>OZ252054.1:0-2434619 GCA_965248035.1 Nitrosomonadaceae bacterium
GAGAAAAATGCCAAACAGGGGCAGGATTTCTTTCCCTTAACTGTGGATTATCAAGAACGCAGTTATGCTGCAGGCAAAATACCTGGCAGTTTCTTTAAGCGTGAAGGCCGTCCTTCTGAGAAAGAAATTCTTACTTCTCGCTTAATTGACCGCCCTATTCGTCCGCTATTTCCCGATAGTTTTTATAATGAAGTACAAATTGTTGCTACAGTTTTATCTTCTGATAATGAAGTAGACGCAGATATTCCTGCGATGATTGGTGCTTCTGCTGCGTTAGTGCTTTCTGGTATTCCCTTCGACGGACCCATTGGTGCAGCCCGTATTGGTTATATTAATGGAGAGTATGTACTCAATCCAACGACAACTGAACTTACGGAGACTCAGTTGAATCTGGTAGTAGCGGGAACGCAACATGCTGTGCTGATGGTAGAATCTGAGGCAATAGAGCTACCTGAAGAAGTAATGCTAGGTGCAGTCATGTTCGGCCATCAGCAAATGCAGGCAGCGATCAATGTAATTAACGAGTTAGCCGATGAAGCTGGAGTTACTGTATGGGATTGGATGCCGGCAAAGCAGGATACGAATTTGACCGAAAGGATCACCCAACTGGCAGAAGTAGATTTGCGTGCAGCATTTCATTTGAAGCACAAACAAGTGCGGTCCGAGTCCATTGATAAAATCTGGCAACGAGTTTTTACCGAGATTGGGGTCGGTTCAGAAGATGGTCCGGATGGACAAGCCGTCAAGGAAGCTTGTTTTGATCTTGAATCAAAGATTGTGCGTACCCAGATTCTTGATGGCGAGCTACGTATAGATGGACGTGATACTCGTACTGTGCGGCCTATTTCCATTCGCAATGGTGTATTTCCGCGCACCCACGGTTCTGCTTTATTTACCCGTGTCGAAACTCAAGCATTGGTGATTGCAACTCTTGGCACAGGACGAGATGAACAAAGAATTGATGCACTGCAGGGGGATTACACCGATCGTTTCATGTTCCACTACAACTTCCCACCTTACGCCACTGGAGAAACCGGTCGCGTCGGAACACCCAAGCGCCGCGAAATAGGTCACGGGCGTCTTGCGAAGCGCGCACTCATTGCTGTGTTACCTTCTGTTGAAGAGTTTGGTTATTCGTTGAGGGTTGTATCCGAAATTACCGAATCTAACGGCTCCAGTTCTATGGCTTCAGTTTGCGGCGGGTGTATTGCATTAATGGATGCTGGAGTGCCGTTGAAAGCGCATGTAGCAGGTATTGCAATGGGACTTATCAAAGAGGGTAATCGTTTCGCCATACTCACTGATATTCTTGGTGACGAAGATCATCTAGGCGACATGGATTTCAAGGTCGCTGGTACTGAGCGTGGTATTACTGCACTTCAAATGGATATCAAGATTCAAGGCATCACCGAGGAAATCATGCATGCTGCGTTGGCGCAGGCCAAAGAAGGACGCATGCACATCTTGGGGATCATGAAAGAGGCTCTACCTTCAACCCGCGAAGAAATTTCTCAACATGCTCCGCGCATTATTAAAATTAAAATTAACCCTGAGAAAATCCGTGATGTAATCGGCAAAGGTGGTGCGGTGATCCGTGCTTTGACTGAGGAAACTGGCACAACTATCGATATCACAGATGATGGTACTGTCATGATAGCTAGTATCAGTGCCGAGGGTGGCGAATTGGCTAGAAAACGTATCGAGGACATTACCGCTGATGTGGAGGTGGGTAGGATATATGACGGGATTGTGCTGAAACTTCTAGATTTCGGCGCGATTGTGAGTGTTCTGCCCGGCAAGGATGGTTTGTTGCACATCTCACAAATCGCCAACGAACGTGTTAACAGTGTCACCGATTACCTGAAGCAAGGCCAGGCAGTACGTGTTAAGGTACTGGAAGCTGACGACAAAGGACGACTGCGTCTCAGTATGAAAGCAGTCACAGCGGAAGCTACGGACAATGTGGTTTAGTAGGTTGTAGTTTTGATTAAGAATTGATTGTAAAAACTCAACGAGTTTTGTGATTTTTTTGCTTCCGACTTTAAGGTTTGATATGTGCTTTTCGGAAAATTAACAATCAATCTTACTGCGCTAGTTGTCTTTCTCTTATCTCGTCTAGCGTTTTGCAGTCTATACAAAGAGTAGCAGTAGGACGAGCTTCAAGACGTTTCAGGCCAATTGCGATACCGCAGCTATTGCAATAGCCATAATCACCAGAATCTATATTAGCAATGGTTTCGTCAATTTTCTTGATGAGCTTGCGCTCGCGGTCGCGATTACGTAGTTCCAGTGTCATATCAGATTCCTGGCTAGCACGGTCGTTGGGGTCGGCGAAAACTGTAGCTTCATCCTGCATGGTGTGGACCGTGCGATCAATATCCTGCCCCAGCTCAACTTTAATGCCTTCCAGTATCTTGCGAAAATGCACAAGTTGCTTTGAACTCATGTAGTTTTCTCCCTTTCTCAGCTTATAGGGAGTAGCTTGTTTACGTAGTTGTTGCGGCATTTCTTGGTGTTCCTTTTCTTTTCTGGTTACGAGCGAAGACGTTTTAATATCAGAAATTACATTATACAGCAAGTGGGTCTGTTATTTTTCTTAAGTATTTTGCACAAAACTAATTTGAATTCGCGCATAAAATTTAATGACAGGAGGAGTAAATTTAATTTGGGGCAGTTCAAGCAATATGATATGGTTGGGCTAACGATGGAGAAAACAAGTAGGATGCAGAAATATTTCCTGCTTTTCAGATTCTTTTAATGTTGGGATAGATTGGATAGAATAGACGCAGAAATTGACCTTTTATTAGTGGAAAGGTATAGTTACGCCCTTTCCGGGGTGTAGCGTAGCCTGGTAGCGCGCCTGGTTTGGGACCAGGATGTCGGGAGTTCAAATCTCTCCACCCCGACCAATTCATGCCCAATTGATTCAGGGTAAGACCGGTTTGAGTGGTGCCCGTAGCTCAACCGGATAGAGCACCAGCCTTCTAAGCTGGGGGTTACAGGTTCGATTCCTGTCGGGCACGCCAGAGAGTTTCTGAAACAATTTGCTTCGGGTTTTCAAGCCCGAGTGATTTGTAGTATTTCGGATGGTGGCTGTAGCTCAGCTGGTAGAGTCCCGGATTGTGATTCCGGTTGTCGTGGGTTCGAGCCCCATCAGCCACCCCATAAGATATAAGCATCTAGGGTTATTTTACCTAGGTGCTTTTTCTTTGTGGCACACTTGTGGCACATTTCAAATAAACATTACATTCAAGAAACGCATTCCCAAAGTCTTTTCGCTTTATCTAACGTTTCCAGTTATTTTAACAAATTTGCACTTTTTTTCTCTTAACTGTGCCTCTAGTGTGCCATATATTAAATAGATACTATATATATACAGTATTAACAATTATATATAAATATACAACACCGGATTACTAATCCTATATTGTCATTTACTTTGTTTTGTTCTATGCTTAGCTTATTTGTTTTGGCATGGAATAGCATTATGGCAACGATTCGTAAGCGCATCACTAGAGACGGTATCACCAGTTACCACGTGCAAATTCGTCTTAAAGGTTTTTCGCCAGAAACTGCAACATTTGATCGAGTGACCGATGCAAGACAATGGGCAGCCAAGACTGAATCCGATATAAAATCTGGCCGCCACTTTGGGCAGGGCAAGCGTCATACTTTTAATGAATTAGTAGACGAGTATCAGAAACACGTGAGAGATCCAGAACGTCTTAATTACTGGCGTACAGTATTTGGCATTGATTTACTTGATAGTGTGACGCCGTTACGTATTTCCAAAGAGTGCGACAAGCTACTTTCTGAGGAAACACAAATCTTTGCAACACCGGCAACTGGCAACCATGAAGTCGATGCAATACGTTCAAAGAGTAAGCGTAGTGGTGCAACAGTCAATCGTTATATCGCGGCTCTATCTTCTTGTTTGTCATATGGAGTCAGGACGCTGGAATGGATTGAACGAAACCCTTGTGAGCGTATCAAAAAGCTCGCAGAGAGCAAAGGTCGGGTGCGATTCTTAACTGATGATGAGCGCATTAGACTGCTAGATGCATGTCGCCCACACCATGAGCTTTATTTAGCTGTTGTGCTGAGCCTGACCACTGGCGCAAGGCAAGCGGAAATTATGACGCTACGCTGGGGGCAAGTTAACTTTGTACGGCAAGTTATTACACTGAGTAAAACCAAAAATGGCGAAATCCGAAATATCCCGTTGGTGGGGGAAGCCTTCACGTTGTTACAGGCGCGTTCCAAGGTGCGGAGTTTGGCTGATGACCGGATATTTCCACCGAAACCACAGGCTAAGAAAGCAGATTGCATTGACCTTGACAAACCTTGGAGAATTGCTTTGAGGGCTTCCAACATAACAGACTTTCATTGGCATGACCTGCGCCATACTGTAGCTAGCTATCTTGCTATGAGCGGTGTTTCGCTTGTTGAGATTGCCAAGGTACTAGGACATAGAACACTTGCAATGGTAGCTCGCTACGCTCATTTATCTGATGACCATATCGTTGCTACTGGTGAAAAGTTAGCTACACGACTGGGTATAGGAAAGTGAATAAACGGTCATCATTTAATCCACACGAGCTTGCTCATCATGTTGCCGCACTATTTCGCAATCCCAATGTAAACGATATGAAGCCAGTGGAAATCTCAATGGAAAAGGGTATTGAGGTATTACAAGCTGCAAGGCCAACATCGCTTGACCTGACTGACCCCGATAAAGGAATCCCTTTTGCATTAGAAATTAAAAGTGGTAGTTATCCTGAGAAGGTGCAATCTGCTGGTTGCCTATTGCGTTTGTGTCTTCACGCCATAGAGCGTGGAGACACAACTGAATTCGAACGACAAAATATTCCTTTACATTTAGCAGCGCTTTCCGGCTATGTGCCTGACCATAACGCCGCTATTGCAAGGCGTAAGCGCCTAAAAAGAAGTGAAAGAACACTTGGTCACGAAATTATGAGATTACTGAAATTAAAGCCTTTAATAAATTGGCGGGAGTGTGCCGATAGGCTTATGGGAGGAGAAGAAGTTGTAGATAAATGGGATGAACAAACACTGAGATATGATAATGGCAAGAAACTCAGAACCATTAGTATCAGTACATTCCGGAATAAAATATCAGAGACAAGAAAGAAAATGAAAGAATAAACTCACGTTTAACCGGCTAATCGTGAAGTGAGTGTTTTACTGGTGTTCTCAAAACAATAGAGGAGCCAGCCATGAATGCACAAACACAGAAAGAAACTGAAATACCACGTTTGTACACACTATCAAAGTTTGCAGAAAAACATTCAAGTTTTACAACTCTCTCCGCGCTGACTAATCAAATTTTTAAGGCGTCACCACGCCAAAGTACAAAAGGTGAAATTGTAGGTAATGGCATGCTCGACTTTGGCGTAATAGTTCGAGTTGGGCGGCGTATTTTAATAAATGAAAGCAATTATTTTCGTTGGTTAGAGGCGAAGCAGGCAAGGAAGGTACTATGAGTGCCTACAAGAAATTTCCTCCATTCGGAAGGATGTTGTTCGAACTCCGTCAGACTGGCAAGATTTCTGCACAGACTGTCATGATCGTGTTCGACTGGAATACAGCGATAACTTACCCACGAATAGTTCTTGCCAGTAATATTTCTCCAGATACATTACAGTTCGATTATCTTGCAGGGTTACCAGTACAGATCATATTTCGTGATAAAGATGCACACCGTGTAAATTCCGTTGTTCAGGAAATTATTAAAGTCAACCCAAGTTTTCTATCCACATTCGCTCTTGACCTGGTCGACGAAGGCGTAGCTCCTACACTCATTAGATCGTACAAGGAAGCCATTCGAAAGGAGTATGTATTTAAAACAATCGACGAGACGCCGGAGGCACGGACTGTCTTATCAGGGGTACAGATTATCTGTGCGGTTGATATTAAACCTGGGACTATCAGTTGGTTATGGAATGGATGGTTGGCACGCGGGAAATTCCATATTTTTGCAGGGCAAGCAGGGATTGGAAAAACTACCATTGCTATTACTTTAGCTGCAATAGTGAGTACTGGAGGGTACTTCCCTGAATATGGAGCAGAGGCTGACCTGTCTTCAATATCGGAGATTGATTTGTGGCGTTTTTTATCTTCGCCTATCACGTCTTGCAAATGGTTAAACCATGGCACATACACGCTCAGAAATCAAAGGGCGGCGTGACTACGGCAGGTATTACAACGTACCACATACAATTGCCGATACACCTGCATACTGTTCTTTATCAGTCTACGCATTCAAGTTGTGGCATGACCTCATGTTGCAATATGACGGAAAAAATAACGGGCGTATCGATGCGATCTTAACCCGACTGGAAAAACGTGGCTGGAAGAATGGAACGTTGTATCGCGCACTTAACGAATTACAGGAAAAGGGTTTTATTGTAAAAACAAGACAAGGTGGGATAGGTGCGATGAAAAAGATTTGCTCCCTTTATCGTTTTACTCATTTACATACACTCACTGATTGGGAAATAGATCTAACGGAGTCAGGACCAACTAATGATTACAAGAATAGGGGGACACAAGGTGGTAAGAAATAAAATACTGCTCCCACAGTGGGAATGTATAGCTACCAGTATGGGAGCTATAGGAGTATTTAGACTAGTAATAGCTCCCTGTGAGGGAGTTTACAGAATCATAAGAATAGCCTTACAAGCAATGCAGTGTAAGAGTTTTCGCCCATTTAGTAAAAATACCCTTTTTTATCTCTGTAGCTCCCAATCTGGGAGACCTTAATACTTAATACCAAGGAATAGATATTTATGTGAGAAATAAGGAAAAATTGGGGAACTATATACTTTACACCGGAAAATATTGTGGTATAATTCTCTTATCATGAGAGGAGGATGCCATGCCTTATAAGATCAATACTGCAATCAGTGTCTACCAGTTGATGGAAATGTTTCCTGACGAGGAAACCGCACGACAGTACCTTGAGGATCGTCGCTGGAAATATGGTGTGTCTTGCCCGACATGTCAAAGCCTATCGGTCTATACAAGATCGGGAAAACGAAAAGGGATGTATGACTGTCGAGGATGCGGCAAGCATTTTAGTGTTCGGACCGGTTCCATTTTTGAAAAATCACACATTCGACTTCACAAATGGCTCTATGCCATTTACACCGTCATGACTTCTCGAAAGAGCATTAGCGCTATGCAATTAAGCAAAGAAATTGGGGTCACGTATAAGTCCGCCTGGTTTGCGTTGCATCGGATTCGAGAGGCTTGCCGTGGCGATCTTACCCGTCTCTCAGGAATCGTAGAAATCGACGAAACGTATGTGGGCGGGAAAGAACGGAACAAGCACTGGAAGAAAGGGGATAAACCGAAAGCCGGGACAGTTGGCAAACAACCCGTCCTCGGCATGAGGGAGCGTGGTGGCAAGACCGTGGCCCTGCCAGTGCCTGCGACGGATCGGCTTACGCTGTGGACGGAGATTCAAGAGGCGATAGAAATAGGCAGCACGCTCTATACGGATGACCATGCCGCCTATCGAGGCATTGAGCGTAAAGGCTATCAGCACCAAGCCGTAAACCATTGGCATTGAGAGCGTTTGGGCGGTCTTAAAACGTGGACTGAACGGCACATTCCATCAAGTATCCGTCAAGCATTTATCGCGTTATATTCATGAATTTTCGTTCAGGCTCAATGAAGGACGTTGTGGCCGGGAGACCATGCACCGCATTGAAAGCGTCTGTGATGCGGCCATTGGCAAACGCTTAACGTATCAGGGGCTTGTCCAATGAGCGCCGTAGGGACCGGCCTCTTGGATTCGGCTGTGGATGTGCTTTTTGCTCACTCCCCACTCGTTCACCGCTTGATCCAGGGAGACGCCACACTCCGTGCTTCGATCACGAGAGAAAGCGTGGATTTAATTGTGACCTCTCCCCCCTATAACGTTGGCAAAGCATATTCTGGTGCCCAACAAGATGATTCATTGCCCTACGACGCCTATTTGAACTTTTCTAAACAGTGGCTGACGAATTGTTTTCATTGGACGAAATCGACCGGTCGCTTATGCGTCAATGTCTCGCTGGATAAAAACAAGAATGGCAAGCAACCGCTTTCAGCAGACATCACGCGATTAGCAATGGAGGCCGGGTGGTGCTATCATGCGACTATTCTGTGGAATGAAGGCAATATATCCCGTCGCACGGCATGGGGGAGTTGGAAGTCAGCCAGCGCCCCTCATGTCATTGCCCCTGTGGAAACCATTATTGTGCTCTATAAAGATACGTGGAAACGTGAGCGCCCTGGAAACAACGATATTAGCGCCGAGGAATTTAAGGAATGGTCGTTGGGGTCATGGTCATTCAATGGAGAGAGCAGGAAACGGATTGGTCATGAGGCCCCATTTCCAAGAGAACTGCCGAAACGCTGCATCAAGATATTCTCGTTTATCGGGGACACGGTGTTTGATCCGTTTGTCGGATCTGGCACTACTATGATAGAAGCGATCCGACATGGTCGGCAAGCCATTGGTCTTGAGAAAGAGCCCAAATATTGTGAGCTGACCAGAGATCGGATTTTCAAGGAATGCAATCTCTCATTGAGGAAATCCTTACCGATAAGGCAGGGAAAATCTACTGCGCCGTGTTGGAGCAGTTAATCTATCAACGGCCCTCTCAATCATTAAGGACGGGTGTGCTCGCTATCATAAGCAGTTCCCGTCCAACCCTTCGATCAACGGCCGGATGCTCGAATTTCTGACCTGTGAAACCCTGAAACAAGAGGGAGTCCTCCCCTTCTACTACCAAGCCCGATTTGCACATGTGCCGAATGCGGATTTTGATGTGGTGTTATATCATCCTCGACGACCTGTCGCCCTCTCTGTGAAAACGTCACTCCGTGAGCGGTACAAGCAGGCTGATTTAGAAGGGTTGGCCTTACGGCAGGTTTATCGAGGGGCCGAATCGTATCTCCTTACATTGAGTGAAGAATGGGGATTGGTGCAGCAAAAGATTGAGTCCGGGGAGGTGACTGGTCTCACAGCCTGCCTCCTCGCCAATACCGATGCCTATGACAACCTGCTTTCCACGCTGAAACAGCGAACATTTGAGTTAGCCAAACAGATTACCCCGTTACATGGCAGTCCGGTAACAACTACATAAATCCCAAAAATTGCTATCTGTTTATAAAGAAAGAAATTTATATATAAAAATTGTGTAATCTTCGCACATGAAACTTTCTTACTTAATCCATAATCAGACCATATTTATGGGAATTATATACTTAAATCCGCAGAAATATATTGACATTCAGGCCTTTTCTCAAACCTGAACACATCCCTTAATTGCTTGTTTATAGGATGTTCACTGCAGTTTCTTAAGGGCTTGTCTGACTTTCTGACAAGAATACTTTTCGCAATTTCCTTTACTTCCTTCTCGGTTGGTCTGTGCTTCATAATTTACTCCCGTTCACATACTGAACCAAGTTGGCCCAGTTAATTTGATTGTCTAAAGAAATCCGGTTTTCTCTAAGGAACGATCTAATTACTGCCCTGGCGGCTGTCTTTGCTTCTGTGAGCCCATTTTGGGCATGCGTTGAAAATATACATAATATAGCAAGATAGGTGTCTTCCCATCCGCTAATCTCTTTCCAAAAATCAGATCCTACATAGGTATAGTAGTTTCTCTTGTTTATTGTGCCGGCATGTCCATAGCATACGCCTTCAATGCACTTTATCGGTATAACCGCGCCCTGAGTTACAATACGTTTAGCTCTGGTGAAGTAGTCTTCCATTTTCTTACGTTGGGACGAATTCCCCCAGTATCTGCCAGACTTTACCTGAATGATGGTTCTTATCCGACCTTCAACATACTCAATATCAATGCCCTCTGCCGTGGACTTCATGCCACCTTTACCAAATCGGCATATCACTACCGCGCACTGCTCTGCTAACGTACCAAACATGGTTTCTTCGCTAGACGACAAGTAGGCCTCAAGGATAGCTGTTGAAAAGCTCTCCTCATCATTAATCGCTCTCAAACAAAAAAGGTATGGATTCTTTCTTGTAACTAAGTCTTTAGGATTCAGGTTATCTAACTTTCCTTTAATCTTATCTGCAAAATCAGCGACATGTAAACTTATCTCTGCTTCAGCCTGGCACCACCATTCAGGGTTGTTCACAACTCTTTCAGTCTTTTACGCATCAACGCACAATAATCTTTGGAAAGGTCAATCCCTACCGAGTTTCGGTTTAGCTTGTGTGCAGCAATAATAGTTGTCCCCGACCCCGCGAACGGGTCCAGCACAGTGTCTCTTTCGTCCGTGAATAACCGTATAAACCAATTAGGTAGTGCCTCGGGGAACGATGCCGGGTGGCCTGAATTGCCGCACTCAGTAGCCATGTGTAGTACGTTTGTAGGATAAGCCATCTCCCTGCCTTCCCAATTAGCCACACGCTTCCCAAACCCGTTTCCATGAGCGCTATCGTCACGTCTTTTATCTGTATCAGACAGACTTCTTAAACGGGAGTCCTTCCAGTCTCCCATAGGCACACGTACTGCTCCTTGATTCATTTTGAATTTTTTATGCCTGGTAAAATGCAGCAAGCGTTCCCATGAGTCGCGAAAGCGATTCGGCCATTTACCCGGGTAGCTGTTTTTTTTGTGCCAGCAATACTCCTCTACCCAAAGCCAGCCCTGAGACCTAAGCCCCTGGATCAACTCAATCACGTAAGGATGCCGTTCTCCGTTAATGGCGCGTTCTTTGATATTCAAGACAAACGACCCTGAGGGTTTTAAGCATTTCTTTAATTGCTCCGTTCTGGGGAGCATCCAATCAACATATTCATTTGCACACACCCCCCCGTAATTGTCTTTTCGCTGATCCGCATAAGGGGGTGAGGTGATTATCAGATCTATAGTGTCATCAGGTATTTTCTCGGGAATAAGGGTTAGGCAATCCCCTTTATAAATCGAGGCTGTTTGCACCGCCTGTCCTAATACCACACTCATTTTACCAACTCAGCATAAGGAAGTCTCTTGCCAGTCATGCTCTTGCACAAGCTCTTCATTCTGTCCTGCGTATCCCTGCTCACATTCCCCTCATTCAGCCTGAAGGTAACTTCATTTACATAGCGACCCAGGTGCTTTTTACTGAAGCTATGGTACACCCCATTGTAACCACGTTTCAACAACGCCCATACGCTCTCTATACCATTAGTGTGCACCATTCCGTTCACATACTCTCTTGCTGAATGGTTTACACTTTGATAGTAAAACCCTTGTAAACCAATATAGCCCCTGTGATTATCTGTGTAAACAGTTGAGCCCGCCTTAACGTGTCTAACAATCTTACCTTGCAAGGTAGCCTTGTCTGCTTTGGAAATTGGCATAGCTTGTACCCGCCCGCCCCGCTCACGCATACCCATTACCGCAGTCTTGCCTACCGCACCACGACCAGCCTTTAGTTTCTTGTCATTGTGTTTGTTTGTTTCTTTGCCGCCGATGTAGGTTTCGTCTGCCTCAACGATACCAGAAACCAAAGAGCCGTCTTGTGAGCAAGCCTCACGGATGCGGTGCCCAAGGTGCCATGCCGTCTTTTGTGTCATACTCAATTCTTTAGATAATTGCAAACTTGAGATCCCTTTTCTTGCGGTCAATACATAATATATTGCTACCGCCCATTTCCTCAGGCTCAATTTTGATGATTGCATAATCGTCCCGTTTCTGACAGTAAAATGTTTCCGGCAATCCCCGCACCAATACGTATGATTCTTAGCCTTAGCCCGGCTGATTCTATCAGCGCAACTACAATGCATACAAACTCGCTTATGGTTCCAAAGAACTTCTTCAAACCAATGTACTGCCTTTTCTTCGGTATCAAATCTTTCTAACAATTCCATGATGCTTATGGTTTTGGCTACGTGCTTTTTCATATCGACTCCGTTGTGCTTAGTATATGCGGATTATAATATGAAAAGGCCTGAATGTCAATATATTTCTGCGGATTTAAGTATATAATTCCCAAAAATTGCTATTGGTTCCGACTGGGGTAACAACGAAATAAAAACAAAACCTATCGAACAACGTCACCCAATCTTGGTTTGGTACGACAGAGTTTGTGCTCTTCAACGTAAACATATCAAAAAAATAGGACAGGTAAGCCAGAGTCCAATGACTGGGGCTACTCAAGCCTATTATGGATTAGCGTATGACCTTTACTGCTTAGACCACAATGCCATACTTCAGAAAAAGCTTATTGAACGCATTAAAAATGACAAAAATAACTTTTATGGTGCTCGTTATGAAATAACTGTTGCAGCAATCCTAATTCGTGCCGGATTCACGATTGAGTTTGAGGATGAAAGCCTTCGTAATTCATCTCACTGTGAATTTACGGCTACATCACGAAGTACTGGAAAATCCTTTTCAGTCGAATGCAAGCATCGAGAATCAGTAAAAGAAAATGGTGAAATCAAGCTTTCTAAACTTGGTCGGACACTACGTAACGCACTATCAAAACAGGCTAATCATATGCGTATTGTGTTCATTGATCTAAATTTTCCCTATGACCCCAAAAAATATACTATTTTTCCTCCAGCGATGGATCTAGCATTAAATCATATCCGAAAGTTTGAGAATAACAAAACAAATGGCTCTAAGCTTCCTCCAGCTTTTATTTTCCTGACTAATTTCCCATTTCACTACCATCTAGACGATGAAAATATAGGTCGAGCAGTACTTGCAGATGGCTTCAAAATTCCCGAGTACAAACCTGACGTCCCAATCCCTTTACACGACGCAATTATTTATCGAGAAAAATACATAGACATACATCATCTGTTAAAATCTATAGAAGATTATTCAGTAATACTCGCCACTTTTGATGGAGAGATTCCTGAGTTTGCCTTTGGAGATGTAACCCATCGGCTAATCATTGGAAGACACTATCTTGTAAAAGATGCAAGCGGTAACGACCGTGTAGGCCTTATGACCTCTGCTACTATGAATGAACCTGAATGCAAAGCTTACTGTTGTATGAGGCTAGAAACAGGAGAGAACATAATAGGGACGTGGCCACTTTCTAAAGCTGAGATGAGTGCCTATCGTTCACATCCAAACACATTTTTTGGGCGTGTAGAAGGTAATCATCAGTCAAATAATCCTCTTGAGCTTTATGATTTTATACTCGAAAGTTATTCCAAAACTCCTAAGGAAAAACTTATCGAACATATGGCAGCTGCACAAGATATCCTTTTCTTAAAAACACTAACACAAAGAGAATTAGCTAGCATATATGCGGAACGATGTGTTAATTCTATCCTTTCAAAACAAAAACCATCAGTCTGATGGCGGCTAAATTTTCCCGTTCACAGATTTCCCTTCTGGAAATATTTTTTTCGCCAAAATTAGAAAACTAATCTAGAGGTATGAGTACAGAGTACCTCTAACACGGGGGATAGGGTCGTTCCAGACTAGGTGCACTCCCACCTACCTCCTTTGCTTGGTTATTCATTTCTAACCCGTCCTACAATGATCCAAAGTCGATGTGTCAGAAACCATAATCTGAGATGCCTGTGTAATTCCTGTGTAATCAAACAGAGAAAATTACACAAAATACAGGAATCCACCAGAACTGAGGCAGGCATTGTTCGCTCCATGAATACTTATGAATCACACAATTGAGAACAATCAAGAAACAATCAGACAAGCTGACACGAATACTGAAGATCCTTGTGTCGGCGGTTCAATTCCGTCCTTGGCCACCAAATAAAACAAGGTGTTACAGATTAAATTCTGTAACCCCTTTTCCATTTCTTTTAAATTGTAACCAATTTGTAACCATATTTACTTTATTTTCAATGCTTATGCGCTATCAATAAACTGTGAAAGAGCAGATCATTGAAAACCTTCTTTTCTTCAATAATGGTCATTATCACTCAACATTAGAGAAGCGATGATGTGATATTATCTAAAATATTCTATTAAAAATTCGATGTCCCGAGGTTCTTTTCCGAAACGAGGTAAAAAATATAAGTTATGGCCTCTTCTCAGCCCTCACCTCCATCATCCTTTACTGATAAAGTACAAGCTTATGCTGCAGTAGTTGGAATAATTGTAACTATCGTAGGTTTTATTTTTTTAATAGTAGAAATCAAGCATACCAAATTAGCGCTTGAGATTTCTGAATCTTCTTTAACAGCAGCAACCCACGAGAGGTTACTTCTCCATAATCTGGAGATGCATAAGATTATGCTCGCTCATCCAGAAATCCGATCCTATTATTATGAAGGAAAAAAGTTAGAGACGAAAAAAGAACCCGAAGACCAGACTTACAACTTGGTAAATACAACTAGCGAAGCTTTTGCAGATTTTTTTGAACATGTGAGCTTCCAACTGGACACTATGGATGAATCTCACCGGAGAGCCTGGAAAAAATATGGTATGAATATATTTTGTGATAGTTTTGTATTACGGAAGTTTATGAAAGAAAATGAAGATTGGTATCATGGAAAAGTTAAGGACATGATTGGTTTCAAACCGACGTGGCCAGATCAAGATCCGTAAACATGTAAAAACCTCTGAGACAAAATAAACTTTTAACCCCCGTATCTTTCTCTACACCATTGCAACCAGCTTAATTTTCACAATCAAACGCCTGTGAGGATATAGGTAATCGTGTGGGCAAGATTCTGTTGGATAGGGCTAAGCAATAAATATATTCTTGACTGGTCAAATTGAACGTCCGCTTTGTGCCAAAAGCAGACGTTCTGGTTCTGTTAATAGGAGTGTTAATAGAAACGATAAAGCCATCAAATATGGCTTGTATTTTATTGGTCAATTTTTCGTCAACGTGGCAAAAATATAAAATATAGAAGATAATTAAAACAATGAAACATGCAGAAATATTAAAGTTTTAGTTTGAAGAAATCGACTCCTGCCGCTGATTTTAGTGCGCCAGTTTTTCTAGTTTCTTGTTAGAAATCTCCAATTGTTTCGTCAATTCTTGTAGTTGCTCTTCGTATTTTTCTTGGAGCTGTTTCCGTTTTAGAACGCATCGAAGAACACGCTCCAGAATTCGAGTGTTGATTTCATCTTTTATCAGGTAATCTGATGCTCCTGCTCCGATCATCTTTTCGGGCATTGTCTCACTGGCAGTTCCGGTAATCGCAATTACCGTTATAAACTCACCGCCAATCCTGATAAATTCTTGAAGTACTTCCAGTCCTTCTTTATCAGGAAGGTAATAATCAAGCAAAACACAATCGAATGACTCCTGTTTGTATCGTTCAATACCTATGATACCCGTCTCTGCCTCAACGATCTCAGAGACAAGGTGTGTGTTTCTAAGGTCTCTCTTAAGCGAGACTCTGTCCATCTTATTGTCATCTATGATTAGGATCTTCATGCTAAGAATGTAGGTTGCACTTTAGATTTCAGAGTTTATATAGTCCATTTCATAAAGTTATTTCATTGTATTTGTTTAGAACCGCCCAGTGCTCTAGTCAATGGCGTAATAAACTTATCACTTGTCTCTCCCAGCTATAATTTTATTTTCCAATCAAAAATAAAATTAGTGCCTCGTTCCCCAGTTTGGGATTCCACACGAATCTTCCCACCCTGGTGAGCAATTAACTTTTTCACAATTGCTAGCCCGATTCCACTTCCTTCTACTTTATCTCGTAACCTGATAGTCTTAAACATTTCAAAAATACGCTCATGGTATTTGGGATCAATGCCTGGTCCGTCGTCCTTCACAGAAAACCTGTAATACCCATTGTTTCTTTCCGCCAATATATAGATGTTGATCACGTTACGATCATGATGTTTTATGGCATTGCTAATAAGGTTACGAAACACCAACTCCAATGCGCTCTTTATTGTGAGGAATGTGGGCAAGTCAGGATGAAGCTTTACTTTTAGATACAGATCCTTGCTGCTAACAAGATGTACAATATCGTTAATGATCTCCTTGCTATTTACTAAAACGGTATCCCCCATTTTTTGTCCGACTTTTGAATAAGATAAGAGGTCGTCTAGGAGATTTGTTAATTGTGTAACGCCTCGACGTAGGAGGCTCATGTTCTCCTTAGTTTCACCCTTTAGAGTACCCTCTAAATCCTCTTCGATTCCTCTAGCTAGATTATTAATCCCCCTAAGCGGAGACTTTAAATCGTGACTGGCTACATAGGCAAACTGCTCCAGTTCTTGGTTAGACCGTTCTAATTCAGAAGCCAAAATCTCTGCCCGTTTCTTTGCAGCTTCGGCATCTCTGGTGATGACTAGGGCTTCGGCATGAGCATTAGCTAGTTCTTTATTCATTACTTCAGCTTTGATTTTTGCTATTTCTTCTTTTTTTCTTAATTTGAATTCACGCTTATGTGTCCTAACATAATCTAAGAGTAAACCTGTACAGGGCACTAAGTAGGCGATAATTTTTAAAAAGTGTGCAACGTTAAAGTGATCGTCGAAAAGCTCTGTAGAGCCGAGAGCCATATGTATTTGGGTGGCTACCTGGGGGATAACACTAATCCAAATGGCAGCAGAAAAAAGGCTCGGATTGCGTTTATGAAAAATCGGAAATACCAAAAGCCCTGCAATCAGGAAGAGTATCAAACTTATTAGATCCCAAGGACGAGTAATTCTACTGTTGGGAAACATAGTTTGGGGTAATTGGGCTTCAGTTGCACAGTAATGAATAATGATCCAGGCTACTATCCCAAAGGCTAGGCTAGTTACTAATACAAGCCCTAATCCGGCCCCTTGTCTCGTAGATTTTGGGTGTGCCATGATGATCCATACCCCAACAATCATTATGGCTCCATTGAACGCTCGGCAGATTGCCCAAGTAAAAGGAATAAGGTCTGTATTGGGAGCTGTGGCTTCAATCAACCGATCAGCCGCAAGCGTATGAAATGCATCCATGCACCCGGACATAAACAAAGCCATGCCGATAATGGGGGTAACGGAACTTCGTGTTATAGCAAAATGGGTGAATGAGAAAGCCACTGTGAGGAAAGCCACAACGAAAGCAGCAGACTCTAAAAGAGTGTGAACAAATGCACCCGAAAGTTTCTGGAAATGAGAGTCTAAGACTTCGTTCTCGTCCATTGCGTGGACCATGTCATATGGGAACGCCTTTGGGTGGGAGGAAAAGTCTATTCCTGCTTGCTGGAGAAAAAAGGGAAAGATACTTATGACAAAGGTAGCCCAGAAGAGAAATATAACTCCTGAATTAATTTCTCCATGGCTCCTAATCCTAAATACTTCTTCCATGTTTCTTCTAGTGTGCCCTTAAGTGACTTGAATCTCTTCAGGTTCTTGCATGAGCCAATCCCTAAAAGCCAGTATCTCTGATCGGTCTGCATATGCTTCTGGATATACCAAGTAGAACGCTAATCCTAATGGCAGAGCCAAATCAAACGGCTGCACCAACCGTCTGGCTGCAATGTCATTCGCAGCCAAGCCTTTCCAACCTAGCACAAAACCAGCTCCGTCAATGGCGGCCTGGAGTGCATGGTCAGGTTGGTTGAAATGAAGCCCTTGTGTGGCATCTACATAATCGATGTCATATGATTTGAGCCATGTGTCCCAGCTCGGCGCTGCAATATCTAACCCGCCAAGGAAGTCGTCATGTAACAAAACATGTTTAGAAAGATCGACAGAGCTCTGTAACGGAGTAAGTGCATCGCCCTGAAGGGACCGTAGAGAACACATTGGAGTTACGGACTCTTCAAAAAGTTTGAAAGCCTTAAGCCCAGGATATTTCCCCTGCCCGAATAGAATAGCCGCATCGAAGTCGTCACGCCGAAAATCAACCTTATTAAAATTTGATGAAATCCGTACATTAATATCTGGATGTAAAATATTAAATTTGTACAACGAGGGAACGAGCAATTTGACGGCAAACATTGGAGCTACACTGATCGTCAATATTCCTCGGGATGTACTTTCAAGTGCCTGTTCCATAGTGTTGTCCAGCCGCAGGAAGACTTCACCTAGACCTATCATAAGAACCTTTCCCTTGTCCACCAATAACAGCTCATGTGGCAATCGTTGGAAAAGCTTCATGCCCAGATACTCCTCAAGCCGCTTTACCTGATGACTTACAGCCGCAGGGGTTACGCATAATTCCTCAGCCGCCTTCACAAAACTAAGATGTCTGGCTGATGCCTCGAATGATCGTAAGAAGTTTAATGGATAAATATGTCTGGTCATTTAGTACTTAAGTCTACACGTACACAGTTCTTTAAGGCCTACTATTTGTATTTCTAGAACAAAAAAATTTAGCAGTCTAAATTCCCAGGGCACAGTCAGTCATCTGCCCTCACAATGCCAAAACATCGGTTTGATAAGAATCTAAGACTAAAATTCTTATAAATAGCTCAGTATGTGGCAGCGCCAAGTTTTGCATAATTGATCCTGTAGATCGCAATTATTGTATCTCTGAGAAAAGTAAATGTCATTTGTAAAAGCTTCAATTACTTGATTTACTCTGCACAGAAAGGGGATTTCTCCCTCCCATAAAACATGATGAGGAGAAGCCCTGGCACTATATTTCATAAATAAATAAAGGGAGGTTAATTTCTTATGAGCTCAACGCCTATAGTGACAAACCCTGCTTCTCCCGCACCTGCTCCCCAATTAGTTGCAAATGCAGACCAGATTCTTCCTCCACAGATGTTGAAGGATATCGTTGCTGATGCAGTAACTAAAGATAAATTTACCGCTGCCCGCATATTGGTATCGGGTTTTCTTTGTACGCCCTTTCTAGCTTATGCAGTTGCTCTTTCGGTCTCATTGGTAGTCGCCGGATGGTCTCTTGCCGCTGCCGGATTAATCTTCCCTGTTGGTTTTGTAATGATGGTGTTTCTGGGGCTTGAGATGGCTACAGGGAGTTTTTCTGTCATGCCTATGGGGGTATTTGCAGGTCTCGTAAAATGGTCTGGCCTAGTCCGCAACTGGGTATGGACTCTCGTGGGAAATCTTGGCGGAGGTATTTTCTTTGCTGTTCTGCTTTGGTTCGCATTGACTAAAGGAGGGGCAATAGAGCCCTCAGGGATACTTGTTAAATTAGCAAGAATAGCTGAAGCAAAAGCATCCTATGAGAATTTCGGTATCAATGGATGGTTCGCAGCTATATTTATGGGAATTCTTTGTAACTGGCTAGTAAGTCTTGGCCCCATGTTTGCTAGAGCTTCTCGAAGCGTTCCAGGAAAGATAATGCTGATGTGGTTACCAATTTCTACATTCTTTGCCCTAGGGTTTGAGCATGCAATTGTAAACATGTTCGTGTTTCCAATAGGCATACTTTCGGGCGCAGATGTCACGATAGGTCAGTGGTGGTGGTGGAACCAGATTCCGGTAACGTTAGGCAATATCCTTGGCGCCATGATCTTTAATTCTAGTTTGTGGTACTACATTCATAGACCAAAAACTTGAATCTATCCCGAGAGTATAAAAGAGGTATTGAAAAAGTAGGCCAAGTGGCGTGTTTATTTTACGTCAGTTGTTTGAGAGTAACTAGATAAACCAAAAAGGAGAAAATATCATGGAAGAGAACAAAGAAGTCGTTGTTTCACAGTTACTAGCTGCAAAAGTAGCTTCTGGTAAGACATACACGCAGCTTGGTGAGGCGCTTAGTCTATCGAATGTTTATGTGGGGCAGCTATTTCGGCGTCAGGCACAGCTTAAACCGGGCACGGCATCGAAATTGAAATCAGTCGTACCCGGACTAACCGATAAGTTGCTAGCAGAAATGCAGAAGCCACCCTTTCGCTCATACGATCCAGATGTTATTCAAGAACCTAATACATTCCGACTGGTTGAAGTTTGTATGCATTATGGCGAAACCATACTCGATATCATTCAGGAAGAATTCGGTGACGGAATCATGTCTGCCATTGACTATGTCATTACTGTTGAAAAGGTAAAGGGCAGCAAGGGTGAGGACCGAGTGAAGATAGTTTGCAACGGCAAGTATCTTGCTCATATCGAACAGCCACCTGCCCCTTAACGTTGTGGGTCTTGTAAACAAAGGAATCAGTTACAACTAGTAGTTTTATTTTAAATAATTCATAGGAATAATAAAGATGAGTAACTATAGATTGTTGTTTCTGGTTTCTTTGCGTTCCTGCTTGGGGGTCATGCTTCTTTGTTTAACCCCCTTCGCTTTAGCTGGCACAACAGCTGACTCCTTTATTAAGGAAGCAGAAAATAAAGTAATGCAGGACACAAGTTCTCCAACATCTAAAATTACAACATTAGATCTAGAATCTTTATCTGCAAACAAATCAACTACTATTCCCTTATTAAAGGTAGCAGGAACTACAAATACATTATTAGATGATGTAAGTTCCGCAGTAACTAAAATTACAACTTCAGATATAGATACTATACCTGCAAGTAAGTTTGATTGGACAAAAGAACCGCCACACACGAAAGGGCCGCGTCCAGGGGGATTTGTGGTGCCACCAGGAAAAGGAGCAGCGGAATATCCAGGACAGTATTCCCTATGGGATTTTGCTACCGGAAAAGAACGTGAAACGAAGCCCGTTAGTCCGTACGCTCCGTTTGCCCTGCAAACTACTCCTGCGGCGGATATAAATTTCAATTATCTGGAAAATCCGGATCATGAAAAAGACTTCTTTGACCCCGTCAAGCGGATTCATATAGGAGACGATTTCCTGTTATCTTTTGGTGGCCAGTTCTGGTATCGATATGTGAATGAAACGGATAGAGGGCTCAATGCCGCCGGTAAAGACAATTCTTTTCACTTGGCGCGCACGAGATTTCACGCTGACTTTTGGTACCAAGACAAGGTTCGACTCTTCGCTGAATTCTTGGATGCACGCCAGTGGGGTCAAGAACTGGCACCGCTTGGTATTGATAGAAACCACACTGACATGCTCAGTATATTTGCGGACATAAAATTAGCAGAAGCTCAAGGCGGTAAAGCATACGTCCGTGTCGGCAGACAAGAGTTGACTCTCGGTTCCCAAAGGCTCGTTTCCTCACTGGATTGGGTCAACACCCGGCGTACTTTCCAAGGTGTAAAAGTCTTCTGGAACACGCCAAAATTTGATGTGAGTACTTTTTGGGTTCGCCCGCAGATAACTGAAGTAAACGAATTTGATAACTGGGATAAAAAGCGTGATTTCTATGGTTTATGGGGAACCTATAAACCAAAGAAGGGGGATGCTTTTGACCTCTATTATATGGGCCTAAATAACCACAATAACAAAGCGAGAGGTCAAGCTGGGCTACTGGGAGATGCTTTTATACATACCATAGGTAGCCGCTACATTGGGACTTATGAACGTTTTTTATATGAATTAGAAGGAATGTACCAGTTTGGTACGCATTCCAATCAGGATATTTCTGCTGGTGCGGTTGCTGTGGGTGGGGGGTATCGTATCCCGCTTCCATTTAATCCCCAGTTTTGGTTACGCTACGACTACGCCTCTGGAGATGATAATTTGGGCGTGGGCGGCACTCGTAATACGTTTAACCACCTCTTTCCCTTTGGAAATTATTACCTGGGCTGGTTAGACCGAGTAGGACGACAAAATATCCACGACTTTAACGCCCAATTTAGTTTTCATCCACAACGCTGGCTTACTTTCCTTTCACAATACCATCGATACTACCTAGCGAGTAAAACAGACTTTTTATACAATGTAGGGGGAGCAGCTACCCTTCGGGATGCAACCGGCTTATCAGGAAGCCATGTAGGCGATGAAATTGATTTTCGTTTCAATGTTCACGTTGACCGGCATCAGGATGTTCTGGTTGGGTATTCAAAAATGTGGGCTGGCGGCTTTATGAAAGCGACAAGACCCGGCATTAACCCAGATCTTTTCTACGTGCAATATAACTTCCGTTTTTAAATGCTTCAAGAGACGATGTTTAGTCTGCATTTTGGAAAGAAATGTCTTCCAGATAGTTTTGAGAACCACGTAACGTTCACCTCGCACTTGCCCACTATGCCAGATGAGCACGCGTATCGATTCACGTTGAGTGTTTTGCGAGTGGTAGTGAGAAACTTACATGGGAGCGTGTATGGTATTTAGCGGATCTTACGGTTGAGATTGAAAGCATCGATACTGCATGGAATCCAATGGAAGTTCTTGAATTAACTAGGAAGCATAAGCTACATCGATTTAAAAGGGACATATTACATTTTCTTCGCAGAACGCACCGATGTCTGATTGAAACAGACAATGTATTGACAATGGTGGCAGAAGGAGACCAATAAACTCAATTTTCTCATTTATTGGTTTTCTGTTCGGTTGCATTACTGTAATTGGAATTACAGTAATGATGTGTAAATAGTTCTACGTATAGCATCAAGACGAATGGCGGCTTTACCCGCGGCATAGTACTGGCCTCCCTACTACCCTACTGGGTCCGTGCTTTTGAACATTGTGACGTCTGTGTATGCCAGAAGATGCTGTCAGCCGCCACCGGTGTTGGTGCTATATGGAACAATGAGGTTATGACATATCCTTGAACAATAACCTTGTCTTGAAAGCTGAAAATTAGTTTCCAATACAATCCAGTAACAGCTAGCCATATCGGGAGTGTAATGAGGGTATCTCTAGGAAATTGAATCAGCTTTTTCTTGGTTAATAACTATGATCAATAAGAAACAATCAGATGTGGCTTCAATTCTTGCCATCTTTAGGAAAGAATGCAAGTTTGATTGGCACCAAAAAAGGTTTTTTATTCATCATGCCAATTAACGGTAACATTCATCAAGGTTGGAAATTATCATTTCATTATCTATATACTCTTCATGGGATATTTTGTATCTATATCTGAAGCAAGGGTTTTTCATTTGTCAGATATTACTTATTTTCAGTTGCTGGCGTAGATGTATTAGTCGTTGGGCACATCGTTGTAGCTGGGTTCTGGTTATCAATTTTTTAGTAGGCAAAAATGGCACGTATCGAAATAAATTCAAACTTTGAAAATGGATCCAAGGAAACTCTGGATCGTGTGATGGAACTGCGCGGACAAGTACCCAATATCTTCAAGACAGCCGCACACTCACCGGCTGCCATGGGATTCTTGCTGGATGGTTACACCGTCCTTGGTCGTAGTAAAATTTCCGCTCAGCTCAAGGAAAAAATTGCGTTGAGGGTCGCAAGTCTCAACGACTGCGATTACTGTGCTTCAGCTCATGCCGCTATGGGCAGAAGACTGAAATTTGATGAGGATCAAATTCATGATAGCCTTAAAGGCGTTGCAGCGGACCCAAAAACCGAAGCGGCGTTGACTCTCAGCGAACAAATTATCGAGAAGCAAGGCAAGCTTTCAGATGACGATCTGGCAAATGCAAGGGACGCCGGTTTTAGTGACGCAGAAATACTGGAAGTTCTGGCTGTGACCTGCATCAATATTTTCACCAATTATTTCAAGCACATTGCGGGAACGGATCTGGATTATCCATTTGTTTCGGCTTCAGGAAAATAAAGCCTGACAGTCTGCGATTAAGCACAGGAGAAGGGCTAAGAGAAGTATTGAAAGCTCTTGCTTCATGGGGATTTGAATGTCTGCTTTGTGCCAAAAGCGGACGTTCATTATTTGTTATAACCAAACTAGTAAAGCTTTATCTCCCAGTGCCCGGATTTCTCTCTCTGGCCGTATCAAATGTTGCAAATATAGAATCATCCATTATAATAAACGCAACTTAGTTGCAGGTAGCTATTTATGTTAGTCAATTTTTATGAGCAGGCGGAAGAGATGATCCGCCATACAGGGGATCGGATAACTTCAGGAAGGGTTCGTGTTCTAGGCATCTTGCTTGCAGAAAAACAGGCCATTACACATCACAAAATAGAGGAACGTGTGAGTGATGATCATCCGCTTGACCGGATTACGCTAATACCATATTCTTGAATGGTTAAGTAAAAAGGGTTTAGCCCATAAAGTGATAAGTGGTGACCGGAAATGGCGTTTTCGTACCAATATTTATACTGGTTCACGTCAACATGCTCATTTCAAATGTTCACGCTGCACGACGGTTATTTGTCTAAACGATGTAAAGGCCGAGTATAGCTGCCCTCTACCGCCTGGTTACCGATCACAAGAAGTGGAATTAACTGTAAAAGGGTTATGCATACAGTGTGCATGATGTAGTTTTTTAATCAAGATTAGTGGCTTAGATTGCAAAATAGCATCGTTCAATGATAAGAAGAAATAGCTTATATCTAATTTTAGCGTTGATGCTCATAGCAGTGCCGGTTTTCCAGGCTGCGCATGCGCTAACTCACGTTACAGACATTGATGCGATCAGTTCGGTTCAAGTAGACAGCAACCAAGATAAAAACGATTTAGATTCCGACATCGATAAAATCTGCCTTGATTGTCTTGCCCTAACGGCATTCAGCGCTATCTTCACCATTTTGGTTTTCTTTTTCCACGGCAAGGTAATGCGGCAACTTCTGTCGTATTTAAAACTCAGATACATCCTGCGAAATCTCTCTTCTCCTTATCTCTCACGCGCCCCTCCACTAGCGTAACCTCTCTGTTCTAGCTTTATCAATCACGATGTGTCAATCAACACACTGCTGATTAGTCGATTTCATTGCTTTCAATTCGAGCAACGAATTACCTAAGGAATTACTCATGCAACGCAACCTTCAAGAGACAGGTTACGTAGAAGATTACTCATGTAATGCAACTTGGTTGCGTATATGTCTTGTGTTTAGGCCTTTACAGACAAAATATTTAACTCATTATGTAATGGGTGCTGATTTGCAGTTTATTTGCAAGCTGTTCAAATCAGCTGTAATCGTTACAGTATCTGCCTCACTCAGCTTACCGGTTGTCCACGCAGAAGAAACTGGCAAGGAAATAACATTACCGGCTGTCGTGGTAACGGTTGACCCATTTGAAAGTCGTAATGAACTCGACATGGCCCAGCCCGTTATTGTATTGAAAGGAAGCAGACTACGCCGTAAACGCGAAGCTAGTCTCGGTGATACTCTTTCAAGCGAGCTGGGAGTAGCATCAAGTTTCTTTGGCCCGGGTGCAGGCCGCCCAATCATTCGCGCTCTAGACGGTCCGCGCGTTCAGGTTCTGGAAGACGGCATTGGTACAAATGACATATCGTCCCTCAGCCCTGACCATGCAGTTACAGTCGAATCGCTTAATGCTTCACAAATCGAAATCCTGCGTGGTCCAGCGACACTTCTATACGGAGGAGGCGCCTCAGGCGGCTTGGTAAATGTGATAACTAATCGAATTCCAAACCAATTATTTAAATCACCAAAAGGCAATTTCGAAGTACGTGGCAATACGGCGACAAAGGAACGAACCGGAGGGTTCAACGCAAATAGTAGTATCGGCCGCCATATATCATTGAGCGTTAGCGGGTTCAGGAGAAAAACTAGTGATTACACTATTCCTGGAAGGGCTATCAAGAACGATCCAAACAGCAAGAAGGGCATTGTCAGGAATAGTGAGGTTAATTCGGGAGGTGGGTCTATCGGTGGATCATTTGTCGGTGAGAGAGGATATTTAGGTGGGTCAGTTTCGCATTTGGACAACAAATATGGCATACCCAGCCCCGAAGGCTCAAAGATTGATCTTATGCAAACCCGTTACGATTTAGCTGGCGAACTAGATAATCCAATCATTGGTATTGAAAAACTCAAAGTACGCATGGGTTATAACGACTATAAGCATAATGAAATCGAAAGTACCGGCATTCTTGGAACGCGCTTCAAAAACCGGGGACTCGAAAGCCGTACTGAACTTCTGCATGCTCCAATTGCAAGCTGGAAAGGAATACTCGGTGTGCAATTTAAAGACCGTGATTTCTCTGCACTGGGTGAAGAAGCAATAGTGCCAAGAACAAAATCACGCTCTACCGGTTTATTTCTGGTCGAGGAGCGCAATTGGAATCGTTTTCGTCTGGAGTTTGGAGGACGCTTCGAGCATGCTTCGCAAGACCCGCAGAATAGTACCAATCAGTCTCGTAAATTCAACCTTTATAGTGTCTCTGTTGGTGCTCTATGGAAATTTATGGATGGCTACGGGGTGAGCCTCTCGGCAACGAGGGGACAGCGCGCACCGGCAACGGAGGAACTGTATACAAATGGCGCGCACTCCGCTACGGCGACATTTCAGACTGGTAACCAAGGCTTGGCTAAGGAAACTTCTAATAACATTGATTTTTCATTGCACAAAACCTCAGGTGCAATGAAATGGAAGGCTAATTTTTTCTATAATCGGTTTAACAACTATATCTTTTTTAGAAGTGCCGATACTGATGGTAACGGTATAGCTGATCGTGTAGATGAGAATGGCGTTCTAGATCCAAATGGCGAATTCCTAGTACAAAATATTGCGCAGGAGGGTGCGACATTCTATGGTGCAGAAGCGGAAGTAATCTTCACATTACGGCCTGACACGCTTGATTTGCGATTATTTACCGACTACGTGCGCGCAAAACTGGATAACGACGGAAATGTGCCCCGTACTACTCCACAACGGTTTGGGCTGGAATTTAATCACAGAATGGGACCTTGGGAATTCAATCTAACAACAATACATGTACTGCGCCAAAATCGCCGCGCAAAACTTGAAACGAGTACTCCTAATTATACATTGGTGAATGTAGCTGCTAGTTATCTTATCAAGGCAACCAAGTTACTCGGTATTACAGTTTTTCTGCAAGGTAAGAATTTACTTAACGAGGAAATACGTGTGCATACTTCATTTCTAAAAGATTTTGCACCACTGCATGGGCGAGCTCTTATAGCAGGAATTAGGGGGGAGTTTTAACAAGGTGCTAAGAGTTATTATGAATCATGGATTAATGTGGGGTTCTTGAATGTCTGCTTTGTGCCAAAAGCGGACATTCAGTTGAAAATATGAGACTTTATTAGTTTTTATAGTGCGCTTAGTTTCTGTGTTATTTTAAACAATAATTAAACAAAAATATTTTTGTGTGAAGAGCTAACATTTTCAAGGCAGTTCATTTGATAAACTGTTATTTAAAATTTAATGAGAGTAAATTCAATGGGAATCCTGGATAAAGCAAAAGAACTTAGTGACAAGGTTACTGAATCAGTCGCAACATTTAGTAGTGATGAAGTAATTGCTAATACCGTCATTAAGGCGGTCAAAAAACAAGAAAATATTAATGAGATTTTAAAACAAAAAGGCTCTAATTATCGTGTAGCAGATATTGAATTGGGTATGGGTATCCCTCCGACTGTTACGTTTTGTGTTCGGAGAGTAAAAGAAGTAAGTGATGCAATAATTAATAAGTCTTAATCAGATACAATATAATTAAAATAATCATACGGCCTTGCTTATAGGATCATCACACTCGTTTAGATCGACCCTAGAATGTCTGCTTTGTGCCAAAAGCGGACATTCGTATATACACAAAAAACCCGGTACTAAGCCGGGCTTTGATTTTGCTTTTATAAATGTACGCATGCCACTCAACTCAACGAGTCATCTTTCCAGTACTTAGTCCCTTTGATCGTAGCTTGAAGCGCTAACCCGCTTTCGGTTAACTGATAAATTGTTATGCCATCGAGCAAAACCTCACCCCCTACAGCCGCACCTTTATCGCCAGCTTTAGCCGCTGCATCGGCATGTGCTCCAAATTCCCAGCCACTGTTAACAAACTTAGTCAAGGTTGCTTTGTCATGAAAGATAAATACAGCACGAAAATCCTTAACGCCCAATCCAAATCCAATACCTACTTCCCCCATTTTCATGTAAACGGGTTTAGCACCCTTGTGTAGTACAACTCCATAACCGCCACCAAAGCTGGCAAAAATCACATTAATATTAACGTTGCTGAAAACTGCGTAGCCTGGTGCCTTTGCAATCTCGGCTTTCGCTCCAGGACGGACTTTATAAAGATCAGACAATGTTTCGTTCTTCATGGCAAGGACAGCTTGGCGCTTTGTTTGCGGGGTTGTACCACTTGTGGTGGCACAGCTACTTAATATGAAGACAATTACAAGGCTATATAGCCCAAATTTTATGCGTTCCATAATTTTATTCTCCATGTCATTCGATTGGCTACCAGGTTGGTGGTCCTCAAGTGTTATATTCATATCTGTGTAACGGATAACCGAGGAGGAGCTTTAGGTTAAAAGTTGTCTATGAATGTCTACTTTGGGTCGAAAGCAGACGTTCACCAATGTCCGTTTTGAATCGAAAGCAGACATTCAATTTCTTTCTGGAAATTTTTTTTTGCGCCAAAATGGAAAGAGCTTTTTTTACAAATAGTGTCAAGGCAGGTTTACGAAGTACCTCTAACACGGGGAGGGGGTAAAACCGATACTAGGTGTACCCCCACTAGCCCTAATATGACTTTATCATGGGACACTGGTGGGACATTCAGAGATAAATCACTAGCAAGAATGGCAATAAGTCATGTTTCTAAAGGTCTCAGGCGGGATATATCTGCTGGTACATTTGCTGGTACATCGAAAATAGAAAAAACCTAGATCAGCCTGCGGCAAGGGTTACAGGCTACAATTCGATTCCCGCCGCCCAGTAATAGAAATTTCGTGTAACAGTAATCGGGATTATTTTACGTGGCAGTGATAAAGAAAAGAAATTTTCTGGCATAAATTTTTATTGATTTAGTTCATGTGAGACAATTAATTGATGCTTTTTCTTTTTATAAGAATTAGGATCATAATAAGAATAATACGATCGGTTCAAGAAGCTGCAAGGAGGTGAATAATGCAAAGATCAAACTTCCCGTTAAGGGTATTTCTTTGGTTGATCCTCATAGGTGTTCTAGGCCAGGTGGATGCCAGCTCTATTGAGCACAACCCGATTAATATTAAAGAATGGCATGTTCCCTATGAAGGCCAACCGCGCGATCCATTTGTGTTTGGAGGTAAGGAAATATGGTTTGTCGGCCAAGCTGGCCATTACCTAGCACGTTTTACTCCATCAACAAAAAAATTCTTCAAGCGTGATTTGGACGATAGCGCTGGCCCGCACAATTTAATTATCTCATCGGACGGTATTGTTTGGTATTCCGGTAACTTAAAAGGCTATATCGGCCGCTACAATCCTCAAAAAGACCAGTTAGACAAGGTCGTGATACCTAACGATAAAGCGAACGATCCCCACACATTGGTATTTGATGAGAATGAACAACACATTTGGTTTACCGTGCGGGTGGGAAACTTTGTCGGGCGTTTAACAGTGGCGGATTCATCGGTGGAGTTAATACCTGTTCCGACACCCTATGCGCGTCCTTACGGCATAAAAATAGCACCTAACGGAACGCCATGGATTGCGTTGCTAGGAACTCATAAGCTAGCAAAGGTCGATCCGAAGACATTGAAATTAACGGAGGTAGAAATTCCGAATAAAGATGGTCGCCCCCGTCGTTTAGAGGTCTCCGACGATGGGCGTATTTGGTACTCTGATTATGCGACCGGCGTGCTAGGACTTTATGATCCGAAAGCCGATATATTTAAAGAATGGGAATTACCCGGTGGCAAAGATGCTCACCCCTATGGTACTGCTCTTGATAAAGGCGGTCGCATATGGATAGTTACTGGTACAAAACCCAATTACTTTGTTGGCTTTGATACCCATACAGAAAAAATTATTTCCATTACGGCCATACCATCCGGAGGCGGTACAGTCAGGCATATGCACTATCATCCATCCACAGATAGCATATGGTTTGGTACCGATACGCAAAATCTGGGCAGGGCAATAGTAAAAAGCGAATAGTCATTGCTGGCTCAGATTAGATATTGGCTAACTGAGGTTACTATGTGCAAGATATTCTTAAATGTCTGCTTTGTGCCAAAAGCGGGCATTCAGTGATGAATATATTCAGGTATATAACAAAAAGAAAAGGTGAAATAACTTAAAGAAATATAGAAAAAATTACGTTTAAATAACTTTTCAACGTTTCAATGGATGACGTAACATAAAAAAATCTAATTTTCTGACAATACCAATCGATCATTAGTTCCAACATAAAGTTTTTTTAACTTAAGCTTGAACTTTTCTCCTTGTTCACTATCTATTAGTCAATTTTCGGGAAATGACTCATTTTAATGAAGTAGAAACCCGAGTGTGAATAAAACGCATATGTGCGTAATAACAAGGAGTCTGAGATGAAAAAAAATCTAATTGTTTTATATCTTTTTTTGGTATGGTTTATTTCCATGCCTGTTTATGCGGCAATTGATCGTGATGTTGAGAGCCTACGCAAGACAAGCAATGCTTTCGCATCAATAGCACAAGAGGTTTCTCCTTCTGTCGTATTCATTCAAGTTGAAAGCAAAGCACCGACTTCAAGCGTCACCCAGTTTTCTCAGCCATACGGTCATGGCAATCCTTTTGGGGACGACGAAATGTTCAAGCGATTCTTTGGTGATCAGTTTCCTGGTATTCCTCACGGATCCCAACCCGAAGCACCTCAAGGAAAACGCCGCGCGATTGGTCAAGGTTCTGGCTTTGTCTTTTCAACAAAGGACAGTACTTCATCTGGCAAAACATACATTCTAACTAACAACCACGTAGTAGAAAATGCTGACAAAATCCGTGTCAAGTTTCAGGACGGTCGAGAATTTGAAGCTAAGATTACGGTGCGTGACCCCCAGTCCGATGTTGCTGTGCTTGAGATCAAAGAAAATGGATCTCCCGCACTCTCTTTCTCTGATTCTTCCAAGCTTAGAGTTGGCGAATGGGTAGTAGCTATTGGCAATCCTTTCGGACTAAGTCATACATTAACAGTGGGTGTAGTCAGTGCTAAGGGTCGTACTAGTATTGGTATGAATGATTACGAAGACTTTATTCAAACGGATGCAGCGATCAATCCAGGTAATTCCGGCGGCCCGCTAGTTGATTTGGACGGTAAGGTAGTAGGGATCAATACAGCCATATTTAGCCGTAGTGGAGGTTATATGGGTGTTAGTTTCGCAATCCCGAGTAATTTAGCCAAGGAAATTGCTAACCAGCTGATCGAAAATGGAGAGGTAACACGTGGCTACCTGGGTATCATGATTCAACAAGTTACTCCTGATCTTGCAAAGTCGTTCAATATTAAGCCGGGGCAAGGGATTATTGTTTCTCAGGTAAACGATGGATCTCCGGCGGAAAAAGCAGGTCTGCGCCAAGGTGATGTGATCATTAAATTCCGTGGAAAACCTGTGAAAGAAGTTGGTCACTTTCGGAACTTAGTAGCGTTAATCCAACCAGGGGGACAAGAAAAATTGGTCATCTTGCGCAATGGAGAGCAAAAGAAACTAAACATTACCATAGGCAAGTTATCTGGGAAGGACAATCTTGCGTCCGCAGAACTATCGCAAAGCACAGAAAAAATTGGTTTAAGCGTGCAGACACTAACACCACAACTTGCCAAGCAATTTAATGCTAAGCCAGGTGAGGGAGTGGTAGTAACTGCGGTTAAACCTGGCTCCACTGCTGCCAAAAAGGGCATTCAAACTGGCATGATTATCCTCCAAGTAAACCAAAAACCAGTAAATAGTGCCGCAGAGTTCAAACGTGCAATTAAGAAGAGTAGTGACGATAAGCGAGTGTTATTGCTCGCTCGTATAGGAAATGCTCAGCAATTTATCGTATTGACCGGATAAGCTGAAACTATTGTAAAGAGTATCCAATTCTGAATATCTGCTTTGTGTTTCATAAGTTTTTGGTGACTAATTCCAAGTTCTTTAACCTTCCTCAGAATATTTTTTTTTCGAGCCAAAATAGAAAGAGTATTTTTACAAATAGCGTCAAGGTAGGTTTAGGTAGTACCTCTGACACGGGGAGTAGGGGTAACTGATACTAGTGGTACCCGGCCTCGTTTCTAATTTCAAAGCTATAAGGACTGTTTCCTTTCGTTTTCACCTCGAAGAGGCGGTAGAACTACGAATTGCAAGATTATGACGGTAATAACAAGTATGGCTATTAGGACATACCTATCTGTAGCCAATTCTCTAAGGATTATGAGAGCCTTATCCCATCCGTACAGCAAGATCAATACTAGCAATGACCAGGGAAAGAAAATAGTAATCGCTGTTGCAGATAAAATCTTACTCCACATGCTTCCCCTTTTTCTTATTTTGTTTTGTTCGGCTCAGTATACTCGTTGACTCAAAGAAAAACCCGCGAATGCGGGCTTAGAATATCTGTACATGCCGACGGGTCTGTTAAATAACCGCTAGCCTTTGGGGATGTGTTATGATCCGGTTTGTGACTGTTTCCAAGCTTACTTCCCTCCTTTTACTTTTTCTCTTTTCTCTCGGGTTTGGAGTTGGTGTTTCGAAAAGCCCACCCAAACATGCTGTCGTTTTTGTTGACTCGACTGAAAAGACTTATTTTGCCCCACCTTGCGTCAAGGCATTGGGTGAGCGCACAACGTTAATGGAGTCGACGATAGGAAAAGTTTATAACTTAAAGCTTAATCCAGACCCAGAATGCCGTGATACTGGAACATTTCTTCAAGACGCACGCAGCCCCTCTGGACAGTTACTAGTAAAGATTGGCGTTCTGGAGCCATTGAAGTCCCGGTGGAATATAGATGGTTCATGGAATTGGTAATGAGGACAAACTTACACTTTAACTTGGTTACCAACATGCTTATTTGTCGGTTCTTATAGCACTGTACGCCATGATAGTTTTTTACTTCAATTCGATTTTTAATAACACCCGCTATGAAGGTAGATAGCCAATAAAATTGTAGGAGGGAAGAAATGACTCGTCTAATGCGCCGTATGATTCGTGCTGCGAAACTTGATGTCGACCTTTATGAAGAGGTTGAGGCTGATCAAGGGGCACTGGGTCAGGCCATGGTAGTTGTCGTTCTTTCAAGTGCCGCAGCCGGAATTGGCAGTTTTGGGCAAGGTGGCCTTGGAGGGATGTTGATCGGGATGGTCGTAGCAATTGTCGGATGGTATATCTGGGCCTACATGACTTATTTTATTGGCACAAGACTACTTCCAGAACCACAAACCAAAGCAGATCATGGTGAGTTATTGCGCACGATTGGTTTTTCAAGTTCCCCAGGGTTAATTCGAGTATTAGGAATCATCCCAGGGCTGGCAGAAATCGTTTTTCTTGTGGCTTCGATTTGGATGTTGACGGCTATGGTGATTGCGGTGAGACAAGCGCTTGATTATGTAAGCACATGGCGTGCGGTAGGGGTGTGCGTAATCGGCTGGATCGTTCAGGCCATCCTCCTCATGCTCTTGTTTACCTTTCTAGGGGGTGCCAACACTTAACTAACTCTAACCACTAAAAGGTGCTTTCATTGGCCTATATCTACCCACTAAATATTCTATTAGGTCGAGTAACTGCTTTGTACCAAAAGCGGACTTTCAGTTACAAGTTCTAATCTCAAGCTTCTCTCCCTATTATCCGTTATACAGATATTAACTAACACTTTGATGACCACCAACTTGGTAGCCAATACCATAGAAATTTGGAGGTGAGATGAAGCCCTATTTACTTTTATCTTGTTTGTTACTAGGTGCTTGTGTAGCTACGCCACCGTGGGGACCACCGGATGGACATTTCTACGGGGGGTCATCATGCTACAAAGCATTATGAAAAACATTATAAAAAGCATTATAAAGGGAAAAGAGGTTATCCATTACCAAGCGATGTGATTTTTCATGAATTATCCCACAGAATGGCTAGACAGTTGGGAAGACCCCTGGCTGGACACCGCTATGTACGCGTTGCTCAGGACATTCTAATGATTGCGATTGGGACTGGAATGGTTGTTGACGCAGTCTACGATCTAAACAATATGTAGTACTTTGAATTTAGGGTAGCCAAAGTTTATGGAGAATAAAAGCGTGGAACGCATAAAAGTTGGATTGTGTGGCTTGATAATTACTCTAATTTTTAGTGGTTGCGCCACGCCGCCGTGGGGACACATCTACGGGGATCATCATGAGTGGATGAAACACGAGCATGAATATCAAAGAGAATCAATGAAGAGACATCAGGAAATGGAACGAGAGGAATATAAGCACCAAGCAGAGATGAATCGAGAAGCGTATAAACATCAAGAGGAATTAGAACGAGAAGATCGTAAGCGTGAAGAGGAATTTAGAAAGGAGAGGCATTAACATCAAGAAAAAATGAGAAAGGAAATGTATAAAGAATAGTGAAATAAGTTTCCCATTTTATACTTGTAATACTCGAACCCTAAATATCCGTTTGGGTCGAAAGCGAACATTCACAGATTTTCTTTCTATAATTTTTTTGCGCCAAAATTGGGGAAAGGAAAGAGGGTAGGTACTACATTGATAGGAAGTAGGGGCAGTTTCAGACTAGGTGTGCCCCTAGCTTAAATAAATCTAAAGAAGTATGCGGTATTCGGCTGATCGCTGATTCATCCATCTAGTCCAATATGGTCTTATGCCATCCTATTGAATCTAGCATTTTATGGGGCAATTTTGGGGTCAACACCTAAACATTGAAAAGCACAGAGTGTTTGTTAATAAGCCTTTCAACTTACTATTCGATTCCCGCCGCCGATGATACAGAGTATTATCTGTGTAATGTTATTTGAAAGGATTGATATGTCCTAAAATCCAAGTCGCCACAAAAAATACTATTACTGGAATTATTAGACCAAATGCCAAGACATAAAGAATTTGTCTAATCATGATTGTTCCAATCAATTATTTGTCAGTTTTGTTCGATAACTGGCGTAGTCAAAGGAGCATCTTCTAGTCCAGCCAGACCCACCATTATATAGTAGTTTATGGCTCATCGAAACAAATTCAGAATAATTGTCAGAATAATGCTGATAATAATGCAGGTGACAATAGGAAATACAAAAGAGAAATTATCTGACTTGTAGAAAATATCACCAGGCAATTGTCCAAAAGGGAGTTTGCGAAGATAGGGATAAATAACCCCGATTAATACAATTGCTAATCCTATAAGAATTATTACCTTCTGCATTTGTTCACGCCTCATCTTATGATTCAAATATAATCACCATTTTATTATTTTCCCTAGAGCATGACTATATGCCTTCATCGCAAGTGGCGCAAATACATATCATTGCCATTGAAAACTGTTGTTAATTAGAAGAACGTCTGCTTTGTGCCAAAAGCGGACATTCAATTTTTTCTTGTAGTTCTACATAGAACTATGAGCAGTGCTACTAATCTATGCTTTGAACAACGTAGGGGAGCATGAACATGCCAATTACTAGCACAGCAACGACTAAGAAAAAAACTTTATTAGTCATCGTGACTTGAGGATTTGCACAAGCTTTACCGTGCTTGTAAGTGGAGACAGGATGCCAGACGTAGGTAGGCAGAATAGCGCAACCAGTGCTACTACGAGAAGCGGTATACGGGACCATTCAGCGAGCGTTATTAGATATAAACTCGTAGAGCCACTGAGACCAATCGTGAGAAATAAGAAAGAACCAATACAGCAAATTGAAGAAAGAATTGCTGCCACCCCACCAGTATAAAGTGGTATACGTGTGCTATGTAAAAGTGGTGCGTTGTCCTCGGTAAAAGTCATATTGTCCATGGGCACCTCCCATCAGTGCATTCTCCACAAAGTTTGTAAGGTTATGTTTGTACAACGGACTTTTGAGACGGAATACTGAGGAATATGACCTATATCTTATATATAAATTATATATATCATTAAGTTATAGTCTGCCTTGAGTGCCTGTTTAGTGCCAAAAGTAGTCACCAAACTCTAGAGACTAGGAAATCTATCTGCCATATTGCCTATGTCAGCAAGACCTAGTGGTTTTGAGGTTGCTAAGCTACTTCTGCTATGCAACAGCCCACATAGAATCGGCTAGTCGTTGGCGTCTGTTCAAAATCATTCCGATAGCAGAGAGTGCAACTCCTAAACTGAACTGTACATAGTTTAGTAAGTTAAGTCGGATAACGGCTTCCCATTGCTCTCCTATCTCTATGTTCATCCCCATAAATCCAATTCCACTGATCAATAAATAGACCAATTCGAACCTTAGCATGGATTGAATCCTTGTATTTTCACCCAACCGGGTAACAACGATAAAGCAAATAGCTGTTATAAGATGGATGAGCTTGAGGGGCATATAAGTTTCGAGAAATACTGTTTCTCCGGGGAAAAAATTAGGAATGACCCCTAGCAAGGTTATCCACATAAACATTGCGGCAAATACCCATGCTACTTTCACTGAGTCATTGTTCATTTTTACTTTTTTAGATATAGATTATTAGGCTAACACTTGTATAACGGCTAACCGAGATGAAATGCTGAGGGTATGGAGGAGCCCTTGAATGTCTGCTTTGTGCCAAAAGCGGACATTCACAGATTTTATTTCTGGATAAATATTTTTTGCGCCAAAATAGAAAGAGCATTTTTACAAATAGTGTCAAGGTAGGTTTACAGAGTATCTCTAACACAGGGGATGGGTTCGTTCCAATACTAGGGTACCCGCCCACCAACATTGAAAACTATTGTTAGTTAGTTGAGTGTCTGCTTTGGAGTGGATTGTTGCGCCGATCAGCGGACTACCTCTTGCAGAATTTGTCCTCTTGCCCCGGAAGGCTGCATGGTGCCAACAAACGCTGAAAGTGTTGTAGCTACATCCACTGTTTGAATTTCACGGTAAATGCGTTGTGGTTTCAGGCCTGCACCCGCAAAAACTACCGGAACAAAAGTATCATAGCGCCAGGGTGAACCATGGGTTGCTGCGACGGTGAGACCTTCATAATCGTTAATAAACCAGTTGGGTTCGAACACCACATAGATGTCGCCTGAACGTTTGGAATAAAAATTATTCAGTACCGAGTGGTAAAGAGGTGTATCAGGTACATTGCCTTGCCGCAATGCTGTGCTGGAGACAGCAAGGGAGATGCCTGGAAACGCCGAAAGCTCTTTAACGACAGCCGCTTCTAATGCCTGTTGATTTATTTTCTTATTGTTGATCACCTCTTTACTTAAATACAGATAGGGACGCGCATATTTTTCCAGCAATTTGCCTTTGATCTTAAACTGTTTTTTCAATCGACTAATGGCCGCATCTTTATCCCAACTATCAGGTTGTATATATCCTGCGGGGATATTAAGAGAATTACGATAGCCGGGTGAGTCAGCCCCACCATGATCGGCAGAAAGTACAATAAGTGTATTTTTAATCCCAACTTGCTTATCTATAAATTTAAACAATTCTGCCAGTGTGTGGTCCAGCCTTAAAATATTATCTTCGGCTTCAAGACCCGATGGACCGAATATGTGGCCCACATGATCAGTAGAGGAAAAACTGATGCTGAGGTAATCTGTTATTTCATCTTCTCCAAGCTTCTCTTCAACTAATAAAGTTTTGGCAAAATCGAGGGTTAACTCATCACCGGCAGGGCTAATTGTTAGCAATGTCATATAGTACTTACTGTCGCTCTTTCCATATGGGTGTGGAAACACTCGACCAAAACCGGCAAGGTCTGTTTCCCACGCGCGGTCGTCCGAGTCTCCAAATAAATAGTTTTTGTTGTCGTGCAACAGCTGCCATGATTTTTCCGAATAGCTCTGCGCCAGTTTCTTATCATCCCAGTCAGTCACCCACTGAGGATATTTGTCATAGTAGTAGTTACTGGTAACAAACTCTCCGCTCGCTTTTGAGAACCAGAAAGCTTTACCTGCATGCCCGGCCATAGAAACTGCACCACGATCTTTTACCGATACGCCGAAGACTTTTGCCTTGCCACCTGTATGACTTTTAAGCTCATCGCTAAACGTGGTGACTAAAATCGCAGATGGAGAACGACCATCACTTCTCGCCGCGCGCTGCGCGGAATCTATCTCTGTTTTGTCGTCAACATCTGCACCGCTGGTTAGCAACTTATATTTAGGGTCTTCAATACTGTAGATGGTCCGGCCTGCTGTGCTGTCAAACCAGAGATTCCCAATCATTCCATGGATGGAAGGGTGAGCGCCAGTTGCCAAGGTTACATGACCCACGATGGTTTCTGTATGCGCATGAGCATGGTGCGCATTACTATAGACCACGCCTTTTTCCCAGAGATATTTGAAGCCGCCATCTTGCAGGCGATCATAGTAACGAGTTGGCAGGTCGCCACGAAGCTGGTCGACTGTTATCTGAAGAACCAGCTTTGGTTTCTTTTTGCCGGGTACCCAGTCGGCAGCGAGACTAACAGTGAAAGGTAGTTGAGAAAGAAAAAACAGAATCAGCAGTATTTTTTTGTAATAAACCCTTGCCACATGGCCCCTCATGATTACTCTTCTCCTGTTACAGCGACATCGCAATCGCCAACCTACTTCATTTATCTATGTATACCTGATTACGGTGATTGATAAGAAATAGGGTTGCCCTAAAGAATTTAGCAAGCGGTTCTTCATTCTATTATTCGTCTTAAGCATATGGATAAACAAGACTCTGCCTATAACTTAATATAATTTGGAAAAGAAGAGAAGGGTTCTTATTAAAGGGAATTATATACAATAGTGCCGAATCACACATCAAGAGGTCATTCAGTAAAGCGGCCTGGTTAAGATTTCGGAAAGGCCAGAATTGAATTGTTATTCTGGAACACGGCTTAATGACTGTCCTACCAGCCGTGCCGTACTAGGCAAGTTCATCTCAGCATCTCCTGATTTCTTAAAGGACCCGATCAGGGCAAATGTCACTATAATCGTGATGGACACAATCGGCGCAATGGCCAGAAAAACGATAACATCTTCCAAGCTCTGCCAAAGGGGAGGATTATACAGAATAAACGTTTCCAGAACACCTGCTGCGATTACGGCGAGGATTGCGACAATGACGGCAACCCATCGCAGTTTCATGTGGTGTTTGTCTAACTGATTCAGTTCCCCGATTGCATCCTTATCAAGGGCTTCGGCTCCAATGTCGGGATCATCAGTGAGAGGTATCGTCATTTCTTGATCTTTTCAGCTTGTCTTTGAAATGCTCTGCTATCAACTCATTCGGGATAATGATGCCTCGCTCTCCCTTCTTGTATTTGGTGTACCAGGGACCATCCTTAATGTGCGTTAAGGCCGATAATTGGCTCGCGGAGAGAGATCCATATATGTCGTAGACGGAGGATATCAGGTCATCAACATCTTGATCAAAAACACTCTCATGAACAAGCGGAATCGGATTGAGGTTATATACCCCATGCGGACGGAACGAATAGTAAATGCCTGGGATGACAGGTCCGTATTTCCACGCCTGAACATAATCGTTGACCAAAGGACGTTCTAAAACCGCTAAAGTCCAACCATGCGTCATGTACGTGAGCTTGAGCAACCGCATAATCGACATGGCGACACCACTCTGATTCGAAAGATTGATCAGACGATTAGCGACCTGCCGACTATCGTATGGAGAGACCATAGATCTGGATTAGATTTGATCAAGTTGACTCATATCATGTGGTTTTATTGGCTCCGATGTCAAACATAACCTCAAATGTCAGAAAGGCCAGAGTCCATCGCTCTGGCCTTTTTACGTTGAGGATTACAGTTAATTCGTAAAAACGCTTGGCAATTTCGGCACTATCCTATAAAATACAGTTATTGAAGACAGGAGATTGAAATGACCAACGCACCCGGAAAACACTATAGGAAAGGAATCATGCTTAAAGGGATATTCAAAATGTTCCCGGATGATGCGACAGCCGAAGCGTGGTTTGTTGCTCAACGATGGGCACATGGTGTAACTTGCCCACATTGCAATTCCAGCAATGTTCAGACTGGCGCAAAACACAAGACCATGCCCTACCGGTGCCGGGAAAGGGAATGCGCCAAGCGTTTCAGCGCAAAGACGGGTACGATTATGGAAGGTTCAAACATCGGATTCCAGGATTGGATGATTAGTATTTACCTGATGACAACCAGCCTGAAAAGCGTTTCATCCATGAAGCTCCATCGGGAGTTAGGCATCACACAAAAATCAGCATGGTTTATGGCGCATCGCTTGAGAAAGGCACTTGAGACCGAACAGTGGGAGTTTTCCGGTCCGGTTGAAGTGGATGAAAGCTACTTTGGCGGGCAAGAGAGAAACAAGCACAGTAACAAACGCCTAAATGCTGGCCGGGGTGTGGTTGGTAAAACTGCCGTTGTCGGGGTTAAAGACCGAGAAACCAATGAAATTGTAGCCCAGGTGGTACAACGCACCGACAAGGAAACCCTGCAAGGTTTTGTCCATGCGAGCACAGAACCTGGCGCGGTAGTCTATACGGATGAAGCTCGCGCTTATATCGGACTGGATGATACTTACCGACACGGAAAGGTGAATCATTCAGCCGGGGAATATGTCAAGGCTCAAGCCCATAACAATGGCATTGAATCTTTCTGGTCAACGCTCAAGCGAGCGCACAAGGGCACTTTCCACAAGTTAAGCCCGAAACATCTGCAACGCTATGTAAACGAGTTTTCAGAACGACACAATCTTCGCAATTTCGATACGCTGGATCAGATCAAGACAATATACCAACAGGCAGAAGGAAAGCGGATTCGATATGCAGACCTGATTCAGCCCAATGGATTGGATTCTACTGCGAGAATTCAATAATGCTGGATAAGACATCGCATGACCATCTGTGGGGCAAAGTATACTTTGGCGATTGTCTGGACATCATGAGAGATTTGCCAGATGATTCCATAGATTTGATTGTTACTTCACCCCCCTATGCTGATGCTCGTAAACACACTTATGGCGGAGTCCCGCCAGAAGAATATGTTAAGTGGTTCTCTGACCGTAGTGAACAGATGTTACGCATCCTTAAACCGACTGGCTCGTTCGTTTTGAACATTAAGGAGCGGGCAAAGGACAGCGAAAGACACACTTATGTTCTTGACTTGATTCTTGCCATCAAAAGAGATGTTGGGTTTCGGTGGGTAGAGGAATATATGTGGCACAAAACAACAGCGGCACCCGGAAAGTGGAAGTATAGATTCCGCGATTCATGGGAGCGTTTGTTACATTTTTCAAAGACGAAGGAACTGAAAATGAATCAGGACGCTGTAAAGGTTCCGATTGGAGATTGGACGGTAAAGCGCCTGAAAAACATGAATCAAAATGATTTGACTCGACAGGAATCTGCAACCAATTCAAAGGTGGGCCGATGTATAGCGAATTGGGATGGAAAATCCCTTGTGTATCCGACAAATGTGGTACATAAATCTCCTGTAGCTCATAATACCGGACATAGCGCGGCCTTTCCCGAATGGTTGCCAGAGTTTTTTATCAAGCTATTCACGGATGAAGGCGACATTGTTCTGGACCCCTTCCTGGGTTCTGGCACTACTTACAGGGTAGCAGCCCGCATGAACAGGAAACCGATTGGAATTGAAATGAACGAAACCGCTCCCTTGTGTCTGGATGAAGTGGATGCCGCTCTCTTGGATTAGTGCAGATTCTTTAGCACATCACATTGATGTTTTGCAGGAGGCCGCAAGCCGAGCATCTTCTGGCGCGGCGACAAGGCGCGTGAAAAACGTGGTAGACCCATTTTCATCGTTGTTGGTTGCATCGGCTTATGACGTGGAAAAAGCCGACAAACTGATCGAATTACAAAACGCAGAATCAGGATTGCGCGGAATGAGCAATGCGCTCGGACGATTTCACCAAAGCGTTTTGGCTTCCGTGTCTGGATGGGATGACCATGATGCAGGATATGATCTTGAATGCAAAAACCGATGTATTCTTGCCGAAGTAAAGAACAAGTGGAACACTATGAATGCAGGCAACCGGCGCGAAGTAGAAAGCGAATTAAAAACAGCCGTAAGGCAGAAGTCCGGGCAATGGCAGGGATACCTTGTCCTGGTCATCCCTAAACATCCTGAACGATATAAAATCCCGCTAGGCCATCGAGTCCATGAGATCGACGGGGCATCCTTTTATCACAAGGTAACAGACGACCCAAACGCCATACATACCTGTTCGATCACCTTTGTCGCGTGATGACACAATCAGCGGACATTGTGGGGCACTGTCGCGCCATTATGGAAAACACACTACCACCGAGGAAGTAAATGAAACCAACTGCCAAAAACAAACGACCAGTCGTTACCCTCAAGCATTATACGTATCAGCCGAGCAAAGCAGAATTAGAAGCGGATGTTCGGGTAAAAGCCACATTTGAAGAAGCGGTTAGCGCAATGGCCAAGACTGTAGAAGTTAGGCACGAACGGAAAAATTTAAAATAGAGATTCACATCAGAATCAATCACTTATCCGGGTTTCGGCACTATTGTATATAATTCCCTTATTAAAGGATAACCGACATGCGGAGTTTTTGAGTGCATCGTAATGTACGATGAATCAACGATTGAATGATTCCAGATAAATACGTATACTCCCGTAAACCATAGACCTACACCAAGGTTTATTTAAGAATAAATACCACATCACAAGGATCGTTAGGATAGATTTAAACTAGCCTCTAAATATACAGATTCATGATTTAATTGCACGACAATAAATAAGCTACAAGGGGAAGAATAATGAACAAATTCATTCGCATGTTTGCAATGTGTCTTCTTGGGTTGGTTTCGTCGGTCTATGCTGCGACAGACAAACCCAACATCCTGCTCATAATGAGCGATGATGTGGGCATCACGAACCTCAGTACCTACAGCAGAGGACTTGTAGGTTACCAGACACCCAACATCGACCGAATTGCCAACGAGGGAATGTTATTCACCGATTACTACGGCGAGCAGAGCTGTACGGCGGGTCGATCCGCCTTCATCACCGGCCAGAGTCCATTGCGTACCGGTCTCACCAAGGTGGGCTTACCCGGCTCCCCCATAGGCATAAAACCAGAGGACCCCACTCTCGCCGAGTTACTGAAACCCATGGGTTACACGACTGGTCAGTTTGGTAAAAATCATCTGGGTGATCGCAATGAGTATTTACCCACCGTACACGGATTCGATGAGTTCTATGGAAACCTCTATCACCTCAACGCTGAGGAAGAGCCGGAGAATAAGGACTATCCCAAGAATCCCGAATTTCGCACCAAGTTTGGCCCGCGTGGCGTGCTGGATTGTGTCGCCACAACGAAGGAAAACAAAATCGATAATCCACGCTTTGGCCTCATGGGCAAACAGAAGTGCACAGACACAGGTCCGCTCACCAAGAAGCGTATGGAGACCGCGGACGAAGAATTCCTGAATAGGACGGTCGATTTCATCAAGCGTGCCCATAAATCAGGCAAACCTTTTTTAGCCTGGATCAATACTTCCCGCATGCATTTTTATACCCACCTCAAACCTGAGAGCAAGGGCAAAACCGGGCTTGGAATTTTTGCCGACGGCATGATAGAGCACGATGGCCATGTCGGTAAATTGCTCGACTTGCTGGACGAACTCAAGATCACCGACAATACGATAGTTGTTTACACCTCTGATAATGGTTCCCATTACAATGAGTGGCCCGATGGCGGCATTTCCCCTTTTCGTGGGGAGAAAAATACTAACTGGGAGGGCGGTTACCGTGTTCCCGGTATGGTTCGCTGGCCCGCCAAGCTCAAGGCGGGAACAGTCTCCAATTCCAATGAAGTAGTGTCCCACTTGGACTGGGTGCCAACACTGATGGCCGCCGTTGGTAAGGCTGACATCAATGCAAAGCTCAAGAGGGGTCATAAGGCTAACGGCAAGAAATACAAGGTTCACCTGGATGGCTACAACTTACTGCCGTCGCTCACTGGAAAGGAGAAAAAGAGCCCGCGCAAGGAATTTTTCTATTTCAGCGATGACGGTGAGCTGGTTGGTCTGCGCTACGATCAGTGGAAGCTTGTGTTTCACGAGCAGCGCACACGCACTTTTCGCGTTTGGTCCGAGCCCTTCGTGCCGCTGCGGATACCGAAGATTTTTAATCTCCGCAGTGATCCCTTCGAGCGGGCCGACACCGATTCCAACAACTACGACACCTGGTGGATACGGCATGCCTTCTTACTGGCTCCTGCACAGCAATACGTGGGCAACTTCCTGACAACCTTCAAGGAGTTTCCACCGCGCCAGACGCCGGCCAAGTTTAATCTGGACGACGTGATGAAGACGCTTACGGAAGTATCGGGTAATAATTAAGTTTACAGGGCTACTGTAAATGCTGTTCTTTGAAGATGCGGGCGTCTGGCTATCCGGACGCCCACTTTCTTTTCACATAACACTCAGAATTTCTAAAGTTAAGGAAACTCTGGTTTATTGTGTTAAGTAAAGAATACAGTGATGCTGATATCTTTACTGCTACAGGCATCATGCAGTGCATTAAGGGTTAAAAGATAACCAGGCAGTCATTCGGTCTAACAGCAGCCTGGGGAGTCCTCTATTCCAGCACTATTAGAACCCAAAGATGGAGTGTTGATGTGATTAATTTTTAAGCCACTATTTTTCATCGGAACCGCCATTATCATAAGGTGAAATTCTACAAGTTTAAATATCTCCGTATCCTAAATGTCCGCTTTGTGTCGAAAGCAGACATTTACCAATTTTACTTCTGGAAAATTTTTTTCGCCAAAATTGGGGATAGGAAAGAGGGGTAGGTACTATATTGCACTTAGTTGCCATAAGCGAACGTCTGCTTTGTGCCAAAAGCAGACGTTCATATTGCCTCTAAAGAAATTCAATCATACTGGGGGTATTTTTGAGTGTATTTCCAATAAATTGGACCAGCTATTTGTTGACTAATATTATGATTAATAATGTATTAGCAGATATGGGATCAATTCCCGCCACCGTCATTTTTAAAAATATGTTGACAAAATATAATAAGCTGTTTATTATTTCAGTTAACAAGGTGTATATACACCTATTAGGAGTAAAATTATGACTAAGCAAAATACAAAATTTGATATTAATGATTGCCAATCAATTGGCAGAGCCTGTGCGGTTCTAAATTTGCGAAAGGCATCTAGGGCAGTGACGCAATTATATGAAGAGATCATGAAACCTAGTGGAATTCTGCCGACTCAATTTACTTTGTTGGCAACTACACGGTCTATGGGTCCAGTTTCAATTTCAAGGATGGCAAAGGAGCTAGTCATGGATCGAACTACGTTAACGCGTAATTTGAAGCCGTTGGAGAGAGAAGGGTTACTCATTGTGGTATCAGTAAAGGATGACCAGCGGTCGCGCGAGGTAAGTATAACAAGTAAAGGATTGAAACAACTAGAACAAGCAATACCTTTTTGGCAGGAAGCACAAAACTTGACCAAAAAAGCGCTAAGTACTAGTCGCCTTGATCGTATGTTGGGTGATTTAAAGGCTGCAGTACGTGCCACAGCAAAAATAGGCTGATTTATATTAATTAATAGGTGTATATACACCCAGAAGTAAGTGTAGGATGAACAGAAGTGAGGTTAATGAATCAGAGGAGTGGCATTCTAGTAGTGTCTAGCAGCTTGGCTAAAGTGCATTATTGATCTCGGTCCGGCGTGGATAAAGAAGTATCGAAATAGAGCAATATTTTTAACAACTTTTAGGAGAAATAAAATGAATATTCTATCAATTATTATTTTATCGCTTGTTCTGAGCTTTATTGTATTCACTCTCGTCGCAACATGGTACGTAGTTATTCTCGCCATGACGAGGCGCTCGACTCTAAAACTTGCTGTCAATCCAGTGAGGCAGGTATTGAACACAACAGAAATACGATGTTTTTTTATTAATTAATATGTGCATATACACATAAAGGAGAACGAAATAGATAGTAATAGTCTTAATCAAACAAGTCCCTGGAACTTTTTCCAGAGTGTGACAGCCTGGCCGAAGACCAATGTTGCCAAACTTGTAATAGGTATGGCGAGTGTCGTTGTGGAACGTCCTGCTGTAGAGGCATTTAAGTATATTGGGGATGATTTTTTCCAGAATTATCCTAAATGGTCTCCAGAGGTTAAGGAGCTTAAACAAATTACCCCTGGCCCAGTGAAATTTGGAACTATGGTACGACAGTCACGCATCGTTCATGGACGCCGAACCGAGAACAATTTTAGGGTTACTACTTATGAACAGAATACTCGTTTAGTTTTTGCTGGTATCACTGACCCTTTCCGCTGCATTTACGATTTAGAGGACATCAATTCGGGAAAATCTACAAAGCTAACTTTTACTTTCGAATTGCTTGAGCTTCTGCTTGTCATGCGACCTTTCGAGGCGCTAGTTCGTAGCTCCATTAAGGATGGTTCTGAACGCACTGTAAAAAATATTAAGCAGCTAATGGAAGCCAATAGTGGGATGGTAACGAACTAAATCTAGTGCTGATAATGAAGTATCGTAATACAAACATTAGTAACAACTTTTAGGAGAACTAAGATGATGGATCCATTATCAATTTTTGTTTTACAACTTGTTCTGAGCATTACTGTATTCACAATCGCAGCAAAGTGGTATATATCTCCATGGCTTGCTGAGAAAACAAACGGTCAGGCCTTGACCGTACTAATCTTCCCACATGCCATGCGACATATTGGATTATTGTTTTTTGTTCCAGGGGTAGTCTCTCAGCCACTACCAGACTTTTTTTCTTATACAGCTGCTTATGGCGATCTTGTTAGCGGGTTACTTACTTGCGCTTCTCGCGCTAGTTATTCTTCGTAAGGGTTGGGGCATTGCGATACCGTTGGTCTGGCTTTTTAACATTGTTGGCTCAGTAGATTTGTTAAATGCTCTGCGCCATGTCGATGTCGTACCAGACTTGGGTGCGACTTGGTACATTCCAACTTTCCTGGTGCCTTTGCTTTTGGTAACACATGCAATGATTTTTGCGCGGTTACTTAGACGAGCTCATTGAGGATGTCTTTAGTACTACTTGGTTTACCTATAGATAATCTGAAGTCGATGATAAGAGGAATAGAGAAAAATGATTTTAGTGTTGAACCTCCGCTTTGGGTCGAAACTAGTCATTTACCAATTAGAGACTTTTTGATGTGAGCATTACTCTTATGACTAATTTACACTACAGCCGTCTTACCATCGACCCTATACCGAAACTTATCCTTTCGCTTGCCATCCCATCAAGTATCGGTTTTTTCTTTAATACAATGTACAACGTAGTTGACACATTTGTCGCAGGCTACCTTTCAACACATGCGCTTGCTTCTCTTTCGATTTCTTTCCCTATTTTCTTTACCCTCATTGCCATTGGCATGGGTGTTGGCAGTGGAGCTACCGCACTCATTGCAAATGCATTGGGTGGTAATGACGAAGGAACTGCCAAGCGTTATGCAAGACAGACAATCAGCTTTGGAGTTTTGCTAGGTATTACCATTTCTATTATAGGTTCTCTAGTTACTCCATTTCTTCTCACGCTCCTTGGTGCCGAGGGAACGTACCTCACTACCGCAAGCAATTATCTTGTCACTATCTTTTGGGGCTCGATCTTCATTACGATGACCTTTATGTTTAATGCAATACTGAATGCGGTTGGTGATACAAAATCATATCGTAATGTTCTCATTGCTAGCTTTTTTATCAATAGTTTGCTCAGTCCTATACTCGCATTTGGCTGGCTTGGTCTTCCTGCATTGAATATTTTAGGTATTGCAATTGCAACAATCACAACCAATGCACTGGGTGCATTGTATTTATGGCTTAAAGTACGTGGTACTGGATTAGTAAATAATGAATCTTGGAGCCAGTACGTACCCGATGTGAAATCCTATCTCAATATTGCAGGGCAGGGCTTTCCAGCAAGTCTTTCCATGATGACCATTTCGATTGGTGCATTTATTATCACGTACTTTGTTAGTGCCTTTGGTGAGAATGTCGTAGCTGGATATGGCGTGGGACTGCGAGTCGAACAAATTGTATTGATGCCCAGTATTGGAATCAATATCGCGGTGCTAACACTCATAGGGCAGAACAATGGTGCGAAAAAGTATGACCGCGTTCAAGAGATAATTCGAGTTGCTATTCGTTACTCTTTATACATCAGTACCTTTGCAGCAGTATTTATATTCTTTAGCTCAAATTATGTAATCGGTATTTTCACTGATGATCAGGCTGTGATTAACTCAGGTGTTGGGTACCTTTCAGTGGCTGCTTTAATCACATGGGAATATGGAATGCTGTTTGTCACTGATTCCGTTTTTCGTGGTCTTAAACGCCCGCTCTTTCCACTTCTTATAGGTATTTTGCGACAAGTTATTTTGCCATTTCCTGTACTTTGGGTTGCCACTACTGTACTTACCCTCGGCATTTTGGGAGTCTGGTGGATTATATTTGCAATTGTGTGGATTGCTGCAATTATCGCGATGATCTATGTACGAAACGTCGTCAACAAAGTCTGTGTAGATTGTTAATCCTACAACTGCAATCTCTATCCTAATTTAATCTGTTCTTCCTAACGTTTCAATCGCTTTGCTGCTGTACACTGTAATACCATGAGCTAGCACTTTGAATGTCTGCTTTGTGCCAAAAGCGGAAAGTCGTGTTTATAGCAGTCCAATAGCATCCAATAAATCTGCTGGTACATTTGCTGGTATATTTAAAATAGAAAAAACCTAGATCAGCCTGCGGCAAGGGTTACAGGCTACAATTCGATTCCCGCCGCCCTAGAAAAAGATGAATGTCAGTTTTGTGCCAAAAGCGGACATACAATCATAGGAACTGTAGCTTCATTCAGTTACGCGCATATCCGTGTTTTCATCTGGCAGCTACCTTAATCTCGCCCCACATTCCTTTGTAGTGACCCTGTCTCGGGCATGTGAAATCAATTGTGCCAACCTCAGTAAATTTCCATATCATCTCTCTGCTCTCTGCTGAATTAATGGTTACTTGGTTTGGTTGCCATCGAATCAGTGGTTTCCATTAGCTGCTTAATATTTTTTACTGTGCGTTCAACACCATCCTTAATCGTTCTACGAACAAGTGCCTCAAAAGGTCGCATGACAAGCGAAAGCTTGAGCAACTCGAACGTAAAAGTTAGCTTGGTGGATTTTCCAGAATTAATGTCCTGTAAATCATAAAAACAGCGGAAAGGATAAGAGATACCCATAAACCCTAAACGACTGCTCCGTTCATAAATTGTAATCTTAAACTTATTCTCATAGCGGCGCCCAGCATCAATGCGCACCTGTTGCGCTATGGTTCCAATTTTTACCGGGCTAGCAGTAATTTGTTTAAGCTCCTGAACTTCTGGAGACCATTTAGGATAATTCTGGAAAAAATTATCCCCAATAAAATTAAATACCTCTACAGCAGAACATTCCACTACGATACTCGCCCTACCTATAACAGGCTTGGTAGAGACAAAACTCAACAGGGAGCCTAAATTAAACATGTTACGTATTCCTGGTTTTTAGTTGCTATTTATGTCTATTTTATTACAAGCATAAAGCAACTAGTTACGCGCATATTAGTGTTTTCATTTGGCAGTTACCTTAATTTCGTCTTGCATTCCTTTGAAGTAACCATGTCTCGGGCAGGCGAAATCAATTGTATATTTAAGAATATTGAATAAGAAAGGCTGCAAAAGTTTACCAGTTTCCGGCTGGTAATTTACATTCAGACTATCATTTTTTGGTAACTAAATTTATAAGCAACGCCTTCGCTACCATATATGTTAGAAGAGCAGTAAAAAGATGCCAGAAGAAATGTGTACCTATTGGAAAATAAGGGCAAATAGTATTGTCAACTGTGCGGAGTGACAGTGACAATATGAGCACTCCCAATGAGAACAATAGAATGAATCTTTCTTTTTTCTCGTATAGATAATGATAAGAACCTAATCCGATTAACAGAAGGAATGCTGGGGAATACATAAGAGAACCATTGAGTATCTGAGGAAATTGTCTGCCAACATAGGCAGCAACGGAATATAAGACTAGTAATCCTGCCGTAGATTTGCTATTCAGTTTGATAATTCTGTAAGCATATTGCCACAGATAGACAAATTGAAATAACAGAATAGGCACTATATCCAGCCAATAGGCCCAAGTGGTAGCAAAGGTATGAAATAAACTACTACCGATACCAATAATAACGATAAGGATTATGAGTATCCAAATACCAGGTGATAATTTATGTAAGCGAAAGGCTAATTGCCAGACTGCCCATGCCGAAATAAAAAAAGCCAGATTTGTTAATACATTAATAGGCTCTGCCCATAGTTCGGGGCCAATCCGCTCACAGTAATCGTCAATCATTAACGCATTGTAGCTTACGCAATCTTTTTAGTAATGTGCTTACAAATATGTATAGGTACCTATTTTCATACCTTTTAGATGTCCACTTTCGGTCGGTAGCGGTCATTTGTGACCATCCTAGCGGTCATTTGTAACGGTATGCTTTTTGCTAAAACAGACGATCGTATTTAGCTTCCGATACAATCCCATAACAGCCAGTCATTCTGGGGATATTATTGGGGGTATTTCAAAGAAATTAGGCCAGTTATTTCTTGGCTAATATTATGATTGGTAAGGTATTAGTAGACTCTGGTTAGATTTCCGCCGCCCAAGATTAAGTGTCTGCTTTGTACCAAAAGCGGGTGTTCAAACAGGAACCGGTAAGCCACCCCAAGCACGTAATAATGGTGAACGGAAAAACTACTCAAGCGAGACAATTAAAGGCTGGATTATCGGGACATAGCTTTCCGTCTGATCTGACTTACCAACTTTCTACGATAAGAGAATAGGGAAATCTTATCCGAAACAAAATAAGGAAGACCTCCCTGGTAAAATACTGAATTTAAAAATTTTTCTAGCAAATAGGCTCTCTTATGTTTCTCTAAAGAGTCTACAAGTGTAAGAATTTTATTAGCCATAGTAGTAATTCCAATACAGGTATGGTTGATACCTATATAACGGAATATTTGAAGAAAATACTAAGAGAATGGAGGGAATTTTGAACATCTGCTTTGTGCCAAAAGCTGACGTTCGTTAGTAGCTACTTAACTCGCTTCGGTGCGTTAATTGTTGGGCGGCGGTAACTGGGACTATATTAATTCTATTCCCTAGATTCTGCGTCAAACCAGCTTGCAAGATAATTAATTGCCTCCAATAGTTCAGTCTTCTGATCCAGTGAAAGCCTCTCAGCTTTGACAGTGTAAAGACCACGACCTAATGGGTCATCTAGTACTGATCCATCAATTAACTCCTCAAGCTTTCGCACAGATTTCCTAGCTGCATCATCAAAATCATCCTGATTAATATTATGTAAACCATGCGAACATTCGGCAAAAGCATCAACAATTGCTGTGGTGTCACCATTTGGATGTGGAAGCATAAGACTTCTTCGTGCAGAGGCAAACTTCTCACACTTGCATATGTGTATTTCATGTAGCCCTCCAGAATAGAATATTGCTTTATGCATAGCACATTACTCAAACCGACAAATCAATTCTGTGATAAAGATCACATATGGATATTCGTTTTGAGTCGAAAGCGGTCATTCGTCAATGTCTGCTCTGTGCCAAAAGCAGACATTCGATCCTGAGAGGCAATCCCATAGATTGGCTGCCTGTTAAAACAGGCGCATAATATGCCTATCACTAACATACTTATAAATAAGAAATGAAATATGGGTGAGTTTGAAGAGCAAATTATTGTATCGGCATCGCCAGATAAGGTTTGGGATGTCCTGGCAGACATTAGAAATATTTATCTATGGAATCCTGGGGTCGTTCGGTCCAGGCTGACAACACGCGGAGAAGTTCGTGTAGGTACGCGCAGACTTTGTAATTTAGGGGGCAAGAACTATCTAGATGAGGAAGTCATCGAATTTGAGAAGCCTCACAGACTGACTATGCGTATCAATGATCCGAATCTTCCTTTCAAGACAGCAGAAATACGGTTTACAGTTGAGCCTCAAGGGGACAAAACACTTGTTAGGGTTTCGCCCAAATATCAGCTTAAATTTGGCTTACTTGGGAGCATTCTTGATACGATTATGGTGCGCTCACAGTACCGCAAAGGTATGCAAGAATTGTTGCATGGATTAAGGAACTATGTAGAGCAGAGTGTCGCAAACTAACCAAACTTAGTTACTAATAATAGTCAGAAGACCCCATTAGTTTAGATATGGTATGAACATGGAAGATGATAAAAACGGAGCTGCTGTAAAGTTTCCACCTCCCTTGATTTTTCTATTTTTGCTGCTCGCTGCCTATGGATTGCAGCACATTTGGCCCATAGGCATCGGAGCCTCATCAGGACTCAAGTACATTGGAGGAGGAGTAGTCATGTTGGGAATAGGCATTGTCATTCTCGTCGCTCAATCTTTTAAAAACGCCGAGACAAATATCGAACCATGGAAGCCCACCACTAGAATTATTTCCACAGGAATTTACGCCTACTCACGTAATCCTGTTTATGCGGGGTTTTGCTTAGTATCAATTGGTATAGGCATTATCTTAAATAGCTTTTGGATTCTAATCAGCTTTCTACCTTCGGCAATTCTAGTCTATTACGTTGCAATTAAGAAGGAAGAAATATATTTAGAGAAAAAATTCGGGGAAGAGTATATATATTATAAGAACAAGGTGAGGCGTTGGTTGTAATGCTGAGGTTATAGTTTTCTGTGAATGTCCGCTTTGTGCCAAAAGCGAACGTTCAGAAGAACGCCTCATTGGGGTGTTTGCTGTGGCATTAAAACTATCAAGGCATTAAATATAGGAAGAACATACGACTCTGACAATGGAAACATGTTATGCTTGTCACTTGCCAATTTATGGTACTTTATATAAGAGAAAGGGATCACTATGAAATTTCCTCAAGCGCCCATCAAAAAAATCGTTTTGCTCACCGATTTTACGGATGCCTCTACAGACGCCAGCTACCATGCCATGTTGCTGGCTCAAACCTACAAAGCAGAACTCAAGGCCTTGTACGTGTTTAAGCCAAGAGCGTTAGGCATTTCAGATGAGAACTATCTGCCTCCAGAACGTTTTATATCGAATGAAGACCCTAAAAAGACCCGGCAGCGAGGAGAGGACACCCTCAAAGAACTAGCAGAATCCTTTGATCTAGAAGTTGAGACTATCTTTTCCGAAGGCTTTCCTGGCCAGGAAACTATCCGCATTACATCCCAACTCGATACAAACCTGATCGTTCTTGGAACACAGAGCTATACGAGATGGAATAGATTTTTAGGAATTCCTGGAAGTGTCGCAAAATGGAATAGATTTTTAGGAATTCCTGGAAGTGTCGCAGAATACATCGTTAGATATGCTCCATGCGCTGTTTCCTCCATCGGACAAGGAAGTCTCGGTAAAGCTAACTTTCCAAACGAAACTGAATATCGTGTTCATGATGAGAGAAACGCGTACGCCAAAATACACTAGATAGGTGGTTTTTCTGAATGTCCGCTTTAAGTCGAAAGTAGACACTCGCAGTTTTTCATCCTGGAAGAATTTTTTTCGCCAAAATTGGGGAAAGGAAAGAGGAGTAGGTACTACATTGCTAGGTGGTACTTAATACAAGACTAGGTATACCCCCACACCTACCCCCCTTGTTGAACACGCATGTACTTCTATTCAGTTGAATGTCTGCTTTGTGCCAAAAGTGGAAAGTCGCGTCTATAGCAGTCCAATAGCATCCAATAAATCTGCTGGTACATTTGTTGGTATATTGAAAATAGAAAAAACCTAGATCAGCCTGTGGCAAGGATTACAGGCTACAATTCGATTCCCGCCGCCCATTTTTTTCAAAGAATTGACTGTCTGCTTTGTGCCAAAAGTAGACATTCAGCAGCGAAATATAGAAATAGTATAGATCTTCAAGTTAAGGTTAATAACTGCCGTTTAGTATTTTAGTAAACGGTATTCTAAATATATGAATGAGCAAAATTCACAAATAATACTTAGAGTATTTTTCTCGGGAATCCTTGTATTAATATTAGTTATATTTCCAATCATTTCTCACGCAGGTGATGGCGATGATTTAGTGAAAGCTGCTGCAACTGGAAATCTTTCTAAAGTGCGTACTTTGTTTGAGAAAGAGACCAATGTAGACCACCAAAACAATGTAGGCGTAACGCCCCTTATGAAGGCGTCTTACATGGGATATGTAGAAATTGTGCAGGCCCTGTTGGCGCAAGGTGCAAAGATTGATCACCAAGATAGTTATGGTTTTACAGCCCTAATACTAGCTTCCAGGAATGGCCACGATGAAGTCGTGGAGATTCTGTTGGCTAAGGGAGTAAGGGTCAATCACCAAAATAAAAAAGGTTCTACAGCTCTTGATCATGCCAAGACACAGCAAATTAAGAAACTACTAAAAGTGGCTGGTTCAACAAAATAAATGTTAGTCAGAACTTTCAAATATGTTGGTTCCTAGGGCTCTGTTGTAATTTAGTCCAAACGATTACTTTTTTTCAGAACATCTTCTTTGTGCCAAAATCGCACTGTTGTGTCTATAGCAGCCCAATAGCACCCAATGAATTTGTTGGTGTATTTGTTGGTATATTGAAAATAGAAAAAACCTAGATCAGCCTGTGGCAAGGATTACAGGCTACAATTCGATTCCCGCCGCCATTTACAACTTTCGCTTGACATACCAGAACGATCGTTATAGTATGCTTACCAATGTGCTAACAAAATATGAATAGACCAAGACAATACGATCGTGAAGAGGTGTTAAAGAAAACCACAAATTTATTCTGGGAGAAGGGTTTTGAAGCAACTTCCATGAATGAAGTGGTGGCTCGCACAGGTCTTAATAAACATAGCTTGTATAATGAATTTGGCGATAAGGAGAAGTTATTTATCGACTGTATAGATTACTATAATAGTAACTCCAGTAGATTTTTAAGGGACATACTCGCAAGAAAACCTTTGGGACTGAGTAATATTGAAGCTTTTTTTGAGAATAGAGTGAGCTATGCTGCTTCTGATGATTGTAAAGGATGTCTTATTTTTAATTCTGTTACAGAGAAGGAGACACTAAGTGAAGAAATTAATCTAATAATCAAATCACGTGTCTCAAAAATCAAGGCCCTTTTTTATAATTGCTTAAAAGCAGCACAAGAAAGAAAGGAGATTAGTGGTGATAAGGATTGCAAGGCTTTAGCTGATTATCTTACCTGTTTTACTTGCGGATTAGTGAATTTTGGAAAGAACGAAACAAGAATGAGCGAATTAAGAAAAATGGTAGGTGTAGCATTATCATCAATTAGAAACTAGATATTTTTTTACACAATAACAGAACGAACGTTATAGTACTAATATTTTAACAATTTTTAGGAGAAATAATATGAACAATTTTGCAGTTACAGTGGCATGGATACTCGCCGCGTTGTTTCTTGGTACAGCTGCATTGGGATTTGTCCCAAATCCACTACTAGGGAAAAACGCATTCTTTGCAACCAACATAGCCCACGATCTCGTCCATCTGGCTTCAGCAGTTGGGTTCATCGTTGTTGCCGTGCTAGGCGAGAAAGCAGCTGTTTGGTTCATGCAGGTATTTGGAGTGTTCCACATATCGATTGGCTTAATCGGCTTCACGACACTTGGATCGCAATCAGAAGGCCATTTGTTAAACATCATCCACATTAACTCGTTCGATAACTTCCTGCATCTCGGCTCGGGCATATTAATTGTAGCTGCCGGTTGGATCTTGAGAAGTTACCAGCATAGATTCATATTTGCACACCGCCGGCAGGCCTGATAGATGAACAGTGAGCAGAAATGGAAAGCAACAACTTTAAAACCATTATTTAAAGAGTGAATGTAAATATGCAAACGTTGCTGAGTCAACAAAAATTATGCATTTAAAAAGATATTTAAACTACGAATGAGCTATCAATTACAACAGGAGACTATGATGACCTTTTCTTTACACGATGAAACTACTGCACCAGAAAATGCACGTAATGCACTCGCTGTAACCAAGAAAAATTTCGGCATGATTCCAAACTTAGAGAAGGTGATGGCCTCTGCGCCACCGCTCCTTGAGTGCTATGCAGCCCTATGGGATCTTTTTAATACTACAACGCTTACGCCAATCGAGCGTCAGGTCGTCTTTCTCACAGCCAACTTTGAAAATGAGTGCAACTACTGTATTCCTTGGCATAGCATGCTTGCCAAACAGGCTGGTATAAGCAAAATCGACATCGATGCATTACGCACCGGTGCGAGGATTTCCGACATCAAATTAGAATCTTTGAGAACATTTACCCGAACGCTTATTGCCAATCGGGGCAAAGCAACCAAGGCAGAGCTACAAATTTTTCTTGATGCCGGATATTCAGATATTCAGGTACTTGAAGTAATTCTTGGCTTGGCAATCAAGTTAATGAGTAATTACACGAATTCGATTGCTGGTACGCCGCTGGACAAGGAGGTAGAAAGTCTACGCTGGAAGAAGCCGGTAATTGAAGAACGGTTCGAAGCTTGACGGCTTCATTGATATAGTTCAGTCATAAAATACGAAATTATTTGTATACCTGACATTCAGGCGAGCAATCTCGAATGTCTGCTCTGTGCCAAAAGCAGACATTCGATCCTGAGAGGCAATCCCATAGATTGGCTGCCTGTTAAAACAGGCGCATAATATGCCTATCACTAACATACTTATAAATAAGAAATGAAATATGGGTGAGTTTGAAGAGCAAATTATTGTATCGGCATAGCCAGATAAGGTTTGGGATGTCCTGGCAGACATTAGAAATATTTATCTATGGAATCCTGGGGTCGTTCGGTCCAGGCTGACAACACGCGGAGAAGTTCGTGTAGGTACGCGCAGACTTTGTAATTTAGGGGGCAAGAACTATCTAGATGAGGAAGTCATCGAATTTGAGAAGCCTCACAGACTGACTATGCGTATCAATGATCCGAATCTTCCTTTCAAGACAGCAGAAATACGGTTTACAGTTGAGCCTCAAGGGGACAAAACACTTGTTAGGGTTTCGCCCAAATATCAGCTTAAATTTGGCTTACTTGGGAGCATTCTTGATACGATTATGGTGCGCTCACAGTACCGCAAAGGTATGCAAGAATTGTTGCATGGATTAAGGAACTATGTAGAGCAGAGTGTCGCAAACTAACCAAACTTAGTTACTAATAATAGTCAGAAGACCCCATTAGTTTAGATATGGTATGAACATGGAAGATGATAAAAACGGAGCTGCTGTAAAGTTTCCACCTCCCTTGATTTTTCTATTTTTGCTGCTCGCTGCCTATGGATTGCAGCACATTTGGCCCATAGGCATCGGAGCCTCATCAGGACTCAAGTACATTGGAGGAGGAGTAGTCATGTTGGGAATAGGCATTGTCATTCTCGTCGCTCAATCTTTTAAAAACGCCGAGACAAATATCGAACCATGGAAGCCCACCACTAGAATTATTTCCACAGGAATTTACGCCTACTCACGTAATCCTGTTTATGCGGGGTTTTGCTTAGTATCAATTGGTATAGGCATTATCTTAAATAGCTTTTGGATTCTAATCAGCTTTCTACCTTCGGCAATTCTAGTCTATTACGTTGCAATTAAGAAGGAAGAAATATATTTAGAGAAAAAATTCGGGGAAGAGTATATATATTATAAGAACAAGGTGAGGCGTTGGTTGTAATGCTGAGGTTATAGTTTTCTGTGAATGTCCGCTTTGTGCCAAAAGTGGACATTCAGTCAGGTACTGGTAATCCACCCCATGCACGTAATATCTGGCTTAGTCAGGGAGGGTCGGTTAGCCTTAGCGGATGGACACCCATAACTGTTATGACTCAAGCACAGATACAGGCAGCAGCCCTTAGAAACAAACGACTTCGGTAACAATTCGGAGAGAATTAGATATAGGTTTACTTTGACTCGTTTATCCAAAAGCATTTTTTATGTCTTCAAACTTTGCCGTGATAGCGTGGACATTAGTGTAGCCCATTTCTTGTAGCGTTAAAGCTGCTAGTGATGCGCGACCACCACCGCCACAGTGGATCAATATCAACGTGCCTGGATCAGAGCAGAGTTTTGGTACTTTCATTTCGATTAAACCGCGAGAGATATTTATGGAGCCTACGAGTTTGGAATTGGCCGCACTTTCGGCCTCCCGCACATCGATAATAACGGCATTTTCAGAATTCTCATATAATGCCTTGGCGGATGGTACATCAAGGCAATTAATCCGTGTTTGAGCTTCAGCTATCAATTCACTGGCGGTTTTTATCATAATAATTCCTCTGGCATAAATTTCATAACGCCTTCAATATCATGCTTATCCCACGCGGCTGAATATTCTTCTATTTCCTCTAGTTCTTCAATTTTCACAGATCATCCTTCAATTGTCATAACAGCTAATTAACTACCGATGATACAGAGTATTATCTGTGTAATGTTCCTTGAAAGGATTGATATTTTCTAAAATCCAAGTCGCCACATAAAATACTATTACTGGAATTATTAGACCAAATGCCAAGACATAAAAAATTTGTTTAATCATGATTATACCAATCAATCTTTTGTCAGTATGAGAAACAACGAGACTAGTTTTTTCATTGCATATATCCATTTCATCTTTAAGGAAAGATCGAGAACAATCCCTTTCCAAACATTAAAGAAAATGAATACTTAATTTCTAAACGTAACGATTTCTGTCAGAGTGACAGTAGAAGAGGGGAGAATCGTTAACCCCGAGTAAAGAGTTTTTTTATCATACTCCAAGAAATGATAGTCAGAAGAGTTTTAGTACCCTGAGTGTCTGCTGTGTGCCAAAGCGGACAGTTGCGTCTATAGCAGTCCAATTGTATCCAATGAATTTGATGGTATATTTGTTGGTAATTTGAAAATGAAAAATTTTTAGATCAGCTTGTGGTAACGATTACAGACTACAATTCGATTCCCGCCGCCCATGTTCAATGACTGTCTTAATAATGCTACTAGCTGTTGTACGCGAAGATACAGATTATTTTTTAGTATCATTTGTTGCATTGGTTAATAATACTTGAAACTTGGCTTTATAGTCTTTGTGAACAAAAATTTGTTCGCCACCTTGAAAGCTATAACACGTTATCTCTCCACTTCTATATACGGCATATGAGGCGAGCAACCAATTTGTCAATTCTTGACACTTAACGTTATACAAAATAATGACCATGATAGGATAAAAAATGAGTAATTTATTTTTAAGGACAGCAGTCCGAACTTGGTTTACTCTAACGAGCCGAGATCAGGCATCAACACAGATTCAAAAATTGTGCGATCGCTATCTTGCGCTTGCGGCACTGATTGATGCTGAGAGTGGGTTATTGGTTGTTCATGTTCCGAAGATGTTAGGAGTTGATGAAGACATGCGAAACTGGTCATTCTTCAAGATACTTGAACATAACGCGATTGTGAACCGAAGTTTTACATCAATTATTGAAAGCTTGGTTCGTGGTGAAGAACCGGAGAGGGCTGGAGCCATAGATATGAAAAGGGATGTGATGCCCTCTAAAAATCCGGGGACAGAACAAATAGAATCTTTTCGCAATTCAGTAACTGAGCATATAAAGGCTGTTTCAGATTCTCAGTGTCTTCGTGACAGCCCTACAAAACATCACCCGGTTTTTGGAACACTTAATGCACATCAATGGCATTGCATGTTTGGTTTCCATCTTTTTATTCACTATAAGCAGGCGAAATACATAATCAGTAAAATAACTGAAATATAAAGCAGTTAATGACAAGAGATGGGTAGATTCCCACAAAGGAGCCCAAAATTTATCCTTAGCGTACGTTTCCACACCATTGGATTTCAAACCCCGATATTAGATTACAATAAATTCCTTAGAGTAACTTTTCGTACCATTGGACTTCAGACCTCATGACGCACGTGTATCATCAGATGTTGCGTACTAAGTAAGGAGATCTTGGGAATTGTTTGAATGTCTGCTTTGTGCCAAAAGCAAATTTTCAAGTTTCCAAGGTACTATTTGATCAGACAGCAGAAGTAAATTTCATCTGTCTGTTATATTATGTATTTGCTGATAGCCAAAGTGGCGTTATTATCAATATATAAAACGCTTAGCATGAATCCGCATACTTCTCTGTTTTCAATGGCACTGACTAGCGGGTCAGTCTAATAACTGTAGTGTTTTAAGAAACTCATGAGCGACGAATTACTTGTCATACTTGTTCTATCTGTTATTGCAGTTTGCGTGGCCTATTGGTATGCGCGTCGAGCAAAGTCTGATGGTTTGTCGTCACTACAGTCGGACGTGACACAACCCGTTTCGCCATCACCAGAACAAACTCAACAGGAGATAGACCCATTCTTGCAGCAAGTGGTTGCTGATAAGGCACACATTGACGGGGCTGTCATCACTGCGGTGCAGCAGCATGAGCGCGAGCTTGAACAACGATTTTCCGGTGACGCGAAATACGTAAAACTTAAGGAGCAGCTATCTCAATTCGCAAGCATGAATGAGCTAGACGAAGCGCTAATTGCGCTCTGGGAGGAGATAGAGTATTACCCTACGCGGTCAAGCGAAGATGACTTTGATTGGAACAAATTAAATCTAATAGGCATTGGCGGTTTAAGTGAGGGAGACACAAACTCAGTCGAGTTTATGCGCGGTGCTCAGCGCTTCAAAGTAACGGAGCGAACCCGAAGTGAGGTGAAAGGCCTGAATGTCGATCTCTCGTTCTTTGAAGATGGTGAAGAAGTCTTTGCTATCGATTGCTTATATAACTCTGGGGATGAAGGGGTTGGCCATATTTGCCAGCATATCTCCACCTTTAAAAAACGGGGTAACTGGCCGAAGGTACTGCTTGAGTATTACGGTCAGATTAAGATCGAAAAGGGAAAATCCTTGAATGCGGTTAAATACTTTTGTGCAGCTGAGATCAAGTCGCGTTTTGAAGAGTAGGCAGACGATAGTCGGCTGCGTCTAAGGAGATACTCAACCTTTCATTCCAGCAGACTTCGCTACGTTACGTTGCTGATATGAAGATTTGAACGTCCGCTTTGGGTTGAGAGCTGTTATTTGTAAAAGTCTGCCTTGTCCAAAAACAGACGATTGCATTTAGTTTCCAATACAATCCAATAAAAGCCAATCATTCAGGGGATATTTTACGCGTTATTATATTTCCCATACCCAATTCGGGAAAGGGGGTGTAAAATGAACTCCCATGAAATAATAAGTCAGGAGAGCGCCAGAGTGAGGAAGTTTAATCCTTATGAAGCATACTCGCTTGGCAAGCAGTTGTTTCCAATCCTAAAATTTGAAGTTAGAAACTACGATTTCTCTGAAATTCAATGGGATCTTTATATTGCGCGGGAAGCATTACTTGGACGGTGCGTTCCGCAACGATTTTTCAACCTACTTCTATAAGGGCTGCACGCGCGGTTATATTGTCTATCAACAAGGTTCTTCCAAGTAATTGGGATGAAATAATGCTTAAACTTGATGCTAAAACGCAGATAGAAACATACTACATTTCGATGTTGCAAACCACCGTAAAAGATTTGGAAACAGTACTTAGCAATGACATGCCAGGAGTTTCTACTTATGTTGTCTCCCAAAAGGGTATCTATAAAACGGATGATTTAATTATCCATGCGGATCAACATTTTCCGGAAGATATTAGAGAGTTGATTCCAGATCAGGCTAAAAAGGACTTAATAGAAGCTGGTAAGTGTTTGGCGTTTGAAGTACCTACAGCCTGCGTTTTTCATTTGTGGAGAGTAGTCGAGACAGTAATGGGTGCTTACTACGAGAAACTTACTAAGAGCACGTTCAAAAAAGATAATGTAGCCAAAAATTGGTCTGAATATATCAAGGCTCTAAATGCCAAAAGCGCAAATGAGAGCATTACCATTTATCTAGATCATATTAGAAACAACTATAGAAACCCACAAACACATCCAGAAGCAATGCTAGAAGTGAATGATGCCTCGGCATTATTCGGTGTAGCTACGAGCGCGATCCACCAGATGATTTTGGAAATTCAGTAACTTTAGGAGAAATATTCTTTAATGTTTTCTCAAATGCTTTTCCACTTTCATCCACTTCTAGCTTGCGAGCAGTCTCAACAAAACGCTGAGACTGCTCCGCATCATCAGGTTTCAGCTTTGACTTTTTTGGCATATGGGTTCCTCTTGCGCCAAGGTTCCTTAGTGATGAGTTGTTTGATAAGCAAGCCTCCTTCCCTTTACCCCAAGCAGTAATTTCTCTGCTCGGATAGTGTCATTAATTCCATTAGCCATCCTATTGTTATACCTAAAGTCAAATTCTGCAAGGTAACGGTTTAAATGATTATGACTACAATGCTGATAAACACCCTTCATGCCACGCTTAAAAATCGAGAAGAAGCCTTCAATGGTGTTAGTGTACAAGGTTTTATCTTTGGTGGAAACATACTCCCCAACTTTATGACGCACAAAACCGTGATCGCGAAAGTGCATTTTCACCTTGGCATATTGTCCAGCTTCATCAGTAAGGACTCTAGCTTCTTGGTCAATGTTGGCTTGGAGGATCGGGAGCAAAGTCTTTCCTTTAAGGCTATCCACAACCATGCTACGAGCGCGACCAGAGCTACGGTCAATCAAGGACAGGACTTTGTTCTTATGCTCGTACCCGCGCCCTATTTTCTGGCCTCTAGGTTTCTTATTGAAATCGTGACCAATAAAGGTTTCATCAACCTCAACGGTTCCGCCCTTAGTTCCAAAGGTTTCAATGCCACCATCGCGCATTGCTTCACGGATACGGTGAGACATGAACCACGCGCTCTTGAGAGTAATACCAAGAGTACGGTGCAATTGGTTGGAACTGATCCCTTTCTTGCTAGAAGAAATCAGAAATATAGCTTGAAGCCACAAGCGAAGCGGAATATGGCTGGCCTCGAAGATAGTGCCGATCTTTACAGTAAATGGTTTGCGGCAATCGTAGCACTTGTAAACACCTATGCGAGTGCTTTTACCGCCCATCTTGCTGTTGCGTTCAACGCCGCCACAATGCGGGCAGATAGCACCTTTAGGCCATATACGTTCTTCGATGAATTGGTACGCGGCTTCTTCGTTATGAAAGTGTGCTTGAGATAGAATTGACATGACTGGCTCCTTGAATATGAGCCTAGTATGAACTTAAATATTGGGTACGTAAAGTATAATAACACCATATTTTGGGGGTAAGTCAAAGAAATTGAGCCAGCTATTTATTGTCTAATACTAGGATTGGTATGGTATTAATAGCTATGGGTTCGGTTCCCGCCGCTCAAAAGATTGAATGTCTGCTTTGTGCCAAAAGCGGAAATTCATATATACATAAACACTCACAAAAGACCCGTCACTAGGCCGGGCTTGATACTTTAACCATTATTCGTGATTCTATTTTATATCAGAATACCTCAGTCTTTTTTTCTTAAAAAGAATTTTCACTGTTAAATAAATACCTGTGATCATGGCAATAACATTTAAGCAACCTAAGATCCAATGATTTTCTTCAAACCCACCTGTTACTGCCAAAACCCATAATAAAAATAACATTAAAAAAAGAGATATATAAAATCTCAAGGAAGAACTTTCCTTTATTCTTTTCGATTCATAGTCAACGTAGTGAACGTATTGAAAGCCAAGTAAAATGCTCATGGCAATAAAGCAGACCAAATGAAGTACTATGAGTAAAAATGATCCCGCATCCATGGGCGATCCAATACAACCACAGTTAGATATATATAACGGCTATGTATGATGGAATGCTAAGGTTATGGCACGCTCTTGAATATCCGCTTTGGGTCGAAAGCAGACATTCGCAGACTTTCTTTCTGAAAAATCTTTTTTCTCCAAAATTAGTGAAAGGAAAGAGGGGTAGGTAATACATTGATAGGGGAGTGAGTTAATCTAAGACTAGTGTACCCCCACTAGCTCTAATATGATTTAGTCATGGGACATGTACAGATAAATAACTAGAAAAAGATGGCAATAAGTCATAATTAAAATACTTTAATTGTGATAAAGCTGCTGGTACATTTGTTGGTACATTGAAAATAGAAAAGATGTAGATCAGCCTGTGGTAACGGTTACAGGCTACAATGTGATGCCCTGTCGCTCATACAATACAAGGAAATCCATTACGCCCGTATAAATAAACGTTCTGGTAATCACCCAAGCATAGTTGGACGTAAAGGGAGAAGTGGCATTCCAAGAGAGCCACATGAAACGTTTCGACCTCCATAAAAAAAAGCGCAGACCGTACACAGCGCTTGACACCAGTACGCCGATGATTTTTACTTAAATAACTTGCTTGTACTACCAAAAAAAGCAGTGTAGGCAATAAACTTCAAAGCTTCACTTACAAAGCGAGTAATTGACATGAACAAACTAGGATCGTTGTTCATTGCACTGATTGTGTTCGCTGTATCTGGCTGCGTATGGCAAAGAATCCCTGCAGCGCCTGAATACACTCTTGCTGCACCAATACCATTGAGAATGGGCGTCATATTTGACAATGACACAGCATCAACCGATTCAATCCCTCACATTTATGGACTTGCTGTTATCAAAGGATGGAATGAAATGCGGCTTTTCGATTCTTTGATCTACCCTTATCAGGAGGGTGATCGCGTAGATGCCGTAATTCGGATAACCATTACTGGCGGTTGGGAAGACGAAGGTTTGGTGCGTGAAACAGCCGTTACTCTCGCAATTATGCTCACGCTTGGGCTAGCAGGAAATGTAGTTGGTCGAAACATGACTGTAATACACGACGCACTTGTAGTCATCAATAAATCTTCGGATGAAGTAGGGCGGTACTCTGTGCAAGTAACATCGACCATAGAGTTGGGAGTGGGATTACTGGGAGCGTTGACATATTGGCGTGAGTCACCGTTAACTCCTGAGCATCGCGGTAGGTATGTAGCGGGTTATGAGCTTCAAAAAAAACGTATCGCATTTGAATTAGCCAAGAAAATTCGCGCGGATCGCCAAAATCTTCTTTTAAATCTTGGTAAGTCTCAAGAAAAAGACGTGACACCGTAGCTTATTTTAACTTATCTGCTCCATACAGTAACGGTTTCGTAGAACTTCATAATGTGAATATTGACAAATTTGATATTCGAGCTGGTGAAGCACCTAGCCACGAGAATGACACGAAATTATGGGTGGCACAATGAACTTGATTCGTTTTCTCTTATGCTTGCTCAATATTGGTTAACTGACAGACTGCGGCGTTTGATGTGGCGTCCCACCCCAGTATCGAAAATACATCCGGTAGCATTCCTTACTTTTTTAATCATTACTACTATGTCACATGGAATCAATCGAATTGATAACGGCGAGCAAAAAATTACCGCCAACATTGTGGCCGAACGGCTTCATTCCCACGTGCAGGCACTCGGGGGCGATATTGGTGAGCGTAACGTGTTTAACCCGCAGGCGCTACGCGCCTCGGCAGATTACATTACGCAGGTCTGGGAAAGTCAGGGCTACAAGGTCATCCACCACGAATACGAATTACAAGGCGAGCGGTGGGTCAATCTTGAAGTCACGCACAGGGGAGACAAGCATCCCGAGGAAATCGTGCTTATCGGCTCTCACTATGACTCCGTTTTGGGCAGCCCTGGTGCCAATGACAATGGCAGCGGCGTAGCGGCCATGCTGGAGCTTTCCCGTCGCCTTGCAACGCAAAAACCAGCGCGCACGGTCCGTTTCGTCGCCTTTGTCAACGAAGAACCGCCGTTTTTCAAAACCGATGCCATGGGCAGCAGGGTCTATGCAAAAATGGCTCGCGCGCGTGGCGATAACATTCGCGCCATGGTGTGTCTCGAGACTATAGGGTTCTACAGTGACGAACCTGGCGGCCAGCATTATCCGCCCCCTTTCAGCCTGTTCTATCCAGATACCGGCAACTTCATCGGGTTCGTTTCTAACTTCCGGTCTCGCTCGCTGCTGAAACGTTCGGTGGCTGCTTTTCGTGCAGCTAGCGACTTTCCACTAGAGCATGTCACCACGTTCGAGTTCGTGCCCGGCGTGGACTGGAGTGATCACGGGTCGTTCTGGCGCGAAGGCGTACCGGCGATCATGATCACAGACACCGCGCCATATCGCTATCCTTACTACCATACAGCGCGGGACACACCGGACAAAGTGAATTACCAGAAGCTCGCGCGGGTGATTGATGGACTATTGTCGGTTGTCGAGGCACTCGCCGATGAGCACTAAACGTAGTTAATATGTTTCTACACACTTAAGCGCGCCCGCGTGAGGAAAACGTATCCTTGCTGAGGAAAGATAAGGTTAAAAGGCGACCCGGAGTTTCCTAAATGCAACACTCATAAAGCTGCATTCGACGGCCATAGTGCCTAACTGCCGCAAACCACAATGTCTGCTTCCGGCCTAAAGTGGAGATATACAATCCCCTAAGGACCATCACCAGACATTCACTGATAACTGGTTTGTGCTAAAACTGGATGGCCGCACCATGTATCTATATCAATCCGATAACAGCCAATCATTCTGGGGGTATTATTGGGGTACGTCAAAGAAATCGAGCTAGCAATTTATTGTATAATACTATGATTAGTAAGGTATTAGTTGACTCTGGTTAAATTTCCGCCGCCCCGAGACAGTCAATTTTTACGCCAAAATCATCTTCCCGTAACTTAGTGATTCCACGTCTTGCAGTACCCATAACTTTTTATGGATGTAGCCACTAGCTTTATTCATTCTCCAATTTGCCGTTATTAAGTGATATAAATTACAGAATTAATTTGTTGGTTTGTATAATATGCTAAATACGGGATTTATGTAGTTGTTACCGGACTGCCATGTAACGGGGTAATCTGTTTGGCTAACTCAAATGTTCGCTGTTTCAGCGTGGAAAGCAGGTTGTCATAGGCATCGGTATTGGCGAGGAGGCAGGCTGTGAGACCAGTCACCTCCCCGGACTCAATCTTGAGAGGGCCGTTGATAGATTAACTGCTCCAACACGGCGCAGTAGATTTTCCCTGCCTTATCGGTAAGGATTTCCTCAATGAGAGATTGCATTCCTTGAAAATCCGATCTCTGGTCAGCTCACAATATTTGGGCTCTTTCTCAAGACCAATGGCTTGCCGACCATGTCGGATCGCTTCTATCATAGTAGTGCCCGATCCGACAAACGGATCAAACACCGTGTCCCCGATAAACGAGAATATCTTGATGCAGCGTTTCGGCAGTTCTCTTGGAAATGGGGCCTCATGACCAATCCGTTTCCTGCTCTCTCCATTGAATGACCATGACCCCAACGACCATTCCTTAAATTCCTCGGCGCTAATATCGTTGTTTCCAGGGCGCTCACGTTTCCACGTATCTTTATAGAGCACAATAATGGTTTCCACAGGGGCAATGACATGAGGGGCGCTGGCTGACTTCCAACTCCCCCATGCCGTGCGACGGGAGATATTGCCTTCATTCCACAGAATAGTCGCATGATAGCACCACCCGGCCTCCATTGCTAATCGCGTGATGTCTGCTGAAAGCGGTTGCTTGCCATTCTTGTTTTTATCCAGCGAGACATTGACGCATAAGCGACCGGTCGATTTCGTCCAATGAAAACAATTCGTCAGCCACTGTTTAGAAAAGTTCAAATAGGCGTCGTAGGGCAATGAATCATCTTGTTGGGCACCAGAATATGCTTTGCCAACGTTATAGGGGGGAGAGGTCACAATTAAATCCACGCTTTCTCTCGTGATCGAAGCACGGAGTGTGGCGTCTCCCTGGATCAAGCGGTGAACGAGTGGGGAGTGAGCAAAAAGCACATCCACAGCCGAATCCAAGAGGCCGGTCCCTACGGCGCTCATTGGACAAGCCCCTGATACGTTAAGCGTTTGCCAATGGCCGCATCACAGACGCTTTCAATGCGGTGCATGGTCTCCCGGCCACAACGTCCTTCATTGAGCCTGAACGAAAATTCATGAATATAACGCGATAAATGCTTGACGGATACTTGATGGAATGTGCCGTTCAGTCCACGTTTTAAGACCGCCCAAACGCTCTCAATGCCAATGGTTTACGGCTTGGTGCTGATAGCCTTTACGCTCAATGCCTCGATAGGCGGCATGGTCATCCGTATAGAGCGTGCTGCCTATTTCTATCGCCTCTTGAATCTCCGTCCACAGCGTAAGCCGATCCGTCGCAGGCACTGGCAGGGCCACGGTCTTGCCACCACGCTCCCTCATGCCGAGGACGGGTTGTTTGCCAACTGTCCCGGCTTTCGGTTTATCCCCTTTCTTCCAGTGCTTGTTCCGTTCTTTCCCGCCCACATACGTTTCGTCGATTTCTACGATTCCTGAGAGACGGGTAAGATCGCCACGGCAAGCCTCTCGAATCCGATGCAACGCAAACCAGGCGGACTTATACGTGACCCCAATTTCTTTGCTTAATTGCATAGCGCTAATGCTCTTTCGAGAAGTCATGACGGTGTAAATGGCATAGAGCCATTTGTGAAGTCGAATGTGTGATTTTTCAAAAATGGAACCGGTCCGAACACTAAAATGCTTGCCGCATCCTCGACAGTCATACATCCCTTTTCGTTTTCCCGATCTTGTATAGACCGATAGGCTTTGACATGTCGGGCAAGACACACCATATTTCCAGCGACGATCCTCAAGGTACTGTCGTGCGGTTTCCTCGTCAGGAAACATTTCCATCAACTGGTAGACACTGATTGCAGTATTGATCTTATAAGGCATGGCATCCTCCTCTCATGATAAGAGAATTATACCACAATATTTTCCGGTGTAAAGTATATAGTTCCCTTAATGTTTCAGCAGTACAGTTGGGTCAACCACAACTAAAAGAACATGTAGCTAATGTGCTAAGTAAGACGGGCCTTCATCCAGCTTGTCTTGAATTGGAAATTACTGAATCAGTCTTAATGCAGGATGCAGAAACTAGCATCAATACATTACATGATCTCAAAGAGATGGGAATAAAAATCGCAGTTGATGATTTTGGTACTGGCTATTCATCCCTAGCTTACCTCAAACGATTTCCCATAGATATTTTGAAGATTGATAGAACCTTTATCCGTGATCTCTCGATTAACTCGGATAGTTTAGCGATCGTAACAGCAATTACTGCTCTGGCAAAAAGCCTTAACTTAACAATTGTTGCAGAAGGGGTTGAAACAAAAGAGCAGTTAGATTATTTATGGGGAATTATATACTTAAATCCGCAGAAATATATTGACATTCAGGCCTTTTCTCAAACCTGAACACATCCCTTAATTGCTTGTTTGTAGGATGTTCACTGCAGTTTCTTAAGGGCTTGTCTGACTTTCTGACAAGAATACTTTTCGCAATTTCCTTTACTTCCTTCTCGGTTGGTCTGTGCTTCATAATTTACTCCCGTTCACATACTGAACCAAGTTGGCCCAGTTAATTTGATTGTCTAAAGAAATCCGGTTTTCTCTAAGGAACGATCTAATTACTGCCCTGGCGGCTGTCTTTGCTTCTGTGAGCCCATTTTGGGCATGCGTTGAAAATATACATAATATAGCAAGATAGGTGTCTTCCCATCCGCTAATCTCTTTCCAAAAATCAGATCCTACATAGGTATAGTAGTTTCCCTTGTTTATTGTGCCGGCATGTCCATAGCATACGCCTTCAATGCACTTTATCGGTATAACCGCGCCCTGAGTTACAATACGTTTAGCTCTGGTGAAGTAGTCTTCCATTTTCTTACGTTGGGACGAATTCCCCCAGTATCTGCCAGACTTTACCTGAATGATGGTTCTTATCCGACCTTCAACATACTCAATATCAATGCCCTCTGCCGTGGACTTCATGCCACCTTTACCAAATCGGCATATCACTACCGCGCACTGCTCTGCTAACGTACCAAACATGGTTTCTTCGCTAGACGACAAGTAGGCCTCAAGGATAGCTGTTGAAAAGCTCTCCTCATCATTAATCGCTCTCAAACAAAAAAGGTATGGATTCTTTCTTGTAACTAAGTCTTTAGGATTCAGGTTATCTAACTTTCCTTTAATCTTATCTGCAAAATCAGCGACATGTAAACTTATCTCTGCTTCAGCCTGGCACCACCATTCAGGGTTGTTCACAACTCTTTCAGTCTTTTACGCATCAACGCACAATAATCTTTGGAAAGGTCAATCCCTACCGAGTTTCGGTTTAGCTTGTGTGCAGCAATAATAGTTGTCCCCGACCCCGCGAACGGGTCCAGCACAGTGTCTCTTTCGTCCGTGAATAACCGTATAAACCAATTAGGTAGTGCCTCGGGGAACGATGCCGGGTGGCCTGAATTGCCGCACTCAGTAGCCATGTGTAGTACGTTTGTAGGATAAGCCATCTCCCTGCCTTCCCAATTAGCCACACGCTTCCCAAACCCGTTTCCATGAGCGCTATCGTCACGTCTTTTATCTGTATCAGACAGACTTCTTAAACGGGAGTCCTTCCAGTCTCCCATAGGCACACGTACTGCTCCTTGATTCATTTTGAATTTTTTATGCCTGGTAAAATGCAGCAAGCGTTCCCATGAGTCGCGAAAGCGATTCGGCCATTTACCCGGGTAGCTGTTTTTTTTGTGCCAGCAATACTCCTCTACCCAAAGCCAGCCCTGAGACCTAAGCCCCTGGATCAACTCAATCACGTAAGGATGCCGTTCTCCGTTAATGGCGCGTTCTTTGATATTCAAGACAAACGACCCTGAGGGTTTTAAGCATTTCTTTAATTGCTCCGTTCTGGGGAGCATCCAATCAACATATTCATTTGCACCCCCCCCCCTGTAATTGTCTTTTCTCTGATCCGCATAAGGGGGTGAGGTGATTATCAGATCTATAGTGTCATCAGGTATTTTCTCGGGAATAAGGGTTAGGCAATCCCCTTTATAAATCGAGGCTGTTTGCACCGCCTGTCCTAATACCACACTCATTTTACCAACTCAGCATAAGGAAGTCTCTTGCCAGTCATGCTCTTGCACAAGCTCTTCATTCTGTCCTGCGTATCCCTGCTCACATTCCCCTCATTCAGCCTGAAGGTAACTTCATTTACATAGCGACCCAGGTGCTTTTTACTGAAGCTATGGTACACCCCATTGTAACCACGTTTCAACAACGCCCATACGCTCTCTATACCATTAGTGTGCACCATTCCGTTCACATACTCTCTTGCTGAATGGTTTACACTTTGATAGTAAAACCCTTGTAAACCAATATAGCCCCTGTGATTATCTGTGTAAACAGTTGAGCCCGCCTTAACGTGTCTAACAATCTTACCTTGCAAGGTAGCCTTGTCTGCTTTGGAAATTGGCATAGCTTGTACCCGCCCGCCCCGCTCACGCATACCCATTACCGCAGTCTTGCCTACCGCACCACGACCAGCCTTTAGTTTCTTGTCATTGTGTTTGTTTGTTTCTTTGCCGCCGATGTAGGTTTCGTCTGCCTCAACGATACCAGAAACCAAAGAGCCGTCTTGTGAGCAAGCCTCACGGATGCGGTGCCCAAGGTGCCATGCCGTCTTTTGTGTCATACTCAATTCTTTAGATAATTGCAAACTTGAGATCCCTTTTCTTGCGGTCAATACATAATATATTGCTACCGCCCATTTCCTCAGGCTCAATTTTGATGATTGCATAATCGTCCCGTTTCTGACAGTAAAATGTTTCCGGCAATCCCCGCACCAATACGTATGATTCTTAGCCTTAGCCCGGCTGATTCTATCAGCGCAACTACAATGCATACAAACTCGCTTATGGTTCCAAAGAACTTCTTCAAACCAATGTACTGCCTTTTCTTCGGTATCAAATCTTTCTAACAATTCCATGATGCTTATGGTTTTGGCTACGTGCTTTTTCATATCGACTCCGTTGTGCTTAGTATATGCGGATTATAATATGAAAAGGCCTGAATGTCAATATATTTCTGCGGATTTAAGTATATAATTCCCAATTCTTCTACAAATACGGATGAGTCTTTTCTATTCTGGCAACATGTGCGTTTGGCTGGACTCGCAGCGGGGCCAACTGACATTGCCAATCCTAGCTATACTCCACGCAATGCTGATAATGGCATTATGGGTATCCAGAGTAATGTAGGTTTTGTCACCATTACAGCACCTACTGCCATGACCGGTACGTATATTATTTGTTCAGAAGGAATTCTTGGAAAATTTGTCAAGCAGTTGGACGTCACGCTCGATGATGGCGAGACCAGTACTGGATCCGTAAGAGCGGTCCTTCAGTCTGCTCCTGGCACTGCTGTGCTTAGTACTGCGATTGCAGATGCCAACTCCTATATAGTGTGCATGGGCATTTGAGCTACACGATAATCTCTGTGCAGAAAGAATAGAAGTGGAGAGCATAAGCTCGTAGTTGTCACATGTGTTTTTCGCAAACTGGATCTCGTATACCTATTCTCAAATATTTATTTTGGGTTGATAGCAGACTCTCACTAACACAACAAAAAGACTTAAATCTTTCCTGCTTTTATGGGATATAAACATCAAAATATCTCTTGATACCAGATTTTGTGACTTAGCGGCAAGAATAGGTGGAATGCCTTGTTAAGATCTTCGCGCCAGGTCGGAACCAGATCGCGGATTGTTACGTGACTCTATTTGGAATAAGTGTGATACCGTTTAAGAAACTGGCAATTGGTCTTGTGCAAGGCCGCAGGCGGCACGGTTTCGGCAGATCTTGTTATGCAGACTGTGATCGGCGATCTCGATATCACCCTTCTCGGCGTTGCTGCTGGACCATTTGTTCAGATTGACGATGTGATTATCTTTCAGCTCCAGCATGGCCAGAGGCGCGCGCCAGCGAAAAAGGATAGCGCCCTTGGTGCGATCAATTACGATCCAGCTCTTAGTGATGAAGGCTCGGGAGGGGTAGATTTCACAGCTCGTTAGTTCGGTTCCCAAGGCGATTACGTCCTCGTTTTCGCTATTTATACCGTGTTGAATCACCGAATTTGTCATTCGGAGCGTACCACCACATGGCATATCGATAGAGCGACTATGAAAGCCCTGTTCGCCCAGCAAGCTTACATTTTCTAAAATGGTCTCTGGCGCCCGGCTCTTCAGGGTGTGGCCAGCACTATTCACGGCGCGAATAGTCGAGAGGCGCATGATAAGAGAATCGATACCGCCCGCATAGAGGCCATGACCGAGAGTGCTCGAGCGGTCGTTTAGTCCGGTGTTCTCGATCAAACTGTCTTCGACAACCAGTCGGCCACCGCGGTTGTCGGTCAGGATGCCCATCACGGTGTTGTCGATATGGGCACGCCTGACGGTCAGGCGGAAATCAATGCCCTCGGCCTTGATGCCGCACAGTTGTGATCGAGACAACCGGCTTTACGACCCTCGCCGTAGAAATCCTCGATCACCACCGCACAACCATCACAATTGACGTTGATGATACCCTTGTTCTCGGCCACGCCCCAAAGACGCACATCCTTGAGCTTCACGGTGAGGGATTTATTGATGAAAAGGCCCTGACCATAGGTACCGGGCGGGATCATCACAACCGATCCTGGCTTTGCCTCTCTGATTAGGTTCTGTAGATTGGTTTTAGCAAGCACTACCCCTGGCATTGTCGACGGATGCTTATAGACCCACACGCCGGTAGTGTGAAATGAGAGCCCGACGAAGACATCGTGTGTGGCAACGTATTGCCATTTGGAATAGACGCGTTTATCGCCCGACGGGGAACCTGCGCCTGACCAGTCATAGAGACTCCAGTTCCGCTCGGGTGAACTAAGATCGATCGCTAGGATCTTGTGCCTACCATCCCATGAGAAGACGTTACCGCTCTTATCGACGGCCAGAGATTTGCCATGAAGTTGCGGTGTCACGTCCCGCTGAGTAACTCCGGTTTGCAAGTTTATGAGAATCAACTTCTCGCCATGTAGCGCCATGACAAGCCCCATCGGCGGATGAAATTCAGCCAATCTATCGCCATGGTCCGCCTCACTAGGCCAGAGACGTTTACCTATGGTTCCACTTGATGGATCAAAGGGGTAGAGGGTCGATGAGCTGCCGATCATCATCGCCCCGTCGGGCAACTCCAAGGAACGCGAATATTGCCGGCTGAGGTCTTGGGGCGTCGCGAGGCGGCGCCAGGTGAGCGGTGCCAAGCCGTTGCGCATTTTGTGACGTGAAGGGTTGAATTCGAAGATGCCGCACCCCCGGTAACGGCCGAATAGGACACGCGGGTCTCCGTTGTACTGTTTTTTCTTGTCATCAAAACAAGACGCAGTGGCCGCCTGCCTCATTAGCAAGAAGATAGTCTTGGTTTTTTTGCTAAATTGCAGACCGTCGTAGGTGTGGGTAGATCCTGGGACACGACGCATGTCGGGTGCCCAGCAGTAACGTGCTGCTTTCGTCGGTGTTGCTTCTTGGATCCGGTAGAGAAAGGTGAGTGGTGAAGGATTTGTGAGCCGCGTCCAGTGCCCGGTCTTAAGATCGAATTCGTAGACCTCATTGCCACCGTAATCGCCATGGCCGCCACCCATGAAATAGAGCAAAAGATTTTTTTCATCGAAGGCGGCACCGTTACAGGCCGTAAGCACCGAGTCTGGTCCAACGACCAAATGAGTTCTTCTGTCCAGATTCGGCGGCCAGACCGAGGAGATCGAGGGGTGTTTGCCCGGCAACCTAATCTCGCACCAACCACCGCCTTGCTTTTCGAGCTTGATTTGGCAATCGGCAAGATTGGCACCTCTTTGGACCGGAGGAAGCTCGAAGGGTTCAGCTACGGCGGAAGCTAAAAATAAGGTGGATTCAAGACCTATCCAGAACAAGAAAGTGATCGCAGCATTTATGCGCATGATAGCCAAATTTAAACTTCCAGTTAATCAGATCACCTAGTAGCATTTCTATTGTACCCCCTCGACACCTCGAATCTCGGCAGTAGCTGATAGGATACATTCTAAGTGACTGCTTTGGGTAGAAAGCGGTCATTTATTACCGTCTACTTCGTGCCAAAACCGCAGGGTCGCACCAAGTGTCTCTAGCAATCCAATAACATCCATTCACGCTGGGGTATCATTGGAGATTTTTCTAAGAAGTTGGACTAGCTATTTTATCTAATACTATGATTAGTAGTAGTTAGTGGAAATGGATGCGATTTCCTCGCATATTATTCTCGCCAGCAACATTCAACGCCGCCCCTAGAGGCGGCGTTATACACTTTAGAATCTATTTTTTCCATTCTTCCAGCTTTTTGGCTGCCCATTCGCGCCCTCCGAGGCCGAAAGCGATAGCGCCAGCAACTGCTATGGCACCCAAGCCAAGGCTAAATCCCATAACAATGATCTCATTTGCGAGTCCCATCTGACGTAATCCAATTGAAACTGCTAATACGATAATTGCCCATTTGACAAATTTGGCAACCGTATCAACTGTTGTGCCTTCCCCAGTTGATGACATGGCTCTTGCGACCAACCCGGCTACCCAGATGCCAAAGCCGATAATGATGGCTCCAAAAATTACACTACCACCAATTTCTAGAACCGTTGTAAGGACCTCCGACACGGTTTCAAACTGAAGTAAATGCGCTGCTTCTATGGCCCCAAACAGAATTATGAGAAAGCTCGCAACTTTAGCGATCACAATCGAGCCACTTAGTTTATTGTCGGATGCAGTTGTCCCTAAAAGTCCCAGCTTGTTCACGGCTTCATCAACACCAAACTGAGGCAAGAGTTGTTGTAGAAAGTCACCAACAAAACGGGCAACAACGGATGCAATCAGGAGTACGATGCCAGCAATAAAAATATTTGGAATGGCGTATAGAATTCCCTCCAGCATTTTTGTTGCGGGTATTGAGACTGCTTCCATCTTGAGTGCATCCAAGCTTGCGATCGAAACCGGTAGCAAAATCAATACAAAGACAAGGAGGCCAATCACGTTTGGTAGAGACTGCATATTCGTGACCTGGGACAGGCCTGCTTTTTCAATCAGTGTATCCAAACGGGCTACTGTCAAGACGCTTGTCACAGCCCGCCGCGCAATGCTGGCAAAGATGTAGCCGATTCCAAAAATCAAGCCGGCTCCGACAAGATTCGGCAAGAATGCTAGGAACAAGTCGACCATGTTTGTTAATGGTGCAACAGTCGATTCCATTCCCAGTAGTCCAAGCGCCGAAGTCAATGCAATCAAGATCACAACCCAATAGACCGCCTTACCCAGATTTTCACCTAAGGTAGGGACACCCATGCCAGCAGATACATTGACAGATTTCGCAATACTAAGGCTGTCAACAGCTTTTCTTAATCCCCACGCAACCAGCTTTGCAACAAGCCAGCCAATAACTATAACCGCAACTGCGCCAAGTAGCTTTGGCCCTACTGTTGCTATCGTAGTTTCCATTTCTGTTAGAACTTCGTTCATCATCCACCTCCCCTTTATTTGTGGAATGGGTTAAATATTATCTAACTAACTTTTAAAACCTTGACATAGCCTTTTAAAAATTTCTTCTACCTATTACTTACTTAAAAAATACTAACGGTTCAGTTAGCTGTATTCATTATGCGCCATAATTTAAAGATAAGATGAATTATTATGTTTAGAATAACGCAAGGAATTTCCAAAGAAAATTTAATCTAGGGTTTTTATTTTAAAGATGAAGCTTGGTGTTTCGAATGTCATTTTATGCTGTCTGAATGCTATCTATTATCATTTTCAGGTTATTTACTGGCTAAAGTCATTGTTTTGGTGGAGTTATATTTTGATTAGAAGAAGTGATGAATGGAAATAAGTTGATGTATTGTTGCCCACACTAGTATCGTTTGGCTGGACTGCGCATCACCGGTATTGTTATGCTTGATATCCTAGGTAGACATTCGAATTTTACAAGCACAAATCAATGTGTTTTACCGTTATATTCAAAAGAGACAACCATGGCAAATGAAATTATTAAATTTCAGAAAGAGCATGTGAATTTCAAAAAACTGCTCGATTTGCTCGATGCACAGTTAGATCTTTTGCACCAAGGAGAGGCTCCTGATTACCAACTCATGACTGACATCGTATATTACATGACTCAGTATGCCGATCTTTCTCATCATCCAAGGGAGGAGGCTATTTTTTCGCTTCTTGTGGAGCGCGATTCCAGTCTAGTACAAGACGTCGCAGAGATTACTAGGCAGCATCATACGATTGCGGAGTCTGGAGCCCGCTTTCACGAAAAACTTGAGAATATTATCAATGGTGAGTGTGAGGTTATGCGGCTACAGGAGATAGAGGAACCAGGGCGCCTGTGTAGCACCATGCTTCGTGCCCATATGGACAAGGAAGAAAAAGGCCTTTTCATGTTGGCTGAACAACTTCTGAACGACGATGACTGGAAGAAGATTAAAACCAGGAAGTGGTCAAAGCCGGACCCCATATTCGGTACGGACGTAGAGGAACGTTATCGTTTGGTGTGCCGTCAACTTGCACAGACAGTTAGTAAAAATACTTATGACAGCAAATGAAGGCCGTGTGCCAGTAGTGCCTGATGAGGTTCACTAGTATTCAATCACGCCTTTGGTGCTATTAGTGGGGTGATTAAAGAAATTGAATTAGGTGATGTTATTTACAGAGCACAGGGCGGTATTTGGCAAGCACTGTGGTCGAGCTAACTAGAATTTAGAATTGGTCTAATTCCAGCAGCCATTGGTCTAATTCCAGCAGCCTTAAATGTTGCTATTCCTCTTAAAGGAGCGATTCAGCTACTTTATTAATTCGATATGTTTTCTGCTTACTTACTATGAGCTACCAGGTAATGGCCTTAGCATCATTTCGGATCGATTGCGCCATAATCTAACTAAGATAGTCACCTGAAGAATCAGAGAAATTACGATAGCCTTAATGAGTGACCAAAACATCTCTGCTCCTGCGACTTGAACTTCTGATTGAGCCTTAACAACGGACTGGAAATTCTTTACTAAAAGAGTTTGTTCGCTTGGAGATAAAATCTTTTTGCCATCTTTTAATTCAGAGCCCAACTGCGTAAGAAATCGAACTGAATCTTCCTGCGCGTTATCACGAAACGGGCCCGATAGGATCAGTGCCGATAACGCAACCACTAAAATCACGTTTAACAATGTAATAGTACTAAGAAGCCAAATATTTAACTTGTCCATCCCGTTAACTCCATCCTTGAGTAATCTATCACCTCAGTAACTAGAGCCTAGACGATCTAGCGACCAGACCTTAAGGATCTTCCTGCACTCACTCTTTGTGCTCGTCCGCTATGCCCGGCTCGATTGCCTCTACGCTGCTCCCTTTGTTCTGCTCGCCCGCCTTTACCCTTTACGCTCGGCCCGGTTATCTCTGCGCTGTTCTCTACGCTGGACCCTTTGTTCTGCTTGATCGTTCCTGCGCTCCTGTATTGTCCCTTTTTCAGAGGATATTCCTTGTAGATCACCCGATGGACTCGTTCTGAGCCATTACAGTCCCTATGGTCATTAGCGATGCTACAATCAGTGCAAGTTGTATTGTTCGCATATACGGCATGGTTATCCCCCTAAGTATCAGCCTGTAGCATAGGCCGACAAAGTAATTTAGAATGGTTAATAACAGTTCATCATTCGTTTCCAGCGTTGACTTCTGCGTGCATATCGTTGTAGACCATTGTTTATAGGCTACTTATAAAAACGTGTCCCATGCTGGTTAACCTAATGAATTACGACAATACATAGCCTTTCTTAACCCCCTAATGGTGCAATTAATTTTAATTTATGATGCCATCCTAATTATTGGTGTAAAAAATAGTGGGAATTATATACTTGACGATCCCTAAATTCTCCCTTGACTACAAAACTTACTTATCCCTCCGAGGCTTAGGACATGTAAGAGCTTGTTTTTACCCGCTTGTCCCTTAACCCACATTTCAGCCCCTTTCCCATATCCACCACCATCTAAAACGATAATGGTCGGAAACTCATTGAGTTGAATTGAAAGCACCTCAAACGGATATTTTTCATCAACACTTCCAACAGAGGACTGCCACTTGCATTGAATAACCAGACAACTCGGCCAACGCTGCGGATGATATAAAATGAAATCAATTCGTCTTTGCTTTCCGTATATATCGTGACCTATCGTGCATTGTTCGGCAAATATGGGTTGTTTCAGATCACGCAGTGCAAAAAACCGTAATGATGAGACCGCCTCATATTCCTCACTGAGTAAATCAAAAATGGCGTTCTCCAGTGTCTTTCCGCGTGTATTTGCCCTGCTACCTCTAGTCATAAGAGGTGATGATGACTTCGGCACTGGCACCGCGACCAGAAGCTTTTGAATTAATAAGGCGCGTGGCCTCTATGCTATGCGTTCTGTAGTGCGCCCCCCCCCCCCCCCCGATAGAGACGACGAATAAAGGGTGTGTCAGAATTACTTAGCATTACCATTGCACCTGATTCTATCCAGTCATTAACAGTATTGTGCAAACATTCCTGATCATCTTCGCTAAACCCCCCCGCCTGATATTCCGTGAAGCAATTATGGTAAGGCGGATCACAATATATAAAGTCATCAGCACCGGGCTTTACGACCCGTTTAAAACTACCAAGTTTGATAATGGCCTTCTGTAATACGGCACTGGCTGCATGCAAACTGCTTTCGTTGCAAATTGCTGGATTTTTGTAACGTCCCTTAGGAACGTTGAATTTCCCTGCCTTATTTACCCGATACAAGCCATTGTAACAAGTCTTGTTCAAGTAGATAAATCGTGCGGCGATCTCTATTGCTATTTCCGGTTGTTGTGCCCGCATATGTAGATAATAGCTCTCATTCTTATGATGTACTTCATGCATCCGCAGGACTTCAATCAATTCGCTGACGTTATTTTTCACTTCCTGATAGGTAATAATCAGTTCCTCGTTAGTATCGGATAATATTGCCCTGTCAATACGATTTGCCATAGTAAAAAACATCGCTCCACCACCAACAAACGGCTCCCAGTAAGTACCAGTATGTTCGGGAAAATACTTTATCAGTGAAGGAATCAAAGACCGCTTTCCACCGGCCCATTTAATGAATGGTGTTGCAGGCGCCTTCTCTGCATAAGGATGTGCAGTATGTAGCAATACCTTTTCAAAATTAAGTATATTGCTCATGCGATTAATTCCTTGTAGGAAAGTCTGGTTGTCATACCTTGATGCAGCAAAATGGATACTCGTTCATGGTGAGCCAGCTTCTTTGTATTCAATCGAAAAACACATCCATCAAGATATTTCTGCGTATGCTTGCTGCTCCAATGGTGATGAATACCAATGTATGATCTTTTGACCAAAGCCCAGAAAGATTCAATCCCGTTTGTATGTACAGCACCCCTTACGTATTCCTTTGCGCTATGATTAACCCGGTTTACATCATAGAAGTTGTCAAGTGAGGAATACGCACGATTATCGTCAGCATGTACGGTGGAACCAAGAGCAACATTTTTGATAATGTGTGGCAGAATATTGGCTGCATTTGCACTTTTAACATGGAACACCCTGGTTTTGCCTTCGCGTTCCTTTATTCCGAAAGCTACGGTCTTGGTCTTTGTACTGCGTCCCTGGTTTCCTTTTGTCCTCTTGGACAGATGCTTGTTCTTTTCTTTGCCGCCAAGGTAAGTTTCATCTACCTCAATACTTCCTCCTAACATTGAACCTCTGTTGTTACCTGCTGCCTTACGAATGCGTTGCAACATGTGCCACGCAGTCTTTTGTGTTACTCCAATGTCCTTGGATAGTTGCAAACTGGAGATACCTTTGCTGTGGCAAGTGTCAATCCAGGTTGCTGCAAACCACTGCGGCAACATCTTAATCTGGCTATCTGAAAAAATAGTGCCCGCAATGATTCTAAATACTTTACGGCATACGCTACACTTGTGCCGCAGATCATCGCTGTAATGGTATATCTTATCGTAACTTCCACAATGAGGACAATACTCACCATTTGCCCAGCGTATTTTTGTTAGATGCTTGATGCAAATTTCAGGCGTAGAGAACTTTTGTGTAAATTGAAGCAAACTATCCATGTATAATACCTCCATTTCCTTATCCTAAGATTATTATACATCTATATTGTGGGATCGTTAAGTATATAATTCCCAAAATAGTTCATCAATCTTGAGCGACTTGGGTTCAATGTCATCTAATCACGTTGGTGGTATTCTCTGAGATTTTTAAAAATATAAAGTTATGATAGGGTGTTATATGATAGGGGCTTGCTTCTTGCGGCCTCGGCATATCAGATTTAATATTTATTCCTGTTCCTGTTGCAAGATAATGTCGATAAAACCGCATAGATAGAATCCCGCAACATCAAATCCTGATAAATTTAGGAAACAAATGAAAGCCCATTTATTATTATTTTGTTTTTTATTAGGCGCTTGTGCTATGCCAATTACAATCCAAGATACGCGCGTGGTGGACATTTCTTATAGCCAAGCGATTCAAAACTTAGATAGCAACAAAAATATTCTAGTACGCTGGGGCGGAGTTATTATTGACGTGGAAAACGAAGAAAAATTTAGCATGATGCAAGTAAAGTTTTACCCTCTCAATTACTTGGGGCGCCCACAGTTAGACAAATCAAGCGAAGGATACTTTGTCATTAAAGGCGCCGAATTTCCTAATCCGGTGGTTTACACTAAAAACATGGAAATTACAGTTGTGGGCACCATCAAAGGTGATATTGAACGTACGGTAGATGGAGAAATCATCCGGGTACCACTGATAGTATTAAACAGCATCCTAAATAATACTATTCAGCAATCCACTGTTTATCCTTATATATGGGAGAGAAATGATCCCGTCACTGGGGATGACGTATTGACAGGAACAGTTGGTACTCCTCGCGATCTTGCGATTAGCCCATATATATTTCTTTATTATGTTTGTTGCGCATGGTGGGACCAGCAAGGTAAAAACCTTTAGTATAAATATTAGAAAAAGGAGTAAGGGAATAGGGGTGCCGGACGTTAACTTCACTGCTAAAGCCGCCGAACAATAGTGTAGAATGAATTTACGTGATTTAAGACCCAAAAGGCGCAACAATAGGTACCATTTTGTATATAAAAATGTAGGCATATTGGATCATAGCAATCCTAGTGCATGGGCGTATGCGGCGAATCGGATTAAAGAATTCGGTTGATCTAGTAGCGCGCTAACTATAGTTTCTTGGTACTCTTGCTGGGAAAAACCTCGATGGTTGCTTACCAAGAATACTAGTCTTAGCAATTCAGCTTCCCGGTGCAGGGCGCACAAAATTTCTGGTTTATTTTGCTCTAGCTGACGCATTAACTCTGCTGGAATGTTGTCGTCAGGGGACAGATCACTTGTAGGCGAAATATCTAAATATGAGCCATCTGCAATGACTGTGTACCCTCTACCCCTAATTTTGAAAATCAAGTCAAGTGCATCCATGTTAAACCCTTAAATTTTGTAAATAATAAAAGGTATAGCCAATCTCACAATTACCTAAGTGTCCAGTAAATAATAGCAACCATAACGATGAACGTTGCTATGGATGCTATGAAATTTAAAGTGAGCAAGAATGTATCTATGACAAATATCCCGAATATACCTGTATAACGGATATTTGAGATGGGATACTTAGGTTGGTATGTCCTTGAATGTAGATATTGGCTTAGAGATAAAGTTCAAATCTATCTACATGGATTTGGGTCTAAGGTATTAATAGCTCTGAAGTTACCAAATTAAATTGCCAAACAGTAGCTCGAGGCAAAGGAAGATAAAAATGAAGGAGCTAAATCATTTTTTCTAGGAAGCGCTATGCTTATAACACAAGGGGCGAGAATAGATCATGGAGCGGCGTTGACCCGCAACTACCAAAATTACTTTATAGGGCGAATTGCGATCTCCTCAGACAAGAGGAGCAACTTGTAGCTGCAGTTTTAGATGCTTTAGCTACTCTCCACAGGAAGATACATTAAATATCTTCCTGTGGAGAGCCAAAATTTCACCAATTTTTGTATTCTTCGCGGCAAGTATACATCGTACTGTCAGTCTGATCCTTGACTTGGGTACCTGCTTCTTTGTCCTTGCAGGCCATTTCATTAAGAATCTGCTGGGCTGGCTTTGCTTTTAGCGCGGCTTCTGCTATAGATGTATCACCTGCTCCCTCAAAATCTTCACTAATGGCGGTCGAATTAATCATAAATAATGCGGCGGCTGCAGTGGCGAGTAATAATTTGTTCATTTTTAGCTTCTCCTTTTCTGTTTTATATGCGGTATGTTGGTTGTATACCCAATTTTAAGAAAAAAACAGCAATACTTTAGTGTATAACGCACCCTATTCCTAAACAATACCAAGGCAAATGATATAAATCAATTAATTTTGAAGCGTGGCTGTAGAAAAAGATTCTGATAGGACAGGAAAACCTATTATGCAAGGTTCCTTCATTTCTTAGGCATAGTATAAAAACGGGCTTTTTTGGTTTTCAGCCCAATAAAGCTTGAACTAGCTTATATGACAACTGGGGCCAACTGTGAAGGGGGAAAACAGGCAAAGATGACCGGAAATGTGCCTAAATTATCGATTTGATGCTTCAAACATCTGTACAAAGGTTTCAAATATGCACTTCTCAAAGCGAGGCTAAGAAGGGCAATTGTGACCGGTTCTGGAGCAAAACGGTCATTCTTGTCGAAACTGAAATTATTTCGTCTTAATTAGAAACGGACAAGGCCTATCAAAAGAGAAAGATACGTAATGGCATGTTAAATATGAAAAACTAGCGGAATGCTAGGAGCTAGGCCTGCTAATCTGTTTTTTAGGTTTACAACTACGAGCATCCTATAAATAAGACCAAGGGAAATCATCAATGAACCTACTCAACAAAAACATTTCTACATCATTATTAGCAGTATTGTTGTTCATACTTTCTGCATGTGCTCCCGATATTGGTAGCGATGAATGGTGTGCAAATATGAAAGAAAAATCTAAAGCAGATTGGACAGCAAGTAAAGTTGCAGATTTTGCTAAGCATTGCATTTTAAAATCAGGATAGAATGCTTTGATGTAAATTTGTATAGAAGTCAAGTAAAAATTCTCTGCGAGCATTCCATTACTATCAGGTGGGGGATTGAAGGTTTTGAACTATCTCTGCCAAATAAAACCCCCCGCCCGCATGTTCGCGGGCGGGGGTCTATACTTGCTAACCTGAATCAGGTCTTGTTATTTACAGGCTGTAGGGCGGTAGATCCATCCGTACCACCTACAGAGACAATCCCGGCCGCGTCACAGAACCATTCCTGTCCGTTTCCTGTGGCTAACCGCATGGTCGTGCTCACTAAGCCTGCACTCACCCCGGTAGCCTTAAATGTTGCGGTTACCTGGAATCCGGATGCTAGGGTTGTTGGAGTAACGCTAGCTATATACTTCCCGGATTGGGTAGTGATAAGTGAATTAAATTCGGTCGATGTCGGCCACGTTCCTTTATCAGCGTAAAACTCAGCAACTGGAGTTTTCACCCCACCCATCAGATTGATTGCTTCAGTGACTTGCGCCCGGGCGATATAATCCTGATAGGCCGGGATTGCCACTGCTGCCAAAATACCGATAATTGCAACCACAATCATCAGTTCGATCAAGGTAAACCCTTTTTGTATTTGCTTTTTCATGATAAGACTCCTTTTGTAAAAAAACTGCTGTTAAAGTTCTAGGTACTATTGCGAGGCCTACGATCTAGTTGTACCTGTATGAGGCGGCCCCACCCATTCTTCATTGCTGATTACATACCAAGCATTTTTCATGCCAGCTATTATCGGCATCTTTACGGCATATCTTTACGATATTTCTGTCAAAATTCGGCAGAAACTGACGTTTTTTGGCAAACATGCGTTGCATGGCTAAAGCTAACTAGCAAAATATGTGATTTATTTACTATAGAAGGTGAAAAAAAGCGGGACAGTCTTAGGAGCAGTACGGAAACACTGAAAGATGCGGAACAAATGTAAGTAATTTCCCGTGCGTATTTCTAGTAGCCATCGGCAATAACTTTTTTACTTTAGAAGAGGATGATCTTTAGGTAATTGTTTTGAATGCCAGATTGCAAGTTTATGTCGCAAGGATTTTTCGGCAACTTGGTCTTCCGGTAGAGGTTGAATGATTTTATCGTGTACCAAGAGCCTGTAGATGTATAACAGTTTTTCACTTGCCGAATCCGTTGCCTCAAACTCTACCACACCGCGCCCCTCCGCATATTTTACTCCTGCGAGCAACGCTTCTTTAAACAATGCACTTTCATTTTTTAACTTTTTCATAGTTGCCTCGACAAAATCGATTTCCTAACGTGTGACATCAGATTATCCGTGTTGTCCCCCTAGATTATTGACATCCAATTATGTCCTATGTAGTGATGACTTGGCTGATAACTACTAGAGCGCTTGTTGTAGGTAGTTGGTTAGCCTAGACTAAATTAACTTATGACAGAAGTGATCGCATATCAGCAATATAGTCTCCATAGTTCAACCATCCTAATAATTGAATAATTTGCTTTGCGCGACTTTGTCGAGGGTGCTGGCTCAATGAAAATTGAGAACCGTGCGCTATCTCAAGCTCAGCAAAGAGATCAATTACAGGCTGCTGATAGTTTCCTTCTTTACAATGGTTCGCTTGGTTACAAGCTTGCCAGATGATGTCACGTAAAGTTAATAGAGCGAGCATTCTTCCGGGTGGGGTACCAATTATATAACTATCAGGGGCCAAGAAACTGCCATGAACCAAGGAAATTCCTTGCTTTGCAATTTGTAAGATAGAGCCGCATATGGTTTGCGTTGTCTGCTGGTGCGCCCCTATCAAGGCTTGAAATCTCGCAATCTCTGACTTCAACTTATCCGTTCCTGGTGTGGAATTTGCCAGGCGAAAGAATGCGGCCATCACATAGCTATCAGAGAAATCGTCATTTAAATCACTTGTATGGAAATTCCAACCCTGAGCTTTGAATTCGACTATTGCTTCGCGTAATTTAGAGGTTTGCTCCTTAACTAAAGAGTCCTCGTGATTAACCAATTCCAGAAAACTGCGAACAGTGTTTCCGGTTTCGACAATGTATTGATGCATAAGGAACGGTCCAGCAGAAAAACTAACAATTTAATAACCGAAGCTTTGTGTCTGGAAATATATAACTAGCAATAATCATCATAAGGCCACAGTTATACTATATTGATATACAAAGATTTTATTTTACGGTAGGCCCGCCATCGCTAAACGAGTAGGTGCTTATTCCTGCGGAAATTTTTGTAATATTCGTTGTAGACCTAGGTTATGAACAAAAATTATTGTTTACCACCTTTTTTATAATAATCATTGTAATTATGTGTTTTTGACATGTTGCTGTTGACTGGCTTTTCGTAGTAGTCTCCCGCCCCATAATAATCTTCTCCCCATTCATGTAAACTGTTGATCAAGCCTGATTCTTTTTTCTTCTCCCTATTAGATATTCGGCGCTTCGAAGTCTTGCGAGCTACAGACCTGGCATTAGATGCATTTTTTGTAGGCATGATGAATATTTTCCTTATCAGACACTAAAATTGTTATCTCTATTACTCCCTTTAAGGGAATACAAAAAACATGGTATTCAGATCTGCAAGTAGATTCTGTGAGTAAAGTCACAGAATCTGAAATTAATCAAAATTAACCTAGCGCCAGCCATCTAGCGCATTCTTAGCGATATAAATTGATCTCGTAGTCATTTTATTATTTAGTGGGTAGAATTAAATTAGTTGTTGTAGAAGTCGACGTGGTTATTGATGCTTGTCACCACATCACGTAGGTAAAAATGTTTACTCCTTTTCCTGCCATTGAATGCAACCACTAGTGAATATCATTGAAAATTGGCAAGTGACAACATTACATAAAAGTAAATTTCACTCGTAAGCTTTATGAGCTTAATTTATTCAGCTAAAAAAGTAATTCTTTTTCGAATCAGGGCAATGAGAACTGGCGATAAAAGTTAATTACAAGCAACCATATATATATGGAACTTTTGAGCGACATTTTCTTCAAAGGATTATGCTAGAGTTGCAAGCCATGAGGTACATTCAGAGCTATTTTTGATTTAAGTGCTTTCTAATCCATTTGATCACGTATATTCCTACGTATGATATGTGCGGCATCAGATATTTCGGAGTAAAAGTAAACCTGACTCATAGGCTACCGGTAATAAAGATTCACTGGGTTTTCCAGTGAATTGATACGTAAAATTCCCTCAAATATTCAGGAGAAACTACTATGCCCTGCAAAAAATCCATGATTTCTATTTTTATTGGCTCGATCTGTACTTTTGTTCTCGGTTCTGTACCTATTGCTTCAGCGGTGAACAATTCCATTGCTGCGCAGTCCGTGGACAAAGGCTTTATGGTAGCGGAGGCTCACCAATATGGAGTGCACACAGATAGTAAAGATCAATGCGCTCAAAAAAGCAAAGGCGGCGGCATGATGATGCATACGAGAGGTAGGATGAGGCATGGAGGAGGCAATAGTTATGCACATATGGTTGCCACTCATGCGGATGAATTAGAACTTTCTGATGCACAACTTGGCAGGATTTACCGTCTGCACATGGAACATGTACAAGAACACAAGCAATTTAAGAAAAGAATTCGTAAAAGTATGATGCAATTTCATCACGAAAGTATGAAGCCTAGTACAGATGACGCCACTTTACGTAAACTTGGCAACGATCATATAGAGGCATTTAAAGCTATGCTTGAGCAGCACATCCGAGGCCGTAATGTAGTGCAAGCCATTCTATCATCTGATCAAAGGAATCAGCTTAAAACTATGAAAATGCATGGTATGCACGGTGGAGGTCATGGCAAACATAGTAGTAAACATGGCAGACACGGTAGCAATTATGGTCAGCACTATTATTGAGTAATTTGATAAAACTCACTATATGATTGCTAACTTATGGCAATGATTTCTCTGTAGAGAGTGCATTTGAATGAATCATGATACTTTAATCAGGGTAGTGCTGGCCGAAATAGTGAAATGATGGAACTACAGAGTAAGCTCTGGGAGCTTGCCTGCAGAATGGAGGCGTAGACAGTTAGAGTCCCTATCGAATTTTACCTTACCACTTTAATAATCTTTTACTCAATAATCTGCCAAAGACTGATAGTATCAATATAGGTATTCCATAATAGACAAAAATATACAAAATTCCGTCCTTGTCACAATGCAAGGCATATGCCGTTGCAGCAAGGCATCCTACGCTAAATCCGGCTAGCGCACCCAAGGCTGTGGGATTTGGAGAAGCTGTTCTAGAAAACCAAAATTTCCAAGACATCACCATAGCTATTCCGCCGCCGCCTATGATAACGGACAGGCAATAAATGGCATTAGGGTCACGGAGGCTTACGATTGCGTCAGATGTAAAAAGATACGGTAGTTGAACAATTAGTTGCCACAGCAAAATGGTTCCTGCCAGGAAGAGGGGAACAAAGTGCCATTTTTCGACTCTTTCAATCGGCCTGGAAAGATCCAATATAAGAAGTATGCTGCCAATCCAGGCGAGTAGAAATATACCAGGTTTCCAGAGCATAGCTCCGTCTTGTAAGGCAGTTGGGTAGTCGGCACGCAGACCCATCATTGCCAGGACTATACCGGCCACCATCAAGAGGCACAAGGTGCAGTGTACCCAAAGCCTAGAATCTACAAGCGGTTCTTGCGGTTTGAGGTCACTGACCAAACGCTCGATCAGTTGGTCAGTCATTTTGGACGCCTTCATCAGTCATCTTGGACCTCTTCGACTGCTGCCATCATTTTTTTCATACCCCGATGTACCATAACTTTGACCGAAGACGGACTATGACCAGTTTGTTTCGATACTTCTTCAATGGACATTTCCCTAAGTTTAACTAACTCAATCACCTTTGCTTGAGGGGGAGGGATCAACTTTAGCAAAGTTTTGACATCGTGTTTTGCACAAGCATCACGATCCGTTTCTTGAGACGGAAAATCATCCTCCAACTGAGTTTCAACATATTTTAAAGTCGCGCGCATGTGGTCAATCCAGCGATGACGTGCAATTGCCGCTATCCATGGGCCGAAAGAATAGTGAGGATCAAAAGTCTGGCGTTTAGCATGTAATGTCAATAATGTATCCTGTACCAAATCCTCAACGGCGTTAAAATGGACACGTTTGGCAAAGTAGGCCGCAAGCCAGAGACGTAATCCGGTTAATAGCAAACGATAAACTTCCTGGTCGCCTTTTAGAGCGGCGTGCATCCATTCATTCCATCTATGGTTGTTATACTTCGTCATTAATCTCTATGATATACGTTATCATTAGCCCCATGGTTACACTTGCATAAAAATTTTTATAGACTGTAACCAGTTAATCCACAGCACGTATTAATAAAGATGAAAGGGACTTGTTTGTGGTCATCTTAGTAAAAAGTTTTCTTTCTACCCATTTAAAACCAACTTAAAAGGAAGCTAAATCATGCAATTTTCAAAATCTCTCCATACCGTAACTGCTCTTGCATTTTTTGTGGCAGGTGCTGCGATGCTAGCCCCTGATGTGCAAGCTAAAGAAGGCTTTGAAAAATGTACCGGCATAGCAAAAGCAGGCCAAAATGACTGTGCTGCTAAGGGCCACAGCTGTGCTGGTAAAGCAAAGAAGGATGGCGACCCAAAGGAATGGCTATATGTTCCAACTGGCACCTGCAATAAGATCGTTGGTGGTAGCGTTAAGTAATATTGAGAAACTCCCTGGTTCCTGCCGTGCAGCATCAAACGCTTGAATTGGCCGGTATTGGATTGCGTGCGCCGCATGTGCGGAAACTTTTAACATCTAAAGCGGATGTAGGGTTTTTAGAAGCCCATTCTGAGAATTACTTTGGTGGTGGGCAACCTCGTAAGCTACTTAAACAGATCGCTGAGATATATCCTGTTTCCCTTCATGGGGTGGGGCTTTCCCTTGGGCGTGGAGATGGTCTCGATCAAGAACATATCAGGCAAATCAAGTCGCTTATTGATGAAATTAAGCCCGTTTTTGTATCCGAGCACCTGACCTGGAGTGCTTATAACCATATTCACGTCCCTGATCTGTTGCCCATCCCCTTTATTAACGAGGCCATGGATGTGTTTGTAGATCATGTTAAAGAATTTCAGGATAAAATTGGACGGCAGGTATTGATTGAAAACCCATCAAACTATCTCGTCTTTGACGATCTAGATTATACCGAACCAGAATTTTTAAATGAGCTGGTAGATCGGAGTGGATGTGGGCTCCTACTCGATATTAATAATATTTTCGTTAGTGCACATAATCTTGACTACGACCCGCAGAGCTATATCGACAGTATTCTAATCGATGGCCGGGTTAAGCAGTTTCATCTTGCTGGGTATCAAATTAACACGTTAGAAAATAATGAGAAGATCTATCTTGATACGCATGGCAAGCCTGTTTATCCTGAAGTCTGGAGTCTGTATGAATATGCACTACGTCGCTTCCGGGACGTAGAGACCCTAATCGAATGGGATATTGATATTCCTGCGTTAGATGTTTTGGTCGCGGAAGCAAACAAAGCCAATGTGTTACATCAGCGCGTTAAGAAGGAATTCGATGCCTGCACTGCATAACATTCAGGCTGCATTTATGCACGATGTTTATACGGGCGAGCACACCAGCGCCGTCTATCTGAACAAAAGTAAATCTAGTTCACCAGAAAGACTTAATATTTATTACAACAACACGCTGCTTGGTCTGACAGACATTTTGGCAGGCGCATATCCTGTATTACAGAAAATCGTTGGGGAAGGCTTTTTCAGAACTATCGGATACCATTATATCGAGATACATTCACAGTCTACTGGCAATCGTCATACATTTGGAGCAGAACTTGGTGCGTTTTTAAGCTCATATCAACCCGCCGCACCATGGCCTTATCTTTCCGATATGGCCGCTATTGAGTGGGCATACTTTCAAGCAGCGATCGCTGATAATGCTTTGGCAATAGATTTCAATAGCTTAACAAATCTAATATCTGATCAACCTGATTTTGTATTGTCGCTTCATCCTGGGGTCCATTTTGTTGATCTGTGTTTTAATTCTCTTGAGATTTGGCAGGAGCATCAAAAAAACGAGATTGAAACCATTATGCTCTGCGAAAACGCACAAACTGTTCTCATCTGGCGTGATCAGGAGGATGTCGTTCTTCTAAAAAAAATATCGGCATCCTTGAAAAAATTGCTTGCATCCTGCCGGGAAGGCAAAAGCTTTGCCGAAGCGATGTTCCAGGCAGGAGAGGGACTACAAGATCTCCAGGCATTTCAACAGGAATTCGCTCAGGTTGTATCTTTGGGTGTATTTATAAACAAGGATGGATACCAATGTTGATCAGATACGTATGCTCCATGGGAAATAAACTTATTGGCAACGCTAGTTGGTTTCAAGCCATTGCGTTGCTAGTGGTTCGGTTGTGGATCGCTGAGGTTTTCTTTATGTCAGGGCTGACAAAGATCAAGAGCTGGAACACGACGGTCGCTCTCTTTGCAGATGAATATAAGGTTCCGCTTCTTTCACCGGAGATCGCAGCCTATATAACCACTACCGCCGAGCTGGTTTTGCCCATGCTGCTCATCCTGGGCCTAATGACGCCGCTGAGCGTGCTTGGCTTGATGGGCATGACGTTAGTGATTGAGATTTTCGTTTACCCCGACACTACCGAACACTATTACTGGCTTTTGCTGATGGGTGTTTTGCTGACACATGGGGGCGGAAAGTTTGGACTAGATTATTGGTTGATGAAGCGTTTTGGAAAATGTTCTGGCATGTAAAGCTGCGCATAATAAATAGTGCGAAGCATATAAATAAGAATGCTTCTTCCCATCTGCTTTCATCTTTATTTGCCTAAATACCTGCATAGATATCTGTTCAAGTAAGCATTTTATAGTTACCTATATCATCCTACTTGTAACTATTTTTGGTATTGACATCATTTTGCAGTAAGGAGAAAAGCGATGAAACTTTACACCGATCCTTTGTCTGGCAATTCTCATAAAGTACGGCTGATGCTAGCGCTGATTGGAAAAGAGTATGACGAAGTGACGGTGGATCTATCCACAGGCGAGCATAAAACACCTACCTTTTTAGCTAAACATCCACTAGGGCAGGTTCCAGTGTTGGAAGATGGAGCAGAATATGCTTATGACTCACAAGGTATTCTGGTCTATCTGAATGCAAAATATGCGGATGACGCATACGTTCCGAAAGATCCGCTGAGCCAGTTACATGTTGCATTCTGGTTGTCTTTTGCAGCCAATGAGGTGCAGCATAGCCTTAGTAAGGCGCGGTCGGTGAAGCTGTTCAGGGCACCGCATGATTACGAGGTGTTAGTGGAAGCTTCCCACACCTATTTGATCTTCATCGATAGCCAGTTATCTGGGTGTGACTGGCTGGTGGGGGAGGGCATCACAATTGCTGATCTAGCAGTATTTCCGTATGTGATGTTAACGAAAGATACTACAATCAAATTAAGTAAGTATCCAAAAGTTGAGTCATGGGTCAAACGCATAGAGACTCAAGACTGGTATGTCCCCATGCCAGGCTGATAATGCTATGAATGAGAAGGTTGTTGTTTATTACGATGGTGCCTGTCCAGAGTGTGTTAAGGACAGATGCTGGTATGAAAAACTTGCGGGCACGGAAGCTGCAAATGTAGATTGGTTTGATATAACTGGACAAGAAGAGCAGCTGCGTGAAATGGGCATTGATCCGCATAAAGCATTAACGGAGTTGCATGTAAAAGATGAGAACCAATGTATCCTATCTGAACTCGATGCTTACATACTTCTGATGAGAAGGGTGCCAAGATTAAGGCCGCTTGCTTGGCTGATCAGCTTGCCGCTTGTTCGACCTAGTATTGCAAAATTTTACCATTGGCAAGTTAACCGGAGACTTCAACGTACCCAGCGAATATAGACCGATTAGGCTGGAAATGCTGATAGAAAGATCGGCGAGATTGTAGTGAATGTTATATTAACAATCTTTATGAGTTCATCCAATTTCTTCTCTGGTACGAGGGAAGACTTTCTCGTTATATCGATCCTTATGGCAGCATAATCATGCTTGATTGCATTTGGCTGGCAGAGAATATCAACTCGCAGAGTATTTGCATTGGATCATCCGCGCATCGAATCGTTTTGTAGGCAACAACTGAGACATCATGAAACGAAACAATGAAACGTGGCTGATACATCTGAGAAGCAAAGGTGCAGATCAGCAGGAGGCATTGTCGGATCTACGGGATGCGCTGATTCGTAGTTTGCGTGGAGCATTGTGGAATGACTCGCTTATCGATGATGCGTTTCTGGAAGATACCGTACAGGATACGATCATTCGTATTCTTGAGCGACTCAAACAATTTGAGGGACGTAGCCGGTTCCTGACATGGGCAACATCCATAGCTATCCGAGTTGCCATGAGTGAACTTCGGCGCCACAGATGGAAAAATGTGTCACTTGAAGAAGTAATCGCAGATGCGAATCTCGCTCCAGAAAGAGTTATCGATGATGGTTCTGAGCCGAGCATACAAAGGGAGCGAAAGGCGGTCATCGAAATGATGCATGGCTTGATTCAGAACGACTTGACAGAGAAGCAGCGGGTGGCACTTCTTGCTGAGTTAAAGGAGATGCCGCAAGATGAAATTGCTAGACATATCGGTAGCAATCGTAACGCTGTTTACAAGTTAACGCACGATGCACGTAAGCGACTCAAACAAGGGTTTGAAGCTGTCGGTTATGAAATTACTGATATCCAAGCAATTTTTGCTAATTGAGGAATAAACCATGTCACTTTCAAAGAAAGAGATTGATGGATTGATCCGGCTGATTAGTCTTACGAAGGACGAAGAGATCAATTGTGAGCAGTGTCTCTCGTCGGTTGCTGAATTTGCAGAACAAGAGTTGAAGGGTAAATCAGTTCCGGAAGCACTGAAAGCTGTCGAACACCACCTATCAGTCTGCGCAGAGTGTCACGAGGAGTACATATTTCTGCAGAGTGCATTACGAAAAATGGATGGCTAAGACGATAAAGATCCAAATTAAGCGCGTTTATGACCCGCCTAAAAACGATGATGGTCTGCGAGTTTTGGTGGATCGTCTGTGGCCGCGTGGGTTGAAAAAAGCCAATGCTCGTATTGATTTCTGGGCGAAGGAGCTAGCGCCAACGACCCCTCTTCGAAAATGGTTCAATCATGAGGCACTAAAATTCAGTGAGTTCCGTTTACGCTATCTCAAGGAGCTCGCCTTCAAGCACGATGTTGCTCGGAGAATACTTGATCAGGCAGCAGGTGGAACGATTACACTTCTTTTTGCGGCTCAAGATCACTCACATAATCAAGCCGTCGTTTTGCAGGGTTTCCTGTCTGAAGACCTAACATAAAGTCGAAACTTAAGATAACCTGCCCTTCATTTTACAGACAATTCTACCTTTTCAGCTTTTCCTAATAATAATTGTTACTTTTTCTAAAGTAGGTAAGATATGCGAGCTCTGCAGCGTCATAAAAAATACCAACGAGGACAAATGAGGTTGATTCAAGGGGATTTACTTAATAGTTCCTCGGCAGGTAACTACTCTACGAATCGCGATTCGACGGGAAATTTAAGACTAAACTGGTTAGGGAGATTATCATGAACTTACGGAAATGTTTATTATCAGCTATTTATGTACTTCTATTAGGGTCAATTCTACAGATAATGCCTGTTAGTGCCGTCTATGCGGAGGAGTTTTTTACCATTAAGAATGGCCAACTGCAACGCCCGACTGGGTACCGCGAGTGGATCTACGTAGGCACTCCAGTCACCCCCAATGATATGAACGATGGGAAAGCAGCATTTCCCGAATTTCACAACGTCTATATTGATCCAAAGAGTTGGGCGCATTGGAAAAAGACGGGTAGCTTTCGTGAAGGCAGCATTCTAATTAAGGAGCTTATTAGTGTTGGATCAAAGTCTGCAGCCAGCGGCAAAGGATACTTTATGGGTAACTTTTTAGGCCTAGAGGCTACGATCAAGAGTAAGAAACGTTATCCCGACGAGCCAGGTAACTGGGCATATTACAGTTTTTCGACAAAGGACCATAAGACGTTGAAGACCTCAACTGCCAAGTTTCCAACAGCATCGTGCAATGGATGTCATCAAGCTTCCGCAGCCGAAGATTGGGTATTTACTCAGTATTACCCAGTGTTGCGCGCAGGCAAAGCGGCGGGTGATAAAGGGGTGGGCGGTAAGCGGTCTAAGTTGGAAAACTGATCATGAATCCCCTATATAAAGTTAGTATTGGTGTGATTTTTTCTACGATTATCAGCCTGGTGTTATATCCGGCTATGGCGGCTGAAGAATTTTCACCTTACGTTGATATAAAAGGGAATATCAATTTCCCGGACGGTTTTCGTACCTCCATGGTGCACTTAGGATCCTGGTTTGTGCCTAAAGGTGATGCAAGTGGTTTCCATGACGTATATACAGAGAAAAAAACCGTTGAAGCTTATCGGAAGACCGGCAAATTCCCTGATGGGGCAACAATCGTCAAGGAACTACGTGCGTCCAAAGCGAACAACTACACCACGGGCCAAGGCGTAAGCTATGCAACCAACAGCATCAAACAATGGTTCGTGATGATTAAAGATGCAAAAGGACGCTTTTCTGGTAATCCACTGTGGGGTGACGGATGGGGTTGGGCGCTTTACAAGCCAGATAATAAAAATAAGAATATTTCTACTGACTACAAGCTCGACTGTCAGGGTTGTCACATACCAGCGAAAGATAAGGATTGGGTGTACGTGGAGGCATATCCAACACTGAAGCAAAAGTGATAATCGCAAACATGGAGGCATGCAATGGATAAAGCTATTTTAAAAGTTTATACAAAAGAATGGTGTCCCTATTGCACCAAGGCCAAGGCGCTGTTGCGTAGCAAACAACTTGATTTCGAGGAAGTTGGTGTGACCTCAAACGCTGAGGCTGAGCAGGAAATGATCAAGCGGTCCCAGCGCCGGACCGTGCCCCAGATTTTTATAGGTGAACGGTCAGTGGGTGGCTATGATGATCTGTCGCAATTGAATGCGACAGGTGAGCTTGATCGGCTTTTGAATATCAAGTCATCGATCGATTTGAACAAGGTCTATGATGTAGTTATAGTTGGAGCTGGTACGGCTGGGATGTCGGCTGCAATCTATGCAATACGAAAAAACCTTTCAACACTGATAATTGCATCCGATATTGGTGGACAATTAAGGACTACATACGAGGTTAGCAATTATCCGGGTTTCCAGATGATCACAGGACCTAACCTAGTGCAACAGTTTGAAGAACACATGGATAAGTACGGTATCGACAAATTGGTTGGCGAAAAAGTAACTGGGATGCGTTTTGAAGATTGCTGCAAGATTCTAGACACCGCTTCCAATCGTCAAATTTATGCCCGATCGGTCATTATTGCAACCGGTGCGTTCAAGCGCAAACTCAATATTCCAGGTGAAAAGGAACTATCGGGTAGGGGTGTAGTTTACTGTTCGACATGCGATGGTCCACTATTCAAAGGTATGGATATTGCGATCATTGGAGGCGGCAACTCAGGTTTGGAAGCTGCAATAGAAATGAACGGGGTGGCACGTAATGTTTTTCTGATTTCGCGTACGCAATGGAATGGCGATCCTATTCTGCAAGACAAAGTGCGCAGTGCCGCGAAAGTTGAGTCGTTGACACTCTATGACCCTGTCAAGATTCATGGCTCACAGCAGGTGGAGGGACTCGAGATAAGGGATCTTCAGACAAGTAAGGTCCGTATGCTTGATGTTCAGGGTGTGTTCATCGAAATTGGACTTTTTCCTAATACGGATTTTGTCCTTGATTTACTGGATACCAACGGGCGTGGTGAAATTAAGATCGGTAGCCACGGACAGACTGGCATCAGTGGTGTATTTGCCGCCGGAGATGTGACGGATATACATGATAAGCAGATCGTGATTGCCGCAGGTGCAGGCGCTAATGCCGCATTGAGTGCATTTGAGTATTTGGTGACGCAACACTAATTGGACAATCCATTAATCTTGCGTGTTATTTGGTAGTTGCTTTCTCGATGAGGTCAGGGGGTCTTTTGACAGCTTTAATCTGGTCTCGGCCACCTGATTTAGCCAAATAAAGCGCTTCATCGGCCCGATGAAGCCACTGTTCCCAAGTTTCACTAGGCCCACATTCAGCCACACCAAAACTTAGTGTAATACTTCCCACCTCCTGAAAGTTTACTGTAGCAATTTTTTTACGAAGCCTTTCCGCAAGCTTTGATACGATTGAAACTGTTGTGTTGGGGCACAGTATCACGAATTCTTCTCCTCCCCACCGCGTAAGGGAATCCGAAGAACGAAGAGATGAGTGGATTGTGTTCGACAAATCAACAAGCACCTGATCACCAACTGCATGGCCATAAAGATCATTTATTTTCTTGAAATGATCTACATCTAAAATCATGAGGCTCAGCCGCTGACCATATCGTCTCAGGCGATCCATCTCGGTTTCGACGGTTTCCTCAAATCGTCTTCGGTTCCATGCACCAGTGAGTTTGTCAGTACTAGCTAGACGATCAAGTTCACCGATCATAATTTTCAGTTTTCCTTGCATTGCTGCTAGCCCACTCAGCACTTGGCCAATTTCGTCCTGGCTAGAAATTGAGATATTTTCGTCCAGATTGCCTTCAGCAATACGCTTGAAGTGGATGGCTGCTTTATTAAGTGGGCGAACAATCGAGCGGATCAATAGCGTCGCCGAGATGGAAACAAACAATATACCCAGCAATGTGCCGTAAATTAGGACATTACGAATTAGAATGAAACGTTCTGAGGCATCCTCGTAGTTGTTTTTAGCAGTTTCGCGGATCTTTTGTAATAAAGAATTCGCTCGAAGATTGGCAGCTTTGTAATATGGATTAATTTTGTTCAGAAGGATTTCGTTGGTTTTTTGATAGTCTGTTGCTTGCAGAGCTGCAACAGCAGGCATTAACCCACCGTTAACATACTGCGTGCGTGCTATTGTATATAAGTTCGCGAGGTCTTGTTCTTCACTGGTCAGTTTGTGCTTTTTATATTTCTTGATAATAGCGGTGATCTCATCTCGGTTCTTGATTATCGAGTTGATATGTACAGAATGCTCGCTGTTTTGTATCTTGGAATGAGGACTCTTCGGATCTTGTTGCAACCCAAGCATGACATGGACACGGTTTTCATCCATTAGCAGCATGATGCGGCTAATCATGATAGTAGGCTCGAGACTATCTTTATAGGTTCTCTCCAGTGCATCATCCGTCATTGCGATGCCGTTCAGACCGACGCCACCACCAAACAGTATCATCAATGCCATGGTGCTCATGATTACCCAGAGCCGCGTTTTTATACTAGCATTCTTGAGAAAATCCATAAATGACTCGACAGATTATTCCTTCAGTATTCGTATAATAATACGGGTAAAAGAAATTTGTGCTTCCTAAGAAGTGCGGTTATGGTTACCAACCCATAATACATAATGACTTTTAAGAGATCGTTAGTAAAGTAAAAATATCAATTTAACACCTCAATTCGGCTCTTTCAAGAGCAGTAATCTAGTTGTACTTTATAAACCTGAGCCTATTCAAGGCCAAGTTTGCCATATGGTTTGCGTCTCATACGTTTATAATATTTTACTTCACATGAAATCTGAGGAGCTGCCGTGTTTAAACTTGTTTGTGCCTTAATGGGGTATTACTTCTTCGGAATTTTTGGAGCATTTATTGGTTACTTCTTAGGGGGTATTGTCGACCGTTCAAGAGCTTACGGTATTGGCGGTATCAACCCACTCAGCAGCGGTCATCGCCAGAAAGTTTTTCTCGAAACTGTTTTTATTTTAAAAGGAAAACTAGCTAAAGCAGATGGCCAAATATCGAAACATGAAATTGCACATGTTGAACAGTTTATTCAAAAACTAGGTATGCCTGCTGAGCATAGACAGAATGCAATCGCTCTTTTTAAACAAGGAGCTGACCCTAGCTTTGATTTTGAACCGAGTTTAAGGGAGTTTATGGCTGTTTGTGGCCATACGCATAGCTTAAGACAAATGTTGTTGGTCTATCTCATTGTGATGGCCTTATCTGATGGACGCATAGACTCGTCTGAAGAACGCCTGCTGATCGATATTGCTCGTCATCTTGGTTATGACGAAACTGCATTCAGGCATATACTTGATATGGTTTTAAATCAGTCGCACTTTGCGGGTGGTCAAGCTGCCTCTGCCACAGCTTTGGAGGATGCATACAAAGCGATAGGTGTTAGTAAGGATAGTAGCGACCAAGAGGTTAAGCATGCTTATCGCAAGTTAATGAGCCAATATCACCCAGATAAATTAATGGGCCAAGGTCTTCCAGAAGATATGATTGCTGTAGCTACGGAGCAAGCAAAGGAAGTCCAAGTTGCGTATGATTTAATAACAAAAAGTCGACAGCAACAGTCAATAGCTATATGAGATAATAATATAGAAACAGTGTATTGCAGAATACTTATGTTCTTATAGTTGAGGTATATATCAAGAACTGAGGACGGTGATCAGACCATGATACAGTTTTACGCTTGTGTACAGAAAAAATAAAAAAAGTACCTAGAAACGAGAAATCAATAATGATTGACTGTTATTTTTGGACAACTCCAAATGGTTACAAAGTGCTAGTGTTTCTGGAAGAAACTGGTATCCTATACCGCATAATTCCTATCAATATTAGTAAAGGCGAGCAGTTTGACCCGAAATTCTTGCAGATCTCACCGAATAACAAGATACCAGCGGTTGTTGATCATGAACCGACAATCGCCAGCGGATCAATTGCGATCTTTGAATCAGGGGCGATTCTTTTATATCTTGCAGAAAAGACTGCTCAGTTCATCCCCACGGATCTTGCTGCACGTACGGAGGTCTTGAAGTGGTTATTTTGGCAGATAGGTGGTCTTGGGCCTATGCTCGGACAAAACCAGTACTTTAATCAGTATGCATCGGAGAAAGTCCCTTATGCTATTGAGCGTTATATAAATGAAACTAGGCGATTATTTAGGGAACTATATACTTTACACCGGAAAATATTGTGGTATAATTCTCTTATCATGAGAGGAGGATGCCATGCCTTATAAGATCAATACTGCAATCAGTGTCTACCAGTTGATGGAAATGTTTCCTGACAAGGAAACCGCACGACAGTACCTTGAGGATCGTCGCTGGAAATATGGTGTGTCTTGCCCGACATGTCAAAGCCTATCGGTCTATACAAGATCGGGAAAACGAAAAGGGATGTATGACTGTCGAGGATGCGGCAAGCATTTTAGTGTTCGGACCGGTTCCATTTTTGAAAAATCACACATTCGACTTCACAAATGGCTCTATGCCATTTACACCGTCATGACTTCTCGAAAGAGCATTAGCGCTATGCAATTAAGCAAAGAAATTGGGGTCACGTATAAGTCCGCCTGGTTTGTGTTGCATCGGATTCGAGAGGCTTGCCGTGGCGATCTTACCCGTCTCTCAGGAATCGTAGAAATCGACGAAACGTATGTGGGCGGGAAAGAACGGAACAAGCACTGGAAGAAAGGGGATAAACCGAAAGCCGGGACAGTTGGCAAACAACCCGTCCTCGGCATGAGGGAGCGTGGTGGCAAGACCGTGGCCCTGCCAGTGCCTGCGACGGATCGGCTTACGCTGTGGACGGAGATTCAAGAGGCGATAGAAATAGGCAGCACGCTCTATACGGATGACCATGCCGCCTATCGAGGCATTGAGCGTAAAGGCTATCAGCACCAAGCCGTAAACCATTCGGCGAATGAATATGTGAAGGGCATGGCGCACACAAATGGCATTGAGAGCGTTTGGGCGGTCTTAAAACGTGGACTGAACGGCACATTCCATCAAGTATCCGTCAAGCATTTATCGCGTTATATTCATGAATTTTCGTTCAGGCTCAATGAAGGACGTTGTGGCCGGGAGACCATGCACCGCATTGAAAGCGTCTGTGATGCGGCCATTGGCAAACGCTTAACGTATCAGGGGCTTGTCCAATGAGCGCCGTAGGGACCGGCCTCTTGGATTCGGCTGTGGATGTGCTTTTTGCTCACTCCCCACTCGTTCACCGCTTGATCCAGGGAGACGCCACACTCCGTGCTTCGATCACGAGAGAAAGCGTGGATTTAATTGTGACCTCTCCCCCCTATAACGTTGGCAAAGCATATTCTGGTGCCCAACAAGATGATTCATTGCCCTACGACGCCTATTTGAACTTTTCTAAACAGTGGCTGACGAATTGTTTTCATTGGACGAAATCGACCGGTCGCTTATGCGTCAATGTCTCGCTGGATAAAAACAAGAATGGCAAGCAACCGCTTTCAGCAGACATCACGCGATTAGCAATGGAGGCCGGGTGGTGCTATCATGCGACTATTCTGTGGAATGAAGGCAATATCTCCCGTCGCACGGCATGGGGGAGTTGGAAGTCAGCCAGCGCCCCTCATGTCATTGCCCCTGTGGAAACCATTATTGTGCTCTATAAAGATACGTGGAAACGTGAGCGCCCTGGAAACAACGATATTAGCGCCGAGGAATTTAAGGAATGGTCGTTGGGGTCATGGTCATTCAATGGAGAGAGCAGGAAACGGATTGGTCATGAGACCCCATTTCCAAGAGAACTGCCGAAACGCTGCATCAAGATATTCTCGTTTATCGGGGACACGGTGTTTGATCCGTTTGTCGGATCGGGCACTACTATGATAGAAGCGATCCGACATGGTCGGCAAGCCATTGGTCTTGAGAAAGAGCCCAAATATTGTGAGCTGACCAGAGATCGGATTTTCAAGGAATGCAATCTCTCATTGAGGAAATCCTTACCGATAAGGCAGGGAAAATCTACTGCGCCGTGTTGGAGCAGTTAATCTATCAACGGCCCTCTCAAGATTGAGTCCGGGGAGGTGACTGGTCTCACAGCCTGCCTCCTCGCCAATACCGATGCCTATGACAACCTGCTTTCCACGCTGAAACAGCGAACATTTGAGTTAGCCAAACAGATTACCCCGTTACATGGCAGTCCGGTAACAACTACATAAATCCCATTATTTAAGGTTCTCAACGACAAACTGGCCCATTGCCAGTACATCTCTGGAAAGTACTCTATTGCTGATATGGCCTGTTACCCATGGATTTTAAAACATTCCTTTTTAGAGCTACAGCTTGATGATTTTCCCTACTTGAAACGTTGGCTTGATCAACTTGAAGCGCGTCCAGCGATCATCCGAACGTATGAAAAAGGCGCAGCGATCAACACCACTCCTACAGTGACCGAAGAATCAAAAAGGTTTCTGTTTGGCCCGGTGGCTACTCGTTTAGCAAAGTAATGTTGGGCAACCGTTTTATGGAATAGCTCTATAGATATTATCCCATTAGTTAAATTTTTAAAGGTTTACGATTTACGTTCATTTCTAGTCTTTTTAAAAAAGATCATCAATAGCTCAACCAGCTTTAGATACTGCTTTTTTATCTTTGGGTGGTTGTGTAAATTTTGGCCATCACAGAATCTTCGTTGTGCTTTTAACCTCGTATCCATCTTTTAATAAATCCAAGAGCTCGTTTTTTTATCTCCTTTCCCCTCGATTGAGCTTTTGCCAAATCGATCGGATCCTTGCCAAATGCAATGGGCCATATCAATATAATAAACAAATAGGCTAGAACGCTAAAAAATATGAAAGACAGAATTTCTGTTGTTGATAAGGAATCGAATGTTATTGACGATGTGGCTATCTCCCGAGCATTCGTGGCACAATAAAATACTAAAATGAGAATAACTATGCCAATCGCAATTCTAAAACTACGAATAAGAAAACGTGTTAATAAATCGTTTAATTTGTTTTTCATGCAGTTTACTCTAGCGATGATGCTTGAATGCCTACCAAGATGATCGGCGGCAAATACTGATTTACTTATAATTCTATTTTATAGTCAGTGGTTAATATTTCTAAAAGATGACCATTTGTATCACGAAAATAGACTCCACGTCCGTCATTATCATAGTTTATTTTCATATTTTCTGAATCATATGGCCCGCTACCATGCTTAATGCTTTCAACTCCTAAGCGCCCATATATTTCGTCAAATATTTGTTCAGAAACTTTAAATGCATAATGATGAGGTTCAAATTTCTCACTATTGGCAAAATCTAAACATAAAGTTTTGTTCACTCTTACCACAATAAAACGGGCAAACTCGCCAACATGCTCGAATCCAAAAATCCTAGTATAAAACTTGGCAGATTCAACCTTGTCATATGAAGGAACAATGGTATGGTTCAGTGTTATTTCCATAAATGATTCCCAGATTATTGTTTCAATGTGTTTAGTAAAACTATTTTATTACACCCTGACATAACTAATGTTTGTAATTAATATTACCCGCTGATCCTACAATGTAATTGGTTTAATTGTGCGCTACAAGCACAGCTAAAATAGATTTTATATTTTGCAATTGACTTACAGTTTTATGTTGCTGATCTTTTCAATTGTTGTTTGCTTCAATCTTGAATTTGTTTTTCTTATCTGACTGAGGTCAAGAGCCATGCAACTCCAGCAGCAAGTGGCAATGTTACTACCCAGGACAACAAGATATTACGTAATGTCTGCCAATTAAGAGTTTTTGCGCTGGCACCTACACCAGCAATAGAGCCAACAGAGATATGGGTTGTTGAAACCGGTAAGCCAAACTTACTGGCAACTAGTACTAAGGAAGCCGTAATTAAATTAGCAGCGAGTCCCTGTGCATGACCCATTCTTGTTATACGTTGGCTCATTGTTTTTGCAACCTGTTTTGCAAATAATATTCCTCCTGTGGCCATTGCGAGGCCGATCATGGCTATGGAGGCAGAGGGTTGTACTAAGTGTGCGGCAAGGAGTAGCGCCGTCAATTTTGGCGTATCGTTCACCCCACGTGCAAAACAAATCGCCATCGCTGATAAAATATGCAGACGGTCCATACTACGTGATATGAAGACTCTGACTGGTGTTTTTAGAGGTTCACACGTAGCATTGCTAGCTAAAATAATACTTGGCGCCGAGAACTGGCTAACTAGAGTGCCATCCATTCTTGCTATCAGTGTTTGTGCTGGTGCTACAAGGCAGGCACAATCTTTCTCGACCTTAATCGGATTCATACGAAACACTCTGTAGGTAAACATTCCGACTACGACCGCGATTATCGGGCTAACTAAAAGGGGCAACATAAACGTGCTTGCCAGCTTGTCAAAATGTACCGCACTTTCACTTTGGGCTAACCCAGCTCCAACGAGTCCGCCAATGAGAGCGTGAGTGGTAGAGACTGGGAAACCTAATTTTGTGGCTAGAAAAACTGTAAAGGCAGCACCAGTTGCAACACTCAAGATAAATAGTGGTGCATTGGCGACCACATCCGGTACCAAGCCCTTCCCTGAAAATTGTTGCACGAGCTCGTCAGCTAGTATTAGTGAAGCAAAACTACCCGCAACGGTTGCAATGGTGGCTAGAATAAGTGCCTGACGATAGCTTAGTGTATTAGTCCCCCATACGGTGGCAAAGCCTTTGAAGTTATCGTTTGCACCATTGCTAAAAGCTATAAATAATGCAGCTGCGATCAATAACCATTCCATTATTTCATTCCTCTCTATTTAGCTGGGTCAGTTTGATAAGAGGTCAGCAACATGTCGAAGTTACTTTCGTATTTAGAATTGTGTCAAACGGAAAGTCATTTCCGCAACCTGAAAAAATACCAAAGTGATAAGTGAAATCACCAATGAAATGGAAATGCATCGCGAAGCGCGTATCATGTAGCATACGCCAAGTGTTACCACACACTGAAAATTTTCTGCCGGTCTCGATATTGTGGTGTTTATCGAGTACAAATTGGTCAGCATGCTCAGGAATGTTGCCACAATAAATTACTGCCTGGCCATGATCCTCACATGAGGTTTCTAATCCATCAAGTTTGAATAACCGGTAAGTGGCAGAGAAAAAATGGAGACTACCTATACGTGATACCAGTTCGGAGTTCGTGATGGTTAACGGTTGGTCAGTGACCAACCGCGGGTCTGTAAAACCTTGTCGATGCGCAAGGCGCAAGAAATCGTTCCAGTATAGTGCGCCACCAAGGCATTCTCCATAGAGCACTGGGTCGTTACGCACAGTATTCGGCACGCGTCGATCCGCGTAAACATCCGAGAAATAGAATTCGCCACCATCTTTAAGCAGATGGTGTATACCTCTTAGCACTGCATCTTTATCGGGTGAAAGGTTGATTACGCAATTGGATACGATCACATCAAAGCTACCTGCTTCTAGACCCATTTCATCAAGATGTTCGATATAGCCTTGGAGGAAACGTACATTGGAATAACCAAAAGTATTCGAATGGAGTTCCTGATGTTTTTTGGCAATAGTGAGTTGCTCATTGGTCATATCAACACCCACCACTTCGCCCGTTGGCCCTACAAGTTGGGACAACAAGTAAACATCGCGTCCTGAGCCACAACCGAGATCCAAAACTCGGCAGCCTTCAAGCAGGGGAGGACAGACCAGCCCACAACCGTAGTAGCGCGAGAGCACCTCTGGGTGGATTCGCGAGAGAAGCGGTTTTAACCATGCCGGAACTTGGTTGGTGTCGCAGCAGGCGTTAGTTTTTAGGTCATCAGTATGCTGCAATTGGCGGCCGTAATAATCTTGAACAATGTCATGCATGGTTGATCTCCTAATTTTTTGCAAAATGGTGTCGTAACTTTGTGTAAGCTTAAGATAACAAATACACCTCATCAAAATTTAGAATAATTTCATCAATTTGTCTCATTGTTTGATCATGGAAAAATCACACTTTGTATCGCTTGGTACAAAGTGCAAATCAGCGAAACCAGAATGGGCACGCTCACCGGTGTTATCAGTATCGGCCGCTACAGCTAGTAGAGTTGGGCTGACACGATCAGTACCGAACGCTAGCATGGCATCGGTCAGTATATTTCGTCGTTCTGTCACCCATACTCCGTCAAGTTTAGGTCCAGAACGTAACACTATCATCTGTGTGCGCTCGGTGTAGGCGTTAGAGCGCTGAGTGCCGACAGGATAGCGGTTGTCCCAGACATAATTGAGAGCTGCATCCGGAACATGGTTTCCATAAAGGCTACGTGCTAGCTTGAGTTTAAACTTAGTGAAGAAGTCGATTGTTTCTGAGGGCAAGATAAAAGCAAGGTAGACACGTGCTGCATAGTCATCGCCTGACTTAGTCGCCATATCCGCAGTTTTGAGCGTTGTATCGACTCGCCATTGCCAGCACAAAATAGGGGTACGCGTTAGATTAACCGAAAGCGGTCGTGCTAGTAGTGCCATACTGGCGCTAGCCTCTGCCTCTACGGCAATTACGCCGTCCCATGAAATTATTTTATACTGCGTGGGAGGGATTCGTTTGTCGAATCGAATCACCTGCCAAGGGAGGGGAGGTGTTGTACTAACTGCAACGAAGTGGCCTACGTAGTTTACTGTATCTTGTGCTAGGACACTCGTACACAGTAGGCTCAACACTGCCGCTACCCATTTATTATGCATGTTTTTTTTCCTCCCAGACTCTGGGTAGCCACCTTAGATCAGCGGGCTCATCAATATCGTGCAAACAGGGAAAACTTTGTGCAGAGCAGCCTAATTGTTCTAAGCGATGCATTGTTTCAATGAAAACAGCGTTGGTACTCCATTTGATAGATTCAAACAAAGAGGAATGAAAAAAATTCAAGCCGAGTAACGCATAACCGCCATCGGTAACAGGAATGAGTGTTGAGTCAAAGTGACGTAGCGCATTAGCGGCTTGTAGCAGGTGAAATGAGGTGAGTTCAAGGCAATCGGTTCCAATAAGTAAGACTGATTCCCCATCAGCAATAATGCGTCGCGTTACACGTGTCAGTCTTTCTCCTAAATCTCCCTCACCCTGATCTGAGTATTGCACTTCATGCGGTATAACAAGTGTTTGCCATATTGCGTCTGTTGAAGATGGGGTTACACATAGTTCAACTGGACCTATTTTGGCAGCTAGGGCTTCGCTCAGTGTGTGCGTTAACATGCGTTGTGCAAGATCAGCCGCACCCTTTTCCCCAAGTGAAGGAATCAGACGTGTTTTAGCAAATCCTGGTTGTGCTGCTTTGGCAAAAATCACTATACGAATAAGTTTCATTGGTACGTCTTTGCCAGTTGGCTTGCCGGGATCCCCCGCCAGTAATTCCAACGCAGCCGCCACATAAGAAAAATTGTGCGCCAAACGCCATGTATCTCCCAACGTCGGCCTGAAGTAACAACACAGAAGGCGATACAGGCGGGACGCGAGATTGTACGCAGGTGTTTTGACAGCTCGACGTCTTCCATCAATGGTTGATCTGGAAAACAACCCGCCGTCGTAAAAGCTGTTTGTGTTACAAATATAGCTTGATCACCAGTGGCAATGCTCGTTAGACGTGAGCGTAAGTTCATCATATAACCGATTACACGAAGCATTACTGGACGTCCGGCTATGCAAACATCAAAACGACCCCAGCAGAATGATGAGTTATTTGAAAGTGCTTGTTTGACTAACAAATCAGCCTTATCCGGCAGTTGTGTATCAGCATGTAGGAACAATAATACCGTTCCGGTAGCACGCGCCGCACCAGCATTCATTTGACCAGCGCGGCCACGGGCTGCCCGTTCTACCGTGTAGCCGGCACTCTTCACAATATCAGCCGAACCATCCTCACTACCGCCATCGACCAGAATAATTTCGCAGTTGTTTCGAACCAGTGGTGTCAGCCTTTCAAGCAACTGAGGGATCCTGCGTGCTTCGTTTAGTATTGGTATGATTATGGATAGCTTCATGATGACTCGAACCATGTAGTCCGTTATCGTTTCCAAGCGTGATAACGAAATAACCACGTCAACACACGTTGCGGTGTATGAGCTTTTTTCCATTTACCGGCGACGTATTTATTTGCTTCTGCTAAAGTTGGGTATGTGTGGATTGTGCCGAGAATCTTTGAAAGCCCTAATCCATGCTTCATTGCCAATACAAATTCGGCTAGCAAATCCCCTGCATGCTCACCCACGATGGTTGCCCCCAGAATCCGATCCTTGCCCGGTACCGTTAGTACCTTGACGAAGCCTTGCGTCGTGCTATCTGTAATAGCGCGATCAAGGTCATCAAATTCATATCTTGTAACCTCATATGGCACATCCTTATCTCTAGCCTCTTGTTCATTGAGTCCTACACGGGCGACCTCAGGTTCAATAAATGTGGCCCAGGGAATAACCGAATAATCGGCTTTGAACTTCTTAAGGTCTCCAAAGAGTGCGTTAACTGCCGCATACCATGCTTGATGTGAGGCGGTATGGGTGAACTGATAGGGGCCAGCTACGTCACCGGCAGCGAAAATATTGGGATACAGTGTTTCTAGATATTCATTGGTTGCTATTGTGTTTTTCGTTTCAATGCCCAGTTCTTCCAGGCCGTAACCTGTTAGCCGTGCTAAACGGCCCACAGCACATAATAATGTGTCCAATTCAATTCGTCGCTCTACACCATCATGTTCTACGACAATAAATTTATTTTCATCTTCACATTCACAGCGAAGGGCTTTATAGCCTATGAGCATTTCCACACCGTCTCGCTCAAGTGAGATTCGTACCACTTCTGATATCTCCTCATCTTCGCGGATCATAATCCGTGATGCCATTTCGATTTGAGTGACTTTGGAACCCAAGCGGGCAAAACTTTGAGCTAGTTCGCAGCCAATCGGCCCACCACCAAGTACGATCAATCGAGATGGTGGCGCATCCTTTTTAGCGAATTCGTCCCACAGTGTGTCACTGGTAACGTAGCCGACATCATCTAAACCGGGCAAAGGTGGTACGATTGGTTGAGACCCTGTGGCTATTACAATGTTTCGGGTGGTCAGGCGCTGTATGTCGCCGTTATGGAGCTTTATTTCTACAGTCCAAGGATCTTTGATACAGGCGTAACCCTCAAGTACTTCTACGCCTAATTTAGTATAGCGTTCAATGCTGTCGTGAGGTGCTACGGTACGGATAACTTCATGTACCCGTGCCATCACCTTGCTAAAACTAAATTCAGGCACTATGGCTTTAAGGCCGTAGTTACCGCCATGACTCATCTGGTGGGTGAGGCGGGCCGACTTGATCAACGCCTTGCTTGGTACACAGCCGTAGTTGAGGCAATCGCCGCCCATCTTGTGCGCTTCGATCAACGTCACCTTAGCCTTAACGGCGGCACCGATATATGCGGTAACTAAACCGGCTGCTCCGGCACCGATTACTATCAGGTTACGGTCAAACTTCTGCGGGCGTTTCCATTTAGCATAGACGCGACGACGTTGCAGGAAATGCAGAAACCATTTGGCAAGTAACGGGAACACTCCTAACAAAGTGAACGAGATTAGCAACCCAGGCGAGACGATGCTGGAAAGCCCTGATATCTTCGCGAGTTGAGTGCCAGCATTAACATAAACGAGTGTGCCGGCAAGCATACCCACCTGGCTTACCCAATAATAACTAGACGTACGAATCGGTGTCAGCCCCATCAAGAGATTAACAATAAAAAAAGGAAATAGCGGTACAAGACGAAGCGTAAATAAATAGAATACACCGTCTTTAGCCATACCATTGTTAATGGCACTTAACCGGTCTCCGAAGCGGGACTGGATGGCATCACGAAATAGATAACGTGAGACCAAAAAGGCAAGTGTGGCGCCGATGCTAGAGGCAAACGACACAATTACTGTTCCCCACAGTAGGCCAAACAAAGCACCAGCAGCGAGTGTCAGTACTGCGGCACCCGGTAAGGAAAGTGCAGCAACTATCACATAAAACAAGAGGAAACTAAGCCCAACAAGAACTGGTGAGGCTGCTCGCCACGCCTCGAATTGTCCTAGGCTAACCTTAAGACTATGGAGAGATAGATAGGAGTTTAGATCCAGTGCAAAAAAAATTAGCACCAAAAATACCGCCGCGACAACTTTGGTTTTACTCATGCAATGCACCGCCACAGCTGCTGCCTTGTCCAGCAGTGCAACCGTAGCAATGATCAGCTACCCGGATTGGTAGACCCATCGGGTCTTCATTCATCAAATCGCGTAAATGAGGTTTTCTTTTATGTCCTTGCACTGTTTCTGTAGCAAGACCTAACTCCAATCCTAATTGCTGATTAAAATCGCAGTCGTAGAGAAAGCCTTGCCAATCAACGCTGATTAAGTTTCGGCACATTACGTTCGCAAAATTGGCTGCTGCGAAATTTTCCTTTAGCAACCGCATGTAATCACTGAACTGTCCCTTTGAAATTAGTGTTGAACCAAAGCGCTGTATGGGCATATTAGTTACCGTGAACAGCTCATTGAACAAGATGCCGAAGTTCTTATACAACTCCCTCTTATAAGTGGCCTGCAGTTTAGCTTGATCAGAAGGTAATGAAGGGCCTTGTGGGTTATAAACAAGATTGAGTGTCAATCCAGAACCCTCACTGCCATAACCGAGTGTATTAAGCTTTTGCAAAGCTAAGATGCTTTTGTTAAAAACGCCCTTTCCACGCTGCTTATCCACGTTTGTTAGTGAATAACAGGGGAGTGAGGCAACAATTTCGACCTGCTGTGTTGCTAGAAATTCTGCTAGCTCGTCTTGTCCGGGTTCAAACAGGATAGTTAGGTTGCAGCGATCGATGACTTTTACGCCTAAGGCACTAGCTTCATTTACCAACTGTCTGAATCCCTTGTGCAGTTCAGGGGCGCCACCAGTAAGGTCAAGTGTGCTGATGTTATGGGCTGTAAGAACAAGAGGAATTAGTGCCAGGGTTTCGCTATCCATCATTTCTTTGCGGTTTGGTCCAGCATTGACATGGCAATGTACACAGGACAGATTACAACGATAGCCCAGGTTAATCTGAAGAGTCGTAAGTTGCTCGCGATGTAGGTTGGGAAATTTAGTCGCCTGTAGCAATGGCAGGGTGGCGTGCATGCCTATCCTCGATAGTTGTATGACGGTTGCGCAATAAGGACTTGTGCTTGAGTCTTGTAGCTATAGTCGTAGCAGAATCATAAGTCTTACACATACCCTTCATTTGTAGTCGTCTGCGATACTTGAAGCCTTGTGTAAGAAACCGTATGCCTGCTCCGACTATAATAAATATTACTGCTATTGGCATTAATACGTATCTTGGACAGATTAGTTACACTCTATACGAGATTTTTTGGGGATTTATGTAGTTGTTACCGGACTGCCATGTAACGGATGTAACGGGGTAATCTGTTTGGCTAACTCAAATGTTCGCTGTTTCAGCGTGGAAAGCAGGTTGTCATAGGCATCGGTATTGGTGAGGAGGCAGGCTGTGAGACCAGTCACCTCCCCGGACTCAATCTTGAGAGGGCCGTTGATAGATTAACTGCTCCAACACGGTGCAGTAGATTTTCCCTGCCTTATCGGTAAGGATTTCCTCAATGAGAGATTGCATTCCTTGAAAATCCGATCTCTGGTCAGCTCACAATATTTGGGCTCTTTCTCAAGACCAATGGCTTGCCGACCATGTCGAATCGCTTCTATCATAGTAGTGCCCGATCCGACAAACGGATCAAACACCGTGTCCCCGATAAACGAGAATATCTTGATGCAGCGTTTCGGCAGTTCTCTTGGAAATGGGGCCTCATGACCAATCCGTTTCCTGCTCTCTCCATTGAATGACCATGACCCCAACGACCATTCCTTAAATTCCTCGGCGCTAATATCGTTGTTTCCAGGGCGCTCACGTTTCCACGTATCTTTATAGAGCACAATAATGGTTTCCACAGGGGCAATGACATGAGGGGCGCTGGCTGACTTCCAACTCCCCCATGCCGTGTGACGGGATATATTGCCTTCATTCCACAGAATAGTCGCATGATAGCACCACCCGGCCTCCATTGCTAATCGCGTGATGTCTGCTGAAAGCGGTTGCTTGCCATTCTTGTTTTTATCCAGCGAGACATTGACGCATAAGCGACCGGTCGATTTCGTCCAATGAAAACAATTCGTCAGCCACTGTTTAGAAAAGTTCAAATAGGCGTCGTAGGGCAATGAATCATCTTGTTGGGCACCAGAATATGCTTTGCCAACGTTATAGGGGGGAGAGGTCACAATTAAATCCACGCTTTCTCTCGTGATCGAAGCACGGAGTGTGGCGTCTCCCTGGATCAAGCGGTGAACGAGTGGGGAGTGAGCAAAAAGCACATCCACAGCCGAATCCAAGAGGCCGGTCCCTACGGCGCTCATTGGACAAGCCCCTGATACGTTAAGCGTTTGCCAATGGCCGCATCACAGACGCTTTCAATGCGGTGCATGGTCTCCCGGCCACAACGTCCTTCATTGAGCCTGAACGAAAATTCATGAATATAACGCGATAAATGCTTGACGGATACTTGATGGAATGTGCCGTTCAGTCCACGTTTTAAGACCGCCCAAACGCTCTCAATGCCATTTGTGTGCGCCATGCCCTTCACATATTCATTCGCCGAATGGTTTACGGCTTGGTGCTGATAGCCTTTACGCTCAATGCCTCGATAGGCGGCATGGTCATCCGTATAGAGCGTGCTGCCTATTTCTATCGCCTCTTGAATCTCCGTCCACAGCGTAAGCCGATCCGTCGCAGGCACTGGCAGGGCCACGGTCTTGCCACCACGCTCCCTCATGCCGAGGACGGGTTGTTTGCCAACTGTCCCGGCTTTCGGTTTATCCCCTTTCTTCCAGTGCTTGTTCCGTTCTTTCCCGCCCACATACGTTTCGTCGATTTCTACGATTCCTGAGAGACGGGTAAGATCGCCACGGCAAGCCTCTCGAATCCGATGCAACACAAACCAGGCGGACTTATACGTGACCCCAATTTCTTTGCTTAATTGCATAGCGCTAATGCTCTTTCGAGAAGTCATGACGGTGTAAATGGCATAGAGCCATTTGTGAAGTCGAATGTGTGATTTTTCAAAAATGGAACCGGTCCGAACACTAAAATGCTTGCCGCATCCTCGACAGTCATACATCCCTTTTCGTTTTCCCGATCTTGTATAGACCGATAGGCTTTGACATGTCGGGCAAGACACACCATATTTCCAGCGACGATCCTCAAGGTACTGTCGTGCGGTTTCCTCGTCAGGAAACATTTCCATCAACTGGTAGACACTGATTGCAGTATTGATCTTATAAGGCATGGCATCCTCCTCTCATGATAAGAGAATTATACCACAATATTTTCCGGTGTCAAGTATATAGTTCCCATTTTTTGTAGATATTAAATGTTCGTTCTACAATTAAACTCTACCTTATAAACGGGATTTACTTGAGTACAGATAATCAAGGTGGATAATTACTAAATATTTGCAGAATTATCATAAACTTTATAGAGATATTGTATCCTAAATAATACTGTAAGTGAATAAGAATAAAGGAGGTGCCTGTGGAATGGATTCTAGTACTGGTGATTTGCGGAATTATCGCCTCAATTCTTGGCTCCCGCAAAGGAATGGGAGCTAGTTCATTTTTTTTCGGCCTGATACTCGGTCCACTTGGAGTTATTCTTGTTCTCCTTAGCAAGGGCAAAAGAGTAGCATGCCCATTTTGCGACAAACTAATTTATATGACCTCAACAGTTTGCCCACATTGCGAGAAAGAAATTCCTGTCACTAATACTGGTACTAAATGAGCCAGAATGAATCCATAAGGTGAGCTTTTGACTGCACTGAGTATTTTTACAAGATTAATTAACTTCCGAGAGACATAGCAATGTTCCTTAGTATATTTCTTGATGTGTTTCTGATAGGCATAGCTAACAGAAGAGGGCAAGCTGGTTGCTACCAACACACTATAATCTACATAGCTGCTGCCGGACCTGTCGTGCTTGAAAAACCGTGTAATGTGATCGATGCAAACGAAAAAATAAATACGTTACAACTGAAATTGGAGATTGCTAAGTGAAATCGGTCTCTCCAGGTATCCTAAATCGCCTCAAAAAAATTATTTGGGAGGAACAAGCCGGGTCCCAGCCAGCCTGGAAAACACATGGATTAAGAATCATGCGCACCATACTGATTCTCGTGCAAGATCTTGTTTACGGTCAGCTCACACTTCGCGCAATGAGCCTGGTATACACAACATTGCTGTCGATCGTTCCATTGCTTGCGCTGAGTTTCTCCGTACTGAAAGCATTTGGTGCTCATAACCAGATCCAGCCGATGCTACTAAAGTTTCTTGAGCCGCTTGGTGAAAAGGGCCAGGAAATAGCGTCCAACATCGTGCAGTTCATCGAGAATATGAATGTCGGTGTGCTCGGTGCAGTTGGATTGGTGATGCTTCTATATACTGCGATTTCGTTGATGCAAAAGATTGAACATTCGCTGAATTATATTTGGCATATCCCAAGTCCCAGGCGCATTGGAGAGAGGGTCGTCCGCTATCTTAGTGTGCTAATGGTTGGTCCAATTCTGGTGTTCTCGGCGATTGGCATTACTGCGACCGTGATGAGCCACGAGGCGATGCGTGGCATGATGACAATTGGAGTGTTAGACGAGACTGTAAAGGTGCTTAGCCGGCTTATGCCCTACCTACTCGTAATCTCGTTTTTCACCTTTGTTTACATGTTCATTCCTAACACACGGGTACGGTTCAGGCCTGCGCTAGTTGGCGGCGCGGTCAGTGGGATTGCTTGGCAAACCGCGGGATGGATATTTGCAATCTTTGTGGCGTCTGCAAATAATTACGCTGCGGTCTACTCTAGTTTTGCGATTTTGATTCTTTTTATGATTTGGCTCTACTTATGCTGGCTGATCCTACTGTTTGGTGCGAGTGTTGCATTCTATGCTCAGAATCCGGAATACCTGTATTTTAGGGACAGTGGACCGCGGTTAAGCGATCGACTAAGTAATCGAATGCGCGAACGCTTTGCACTTTCAATTATGTATTTAGTAGCGGGTAAGTTTCTTGATGGTGAGCGCATGCCTTCGTTATTGGAGTTTAAACGCTCACTTGGTGTGCCAATGCACTTACTGCAGACAGTGCTAGATGCACTCGAACGCCAGGAGCTTATTGTACAGAACGGCGATGATCCGCCGACTTATCTACCGGCACGCGATCCCTCTTTAATCTCGGTGACACAGGTACTCAATACCGTGCGAATTGCTGGAGAGGAACGTTTTCTATCCCCAGATAGATTACCAGCTCCACAACCGGTTGAAGAAGTGTTAGACAGCATGCAACAAGCAGTGGAATCGTCCGTTGGTGATATAACGCTTCGCGACCTGACTACACAGGGTACTGAAAGTCTGATACCTGAGCCGATAGTAAAGGATGACTGATAAATATCGTAAAATCTTCGGCGCATCTAAGTAAAAAAACCGATTCCTCTTGAATTTAACTACTATTAATAGTCAAAAGTGGCATTAATGACTTAACTAGGCTCAAGTTTTTTCTTACCTTATTTCAATACGAAATTTTCCGTTTTTTCCTGAAACAGAATGCGATCGTTAGCTGTTGCGTATTGCAAAGCGTATTTGCAGTAGTCGCAATCCTCAGCAGCAAGAGGTATTAATTCTGAATCCAAGCATTTTTTGACTTCGACTAGCATCGGTTCAACCCAGCTGTCGTTACCCACATAAGGTAGTATAGAAACTGTAAAATCTAGACGCTCATTGAATGCTGACTTGTCTTTGACTCCGTTGCAGTAAACAAACCAGCCCTGGTTCGCCACGTTTAGTCCATTTTTCCTTAAAAGCCATTGGTAGAATTCCATTTGTCGCTTGTATCCAATTTGCCAGTCTGCATCCAGAGAAACAGCATCCGATTTAGAGGTAGATTTGTAATCAACCACGATTATTTCTTGAGTTGACAAGTCAATCCAGAGGTCATCTACTGCGCCAAAAGCCTCAAATCCAGTTTCTTCATGCACAAAAGAGACGCCCTCGAAATTATTGCGCCAAATACCGAGTTGCGGATGGCTATACGGAACAGCGTTTAACCCAGATTTTTTTATGTAGGGGTGGGGTAGTTGTACTTTTCGATATTGGTCAAACTCCGCCTTCAGCAGTGTATCAACGGCACTATTGAGACTAAAAGGAAAGCCAGGAGGGCGTTTTATTCCGAGGCGAACCTCCAAATAAAAGCAGTGCGGACAGGTCATAAATAGATCTATCTTGGTACGGCTGATTCGGAAATAGCCCTTCAACCCTGGTACGTAGAGTTTTCGTTTAGCCATGGGCAGAAGATTGTATGAGGATCATTATAGGGATAAAGTTAAAGAAATAATGCTTATTCCCCCTTTAATGAGGAGATGGGTGGAAGAGAGGTGGCTGGGTCATCCAAAGCCGAATCGGTTAGGGTTTGCGAAAGCGGCTTTGTAGGTTTTACGCCAAGTTGTTTTAGCATCTCTGCCTGGCGAATAACATTTCCTTTACCTTTTGTAAACTTACTGTAGGCGTCATCATAAGCAATTTGCGCTTGCTGCAAACGTTTTCCTAGCATATTAAGGTCATCCACAAAGCCAGATAGCTTGTTGTAGAGTTCTGCTCCACGACAAGCAATTTCCTGAGCATTACGGTTTTGTTGCTCCTGTTTCCAGAGATGAGCAACAGTACGAACCACAAATAGCAAGGTGCTAGGGCTAACAAGTAAGATATTTTTCTTCCAAGAGTCCAGCCATAAATTATTGTCATGCGATATGGCAAGCATAAAGGCTGGTTCAACTGGGATGAACATCAAAACAAAATCAAAAGATTGTAGTCCATAGAGTTGTTGGTAATTCTTCTCGGAAAGTTCCTTTATGTGGGAACGAACTGACTCTAGGTGCCGTTTTATGGTGCTATTACGTTCAAGATCCGTATCAGCATTAGTGTGCTCTTCGTATGCCGTGAGCGACATCTTAGCATCGACGATCAGATGACGATCTTCTGGTAGATGAATGACTACATCCGGCTGAACGCGAGTACCATCCTCCCGGACATGGCTTTCTTGCACGTTGTATTCATGACCTTTACGCAGTCCTGAAGCCTCTAGCACGCGTTCCAGGATTAACTCTCCCCAATTACCCTGTGCCTTAGCCTGACCTTTGAGAGCCCGAGTGAGGTTGATGGCATCCTCAGACAGTTGATTGTTAAGTGTCATAAGTTGTTTCACTTGTTCGGACAATGCTGAGCGATCTTTGCCTTCCTGAATATAGATTTCTTGTACTTTTCCTTGAAATTCGGTGATTTTTAGCTTGAGTGGTTCCAGTAACTGGTCAAGGTTAACCTTGTTTTGGTCAGTAAATTTTCTAGACTTATCATCCAGAATTTCGCTAGCTAATGTTTTAAAGCGATTGGAAAGTTGTTCCTCAGCATTCTTCCGAAACTCCAGTTTTTCCTCAGCCTGGGAACGTTCTAATTCTAGAGTTGTAGTCAATTTAGCAATTTCTGTGTTCAATTCTTGTTTTTCAATAGTTAGTTGATTGTACAGAACAGCGAGAGCATCATGCTCAGATGTCAGTCTCATTGTGTCTTGTTGAGATGCGATCAGTTGCTCGGTAAGACGAATCGAAAGGGCACGAAGAATCAACCAAATAATCCCCGCGCCGACAAATAGACCGACAGCAAGTGCAACGAAAAGATAGATTAATTGTCCCATGGATATTAAAATCAGTTAGCACATCTTCATTCTTTGAGTAACTAGAAATACTGGCATATTGACACAAGGAAGCCGAGTGTTCAACGAAGTAGCAAACAGTGCCAGGATGGACGCATTGATGTCCTTATTCGCAAGGATCTAGCGCATGGTGGTATATAGTCTACACGTATTTTTATCGTAGTTTATAATGCAAAAGATTTGAGGGCTTCTTGTTATGAATAGTCCAACTACTTTTAATGGTTGTTATTAGTAGGAATTTCATCAGAAAGATTAATACTCCTGTAATTAGTTTAAGCAAATGCCGCGTAAATCCAGGAGGACTATTTAGATGTTTTCCATTTGGATTCAGCATTAAAAATATTTTACCAAAACAGTAAATGAATCCACGTATCTCTACTACGGACCTACCAAGTATATGGTAGCGCAGCCATTACATAAACGTTGGTTGATATTTTTTCCAATCTTGCTCATAGCATTACTTTCTCCATTTGCCTCAGTCGCAACTGACAAGATTCACTCTCTAAGTGTTGATAAAACAAATGTACCTTGGAAGCATTTATCATTTAGAGGAAAAAAACTTTTCGTCAAACTTGCTGCTGAAGTTGAATTAACGTCTCAAACAAAAAACGAACTTGATGCTGCTTTTATTTCTTCTCCACAAGGGATTCCCATAGGCGCAATGGAATCGGGAGCATTTATGATTAACACTGAAATTTCCGTTAAATCAGCACTTTTACCTAAAGTAAAACTGCAAAATGTAGCTTGGTTTGATCCTGCCACATTATCTGCGATGCAGTATGTACGTCTGCGAACCGGATTAAAAGATGCTAAAAAAACATACCGCTTTACAGATAAAGGTGTTTTTAATTTTACCAAGCAATCTCTTGATAAAAAAGAAGCTTCACAAGTTCCAGAAAAATGGTCAGGAGTTAAAGAGAAGTTTTATTCCTATGTTCCAGCCAAAATTAGCTGCTCGGACATAACTGTTCCCATACCTATTCTTTATTTTATTTCAGCATCAAAAATTTCAGATTTCGAAAAAACTGTAACTATATGTGTATTTAACAAAAAGGAGGTTATCTATCTTGATATTCAGAAAGAATCTGTGGAATCAATTCAGCTAGACCATAACGAGATAAAAGGTGATCAAGTGTCTCAAAGGAACACATTAATTCCTACACATGTACTCTCTCTCAAGGCACGTTCGATAACCACAGACAAGGCAATAGATAATTTTACGTTAGTTGGATTACAAGGAAATGTCAAAATATACATTGACCCTGAATCTCGAATCCCAGTTCAATTAAAGGGAGATTACAAAGGACTTGGTGAAGTAAATTTAAAGCTTCATCAAATGGTTCATCAATAGTTTTGATTGATCGCAGTAAGTTTAGTTATTTAGCCTTTATCGTTTGGCTGCCGATCAGGGGCATGTGGACGCACAGTTTAGACTTGGCATGATGTTTGACCAAGGCGAAAGTGTAGTTCAAAACCATCAGGAAGCAGTTAAATACTGTCGTTTAGCCGCTGCGCAAGGGCGTGCTAATGCACAAGCCAGTCTTGGCATGATGCAAGGGCAGGGCATACCTAAAGACGTTGTTCGTGCGCATATGTGGTTAGACTTGGCTGCCTTAAGAGGAAACAGTTTGGCAGAACATGGTCGAAATTTGCTGGCTAAAAAGATGTCTCCCTTCCAAATAACTGAGGCACAGGGAATGGCAGACGATTGTGAGAAAAACAATTATCAGGATTGTAATTAGAGGATGGTAAGGAAAATTACCTAAACTCAGCAATTTTCGCTGCCCTATTTATTATACCTACTGTTGAAACTGTTACTCCCTGAAGTTTGAAATGGTCGGATTCACCACTTGGATTGGTATTGTTGCTGAAAAAACTACTCAGATTGGAGTTGTAGGAACCGACTAACCAATATTTGGAGACTATTTCATTTGGATTAACTGTACTATTGTTGGCACCATAGTCAAGATTATAATAGTCACCTGCTGAATGCCATCCATCTGCCAGTAGCTGGGGCCATTGCTTATCAGAAAGAGAATTCATTTCTTCATCATTAAATGCGAATAGAGATACATTATTTTCGCCTTTAATCCAACCTAACTCCAAAGAAATCAGAGATACCTCCTGGTCAAACGATAACATTAACATGCTGTAATCGAGTTGATTCTCATCTACGGTACGAGTTGTTGAGGCCTTTTTTACGATACGTAGACCATTCAGGTTACTGACCAAAACCTGCTCAATATTGGAATTTGTAGAAGATTTACACGCCCAACCAGTGATATGAAGATTTAGCCCTTTTTTTGTAAAATTGTATTGATTAACAGCTTCGCTACTATTTGTAGTGCTAAATTGTATATCAGTATGGCACGTCAAATCGAACCCAATAATGTTTGAATGGTGAATATTAACCATATTGGTGAATGCACGTAATCTAAATGTAAAATCTTTTATTGACGGCATGGTGGTATTTAAGTCCACTTGATATAATTAAAAATTAAGCTATATAGTTTATTTTTCTAGCCTTATCGTGAAATGTGGCATATTTATTTAAGCCTAGCCTAGTTGACTTACATGTTTTGGTAACGAACTGCCTTCTTGTAATATAATTTTAAGAGCAACCTGACCACCGCTTTATAGTAATGACTCTATGTAAGATCTTCTGTGATAAAACGCACATTAATTAGACAAATATGTTGCCCTACACTCAACAAAATGAATTCATGTCTATCACACACTAATTTTTGATATAGAATACGTTTGCAAGAAATTTAATTGGAGATGGCTTTATGGCAAGATTAATTTTGATCGCCCTTGTAATGATTTTATTTCCAGCGCTGGTTCATGCATACGATTACGAAGATCGAAGGCATCGACAGGCTAGAGACTCTGGACAACTGTCACTAAAAGAACCCAAACAAAAAGAAATCCAGGGCATAAATCAAAAAAATAAGATAACGATACTGAAAACTGAGCAACGTAGGATAAATCGAGCGAAACTTAGACTGAATCGCAAAATGGGACGTGGGAATTTTCCAGGTAATAAATCTTTCCGCAGTCCTACGAATAAGGATTCTAATTTTATAAGGCTCTATACAGGAGGTTAAATAATGGCTAGGAATAGTTCATCTATCTAGAGAGCTTTTATGAGAAGACCACAAATTATCGTTTTATCTCTCCCTGGTTGATGAGCTCTATTGACCAGCTAAGTTGACAAGTTAAGAACGCTCCATTAGTCTTTCACTATAGTTTAGATTTTGTTAGTTTTGTCAGATAGATAAAAATTGTTTCTGACAAATATATCGAGAACTAACAAGTTTGGCATCCTGTGCAGGATATTTTGACAGGCAATGTTATAGAGTTATCAATATGTTAGTCAATAGGAGAAAATTATGCAACTCAAAGGATCTGAGACGGAAGTAAATTTGAAAGCAGCTTTTGCAGGTGAGTCTCAGGCTAATCGTCGCTATCTCTATTTTGCAGCCAAAGCAGATGTAGAAGGCCAAAATGATGTAGCAGCAGTGTTTCGTTCTACTGCTGAAGGTGAAACGGGCCATGCTCACGGTCATCTTGAATATCTAGAGGTTTGTGGCGATCCGGCCACTGGTTTACCTTTCGGTCCTTCTCGTGACAACCTCAAAGCGGCTATCGCTGGTGAAACTCATGAATATACCGATATGTATCCAGGTATGGCTAAGTCTGCACGTGCTGAAGGTTTTGATGAAATTGGCGATTGGTTTGAAACTTTAGCCAAGGCCGAACGTTCCCATGCTAACCGTTTCCAGAAAGCGTTAGACGCATTTACTGATTGAATAGAGTCAGTCATAACCGTGGGTTAACTGAATAGAGCATTCTCAGCTTAACTCGGTTGATCCACTCCAATTTTGTAATTCTGTCTAATTAACTCTCGTTCCCATGGCCACCTATGAAGGCAGTCTGGAGGCTCCCAAGCGCCACCCGATAGACTGGAAAAATCCTGATTTTTATAACGAAGCAAAGCTATTTAGCGAGCTGGATCGTGTTTTTGATATCTGTCATGGTTGCCGTCGTTGCGTTAACCTTTGTACAGCGTTTCCTAGATTGTTTGATCTCATTGATGAGGGAACATCTGGCGAACTGGATGGAGTGAAAAAGGAAAAACTCTGGGAAGTGGTGGATCGTTGTTATCTTTGTGACATGTGTTTTATGACTAAGTGCCCATACGTACCACCACATCCATGGAATGTCGATTTCCCACATTTAATGTTGCGTGCTAAAGCAGTTAAATACAAAAAAGGTAAAACTAATTTTCGTGACAAGTTGTTATCCAGTACGGATCTTATGGGTAAGCTTGCTAGTATCCCGGTAGTAGTACAGGCTGTAAATTCAGCAATTAATACACCTGCAACTCGAAAGTTGATGGATAGCATGTTAGGCGTTCATGCCGAGCGGAAGCTGCCTGAATATGCCATTAATACGTTTCGTCCAAATGCTAAAACTGATAAATCATTCATTGTGAAAAATGGTAATAGCTCGCTTGGTAAAGTTGCAATTTATTCCACTTGCTACGTGAATTACAATGAGCCTGATATCGGGCATGATCTCTTAAAAATACTCAAGTACAATGAGATTCCGTCACGATTGATAGAGAATGAGGCTTGTTGTGGCATGCCTAAATTTGAATTAGGCGATTTAGAGGCGGTGGAAAAACTCAAAAATGTGAATATTCTTCATCTAGCGAAACTAGCGAAAGAAGGTTATGCCATACTCACGTCGGTACCTTCTTGTGCACTCATGTATAAGAAGGAATTACCACTCATGTTTCCTGATGATGAAGATGTAAAAGCTGTAGCAAAAGCAATGTTTGATCCGTTTGAATACCTGATGCTGCGCAATCGTGACGGATTACTTAAAACTGATTTTAAACAGTCCCTGGGTAATGTGTCCTACCATATCCCCTGCCACTTGCGGGTACAGAATATAGGACAGAAGACCAAGCAAATGCTGCAAATGATTCCTGGAACTACGGTCAACGTGGTGGAACGTTGTTCTGGCCATGATGGAACCTGGGGTGTTAAAAGTGAATACTTCTCTGATTCTATGAAAATAGGTAAGCCAGTATTCAAACAAATGGCTGCCCCTGATCCCGATTACATCAGTTCTGATTGTGCTATTGCTGGACGCCATATTTATCAGGGTATAGGTAAGAATAAGGCACAGAAACTTCACCCGTTAACGCTGATTCGGATTGCCTACGGGCTAGACTAAATAATCGTGCTAAACAATTAGACGCGTTTAATTCTACCAACATCATACCTGGAAATATCATGCCTCAAATTACTCGTGACAGTATTATGACACTAGAAACTTATGCTAAAGCACGTAAAGAATTTCGTACGCAGGTCATGGCACACAAGAAAAACCGGAAAGTTTACCTAGGGGAAAATGTTACGCTTATCTTTGAAGATGAACTGACGATTCGCTATCAAGTCCAAGAGATGCTACTGGCGGAAAAGATTTTTGAAGAAAAAGGCATACTGGACGAAATGAACGCATATTGTGCACTTATTCCCGATGGCAGCAACTGGAAAGCAACCATGATGATTGAGTACCCAGATCCTGTAGAACGTGCCGATAGACTAACAAAACTGATCGGCATAGAAGACAATGTATGGGTCAGGGTGCAGGGACATGACCCAGTTTATGCTATTGCAGATGAAGACTTGAAACGAGAAACAGAAGAAAAGACTTCCGCAGTGCATTTTCTGCGTTTTGAGCTTACTCAGGATATGATTCAGGCACTACAGAAGAATGCTCTCCTGAGTATGGGTATTGATCACTCGGTTTATCAGGCATTGATTGAACAAGTGGATACAATGGTGTGTAGCTCACTGATTAATGATCTGACCATATGATGTGGAGATAAGCATGTCGCGCATTTTTATCATGCAGCGCATAAGGTTAATCGCGAGATTAGCGTAAGGATAGATGGCATGGCCAATATAAATTCTATTGATCACATTGATCAGAAACTACTTCGGTTTAAGTTTAGTTTCTTTATATAGCAGCACTAAATTATTTCTATGGATGAGCTCCGGCTCATCCACATAGCCCAGAATACTCTCAATTTCACTGCTAGGACAACGTGATATTTTTTGGGTTTCTATGGCACTGTAATTAATGAGCCCACGAGCAATTTCTCTGCCTTCTAGATCAATGCAATTTACCACTTCTCCACGCTCGAAATTACCTGTCGTATTTGTTACGCCTATCGGTAGCAGACTTTTTCCTTCTACTGTAAGCGCCTTTACAGCACCTGCATCTAATGTTATTTTCCCTTGCATTTGTAGGTGATCTGCAAGCCACTGTTTGCGAGCCGCAAGCTTCATGGTTTTTGTCAACAGTTGAGTACCGATTGCTTCACCTTGCACAAGCCGAACTAATACATTCGCTTCATGCCCTGATGCTATTACTGTATGGGCACCACTTCGTGCAGCACGTTTTGCTGCGATTATTTTTGTTAGCATACCTCCACGCCCGATGGCGCTTCCAACACCGCCCGCCATTGCCTCAATTGTAGGATCTTCAACCATAGCTTCATTTAGTAATCTAGCTTGCGTATCTATTCGTGGGTCAGCTGTAAAAAGTCCGGCTTGATCAGTGAGAATTATAAGTACATCAGCTTCAATCAGGTTTGTGACTAGTGCAGCTAGTGTGTCGTTGTCACCAAAACGAATTTCATCAGTTGCTACTGAGTCATTTTCATTGATAATCGGAACTACGTTCATGTTTAGCAACGCGGTAAGGGTCGAGCGGGCGTTGAGGTAGCGTTTGCGGTTTGATAAATCTTCATGGGTGAGCAGTAATTGTGCAGTTTGCAGTTTATGGTCTCGAAAGCAGGCTTCATAAGCCTGTATTAGCCCCATTTGCCCAACTGCGGCGGCAGCCTGCAATTTGTTCAGCGCATGAGGGCGTTTTTTCCAACTCAGACGCTGCATACCCTCAGCTATTGCGCCAGAAGAAACCAGCACGACTTCTTTTTTCTCTTGCTTGAGTTTTGCAATCTGCTCAGTCAAACGAGTGAGCGTAGCATGGTTAAGCCCCTGTCCTTGATTGGTGACTAGGCTACTACCAATTTTTATAACGATGCGCCGTGCTTGTTTTAAAATAGATTGCATATTTAATTAAGAATTCAAGAAGTTACTGCTTCACATTCTTGTTCTAGATGTTCCATGATGGCATATGTCAATTCTCTGCACCCTTTACCAGAAAGTGCTGAAATGATAAAGCTTTTGCCCTTCCAGCCCAAACTATGAATAAATTTCGTACAAATTTTCTTACTTTCATCTTTAGTCAACATATCAGCTTTATTGAGTACCAACCAGCGCGGTTTTTGATAGAGTAATTCGTCATATTTCTTGAGTTCTATCATAATGGCGTTGGCATCACAAACTGAGTCAGTGCTGTCGTCTAGCGGTGCTATGTCAACTATGTGCAGTAATAAACGTGTACGCGTCAGATGCTTCAGAAACTGATGACCTAAACCTGCGCCTTCTGCTGCCTTTTCGATTAGGCCAGGGATATCTGCCATAACGAAGCTGCGGTTGTGATCTACCCGTACCATACCAAGATTAGGGTATAGAGTGGTAAAGGGGTAATCCGCTACTTTCGGACGAGCAGAGGAGATTGCACGAATCAAGGTAGATTTGCCAGCGTTAGGCATTCCTAGAAGGCCCACATCTGCCAGTACTTTGAGTTCTAGCTTAAGATCAAACTCTTGCCCCGGTTCTCCGTGAGTGAATTGACGTGGTGTACGGTTAGTACTGGATTTGAAATGTATATTGCCGAGCCCGCCTGTACCACCTTTAGCTAGTAAAGTCTTCTGTTGATGGTGCTTTAAGTCAGTGATGATCTCTCCAGTGTTTACGTCGCTGATGATAGTTCCAATTGGCATGCGCAACATGATATTTTCCGATCCTTTGCCATATCGGTCAGAGCCCCGCCCGTTCCCACCTTTTTTAGCGCGATGTATGCGGGCAAAACGGTAATCCACGAGTGTGTTGATATTACGGTCTGCGATAGCATATATACTGCCACCATCTCCACCATCTCCACCATCTGGCCCACCCTTCGGGATATATCTTTCCCGACGAAAGCTCGCAACTCCGTCTCCGCCTTTTCCTGCGATTACCTGAATTTTTGCTTCATCTATGAATTTCATAGGATAACAAATTCCCTTGAATTAGTTTCTACCAATAAAAAAGCCCTACCATAGCGGCCAGGGCTTTTTGTACAAGAACTAACTAAATCTAAACCGGAGTTATACTTACTGTTTTTCGTTGTTCTGACCCCTTTATGCTGAAGTTAACTTTTCCATTAATCTTAGCAAATAAGGTATGATCCCTGCCCATGCCAACGTTATCACCAGGGTGAACTTGTGTGCCACGTTGGCGAATGATGATACTACCTGCGGAGATTAATTCTCCACCAAATCTTTTAACACCCAGACGTTTGGAATTAGAATCACGGCCGTTCCTAGAGCTACCCCCAGCTTTTTTATGTGCCATGGTAAGTTTTTCCCTTATGCAGAAATGCCGTAATCTGGATTTCAGTATAGTTCTGTCGGTGTCCCTGATGTTTCTGGTAGTGCTTACGCCGACGCATTTTGAAAATACGCACCTTGTCGTGTCGACCTTGTCCCAGCACAGTTGCTTTGACTGTGGCACCATCTACCAGAGGCTGCCCCATCGAAACGTTGTCACCATCAGCAACCATCAAAACCTGGTCTATTACAAGTTCACTGCCAATGTCTGCTAGCATCTGTTCTATTCTAATTTTTTCACCGGCTTCAACACGATACTGTTTTCCGCCAGTTTTTATGACCGCATACATGTCAGACTCCATTATACTTCTATGAAAGCGCAGATTATACATAGCTGCACTTACTTGGTCAAAGGCACGTCGCAAATAAATTTGCATGAAAACTGGCTGAACATTCAAGCTATCAAACTTGACACGTTGGTGATGACGTTTCTAACATACCAATTTTTCTTTCAGGTGCCGCTTTGTCAATTGAACACATAAGGAAACTTATCAACGTGGATATGGATGCCATGGATGAGGTTATCCGGGTAAAACTCCACTCTGACGTGGTGCTCGTTCGCCAAGTGGGTGAATATATCATTAACAGTGGTGGCAAACGTTTGCGGCCTGCATTAGTGATTCTTTCAGCTGGTACATTTGGTTATACTGGTAAGCATCATCACAATCTTGCGGCAATTATAGAATTTATTCACACCGCGACTTTATTGCATGATGACGTGGTGGATGCTTCAGAATTGAGGCGCAGCAAAGCCACTGCCAATGCTTTGTTTGGTAACGCGGCGAGTGTACTAGTGGGAGATTTTCTTTATTCCCGTGCCTTCCAGATGATGGTTGAGGTAGATAATATGCGCATCATGCAGGTGTTAGCCGATGCAACCAACACGATTGCTGAGGGTGAGGTATTGCAGTTACTTAACTGTTGCAACCCCGATGTTAATGAGGAAAATTATCTACAAGTAATTCGTTATAAAACTGCTAAATTGTTTGAAGCGGCAACCCGACTAGGTGCAATCCTTTGTAATGCGACACCAGCAGAAGAGGAATCAATGGCAGACTATGGTATGCATCTTGGTACAGCGTTTCAGTTAACGGACGATATGCTGGATTACTCTGGAGATTGCCATGATACTGGTAAAAATTTGGGTGATGACCTTGCCGAGGGTAAACCTACTTTGCCACTAATTTATGCGATGAAAACTGGCTCAAAAGAGCAGGCCACAATAGTACGTAACGCCATTAAGCAAGATGGAGAAGGGGGCTTACAGGCAGTTTTAGAAGTGATTCAGATGACTGATGCATTGGGCTATGCCCGACAAAAAGCAGAAGCTGAATCTTGTATGGCATCTGCAGCGATCTCATCACTTCCAAATTCTAATTATAAGGAATGTTTGCTACAATTAGCCACCTTCGCAGTTTCGAGAAACTATTAGCATACCTTGATAAAATAGATCCTCACTAATCATTTTCGGGGTGTAGCTCAGCCTGGTAGAGTACTGCGTTCGGGACGCAGGAGTCGGAGGTTCAAATCCTCTCACCCCGACCAAAATAATCTGGCAAAGGAGATATCACCTTGGGTAGCTTACTATTTTTTGCCCTCATTGCTGTGCTGATTTTCTGGTTAATAACACGCTTTATTGGAAAAAATGAAAGTCAGGACAAAAAATCGTTCTCTATTGAGGGGGAGGATATGGTTTGTTGCGATTATTGTGGCTTACATTTGCCGAGAAGCGAAAGTATTATCATACATGACAAAACTTTTTGCAGCAAAGATCATCAGCACTTGTACTCAGAGTAAACTATTTACCCTTCTAGCTCCATCCATCTGGACCTTTGCAGATTGTTACAGTTTCAGTAATTTCTCTTCTGTCTTTGAGCACGACAGTTTGCCTGACAGTCTTACATTCACGAACCCCATCTTGTTTTCCTTCTTCCAGCGTAGGTAGTGCTTTTGACATAACGACTTCTGCTTTGCCCTGTACTCCGCTGTCTATATTATTAAAAATCTGAAGTTGGCCTGTATCTGCTGCTTTTCGAGTTATTTTAATTATATTTTGTTTATCATGATCGCCGATGTAGTCTTCAATCGTACCCCTCGCATGTATACCTGAAAAAACTCCGATCATAGTGTCGAGTATTGGGTCCAGAATACTTCCCTCAAATTGACTTTCCACATCAGAACTAGCAATGCTACCTGTGGCGTCGCCAACAGTGTTAATTGATTGGCATGCTGATAACGATACGATGAATATATTCATACTCAGCAGCTTGATAAGTGTTGTTGAGTTAGATACCCCATACATGATATTTTCCTCATTTTTTTGTATGTTCTGCATGTCTTAATAGAATTCAGACGTTACATGTCATTTGTAGCGCGAATGTTCCTGACTAACAAGATTATTTAGTTTAGTAATGTTCTATAATTATAGAAAATTACATACCAATCTTCAAATATTTGTAATGAGCGTTACGTACCGAATACATGGTAGACATTAAAAATGCAACGGATGCATAATCCCTACTCACTGCATTTATATGAAATTTGTCTGTCTACTTAGACATAACCTCTGATAAGAGTTGTTATATTTAGGGTATAGGACTGAAACATAGATTTAAGTACACGAAAAGAGATAATACATATCTAACTAGTTCCTGAAATATTTTTAAATCAGATTATATGCTACAACAACTTTTTAATAGAACTCCCCTTCTTTCCGGTGAAGATGTTGCTATAAAAAGGGAGGAAATACGTGCTTATTTTCACGCCACTCTTGATCGAACTGAACTGCTTTTCGAGACATTACATGGTGAAGAGGCTTATTTCGAAAAGCCAATCCCCCTACGTCACCCATTAATTTTCTACCTAGGGCACACGTCTACTTTCTTTATTAATAAACTGCTGATAGCAGGTCTGGTTAAAGAGCGAATTAATCCTAAGATGGAGTCTATGTTTGCAGTTGGGGTCGATGAGATGAGTTGGGACGATCTTGGCACGTCCAATTATGATTGGCCATCAATTGAGGAAGTGTGCTCTTACCGCAAGACTATGCGTAGTATTGTTGATCAACTTATCAATGAAGCAATATTGACCCTACCCATAAATTGGGACAATCCTTGGTGGATCGTCTTGATGGGTATTGAACATGAGCTTATCCATCTGGAAACTTCTTCTGTTTTAATCCGGCAGCATGCAATTAAACATGTGAGGCCACATTCTGCTTGGGAACCTTGCCGTAAATCTGGACAAGCCCCATTAAACCAGCTTATCGACGTGCCATCTGGTATGGTGCATATTGGTAAGAGCGAAGTTGATTTACTTTATGGATGGGATAATGAATTTGGACATCACGAAGCAGAACTTCCGGCTTTTCAGGCCAGTCGATATTTGGTAAGTAATAAGGAATTCTTGGATTTTGTTCAGGCAGGCGGTTACACCACGGAAAGCTATTGGGAAGAGGAGGGACGTGCTTGGCAAAAACATGCTAATACCGAACATCCCATTTTCTGGATCAAATGTGGCACCGAGTGGCAACTACGTTTGATGACTGAAGAAGTATCCATGCCTTGGGATTGGCCAGTGGAAGTAAATTGTCATGAGGCGAAGGCCTTCTGTAACTGGAAGACTACGGCTACTGGCCAACCAATCAGGCTACCCACGGAAGATGAATGGTACCGTCTCTATAATATGGCTGGGTTATCTGAAGTCCCACATACCATGCCAGCGATAGGAAATATCCATCTTGATCACTTTGCTTCCAGTTGTCCCGTCACGGAATTTCAACAAGGGGAATTTTTCGACGTAGTTGGTAATGTCTGGCAATGGACGGAAACGCCGATATACCCATTTGAAGGCTTCAAGGTCCATCCCCTTTATGATGACTTTACAACTCCAACCTTTGACGGCCGCCATAATCTTATTAAGGGCGGCTCCTGGATTTCATGTGGAGATGAGTCACTAAAGAGTGCTCGCTATGCCTTTCGTCGACATTTTTTTCAACACGCTGGATTTCGATATGTATCTGCTAACGCACCTGTTATCCAGCAAGGATCTCACTACGAAACCAACAAGTTACTTACGGAATATGCAGAATTTCATTATGGGGACATGTATTTTGGAGTACCTAATTTTCCGGCAACATTGGCCGAATTGGCTATCGTAGCTATGGGTGAAAAACCGTCACATAAGGCGCTTGACCTTGGTTGTGCATCAGGCCGCTCCACTTTTGAACTAGCACGCCATTTTGATCATGTTACTGGCGTCGACTTTTCTACTCGCTTTATCAGGCAAGGTGTCCAGCTTGCTGAAACGGGTATCCTGCGTTACACACTGGTGGATGAGGGCGATCTCGTTTCCTACAAAGAATGTACGCTAACTAGTCTCGGTCTCGATGCCGTTAAACATAAAGTAGGCTTCTACCAAGGTGATGCCTGTAACCTAAAACCCCTGTATACAGGTTACGATTTAATTCTTGCTGCAAATCTAATAGATCGCCTTTATGACCCAGCTAAGCTTCTGACAAATATACATAAACGACTTAATAACGGTGGGTTGCTAATGATTGCTTCACCTTATACGTGGCTAGAAGAACATACCAAAAAAGAAGCATGGCTTGGGGGGCTCAAGAAGGATGGAGAAAACTTTAGTACTCTGGATGGACTTAAAGAGATTCTTGGTAGTCATTTCAAACTGGTTCATGGTCCACAGGAAGTGTCGTTTATTATTCGCGAGACTCGTCGGAAATTTCAGCATACGCTATCAGAAGTAACAATCTGGGAGAAAATTGATTGAGTAACGACCATGAGCTCGACCATGATTCTGACTACAGTTTTGATCTAGACATTAATCGTACTAAAACTGCAAGCCTCAAGTATGATGGGCGACAAAACATGTTTGGTAAAGCTGAAGTCATTCCATTATGGGTTGCTGATATGGATTTTGCCGCACCGCCAGCTGTGATTCGGGCTCTATCAAAACGTGTAACTCACCCAGTATATGGTTACACCTTTTACCCAGAAAGTTTATATGAATCATTGATAAACTGGCTGAGGAAGCATCATGGCTGGCGGGAGGTGCAGCGAGAGTGGATCGTGATGTGTCCTGGCGTAGTACCTTCGTTGCACGCAGCTGCTTTAGCATTCGCGGAACCGAATGAATCAGTAATTGTACAACCACCGGTGTACTTTCCTTTTTTCTCAGCTGTCACCAATACTGGTAGAAATCTAGTGCAGAATCCATTGCGCTCTGAGAATGGTCACTATGCTATCGATTTCGACCATCTGGAACAGTGTGCAGCAGGAGCACGCATGCTGTTGTTCTGCTCTCCTCATAACCCAGTGGGTAGAGTGTGGAGTAAATCAGAATTGGAACGCATCATACATATAGCAAAAAAATATAATCTAATCGTATTTTCGGACGAGATTCATGCTGACTTGGTCTATGCTGAAAGCAAACATTACATACTTGCGAAATTAGCTGAAGATCCGAGCAACACAATTACTGCCGTTGCGCCAAGCAAAACATTCAACATTCCCGGTCTGAATCTTTCTGCTCTCATCGTACCGGACAAGAAGCGTCGTATTTCTATTACCCAGGCTTTTGAGTTCCTACATGTTAGTGCACCAAATCCCTTTAGTATTGTTGCCTTCGAGGCTGCTTATCGAGAAAGTGAATCGTGGCTGAACGCGTTGCTAGCTTATTTACAAGATACGAGAGATTTTGTAGAGAAATATCTGCAAACCCATCTTCCAAACATTCAACTTACTAAACCAGAGGGAACTTATCTGCTGTGGCTTGATTGCCGTAAATTTGGAATGAGTGATGCACAACTTAAGCACTTCTTTGTGCACGAGGCCGGCGTAGGTATGAGCCCTGGCACTCTGTTCGGCGAAGGAGGTAAAGGATTTATGCGCATGAATATTGGCACACCCCGCCATATTATTGCTACAGCTCTAGAAAATATCAGGAGAGTGAGTCTGTAATGCACCTAAAGTCACGAAGGGATCGATGGGTTACCTCTCAGTATGAAAAACAAAGCTAGTTCACACAGGTCACTTTACTATTAACCAAAATACTAGGCCAGCTAACATGCCACCAAATGAAATACATGTAATAAGTAATATCTTTGTCCGAACACGAAGGATTTCGATGGCCTCAACGATACGTGCATTTTGCTTAGCAAGTGATCTGATTAATTCCACAGATGATTCTTTTTCATCACTCAATTGCAGTATCTTTGACTCAATATGGTGAAGACGAGAGTCAAGGCTTCCAAGATTTTCACTATCAGATGTTTCGGTTGGTGAGTCTGGAGCTTCTGATGGATTGGAAGCATTAGCCCTTGTTCCAGCATAGAGCTTCTTTGCTGCTTTGACGATGTGTGGGGCAGATTCAAGTACATCTTTCCATGGAATAATTTTTAAAGCTGTAATCCATCCAAACGCCATGACTTTGCTCTCACTTTTGAATATGCCCAATGAGGCTTTATATTATAAAACTGAGCTTTTTATTTTGCCATAGATGAGCACATGCATCAATACTGTACTAACCAGTATGACATTAAGCACTATTTGGTGCCCAAGTATTATCGATATTATCTGCAAAATGGTGTGCAAGATCACAATACTCAGAGCAAGTACAACAGATCCGAAGTGCTTAAAAGTTAACTATAACAACTTGGAATAGATTAGGTTGTTGAAAAGGTAGGCCTATTGGTGCGCTTGTATTCAATTAGATTTTAGCTAGTACCTCTGAAACCGTTTTACCCATTGCGGCAGGAGTTGAACAGATCGTGACACCTAGCTCTTCTAGTATTGCAACTTTTTCTGTAGCACTTTCTCCCGCTGATGAAATAATCGCTCCTGCATGTCCCATACGTCTCCCTTCCGGTGCAGTTAAACCTGCGATGTAAGCAATTAGTGGCTTACTTAAGTAATTTTTGGAAAAAATTCCAGCTTCTACTTCCTGCGGACCGCCAATTTCTCCGATCATGAGTATCACCTTTGTTTCAGAATCTGATTCAAATTTTTCTAAAATATCACGATATGAGCTCCCAGTAATTGGGTCACCGCCAATACCTACCGCTGTTGAAATACCTATTCCCAATTTTTTCATCTGATCAGCAGCTTCATAGCCCAAGGTGCCTGAACGGCCAATAATTCCAACGTTACCTTGAATATAAATATGGCCAGGCATAATACCCAGTATTGAACGTCCGGGACTGATAGTCCCGGCGCAGTTAGGGCCAGTTAGCAACATTCTTTCTTCTTTAGGAAAACGACGAAGATAGCTTTTGACAGTCATCATATCCTGAGTAGGAATGCCATCAGTGATAGCTACACAGTATTTTATTCCGGCATCTGCAGCCTCCATAATTGAGTCAGCAGCAAATGCGGGCGGAACAAATATTATGCTTGCTTCAGCTCTGACTTGGTGCACAGCTTCCTTTACCGTATTAAAAATAGGTAGATCCAAGTGTTGTTGGTCACCCTTTCCAGGAGTGACACCACCTAAAACATTGGAACCATAGTTAATCATGTCTTGGGCATGAAATGTGCCAATTTTTCCTGTAAATCCTTGAATAATAATGCGTGTTTCTTCACTAATTAAAATTGACATTGTGCTTTCCTCTAGTATCCCCTCGCAACTACTTCGTTACGAGCCTGGACAACCTTTTCAGCCGCTTCTGCTAATGTCTCTGCCGTGATGATCGGTAACTTACTCTCAGTAATTATCCGACGACCTTGGTCAACATTTGTACCAGATAAGCGCACAACTAACGGTATCCTCATATCGATATTTTTAAGTGCCTGTACGACGCCTTCGGCAATCCAGTCGCAACGGTTAATGCCAGCAAAAATGTTGACCAGCAGAGCTTTAACATTTTTATCAGCTAACACTAAACGAAATGCCTTTTCTGTGCGTTCGGCGGATGCACCTCCACCAACGTCAAGGAAATTGGCAGGCTCACCACCAGCTAGCTTAATCATATCCATAGTAGCCATAGCTAGGCCCGCACCGTTAATCATGCATCCGATGTCCCCATTCAGACCTACGTAGCTCAAACCGTGCTCTGCAGCCGCTACTTCACGAGGATCTCCCTGAGTTTTATCACGTAACTCGGCAATTTTATGGCGGCGAAATAAAGCATTTTCATCAAAACTCATTTTTGCATCTAGTGCGACTAGCTCGTTACTTTTGGTGACTACAAGTGGGTTGATTTCTAGCATATTTGCATCAAGGTCACGTAAGGCACGGTAGCAACTTCTAATGGTTTTAACACTACGAGTTAATAGTTGCGTAGTTTCTAAGCCTAAAGCAAAGACCATTGTGCGTGCTTGAAAATCTTGTAGACCGACAGCAGGTTCAATATAAATTTTATGTATTGCCTCAGGATTTGTTTCTGCTAATTGTTCAATTTCCATGCCTCCCTGGGTTGAACCTATCATAACGATACGCTCGTAGCTTCGATCAATCAGAAAACAGAGATACAATTCTTTAGTAATGTTTGTTCCAGCCTCAACATAAACACTAGAGCAGATTTTTCCTGTTGGACCGGACTGATTAGTGACTAGTCTTTTACCCAATAATTCTTCTGCTGCCATTTCAACTTCATCGTGAGTTTCACATATTTTGATGCCGCCAGCTTTACCACGCGCGCCTGAATGAATCTGTGCCTTTACTACCCAATTATTAGAGTTTATTTCTCGCGCGCGCTGTACCGCCTCGTCGGGGCTATAAGCTAGACCACCATCTGCTATCTTGACGCCATACTCTGCTAAAATTTCTTTTGCTTGATATTCATGGATGTCCAATGTCTCACCCTTATTTAAAAATAGTAAAGAAAATAATGTCTTAGTCTGTCTTTAAATTCTTGTGACCATTTTTACGGCGATTGACTCTGCTACTTCTACCACGTTGTTAGCCATTCTTGCTGAAGCAGCATCAATTAATCGGCCATCTAACGCGGCTGCACCTTTCCCTTGCGCAGCCGCTTCTTGTAGTGCAGTTAAGATTCGTTTTGCTTTTTCAATTTCTGCAGCAGGTGGTGTAAAAATTTCATTCGCAAGAGAAACTTGTGATGGATGAATTGCCCACTTGCCTTCAATGCCTAGTGCAGCTGCTCTTCTAGCAGCTAGTTTAAAGCCATCTGGATCTTTTATATCGCCAAAGGGGCCATCAATTGGACGTAAGCCATAAGCACGACAGGCAACTGTCATTCGGCTGATAGCTGAATGCCATTGGTCACCCGGATAATCTGGATTAAGACCACCAATGTTGGTTGTTCTAGCGCGATTACTAGCTGCATAGTCCGCCACACCAAAGTGTAAGGCCTCAAGACGACCTGCAGCTCCGTTGCGAGCGATGTCTTCGACATTAGACATGCCTAAAGCTGTTTCAATCAAAACCTCAATCCCAATCCTGTTTTTTAAACCCTGTTGGATTTCTAACTGGTTTAGCATAGCTTCAACCATGTAAACATCGGAGTAGACACCTACCTTTGGAACCAGAATGGTGTCTAGCTTGTGGCCGGCTTGTTCAATTAGATCAACTACATCGCGGACCATAAATTGAGTGTCTAGGCCATTGATTCGCACTGAAAGTGATACACCATGTTCTTTCCAGTCTAAATCGTTTATAGCTTCAATAATATTTTTACGAGCCTGTATTTTGTCGTCTGGAGCAACTGCATCTTCAAGATCAAGAAAAACGAAGTCTACACCACTCTTCATCGCTTTTTCGAACATGTTTGGATTTGAGCCTGGAACAGCTAATTCACAGCGCTGTACTCGTAATACAGAAGCCTCATGTAATGTGTGGCTCATCTAGTCCTTCCTAAGATAGATGTTATTGAATATAGGTACTACTCAGTTTTGTTGTTTTGTTATATTTGATCTGGTCTGAAACATGTTAAATCAATCATATTTCATTAGTGCAACACGCCATTCTACTTTTGGAAAACATAATGTCAATTTTTACTTGAAATTATGAGTAATCTGGTTTTAACAGTACAACCATCAGTTAGGTACTATGATTCCTTTGCCAAGCAAAAATTGGCGAAGTCAGAAATATAGTTTATTGCAAAGTTACAGCACCTCTATCTTATTTTTACTTATTGGTAGTTACTAGATTTCATAAGGTGAAGCATTGAAATTACGTAAATACGCTATGGAACCGCATCATCTTAATCTCTTCTTTTCGTATTTAAATGCTTTAAATCAATATGAAATTTGACCCTAATATGTTCACCTTGCTATAATTTGATACTACTGGCGCGGGGTGGAGCAGTCTGGCAGCTCGTCGGGCTCATAACCCGAAGGTCGTAGGTTCAAATCCTGCCCCCGCAACCAATTTTAGACGTCAATATAGAACAATAGAAGTCGTCCTCCATAATCGGTTTCTACCTATTTTGAGCTAGGCCCCAAAGCCCCGCCTGGTAGTCGTAATGGTTGAGTTATGGCGAGCCTCCCCGCATTGCATAGTGGTGAACCTGGTCAGATCCGGAAGGAAGCAGCCACAGCTATTCTCTGTAAGTGCCGGGGGTTAGGCTCGCCACCCCTTTTATTATATCGTTACTCAGAGTTAACCTGTTAACCCTGTTGTTGGCTCTACTTTGAATTATTCGTAATAGGTCCAGTTGATATGCTGCACTTGCGAAAGATACAGTAGATTGCGTTTCAGATTATCCAGATTACAATACTCCTCATTACCCTTTACCAACTATTAAGCAACTACCGTGTCTCAAACCCAAGTTCTTGCTCGTAAATGGCGCCCAAAAGATTTCTCTGGTCTGACTGGACAGGATCATGTGATTAAGGCGCTTACTAACGCGCTTGAACAAAAACGCTTGCATCATGCCTATCTGTTTACAGGTACACGTGGTGTTGGCAAAACTACTATTGCGCGCATTTTGGCCAAGGCTCTCAACTGTGAATCTGGTATTACAACTAAACCCTGTGGTAAATGTGCTGCATGTATCGAAATTGATAGTGGGCATTTTATTGATTTAGTTGAACTGGATGCTGCCTCTAACACACAAGTGGATAATATGCGTGAACTGCTGGAAAATGCACTCTACGCACCAACCTGTGCTCGGTACAAGATATACATCATTGATGAAGTACATATGCTTTCCAAGTCAGCTTTCAACGCCATGCTTAAGACCCTAGAAGAGCCTCCTGACCATGTAAAATTTGTACTAGCCACTACTGAACCACAAAAGATTCCTATCACTGTTTTATCGCGTTGTTTGCAATTTAACCTAAAACAAATCCCGCCTACCTTGATTGCCACTCATCTCAAGTATGTGCTAGAACAGGAGAAAATTAGTTGCGATGAGGCTTCATTGCAACTACTAGCACGTGCGGCACAGGGTAGCATGCGTGATGCCCTAAGCATGCTGGATCAGGCGATTATTTTTGGTAAAGGCAAGGTTGAAGAAACAGAGATTCACGCCATGCTAGGCACCATTGACCAAACCTATCTCTATGATCTACTGGAAGCACTTATTCAAAAAGACGGCGCACGGATGCTAGCTGTAGCTGATGCAATAGAGGTGCGAAGTTTGTCATTTGATACTGCTTTGCAAGAGTTGGCGGGGTTATTCCATAGCCTTGCTTTAGCGCAGATAGTTCCACAGGCTATTAGCGAAAATGTACCAGAGCATGAAAAGATTTGCTCACTAGCAAAAAAATTTACGCCTGAGGATCTTCAGTTATTTTATCAAATCGCTTTGCATGGTCGTGCTGATTTAGGCCTGGCGCCGGATGAATATTCTGGTTTTACTATGGCATTGATGCGTATGCTGGCCTTTGCTCCAGAAAGTTCATCAGAAAATATCACCGTTTCTCACGCACCATCTAGCATTGTTCCAAAAGAAAAATTACCTCTCTTTGATGGAAAGCTGAGCAAGCCAGATATTAATACAACGCATGCCTCTCCCCCAGCGCTGAATGTGATGACAGCACTGAGTCTAGACTCTTGCACAAATCAACTGAATAGTGACTGGGCGGTATTGGTGAATCAATTAAAATTAAATGGCATGGCAAAAATGCTGGCGCAGAACTGTGAAATGAAGAATTTCTCTACAGATAATATCGAACTATGCGTGCAAGCAGAGCATAAGCATTTATTAGAAAAGACATACCAGGACAAGATAAAAAAAGCGCTAGGCGAGCATTTCGGAAAACCTGTACGATTAAAGCTTTCTGTAGGGAGCGTTACTGGCATGACGCCAGCAGAACTAGATACTCGTGAGAAGCAGTCGAAACAGCTACAAGCTGTCGCAACTATTGAGACTGATCCGTTTGTACGCGAATTAGTGGATAATTTTGATGCAAAATTAATTATTTCTTCAATTAAACCTATTTAATAGTGGAGGTTAAAATGATGAAAGGTGGCTTGGGACCATTGATGAAACAGGCCCAGCAAATGCAAGAGAAAATGAAAAATATGCAGGAACAACTGGCCACAGTAGAAGTTGAAGGCCAGTCTGGTGCAGGCATGGTTACAGTTGTGATGACCTGTCGTTACGATGTTAAGCGAGTAAATATTGACGATAGCCTGATGGGTGATGACAAGGATATGCTTGAGGATTTACTTGCTGCTGCGGTTAATGATGCAGTGCGGCGTGTTGAAATAGCTACACAAGAAAGAATGGCAGGGTTTACAACAGGCATGGGTTTGGCTCCGGGAATGAAGTTGCCATTTTAAGTTCGTGAGGTGTAAACCGTGAGCTGGCAAGATAGACCCCAATTTTCGTCTCTATTGCTATATTCACACTTCATTCATAATGAAAACTCCCACAACTCTTGAGAATTTGATTGAGTCGTTGCGCTGTTTGCCAGGTGTTGGATCCAGGTCGGCGCAACGAATGGCCTATCACTTGTTACAGTACGATCACGTGGGCGCACATCAGCTTGCCAATGCGCTGGATAAGGCATTAACGGATATCAAACATTGCGAAATGTGTAATAGTTTTACTGAAGCATCGATTTGCACACTATGCTGTTCTCCACGACGCGATGCGAGTCTTTTGTGTGTAGTTGAAATGCCCGCCGATCTACTGATGATTGAGCAGGCGCAATGCTACAAGGGCATGTATTTCGTGCTGATGGGTAAACTTTCTCCACTTGATGGTGTCGGCCCCAAAGAAATTCACCTTGACCGACTGCTGAAGCGAGTCCAAGACGACATAGTAAGTGAAGTCGTACTTGCTACAAACTTTACTGTGGAGGGAGAAGTTACTGCACATTATATTAGTGAGCTACTAAATAGTAGGGGCATCAAAGTTACGCGCATTGCACGAGGGTTACCAGTTGGTGGCGAGCTCGAGCATGTTGATAGTGGCACGCTAGCACAGGCAGTTATGGAGCGTAGGGAGGTTTAATTTTATTAGTTATATTTTGTTAGATTCCAGTTAATACCTTTCCGTATTATCTTCAGGTTTTATTCATTGCTATCTCTTTTACTTTTAAACTAAAATTGGAAAAAAGTAGGGGTGGGGCTTTGTTACTCCGGGAAATAGATGAAAACTGGCAGACTAAGAAGAGAAGTACAGAGGAAAACACAAGAGTCACTTAATGCTAATACTAACCCTATGTTTGCACCAGCAGTTAGGCAAAAACTGCATAAATTACTGGCGCAAATTGGGCTTGGTTCGCGACGTGAAATGGAGAAGTTGATTGCTACTGGCCAGGTAACTATAAATGGAAAAATAGCAAAAATCGCTGATCGAGCTGGCACTGAAGATGTAATACGAATAAAAAATCGTATTATTCATCTAAAATTCAGCGAAGGTTTACCTAAAGTTATACTTTATCATAAATCAGAAGGGGAAATTGTTAGCCGTAACGATCCACATAACCGACTCTCAGTATTCAATAAACTACCGAAACTCAAAACATCTAAATGGGTATCAATTGGTAGACTTGATTTTAATACCTGTGGATTACTAATTTTCACTACGGACGGAGCATTGGCCAACCGATTAATGCACCCGCGTTTTGAAGTTGAACGTGAATATGCAGTTCGAGTTATAGGGCGATTGAACTCAAATCAGATAACACTGTTAAATACAGGGATTGAACTGGGAGATGGACTGGCAAAATTTGATTACCTGTCTGATCAAGGAGGAAAGGGCTCCAATCACTGGTATCGAGTAATATTAAAAGAGGGTAAGAACCGTCAAGTTCGACGTATGTTTGAGGCAATAGGGCTGACAGTGAGTCGCTTGATCCGAGTGCGTTTTGGTGCTGTTAAACTACCGCGACGCCTGAAGCGCGGAAAGTCGGTGGAACTAAGTAAGGAAGAAGTAGAATGTTTATTAGAACTGTCCTCATAGTTTGTAAACTTAGAAAGTTATTTGTATACAGATATCTGATAAGCCATCAAGTAAGTTTGTCGTATTTCAATTAAAAATAAATTAGGTATATCAATTCATTACAGCACTAAGAAAGTGTAAAATCTGATTTTTATTTTTTCTCTTTTTCAACAATACTACTTCTATAAGAGATTCTTTTTTACTTCAGCAACAAATTCTCCAGTGTAAGCTGATAAATTTCTGATAGTTGTTCTAAATCATTTACTTCCACGCATTCATTAAGTTTGTGGATACTTTCATTGACTGGACCAAACTCTACTACTTGTGGGCAAATATCAGCAATAAAACGCCCATCAGAGGTACCACCAGCAGTAGACAATTGTGGTTCGATTCCTACTATTCTTTTAACTGCTTTATTTATTGCCTCTACCAGGTTACCCTTAGGAGTAAGATAGGGCTTTCCAGAAAGTGTCCACTGTAAGTCATAATCTAGGCCGTGTCGGTTGAGTATTTCATATACTTTAGTTTGTAGTGATTTGACCGTGCTAGCGGTAGAGAAACGAAAATTAAATAATTTTTTAACTTCACCAGGAATTACATTGGTTGCACCAGTTCCCCCAAAGATATTAGAAATTTGCCAAGTAGTTGGTGGAAAATATTCGTTGCCGCAATCCCACTCAGTTTGTGCAAGTTCAGCAACGGCAGGGGCAGCAAGAAGTATAGGATTTTTAGCCAAATGTGGATAAGCAATATGCCCTTGTATGCCCTTTACAGTAAGAGTTCCAGATAGAGATCCACGTCTACCATTTTTAATAGTGTCACCTAATTGGTTCATACATGTGGGTTCACCAACAATACAATAGTCAATTGTCTCATTCCGTGCTTTAAGAGCTTCCACTACCCTGACAGTGCCATCCACTGCAACGCCTTCTTCATCTGAAGTAATAAGAAGGGCAATTGAACCGCTGTGATTTGGGTGTACGTTTACAAATGCTTCAATCGCTGTAATAAATGCGGCTAACGATGTTTTCATATCTGCCGCACCACGTCCATAAAGCTTTCCATCACGAATTGTTGGTATAAATGGGTCGCTTTCCCATTTTTCTAATGGGCCAGTTGCTACCACATCTGTATGGCCGGCAAAACATACAATTGGTATTGCCGTCCCACGTCTTGCCCAAAAATTGTCTACCCCGCTGCAATGCATCTTCTCAATGTCAAAGCCAAGTTTTTCTAGACGGTCAATTAGAATTTCCTGACAACCACTGTCGTCAGGAGTAAGTGAACGATAGGTTATAAGTTTTTGTGCGAGAGACAAAGTATCTTTATGCATAGGAGTTTCCTGAAACTGGCGCCAAATAGTTATTGTTCAAATCCCTCGCAATAGTTCATTGATTCCAGTTTTTGCGCGGGTTTTTGCATCTACTTGTTTGACAATGACTGCGCAGTAAAGGCCATATTTTCCATCTGATGAGGGCAATGAGCCTGAAACCACCACTGAGCCTGGCGGAATCCGGCCATAGCTTACTTCGCTGGTCTCACGGTTATATATCTTGGTACTTTGACTAATATATACACCCATAGAAATCACTGAGTTTTCTCCAACGAGCACGCCTTCTACAATCTCAGAGCGCGCACCAATAAAGCAGTTATCCTCAATAATAGTTGGATTGGCCTGTACTGGTTCAAGCACGCCGCCAATACCAACTCCACCTGACAAATGTACATTCTTACCAATTTGAGCACAGGAGCCAACTGTAGCCCAGGTATCAACCATTGTGCCCTCATCAACATAAGCGCCTATATTGACGTATGATGGCATCAGTACAACATTGCTGGCGATGAAAGAGCCTTTCCGCACGGCTGCAGGTGGGACTACACGGAATCCACCGTTACGAAAATCTTTAGAACTGAAATCCGCAAATTTTGATGGTATTTTATCAAAGTAGTTTGAAAATCCTCCCTTGATAAAGCAGTTATCTTCCATGCGAAAAGAAAGCAGCACAGCTTTTTTTATCCATTGATGTGTGACCCATTTACCGTTGTTTTTTTCCGCTATACGTAACTCACCAGTATTGAGCATATCTAATACTTGGTTGATAGACTCTTTCATTTTTGCCTCGACATTACGCGGCGTAATATTCGCACGATATTCAAATGCCTTTTCGATAGTGGTTTGCAGCTGTTCCATAGTTCTCCTTAAGGATTTTTCTAAATAACAAAATTTGCAACATTTCTGATTACAGTTTACCTACTTACTTCTTTAATGATGTGCTACACCATGTTTTTATCCTCTTAGATGCTTCAACACACTCGAATAAAGGTGCAACCAGAGCCATGCGGACAAAATTCTTGCCAGGATTGATGCCGTTTGCTTCCCGTGCAAGATAACTACCAGGTAATACGGTAACATTATAATCTTGATATAGCTGTCGTGCGAAATCGGTATCGTTAATCGGCGTCTTTGCCCACAAGTAGAAAGTAGCTTCAGGTATCGGTGCTTGAATGTATCCGGTCAACAATGCGGCCACTGCAGTAAATTTTTCCCGGTACAAATGACGGTTCTCATAAACATGAGATTCCTCTTTCCACGCTGCTTCACTTGCTACCTGCACTGCTGGGTTCATTGCACTACCATGGTAAGTACGATAAAGTAAAAATTGTTTTAGTATGCTAGTATCTCCTGCAACAAAGCCAGAACGCATCCCAGGCACGTTGGAACGCTTCGACAAACTACCAAATACTACTAGTCTAGGGAAACTTTTACGACCTAAGCGATGAGCCGCTTCTAAAGCACCAAGTGGCGGATTATTCTCATCTGAATATATTTCAGAATAGCATTCGTCAGCAGCAATGATAAACTCATAATGATCTGAAAGAGAAAATAGTTTTTGCCACTCATCCATCGACATCACTTTGCCAGATGGATTTCCGGGAGAGCAGACGTATACTAGTTGCGTATGCGACCAAACATCATCAGGCAATTGTGTATAGTCAGGTGTGAAATTGTTTTCAGGTAAGGAGTTAAGAAAATACGGTGTAGCACCAGCTAGAAGAGCTGCCCCTTCATAGATCTGGTAGAACGGATTGGGGCAAACCACCGCCACCTTATCACAGGATAGATCAATAACTGTTTGGGCGAAAGAGAACAGAGCTTCACGGCTTCCATTTACGGGCATAATCTCCGTATCAGAGTCTATGGTAGACAAATTATAACGACGTATTAACCATGCAGCGATGCTTGCACGTAACGATTTGTCTCCAAGTGTTGCGGGATAATTTGCCAGTTTATCAAGGCCTTCTATCAAGGCTAGGCGGATGAAGTCAGGCGTTGGATGTTTTGGTTCGCCTATATGAAGGCTGATGGGTGAAAAGGCCGGGTTAGGAGTAATCCCTGAGTAAAGCTTATTAAGCTTGTGAAAGGGATAAGGTTGTAGGCGATTGAGATTTGGATTCACTTTTATAGGGAGAGCTAGACATCAAGTCATACCCACCCTTTTTCCAAGGTTGCTTCACTTAATTGAGGTCAAATTATAATGAATGGATAAGATGTAAACCACAAAAAAAGAAAAATATCTTTATGCTGGCGATACTGCAAAAAAATATAAATTTACTATCTGAGATCTAGCGCAATATCCCTTTCATTTACTAGGGTAGACCAATTTCAATTGTAATTTTCTATCTTATCACTTTGTTATCTCAAGCAGTCTCAAGCACCGAATATGCCCATTCCAAATAACTAGCCCCTAGAAATAAAGCATTTCAAAAGTTTTCTATACGTTCTTTTGGCTATATAACAGTTTGAATAGACTAAAGTAGAGTCTTGGCTTTGGCTTAGTCAGGCCAAAATACTCAAAGATTAAAGCTTTTACCATTTTAGCCGAAAGGCTAAAGTTTTTACCATTTCAGCCGAAAATTAAGGGTCGGGTTGATAACCTTTTCAGCATGGCAAACTAGGGTTACATATGAAAGTGTTAATGGTTGAGGATTCAGAGGATGACGCATGTCTCCTATGCGCAGAGCTTACTAACGCCGGGAATGACCTAACATATAAGCGTGTTGAATGTGATTTAGAGATGCAAGCTGCCTTAGAGGAATCTGATTGGGATATCATTATTGCTGATCATTCCATGCCATCCTTCAACTCCATTGATGCGCTAGATGTATTAAAGAAAAGTGGTAAAGATATTCCGTTCATAATTTACTCCAATGTCATTAGCGAACAAATGGTAGTTTCTGCCATGAGTCACGGAGCGCACGATTATATATTTAAGGGAAATTTTCCCCGCTTGCTCCCATCTATAGTGCGCGAGATGAAAAATGCGAATATCCGTCGTGCTAAACAGGAAGCTGACAGCCATATTTATCAATTGGCCTACTTTGATGAACTGACTGGTCTTCCTAAGCTCAATCTGTTTTGTGAAAAATCATCATTAATACTACCGGGATTGGTGGATTCTAGGAATACCCCCACAATTGCAGCAATGTATTCTATCTATATGAATCATCTGATGCGAATTAACAATACATTATGGGTACGCGGTAGGTGATACATTAATTCAGCAGTTAGCATATCGACTCAGTGATTGTGTGGAAGATAGCTGTTTATTGGCTCGAATCGGAGGTAACAAGTTTGCGTTTTTTAAGCGTAATATAAGTGACCACGGTGAAATTCAGAAATTTGCAGACCGCATTATGGAATCCATTACTTCTCCATTTATTATTGATAGGCTGGAGTTTTATGTCACTCTAAGTATTGGAATATCTGCTTACCTGGATGGTGGTAATGATGCGTCAACGCTATTAGGAAACGCTGAAAGCGCTAGATCCCTTGCCAAAAAGTCATACGAAAATAACTGTATGTATTACATTAAGGAAATGGGTGAGGCCTCTTCCAAGCGCTTAGTGCTGGAGACTTCGTTACGTAAAGCAGTGGAAAGAGGAGAAATGTTGCTGCAGTATCAACCAGTTATTGACTTAAAAACAGGAAATTTTATTGCGGCGGAAGCATTAGTGCGTTGGAACCATCCTGAATTTGGGTTGCTTCCTCCCGATAAATTTATTCCGCTTGCAGATGAAACTGGACTCATTATCAAAATTGGAGAATGGGTACTGTATCAAGCGTGTAAACAAGCGAAAAAGTGGCATGATACATCATATGGTCCATTATCAGTTCTAGTTAATGTTGGGATTTATGTAGTTGTTACCGGACTGCCATGTAACGGGGTAATCTGTTTGGCTAACTCAAATGTTCGCTGTTTCAGCGTGGAAAGCAGGTTGTCATAGGCATCGGTATTGGCGAGGAGGCAGGCTGTGAGACCAGTCACCTCCCCGGACTCAATCTTGAGAGGGCCGTTGATAGATTAACTGCTCCAACACGGCGCAGTAGATTTTCCCTGCCTTATCGGTAAGGATTTCCTCAATGAGAGATTGCATTCCTTGAAAATCCGATCTCTGGTCAGCTCACAATATTTGGGCTCTTTCTCAAGACCAATGGCTTGCCGACCATGTCGGATCGCTTCTATCATAGTAGTGCCCATAGTAGTGCCCGATCCGACAAACGGATCAAACACCGTGTCCCCGATAAACGAGAATATCTTGATGCAGCGTTTCGGCAGTTCTCTTGGAAATGGGGTCTCATGACCAATCCGTTTCCTGCTCTCTCCATTGAATGACCATGACCCCAACGACCATTCCTTAAATTCCTCGGCGCTAATATCGTTGTTTCCAGGGCGCTCACGTTTCCACGTATCTTTATAGAGCACAATAATGGTTTCCACAGGGGCAATGACATGAGGGGCGCTGGCTGACTTCCAACTCCCCCATGCCGTGCGACGGGAGATATTGCCTTCATTCCACAGAATAGTCGCATGATAGCACCACCCGGCCTCCATTGCTAATCGCGTGATGTCTGCTGAAAGCGGTTGCTTGCCATTCTTGTTTTTATCCAGCGAGACATTGACGCATAAGCGACCGGTCGATTTCGTCCAATGAAAACAATTCGTCAGCCACTGTTTAGAAAAGTTCAAATAGGCGTCGTAGGGCAATGAATCATCTTGTTGGGCACCAGAATATGCTTTGCCAACGTTATAGGGGGGAGAGGTCACAATTAAATCCACGCTTTCTCTCGTGATCGAAGCACGGAGTGTGGCGTCTCCCTGGATCAAGCGGTGAACGAGTGGGGAGTGAGCAAAAAGCACATCCACAGCCGAATCCAAGAGGCCGGTCCCTACGGCGCTCATTGGACAAGCCCCTGATACGTTAAGCGTTTGCCAATGGCCGCATCACAGACGCTTTCAATGCGGTGCATGGTCTCCCGGCCACAACGTCCTTCATTGAGCCTGAACGAAAATTCATGAATATAACGCGATAAATGCTTGACGGATACTTGATGGAATGTGCCGTTCAGTCCACGTTTTAAGACCGCCCAAACGCTCTCAATGCCAATGGTTTACGGCTTGGTGCTGATAGCCTTTACGCTCAATGCCTCGATAGGCGGCATGGTCATCCGTATAGAGCGTGCTGCCTATTTCTATCGCCTCTTGAATCTCCGTCCACAGCGTAAGCCGATCCGTCGCAGGCACTGGCAGGGCCACGGTCTTGCCACCACGCTCCCTCATGCCGAGGACGGGTTGTTTGCCAACTGTCCCGGCTTTCGGTTTATCCCCTTTCTTCCAGTGCTTGTTCCGTTCTTTCCCGCCCACATACGTTTCGTCGATTTCTACGATTCCTGAGAGACGGGTAAGATCGCCACGGCAAGCCTCTCGAATCCGATGCAACGCAAACCAGGCGGACTTATACGTGACCCCAATTTCTTTGCTTAATTGCATAGCGCTAATGCTCTTTCGAGAAGTCATGACGGTGTAAATGGCATAGAGCCATTTGTGAAGTCGAATGTGTGATTTTTCAAAAATGGAACCGGTCCGAACACTAAAATGCTTGCCGCATCCTCGACAGTCATACATCCCTTTTCGTTTTCCCGATCTTGTATAGACCGATAGGCTTTGACATGTCGGGCAAGACACACCATATTTCCAGCGACGATCCTCAAGGTACTGTCGTGCGGTTTCCTCGTCAGGAAACATTTCCATCAACTGGTAGACACTGATTGCAGTATTGATCTTATAAGGCATGGCATCCTCCTCTCATGATAAGAGAATTATACCACAATATTTTCCGGTGTAAAGTATATAGTTCCCAGAGTAAATAGGGTTTCATCGCTCCTCCAAAACTCTGTGGTATTGGCCACCAGGTTAGTGTCATCAAAGTGTAAGATTATTATCTACATAACGGGTAACCGTGGAGAAGCTTGAGGTTAAAACTTGTCTCTGAGCGTTCGCTTTGAATCGGCTTATTGACGAACTGATCAAAAACTTTTGTTGACATAATTACACCGTATATAGTAAATAGTTATCGATATCGATTAATTATTAACGATATTAAATAAGTATTTTGAATCGACTACTTGATGACCTGATCAAAGTTTCTGTTGACATAATTACACATCATATAGTAAATAGTAATCGAAACCGATTAATTATTATAGATACTATATGATTTCATGTCACCTTTCTACCATTTTGGGTGCCAAGCGCCTCAAAGTTTCCGATGTATGTCGTGGCACGGGCATCGCTCGCGCCACACTGGATCGATATTACTATGACAGGGTGAACAGTTTTGACCGCGAGGTCTTGACTAAGCTATGTAGATTTCTCGAAGTCAAACCGAGCGATCTACTAGTTTTAGTAGAACAAGGCGAATTTTTTGGCACTCATGACCAGTCCAAAGGCAAATCGTGACTAAGTGGGAACTCAAGTTGCTGTTGGATGCACAGGCGCTCAAGCGAGTTCAAATTCACTTTGACGTAATGTTCCTAGATTACATGATTATTGCTAACGGGAAGCCGTTGGAAGGATGAATGAAAATTACGCCATGAAAAACTATTGTTAATTTTAATGCTGGTTTCTGTAAGTACTCGTGCGATGGTAAAATGGACTAGTGTGGGAGTGGTATAAGTAATGAAAAAATGGGTTTTATTTATAGCCACCATATTGTCGCTATGCAGTAGTGTTGCCAGAGCAGGTGATCTCGAAGATGCAGTAGAGGCATATCAAAAAGGTAACTATGCTCAAGTCCTAGAATTACTCCACCCATTATCCGCTCAAGGAATTGCAACCGCACAAAATTATCTTGGTTGGATGTATGACCAAGGCAAAGGCGTAACCCAGGACTATCAGGAAGCAGCGAAATGGTATCGTCTGGCTGCGGAGCAAGGGTACGCGGCTGCACAAAATAATATTGGTTTTATTTATCACATGGGTAAAGGTGTAACCCAGGACTATAAGGAAGCAGTGAAATGGTATCGTCTAGCTGCGAAGAAAAGGATTGCAAACGCGCAAAATAATCTTGGTTGGATGTATGACCAAGGCAAAGGCGTAACCCAGGACTATAAGGAAGCAATAAAATGGTATCGTCTGGCTGCGGAGCAAGGGTACGCGACTGCACAGAATAATCTTGGTGTGATGTATGTTATGGGTAAAGGTGTAACCCAAGACTATGTTCGTGCGGGCATGTGGTTTAACCTTGCTGCTAGTAAAGGGGACAAAAATGCAAAAGAGAGTCTAGATAGGATGGCTAAAGGGATGAACCCTTCTCAAATTGTCGATGCGCAAAGGATGGCGCAAGATTGCGAAAAGAAAAATTATAAGAACTGCGAATAATATTAACGGCTGTGCAATTACTCTTTAGCTCGAACAAAGATCCGAATTGATAAGATATTGTATTGCTGGAATTAACTTTAACCAGTGATCTAATAAAGTTCTAGCATTCTCGCCAAGCACCTCAGACATAGACTCGCTGTTGCCTATATTGACGTTCAATCGAGGATCACCATACCGTTGCTGGTCACTTCATTCAGCATACCAAGTCGCAGCTCACTACTTTGAATTTGATCGCGCGAGGGGATAGTTTTTTACAACGTTATTTGCCTCCTCTGTTGCTTCTGCCAACATATTATCAATCCAAAGCTGCTTTAGCTCTTGGTGTTCCTCACCCAATGACATTAACCACTTATTTAATGTTCGCCTGGAAATACCATGCCTTACGGCTATTTCCTCCAAGGTATGATTCTTGAGGATACTTTTTTTCGTATCTTCAAGAATAAGCCGTTTACGATCTAGGGGGATTAGAGCCATTATTTAACCTCCTCGTCACACATTCCATACCTGATTTCAGAACTGCTTCTACACTATTACGCTCTGTTAGAGCAGTGCCAACAGAATAATCAATCTTCATAAAATCTTCTGTGAGAAAACACACATTTTTGGGTAAATACTAAGGAGGGCATTTGCTGCGATTTGCAAAAGGGCTGGATGCGGTCATCCACAAAAGTCTGATTTGTACTAAAAACAGTCATTAGCGACTTAGTTAGAGAGCCAAAAAGAGGAGAGGGGGAAAGAAGATATGGAAACCGTGGTAGCCAAATACATATGGCTCACTTTTGTAGCTCGGTTAACACTTTCCAGTGTCGAACATGTCACAGAAAAATTAATGGAATTAACAGATAAGCCAATGGGGGAATTAGCGTAATAACCACCAGGTTTAGGCAAAACCCAGCTTTCGCCATTTGCGGAATCGACACTTTACCAGAGCCAAACACAATAGCATTGGGCGCAGTGGCAACAGGCAACATAAAAGCACAGCTCGCAGCGATGGCCATTGGTACGATTAATAACAAAGGTTCAATATACGCTGCGGTGGCAATACCGCCTAAAACAGGTAGCAAAGTTGCTGTCGTGGCGGTATTACTGGTAAGTTCAGTCAGAAATACCACCATCGCCACGATGGATAACATCAGGATAAAAACATGAAAGCTGGTGAGTACCGACAACACCGTACCTAACCAAACCGCTAGACCGCTGCTGCTGACCATCGCCGCCAAGCTAAGACCACCACCGAATAACAACAAAACGCCCCAAGGAATGTCTTCCACCGCTGACCAATCTAATAACCGTGCATTTTTTTTCTGCTTATCTCCCGACGGGATTAAAAAGAGCGAAACCGCGCCTGCCACAGCAATAATCGTATCGTTTAATGCAGCTAGACCAGGAATCTGTTGCAATAATGGCCGGGTTACCCAGGCTAAAGCAATAAAGACAAAGACTATAGCTGTGCGCTTCTCCGGGGTGGTTATTGGGCCTATGGCCTCCAGTTCACTGCCAACAACACCAGCAGCGGACGCGTTATGCCCCAAGTCAAAGGTAAACGTCAATCGCGTTAGCAACAACCACGAAAGCGGCACCAGGATAAATACAATAGGCAAGCCGAAACTCATCCATTGGATAAAACCTATGTTGATACCGTAAGTTTCCGTCATGAAGGCTGCTACCATCGCATTAGGCGGTGTGCCGATCAAAGTGCCTAAACCCCCAATGCTTGCCGCGTAAGCGATCCCCAGCATCAGACAAACAGTAAACTTGTTAGCTGCCTCTTTAGATTGCCCCTCGAGCATGACTTGGGCAAGCGATATCGCAATAGGCAGCATCATGATTGTCGTCGCAGTGTTACTGATCCACATCGATAAAAGCGCGCTAACAACCATAAAACCGCCGACGATAGCATGGGGATGACTACCTACTAAATGCAAAATTGTCAGTGCCAGGCGCTTGTGTAACTGCCAGCGTTGCAAGGCCGTCGCGATAATGAACCCACCTAGCAACAGAAAGATCACAGGATTGGCATAAGGCGCTGCTGCCTCTCTAACTGAGCTTACTCCTAACAGTGGAAATAAAATAATTGGGAGTAACGATGTAACGGGCACGGGAATGACTTGAGTGGCCCACCAAACTACCATCAACATGCCCACCCCTGCAGTGACCCACGCTTGTTCGCTCATGTTGGCAGGTTGGGTGGAAAACAGAGAATAAAAAAACAGAAACAAACCTAAAACCAGACCAATTTTTCTAGACATCAATAAACAACCTTAATCTAAGGGTTAGAAATTTAGCAACAAGTAGTTATTTTTTGCACGACGCAATAACTCTTCTTCGTTATCAAAATGATTCCATCCTTTCAACGAATCAAGTTCATTGCTGCGATGAAAAAGAAGTAACTGGCCAGCAACAATTTTGAAGTTGGTAGGATCTATGGCTACCTTGCGACCCAACGCCAATGCATAAGGGCAGAATGCCTCAAATTTAGGGAGATATTGGGCTTGATTTGCTGAAGTGAGCCAGTAAAGTTTGCCTTTGTATTTTGTGCTGAATTGAGGCAGCCCCATTGCTACTTTATCTTTTTCAAAATAGGAAATAGGGCTATAGCCTTGAATCGCCATGCTATGTGGTAATTCTACATTTGCCCAAAGCGTAGAGCAAGAAACCATAGTTATTAATAAAATATTACAAAATGATTTAATGTTATGAATTAATATATTCATAAGATTGGATTCCAAGTATCGTTTAGGGGGTGTTACGTAGCCTCCAATGGTAGGTTTCACCCATTTTAATGGTTCTTACGAATCAAGGAAATTTTCCTGCTGGAAATTTTATGAAAAATATCATTTATATTGATTTAAGTGTATGTAAACAGTGATCCATCTTGAGAGTTTTAACCCATGACGTCTATCACATCATTGATTGGTGAAGTTCGCCGCTGTCGTATCTGCTCGGAGTATCTACCGCTTGGCCCACGACCTGTGCTCCAGTTACATCCTCGAGCTCGTATTCTAGTTGTAGGCCAAGCACCGGGCAGGAAGGTCCATGAATCTGGGGTGCCTTTCGCAGATGCGAGTGGCAAGCGGCTTCGCGAGTGGCTAGGTATATCCTCTGAAGTCTTCTATGACTCTCAATGTGTAGCTATTCTCCCAATGGGCTTTTGTTTCCCGGGCACTGGTGATGCCGGTGATCTTCCACCGCGCCCTGAGTGTGCACCTGCTTGGCGTGAGAAACTTGTGAGGCATCTTAGGAATTTAAAGCTTACTATGGTCATCGGCCAGTATGCACAGGCATACTATTTGCCTGATGCAGGATCATCAGTTACCAACGTAGTTCAGTCTTGGCAAAAGCACTGGCCAAATGTAGTCCCTTTGCCACATCCTAGTCCACGCAACAACATGTGGCTTCGTCGAAATCCATGGTTCGAGGCGGAATTGCTTCCATTTTTGAGGGATAGAGTCAACGAGGTGCTCAAGGATGAAAACTAGTTCTTCATGCACTAGAATGTCCGAGGTATCCGACAAATAAACGTTGATTCTCTGAATGTCCGTTTTGGGTCGATAGGGGTCATTCACGAAATTTTGCTTTGTATCAAAAGCAGTCATTAGCGACTGGTAAGTGCCAAAAGTAGTCATGAGCGACTGGTAAGTGCCAAAAGTAGTTATTTATATGAACGGTCTATTTATTGCTAAATTGGGCGGTCACATGATGTCTCTAAGGCAACCCGATAACATCCGATCATATTGGGGTATTATTAGAGGATTTATAAGAGATTAAACAAGAAAATATATTGCCAATATCATGATTAGTAAGATATTAGTAATCATAGGTTCGATTCCCACCCCACAGAAACGGAAGTAACGGAGACGGCTCAAGGCGTTGATGGAGACTATTAAATGGATATAAAAGCTATACAAGAACGACTTACGATATTTTCTGAGGAGCGAGATTGGGATCAGTTTCAAAGTCCAAAGAACCTATCCATGGGTCTTGTGGGCGAGGCAGCTGAGCTTCTTGAGCTATTTCGATGGCTAACTGAGCAACAATCTAAAGAAATTGTTAATTCTGAAAAGCAGATGGCATTGGTACGTGAAGAGATTGGAGATGCGTTCCTTTTTCTTGTAAGGCTAGCTGATAAATTGGATGTTGATATTGAGAAAGCTGCTTTGGAGAAAATGGAAATCAACGCAATGAAATATCCTGTAGCGCTTTCTAAAGGAAATATTGAAAAATACAACAGGATAGACAAGTGATATCAATTATTTGTAGATAGTTTCTCAAGTAATCTAGTCACCTCTAATCTTCCGGGGGGCAACATTAGGGATATTACAATGAAATTGGGTTAGATATACTAGTTAGTATTATGATAATTAAGGTATTAAATTAAATGTACTCACTTCCCACCGTGTCCATTTTGGAAAAATTTGAGTATCTGCTTTGTGCCAAAAGTAGTCGTTGACTTCAATATATTGACGACGGTGATAGTGTTGTAGTGGCATGTGAAAACAGGTTGATGTTACAGAGAAAGAAGTGATCTGGCTATCTGAACCGTCTTCGGTCATAGACATGATAAGAGAAAAACGCATACCTACATTGCTTAATTACTCAAGAATCCTTTCTACGCAAGATGGGGATACCCAAATGGTGTGGGGTGTATAGTTTTCATCATGGAATTCTAGTTCTATCTTTCCATATTCGTTAAAGCTCTGGATTAAATGTACCTTTCCAACTTCTGCTTTTAACGCTACATGATGAGCTTCTGGGAGTTTCGAGAATAAATCTTGTGGAATTTCTAGCATTCGAACAACCTCCCCTTGTTTAAGAGGTTTTTCCTGATGGCCAACATGTTTTTTATTCATAGTCTAAGAATCCTTAAATCGCAATTAGAATTCGTTCCCATCGCAGTGAGCAAACAGGCAGTTGGACTTATTAACAATATTAATGGATAAAAAAGCCGAATATTGAGGCTTTATATATTCATGCTTGCCTATTTTGGGGTCGATAGTGGTTACTTACCGATTACTATCCCATCCAAATTAGAAATAAAGCCACAAATATAATTGAGCCCATACTCCATAACCGCAATGGCAAGTCTTGACCTATCTCCAAAACTTCACACGAAGCTCCAAATGCAGCCCTGCATGTACGCGGTACAGGCATCGTACTCAGTTCTTCAAACTGACATGCCAGGTTGCCATCAGATTCCCTAGCCATTATTTAACCTCCTCGTTACATTCCATACCTGATTTCAAAACTATTTTACACTATTTAGCTTGTTAGATCAGTGCGAACATAGAATAATCAATCTTAAAAAAATCTTCTGTGAAAAAACACACATTATCGAATAATAAATACTAATAGTATTTGCCGTGATTGGCAGAAGTGGTTGGGAAAGCCTATTAACGAATGCCTGCTTTCCACCAAAAGTGAACATTTGCATGAAGTTATACCTGCAACTAGGTTTTTGATGTCTGCGTGGTCTTTTGTTATAGACCACTATTTTTCTATGCAACTACCAGACGTTGGCGTTTCTTCAAGATTGAACCTGTGGCAGAAACGGTAACCCCCAAGCCAAATTGCAGATAGTTTAGTAAATTGAGATAGATGACATCTGACAGCTGAAACCCTATTTGTAGGTTCATCCCTAAGAATCCGATTAGACTGATCAACATGTAGGTCATACCGAATATCTGCATGGATTGAATCCTTATGCTTTCATCTGTCCGCGTGGATACAATAAACCAAATAGCTGTTGTAAGATGGACGAGATTGACGGTCGTATTAGTTTCGAAAAGTGATTTTTCTTCAGTGAGAAAATTTGAGATAAGCCCTAGAATAGTTATTCCCAGAAAGATTACGGCAAATATCCATGCCATTAAAACAGTTATATTTTTCATATTAGCCTTTATAGAAAGATCACAGTGCAAGCTAAGTTTCGATATTTATTGAGCAAAATGTATTTATTCCTTGCTTTGAGGTAAGGCAAAGCAGTTTCTTCTGCTAGAGTTAAATACAAACAATCCTTTTCGTACACCACCACATAATCTGCTTGTGAGCAAATGATATCGTCTAGTTGTTCACATAATGGAAATAACTGGAGTGCAATGACGTTAAAACGGAAAAACTCGTATGAACTTTAGATATTCTGAATGACCGCTTTGGGTCGAAGAAGCGGTCATTCGTCAACGTCTGCTTTGTGCCTAAAGCAGTCATTTGCGACTGGTTAGTGCTAAAAGCAATCATTTGTGATGGGAATTATATACTTAACGATCCCACAATATAGATGTATAATAATCTTAGGATAAGGAAATGGAGGTATTATACATGGATAGTTTGCTTCAATTTACACAAAAGTTCTCTACGCCTGAAATTTGCATCAAGCATCTAACAAAAATACGCTGGGCAAATGGTGAGTATTGTCCTCATTGTGGAAGTTACGATAAGATATACCATTACAGCGATGATCTGCGGCACAAGTGTAGCGTATGCCGTAAAGTATTTAGAATCATTGCGGGCACTATTTTTTCAGATAGCCAGATTAAGATGTTGCCGCAGTGGTTTGCAGCAACCTGGATTGACACTTGCCACAGCAAAGGTATCTCCAGTTTGCAACTATCCAAGGACATTGGAGTAACACAAAAGACTGCGTGGCACATGTTGCAACGCATTCGTAAGGCAGCAGGTAACAACAGAGGTTCAATGTTAGGAGGAAGTATTGAGGTAGATGAAACTTACCTTGGCGGCAAAGAAAAGAACAAGCATCTGTCCAAGAGGACAAAAGGAAACCAGGGACGCAGTACAAAGACCAAGACCGTAGCTTTCGGAATAAAGGAACGCGAAGGCAAAACCAGGGTGTTCCATGTTAAAAGTGCAAATGCAGCCAATATTCTGCCACACATTATCAAAAATGTTGCTCTTGGTTCCACCGTACATGCTGACGATAATCGTGCGTATTCCTCACTTGACAACTTCTATGATGTAAACCGGGTTAATCATAGCGCAAAGGAATACGTAAGGGGTGCTGTACATACAAACGGGATTGAATCTTTCTGGGCTTTGGTCAAAAGATCATACATTGGTATTCATCACCATTGGAGCAGCAAGCATACGCAGAAATATCTTGATGGATGTGTTTTTCGATTGAATACAAAGAAGCTGGCTCACCATGAACGAGTATCCATTTTGCTGCATCAAGGTATGACAACCAGACTTTCCTACAAGGAATTAATCGCATGAGCAATATACTTAATTTTGAAAAGGTATTGCTACATACTGCACATCCTTATGCAGAGAAGGCGCCTGCAACACCATTCATTAAATGGGCCGGTGGAAAGCGGTCTTTGATTCCTTCACTGATAAAGTATTTTCCCGAACATACTGGTACTTACTGGGAGCCGTTTGTTGGTGGTGGAGCGATGTTTTTTACTATGGCAAATCGTATTGACAGGGCAATATTATCCGATACTAACGAGGAACTGATTATTACCTATCAGGAAGTGAAAAATAACGTCAGCGAATTGATTGAAGTCCTGCGGATGCATGAAGTACATCATAAGAATGAGAGCTATTATCTACATATGCGGGCACAACAACCGGAAATAGCAATAGAGATCGCCGCACGATTTATCTACTTGAACAAGACTTGTTACAATGGCTTGTATCGGGTAAATAAGGCAGGGAAATTCAACGTTCCTAAGGGACGTTACAAAAATCCAGCAATTTGCAACGAAAGCAGTTTGCATGCAGCCAGTGCCGTATTACAGAAGGCCATTATCAAACTTGGTAGTTTTAAACGGGTCGTAAAGCCCGGTGCTGATGACTTTATATATTGTGATCCGCCTTACCATAATTGCTTCACGGAATATCAGGCGGGGGGGTTTAGCGAAGATGATCAGGAATGTTTGCACAATACTGTTAATGACTGGATAGAATCAGGTGCAATGGTAATGCTAAGTAATTCTGACACACCCTTTATTCGTCGTCTCTATCGGGGGGAGGGGGGGCGCACTACAGAACGCATAGCATAGAGGCCACGCGCCTTATTAATTCAAAAGCTTCTGGTCGCGGTGCCAGTGCCGAAGTCATCATCACCTCTTATGACTAGAGGTAGCAGGGCAAATACACGCGGAAAGACACTGGAGAACGCCATTTTTGATTTACTCAGTGAGGAATATGAGGCGGTCTCATCATTACGGTTTTTTGCACTGCGTGATCTGAAACAACCCATATTTGCCGAACAATGCACGATAGGTCACGATATATACGGAAAGCAAAGACGAATTGATTTCATTTTATATCATCCGCAGCGTTGGCCGAGTTGTCTGGTTATTCAATGCAAGTGGCAGTCCTCTGTTGGAAGTGTTGATGAAAAATATCCGTTTGAGGTGCTTTCAATTCAACTCAATGAGTTTCCGACCATTATCGTTTTAGATGGTGGTGGATATGGGAAAGGGGCTGAAATGTGGGTTAAGGGACAAGCGGGTAAAAACAAGCTCTTACATGTCTTAAGCCTCGGAGGGATAAGTAAGTTTTGTAGTCAAGGGAGAATTTAGGGATCGTCAAGTATATAATTCCCTTTGTGATAGTCTACTTTTGCCAAACTGCTCGGTCTAGGGGTATATAAAATGGTCCAAGAAATTGGAACAGCTATTTTTATAATATTATGATTATTAAAGAATTGACAAGAATAGGTTCGATTCCCGCGGCCCACCAATTAAGAGTTTTATGCCGTACAAATAAATCCATTTAAACTGGATGAATAAACGCATGTGGGCTTTTCTTGTCCATAGCAATCCTAATTAGGCCATTGTAAGCTATCAATAATTGTTCGTATTTGACGCTACTAATAAATATTGATAACAACAAGAGGGTGCAAAAATGCCACTGACTCAGTTACAAGTAAAAAACGCAAAGGCAACTGATAGGTCTTTGAAGATATCAGATGGTGGCGGTTTGTTCTTGCTAGTACGGTCTTCTGATCCTAATGTTTCAAAATATTGGCGGCTTGCTTACCGCTTTGTTGGAAAGCAAAAGACGCTAGCACTCGGTGTATATCCAGCAATAAGTTTATCTTTTGCACGAGATCGACGCGAGCAGGCACGCAAGTTGTTAGCGAATGGTGCAGACCTTGGTGATACCAAAAAAGCAAAAAAAGTTGCAACTTGGATATTGGCAGACAACAGCTTTGAGATTATTGCCCGCGAATGGTTTATGGGGAGAGTGCCCAACTGGAAAGAAAGCCACTCAAGCAAGATCATTTCTCGGTTTGAAAAGGACATTTTCCCGTGGTTAGGAGCGTGCTCTGTAGATAAAATAATTTCGCCGATATTACTAACAGCAATCAGACGCATTGAAAGCCGTGGCTCACGCGAAGCCGCACACCGCGCTCTTTCCTATTGTGAGCAGATATTTTGCTATGCCATAGCAACAGGGCGTGCGCAACGTGATCCAACAGCGGGTTTACGAGGAGCATTGTCCCCTGTGAAAGAAAGAAGAACTACGAATAAATTTCTGGTACGAAGATCGTAGGTAAGCTATTGAGTGACATAGAAAGTTATCAAGGAGCATTCAAAATACGTTGCGTGTTACAGTTTGTTACTTTGTTATTCCTATGTTCCGGTAAATTATGCAGGACGAAATAGGCAGATTATTTTGACAAGCCTAGGGGCGGATGAGTAAGTTATATCGTTGATCGCTTGTAGATAAATGACTAGAAAGAATGGCAATAATTCACATTTCTTAAAATTGCAAGCGTGATCCATTTGTTGGTACGTTTGTTGGTACATTTAAATCGAATAATAGTTGACGCATTGAATACAACTATTATTTAGAGCGGCTTAGGGTACGGGTAATAGTTTGTAAAATAATACCACGGCCAAATAAAGAATAATCTCTTTGGCAAAATTACCATTAGGGAGCTTTTTTAGTATTTTTTTCACAAAATTGTAGAAAGGAAAGAGGAGTAGGTACTACATTGATAGGGAAGTGGGGTAATAAGTCGCATTTCTTAAAATCTTAAGCCTGATCCATTTGTTGGTACATTTGTTGGTACATTTGTTGGTACATTTAAATCGAATAATAGTTGGCGCATTGAATACAAATATTATTTAGAACGGCTTAGGGCACGGGTAATAGTTTGTAAAATAATACCACGGCCAAATAAAGAACAATCTTCTTGGTAAAATTACCATTAATTGCCATATTGAAAATAAATGATATTTAGAACAGCCTGTGATATGGGTTGTAGCCTGTAGTGTGATTCCTGATGTCGCGAGGAAAATACCCTGGCAACTTAAGCACCAACCAGTACTGCTTAGATGATGGTGTATACAAAAAGCGAATAAATAACGATTTCGTTTACACAAAGCCCGCAAGAAGACCTAATCCGATCAACAACATCGCAGTCGCAACCGTGGCCCGAACAACCCTTAGCGTGACCCTTTGAAGAAATTGCTTACCAACAAACGCGCCAGTGAATGCGCAAATTGTTCCCACAACGATCGGGGTGATAAGTTCTTGAGACTTTGTGAGATGACCAGATAGCAATCCCGTTCCGTAAACTATTAAGCGAGTAGCATCGACGAGAATTGCCGAAACTACACCGGTAGCTACGAAAGCGTCTTTCGACAAACCGGCCTTGAGTAGGAAGGCAGAGCGCAGTGCACCTTGGTTCCCAGATAAACCTCCAAAGAACCCAGATAAGGCTCCTCCCAGTGGTAACCATTGGGGTGGCAACGCCAGCCCCTGAAACCTCAATGACAGTTCGAGTAACGCGAATAATACAATTAAGGATCCGATTACCGTCTTGACAACCGTAAGTTCGAATGTTGATCCACCAAGCGCATAGCTGCCAAGTATGGGCATTTGATCGAACATGTTTAGTAGTACTGCACCAGCAAGCGCAGCTAGCGTGGCAGGAATGCTGAAACGGGTTACCACCCGCCAATTAGCATGTTTCGACATCAATCCAAACTTGAAGATGTTGTTGGCGAAATGCACCACTGCAGTTGCCGCGATAGCTAGCGAGACTGGAAAAAACAGCGCAAACACTGGCATCAAGACTGTTCCAAGGCCGAAACCTGAAAATAGGGTTAGCCCCGAGGCTAGGAATGCAATAAGCCCAATCAAGACAAGTTCCATGATGATTCTTTACATTAGTAATTGGATAGGGGTTGAGTATAATCCCTATCTTAGGCATTCAAATTTGGCGTACTTATCACCAATCAATTTTGAAAGGGAACAACAATAAAATACTCACATAAAGTAGATTACCGGTCAAATATGATCTTTAAATTCAGGATTTGCAGTCCTGAATGACTATTTCATGCGCTGCATACTATATTTTACAATTCTATTCATAGGCGCAATATTCATGGTAGACAGTTCCAATTTGTCCGCAGATGAGGAGGTTGACTCAGAACAAGCAGTGTGTGGCGCATTACGCGAACCACTAGCATTTTGGTTGTGGCAGCGTATGGCCGGTCGCCCTGATAAGTCGCGCATCGCGCATACCCCAAACGTTCAATCCATTCGGTTTACGGCTAGAGATGGCGTTATTCTCAGCGGCTACAAGATTGCCGCTCGTATACCTAGAGGGTATGTGTTGGTTGCGCAAGGAAATGCCATGCTGGCGGATCAGCTGGTCGCTGATTTACAGCTTTTCCGGGAACAGGGATTTGATGTCTATCTTTATGATTACCGAGGCTATGGCCTATCCGGAGGTAAGAGCCGACTTGCTGCCATTATTGCTGATTACTCTGATATTGTTGCCCACTTGAATACGCTGGGTTACACCCGGAACTTCGTGTACGGGATTTCTATTGGCGGGGTAATGCTACTCAATGCCGTAGGGCGCAGCCATAATTTTGACGCGGCGGTCATCGATTCCTCACCAAGTTACATATCCAACTTTGGTTGCCCAGAAAGCTATGATCCAATGCGACATCTGCCTGAAGATAGTTCCCACATCATGATTATTTCTGGGGTGCGCGACCACATTGTTAGTCCAGCACAGATGGCAGAGTTAATCCGTATAGGGGCAAGCCGTGGTGCGTATGTGTTTAGGGACATTGAGTTCTCCCATCCATTCCAGGACAAGTCACCCGAAGTTCATAGGCGCAGGCTAGATGAGGTGGCTCGCTTTTTTATGCGGGAATCAGTAAATTAAGTCAATGATAATGCTACTGAATAAAAACTTCGGTTTTCATCAGCCTCTCCTTTCTAGTGTGCTTTAGGGAACTAAATAACTTGGTTTAAGTAGATCAAAAGTGCTTTCGCCCAAAAAATGGGAACTAATCGCAATAGCAACAAGAACAGCAAGTAACGTAGGGTAACTATCAAAAGAAATTAAAAAATCAACAAGATATGGCACAATAACAGAAATTCGACAAGTAGGGGCAGCAGCAACAGTTCCAATTACATTGGTGAGTTTTCGGTGGTCGAATACACTCGTATGGTTCCCTGCATAATCCATGCGCTCGCCCGAACCTATAACGCCGCAAGGAACGGGAGCAGGGGTGTTGCTAAGAGTGTATGTAGTAGTCGCCCAGAAAGCCGTTCGCCTCTATACCATCCATCTATATAACATATGACATGGTTACGAAAAAATGGAGAACACGACATGAGAAATTTCTGTTTCATCGTTCTTATTCTGATTTTTGTTTTACCAAGCGTGCATGCAACCGACCTGAAAATTGGCTCTCTCTCCTTGTCACCTGGAATGGGCAAGCTGACGTAATGGAGGAGCTTCGTTCTCGTTTTCATCTAGTTCGAGTTTCAGGTGCCAAAAGTATGTTTTTCGTGTCAGAGGACAAAGTAGACAAGGCTCGGCCTATTGGTAGCCTAGCTTTTGAGAACGGTCAAATTTCCTGGATAGAGAGAAATTGGGGGGTTTTTTCCGGCAGAATTAGCCCTGTCGAAGTTACCAAAGCGTTCTTATCCGCTATTGAGAGTGCCAAGACCTCATCAGGTTCATCTGTAGTCATTAATACTAGTATCAAACGCAGCCATGGCGCAGAGTTCAAGTCGGTCCATTTCGTTTTTCCCGACCGTAAAGTCATTGTGGTTACAACAAATGGTGATACCGAGCGCGGTCATCATGTGCGCATTTATGAAAGGGTCGACAACAATGATGCTCAACACTACGATAATCAGCTTTCACCTGCATTACCTTGTGATCCAAACTGCCCAGATATGGAAACTTTGTCACGAGACTCTCTGGCAGGGCATTCACAAACAAATAACCAGGATGCTGAACAATAGGTACTATATATAGTGCGCAGATCTATTATTAGAGTGTGTCTATTTCTGGTTGTATTGGCGTCACCCTGTGCCGTACATGCAGTAGGCTTGGGAAATCTTACGCTCAATTCTTATCTAGGGCAGCCATTTAAGGCCGAAATCGATCTTGTTGCTGTAGAGGAGGAAGAGATTCCTTCCTTAGTGGTGAGCCTTGCTTCGCGTGATACTTTCCGTCAGGCAAATGTAGATTACGCACCTTTCTGTTTACATTCGAATTCAGTGTTGAAAATCGTGCTGACGGTCAGCCTTACATTAAGATTACTTCTCCGCATCGTATCGTTGAGTCATCTCTGAGCATGCTAATCGAACTGAATTGGTCATCGGGACGCTTAATCCGGGAATATACAGTACTACTCGACCCGCCGGAGGATGCGCTTCGGCCAACGGCACCAGCAATGCAGGTCGAACCCGTTGTTCCCAGTTCCGTCAAGTCTGAACCAGCTCCAGCTGAGCAACCTGATTCCATAATTGAGGAAGCGGTCAGCGACGAAGAATCCGCAGTACAAGAGGCAGCTCCTGTTCAGGAGGTAGCCTCGGTACAAGATACAGCTCCGTTACAAGAGGCGGCTCCAGTGCAAGAAGTAACTCCGGTACAAGAGGTAGCTCCAGTTGAAAAGTTTGATGTTATTACCTATGGGCCGGTAAAAAGTGGTGACACCCTAGCCAAGATAGCGCTAGAGGCGGCTCCTCGTCATGTACAGCTAACTCAGATGCTTGTAGCACTGTATCGTGCGAACCGTGAGATGAGGATCGGAAAATTGCCCTGCCAAGAAGGGACACGTTTAGTTTATGTCTTGGACAGGATACGGGAAATGATCGTCTTGGATGAGTTCGAACGGAGACTAGAGGCACTAGAGGAGGTACGCAAATGAGATACATCTTGGCTGATATGAGTGATGACTTAATCTCTGACATCATCGGCGGCATAACGAGAAATGTAGCGGCTCGTCCCGATGTAGTGTTTTGGGAGATTAAAGACGAGACTAACAGTGTACTCAAATTGTATTGCCTTGGCCGTAAAAACGAACGGGGCATAAAAGAGTTGATAGCCCGCGCAAGCGATCGGAGCATAAAAGATATGACAACCATCGGTGCTGAAGACTACGAATACGTATTAGCTGATCCGGCAGATTCCGGGAAACATCATTGAAAGGAGAATGACAATGGAATCGATCAAGAATTTAGATTTTAAAGCGAATGGAGCCAATATTCATAATGGCGAGCAACATTTCCGCATTGGATTTGCTGGCGGCGGTTTTATCGCCTTGTCAGCTGAACCAGAGCAAGTGCAAGTCGTCAACCCAACACGAAATGGCATAAATGTGATGCTGGTGCTGCAAAAGAAAATAGCGGATATTAATAATGATCTTATGCTATCGGACATGGCTAAGAACGATAAAATTTGTCCCTTACGTGAGTCCGCCGCAAAACATATCGCTGGCTTCGTAAAACAGGTTTTAGACTATGATGCCGACGTGGCAAGACGAGAAGCTGCCATGTTCGTGGTGCCAGCTATCGATAGGAAAGACGCAGTTACCTTTCTTGAAGATGATTCGATTCGTCAATACTACTTTGGACTTAAAGGCCAAGAGTTGAGAGTTGCCTTGGACGAAATTCAGAAAGGAAATAACAGTCGTGCGCTTTTAGCTTTGCTTCGGTCACCCATTCCATTACCTAGTGTGTTTAACGAGGTAGCTTTTGGTACTTGGGAGAAGAGCATTAGAAATGAAAAGCTTCGAGAAGTATCTCTGCTTCATGGTGAACGGGAAGCTGTTGAATGGGCGCAAGCCGGCATGTCGAAGTTGCAACTTCTGGTGACGTCATGAGCTACGATGAAAGGCTGGCGAAATTGGAGAAGGCTGCGATACCTCCACCCCAACCAACAAGTCGGGGGCGAGAGTTTCTTGATCGTGTAATCAAGCTATCTGGCGTTGAGCGCCTTCCAAAAGAATCTCTAGTAGAAGCCTACTGTCGTGTTGTCTGCACAACCCCGGTTGAGTTTAAGCAGCTGCTTAGGAAAATAGCTGGTTGCTAATCTTTTCCATCCATGGGCGCATCCGTTCAACGCTCATTTGTACATAGTGTGAGCCGGTCACGTCCCCGGCCGTGGAGTGATTAACTAGCGCCTTAAAAACATAATGTGGAACTTCACAACTTTCTGCAATGGTTATAAAAGTCCGGCGTAAGTCATGCACGGTTACTTGGATACCACATTCTTTGGCCGCCCAATTTAAAGCGGTACTCGTTGCCTCTATATGACCGCTCTTGGAGTACGCCGGGAACACCCATAGGCTATCCCCACACCTTGCCTTGCGTGCCGTAAGAAGGGTAATTAGAAAATTGCTAAGTGGTAAGTCTAAGGTACGTTTGTTTTTGGTTACAGGTATATGTAGCGTCTTTGCTTCCAAGTCTACATTTTTCCATTCGATTGTTGCAGCCTCATTTTTTCTTAGTCCGGTAGCCAGTACCAACAGAGCGTAGTCTCTATGCACGTCATTTGGTACATTGCTAATAGCAGCCAACCATGGTTTTAAATCTGCTGCTTTGATTTGCCCAGTGCGGTGGTTCCCGGGATACCAAGACTGTTTTGCCGATAATCTTTTTACCGGATTGGCTGGTAGGTTTTCGTTGTCGATTAAGGCGTAATTATAAATTGCACGCAGCGCTATCATTGTGACGTTAGCGGATGGCCCACCTGACACTACGGTTGAACCTTTGTAATTTGGGCTGTTTTTGAATCTCGGTTTCGCCTTGATGCGCTCTGCAATCTGAGTATGTCTGCTCTTGACCATGTCAGGGGTAATGTCGCGCAAATTCTTATCTAACCAGTCCGGTAGATGTAGACCAAATAGTCCGGTGTACCAAGACTTCGTCCTTTCGGTTAAGTTTTTGCGTGTTGTCTTGTAGTCGTTTAATGCCTCGCGCAATGTAATTCGTTGGGCTTTTTCTTTTGCCTTTGCCTCGTTTGGGTCAATCCCCCGCCCCATCTCAGATCGAAAAATAATCGCTTTATCCCGTGCTTGTTTGGGAGTGTAGTCACCGTACTTGCCAACGGTAACGCGCTTAGTTTTTCCATTTATATCGCGCTGGACGATGAAGGTTTTAGAAATAAGTCCAACCACCAATCCATAGCCGGGCATCTTGGTGTCCCAGTAAAGTTGCTGCTTACCTCGTGGAGCATACGGTAAACGATCAATTACTGACTTCTTATCTAGGTTGACTTTTGGGGTGCGTTTAGGCGGGACTAGAGGCACTACATTAGAGGCTAAATGAGGGGACATGGCTTTTCCTTAAAAAGGTCTATAATAAGGTAAAGAACTAAAATAAAGTAAAACTAAATAAACAGTCGACCTTATTATAACTTATTTCTCTCTGTTTTTAAAGGGAAATTAAAACTTTTTAAAGCAAAGTAAAACTATAGGTTTATTTATTTGATCTAAATTCAGATACGCTTTTGTTTCATCACGTCCTCGAACTTCATGCCCATTTTTGATGCACCACCATATACTGTTCCTATCTTCTTGTTTTTAAGGTGTTCTAAGTTAAGAGTATAGGCCTTGGCCGGAAGTGGAAAATATTTGACTTCTTTAACTAGGGCGGGTCCCTTTTTCATGTAGAAGTCAACAAACTCTCTGACCGCAGGCCGTTCTGCCGCTTTAACGCTCACGTAGATAAAGATAGGGCGAGACAACGGCTGATACGTTCCATCTTCCACCGTTTTAGCGGATGGGAGAATGCCACCCTTACCACCATCTACGGCAGCTGCATTAAGTTTCTTCTGATTTTCTATAAAGTAAGCAAAACCAAAGAAACCGAGTCCGTTCTTGTCTCTTGACACTCCTTGAACCAGAACGTTGTCATCTTCAGACGCAGTGAAGTCACCACGGCTTGATTTAGCCTTACCAACAACAGCTTCAGTAAAGTAGTCAAAAGTACCGGAATCAGCACCCGGACCATAGAGCTTGAATTTAGTATCGGGCCATGCTGGGTTTACCTGGCTCCATTTTGTAATTTTTCGTTGCGCTGCGGGTTCCCAGATTTTTTTCAATTCCATGATAGTAATGACTTTGCTCCAACTATTTTTTGGGTTAATCACCACCGTCAATGCATCAAACGCCACGGGCATTTCAATATATTGCACGCCAGCTTTTTTACAGGCAGCTATTTCTTGTTGTTTGATGGGACGCGAAGCATTGGCAATATCTATTTCTCCTCGGCAGAGTTTCTTGAAACCGCCTCCTGTTCCAGAAATTCCAACGGTAACTCTGGTTTTGCCCTTTTTAGCAATCTGGAAATCTTCTGCTACCGCTTCAGTAATAGGATAGACAGTGCTGGAGCCGTCAATTTTGATTGTATCAGCGCTTGCAACACTGATGCTGGCAACACTAAATAAGGCTCCTAATGTAGCCGGTATGCCATGTACTTTAAAATTCAAAAATTTCATTATTTCATTCTCCATTTAATTGATCAGATTTCTACCGCTTGATGATACTGTCATGCTAGATTTATAGTATTTCGGTTTCACGACATCGGTATTACAGTAATATTAAATTTCAAAGTTGACATTAAAATGCTATTTGACTTCGGAACATAAAGGTATTCAGACCATCTGGCTTCCCGCCTTTCCTAGTAGTTAATGGGGAGTTTTTGATATCTAGTATCCTGTCATAACCAAACATGAAGCGAACGTTACTGTTTGCGTACCAGTTCAGAGCGACGGTAAAGTTTTTCATCGTACCTCCTTTAATGGTGCCATCGTTCAGGTCAACTCCAGCAACACGTGCTGCTAACTCCCATGCGCCCAGCCCACCATTGGCAAAGCTAAATTCTCGAGCGGGCTCCAATCGTTTAAATTTCCCTTTTGTATACTTGCGTGATTCACCGGTTAACGTCCAGGAGGCTTCCCCATACCAGCCATGAAAGCCAAGAGATTTCATTCCCATTTTCCGATCTATCCAGGAGTGAGTATATTCACCCCCCACGCTGAAAGGCCCATATACACCATTAGCTTCTAGACCTAACATCTTGATGTTATTAATACTAGTGATAACTCCCGAATTAATCGGGAATAGATCAGACATATTCGTGGTTTCATAGCTATAGCTCACGCCGCTAGTGCTCCCACTTATCTGACCAGCGTCGCTGGATTCACGGAAATTCCCTGCAATACCTAAATGGACAAGTTTGGTTTCTTCAGCAATGGGTGTATAGGTGGCACGACCACTAACTCCCCAACCTTCATCCATACTGGTTTTATTAGGCGTGATCGACTCACCATACACACCAGCTTGTCCAGTCCATTTTTTTCCATGACTTGCTAAGTTAACGCCAATTGCACGATCAACTACTGGTTCGTTAAGAACATTCATTAGAGATCTTTCAATGAACATCAAATCATTTGAGCTTTCTTGTAACTCACGACTAAAAGCCTGTTTTTGTTGGCCGACAGTGGCATTTATAAAATTCAGACCACTATAATTAAGCTTCATGTCTTTCACCGTGACGTTGTTGTCGGCAAAGTCAATCTCGCTTATAAAATTCCAATCTTTAAAGAAAGTACCAGAAAAAGCTAGACGTCCTCGACGAATCTCTGCGCCGTTATTGGCTTCAACAGGGGTGGTGCCACCTTGTATAAATTTGTCATTACCACTGACTGACGCATCTGCTTGGATACGTCCACCGAACTTGAATTTATAATTTTCGTCGGTTGTCTTAAATTGCAGGCCTTTTTTATCCAGTGTAACTTTAATATTTTCGGTTTTCTTGATACGTTCCTCAAGAGAATCCACTTTGCTGACAAGTCGCGCATTCTCCGCTTTGGTTTGTAATTCTGTGCTCTTATTGCGAGGAGGCAAAACTGGAGTTGCCGTTTTCGTTGGAGCATCCTCGACTCTTTCAAAAGAGCCTAAGAGTTCCCGATCCGGACCGGGTTCTGAATATATTTGCTTAGTTTTGGTATTGACATAAAGATCAATAGCAAAAGCTCCAGATGAGATACTCGTTCCTAAGACAATAGCAACAACAAATTTAAGTTTGGAAAGTTTCATGTCCTACTCCCAGCTGTTGTTAAGAAACTGGAAGTAAGAATAGAAAAAAAGAATGACGAGCTTATTACGTTTTTGTAATAGTTCTGTTACGTTTATATAACAGTTTTATTACGATCATTTGGATATGTGTAGCGCTTGTTGATTAAGATAAGTGAACTCTTCCCAGGCAGCTTTGATGTGGGCTGAGTATTTTTATATTCAACTTAACCAGAATTTATGCTGGAGGGGAGGATAAAGAGGCTTTCTTGCCGCATGTTTAATAGCCAATTAGGATTTTAAGCATACGTCAGCAACCCAGATTCCATCTATCACAGACCCGTTAACTATGACTTAACTTTGTAAACTAGTATAGACCACTTACTAATCTAGACTAGTCCCGTATTGTATTTTTTAGGAATTTACTGCTAATTTTTTATGGCTGCCGTCACAATAAGGGCGATTAGATGATTCCTGACATCCACACGCATAAATAGTTTTATCTTCTTCGAACTTCACCACATAAGGTGTTTTGTCTGTTATTACATGAGAGCCATCGCAGTAAGGCCCGTTCTTTGATAGCCCACAAGCACAAAACGCTTTTGTGTCGCCTACTTTTACATCAATTGCAAATGGTTCTTTTTGCCATCTAGTCATGGTCTTTTCCTTACGATTGGCTGGTTAATTAAGATGTCAATACGGATTTTCAATCAAATCATGTGCATAGCACCCTCGTTTTTGTGCGGATTCGATAAAATCCTTTGGCGTTAACGGAGAACTGAAATAGTAGCCCTGAATAGCGTCGCACTCCCACTTACGTAAAAGTTCAAGTTGGCCAGCTGTTTCTACTCCTTCTGCAACCACCATTTTACCTAATATATGCGAAAGCGAAATAATTGCGTGAGCAATAAGGCGTGACCCATCATTTTTTTCCAGCTCGTCAACAAATGATTTGTCAATTTTTAGTATATCCACCGGTAATTGTTTCAGATAAGACATGGATGAATATCCGGTACCAAAATCATCAATCGCAATCAGAATACCCATTTGACGCAACTGATCTAGTATGTTTACGGCATACGAATTTTTATCGATAAAAAGGCTTTCGGTTACTTCAAGCTCCAGCGCACTAGCTGGAACTGCTGTCGAATTGAGTATTTCTTTGATGATCTAAACAAATTCATTATTACGAAACTGCAGACCTGAAACATTGACAGCTATTCTAGGTAGGGAAAGATTTGCTTTCTTCCACGCCGCATATTGCATGCAGGCATCATATATCGCTTTTTTTCCAATTTCCTCAATCAACCCAATTTCCTCGGCTAAAGGAATAAACACAGCAGGTGAAACAAGGCCTTTGACTGGATGATTCCAGCGTATAAGTGCTTCCGCTCCGCATATTTTTCCGGTACGTAAATCTAATTGCGGTTGATAATGTAAAAATAATTGATCGTGCGATACAGCCTGGCGCAACTCTCTCTCTAAAGTTGTGCGCGCAACCGCCTCGCTATTCATTTGTTCCTCAAAATAGACGAAGCGATTTCGTCCTTCATCCTTTGCTCGATATATGGCCGTATCAGCCTTTTTCAACAAATCTTCAGAATCGTTTCCATCAGTCGGATAAATGGTGATGCCGATACTGGCACTGATTTAGCTGGGTTGTTCCTCAATAAAAAAGGGAACTATATACTTTACACCGGAAAATATTGTGGTATAATTCTCTTATCATGAGAGGAGGATGCCATGCCTTATAAGATCAATACTGCAATCAGTGTCTACCAGTTGATGGAAATGTTTCCTGACGAGGAAACCGCACGACAGTACCTTGAGGATCGTCGCTGGAAATATGGTGTGTCTTGCCCGACATGTCAAAGCCTATCGGTCTATACAAGATCGGGAAAACGAAAAGGGATGTATGACTGTCGAGGATGCGGCAAGCATTTTAGTGTTCGGACCGGTTCCATTTTTGAAAAATCACACATTCGACTTCACAAATGGCTCTATGCCATTTACACCGTCATGACTTCTCGAAAGAGCATTAGCGCTATGCAATTAAGCAAAGAAATTGGGGTCACGTATAAGTCCGCCTGGTTTGCGTTGCATCGGATTCGAGAGGCTTGCCGTGGCGATCTTACCCGTCTCTCAGGAATCGTAGAAATCGACGAAACGTATGTGGGCGGGAAAGAACGGAACAAGCACTGGAAGAAAGGGGATAAACCGAAAGCCGGGACAGTTGGCAAACAACCCGTCCTCGGCATGAGGGAGCGTGGTGGCAAGACCGTGGCCCTGCCAGTGCCTGCGACGGATCGGCTTACGCTGTGGACGGAGATTCAAGAGGCGATAGAAATAGGCAGCACGCTCTATACGGATGACCATGCCGCCTATCGAGGCATTGAGCGTAAAGGCTATCAGCACCAAGCCGTAAACCATTGGCATTGAGAGCGTTTGGGCGGTCTTAAAACGTGGACTGAACGGCACATTCCATCAAGTATCCGTCAAGCATTTATCGCGTTATATTCATGAATTTTCGTTCAGGCTCAATGAAGGACGTTGTGGCCGGGAGACCATGCACCGCATTGAAAGCGTCTGTGATGCGGCCATTGGCAAACGCTTAACGTATCAGGGGCTTGTCCAATGAGCGCCGTAGGGACCGGCCTCTTGGATTCGGCTGTGGATGTGCTTTTTGCTCACTCCCCACTCGTTCACCGCTTGATCCAGGGAGACGCCACACTCCGTGCTTCGATCACGAGAGAAAGCGTGGATTTAATTGTGACCTCTCCCCCCTATAACGTTGGCAAAGCATATTCTGGTGCCCAACAAGATGATTCATTGCCCTACGACGCCTATTTGAACTTTTCTAAACAGTGGCTGACGAATTGTTTTCATTGGACGAAATCGACCGGTCGCTTATGCGTCAATGTCTCGCTGGATAAAAACAAGAATGGCAAGCAACCGCTTTCAGCAGACATCACGCGATTAGCAATGGAGGCCGGGTGGTGCTATCATGCGACTATTCTGTGGAATGAAGGCAATATATCCCGTCGCACGGCATGGGGGAGTTGGAAGTCAGCCAGCGCCCCTCATGTCATTGCCCCTGTGGAAACCATTATTGTGCTCTATAAAGATACGTGGAAACGTGAGCGCCCTGGAAACAACGATATTAGCGCCGAGGAATTTAAGGAATGGTCGTTGGGGTCATGGTCATTCAATGGAGAGAGCAGGAAACGGATTGGTCATGAGGCCCCATTTCCAAGAGAACTGCCGAAACGCTGCATCAAGATATTCTCGTTTATCGGGGACACGGTGTTTGATCCGTTTGTCGGATCGGGCACTACTATGATAGAAGCGATTCGACATGGTCGGCAAGCCATTGGTCTTGAGAAAGAGCCCAAATATTGTGAGCTGACCAGAGATCGGATTTTCAAGGAATGCAATCTCTCATTGAGGAAATCCTTACCGATAAGGCAGGGAAAATCTACTGCACCGTGTTGGAGCAGTTAATCTATCAACGGCCCTCTCAAGATTGAGTCCGGGGAGGTGACTGGTCTCACAGCCTGCCTCCTCACCAATACCGATGCCTATGACAACCTGCTTTCCACGCTGAAACAGCGAACATTTGAGTTAGCCAAACAGATTACCCCGTTACATGGCAGTCCGGTAACAACTACATAAATCCCTCATTTGTGCTCTATCAAATATCAACAAATAATGCCAAGATCAAAAAATAATCTTTTTGAATTAAGCTGGTTTATGGTACAGAATAGGTAATATTATTGTTAGTTAAATAACACTATGTGATTTTTATTAACTCGTATTGTTATTAGCTAAGAGCTAGTGCAGCAGGTGAGTATAAGATAAACTGCATGACATAGAGATAGTCACGCATTATTCAGTTATTTCAAGAATGACTCAAGGTAAATTCATTACCCTCGAAGGCATTGACGGCGCAGGCAAAAGTACACATCTTTCTTGGCTAGAAGATTTTTTGCGTAGCATAGGGAAAAATGTCGTAGTAACGCATGAACCAGGTGGTACGCCATTAGGTGAGAAGTTACGCGCACTAGTGCTTGATAGCAGTATAACGATGCATCCAGAAACTGAGGCACTACTTATGTTTGCAGCACGACGAGAACATTTAGACAAGCTAATATTGCCAGCTTTAGATCGGGGCGATTGGGTTATTTCAGATCGATTTACTGATGCAAGTTTTGCTTATCAAGGAGGGGGAAGGAGATTATTTTCAAACAAACTCGATGATCTGGAACGTTGGGTGCAAGGGACATTTCAACCTGATCTTACGTTTTATTTCGATGTAACGAGCGAATTGGGGAGAAAGCGACTGAGTGGACGGACAGATGTGATTAAGTCGAACGATCGATTTGAAAAAGAAAAGGATGATTTTTTTGACCGAGTCCGTAGCGCTTATCTTGAAAGGGCACATAAATTTTCTCATCGGATCCAGATAATAGATTCAAGCCAGCCACTGGAAACAGTTAAACTATCACTTAAGAATATTATTTCATCTATTTGTTAATGAAAAATATATATCCATGGCAGAATGAGGTTTGGCAAATATTGGCTCAAGACCAAGCTTCTAGAGGTCATGCTTTGCTTCTGAGGGGGAGGAAGGGCATTGGTAAACTTGGATTCGCTCAATATCTGACTAAATTTTTACTGTGTGAAAAACCGTCTTCAGAAAGGGAAGCTTGTGAAAATTGCTCGAGTTGTAGATGGTTTGAACAGGGAGGGCATCCAGATTTTCGTTTAGTTGAACCGGAAACACTGTCTGAATTATCTGATGAAATTAATACGAAGGTACGCTCCGATACCGAGGCTAACACTGAAGTCAGACCCAGTAATACGAAATCAAGGAAGAAACCTAGTAAGCAAATTAGCGTTGTGCAAATTCGTGCTCTTACTGATTTAATTAATATGTCGAGCCATCGTGGTGGCTATAAGATTATTCTAATTCATCCTGTAGAGGCTATGAATGTTGCGGCGGCAAATGCCTTACTAAAGAACCTAGAAGAACCGCCTCCTCAAACATTGTTTATCCTGGTGACGCATCGCCCGCACCATTTGTTACCGACAATACGGAGCCGTTGTAGGCAAATCGCCATGCCTACGCCCGATTTCACTCAGGCTATAGACTGGCTTGACCAGCAGGGAATCAAAGATCCCAAAGCCAGTTTGGCTTTGGCTGCTGTTGGCTATGCACCTCTGGCGGCACTAGAATACAACGATGACGAATATTTTTTACAACATGAGTCTTTCATCAAGCATATCAGTACATTAAAAAGCTTTAATCCTATTTTTCTAGCTGAGGAAATGCAAAAATCTGATCTGCCAACTGTAGTAAATTGGTTACAAAAATGGTGTTATGACTTGATTAGTTATCGCATAACAGGAAGGATTCGTTATCATTTGGCTATGCAGGCTACCATAAATGCATTAGTACCAAAGATTGATCCTCGTCAACTTGCACGTTATTTACGTAGCTTAATTGATATGCAGCGACTTTCACATCATCCCCTTAATCCCAGACTATTTTTGGAAGAAATTCTGATTTCATATGCAATGTTGATGGCTCCAGCTCGGAGTAACTAAGTTGGTTACAGTTCGCACTCAGCTACATGGGGCTACTCAATACTCTGTCGTATTCAACTATGCTTATTGACTCACACTGTCATCTTGACTTTCCTGATCTTGCAAGCAATCTTGATAAGATTCTGGAGAATATGCATGAAAATAAGGTCAGCCATGCTCTGTGCGTGAGCGTTAATTTGGAAGATTTTCCAAGGGTGCTTTTACTTGCGGAGAACTATCCCAATCTTTATGCCTCAGTTGGCGTTCATCCTGACTACGAAAACCTAACCGAACCACAGGCGATGGAATTGGTATCTTTGGCCCAACATCCTAGAATCATTGCCATAGGGGAGACCGGGCTGGACTATTTTCGACTTAAAGGGAATCTAGAGTGGCAGCGAGAGCGCTTCCGCCAACATATACGCGCTGCGCGTCAATGTGGGAAGCCACTCATCATCCATACTCGAGAAGCTGCTTCTGATACGCTACGTATTATGGCGGAAGAGGGTGCAGATCAAGTTGGAGGAGTGATGCACTGTTTTACCGAAAGCTGGGAAGTAGCACAGCAGGCGATGGAAATGAATTTCTATATTTCCTTTTCTGGTATTGTAACATTTAAGAATGCTATTGCTCTTAAGGAAACAGCTAAAAGAGTCCAGCTAGAAAGAATGTTGGTAGAAACTGATTCTCCATATCTGGCTCCCGTACCTTATCGTGGCAAGACCAACCAACCCGCATTTGTGCGACATGTTGCTGAAGAGATAGCCACGTTGCGTGGTATTACCTTAAATGAAGTGGCTGAAATGACAACCCATAATTTTTTCAATTTGTTTAAGGACGCCTAAATGACCAATACACATACTAAATCCTACTCCGAACAAGAATTTGCCAAGCATTTTCCCAATGAAGATGCAGATATTAAAAAAATGCTTGGTCTAGGCTATGTTCCAAAACTGTTTCGAACCGTTGTGGCCCTTAGTCCATCACTGGCTGCGACATCATGGCAGATGGTCAGGGGTATTCTATGTACTGGAAATTTACCTCGGACTCTTAAAGAAATGATTTTCATTGCAGTTGCTAACACACGTGATTGCCAATACTGTTCAATTGCACATCAGGATATGGCATTAAAGTATGGCTTGGAATATGGAGTAAACCTTCAGGTAATACGAGATCTGGATCAGATTCAACCACCTTCAACCAGAGAGATACTAAAGTTCTCGGTTCATCTTGCGCAAGGTAAAGGAAACTACAGTGAAGGGACTGACCATATGTTAAAAAATGGTGTAAGACCAGATGACATTCCAGAAATTATCGCCATGATTTCATGCGCGAACTATATGGTTACATTGGCTGATGGTCTGATGGTAGTTCCCGACGAGCACTTTTTCGAACTAATTGAAGAAGCAAAGAAAAGCGTTGCAGCTTAGCTAAACCTGCCCAGATTTCAGAAAGGGACCAAGTATATAAAAGAGTAGATTTATTTGGGAATTATATACAATAGTGCCGAAACCCGGATAAGTGATTGATTCTGATGTGAATCTCTATTTTAAATTTTTCCGTTCGTGCCTAACTTCTACAGTCTTGGCCATTGCGCTAACCGCTTCTTCAAATGTGGCTTTTACCCGAACATCCGCTTCTAATTCTGCTTTGCTCGGCTGATACGTATAATGCTTGAGGGTAACGACTGGTCGTTTGTTTTTGGCAGTTGGTTTCATTTACTTCCTCGGTGGTAGTGTGTTTTCCATAATGGCGCGACAGTGCCCCACAATGTCCGCTGATTGTGTCATCACGCGACAAAGGTGATCGAACAGGTATGTATGGCGTTTGGGTCGTCTGTTACCTTGTGATAAAAGGATGCCCCGTCGATCTCATGGACTCGATGGCCTAGCGGGATTTTATATCGTTCAGGATGTTTAGGGATGACCAGGACAAGGTATCCCTGCCATTGCCCGGACTTCTGCCTTACGGCTGTTTTTAATTCGCTTTCTACTTCGCGCCGGTTGCCTGCATTCATAGTGTTCCACTTGTTCTTTACTTCGGCAAGAATACATCGGTTTTTGCATTCAAGATCATATCCTGCATCATGGTCATCCCATCCAGACACGGAAGCCAAAACGCTTTGGTGAAATCGTCCGAGCGCATTGCTCATTCCGCGCAATCCTGATTCTGCGTTTTGTAATTCGATCAGTTTGTCGGCTTTTTCCACGTCATAAGCCGATGCAACCAACAACGATGAAAATGGGTCTACCACGTTTTTCACGCGCCTTGTCGCCGCGCCAGAAGATGCTCGGCTTGCGGCCTCCTGCAAAACATCAATGTGATGTGCTAAAGAATCTGCACTAATCCAAGAGAGCGGCATCCACTTCATCCAGACACAAGGGAGCGGTTTCGTTCATTTCAATTCCAATCGGTTTCCTGTTCATGCGGGCTGCTACCCTGTAAGTAGTGCCAGAACCCAGGAAGGGGTCCAGAACAATGTCGCCTTCATCCGTGAATAGCTTGATAAAAAACTCTGGCAACCATTCGGGAAAGGCCGCGCTATGTCCGGTATTATGAGCTACAGGAGATTTATGTACCACATTTGTCGGATACACAAGGGATTTTCCATCCCAATTCGCTATACATCGGCCCACCTTTGAATTGGTTGCAGATTCCTGTCGAGTCAAATCATTTTGATTCATGTTTTTCAGGCGCTTTACCGTCCAATCTCCAATCGGAACCTTTACAGCGTCCTGATTCATTTTCAGTTCCTTCGTCTTTGAAAAATGTAACAAACGCTCCCATGAATCGCGGAATCTATACTTCCACTTTCCGGGTGCCGCTGTTGTTTTGTGCCACATATATTCCTCTACCCACCGAAACCCAACATCTCTTTTGATGGCAAGAATCAAGTCAAGAACATAAGTGTGTCTTTCGCTGTCCTTTGCCCGCTCCTTAATGTTCAAAACGAACGAGCCAGTCGGTTTAAGGATGCGTAACATCTGTTCACTACGGTCAGAGAACCACTTAACATATTCTTCTGGCGGGACTCCGCCATAAGTGTGTTTACGAGCATCAGCATAGGGGGGTGAAGTAACAATCAAATCTATGGAATCATCTGGCAAATCTCTCATGATGTCCAGACAATCGCCAAAGTATACTTTGCCCCACAGATGGTCATGCGATGTCTTATCCAGCATTATTGAATTCTCGCAGTAGAATCCAATCCATTGGGCTGAATCAGGTCTGCATATCGAATCCGCTTTCCTTCTGCCTGTTGGTATATTGTCTTGATCTGATCCAGCGTATCGAAATTGCGAAGATTGTGTCGTTCTGAAAACTCGTTTACATAGCGTTGCAGATGTTTCGGGCTTAACTTGTGGAAAGTGCCCTTGTGCGCTCGCTTGAGCGTTGACCAGAAAGATTCAATGCCATTGTTATGGGCTTGAGCCTTGACATATTCCCCGGCTGAATGATTCACCTTTCCGTGTCGGTAAGTATCATCCAGTCCGATATAAGCGCGAGCTTCATCCGTATAGACTACCGCGCCAGGTTCTGTGCTCGCATGGACAAAACCTTGCAGGGTTTCCTTGTCGGTGCGTTGTACCACCTGGGCTACAATTTCATTGGTTTCTCGGTCTTTAACCCCGACAACGGCAGTTTTACCAACCACACCCCGGCCAGCATTTAGGCGTTTGTTACTGTGCTTGTTTCTCTCTTGCCCGCCAAAGTAGCTTTCATCCACTTCAACCGGACCGGAAAACTCCCACTGTTCGGTCTCAAGTGCCTTTCTCAAGCGATGCGCCATAAACCATGCTGATTTTTGTGTGATGCCTAACTCCCGATGGAGCTTCATGGATGAAACGCTTTTCAGGCTGGTTGTCATCAGGTAAATACTAATCATCCAATCCTGGAATCCGATGTTTGAACCTTCCATAATCGTACCCGTCTTTGCGCTGAAACGCTTGGCGCATTCCCTTTCCCGGCACCGGTAGGGCATGGTCTTGTGTTTTGCGCCAGTCTGAACATTGCTGGAATTGCAATGTGGGCAAGTTACACCATGTGCCCATCGTTGAGCAACAAACCACGCTTCGGCTGTCGCATCATCCGGGAACATTTTGAATATCCCTTTAAGCATGATTCCTTTCCTATAGTGTTTTCCGGGTGCGTTGGTCATTTCAATCTCCTGTCTTCAATAACTGTATTTTATAGGATAGTGCCGAAATTGCCAAGCGTTTTTACGAATTAACTGTAATCCTCAACGTAAAAAGGCCAGAGCGATGGACTCTGGCCTTTCTGACATTTGAGGTTATGTTTGACATCGGAGCCAATAAAACCACATGATATGAGTCAACTTGATCAAATCTAATCCAGATCTATGGTCTCTCCATACGATAGTCGGCAGGTCGCTAATCGTCTGATCAATCTTTCGAATCAGAGTGGTGTCGCCATGTCGATTATGCGGTTGCTCAAGCTCACGTACATGACGCATGGTTGGACTTTAGCGGTTTTAGAACGTCCTTTGGTCAACGATTATGTTCAGGCGTGGAAATACGGACCTGTCATCCCAGGCATTTACTATTCGTTCCGTCCGCATGGGGTATATAACCTCAATCCGATTCCGCTTGTTCATGAGAGTGTTTTTGATCAAGATGTTGATGACCTGATATCCTCCGTCTACGACATATATGGATCTCTCTCCGCGAGCCAATTATCGGCCTTAACGCACATTAAGGATGGTCCCTGGTACACCAAATACAAGAAGGGAGAGCGAGGCATCATTATCCCGAATGAGTTGATAGCAGAGCATTTCAAAGACAAGCTGAAAAGATCAAGAAATGACGATACCTCTCACTGATGATCCCGACATTGGAGCCGAAGCCCTTGATAAGGATGCAATCGGGGAACTGAATCAGTTAGACAAACACCACATGAAACTGCGATGGGTTGCCGTCATTGTCGCAATCCTCGCCGTAATCGCAGCAGGTGTTCTGGAAACGTTTATTCTGTATAATCCTCCCCTTTGGCAGAGCTTGGAAGATGTTATCGTTTTTCTGGCCATTGCGCCGATTGTGTCCATCACGATTATAGTGACATTTGCCCTGATCGGGTCCTTTAAGAAATCAGGAGATGCTGAGATGAACTTGCCTAGTACGGCACGGCTGGTAGGACAGTCATTAAGCCGTGTTCCAGAATAACAATTCAATTCTGGCCTTTCCGAAATCTTAACCAGGCCGCTTTACTGAATGACCTCTTGATGTGTGATTCGGCACTATTGTATATAATTCCCATTTATTTTTATTGATGTTATTTTGTTATAGTGACGTGAGAGTAGTCTAGTCTACCGTCACAAGGCAGCTTTCCAGCAGTTTTCTCCTTGATGTATTTTTTTCTGTTACTAGATTACTTGCTGCGATCACGTGCAGTGGATCCACCCCAATTAAGTGTGCTAGTTTAATGCACATAGGGTCAGGTAAGCCCCTTTTATCTTGCTTCATTTTTCTCACGTTTGAATCATTTTGTTCTAAATAGGTAGCGAGTTTGACTTGGTTTCCTGCAGCTTTTTCACCCATTTCTATATATTCTTTAAGATACATAGGGTTTTCTATATATTCATTAACTTTAGGATTCATAGGGTTTTCCTTCAAGCGATTCAAATTTGACTCTACAAGTTGCATGTTGAAACTAAACTACTAGGTTATTAATTTCAGTTAAATAAGACCTTTTTATGAAAATATGATTGCTATATCGGTTAAATGTGACTTTTATTTAATTAAATTTGTTTAATTACGATGGAAAATATCTCGTGAAAATATGAACCCGTAGAGACCAAGAGCGAGGAGGGCGCATAATTCGTATGATTTATCAGGCTACGAATCCGGAATTGGGGAAAATGCACTTTTTACCCTACCTACCCATAACATCTAACCCGCAAATTACATACTATGCCGTAAAATTATTACCCTACGTATAAAAACATATAAAAAACAATCATAAACACGTCCTACGTAATTCAAAACATTAGGTATAACCTCGCATTATGGATAATTTAGTATATAGGCACCTAATTTCTGATTCTGCCCATTGATTATGTCTAGTTCATATAAGATGCAAATTGTTTGTAGTTATTATGAAATTTAAGTTATGTTAAATTGAATAACATTATCCAAATATAGTAATAACATTAGTTTATCTACTATACATATTGATATATAAAAGGAATATTAGTTCATTTATTTGCTTACCATTACTGTCATTTTTATTATTTTACTAATTACTCCAGCTACTAAAACTGCATTTGTATTCATTAATACCCTGAGAAAGCTAGTGCCTTACTTTGTGATTTATGACAGAGCGACATAGTGTCCCTATAAAGAAGAGCTAAATTGTTCCTTCTTGGACACCCTAACAATGTCGACTTTAATAAATCTAAATCCCTAATAATGTATAAAAAGTACATGTGCCACTTGACTACTCATGACTTCTTTTACTAGAACATCTCGTATCGGTTTATCTAGTCTTTTTGCCTTGCCGGGATAATCTCTTTCAGAGATGATACCGATCAATTTTCCTGCTTCCAGCACCGGTAGGGCGCCTATCTTTTTGTCCGCCATCAATTGCATGGCATCATGAGCAGTTTTGTCCGGTTCGACACTCGCAACTTCGTGGATCTTGTCTTGTAGTAGTTCTCTTACGGTATTCATGACATATCCTCCAATCGTTAGCTTTGAGTTTCTCAGTACTCGTTTAACATTCATTAAAATCATACAACGGCAGGATGTCACCAGTCTTTAGTGGAATACCCCAATAAAAAATAACCATAGGAGTGTAAATTGCTTTCCTGAGTGTCTTTTTTGTGCCATAAGCAAACATTCGGCAATTAATTCAGCAGGGCATTCTTTGTTGTTTTAAGTTTTATTTGTTATAAGTCGCTACAGCACTTATACATAGAATGCATAGTGACCTAGAGGATTGTATTTGTTTTGAATTATCTCGCTTCTTATATTTTACTTGTTTTTTTTATTTTGGCTTTAGTGCTGATTTTTTATGTAATTAAATCTGTGCCGTTGCCTATAGATGATGAGGCTGATGATATTTGGCCATTTTATTTGAAGCAAGCACTTACAAGGCCTGAGAGGGTTTTGTATCATCGTTTAGTTAATGCATTACCTGATCGTATTGTTCTGGCTTAAGTACATGTTGCAAGAATTCTTGGTATTAAAAAGGAATTTTATACTCAGAAATGGATTAATCGTCTCAATCGAATGAGTTATGATTTTATTATTTTGTCCCATGATTTTTCTGTTCTAGCTGTAATTGAGTTAGATGATATATCACATGAAAATGCACATCGTATTATTGCAAGTAAGAAAAAGGAAAAAGCGACTGTAGCGACCGGTACTTTATTTATTCGTTGGAATGTGAATAATTTGCCTGATGAGGTTTTAATTCAAACTGCTATTGCGAAGAGTCCATTTGCTTAGAATTCTCCTTTAATTTTTATTTTGCTCATAATGTATATATCTCATCTGAGTTACATACTAAGACGACTCAGCGTATTCCTACGTATGTTTATGTTGCTGGTTTGGCGTTGCTTAGCCTAGCAGTATTGGCCGAAGCGATTGTTTGATTTTGTGTAGAAGGGCGTAGAAAAGTTTTGCGTATAATGTATATTATGTTAAATAGTATGATAAAATCTATCAAAATACTTATAAATACACAATGTGCTGTGTTGATAGCTAATAGTTACTCTGTTTCAAAGTAACTTTTCATCGCGAAAGCACTGTTGAATTTCAACTACTTTGTCTATATTTTTTAACATAGCTTCGACACAATCGCGATCAAGCTTAGAATCCGCGAGTCGGCCTAACATAGCAAAAGCCTCTTCGTTGCTCCAGGGTGCCTTATATGCTCGGCGAGAAGTTAAAGCATCAAAAATATCAGCCACAGCACTAATGCGTGCCTCAATGGGGATTTCATCTCCTTTTAGGCCTTTGGGATAACCGCTACCATCGATGGCCTCATGGTGATACTCGGCGATATTACGCATGATGTCTACATGACCAAATGTGCCCAAACCGAAGTCCTTCAGTATGGAATTAATGATCTCACCGCCTTTTTCGGGGTGAGTCATCATAACCTTGGTTTCCTCTTCATCAAGCTTGCCTGGTTTGCGCAAGATGCTGTCTGGAATACCTATTTTTCCAATGTCATGCAAAGGTGAGAACATAAAAATATGTTCAATTTGTTCATCGCTAATATTGTGGTGTTCGGCTATTTCGCGTGCGATAAGACGGGCATAGTATGCGGTACGGTCAAGGTGCGAGCCGGTTTCAATGTCTCGGTAGTGCGTCATGTCGCGTGCCGCGCGTACAGCAGAAAGTAGAGTGCGTATGGCAGTGAGCTCGTTGACAACCATTAAAGCGATTAAATGGCCGTAAATATCAATCTGGCGTAATACCTTCGGTACAAAAGGATGAGGCTTGAGGGAATTGAAAAATAAAAAACCAATGAAGGTGCCACTTTGATAGAGCGGCATGGTGTAGCTAGCTTGATAACCCTTGGTTGCTAGGCGTTTTGTGTGTTCATGGGGGCCACTAGCAAAAATAGCTAGATTCTGAACCAATCATGGGCGACGATGTTGCATGATTTCACTCAGGGATGGGGCCGCACTGAGTGGCACCTCGTATGCAGGCAGTGGATCGAAGCCTTCAGTGCTGTGCATATAGGTTTTGAGTAGGTTAGTTTTTTCGTCAAGAAGCGCAATGGATAGGCGGTCAATGAATGAAAAATCCTGGCGGATTACCTGATGGAGAAAGCGCAGTTTGTCAGATAACGGCAGGCTATCATGCAATTTAGCCAACGTATCTTGGTGCGAGAAAAGGTCTTCCTGTTGTGTCATGACAAACTCCTAATTGGTCATCGCGTGTTCTTATATTCCACCAGGTCTGTTCGCCTTTAGGCTTGTATCAGTAAATCCGACAAACAATAGATTTTTAAGTTTCTTCAATTCATCTCGGTGCTGAGCTGCTTCCTCGAATTCCATATTCTTTGCTGCTTCGAACATCTGTTTTTCTTGTAATTTAATTTCCTTAGAAAGTTGTATCTTACTCATAGAATTATAACGTGCTTGTATTTTCTCAGTCTTGAGATGCTGTTGCGCAATTTCGATATTATAAACTCCATCAATCAAGTCTTTGATACGTTTGCGTACGCCACTAGGAACAATTCCTTTTGCTTTATTAAACAAGATTTGCTTATTTCTCCGACGCTCAGTTTCATCAATAGCACGGCGCATAGAATTGGTGACCTTGTCAGCATAAAGTATAGCAGTACCGTTTATATGGCGAGCTGCTCGACCCATAGTTTGGATAAGCGACCGTTCTGAGCGTAGGAAGCCTTCCTTATCAGCGTCGAGTATTGCTACTAATGACACCTCAGGAATGTCCAGACCTTCACGTAATAAGTTAATTCCTATTAATACGTCAAACTTACCAAGACGCAGATCGAGAATAATTTCTACTCTTTCTATTGTGTCTATGTCTGAGTGAAGATAACGCACCCTGATACCGTGACCGGAGAAATATTCCGTCAAATTTTCGGCCATACGTTTAGTTAGCGTCGTTACTAGTACTCGTTCTCCCCTTTTGGTACGAAGATTTGCTTCTGACATTAGGTCGTCAACCTGAGTAGCTGCTGGACATACTTTAATTTGAGGGTCTATCAAACCGGTAGGACGAACTACCTGCTCTACTACCTGGCTACTGTGTACACGCTCATATTCTGCAGGTGTCGCAGATACAAATACTGTTTGTGGCATCATTTGTTCAAATTCATCAAATCGCAATGGACGGTTATCCAACGCTGAAGGTAAGCGAAAGCCATAGTCAACTAGGTTCTCCTTTCGTGATCGGTCACCTTTATACATGCCACCTACCTGAGGTACAGTTACATGGCTTTCATCAATTATTAGAAAAGAATTAGGTGGTAAATAATCAACCAAAGTGGGTGGCGGGGCACCAGGACTTCTTCCTGACAAATGCCGCGAATAATTTTCGATACCTTTACAGAAACCTAATTCATTTAGCATTTCTAGATCAAAACGAGTGCGCTGTTCAATACGCTGTAATTCTACAAGTTTATTGTATTGTTGATAAAATTCAATGCGTTTACTTAGTTCAGACCTTATAGCCTTAATTGCCCGTAGTGTAGTACTTCTAGGGGTAACATAATGACTCGATGGATACACCGTATAACGTGAAACTTTTTGTAGTAGGCGTCCGGTGAGTGGGTCGAACAGCGACATCCCTTCTACCTCATCGTCGAACAGGGAGATTCTTACTGCGGTTTCTGAGTTTTCTGCCGGAAAAATGTCAATGATGTCACCACGCACTCGAAAAGATCCGCGGCTAAACTCGATATCATTTCGTTCATATTGCATTTCAGTTAGTCGCTTTATAATTTCACGCTGGGTGATCTTTTCATGCTCACGCAAATGCAAAATCATACCGTGATAATCTACCGGGTCACCGATACCATAAATACACGACACGGTAGCAACAATTATGGTGTCATCCCTTTCAAGTAATGATTTTGTCGCAGACAAACGCATTTGTTCGATATGTTCATTAATGCTGGAGTCTTTCTCGATAAAGAGATCGCGCGAAGGGACATAGGCCTCTGGCTGATAATAGTCATAATAGGAAACAAAGTACTCCACAGCATTCTCAGGGAAAAAATCGCGCATTTCAGCATAGAGCTGTGCTGCAAGGGTCTTGTTAGGCGCAATAATAAGTGTAGGGCGTCCTAAGCGTGCGATTACGTTAGCCATAGTAAAGGTTTTGCCAGAACCAGTCACACCCAGTAGCGTCTGAAATGTGAGTCCATCCGTCATTCCTTCAGTCAATTTAGCGATAGCTTCAGGTTGGTCACCCGCAGGTTCGAACGTTTGATAAAGCTTGTAGGGGCTATTGGGGAAGGTAACGATCATAGGTATAATTTGAGTACTGAGTTATTATTTGGTGCTAATTTTATCATGTGGGCAATGCCTGTATCATCTTAAGGATATTATCGTGGAACTTTCAAAACGTGTTCAAACCATCAAGCCATCCCCTACTCTAGCTGTTACTGCTCGTGCAGCCAGACTCAAATCTGAAGGTAAAGATATCATTGGCCTTGGTGCTGGCGAGCCTGATTTCGACACACCGCAACATATTAAGGATGCGGCCATTGATGCGATTAACAGGGGTTTCACTAAATATACAGCAGTAGGCGGTATTCCCAGTCTTAAGAATGCCATTATCACCAAGTTTAAGAAAGATAATGATTTTGACTATACTGCAAAACAAATTTTAGTTTCATGCGGGGGTAAGCAAAGTTTCTTTAACTTAGCGCTGGCCGTAATTAACCCTGGAGATGAAGTCATCATTCCTTCTCCTTATTGGGTTTCCTACCCAGACATCGTATTAATTGCAGAAGGGAAACCAATAACTATTGAGACGGGGATCGAACAGAGTTTTAAAATAACAGCGGCACAACTTGAAAGAGCCATTACACCAAAAACAAGAATGTTTGTTATAAATAGCCCTAGTAACCCCTCTGGTGGTGTTTATGCATTGGACGAACTTAAAGCTCTAGGCGAAGTGCTACGCAAACACCCGCAAATATTGATTGCTACTGATGACATGTACGAACACATTTTGCTGTCGGGAGGTAAGTTCGTAAATATTCTCAATGCATGTCCTGACCTATATTCACGTACTATGGTACTTAATGGTGTATCGAAAGCTTATGCCATGACTGGCTGGCGCATTGGTTATTGCGGTGGACCGGAGCATATCATTACCGCTATGGAAAATATTCAGTCACAAAGCACTTCAAACCCCACTTCTATTTCTCAAGTCGCTGCAGAAACAGCACTTAATGGGGATCAACTTTGTATAGAGCCCATGCTGACGGCGTTCAAGGAGCGTAATCTTTTTATTACTGCTGCGCTTAGTGTCATACCTGGCGTAAGGTGCTTATTGTCGGAAGGTGCATTTTATACTTTTGCGGATACTCGGCAAGCAATCGAAACGCTACATACTAGAAAGGAGCTAAAATACAAAAATGATATTTCTTTTAGTGAATACTTGCTTGAGAAAGGTGGGGTAGCAGTCGTACCAGGATCAGCGTTTGGTAGCGAAGGTTATATCCGTTTGTCCTTTGCTACATCGATGGAAAATATAAAAAAGGCTCTAGAACGCATTGAGAGATTGCTAACCTAAGGTATGGATGTATAACAAAACGGAATTTGCTTTCTTTTTCTGGTGTTCATTACCGTTCAGAGTACCTTATTGGACGTGATGCCGGATTAATACTGGGGCCTTTATTGTCCCTTCTAAAGATACAGGCCCGCTGGTCATGGTATGTGCACCTTTTAAATTCGATATTACTTTGCCAGATAATTCCTTATTTGGACCAATGTCCAAATCGCCCTCTGCAGAAAGGATTCCAGAGGATAACATTCCAGAGGATAACTTTAGTTGCCTCAATTGATAGGTTTTGCCTGTTACTTCTATAGCCCCTGAAAGTTCATTGAATTTTGTCTGTCCACCTGCAATATTACCTTTAGATATAGATCGGATTGAGTTGCCAAGGTCAACCTTGACAAAACCATTCTGAAGTTGGAATACTCCATTAATATGTAACGCATCGTATAGTTGTTCGAAAACAGGAGCTTCCGAAGCGATTTCTATGTTACTAGTAAGATTGCCTCCCACTGGGATATCTGAGTCAAAAGATTTTGTTGCTTTTTCGAAATTGATGCGCTTCATTTCAAGTTTTCCCTTGATGATCCAACCATCTGACCATTTAGCAGAAGCTGCTCCTTTAAAAACGCCATCATGAATTCTGCCGTCCAATTCATCAATATGGAATGAATCCTTACCAGTAATCGCCTTAGCATCAAAATTTGAGAATGTCATTGATGATGAATGCGATGGCTTCCATTCCTTTGCAGAAATATTCAGGAGGAAACCATTTCTTTTTGGTGTGACATTAATTTTTATGTTGTCATCACTCGTGGCGAAAGAAGCCCTCGAAAACTTACTTCCATTCACAAGATCGATATTACCATTCAGCAAGGGAACGGCAATATTCTTGAATTCAAGCTTTGTATTTTTTAGTTGAATTTGTTTAAAGTTAGTTAGTCGTGGTGCATTACTTAACCTTGTCCATTTTATGATCCTATCGTAAGCACTCGGTAGAATATTTATCCCGATTAGTTCAATTTTTCTCAAATCATCACTGCTAAACGATGTGAACATTGAGAAAGTCAATATTGCTGATTTTATTTTTATAGTGTTACCAATTGTTATATTAGATGCATCTAAATTTGGTATTGGCAAGAGTGATACATGTAGGGAGCCAACCTTGACCGGTTCACCAACGCTATCCGAAGCTATTTTTTCAATTGTTGAGATGTACTGACTTGTTGGCAGCACGGAGGGCATAGGAGAACTCCACTGACTAAGATTACTAACAGCAGAGGGACAATTAAGGATAAATTTATCGGTTTTTGCCGACGTAGGATGCTCTGTGTGGTGGTGATTTGAACTTCAGATACTGCTATGTCTTCTTTTTCCCTCCATGTTTCTTTCTTAGTAACGGTTTCATTCCTTGCTTCTTCCTCATCCTGTATCTCTACCTCAGCTTTGGACGTTATTTCTGCAGATGCTTTTTTGCCTACAGTATCTTTGGCTTCGATTTCATTAGATAATGTTTCTTCAGAATCAAGTGATTCTAGAGTTGAAACATCTAACATGGGTAATATTGGTGATGTTTCGGTTTCTTCAATAGCTTCATTCTCGATTTTCTGATTAATTTCTCCTACCGTGGCTCTGGCTTCCTCTTCGGCCATTGCAACCGCTTTTGCATAAGCTTCACTAGCCGCTGTTATTTTTGCTTCGTCATCAATCTCATGCTGAATCTTTTCAGTGTTCTCACTGGTTTTTGCTTGTAACTCAGGGCGTAAGCGCGCTTTTTTCCCTTTTTTGTGACGAGATTTTGATCTCTGCTTGGTCGCTGCTGCAACCTCAGCTTTGTCTTTTGCTTCATTTTCTGCCTTAGCCTTCGCCGCTGCTTCTGCCCAGAGACGTGCTTCCTCCTCTGCCTCAGCTTTTTCCCAAATGCGAGTCTGTTCGGCTACTTTAGCGTTAATAGGCGCTTTCTTTTTGGTTTGCGCATTTTCTTCAAATCTGGTGAGTGCATCTTGCCACGCCCCAAAATCTTCTCCTCTTTCTCTAGCGCGTGTACTTGTTTCTGTCCACGTCCCAAGATCGGCTCCTCTTTCTCTAGCGCGTGCACTTGGCGGATCAGAAAGGCCAGTCGCAAATTTGTTTTTATTGACAGAACCGCTAGTATTTAGGTTTTTCGGTTTTTTACTAGAAGTCGATTTACCAAGAGGAATAGCAATTTTCAAGTTACCTTTGTTTGTCTCAGGCTGTGAAATATCTCTGGCAACCCCCTCAATAGAAAGACTTTCCAACAATCCTGGTAGTGATGCACGCAGACTAGGTGCAGCTTTTTTAAGTAGACTTGCCCCACTAGACTTGCCATCAATAAAATTGAGTGCAATCCGTTGGTTGGGCATGATGTCATACTTCCCACTACGAATTTCTTCTTCGCCTTGGGCGGTTCTAATGAGAATTGTTGTCTGATTCAACATTACTATATAGCCATGATTCCGCGATTAATACAAATTGCAAAATGAAAAAATATAATAAAATCCCATAATTAGGAGCTATAGGTATTCCATCAAGGCTTTTATCCTTATCAGATACATATCGGCTTAAGTACAGACTTTTTTAATCTAATTCACATGTTGTGATTCGATAAATTTGCAACCATGCTTTTGATTTTTTTGTCAAACTTGAGTCCCTTGGGTTTCTTTGTGATAAATCTTACGATGTCGCCTAGGCGCTAGCTTTCCTGATATTCATAATAACTTTATCCTTAACGCTTAGAATTTTTGTAGCAAGCGAATTATTTTTCTAAAAATGATGACTAATAGAAATAAAAAAATTGAAGCAATATTGAAGGGTAGTAGAATGAATAAAGTCAGGAACTAACGCTTTCAAGTCGCATGTGTCAGGTATTTGGTTGACCGGGGTGATTTAACCTATTAGTATATTCAACCTCCAAATCCCCGATAGCTCAGTTGGTAGAGCGACGGACTGTTAATCCGTTTGTCGTAGGTTCGAGCCCTACTCGGGGAGCCATATCCATGCGGGTTTCAGCGATTTTCTGAAATTCCAGCGGTTCGCAAAATGCAGTTCGGTCCGCAAAAATTTCACTTACAGCACAAATCTAATCCTTTTTATCAGCATCTAGGTTAATTTTTGCCGCCTCAATTGAGAGCTTAAATATTAACCTTACCCCTGATATTCTATTGACAAGTGACGCGCTACAATACAGCATGATAAAAAATATGGGAATTATATACAATCAACAATCATATCCAAATGATGTTGTTATAATGTTATCCATTGACTAAATGGAGGGTGGAGGGGGTGATGACGGTGGAAAAAGGACGCTGCATTAATTAAAGAGGGTGCGCGGCTGTCTTGGTACTCTATTTGGGACTTTACAAAGTCGATGTGTTCAGTTAGTTGCCGTTTTAAGTCCGGGCATGTCCCAAAATTATTGTAGGGTCAGTTGTACAGTGGGAGTCAGGAGGAGTGCTTCAATTTCCGCAGCCTCGTCAAGTAATTCGATTCTCAGATAATGGAAAGTTTGTTTTCGTAGAAGGCAGCCCGACTGGTTTACCAATTGAGGAGATAATCTTGTCTAATGCTACAACAGTCAATGCAGGGGGCTCACCGCAGTCAGTTACGCCAGTAGTACAGCGTGGTCATACTGGCTTTAAGCAAGACGTTTATACTCTTGGTGACGAAGGACAGGTAATACTGCAATGGCCTGAGAAGATGAGCCAGGCCAGCTATGACGAGTTTGTTGACTGGATAGACCTACAACTACGGAAAATAGCAAGGCTGAGTAATGTTAAGCAAAAACAGAAATCTACTAAATAGCCAAAGGAGATATTAAAATGGCAAAGAATGAAAAATCATCTAAGAAACTTGCAAGCTTAGCATCCAGGGTTCTTCGGCAGAAAAGCTCTACCCAGACATCTAAGATCTAAGCGGCTTGCAGGGTCAGTGCTGACACAAGCCCCTGACAAGAAGTCTCGTCCGAAGAAGCCCAGATAACATTCCCGTCCTCAAGGTCGCGGATAAGCTTCACCTGGCATATAGCAATCACTGTGCGCCCCATGCTCTGTGAATCTTTTGAGTTTATATCGGCTAAAGACTGAGCTACAAGTAGCGCATCGTCGCTCTTATCAATTATCCACCCCACTGTTTGGCACATAACGGCAGAAATATCGTGCCGCTCTCTCAAGTACTGCCACCCGTTTTCTGCCGTTCTTGAGTCATGCCACTCAATTATAACTAGTTTCATATCTATCCCATCAAATTAGGACACTACCAAAGAGTTCAAATAATTAAGATCAAGAAAAGGGACTAAAGTATATAATTCCCCAGTAATACGGGTTTTAGATTTTGACAACCAACAAAAGGAAGACTCGCTATGAGAATCGTATCAATAATATTAATAATCACTATGTCTGGTTGTTCGGCGCTTGCTCCAAGTACGCAGCAATTTAGTGTTACTGCTTCACCATCAACTGCACGAATCCATATCAATGGACAGCATGTGGGAATCGGTCAAGTCACAACAACTGTAAAGCGTGACAGCCCAGTATCCGTGATGGTTGCTGCCAAGAACTGCGAAACAATGTACCGCTCAATTGGTAATCACATGTCAGGACTGGCTATACTTGACATAGTTGGAGGCGTTTTTTTGTTAGTGCCATTTGCTGGTCTTGCTGCGCCTGGTTCAAGAACATTAGACGAGGATTCTATTCATTTCACTCTACCCTGCATAGATCCAGAAACTGGAGAAATCATCCAGCATGAGGCAGTTGAATTTAAAAATAAAGAAGAACCAAAAACCAATCAAGAAATGCAGCGCGTCATGTAACTACCTGTTTGTAGATGGAGAAAGACGTTTAACCCCGCTATTTAACAACGCCGGATCATTTGAGAAGGTCTACGGGAATTCCCGTAGACCAATTAGTCCAAATAATACATACAGGCCCTAATTAATAAGGAAGTGCCAAAAGAACTAAAGATCTCTCGCACTATAAAAGAAAACGGCCGGTTAGACGGCTTTGCGGTTTATTTCAAAGTGAAGTTTGACGATGATATTTTCTTTTCAACTCACCCGCTAGGAACAAACACTAATTGGGCCGGACGGATGCTTAGAATAACCTCAAAAGAAGTTCAAGAAGGCGATAAAATTGAACTCAATATGGATATTGGCAATATCAGTGATCCTGATTCCTGGCATTGGGAAGTTAGATAAAATGGGCGACTATGAAATTACTTCCAGAAATTAAATTCATTTTGTTCACAATTTGCGTAATTATTGCATTTGTTTGGTTAACTAGCTATTCAACCGCTGCTTCTAGCGCAAGTATGGACAATGAAACCACTTCAAGACCTTTTACAAGAATGGATCAGATATTGTTAGGGCTTGAACGTGAGGTAAATGATCCCACAAACGCTATTAGACCATATAAGGGAGACTTTACAACTAGAGAGAGTAGAACTATTTTCACATCAGATATGAAAGTTGAAAAAAATCCTGCTCGTATTTCTATAGAGTACGAAGTTTGGATGGTAAAGAGTATGAAAGATCCTTGGGAGAAAACATGCAGCACTAACTTAGCGAATACAGCCATAGGGCTCGGCTTTTGGCACCTTGGATCACTCGATCCATACTTTAAAGAAACTCAGGACGGTAAAAATAAAATGTTTCAAAGATTTTTCATTAAACGATATCTTGGTCTGAACGTTGCGGGAATTAGTCAGAATGTCTCGCCATATCAACCATTAGTTGATGCGGTTGATATTTCAATTACCTTTAAGATTATGACCGACAAAGCCGAAGTGACGAATAAAAGGAAATGTACTTTAATGATTAAAGATTGGAGTATTAGCCATAAAGAAGTTGAGAAATAAAAGAAACTACTTAATCAACACCCATTTGCTTATCTAACCATTCCTTACTAAGCTGGTTACGATTTACTGCTTCGTCTCTTGGCTTCGCAAGGTCTCTAAGAACTCCGCTTTCAAGTAGTTCCAGCGCTTTATCGAGTCCGGCTTCTGAGTCGGGGCAGTCAATGATTTTGGCGGCGTCGGAAAGGGAGGACACTCTACTGCTACCGGCACGTTCTTTGTCGTGGCGCATCCGCTCATACTTATCATAAGCAGTATCAAGATCAGTTTTAATTTTTTCATTTTTCTCCGTTAGGTCAGAAGTAATTCTTGCTCTTTCATTTTCTTTGACTTCAATATCCTTTTGGATAATTGAGGTCATGGCCGTAACTTGTCCCACAAACAAAGCATGGTTGGCTTTCTCTGCCTTGATCTCCAGACGAAGTGTGTAGGCGTAGGTTGACACCAAACCAAGCAAAACCACTAACAGCCCTACTCCGTATAAAATGGGACTACCGAATCCACTCTGTTTATTCATAACTCATGCCAAAAATAGATTTTTTTCTGCAATTCTGCGCCTGGTCAATCCGTCTAATACTCTGCCACCAGCCCTATTCCATCGAGGAAATTGATTAGCTGCGTCCGTAAATCGCTTTGCATTGATTCTTTTTAACAATGTAGAGGTCCTAAAGGAACCACAGCCAAGATTAAAAGCAAAGCTGACACAGGCATCAAATTGATTTTGATTGACTGGAACGGTCACATACTTGCTCACACACGAAACATAACGAGCCAAATCTTTTTTCAACAAATTACCGGCTTCCACCATACTGATCATGTCCCCCATCTTCACATCTTGAGTAGATCCATATCCAATAGTGGGAATATCGCCTTTCACTGGAATATACGCCCTGAGTCTTATGCCCTCGAACTCTTTAATCAGATCAATTCCGTTCCGGCTGATTTTCATTATTGCCTCGATTTTGTATAGCTGCCAAAGAGCCAGCCCAGTACCGCCGTTATGGGAGCCCAGACACTGGCAATGATAAAAGCCGTCTGATCGCTGGCTGCATTGGTATCTACAAAATCAAGTGTCCAGCGCAATGTGTAGGTTGTAATCCCCATTGCCCAAATAAGAACGATGCGCCGCATGAGCACGCCGTGCTCGAATTGAGACTTAAGCCAGTTGGACATTACTTCAAGTTATACCCGACCACCACGCCAATCAGTGGCAGCACCACTACCACACCGAGCATGATCCATGCCGAATACGATTTCCTGGCCCATGCATTCAGTCCTTTATCTGCCAGGTTGTCAAACTTTGTATCCAGCTCGCGTATTTTCTTTTCTACGGTTTCTAAAGTTATTGCCATGATTTACTCCTTATAATTAATTAAACAACATCTACATCTCTACTAGAGACTTCTGCGCCTCTTTATTCATACCACCTATAAGACGCTTTTCTTCTAATTCCAGCGACCTCTTGCCCCTACGATCCTCCCTGAACTTAAAATAGATATTTGCGATAAAAGTAAGCCCACTAACAATCATTGCAAAAATTAGCGCCCATTGGTCGAAAGTAAAGAAGCTCAAGAATGCAAGGCCACCCGAGCCTGCATATGCAGCTTTTGTAGCGACCACACCTGCTTTAGCGTGTTCTACCCCTTGCATTGCTACCTCCTCAAATCCGGATTATCCGACCGGTCGATAGGCGCACGACCATCAAGCAGTCTGATCGTCTAACTCTTTGCACATTTAATCGTCTTTTCCCCTTCTATCAAAATATCCCAATGTATAGCCGTTATAAATTGATGTGTTACCAGTTGATAAAATAGTGTAAATTTGCTTTGCTGCATTTGTATAAACCTCTAACTCTGCGCCATATCCACTCTGAGCATCACCTTGAGAAGCATCATATAGTCGTCCTATCCCTGCAAGTGCAACAGCCCCTAATGCTGGGTTCCAGTATTGAGTTTGTGCAAATCCAGTTGTTGTAATGTGTTGAACATTTATTTTAGCTCGTACTATTATTCCATTTGGAACTTCTAATGTTCTTAGCGTTGCTGTTGAGGTAACAGCAGTCAAACTCTCTATTGGAGCCTTTAATTCAACAAAATCGCCATTGTATATATCAGCAATGAAATTCCCGCTACCATCAGTTCTAACATGCCCAATACGCCTTTTAAAATCATAATCAGTAGGCATAATAGGTGCAGTTGCACTAAGACTAATCAAGTAATCAGTGACGCCAGTATCACTTCTTAATATCGCCCATACATGATAGCCAGAATTATTTGCAATTGTTCCTGTATCCAATCCGCCAGCAGCATCACCAACAACCCAAGCACCATTGGTTTTATTTAAGGCTAGAATATTAAACATTCTAGCAATAGTTCCATCAACGCACTGACCAGCGCCTATAGAAAGTGTCGCAGTATCATTAGGAGCTAGTTTGCACCCAGAAAGATGTCCACGTGGAAGTAATACTGCTCCCTCAACTGTAGATGTGGCTATTTTCTTCAGTGCGTCCCATGCTGCACTTGCTGTACTTTCACCAGTACCACCTAAATTTATTGGTACTTTTCCATTAGTTAATTTCGCTAACCCAAAGTTAGCAGCGTTAGGATCACCTACCTCTATCCATGCAGTATTAAAAGCATTTCTAATTTTTAATAAATTGGCCGTTGTATCTAACCACCACATATATTTAAATGTAGTAGTAGGCTCACTAGGTCCCCAGTTCTTACCTACAATCGCCAACATTGCATTATTAAGATCAGACCTGATTTGTGGTCCGGTCTGATCTTCAAAAGTATAGTCGTGCTGTGCTGCCACTATGCGGCCTCTTTAACATGTACAACCAATTCGGAAATTTCTATGTTAGTTGTATCGTCTTCACAAGACATTTTCAATCTAAAACGTGTCGCTCGACAGTTAAATTCTCCGACAGTAAGTGGAATCCATACCCCCCATGAAGGGCTACTACCAGGGTCATCATTGGTTGTGGAAATTTCCAGGTTTGCTCCACAGCCATTGACTTGATCGCCATCAAAATTAGCCCATGTGTCTATATTGGTAAGTCGTGAATCAATTAGATCATCTGCCACGTAAGCTAAAGATTTCACATCACTTTCATATCTTCTGGTAGCAGCAGAAGTTCTGTCATCTACGGTATTAAAATCGTATATGCCCGTCTTATTTACTGTTGGATCTGTGAGTTTAAGTTTGTTAGAAACAACCTCAAGATTAGTTTTAGTTCCTGAAAAAGCAGTATGTTCAGTGATAGTTGCTACTGTGTTAAACCCTGTAAGGGCGCCCTCAGTAGCTACGAAAGAGGTGGTTGTGGTAGAGAAATGTCCTGTTGAATCTTTAGCCTTCACCATGTAGGTTCCAGTCATAAGAGGCAACACCTTCTGTACTGCATTGCCAGGTGATGATACTAACGCCCTGCCATCCTCCCATTTAGCGACAGACACTAACGGAGAATGCCTAATTGCAATCATTCCCCCTTGCCTTACATCCAGGTCAACGCTTAAATCCCATTCTGCTAAAGCAAGGCTGGCTATTGCAGTAATGGTAAGTCCAGTGATCGCAGTAGGAGGAGCAGATAAACCGTCTATTTTTGCTCTGACTTCATTTGAATATGGAGAAGGTACATTTAAACCATTGTAGGCTCGCACACGAAAATCATAGTAAACAGTTTCTAAATCACGCAGCTCTACAAAAGTACCTTTAATATCAGGGTACTCTAACCATATTTCAGATTGTGCCTGTTTATAATCAACCTGATAATGGTCAATGAACCCATCATCAGAGCGACCCCATGTAACTATTGCTTTTGACTTAACCCCTGCACTAAGTGTAGTCTGGTACAAAACTTCTTCTACTACTGGATTGCCGGGGGGCGCTACTTTTGATCCATCTGGCAGCTCGGTATTTGGCGCTAAATCAATTGTGGTTTCTTCACCAACATTCCAGTCATAAACGCCAGGAGCTGTTTCTCTACAGACTATATCAATTCCAAGTCTTGGACCTTCGCTGTCACTTGTACGTGCGGAAATTTTAAAACTTACTACCTCAAATGGCTTCTGAATCCAACCATACTTAGTAAAAGTCAGCATAACTACATCTGCGACCTTGACTTTAAGCATTGATAATTTAAGTTGCAAGGTAACTGTTATTTGCTGTCTACTTTTCGTCAGCTCGATTTTAGCAATCCGTTGAGCCATGCTTGCCGAAGTAGTAAACGGCAAGGCAATATCTTTCCAAATTTGCTCATTCTGATCTTCAGATAAATAGAGTTCATTCGTTACAGGCGGAAAATCTGTTTGCTCATAAAATTGATCCTTGGCAATAAATACGCCTTTAACCCTGTTAAATATTTCTCTTCTAGCAACTTTAGTAGTAACAACAATTGGACCATCTAAATCCGATTCAGTGATCTCTACTTCTGGCGTTCTATATGAACCCGCATAGATATTCCACTTGCCATCCTGCGGTACGTTTTCCCCCATCATTGCTGTAGATAAAGCAGGGATAACTACTTTAGGGATTTCATCCGTATCGATTGTTCCATTACACTGATAACGAATCTCCGTGTTATCAATAATAGAATGCTCGCCTGATCCTAACGTAGTAATATCGATCTCAACGCCTAGCCTTGCATTTTCTTCTGTTGTAGCAAGTTTATAAGTTCCGTTCTCTGTTCTGATCGCATAATAAGTTGTTAAGGTAGCCAGGGGTGTTGGCAAGGTTCCAGTTGTAGTAAGCGTGACTGGTTGCATGGTTGTAATGACAACATTCTTAGGATCAACTAACCTTAAATCATTATGAATGAGCGTAGTCTGTGATACAGGCGCATTCGCCCCTAATGCGGAATTAAGAACCAGATCATTAAATGACGTAGTAATATTATTGGTAATCGTTGTAGCCAGTTTTAACTGGCTACCATTCCTTGTAGTGCGATAGACTTTCCTTCCTGTTGTACCAGGAGGACCAACATTTATCTTCGATACTGGAATACCTAATGAATATGAACCAGTAATATTTGCAATAAATTGCGGACCAGGTAGCGTTTCTCCAGTTTCATCATAAAACGTATAGGCATACTTATAAGTTCCAGCCACATTAAGAATCCAATTTGTAGCAGATGTCGCTTGACCACGACCAGGATGCCATCCCGTCTGAACAAATAACGGTTGCGTTGGACTACTTGCCTGGAACTCAGTAACCTTTAATATCTTATCTTTAATAGTAACAAATTCATCACATACATTTGCAGATGCAATGAGTTGCGTGTCATTAATTTTTGGATCTCCAAGCCCGTAAACGGTATTAGTTAAATAGTCACGAATGCATAAGGCGGGGTTGGCTGAATACCTTGTAGACCTGTCCCTGGGATCGTATACTTTTTTCCCTTTTACCATGCATGTAATATTTGGCAATCCATTAGGAAACTTGTCTCTGAAAAATAATAGCCTCACATATAACTTTGCACATCCTTCTTGCTTATGATCTGCTGTCCATAAACCACCCGTATTTGCTTGCATAAACTGATTTAACCATGCATCACCTGCAGTAGTACCTAACCCCTTTAGAATTACTGCTGCTTGAGCATATTTTCCAATAGCAGTTCCATCAAGATTTGACCCTGTTATATTAATAGGCACTAATTCATCATCAAAATAAACAGCTCCTATCTCTTCAACTTCGTGCCCAGATAAAGTTAGTAATATGTGTAAGTATGAAAAATTAAACTGCCAGAAAGGATGATATTCATTAGTGACATGCAGAAAAGTTATGATTCCTGATACTCTAACTTCTCCGTATATAATCCTCCTCGCGGATATTGGCTGTCGTACAGACTGGTTTCTACCTTCAAAATTGCTTATGCTTGTATTTGATTTTTTAGGGGAAAGAAGAATACTTGATACAGCGCTTAGAGCTAATGACGCTCCCAAAGGAACCAACACAGGGACAAGTGCGCCTACAATTGGTAGGACTGCTATCAGCCCGCCAAGGGTTGAAACTGCTCCAGTTGCAAGAAGGGCACTAATAATGGCGCCCTCGATCACGCCAGTCATTAATTAATTCTCCAAGCTGCTTTAACTGAAGTAATAGGCTTTTGCACTATTCTTTCAAATCCTTGCGCTGAAACACTTCCTCTTAAATTAATTATTCCCAGCGCATCTCCTAATTGCGTATCAATTAGAACAATGTCCCCACGTTGCGCTTTTAAAGGCGGTACTCTTTTAATTCCATATTTAGCCGCTTCTTTTTCAACATGCGCCAGTAATCCGCCTCTTCGTTTTAGAATTCTTTTTGCGCCTAACTCAGTTGAATACCTGCCTCTAAAATCTTTAGCCGGGTCTACTCCAGAAATACATATGGCGGCATTACAGGCGAACATGCAACAATCACTCTTACCCCATTCCAACGGACCATCATTTTTTAAAAATTCATCGAGCCGTGAAGCCCAATTATCAAACCTTCTCACAGCTTAGTATCCTTTCCCCAAACGACAGATTTATTTTGTAACCCTGGAACAAAATCAAATCCTTTATCATTTGGAAAATCTATATGCTGGTCTTCAGAGGTATGCCTGCGCTCACGAGGTATATTTAACGTTATTAATTTCTTCTCCCCAGTAAGCTTTATAGTGCTTGTGGCGGATGTATCATGAATGCTTGGGACATCTGTTAATCCTGAGTCCAACTCATAAGGGTCTGCAATTAACTCTCCTGAATCAATATCAATTGCGCCTAACCATATTGTCCAGTCACGGTTATGTTCTATGTCTTCAAGTGCTAAAGATACGAGATTTGAAGGTATGCCAGAGAGACTAAATTCAACCCCAAAAGCGGTTAAATCAGATGACTCCTCAATTGGAGAAATACCACCGAAATACCCAATACCTTTGAATACTTCACCATTAAACGTGATGTCTCCTCGACCAGTCCAAACTAAAACTGGTGGTCCTTTAGTTTCAATTTTTACTAAAATAATTGGGTGGACTGTAGGTGCCTGTAACGCATCACTAAGGGCAGTAGTTAAAGTCCTGCTCATATATGCTCTCTCGCGCCAATAGTTACAGCGCTATGAATACGTGCCTCACCTACTTCAACGGGCATTTCATTTGATACTAATCTGAACACGCCAACAGGATTTATGGTGACTACTGCATCAGCATCGACTACAGCATCCCTGGTTTTAGGCCATATATCCAAAACGGCTTCGCCGGAACTATCTGCTGTAACCAGGTTAAGAATTCTATGTAAACGGGATGTAGCGCCAGTACCTAGCTGTATATAATCACCAGGCAATAACGTGCTACCTACTACCATGCTTTTAAGAGAAAGGGTCTTTGACCTTGCTGAGCGATCCCCATCAGCTTCTGCACTCAGACAAGTTCCACGCCTAATGTAAGATGGATCGGCAGCTAAAAAAGTGCCTTCCATTCCATTTAACTTTAATAAGAAAACAATCCAATCTAATGCGTCTGGCGGTTCCATTGGCGGCAAATTCATCTCAAATTCAAACCATTGCCCATCATATGCTTGTGCTTGTTGAGAACCGTCAAATGGAGATGTAGAAACAGATACTACAGACCTATGAGTGAGTCTTAACTTTGCAGCGCCTGTGTGTGTAGGCAAGGAAAGAGGAAAAGAAATCATAATGAATCACCCCGCCCACCCCTGGTTTTTGCATCTGCCACTGCCTTTTGTATTTTTTGTTCAATAAAAGGCATCATATTAAGTACCTCTACACGTACAGTTTGTTGCACTCCAGTAGCAAGATTTAAATTGATCGAGATGTTATCCCCACCTTTTGGGCTACTTAAAATATCTCTTGTTTGATTAACGCTAAAAATTCTGGATGGCCCAGTTGCTTCTAGCTCTGGTCCCTCTTCTCCAACCAAACGGAAGCCGCCTTGATGAAAACCACCATGAGCAAACCCAAAAAAAGCGCCTGCGCCGCTAAAGAGACTGCCAAGGAGTCCGCTACCACCAAATAAATCAATTCCACCTCCTGAAGTCTTCCCGAAAATAGCTCCTAACAATTCCGTGGCTGCCGCTTCAGCAACCATTCTTCTTAATACATCAGCAAAGCCAGCCAGCATTCCATCTAATCCTTTATCAAAAGGGTCAAATAGAAAGTCTGCGAATGCAGTCTGAAGATTACGAGCCGCCTGCACGCCAAACTGTGTCATCTGATCTGTTGTTTCTTTTTGACTTTCTAATATCTGTTCTTGCTCTGCCAGGGCATTATTCCTGGACTCTGCAAGCTGCAACTGTGCTTCTAATTGCTTTCTAGTAACTTCATCCAGATCCAGTTTCCCAAGCTCAATAATTTTCTCGCGCTTGATAATTTCGTTATCAAATTGCGCAAGGATCAAACTACGTTTCTTTTCAGTTTCTCCTAACAGAGATAGTTCAAGGTCGTTACGCTTTTGCCTATCCTCAGATTGTTGTTTTTCTTTTTCTTCTGCTGCAATAAAAGCATTCTTTGCGGTCAGGTTCTTCTCTAAATCATTCTGAAATTTCTTGGTTAATTCAGCATCTTCTCTAAATATTGCTGCCCTCTCCGCTGCAATTCGAACCCTTTCTGTATCAGCAGCATTGAGGTCTAATTCCTTGGCTGTTAATAATGCTATTTGAGCTGCGGTTTTTCCAAGAACAGCAGCTTTTTTCTCTTCTGACTCGACAAACGATTTTTGCCTTGCAAGCTTTGCCTTCAGGTCTGAAGCGGCCTTACCCCCTGTAGTAGTATCTTCAATCGTGGCTTTAAATTCATTACTACCTGTATCAGTTAACTGCGGAGCAACAAAAATATCTTTTTGTTGCTGAGTGAGTTCTGCTCTTAATGCGGAGATTCTGGACTCTCCAGCAGAAATATCTATCTCAAGAATACTCCTTCTGGTATCTGAAAAAGCGTGCCACCCTTCATTCAATTCGGCTAATTTATCCTTTTGTTTATTTAAGGATATCGTTATTAATTCAATTGCTTTTCTAGGGTTTGCTAATTCATTTTCACTGGAAAGAAATGTGCCAATTAAAACCTGCCAGAAATTCTTAGTTTCAAAAGTAGCGTTAGCAAATTTCTCAGACATTCTGGCAATAGTCGGGATAATATTCGTGACTATTGCAATCCCTACTTGTTTAACTGATTTTTGAAGACGTAGAATGTTGTCATTAAATACCTCAGACTGACGCGCAGATTCTGCTGTAACAGGGTTGAGCTCCTTACCCTCTTGAATCATCCTTGCAAGAGCATCTGATCCTTGATTTAAAAGTGGGATTAAATCAAGTCCGGCCCTACCGAAAAGCTTGGTGGCCAATGCGGTTTTCTCGGTGGCATCCTCCATCTTTGCGAACTTGTCAGCAAGCTCAACAATGACATCCTCTGCCTTCCTGAGAGAGCCATCAGTGTTCTTGATTTCTATACCAAGCGAAGTGAAATTACGCTTAGATTCGAGTAAACCAGACGCTGCATCAAATAACTGAGTGGAAACAGACTTAACTGCTTTTTGGATACCTTCAAGACTAATGCCAGCCAGATCGCCTGCGTGTTGTAGTCCAGCAAGACCTTCAACAGATATCCCGATTTTTTGGGACATCTTACTTAGTTCATCTTGTGAATCAATTACTTTTTTAGTGAAAGCGGTAAAACCAGCAAGAGCCGCACCGCCGCCAATAGCTGTTATGGCGCCGGATACTTTAGTGGCTGAAACTAACAGCCCCTTCATGCCCTTATCTACGGATTTAAATGCGGTGTTGGAAGTGTTTCTACCTGTGATGAGGATTTCAGCTTTATTTGCCATGAGCTCGTCTTGCTTCCTCTAGTTTGTCCTGGTATTCCCTGATCTGTAGTAGCCCCCTAATCACAAGCGCAATGTCCTCAACTCCTATGTATGCTGCTACTACTGGCAAAGCCTCCCAGTTCAACCCCTGCATCATGTTCCACGCTAGAACTGCATGGATGTTGTTTCGATCAAGTTGCGCTGGCTTAGAATTTGGTAATTTTCTTGAGAGACTTTTTAACTCTAGCCAGCCAGCTAGTTTTTTGCTGCGGCTTCCTCTTTCTTTTTATACTCAGTGGATGCAGTAATAACTTGCTGTGAGATAGCCTGAACCACTTCCTCCATATTTCCAGATGCGAGATCAAATAGCTGCTTGTTGTAAGGAATTTCTTTTTCCTCTGCACCTGGTAATAGATCGCTTTCTTTTACCCCAGACCAACCTATTAAAAACTTTCTCGCAATTTGATAATCAGTTTCTTCTTTCCTGTAGGAATCTAGAGTCTGCTCCCACGTTGGGCGTATACAGATGAAAGTCATGTGACTGACTTTCACCTCCATACGCTGTTCCTCTTTAATTCTTGCAGCTAATTCTGCGGCGGAACTCATGATGCGAAGTATTGTTCATTTGCAGCCAGAGTCATGTTGATCTGTGCTGTCATCACCCCGCCCGGATCGGACGCATCCAGACCACGACCACCTGCAACAAATGCGTTAAAGATAAGTACTTCCCCTGTTTGCAATACAACCCTGAACACACGAGTGGCCTTGGCTATAGAGGCGGCTCGTAATGCTGCGGTAACAACACCAGCCGGATCTGCTATTGATCCCATTGAAATATTCACCGCTTCGTCTAAACCAAATATTTCTTTCTTGGTTGGATCGTGTATCGTAGTGACATCGATTCTAGTTGGAGCTGGCTCTGGAAAACTAAATGATGTGAGATTGTCGAAGGTAAATAATGAAGCGACCTTATTTGCTTTGCCACCTGATACGTAAGTGGAAAAGCCCGAAGCATCCAGACCCTCTGCAACAAATGACACAGTGGTATTAATTGTCTTAACCCGAACCACACGCTTATTGATCTCAACCATTCCCACTACACCAGTGATAACGATTAAGTCATCAACAGCAAAGTCATGTGTTCCGGTTATAAGGGGCTCATTGATCTTTGAAATCGCGGTGATAGTTTTGTCAGCACCAAGCGTGTTCTGCATTTGAACGGTTGTGTTTAACAGCAGAATGGGATTGCTCATAATTCTTTGCTCCTTTTATGGTAAAGCCGTATCCGGCGTTGCTTCTCTTGTTGCGATCTGTACGTTAAAAATAACCGTCCTGATTGCCACTTTTTTCTCTCCTTCTCCGTCAAGCGCAAGTGAGGAACTTTCCCTAGTAAATCCTTTAGCCAGCCCCCCTATCGTGTGATCGGTAGCTAACTTAACTAGTACTTCCTTTTCAATCTCATCTATCGTTCGCTCGATAGTTCCCGTTTTCTTAACTGCTATTGCTACACTTAGTGCAATGCTCCACATAATTAGAGGATTAGTACCTGCACTTAAATATTCCGTTTCATCCTCCTCTGTACCAATTAACAAACCAGGTAATTCGGAATCCTGTAATGGACTCACACGAGTATCAAATACTTTGTCTGTTGTTGTGGTGAGCCCTCCAAGTAGAGTCACTACAGAGGTGCGTAGCTGCTGTCTAACGTGGTCTGCCACTATTGCGCCTCAAGTAAAAGAATGGTTGTTCCTCCGTTTTCATCAGGTTGAACTTCGACTATCTTGTATTCAATATTACGAATACTGATTGTTTGCTGATGTGCCACTCCAACTACCTCACTTGATTGAACTGTTACTGCTGGTTTTGAATCCTCGACAATCCCACCAGTTAAAGTAAATGCGTTATCAAATATTACTGATATTGATTCTGTGCCTTTCCAAATAGCCTCTTCGCCAAAGTCGGCAAAGAAGCTGTTTAGTGGCTCAGTAAAAGCCATGCTCCTGATTAGTCAGAAATGGCTGACTGTGCAAGAGCAGGGTTGTGACGCGATCCGCTTAGAATGTATTCAACATCCCCAAGAGCACCTGCCATAAACAAGCAATCAATGCGAACTGAATTGAATCCGCCATCAACATCCAGATCGCTTTCATCAATCTCCATCACGTATTTGAGGTTTTTATTTGCGCCAACAGAAGATGTGAATGTGTTGGAAGCAACAACAGTTTCAACCAGGGCATCACTCGCATCTGTGTCGATGTTTTTCCATACCTTGTCAAACGCTAGTTCTTTCTCCCCACCTCCAGCAACATCCTGTGCTTGCTTCAACGTCACTGCAGTTCCTGTTGGAGATCCGCCGTTGTCGATAGTAAGAACAATACTGAGATGGCTGTAGTCTTTCATGCTTACATAGTCGCCATCACCAACCGTTGTAGCCAGTATTCCTGGTGGAATCCCTGTAACAATTTTTAATTTGTCTACTAATCTCATGGTTTAAGTTCCTTTTAAGGCGGGAGGAGTCTCCTCCTCCCGAATTTCAGTTAATGAATATCAACCTTAGTTTTCAGCTCCTGATTAAGCTCTGGTGGCCAGTGTCACAAAGTGACTTCTGGTCGCTCCGTTTGGCGGGGTAATCGGTGCTGACAGTACAGGATGACCATCCATCCGGAACACTAAACGGAAAGCCATTGCATCCTGATCAAACCAAAGGTGCATGGATTGCGCGAACTCTGCGCCGCCTGCTTTCAGGATTGCTCTGTAACCATTCAAGTTGGAACAAATCAGATCATTCTTGGTACCAAGCGCCTGACATGTATCAGTTGGAAATATCGGGCGACCTAACAACAACCCGTTTGGAGCACTCTTAAATCCTCCGTTGTTTGGAGTCCAAATTGGATTGTTGTTGATGCTCAGTGTGATAATCTGAGGAAACACATCAGGATTCATCAACCATTTAAGATTTGCACCAATGCCTTTCTGTACCCGCGCATACATTTTGGCAATGTTAGCTGCCAAAACAGTAGCTGCAGCCTGGCCGGCTTCTTTGGCAACAGTTATTAATGCTCCTGATTTGGTAATTCCTTTTGGCTGTCCGGCACCAGTACCATTGACAATCGCATCCTGTACTTTCCAGTCAACAGCCTCACCCATTTTTTTCATCAGGTGCCCTGCCATTGCGCTGGAATCTGCCAGGAGTTCATCTGTGGCAGGAACCAACACTGTCAGCTTTTTAAGCTTCAACGTATCTTCACTTAATGCGACTTTGGATTGGTCTAATATCTTACCTTCACCTGTCCATTTAGCCTGCACTCCATCAGATCCCCATGGAGTAGTTTCATCCTTAGTAAAGCTCATGCTGTTTCCCTGCACTTGCGTACTGTCAATACTACTTAACAGAGATTCTTCACCTAACCCCAGATCAGAAATGCCCTGAGAAAATTCAGGAGGAACAGAGTATCCGCCATCAGGGCCAGCATCCTCATTTGAAAATATATTTGCGGCTTTAGTTAACAGCGGATCAATTTCTTTGCCATTTGACGCATCAATAACGGCAAGGGCAAAGTGCCCAAGATCCTTAAATCCGCGCTTTTTATCTTTCAGATAATTTTCTTCAACCGTTATGCCTTCACCTACTTTGACCGTACCCGGCTTTGATTTTTTGGCAGCTAATACTTTTACCTGGAACTGTTCAACCGTGTCACCACTTTTGATTGATTCCATTGCGAGTTTCATCTGACCATGATCTTCACCAATGTTAGTGATCTCGGTCATGCGTCTAGACTCTGCTTTACGGGCAGCTTCTACCGTTTCGTTGGCCTTTTCTTCAGCTTCCGCCCTGGCTTTCGCTTCAGTTTCTTCTTTTTGTTTTGCGTCCAATTCTTCCTTGGTCATGGCTTGATTCTCCTCAATTGATCGTTCTAATTTAATAATTGGTTTGTCATGGATAATGGGATCTTCCTCACCATGTGCGCGACCTATACCAACAGTTGGATCTGCTGGTACCGCGACCAGGCTAATTTCAAGAGGTTCCCAAAGAGTTATGCGATAGGTAGCTATATCTTCATCTGTTTCTTCCAAAACGGACTTGTGAACCAGGTACCCGACTGATGCATTCCTTCGTATGCCATCCTGAACATCCTGGAATATTTCTTCAGCACGTTCGCTTTTCCCAAAGCGTACAACTGCACGGCCTACCAAGCCGTCCAGGCGTACTGATTTAACTACACCAACATGATCGCGTGAGTCATGATTTACGAGTAATGCGCCCCCATCTTTTAATCTTTTAAGTTGAACTGATTTTGATTTGTGGTCGAGAATTTCTTTACCCCACCACCTGGTGTAAGGTTCTTCACTCGAAAAGGAAAGATCAACAGTCCTTTCATCTGTATTGACTGAAGCACGATCAAACAAAAATGTTCTGGTAAGTTTTAAACCAGGCTTAATGTAAGAACTGTCCTTTTCTTTTGTGACCATCCTCGCTCCTTTGCGAAGAACTTTATTTTTGATTTAAGACATTGTCAACGCGAAAAATGTCTATAAATAAATATTTTCTAACGCTGCCTGATATTGAAAAATAATGTCTTCTCAGCGGTTAAACTATTTTTGTATCATCTTTCTTGGGCTCGTCATCATCATCTGGTAGATTCAGCGTTGGTGGAGTCTTCCCAAGAACGACTCCCTTCTCTTTTGCTCGTTTTTGGAATCTTGCAATATCATCTAGCACCTCATCCGCATCTAAGCCCTGCTGGGCTGCAATGGTGTAGGGACTGGCTATGCCATGTTCAATTGCGGTTACACTTGCATTGATGTCCTTCAATGGATCGACCCACTGCCAACGCCGACCCATAAATTCATGATCCTCAAACTTCTTTAATTTTGCTGCAGGTAGGGGAATGCCATTTTGATTAGTGATTGCGCCAGATAACAGTGCTGATGAGATCCAATGCTTGAATATTGGATTAAGTAACTGTCTAATGAACCAACCTTGGACCAACATCCAAGCATCACGTTCATCTAACGTACCTGCTCGAATACTGGAAAAGTTTACCCCCTCAAGATCATTGGCCAGAGAATGATAGGACACATCAATGCCACTACCAATATCTCGCTTAGTTGCCTTAACGAATGGCTCATACATTGCGTGGGGGTAATCAGGATTGAATGAAACAAACTCGTAACCCTCCGGTAACATGCCAATCTCACCAGCCGACACTTTTGTATATGGAGTGCCTTGTTCATCCTCCCCTTCTTTGAGAGGTTCTGGACTCCCATCTGGTGATTGTATCCACCCCATCTTGGACGCACCTACTCTAGCCGCAATAATTGCGGACTCTTCAAACCCTTTAAGATGATGTATGCGAATCATGCTTGCGTGCATCCAGGGAATACCCCGCATTTGTTCCGCGCTATCAGACATATAAAGATGGATGATTTCGCTTGCGGGTACTCTTTCAGTTTCCCTTGTCAGTGGATCTCGACCAATCATTCTGGTGATTATGTGGTACCACTGAACTTTACCGTTTCCATCAATCTCCTTACCCATAATAATCGCATTCTGAGTAGATGAAGATTCACGATTGATGGTTGTTGCTAGACGCTCAATATCATAAATTTGTACTGAGAAATTATATTTATTCGTGGCATCATGGCGAAGTCGAAGTAAATTTTCTCCATCCCTGGCTACATTTTTAATTATCAGCTGCTCAATATCTGGCCAACAAAGTATCCCGGATATATCGCAATTCTCAGCCCTGCCCCAGTCTTTCCATGATTTTTCTATAGCCTTGTTAGCAGCATCATCTTGGGTAGTATCATTTTCCATTACCTTGCTTTGCATCCTGAACCCAGTTGATCCACATACATTCTTAACCACTAAAGAAATAAACCTGCGACCTAACGGTTCATTCTTAGTCAGATCTCTTGACCGTCTACGCAAAACATCCAGATCACCTCTTAGCTCTGTATTGATGCTACGCTCAGAGAATGCAAATGATCTGGTTAAACGATTAAATACAGCCCCTTCAAAACGGCGCTTCCGCGGTTTAATTTTTTTAGTCCAAGGTAAGCGCCAAGCCATTAGAAGCGAACCTTTAATTTGTTTTGTGGGGATTTACCATTCAGGATTCGATCTGCTGCCTCTTCTGCCCTGACTTCAGTAATTAGTTTTGCGCGAAATTTAAAGAAATCGTCCACGCTCTTAAACGTCATGGACCGCCCAGCAATTGAGTAGGACTGTGACCAGGCATTCTTGCCATGCGCTGCCATTGCAACATTTACATCATCTAGCGCTTTCTTTGCATCACTTCGTAAGTCATATCCATCTGAAGAAACTGCAGCTAGATCAGGTTGTATCGTTATCTTCCCGTTTGCTACGGAATGCCGAACAGCACCAAGAGTTACTGCGCTTGACCAACTATAGATACCAGACTTATATGCTGCGGTAGTTGTGGCTGACAGTGAAATAGAATAAAGCTGTGCGCTGATTACAGCGAGGAAGTCGATCTTATTAACTGAATTAATGAAACGATAGGAAAGCTCCCACCCCTCAGAAGTAGGAAAATCGTCCAGTGTTTTAGTCCAGTTGACGGTATCGCCTGCACGAAATATCAGCGGCTCATAGGTAGGAATTGCCAAAGTCATGACGCAAAAATCTCACGCAGGCTGGACATTGTCAACGCGAAAGATGTCTATATTTAAGTATCCTGTATATCTGCCTTTGAGTTAAATCATACCTTTGCATGAGCATTTCTTTTGTTACAAAACCACCATTAAATAAACGCCTCATTTCATTGTTGCGTTTGTCAATTAAAGTCTTGTTAAACTTAACGTAATAGGGTCTACCGCTCCAGGCCTGTCGAACCTCGAACTCGATCTTGGTTGATAAATCGTTTGTGAAGATATTACCCACTGTGATCTGTACCCTTTTTAATATATCTTTTATAAGATCGTTTTCCATCATGTCACCATCTGTCAACAGACCATCGTTTTATGATTCTCCTGCGCTTACGTGCAGGCTGTGGTTCTTCAGGTTGAGCATCAGGCGACTTACTTTCAGGACCGGTTTTTTCCTCTTCCCCGGACTCTGGAATGATCTTTTTACGTAGCGCATTCCAGTGAGTTTCCCTGTATTTATGTAGCCCCAGATAGTGCGCTGCGGCCAGGTTATATACCATTAGATCCAGCGCCTCATTACGATCCTGCTGTTTCTTGGTCCAGTAACTGACATTGATGCCGTTCTTCTTTCTTGTAGTTAGGTACTCGGAAGTGAGTTGTTTGTAATACTCTTCCGGCAACTCATTCGAGAAGTGCGCCGCTCCGGGACCAGAGACATATTTCCATCGTCTTGTCAGGTAATATTTTGCGGTGTCTGTGCCTATATACCAAACCTGAACGCCACGCTTAACGATGCGTCCACGGCGATCATAGTCAACCAGCGCAGGTTTTGCTGCCAGTATCTGGCGACCAGGGCGCGATGCACCCTTGATTGCGAATATATATCTCCTTCTTCTGGTCGCCGTAAAGTTATACACCTCTTGTGTTGCCGTACCACCTGAGTCAATAAATACACAAGAGATTGCGAGTTCTTCACCTTTAATATGTTTGTACTTGAGGTTTAGTAATTCTTCCAAAGCATCCCAACCTGCCTGTTCTGCAGGCGGTATTTGTATGACTTGATAATCAGCAATCCAGAACTCTAAGCCAGGTCCCCAGGCGACTACTTTAATTTCAAATCTATCATTCTGAACATCCACCGCAGCAGTAAGCTTGAACCCTCCCATGGGAATCGTTCCGAGCCTGTATTCTTCTGCTCGATTCATCAGCTCGTCATACTTCGTTTGTTCTTTCTGTCTTGCCCAACACCTTGATAATCTGGTGTTATAAAACGTAATCATTGCCTCTTCGCTTCCTGCATCCAGCTCACGTTTTGCTTCCTGATACTCTGCCATCATTCCGGACCAGGGGAACCAGCCATAGGGTAGAAACATTCCTGATATTAAATAGGATTCAGTTTCGCCGTCTCCTTCTACACCATCAGACCAAAGTCCTTTAGCAAACATCCTGGTTTTGTCGGACTCATACATGTAGGCCCCACACTCGGAACATGGATACATGGCCACCTGGCCATCCTCAGACATTTTTAATTTCTCAAAAACCAGAGGCTGAGCAAACCCACAGTGGACGCACTCTGCAAGCGGTTCTCTCTGTGTACCCGTTGCATGCAGGGCTTGTATTTTTGATTCTCCGTCTATGGTTGGAGAAGAGTAATAATAAGATTTTCGATTGCTTTCAAATGTAGTTTGTCTCGCTTCAGCCAGCTTGATAGGATCACCTTCCCCCCCTACATTCGCTTCCGCCCGATCCACTTCATCAAAGGCAACACGGCGTGCCGGTACTTCTGATAGGTTTGCTGCTGCACCTGCGGTAGCAATTATTAATTGTCCACCAACATACTCTTTAGTGTCCTGGTTATTTAGTGCATATCGACTTCCAGGTGAGGCAACAAGTGAGGTAATTGCTGAAACTGCTGCTATTGATTTATCAATACGGGTAACTATGCGCTTGTGTAGTTTACCCGTTGGCATCAGCCATAGAAAATTACCAGGGGATTGGTGGATGGTAGAGCACAACCAATTCAAACCAACTTGTGTTTTAAATATCTGTGATGCTGCCATGAGTACTACCGACTTACATGGATCTGAATCGGACAGCGAAATCATTACCGCCCTTGCATGTGGTGTCCTGCTGGTTTTATATGGTCCGTATTCATGTGAACCAGACGACCTGGGAATTACCATAAAGTCATCTGACCATTGGTCAACAGTAACTTCTATGTCCGGTTTGATACCACCGGCGAAACTGATCAGAGCAATTGATTCGCCGTCTGTCATCGATTGTGATATACACCTATCATGCGATTAATATTAGTCTTTTCTTCTTTTGAATATGTAATCCACTCACCACAACTTGTGCACTGGCAAAGGTTCGTGTCAGTACCACTACGTTTCATCATTGGGCAAGAACCGGGAACATGGCCCAGCTTACATTTATAAACTGACGCTAAATTATTTTGAGTGTTCACCCTGTGCCTTCATTTCCAGTGATGTAGATTCAAGTACTGTGCGCATCTCGGAAGCAAGTAACTTTTCCAGTTTGGCCACATTCTTTTGCTCAAATAATTCAGGGGCTATCCGTTTAGATAAATTAATAAGTTGATCTCGTAGCATTCGTGCTGATGTGTATACGCCACGCTCAACATCTTCTTTTTTTACCAGAGTTCCTATAAATAAAGATGTTTCTGCCTCGGCTTGTTGGGCAAGCGCTTTTTCTTTAACTGCGCGAGCTCTTGTAAACAGTACATCTGCGTTAATTGAACTGAGATCAATCTCTAACTGGTTGCCCTGTTTTTCACCCCCTTCTTTATCCCTGCTTTTTATTGTTTTCAGTTCCGCTTTTGGTTCCGCTTTTGGTTCTTCTTCCTCCATTGTTTCCACACATTCTTAAGGGTTTGGTTTGCCTAACCTCTATGTTCGCAAAACGCCATTCTTCGGCAGCTTTCAGGCTTTTGGTTGGCATTCCGAGCGCTGCTAATTTTCTTAACTGACGTGTCGATATATTCAGTTGTTGTGCCAGCTCTTTTTTTGTCATAAGCGGAACCCATGCCAGTGTTGAATTACTAGAGCGTTTTCGACTCGTTTCGTTCCCACACGGGGTTGGTCTGGGAAGTACCTTTGTTATAAGTTCGATACATCATTCTTTAAATCTTGCTTTAGGAATGGGGTTGCCTGGTATTCTCTCAACTTCATGAAACAACTTATTGGTGATCGAGAGTGCAACAGGTGGTTGTGTCTGCCCTGATAGTACTAATAGCCATACCTTCCCACGGAACAATGCAGATAGCCTCTCTTCCCATGACATCTTCCATCAGCTCACACACTGCTCGCCGTTAGACCAGATGTTTAGTGGCTGAACTGCGTCTACATCGGTTGAATACTCTTGTTGTGGTGCTGTTAATGTTGCATTAGATTCTTTGAATTGAGTCGGCTTCATCTGTTGGCCTTACTAATATAAAAAGCGACCTCTCTGTTAAATACCTCAATAAACCTCTTCTTGATGATGGCCTTTACAGCTATATTGATCTCTCTCACATTGAACATCTGTGGGACATTGATAGTTCTAACTGGTGCTATTCCCCTACTCACGCCCACACGCTTAAAAATAGTGCGCCCTTTGTTACCTATGAATGACCCGGGTATGGTTTTCTTGCCCCCTCCTCTGGTAATTTGAAACCGTACCTCTTTACCATCATCAGCTTTTCTTCTCTTTTTAAGTTGTGCCAGGGATATGCTGCTCTCAACAAAAGCTATTAAATTAGCTGATCGCTTGCCTGTGCCCCTGAGAACGGCTGTAAACGCATTCGCTCCTTTGCGTCTGGCTCTTGATATAGCGATACGCTTCCTGACAAACCCCGCTTTTAACTTGTATTTATTAGTGATCTGCTTAATCATTGCGGTCTTGGCAATGGCGGTAGTCTTATTAATGGAAGATGCAAGCACTTTAATGCCAATATCTTTCTGTAGCCGCTTGAGCCTTTTTTCTACGTCACGAGTATTAATTTTTACTTTTACATGAAGCATTATTTTCCCTCTGTATCATTTACGCATCATACCCACTACATATAGATGTAATTTTGTATAAACTAGCATTTTTTGACACTAATTACTATATATTGTGGTATTAAGACTAAACCCTTGACCTTCAGTATCAAAAACGATCTAGAATGACCGTCTGCAAAGTCTGGCTAATTGTTTTACAGCGTCCGCGAAAAGAGCCAGCTCACGCATACACCTTTAATTTTCCAGTTAAGCATTGCTCGCTTAACAGAAATTTCTGGGTCTTGAATTACTTGAATCCGCTCATAACCAACCTTAGCTAGCCACCTTTTGAAATTCTCAGCTTTTGGAGAAGGGATAGACTGAACTATTCTGAATAACGTCTCAACATTTACAGCATCTGTGGCGTATGTTTTTCCATCTGCGGAAGGCATTTTCAGTTGTACGTTTTTATCGTACAACTCAGATATCCTTCTTTTCCAGACACTTGTCGTTTCATATCTGTCCAATATTTCATGAAAGCTCCTGTATGAAGGCGGGTTTGAAGTTATTCCATGCATACCCTAAATCCTGTCTCACTCCATGCCACATCATTCCCGGTTCCCCATGCATAGAGATATTCAACAAACTCGCTTGCCTCTGCTTTTTTAAAATCCCTTGACTGAACGCCAAGCTGTACGAATCCCGACCCGTCCAGATTAGGAAGTATTCTCCCCCACCCTCTCAATGGACTTCCCTCAGCTACTTTAATCCTGGCGAATGCGTCAATCAGTAAACGTTTCCAGTCCTCAACAGAGAATCTCCTGCCCATAAACCTGCATTGCCTGGCTATATCCGAAATTTGCGCATGGATCTTGGCATTCTGCTCCAGATTACGATTGGGTTCCGTAATAGTCACCACATACCCCTCATGGGCGTTTTTAATCGCCTCACAAGCGCCCCGTCTGGCTTGATCGTGGATGAGGCGGAAGGTTTGTTTATTCACAATGTTTCCCTTATCAACATACAGGCGGACAGAAATGGCAAGATAACCGTATAGTCACCGTATAACCTGTCATTTATGCCCGATAACCTCATTATCGCTTGCCAGGGTTGTCTACTTTGCCTGTAAAAAAGTATTGGCTCCTCGCCTTCTCCGCATTGATCCAAAGTTTGTTGCCACCACGCATTACAATTTAATTTCTCCTGGCGTTTACACTCAACCGACCACCCGGGAATTTGTATACAATCAGCACCCCCTCCCCTTGCCTGGGAAAGATTACGTTTCACCACAAAGCCAAGCTCCCCAGAGAGCAGTTTGAATAATTCTCGCTCTCCTGCGTTTCCCTTGTTTCGCTGGCTGGCGCTCATATAAACACCAGCCCTTTTTGCGCGGTCCTGTCTTTTTGCAAGGATTCGTATTCTCTGTTTAGTTCGCAACCTATCCATTGTCTTCCCAGGGATTCACAAACCTGGCCAGTAGTGCCACTTCCAAAGAATGGATCAAGCACGACATCATCAGGACGTGATCCGGCAAGTATGCAAGGTTTAATTAATTCGGAAGGAAATGTGGCAAAGTGAGCCCCACTATACGGTTTGGTAGCGATTGACCAAACAGACCTCTTGTTACGGGTTTCGTAATTGTTGGTTTTTAGTCCGCCCATTCTCTTTCGTCCCGGAGTGTTATTAAGCCTGGTTGAGTCACGATCACGAAAAGTATTGTCTTTAGTCAGCGTCTTTTCTCTTATAGCTTCACTGTCATAGTAATATTTTGAATTTTTGGTCAGCAGGAAAAGGTATTCATGGCTCCTGGTACAACGATCAGTTACGGATTCGGGCATTGGATTCGGCTTGGACCAGATAACATCCTGCCTGAGATACCAACCATCATTACGTAACGCAAAAGCCAGCATCCAGGGAATACCAATCAAGTCTTTTGGTTTTAACCATGAGGGACGTTTTCTAACTGTCGATCTATTCTCTAATGACAGCCTTTTATTTCCATTGAATCCTGATCCCTGGTTTGCGTTATAACTGTCGCCAATATTCAGCCACAGCACACCATCATCATTAAGCAAATCACGTACCAGCCTGAATACTCTCACCATGTTCTTAATAAACTCTTCCGGTGTTGCCTCAAGCCCCAATTGACCCCCGTGTCCGTAGTCCCTTAGTCCATAGTAAGGTGGAGAGGTAACGCACATTTGTACCTTCACGCCATCAGCGATCATCTGTCGCATGGATTCCCTACAATCGCCAAAAAATACCTTACTCACTTCTTCTCCTTCTTGGTCTTCACAGCGATGTACTGATACATTGGAGGTAATTTGCAGTAAGTATTTGAGATTTTGTTTTCCCATTCTCTCTTTTGCTTTTCTTCAGAAGTTTCTTTGCAATAACCTGTTACAAGTTTTTCAGCTATAACTTTGTCCAACTAAGTTTCCACCTCGACCACCGGAAAGAAGAAATAAGCAACCTGTTGACCGCCCTAAGAAGCCACAACCGCCAGTCCGATAAACATTGGCGTAATAATAGTCAATGCTCTGCAAATATTCAGCCAGTAACCGACAGAGTCGTTTCTGCTACGGTTAAATTCAATGCAAATTTGGCTGTTCACAAGTTCAGCTTTTAGCGTTTCTGATAGATCCATATCAAAAGCTTTTATCAGATTCGCCGGATCATTTGCCGGACCCATAATTTCTTTTGACCACATGACTTGCCTCACCAAAATAGCGGCCACAAAAAATAACCATACCGAAGTCGCTGCCATTGCATAATTCAGCCAATGATCAGTATTCTTTTCAAAAAGATTTACCGAATAAGCCAGAGAACCCCCTGCCCCGACAAATAACAGGTTGAGCAGTGATACGGCCTGTCGCTCCATGGCATCTGCGCATTGCATCTGAAAATCAGCAGTTATTCCTGCCTGATCCCATACCCATTTTATTGATTCTGTATTACATTTCATTTTTTATCTCCGTGATTTACACAATGGTTGATGACAAGAAAAACCCAGTCCCGGAGCCAGATCAGAAACAGAAAGTTCACACTAAAAAATCCACCACGCGATAAAACCAATTATCGGTGTTGCGCACAGACATAGAAGCACCCGGTTAAACCATTGTCCTCTGATGCGGTTTATGCGACTTGCGGATTTGATTCTTTCCTGCATGTTGCATAGTTCAAATTCACGCAGAGCATCCAGCTCATATCCTGCCTGATTAAGATTCTCAGGCTCATTCCAGGTAGCCGGATACGCGCCCGTCTGGACACACTTTATAACAAGTATTCCAGCCAGCAGGAACAGATACACGCTGGTCATCAAAGCGGGGGTCGTATACATCGTACTATTGGCAGCCAGATACAAGGCAGCTCCGCCTCCTGAAAGAATAAGGGATAAAAAAATATTGACCTGCCAGCGAATAAGATCTGCATTCTCAGAACGCTTCTTCAGATTCTCAATTGCAGCCCGTTCTATCCAGTCCAGTTTGTCCATGATTTTTCTCCTTGTTTGTAGCGTTTTAACTTTTCTGACTCAACCTGGTTTTCAGCTATAACTTTGTCCATGTATCTTTAAGCAAATCAGGTTGATCCGGATCAGGCGTTGGTAAATCACCCCCTAAGTATTTAGATGAATTCGGCAAAACAAGTAACACCATATCGCCTTGCGCATCAGCCAAATCATGTCTATCTGCTGAATCTTTTTGTACTTGAGTAACCGCCCTGATCCCATCCTTAAAAGTTACGCTTTCGAGTACTGCTTTCATATGCGGCCTTGCATCGGCAGCAATAATCAAGACTGTCTGACGTACCGACTCAGTTACTTTTTCCGTGATTTCATCCAGAAGCTTTTCTTGATCTGCCTCCGGCAGCGAACCCCAGCCCACAGGCATTGATTTAACCGGTCCAAGGATTACCCTTAGCAAATCTCCAAGTAAAAATTTTTCACTTATCTTGATTGTTTCTTCAATAACCGCACTCATTTTTCTCTCCTTTATAAATTGGCAAACAATTTTTCTTTCACAATCTGTAGCCTCTCCAATCCTTCCTTCATTCCTTTCTTAGTAATTTTGTTTCCCTTTGGAAAATTCCTGTGCATAACTGGTACCGTTACCCTGCAAGCCTTTAAAAACTCAGTTAGGGAAGGTGGCCAGTCATACATTTTTCTGCACTCGGTAATTCCAGACTTAACCTGGTGAGGTAGTATTCTTTCTTCCTCAAACGCCTCCGCCCAGGTGTGCCGCCAGCAGCTGAGACTCATCTCTGTAGGGTGTGCGGAACGCCAGCGCAACGGGTACATCGCATCCAGTCTGGCGTACAAATGATCCATCAAACTCACACCGTTTTCGATGTCGGTCTGCAACCAGATATTTTTTTCGTACTTTATTTTTAAAGACAAATCTGCTTCAGAGATCGATAATTTTTTCATTTCTGAGCCTCGCTTTTCGTTCTTCCTAGATAAAAGTTAAGCCGTCAAACTTCTGGTTCTTACTGCTTCTGATGTCATGCTCATTGCGTACCCAGTTGCGCCAGGCACGGCACCAGTTCAGCTTTTTGCTTCTCGCCTGATTCGCATTCGCAAGCCAGTGATCTTTAAATTTTTCGGCTACTTTTTTCACGTCCACAATGCTCCAGTCTGGTTTTTCAGATAACGCCCATTCGCCCCATTCGGTCGGTAAAAACCAGTCTGCAGGCAGGGTGGAACCACGAATTTTGGGCGCAATTCTGGATTCGACGGGCGCGGTCTGCGCTGTAAGCGCGGACATATCTTCTGACTTTGACTTTGACTTTGACTTTGATTTTGACTTTGAAGTAGAAGAAGAAGAAGAAGAAGAAGAAGAAGAACTACCCGCGCGGGAGGGTGATGGGTCAGGTGATGGGTCAGGTGATGGGTTAGGTGATGGGTTAGGTGATGGGTTGGATGTACCCTTTGGTGCTGCACCAATGCCCCCCTTTGGTGAAAGGTTAGGTGATGGGTTAGGTGAAGATAACTCACCGGATCGGGACGCTCTTTTGTACTCATCTATCACCATTCGGGAGGAATACCAGATGGGTCCTTCTTGTGCTGCAATCAACGTGACTGCCGGGCCATCTGTCCTTCCATGGCGGGGAACAAAGACCAGTTCTTCACAAGTTTCACCCGCATCGCATCCCTTTAATATTCCTTTCGATACGAGACCGTATATTTTCCGATAACTACAACCGATCGCCTGTGCCATTTCTTTTACATTCCAGCGTACAATTCCATAGGAATTTTGATCATGAAGCAGACATAAAACATCAATCCAAATGCCTTTTTCTTCATGCGTACATCTGCGAAGATTGCTGTTAGATTGCCAGTCGCCCGGGTAAAACTGAAATGACGGACGTTTCATTTATTTTTCTCCTTTCCTATCAGCCCACCCGGATACTTCTGTTGGTATTTACGCTCCAGCGCTGTCTCCATGACTACTATCAGTAAATTCATACGCCATTGATAGAGGCCATATGTTTCCCTGCCGGAATCATAGGTTATGCAATCGGCAAACATTTCTTCTGGTTTGGTAGGTAAAGCGAAACGGAATGGAATAACGTTAGAACGGTCGGGTGGGAGTGTAGGCGCGGACATGGGCCTTTTCCTGTATTTTGATTGCGCCCGCACACTTCCTTTCAAAAAGGTGTTCGGGCAGTAACGAGTTGAAAGGCCGTCTACAGGAAACGGCAGGCCCGAAGGCCTCCCGCTACGCCCGAACATAAAAAATCCGCTACCAGACGGCGCGGATTGTGAGCGCCTGTAAAGAAACGGGCTTTCAATCCCGACAGACCTTTTAGTCTGTACGCTCATACTTGCACCCAAATATGAATTTGTCAAGTTATCCGTCCTCCGTCTCCTGTAATCTCCAATATGAAAAGAGTAATAGTTCATACCTGCACCTTATTTAGCGAGGATTCCAGTCATGGTAATATTTAATTTCCACATCAATACAAACCATAAAAGGAACCCCCATGAAAAACGATAAAGATGCTGCTGTTACATATATCTTCGATGGCGTTGTTGCTACCGGCGGACTCGCTATAAATGAATCTCATGACCCTAAAACCTGGCATTTTATTGAAGCTAGTGCACAGCTTGATCCGGACATAGAAGGGCTCGGAGTTTTAAAAGTAAAAGTCAGCCTTCCCATTGCTAAAGCCTCCCTTGACGACAAAACCTTTCCTCAACTGCAACAACAGCTGCTTGAGTGGCTTCCTCAAGCCATTCGGGAGGAATCTTTGAAAGAGTGGTTTGAGAATCAGTTGCCTTAGTGATTTGCTCGAACTCATTTACCAGTGACAACCTGATTTCACCAACCTGTAAGATTGAATCGGAAGAAGAATCACTATTCCTCATAAAACAACCAATTACATCGCTGATAATCTTATTTTGGTATTGAGTTATCAATCTGCCTCCTTTTAATCAGGCGGAGTTCCGACTATGCTTACGCACACCCCGCTGCGGTGTTTTCTCTTTAGGGAGAAAAATTCAAGCTGCTTTTACCTTTTCGTTACGTTGAATACGTTCTAAATGTGCCAACGCTGTTGATAATTCTTTTGTCGAGTTTTCTATAACCGAAGTAAGCCGATCTACCTTCTCGGCTTTGGTGATCGGGTGTGAGTCATATCCGGCTTGGTTAGAAAACCACTCGAATGCAGCGTGATACCCTTGCTCTTTAGCTAACGAGAAAATTTGTATGATTTGAGTGAGTTCCAACTTCTCGGATCGAGACGAGTTAAGACAGTCAAGTAATGTTCTACTAGCAGCATCTACGCTCTTGTCAGGCCATATTAGCTGCCCTACCCTCTTGGCTCCGCCAAGTTGCTGTATAACGCTTTTTAATGCGTCTTCGGGGCTATCAAAGAAAGGCATTTCACCTTGCATTCCGAATCCTTACGAAAAATTCGGAAACGTTCGGAAAGACAGATTGTGGGTAAAAAAATAGACTGTTACTCATGCGGCGACCTTTTTCTTGGTTAGTTCCGGCCATATCAAGTGCCAGTCATCAGGGCGGAGGTCTTTGCGGGTTACTTTGCCCTGAGTTGCCTGCTCGATTGGATAGCAGCGTTCAATCGGGGTCGCTCTGAGTCCAGTAGACCATTGGCTAATAAGAACCTGACTTATGCCAAGAATTTTGGCCAATTTAATTTGTGTACTGTGAGCAGCAAGATAATCAGATAATTTCATTTGTATAGTAATAGCACCTAGCTATCATTAAGTCAATAGTATTTTACTAATATCATAAATTAGTGAATTGCTATTACATTAAATAGGAGAGATATGAAGACAATGGGGGAAATAAGACGTGCGAATATGAAGGCCTTAGTGGATGAATTTGGAACAATACAATCCCTTGCTGATGCCATTAACCGTAGCCACGCGCAAACGAGTCAATGGTTACATGGATTCAAGGGTTCGAAAACAGGAAAACCACGGGGCATAGGCGATAATGCAGCACGGCACATCGAAAAAATGATCGGTAAACCGCGCGGGTGGATGGATGCTGAACACGGCTTGCCCTATAAGCCTAAAAACAGAAAAGCTGAATTAGCGGCAAGACTAATTGATGAAATGGAGAGCGAAGAGGATAGAACCGTGGCAATTAAAATTATTGCTGAAATACAAAAATCTCAGCTGGCTCGGGTAGAAGAAATAGAAAGACGTTTGCTTAAGAAGTAACAGTATCAGGTTTCCGTGAAAATATTTTAAAACTGGAAGGGTTTATGGACGAGGTATTTATTTTTTTCCTAATTATATATCTAGGTTTGTGCTATATGGTGGGTAATGCTGCCACGAGCAAAGGTCGCAATGCCTATACCTGTGGGTTTATAGCGTTTTGTATCTCGCCGGTTCTTGCTGGTTTCCTGGTGGCTTTTATGCGCGATATCGATACATACAAGAATCAAGATACCGATAAAAAATGAAATGAAATTTGCCACGATAGAATTATCATTTTTGTAGTAAGCGTATACATTTAGGTTATCCTCAGGCAGGAGGGCATAATTAAAATAAATTAGTAGGAAAGCCGCCATGATGAAAAATAAGAAGATTATATTGGCAATTTTATTCAGCTTACAAGCGAGTTCCGGTATCTCTGCTGAGCTTAATACAAAACAAGAACTGATGCTGACTATTTATTATGAAGTTATGTTTTATAAGAATCATTGTGAAAATTTGAAAGAAGGAAAAAACTTTCACGAACTTATGCTTAAAAAGATTGGTTTAAATTTGAGAGATTCTGAGCTTGCTGGAGGAGGTCGCGCCGCAACTCTCTTTAAAACAGTTGATTCTAGAATGAGGAGTTTCTATTCAAAAGTTCGCGATAAAAGGCTATTTTGTGTGGCGGGGATTGTTCTCTACGGACCAAACGCAAAACATTACGACACAAAATACCTGCTTGAAGAAGAAATAAATCCACTCAGAAGAATGAAATGGGAAGCATATAAATAAATCAATTTCAATAATAGTGTTGTGCCTCATAGGGTCATCCACCTTCGCTGCTGACATTACTGGTATAGCCCGGGTGGTGGACGGAGATACTATTTGGATTGATGAAACAAAAATACGTCTCCACGGTATAGATGCCCCGGAGATGAAGCAAAAATGTTTCCGCAAAGATACTCCATGGTCTTGCGGGAAAGTTGCTACAAAATATTTAAAAAATCTCATCGGTGACAGCAAGGTAACCTGCGATGATCTGGGTCGTGATCGCTATGATCGGATGATTGGTAAATGCCGGGTACGAAACCTTGATATCGGAGCTGAGATGGTATCCGGCGGAATGGCCCATGCTTACAGAAAATATAGTAACGACTATATCCGTCAGCACGAAGAAGCAAAGAAATTAGGTGTAGGCATACTTGGAAGTAGATTTGTCGCTCCATGGGATTGGCGAAAAGGCATCCGTATCTCAACCGAGAAGCATTGAAGAGTTTCTAATAAAAAGGCGTTGGTAACTGAAGACATGTGATTACTGTTTTAATTTACAAAGGAAACAATAAGAACCAATGGTAAGATAGGCAGGAATGCCCGCACCACACGCCTGTACATAGGTTGCATCAAAGTGCATGTCGGTTTGCATGAATCAAATCTCCCAACAGGTAATATCTCCGATGATCCCAAATCGCTTCCACCCCTGATAGTCGCTTATTTCTTCCTCTTGACCCCAAATCCCATAGTTTTCTCTTTTTTTATTTATTTTAGTAAGAATAGCATAAAATAATTGCATATTGCTATTGACTTTGTAATAGCTGAGTGCTATTATCTATCCATGCCTACCCAACCCACTACTGCTACCAACCGTATCCGCCGTGACGCTCTCATGCGTGAGTTTCAGGAATCTCTCCCTGAATTAGCCAGAGAATTTACCGGGGAAGAGCTGAGCGATGAAATTCAACAGGCATTTGAAGATTACGAGACTGGCCTGGAGAAATGGAACGTAATTGCTGAACGAAATACACGGATAAAGGAGACAGTATGAATTTTCAGATTACACACAAAACAACCAGAGCAGTTCTTTTTGAGCTGGAATGTGAAAACTTGAAATTATGCGTGCAAGAGGCGGTAAAGAGTGGCGTCAACCTGCATGGTGCCAAACTGACTGGTGCCAAACTGAGTGAGGCCAACCTGCATGGTGCCGACTTGAATGGTGCCTACCTGCGTGGTGCCAAACTGATTGAGGCCAACCTGAGTGAGGCCAACCTGCGTGATGCCAACCTGATTGATGCCGACCTGCGTGGTGCCAAACTGATTGAGGCCAACCTGATTGATGCCAACCTGAGTGGTGCCTACCTGCATGGCGCCGACCTGCGTGATGCCAGCCTGATTGATGCCAACCTGAGTGATGCCAACCTGAGTGATGCCAACCTGAGTGATGCCGACTTGAATGGTGCCTACCTGATTGATGCCAAACTGGATGGCGCCAACCTGATTGATGCCAAACTGAGTGGTGTGACCTACTAGCCGCCGCAATCCTTAAACGAGAGGAAGATCACGATGAAAAGCGGTGATCAAATGCGTAGAGAATATTACTGGAAAAAGTTTGAGGAAATCCTGCCTGAACTAGTAGAGGAATTTGGAGTGGGCGCAATTGTAGAAGCGGCGCATGAAGAAAAGGAATTGCAGGATGAGAAGATTGAGTTGGTAGTAGAGAAGACCCAGGAATATGAGTTTGATAGATATTATGGCTAAGACATATCAACAGGTAGAGAAAGATTTAAGCCGCGCAAGAGCGGAGGGCAAATGATAGACCAGGCACATAAAGAAGCGTTACGGGCAAATCTGGATGCAGCCATAAGGTCATATTCTGATTTTGCCTACGCCACTATATCTAAAACAACAGCGCCATTCATTACCAAGAGACAAGATGATTACGAAAAACACCTTGACTCGGTGGTGGATATTATCGCGGGGGATTTATGAACTTTACTAACTTCCCAACTACTGAAGAATCAATTTTAGAAATGGTAGACAAACTTTTTGGTGGGACAGTTGATCTTGATGCTCTCGATCAGCAAAAAATGGATGAGGAGGAAGAATGAACGACTTATCGACAATAATAGAAAGCCAGCGCAATCAGTTTATGGCTGTGGCCTCAAAAGATATTAATTTTGACCGGGAGGCGCAGTTTGCTACTCAAGTAATTGAGAGTAACGATTATCTTTATAAAGTTGCCATGCAAAACAAGCCGTCTATTATCGCCGCTGTTAATAACGTGGCAGCTATCGGTATCAGTTTAAACCCTGCTCAGAAGCTAGCTTATTTAGTACCGCGTAAGGTTAATAAAATGCAAGCGGTATGTCTTGATATTAGCTATATGGGAGTAATGCACATAGCTCAGACTTCAGGCGCTATTAAATGGGGTCAGGCGGTAATCGTACATAAAAACGATACCTTTGAGTTACAGGGTATAGATCAACCACCTAAACATACTTTTAACCCCTTCAATAAAGATAGGGGAGAAATTATAGGTTGTTACGTTGTAGTAAAAACAGATGAAGAGGATTACTTAACTCACTCTGTCCCTATTCATGAAATATTCGCTATTCGTGATCGTTCTGAATCATGGAAATCTCGCCAAGCCAAAATTAATGACGGAGAAAAATATATACCTCAGAGTCCTTGGGCTTCTGATGAAGGGGAAATGATTAAAAAGACAGTAGTAAAACAAGCCAGTAAATACTGGCCTCGCAGAGAGCGCCTGGATAACGCTGTGCACTATCTGAATGATGTTTCTAACGAAGGTATTAAGTTTGAAGAAAAAGATGTAACTCCCGCACATGGAAGCGTTGTAGGTGACACTTTATCGGCTCTCTCTGTTAGTGAGCAGGATCAGGTTCAGAGAATTTCTGTAAATATTATGGAATTACTAGATGAAGGTTTTGAATGGAAAGCCTACGACTTATACAGAGAAGCCACTGACAGTAATTCAGACTTTAAGGAAGCTGTTTGGGCAATTCTAGGTAAAAACAGAATAAAAATAAATGGAAAAGAAATTTTGTATCGCAGCGTACTAACCAAAATTCGCAAGGCAGATGAAGCGGGCGAACGACCAGAAACAGGAGATGAATAATGAGGAAAGGAATTTGCTCTCTTGAGTTGCCTAAACAACGAATAAGGAAAATTAAGAAATATGAAGTTATTCCCAAGCCTCCCAGTCTTCTTTCAATGTTGATTCTTTTACAAGGTGCAAATTTTATTAACTATCGTATGAGCGGTACTCGAAAAGAATACATACCTTATGGATCGAGTAACGAACGACTACAACCTTAACCAACCATTCAAGACCCCTGCCCCACGCACTTAGAGAGGTTAAATGAATACCATCAACGCCTACCCTCTTACGATCGATACAGCAGATCAGAAATATGAAGACCACATTGCTCAAGCTGCTCAGTGCAAGGCTGATTAATGACACTTATTCTAATTATGTTAGGTATACATGCTTTTCTAAGAAAGCAGCCATGAGTACTTTTCTATCAGATGCTGATGTAGCTATGCTCACCGGACGTAAAAAAAAAGATTTCCAGCGTGAGCAGCTAATGAAGATGGGTATCCCATTCTTTGTTAATGCGTGTGGACGACCCGTTGTGGCCAGATCATTTATTGATGGAAAAGAAGATATTAAGGCACAACCACAAAAACGATGGGAACCACCTGTATTGCACTCAGTTCAATGAAGAGGCAAAATACCATGATGGGTCGTACACCAACAAAGAACTGGAATCTTCCTAAAGGCATGAGAGCCAGAACGAGGGTATCAGGAAATACATATTATTATTTTGAAACCGGAATCGTCAAAAGAAAAGAAATTCCCTTGGGCAATGATTATGTTAAAGCTATCCAGCAATGGTCAGAATTAACCAAAAATCACTCCAGTAATCTAAATCAGTTAGTTACCTTTAAGTATGTAGCAGAACGCTACACTCAGGAAATAATACCTACTAAGGCCCCGAGAACACGAAGCGATAATATTCAGCAGTTAGCCAAACTACTGGAGTTTTTTCATGATGACCCCCCACTAGCATTAGAGCGCATTGAGCCGGTCCATATACGCCAGTTCATGACATGGCGGGGTGAATCAGCCAAAGTACAGGCTAACCGTTGTAAAGCCCTGTTTTCCCATATCTGGAATTTTGTCAGAAATAGTGGACTTACCACCCTGGCTAATCCATGTCAGGGTATCCGTGGATTTACAGAAACAGGTAGAAAGAATTATATAGATGATGAGATTTATCATGCTGTATTCAGTGTTGCCAGTCCTGCCCTGAAAGATGCTATGGATATGGCATTTTTAACCGGACAGCGCCCTGCTGATGTACTTAAAATATCAGCTACCCATATCAAAGATGATATGCTTTCCGTTACCCAGGGGAAAACAAAGAAAACTATTCGAATCCGCCTTAATAATGATTCTGGTCAGCGTAATGATCTTGGTAAGCTTGTTGACCGGATCATGACCCGTAAACGTAAGCATAAAATAGCTGATGTAGCTCTCATATGTGGCATGGGTGGTTATAGAATGTCTAAAGGAGGGTTAGACAGTGCATTTGATAGGGCAAGGCTTCTGGCCGTTGATAAAGCTGATTCTGAGGGAAAATATGACCTTGTTGCGCTTATTAAAGGGTTTCAGTTCAGGGATCTCAGAGCTAAAGCAGCAACCGAGAAAGCAGATAGTGCCGGTATTGAGGAAGCGCGCAGACAGTTAGCTCATGGTAGTACCAAAATGACTCAGCACTATGTGCGTAAAGGTGAAGTAGTAACGCCTACAAAATAGCATGAAATACACCTGATTTTTTCATGAAAATCTATTGACAAGTATCGCGTTACACATTACAATTGAGTCATGATCAAGACATTCAGAAATAGCGCACTTAAAAAACTCTGCAACGGCGATGCCAGCAAGATAAATGCCAGTCACAGAGAAAAAGTAGAAGCTATTTTGTTCCGTCTTGATAATGCAAAGAAACCAGCAGATATGAATTTTGCAGGATTTTACCTTCACAAATTGACAGGTAAATTTAACGGTTACTGGTCAGTATCGGTTTCAGGCAACTACAGAATCTGGTTTCGGTTTGAAGATAGTAACGTGTTTGACGTGGACTACGGCGATTACCACTGAGAACTTTTTAACCTATAAAGGAGAACGCTATGCCGATGAAGAATCCGCCCCACCCAGGGCGGCAGATTAAATACGCATTGGAAGCCTGTAACCTGAATGTCACGGAAGCTGCAGCGCATTTGGGTGTCAGTCGTAATTCCCTTTCCCGTGTCATTAACGGACTGGCCGCCATTTCTCCGGACATGGCTATCCGTCTGGAAAAAGCATTTGGTGGCACTGCAGATGTATTTATGCGTATGCAGACCGCTTATGATCTGGCTCAGGCAAGACTACATGCTGATGAAATCGAAGTCAGCAAATTAAAAATCGCATCCGGCCAGAATTAATTTTCACGGTTTCCGACAAACCGTGATTCAGGTGTGATATGGAGGCAACCATGAAATTATGGATAATCGTAAGATTCCGGTTCGCAAAAGTTGATAACCTATTGATTAATAAAGCCCAAAAATACCGGTTTTGCGAACCGGAAATAGCCATCAAGTCATTGAAATAAAAGAGATGTATCGGCGGGCTGTTAATCCGTTTGTCGTAGGTTCGAGCCCTACTCGGGGAGCCAGATTCTCTAGGGATTAATGCCTAAGTGCTAGCTTTTCTGCTTTCAAAAGAATGTAACTAGCTAATTTTAGAGTCGAATATATGCTTTTGCACAAAGCAGACATTCAAGTACATGATGGGTTTTCTTCAATAGCCGTTAGTTCGGATTCATAAAATGTTGTCTTCCAAACTCTGTTTTGATACATAACCCCGACTTCATATATATTTTCGCCAATAGATGGCTTATTACAATTTTCAACAACACCCTGCATCTTGACTGGGATAACAAAAACAATCTGCGATAACTCAAACTTGTAGTCACTCATCAAAATCCCGCTTCATGATGTTATTAGTTTGTAGCCAAAATTAGTAAATTCGTTGGTATTTTCTACTTTCATGCAGCTAAAACTTCTTATGAAAGTTGATGAGTTGTGGCAGTTAAAAGCGGAAAATGATTAATTTTCTTAAGAAGAGGTCAGCTATAAGTGATCTTATTGCACTGCAAGCCCTTACATTCCTAATGCTACATCTTGTTTTATTTGTTGCCTGATGGGGTTCTTTCCTTGGTTATATCTGTTGGAGTTGTATTTTCCCCATTTGTTTCTACCTGGAAAAAAATTTCATCCTGCTTAATCATACCTAATTCACTGCGGGCACGTTCCTCGATGGCATCCGAACCCTGCTTAAGATCCTGCACCTCTGCATCCAGCGCGACATTACGAATATGGTGTTTCTGATTAGTTGCATGCTGCGCGATAACTTGCTGATCAACTTGCCACACTCTGTGCCAGCTACCTTTGCCCAACCATAACGGGTACTGTAATAGGACAATCAGGGCAAACAGTATGAGGCATAATACTTTCATTATTTTAACTGGTAGTAGGCTCCCCGTCCGGCATAGTTTGCAGAGTCGCCGAGGTCTTCCTCGATACGAAGCAATTGGTTGTACTTAGCTAGACGATCAGAGCGAGAAAGTGAGCCAGTTTTGATTTGCAATGCATTAGTAGCTACAGCAATGTCAGCAATGGTGGTATCTTCAGTTTCTCCAGAACGGTGCGAAATTACAGAGGTATAGCCTGCACGTTTTGCGATTTCAATGGCAGAAAAGGTTTCGGTGAGAGTACCAATCTGATTAATCTTAATGAGTATGGAATTGGCAACAGCTTGTTCGATGCCTTCTTTAAGAATATTTGAATTCGTCACAAACACATCATCACCTACTAGCTGTACCGATTTTCCAAGTTTGTTGGTAAGTAATTTCCAGCCGTCCCAGTCATGTTCACTCATGCCATCCTCTATGCTAATAATGGGATACTTATTTGTCCAAGCAGCTATATAGTCTGTGAGTTGTTCTGAACTCAAGCTTAGTCCATCAGAAGCTAGATGATATTTTCCCTCGCTAAATAATTCCGAGCTGGCAAAATCTAGTGCAATGGCAACGTCTGCTCCCGGTAAGTAACCAGCTTGCTCGATAGCCTGCATAATCAATTGTAGCGCGGCCTCATTATTATCTAGATTAGGAGCATACCCACCTTCGTCACCCACTGTGGTAGCCCTATTTTTTTCATGAAGCATTTTTTTTAGTGTATGAAATATCTCAGTCCCATAGCGCAAGGCTTCGCGGAAACTTTGTGCGCCGAGTGGAACAATCATAAACTCTTGTAAGTCAATATTATTGTTGGCATGAACCCCGCCATTGATAACATTCATCATTGGCACTGGCATAGACATTGGTCCTGAGCCTCCTAAATAGCGATATAAAGGTAGACCAGATTCCTCCGCTGCTGCTTTTGCTACAGCTAGCGAAACCGCCAGAATTGCGTTGGCGCCAAGTCTTGATTTGTTGTCACTACCATCGAGATCAATCAAGGTCTGATCTATAAAATGTTGTTCTATTACATCTAGGCCCATGAGGGACTCAGAAATTTCGCTATTCACGTTCTCAACTGCTTTAAGAACACCCTTACCAAAATAACGCTGAGCATCATTATCACGTAATTCAACAGCTTCTTTAGTGCCGACAGATGCTCCAGAAGGCACTGCTGCCCGTCCCTGTATTCCAGATTCAAGTAATATTTCAGCTTCTACAGTGGGATTACCGCGTGAATCTAAAATTTCTCGAGCAAAAATATCAACAATTGCACTCATTCTAATTTTCCTGGTTGCTAAGTAATTGGATGATCGTGGCTTACTATAAGATGGCAAAATCTCATTATATGTTAGGCACTAAAGTAATGTTTTTTAGTTTGTCTGAACTTGCCTTATCCGATGTAGCACGCTGGTCCATCGTGACAATGGCTGCTTCGATAAATGCCCTAAACAGTGGATGTCCTGTCCTAGGTGTGGATGTAAATTCAGGATGAAACTGGCATGCAACGAACCACGGATGCTCGATTTCAGATAACTCAATCATTTCGCAAAGTGAATCCTCTGTCGACAGACCACTCGCATGAAGTCCTGCTTTTTCTAACTGGGAAATGTATTCATTGTTGACTTCATAGCGATGACGATGGCGCTCAGTAATTTTGTCTGTACCATAAATTTTTCGAGCCAGTGAGTTTTCCTTTAGCAAACACCCTTGTCCGCCCAAACGCATGCTACCACCGAGATCCGATTGTGCATTACGGGTTTTTACCTTGCCTTTGCGGGTTCGCCATTCAGTTATTAGCCCAATGACAGGATATGGGGTTTCAGGGTTGAACTCGGTACTATGTGCATCTTCCATAGCAGCTTTATTGCGGGCAAACTCAATAACCGCCAGCTGCATACCAAGACAAATACCAAGATAGGGAATACGGTTTTCGCGTGCATAGCGAATGGCCATGATCTTACCTTCTACACCTCGTTTACCAAATCCACCGGGGACCAAAACAGCATCAACATCTGTGAGACAATTGGTCCCCTGTTTTTCAATGTATTCTGAATCTACGTAATGGATATTGATTTTGCTGTGGGTATGAATTCCTGCATGAATCAACGCTTCCGACAGAGACTTATAGGATTCAGTTAAGTCTACATACTTTCCTACAATTGCGACGTTCACCGTGTGCTGGGGGTGTTCCAATGCACTTACTAGTGTCCTCCACATACTTAAATCAGCCGGTTTAGCGAGAATATTTAGCTTATGACACACAATTTCATCCAACATTTGTTCATGCAGCAATGCGGGAATTTTGTAAATGCAGTCTACGTCGACTGCCGAAATTACTGCTTCTTCCCGTACATTGGTGAACAATGCAATTTTCCGGCGTTCATCTGTTGGTAATTCGCGGTCAGCACGACATAGTAATACGTCAGGCTGGATGCCAATTTCGCGCATTTCTTTGACTGAATGCTGGGTTGGTTTTGTTTTCAATTCTCCCGCAGAAGCAATATAGGGCAATAACGTAAGGTGAATGAAACAGGTATCTTCGTAGGGATGCTGGATTGCCATCTGCCGGATCGCCTCCAGAAATGGTAAGGACTCAATGTCACCGGCCGTACCACCAATCTCGACAATGGCTACTTGCGAATCACTTGCACCAGACTTTATATGCAGTTTGATTTCATCGGTAATATGTGGAATTACCTGCACTGTACTGCCGAGATAGTCGCCTCGCCGCTCTTTCTTTATCACGCTTTCGTAAATCTGACCGGTAGTAAAATTATTTAGCTTGCTCATTTTGGCACTGATAAAACGCTCATAATGTCCCAAATCAAGATCAGTTTCTGCACCGTCTTCAGTGACGAACACTTCTCCATGTTGAAAGGGATTCATGGTGCCGGGATCCACGTTGATATAGGGATCCAATTTAAGCATAGTTACTTTGATACCACGGGATTCGAGAAGTGCTGCTAGGGAGGCGGCGGCAATACCCTTACCTAGGGAAGACACCACGCCGCCAGTCACAAATACATACTTGGTCATGGACAGGTATGATAGCTCAAAAGGCGTGAGGGAACAAATTTGACAGGATGGTATTGTTCTTTTTTTGTTTCACAGAAACTATTGCTGGAACTCAAACACTTTCGAACTGTATGCCAACAATAAGGCATACTACTTACCCATTGCAAGAAGAACTATTTGCCATAGATTACTTATAAACAGCTTTAATTTTGTTTAATACTAACTTCTGTTCCAACATCTACCAAATCAAACAGTTCCAACAGATCCGTGTTGAACATACGAATGCAACCGATAGAACCAGGCTTATCCATATTGACATTGTCTGGGCTACCATGAATATAGATATAGCGACGCATCGTATCTACTGACCCTAGGCGATTGAAACCGGGCTCGCAACCTGAAAGCCATAGAATTCGAGTTAAAATCCAGTCGCGCTCCGGATAGCGCGCACCTAGTTCAGGTGTGTAAATTTCACCAGTCGAGCGGCGTTTTATAAAAACTGTGTTGACTGGCTGTCCAACTCCGATTTTAGCGCGAATAATATGCTTGCCCAGCGGAGTACAGAAACTGCCCCTTTCTTGCCCTACTCCATTTTTAGCTGAAGAAATTCGATAGGATTTGATTATAACCTGATTGTTATCCATAACATCAAGATGTTGCGATTTAATCTTAATCTTGATCCTCATAAATCTTTTTCCTTAATTATCTTGCGTTGTTCAGCAAAAAATTTTTTGAGTAGTCCGCTTGTCTCCTCTTCCAAGACACCTCCTATCACTAAAGTATGATGATTTAACTGTTTCACTGCTGGCAAATCTATCACGCTGCCACATGTTCCAGTTTTAGGATCTTTCGCACCATAAACTAGACGCGCAATGCGAGCATGGAAAATCGCTCCTGCGCACATCACACATGGTTCTAAAGTTACATAAAGAATACAGTCTAACAAGCGGTAGTTATCAAGATGACATGCAGCATCTCGTAGAGCTATTACCTCCGCATGTGCAGTTGGGTCTGCTGCTGAGATTGGGCGGTTATAACCACGCCCAATAATAGTGTGACCTTTTACTACCACAGCGCCCACTGGCACTTCACCCTCCTTTCTCGCTTGTTGTGCAAGATCAAGTGCCACACACATAAATTCACAATCGCTAACGCTCATGGTAAATTTTTTCAAATTAGTAATGCCTTACTCTGGTACCTATCAACATTATCTGTGCCAGTGAAATATTTCTCATTGGGTTTGTCTTACCCTTTCAAAAAAGCATATAGCTGCTGCTGCAACGTTTAATGATTCTGTTCCATCCACCATGGGAATAGTAACTTGCTCGCTAGCAGCTTGACGCACCACATCTGACAAACCTATTCCCTCATTACCAAACACGGATGCGATCGGCACTGTTAAGTGCGTTTTATACAAACTGTTATTTGTTTTCAGTGTAGTTGCAATAACTTTACCTTTGAATTCCTGTACGACTTTCACCAGATTAGACTGTTCGTAAATACGTAACAGAAAATGTGCTCCCATAGCAGCACGAAGTGTTTTGGGAGACCAGGCATCGGCACAACCTTCAGACAGATATGCATCACACACACCAGCAACTGCTGCAGAACGTAGAATGGAACCAAGATTACCTGGGTCTTGTATGGATTCGAGTAAAACACAAAAACGCTCATTTTTACGAACAGGGATGTCTCGGGGGGCAGGAATGGTCACTAACGCAATGATCCCGGTAGGTGTTTTAACTGGAGAAATTTCGCGGAATAAAGTATCACTTAGTACAAATACATCTACCGCTTCACTTCCTTCCAAAGTCAATAATTGTTTTATTTCTGGGCTTTCGCAACCTGATTCGTTGGAGATCAGGCATCTTGGTATCCCTAATTTGGCATGATAGGAATTTACTAGATGCACCCCATCAAGTATCGTTAGTCCGCATGCTCTGCGTTTTTTTGTTGATTCTTCCAGCTTGAGGAGACGCTTGAATATAGGATTTTTCCGAGAGGTGATACATTTCATTAGTTGTTCCAATTCACAATAAATACAGAAGCTAGCTAGACCTCATCTTTGCTCACTGGGTCTGCTACCGTTAAGGCGTCATTTCAAATAATTCCATTGGGATTGTCCGATACTTGACTTCTAAAACTTCTATTTTTTTGGTTCCACTTGGTGAATGCAGATTCACTATGTCACCTTGCCGCGTTTTAATCAGTGCTCGTGCCATCGGTGAAATCCAGCTTATGTAGCCTTTTGTAGTATCAATCTCATCAACACCGACAATGGACACTGTTTTTTTCTTACCTCTCTGATTAGAAAAAGTAACCGTTGCACCGAAAAAAATTTGCATCTTATCTTCTCTTGGAGCAGTTGGATCGATAATTTCTGCTGTATCCAGTCGCTTGGTGAGGAAATGAATACGTTTGTCTATTTCACGTAAACGGTTTTTACCGTAGATGTAGTCGCCATTTTCTGATCGATCACCATTTCCAGCAGCCCATGACACTATCGCGGTCACCTCAGGCCGTTCTTTATTCATCAACCATAAAAACTCTCCCATCAACCGTGCATGACCACCAGGTGTGATGTAGTTTTTTCGCCAGTAGACAATTGATTATTAGATCTATTTTCTTCTAAATCGTCAATTCGCTTGGCACCTTCAGTAAATAGCCTGCTCATATATAATGAAGTATCTTCATGCTATCGTTGTATAACTCTATGTTTAATAACATATTAATAGATGAACCTTTAGCTAACAGATGATCCCTTAGCAACTAACATTCGCTGAACTTCCTGCGCAGCGCCCATTATCCCTATTCTTGTGTTTATCACCACATGTACGGGAATATCTCTCATCATTTTGAAGTAACGGCCTTTGTCACAAAACAACCTTATAAAAGTGCCATCTTGGAGTTTACCAATTATTTTTGGTGCAATGCCACCAGCTATATATACTCCACCTTGACACAACCCTGCTAGAGCCAGACTTCCGGCATAAGCACCATAAATTTCGACAAACAAATCAAGAGCTTTTATAGCTATAGGGTGTTTTCGATTTAGTGCGGAATCAGTCACCATCGCAGCACCGTCGCTATTTATATCTGTCTGTATAAGCTTGCGGTCCCCATTCAAACCTACTTGCAAGAAATTAAACATATCTGTTAGGCCATTTCCGGAGAGTGCTCGCTCAATCGACACATGACCAAATCTTTTTCTCTGATATTCAAGAAAATTAGCTTGTAATTCACTAGAGGGAGCAAAGTCCATATGTCCTGCCTCAGTGGAGAGCGGCACATAGTGTTTCTCCCGCCATGTAAGCCATGCCACACCCATACCAGTACCTGCACCTAATACTACACGCATCGATTGAACTTTGGGTTTTCCCACTTGTAGTGTTTCTAGATCATTATCAAGCAGAGCTTCAATGCTTAATGCTGCAGCCTCAAAATCATTGATAAGTTTTATGCTGGGAATGGAGAATTCCATTGAGATTTTCGTGGAATCAATTAGCCATGGAAGGTTTGTAAGGTTTGCTCTTTGTGCGACAACTGGCCCTGCTACTGCAAAACAGGCAGCTATAGGATTGCACTTCTTGGTAACCGTCTTAGCTTTGCTAAGAAAGTCACAAAGAACTTCAGAAAAATCAGTGAAGCTACTACTATCGTATTGATGTTCAAGATGCATCTGGATCTTGCCATTTATCGACTGTCCTAGCCATAATAAAATCTTGGTGCCACCAATGTCACCACAAACGAAAAACTTATGCATGATCTACTCCACCATTATGTCGAATTCTATCGATAATACTAAGAAAGTCGTTTGGACACTAATATACGAAAAGTAGCTAATTAATTTGAGTTCGCACGTTGAACAAGGCCACAGAGTTTATTGATACGCTATAATTTTACTTTTTACAAAAACCTTCTAATGCTAAAAGTATCTAATTTAGAATGCGTACGCGGTGAACGTAGCTTATTTAAGGATATTAGCTTCTCTCTTGAAGCTGGTGAGCTAATGCAGGTTAACGGTCCTAACGGCAGCGGCAAAACCAGTTTGCTACGGTTGCTATGTGGGCTGGCAATTCCGGCTCATGGGGAAATTCGCTGGTGTGGAAATACCATCCGCTCTTTAGATGGAGAATATCACAACGTCATTACTTATCTCGGACACTTGAACGGAGCTAAAGATAATCTAACCGCAATCGAAAACCTACGTATTTCAAGTGCACTGGCAGGTAATGAGATTGATGAGAGTAAGGCGTACGAGGCCTTACGACACATGGGTTTAGGTGGACACGAAATATTGCCAGTCAAGGTTTTATCACAAGGACAACGAAGACGAGTAGCATTGGCGCGTTTATTGGTGTGCAGAACGGTGTTATGGATGCTCGACGAACCATTAGTAACACTCGACAGTACAGCCGTGAAGCTAGTACAAAGTTTGTTAGAGCAGCATTTAGATCAAGGTGGCATGGTTGTGATGACCACCCATCAGGATATTAATGTTGCTGCTGTTGTAACGAAGCGATTGCAGCTCGCCTAATATGTTTCTATGGGTAATCCAGCGTGATCTTCTTCTGGCGATGCGTCAGCGAGCAGATGTATTAACCACATTATTTTTCTTCATTATCGTGGTGAGTTTGTTTCCTCTTGGCGTGGGGCCAGATATTAACATGCTCCGCGCTATGGCACCAGGTGTAGTGTGGGTCGCAGCCTTGCTGGCCTCGATGTTATCACTAGAAAGAATGTTTTTCAGCGACTATCTGGATGGCACACTGGAGCAAATGCTGCTTTCGCCCCAACCGCTATCGTTACTAATTCTCGGCAAGGTACTAGCACACTGGCTAGTAACAGGTGTGCCGCTAATACTAATAGCACCAGTTCTTGGCATCCAGTTTAATTTACCGATGAACTCATTGCTGGTATTAACTGCGTCATTATTACTAGGTACTCCCGTTTTGAGCTTAATTGGCGCTATCGGTGCAGCTCTTACTTTAGGGCTGAGAGGCGGCGGGGTGTTGGTATCGTTACTGGTTCTTCCTTTATATATTCCAGTACTAATTTTCGGTGCAGGCGCAGTAGAGGCAAGCTCTGTAGGTTTGGGGGCGAGCACTCATCTATCGTTGCTCGGAGCATTCTTATTGGCATCACTAGTATTGGCACCGTGGGCAGCTGCAACAGCATTGCGAATCTCGATGGAATGAATAAAAAACAATTATCAATTTTAATTAATGAGTTAAAATAGGGGGTTAAAGACGAATAAACTTGAGCGATACTTAAACCCTTAAATATTTATACGAAATGGCAATTAACTGGTTCAAATACTCTTCCCCAGCGAGCTTTTATTCTCTTGCTGGGAAAATGATTCCATTATTTTCTATAACTGCATTTGCGTTGTTCGTAGTGGGGCTTTACATCGGTTTTTTCGTTGCTCCTACGGACTTTCAGCAGAGTGAGGCCTATCGAATTATATTCATACATGTTCCTGCCGCGTGGATGTCTATGTTCCTCTATTTGGTAATGGCAAGCTGGGCTGCTATTGGTCTTGCTTTCAATACCCGACTTTCTTCTATGATAGCTACAGCCATCGCACCTACAGGTGCAATGTTCACATTTCTTGCCTTATGGACCGGAGCACTTTGGGGTAAGCCCATGTGGGGAGCATGGTGGGTGTGGGATGCCCGACTTACATCTGAATTAATTTTATTGTTCCTCTATATTGGTTTTATGGCGCTACAAGCCGCGATAGATGACCCTCGTCGAGCTGATAAAGCTGGCGCAGTGATTGCGCTAGTCGGTGTAGTAAACATACCGATCATCTATTTTTCGGTAAAATGGTGGAATACTCTACATCAGGGGGCCACTGTTAGTCTTACTCAATCTCCAAAAATGGCTACCACCATGCTTACTAGCATGTTCATTATGGCGCTGGCATGCTGGATGTATTCTTTTGCTGTTGTATTGATACGTACGCGAACCATCATCCTAGAGCGTGAGCGTCATACTATGTGGGTAAGCGAGTTGCAAGGAACGGCATAATGAACTGGGAAAGTTGGTCAGATTTTTTTGCCATGGGCAGATATGGATTTTATGTGTGGGGCTCCTATCTAGTATCCCTCCTCTGCATGGTTGGAGAAATTGTATTAGTATTTAATCGCAAGCGAACTTTGCATAAGCAACTTAGTCTGATTCATAAAGCAACTCAACAAGAACAGAACAATGAAACCACGCCATAAGAAGTTGGTAATTATTTTTGTGAGTGTAGCCGCATTAGGCTTATCTGCAAAGCTAGTGCTTGATGCATTCCAAAGCAACTTGGTTTTCTTCTTTAGCCCCACTCAGGTAGCGGCTAACGAGGCACCTAGGGGTAAAAGTTTTCGGATTGGAGGGCTAGTAGAAAAAGGTAGTGTCAAGCGCCAAAGTGATGGAATAACGGTAAATTTTGTTGTGACCGACACCGCAAAAATTATCCCTGTTGTGTACACAGGTATTCTTCCCGATTTATTCAAAGAAGGTAAAGGGGTCGTAGCTCAAGGAAAACTGTCGGCAGATGGAGTCTTTCGTGCAGATGAGGTACTCGCTAAGCATGACGAAAATTACATGCCGCCAGAAGCTGCTAACGCGTTAGAGCAGGCAAGAAAAGCACAAAAAACTGTGGTAATAAAATAACCATAGCAATAGGAATTATATACATTAGTCACAAATAATTCTTGACGTACGGTAACAATTATGTTATTCTTTAGTCACAATTTAAGTGAAAGAGGATAACAAAATGGCTGGTAAATCATATCGTAAAGGGTTAACACTTTTTGATGTTATCGGGATGTTTCCTGATGAAACAGCAGCAAAGAAATGGCTGTCTGAGCAACGATGGGATGATGTCCCAACCTGTCCGTATTGCCATTCCGATAACGTCCAGTCCGACATTAACCACAGCAGTATGACGCATAGATGCCGTGATTGTGAAGACAGGCCCATGTTCTCAGTCAGAACGGGGACAATCATGGAAGGTTCTAACCTGAAATACAGGATATGGGCCGTAGGAATTTACCTGTTCACAACGAATATCAAAGGGATTTCGTCTCTTAAACTTCATCGGGAATTAGGAATTAGCCAGAAGGCAGCCTGGTTCATGCTTCACCGCTTGCGTAAGGCTTTTGAACTTGAGGTTGGGGTGTTTTCCGGCCCTGTTGAAACAGATGAAACCTACATAGGCGGTAAAGAAAAGAACAAACATGTAAGAAAAAGACGTAACGTAGGACGTGGTGGTGTTGGCAAAGAGATTGTGATAGGGGCTAAAGACCGCAAAACAAACAAGATAAGTGCTGGTAAGATCGCATGTACCGACCAGCGTACTCTGCATAATTTCGTACACAAGCATACTGAAAAGAACGCCGCCGTCTATACAGATGACCACAAGGGTTATTCGGGGCTATCCTGTCGCCATGAAACAGTCAGGCATAGTGTGAGTGAGTATGTGCGTAATCAGGCACATACCAACGGCATTGAGTCGTTTTGGGCATTACTGAAACGGGGCTATCACGGCATTCACCACCATATGAGCGAAAAGCATTTGAACCGATATGTGCAGGAGTTCGCAGGTCGCCATAACATCCGGGAGCAAGACACTGTCGAACAAATGGCAGTCCTCGCTAAAGGCATGACAGGCAAGAGACTTAAATACCATGACCTGATTGCATAGAGACAGCCATGGCAAACACAAAGAGAGCGAATGGCAGGTATTACACACAAGGGAACCCGTTTAATAATGCACCATTCAAAGAGTGGGCAGGACAGGCGGGGTTGCCCGACAATCGTATTTTAGAGCCATTCGCAGGGTCTGACAGCCTGATAAAACTATTGTCTGGTATGAACTTATGCCATAATTCCACATCTTACGACATTACCCCTTACGGTAAAGATGTAAGACGAAAGGACACCCTGTCTCACTTCCCGCGGGGATATGATATTTGTGTTACCAATCCACCATGGCTGGCAAAGAATAGTGCTACTGTAAGGGGTTTAGCTTATCCTGAATGCGACTATGACGATATTTATAAGTTAGCATTAGAAAGATGCCTCCAACGTTGTCAGTATATAGCAGCACTTGTGCCTGAATCATTTATCACTGCGGACATTTTTCAGGACAGGCTTAAGTCATTTGTATCACTTACGGCTCAAATGTTCGCTGAAACACAGCATCCCGTAGGCTTGGCGTTGTTCGTTCCTGACTCTGTGTATGATGTGGATATATGGTCAGGAGACCGGCACATTGGTCTGCTGTCTCTGTTGAAAAAATTAAAACCTGAACAACAACAATCAGGTATCAACGTCAGGTTTAATGACCCTGACGGGAATGTAGGACTGATTGCGCTGGATAATACAAAGGAAGAATCAATCCGGTTTTGTGATGTGCAGGAGTTATCAGATTATCAGGTTAAATCCACCGGGCGACATATAACGAAGCTGATGGTTGACGGGCAAATAAGAATTGATGAATGGAACAGGATTATTAAAGAGTTCCGAAATAAAACTTACGATGTTCTGATGACTTGCTATAAAGGAGTCAGGCAAGACGGTAAATATCGCCGTAGGTGCGACTGGGCACTGGCACGAGGTATTATTCATCATGTCGGTTAAACACAGTCCGCCGCCTGATTATAAGTCTATAGAACGACTGGAATGGAAGAAAGCACATGAAGATGTCACACAGGAAGCAGAAAGCAGAACAGGACGTCTTATCAAGCGTGTACGGGGGTTTATGTGGAGATTTGGCTACAGAGAAAATGACGTATTACAGAAGATAAGAACGGATAGTATGTTTGCTGCATGGTTTGCAAAAGAGCCTCGCCGAACCGGATTGCATGAAGTAGCGGCGGCTGGGTGGATAGAGACTTTACCATGGGTAAGTGATTTTGAAGTGCTACAGAAGTCCGGCAAGAATGCCCTTAAAGTTTCCAGTGATGGAAACATCGAATCAGAAACGAACAGACGTAAACTGCCCGGAAAATCTCTCGACTTCAGATGGAGAACCGGGGGCAAGACATTTTACGCTATGCATAAATATACACAGGAAGGCGGGGGAAACCAGGACAGTCAGTACAAGGAAATGGCAGAGCTGATGAAACGCTTTTTGCAGTGTCAAAATCGTGATGTTGTTTTGTTGATTATAGTAGACGGAGCGTACTACGAAGAACGCGATCGTCAACGAATCACAGAGTTGAGAAAGAACCAGAGGGAAACACCGCCAAAGAGCTATGTTTTTCCCCTAGGTGAAATTCCTGAATTATTGGAACAGTACACAGGGGGCAGTCATGAATAAAAGAGAAATCAAAACGCCGGAGAGAGTCATAGATATGCCGCAACAGAATAAGTATCAACCATCCAAAGCTGAAAATGAACAGATAGTGAATATGCCCGGAGTAAGTAGAAAAACTGTTCGAAAGGCGATTTTCAGACCTATAAGAAGCATAGGATAGCTGGATTTTGTGACTAATGTATATAATTCCCATAGCAATGATTAGTACTAGTGTTTTCCACATTTTCTGATTACTTGATCTCAATTTTTACATCTAAATCACATTTACCATCATGATTCCAGAACTCGGTAATTTTGCTCTAATCCTTGCTCTACTGCTTGCGACCACACAAGTGATCCTACCCATAGTTGGGGCGGCTCGTGGCACCCCCTCATGGGTAGCACTGGCACGACCGGTAGTACAGGGGCAGTTTGTATTTATTGCCATTGCTTTTGGTTGCCTTGCCTATTCGTTTATAAATAATGATTTCTCGGTTCTAAATGTAGCCACCAATTCCAATTCCAGTTTGCCTATACAATATCGATTCGCTGCAACCTGGGGCTCACATGAAGGTTCATTGCTTTTGTGGATGTTGATGCTGGCATCATGGTCGGTTGCTGTCAGTGTATTTAGTCGCCATTTGCCAGATGACATGGTGGCAAGGGTATTAGGAGTGATGGGAGTAATCAGCGTAGGTTTCTTATTGTTCATGCTGTTTACATCGAATCCGTTTGACCGTCTTTTCCCTGCAGCTTTTGAAGGAAGTGATCTTAATCCCCTTTTGCAAGATCCGGGCATGGTAATTCATCCTCCCATGCTCTACATGGGCTATGTAGGCTTCTCTGTTGCCTTCTCATTCGCCATTGCTGCTTTATTAAGTGGGCAGATGGATGCAACCTGGGCGCGTTGGTCACGACCCTGGACTACAATTGCTTGGGTTTTTCTTACCATAGGTATTATGCTTGGTAGCTGGTGGGCATACTACGAGCTAGGCTGGGGTGGTTGGTGGTTCTGGGATCCGGTTGAAAATGCATCTTTTATGCCATGGTTAGTGGGTACTGCGCTGGTTCACTCGCTAGCAGCGACGGAAAAACGTGGCAGTTTTAAGAGCTGGACCATATTGCTTGCCATTGGTGCTTTTTCCTTAAGTCTACTCGGAACTTTCCTAGTTCGTTCAGGCGTACTAACGTCAGTTCACGCTTTTGCTACCGATCCTGAGCGTGGCATATTTATACTAGCTTTTTTGGTTATTATTATTGGCAGCACATTACTTTTATTTGCTTGGCGGGCTCCCAAAATCGGACTTGGTGGGAGTTTTGAGTTGGTTTCAAGAGAATCCTTTCTACTCGCAAATAACTTGCTGCTAATGGTAGCGGCTAGCAGTGTCTTGCTTGGAACTTTGTACCCATTAGTAATGGATGCGTTGGAACTTGGCAAAATATCGGTAGGCCCCCCCTACTTCGAGTCAGTGTTTGTAGCGTTAATGACGCCAGCATTTTTCCTTATGGGGTTGGCTCCTCTAGCCCGCTGGAAAAAGGCAAGCCTACCTGAACTTGTGGTACGTTTGCGTTGGGCTTTTGGAGTAAGTCTTGTCACAGCCCTATTCTTGCCACTTACCATTGGCGAGTGGAAACCAATGGTGAGTTTTGGATTGTTACTGGCCTTCTGGATTATTGCCAGTATCTTTGTAAGCTTATGGCATCGCATAAAGAGCAGTGGTCATAAAGGGTTGTTTGCAAAGCTCTCAAAACAATCTCGTAGTTATTACGGAATGCACTTTGCTCACTTTGGCATCGCTATCTTCATTATTGGCGTGACAATGGTAAACAGTTATGAAACAGAAAAAGATGTACGTATGGATATCGGTGATACAGTTGATGTAGGTGGCTATACTTTTCGTTTTAACGGTACCGATACCGTACCTGGCCCCAATTATCAAGGTATTCGTGGCGATGTAGAAGTATTTCGCAATGGTGAGAGAATCGATCTTATGTATCCCGAGAAACGTACCTATAATGCGTCAGGCATGGCTATGACTGAGGCCGCGATTGATACCGGTATATTTCGTGACCTGTATGTAGCTCTAGGAGAGCCCTTGGGAAATGGGACATGGATAGTACGTGTCTATCATAAACCTTTTGTCGATTGGATCTGGTTCGGGTGCTTACTGATGGCATTTGGTGGTGCTCTCGCGGTATCCGACCGGCGTTATCGTCTGAAAGTGCAAAAACAATCTGAGGTTATGATTGATAAAAGAGATATTGGTAATGTTCCATTAGTTACGGAAACTAGGAAGGCATGATACGTTTCTTGTTGCCACTAGTTGCCTTTATTGTTCTGGTTGCATTTTTGCTCGTTGGACTCAACCTTAATCCACGTAAAATTCCATCTCCTTTGATTGGAAAGCCAGCTCCTGCCTTCCAATTACAACAGCTGTATGAATCAGAAAAAACGCTCGCTGCAAAAGATAATTTGGGTAAGGTATGGTTACTTAATGTATGGGCCTCGTGGTGTGCTGCTTGTCGTGAAGAACACCCATTACTAGTACAGTTAGCAAAATCTGGTGTAGTCCCCATCTATGGTCTCAATTATAAGGATAAACGTGATCTGGCTCTGCAATGGTTAGATCGATTTGGTGACCCTTATAGTGTAAGCATAGTAGACCCAGATGGCAGGGTGGGTATTGAATATGGTGTCTACGGAGTTCCAGAAACTTATGTTATAGACAAGACTGGAATTATCCAATACAAACAAATTGGTCCTGTAACCGTGGATGTCTTAGAAAAAACGATTCTGCCACTAGTTAAGGAGTTGCAAGGATGAATTTAAAATTGTCACTTGAGTTTATAAATGGTTACCGACAATTAGTGGCCACTTTTTTACGAATTCTGCTCAGTAAGAGACAATTTGTATTACTACTTTCCATCCTAATTGTCTCGTCTTCAGGTTGGGCAAAAGAGGCAGTACCCGTGGCTGAGAATCCAGAAATTGAAAAACGCATGATTGCATTATCTGAGGAATTACGTTGCTTGGTATGCCAAAATGAATCTCTTGCTGGTTCACGATCTGATTTTGCAAAAGATCTCCGTCGCGAGATTCGTGAACAATTGATGGCAAATAAAAGTAATAAAGAAATTACTGATTTCTTAGTTGCTCGTTACGGTGATTTTGTTCTTTATCGCCCACCCATTAAATCTACTACCATGCTACTTTGGTTTGGGCCATTTATTTTTCTTCTAATTGGAGCAGGTGCGCTCATTATTTACCTCAAGCAACGCCGAAAGCTACTTGAAGAAACGTCACTATCAGAAGAAGAGCTCGAACAAGCTGAAAAATTATTAAAAAAAGGTAGTAATGGTGATAGCACATGACATCATTTTGGGTAGTAGCTGGTATTTTTATAGTTGGAGCTTTGCTCTTTATTCTTCCTACATTGTTGCGAAACAGAGGTGGCCAAACTAGTGTGGCACGTGGGACAACAAATGTCAGTATTTACCGAGACCAGATATCTGATCTCGATAATGATTTACGCAACGACATCCTAAATCAAGAACAATACAATCAAAGCAAATATGAATTGCAGCAACGAATGATGCAGGATATGTCGGAAGAAAATTCCACCCCTGAAACACGAACAACTGGTAATCGTAACATCGCAACTGCAGCAGTGGTTACCTTAGCAATGCCAATCTTGGCGATATCTCTTTATCTGTTGTTAGGAAACACCAAGGCGTTGATGCCTCAACCAGCTATTGAGCAAGCAAGAATTGCCGGTCAGCCATCAATGTCAGAAGATGCTGGCCATCCAGATCAAGAAATGTCTTCAATAGTGGATAATCTTGTTGCACGTCTTGTGGAACAACCGAACGATTTAGAGGGCTGGCTCATGTTAGGGCGTACTTACGCTATTATGGGTCGTTATAAAGAAGCAAGTGAAGTCTATGCAAAATTGCTTGCACGTTCACCTGATAGCCCAGAAGCATTAGTTAATTATGCTGATATCTTTGCAATGACACAAGATGGGAGCTTAGTGGGAAAGCCCATTGAACTAATCAATAAAGCATTGCGTATTGATCCGAAGAATCCCAAAGCGTTGGCTTTGGCAGGTACGGCGAAATTCGAACAAGGTAAATTTACGCAGGCTGCAGTTTATTGGGAGGAATTATTGGCAATTATTCCAGCAGATTCTAAGCTGGCACTATCTGTTTCCGGGAGCATTGAAAAAGCAAAATCTCTTGCGTTAAACGGCAAGGATCCTACTATCACCATGTCGCAATCCCAAAATTTAAATAATAAAAATACCCCTTTGTCTAAGAGTCAGGACGAAACTAAAGCTGTAGCGGCAAAGGCGTCTGCTAGCACAATTTCAGGTATTGTTACGATTAGTCCTGCACTTGCTGCTAGGGCATCGCCTGAGGATACCCTTTTCATCTATGCACGTGCGAAAGACGGACCAAGGATGCCGCTTGCAATCGTGCGCCTGCAAGCTAAGAACTTACCTGCGCGATTCTTACTGAAAGATGGAATGGGCATGAACCCAAACATGAAGCTGTCTAGTTTTCCTGAGGTTGTAATAAGTGCCAGAGTCACAAAGTCTGGAAAAGCTATACCTGCAAGTGGAGACCTACAAGGTTTCAGCGAAGTGGTCAAGATTGGGGATCAGAATGTCAATATTTTGATAGACCAACAAGTACCCTAGCTCTAGTTGAATGCAGCAAATAAAGATCGACCGTAATAATTACAATACATCTATATTCGCTTTCATCGAAGTAGTTGGGAGTAGTATTAGAAAGTCCTTAAATCCATCAGAAATCCGCTAAATACCCGCATAAATTTGATATTTTTTCAGAGATAAAAAAGACAGGAACAACGGTCGGTGTACTGTAGTCACATCCATATATCTACTCCAGCGATTCTTTAATTATCTTGCATAGTTATTCATTCCCATATACGGAATGTTACCCTTAGGATTGCTGTTTCTAACAGTGACGCTCATACTGTTGAAATTCTCTTCTATAGTTTACGATACTATTATCGTTGACTAAACTCTATAGATCATGCCTACTAAGTTACAATAGTCACAATCAGATTTGCAGAAAAGTGATGAGCGCTTCCGCGCTATTTTTGATCATGCCGCAGATGGCATTGGGGTGTTGGATAATGATAGTCACTACCTACAAGTCAACCGTAAGCTCTGTGAAATATTGGGTTACACAGAAGATGAGCTAGTTGGAAAATCACGTAGCGAAATCACACATCCAGACGATCTTGGGGAAAATTCAAATCAAAGCGATCAACTATTAGCTGGTTTGGTCGATACGTTTCCACTTGAGAAACGTTATATCCAGAAAAATGGTTCGATAATTTGGGTCCATGTCAGTTCTGCAGTGGTTCATGGTCCCTCGGGTGACCCCATTTATTCAATATCATCTATCACGGACCTTTCGGAACGTAAAAGGCTAGAAATATTTCATAGTGTGGCTCGTACTTTGGCTAAGTCAAAAACTATTACCAAGGCTATGCCACGTATCATTCGGATTATTTGTGAAACGTTGGGATGGGATTGTGGTGCTCATTGGAAAGTTGATGAGGAGAAACAGCAGTATTACTGTACTGAGACTTGGAGTATTGCAAACACCCAGATCAAGAAATTCATGAATTATAGCAGCCAGCGTGTTTTTCCTATTGATTATGAAGGCTTCATCAAACGTACATGGTTAAGCAACCGTCCAGTATGGCTTTCTGACATTACCGCAGAGACAATCTTCACGCGTACAGCGCAAGCAGCAGAAGCTAAATTGCTAAGTGCGTTCGCCTTCCGAATACTGTCTGCAGATAAAACTATCGGTATCCTGGAATTTTTTAGTAGAAACACTCAGAAGCCTGACACCGCTTTACATGAAACGGCGCTATCTATTGGCGTTCAAATAGGCCAATTCATCCAACATAAACAAATAGAGGACGCACAGAAAAGAAGCGAAGCACAACTATCAGGCATCATTCAGTCAGCCATACAAGCCATCATCATGGTTGATGAGGAAATGAATATTGTTCTATTTAATCCAGCTGCGGAAAAAAATATTTGGTTATAAAAGTAAGGACGTGATCGGTACAAAAATTAATAGACTTATACCGGCTCGATTAATGGGATTACGTCGCAATGGAGAAGAATTTCCCATTGAGGCAAGTATTTCTCACCTGACCTTGAACAGAAAGAAACTTTATACTTTAATTTTGTCCGATCTTACGTTAAGCCTAGCTGCTGAAGAGAATTTACATCTTGCTACCGAAGTAATAAAGAATGTACAGGAAGCTATCGTTATTATTAGATGCATCTATGAAAGTAATTTCAGTTAATCCAGCATTTACATCAATCACGGGCTTCACAGAAGACGAGGCAATCGGTAAGACCCCTCGAATCTTTAGCGCTGATATAGAGAATAAAGACTCGTATCAGTCCATGTGGCGTTCACTCAAAAAAACCGGACATTGGTACGGGGAAATATGGGATCAACGCAAAAACGGCGATTCTTTTTGCCAAGGCCTTTCGCTCGATACAAACAACAATTTATATGGAGAAATTGCCTACTATGCGGCTGTTTTTTATGACGTTACAGATCGTAAACGCTCAGAGGAGCGCATTCTCAATCTAAATACCGAATTGGAACAGCGTGTAATGGAACGCACTCGGCAACTTCTAGCCTCTAACAAGGAACTGGAGGCTTTCAGTTACTCAGTGTCCCATAACTTGCGCGCACCTCTGAGGGCAATAGATGGATTCAGTCAGTTGCTCATAAAGAAATATACTGATCAACTTGATGAAGTAGGTCATAACTATCTGCAACGAATTCGTAATGCGAGTGAACGTATGGGAGGTTTAATTGATGATCTACTACAATTATCAAAAGTCAGCGCAAGCAAGTTTAAAACTAAACCCGTTGATTTAAGCCAACTGGTTCGTTCAATATTGATGGAACTCCAAGAAACTGAAGCCAATCGCAAGGTAGAATCTGAAATACAAGATGGAGTTTTTATCGATGCGGATCCACGTCTTTTCCGAATCGTGCTTGAAAACCTTGTAAGCAATGCTTGGAAGTTTACAGGGAGAAAAGAGAGGACAATTATTCGTTTTGGTATTAAGGAACAGAATGGTGAACAGGTGGTATTTATCAAAGACAACGGAGCTGGATTTAACGTAAAGTATGCTCATAAACTATTTGGAGCATTCCAGCGACTACACAGTGTGACTGAATTTGAAGGTACTGGTATTGGTCTTGCCACAGTGTTGCGCATTATGAACCTACATGGTGGGCGCATCTGGGCAGATTCGACCTTAGGTGAAGGCGCAACTTTTTATTTCGTCGTTCCACACCCTCGGTAAAGCAAAGATAGCCAGTTAAAGGCAAAGGACAAATTGAATACAAAAAACACAAATAAAGTAATTTTACTAGTGGAAGACAATCCTGATGATCAGGAACTTGCACTACTAGCTTTCAAGGAAGCAAACATTACAAACAAGATCATTTCTTGCGGCGATGGTGAAGAGGCTTTGGATTACCTATTCGCAACTGGTGTGTATGCTGACCGGGATGCCCGTATCATGCCAGAGGTTATGCTTCTTGATCTCAAACTTCCTAAAATTGATGGTTTTGAAGTACTAAAACGAGTACGTGAGGATCCTAGGACCAAACTGCTCCCGGTAGTGGTCCTTACCACCTCATCAGAGCAGAAAGACCTAGTTGAGAGTTATCAGCTAGGCGCTAATAGCTACATACGCAAACCAGTTGATTTTGGCAAATTCATTGAGTTTGCCCAACTATTTGGATTGTACTGGCTAGGTTTGAATGAATCTCCAACACGCAGAGGCATTAGAAAAGAGAACTAAGAAATCCAGATATAATTGCTCTAGCATTCCATTCATCATAATTGCCAATTTGCAAAATGAATGAATACGTATTACTTGATAGAAATAGCCCGCTACTCATTTAGCAAGCCAGCGCAGTTATTGGTAGAATGCTAAAGTCATCGCTTATATTCATATAAACTCACAGGGATTCAGTGTTAATGTTCCGTTGTTTTTTGCATTGATATCAATCATCATGATAAATACAAAATGATCGATCTTGCTAATATGTTAGAACAACGGACTAGCTTAAATTACGCTGATTACTTTGAATAAGCACTTCACTCATGGTGTATAAAATATGGAACAGCAGACTCTGCGTGTATTAATGATTGAGGATTCAGCGGATGATGCAGAACTGATTTTGCTTCCTCTTAAGGAAAGTGGATTTGCGGTTCACTGCCTACGCGTTGAAACTATTGAAAGTTTACGGAATGCGCTGAGTAGCGAAAATTGGGATGTGATTCTATCTGATTACAATCTGCCAGACTTCGACGCTGGAGAAGCATTAACACTGCTAAAAACACATGATCTAGATATCCCCCTGATTATCGTATCAGGCTGTATTGGCGAAGAAATCGCAGCTTCTTTAATGAAAGCAGGAGCACACGATTTTGTAATGAAAGGTAGTACTGCGCGGCTAGTACCGGTCGTACAGCGGAGTCTACTGGAAGCAGAGAACCGTAAACAATTTAATCTCTCACAGACTGCATTGAAAAAAAGTGAGGCTCGCTTCCGTGCAATAGCCGCCAATCTTCCTGGTGTGATGTTCCAGTTCATGCTAGAACAACATGAAAAGATAAGTTCCCCATACGTGAGCGATGGCTCACTAATGTTGCTTGGCTTACATCCTCATACACTTATGGATGCTCCCGGATTGTTTTATGAGATGATCATACCTAAAGACAGGCCATCCTATTCCCGTTCTATGACTGCCTCTGCTAAAAATCTTTCGCCCTGGAACTGGGAAGGTCGTATTCGGGTAGATGAGGAAGCCGAGGCCAAGTGGATAAGTCTGCGCGCAACTCCTCGACAAACTTCTAGCAAAGCAATTCTATGGGACGGTATTGTAATAAATATTACCAGAAATAAGCTTGCTGAAATCGAAATTGCAAGCTCTCGCGAACGGTTAGCCGAGTTTTCTTCTTATTTGCAGAAAATTAAGGAACAGGAACGTGCTAGGATTGCCAGAGAAATTCATGATGACATCGGCGGTATTCTGACCGCTATTAAATGTGAATTGCTACCATCGACTGAGGGTGTGCCCAATAAACCGGATTTTTACCGGAAAAAAGCTGAATCCATCGAATCTTTAGTTGACCAGGTAATTGATAGCACACGCAGAATATCAATGGATTTACGTCCGGGTATACTAGACTGTGGAATTGTTGCTGCTGTCAAATGGCAAGCAAAAGAGTTCTGTGAACGTGCCAGACTTTGATACCGAGTTTCGTGTGATAGTGATGAAATTCCATTAGATTCAGACTTATCAGTAGCAATTTTTCGCATTTTTCAGGAAACTCTGACAAATATTTCAAAGCATGCCAACGCTTCACGACTTCAGATACGACTTTCAGAGAAAGACGGATGGATATTCCTTGAGGTCACTGACAATGGATGCGGGATCACAGACCAAGAAATGACTAAACCACAATCTTTTGGAATTCGCGGTATGCGTGAACGCTGCCAACAACTTAGAGGCAGCCTCTATATTACTGGCAGGCCTGGCAAGGGAACCAAAGTAACTATTTCAATTCCGGCAAATGCCATGGAGATGTCATCAAATCAGCCCATAGACGCGAACATCACTCTAACAGTGTTGCGACCTACACTTGCAGAAAACCATAAGAACCTGACAAAAACATTACAACACTGAGAAACTTGGATTATAGATGATACGTGTAATAATAGCTGACGACCATGCGATTGTTCTCCAGGGGCTGAAGCAGATACTTAGCGAAACTGATAACATTTCTGTCACAGGCGAGGCAGAAACTGGGTTACAGGCGATTAAGATTGTACGCGAGAATGTTTTTGACGTGATGTTGCTCGATATTTCCTTACCTGATAAAAGTGGGATAGAAGTACTCAAACAAATTAAGAAGGAGCAACCTAAGCTGACGGTTCTGATGTTAAGTATGCACACAGAACATGAATTTGCAGTACGCGCTCTGAAGGCAGGCGCATCTGGCTATCTTAATAAACAAAGCGCACCTTCTCAGCTTGTTACTGCAATACGCCAAGTGGCCACCGGGAAAAAATATGTCAGCGCTGCCCTTGCTCAAGAACTTGCTAACACATTAGGCCAGGATGCGGATCAGCCGCTACATGCGAATCTATCTGATCGTGAATTTCAGACTTTGTGTCTGATTGCATCTGGTAAAAGCCTCTCTGATATTTCTACCGAATTATGCTTAAGCCCTAAAACTATTAGTGTATACAGGTCTCGTCTTTTAGAAAAGCTTAGACTTACCAATAATTCTGAGCTAACTCGCTACGCTATTAGGAATCATCTAGTCGATTAAAACCCCCTTCTCTATCTATCTCTTGCTTAGATAAGTTGGCTAGTCTTGTAAGTTTACACAGGCTATATGCCTATAATTTTACAAGGTCTATTCCGCCAACATAATTTCTATTTTAGAGAACAGTGACAATTGCCCTGTTTATTCAGCTTATAGCTATATATTTTATCTGTTAATTTAGTAGCCATCATAGAATTCTAGGCCTACTTTTTAACCTAAATATTAGTTGTTTCACTCGAGGTAATAAGCCTTATCTGTGTCATTTGGGAGGGAATATGAAATGGAGAACACTAAAGAAAAGAAAACATTGCGGCTAATCAAAACAACAAATGCCACAGAATCTGCACAAGCGATTGTAAACAAAGAGGAGAATTCAGTTTGTATTAATGATTATTACAAACGAATTGAACACTATGCACAGCAAATTCGGTCAATCGATGATCTCGGTGAAATTATTAATATTCTCGATGAAGCATTGCTCGAAACCAGAAATTTACATTCTAGTAATGAAATAAAAAAGGCCCGGAGCCAGTTGCAAAGCACAGAACAAGATATCGAAGTATTAAAAAGTGAACTGGAAGTACTCAAGGAATTGGTACATACAGACCAACCTACCGGAGCATTAAATCGAGGAGGACTTGATGCATCTCTTCTCAGAGAATCCGCGCGCGCTGACCGAAACAATGAGTCATTATGTTTAGTTTTGCTCGTCCTTGATGACTTCAAGCTGTTCAATGATACCTACGGTCATCAGACAGGAAATCGAGCTTTATTGCATCTAGTAAACATTACTAAAAAATCACTACGCCCCAGTGACATCATTGCCCGTTTCGGTCGGGATGAATTTGTTGTTTTGCTACCTAACACCACCATAGAATTAGCAACATTGGTAACAAAACGATTGCAAGATAATCTAGTAGACGATTATATGTTACACGCTGACCAATTAATACCAATCACGTTTAGTACCGGCGTGGTCGTACGTACCCGCAATGAGCATCAAAACTCAGTAATTGGCCGTGCTGATAAAGCCCTGTATCTTGCGAAAAATGCTGGGAAGAATCAAATCGTTACTGCAAGGTAAAACTAAGGGTGATGCCACAAAACACTCATTAGTTTCACCTTTGAGACAACTTGTTCAGAAGTAGACTACCAAATTTGCTGAGAACGAGATGATTAGGGATAACAACAACGTGTAAATGGCGTTGATTTATCCCAGATCTGGATTATATATAAACGTAATTGGTGTACATATCAATGAATAGTTCCGAAATAATTACTATCTATGAAGCTATTTTAACTACTACAGGTCAAATGCTAAAGGCCGCACAGAGTACTGATTGGAAAAATTTTGTAGTGCTCGAACAAGAATGTAGGAGACTAACAAAAATGATCCTAATAAATGATGAAACTAATATGCTAAGTAGTGAGCTACGTCAGCGCAAGCTAGAAATCATTCAGCAGGTCTTGGCAGATGACGCTGAGATCAGAACCCTCACGCAGCCATGGGCGGCACAACTGCAAAATATCCTGAGTAATACTGTTTACAAACGTAAGTTGACTCAGACACCGGACTCGACAATAACAGCCACTTAAAATCGTCGGCTTTAGACAACGATGCATGATTTTCGACTGATTAGATTGGTTATTATCTTGCAGAGCAAAGGAATACTCCTAGATGCTACAAATAGCTATCAGTAAGAAATAAAATCAGCAGATTCCTAAGCTATCAAATCTAAGCAGTACTTATCCTATTACGCTTGAGATTGTTCCTATCACGCCGAATATTTTCTTAAACTTCACCATAGACCCTCTATGAGCTATTAATATATAATAAAAAATGTATAATTCACTAGTTACAGAGGTATCATAATAAAACACATTAAAGTTAAATAAAACAAGTTACGTAGCGTCCCTCCTTCCATTCCAGCAGAATAAAGTATCTAAAGTAATTGCTAAAGGTCGCTGATTGATTGCCGAAGATATTATTAGTACTTGAGCAATATTTTGGGGTATTTACTCATAAATTCAAAATCTTGTATTACTACAGCTTAGGAAAATAAAGTTGCGTACAACCATAATCTTACGTGTCGATCGAGGATAAATCTTACACTTCGCTTTGTAACCTGGAGTCTAGAAACGAAGCGCCCTCTGTTGAGTTCCCGGCAATTTTGATACACCATACCTACTGGAGAGCAGTAAGAATGACCAAGAAGAACCAGATCGATGGGGTGATAGAGTTATCCCCACAGATAGAAGACAATAAATTTCGTATTTCTTCAAAATCAGATATTCTCAATATTTTACAGGTAGTTATGAAAAGAAATATGCTGGCTGCTCTTCATTTCGATCATAACAATGATTTCATCCTAACGTCAATTTTAGCAATTGACCCTGAACTTGGAAAAATGGTAGTTGATTTTGGTGAAATTGAGAAACTCAGCCAGGTTGCATTACATGCAAAGGAAGTGACCCTCGTTACATCTCAGGACCAATCGAAGATTCAATTCACATGCACAGCCATCAGGAAAATACAATTCGAAACTCGTAATGCATTTAGTATTGATCTTCCGGAATCCCTGTTACGTATTAAAAAAAGACAGTATTACCATATCACTAAGTCAACACCAGCTCTATTAAAATGTATCATTCCGCTTCCAAATGAACATAATCCCGACATCACGGGAATAACGGTACACGATATCAGCTGTGGAGGTATAACGCTCATTGAGCAACATTCCTTGGTTAATTTTAAGTCTGGGACAACTTACAAAAACTGCCATATTACTCTGTCCGGAATCGGCATTCTCAATATTACTATTCGAGTAAAAAACACCTACAAAGTAACGTTAGAAAACGGTCTTACTTGCAAACATGTAGGATGTGAATTTATAAATTTATCACAAGAAATGCTAGAAATGATTCGAAACTACATTTCCAGACTGAAGCAGGAAGAAATCAAACTGGCAATCAGTGAAAATCGTTTCAAGGTTGATTCAGAGGCAGTAGCTGATCGCTTATTAGAGACAGTGCGTAAACTCATCCGATCGAAAAATCGAGAAACCAAACTGGACGAATAATCCCATCTAATCAGGATTTTCTATTGCCATAGAAAATGTAGCCTTAAGCCAACATTGCTGCAGCTCTAGGTAGGCTATATTATGTTTCCTAGATCAAAGGCTCCTGAGTCGACTGTGTAGTCTAACCACTGCTTGAGTGTGTAATTGACATACTCGTGATTTGCTTACTCCCGATACTTCACCAATCTCCCGCAAATTCATTTCTTGTTCATAGTGCATACCCATCACCATTTTCTCTCGTGATGGCAAATCAGCAATCGCCTTTACCAACATCGTCCGCAAACGCTCATCTAATAGGAGTTCTAATGGATCATTTTGTGAATCAGAACATAGACGGTCAAAGAATGGCTCATCATCAGCCTTCTGGAAATCTTCATAAAACATCAACTGACCACCACGCGCATCTTGTAGTGTCTCTTGGTAATCTGCAAGGGGTATATTTAATTCGGTTGCTATTTCTTACTCACTTGGAACGCGCCCCATACGTTGCTCTAGCGTCCTAACCGCCATCTCGATTTGTCGCATCTTTTTACGAACTCCACGAGGCAACCAGTCTGCTTCCCGTAATTCATCTAGAATGGAGCCGCGTATACGTTGTGCTGCATAACTTTCAAATTGCCGACCTCGTGAACCTTCATAGCGTTTGATCGCATCTAGCAAACCAATCATTCCTGCCTGAATAAGATCATCCACTTGTACGGAGGCTGGTAACCTGGCCATCATATGATGGGCAATACGTTTAACTAGCGGCATAAAGTTTTCAAAAAATAGCTCTTTATTTACTGATTCGACGGCGGTATTCATAGTAATAGTCTTTTCGTAAAATTGTTATGCCAAAATGGCTAGAGAAAACTAGTTGCTACGTTAAGTCTTCGATGCTGTTACTCTATTTTTACCAAAACCAATGCGGCTTCATTTCGATAAATATCCTTAGGCTGGATTAAGATGCGGTATATGAGTTGCAACCGCGTATGTAGATTTTTTAGTTTTTCCAGCACGGGAAGGGATGTTACATAGCTTACAAATAAGGTTGGGGTGAAGATCGAGCGCATGCACCACAAAATTCCCTCCACATTTGGTACATGGAGCAATACGTAGTATTTGGCTGCGCATGAAGCGAATTAGCGTCCATGCCCGCGTCAGACTTAATATTTGCTCAAGCTGATTTAACTTAAGGTGCTCCAGGTACAGTTGATATCCCTTTATGATGGCATCAATACCTTGAACTTCAGTATGAGTAATGAGGTAGTTATAAATATTGATAAATAGTGATGAATGTATATTGGGCTGCCAACTCATGAACCAATCTTCAGAAAATGGCAGCATTCCTTTTGGCGGAGAAACGCCTTTTATTTCTTTATATAGTTTTATTAATCTTTCGCGGCTTAAATTAGAATTAGTCTCTAGCACCTGTAATCGGGCACCAAGTCTGATTAACTCTGTCACGAGTTGGATTTCCTTTGCTTCAGATAAAATACTTTTATTAGGCATAATGAGTAATCTTTGAAAAAAATTAGCCTAAACCATTACCTCAGCTGGCTGACCAGCTATCAAAATGGCTGCGTGAGATAAGGACGCTGCATGATCTCGGCTATGGCTTGTTAGCATTTCTGCAATCAAACGATCATCAAATCGGAATCGACACAGCAAAGTATTTGACGCGGCCATTTTTAAGATTTGACTGGAAGTTAGGTTTTCAATTATTTTGGCAACATTCTGACCAATCCCTAGACGATACATCGCTGCAACTTTGTCGTCCCGGAGCATCCTCTGTGCCAGTAGAATGTATCCAAGATTGATTTCCTTGATTTCTCCTAGAATCTGGTTAGTGTTCATTTTGTGTGCCCTTTTCTAGTTTGTATGCGGGCTCAAACGAATTGAATGAGCCAGTGAGCTCATTCTCCTTTAAGACATGGTGAGAGGTAAATGGGAGGTTTTCTAAATCCGTAGTAGGATTTTTATTATCTAATATGTAGGAATTCTTCTTACATGAGTTATCACGAAGATCCTATTGATGGTGAGGCAGAATATTGAGGTAATGTAAAGATCGCTCCAGGAAAGGAACTTAGTACCAAGATGGCTATATTTAGATCAAGTGACTACTCCATACGACGACCTTAGGAAGGACACTAGAGCATCCGTACTCAGGGGCTTGCTGATTAGGAAACCTTGTGCTCTGTCGCATTTCTTAATGCATAAATGGGAATTATATACTTAAATCCGCAGAAATATATTGACATTCAGGCCTTTTCATATTATAATCCGCATATACTAAGCACAACGGAGTCGATATGAAAAAGCACGTAGCCAAAACCATAAGCATCATGGAATTGTTAGAAAGATTTGATACCGAAGAAAAGGCAGTACATTGGTTTGAAGAAGTTCTTTGGAACCATAAGCGAGTTTGTATGCATTGTAGTTGCGCTGATAGAATCAGCCGGGCTAAGGCTAAGAATCATACGTATTGGTGCGGGGATTGCCGGAAACATTTTACTGTCAGAAACGGGACGATTATGCAATCATCAAAATTGAGCCTGAGGAAATGGGCGGTAGCAATATATTATGTATTGACCGCAAGAAAAGGGATCTCAAGTTTGCAATTATCTAAAGAATTGAGTATGACACAAAAGACGGCATGGCACCTTGGGCACCGCATCCGTGAGGCTTGCTCACAAGACGGCTCTTTGGTTTCTGGTATCGTTGAGGCAGACGAAACCTACATCGGCGGCAAAGAAACAAACAAACACAATGACAAGAAACTAAAGGCTGGTCGTGGTGCGGTAGGCAAGACTGCGGTAATGGGTATGCGTGAGCGGGGCGGGCGGGTACAAGCTATGCCAATTTCCAAAGCAGACAAGGCTACCTTGCAAGGTAAGATTGTTAGACACGTTAAGGCGGGCTCAACTGTTTACACAGATAATCACAGGGGCTATATTGGTTTACAAGGGTTTTACTATCAAAGTGTAAACCATTCAGCAAGAGAGTATGTGAACGGAATGGTGCACACTAATGGTATAGAGAGCGTATGGGCGTTGTTGAAACGTGGTTACAATGGGGTGTACCATAGCTTCAGTAAAAAGCACCTGGGTCGCTATGTAAATGAAGTTACCTTCAGGCTGAATGAGGGGAATGTGAGCAGGGATACGCAGGACAGAATGAAGAGCTTGTGCAAGAGCATGACTGGCAAGAGACTTCCTTATGCTGAGTTGGTAAAATGAGTGTGGTATTAGGACAGGCGGTGCAAACAGCCTCGATTTATAAAGGGGATTGCCTAACCCTTATTCCCGAGAAAATACCTGATGACACTATAGATCTGATAATCACCTCACCCCCTTATGCGGATCAGAGAAAAGACAATTACAGGGGGGGGGGTGCAAATGAATATGTTGATTGGATGCTCCCCAGAACGGAGCAATTAAAGAAATGCTTAAAACCCTCAGGGTCGTTTGTCTTGAATATCAAAGAACGCGCCATTAACGGAGAACGGCATCCTTACGTGATTGAGTTGATCCAGGGGCTTAGGTCTCAGGGCTGGCTTTGGGTAGAGGAGTATTGCTGGCACAAAAAAAACAGCTACCCGGGTAAATGGCCGAATCGCTTTCGCGACTCATGGGAACGCTTGCTGCATTTTACCAGGCATAAAAAATTCAAAATGAATCAAGGAGCAGTACGTGTGCCTATGGGAGACTGGAAGGACTCCCGTTTAAGAAGTCTGTCTGATACAGATAAAAGACGTGACGATAGCGCTCATGGAAACGGGTTTGGGAAGCGTGTGGCTAATTGGGAAGGCAGGGAGATGGCTTATCCTACAAACGTACTACACATGGCTACTGAGTGCGGCAATTCAGGCCACCCGGCATCGTTCCCCGAGGCACTACCTAATTGGTTTATACGGTTATTCACGGACGAAAGAGACACTGTGCTGGACCCGTTCGCGGGGTCGGGGACAACTATTATTGCTGCACACAAGCTAAACCGAAACTCGGTAGGGATTGACCTTTCCAAAGATTATTGTGCGTTGATGCGTAAAAGACTGAAAGAGTTGTGAACAACCCTGAATGGTGGTGCCAGGCTGAAGCAGAGATAAGTTTACATGTCGCTGATTTTGCAGATAAGATTAAAGGAAAGTTAGATAACCTGAATCCTAAAGACTTAGTTACAAGAAAGAATCCATACCTTTTTTGTTTGAGAGCGATTAATGATGAGGAGAGCTTTTCAACAGCTATCCTTGAGGCCTACTTGTCGTCTAGCGAAGAAACCATGTTTGGTACGTTAGCAGAGCAGTGCGCGGTAGTGATATGCCGATTTGGTAAAGGTGGCATGAAGTCCACGGCAGAGGGCATTGATATTGAGTATGTTGAAGGTCGGATAAGAACCATCATTCAGGTAAAGTCTGGCAGATACTGGGGGAATTCGTCCCAACGTAAGAAAATGGAAGACTACTTCACCAGAGCTAAACGTATTGTAACTCAGGGCGCGGTTATACCGATAAAGTGCATTGAAGGCGTATGCTATGGACATGCCGGCACAATAAACAAGGGAAACTACTATACCTATGTAGGATCTGATTTTTGGAAAGAGATTAGCGGATGGGAAGACACCTATCTTGCTATATTATGTATATTTTCAACGCATGCCCAAAATGGGCTCACAGAAGCAAAGACAGCCGCCAGGGCAGTAATTAGATCGTTCCTTAGAGAAAACCGGATTTCTTTAGACAATCAAATTAACTGGGCCAACTTGGTTCAGTATGTGAACGGGAGTAAATTATGAAGCACAGACCAACCGAGAAGGAAGTAAAGGAAATTGCGAAAAGTATTCTTGTCAGAAAGTCAGACAAGCCCTTAAGAAACTGCAGTGAACATCCTACAAACAAGCAATTAAGGGATGTGTTCAGGTTTGAGAAAAGGCCTGAATGTCAATATATTTCTGCGGATTTAAGTATATAATTCCCGAAGAATTCCAAAGACCATTGATCACGCTGTTGCCCTGGACACCTGCAGGGGAAGTTGCGAGAGTGCCGGTCACGTTAGCAACGACTCTAGGGTCATCACCAGGTAACTCCCTAAACCTTCTAGATAGCTATAAATATAAACGGGGATCTGCCGAAAGTCGGTCGCTAAATTTTTAACTTTAGCACTGTTAATCATCTCTTGGCCTTGTAGTACGGCAGCTAGCAGCAAGCCAATAATAACCAGTACGATGGCAATTTCAATTAGAGTAAAGCCCGACAGTTGGTTTCGCGAAATAGTTTTCATGAATTGCTTTTTTCCCTCTTTGTCTGACTTATAACTGTTTTCTAGTATTCAAATCTAACAGACTATGAACTTCTTCCCAAGTGCTAAGTGATTTAAGTCAGATTCGAATTACTATTATCGACCCAAAGTAGATATTAAAGGATAAGCGTATTACTAAAGGACGATACTTTCCTTCAATATTTGCATTAAAGAGAAGGCGTTAAGTAGCCGATATCAAGTATAATTTTATTTGTTTTCATTAAGTTTCCTACTTCGATGTTGCTAAAAGAACATAAAAATAAAAGTACCAAACACATATTTAAGCAGGCAAAAGCGTTCACTTTATTAGAGCTGCTAATAGCCGTTGCCATTTTGGGGGTCGCGGCGGCTATCGCCATCCCTATCTATAATCAATATAAGGTTAAGCTTGATAATGCAATAGCCGTACAGATATTGTAAGAATCCAAGTAGTGGTAGAAAGCTATTATCAGGCTAACGACATTTATCCAAATTCTCTTACTGATGTAAACATGAACCTAGTTCTCGATCCTTGGGGACTTGCTTATGAATATCTCAACCTTGCTGGGGCACCACTAGGACAAATGCGTAAGGATCAGGCATTGGTGCCGATCAATAGTGATTACGATCTCTATAGCAAGGGTCTCGATGGCGCAAGCGTAGCACCGCTGACAGCAGCGGCGAGCCGGGATGATATCGTACGCGCAAATAATGGCAGCTTTATTGGAATAGCCTCCGATTACTAAGCAGGTGTACACGGACGTTGAAAACTACAAGACCGAAGATTGAAGAAAAATTTATGCGCGGCACCGTCGCAAAGCGCATATTTTTTCTGTTCATCGTTGCTGCTTTTTTGCCAGCTCTGGCTTTAGCGGTACTGTCTTATAGTCAAGTACGTGATGTGCTCGTAGAGCAATCTAGCGATCGTCTGTCTCATATCGTTCGGAATTATGCACTATCCGTATATGAACGGATGTTGCTGGCTGATAACAGCATTAAACAAATCGCGTTTAATAAATACAGTGGTTCATTCCCTGCATCTACAAGTTTGCAATTCCTCCAGCAGACATTTTCAAACCTGACTATCGTTGGCCCGGGTGCCCAACCAGTTCCGATATTGGGGAAAAAACTTTTCTGGCCAGAAATTAACAAGAGCGAGCGTGCTTTCTTAGCAAAAGGAAACTCAATTCTGCATGTACAAACAAACTCAGCCGCCAGGCCTAGTGTGCTGCTTATAAAAATAATTGATGCTAACCAGCCAGATAATTATGCGTTGATAGGAGAGTTGAACCCTTCTCAACTCTGGGGACATAAGGATAGCTTCCCTTACATGACTGATTTTTGTGCTCTTAGCAGTGAAAACCATGTCCTATTGTTTTGCTCAAAACCTTATCTACAAACCGATATCGCTAGCTTTGTACAGAAGACTGCTATTTCATCAGCAGAATACCAACCGTTGGGAGAGCAAGAGATCAGCGTTATAACTCACCGGCAGCTCTTTTTGAAACCCAAGTTTCATACTAACCATTGGGACGTGATTGCAATCCAGCCAAAATTCATGGCATTAATGCCAGTCACAAATTTCAGTCGAATTCTTGTTGGTGTAATTGTGCTTACTTTGTTGCTGGTTATACTATTAAGTATCAGCCAGATCCGTCGCACGATGGGGCCGCTAGAGAAGTTGATCAAAGGCACACGAAACCTTGCCAATGAAAATTTTGAACACAGAGTCGTGGTATCAAGCCAGGATGAGTTTGGTGAATTGGCAGGGTCCTTCAATGAGATGGCTGGACGTCTAGGCAGGCAGCATGGCGCTTTCAAAGTTCTTTCCAGCATTGATCAGGCAATCCTAACGAGACGGGATATCGACCCCGTTATTGATATTGTACTTGAACGTATTCGGCAAATGAATTCTGCTGAGCCAGCTGGCGTTACCATTCTAGAAACAAGTGAGATTGGTAAGGCAAGGACGTACACCTTTGATAATGAGAAAGATAACATCTCTAGAATGACTCGTGTTTCCCTAACCAATCAGGATACACATGAACTTGTTGAAAATCCCAAAGGACTTTGGCTTGCAAGTACAGATAATTTACGGTCATATTTTCCAAGCTTGGTAAATGAATCTGCCCGCAAAGAAGAGTTAAACATTTTCGCACTCCCTATTTTCTTTAACGGTGAGTTGTATGCCATCATATGGATGCAATTTACGAATAAAGAATTGGCAAAAGATATTCTGCTGCACCTGCGAGAACTCGGTGATCGTGTGGGCGTTGCTCTATCGGCGGCAGATCGGGATGAACAATTGATTTACCAGTCCCGTCATGATGATCTGACTGGCTTACCTAATCGTTTCCTTTTCAAGGAAAGGTTATTACAGGAGATTGCTTTTGCCCAGCGCCAGAAATACAGTCTAGCATTGTTTTTTATTGACCTAGATCGTTTCAAGACTGTCAATGACAGCTTTGGACATTCAGCTGGCGATGAATTGCTTGTAGAAGCAGGTCAGCACCTACGTCATTGTATCAGGAAGAGTGACTTGGTTAGTCGTCTTGGAGGTGATGAATTTGCTGTTATTTTAACGGGAATTAAAGGTGTCGGCAGTGTCACGTCAGTTGCCGAAAATATTATTCAAGCATTCTCGGAGCCTTTTTAGGGATTTATGTAGTTGTTACCGGACTGCCATGTAACGGGGTAATCTGTTTGGCTAACTCAAATGTTCGCTGTTTCAGCGTGGAAAGCAGGTTGTCATAGGCATCGGTATTGGTGAGGAGGCAGGCTGTGAGACCAGTCACCTCCCCGGACTCAATCTTGAGAGGGCCGTTGATAGATTAACTGCTCCAACACGGTGCAGTAGATTTTCCCTGCCTTATCGGTAAGGATTTCCTCAATGAGAGATTGCATTCCTTGAAAATCCGATCTCTGGTCAGCTCACAATATTTGGGCTCTTTCTCAAGACCAATGGCTTGCCGACCATGTCGAATCGCTTCTATCATAGTAGTGCCCGATCCGACAAACGGATCAAACACCGTGTCCCCGATAAACGAGAATATCTTGATGCAGCGTTTCGGCAGTTCTCTTGGAAATGGGGCCTCATGACCAATCCGTTTCCTGCTCTCTCCATTGAATGACCATGACCCCAACGACCATTCCTTAAATTCCTCGGCGCTAATATCGTTGTTTCCAGGGCGCTCACGTTTCCACGTATCTTTATAGAGCACAATAATGGTTTCCACAGGGGCAATGACATGAGGGGCGCTGGCTGACTTCCAACTCCCCCATGCCGTGCGACGGGAGATATTGCCTTCATTCCACAGAATAGTCGCATGATAGCACCACCCGGCCTCCATTGCTAATCGCGTGATGTCTGCTGAAAGCGGTTGCTTGCCATTCTTGTTTTTATCCAGCGAGACATTGACGCATAAGCGACCGGTCGATTTCGTCCAATGAAAACAATTCGTCAGCCACTGTTTAGAAAAGTTCAAATAGGCGTCGTAGGGCAATGAATCATCTTGTTGGGCACCAGAATATGCTTTGCCAACGTTATAGGGGGGAGAGGTCACAATTAAATCCACGCTTTCTCTCGTGATCGAAGCACGGAGTGTGGCGTCTCCCTGGATCAAGCGGTGAACGAGTGGGGAGTGAGCAAAAAGCACATCCACAGCCGAATCCAAGAGGCCGGTCCCTACGGCGCTCATTGGACAAGCCCCTGATACGTTAAGCGTTTGCCAATGGCCGCATCACAGACGCTTTCAATGCGGTGCATGGTCTCCCGGCCACAACGTCCTTCATTGAGCCTGAACGAAAATTCATGAATATAACGCGATAAATGCTTGACGGATACTTGATGGAATGTGCCGTTCAGTCCACGTTTTAAGACCGCCCAAACGCTCTCAATGCCATTTGTGTGCGCCATGCCCTTCACATATTCATTCGCCGAATGGTTTACGGCTTGGTGCTGATAGCCTTTACGCTCAATGCCTCGATAGGCGGCATGGTCATCCGTATAGAGCGTGCTGCCTATTTCTATCGCCTCTTGAATCTCCGTCCACAGCGTAAGCCGATCCGTCGCAGGCACTGGCAGGGCCACGGTCTTGCCACCACGCTCCCTCATGCCGAGGACGGGTTGTTTGCCAACTGTCCCGGCTTTCGGTTTATCCCCTTTCTTCCAGTGCTTGTTCCGTTCTTTCCCGCCCACATACGTTTCGTCGATTTCTACGATTCCTGAGAGACGGGTAAGATCGCCACGGCAAGCCTCTCGAATCCGATGCAACGCAAACCAGGCGGACTTATACGTGACCCCAATTTCTTTGCTTAATTGCATAGCGCTAATGCTCTTTCGAGAAGTCATGACGGTGTAAATGGCATAGAGCCATTTGTGAAGTCGAATGTGTGATTTTTCAAAAATGGAACCGGTCCGAACACTAAAATGCTTGCCGCATCCTCGACAGTCATACATCCCTTTTCGTTTTCCCGATCTTGTATAGACCGATAGGCTTTGACATGTCGGGCAAGACACACCATATTTCCAGCGACGATCCTCAAGGTACTGTCGTGCGGTTTCCTCGTCAGGAAACATTTCCATCAACTGGTAGACACTGATTGCAGTATTGATCTTATAAGGCATGGCATCCTCCTCTCATGATAAGAGAATTATACCACAATATTTTCCGGTGTAAAGTATATAGTTCCCACAAATGACGTATAGTTAGTACAACACTCGTTCAGAAGATAAATATATACGGAAATTTACCTATGGCATACAGTAAAAAAACCCCATTGATTCGATTAATTTGTTTTGTGATGCTGGCACTTGGAATTAGTGTGTCCAGCGCTAATCCAGAAGAAATTTCATCAGAAAGTGGTTTACCTACGCCTCTTTATCGCTCCATGGGTCAACCGCTAACAGGCATTGAGGCAATAGAATTACATCAACGTCGCTTCATAGATGCTGCCAATAACGTAGCTAAATTATTCAGCCAATTCGATCAAAAAGTCCACGATGTTGTCCAGGCTGCCAGGGCAGTCTCTGCATCCCCATACAATGAACGAACTCAGGATCAGTTGCTATATAAGGCACGCCAAATGGAAATGCACAACAATCTTTCGACAGTAGATACTTACAATTACAAGCTAAAATGCAGTATGAATTTCGTAACTTTATTGCCGCAAGTAATGTCTTTATGTCTCAGCAGGACAAGATCAAAAAATAAGAAGAAAAGCATGCTCCGGTTAAGAGCACTCTGGTTCAGAATTCAGTAGACAATCTAAGACATTACAGGCTGGTATCGAAAAATAGCCCTCTATAGATGGAAAGAGCTTATCTCTTATTAAATTTCAGCTCTCTAGGCCTGTCGTTCACTTGTCTATCTTGAAATGGTCATTCTTAATATATCGATAATCAATCGAAAATTTGATCTAGATCAAGATGAAACATGATCATTTTAGGCAGTCTATGAGAAAGAAGCAGACCTTGCATCTTTAGTTTGGCAATTTGAGAATGGTGGCGTACAAATTCTGGTTACTATATCTAGATCAATGATAGAAAAGATTTCAATATAACCATACACTGAATAAAGGCTTGTGGTATGCTATTTAAATACATTTATTGTTGATGCACACTCATATCTATAGCAGCATATATAACTTTAACTTATACGGCAGTACAGTATCGTATTACTATAACAACCATGGTGAAAAAATAAACGTGTAAAGGAAATAAAACTCTTTACCGTGCGCACGGCTCTTTCCATTCTTGCACGGTAACGTACTTATGTGTACTATAGCGTACAAATTTTGTTTCCCTCCGAAGGAAAACACCACAGCAGCCAGCGTTAAGCAATCTCCCGTCTTAACAAGCTATTGACCCACTGGAGAACTATACCTATGAATTGGCGCAATTACCTGACTTATCCGTTTGTAACTACTATTGTTCCAACAAGAACACATGCTACGGCAGATACATTTGGATGGTTGTTAAAACCTCTCTTTGGTGCCGTGTTCCTAGGACTGGCATTCCCAACTTTTGCTGACAATTCCACTGACTCCGTAATTAAGGTAGCAGGAACTACAAATACATTATTAGATGATGTAAGTTCCGCAGTAACTAAAATTACAACTTCAGATATAGATACTATACCTGCAAGTAAGTTTGATTGGACAAAAGAACCGCCACACACGAAAGGGCCGCGTCCAGGGGGATTTGTGGTGCCACCAGGAAAAGGAGCAACGGAATATCCAGGACAGTATTCCCTATGGGATTTTGCTACCGGAAAAGAACGTGAAACGAAGCCCGTTAGTCCGTACGCTCCGTTTGCCCTGCAAACTACTCCTGCGGCGGATATAAATTTCAATTATCTGGAAAATCCGGATCATGAAAAAGACTTCTTTGACCCCGTCAAGCGGATTCATATAGGAGACGATTTCCTGTTATCTTTTGGTGGCCAGTTCTGGTATCGATATGTGAATGAAACGGATAGAGGGCTCAATGCCGCCGGTAAAGACAATTCTTTTCACTTGGCGCGCACGAGATTTCACGCTGACTTTTGGTACCAAGACAAGGTTCGACTCTTCGCTGAATTCTTGGATGCACGCCAGTGGGGTCAAGAACTGGCACCGCTTGGTATTGATAGAAACCACACTGACATGCTCAGTATATTTGCGGACATAAAATTAGCAGAAGCTCAAGGCGGTAAAGCATACGTCCGTGTCGGCAGACAAGAGTTGACTCTCGGTTCCCAAAGGCTCGTTTCCTCACTGGATTGGGTCAACACCCGGCGTACTTTCCAAGGTGTAAAAGTCTTCTGGAACACGCCAAAATTTGATGTGAGTACTTTTTGGGTTCGCCCGCAGATAACTGAAGTAAACGAATTTGATAACTGGGATAAAAAGCGTGATTTCTATGGTTTATGGGGAACCTATAAACCAAAGAAGGGGGATGCTTTTGACCTCTATTATATGGGCCTAAATAACCACAATAACAAAGCGAGAGGTCAAGCTGGGCTACTGGGAGATGCTTTTATACATACCATAGGTAGCCGCTACATTGGGACTTATGAACGTTTTTTATATGAATTAGAAGGAATGTACCAGTTTGGTACGCATTCCAATCAGGATATTTCTGCTGGTGCGGTTGCTGTGGGTGGGGGGTATCGTATCCCGCTTCCATTTAATCCCCAGTTTTGGTTACGCTACGACTACGCCTCTGGAGATGATAATTTGGGCGTGGGCGGCACTCGTAATACGTTTAACCACCTCTTTCCCTTTGGAAATTATTACCTGGGCTGGTTAGACCGAGTAGGACGACAAAATATCCACGACTTTAACGCCCAATTTAGTTTTCATCCACAACGCTGGCTTACTTTCCTTTCACAATACCATCGATACTACCTAGCGAGTAAAACAGACTTTTTATACAATGTAGGGGGAGCAGCTACCCTTCGGGATGCAACCGGCTTATCAGGAAGCCATGTAGGCGATGAAATTGATTTTCGTTTCAATGTTCACGTTGACCGGCATCAGGATGTTCTGGTTGGGTATTCAAAAATGTGGGCTGGCGGCTTTATGAAAGCGACAAGACCCGGCATTAACCCAGATCTTTTCTACGTGCAATATAACTTCCGTTTTTAAGTATCTCAAGAGTTAGTACTGAGAAAAGCTAATTGGTGAAAAGCTAGTATTGGTGTTCTCACCACACTCGTACACACCATAAAATACCTATAATAGTCCCATACCGATAAGTATTGTTTTCAATAGAATAAGAGTACTTTCTAGTGTATTTCTGATTGGGCCTTCAGAACACACTAAGTGTGTTCTGCCAATGAATTCTGATTAATTACAAATTTTGGGACTTTATTAACAGAATCTATTTACCTATTTGTATAGCATGCTGGGTATAACAATTAAAAATAGCACCTACAGAGAATAATGTTTCTTATTTAAGAGAGAAGATTAATCATGCTTAAAATGTTCTTATCTATTATCACAGAAGTAGGTAACCGAATTGGGAAGCATAACGCATCTAGTGAGGGGGAAGAAGAATATGATGGAGGATTAGGTCAGCCTTATAGTCATCGAAAGTGGGCAGAAAACTATTACGGAAAACAATCCAACAACAATGCACTTAAAAAAAGACATTAATCACTTGTAAAAATCACATTCAATACCACACTAGCTGCTGAGAACTTGATAGTCAGAATCAGAATATAACGTATGTGAACCACTCTACGTTAGGTAAATACTCATCAAGGTGTTGTTAAAAATATCATTACAATGCCTTAACCATATTCTCGACAACTTTCTTGGCATCACCAAACACCATCATAGTTTTATCCATATAGAATAAATCGTTGTCGAGACCAGCATACCCCGCAGCCATGCTGCGTTTCACTACCATCACAGTGCGCGACTTGTGGACATCTAGGATTGGCATACCGTAAATAGGACTACCAGCAATATATGCAGCAGGATTGACCACGTCGTTTGCACCTAATACCAATACCACATCAGTGTTAGAAAAATCACTGTTAATTTCGCCCAGTTCTAGTACTTGCTCATAGGGTATCTCTGCTTCTGCCAATAGTACGTTCATGTGACCTGGCATGCGCCCTGCAACTGGATGAACAGCAAATCGTACATTGATGCCTTTTTCATGCAACTTTTCTGCAAGTTCCTTGACGGAATGTTGTGCTCGCGCCACTGCCAGGCCATAGCCGGGAACAATGATCACGCTGTCTGCATTACCCACCAGGAATGCTGCATCATCTGAGCTACCGCTGCGGTAGTTTTTTTGTGTTCCATCGCTAGCAGCTATTGTTCCGCCTTCGCTGCCGAAGCCGCCAAGTATGACGGAAAGAAATGACCGGTTCATGGCCTTGCACATAATATAAGACAGAATCGCACCGGAGCTTCCAACTAGAGAGCCAGCAATAATAAGCATAGGGTTACCAAGCGAAAAACCAATGCCTGCTGCCGCCCACCCGGAATACGAGTTGAGCATCGAGATCACCACCGGCATATCCGCTCCACCGATAGGAATAATGATGAGGAAGCCTAGTACAAAGGCGATTACAGTCATAGAGGCAAAGGCTGTCCAATTGGTAGCTTCGCTGAAGAAGAACCACAAACCAAAACCAACCATCACAAGAGCTAAAATTAGGTTGAACATGTGCTGCCCACTAAAGGTGATGGGCGCACCACTCATGCGGCCGGACAGTTTTAAGAATGCAATCACCGAACCTGACCAGGTCATGGCGCCGATGAATGTACCAAGAAACAGTTCTAGTTTACTGCCCATCGTCAACATTGCAGGCAAACCAAATGAAACTGGGTTGTTGACTGCGGTTATTGCGATAAATACTGCCGCCAAACCTACCAGCGAGTGCATAAATGCAACCAATTCTGGCATCGCTGTCATTTGTACTCGCCTCGCTACGACTGCGCCAATGATGCCACCCATTGCGATACAGACGAGTATCAGTGCCCAGTTCTTGGTGACTGTAAGAGTAGCGATGACGGCGATAGTCATCCCCACCATGCCGAACAGATTACCCCGACGGGCAGATATCGGCGAGCTTAAACCCTTCAGTGCCAGAATGAAGAAAACCGACGCAATAAGGTATGCTAGCGCAACTAAATTTGCCGACATTTACGCGTTTCCTTTCTTATCTTTTTTTCTGAACATTTCCAGCATACGCTGAGTAACGAGGAATCCGCCAAATACGTTGATTGCAGCTAGCGTCACTGCAACTGCTCCCAACCAAACACCCCAGTCTGATTCGGCCGAGCCTGCAGCCAACATGGCTCCCACTAAAATAATGCCAGAAATTGCATTCGTTACTGACATCAATGGCGTATGCAAGGCCGGGGTCACATTCCATACTACGTGATAACCAACAAATATCGCTAACACGAATACCGTAATATTGATAATGGTTGAGTCAACTTCTCCAATCATGGTAGCTTCTCCTAAATACTTGAAAAATTTGGCTCATAATTTGTTTGCTATACACTTGAAACTGCTTCCCCGTCTATGCAAACTAAGGTTCCCGCAATAATCTCGTCTTCACGGTTAAGTTTGAATCCGCCACTATCCGCATCGAACATTAGGTTAAGAAAGTTCATTAAATTACGCGCATACAGAGCACTAGAATCAGCTGCTACTAATCCTGGTAGGTTGGCTATACCTATGAGATGTACACCATGCTTGACTACAGTCTTGTTAAGCTCCGATAGAGGACAGTTACCACCAGCCTCTACCGCCATGTCCACAATCACTGATCCTGGTTTCATGGCTCGCACAGTTTCCTCATTGATTAGAATTGGTGCTGGGCGGCCCGGGATAAGTGCAGTAGTTATGATGATATCTGCCGCTATGGCACGCTGGTGTACTAATTCTCCTTGACGGCACTTATAGTCATCAGACATTTCACGCGCATAACCACCAGCAGTTTCTGCTTGGGCCTTTTCCTCATTACTTAAAGGAACCTCAACGAATTTGGCACCAAGACTTTCTACTTGTTCTTTCGCTACAGGACGCACGTCAAATGCTTCGATTACTGCCCCCAAACGTTTGGCTGTAGCGATAGCTTGCAAGCCTGCCACCCCTGCTCCTAACACCAATACGCGTGCAGCTTTCACGGTTCCTGCGGCAGTCATCAGCATAGGGAAAAATTTCTGATAAAGGTTTGCCGCTACCAATACCGCCTTGTAACCAGCAATATTGGCCTGTGAGGAAAGCACATCCATACTTTGGGCACGAGAAATACGAGGAAGTTTCTCCATAGCAAATGCAGTTAAACCATGCTTAGCAAGAACATTAATGCCATCAGCTCGGTGCGGAGACAATAGACCAAGCAAAACTGCGTCCTTGCGCATCATCGTCAGTTCGGAAGATTCTGGGGCATGTACCTTAAGTACGATTTGAGACTGGCTATAAAGTTCTGCTGCATTATTTACAATAGTTGCACCAACTTCCTTGAAAGCCTCATCAGATATGCTCGCTCCAGCGCCTGCTCCGGACTGAACTAGAACGACATGAAATCCCTTGGTCGTAAATTTTTTAACTGTCTCTGGCGTAGCTGCCACGCGGGTTTCTCCCTCATAGATCTCCGCGGGTATTCCTATGTACATTGACGATCTCCCTTATGGATATTTTTATAAATTTATAAAAATAACCTATATAAAGCCTGCAATAACTACCAATACTTTCTTATTCACAAAGAATATTGGATTATAGATAAACTTGGGTATGATACGTTGCCCAAAATGAGAAAGACAATCTAACCTTTATGCCCTTAGGCTTTGATTTGGTCGGATTCCTTTAAGCACTGACTAATCCATTGGGTGGTAAGTTTTTCCTGGGCACTGTTCTGGCGCAAACGTGATGCCAGTCCACTAAAATCCACCCGATCAAGAGGTTGATCCTGATTGTAACAAGAAAACACGTACGTAATTTCTCCTGTATCCGGATCCTTGTGAGGTTGCAGACACTGGGCACAGATTTCTTTCATCATGCACTGCATTGGTGAATTGATGGAACCAATAGCAAAGTGGTCTGCCTTTAAATAAGGCTGGAGCTGGTTACGTCGAGCAAGACCCACTGCCGCCATCATACCGTCAGAGCCGATAGCAATTATCCGGTCAGCCTCCACTAATGGAATCGGCTGAGCACCTAATGCACCACTTCCATAAGCGACCATTGCTTGCACAATGTTACCGACATAACTTAGGTCACTCAATCGGGTGGGCTTGAAACCTGGAGATTCATCACAGCACCATACCACTGCATCTGCTGCAGCTTCAATTTCTGCTACTTTGTAACGGTCAATTACTTTTTTGTATCCAGCAAAATATAAGACCTTTGATCCCGCCGCTCGCGCCGCTGTGCCTATGGAAAATAATACTGCATTACCTAAACCGCCCCCCACCAGCACCACAATTTCACCCGACGGAATCTCGGTGGGTGTACCCGTTGGTCCCATCAATACTACCGGGTCGCCAGGGTTAAGCATGGCACATAAATCTGCCGACCCGCCCATTTCTAGCGCAATTAGCGACACTAGACCACGGGAGACATCAACCGAAGCACCAGTCAAGGCAATCCCTTCCATTGCCAATTTTGTGTCACCAACATCAGTAGCAAGTGTTGCAAAATTCTGAAAGCGATAAAACTGACCAGGCTGAAAACGCTCTGCAGCCATAGGTGCATGTATCACTAGTTCGATAATAGTCTGGGTAAGTCTTTCCACTTTATGTACTGTAGGTCGTAACCGTCCGTTAATCTCCGAGAAGAATTCTGAGTCGAGCTTTGTTGATGCAGGAGATATTTGATCAAGTACCCGACTTACCACTGGATAGCCTTGCTTAGCACTAGACATCGCCTTTACCACATTTCCGGAATATGATGGATGAAGGTCACCGAAAAAGCTAATGAAACGCCCATCCTCACAGCGGCTTAAAAGTACCGCGGGAATTTCTGGTTTGGGATTTCCATATATCGGATTAACTGGGTTTCCATCTTCATCACATGCGGCAAAATAACGTCCATTCAGTTTAAAATTTTTCTCATCTTCTCTCGCAAGTACCGTATTGGGCTGAATACCTGCTGCAACTAGAACAGCGCGAGCCGGCAACTCAGTTTCCCCTGTTTTTTTCCACGAACCTGTTTCGTCTAACATTTGTATTGCGAATCGCACAGACCGAGTATGTTCCCGTTGATCAATTTCTATCAGTTCAGGTGTAAGGCCTTCAGCAAATGAGATGCCCTCTTCCAATGCCTTTTTGACTTCTTCATGATTGAGCGTATAGGAGGGGCTGTCTATTAATCTTTTTCGATAAGCTATAGTAACGCCTCCCCAGGATTGAAGTAACTCCAATACACGTGGTATGCGCCCTTCGCGCGCCGCCATCTCACGCTCCTCACGAATGGCACGAGCATGGCTAAGAAATTCTTCTGCGATTTCCCGCTCTTCTTCGTCCCACGATCCACGAATAACCTCTTCTCCTTGTACGGCAGAAAGAACTTCATAACGACGGAGAAATTTCTCTACCTGCACTGGGTAATAGGCAAGTGATTCAGTTGCTGTATCGATAGCCGTCAGGCCACCGCCAATTACCACGATAGGCAGGCGTAGCTGCAGATTAGCCACAGAATTAATTTGAGCCGCACCAGATAATTGCAAAGCCATCAGAAAATCAGATGCAGCGCGGACACCTCGAGCTAGGCCATTAGGCAAATCAAGCATAGTGGGGCGCCCCGTGCCCGCAGCAAGTGCTACGTGATCAAATCCCATAGCAAACGCATCATCAGCTGTAATTGTGCCTCCAAAACGAACACCACCGAAAAGGGCGAATTCTGCTCTTCGTTCCAGCAATAACCGAATTAGCTTAAGAAAATTTTTGTTCCAGCGAACGGTTATTCCGTATTCAGCAACACCACCAAAACCAGCTGGCATACGCTCATTCAAATTTTCATCGAGTTCGCTCGCATCTCGGATAGCTCTGAAAGGCACACGCCCACCCTGTTGACTGATGCCCGAAATATCTGATGGCAAAGACTCGATCTTGAGTCCGTCTATGCCCATCACCGTGTGACCATCGTTCATCAAGTGATGAGCTAAAGTGTATCCTGCTGGTCCCATCCCGACTACTAACACTTTACGACCTGACGGTGGCTTCGGTACAGGACGATTTAGATCGAGCGGATTCCAGCGAGTGAGAAGACTGTATATTTCAAAACCCCATGGCAACTCGAGTATATCCTTAAGAGTCCGTGTTTCAGCCTCGGGAATGTTTACTGGTTCCTGTTTCTGGTAAATGCATGACTTCATGCAGTCATTGCAAATACGATGGCCAGTCCCAGCGCACATAGGATTGTCCAACACAATCATAGCCAGACTTCCAATAGCAATCCCTTGAGTCTTTAGCTTGTGAAACTCCGAAATGCGTTCTTCCAACGGACAACCAGCAAGTAAGACTCCAAATTGGCTTTTTTTAAAAGTTTGAGGTTCCTCTGGTGACCTTGGTTTTTCCTTAAGTCCTTTTGAGCAAGAATCCTTTCCTTGCTCGTGACACCAAATGCAGTAGTTTGCCTCATCTAGAGCACCAACAAGATCGGTGCCTGGATCGGTAACTGCAAAACCTTCCCGTCGGCGCAGGTGATGAAGACGATGAATGGCATATCCTCTAGTATTATCGGTAACTGTTGGCACCAGATGTAAATAATCAAGTTTGGGGGGAGATTTGAATAACACGCCGTCTTGGTTACGCTTTCGTCCTGCTGGTGTTTTCAGTGCCCACGCTGCATAGAGCAGCGCTACCTTAAGACGCTCCTCATTTTTTGTTTCTTCCTTCAACCACTCGGTTACTTTTGTTGCAAAAACAAGTTCAGAAAAGGGCTCTTTAAATTCGATCGTTAGCTTTTCTTCCAGAGCGACACCATCGACCGTAGACACATCTTCCTCGCTCACCTTATTCCTCGCTCGACGCTGTACGAATTGCCGTTTGCAGGAATAAAGTGGAGCAAGTTCATGATGACGAAAAGCGAGGGCATGAACTTCAGTTTCAATGCAGAATAATTTAGAAATAAAATCATCCATCCAAGAAGCAATCTCTATCAACAAACTAGATTCATCCTTGTAATTCAGACTATCGGGATGAACGCGGGCATGATCAAGACGAACGCGTAGTCCAGGTTCTCCTTCATGTAGAAAACCAAGAAAAGCTTGATCTAGCTTTAGAAGACCATCGCGACAATACAAATCCGCGACGGTCATATCAAATCCAAGAACAGGAGAAACTGTTGTTGTTCCTGATAAAGAATGTAGCACCGGTTCTAAACTTTTCATAATAAGTTAATTGGTATTATGAATATGATAAAGATAAAAAAGGTATGAGCACGCAATCGGTTTGGCACTCTGTGATTTATAGCTTCCAACAGTTACATCAAGAAACGTTAAATCAATCGTTAATTGGACAGATCATTCCTGCGGCAACGGTATTATTGCTAGCTTCATCAATAACAATAAAACTTCCCGTAGCGTGGTTACGCTGATAATCGTCACACACTAAAGGCTGCTGTACATTCAGCTTCACTCGCCCGATATCATTCATTTTCAAGGTATCTACTGTCTCGTGGTTTAGCGTATTGACATCTACACGGTAACTTATCTGACGCACCAGTGTTTTAACGATTCGGGTGGAATGTTTGATAAGATACTTGCGTTCCGGATCGAGGGCTTGTTCCGATAACCAACATAGCATTGCCTCAAATTCCTTCACAATCCGTGGCACTTCACCAGTTTTTGCCAGCATATCACCACGAGAAATATCCAAATGATCTTCTATAGTCAGCGTCACCGACTGCGGCGCAACTGCATGACTGAGAAAGTCATCGTAAGTAACAATCTCCTTGATGCGCGAGGTTAATCCGGATGGAAGAACTGTGACCGCATCACCAACACTTATGTACCCCGATTCAATACGTCCCATATAGCCACGAAAGTCATGCAACTCCTCAGTTTGTGGACGACAAACCAATTGTACCGGGAAACGAAAATCCTCAAGATTGATATCATGGTCAATGGGTATATTCTCTAGTAAATCCATTAGTGTCACACCTTTATACCAAGGAAGTTTATCCCCACGTTCCACTACCATATCTCCATTCAAGGCAGACATGGGTATATATGAAATATTTTTCAGTTTGAGTCCATCGGCAAAAGAGGTAAAGTCCTGGCGAATCCGTTCAAGCACTTCACAGGAATAATCCACAAGGTCCATTTTATTGATAGCTACAACTAAATGAGGAATACCCATCAAGCTTGCCAAATAGGCATGACGACGTGATTGGGTAAGCACACCCTTGCGAGCATCAATCAGGATGATGGCAAGATTGGCAGTAGAAGCGCCAGTTACCATATTGCGGGTATATTGTTCATGACCTGGTGTATCTGCAATAATGAATTTTCGCTTGGGGGTAGCAAAATAACGATAAGCTACATCGATAGTGATACCTTGCTCACGTTCAGCCTGTAAACCGTCGGTGAGTAACGATAGATCAACGTCCCTCATCCCACGCTTGTGCGAAGTGTTCGTAATTGCACTCAACTGATCTTCAAAAATAGATTTTGAGTCGTGTAACAAACGCCCTATTAGGGTACTCTTGCCATCATCTACGCTACCGGCAGTGATGAAACGTAATAGCTCAGTGTGCATAAACGAAATTTTTTCAATTCCTGCCATTTGTTGTCCATCAAGAAACTTGGTTCGCTACAAAAACTTCCTCTATCCTTCGATTACTAATTGTCACCTCAGAAATATCCTTCTTTCTTGCGCAGCTCCATGGACGCATCCGAGGTTTGGTCATCCATGCGAGTAGCGCCACGTTCGGTGATATGCGTAATCGCTGTTTCTGCAATAATTTCCTCAACACTAACTGCCTCAGATTCTACCGGGCAGGTACAACTCATATCTCCAACCGTACGAAAACGAACCATAAGATTCTCAGGTTGTTCGCTTCCTTTAGGTTGAACCAGATAAGACACAGGTAGTAAACCATTATCACGCCGAATCACGTCGCGTTTGTGAGCAAAATAAATATGTGGTACCTCCAATTGCTCTCGCGCAATATATTCCCAGACATCAAGCTCGGTCCAGTTGCTGATCGGGAACACACGAATGTTTTCTCCCGCATGTACTCTCGTATTGTAGATATCCCATAACTCTGGGCGCTGGTTCTTTGGATCCCACTGACCAAATTCATCACGGAAAGAAAATATACGCTCCTTTGCTCGAGCTTTTTCCTCATCGCGACGTGCGCCACCGATACAAGCATCAAGATGAAGTTCCGCAATCGCGTCCAGTAGCGTCACTGACTGAAATGCATTGCGGCCCTGATTCTTTGAACGCAGCACCACTCTACCCTGCTGAATAGAGTCTTCCATGCTGCGTACAATTAGGCGCTCGTCCAATTGTTTAGCCCGATGATCACGGAACTCGATCACTTCGGGAAAATTATGGCCAGTATCAATATGCATCAACGGAAACGGAAAGCGCCCTGGACGGAACGCTTTTTCTGCTAGCCTCAGTAACACGATAGAATCCTTGCCACCAGAAAACAGTAATGCAGGATTGGCACATTCTGCCGCTACTTCACGCAGAATATGAACCGATTCACTCTCTAAAGCATCTAAATGACTTAACTGCCCTACAGTGTGGCGTTTAATAACTATTGGTTCATTCTTCATCATAATACCTGGAACAGGGGTAACAAAATCTTGCATATCACTCATTATTATATCCATTGGCCAATCCTCTCAAATTACCGAATTATTTTACGCTACCCACGGTTTTTAAGATGCAGCCCACACTCCTTAGTTTCTGGATTCTCCCACCACCAGCGCCCAGCACGAACATCCTCACCAGGGGTAATGGCGCGAGTACATGGTGCGCAGCCAATGCTGGTATAGCCCTTGTCATGCAACGCGTTGTACGGCACATTGAATTCTTTAAGATACGCCCATACGTCAGGCAGGCTCCAATTTAATAGTGGGCTAACTTTTTGCAAGCCATTATCAATATCAAACTCTGATTCTACTAAATCCTTTCTAGTCGGCGCCTGGTCATGTCGTAATCCCGTTATCCATGCGCACTTACCGCTCAAAGCACGTTTCAGTGGCTCAACTTTGCGCATATGACAACATGCCTTACGAGAATCTATACTGTCATAAAATCCATTAGGTCCATTTTGTGCAACATACTTTTCCACTGCAGCAGACTCGGGAAAATACAACTGAATGTGTATGTGGTAGCGATCCTCTACTTCTTTCATTAGACTATAAGTTTCTTCCGGCAGACGACCAGTATCTAGAGAAAACATGTCTATACTGGGGAAATGTTGCCCAATTAAATCGGTCAACACCATGTCTTCTGCACCAAAACTATTTGCAAAAACAACTGGAGCATATTCCTCATGCACTGAAGCCAACAGTGTTTTCACTTCGGTGATCATGTGATTTAAACTCATATGGCCCTAGACTTAAAGTTTATTAAGACTTATCGTCCTACATTAGCTGGCTACCGAGTCTTCTGAAACGGCAACGGACTAGATGAAGCTGTCTGAGGTAGTGCGCTTGCCAAATCAAGTTGATGATCAAAGCCTTGACAGAACTCTGCAACTTCCAATGTCCACCCATCGAGCTCTAAAAACCATTCAGTTAGCAAGGCATCATTTAGCTCCTCAATAGGACATATGAAGCACTCTGCAAACTTGATTAACTGTGCGGATAGATACGGTTTGATGGGCAATACGCGGCGGAGCTCTTCTGCCTGCTCCTTCAAGCTGTCCCGCTTCTGACCGCCAAGCAACTCTGTCACGCCCTGGCTAATTGTACGGGCGATCTCCTCGGCACATCTAATAGAATCTTTGAATTTACGCTGAAATTTAAGCGCATCCCGATAGTCTCGCTCATGTGCCGCCTCAAAAAAGCTTGAACCAATCTTTACCTGACTAACTCCCGCACATTCACCTCCACCTAGTTGCAGGACCTTAAAATCACTATCCTTTCCGTGATCACGCAAAACCAGTGCTAGCTCTTCCGGCTTAACTTCAGTCACACTTGTTAGCAACTCGATGAAATAGTCTTTACCAACTCGCCGTACCCAGGAAAAAAATGTTTCACCGGCCTCACTGTTTGATGTGTAGGCTATTTTTACCTGCTCCACTGCCTCCTCAATGCGTGCAGCAGGAACCGATGGGCCCTTGATTGCTAATGCCCCGCGTGCCATGCCGTTTCCACCGAGATACATCTGATAGTGCGGCACCAATTTACCATGCATACGCTTGCCTTCGCCGAAAATACCAATATCGCCAGTTTCCGGCTGGGCACAACCATTATGGCATCCCGAAACACGAATTTTTAAATCATGCTTGCCACCACTTAATCTTGGCCCGAGGACCGTGCTTGAAGTTATTCCTAAACGGCAAGTTGAGGTACCGGGGCATACCACTACATCATCGCCTGCTTGCGGTTCACCTAAATCTAATGCTGATATAGCATTACGTAGATGATTGATTTTAGCTTTTTCCACATTTGTCAGGATCATATTCTGATCCTGGGTTGTACGAATTTCATTCAACTCGTAAGCTCCAATAATGCTAGCGAGGCCTCGTAGTTGTACCGCATTCAAATTACCCATTGGTACACTGATTGGAAAAACGTAAAAACCATGCTGTTTCTGCTCGAATAAACGGCGCGGTGCACCGATCCCGGGAACCTCGCTATCAACACCATCGCTCCATTCACCTTTGGGATATTCCTGTTTCGCTAGTGCTGCTTTGGTACGTACTAATTCTTCATGATATTTTTCGATAAATCCTTCTGGACCAAACTTATCAACTAAGAATTTTATCCGTGCTTTAGCACGTTTAATACGGTCAGAATATCGATTATGCAATGAAATAATTGCTTCCATTACTAACAACAAGTCTTTTTCTTCAATAAACTCTTCAACAACGATGGCTTCATGCGGCTTATGTCCGAGACCCCCGCCGGCCAAAACTTTAAAGCCGAAGCGCGTGCCATTACGCACCGCAATAATGCCCAAATCATGCATCATTCCCTGGGCACAATCAGACTCACAGGCTGAGAAGCTGATTTTGAATTTGCGGGGCAATTGCTGAGTTAGTGGATTACGCAAGAAGTGCTGGACTGCACCATCGAGATGTCGATTGATATCAACATGTTGTCGTGGACAGACACCAGACAGAGAGCATGCAGTAACATTACGTATGGTGTTACCGCAAGCTTCACGTGTCGTCAATCCGGCTGTAGCTAAATGGCGCAGCACATCAGGCGTGTTCTCGAGCGGAACATAATGCATCTGGATATCCTGACGAGTAGTAATGTGTACAACATCGTGGCGTGCATATTTTTCCAACATATCGGCTATCGCCGTTAATTGTGGCGCACTCAAACGGCCTCCCGGGAGCTTGATACGTACCATATTCACCCCTTCCTGACGCTGGCCGTAAATTCCCATTTGCAAGCGAGCAGCAGTAAAACGATCAGCATCCATGCTCTGGCCCTGATAATCCTGTAGCGCCTTATCGAACAAGTTTATTTCTTCGTCGCTAGCAAGATTAATTAAATCATCCATTTGATTCCTCCACAATTTATTACCATATTAATCTTCCGCCAATAACAACAAGAATAGTTGCCAATGCTGATCGCAATATTCGTTCTGGTATCTGTCCGCCTATATGGCTGCCCAAGTATATCCCTGGTAGAGACCCCAATAGCAAGCTGCCAAGTAATCCAAAATTCACCGTCCCTAGATAGGCATGCCCCATTCCTGCTATCAAAGTAAGCGGAACCGCATGTGCTATATCGCTCCCCACTAAAGTCACGGCAGGAGAACGTGGATACAGAAAAATAAGTGCCACCATACCCAATGCTCCAGCACCAACAGATGTAATGGTTACTAAGGCACCTAAAACGACACCTGTTCCTATCGTTGCCACAACTATGTGGCGATCGCGCCATGCTACCAAAAAACCCAGGCGGGAACGCCCCAAATGTGCTAATTGCTGGCGAAACAGTAAAGCCAGCGCAGTCAGGATCAACGCAACTCCTAGCGTGCTAGTAATTAAGCCCGAAAAATTTTGACTTTCTACCCCTAGCGTATTCAACCCCAGCACAGTAACCAAAGCAGCAGGTAGGCTACCTAATGCCAGTCGCCCTACCAGTTTCCAGTCTACTGTACCACGACGACCGTGCACCCACACTCCGCCAGCTTTCGTCAACGCAGCATACAGCAAGTCAGTCCCTACGGCAGTAGCTGGGGAAACACCAAACCCCAATATCAATAACGGCGTCATCAGCGAACCACCACCTACGCCAGTGAGCCCGACAATAAATCCGACTAATAAGCCAGATAAGGTATACCCCCATTCCATACTGTTTGTCTTGTTTACCCTGTATTTCGAAGGCAGAATATTAACAATAAATGCATATATTATGAAATAATATTATATTAGATTGTTATAATTATTAATTATATCTAGAATGGGAATAAAAACTATGAAGTTACAACAATTACGTTATTTGTGTGAGGTGGCGAATCAGGGCCTCAATTTGTCTAAAGCCGCTAAAAATCTACATACCTCGCAACCAGGGATCAGCAAGCAGATTCAACTATTAGAAGACGAACTTGGGATAGATATTTTTGTACGTAATGGCAAGCGCGTGGTTAAAATTACGCCGCCAGGACAGGCAACACTTGAAATTGCTGAAAGAATACTCAGAGAGGCGAAAAACCTGAAGCGGGTGGGTCAAGAATTCACTAACATAAACAGTGGATCTTTAACTATTGCTACTACTCATACCCAGGCGCGGTATGTGCTGCCTCCTACAATCAGGCGCTTTACCGCTCGCTATCCTAAGGTAAACTTGATCCTGCGCCAAGGTAACCCAATCCAAATATCAGAATTAGTCACTTCGGGGGAAGCAGATATCGCCATTGCCACCGAAGCCATCGAGTTATTTCATGAACTAGTAATGCTGCCATGCTATCAGTGGAACCGTTGCATCATCACCCCTCCTGGGCATCCACTACTTAAACTCAGTAAACTTACACTTGAAGCTATCGCAAGATATCCTATCATCACCTACGATTTTGCATTCACTGGCCGCTCAAAAATTAATCATGCATTTGAAGCCAAAGGATTAGCTCCAAATGTAGTACTTGCTGCTATTGATGCTGATGTAATTAAGACTTACGTAGAACTAAGGCTAGGTATTGGTATCGTGGCAAAAATGGCGTTTGATCCCAAGCGGGATAAACACCTAAGGTCCATGGATGCCAGTCATCTGTTCGAGCCAAGCACTACACGAATTGGCATCAGTCGAAACAGTTATCTACGCAGTTATGAGCTCGACTTCATTGGAATGTTTGCTCCCCACCTTGACCATGCCACTGTTAAGAAAGCCATGGATAAAAAATCGTAGCAGTGACAATAAATACCTCAAATGGAATCTGAACCACTTTCGGTCTTCTTACTAATCATAACTGTGTACAGCACAGTGCAATTCGGGACTGTATAATTACAAGCACGTTTTTATTTACTCTTTAGAATCGTGATCAATCTCTTACCTGACCTGGTTATCAACCAAATTGCCGCTGGTGAGGTAGTGGAGCGTCCAGCTTCAGCCCTTAAAGAAATATTAGAGAACAGCGTGGATGCAGGTGCTGTTGAAATCAATATACAACTTGCCCAAGGTGGAATTAAATTGATCCGAGTAGCTGATAATGGCGCCGGTATTTCCAAGGATGATTTACCTCTTGCCCTGACCCCCCATGCTACCAGCAAGATTCACACGCTAGAAGATTTGCAGAAAGTTGCTAGCTTGGGATTTCGCGGTGAAGCACTAGCAAGCATTGCAGCAGTTTCGCACTTAGTATTGGCAAGTCGTAGATTAGGGGAAAAACACGCTTGGCAAATACGGGTTAAAGGAGGGCACCTCTCGCTGCCAGAACCCACATCGCTTGTCGCTGGTGTCACAGTTGAAGTACATGACCTCTACTTCAACACTCCTGCTCGGCGCAAATTCCTGAAAACTGAAGCCACAGAGTTTGCCCATTGTGAGGAGACATTCAGACGCATTGCGTTATCGCGTGCTGATATTAGCTTTACGCTGCAACATAATGGAAAAACACGCATTCATTTACGATCGACGGATACAACGCAGCGCATTACGGAAATATTAGGAAAGGAATTTAGGCAGAATTCAGTGCTTCTTGACGAACAAGCAGCAGATTTGCACCTATATGGCACTACGGCGTTACCCACCTATTCAAAGTCTTCTCGGGACGCCCAGTATTTCTTTGTCAACGGTCGTTTTGTACGCGATAAACTGATCACTCATGCTCTTCGTGAAGCCTATCGTGATGTGCTACATCTAGACCGGCATCCAGCTTATGTGCTATTTCTCGAAATGAATCCAGATGGATTGGACGTAAATGTGCACCCTGCCAAAACTGAGATACGATTTCGCGATTCACGCGCGTTACATCAGTTCATTTTTCACACAATCGACAAGTCATTAGCATCACCACATCAGGAATCAGCAGCGAATAATTCGAGGACAAATATAAAAGAAACGATTACATCTTCCCCTGCCTATTTGGGGCAAAACACCATACCACTTAGAAGGGAGACTCAATCTCCATTTTTCTATCAAAACTTGTTTGGCGAAAGAGTTATATCACAGAATACACCTACAACAGCTACGAACATTGAACCAGCACAAGAAGAAATTCCACCGTTGGGATTCGCCTTAGGACAACTTATGGGTATATACATCCTAGCACAGAATAATCAAGGCTTGATCATTGTCGATATGCACGCGGCTCATGAGCGCGTGGTATATGAAAAACTTAAATCGGCATTTGATAATCATACGCTCTCTATGCAACCACTGCTTATTCCTGTAACGTTTCAGGGAGATGGGTTAGATGTCGCCACAGCAGAAGAAAATAAGGAAATTTTAAGCGAATTGGGATTTGAAATCGCCATTCTCTCCCCCACTACACTGGCTGTGCGTGCAGTGCCAGCCATGCTCAAGGATGCAGATGTAGTAAAACTAGCGCGAGACCTTCTAAGTGAGCTACGTGAATTTGATGCTAGCCAGATATTGACCAGCAGACGTAATGAACTTCTCTCAAGCATGGCTTGCCATAATACAGTTCGCGCCAATCGTATGTTGAGCGTATCGGAAATGAACGCACTGCTACGTGAGATGGAAGCAACGGAACGCTACGAACAATGTAATCATGGCAGACCAACGTGGTTTGAGATCAGTCTTGCCAACCTTGACAAAATATTCATGCGCGGAAAGTAGCTTGATTTTTATTACTGAAATTTAAGCTAACCTACAAAACGATAAGTTGCTGGATTAGGTTGATTAAAATTTGAGATGTGTACAAATGACTAATACCATGGCATCAGCCGAAATCATGTGTTGGTGAAACTCCGGTTACCTCCTTAATCAATCTTAAAACTTCTGTGGCGTGGTTATGCGCGCTCACACCATATAGCGCATGTCGTAATACACCTTGCTTGTCAATAATAAAAGTTGAGCGCAAAACACAGAACTTAGTTTCTCCATTTACTTTTTTCTCCTGTAAAACGTCATATTTCTTGCATGCCTCACTTTCACTATCGGATAATAAACGTACGGTAATACCATGTTTGTCACGAAACGAACCGTGACTCAAACAGTCATCACGGCTGACACCTAACACCACTGTATCAAGCTTGGTAAACTTATCTTCTAAATCACTAAGCTCCAAAGCCTGAGTCGTACATCCAGGCGTATCATCCTTTAAATAAAAATAAAGAACAAGATTCTTCCTGCTCTTAAAACTGGATAAACTAACCATCTCCATGTCGGCATCAGGCAAATCTAAATCTGGCGCGGTCTGTCCAGCTTGTAACATTCTCATCCTCTAAATAAATCTTATTAGCCTCAAGAAAAACAATACTCAGTATACCAACTAATAATTTAAGCAAATTCTAACTCATTTCTAAAAAGAATCTACGGCTTTTTTGCGAAGTGCTCTGTGCATAACGCCACTATGTAAACTGATTACATAGCAAACCATTTCTCTTAAAACTTCCTCAACAAATTCTGGCCTAAAGATTACCCATGGTGCGTAAGTATCAACTTAATCAAAAGGGGTTACTACACGCTAGGGCCTCATTAATTTAGATTGTTAGAACAATACAATACTATAAGCACGTATCTTATTTGCCGAGGTGTCAATGGAACAATTTACTTGGAAGACGCAGGATGTCAATTACATTCTGCCTATAACCTGAGACTTGATACTCAAGCTCAGTTTTATCTTCTGTTCTCTCGTAGATGATCCGATAGTCAATGATCACCCCTAGAACTTCGTATTCAACCCCTCACCTAGCCCATAATATGGTATTTGTTGTCCAAAATATGGAAAATCAGCATTAGTTTTTATACGCACACTCTCCAGAAAAAACAATACTTACAATATCTTATAAAGATTATCAGCACTTGCCATAATACCCATATTAACCTGCAACCCCATCTAGAACATATTACCTATCCCTAACTTTGCTTGCTGGGTTAGACAAATACTATGCTTGACTAGACAATATTCCGGAATTCTGATATTAATGTAAATGTCTTTCCGGATTTGGACTTATAATTATTTGAATTGCCGAAGTGCTTTTTTTGTAATTTTGTTATATCTCTATAAATTGTTGTTCGTCATAAACCAAATGGGAGATTAAAAAATGAGATACCTGCTCCTCGCTGCCGTAATAACACTATCACTATCTGCCTGTGACCTTTTTAGAACAAAGGATGTCGGGGAAGGAAAGCCCGGACAATACCCTCCTAGTCTTTGGGATAAACGTGACAGCGCTCCCCCAGGAGGAGCAGACGAAGGTGCAGATGCGTCAGATCGGCATGAAGCCCCTGCTGAATAGCTACTGGGGGGGGAAACCCACACTGGCGCTCCCTTAATATGAGGCTCTGACAGAGGCGGTAACTCCTTCTCTAGTTAGAAACTGATTAGAAACTAATTCATTTCAGTCTGTCCATTTAATAAATATTAGGGAAATGGTACTAATAAGCCGTCCTTCGGGGCGGCTTTTTTTATCTAGTGCGTAATGTGCATAAGAATCAATGGACCAAACCGATCTAGCCCCTAATATTTGGGTAGTCACGGTGACTTCTGTTATATTGCAAACGATCAAGAATTACATTGGAATTAAAATAATGAAATATTCATTATTCGCTTTTGCCCTATTACTTTTCTCTCTTGCCGCATGTGAAGGTAAAAAAAGCCTTGATGGTCATCCTATGGACAAACCGCCACCCTCTGCCGACGCTCCCCGGGACTCTGAACCAAATTTTGATGATCTTGACGATCCCAAACCTGATGAACCAAATAAATGGTAAATTATAAGGTCAGGCCATAAGTTCATTTTCTACGTAAAAGTAACATAGGTAGACCAACTGATTACTTACACATTTTCTGTGATGCCTAGATTGAACAGATACTTCTATAGTAAAATGCTACACTCTACAACTTATTTAAATAAATATTAAGGAAAACTAAACAATGAAATTTTCACTGCTCGCTGTCGCACTGGTAGCAATAACTCTAACGGCCTGCGACAGACCCAAACAACCCAATCCTGAGGGCATAGAAGAATACGGAACAAGAACAGAAGAAGGCACTACCGTAGCTGAAGAACGTGCTGCTGCAGGACCTGTTTCAGAAATTGCAGATCCAGAAAAATTTAAAATGGATAACGTAATGCAAGCTGAAGAAGCTGCAGAAGTTAAGGCTGCTGCAATAGCTGATGAAAAAGGATATTGAAGACGACGAGTATAGCGGTAAAGCGGTTCTTCCTGGTCATAATCTCAATGGCAATGGAAACCCCATTACCGGCGGTAAAGACCCCACTAAACTAATACATTAAAAGATAGGGAGGTCAAGCACAGTGCGACCCCATGAGCAAGGATCATCATCTAAATGATGGTTTTTGCTATATTTTTTCTGCATTATGAATTCAATAAACGTTTTTGTTGCAACCAGAGAGTTGTAGACTTGAGCCATCAGGCAGTTTATAGTAGTAGACTGGTAAATTCTACAACTTATTTAAATAAATATTAAGGAAAACTAAACAATGAAATTTTCACTGCTCGCTGTCGCACTGGTAGCAATAACTCTAACGGCCTGCGACAGACCCAAACAACCCAATCCTGAGGGCATAGAAGAATACGGAACAAGAACAGAAGAAGGCACTACCGTAGCTGAAGAACGTGCTGCTGCAGGACCTGTTTCAGAAATTGCAGATCCAGAAAAATTTAAAATGGATAACGTAATGCAAGCTGAAGAAGCTGAAGAAGCTGCAGAAGTTGCAGCAGCTGCAGCGGCTGGAGAAGACGAATATAGTGGTAAAGCGGTTCTACCTGGTCATAATCTTGATGGCAATGGAAATCCCATCATAGACGGCAAAGATCCGACTAAACTCATGCATTAAAAGATGTATAGGGGGCACGACGTGACCCCTCGCGATAGTAAAAACCATCATTTATGATGGTTTTTACTTTTTAGGACCTCTCCCGTATCCCGAAATCAACTGATTAAATTAGTTGACGCCAATCAAACCCCAAATCCTGATCTGCTACGCCGACCCAATCCAATTCACATTGTATTACGTTACTTATCGCTGATTGAGCCAATTTTGGTGTGTTATTTATTCTACTCAGGTGAGCTACAATGAGATGCTGTAGCAAGCTGTAGTCTAGATTTGCCAAGAGTTTTGCCGAGGTAGTATTTTCAAGATGCCCCAAGCGACCTCCTATACGCTGCTTCAAGCTTTGAGGATAATTACTACTTACGAGCAGTTGCGCATCATGATTACATTCCAGTACTAACGCATGGCAACGACTCAAGACCGTTTCAATATGAGTTGTGGAACACCCTGTATCAGTCAACACGCCTAATCGGAACGCGCCATCACCGAATATAAACTGTGTGGGCTCATGTGCATCATGGGGAACGGGGTAAGGCTGGATATCGATATCACCAATAGAAAAACGTTGATGGCTGTCTATAATATTAATTCTAGGTAACGTTGAGAAAGTTTTCTTTGCGCCACGCAGGGTGCCGTGAGTAAGCCACACTGGAACATCAAACCTTCTTGCAAAACGCTCTACCCCGCCAATATGGTCTTCGTGCTCATGTGTAATGATAATCCCATCTACCATATCAGGCTGAAGACCAAGTCGGGAAAGACGAGCAATAACTTCTTTCAAAGTAAAGCCGCAATCTAGCAGTAATCGTGTTTTTGCCACCTCGATTACTAGACTATTTCCCTGTGAACCGCTACCTAGGCAAGCAAATCGCATATACGTTAGAAAAAGGAAGATTTTTTGGAAGACACATGCGGGTGCAAAGATAGACCTCGCCAAAACACACCCAAAGAAACAAAGGCACCACTCTAGTTAATAATAGTTAACTTGTCACGTCATCTCTCACGCTTTTTTATAAATTACTTGAGCTGTTCATATAGCAAATTCAATATTTGATCTGCGATATCAGATTTCTCTAGCTTACCATCCTTACTGAATACCTTTACTTCGCTTCCTACCTCTACACCACTAACTTGAATACGATATTGATCTGGCCGCCTACCCTCCTCGTCATCACCACCGCGCCAGAAAGCTAATGCTCCCAAGATGCTATCGTCGTCGGCCTCTTCTATCTTGTTGTCTGGATTAAGATAACGCACGAAGTAGATTCCTTCTGAACGATCACGGTCTTCAACGGTAAACCCAATACGGTCGAGCGCCAACCCAACGCGGCGCCATGAACGATCAAATGCTTCATACACTGTGAGAACGCCCCCCTCTTTACGATTAAGATGGGCACGCTCTTTCGTGCTTCTGTTAGCCAACACCGATTTAGCCCGTTCTTTATCTACCCCAAAATATATCATCAGGCGCGCAAGTATCTCCGCTTCTAAATCTGGATCAGAAGGGCGATCTTCCATTGCACGATGGCTGATGTAAATTTCGGTGGTGCCAGCTTCACCCCGTTCTAGACGAGTACGAAATTTGTCGAACTCAATTGCTGAGAGTGCTCTAAGAATCTTATTGTCTGGAGTGCCAGCACGATTTTCTGCCCAATCGGTTTCTATCACTCCGGCTTCAGGTATTTCTACTTTGATATTAAAGCCCATTACATCCCAAAACTCCTTAACTTTCGACCATACCGTTTCCGGTTCGATCTTCACCACTAGCCAACGCTGAGAACCAGAACGCTCAATTCTTACCATGGAATCGTCAGAGTTCGCAGGTAAAAGTGGGGTGGAAAGTTCCACTGGATCCTTTCCACTAGCGCGTTCTTTGCTATAAGCAGAATAAGTTTTACTTTCAGATGGCTTGATATCGGGCACAATATAGCGATCTTCTGAAACGGGTTTGGTTAAATCCGGTGGCACTTCAAGTGGAGGATTTTTTCCAACTGTTTCGTATTCCATCTCTATCTCCATCTCCATCTCCTTCTTCTCCTTCTCATCCGCTTTCTCAGAGAATACAGAGAATAGACTGCAGCCTGATACTGCTAGCATGATGAATAGCAGGAAAAACCTCCACCATTTAATTTTTATTACCAAAATTTCCTGAATCATAATTCCGTACCAAAGATTTATAGCATCACACCTGCTTGATGCATTGCATCCCTTATAACCTGATGATATTGAACTGATAGTTGTGTCAATGGTAAACGCAAGCCGGTATCCATCAATCCCATTTGCGCTACCGCCCATTTTACTGGTATTGGATTAGCTTCCACGAACAGACCCCAGTGTAATCTCAATAATTTATTATTGACAGCACGAGCGGTAATTAGATCCCCAGCAAACGACGCAACACACATTTCGTGCATCAATTTTGGTGCAACATTTGCTGTAACTGAAATCGCACCGTGCCCTCCTTGCAATAATAATGCTAGGCTGCTTGCATCATCACCACTATAAACTGCAAAGTCTTGTGGAACGTTACACAACAAGTCAAAACCTCGTCCCATATTACCGGTTGCATCTTTAATGCCGATAACATTGGGAATCTGCGAAAGCCGCAGCACCGTTTCATTGGCAATATCTGCCACAGTCCTACTCGGAACATTATATAAAATCTGTGGAATATCTACTGCCTCTGCCACTGTTCTAAAATGCTGATATAAGCCTTCCTGAGAAGGTTTATTGTAATAGGGAACTACTGACAGACTCGCATTCGCGCCAGCATCCTTCGCGTAAATAGAAAGATCGATAGCTTCAGTTGTAGAGTTCGCACCAGTACCAGCAATTACCGGTATGCGTCCTGCAGTATGCTTCACCGCAGTACTAATCAACAGGTGATGCTCCTCAAAATTAACTGTAGGAGACTCTCCGGTAGTGCCTACTACCACAATACCGTCAGTCCCCTGTTCTACATGATAATCAATCAGGGCACGAAAACTCTCCAAATCCAGCCTACCATCTTCATGCATAGGCGTGACGATAGCTACCAAACTACCTTTAAACATGACAATCCATCCAGTAAAAAGGAATATTTTACCTGAATCTTGTATATCCTATTGATATTCACTTAATCAGGCCGAAACCTATTTCTCAGAAAATACTACGCATATTCTAAAGTGTGTACACTACTCGGCAGTACGTGAACAGATCACTCCTTCGTAAATACCATCGTACCATTCTTGTAATCTACCTTTATAGTGTCCTTAGCTACAAAACGACCTTCGAGGATTTCCTTTGCAAGCGGATTCTCGATTTGTGCCTGTATTGCACGCTTCAGTGGGCGTGCCCCGAAAACAGGATCAAAACCAGCTTGGGCAAGCTCTGTTAATGCAGCCTCCGAGACTTGTATTTTCATTTCCATTTCTGCTAGTCGCGCTTCTAGATATTGCAACTGTATCCGTGCTATCGAATGGATATGTTTCTTATCAAGCGCATGGAATACCACCACTTCATCAATACGATTAATGAACTCGGGTCGGAAATAGGTTCTAACCTCCCCCATCACTGCTAGCTTAATTACCTGATAATCATCACCTGCCATTTGTTGAATCATCTGCGAACCAAGATTGGAGGTCATGACGATAACGGTGTTCTTGAAATTAACGGTACGCCCCTGCCCATCGGTCATACGACCATCATCAAGAACTTGCAATAGTACGTTAAACACGTCGGAGTGAGCCTTTTCTACTTCGTCTAGTAGAATCACAGAATAAGGTTTTCTACGTACCGCTTCAGTAAGATAGCCTCCTTCTTCATAACCTATATAACCAGGCGGTGCTCCGATTAGCCGAGCTACGGAGTGTTTTTCCATGAACTCTGACATATCTATACGAATAAGATGATCTTCCGAGTCGAATAGAAACCCTGCTAGAGCTTTGCACAATTCAGTTTTACCTATACCAGTCGGCCCCAGAAACAGAAATGAGCCATAGGGCCGATTAGGATCGGAAAGCCCCGACCGTGAGCGGCGAATCGCGTCGGATACGAGGTGGACTGCCTCATCCTGCCCCACCAGACGCTCGTGTAATTTTTGCTCCATATACAAGAGCTTCTCCCGCTCACCCTGCATCATTTTGGATATGGGAATGCCAGTAGCGCTGGAAACAACTTCGGCGATTTCCTCTGAACCCACGTGAGTGCGTAACAGCCTCGGTTTACTCGCTCCCTTGTCTTGCTCTGCCATTTTGCTTTGCTGGAGTTGGTCGCTGAGTTGGGATTGCAACTGCGCTTCCAATTGTGGAATACGTCCATATTGTAATTCTGAAACTTTTTGCCAATCACCCTTTCGCGTAGCTGCTTCTATATCCAACTTGACCCTTTCCATTTCTTCCTTGACGTGTTGGGATCCTTGCACTTGCAATTTTTCAGCCTTCCATATCTCTTCTAGATCCGCGTATTCACGTTCTTGTTTTTTTATCTCACTCTCAAGTAAAACTAGGCGTTTTTTGGAGGCCTCATCTTTTTCTTTTTTTATTGCCTCTCGTTCAATCTTGAGCTGGATAAGACGGCGATCAAGCTTATCCATTGCTTCCGGTTTTGAATCAATTTCCATACGTATGCGTGCGGCCGCCTCATCGATGAGGTCAATGGCCTTATCAGGCAAAAAACGATCCGTAATGTAACGATGAGACAATTCAGCAGCAGCAACAATGGCTGGATCAGTGATATCAACACCATGGTGCACCTCATATTTCTCCTGTAGACCTCTAAGAATAGCGATGGTAGCCTCCACTGTGGGCTCATCTACAAGCACCAACTGAAAACGCCTCGCCAGTGCAGCGTCTTTCTCAACATATTTTCGGTATTCGTCTAGCGTAGTAGCTCCCACACAATGTAATTCACCACGGGCAAGAGCAGGCTTTAGCATGTTGCCCGCATCGATAGCTCCTTCCGCTTTTCCGGCACCTACCATAGTGTGAAGTTCGTCTATGAACAGAATAGTGTTACCCTCATCTTGCGCAAGTTCTTTTAAAACAGATTTCAGGCGCTCTTCAAATTCTCCACGATACTTAGCCCCAGCCAATAATGCAGCCATATCAAGAGACAATACCCTCTTGTTTTTAAGCGTCTCTGGCACTTCACCATTAATAATGCGCTGAGCTAACCCTTCCACGATAGCAGTCTTGCCAACACCTGGCTCGCCGATCAAAACTGGATTGTTCTTGATACGCCGTTGCAATACCTGAATAGTGCGGCGGATTTCATCGTCACGTCCAATCACTGGATCAAGCTTCCCCATGCTTGCGCGATCTGTGAGATCAAGTGTATATTTATTAAGAGCTTCGCGACCACTCTCAGCCTCAGCGTTATTTACGTTCTCTCCGCCACGTACTTCTTTGATAGCTTGCTCTAGGGATGACCGACTCGCACCATGTTGTTTCAATAACATGGCAGACTCTCCTTTATCATGAAGCACTGCCAGCAGAAACATTTCAGATGCAATAAATTGATCGCCCCATTTTTGAGCTTCCTTGTCGGCCAGATTAAGTAATTTACCAAGATCGCGCGAGACGCTGATTTCCCCGCTAGTATCATTCACTTTGGATAAGCGTTCTATAGCCTTCTTCAGTGCGTCTCGAAGAGGCAGAACATTAGCACCAGACCTTTGTAACAGCGAAGCTGTGCCACCATCTTCCTGCTGCAACAACGCGAGTAGCATATGCTGTGATTCAATGTACGGATTATCATTCCTTACAGCGATGCTCTGTGCATCAGCTAGTGCTTGCTGAAATTTAGTAGTTAATTTATCAAACCGCATAGAATTTCCCATTTGAATTTATATAAGTTCTATATATATGGAAATGGGAGGAGATTTCAAGTGGAAAAACAAGGGTCCTGCACATGATATTGTTACTTTATTCAGTTAGAATGCTCGATTCAGTTACATTGAATGTGAATCTTTTACTCTCCTAATGGATTTAGAAACTGAAATTAAGAACAACGTTAGTCAGTCATTAGCTGAGGACGTCGGCACTGGGGACCTCACCACACTTCTGGTTCCTTGCGAAGTATCCGCTACTGCCAACGTTTTTTGCCGCGAAAAAGCAGTTTTGTGTGGTATTCAATGGTTTGAAGCATGTTTTCAGCAGTTTTCACCGAATACTGAAATACACTGGTTTGTTCGTGAGGGTGAGATGATTTATGAAGGACAAGGGTTGTGTAAAATTAAAGGTAATGCACGCACGCTACTTACGGCCGAACGTACTGCGCTTAATTTTCTACAAACACTATCTGCCGTTGCTACACTAACTCGGTATTATGTGGATGCAGTGCTTGGAACCGACGCGGTAATAGTAGATACTCGTAAAACCCTTCCAGGATTGCGGCTTGCACAAAAATATGCGGTCAAATGTGGCGGTGGTATTAATCATCGTTTAGGTTTATATGACGGAATACTTATAAAGGAAAACCATATCGTGGCTGCCGGCGGTATTGAGCAAGCCTTGTGCGCAGCGGAAGAAATTGCCCCAAAAGGTACATTAGTTCAAATTGAGGTGGAAACACGAGATGAGTTGCTTAAGGCGCTCAATGTGGGAGCAAAAATGATTCTACTAGATAATTTTGATCTTGATGAATTGCGATATGCAGTCAAGTTAACTTCTGAGTTGACAAACAAGCGGACAGTACTTGAAGCCTCGGGAGGGATCACGCTAGACAATGTTCGTGAGATAGCAGAAACTGGCGTAGATCGAATCTCCATCGGTAGTATCACCAAGGATGTACAAGCTGTGGACTTATCGATGAATTTTTCTGCTCAACATAAATAACTAAAACTTCCTCCCATGTGTAAGTAAAAATAGGATTCTGTAGTCTTTACAAAATTACGTACCTAAACATCCATACATATTTTTGAATTTATTGTAAAAGGAGATTAGATGCGTCGTAGAATAAATTTTGTTCCTGATAAAACAGCTTCGGCTCTGTTGCCTGCCCGCAATCTTAGATGATCTGGCCTACTTACATTCCTCAGTGGCCACTTTCGGTCAGCCCAGCTCTCTGGTTTGCGCTTGCTCTGGTAATCGCTGTATTGGTAGGCGAAGGATTAGTACGCTATCTAAAGTTGCCGCGTATTGTTGGCTATTTCTGCACTGGTCTGCTGCTAGGTCCTGCTGGACTAGGAATGATTCCGGAATTACCCGCAATGGAATGGCGATTAGTGGTTGAGCTCGCCCTCGGTATCCTGTTATTTGAATTAGGAAGTAAAGTAAATCTACGCTGGCTTAAGGCTAATCCCTGGATCGCCTGTACTAGTCTACTGGAAGCTGGTGCAACTTTCGCAGCCTTATTTGGATTACTTGTGTGGTTTGATGTGGCAGGTGCCACTGCCGCAGCTGCAGCCGCGATCGCAATTACCACTTCGCCTGCCATTATGGTTCGTACTGTAGCTGAATCGCGTGCACAGGGACAAGTTACAGAGCGATTACTACTAATGGCTGCACTTAATTGCATTTATGCAGTGATTTGTCACAAATTGTCCATTGCTTTCATGCATGGCGAAGCCGGAACTAGCTTCATCCATGCTGTGTTGCAGCCACTCTATCTAATTGTTGGATCTGCTCTATTAGGCTGGCTATTTGGCGTCACCTTCGAGCGAATCCACCGCCATCTCGGGCAACATGAGGAAACTTTTTCATTCATTCTTTTTGGCATGATCACAATAGCGACAATCATAGCTTCAACGCTCAAGGTTAGCCCGATACTTGTGTTGCTTGCAGCCGGCTTGATTACGCGATATCGTCGACAACGTTCCCAAACTTTTCCAGCGCATTTTGGTTCTGCTGGGGCTGTCCTAGTTGTATTAATGTTTACTGCCAATGGATTAGCTGTAGACCTTAGCGGACTACGTGAGAATATATTGTTAGTCCTTCTGCTCATCACTATCCGTGCAATAGCCAAACTATTACCAGTACTCGCACTTGCAAGCTTTAGCGGAATTAATCTTCGTCAAGCAATGGCATTAGGGATTGCTCTAATGCCTATGTCCAGTGTTGCACTACTGTTAACATTGGATACCGGAGTTGCTTTTCCAACATTTGGAGCAGGATTGGGACTAGCACTAATGAGTTGTATCGTAATACTAGAACTTACAGGGCCCATTTTAGTGCAAGTAGGATTACGGTGGGTCAAAGAAACCCCTGAGAAAATAGCATGAGTCTGATACCTTTTGCTCCATCACGTCCTTTAAGTATCGGAGTAGAACTTGAATTGCAATTACTCAGCTGTAATGATTATAATTTGGTCTCTTCTGCTCCCGATATTCTTCGCCAGATTGCCAAATATAATCATCCTGGTGAAGTAAAACCTGAAATAACCCGCAGCATGATCGAGATCAACACTTCAGTGCAGTATGAATATGGCGCGCTGGTTGATGAATTACGAAATCTGCGCAATACCGTGACTAATGCAGGTCACTTTCTTAATCTAGCGATAGCTGGTGGCGGTACCCATCCATTCCAGCATTGGAGTGAGCAAAAAATTTATGATACTCCTCGTTTTAATTACCTATCCGATCTATATGGCTATTTAGCGAAACAATTTACTGTATTTGGCCAGCATGTGCACATCGGCTGCTCAGGACCAAATGAAGCACTATATTTGATGCACAAGCTATCACATTACATCCCACATTTTATAGCTCTCTCTGCAGCATCTCCGTTCGTACAAGGACATGATACGGGGTTTTCTTCGACGCGTCTTAATTCAGTTATTACTTTCCCAATGAGTGGGCGGGCTCCATTTGTATTAAATTGGGAAGACTTTGAGCAGTTCTTTGACAGGATGGTCTCTACTGGTGTGGTCAAATCAATGAAAGATTTTTATTGGGATATCCGTCCTCAACCGGAATTTGGAACTATCGAAATTAGAGTATGCGATACCCCCCTTACAATTGAAGTTGCCGCTGCTATAGCCTGCTACATTCAAACAATGTCACATTACATCATGGCGGAACAACCAACCGACACAGAAGAAGACGATTATCTGGTTTATACGTTTAATCGTTTTCAGGCTTGCCGTTTTGGATTTGAAGGAGTTTTTATTGACCCACGTACACATGAGCAGCGTAGTTTGCGCAAAGACATTAAAGATATGTTGGCACGCATTGCTGATCACACCAAAGAATTAAAGGCGGAGGAAGCAATGGAATGTATCCGCGAAATACTAGCTGAAGGGAATGGCGCAAGTTGGCTACGTAAAACTTATGCTCGTGAACACAACCTCAACAACGTCATGCAGCAACAGGCTGATCTGTGGATGGGTAACTAAGGTTTTTCAAGCAGTAGAGACTTCAAAAATACCACTTATCATCCTATCTTTGCATCAAGCACCAATAAAAATAAGCTCCTAAACATGTTCAGCAATAAAAGTTTTAATTGCAACAACATCGGCATTCATTACTACGTAGCGTTGAGGCAAATTCTCCAGATTTTCGTAACCTGCTGGGCGACTCGGTTCGTGCCCAATAGCCTCGACGATACTCTCAGAAAATTTTGCTGGTAATGCGGTCTCCAGACAAATCAAAGGAATGTCTTTCTCGCGGTACTCTAGCCCCACTTTCAAACCATCTGCAGTATGCGTATCTACTAATACGCCGTATTTCTCATAAATTTTACGTATGGTGCTCATACGTGCTTCATGGTTACTAGTACCCGATGTAATATGTGATCTTCTTATCTTCTCCCACAATGGCGTACCGGCAATATCAAACGCTCTGCCGCTATCTACTGCTTGCCACAACTCTCTAACCTTAGCAGCATCCCTCCCAGTTAAATCAAAAATAAAACGCTCAAAATTAGATGCTTTTGAAATGTCCATTGAGGGGCTACTAGTCTGTTGTGTCTCCGCCGCAGTGCGAGGGCGATAACATCCAGTTAAGAAAAATTCATTCAGCACATCATTTTCATTAGTCGCAAGTATCAATCGCCTGATCGGAAGACCCATCATAAATGCCACATGGCCAGCGCAAATATTACCAAAGTTACCTGAAGGCACAGAAAACGATACCTGCTGGGTATTTGAATGAGTAGCAGCAAAATAACTCTTGAAATAATAAACAATTTGCGATGCAATACGTGCCCAGTTGATCGAATTAACTGTCCCAATATGGTATTTTTTCTTAAATAGGGAATCATTACTGACAGTTTTAACTATGTCCTGACAATCATCAAATACACCACGAATGGCAATATTAAAAATGTTTAACTCTTGTAAAGAAAACATTTGTGCAGTCTGGAAGCGGGTCATCTTTCCCTGTGGTGAAAGCATAAATACACGGATTCTATCCTTACCCCGCATAGCATATTCCGCACTGGAACCAGTATCGCCAGAGGTTGCGCCTAAAATGTTTAGCTCTTCTCCGGTTCTTGCCAGAACGCACTCAAACAGATTGCCGAGCAATTGCATAGCAATGTCCTTGAAGGCTAGTGTCGGCCCATTTGACAAACCAAGAATGTGGAGTCCCGGCTCTAAGGTCTTTAGTGGCACAATCTCCTTGCTTTGAAATATTTCAGGGGTATATGTCCTCTCAATAACGCTGCGTAAATTAGCTGCAGGAATATCATCAGAAAAACTGGAAAAAATTTCAAATGCAAGATCGGAATAACTAAGACCACGCCATGTCTCTAGTTCGACAGGGCTTATTTTTGGGTAAACTTCAGGCATTACAAGCCCACCATCAGAAGCTAAGCCGCTCAGAAGTACTTCAGAAAATGCTTTTGGAGGCATATCGCCACGAGTTGATATGTAACGCATGTTTTTATCGCAGAGAATATTAAAGACCTAGTACAAACACAAGAAATAGAATAGTCCGTCTGCCAATCGGGTAAATGTATTATGTTATCAAAACAGCCCTATTTCCTTACATCCGATATGCCTTACTTATTCTTTATTGAATGATTACTACTTAATTCTTCTAAGCGGATACGTGTCACGCTACCCATCACAGCCTGAAGTTTTTCTACCTTAATGATAGCTGAGTTAATATTTCTCTCTACCGTAAGATGGGTGAGCATAATTATATCTACCTGATCTTCACCCTCGTTAGGTTCCTTCTGCACCATAGCGTCTATCGAAATATCAAGTTCAGCAAGTATACGAGTAATATCTGCAAGTACGCCTGGTTTATCCATTGCACGCAATCGTAGGTAATAGGATGTTTCAACCTCTTCTATCGGCAAAATTGGCATATTCGACAACAGATCTGGTTGAAAAGCAAGGTGAGGAACCCGGTGTTTTGGGTTGGCAGTGTGCATGCGAGTCACATCTACTAGATCTGCAACTACCGAACTTGCGGTTGGCTCCGCACCAGCTCCCGCGCCATAATATAGAGTAGGTCCGACCGCATCGCCTTTCACTACGATAGCATTCATCACACCCTCTACATTAGCAATCAATCGCCGCGAGGGAATAAGTGTGGGATGAACACGCAACTCAATACCCTTAGAGGTCCTCTTTGTAATGCCTAGCAACTTTATGCGGTAGCCCAATTCCTCTGCATAGCGAATATCCTCACCGGTTAACTTAGCGATACCTTCGGTATACACCTTGTCAAATTGCATTGGAATTCCAAAAGCAATGGCTGCCATGATAGTAATCTTGTGTGCAGCATCGATTCCCTCAATATCAAAGGCAGGATCAACCTCAGCGTAACCTAACTTTTGTGCTTGCTTCAATACGGTATCGAAACCCAATCCCTTGTTACGCATCTCCGACAAAATGAAGTTGCTAGTACCATTGATAATTCCAGCAATCCACTCAATGCGATTTGCAGTTAATCCTTCACGCAATGCTTTTATGATAGGAATACCACCAGCCACTGCCGCCTCAAAAGCTACCATTACACCCTTTCTCTGTGCTGCAGCAAAAATTTCGGTGCCGTGTGAAGCAAGCAATGCCTTATTTGCGGTAACTACATGTTTGCCATTCTCAATAGCTTTAAGGATTAACTCCCTCGCAATGGTAAGGCCACCAATCAGTTCGATTACGATACTAACGTCAGGATGTGTAACAACATCGTTTGCATCGGATGTAATCAAAGTATCATTACCGACAATCTTATGCGCCTTATCAACCTCGAGATCAGCGATAATCTTGATAACGATACCTCGTCCTGCACGGCGCGCAATTTCTTCCTGATTACGTTTAAGTACTGCAAACGTACCGCCACCAACGGTTCCAATGCCTAACAGGCCCACATTTATAGGTTTCATATCTTTAATTTATGGAAAAATAATATCCCGCCTTTGTACGCTGAGGACGGATTTCACTATATATCTACAGTACGAGCGTAAACATATGTCACGCCTATTTTTCTACTTATCATTATGTTCCATGCAGCTTTCGATAACGCTCAAGATAACACGCAATACGACTGATTGCTTCGATCAGTTCATCACTATTGGGAAGAAACACTATGCGGAGATGATCCGGATGTGGCCAGTTAAAACCACTCCCTTGTACCAATAAAACTTTCTCCTCCATCAGTAAATCTAACACAAATTGCTGGTCGTCTTTGATTGGATACACCATAGGATCCAAGCGAGGAAATAGATACATTGCTGCAGGCGGCTTAAAGCAGCTGATACCAGGGATTTCTGTAAGTAACTTCCATGCAAGATCACGCTGTCGCATAAGTCGCCCGGCCGGCATGACAAGGTCATCAATGCTCTGATATCCACCAAGTGCAGTTTGGATACCATATTGAGCAGGGACATTGGCACATAAACGCATAGAAGCAAGCATGGTAAGCCCTGTAATATAATCTTGAGCATGATGTTTTTTTCCAGAAACCACAGCCCAGCCTGAACGAAACCCAGCAACACGATAGTTCTTCGATAAACCACTGAAGGTCACAAAAAGAACGTCATTTGCTAAGGAAGCAATCGAAGTATGTTTAGCATCATCGTACAATACTTTGTCGTATATCTCATCGGCATAAATAATGAGGTGGTTCTGACGCGCAATCTCGATAATTTTGCACAATAGTTCATCAGGATAGAGCGATCCAGTTGGATTATTAGGGTTGATAATGACTATGGCGCGGGTCCTTGGTGTAATCTTTGAACGAATATCATCTAAACTAGGCAACCAATCAGATTGCTCGTCACACATATAATGCCGTACCGTGCCTCCTGCCAGCAAAACTGCTGCAGTCCATAAAGGATAGTCAGGCGAAGGAATCAGCACTTCATCTCCGTCGTTTAGAAGTGCTTGCATAGTCATAACGATCAGTTCAGAAACACCATTACCAATAAAAATATCATCCATCTGCACATCTTGTATATGCTTCTCTTGAGCATATTGCATGATTGCTTTACGTGCGGAGAATAAGCCCTTCGAATCACAATATGCAGATGCATCGGATAGATTGTGGATTACATCCCGTAATATTTCTTCAGGTGCATCAAACCCAAATGACCCAGGGTTGCCGATATTAAGTTTAATTACATGTTGCCCCTCCTCTTCCATTTGCTTTGCTCGATCAAGTACTGGTCCACGGATGTCATAGCAGACATTTGCTAGCTTGCTAGATTTTAGTATTGATTGCATGGTTGAATAAAATAATCTAATCCGTAAGAAGTGGCAGTATGAACAGAGCTTATATGATTATTCAGGATTTACGTAGCCAGATCTGTAAAACTTGAAAAACTATAACTTCTATCACCTTTTTCTACTTTATCCCTACGCAAAAAAGATGTAATGTTACCTGACCAGCTAACCTGCTGCAAATGGAGACCTTTGTTGAAGCTACATCTTTCCAGTTCATCTGAAAAGAATATTTTCACCGGCTATGGGGCTGGATATGTCATGGTTAACCAAACGCGCCATGAACACAGCTTGATCATAATGCCAGATCGTATTATTGAAAATTGGCAGGTACAAATTTTTCAACAACTCACAGCCGAACATTTCGAAATCCTACTTCCGTTTCAACCTGAAATAGTGTTATTGGGAACCGGCACCACACTGCGCTTTCCTTGTCCATCAATAACAAAAGAGTTAATTGAGCTAAAAATTGGTGTTGAGGTTATGGACACCAGTGCAGCCTGTCGTACCTACAATATCCTTATGGCGGAGGGGCGAAATGTAGCAGCAGCACTACTTATTTAAGATTTCTTAACAATTCTAGCTCTTATATTCTGATATTATAGACAAAATAGTTACGTATTCGTCCCTTCCAATCTTTTATCCAACCAGGTAAATCTACAGGTAGTACTGACTGAGAGATGAAAGACCCTTGAGCGAGATCGCATCCTGTCCGACACAGGAGATCCCAGTCATTTTGATCCGCAACGCCCTTAACCTCTCATTGACCCAAGCTACGAGGATAAAGCTGGGTTCAACATTGGCCCTCATTTAGCACCCTATTAATCCAATATTAGGATTTGTGACAACCAATTTCAATAATTGTACATGGAATTTCATATACAAGGTTCTTTAAGGAAATTTCATACTTCTGAGGTAAACTAAGCCACTCAGTATCTTGAAATCAAAACTTATGTCCACCTCCATAGACCGTGTTATCAGTCAGGTTTCAACCGTCATTCTCGATAAAGAAAAACAAATTCAGATGGCACTCGCATGTCTATTAGCCCGCGGTCATCTGCTGATTGAAGATATACCAGGTGTAGGAAAAACAACTCTTGCACACGTTATTGCTTGCTCACTCGGATTAGAATTTCAGCGTATTCAGTTCACCAGCGATTTACTCCCAGCAGATATTCTTGGCGTCTCTGTTTTTGAGCGAGCTGATTCATCATTTAAATTCCATCCTGGCCCAATCTTTTCACAGATAATTTTGGCAGACGAAGTCAACCGCCCACACCAAAAACCCAAAGTGCGTTGTTAGAAGCGATGGAAGAACATCAAGTTACTATTGAAGGAAAGACTCGACTGTTGCCAAATCCTTTTTTTGTAATCGCAACCCAGAATCCATCCTATCAGGTAGGCACCTTTCCTCTGCCGGAGTCACAACTTGACCGTTTCTTGATGCGTATCCAGCTTGGCTATCCCGATCGTGACGCAGAGCACGGGCTACTCTCAGGGATTGAGCGACGCGAGATTATTTCTACATTACTACCATGCATGGAAACTGCAGAGTTACAAACCATGCAAGAAAAAGTAAGAGAGGTACATGTTTCGTCAGCACTACTTGATTATATTCAAGCAATTATCAGCTACACACGATTATCCCCCACCTATATACACGGGATGTCCCCACGTGCGGGGTTGGCACTACTATCCTCGGCTCGCGCCTGGGCATTAATGGATAAACGAAATCAAGTCTTGCCAGAAGATGTCCAAGCAGTATTACCTGGTGTTATTGGCCACCGGTTGCACTCTACAGGCGATCATACCCACAACAGTAGTGCTGACCTTGTAGAGAATATAATTCGAGAAGTAGCGATCCCTTAATGAAGCACTAGGCCATTCTCCTTCTACATGCAATTATCTCTAAGAACATATCTTTCTAATTGGCTGTTCCGCCCAAAAGGACCAGAGCCTGGGCCAATAATACTAACGCAGCGCCGGGTGTTTATCCTGCCGACACGTTATGGCATTATCTTTGGTTTCTTACTCCTGCTGATGCTTATCGGATAGATAAATTACAACCTGAGCCTGGGTTACGTGCTTACCTTCTTGCTTGGCTCGATGGGAATCATTTCGATTCTCCACACCTTTCGAAATATTGCCGGATTAAGTATACGCCCAGGAAAAAGTAACCCGGTTTTCTCTGGACAAAACGCTTGTTTTACTATTTGTCTTGAGAATTTTAGTAAAATTAACCGTCACAGCATTGCACTGCAAATAACGAACAATTTGGCATTATTACCGGAGTACTATGATGTGCCAGCCAAAGAAATAACATTTGCTAAGATCATACTCCCTACGCCCAAGCGCGGTCTTCTTGCACCAGGTAAGCTAACACTTTTCACTACTTTTCCGTTGGGAATTTTTCGCGCTTGGTCTTACATTGAACTGGACATGCACTGTATTGTTTACCCCAAACCCAGATCAACAGATACCCCGCCTCCAACACCGTTACTCCAAAGTACCAAAAACGGCATCGAGTACGGCATCGGTACTGAAGATTTTGTAGGATTACGGCCTTATCACACTGGTGATTCCCCCAGGGATATTGCTTGGAAAGTTTTGGCGCGTGAACAAGGATTACAGGTTAAGAAATTTAGTGGTCACGCCCAGACAGAATTATGGTTGGATTGGAAAGATCCCTTGATTACTAAGTATGAAATGAAAACTGAACTTATGCTGTCACAACTTACCCGATGGGTACTTGACGCAGAAATTAGGGGACTGAACTATGGACTACGCCTGCCAGAAAAAACTATCATGCCAGCAGGTAGAAACCTACACCAACAAAAATGTTTAGAAACTTTATCATTATTTAAGTTATAGTCTATTTGGTTGTAGTCGATTCTTACCCAGTAGGCTCCTGGCGAGGAATGCAAACATCGCCCTGATAACCCAGAATATTAGGAGATGACATCATGCAAAAATTTATTGCTAAATTTACTTATAAGAAGAGTGCTTTTACAATTGTACTTGCCTATTTGTTTCTTACCGGATATGCAGTTAGTAAATTATCCAACGAGAAGATGGAAAATCTGGGCGTATTTTTTATCAAACCTGCAAATAATGCGACTGTAAATCAAGAAGTTAAAATTGTAATGGGTCTCAAGGGCATGAACATCAGGCCTGCGGGCGACATGACCGAGAAAACCGGCCACCACCATTTACTAATTGATGAGCCCCCATTGCTAGTGGTACTGCGATTCCGAAATCGCCTAAGCACCTACATTTTGGTAAGGGAAAAAGAGAAACTATTATAAAACTAACGCCGGGAAAACACACTCTAACACTACAATTTGCTAACGGTGCACATCAATCTTATGGCTCAAAAATGCGCAACAGCATTACTGTGAATGTGAAACAGGAATCGGACAATTAGTATATTCTATGCTTCGTTTCTAATGCGAAATGACACTAGATTTGCGCATAGAATATAATGTGTCATTTTATTTGTCTACTTCTCGACAAGTCAATTAGATAGGAATTGAACTATTCAAGAAACTGTATCATCAAATAATGTTCCTTGGATAAATGGTATTCAGCTGGGAAAAACACCTCCCCGTAGCCATAAAAAAAGCCTCCGGTTTTGCACCGGAGGCGTTGTAACATGATTACTTAATTGATTAGGGCTTTGTTGCGTAACCCTTTCTCTTGTCGTTACCTGCAATGTGTGGGCTCCATGGGGCAGCTTTAACGGGGCCCTTGGTCTTCCACACTACATTGAACTGGCCGTCAGCGCGTATTTCAGCGACATAGACCGGTTTGTGCAGGTGATGGTTCTTTTCATCCATCTTAATTGTAAATCCATTTGGTGCTGCAAAAGTTTGCCCACCTACCGCAGCAATTACTTTGTCAACATCAGTGGTTCCGGCTTTTTCCACAGCTTGTTTCCACATGTACATACCAATGTAAGTAGCTTCCATCGGGTCATTGGTCACAACACTGGCAGGATTCGGCAATTTGGCTTTCTTGGCCCAAGCCTTGTACATCTTGACGAATTTTCTGTTCGCTGGATTCTTCAGCGTCTGGAAGTAGTTCCATGAAGCAAGGTGACCCACCAGCGGTTTGGTATCAACACCACGTAGCTCTTCTTCACCCACCGAGAAAGCAACTACCGGTACGTCAGTGGCTTTCAGGCCAGCATTACCCAGCTCTTTATAGAAAGGTACGTTGGAATCGCCGTTGATGGTAGAGATCACCGCAGTCCTGCCGCCTCTTGCAAATTTCTTTATGTTGGCAACAATAGTTTGGTAATCACTATGACCGAACGGAGTGTATGCTTCATCGATATCTTTGTTCGCAACACCCTTCGATTTCAGGAACGCACGTAGGATTTTATTGGTGGTACGCGGGTAAACATAATCAGTACCAAGCAAGACCCAGCGCTTGGCACCACCACCTTCCTCACTCATTAGATATTCCACTGCCGGGATCGCTTGCTGGTTAGGCGCAGCACCGGTATAGAACACGTTATATTCTAGTTCCTCACCCTCGTATTGCACTGGGTAAAACAGCAAACCATTCAGCTCTTTAAATACAGGCAGCACTGATTTGCGTGAAACCGAGGTCCAGCAACCAAATATTACATCGACTTTGTTAACTGCCAAAAGCTGACGCGCTTTTTCTGCAAATAACGGCCAATTCGAAGCCGGGTCAACTACTACAGCTTCTAGTTGCTTGCCCAATACGCCGCCAGATGCATTGATGTCGGCGATGGTCATGAGCGCTGTTTCTTTTAATGCTGTTTCAGATATGGCCATCGTGCCTGATAGCGAATGTAGTATGCCTACCTTGATAGTATCAGCAGCGTAAGCATTGACACCCATCACGCTAAGTGAAGCTGCAATGGCAAGTGATTTAATAAAATGGCGTCGTATCATAATGTATTACTCCTCCCTGAGAGTTAAGCAGACAAATTGTTTACATGAATCTAAAACGTAAACTTCACAACTATAACCTTGTAACGAGACGCTAAGGGCTCTGGTTGACAAGACGTATACTATATTTACTGAGGTTACTATACGGCTCTTGAGCACCATATAACAACATACTAACAACATACAACAACTAAAACATACAGGAATCTATACGTTCTGTCCAGCAGTTACGTTAAGTAAGTAATTATACAGCCCACCCCCATGTAGTAACTACGATTTACGAAATTTCAACTTGTAAAGTAAAGCGTCATAATTATTGCATAACATACTAATTATAATGTAAAAGCAACTACTCTACTGTGGACAGTAAAATATTCTTTTTTTAGTTCCAATTCAAATAATCTAATAAGGTATGGGAAATAAGCAAGAAAGGAAATAGAAGCTTTATGGATTTAGAAATAACTAAGTTAGCTTCAGCTTAGATCTGGCAACAATTCTACTAGATTGCAAGCCTCTCGCGCACGCCGTCCTTCTCCATATCTTCACCTGTACCGCGCTTGATAAACTCACCACGCTCCATTAACAAATAATGATCTGCTAGGGAATGCGCAAAATCATAATATTGTTCTACCAGTAGGATCGCCATAGTCCCTTCTTCCGCTAAGCTATGAATAGCGCGCTCAATGTCTTTAATGATCGAAGGCTGTATACCTTCAGTCGGCTCATCTAAGATCAAGAGCTGCGGTGAGATTGCTAGCGCACGACCAATTGCGAGTTGCTGTTGCTGCCCTCCGGATAGGTCGCCACCTCGACGCTTAAGAAATTCTTTTAAAATTGGGAACATCTCGAAAATTCGTGGAGGTAATGGCGTTCCAGATGGCTTCGACGCAAGCCCCATCATCAGGTTTTCATGAACTGTAAGGCGAGGAAAAATTTCACGTCCCTGTGGCACGTAACCAATACCACAACGCACACGAAGGTGTGAGGGATATTTGGTGATATCACGGCCATCAAATTGAATCGTACCCGTGGCTGCAGCTACTACGCCCATCAAACATCTGAGTAATGTAGTTTTACCTGCACCATTGCGGCCAAGCAAGGTAGTTACTTCGCCTTTATTTAACTCGAACGACAGATCCCGCAGGATATGGCTACCACCGTATTTCTGATTAAGGTTTTCAATCTTTAGCATAATTAACGACCCAAATAAACCTCAATGACTTTCGGATTAGCCTGCACCTCCGCCATAGGGCCTTCGCATAATAACGCGCCCTCATCAAGCACGGTAACTTTACTCTTAAGCTGTTCGATAAAGGCCATGTCGTGCTCGACTACGACTAACGTCTGTTTCCCCTTCAGAGAATCAAATAATTCACCGGTACGCTCAGTCTCATCATCGGTCATGCCTGCTACAGGTTCATCTAACAACAATAGTAGCGGATCTTGCATCAGTAACATGCCAATTTCCAACCATTGTTTCTGACCATGAGACAAACGCCCGGCAAGTTGATCCGCATGCTCATTAAGATTTATCAGGCGCAATATATCAGCAATACGGTCACGTGTAACATCATCGACTACAGCAAACAGACTGAAACGAACTCGCCTGTCAGTTTTCATCGCAAGCTCAAGATTTTCAAACACGGTGTGACTTTCAAATATTGTAGGTTTTTGAAATTTTCTGCCAATGCCAGCGAGAGCAATTTCAGCCTCAGATAACTTCGATAGATCGATTGTTTTGTTAAAAATCATGGTACCCTCATCCGCCCGTGTTTTTCCAGTAATACAATCCATCATCGTAGTTTTACCCGCGCCGTTGGGACCAATGATGCAACGCAGCTCATTGCGCTCGAAAGTAAGGCTAAGATCATCGAGCGCCTTGAAGCCGTCGAATGCTACTGTGATATTCGACAATTGCAAAATAACGTTGCTTGGTGCCGGATCAGACAAGCCTTTCTCCTGAGCGTGACTTACATCATCTAATGTTGCATCACTCATCGCGTGCTCCGTGCTCGCAGGCGCTGGTATAAACCCACTATGCCTTGGGGTAGAAGCAGGGTAACCAACACAAACATTAATCCGAGGAAGTACAACCAATATTCGGGGAACGCCACCGTGAACCAGCTTTTGCTCAAATTGACTACGACCGCACCTATCGCCGGGCCAATCAAGGTTCCGCGTCCACCAATTGCGGTCCAAATTGCAATTTCAATCGAGCTAGCGGTTGCCATCTCGCTAGGATTGATGATGCCAACTTGCGGCACGTAGAGCGCCCCAGCAATGCCACATATTATGGCTCCGAGTGTCCAAATAAAAAGTTTATACCACAATGGGTTATAGCCTAAGAACATGACACGCATTTCGGCATCACGAATCGCCGTCAGTATGCGACCAAATTTCGATGAAACCAAATAACGTCCCAACAAGAGTGCAAACATAAGCATAGTTGCACTCATCGCGAACAGCGTCGCTCGCATTTCTGGGGAAGTAATATCATAGCCGAGGATACGCTTGAAATCGGTAAAACCATTGTTGCCGCCGAAGCCAAAGTTGTTCATGAAAAATAACAGCAAGAATGCATACAGCATCGCTTGGGAGATGATAGCAAAGTAAACACCCTTAACACGTGAGCGGAAAACGAAGAAACCGAATACAAAAGCTAACAGCCCTGGTGCGACAATTACCAACATCATCGACCAAAGAAAATACTCACTAAATTTCCAATACCATGGATATTCTTTCCAATCAAGAAATACCATGTAATCTGCCAAATGTGATTGGTACACTCCATCAAGACCAATTTCACGCATCAAGTACATGCCAAAGGCATAGGCGCCCAGCGCAAAGAATAGGCCCTGTGCTAAAGAAAGGACGCCCGCATACCCCCAGATTAGATCCATTGCCACAGCAACAATGGCATAACACATAATCTTACCAAGGAGTGTAACGTAAAAAGTAGGAATCCACAGCGCATGATCCACGGGTAACATGAGATGAGATGAGGGTACTGCTACAATTGTTAAAAGGGAGAACAGCATCAGTGCTACCCAGCCCTTGCGACCAGTAGCAGAGAAAAAACGAACTACAAATGGTGTACGAGGAGAAGTAGTCATAATAATTTTAGTCGTCAGCAACCCTACCTTTAAGCGCGAAGATACCCTGTGGCCGCTTCTGAATAACCATGATGATAATGACCAGTACCACAACCTTGGCAATTACTGCACCTAACCCACCTTCAACCAATTTTGTGACCACACCTATCCCCATTGCCGCCCATACCGTACCTGCAAGTTGACCCACGCCACCTAGCACCACCGTCATGAAACAATCGACGATCCAACCTTGGCCCATTTCCGGACCCACGTTGCCAACTTGTGATAAAGAAACGCCGCCTAAGCCTGCGATCGCCGCGCCAAGGGCAAACGCTACCGTATCTATACGTGCTGTGGGCACACCCAAACAACCAGCCATAGCACGATTTTGCGTCACGGCACGCACGAATAATCCTAACCGAGTGCGATTGAGTAGCACCCACATCAGAGCAAGTACTAACACCGCAAATCCAATGATTACAATGCGGTTCCAAGGCAGATCCACATTACTCATCACTTCCACGCTACCCGATAACCAAGACGGATTAGCAATTTCCTGATTAAACGTACCAAAGGTAGAGCGCACTGTTTGAATCAGAATTAGCGAAAGACCCCAGGTAGTAAGCAGCGTTTCAAGCGCTCGGCCATAGAGCCAACGAATAACCGTACGTTCCATAATGGCTCCAACTATGGCCGCAGTGAAAAATGCTACCGGAACGGCTACAACTATATACCAATCAAAATACTGGGGATAATGATCACGAAATATATCATGCACTACAAATGTCGCGAAGGCCCCGACCATTAGCAGTTCACCATGAGCCATGTTGATAATACCCATAACACCATAAGTAATGGCAAGTCCCAATGCCGCTAACAAAAGTATGCTACCTAAACTTAGGCCAGTAAAAACTCGGGTAATACTCTCACCAATCACGAGTCGTCGCTCAAGCGAGGCTAACGAATTTTCAGCTGCAGCCCGCACTTTACTATCCGCTTCAATAGCAGGGTCTGTCATCTCGGTGAGCTTTAATTTAATGTCGGGGTTGTCGCTTTCACCAAGGTCTTTCACTGCACTCAAACGAAAGGCTGGATCTTTACTGTTGAGGCCAATCATGGCACGTATCAACGTGACTATTTGTTTAATTTCTGAGTCTGTTTCTTCTTTTAGAACTTTATCCAGAACAGGCAAAAAGGCAGCATCCGCTCCTGAGTCTTCAATTTTTATCGCCGCTTCGAGCCGCTCCTCACGATCGGGAGCGAATAATTTCAACACAGACAAGCTGGTGTATAACATACGACGTACGCGGTTATTTGGATACAACTGATCCATGTCTTCGGGTACTGGCGTAACTTCTTCACCAGTGGCAGCATCAAAAGCCCGCTCCCCCTCCATCCGAAGAATGATTTCTCCAGTCTCACCAGCAAGGAATAATGAATCATTAGCTAGAGACTCTAGTAAGAGTGTTGCCTCAGGAGATGCTAAAAGTGCAAATTTTATAATCGCTGCTTTTTTTGCCGCGTTCCCATCCGCATTCAGTTGAGCCACCAATTCGGGATCTAAGGAAGCGGCATGCGCAGGCAAAACAAACATCGCCGCCAGCCAGGGTAGGAGAAAGATCGTGCGCAAAACTTTTAGAGGTGAAGAAACCCTGAACTGAAATTTCATGAAATTAATTATACCCAATGACTTTTTGTAAGCCAATTATAAATCAACAGAAAAACCAGCTAGCCTTTTTGAGAGCCAATAAACAAGTGGGTGTTCAGGGGATTTAGTCGAAAACATATTACTTAATCCGCTTCGAATAATATCAATTCCACTTTAATTGGTCAAGCCCAAAATATGTTAGAAATCAAACCTGAAACGCAATGTTTTTCTGGCCATTGTTCGTTCATTTTACATCACTTTATTTTACAACGATTGTCTTATTTGGTCTGCCTATCAAGGAAAACAATAATCTGTCATTGCTTGAATATGGCGCAAGAAATAATTTGCTCTTCTTTATTCTATTTTCATATTTAATATCTATATAGGTAGACACTTGCTACACCTCATTCTATCTCACCAATACGCTATCAATAAATATAAGATCAGATAAACGCTATAGTAGCATCATGTCCGTTTGCAATGCACGATTGATTGGACCATTAGGAACTCTAGTTTCTAGAAAATTTATTCAGATGACGGCTTTTTTACAAAATTAAGTAACTAGTGATAATGCATATAGAAAGACAAAACTAATTTGAAGTTTGGAATTCATCTGTCCTAGGAGAAACCATATCTAACTACTTACTGCTGACAACTACTCTAAACCATGTGAGGTGACCCGCTCAGATTGTGTGGGACAGATTTACGGACACAAGAAATAACTAGGGAATTCAAAACACCTCCCCGTAGCCATAAAAAAAGCCTCCGGTTTTGTACCGGAGGCGTTGTAACATGATTACTTAATTGATTAGGGCTTTGTTGCGTAACCCTTTCTCTTGTCGTTACCTGCAATGTGTGGGCTCCATGGGGCAGCTTTAACGGGGCCCTTGGTCTTCCACACTACATTGAACTGGCCGTCAGCGCGTATTTCAGCGACATAGACCGGTTTGTGCAGGTGATGGTTCTTTTCATCCATCTTAATTGTAAATCCATTTGGTGCTGCAAAAGTTTGCCCACCTACCGCAGCAATTACTTTGTCAACATCAGTGGTTCCGGCTTTTTCCACAGCTTGTTTCCACATGTACATACCAATGTAAGTAGCTTCCATCGGGTCATTGGTCACAACACTGGCAGGATTCGGCAATTTGGCTTTCTTGGCCCAAGCCTTGTACATCTTGACGAATTTTCTGTTCGCTGGATTCTTCAGCGTCTGGAAGTAGTTCCATGAAGCAAGGTGACCCACCAGCGGTTTGGTATCAACACCACGTAGCTCTTCTTCACCCACCGAGAAAGCAACTACCGGTACGTCAGTGGCTTTCAGGCCAGCATTACCCAGCTCTTTATAGAAAGGTACGTTGGAATCGCCGTTGATGGTAGAGATCACCGCAGTCCTGCCGCCTCTTGCAAATTTCTTTATGTTGGCAACAATAGTTTGGTAATCACTATGACCGAACGGAGTGTATGCTTCATCGATATCTTTGTTCGCAACACCCTTCGATTTCAGGAACGCACGTAGGATTTTATTGGTGGTACGCGGGTAAACATAATCAGTACCAAGCAAGACCCAGCGCTTGGCACCACCACCTTCCTCACTCATTAGATATTCCACTGCCGGGATCGCTTGCTGGTTAGGCGCAGCACCGGTATAGAACACGTTATATTCTAGTTCCTCACCCTCGTATTGCACTGGGTAAAACAGCAAACCATTCAGCTCTTTAAATACAGGCAGCACTGATTTGCGTGAAACCGAGGTCCAGCAACCAAATATTACATCGACTTTGTTAACTGCCAAAAGCTGACGCGCTTTTTCTGCAAATAACGGCCAATTCGAAGCCGGGTCAACTACTACAGCTTCTAGTTGCTTGCCCAATACGCCGCCAGATGCATTGATGTCGGCGATGGTCATGAGCGCTGTTTCTTTTAATGCTGTTTCAGATATGGCCATCGTGCCTGATAGCGAATGTAGTATGCCTACCTTGATAGTATCAGCAGCGTAAGCATTGACACCCATCACGCTAAGTGAAGCTGCAATGGCAAGTGATTTAATAAAATGGCGTCGTATCATAATGTATTACTCCTCCCTGAGAGTTAAGCAGACAAATTGTTTACATGAATCTAAAACGTAAACTTCACAACTATAACCTTGTAACGAGACGCTAAGCACATATCGATTGACACTGTTCAGCGCTGTCATTGATCATACTTTACATTTAGAACATACAGAAGTCCAGACGTTCTGTTTAGCAACATACATGAAACAAGTTATTCTGTCCAGATGTTATCGAAGGGAACTATATACTTTACACCGGAAAATATTGTGGTATAATTCTCTTATCATGAGAGGAGGATGCCATGCCTTATAAGATCAATACTGCAATCAGTGTCTACCAGTTGATGGAAATGTTTCCTGACGAGGAAACCGCACGACAGTACCTTGAGGATCGTCGCTGGAAATATGGTGTGTCTTGCCCGACATGTCAAAGCCTATCGGTCTATACAAGATCGGGAAAACGAAAAGGGATGTATGACTGTCGAGGATGCGGCAAGCATTTTAGTGTTCGGACCGGTTCCATTTTTGAAAAATCACACATTCGACTTCACAAATGGCTCTATGCCATTTACACCGTCATGACTTCTCGAAAGAGCATTAGCGCTATGCAATTAAGCAAAGAAATTGGGGTCACGTATAAGTCCGCCTGGTTTGTGTTGCATCGGATTCGAGAGGCTTGCCGTGGCGATCTTACCCGTCTCTCAGGAATCGTAGAAATCGACGAAACGTATGTGGGCGGGAAAGAACGGAACAAGCACTGGAAGAAAGGGGATAAACCGAAAGCCGGGACAGTTGGCAAACAACCCGTCCTCGGCATGAGGGAGCGTGGTGGCAAGACCGTGGCCCTGCCAGTGCCTGCGACGGATCGGCTTACGCTGTGGACGGAGATTCAAGAGGCGATAGAAATAGGCAGCACGCTCTATACGGATGACCATGCCGCCTATCGAGGCATTGAGCGTAAAGGCTATCAGCACCAAGCCGTAAACCATTCGGCGAATGAATATGTGAAGGGCATGGCGCACACAAATGGCATTGAGAGCGTTTGGGCGGTCTTAAAACGTGGACTGAACGGCACATTCCATCAAGTATCCGTCAAGCATTTATCGCGTTATATTCATGAATTTTCGTTCAGGCTCAATGAAGGACGTTGTGGCCGGGAGACCATGCACCGCATTGAAAGCGTCTGTGATGCGGCCATTGGCAAACGCTTAACGTATCAGGGGCTTGTCCAATGAGCGCCGTAGGGACCGGCCTCTTGGATTCGGCTGTGGATGTGCTTTTTGCTCACTCCCCACTCGTTCACCGCTTGATCCAGGGAGACGCCACACTCCGTGCTTCGATCACGAGAGAAAGCGTGGATTTAATTGTGACCTCTCCCCCCTATAACGTTGGCAAAGCATATTCTGGTGCCCAACAAGATGATTCATTGCCCTACGACGCCTATTTGAACTTTTCTAAACAGTGGCTGACGAATTGTTTTCATTGGACGAAATCGACCGGTCGCTTATGCGTCAATGTCTCGCTGGATAAAAACAAGAATGGCAAGCAACCGCTTTCAGCAGACATCACGCGATTAGCAATGGAGGCCGGGTGGTGCTATCATGCGACTATTCTGTGGAATGAAGGCAATATCTCCCGTCGCACGGCATGGGGGAGTTGGAAGTCAGCCAGCGCCCCTCATGTCATTGCCCCTGTGGAAACCATTATTGTGCTCTATAAAGATACGTGGAAACGTGAGCGCCCTGGAAACAACGATATTAGCGCCGAGGAATTTAAGGAATGGTCGTTGGGGTCATGGTCATTCAATGGAGAGAGCAGGAAACGGATTGGTCATGAGGCCCCATTTCCAAGAGAACTGCCGAAACGCTGCATCAAGATATTCTCGTTTATCGGGGACACGGTGTTTGATCCGTTTGTCGGATCGGGCACTACTATGATAGAAGCGATCCGACATGGTCGGCAAGCCATTGGTCTTGAGAAAGAGCCCAAATATTGTGAGCTGACCAGAGATCGGATTTTCAAGGAATGCAATCTCTCATTGAGGAAATCCTTACCGATAAGGCAGGGAAAATCTACTGCACCGTGTTGGAGCAGTTAATCTATCAACGGCCCTCTCAAGATTGAGTCCGGGGAGGTGACTGGTCTCACAGCCTGCCTCCTCGCCAATACCGATGCCTATGACAACCTGCTTTCCACGCTGAAACAGCGAACATTTGAGTTAGCCAAACAGATTACCCCGTTACATGGCAGTCCGGTAACAACTACATAAATCCCTTATCGAACCCTAATGCCAATTTGGTGTCCAACGCTAAAACATATCCCCCCAACTAAGCATTAAGCGAATAAGTTTGATTATGGGCTAAAACAAATGTTTTTAATATTCCAGCTCACCTTACCCACTACGCATATACAAATACGTATGCACAACCAACATAGAAATTTTAATTAATGTATGCTAGAAATTGATGATAAAGCTTACGTGATTGGGGATTTACATACAAAAATTCTGGAGACAAGCAGTGGTCTTATGTGAAGTGAATGAGCCAACGATAACTTATGTCTAAAGTAGTAGAGTGTCACACGATTGCTAGCGTGTCTGTTAATTTTGGCTTTTATAAGATGCTAACCATGTGGAGGTTTTCTGCAGCGTGATCTTAATTTCTTTGTTGCATTAGAGCAGCAAGTTTGGGAAGCGTTGAAAAATGGTGATATCAGCGCAGACTCAGATCTACTCTCGGACGATTTCCTAGGTGTCGATGAGTCTGGTTTAAGTACCAAAGAAGACCACCTAACACAGCTTCGGAATGGGCCTATTGTTTCAGACTATAAGATTAGGCACGCACGGCTACTGCGACTTGGCCCGAAAATTATAGGTCTTACTTATTCAGTAACCGCGACGTTCGTAGGAAATGAAGCACAAGGTACGCAACACTTATATTACATTACTTCAATCTGGGTATATCGTTACAATAAATGGACAAATATTTTCAGTCAGGACACTAGGGGAAATGTACAGAAATGATCTATACGTTACAAAAATCGTACGCCGCTTATTTTTATAAAGCACAATATCTATGAAAAATACAAATTGGATTATCAGTATATCCTTTGTTTTTGCACTTGTTGGATGTAGCCATGTGCTGGAAAGAGATGCGTATGTGTCGAAAACTAAGACAGATATAAATATCGAATCAATTAAGGAAAAACTGTATACTCAGTACGCTCAATGGAAAGGTACTAAGTATAAGCTTGGTGGCTTAAGCAAAAATGGTATCGATTGTTCCGGATTTGTTTTTGTTACATTTAAATCTAAATTAGGTATAGTTTTACCACGGTCAACAAATTTACAAGTAGTGACTGGGAAGGATATTGATAACAACCAATTACAAGCAGGTGATTTAGTTTTTTTAAGACTGGCCCGTTTTCTAGGCATGTTGGTATCTATTTGGAGCATGGCAAGTTCTTGCATGCATCAATAAGCCTGGGCGTCACGATTTCCAAGTTGAATAATAGCTATTGGAAATTCAAGTACTGGAAAGCAAAAAGAATTAGAGCATAACAAATAAATATTCTTTGTATGAGGTGCCCGAAGCCGGAGTAAGGCATCCTAACCTCCACTCTAAAGCCGCTCCAGCTCTAGTTCTGTTGATGGTGAATTAATAAAAGTACCATAGGATAAAGCCGGAAGTATCGTCAAAATGAAATATAGAGCGGACTTAAATCGACAACTAGTACTGTCCTGCAATAACCACACTACGCCACCCTGTTAATCATTCATTCCAAACCCTCCTCAAACAACTAAAGCAAAGAGAATTCCAACAAGAGTAACATCTAACTCAACTGAGTAAATTTGATAGCACCTACTTTTTACACTTTATAGTCTCTGGGTACTCTTCACAGTAGTATAAGTTGGATATATGCCCTTGCATTTGTTGCGACATATTGATGTATCGTTCCTTGACTGTTTTCCAACTTATGTTTTTAAAGTCAGGAACTTCTCCATATATGAACTGCGCGTATGTTTCATTATTTACATGTGCAATTCCGTACCCTTTAGTACCTATCTTGTTCAATGCGAATAGCACTATGTCACCTTGCATCCCATTGTCACATTTAAAACCACCTACTGCAGGCTTTGATTTGCCCTCGATATAATCAAATATCCCCTCACAGTTAAAACTTTTATTTGAAGCTATATTAAACTCTCCATTTCCCGCCAAATAGCCTTTAGCGGCTCCAGTTATTACCGCATTTTCATATTGTGCTATCCCCTTAATAGGTATAGTTATTGAAAATGCAGATAAAAGAATAATTGCTATTACGATTGAGAAAAATCTAAGCATCAAATTTTCCTATTAAGCATGACTGCATAATCGAAGAAATAACCCTGCCCAGCAAAGAACACAATTAAGTGTAATTTATCAAGATTGGGGATATCTGTACGCTTTATAATAATAGCCCACCCAGAGACATTCTGGTAAGTTATACAGTATCTTTCATGGATTCATTAAGAGCCTCAACAAATGCCCCATATTGGACCGAAACATATGAAGAGGGGCCTATGGGGAAATTTCTAGCAGGCGCTATATATGTTACCCTTCGAGAAATTTGTGGTGAAATTATTTATGCTTTAGGCTAAAGACCATGAACTGGCTGCCTATCCCTCCTACTAACAAACTTTACAAGTTCTATGCTATAGCCGGAATATTGCTCGTTATTGTTCCAATGATAGGGTTGATTTCCTTCGCACTTTTCATATATGGATTAACTAGCGATGCGTTATTAGGTAATGACAATATTGAAATCGAGAGGAAATTCATAGAAATAAATGTACACGACACAACAAACAATGTGGATACACTCGATCACTTTGTGGGACAACATTTATTGGCAACTGAGAAAGAAGCGCGTTCAGAACTTATGTCTATACGTAGGACAGAAGAACATGCGAGGGAGAAGAAGGAGAATTTAAAGAAGAGGAAGAAAGATTAAGTGAGATACAGGATAAGTTAAAAGCTATAAATAAAATGAGAAGTAAGAATATGGCCGATTTAAAGGAGAGTGGAATAAACTTGGCAAAAAATAAAAATTTAATCAAAAAAGCCGAACGGTATTTAAACGACTCTATATGGTTATCTATTTTCTCTTTATCTCTTATGTGGCTAGGTGGTCTAATGACCAAGGTTGGCTTTAAAAGATGGAGTGAAGCGTCAGAGTCAGGGAATAAAAAATCGTAATGTATCTGAACGGTAACAGTGGGTGCATGAAGATGAACTCATCACGACCATTCTATTGCTATTTTGTGGTGAAGTTATTTGATGGGAGACCCCCTCCAGAGTACTACTTGGATCAGAAGCAGTTGGCCTGGAAAGGTCGCCGGTTAACAACACTAGGAGATCAATCCTAGTGGCCTCCTGTTGATCCAAGGGAGGGAGATCGAAAGAGGACTTATAGACCCCACTGCCGCATTGAGTTGATGAGACAGGCTATTATCTATTTAGTTCCCGTGAGTCAACTCACTAAGGCCTTTTCTACGGCTTTGCCATACTTGAATCCCCTGCAACTTCTCTAAGGCCTTTCTCACATCTGCCTTGGCTGTATACCGTAAGATAGTGACATAACTGTCAATCACTTTAAAACTACTTTATCAAGCCAACCTTTCAACTTCTCCAACGCATAGCCTAACCCATAAGCATCACCTATATCCTCCCTCCCCCAACCTCCTATCGCATCTTGGATAGGCTTAGGTGCGTTAGCATGCCTTAATCTGTCCCTCATTGTGTGTCGTAGCTCATGAGTTGTCTTATCTATACTAATGACCTAATCCACTTATTGAGGGCGTCAGAAGCGTAATTAGCCCTACATTCGCTGCCATTAGTGTAGCGAGGAAAAGCATAAATTTGTCCCCTCTTAGCAGCCCCTACAATTCTATAAGCTGCCCATAAAGAAACACCAACTAGCGGAATATTCCTTGTGCTAGATTTAGTCTTAAGTGACCGCCAAGGATGAGGCTTGAAAATTACATAGGAGAGATCCACGTTTAGGCGTAGGTCACTTAGTGCCAACCCAGTTACTTCAGCAAGATGGCACCCCAGGTCAATCTGTAGGGCAAGTAACCATCTAACATCATCGTCTTTATTCTTGCATTCATGTATGAGGGTAGATAGCTGGATAGAGTCAAACGTACCCCGTACCTTTGAATCCTCACCTAATCCTGGTATTCGTACCTTTAGGAATGGGTTGGCTATAGGGAGTTCCTGCTCAGTAATGACCACATTAAACACAGCTTTTATTACATTGATGTGCCGTTCTACAGTTGTAGTTTTAGAGCCCCTTTCAAGTTCCTTTGAAATAAATTCATTAGCAGCAGCTCTGGCTACCTGAACAAATTCCTTGTCTCCAATGAGCTCTGTCAACTTATCCCAAACTCTTCGAGTAAATATGGTGAACTTTTCATTGTTCTTTTTAGCATGCCCGTTCAGATAGACCTCTAGGGCATCACTAAGGCGAAACTTAGGTTCTTCATTAATTAGCTGCAAAGCTTCTACTTCGACAGGGTTCAAGTGGTCCTCAAGACTCGCATTCCAGTTGACCTCATCGTCCCCTTGAGCGTAGGCTTCCCTTTTCCGCTGAAGTGTGTCTACGAATTGGTCAATGCCAAGGTCTTCATTAATAACTGGCTGGGACTTTAGCCTAAACTGGGGAAGTAACTTAACTGCTAACTCGCGAACATTGGGTAGCTTTAATTCTGGATTGTTACGAAGTGAAGACCAGATTGCTTCTTACCGCTTATTAAGCGCGCTGACTTGCTTGACTACTTGCTTTAAATCGTTAGTCTTGAGATTGACCTTGATATGCGTTGAACCCGCATAACGATGGAGTAAGTCCTGGGGTATTTTCCGCTGGTAATAGTAGTTATTCCCACGTTGATAGGCGTATCGAATAGACACTTTAAATAGGCTTCCAAGCGATAGTTTCATGGAAAGTACCACAAAAGTACCGCCACTGGAAGCCTAAAAACCAACTAACTGTTTGAATATTTATTATAATATTCTTGTTATTTGGTGCCCGGAGCCGGAATCGAACCGGCATGGGCGATTAAGCCCGAGGGTTTTAAGTCCCTTAATGATCCCTTGCTCATGCGGTTATTCATTGAATTTAATCAATTATTTCTCCTATCTTTCACATTAAATACCAGTAATTCCCTGTCCAAACTGGTCAAAAACTGGTCATACGGTTTGCTTCACAAAACTTTAAAAACCACTCTAACCTTCTTACCAATATCTGCAAAGTAAAGTATAGTTATCAATTGATTTATCCAGGAAAGTTGATCGGACAGAGGTGTTACGTGAATAGACCAAAACTATATGATCGAGCCGAGGTACTGGAGAAAGCCACTCAGTTATTTTGAGAGAAAGGCTATGAAGCCACCTACATGAGTGAAATGGAAGCCCGTACAGGTATTAAGAAAGCAACTATCTACAATGAATTTGGTGATAAAAACAAATTATTTCTTGCCTGTATAGATAACTTTCTTGGTAATTATTGCGAGGTAGAAAGAATACTCACAACGGAACCTTTGGGATTGAAGAACATCAAAGCATTTTTTGAATATAAAACAATCGCTTATGACTACGAATTTGGGAAAGGCTGTCTTGTTTTTAATTCTGTTATTGAGGAAGAATCAATAAGTAAAGAGGCCAACCAAAAAGTAAATGCGTTTCTATCGAAGATGAAAACTCTTTATCTTGATTGTCTAAAGGCAGCGCGAGAAAATCCTATCGCGCTCTCTTATTACATCGTCAGCCGTTGGATATTTTCCATCAAGCCTTGATTGAAGAACTTTTGTAACAAAACAACCATCAGGTAAAATGGCAAATTTCGGGTTCATAAAATTACGACCCTACAAATAATTTGACCCACCCCACTCGTGACACCGTTTGGTGTACTTAATCAAGTACGAACAGGATAGGCCGTTTTCTATCAATTACCAATTTGGTAATGTCTAATCTATATCTTTAGATGGAGGCTTGTCAAAATAATTCCAGGGTGCTTCAACCTGAACAAACCTCGCTCCTTTATTAATAACAGCTTAAATCGTTTTTTTCTTGCTAGAAGTGATACTTTATGTTGAGGCTCAGAGCCCAGAATGCTATGTCGTCCGTCGCGATCGAGTATTTTACACGACCACTGCGCGGGTCTCCGGGAATGGGGGAATTAGTGGAATCGTGGCTACGAAGCTGCCTGTACTCATCACTGCCCTTAAATGCTCCGAAATCCACCCATCGGAACTTGAGGCCAATGGTAATCGGTTCACTGATCCGATAATCCATGCCGGCAATCGCCTGATAGCCGAACATCGTATCCGAGAGCTTGCTCCTGCCGACGGTGCTCGTGCCGGCCAGGCGCCTGTTAAGATCATCGGCGTTCGAATAGGAATTGTCAAATGTTGTAATGCCGGCAGGGTCAGTATTCCGCGTGAAGCGATTAGAGTATTCAAGCGAGGTCCTGGCAAAGCCCACACCAAATCCCAGATATGGTGTCCACTTTGAGTCCGAGGTAAAATCATAGTACAGGTTGGCAAAGAAGTTGTGTCCTGATACATTACTAATCGTTTCCTCCTGCGTAACAATCTCCTGTATAGTCTTCAGGTCCAGGCCAGCATCCAGGCCTTCCCGGGAATTGTGGTCTACGTTACGATAGAAGTATTCTCCCTCGACTCTGAAATTCCGCCAGCGATACCCCAGAGTCGAGCCCGCCAGAATTCCGACACCTGCATCAAACTTGTTTTTCCAGCTGCCCCCGCCACCAAAACCAGAGCAATCTGTAGTTCCAGTGATAAATTGATCGCACGTGCTGGGATAATCGTTATCTGAGCCACGGGTTTTCAGTCCCTGTTCAAGAGCCCCGCCCACATCAATGCCCATGTACCAGCCATCCCGGGCCAATGACTGAACAGGAATAAGCAAGAAGGCCATCCCGACCATCAGCCATACCCATTTCAGATATATTTTATTTTCCATTTTGTCCTTCCTAAGAAAAGAGGTTAGAAAACAAGACTACGTACTATTATTCCAAGTATGGTTTTGATATCCTCTGGCCTAGCTGCTGCCTTGGTCGCGTAATCGGATTATTGTGGTTAAATCCCTTTTTGGCCGCTCCATTATCCACGTAGTATCACGTGTATGCAAAAACAGCAAATTGTAATACAGCAAGATTACTTAGATAAATTAGAAAACACAGGGCTGATTTAATCATCTAGGGAGTCAAGTATATAATTCCCGATTAATACAGCATCCTTGCCAAGGTTAGTATTATTATCCATCACATATCCCTAATTTCTTGTTTGAGCAAATGCAACGGGGTTTTTACGTGAATCCCCGTTCTGAGCAATCAAATAACAAGCGTATCTTGTGAGACGTATATCATTAGTTTCTCTTTGTGCTCCAGAGCCAATTTGGACCTTTTTAATGACATCATTAAAATGGTACCTATATACATAGCTAGCCAATGAAATTTTGTATTTTTTTCTGGGGTGCGCGGCGGTCTTGGTACTCTATTTGGGACTTTACAAAGTCGATGTGTTCAGTTAGTTGCCGTTTTAAGTCTGGGCATGTCCCAGTAATACGGGTTTTATATTTTGACAACCAACAAAAGGAAGACTCGCTATGAGAATCGTATCAATAATATTAATAATCACTATGTCTGGTTGTTCGGCGCTTGCTCCAACTACGCAGCAATTTAGTGTTACTGCTTCACCATCAACTGCACGAATTCATATCAATGGCCAGCATGTGGGAATCGGTCAAGTCACAACAACTGTAAAGCGTGACAGCCCAGTTATTGAGTAATTTGGGCCAACCATATATATCTGGGCGGTGGTATGCGCTTTCTTAAGTTCAAGCAATGGCTAAACCAGATGCTGGCGGCTGTGGATCAAATTGACACGATTTACTTCGAGGAGGTGAGCGGTGTCTACCTCGGTGTCGATTCCACTCATGCCTATGGTGGTTTCCTAGCCCACCTAACCGCATGGTGTGAGCAACACAGCATTGCTTACGAAGGCATGACGCAGAGCACTACCGGTAGATTTCAAGGTAGTTGTCGCATAAATAAAAAGATTAATGAACCGATTGCCCTACAGAATGGGTAGAATCGTAATCCGCATTATCAGGATTTAGACAAACTTGTGAGCACCAATCCCAATTACGAATATCTTGACTCCATCGATTTGGATGGGCTGCTTTAGCAGCCAGGTAAGTCGCTTTTCTCCGGGTTAATATGGCCTGATCGTTTCTTGCATGACGTTGTGTGGGCGTTACAACTTGAATGCCGCTATGACGGTATTCTTGGTTATACCATTCAACAAAACTAGCCACCCATTGACGGGCGTCTTCCAGCGTGTCAAATGGTTTAACAGGATAATCAGGGCGGTATTTCAAGGTGCGGAACAAAGACTCTGAATAGGGATTGTCGTACTGACCGAAGGACGACTTAATGAGGGCATAATGCCAAGTTTCTGGAGAGTTACCAACATCGTCGCGCTTTTCATTGGACCACCACTATCAGAATGTAACGTCACCTGATCCTCAGCGTGTTTTCCTGACGACAGATGCCCACGATGACATCAGCGGCATGGATGCAGCTTTCTTCCCTGTAATAAACTTGCCAGCCTACGATCTTGCGACTGAAAATATCGATAAAAAGATACAGACAATGGAACTGTCCCTTCACGGTTGTGGCCAAGTAGGTAATGTCCCAACTGAAAATCTGATTGGAGATTGTTGTGGTCAAGGCTTTCGGTTTTGCGCGTGAGGTGGGTACACGGCTTTTGTGCCGATGAGCTAGTTGGTTTTCTGCTTTAAGGATACGATAGAAGCTGGCCTCCGAAGCGATATACTTGCCTCGCTCAGTCACAATATAGGAACGGTCTGATGCGGTGCCATGTGTTTAATCATTTGCTGCCATGCGCCCTCGCGTTCCACGCTCTCCTCGGCTGGCAGAGCAGTCTACAGACTGCTAGAACGTCGCCCTGAGACTGGCATTGAAGCCATGGACGGTAACGCCGTCGCTATACCGGCCCTTGTAGGCCACGCCGAGGAAGACATTGTCCAAAAGTCCGGCCTCGATGCCGATCTCGGTGACCAGGGCATCCTCGGCGATTGGAGCGCCCGTGACCGTGAAGGCGGTGGTGCTGTTCCGCAGCGTGGCGGTCGACGACGGCTCCGTATCGCCAAAGGCATGCCGCCAGCCTGCCATGCCGCGCACATGGATCGTGTCCAACAGCGCCATCGCGCTGCGAAGCCCAAGCGTCGTGAACGTCGCGTTGTCGGTATCGGACGATGATGTCAGGGCCGCCGCGCCGCCGCTTTCGCTGAAGCCGTTCGAGGCGAAACCGGTATGGGACACGCCAGCAAAAGGCTTCAGCATCAGGCTGCCGACTTGCACCTTGTGTCCGGCTTCGGCGAAGAGTTGCCAGCTCCTTGCGTGGTAGCCCGCCGACAGACGCTCCGGGGAAAAGCCGGTGAAGCTGACCGTCCGGCGGGTGTCCGCGGCGTGCCCGTTATAGATTACTCCGAAACCAAGGCCCCAAGGACCGGCCTCGGCGCCGCCATAAAGACCAGCGGACCATGTATCGACCGAAGCGGAGGACAAGCGTGCACGCTGGTTCACATCCGTTCGGCTGTAGCCGCCGAGGACGCCGAGGCGCCAGTGGTCGCCCAACGCACGGTCAACGCCTAAGAGGACGCCGCTCAAATTCGTTTCCATCCGCGCCGTACCGGACGACGTGACATCAGTCTCGCTTCGCGAGCCGTAGCCAGTGATCCAGAAGCCGTTATCGCCGTCGGCCAGCGATGACAGATTGCCGAAGGCCGCCGTCGATGCCCGGGCGTCGAGATTGCCGAAGCGCGTGTCCGTGAGGTGGTTGACGGCCGCGACCCGCCTTTGACTTGTGTCCATCAGCGCTCCCTTGAGGGAGGCGTGCACTTCACCCGAGAGTGCATCGAAGGCGGCCTGCGCTTGCGCTGTCCCGTTCACGGGGATGGTCAGAACAGCCTGTGCGACTTTAGTGGTCTCCGGCAGGCCGTCGAGGCTGTTGCAGGCCCCCGCCCGCTGGTTGGCTCCGGCAACCTCGCAGAAGCTGTCGTATCTTCTTTCGGCAATCAATTGCACAGTGTTGGTGTTATAGATCAGCTCATGGTTTATGAATAATGTGTCGATAACGTCGTCGAATCTGTCTTCGGATCGCAAAAGACTATTTGGGGTGCGCAGGATCGTATAGGTACCCTCATAAGTGCCCACGACTCTAACCGTACCGCCAAGAAGGGCGGCACTTCGCGAGACTATGAGCTGGTCACTGCTATCGTCCGGGCCGGTCGTGACGGTAAAAGTGCTGCTTTTCTGGTTTGTGAAATCGCCCCATAGCTCAGTGGTCTGTACGGCGCTCGCGCCGCCTGGCGTCAAATTGCCCCAATTGGCGAAGATGTCGTCGGTCACGCTATTGTCGCCTTCGTGACGGAGTTTCACAAAGGTGCCGGAATTAAATGTTGCGCCTGCCTTGTTGTTGAAGCTATTGTCCCCTTCTCCCAGATCGATGAGCCCGGTTGTCGTCAACGTGCCGTAATTGTCGATCGTCTCGTTTTTCGAACCATGCGCGTGCACGTCACTTAGCCCGCCGGAGATCATCACCACAGCACCCTTGCCGATTGTCAGCGTGTTGTTAGTACCGCCATTAAATTCAACACCTGTGGACGTGGCACTGGTAATGGTGGTCTCGCCATTCAGCGTGATGTCGATGGCGCCACCATCGGACTTTGCACCGATCCCGTTGCTTCTTAGGTCTTCGGTTTTGATATTGCCCTGTATTGTAATCGTAACATCTCCGTGATCGGAACCTGCATAAATCCCTACACTTCGTTCGCCGGTGGTGGTGATATCGCCCTGTATTGTAGTCGTAACATCTCCGGACTCGGAAGTTGCATAAATCCCTGAACTTAGTTCGCCGGTGGTGGTGATATCGCCCTCTATTTTAACTGTAACAGCGCCGTCGCGATCATCATTATCGCCCGTGGACCCTACACTGATCCCTTCGTTGCTTACGCCTTCGGTTTTGATATTGCCCTGTATTGTAATCATAACATTGCCGTCTTCAAAGGAATTGGCCGCGACCCCTGCACAGTCGGAGCAATTATCCAAGATGGTGATGCGGAAATCGCCGGTATCGACGGTGATGTCGATGTCGCCGGAAGAATCAAACCCGATTCCTCCTTTACGGCTCTCATTAGCCAGAACGATATCGTTGGTCAAATCTCTAACGATGAGCTTGGTGTAGGTGCCCTCGCCATTTACAACATCCACACCGCCCGACAGGTCGCCCTTGCAGGTCACGGTCGTGCCGCTGTCGGTGCACTGGGGGGGTCCCGGTGTGATGAACGGCTGCGCCTGCGCAACGAGCTCGCCGCCGAAGAGCATCACAGCCGCGGCACCCCACGGCAACAGCGCACGGCGTAATGGGCGGAAACGCGAGATGGTCAAAGCACCCCAGGCGCCAAGGTTATTAGTGATGGACATTAATATTCGCATAAATAATGATATTAATGCTTGGCTGAAATAGTGGGTTGGTCATGACTTTCGTCTGCCACTATTTTGGCAACAATCCATATCATCGATCGTCGCATAACTTTTATTCGGTATGAAAGGGTTATTTATGAAATACTCTGCCTGCAACAGACAAATCACGACCCCGCTGAGATTCACCTGAGAACCTGTATAGTTGCAAACTCAAGTGAATCCGATTTTACTAGCTCTTAAAGGGATGTCAATTTTCATTTCGCGACAGAACCATCCTTCAAGAGAAAACAAGAAAAGCGGCCCATTCCACGATTCTATCGGGGACTAAATTTATCTCGACTTCCATCCAGTTCGCCCGGGAGATTCCCCCTGATGCTTTCGGTAATACGGAGCGCGGTGGCCTGGATGCAGCTGCGCGCGCTAAATCATTCAGGTGACGCTTACAGGCAAGCTTGATCCACTTGCAGGCAACCTCCTTACCCTCAGTTACATCAGTTGCATACTGAGTAGCAATCGCCGCAAAATCAGAACTCATATATTATTAAACGAAGTAGCCGGCTCACCATCGGCAGGTTCTTCCAACGACAAGCTTCCCTGCAGAAAATTACTCTGATTGACCCGACCCCTGGCACTCGGCGACAGCCCAAAATTAGCCAGGAACTTGTCCACTTGTTCACGGGCACGATTGGCCATGACCCAATACGGTGAAGAAGTCATGTTTCCATTCGTGGTAATAGTAACCATACCATCACCGCCAACGTAATCCTCTCCTTTATCTTCCGCCTCCGCGCGCCTTTCTTCGGCTAATTTCATGTCACGATTAAGCCGTGATTCTGCAAAAACCAGCTGTGCCCAGGACTGGCAGTACAATGACAGCACAGCTCGATCAAGTTTGGAAATCAAACCATAGCGTTTGAGTTCTGGCACGATACGTTTCCATTCCTTTTTCGCTTCTTTAAAAAAATGTGGTGGGCAACCAGGGATTTCAATTTCAGGTTGCAGCACATCCTTGAAAGATGATGCGGAAATTTTACTGGGATTATTTTTAAGCAAATGTACATTTGCTGGTAATGGTTTTGGTCCACGAGCGCCCATGATATTTACCCCCCTGCCCTATAACTCCCGCGTGTTTGTAAGTGACTACACATACGATTTCCAGTGCCGGGGCTCATAGAGTTACGACCCGCCCTGCCCTACAACGTAGCCTCTTCCGACCAAGGATTCTTTTGCGGTCTTTCTGGCGTGACAGCGCTTGCATAGACCTTGCTTGTTGTCGCGAGTATCGGTTCCTTCCTGTCCTAATGACTGTATGTGATCAAGTTCCTCTGCGTACGTGTAAATACCACGTGACAAGCAATCAACACAGAAAGGCTTCTCCCTGAAGTGTTTCTGTCTTTCACTCTGCAATTTCCTGCCAGTTATTCGCTTGTGCCTGGTTCGCTTCTTAAACTGCCAGGGCAGCGGCTTATGTTTAGTACAATGAGTAGTGCCGTCATACACCAGAACCTGGCACTTAACGCATGGTTTTGGTGCGGCTGTAGGCATTATCGTTAGGCAATAAAAAACCACGCTTGATTGGCGTGGCACTGTTGTTTCTTAGTCAGTAATACTACTGTAGCGGGAATATACCTCAAAATGGGACCTTAATCAAGTGGTTTCTTAACAGTCTTTACACATTATATTGTGTTTTGTTATCACGCCACCTTATCTCTCTGCTGATATAGAGAGTCTACGATAACGCCTAATTGAATTATTGCCTCGCTCAAACACTTCTTATATCCCCTTCTTGTTCTCCCAAACTTATTTGCTTTTTGTGTAAGCGTCCTTGCTGTAGATAAGTATTCAACACGTATCACTACCTGGTGTAATTCTGGCAGTTGGCAATAAGCCTTATCAGTCAGCTCGCACTCGTGGTCAATGCCGGGGTCACGGAAATGAGTAGTAGATGGCGCCAAGCGTACAAAGTTTACCTGACTTGCATATCCTGCTGCCTCGTTGTTTTTAAACTTCCACTTAGCCCAACGCAATAATCTACTTATAACCAGCGCTTCGATCAATGTTGCCCCTTACCCACTACATATAGATAGAATCTTGTATAAACCCGCCTTTTTTGATACCAGAATCAACATATTGTATTATACTAAGTTCCGTCCTGCGCGCGAAACCTATTCACCAAATCCAGTAAATGATATTCAGTGGGTAATTTGTACCGTCTCAGAAAACCTTTAGGGTTATGGTGAAAGCCTCCTGCGCCCCGGTGACATTCAAAACATAAACCCACTACCATGAAGTCACTTCGCCTGCCTGATCCCTCCGCAATATGGTGTACTTCGGGAGAAACCCGCTCATCAAGAAACTCCCGATGAATCACGCAACCTAAATCAGCAACGATAGATATGTGTCTTCTAGCAGGAGTCATGCCGAAACCCTCACTTTTTCATCACTCCATGCCACATCATTCCCGGTTCCCCATGCATAGAGATATTCAACAAACTCGCTTGCCTCTGCTTTTTTAAAATCCCTTGACTGAACGCCAAGCTGTACGAATCCCGACCCGTCCAGATTAGGAAGTATTCTCCCCCACCCTCTCAATGGACTTCCCTCAGCTACTTTAATCCTGGCGAATGCGTCAATCAGTAAACGTTTCCAGTCCTCAACAGAGAATCTCCTGCCCATAAACCTGCATTGCCTGGCTATATCCGAAATTTGCGCATGGATCTTGGCGTTCTGCTCCAGATTACGATTGGGTTCCGTAATAGTCACCACATACCCCTCATGGGCGTTTTTAATCGCCTCACAAGCGCCCCGTCTGGCTTGATCGTGGATGAGGCGGAAGGTTTGTTTATTCACAATGTTTCCCTTATCAACATACAGGCGGACAGAAATGGCAAGATAACCGTATAGTCACCGTATAACCTGTCATTTATGCCCGATAACCTCATTATCGCTTGCCAGGGTTGTCTACTTTGCCTGTAAAAAAGTATTGGCTCCTCGCCTTCTCCGCATTGATCCAAAGTTTGTTGCCACCACGCATTACAATTTAATTTCTCCTGGCGTTTACACTCAACCGACCACCCGGGAATTTGTATACAATCAGCACCCCCTCCCCTTGCCTGGGAAAGATTACGTTTCACCACAAAGCCAAGCTCCCCAGAGAGCAGTTTGAATAATTCTCGCTCTCCTGCGTTTCCCTTGTTTCGCTGGCTGGCGCTCATATAAACACCAGCCCTTTTTGCGCGGTCCTGTCTTTTTGCAAGGATTCGTATTCTCTGTTTAGTTCGCAACCTATCCATTGTCTTCCCAGGGATTCACAAACCTGGCCAGTAGTGCCACTTCCAAAGAATGGATCAAGCACGACATCATCAGGACGTGATCCGGCAAGTATGCAAGGTTTAATTAATTCGGAAGGAAATGTGGCAAAGTGAGCCCCACTATACGGTTTGGTAGCGATTGACCAAACAGACCTCTTGTTACGGGTTTCGTAATTGTTGGTTTTTAGTCCGCCCATTTGCTTTCGTCCCGGGGTGTTATTAAGCCTGGTTGAGTCACGATCCCGAAAAGTATTGTCTTTAGTCAGCGTCTTTTCTCTTATAGCTTCACTGTCATAGTAATATTTTGAATTTTTGGTCAGCAGGAAAAGGTATTCATGGCTCCTGGTACAACGATCAGTTACGGATTCGGGCATTGGATTCGGCTTGGACCAGATAACATCCTGCCTGAGATACCAATCATCATTACGTAACGCAAAAGCCAGCATCCAGGGAATACCCATTAAGTCTTTTGGTTTTAATCCTGGTGGTATACATCTAATCCGATCATTGTCATTTACACCTTCTTCCAGATTGCCGGATAATCTCTAAGCATTAAACAATGGAAGGTAACCAGGGCGGCTACCACAAAAAGATAAATACTTACGATCAGAGCTGCAATTGAGAACTGATTGTTTCTTGCCGCTAAATATAGCGCAGCGCCACCGCCAGACAGGGCGATAGCTAATAAGGTATTAGCCTGTTTTCGGAGAATATACGCATTGGCGGATCGACTCTTTAAATTCTGGATACCTGCGTTTTCAATCCAGCCCATTTTTTCTGTATCAACTTTCATGTATTTCTCCTTGTTTGTAGCGTTTTAACTTTTCTGACTCAACCTGGTTTTCAGCTATAACTTTGTCCATGTATCTTTAAGCAAATCAGGTTGATCCGGATCAGGCGTTGGTAAATCACCCCCTAAGTATTTAGATGAATTCGGCAAAACAAGTAACACCATATCGCCTTGCGCATCAGCCAAATCATGTCTATCTGCTGAATCTTTTTGTACTTGAGTAACCGCCCTGATCCCATCCTTAAAAGTTACGCTTTCGAGTACTGCTTTCATATGCGGCCTTGCATCGGCAGCAATAATCAAGACTGTCTGACGTACCGACTCAGTTACTTTTTCCGTGATTTCATCCAGAAGCTTTTCTTGATCTGCCTCCGGCAGCGAACCCCAGCCCACAGGCATTGATTTAACCGGTCCAAGGATTACCCTTAGCAAATCTCCAAGTAAAAATTTTTCACTTATCTTGATTGTTTCTTCAATAACCGCACTCATTTTTCTCTCCTTTATAAATTGGCAAACAATTTTTCTTTCACAATCTGTAGCCTCTCCAATCCTTCCTTCATTCCTTTCTTAGTAATTTTGTGTTCTATTCCCTTTGGAAAATTCCTGTGCATAACTGGTACCGTTACCCTGCAAGCCTTTAAAAACTCAGTTAGGGAAGGTGGCCAGTCATACATTTTTCTGCACTCGGTAATTCCAGACTTAACCTGGTGAGGTAGTATTCTTTCTTCCTCAAAAGCCTCCGCCCAGGTGTGCCGCCAGCAGCTGAGACTCATCTCTGTAGGGTGTGCGGAACGCCAGCGAATCGGGTACATGGCATCCAGCCTGGAATACAAATGATCCATCATCGACACGCCTAATGCCGGGTGTGGTTGCAGCCAGATGTTTTCAATGTTCGATAAGTTTTTCATCCAGGTTTTGATTCTTTCTTCCTTTGTTGACGTAACTCAAAGCATCGAATTTCTCATTTTTGTTACCAGAAAACTCCCCCTCCCTTCGCAGCTAATTTCTCCAGGTGGCAAACAAATCCAGTTTGGTTCCGTCCTTTCCCGCTTTAGCAAGCCAATGATCTTTAAACTTTTTTGCTATTTCACCCAGACGGTTTAAAGTCATATCTTTCATTTCTTTAAAAGCCCATTCCTGCCATTCCAATGGCAATTTCCAGTCTTTTGGTAAGCGCGTGGCCCTCTCTACTACTTTAGTAGTAGAGATATTGGTAACTGGTAACTGGTAATTGGTTAGTTGCTCACTTGTTGAACGTTTGTTCTTCACTTGTTTATCACTTGTTGCCTTTCTGTTGGCTCTCTGTTCGGCACTTGCTTTTCCTGCTTTACTTTTACTTTCCATAAATGCCTGATATTTCTTAACTTCTTTGTCACATCGTTTGTTAAAATAGCCGTCATCTGTCAGCACAAAAAACTCATCTAAAACTACTTTTAACGCTGATTTTTCTTCCTCAGAGTGGACTAAAAGTAGTCTTTCCATTTTTTTAAGGTCACTTATAAGAGGTTCTTCTGTGTCGTAGTACAATTCAATGGCATCAGAAAACAACGAGCGTTCAACACGTGTTAAATGTCGTGTCTTATTATTGAAATCACCTATGTGTTTTTGGTAATAGTTCATACCTGCACCTTATTTAGCGAGGATTCCAGTCATGGTAATATTTAATTTCCACATCAATACAAACCATAAAAGGAACCCCCATGAAAAACGATAAAGATGCTGCTGTTACATATATCTTCGATGGCGTTGTTGCTACCGGCGGACTCGCTATAAATGAATCTCATGACCCTAAAACCTGGCATTTTATTGAAGCTAGTGCACAGCTTGATCCGGACATAGAAGGGCTCGGAGTTTTAAAAGTAAAAGTCAGCCTTCCCATTGCTAAAGCCTCCCTTGACGACAAAACCTTTCCTCAACTGCAACAACAGCTGCTTGAGTGGCTTCCTCAAGCCATTCGGGAGGAATCTTTGAAAGAGTGGTTTGAGAATCAGTTGCCTTAGTGATTTGCTCGAACTCATTTACCAGTGACAACCTGATTTCACCAACCTGTAAGATTGAATCGGAAGAAGAATCACTATTCCTCATAAAACAACCAATTACATCGCTGATAATCTTATTTTGGTATTGAGTTATCAATCTGCCTCCTTTTAATCAGGCGGAGTTCCGACTATGCTTACGCACACCCCGCTGCGGTGTTTTCTCTTTAGGGAGAAAAATTCAAGCTGCTTTTACCTTTTCGTTACGTTGAATACGTTCTAAATGTGCCAACGCTGTTGATAATTCTTTTGTCGAGTTTTCTATAACCGAAGTAAGCCGATCTACCTTCTCGGCTTTGGTGATCGGGTGTGAGTCATATCCGGCTTGGTTAGAAAACCACTCGAATGCAGCGTGATACCCTTGCTCTTTAGCTAACGAGAAAATTTGTATGATTTGAGTGAGTTCCAACTTCTCGGATCGAGACGAGTTAAGACAGTCAAGTAATGTTCTACTAGCAGCATCTACGCTCTTGTCAGGCCATATTAGCTGCCCTACCCTCTTGGCTCCGCCAAGTTGCTGTATAACGCTTTTTAATGCGTCTTCGGGGCTATCAAAGAAAGGCATTTCACCTTGCATTCCGAATCCTTACGAAAAATTCGGAAACGTTCGGAAAGACAGATTGTGGGTAAAAAAATAGACTGTTACTCATGCGACACATTCCTTTTTATCTGACATTTTTAGTTCCGGCCAGATTAAGTCCCAGTCATGAGGACGAAGGTCTTTGCGGGTTACTTCACCCTTAGTTGCCTGCTCGATTGGATAACAACGTTCTATCGGTGTGGATCTTGATCCCGTAGACCATTGACTAATAAGAACCTGACTTATGCCAAGAGTAGCTGCTAATTTGGCTTGCGCGCCGTGATCAGATAGGTAATTAGATAATTTCATGCAAAAATAATAGCGAACTGTTATCACAAAGTCAATAACGTTATGCAAATATACTAAATTAGCAGATTGCTATTAAATTCCTTTATGAGAACAATTGAAGAAATAAGACGTAGGAATATGGAAACTCTGATTGAAGAGCATGGCGGAATACAAAAGCTTGCTGATGTGTTGGAATCAAGCCATTCTCAAACAAGCCAATGGTTGCATGGATTTAAGGACTCCAAAACTGGGAGACCGCGCGGCCTAAGTTCTGACTCAGCGCGTCGTATCGAAAGGTTAACTAATAAACCGCACGGATGGTTGGATGTAGAACATGGTAGACCCTATGCCTCCAAAAGCAAGGAAGCAGAACTTGCAGCCAGAATAATTGATGAAATGCCTGACGATCAGGAAAAAGAAAGAGCTCTAAAAGTTATTACCACGCTTGCGCAATCAGCGCAGGATTACAAGACACCACAAAGCGACAAAGTCTCCAAATAATGTAACTCAACTTCAAATACAACTTAGTTTTAAATTTGATTGATTGTTAGGCATTCTGTGTGGTGTGGAGGTGTTTTCTGGGCGGAAACGTTATTAACATCATGCCTCCATCTATTTGCTGAAAGGAAGAGAGTATATCAAGATGGGTGACTTTCAACACAATTTTGGAGGTATATGGACCGTAGACAAGCTTGGTACTCTGCAGAAGTACTTGAGATTTTTTACGAAAGCACTACAAAACGAACCATTCAAATTATTCTATATTGATGCATTTGCCGGATCGGGAGAATGTACGGTTTTAGTCCATGGCGAGGAAAAGACTATTATAGGTTCCGCAAAATTAGCAATAGATATTAAACCAAACTTTGACAAGTTGTTTTTTATCGAGAAATCTTCTAAAAGATACTCCGAATTAAATACTCTTAAAAAGAATTACCCTGACAGGGATATACATCTATTTAATAATGATGCCAACGAAATACTTCCAACAATTATAGATAGTTATGATAGGGTAAAATTTCGAGGAGTGGTCTTTCTTGATCCGTACGGCATGAACACAAAATGGGGTGTGCTAGAAGCAATTGCCAATACAGAATCTCTTGATTTATGGTACTTGTTTCCACTTGAAGGTTTTTTCCGTCAAGCAACAATAGATCTGGCAAATATGGATTCCTCAAAAAGAAATGCACTTACTAGGTTGCTTGGAACTGACCAGTGGGAGACTGATATTTATAATGAAACCAGACAGATCGACATGTTTGACGGACCCTCTCCTATTAGAAGGAATACTGATCCTATAGGATTGGCTCAATATGCTAAAAAACGTCTTGAAACAGTCTTTCCTAACGTGACGGATCCACTGTTTCTTCCATTTAACAATAACAAAAAGAAGTTTGCTCTATTTTTTGCAGCATCAAATCCAAATCCAAAGGCGTTTGGGTTGGCTATGAGAGGAGCAAATTATATATTGAAAGCTGCTGCGACCGGGTAAGAATTCCATATTTTTCCATCCAGCTCACGACCATTTGCTTTTTTACTTCTACGTTTTCCGTCTGCTCCCCACAGACCCCATTGCTTAAAAAAGAATGAAACATTAGCAGTCTCACATTGTCTGCGCACAGACGTTGCCCATTCAGGCCTCATTTGCCTAGCATTGGCCCCCGATTCTCCACCTACAATGACCCAATCCATTTCAGAAAGATCAATTTTTCCAATATCTTCCAAAAGCGGCTCAACAGATAGAAATTTTATGTTGATACCACTAACTTTCCTAAGATGCTCAATACGTGGTACACCATGTTTCTTATTTTCAACCGATACACCTAGCCACAGGTTTTCCGGCGCAGAATAACGAGAAAAGTATTCAGGTAATTTTGATGCGCGCTTTGTAAGAACTTGGTAAATATGTTGAGGAGTTGATCTCATTACGTCAATAGCCTTAGTAATAAAATGATCTGGTACTCCTTCCTGAAATAGATCACTCATTGAATTAACAAAATATACCGTTGGTTTTTTTCGTTTAAGAGGTTGTATTAACCGATCTTCGTGTAAAGTGAGATTAAAGCCATTTTTATACCCACTCACACCCATAGCATGTAATCTATAAGCCATTACCTCTGCATAACAATACTTACACCCCGGGCTAATTTTTGTACATCCCGTCAACGGGTTCCAAGTTTGCTCAGTCCATTCAATCCTACTTGTAGTACTCATAGATTAATTATCTAATTTCTTAATAAAGTCATTAACATAATAAATTCAATTATGCTTCAATTATGCTTGTAAGCATAACTTATTCTTTACAGACAAATATAGCGCGACAGACAGTGAAATGCTAGCTTGCTTTCTAATAATGTCTGTATTATAAGATCGCTCATTTAAATTCTGGATACCTGCGTTTTCAATCCAGCCCATTTTTTCGTCATCCACCTTCATATACACCTCCTTATAGTTTTCGAATACTTTATTCTATTCGACCTGCTCTAAATGCTCATTGCTATTCTCTGATGTCAATTATGACATATTTAATCAAAATGATAACAGATTGCTATTTACATAGTGATAACAGTTCGCTATTATTTATTCCATGGAAAAACTAAGAATAACTAAACTCAAAGCTTTAATACAGCAACAATCACTACAGAAATCAAAGACCACGATGAATAACACCTACCCCATGACAATTGAATTTCAAGGAGAGGATGAAATGGCTGAACGAAATACACGGATAAAGGAGACAGTATGAATTTTCAGATTACACACAAAACAACCGGAGCAGTTCTTTTTGAACTGGAATGTGAAAACTTGAAATTATGCGTGCAAGAGGCGGTAAAGACTGGCGCCGACCTGAGTGATGCCAAACTGAATCGCGCCAACCTGAGTGATGCCAACCTGATTGAGGCCAACCTGAGTGGCGCCAACCTGAATCGCGCCAACCTGATTGATGCCAAACTGAGTGGTGTGACCTACTAGCCGCCGCAATCCTTAAACGAGAGGAAGATCACGATGAAAAGCGGTGATCAAATGCGTAGAGAATATTACTGGAAAAAGTTTGAGGAAATCCTGCCTGAACTAGTAGAGGAATTTGGAGTGGGCGCAATTGTAGAAGCGGCGCATGAAGAAAAGGAATTGCAGGATGAGAAGATTGAGTTGGTAGTAGAGAAGACCCAGGAATATGAGTTTGATAGATATTATGGCTAAGACATATCAACAGGTAGAGAAAGATTTAAGCCGCGCAAGAGCGGAGGGCAAATGATAGACCAGGCACATAAAGAAGCGTTACGGGCAAATCTGGATGCAGCCATAAGGTCATATTCTGATTTTGCCTACGCCACTATATCTAAAACAACAGCGCCATTCATTACCAAGAGACAAGATGATTACGAAAAACACCTTGACTCGGTGGTGGATATTATCGCGGGGGATTTATGAACTTTACTAACTTCCCAACTACTGAAGAATCAATTTTAGAAATGGTAGACAAACTTTTTGGTGGGACAGTTGATCTTGATGCTCTCGATCAGCAAAAAATGGATGAGGAGGAAGAATATGAACAAGAGTGAAGATATTAGCAAGCTAGCAACAGCCTTATCTAAAGCACAAAGCGAGATTAAAGGTGCGATAAAGGACTCTGAGAACCCTTTCTTCCGTAGTCAATATGCTGACCTACATAGCTGTTGGGAAGCTGTTAGAGAGCCGCTAGGAGCGAATGGTTTATCGGTTACTCAGTTAGTCGGAAAGTATGAAGAAAAGTGTATCAACGTAGAAACTATTTTGATGCACACAAGCGGTCAATGGATTAGTGGTGAATCTTCCCTGCCAGTCTCTAAGGCTGACGCACATGGGGCTGGATCAGCAATAACTTACTCAAGACGTTACGGACTCGCCGGAATTATCGGGCTGGTACAGATTGATGATGATGGTAATGCGGTATCGGGTAACGGAGTGAAGAAAGGAAAAGGCCAACACTCACCTACTGAGGGAGCCTTAGAAGAATTATCCGAAGCAGACCAACTGAAAGTTAAAAATATCAGTAAAGAAATTGTTGAACTATTTAAAGAAGAAAAGCCAATAGAAGCATACGAGTTGCTACATGAAAACGACTTATCTAACGAATTGCAGTTAGGAGTTTGGACTTTACTGAAACCTTACTCAGCGATACGCCGCGAACTCAAAGATATGAAAGAAGTTAACACACATTAAGGAGAACTATGGGTTATGAACTACGTGAAGGATTCGGAAACGCATTTATCAATAGTTTCAAGGAAAAAGACAATCAACCTGATTTTACGGGCGATATATTAGATGAAGGAAAAGTAAAGCGTGTGGCGATATGGAAAAAGAAAACCACAAAAGGCGATACTTTTTTAGGAGTCGCTCTTAGCGAGAAAGAGGAGAATCCCGCCCGTGAGACCAGAAACACAACCAGGGGCGATTTTGCTGATATGGATGACGATCTGCCTTTTTGATATGAACGACTACAACCTTAACCAACTATTCAAGACCCCTGCCCCACGCACTTAGAGAGGTTAAATGAATACTATAAATGCCTTTCCTTTAACTTGGCCATCACAATTTCCACGTACCAGGATACGTGATAAAGGCCGTTTTAGCTCTACCCTTTCATCCGCGCTCAAGAACGTACGGAAAAGCCTGGAACTGTTTGCCAGAGATTCAGAAAAAGAACTGGAAGACTTGATTATTAGCAGCAACGTAACTCTGGCAGTGAACCCTGATGGTACTGGTGTAGCCGTGTGGTTCACCTGGGACAATATGCAGGTATGTATTCCTGTTGATCGATACAGCAGCGTAGAAAGCAATCTACAAGCAATCCATCACATTATTGAATCAAGGCGTGTAGAGCTTCGTCATGGCACATTGGCGCTAGTTCGTGCAACATTTCATGGCTTTAAGTCCCTACCCTCCCCTAAAAGTAAAAAACCATGGTGGCAAGTTTTAGAAGTTGGTGAGCACGCATCACCAACAGTTATTAAATTAGCTTTCCGAAAACTGGCAAGCAAATACCACCCTGACAAACTTAATGGTGGCGCATCCAAAATGACCGAACTTAACCTGGCGCTAACCGAGTCGGGGCAGAGTGTGTAATGAGTAATCCGATAAACAAAAAACCAGATGAAGAAGGAGGTGCAGAGAGCGTGGATATCAACTACAAAATCACTCTGGCTAAATTAGCTCTTATTGTTTTGATAGTTTTGTTCTTGATAGAGGCGTAGTTAAATGCTAAGTAGACCACCTCAACCAGTAGACCAGAACCATCCTGCCGCCAGGGTATACCTTAGAAGAAGTAATGAAATGTGCCGGTGAAACTATGTATTTATCCAGAGTAGTAATATCAAAACAAGTAAATATACTCACCCGCCTACTTAAAGATGGTCTGCTTAAAGAGGTAAAGGGTTAATGGTTCTAAATGAACAAAACCTTGATATGAAGCAAGCTGCAAGCCGTCTCGGTGTTCACCGAAATACGCTGGATAGTATGGTGAATAATGGTGAAATTGCTTTTTGTCGGGTGCGTGGTAGAGTATTTATCCCCGAATCTGTAATTAATAACTACATCGCCAGTAAAACCGGATATAAAACTAAGGAAGCTCTATGGGCCAAAGAAAGCGTGGTAACTCGTGGCAAGTTCGTTTCCAAGTCAACGGAGAGATCTACGAAGAAAGTCTTGGACCAACTGCTACGAAGCAAGACGCAAAAGACTACGAAGCCAAAAGAAGGCGTGAAATTATCGCTGGTCACGTAGGAAGAAAGAAAAAATACACCATTGAAGATGCATTGGTCAGATGGCTCCAGGGTGAAGCCTCTGCACTGGCAAGCTACAAAGACGGAAGCCTTTTATCAAAAATCAGATCAATAAAACCATTCGTTGTTAATACTCAGCTAACCTCAATAGTTGAAGCTGCAGAATCAATCAAATCAGCAGGAATTAAGAAAAAACTTAAACCAGCTACAATCAATCGCAGACTGGCTATATTACGCAGATTAGCTAATCTGGCGTATCAGCAATGGCGATGGCTGGATCACCCATACGGAACCCAAATAAAGCTCCTGAAGGGGGAAATAGCCCGCCAAATTTATCTAACGCCTAAACAAGTAGAGTCCCTTGCCAAAAATTGCAGCCATCCGATAGTTGCAACCGCGATTAAGCTGGTAGCACGTACCGGACTGAGAAGATCTGAGCTATTAAAGGCTGATACGATCTTTGACAGCTGTATTGTAGTTGAGGGCAAGGGAAACCCTCCAAGACCACGATTAGTGCCTGTACCGAAGGAAATGAGCGATTTAAAGCTACCTTTAGGTATTTCTGAAGATGAGCTGAGAAAATACTTTCATGAAGCCAGAGCGTTATCGGGTTTAGAATATGTACGGTTTCATGATCTTAGGCACACAGCCGCTTCATGGTGGGCAATGGCTGATGCGAATATGGGTACGATAGGAGAACTACTAGGACATACAAACGCGAACACTACACGCCGATATACGCACTTTTCTACCCGCCACTTAAAAGAAGTTACAAACAGAATCCCGCTTAAGGAAAAATAATTTTCACGGTTTCCGGCAAAACATGAATAATTGGAATAAAACTGGTCAAAAACTGGTCAGAGTAAAAATGCCTGATAAACGTAATATTTATAACTCATTGATTATTGGTGCCCGGAGCCGGAATCGAACCGGCATGGGCGATTAAGCCCGAGGGATTTTAAGTCCCTTGTGTCTACCAATTTCACCATCCGGGCCGTTGGTTTGTTTGATTATTCTTTAGATTATGTCTTCTTGTCTCACGTTTAGGGTATAAAGTGGAACAAAAAAGGAGCAAAATTTATTACATAATATTTTAAGAGCATGGTTCGACATAATTCTAGCATGTTAAGAATTTACTAGTATGAGTAAGCATATATTAATAATCTTGATTACACTGGCATTGAGTGGATGTGCCGTTGTCGCTTGGGATCACCCTACAAAGGGTTATGGCAGGGTCTCAACTTTAAGTACAAAGGGTAGCGCTGAGTTTGTGCGTGATTACTATGATTGTGAGGAAAGCGCGACGCGGTACGCCAATGACCAGGGTAAGTCTAATAATCCATGTCTCTTTGCTAGGGAACATACAAGGTGCATGAAGGAGAAGCATGGCTGGAAGATATCTAGGGATGCAGAACAATAGTCCACCCTTCCAACTACTTCTTCAACTCCATAGTATGTTGTGGCATAACGCAAAAATGACGATGCAGTAGCACTTGGAAAATTGAAAGCCTTTCCGTACAACAACATAATCTAATTAGCTTACATGAAACCCTGTAGTGGTGTCACAGATGTTTTGCATCATTTTCATTAAGCTGATTATTTTATGAAACGCTTGGTTCTAGTCGGCGGCGGGCATGCGCATCTTTCTGTGCTACATGCACTTGCTCGTGAAAAACCTACCGGCATAGAAATCGTTCTATTTTCGCCAAACTCTTACCAAAATTACTCCGGTATGTTGCAAGGTTGAATGGCAGGTCATTACAACAAATTACAGTATCAAATTGATTTATTGCCCCTAGCACAAGCAGCGCATGTACGTCTGGTAGTTAACTTGATTACAGGTATGAATGCCGACCATCATTGCGTGTACTTACCAGAAGGTAAGTGTATTGAATATGACCTCCTTTCATTGGATGTTGGTAGCGAAACCGATTTGTCATGGCTCCAGATACCGCAGGAGAAACTGTTTCCTATTAGGCCACTAGATGGTTTTCTTGAAGCTTGGCCACAAATACTATCTAGTAAGCAAAACAATCCCGATTATCATCTTGTAGTTGTCGGTGGTGGCGCTGCTGGGGTAGAGCTCGCCCTAGCCGCACAATATGCATTTACACGCATAGATACTAACGGGCATGTAGATCTTGTAGTTTCCGAGTCCGGCTTGTTGACCGGACTTGGAACAGGTGCAAAGCGCCGCATTAAGAAAATTTTAGTAGCAGCTGGTGTTACAGTTCATTACCTAAGGGCAGCAGGACAAAAGATGGACTGATACTATCGAATGGCACTTCGTTGACTGCAGACTGTGTAATTGCCGCCACTGGTGCTCGAGCGCCTATCTGGCTACAACACTCCAAACTCATGCTGGACGAAAACAAATACATTGCTGTCGACGGATATCACCGAAGCCTATCGCATCCAAATGTATTTGCAGCAGGTGACGTTTGCTCTCGGCAAGATTTGGTAATGTCTCGCTCGGGTGTTCATTCAGTTCACCTAGGCCCCGTGCTCGCTACGAACCTGCTAGCAGCACTAAAGGATAGACAAATGACCATCTACCAGCCACGTCGTCTTTCATTGTATTTGCTGGCTTGTGGTCCTCGTTATGCCGTAGCCTCCTGGGGGCGTTGGAGCCTGCAAGGTAAGTGGGTTTGGCGTTGGAAAGACTGGATTGACCAACGCTTTGTTAAACAGTATTCTGGCCGTACATAGGATGCAATCTGATTTAGGTGTTAAAAGTATTTACACTTTTCTAGCTTACTGACTTAGATTCGTATGCTTGTATACGAAGTCCTTTCGGAAGCAGCCCACGTTCAATTAGTTCAAACAACCCCTGGACAAGCAGTGCCAGTGCGGCCGCGGGAACCGCACCTTGCAGAATCAAACCGATATCATCAAGCCGGATACCAGTGAGAATAGGCTGACCGTATCCACCTGCTCCAATAAGAGCACTCAGAGTAGCAGTACCCACGTTTATTACCGCCGATGTTTTTATCCCAGCAAGAATGGTTCGAGTAGTCAGCGGTAACTCAACAATCCGCAGCCTTGAGTGTGGAGATAGACCAAGTGCTTGTGCGGACTCAACGATGGTTGGTGAGATATCCTTCAGACCCGCATAAGTATTACGAATTATCGGTAGCAAGCTGTGAAGAAATAAAGCCACAACTGCAGGAGGTCCACCAATACCTAGCAGCGGAATCATAAACACAAATAGCGCTAAAGAAGGAATGGTCTGAATAATACCGGCAATTCCGAGCACAATCTGGCCCACTCGCGGACGGCGTGCTGACAGGATACCAAGGGGAATAGCAAGAAGAATTGCTGCTGATAGAGAAATTCCAACGAGAACCAGATGCTCTCCAGTGTGCCGCCAGAATCGTTGCCACGCACTTTGTACCTGAACTTCTATATCCAACTTTAAATTTTCTTCCAGGAAATTGGCTGCGACATTTGCTTCATCGTTGCCGTGCAGTTTTACCTGAGCGTTCATCTCACTCATGGTCGGCGCGTCAATGCTACCAGTGAGCTGCTTAAACAGTACTATGACTTCCGGGGCTCGCTGCACGAGATTAGCTCTATACAAAACCACTGCGTCATATACCGGAAAATAGTTTAGATCGTCCTCAAGAGCACGTAAATTGTAGTGAGCAATTTCTGCATCGGTTGCGTAAAGATCTGTTACATGGAGCGTGCCTGACTCGATACCACGATAGGCAAGGTCATGCTCTAACCCCCTAACATTTCGATGTGGAAGCTGATAGCGCTGCTGCAATCCAGGCCAACCATCAGTCCGATCCATAAATTCATTTCCAAAACCAAGCATGAGTTTGGGATGATTTCGTAAATCAGAGATTTTACGCAAATCAAGCTGTTCAGCTAGTTTGTCCTTCATGCCTATTGCGTAGGTATTGTTAAATCCCAATGGTCCGATCATACGTAAGCCACGTGCAGCTAGAGCCTGTTTAAGTTGCACCCCGGTCTGTAAGTTTTCCGCAACCAGTATCTCCTGTAACAAAGTGCCTGTGTACTCTGGATATGCATCGATCTCACCACTAAGTAATGCATTCCACAACACACGGGTTCCACCAAGTTGTCGCTGATGCACAGCATCTTTCCCGGACTTCTGAACCAAGTGACTGAGCATCTCCCCCAAGATGACTGACTCAGTAGAATTTTTTGAGCCGATTGTAACGGTTTCGCTCGCCTCAGATCCAAGAGCCGGTAGCATATATGAAGTAGCGCATAACCCCAGCAACATCGTCTTTATCAGCTGGCCGATCTTCATCTAAGGGCCTTTGTAAGCCGCTCCATGGGTTCACGCTGAGCGGTAATGAACTGCTCAACGAACGGCTCGGCAGGCGTCTGAGCAAGCTCCTTGAAGGAGCCTGCTTGAACAACATGCCCATCTCTAATAAGTACCAAGGAATGTCCAAAGTAGGCAGCCTCAGCGATGTCATGAGTAACCATAATGACAGTTTTACCAAGCTGACTAAAAATGCGATTTAGTTCCTGTTGAAGCTCATATCGGATCATAGGATCTAGTGCGCCTAGTGGTTCATCCAGTAATAACAGCTCTGGATCTAGCATTAGGGCACGCATTAAGCTAACACGTTGGCGCTGACCACCTGAAAGTTCAGCAGGAAAACGGCTCATCAATTCCTGGGGAAGTCGCACCAATTCTGTTAACTCAGCAAATCGAGAATTGATCCAGGCAGCATCACGATGCAGGTGGCGCGCCATAACGACAACATTATCGCGCACCGTGAGATGGGGGAAAAGACCACCTTCCTGAATAACATAGCCTGTTCGCTGACGTATTTGGAAAATGTTTTCCGGAGTTACCATTGTCCCCGCAAAAGTGATAGTGCCGGAATCTGACTTAACCAAACCAATGATCAGACGCAGTAAAGTAGACTTGCCGCAGCCGCTAGGACCAATAAGAACCAGAGTCTCACCGGGCGGAACCCGAAGATCGGTCGGTGCCAGAACCACTGTGTTGCCATAGCGTTTAGAAACTTGTGAAAGTAACAGCATCCAGATAGTGTGTTGGATTTGCTAAGGGCATTCAAGAAAAGTTTTTATATTTAGTTAGAATTACAATGAGGATATCCCACGTTTGCCAAAACAGGATGCATCACGAGAAGCCTTCGGCTGGTTACTATATTTATCCATGCGATATAGCAGGAAAAACCGTTTTAGCATCCAAGAACTGTATGGATAGTGGAGGCGGGCGTCGGAATCGAACCGGCGTACACGGCTTTGCAGGCCGCTGCATGACCACTCTGCCACCCCGCCGCCGTCGTGCAATTGAGAAATGAATTGCATTACAACGATATAGCAAAAACTAAAAAGGGAAAACAGATTTTTCAACAAGAGCACGCAAATTGTATACGTATGAACTCTTGCCGAAGGATCTATTTTCCCTAAAAACTGGAGCGGGAAACGAGGCTCGAACTCGCGACCCCAACCTTGGCAAGGTTGTGCTCTACCACTGAGCTATTCCCGCGAATAAGGCATTTTCGTTTTTCTGAAAATAACCTGAAAACGAATCAAGCATTATAGTGACGCATCTATTTTTGTCAAGAAAAGGCAAGTAAAGACACGGTTTAGAGAAGTTTTCAGTTCTGCTTCAACACTTGTGGAATTGCAACTCTCAGATAATAAACCATAGACCACAGTGTCAAGAAAGCGGCTAGATAGATCAGCCATGTACCCACTTCATGAGAGTTAAAACTTTTGCCTATGCTGTCATGGTACAGTAACAGTGGTATTGCAGCCATTTGTGATACGGTTTTTATTTTTCCTAGAAAGGAGACCCCTACACTTTTACTTTTACCTATTTGTGCCATCCATTCGCGCAAAGCTGAAATAGTGATTTCACGGCCAATTATGATAAGGGCAATAAGTGCATCAAGTCTCCCTAAATATACCAAAACGATTAGTGCTGCTGCAACCATGAGCTTGTCTGCAACTGGATCAAGAAACGCACCAAAGGCCGAGGTCTGGTTGAGTACTCTGGCAAGGTAACCATCCAGCCAGTCAGTAATAGCTGCGCCAGTAAAAATAGCGGCAGCAAACAGATTTTGATCAGCGTATGACAACCAGGCCGGCGGAAAATAAAAAATCCCTACAAACAAGGGAATAGCTAGTATCCGCATCCAGGTAAGCAGATTGGGCAGGTTAAACATGGGTAGGGTGTGCTATTAAACTATAAATAAACAATACTCATCCAATTAAAACTCAATGTAATTCCTTGTAAATCTTCTCAGCCAAAGTACGGCTAATACCCTTTACCTGTTGCAATTCTTCAATGCTTGCGGTCAGCACACCCTTTAACCCTCCAAACTGAACCAACAGGTTTTGACGAAGCTTGTTACCAACGCCTCTAATTTCCATTAGATATGAATTGACTCTGGATTTACCACGCTTAGCGCGATGCCCTTGAATCGCAAAACGGTGAGCTTCATCACGAATTTGCTGAATTAGATGTAAGCCCGGGTGTTCCTTAGGTAATTGTAGCGGTTTTTTTGTACCGTAAAATATCAATTGTTCCAGACCAGGTTTGCGCTCCCTCCCCTTAGATACCCCAACCAAAGTCGCATAATTTAATCCGAGTTCCACCAACGCTTCCTGGGCGGCGTTTACTTGCCCTTTACCACCATCGATAAGAATCAGATCAGGTAACCTGCCCTCTCCTTCAGCAACTTTATGGTAGCGCCTTGAAAGAACATCACGCATGGCAGCAAAATCGTCCCCTGGTGTGATGCCACCAATGTTGTAGCGACGATATTCGTCATTGCGCATAGAGTAATTATCGTAAACCACGCAGGATGCAACAGTGGCCTCACCTTGAGTATGGCTAATATCAAAGCATTCGACGCGAGTAAGACTTGAAACTTCAAGAGCATGCTGTAAAAATTGCAGTCGTTCTTCCTGGTTAACCAGTCGACTCAACTGTTGTTCCAACCCAAGGTGCGCATTTTTTGTTGCCATATCCAGCCACACACGCCGATCGCTTTTGGGATTGAGACTGATTACAGTTTTGTGTCCAGATTGCTCAGTAAGGGAAGCTTGCAGTGCTTCCCTGTGGATCTTCTCGCCCACAATAATGAGAGGCGGAACAACGCGATTCAGATAATGTTGGGAAAGAAAAGCTTCCACTGCAGCTGGTGGGTCGTAACCTTCTGCATTTTGAGGAAAGAAATTCTTATCTCCTAAGTGTCGCCCTCCTCTCACCATGGCTAGATTGACACAAATCTTTCCACCGCTACGCTGAATAGCGCAAGCTACAACATCTACATCCAAAGCTTTGCCACTATCAACAAACTGCTTTTCTCGAACTCTCCGCAATGTCTGAATTTGGTCACGAAATGAAACAGCCCGCTCATAATCTAAGTCATTGGCAGCATTCCGCATTTTTACAGCAAGGCTTTCAAGCACCTCAGTTTGTTTCCCCTGCAAAAATAACTCAGCATTTTTAATATCCTCTCGATAAGCCAGGTTAGTGATCATTTTGACGCATGGTGCACTGCAACGTTTGATCTGATACAACAAGCATGGACGGGTACGATTATTAAAAACACTATCCTCGCAAGTGCGGATACGAAATACCTTTTGTAATAACTGAATACTCTCTCTTACAATCCCCGCATTTGGAAAGGGACCAAAGTAATGATACTGTTTGTTAAGCGCTCCCCGGTGGAAACCAAGACGAGGAAAAGCATGTTTTGTCAAGACAAGATATGGGTATGATTTATCATCTCTAAACAGTATGTTATATCGTGGTGTTAATGTTTTTATTAAGTTATTCTCAAGTAGCAGTGCTTCAGATTCAGACCGGGTAACAGTAGTCTCAATCCCTGTTATTTTGGATACCATTAACCTGGTTCTAGGTGCTAAATTGGTTTTTTGGAAATAAGAGGAAACACGCTTTCTGAGATCAATAGCCTTGCCAACATAAATTACCTGTCCCGCCGAATTTAACATGCGATAAACCCCTGGCTGAGAAGGCAAGCTTGAGTATATTGCTTTAGCATTAAAAACAGGAACTGCTGACAAAACTGTTATTTCTCCTTGCCCAGCAATTCCCCTCCGATAGCCCAATTCTCATGAGATAATTCGTCAAAGGCAATATAGGTGTATGACTTCGGCTTGTGAGTAACACGTTCTAGAGTATCAGTTATTTCCGTAGCTATTTTTTTCTTTTGCTCACGGCTAAGTTCTCCAGCGATACGAATATTTACATAGGGCATAATTATCCTTTAGTTTTTATGTGAAGCGCTAAATTAGCACAAATTTTTTCAAACACCTGTTCGAACATCCTAGCAGTTAGGCGTTTAGTTTGAGTATTGTAGCGGCTACAATGGTAGCTGTCATATAAAATCAGATTGTTAGGCAACGTATGAATAAAGCCGTGCCCAAACGGATAGGCTTTAGGTTTTAGTCCCAAAGCCATCAACCCAGCCCGGTGAGCTACAGTACCCAAAGCAAGCAATGCTCTTCCCTCTCCTGCCGCAAAACTTTCAATCTCTGCCGAAAGATATCCATTACAGTTACGAATTTCATTCGGCTCCGGTTTGTTTCCGGGTGGTAAGCACTTGACCGCATTGGTGATACGGCATCCGATAAGTTGCAGGTTATCAGTTGTAGAAACTGACTCTTCACAACTGGAAAAACCAAATTTATACAATATTCTATATAGTAGAATTCCCGCAAAATCTCCGGTAAAAGGCCTACCAGTTCGGTTTGCGCCGTGCATACCTGGAGCCAGCCCGATAATAAGAAGCTTAGGTGCTATATCACCAAAAGCTGGGACAGGCCGCGCATGATAACTTGGGTAGCCGGCTTTAACCTCATCCAGAAATTTTACCAATCGGTTGCATTTGCAACAGGTAATTGAAAATTTTGCTTGCATAGGGTTCTCGATCACCTTGAATCAGCAGTAAGTAGGTAGCATATTTTTGATGCTCAATTCAAATTCTGCAACGTGTATTCTTTCGACAGTCTTCTTCATGCCAGTTCACGTCTATAATTGCTCCCACTGCGTTCGTCGTAGAGAGTATCCTAAAATTGGATCAAATCTGAACGGTTTAACTATCTGATTCATTCTGACGTACGAATCTAAGTATATCTCGTGAAATTCAGCCTCTACGAAATGGAAAACTTAAAAACCTTTTACTCAAATATTTCTCACTATCGACTAGCGATAATTAAACGTTTTCTATCCGGCAGATAATGGAACTATCAGAGAAGACTCCAACAGAACATCGACACCCGTTTTCGGCATGATCGCCCGTGCGGGAATATTTTTACCTTTTCGCCACTTAGCCACAGCCATATGCTTAGATTCACCATTAATCAGAAACATAACTTGCCGCGAACGGCTCAAACGTGCTGCACTCATGGATACCCGCTGCAGTGGTGGTTTTGGTGCATCAAATATCGCTAGTGTATCCGGTGAATCAGGTGTAATTCCCCATTCGTGCTCAGGAAACAAGCTTGCCGTATGGCCGTCCTCACCAAGCCCCAGAAATGCTAAATCAAATATTCCGATGGATCGCAACGTTTGGGCATATTCGCAAGCAGCTCGACTTGCACCAAGCTCAACTGGAATAATATATATCTGACTTTCAGGAATCGGTACATGGTCGAGCCATGCTTCTCCAGCCATACGAGAGTTTAGTTTTGAATCATTCGGTAGTAGACAACGCTCATCGCTGAAATAGATGTGCCATGCTGACCAATCAGTCTGGATAGAACGCAATTGTTGGTAGATTCCACGCGGCGTATCCCCACCAGAAAGTACTAAATGAAATTGTCCGCGCTGCTGAACCGCCATGGTGGAGTTATCAAGAATTGTACGCAATGCTGCGTAGCGCATCGCTGATTGATCAGCTACCGCATGCCATCGATAACGTCCTAGCTTGGCAGAATTCATTGTATCTACAAATCCCTATACACCTTTATATTCATACTCTGTATTGTATTAAATCTAAGGACTCGAATAAACGATCAAACTAAGAATTATTTTTCCAATCGCGGATAGTGGCTAATACGCTAATAGGGTCCGATAACGGTTTACCAAGATAATTACTGGCATTGTGGATGACTTCAGGTTGGCTACAACGCAAGAATGGATTGCAGTTCTTTTCCATTACAATCGTTGAAGGTAGAGTGGGCAAATTTAGCGCGCGTTGTTTTTCTGCAGATGCTTTGAGTTCGATAAGTGCCTGGTTACCTGGCTCAACTTCTTTAGCAAAATGGATGTTGGCCAGCGTGTACTCATGACCACAATAAACCAAAGTTGTAGCAGGCAAACTCGCCAGTTTCTGCAATGAAGTGTACATTTGTTGTGCGGTACCCTCGAATAATCGTCCACAGCCGCAGGCAAATAGTGTGTCGCCACAAAACAGTAAGTTTGCGCCATAATACGCAATGTGTCCTGCAGTATGACCGGGGATATCTAGCACACTAAAACCGAGTGAGAATTCGGCCAATTGAATGCTGTCACCTTCTTTGAGGCAATGTGTAACTGTGGGAATTAATTCACTTCCTGGCCCATAAACTGGTACTGAAAATTCCCGCAGCAATGCAGCGTTGCCACCAACGTGGTCGTTATGATGATGGGTATTTAGTATGGCAATAAGCTTTAGATTCTCACGTCGCAAGAAAGCTAGAACTGGTGTAGCGTCACCCGGATCTACCACGGCAGCATGGTGTTGATCACGAATGACCCAGATATAATTGTCGGTAAATGCACTTACTGGAACAATATGGAACATGGTGTCTAGGATAAATTAAAATTCTATGCCTAGTAAAGATGATGAATATTTCTGGCAAGTTGTAAATAAATTGCCTCCCCCCGCAAATGATATCTTGATATTATATATGCCAATGCAAAATCAACAACAGTGGTTTGATACCTGTCTTGGTCAATACTTACTAGAACGGGAGCAAAGCTACTTCGATCAAGTAGTGATGGATGTATTTGGCTACAATGCCATACAAGTCGGATTTCCACAGCATGCCTTTCTACGTACTAACCGTATGCCTCTTCAGTTTTGTACGGGTACCGAGGAAGGAACTGTGCTTCTAGCAGCTCCTGATTTCTTACCAATCGAGAGCAACAGTATAGATCTAATACTCCTACCGCACGTACTCGAATTTAGCTCAAATCCACATCAAATTCTACGTGAAGTACAACGCGTACTGATGGCTGAAGGTCATGTGATTATCTGTGGCTTCAATCCTCGAAGTCTTTGGGGCGTACGCCAATGGTTTGGATCTGCAAGACACAGCTTCCCCTGGAATGGAAATTTCATCTCGCTACCGCGGCTAAAAGGTTGGCTAGCTCTACTAGATTTTGAGATGACCGCGGGTCGGCTATGTTGTTATGCTCCACCTATCAATCAGGAAAAATGGCTGCGACGGTTTAATTTTATGGAGTTTTCAGGAGATCGATGGTGGCCAATTTCTGGTGGTGTATATTTTCTGCAAGCAGTTAAGCGTGTTCATGGTATGCGTGTTATCAAGCCTGAATGGAAAGACGTACTCGCTGCCAAGCGAAGAATAGCTCCGATTGCTAATAAACTCAACGGAAACGTAACTGAAGAGAATCCACGAATATCCGCACGTAACCAAACTAACGTGAGAAGTATAAAGTGAAAGCAAAGCATGCTGGTAATACTGATGCGTCTGATGTAGTACAAATATTTACTGATGGCGCTTGTAAAGGCAATCCTGGTATTGGTGGCTGGGGCGCCTTGATGCAATATGGCGGACAGACAAGGAGTTTATCTGGAGGTGTAAAGGTTACTACCAATAACCGGATGGAATTACTCGCAGTGATACGTGCTCTTGAAGCCTTAACGCGACCATGCAAAATATGGTTGCATACTGATTCTAAATATGTACAAAAAGGCATTTGCGAATGGATACATTCCTGGAAAAAACAAGATTGGCGTACTTCAGATAAGAAGCAAGTAAAAAATAATGATTTATGGAAACAACTTGATCAACTTGCACAACAGCACCAAATAGAATGGTTCTGGGTACGCGGGCATTCTGGGCTTGATGGCAATGAACAAGCAGATAAACTTGCCAACCAAGGGGTAGAATCAGTTATTAAGGAATGAAAATGAAACTATGAAGAAAAATCGATAGTTATTTTTAGTTTGGGGCTGTCCTAGATAACGCCTAAAGACAGCCCCTAGTATTTTTATACTAGCTAATTAGAGTTGATACTAAATTTGAAAGAAGCTCACGTTTTTAATTGAGACAGTGAGAAAAGGGCAATTATGAAATACGAGAATGACATCTTAAATAGAACACATTCATACGTATGGTGTTTCATAATCTGTTTCGTTATTGCAATTTTATTTGTAACCGGAATACCTCCCGACGGGGCATTTTCTTGGGCAGATTCCCCGAGGCATGCCTTAAATGGTGCATTTAAAATGGACATGTTTAAGGATATGCCGACAAGCGACCCGGTTGGTTATGCTTATGATTATTATTCCCAATTCCCAGCTTTAACCATTTTATTCTATCCACCACTTTATTCGTTTATTTTAGCGCCGTTTTATGCGATTTTTGGTGTTTCGCAAGAAACTGCATTATTAGCAGGTTTTGTTTGCTATTGTTTTTTTGCAGTTGGAACTTATTATCTAGCGCGGTTTTGGTTAAGTCCTTTTGCATCATTTGGGGCTACATCAATATTGTGTGTGGCTCCGGAAATAGCATTTTGGGGCCGGCAGGTGATGTTAGAAATACCCGTTTATGCTTTTATGGTATGGAGTGCCTATCATTTAAATCGTTATGTCCGTACCGATCAAATAAAATATCTATACTTTAGTATCGCCTTGTTAGTTTTAGCGGATTATACGAAATCTCCTGTTGTTTTTATTGCCCTGCCTTATCTTGTTATTTTATTCCGGTATCGTGGAATGGAAGTATTTAGAGATAAACATAATTATACTATTTTGGCACTTGCCGTATTAGGTATGATTCCCATGATATATATTACGTTTGAATTCGGTCAATCGAATATTCAGGCCGCTACAAGCTCACCAGAGGCCATCAATGATACATTCACGCTTGAAGTCTTATTTTGGTATTTCACTAGAATTCCAACTCAACTTGGATGGGCTACTATTATTGGTTTGTTTGTTGCCTTTGCTACATTTGTTTTTTGGACAGAAGATAAGATAAAAGCAATTAAAAATGGTTTATTTCTAATTCTTTGGTTTGTTGTTGGATATATTTTCTATACAGCTATTGAATTAAAACTCCTCAGATTTAGCATTCATATGATACTGCCTCTGGCATTATTTGTCGGCTTTGCTTGCGATAAAATTAATGAGAAGAAGCAATATCTAGGAAGTGGTTTTATTGCCATCATTATGGTTTTAACATTTGTTGAGCCAGTGACTACGCGTCCTGTTGAATATGTTGCTGGCTATAATGATATTGTCAAAAAGGTAACTAAATTAGCACCACAAAACAGTAATGTCTTATTTTCCGGATACCGCGATGGTTCATTTATCTTTGCAATGCGCGCCATTGGTGACAGGCCGGATGTCAGTACAGTAAGGTCCGATAAATTATTGCTTCGTATTGCCTCAAGACGTGAGTTAGGCGTAGAGGAAAAAAATTATTCCATTGAAGAAATAGCCGAGCTTATAAATAAGTTTGCAATTCATTATGTTGTTGCACAGCCAGATTTTTGGACTGATTTAGAACAAATGAAACTTTTGCAAACATTGCTCGAAAGCGATCAATTTGAGTAAATTCAACGCTTTAAAATGGAAGCTAATTATAACGCTGACGAGAAAGAGCTTGTCATATATAGAAATTTAGGTGATGTGGCAGCTGGGCCGATTAATATCAAAAATGAACTTTCCCTCATTGGAAGAACTATTTCAAACAATAATCCTAATGATTGAACATGCTGAAAATGAGAATTAAACAAGTGGCTACTTTGTACCGAAGGCGGACTTTCATTTTGGCCTAAGTTAGTTTATTTATTAGACACAAAAAACCCCAACTCATGTCGAGGTTCTTCTATTTGCCCCCCCCTTAGCCATCTATTATCCCAGATTCATTCAAATGTACTCAACTCAATTGCAATGAGGTCTTTTATGTGATTTTTATTACAGAATAAATTTGCCCGTTTGAGTAATGTTCCAAGAATATTTAGTCAAGGAAAGTGTTTAATACACATGATGCAGCATTCTAAATAATTTGCACAAAACGCGATAATTAAATTATCAAGGAATTGAGAATTATGAGTGATAATGTAACAGCAGATACCCAAAAGGCAGATACCAAAATGGCAACCATAAAAAAATATATAGCAATTGCAAGGCCCGACCATTGGTTTAAAAATATTTTTATGCTGCCGGGCACTGCCCTTGCATTGGGATTTATGTAGTTGTTACCGGACTGCCATGTAACGGGGTAATCTGTTTGGCTAACTCAAATGTTCGCTGTTTCAGCGTGGAAAGCAGGTTGTCATAGGCATCGGTATTGGCGAGGAGGCAGGCTGTGAGACCAGTCACCTCCCCGGACTCAATCTTTTGCTGCACCAATCCCCATTCTTCACTCAATGTAAGGAGATACGATTCGGCCCCTCGATAAACCTGCCGTAAGGCCAACCCTTCTAAATCAGCCTGCTTGTACCGCTCACGGAGTGACGTTTTCACAGAGAGGGCGACAGGTCGTCGAGGATGATATAACACCACATCAAAATCCGCATTCGGCACATGTGCAAATCGGGCTTGGTAGTAGAAGGGGAGGACTCCCTCTTGTTTCAGGGTTTCACAGGTCAGAAATTCGAGCATCCGGCCGTTGATCGAAGGGTTGGACGGGAACTGCTTATGATAGCGAGCACACCCGTCCTTAATGATTGAGAGGGCCGTTGATAGATTAACTGCTCCAACACGGCGCAGTAGATTTTCCCTGCCTTATCGGTAAGGATTTCCTCAATGAGAGATTGCATTCCTTGAAAATCCGATCTCTGGTCAGCTCACAATATTTGGGCTCTTTCTCAAGACCAATGGCTTGCCGACCATGTCGGATCGCTTCTATCATAGTAGTGCCCATAGTAGTGCCCGATCCGACAAACGGATCAAACACCGTGTCCCCGATAAACGAGAATATCTTGATGCAGCGTTTCGGCAGTTCTCTTGGAAATGGGGTCTCATGACCAATCCGTTTCCTGCTCTCTCCATTGAATGACCATGACCCCAACGACCATTCCTTAAATTCCTCGGCGCTAATATCGTTGTTTCCAGGGCGCTCACGTTTCCACGTATCTTTATAGAGCACAATAATGGTTTCCACAGGGGCAATGACATGAGGGGCGCTGGCTGACTTCCAACTCCCCCATGCCGTGCGACGGGAGATATTGCCTTCATTCCACAGAATAGTCGCATGATAGCACCACCCGGCCTCCATTGCTAATCGCGTGATGTCTGCTGAAAGCGGTTGCTTGCCATTCTTGTTTTTATCCAGCGAGACATTGACGCATAAGCGACCGGTCGATTTCGTCCAATGAAAACAATTCGTCAGCCACTGTTTAGAAAAGTTCAAATAGGCGTCGTAGGGCAATGAATCATCTTGTTGGGCACCAGAATATGCTTTGCCAACGTTATAGGGGGGAGAGGTCACAATTAAATCCACGCTTTCTCTCGTGATCGAAGCACGGAGTGTGGCGTCTCCCTGGATCAAGCGGTGAACGAGTGGGGAGTGAGCAAAAAGCACATCCACAGCCGAATCCAAGAGGCCGGTCCCTACGGCGCTCATTGGACAAGCCCCTGATACGTTAAGCGTTTGCCAATGGCCGCATCACAGACGCTTTCAATGCGGTGCATGGTCTCCCGGCCACAACGTCCTTCATTGAGCCTGAACGAAAATTCATGAATATAACGCGATAAATGCTTGACGGATACTTGATGGAATGTGCCGTTCAGTCCACGTTTTAAGACCGCCCAAACGCTCTCAATGCCAATGGTTTACGGCTTGGTGCTGATAGCCTTTACGCTCAATGCCTCGATAGGCGGCATGGTCATCCGTATAGAGCGTGCTGCCTATTTCTATCGCCTCTTGAATCTCCGTCCACAGCGTAAGCCGATCCGTCGCAGGCACTGGCAGGGCCACGGTCTTGCCACCACGCTCCCTCATGCCGAGGACGGGTTGTTTGCCAACTGTCCCGGCTTTCGGTTTATCCCCTTTCTTCCAGTGCTTGTTCCGTTCTTTCCCGCCCACATACGTTTCGTCGATTTCTACGATTCCTGAGAGACGGGTAAGATCGCCACGGCAAGCCTCTCGAATCCGATGCAACGCAAACCAGGCGGACTTATACGTGACCCCAATTTCTTTGCTTAATTGCATAGCGCTAATGCTCTTTCGAGAAGTCATGACGGTGTAAATGGCATAGAGCCATTTGTGAAGTCGAATGTGTGATTTTTCAAAAATGGAACCGGTCCGAACACTAAAATGCTTGCCGCATCCTCGACAGTCATACATCCCTTTTCGTTTTCCCGATCTTGTATAGACCGATAGGCTTTGACATGTCGGGCAAGACACACCATATTTCCAGCGACGATCCTCAAGGTACTGTCGTGCGGTTTCCTCGTCAGGAAACATTTCCATCAACTGGCAGACACTGATTGCAGTATTGATCTTATAAGGCATGGCATCCTCCTCTCATGATAAGAGAATTATACCACAATATTTTCCGGTGTAAAGTATATAGTTCCCCTTGCATTAACTATGAGCACTGCCCCTTTAAACCAAGATATCTTGATTAATATATTTTGGGCAGTGGTATCAACGTGTTTAATCGCATCTGCAAACTATACAATTAATGAATGGTTGGATGCTGAATATGATAAATTTCATCCAGTTAAATACAAGCGTCCTTCTGTAACTGGTAATTTAAGTGCATTTTTGGTTTATACTCAATGGTTCTTTTTGTCCATTCTTGGTCTTAGCATAGCCCACTTCTTGGGAATGCACTTCTTTTTTTATTCCGCGGCATTATTGGTTATGGGGGTTTTATATAATGTAAGACCTTTCCGGACAAAAGATCGCATATATTTGGATGTATTATCTGAATCCATTAATAATCCCCTTAGATTTATGCTAGGTTGGGCGGCTATTATTAGTAACGTAATTCACCGTCCTCTGTTTTGCTAGCTTATTGGATGGGTGGTGCATTCTTGATGGCCATAAAAAGATACTCTGAATTTCGTTATATCGGCAATGCTGAAAAAGCTGGACTTTATAGAAGGTCATTTAAATTCTATACAGAAGATACACTCATGTTGTCAGCATTCTTTTATGCGCTAACATCAGCCTTTTTCTTTGGTGTATTTTTAATAAAATATAAAGTGGAGTTTCTTTTAACTGTGCCCTTTCTTGCCTTTTTGTTTGTGTGGTATATGGCAATTGGTATGCGCGAAGATGCGGTTACACAAAGACCAGAGAAACTATATCAAGAGCGACGCTTTATGGCTTGCCTAATATTTTTAGGTATATTGATTGCAATGGTATTCTTTATAGATTTGCCATGGCTTGATTTCTTAATTAATCCGCTAGTTCTTGACTGACATCGAACAATTTATAAAATATGTGATTTCTGGTAGTTTATCGGCACTTACGTGTTTGATTTTACTTTGGATAGGAGTTGAGCTTCTATCGCTCCCTAAAACATTATCATCACTTATTGGTTTTTGTGTTGGTTCGATTATAAATTACAGTTTACAACACAGGTTTGTATATAAAAAAAGCGGTGATCATGGAGTATTTTTCAAACGATATGTACTCGTCACATCAATAATGCAAATAGTTGATATGGTCATGTTTTGGGGACTCGTTACATATAGCAATATGCAGTATATTTTCGCGCAAGTTATAGTGATAGGTTTCATCTTTATATGTAATTATATTATTAATTCGACATATACATTTATGAAAACTTCATGAATGATAATTCAAAAAAGATTTCAATTTTTGACCTTGATGGCACATTAACTAAAACAGATACTTATCTGCTCTATTTAATTAGATTTTTAAAACGCAATCCAAGACGATGGTTAAAAGCCCTTATATTGCCTTTTGCTGTAGAGATGTTTTATCTTAAAATACGTAATAACCAATGGTTAAAAACTATCTTTCTAACGGTTATTTTGGGTGGTGAAACAAAAGAAAGTATAGTGTCTTGGAATAAAATATATTTGGATAAGCTTTTTGCATAGGGTTTAAGGAAAGATATTATTGCCATATTAAAAGAAAGACAAAATGCAGGTGATATTGTGATGCTCACTACTGCTAGCCTTGATATTTATGTGCCAGAAATTCAAAATAGATTTGCTATAGATCATTTAATCTGCACAAATACATTATGGCAAGATGGTCGTCTTACAGGTGATCTTGATGGTACTAATTGTTATGGTTTAGAAAAGTTAGTCAAAGTGAAAGCATACATGGAAGAACATAATATTTTGGGAAAAATATCTATGTATAGTGACCATGCGTCTGATTGGCCGATTATGGATTATGCTGATAAAGCTTACGCTGTTTACCCAACAGATAAAATGAGAATACTTGCATTAGAAAATAATGTTGAGATTGTCGAAAAATAATTTATGATCATGTGGTTACAGGCCATAATGATGTTTTCGTAATAATCATGCTTGGAAAATGGTAACAGAAGTGAAGAATAACTTTTGAAGCTGTCCTAGATAACCCCTTTTAGGCGTTATCTAGGACAATGGCTTTAGTTTTCTTGATTAGAGGCACTCATGCGCCAAGTTTTTCTTGATACGGAAACTACAGGCTTGGAATCCAAGTTGGGGCACCGTATTATCGAGATCGCTGCAGTAGAAATGCTCAGCCGGAGATTAACGGGTTGCCGCTTTCATTATTACCTTAATCCTGAACGTGAAATTGAGGTTGGAGCATTGCAAGTACACGGATTAACTAACGAGTTTCTTCAAGATAAACAAAAATTTTTCGATATTGCTAACGAGCTACTAGAATTCATTACCGGCGCGGAACTTATTATGCATAACGCGTTGTTTGATGTGAGTTTTCTTAATAATGAATTAGGACTTGCAGAATTACAGCCCTTAGAAAATTACTGCCATTCAATTACTGACACACTGAAAATGGCAAAAGAATTACACCCTGGCAAAAGAAACAACCTTGATGCTTTGTGTGAGCGCTATCAGGTAAATAATTCCAAGCGTGTTTTGCATGGGGCGCTACTAGACGCAGAATTATTAGCCGAAGTCTACCTCGCTATGACACGTGGACAAGAAAGTCTAATAATGGAAGCGTCTTCTCCACCGCTTAATGTCCCCACAAACCATAGTGACGTGCAATTGATAGAGCTACCTACTAATACGGAGGAACTAAAATTACATGCACAGCAGTTGGAAATGATAGATCGTGAAAGTAAGGGTATGTGTTTATGGAAACGTATTGAATCCAGTGCGGCGGAATGAGTAATGCTAGCAATTTGTCCCATGAGTTTCGGAATGTGGTATCAGGGGTGTCTAATGAAAACATCCATTCATATCATATTGATAATAGCCCCTACCACACTTCCATCAATCTGCAGTTCATATCGAATTTTATTAAACTTCTCGGAACGTAAAATAGTTAAATGCTGATAGCCTAGCTTTCTTTGGGTCTTTTTGTTCTGTCGAATGGTAGGCGGTACTGGGATCGAACCAGTGACTTCCACCGTGTGAAGGTGGCACTCTACCGCTGAGTTAACCGCCTAAAAAGGCACAATTAGAGCATAAATTCTTCGATTTGGTCAACGCACAAGCGAAGCAATGAGGAAGAAAAGTATTCCACAGTAGAATCACGTAAAATAGCGAATCTTCTAAACCAGCAGCAATCGGTATTCAATATGATCCGCACCCGTTTTGCTCCCAGTCCCACTGGCTATCTCCACATCGGCGGCGCACGTACTGCTCTATTTTCCTGGGCTTATGCCCGCAAACACGGCGGCAAATTTATTCTACGGATTGAGGATACGGATCTTGAACGCTCCACCATGCAATCAACGCAAGCAATTCTTGAGAGTATGGCCTGGCTGGGACTCGATTACGATGAGGGACCATTTTATCAGATGCAGCGACTAGCACGTTACCATGAGGTAGCAGAACAATTGCTACGTTCGGGAAACGCATATTACTGCTATGCCAGCAAAGATGAATTGGATACGATGCGTAAACAGCAACGTGCTGCCGGCCTGAAACCAAGATATGATGGCCGCTGGCGCGATTCTAAACAGACTCCACCTCCTGGGGTTACACCGGTGATACGCCTGAAGAATCCTTCCAGTGGCGATGTGGCCTTCAATGATTTAGTCAAAGGCCCGATTATTATAGCTAATTGCGAACTCGATGATCTGGTGTTATTGCGTGCTGATGGTGTACCAACTTATAACTTTGGTGTGGTAATTGACGACCTCGACATGAATATCAGCCACGTAATCCGTGGGGATGATCATGTCAACAATACACCACGTCAAATCAATATTCTCAAAGCACTTGGCGAACCATTGCCACAATATGCACATGTGCCGATAATAACGGGGGCTGATGGTGAACGTCTTTCTAAGCGCCACGGAGCAGTTTCTATAATGCAATACCGTGATGATGGCTATTTACCCGAAGCGCTAGTAAATTATCTGGCACGGCTCGGCTGGTCGCACGGAGATGATGAAATATTTAGCCGTGAACAACTAATTAATTGGTTTGACCTCCCATCTGTTAATTGCTCACCGGCAAAATTTAACTCAGAAAAATTACGGTGGATCAACCAACACTATCTCAAAACAGCAGATGATGACCTCTTGGTAGAACTGGTTAGACCATTACTTGAGGCAAACGGCTGTAATATCACTACTGGACCAAATTTGCAGAAGGTAGTAATCATTTTAAAGGAAAGAGTTAGTACAATTATAGAGCTAGCTGAGAAAGCATCATTTTTCTATTTACGTTTAGAGCCTTCAAGGGAGGCTAAAACACAATACTTCAGTGCCGAAGTGATGCCAGTAATGAACGAGCTAATTGCACAATTCTCTTTAATTAATTGGAATCATCAAATAATTCATGATGTAATCAAAAATACTGCCATTGCTCATAACATGAAGTTACCTAAAATTGCAATGCCGCTACGTGTGATGGTGACAGGTGAAACACAGACACCCTCGATAGATCTAGTGTTGGAATTACTTGGTTGCGAGGAAACGGTTTCTCGAATGAAGGACCAATTAATTAACTTTCCCCCTTGACCTTGGCTTTACTTTGAAAGGGTGCCTCAGTATAATTCGCCTTCTTTTTGCGGGGGGTATAGCTCAGCTGGGAGAGCGCTTGCATGGCATGCAAGAGGTCAGCGGTTCGATCCCGCTTATCTCCACCAAGCTCTATTAAATGATAACTACGATAAGTTCTTTAGTCCCCATCGTCTAGAGGCCTAGGACATCACCCTTTCACGGTGAGTACAGGGGTTCGAATCCCCTTGGGGACGCCAATAAAAGTAGGCAATTGCATGCAATAAAGCTAAAATAAATTGCTGATAGCCCCACAATCAACCCCACAAACAAGGAAGGCGGCTATCGAAGATATAGCCGATGCGGACGTTCATTTGGGAGTTGGAGTTAACTCCACTATTCTGTCCGTAAAGCATCGACAGGATTCATCCGGGCTGCACGTATAGCTGGTACGGCGCCAGCAGCAAGACCAATCAGCACCGACACCCCAAACGCTACCAGAACATAATCCCATTGGGTTTTGACTGGCAGGTCACTGACCAGCATTTTTAATAGCCAAGCAATAGTGGTGCCGATAGCCAACCCACTCAATCCACCCAGCATGGACAATACGACAGATTCCATTAGAAACAATATGAGTATACGTGCCCGCGTGGCACCCAGCGCAGTAAGTAGACCAATCTCGGCGATACGTTCGGCAACAGCGATATGCATCAACGTGACCATGCCTACTGCACCTACTAGCAGCGAGATTCCACCCAAGGCAATGACAGCAAAGGTCAACACATCCAATACAGTGGTCAGGGTATCCAACATTTTCTGTTGCGGTGTGATGGTAAAATCCTCTCGTCCATGCCTAGCAACAAGAATACGGCGAGCGTCGTCAACTACAGCCTGTGGGGGTATGCTAGGTTGATAAGCGATATGAATTTCCATTACTCCTTCGCGGTTAAAAATTTCCAGCGTGCGTGCGGTGGGAATGAAGACAGTGTCATCGAGATCGAAACCGAGTATTTGTCCTTTAGATTCCATGACACCGATTACTCGGAAGCGCGACATACCGACCTGCAAGCTAGCTCCCAACGGGTTGGCATTACCAAACAATTCAGTTCGAGCCTTGGATCCCAACACGGCGTAGGCGCGAGGACTACGTGGATCATCTGCAGGTAGGAACTGCCCAATCTCCACCTTCATGTTGAACACTTGGGAAAAATCGGGTCCTTCACCGTAGACTGTAACGCGGCGGCTACGCCCAAGAGCACGGATTTCCGCATTACCCATTACACTGGAATTAGTATATTGGGCGTAGCGGGATTCTTTCAGCGCCAGCGCATCCTCAATGGTAAGTAGCCGCGCCTGCTGATAGCGCCTAGTGATGCACCATGAGTGCTGATTTTCCCCGGTGTTACATTGATAATATTGGTACCAAACTGGGTGAATTCTGACAGTACAAATTGATGGATTCCTTCGCCGATAGAAGTCAGCAAAATTACCGCTGCAATCCCTATCCCGATTCCCGAGCTAGATAAAATAGTACGTAAACGGTGCGTTGTGAGCGAACGAAAAGCAAAATGTACGGTGTCAATAATGTTCATTTTGCGTTAAGAGCCTGCACAGGATTAAGCCGAGCGGCTCGTGCGGCAGGCAGGAGGCTAGCCAGAAGACCTGTCACGAATGCAATAGTAACTCCCGCAAGGCTCACCCAGGTAGGAGGCCAAGCGGGAAGATCAGGATAAGCAAGGCGAATTAGCAAACTCCCAAACTGTCCCAGTATAAAGCCAAGAGCCCCGCCTGCAAGCGATAACCACAGTGCTTCGGCAAGAAACATATGATGGATATCTGCTGAGGGTGCACCAATAGCTTTTAGTAATCCAATTTCAGATGTACGCTGGCTTACCGCCACAAGCATAACGTTCATCACTAAAACACCAGCCACGGCCAAACTAATGGCAGCGATTCCCGCCACACCTAGTGTCAATGCACGTAGAATACGGTCGAATGTGGCCAGTACAGCATCTTGCGTTATAACTGTAATATCTTCTTCGCCATCATGACGCTGTTTCAGGACATCGAGTAGTGCCTCCTTGGTGAATACAATGTCGTTACGACTTCTGGCCTCGACTAGGATGCGAAATAACGATGAAGTATTGAATAACGCTTGTGCATAATTAATTGGGATAATAACGATTTCATCGATGTTGAAACCCATCGATTCACCCTGGAATCTTAGCACACCTGATACCAGAAAACGTCGATCACCAAGTCTCACGCGCTGGCCGATGACATTACCCTAGGGAAAAAACTCCCTAGCAAGTTTTGCGCCCAAAAGGATTTGTGCGCTACGTCTTGTCCCGCGAGCAAGGAATCTACCTTGTGCAAGTTCCATATGACGCACCTGCAGTAGTTCCGCAGTACTGCCGAGCACAGTAACCTCGCGCAGACGACTGGCAGCAGTGAGCTCAGCAACACCTATATTAAGTGGCGCGTAGCGCCTGACTTGCGGGAGACGAGCAAGTGCATTAGCGTCATCTAGTGTCAGATCACGTGGGGTTTGTCCAACGGCAGCACCTGGGAATCCGCCTACAGTCTCGGCCCGACCTGGTATAACAACTATCAGATTGGTGCCGATCGATGAAAACTTGTTGGTTACATAGCGTCGGGCACCATCACCTAGTGCTGTCAATATTATTACAGCAGCTACCCCTAACGCCATTGCTAGAACAATGAGCAGCGAACGAGTCCTGTATCTTGCAACAGTTTTTAAGGAAAGATACAGCGTATCACGCAATCTCATTTGGGTGCTCACTTATCATCCACCACGATTTCGCCATCACACATAGTAATATGGCGATTCGATCGCGCAGCCAGTTCTCGATCATGAGTAACAACGATGAGAGTGGTTCCCGCAAGGTGCAGCCTTTCCAGAAGGGCCATGACTACGGCGCCATTACGGTGATCGATATTACCAGTGGGCTCATCTGCCAGTATTGCAGTTGGCCTCAGAATGGTAGCACGCGCAATAGCAGTACGCTGACGCTGTCCACCTGACATTTCTGCAGGACGGTGCTGGGCACGGTCACTTAGATCGAACTCAAGCAATACTTCCTCGACGCGAGATTTCCGTCTGGCAGGCGAAATGCCCTCAATCATCAATGGCAGTTCAATATTCTCAGCTGCTGTCAAACGTGGCACGAGATGAAACGATTGAAATACAAATCCGATTTTCTCTCTACGCACGCATGCCTGCTCGATTTCAGAGAGACCGGTGACATCATTCCCATCCAGCTCATAGCGCCCGTTGTCGGGCCGATCTAGCAATCCGATGATATTCAGTAGGGTGGACTTACCTGAACCAGACGGTCCCATAATGGAAACATATTCCCCCGATGCGATTTTTAAATTGATTCCACTTAACGCGCGCACCTCTTGATCTCCCATCTGGAATATACGCGTAATGCTAGAGAGATAGATCATTGGGAAGCTTTTTGTTTTACTTGTGTGCCAGCTTTCACATCATCCTGATCAGAGGTCAGAAATACCTGGTCTCCAGCCTTCAAGCCGTCGGTAATCTCAGTAAATGCCCAGTTGGCAAGACCGGTTTTCAGCCTGCGTTCTTCTAATATTCCGTCCGTGCCCAGAACTAGTACTTTATCTTTTTGCCGGATTGCCTGTGCTGGCACGCGTAACACGTCATCGTGCCTATCAATAACGGCTTCGACATCTACACTGTAACCAACTAGCAACGGAAGCTTTGGCGGTTCTTCGAAGTCCACTTCGACATCTACCGTGCGTGCCTGTTTTTCCACCTCAGTAACATAGGGGGCAATTCGCCGAAGTTTTCCAGCAAAGGTCTGACCTGGAAGAGCATCTAGTGTTATGCGTGCAAATTGTCCTATTTTTAATTTGGGAGCATCTATTTCATCCATCGGAGCACTAACATATAGACAAGTGTCATCGATCAGATCAACTACAGGCGGCGTAGCGATACCTGGAGGTGAGGGTGTGGCGTATTCACCGATTTCACCTGTGATTAGTGCAACTACTCCAGCAAATGGCGCGGTCAGAACTGTACGTTCCAATCCAGATTGTACTACCTGGATTTGTGCCTTAGCTCGTTTTACATCCGCTATCATCGCATCACAACTAGCCTGACGAGCGAGCGCCTCAGCATCTGCGTCATCACTACGTTTCTGGCTGACAAAATTTTTGGCGACAAGTTGTCGCATACGCCTAGATTCACGACGTGCATTATCCGCAACAATACAAGCTTCGTGGCGACGTTCCTCGGCTGTGAGCATTTGCTGCTGTGCTAGTTCACGCTTGGCAGCAAGTTCGCTATTCCAAATTTCCAACAACACCTGGCCCTGCTTTACACGATCCCCTCCTTCACTTGGAGCTTAACGATCTGACCTCCTGAAGCAGGCGCAAGTTTAGCGCGGCGACATGCCTTGATGGTTCCAGCACGAGTATTCACTACTGTTGATTCCACTGTGCCACGCGTGATTGTGGCAAGCTCAACCTCTATGGGTTTAGGACGGGTTGTAAACCAGACTATATATGACAGCACGGCTACAACTAACATAAGAATTACAAAACGGGAAAATGTTTTTGATAGTGACATGGCTTGTGAAATGGGTCAGCAGGCAGCAATGTAACACCCAGCTAAGTAGAATAGAAGTATGTACGTCTGGTTGGAATTTACCAGTGGGACAGGCTTTTGCTCTTATTAAGCTGGCCGCATCAAAGAACCCGGATAATGCACATCCGAATGATACCGATATCCTGAATCAGGCATCACGATATTGAGATAGTAAGTACATTCACTTGCAATAGGCGAGGCTACCAAAACTTCCACCAAGACTCCTCATCAGAAGACTCACCATCAGAAAACTCGCCATCAGATGTGACTAAGTTAGGAGCAGCACTTATATTATAATCGGGAAAGTTTTTCTTCAATACACGCTCGGTATCATCGCGCAAATCAGTCATTCCCAGCTCATCGTAGGCTTCTGCCATGATAGATAATGCTTCTTCCGTAGCCGGGGTCTGTGGGTACTCCTTTAGGGTAAATTGTGCACGATTAACTGCAGCAACGTAGGCACCCCGTTTCATATAGTAGCGTGCCACATAGACTTCACCCATTGCCACAGTATTAACTAGAAAGTTCATACGCTTTAAAGCATCAGATCTGTATTTACTGTTAGGAAATCGGGTAATTAATTCCTTGAAACTTTCAAATGATTCACGCGACGCCTTTGGGTCACGTTCACTCATTTTCTGATCAAGGTGCCTCATCACATAACCTATTACTCCTGTTTCTCTATTGAAACTTGCCAGTCCTTTGATGTAATGAGCATAATCTACATTAGGATGGTTTGGATGTAGCCTAATAAATCGGTTGGCAGCAATGATGGCTGCAGCCTGATCATCTTCTTTATAATGGGCGTAGGCTACCTCAAGTTGAGCTTGCTGCGCATAACGACCATAGGGGTAACGCGCTTCTAGAGCTTCAAACAGTTTGATTGCAGTCTTGTAATCCCCAGCTTCTAGATCTGATTTGGCCTCTGCATAGAATTGGGTTACAGACCAGTCGCTGGTATTCTCTCCTCTTTTCGTAGTTTTTAACCAGCCAAAAGCACAACCTGATAGCTGAAGGACTAAGAATAAGGCTAAACTACGCGAAATAATGGACATAACAAATTCAATGACAGCTAAATACGAGCTATCTTATTATAACGCAAAATTGTCGCAGTCTAGACCGACTGAAAATATCCTCGAGCTAATAATCCCACAAAAATGCGCTGGGTTGCGGCTTGATCAGGCTCTAGCACAACTACTGCCAGACCAGTCCCGTAACCGTTTACAGACATGGATCCTAGAAAAACGGGTGACCATAGATGATCTAAAGGCAAACTCAAAAGAGAAAGTATGGGGTGGTGAAAGAATTAAAATAAAACCACTACTACACCCCACTGAGACTGCTCATGCAGCTGAAGCTATCAAGCTTGATATAGTATATGAAGATCAATCGCTCATAGTCATTAACAAACCCGCTGGAATGGTAGTTCATCCTGGTAGCGGAAACTGGCAAGGTACCATGCTAAATGGGCTGCTCCATCATGCTGCACAATTGTATGGAATACCACGTGCAGGCATCGTGCACCGGCTAGATAAGAACACCAGCGGATTATTAGTTGTTGCGAAGACTCTTGAAGCACAAACTAGCTTAGTGCGACAACTGCAAAATCGCACCATGAAGCGAGATTACTTTGCTTTAGTACTTGGTCGAGTTCCACATAACGGCCGGATAAATGCACCAATAGGACGGCACCCAATACGGCGCGTAAAAATGGCAGTAACCAAAAATGGCAAGGAGGCATGTACCCACTACCTGGTAAAAGAGCAACTTTGCGGATGTACCTTACTCCAATGCAGCTTGGAAACTGGACGTACCCATCAAATTCGTGTGCACATGCACTCTATTGGCCACCCGCTAGTAGGTGACCCAGTTTATAGTAACAAGCCAAGAAAAGTCGCACAAGAAATTGGCCGATTAGTCATGAGTTTCCCCAGACAAGCACTACATGCGCAACGACTGGAGCTGATTCATCCAAAAACAGGTCAGATAGTAATGTGGGAAGCTGGGCTGCCCGAAGATATAGGAGAGCTTCTGCTCAAGCTCCGTCATTACCATAACAATGGCCCTCCGTCCAAATAAATTTACCAATATGAGTAATTGGATTACGCCCAACTGGCCCGCACCATACAATGTCCAAGCACTATTTACTACGCGTCATGGTGGTATGAGCAGTGGCCCTTACGCAAGTCTTAACTTAAGTGATCATGTAGGTGACAATCCTCTAATCGTCCAACAAAATCGAGTAAAATTACGTAGGGTTCTACCATGTGAGCCGCAATGGCTGAAACAAGTACACGGTTCAATACCAATCTGGGTAGATAATAATGTAACTACGCCTGAAGGTGACGCCGCATTGAGTCGCACCTGCAATGTGGTCTGTGCAATACTCACTGCCGATTGCTTACCAATATTTCTGTGTGATAACGCCAGAACGGTAGCAGGTATTGTCCATGCCGGATGGCGCGGTCTAGTTGCAGGAGTAATCGAACGAACAGTAACGGAAATGGGGGGAGGGAATGCTCGAATTATGGCCTACCTTGGCCCGGCGATTGGGCCCAATTTTTTTGAGGTTGGAGAAAAAGTACGGTATGCCTTGATTAAACAGGATAAGAAATCTGCACTCGCCTTTGCTCCACACTACAAAGACAATAGCAAAAAATGGTTTGCTGATATATTTCTATTAGCGCGACAGCGATTAGCAGCAATTGGTGTAACTGAAGTTTACAGCAACGATGAGTGCACTTTTAGCAATCCGAAAAGATTTTTTTCCTATCGGCGCGACGGCAACACTGGACGGATGGCGGGGTTGATTTGGCTTACCAAGTAAAATTATATTTAGTATTCTAATAGATTTACATGAAAAGTTACTAACGTAGATAGCCTCTCAAATATTCTCCAAATTCCACAACAACCTGAATCCCGCAACAGCGTATAATCGCAAATTCTTCCACGAATTGATCCTATGACCACTTTTTCCTGGATTATTGCTGCTAGTCTGCTAGGGGGCTTATTGAGTGTATTGTTTGCTGCCATGCTAACACTCAACACGCGTGCCTCATGGGTGCAAATGTTAATTTCCTACGCTATCGGGGCGCTGCTAGGGGCTGCATTCCTTAACGCACTACCAGAAGCGCTTGAGCTGTCTAAAAATCCAGGGCAAATGGCTGCCACCGTGCTGTTCGGCATTCTATTATTCTTTATTCTGGAAAAATTAGTGTTATGGCGCCATTGCCATGTCGAGGAATGTGAAGCTCACGATCCTCTACAGAGTGTCCTCGCAAATACTACTACGAATAGCCATGACAATGGCCGTAGCGGCATAATGATTATGCTGGGTGACACATTTCATAATTTCGTAGACGGCATCCTCATTGCCGCCACATTTATGGTGGACGTACAACTGGGCATTGTCACATCCATAGCCATCATTGCCCATGAGATTCCTCAGGAAGCAGGCAATTTTCTGATTTTGCTCAACTCTGGTTACACTCGACAACAGGCGTTGTTGTTTAATCTATTGTCTAGTGTCGCAACTCTGATTGGTGGCATGATGGCTTATTTCATGCTGCAAGACATGAGTCACCTTATGCCCTCACTCTTAGGGCTTGCTGCGGCTAGTATGATCTATGTAGCGATGGCAGATTTAATTCCGGGCTTACACAAACGCCCCGAAATTGGTGCTACTGTTCAACAGGTTACACTAATCATGTTGGGCATCAGTTCTATCTGGCTAGCTGGTAGCTTTTTTGCCCATCCTATATGAATTTACCTTCTTACAACTAGCTAATTAGGCAATCTATTCCTCACCCTCTACAATTAATTGAAATGTGGCTTTAACGCTCGCCTGTTTTTATTCGTTAGTATATGAATTAGTAAATACAATCCACTATGTAAAGCTCCAACCGGTATCCATTAAACAAAAGTTTAGGAAACTAAGTAGATTCTGTTTTACGGGATATGCCACCGCTCACAGTTGTTGAATTCCGTCGCGTAAGTTCGCTATTGACCTCAGCAAGAAAATTTATATTCACTTTTCTCTGATTGTCGCTTTTGTACCAAGAAAAACAGGTAATAGCTCCTAACACAATCAAAGAAACATTCAGTGCAGTTATGATGCCACCAAAAATAATATCTATTATCCCTTCAAAAAATGCAAACACACCCAAAATAACGATTAGTATCCAAAGTCGATGCCCCCATTTGGACCGCTGATGTTGGAGACACCAGGCATTAAGCTTCTCTCGAAGCGAAATAAGCTCTGCATCGGTCTGGGTTTTTAGATCCATCAGAATCGATGCCCTAGTCAGAATAAAGAATATCTGACTTTACGTGACTGACTTGTCTGGGTCAATGTGTGGTCCGTCAATTTCTGATCTCCTTTTAAGCAAGTACAAGATCGAATACTTCGTAATCTAAAAAATTAGTATCACAACAATTTCATTACATTCTCTGGTGGTCGGCACAATACTGCCTTGTCTCCACGTACAACAATCGGTCGTTGAATTAGGTCCGGATTTTCTACCATAATGTCAATTAATTCATCATCCGATAGGTTCCTCCCAGCAAGATTCATACTGTGCGCTAACTGCTCTTCGCTACGCAGCATATCACGCACTGATAAACCTAATTTATCACGCAGCTCACGTAACTGGTTGCTTGTTAAAGGCGCCTCATAGTAGTTAATACTTTCAAATCCTTCCTTACTATCTTTGAGAATACTAAGCGTAGCTCTACATTTACTGCATGTTGGTTTTTGATAAATGATTATCTTGTCACTCATGTACACCCCCGCATGAATCACCGCTAATTAATAAGACAGACTAAATATAGTTCATACTTTTCCCTCGAGTATTCTGAGATATTTAACTTTACGCAACCCATATGCCAATTAGATGTGTGCAGGATTAAACTCAATAGAATCCGAAAGTTTTTACTCAGAGCGCCGCCAGAAATAATCTAGTAAAGTTTGATAAAATAAAATCTATCCACTAAGATTTTTCATTAAGCCTTATAAACTATTATCCTTCATCACACCTGGTTTAGTGAGCAATTATCTGATATGAAAAATTTCAATTTAGCTACTGTACCTTACTCGCTGGTAACACTGTTGTGCCGCGACCAAAGTGAGATGAGCTAAGTTCTACATCAGCTCGCATCCATGCCTTCTTGAAACGCGCCTCAATAAGCTCCGATTGAGCAACTTTCTCCTGTGCGTACAACGCCTGTAACAGACCATAGAGCGCCCATCCGTTGTTACGATTACGCCGTAGATCTTCCCAGTAGACTGCCTCTGCCTCTACCTCTTGTCCCGACTCAAGTAGAATAGCACCCAACGCCAAACGTGGTGGGTGGTGCCATGCCGATGGCTTTGTATAGAGCAAAGCATCCTCAAGACGAACTGCGCGTTCAAGGCGCGCAATAGCAGAAACAAATTTTTTCTGACCTGCATCGATCTCCCCTTCTAACACCTCAGTTCCGATTTTCAATACAATTCGTAGTGGATTTTTGGAAAAGAGTGGATCATCGAAAGATGGATCCTTCAGGATTTCGCGAAATTCGCCTAACTCCTGCTCGGCCTCTTGTAATCTCTCTGTTGCGACAAATGCTAGACCACGTACATAATGCCAGGCTCCTCTTAAGAACATATTTGTGGATGGAGGTTCAGGTTCCTTGAGGATCTCTTCCCACCGCCCAAATCTCGCAAGGGCCCAGTACGGGGCAGCCCGGAAACCCGCCATCATCGGCATCTCCTTTAGCACTTTATCATTGACTTTAGCTGCTACTTTCCGTGCTGCTTCAATTGCAATTCGACTTTGACCATCTGCGGTTGCAGCAAAATAAAGGAAATGAATGTTATGCGGGTGATATTTCATCGGGTACAACCCCTGGGCGTGACATTGTGTGATGTATTCCTCATCAGCTGCGATAGCAAGTTGGTTACTTTTTATCGCGTCAGAATATCGGCCGACACGGTAATATATATGCGATGGCATGTGTACCATGTGCCCTGCACCTGGCATCAACGTCAGCAAAGTATCGGCCGCCTTCTCCGCCCGTTCGGGAGTATTTGTCAATTCAATAAGATGAATGTAAAAATGTAGTGCGCCTGGATGCTTTGGATTCTGCCGAATGACGTCCTCAGTGAGCGCCACAATTTCCTCCGTCCCCTCATGCGAATATCCATCAAGCATCCAATAACCCCAAGGGCGGATATTCATCATCGACTCAACATAAAGCATCGTAATGTCAGGGTCATCCGGAAAATGTTTGTGCACCTCTCGCATCGCCTCAGCATAAGCCTTGTCGTTCAGCTTTCGATGCTCACTCTTACCCGAATAACGCTTCTCAAGTGCATTGATCAACGCTCGTTCTCTTAGAGATGCCTTAGCCATATGTAATTTAGCCTGTTGCACCATTTCCAGAGCTTGAGCCTCTTCATTCGGATCCATTATTGCATTGATGTTTGGACCAAGCACAAGTGCCTGGCCCCAATAGGCCATCGCTAGTTTTGAATCAAGTCGCGCCGCCTCTCGAAACGAACGGCGCGCCTCTGAATGGTTGAATGCATAAGCAAGATTCATTCCCTGGCTGATAAATTGTTGGGCTTGTCTGTTATGCGTACTGACTAGAAACTTATGGTTACCCAGGTTCAATAGCCTTGGTGCAAATTTTCTCATTGGGTTTTGCTTACTTTCTAGATTTAATTGACCATAGGAGTTATAGTTGGACTCGGACACCACAAATGTGCCCAGTTGGCTAGTCGACGTTGTTTTGCCGGTCTGGGCAAATGAAACGGACAAGCAAAAGGAAGTTAGTACCACACTTAGTATTATTGACCAAATCTGGACAATAATTATCTTATTGTATATATTTAAATTCAATCTGTTGATATAACAATGTAATGTAATGGATTAATATTTATTGGCCCTGCATCTATAAGATTATCTATGACGGCTGACGTAAATTTGCAAGACGTCCGAGTCCAAAGTGAACAAAGGTAAGCCCTGACAGTACTGGTGCAAACAGATTTAGAACTGGTACAAATTGCGTAAGACCAGTTAATAAACCCAAGCCCCATAGTGACGACTGATTTGCAGAGACCAGGGCTCTCATTTCCTCATAGCTGGCATGTTCTGCCAACGCATCATAGCGAAACAAGCGCTGATTAAGATATGCTGCTGCAACAAATGGAATTATCACACCCACCCCAATTAACCATAGAGGAATGGTAAGCGCCCATATGGCAATAAATATACAGATAGCAAGCAAAGCGTTCAGTAAGCTACCACCGATACTGCCACCATTTTTACGTTCAAGTTGCGGATAATCGCGTTCAGCTACTAGACGAATCAGCATTGGCATGGCAAATAAGGCTGTAATCACTAGTGCTGTAACGAAAACTAATGGCACAAACAGAATAAAATGTGCCACGGCCTGTATTGTATACGCAATCCACTGTGGCTCTACACCATCAAGCCAGGCTTGAATGCCAATAGCTGCAAGACCGCTTGTGATCCAGCTCGAGAAAATATCCCAAAAGATCACACCTAAAACAAACCACATGAGAATCGCTGTTAAGATCGGCCATAGTACGATCCACAGAATCCGAAATTGAAATAGATCACGAAACGCACGCGAAAGTGCGTCAAATATTGGATTCATGTGTTTACCATTACGAAGCGTTAATTACACGTCACTAGATAATTATCTATTACTGCATTCAAATATATTGCTAATAAGCATTGCGTCTTAAAGATTACTTTGAAAAAATATTACCCTGATAAAGAGATCACAGAGTTAATCAGTTAGTTCTAATATTTGAAGATAATATGATGAAAAGTTAGTAATGATAGAACAATAAACTGACAAAAATGAAGCATAACATTCTTGCAAGTCACCCAAGTAATTTAACTATCAACTGGGCTCAACGAGTTGTTAACAGACATTATTCAGACGCTACCATTTCAAATGTATCTGTTGTTTCGGTCGATATTGGAACTACAACGCGAATTCGTATCGTGGTTGAACATGATAAGCCAGAAGTATTACCTCAACAGTGGTTTGTGAAACTCCCATCGCTAGCCTGGCAAGCAAGATTGATTACAGCCTTACCAAGACTACTTCATACTGAGGTGCGCTTCTATAATGAAGTAGCTTCAACTATCCCAATTAATGTACCCAATTTTCTAGCCGCACAAAGCAGATTTGGTATGGGCGCAACTCTTGTTCTTGTAGATGTAACAGAATCCGGGTCGATTCCGAGTAACCCAAGTGATGCCTTAACAGTTGCTCAAGCAACCGCAGTTGTTGAACAACTTGCCCTCTTTCATGCTTGTTTCTGGAACAAGGTACATTGCAACCAAACTTATCGCTGGCTAGATGGCCCAGTACGTCGCTTGGAAGATAACTTAGGTACAGCCCTGTCTGTTCCGTTGATGAAACGAGGATTACGCTTAGCAGGAGAACTTATACCCTCTACCCTCCATAAGTCAGCCATTCGCTATGCGCGTTGCCGCCGCCAAGTAATGCGCTTTCTTTCAGATGCACCACAAACACTCATTCATCATGATTGTCATCCAGGGAATCTGTTTTGGAATCAGTCTCAACCGGGTCTTCTTGACTGGCAACTTGTCCGTTTTGGCGAGGGAATCAGCGATATTGCTTTCTTTATATCTACTGCTCTCAAGCCTGAAATCCGGCGACTTCACGAAGCAAATCTTTTAGCAACTTATATACAAAGTCTTAAGAATAACGGAATTACACATATTGATTTCGAGAATATGCAGCAACGATATCGCGCCCACCTTATTTATCCCTTTGAAGCAATGATCGTGACCCTGGCCATCGGTGGAATGATGAGATTAGAGAGCAATCACGAACTCTTGCGCCGCGTAGCGGCAGCTGTAAAGGATCTTGATGTCTTTTCTGCTATACCAATGTAAAATAACAAAATTCCAACCATTCTAGTCGATTCAGTAATAGAGCAAGGGCCTATTTTCTTATTTAAATAGCCACCGTTTAGCAGCTATGATTTTACCAAAAATAGATACTCTATCAGTATCCTAGTCTACATAAATTATCATTCAATTTATACCTCCACCATGTCATATTACACTGAGAATTATGGCTACTGACATTCTTAAAACTAAGCTCGAAACTATTAATAAAAAATGTGAAAGTACGGCTAAGCTCAAACTTGACAAACTTTATACCGATGTGAATTACGATAATTCAAAGTTTTGCGCTCCATCCCCTCAGGTTATCGAGGCATTATGGTTCGACCTTATTACCAGTAAAGAACACGAGTTTATTAAAGAGATCGCATTAGTCTTAAATATGCCAGATGCCACCTTAACTAAGGAAAGCGCCAGTACTATCGAGGAAATAATTAATGATATCTTTGCTGAAGATCAATACTTAGGGAAAATGAAGGACCTCTACAAGGAGATTGACCAGAAAGCTGTGTCAAATGGGCCACCCTTCGATTCGACCACCAATAGATTGAATCTAATTGATTCCGCGTATCAAGAAGGCGTAATTAAAGTACTACGCAAAGCCAGAAACAACGTCCTAGTTGAACTGGAACTTCATATGAAAGGCGTGCCGGAGGGTCTTGGATTTCTTGCACAGTGGAGGCAATATTCAATCCTGAGTCCACTTAGAGTCATAGGTACCATCATTTTATTGAGTTGCACCTCATCACTCATCGCATGGGTCATCGCAAGTGAAATATTCCAACAATTTCTAGAGAGCTTTGGATGGTCTGGAGGGACAGGGCTGTAGCTCAAATAAGCTCTAAATAAATGCAAGCATGATCACATTCATGGCAGCATTTTATGTCTTCAACCAATCATCAAGTTGTAAACACAATGCCTCTAACGGGCAGTACCCTCTGTTGAGAATGTTGTAACCCGCTGCGTTCTGCACTATCACAGTAGGGAAGCTATGTACGCCCCATCGGCGCACTTTGTCGAAATGAATAGAGGTCTGATTTTTTGCTTTGTCAGATTCAAACACTCGCAAAAATAATTTCGCATCTATACCTATGTCGGTGGCCAACTGTACCAGTATCTCAGGCTCGGTCACATCCTTTTGTTCTGCATAGAAAGAGGATTGAATTGATTTGAAGAACGGAAATATTACCTCTGAACTGATTAAGGACATAGCCACTACTGCTCGGCTGGCTGGCTCAGTATCGTAAATGAATCCTTCCGGCATTGCGCCTTCAAAACAAAATGATTGTCCCGTAGCGTACTTCACGGCTTTCCAGTGGTGCAGTATTTCTTCACGTTGCGCCGGGGCTATCGCCTGTTTTGTTCCAGGTCGTAATCCACCCAATACCAGCTCTATTTTTAAAAAGTTAGAGTAATTCCATCTAATTGCCTCAATTACGGGTGCAAATCCCCAGCACCACGAACACATAGGATCAGCGATGTACCACAGGGTCTTTTCGTTCATTAAGAAATTTTCTTATCTAAATCGATTTCATTCAACTGATACCTAAGTTTGCTACTCCACTAGCAGTTCGGTAAGAATTAAATATCAAACTGACCACGTATCGATAATCATGCTCCATTCCGATTAAGCAGCGCGTGAAGCTTTCTTGCGCTCGTGTTCCTGCAAGAAACGCTTTCGGATACGGATGGTCTTAGGAGTAATTTCCACCAGCTCATCATCGGTAATGAATTCGATCGCGGATTCCAATGTGAGCTGTATAGGTGATGTCAGAGTCACGGCTTCGTCAGTTCCCGAAGCGCGCACATTGGTTAGTTGCTTACCTTTAATAGGATTTACTACTAAATCATTATTGCGGCTGTGAATACCGATCACCATGCCTTCATACAAACGCTCGCCAGGACTGACAAACATGCACCCACGTTCCTGCAGTTTCCACAACGCGTAAGCTACCGCTTCACCCTGCTCAGCTGAAATTAGTACACCGTTCCTACGTGCGGCGATTTCCGGTCGCATCGGGGCATATTCATCAAATACGTGGCTAATTATGCCGGTACCACGCGTCATAGTCATGAAGTCGGATTGGAAACCAATCAAACCACGTGCTGGAATGCGGTAGTCTAACCTTACTCTTCCGCGTCCGTCGGGAACCATGTCTTGCAAATCCCCGCGACGCGCACCAAGTGCCTCCATAACCGCACCCTGGTTCGTCTCTTCGATATCTACGGTAAGCATTTCGAATGGCTCACACTTAACGCCATTAATATCACGGAGCACAACGTGCGGACGCGACACTGCAAGTTCGTAGCCTTCGCGTCGCATGCTTTCGAGTAAAATAGTGATATGTAATTCCCCGCGTCCAGAAACTAAAAATAAATCGGCCTCGTTTGTATCTTCTAGCTTCATAGCTACATTGGTAAGCAATTCTTTTTCTAGGCGCTCACGTAGCTGATGGCTAGTGACAAACTTACCTTCCCTCCCAGCAAAGGGTGAAGTATTCACCTGAAAATTCATAGTCAGCGTGGGTTCATCTACAGCATGCATCGGCATCGCTTCAGGCTGATTAATATCAGCTAAAGTAGCACCAATACTAAGTTCTGCAATACCATTGACTAGTACAATATCGCCCACTGTGGCTTCGTCTAATTGCACACGCTCAATGCCACGAAAACCGAGCACCTGGTTGACTCTTACCTTCTTCGAAATATTATTTCCTGCTAACACAATTACATCCTGACTAGGCTTTAGACAACCACGGCTGATGCGGCCAATGCCGATACGGCCGACAAAACTTGAATAATCTAACGCGCTAATTTGCAACTGCAGTGGTTCATCTGGATTGCCAACGGGTGCATGAACATGTTTGAGTATGGTATCGAATAGCGGGCGCATATCAGTACTAGATTGTTTCAGATCCAACATGGCGTAGCCATTAAGTGCTGAGGCGTACACTACCGGAAAATCAAGTTGTTCTTCTGTCGCACCCAGCTTATCAAATAACTCAAAAGTATAATTCACCACCATATCAGGGCGCGCACCGGAACGATCAATCTTATTAACCACCACAATCGGACGCAGTCCCAGTGCTAGTGCTTTCTTGGTAACAAAGCGAGTCTGCGGCATTGGACCTTCGACTGCATCAACTAACAGCAAAACCCCGTCAACCATTGACAACACACGCTCTACCTCGCCACCAAAATCGGCATGGCCAGGCGTATCCACGATGTTAATGTGCACCCCTTCATAATCCACTGCACAATTCTTTGCGAATATGGTGATGCCGCGCTCGCGCTCGATATCGTTGGAGTCCATAATCCGTTCGGCAATGTTCTGGTGTGCAGCAAAAGATCCTGCTTGATGTAATAACTTGTCCACCAAAGTGGTCTTGCCGTGATCAACGTGAGCGATAATGGCAATGTTACGGATGGAACGAAACATTTTTATAAGTCCTTCGTCGGAACAATAAAAGGGCGGCATTATAGCAGTCAACCAGTGACATAGCTAACCTCATATTTATTTTAAAATAAACTCGTCACAGGCTGCGGTTCCTGTATAATCCGCACCTCGATGAAAAGAATCGTACTCTTTTCTCGGATCCATCGTTCCTGACTTCTCCTCGATTTTCAAGTTCCCCTCGGAAATTGTGTATGCAGTACCGTGGTTAGCGGCGATGTTTTATATGTGTGCGCTAGCGGTACATTGCCCATTAAACTCTGGTAGCCATTTTCTGCTTGCGCGTGAATATTTCACTTTTTAGGAAAATAGCGTGTCTTTTGAAAATCTTAATCTGCATCCTCTTATCCTCAAAGCTATTGTCGATTCAGGCTACTCAACGCCAACGCCAATTCAGAAACAGGCTATTCCCGAGCTACTAGCTGGGTACGACATTATGGCCTCAGCCCAGACCGGTACAGGCAAGACCGCTGCATTCATGCTGCCAGCTCTGCATCGCCTCGCTATCCCCCCCAAAGTTCACAGCCGCGGCCCGCGCATTCTAGTATTAACCCCGACGCGCGAGCTCGCACTCCAGGTGTCAGAAGCTGCTGCCAAATACGGCAAGCACCTATATCGCGTCAAGGTGGTGAGCATACTGGGCGGTATGCCCTATCCATTACAAAATAAACTACTATCGCAACCGGTAGATATACTGGTGGCAACACCTGGTCGCTTGATCGATCATATACAACGCGGGCGCATCAATTTCTCGCGTCTGGAAATGCTTGTGCTGGATGAAGCAGACCGGATGCTCGATATGGGTTTCATTGATGATGTGGAAAAAATTGCTTCGGCTATACCAGCTACCCATCAAACCTTGCTGTTTTCTGCCACTCTGGATAGTACGATAGCCAAAGTTGCAGCGCGTCTGTTGAAATCTCCCAAGCGTATCCAAATTGCAACGCAGCGGGCAAAGCTCGATAACATTGAACAACGGCTACATTATGTTGATAACCTTTCGCACAAGAATCGACTGCTGGACCATCTATTACGTGATATGGGATTGAAACAAGCTATCGTCTTTACTGCTACCAAGCGCGATGCCGATACTCTGGCAGATAATCTCTCCGCTAAAGGTCATGAAGCCTCAGCGTTACACGGCGATATGGATCAACGTGATCGCACCCGTACGCTCACCAAGCTTCGTCATGGTAAGTTACGTGTACTAGTGGCTACAGATGTGGCCGCGAGAGGGATCAACGTAGTTGGCATCACCCACGTCATCAATTTTGATCTTCCAAAATTTGCTGAGGACTATGTGCATCGTATTGGCCGCACCGGCCGCGCCGGAGCGTCGGGAATTGCAGTTTCATTTGCTTCCGGTAAAGATGGCGTTAACCTGAAGAAAATTGAACGTTTCACCGGGCACCAAATAGCTTCTCATGTAATACCTGGCCTGGAACCAAGATACAAACCACGTTTTGGTACTGATAACTCACCTAGAGCTACACCCAGCATCGCTCGCAAACGTAGCCGCTCATGGACAAACGATAGTAACGGACGTAGCAGCTTCATTAACGTCAATGGAAATTGGGGCAATAACCGTGGCCGCTCTTATAGTAGCGACAAAAGGGGAAGTTCATTTAAGAACCGCAACTCAAGTCCTTATGCGAGAATCAAGTAACCTGATACTGTTTCAGGAAAGAGACCGAGCAAATCCAGTTTATTCTTCTATTTCGGCTGATTTCGCATGAAATCTGCTGTTTGTTCGAAAGCCTTAGTCAAGCTTTTGCGCAGTTGTTCTTCTAATCCAATCTCCTCCATTGCTCGATTCATGCATGACAACCATTGATCGCGCTCAGCAATGCCGATAGAAAAAGACAAATGGCGAGAACGCAGCCGTGACTCGCAATACTTCTCAACATATAAAGACGGGCCACCTGTCCACCCAGACAAAAACATGACCAGCTTTTGCCGAGAACTACTTAATTCCTGTGGATGCAACTTGCGTATACCAAAATAATCCGGATCTTCATCCATAAGATCATAAAAACGATCTACCAAACGACACAGGACTATTTCACTACCCATTAGTTCGTAGGCTACTGAAAGATGTACTTAATCCTCCTCTGCTATTCACTTCAACTCATTTTTGCAACCGCATCTTCCACGCGCTCCACCAGGATGACCTCGATACCAGAAATCACCTGCTTCGGCTTGTTAGCCTTGGGGATAATGGCTTGGGTAAAACCCAATTTAGCTGCCTCTTTCAATCGTTCCTGGCCGCGCTGCACTGGACGTACTTCACCCGCTAGCCCGACTTCGCCGAATACTACCGTTTTTTTAGGCAACGGTCTGTTCTTAAGTGAAGAAACTATGGCAAGTAGTACCGCCAGATCCGCGCCTGGTTCAGTAATTTTCACGCCTCCGACAGCGTTAACGAACACGTCCTGATCGAAAAAGGGAATCCCCGCATGACGGTGCAATACTGCCAGCAACATTGCCAGTCGATTCTGCTCCAACCCCACGCTTAAACGTCTAGGATTGGACACATGTGTTTCATCTACCAATGCCTGAATTTCAACTAATAGCGGGCGCGTACCTTCCTGAGTCACCATCACACAAGAACCCGGAACCTGCTCCCCATGATGGGAAAGAAACAATGCCGATGGATTGCTTACTTCGCGCAAACCTTTCTCAGTCATTGCGAAGACACCCAACTCATTTACTGCACCGAAGCGATTCTTGAAAGCACGAATCAAACGAAAACTAGATTGGGTATCACCCTCGAAATAAAGCACTGTATCCACCATATGCTCGAGTACGCGTGGCCCAGCTAACGCCCCTTCCTTGGTCACATGACCCACTAGAATAATACAGGTTCCACTTGCCTTGGCCAACCGTGTCAACTGAGAGGCACACTCGCGAACCTGAGCAACCGAACCGGACGCTGACTGTAACGTTTCGGAATAAACCGTCTGAATAGAATCAATCACCGCTACAGCGGGTTTACGCTCAGCCAATATTACTTGGATTCTTTCGAGGTTGATTTCTGTCAACAAATATACTTCTTTTACAACAAGTGCCAATCGTTTGGCGCGCAATGCCACTTGCCGCGCTGATTCTTCTCCGCTCACATACAACACATTCCGCGTAATGGACATATGGCAAAGTGCTTGCAACAACAAGGTAGATTTACCTATACCTGGATCGCCACCCAGCAACACAACACCACCATGCACTAAACCACCGCCTAGTACTCGATCGAACTCAGCTACACCCGTTGCGAATCGTGGTTCTACCCCCGCCTTCACCTTCCCTAAATTCTGTACCTGACTTATTTCACTCACCTGAGTAAAACGCGAGGTTATTTTATCTGCAATGGTTTCTACAAGCGTATTCCATACTTGACAATATGGACACTGTCCTTGCCATTTCAGGGTTTGGCCACCACACTCGGTACAAGAATATATGGATTTTGATTTAGCCATTGTTGAAAATTATCATAACCACGATTTAACTACAATTTAACCGCAAAGTATTCATTTCCGTACTCCATTGAAATATACATAGAAGATAAAAGTGATTCTAAAAACATAATCTGCAGAAAGACTAAAACAGAAAAGAAACATATTTGGCCATATTTTTCGGAACCGCACCACTTACCGTTGGAAATGGTTTTATATGGCACATACTAATTGTCAGATATAAAAATCACACATTTTTAGTTGCTTATTCAGAAACTTCGAAGGATCAGAAGAACTGTATTTTTAATACAAGATTACTAGTTAGGATCGGGATGCCAGCTTACTATCAAACCAAGGTCGCTAACTCCCGCTTGAAAACCACAGTCCACACCGATTCCTGGCGCCCACACGAGATGTTCACCACTAAAAAGTAATGGCAGTGATTCACGTTCCCACAGAGGAAACGATGCTTCCTGCAACAGATTTTTCAAACTGCGACGAGGACGGTTACAATCTGGACGTATGCGTTCCCCTCCTAAACGAAAGCGGATAATGACTGGGCCCTCCTTCAGCTTTTGTAAATTAATTCCCCTCCCCTTTTTACACATAAATCTCACTGAACCACGTAATTCAGCAATTGCTAACTGTTTTTCTCCCTTCCATACAAATTTCCATTTCTTGTTGGGTAATACGCTTGCTCGTCGCACATGAATACTTCCCCTGAAGCAACGAATTTCAGTATCTCCAAACATAATGTGTAACTTGGTATCTAAACGAGAAGAAAGCAATTGACCTAGAATATCCTCTAGCTTTACTGCACTGGGAAGGATCACGCCTTGTTGCGCAAAACTATAGCGCAACAGGTTCCTGGCACGTGGAAAACTTAATTTCCGTAATTCCTCAATTTGAAGTTTATTTGAAATGATACATTCTTTCCTATCATATTCTGCCAATTCGTCCAGCAAACAGACAGCTTCAGCCATATGCCGACTAGTGCGTAGAAATGTAGTTCGATAGGAAGGAAAACGTTTTTCCAGCAAGGGGAAAATTTTATGGCGCAAGAAATTTCGGTCAAAAGATACATCATTGTTACTTTCATCTGTAATCCAGCACAATTTATTTTTTTGAGCGTAATCCTCAATCTCACTACGCGACACATTGAGTAATGGTCGTAGTATCTGTGGTCCTGTATCTAAAGCTTGATTTCCAACTTCTGATATTTGATTCCTAACCACAGGCATCGCCCCTAGTCCCTTCACGCCTGCCCCACGTAACATTTGTAGCAATAGGGTTTCAGCTTGGTCGTCCAAATGCTGTGCCAATATTACATAATCAGCTTTCAGTTTTCTAAATATTTGATAGCGCGCATCCCGAGCAACAGCCTCAAGGCTTGTGCCCGATAATCTACTGACTTTTAGTTTGGCAATCTTAATGGGAATACCATGAGCACTACACAGATCAAGACAGAATTTTTCCCACTTGTTTGCATTTGGGCTAATACCGTGATTGACGTGAAGAGCAGAAAGAGTAAATCCCAATTGAACAATCAGCGAAGTAAGAATGCTCAGCAATAAAACTGAATCTACTCCACCACTTAACCCTATAACCAAATGATCGTTTCGCTGAACTTGCTCGCGTAATATGTTTTCGACACGACTAAGGATGCTACTTAATTTCAATTTCCTTGAATTTGCCATATTCCATTAGTCGCTTAAAACGTTTCTCCAGCAATACTTCTGTGGTATCACCCTGTAGGTTTTTAATCGATTCCTGCAATTCTTTTTTTACAGATTGCATAATTGAGGAATAATCCCGATGAGCACCACCAAGCGGTTCGCTAATAACTTTGTCGATCAGCCCCATAGTTTTAAGTCGAGAAGCGGTAATTCCCATGATCTCAGCAGCTTCTGACGCCTTGTCTGCACTTTTCCACAAGATTGAAGCGCAACCTTCGGGAGAGATGACCGAATAAGTGGCGTATTGCAACATATGAACCACATCACCCACTGCCACCGCCAGTGCGCCACCGGAGCCGCCCTCACCAATGATGGTGCAGATCACTGGTACTTTAAGTTCTGCTAGTACATAAAGATTTCGTCCAATCGCTTCTGACTGACCTCGCTCCTCTGCGCCAATCCCTGGATACGCACCCGGAGTATCAATAAACGTAACTATTGGTATGGAAAATTTTTCCGCCAAATGCATAAAACGCAGCGCTTTGCGATAACCTTCTGGCTTAGGCATACCAAAGTTACGATAAATTTTTTCTTTAGTATCACGTCCTTTTTGGTGCCCGATAACCATTACTGTTTGACCATCGAAACGTGCTAATCCACCAACGATAGCAGGATCATCAGCGAAATTCCGATCACCATGAAGTTCTTCGAAATTAGTAAATAAATGCTCTATATAATCAAGTGTATATGGTCGCTGAGGGTGTCGTCCCACTTGCGATATCTGCCAGGGTGTGAGCTTTGCATATATATCTTTGATAAGCGCCTGGCTTTTCTTCTCTAGACGCGCAATTTCGGCTGAAATATCTATCGCGGAACCATCCTGAACAAAGCGTAATTCTTCGATCTTTGCTTCAAGCTCAGCGACGGTCTGCTCAAATTCCAGGAAAGTAACTTTCATGGAGCCTGGGAGGTAATGTTGAAGCCATAATGATACATGATTTATGTCTACTCCAGCAGCTATGTTTATTGGAAACTATTCAGTTTGATGTTGTAATACACAAACAACATAGTTTATGTAAAAGTACTCAGTATTTGACCACAGAAAGAATCATCCTGTCCCTCGCCCCGCTGTTACTCCTTGCTAATCTAGCAAAATGTAATTGCTAAAGTATTTTTCGGAATTAACCATAAAATCATATAAAATAGCGACTTTTTTTACAATACATTTTTCTGAAAGGCAAACTTTGATAAATACTGCCAATATCACCATGCAGTTTGGTGCAAAGCCACTGTTCGAGAATGTTTCAGTGAAATTCGGAGACAGCAATCGTTACGGCTTAATAGGCGCCAATGGCTGTGGAAAATCTACCTTTATGAAAATCCTTGGTAGTGATCTTGATTCCACCTCTGGAAGTGTCAGCGTTGATACCAATGATCGCGTGGGCAAACTACGTCAGGACCAATTTGCATTTGAAAATTGCCTAGTAATTGATACAGTAATGATGGGGCATGATGAATTGTGGCATGTGAAGGAAGAGCGTGACGCGATCTATGCAGATGCTGATGCTGATGAGGCCGATTATATGCATGCTGCAGAGCTTGAAACTCGCTTCGCCGAACTGGACGGCTACTCAGCAGAAGCTCGTGCTGGAGAATTACTACTAGGCGTTGGCATCCCGCTACCTCAGCACCAAGGGTTAATGAGTGAAATTGCCCCTGGATTAAAGTTGCGCATATTGCTTGCCCAAGCCTTATTTTCTGATCCTGAAATTCTGTTGCTAGATGAACCAACGAACAATCTTGATATCAACACTATCCGATGGCTAGAGGATGTGATCAACACTAGCAAGAGTACTATTGTCATCATCTCGCATGACCGGCATTTTCTAAATAGTGTCTGTACCCATATGGCCGATTTGGATTTCGGTGAAATACGTGTTTACCCTGGTAATTATGATGAATACATGACCGCTTCTAGCCAGGTTCGTGAGCGCATGTTGTCTAACAACGCAAAAAAGAAAACCCAGATTGCAGAATTACAGGCTTTTGTCAGCCGCTTTTCCGCTAACGCCTCTAAGGCAAGACAGGCAACTAGCCGCGCACGTCAAATTGAAAAAATAAAACTAGAAGATATAAAACCATCCAGCCGCCAGTATCCTTACATCCGATTTGACGTCGAAGATAAAAACAGGCTATACCGTTTAGCCGTATCGATTCAAAGCATTAGCAAGCATTTCGCTGGCATGGAAAAGCCATTATTAGAAAAATTCAGTATTAACATTGAAACAGGTGAGAAAATCGCGATCATAGGACCCAATGGTATTGGTAAAACTACATTACTACGTTGCTTGTCTGGTGATCTGACGCTCGACGCGGGAGAAATAAAATGGGCAGAAAAAGCACATTATGGCTACTTTAAGCAAGACCATGCAGCAGACTTTGAAATGGATATGTCACTTACCGTTTGGATGACCCAATGGAGGCAAGAAACTGATGATGATCAGGTCGTACGTAGCGTACTAGGAAGGCTATTGTTCTCGGGTGATGAAGTAAATAAATCGGTAAAAGTAATTTCTGGAGGGGAACAAGGACGCATGTTATTTGGAAAACTCATTCTACAAAAATCTAATGTGTTACTGATGGATGAGCCAACTAACCACCTCGACATGGAATCTATTGAATCACTCAATGGCGCACTGGAAAAGTATTCTGGAACGCTGATCTTTGTCTCTCATGACCGAGAATTCGTGTCCTCATTGGCCACTCGAATCATTGAAATGAAACCAGACGGAATTATCGATTTTAAGGGCAGCTACGAAGAATATCTACGAAGCCAAGGCGTAGTATGAAAGTACTTTTAGTTTTTAGAGACCGCCTCGTTGCGTGCACCTCATGGTTGCCCATCCTTGAGTATAAAGAAGCTCGGAGTTCGAGCTATTATTTTGTACTCTGAGAAAACAATCATCAACTCTGTTTGGCAATAAGTAGCGCCTCACGATAACGACCCCAATCAAAATACGGCCCAGGATCGGTTTTTCGTTCTGGAGCAATATCTGAGTGACCTGTAATGTCTACAATTGGATAAGCTTTACTCAGTTCTATAGTAAGTGTAACTAAAGCTACGTATTGGCTGTCAGTAAAAGGCACCGTATCGCTGCCCTCAATCTCCACACCTATAGAAAAATCATTGCAACATGTCTTTCCCTGCCAGCGCGATACCCCCGCATGCCAAGCTCGCTTCCCGCAGGGGACAAACTGGATAATTTCGCCATTTCGACGGATAAAGAAATGGGCAGAAACCTTAATATCATGAAGAGTTTGGTAATGCCAAATATCCGGATTGAGTCGGTTAGTGAATAATTCAATCACACCACTTCCTACAAATTCATCCGGTGGCAAACTGATATTGTGTATTACTAATAGGCTTACTGCACACCCTAATGGGCGCTCGTCGCAATTAGGTGAAGCAATGAAACGCACGCCAGACAAATAACCTGCTACATCAACTTTCACCGATTAGCCTTCTCTACCACAAAAGTAATGTACTTTGATCTACCGAAATCATGAATACGGAACACTCATTCATAATTAAGCCCAAGTCTTTCAATTCTATAGCGCATGGATCTTACAGTAATGCCCAACAATTTTGCTGCTGCGGTACGGTTATATTTAGTTTTTTCCAAGGCCCCAACGATAGATTCTTTTTCTAGCCGATCAAGATAATCCTGCAATGGCAATTCAATGTTAGGGAATTATATACATTAGTCACAAAATCCAGCTATCCTATGCTTCTTATAGGTCTGAAAATCGCCTTTCGAACAGTTTTTCTACTTACTCCGGGCATATTCACTATCTGTTCATTTTCAGCTTTGGATGGTTGATACTTATTCTGTTGCGGCATATCTATGACTCTCTCCGGCGTTTTGATTTCTCTTTTATTCATGACTGCCCCCTGTGTACTGTTCCAATAATTCAGGAATTTCACCTAGGGGAAAAACATAGCTCTTTGGCGGTGTTTCCCTCTGGTTCTTTCTCAACTCTGTGATTCGTTGACGATCGCGTTCTTCGTAGTACGCTCCGTCTACTATAATCAACAAAACAACATCACGATTTTGACACTGCAAAAAGCATTTCATCAGCTCTGCCATTTCCTTGTACTGACTGTCCTGGTTTCCCCCGCCTTCCTGTGTATATTTATGCATAGCGTAAAATGTCTTGCCCCCGGTTCTCCATCTGAAGTCGAGAGATTTTCCGGGCAGTTTACGTCTGTTCGTTTCTGATTCGATGTTTCCATCACTGGAAACTTTAAGGGCATTCTTGCCGGACTTCTGTAGCACTTCAAAATCACTTACCCATGGTAAAGTCTCTATCCACCCAGCCGCCGCTACTTCATGCAATCCGGTTCGGCGAGGCTCTTTTGCAAACCATGCAGCAAACATACTATCCGTTCTTATCTTCTGTAATACGTCATTTTCTCTGTAGCCAAATCTCCACATAAACCCCCGTACACGCTTGATAAGACGTCCTGTTCTGCTTTCTGCTTCCTGTGTGACATCTTCATGTGCTTTCTTCCATTCCAGTCGTTCTATAGACTTATAATCAGGCGGCGGACTGTGTTTAACCGACATGATGAATAATACCTCGTGCCAGTGCCCAGTCGCACCTACGGCGATATTTACCGTCTTGCCTGACTCCTTTATAGCAAGTCATCAGAACATCGTAAGTTTTATTTCGGAACTCTTTAATAATCCTGTTCCATTCATCAATTCTTATTTGCCCGTCAACCATCAGCTTCGTTATATGTCGCCCGGTGGATTTAACCTGATAATCTGATAACTCCTGCACATCACAAAACCGGATTGATTCCTTCCTTTGTATTATCCAGCGCAATCAGTCCTACATTCCCGTCAGGGTCATTAAACCTGACGTTGATACCTGATTGTTGTTGTTCAGGTTTTAATTTTTTCAACAGAGACAGCAGACCAATGTGCCGGTCTCCTGACCATATATCCACATCATACACAGAGTCAGGAACGAACAACGCCAAGCCTACGGGATGCTGTGTTTCAGCGAACATTTGAGCCGTAAGTGATACAAATGACTTAAGCCTGTCCTGAAAAATGTCCGCAGTGATAAATGATTCAGGCACAAGTGCTGCTATATACTGACAACGTTGGAGGCATCTTTCTAATGCTAACTTATAAATATCGTCATAGTCGCATTCAGGATAAGCTAAACCCCTTACAGTAGCACTATTCTTTGCCAGCCATGGTGGATTGGTAACACAAATATCATATCCCCGCGGGAAGTGAGACAGGGTGTCCTTTCGTCTTACATCTTTACCGTAAGGGGTAATGTCGTAAGATGTGGAATTATGGCATAAGTTCATACCAGACAATAGTTTTATCAGGCTGTCAGACCCTGCGAATGGCTCTAAAATACGATTGTCGGGCAACCCCGCCTGTCCTGCCCACTCTTTGAATGGTGCATTATTAAATGGGTTCCCTTGTGTGTAATACCTGCCATTCGCTCTCTTTGTGTTTGCCATGGCTGTCTCTATGCAATCAGGTCATGGTATTTAAGTCTCTTGCCTGTCATGCCTTTAGCGAGGACTGCCATTTGTTCGACAGTGTCTTGCTCCCGGATGTTATGGCGACCTGCGAACTCCTGCACATATCGGTTCAAATGCTTTTCGCTCATATGGTGGTGAATGCCGTGATAGCCCCGTTTCAGTAATGCCCAAAACGACTCAATGCCGTTGGTATGTGCCTGATTACGCACATACTCACTCACACTATGCCTGACTGTTTCATGGCGACAGGATAGCCCCGAATAACCCTTGTGGTCATCTGTATAGACGGCGGCGTTCTTTTCAGTATGCTTGTGTACGAAATTATGCAGAGTACGCTGGTCGGTACATGCGATCTTACCAGCACTTATCTTGTTTGTTTTGCGGTCTTTAGCCCCTATCACAATCTCTTTGCCAACACCACCACGTCCTACGTTACGTCTTTTTCTTACATGTTTGTTCTTTTCTTTACCGCCTATGTAGGTTTCATCTGTTTCAACAGGGCCGGAAAACACCCCAACCTCAAGTTCAAAAGCCTTACGCAAGCGGTGAAGCATGAACCAGGCTGCCTTCTGGCTAATTCCTAATTCCCGATGAAGTTTAAGAGACGAAATCCCTTTGATATTCGTTGTGAACAGGTAAATTCCTACGGCCCATATCCTGTATTTCAGGTTAGAACCTTCCATGATTGTCCCCGTTCTGACTGAGAACATGGGCCTGTCTTCACAATCACGGCATCTATGCGTCATACTGCTGTGGTTAATGTCGGACTGGACGTTATCGGAATGGCAATACGGACAGGTTGGGACATCATCCCATCGTTGCTCAGACAGCCATTTCTTTGCTGCTGTTTCATCAGGAAACATCCCGATAACATCAAAAAGTGTTAACCCTTTACGATATGATTTACCAGCCATTTTGTTATCCTCTTTCACTTAAATTGTGACTAAAGAATAACATAATTGTTACCGTACGTCAAGAATTATTTGTGACTAATGTATATAATTCCTCAATGTTAGATGTCTCTGGTTGCGCTACAAGAGTATCCTGGGACGACGCTTCAAGGGACTCCAATTGCAAACCATCTTTGCCAATTTCTACATCTGAACATAGTGCTAGCGTACGTTCCAAAATATTTTCCAGCTCGCGTACATTACCAGGAAAGTTATATTGCATGAGTGCTTCCAATGCGCTTTTACTTAAATTACATCTTGTTCTACCACTTGCTTCGCAAAGGCGAGCAAGAATAGCATTGGCTATAAGCGAGATGTCATCTTGCATTTCACGTAGAGCAGGCATCTTGAGCTCAATTACGTTAAGTCGATAATACAAATCCTGCCGAAATCTTCCATCTTCAATACGCTCAGTCAACTTCTGATGGGTGGCACTTATAATACGAACATCTACATTTTCCTCCTGAGTAGAGCCAAGTTTTCTTACTCGCTTTTCCTGAATTGCTCTTAACAACTTGACTTGCATAGTAAGTGGCAAATCAGCTACTTCATCGAGAAATAAAGTGCCTCCATCAGCCGCCAGAAAAAATCCACCACGTTCAACATCTGCACCAGTAAATGCTCCTTTCTTGTAACCAAAGAATTCGCTCTCCATGAGATTCTCAGGAATTGCACCGCAATTTACAGGCACAAAAGGCTTACCATGTCGTGCGCTCTTAGCATGTATAGACCTTGCTGCTAGTTCCTTACCACTACCAGATTCACCGCTAATATAAACCGGAGCTTGGCTTCGAGATAGTTTCTCAACCATAGAACGTAGTTGCAGCATGGGTGGAGATTCGCCAAGTAACATGTTCTCCTCATCTTCGGAGACAGAGGAAGCTTTATTTTTTAATGGAGGTAAGTTCAGTGCGGATTTCACCAAAGAACGTAACTGCTGCAAAGACACTGGTTTAGCAAGATAATCAAATGAGCCTGTCTTTAAAGCGGTGACAGCGTTCTCGGTAGTACCGTGGGCAGTAATCACCGCCACTGGTAAATCTGCAGAAAAATTAACTATATGTCGTACTAATTCCAGTCCTTCCCCATCTGGTAAGCGCATATCAGTCAAGCACAAATCAAAATGATGCAATTCAAGCATATGCTTGGCATCATTTAGATTCATAGTGCGCTTTACTTCCATTCCCATTCGCGCAAGCGTAAGTTCGAGCAATTCCAAAATATCCGACTCATCGTCTACAATCAGTATCGTGGGAACTGATGACTTACTGCTGAGTTCAGAATTCACTATCCGTTCATTTTGATTAGGCATGATCTAATTGCCCCTGCATACAACTCTGAAATGGCCGCCAGCAGGCTTCTCCATGTAAAAAAGTGATGCGCTATTAGCTTCACACATCTCGCGTGCAATATAGAGACCAAGACCTGTGCCGCTTGCTACAGTAGTAAAGAAAGGCTCAAACAACTGATTGTGCGCACCTTGGACAATACCTGGGCCGTCATCAATTACATCCAGATGAATTCTGTCATCGGCCTCTCTAGCTAATATTAGCTGAATGCTACCATGCTGCTTATGGCAATGCCGCCAAGCATTATTGCACAAGTTCCACAATACCTGATTTAAATGTCCCCCATCAAATCTAACAACGTGCTGATCAGAAATGTCAAGTGAGAATGTATCGATATCAATTTTTTCGGTATGGCAAAATTCGTCAATAAATGTACGTATGAGATCAGCCGCTTGAATAACCTCTGATGTAGCCTGATCACGCCGGTTAAGTAGCAAAACATTCTGCACAATTTTATTAAGACGCTTGGTGTTATCTCGAATAATACGTAGCAATCGAGAATGAGTAGAGATCATGCCCAAATCTTCTTCTAACAATTCGCACGCATGACTAATAGAAGAAAGCGGATTACGAATTTCGTGAGCAATATTGACGGTGAACCTACCAAGAGCAGCAAGCTTTAGCTGTTGAGCCTGCACCTGGACATGGCTCATGTCCTCAAGAAAAATTACTACATTTGCCATGCTCTCTCCTCTTACAGGTACAAACCGAGTTCGTACCAACGCATTACTTACTGGAATCCGTAACAAATCAAAGCTGATATTCGAATCTCCACGCCAAGCCTCTAATCTTTTCGCTAGAAGCGGAGCATGATCGGCAAGCATTCGCTTAACAAGGAACTCGGATGATAGACAGATAAGTTTCTCTGCATGAAAATTACGTTGCTGAATCTCGCCATTAGCATCCACTACAAGAACGCCATCTTGCATATCCTGGATTACCAGTTGATTAATTTCGGCCATATTTGCTAAATCAATCCCACGCTGCAACGCCAGTTGCTCGCTGATAACAGTATGCTTAGCAAGCTGATGAGCCAACCATGCCACAGCAAAATAACTCATGCTAAGCAAACCTGCCTGCAAATATTGGGCGTGATAGCCCTCCATATAGAGCAGGATATATGACTCTTCCAATAGAATCCCAATGCTGGCGACAAAAGCATAAAACAGTGCCAGCTTGCCGCGACTGATCAACCCTGCTGCAGCTAATGACGCCAGCAACAATAGGCCTAGTCCGCTTTGTATCCCACCGCTGAAATACACCAGAATAGATATAAACAGAACATCACTACAGATCTGAATCGCGATCTGCCAGTTGAAACGAGGCAACGTATGCGTATCAGAAGCATTGAAATTGCACCAAATAGGAGGTAAGTCAACGCCGCATAGAAGAAAAATTGTGGATTGTAGGAACCCAGAACGGAGTCACTCACCATCCATGTGATCATAATGATTACACCTGCCACCATTATGCGATACACATTGAAATAGAAAAGCGAACGCCAGAATTGTTCAGAGTGAGCAGCTTCTGGCGTGCCGGAAGTCGACTGCCACAATTTTGATTGCGGCAAAGGATTAATCATGGGTGAAATACTAGACTCATTTGAATTCAAATGGAATAATTTTTAGACACAAAAAATTCCCGACTCATGTCGCGGCTTTCCTGTTTACTACTCTCCTCTTATGCTTTTTACTTTCTCTGTGAGAATTCAAGTCCAGCTAGACCGAGTCCGAGAAGAACAAGGGTGGTAGCTGGTTCTGAAACAAAGCTGGTGGGAGAAGTAAGAGGAGCAGTGGGATCGTTAATAATTGGGAGAGGAGGTAGTTGATCGAATAGAGTAATTTCGCTGCCGTTAGAACGACCAAGCTCACCGGATGGCAGGGCTGTTTCCCATCATTTCCATAGCGACTGTGTTCCGCAATCTTCAGATTGCCAGCATTCTACCGGCTACGCCTGTTATATCCGATAGGCTACTGTTTTTATTCTACCGGCACACCCACTGGCAAAGTAAACGGCGAGGCAAGGGTCAATGCACCCAGCCAGATTGCACCACCCTCTGGGCGTCCGATGCGCGCCTTCTCGTAGATGTAGTCGTATAGCTCATCGGCATCGGATTCCGGTACCACCACATCGACCTTTCTTATCAGGGTGGGCTCGGGCAACTGCAAATCACCGGATTTGGTTCTGACTTCCGCCAGTATCCCCATGCCCAAGCAACTTGTGCTGTTGGCTCGGGTGATCTGCATCTCATCACGCAGGGCGCGTATCAGTTTCTTCTCGGTACCGTCATCGGGCAATATACAGTTTATGAGTTTGCAGGCTTCACGCGGTATGGATTGATCGGTATGCCGTTTATCGTTCATGCGTGCTCCCCATTTTGTCCGCTTTTATCCAGTTGTTCCATCATGCTCTTTGGGATGTAGTTAGAGGCCTTCTCTAGTGGTGTAATGTATATGAAACCCCTACCTGATACATCCAGATCTGCGGCTCGGTAGAGAGTTTCAAATACCAGATCCCGTTGCTCGGATGAAACCATGATACTAATGACCTCCTTATCTGCTTCCACGGCAACACCCAGTATGCCCAGACGCTCTCGTGCCCCGATCCCACGAGCGTGATGACTGATAACACCGAGCCTGGCCCCTACATCCCTTGCCGCTTTAAGAATAACTCCACTGAAACCGCTTTGCACCACGCAAGTGAGTAGGGATACGTCGGTTAGATAAGTAATGTTGTGATCGCTCATAATGTGGACTCTGCCTCCTGTTCATGTGTTACTGAATGTACCTGGGTTGCCGTCTTAATTTGCACCCGATCCTTGTGGTGCGACCACAAACCGATGATCATCACGGAGATAATCGGGCCAACGGAGGCCATGCAAAGAATTCCGAAGCCTTCCACGGCATGCGTGGCGTTGCCCAACCCCAGTCCCATGGCCAGCACCAGAGGAACGGTGATGGGTCCCGTGGTAACACCGGCACTGTCCCAGGCTATGTTCACAAATTCCTCGGTAGAAAAAAAAGTCAGTACTATAGCCAGCAGATAGCCGGGCAGGATCAGCCATACCAATGGCAGGTCGAAAATCAGCTTGGCCACGCCGACGGCGATACCGAACCCGACACCAAGAGATACCGCATTGATCAAGGTCTTCTTTTTGAATACTCCGTTAGTGAGATTCTCGGTGGTCATTCCCAAGGCATTCAGTGCCGGTTCCGCCAACGTCGCGCCAAAGCCCAGTATCCAGGCAAACGCCAGGGCCAGGCCCAATCCCACCGCATAGACATAGAGCGGGGATGCCGGTTCTCCCGACACTTCCATGAACGCAGTTGGCAACAGAGTGCCTGAATTGGCGCCCAGTTTGTTAAGCCCGTATGTGAGCCCGAGATTGAAGATACACATGCCGATGATGGTAAGCCCGATGCCGTAGAAAATCTCGCCCTGGTTGTCAAGTTTCTCCTTCAATACCAGTCTGAGCACTACAAACAAGAACAGCACCAGCGGCAGGATGGCGCGGACCCCAAGCACGAGTTCCGCGCCCGGACTGCGTTCATACCAGGCCGGTTCTATGGTTTGAACAGCCGCCGCCGCTTGCCTGGCTGCCTCGATAATTTCCTGTGGTGATACGATGTATGAAACATACAAGGAGAGCAGCAACACACCCATGATGGGAAATAGGGAAGCCAGGGTCACAATACCGAAGTCGGACAGCCCCGAGTCGCCCTTGCCAGCCGCTGCCGCGATACCGATACCCAGAGACAACACCAGTGGTACGGTAACCGGACCGGTGGTGACCGCGCCACAATCCCAGGCCAGTCCGAGTATCTTCTGCAGTTCGGGATCAAACGCCGCAAATATCGTCAGTCCCAGCACCGGTAGCAGGGTGACATAGATCAGCGGTTTCAGACTCCAGCCATACAGGAAACGCAAGGTGCCGATTGCCGCCGCCAGACCGACACTGGCGCCTACCACCAGAACCAGCGCTTCAGTCCAGTCATTGAGCATGGCATACAGGTAGGGCGCCCGTTCCACTGCAACATTTTCGCCGGCGGCCTTCAGCGCACTAATGGCCGGTTCGGCAAAGGTCACACCGATGCCCAGCAGCAGGGTAATAAACAGCACCAGCGGCAAAGGTGATTTGCGCGGCAGCTGGTTGCCGATGACTGCCCCGAAGGGCATCAGGCCGAGCTTGAGCCCCTCCATGAAAAACATCAGGCCAGCAATAACAGCAAACAAGCCGCCCGTGATGACCCAGGAGTCTTCCACCAGTTGTCGCAGGAACAGGATCTGAAACAGGGCCAGGTACAGTGCCAGCGGGACAACTGCCTTGACCCGCTCCATGAAGCGTACGGAGACATAGGGTCGGAACAGTCTGAGCACCTCTGCGGCGTTCAGTTTGATGCGCGGCGGCGGACAGGGGATGAGTTTGCCCTCTGCATCCCATTCCAGTTCGGGATTGAAGACATTTAGACTGAGTTCGTTGCGTCCTGCGGTCAGGATCCTCTGGAAATCTCCGAAGCGTCGGTACCTGTCAGTCATGCGCATTAATACGGGTGATTATTAATTGCTATGGGCACCTCGAAAATTATCAATATTTCTAGGTGCCCTGCCATTTAATCATAAAGAAAAAATTATCGTGGTCAAATATTTTTTCCAATCTCAACGTCCGCTTTGTGCCAAAAACGAGCACTCCTATACGCACAAAAAACCCGGCACTAGACCGGGTTAAGTTTACTAGTTGTAGAAAACGTTTTGCCAGGTGAAGTATTTATGGATTGATTTTGGTGATCTTCGTGCCACTGAGACCCGCTCCGCCAAACGCCCCTTTCTGATCAAAGATAAAGGCATAGATACCTTTTCGGAGTGTAGTCGATGTAACAGCCTTACCAAAACCTTTGTCCACTACGACAAGACTCGGACCTACACCCAGCTAAAACCCACCACTCTTGTCGAGATAAGATAATGAGTCATTATCCATAAAGAATAGTATATACCCAAACCCCTGGATACCAGCCTGAAAACCATAGGACGCTGCGAAGGTATTGTAATAACCTATCGTTTTCTGATTTGAATCCATAAGTGCCCCATCGCCAACTTGGGCACCAAAACCGAAACCAGCTTTTAAAATAGTAGGAAACACCAGGATTGCTACAGCGTTTTTCTTAAGGTTACTGGCATCTTTGTTCGATCGAATAAGTTTATTCAAAGCAACATTCGCTTTCTTATCTATGCTGATAGCAGCCTTTGATTTGCCAGCTTGTGCGGGTAACGAGAAAGTAACCAGAAAAGCCAGTGCTAGAGGAAATAAAACTGCACGGTGTATGCGTATCATGAACATCTCTCTGATCTTGTTTTCAACTTGATTATATTTTATTTACTACTGTAGTGATCCTGTCGTTCAACAAATTTGAGCTCACTCAAAATAATATGTTGCACATTATAGCTTAAAGATTATTTATTGCCTACCAAAGACTTAGCCAGCTGACAGGAGAATTAAATCCTCAGAGATTAAAATGGAAGGGGGTCACTGCTGTTGCTCCATATGTGCTGACTGTGGGCGAATGATAGTGGAAAATAAAGTGGAAATTTCACCTCCTTTTAAAAGCGGATTAACATACGCGTGATCTCTAAGCTTGGCAAACGATAATTGTTGATCAAGCCGGCCAGATTCATAAAGATATTCGGGCAGGTAGCCACTTACTAAAATTTTCCAGGAAAACGGTACATGGTCAGGATTCACTTCTCTGCTATTTAACCAAATTGCGGTGGTACAGTTGTGTAGTAGCGTATTATAAAAAACGGGTTTTTCATGTAACGAATTAATACGGTCAACGTATTTCAGAAACAGGTGCTTGACGGCTTCTATCGGCGCCTTTATCCGGTAACGGTAAACTTGCTCAGGAGGATTCTCGCGGTAATTCGTTCGTAAGCCAATCACATCACGTTCATCAGCAACGATATACATCAGCTCATATTGTCTAAAAAATCCTTTGATGGTTGAATAACCCTCCCCTTCTTCCTTACGTGCTTCGATAGATATTGCCAGGTGATCATTCTCGCCAAAGTCAAAACTCATAATGACATGCGCAATAGCCGGCCCCATCCAGTACACCGCAAACAAATCAACCCCTTCAAGTTTATTTAAATCAAAAGTCTTATCGTAATAGTCTGGAGAATAGTCAAATTCACTGTGATAACTGAAATTACGGATATCATGCACCGTTACCAAATCACTCTCGATACTGGCATAAGCAAGTTTGCTCACATCGGTTTGCCAGATACGATCATTGGAAGGTTGAATATTGAACCACCAGAGCAGCACCACTAAAAAGACAATTCCATGAATCGATAATAACCAATTACGCATGGACGGGATAAACAGCAAGGCTATAACTGCAGTCAAGCCAATTAGTGCCACAACAATAGAAAGTATTAACAGTACTGTATTGCTACGCGAATCACCAAAGTAAACGGCCAGCGCAGCCCAGGCTGTTGTGCTTGTCAACCACAATACTAGTAGAAATGACATAAAAAACTGACCAATCTTTTTTATCATAGAATCTGGTTAAGTAGTCTTAATTACAACGTGAATCGCACCATAATTAGCCTTAGAATATTATCGTCCATAAAGCTTGAATTTCGACAGTCCACGCAGTAATGACAAGATGAATTCATATGAATTTTTTTATTATTTTTTTCTGAAAATTAAATTAGACTGGGTTTTTTCAAACATACAACAATAACCATTTATATTTCAAAACAATTTGGTATGCCTGCTTTTATACCTGTTTTTATTACTACCAGCCTGCGCCAATCATAAACAGATAGAAGATAATATTACGCGAAAATAAGATTTAATAGATAAGCAAAGTGAACAATATATCTTGCCTGGCTTCAATCATTGTATATTACAATTGCCTATCAAAACCATCACAAAGTAATTGCAATAAGCTGTAGACTTCAGCTCAGTACAGAAGTATATGCCACAGATGATCTTGTCATTGCTTTCCTAGCCCGCCTATACTGTCATCGCTGGAAAGGACGACAACGATAACCAAAACAAAGCCTGCGAACTACTAGATCCCTATTACGGTTAAATATATTTTACTGGGAGAATCATTTTGAAGTTAATACGTTTATTCTTCATGATCTGTTGCATACCACTACTCAACGGATGTGCCAGTCTTGGCAAAGGCATGGTTCAAGCGGTACTTGAAAACGAGAAAGAAGATTCCCGTCTTTGCCAAATCAAAGGCAAACCGTTCGAAGGAATATTTCCCCTCGTAAAAGACCCTACTAAAAGGGCAAAAGTGCTAATGGTGCATGGCGTGGGCAGCCACATACCAGGTTACTCGACTCAGCTCCTGGAAGGACTATCAGATGAAATGGCACTAAATAAAATCAGTGAAATTACCAAAAATATCGCCCTGACTGATGCGCTCGATCCCACTAAAAAACTTGGCAATCTCAGAATCACCCGATCAACCAACAAAAATGAAACTGAAGAGCTATTATTTTACGAATTGACCTGGTCAGAAATAACGGATGATCAGAAGAAAGTACTGTCTTATGACAATTCAGGTGAATACTCTTTTCGTCGAGCTGCCGTAAACGACATATTAAAGAAATTCACTAATGATACCGCTCCAGACCCTATGATTTATCTGGGGGCCAGTCAAGAAGACATACTCGTTTCTTTTGCACAGTCATTTTGCTGGATGGTTTCTAAAAATTGGAGTGACTTGCCCGCACCCTCAACCTCAAGTCAGTTATGTAAGCCAGCACAATTACTATCTGCGGTTGAAAATATGCAAAATGATCGTTATGCATTCATTTCGCATAGCCTTGGCAACAGAATAGTCATTGATGGTTTACAGCGCATTGCTAGATTGCTTAGTGACAAGCAAGCCAAAAGAAGGAGGATGATAGCCGACGAATTTGTAAAAACATTTCGACAATTGCAATTTCCTATTTTTATGCTCTCTAATCAACTACCATTGTTACAACTTGGTCGAAAATTACCTGAAGTTACAGATCAACATGACGCTTATTGCCATGCAGATGGCGAGCATTACCACTCACGTATACTCAGTAAAACCTCCATCATAGCTTTCAGTGATCCCAATGACATATTGAGTTATGCACTACCCCATGAATTTATTGATCAGTATATAGACTCAAGAATTTGTGCTCACGCGACTAATATTACTATCAACGTGGCCAGAGTTATCGATGCATTTGGCATAGATATGGCCAATCCGCTTAAAGCGCACCTTGCCTATGAAACTGACAAGCGTGTTATTGCTATGCTAGCTAATGGCGTAGGCAATGAAAACACATCACCGATCATTCACGGACGCTGTCGAACTCTGACAACGATAGACGACTAAGGAGTCGTCCGTGAATAACTTGAGCATCTCGCGTCTCATCTGAATCACTCGCCCAGACCATGTTTTTCAATTAATCGCCGATTTCCTGCAACAAAGCCTGTACGGTAGAGCTACCCGGCATCAGGCGATCAAGTCTATGCCCATATATCATTGCCTGTTCGCGCTCGTCGCGTTCGAGGTGGATCCTGGCAAGCATAAAAAGAATATCCCGGTCGTTCTCAAATCTTTCGTGGGCCTCCTTTAGCGTCGCCAAGGCCTCCACGGCACGCCCTTCCGAATGCAAACCCACCGCTTACACATAAACATACCAGGCGGTATCAGGTGCTAACTCATATGCCCGCCGCAATGAAGAAATACCCTGCGTCCGCTTTCCATTACGGATTTGCGCTAACCCTAAGACGTGATGCAAAGGTCCGCTCTGTTCATTTTTAGCCAGTGCTTCCATAAGCAATTCCAAGTCCCGCGTCTCATCCTCTTGTGCACGGTATAGATCAGCTAGGTTTATGTAGGCCGGCACATAATAGGGCGCCAATTCAATGGCCTGTTTATATAAGCTTTCTGCGCCAGCAAGATCGCTTTCTTGAAACGCAAGATTTGCCAGATTACTAAGAGACTCTGGACGGTCCGTATTGAAGCGCTGGATAGATTTGTATTCTGCCAGTGCAGATGTAAGCGCATCATGGGAAAACACGGGATGTGCACCCAGACGCCGTGCCGCCTCAGTACGAATTACCCGCAAAGGATCAGACAACAAAGGTAGGCCAATCTCTGCACGAAGTTGCGGCGACAATGCATCCAGTGTACTAATTGCTCCCATCCTCACCAGTGGGTCGATGTCGCGAACAGCGCGTTTGATTGCTGGTAAAGACCGCGGAGTGATTCCATCACCTAATAGGCTAAACGCCGTTCCACGCACAATAGCAGAATTACGTTGGTCTTCTACTACGCTAAGCAATTCTTCTTCTGCCTCGATCCGGTAATGGTTTGCAGCACTGAAAGATGCCGCATAAAGCTGAGGACTTTGTTCTCCATACCAGGCCGTGACCTTGCCTAGCGCCCATTGCGTTGATTTATCATCGTGGCACTGATTACAGGCGTTTGGCGTACCTACCATGACCGAAAGCCCCGGTCTTGGAATACGGAAACTGTGATCCCTTCGCGCATCTACCACCATATAATTTTTGGCGGGCATGTGGCAACTCACACATTGGCCCCAGTCGCCTCTGTTCTGTGATGGTGGTGTTTATCACTGTCGTATTTGGCAGATGAATGACATTGTCCACATAAGCCGTTCCCTTGCACGCTCAGTTTCAAGCTGTGAGGCTGATGACAGTCGCTACACGTCACCCCCATTTCATACATCTTGCTTTGCAAAAAAGATCCGTATACATAGACTTCTTCATCGATTTGTCCATCGGCGTAATAAAGGTTCTGGCTAAGCAGGCTTACCCGAAAATGAACCAGCAGCGGCGCTCCCGGTTGATAATCTGATGACACGGCCTCCCGCCGGGCATGACAACGTCCACAGACATCTAGTTCCACGCGCTTATTTAGAGGCTTACTACGGACTGCATGACCGGTTTTTTTATCAATACGCCAGTCAATTCCTGATCTTTCGTCAAACTGGACGGTGAACCCCATATCATTATCCGGATACGTCCTCCGTGTTTCTTCCGTCAGTTGAGCCCATTGCACATGTGTGGAACCCGGACCATGGCAGGCCTCACAGCTGACATTTATATCAGATGAGGTTGTCCGGTATTCGCGGGATGAAGCATCGTAATTTTTTTCCAGATTGGTTGAGTGACAATCAGCACACATGTAATTCCAGTTCTGGTTAATTCCAGTCCAGTGCAATTCATCATCGTGCCGAATAGGCTCATTAGGATACAGATGAAACCAGCGTTGACCACCCTCTTTCTCACTACGCGTATCCCAGGCAATATGTAACGCCTGATACCGTCCTTTAGGAAATTTAATTAAATACTGTTGCAAAGGAAAAACGCCGAAGGTATAGGCAATAGGGTAGCCCGTTAACTTGCCGTCCGGCCCATCGGTTTGTACGAAAAACTGATCTTCTTTTTTATAAAAACTTGAGACGGTACCAAAGTAATCGAATGAAGCATTGTCAAAATCGCCCAGCACTGTTTTTTCATTGGCGGGCTGCATTGCAAGTTCATGATGCGACCCTTGCCATAAGGTGGTTTGCTGTTGATGACAACTGGCACATTGTTGAGCACCCACGTAGGCGGCTGGCATATCAGTTAATGACGTTATTTGTTTACTTATATCCGCGCCACTATTTTGCTCGTTGCAACCAACAAGTAGTATGGATAACAATAAAGATTTTACAATTGACGACATTTAATGCGCCTTAAAAAATGAGAGCACCTTTATCTGTAGCGTACATTTCATGAAGTGCCTGTGGTCAATAGTAGCTAGGAGGCAAACTGGCTTGAAACGATATGACCGAAAGATGCAATCTGACCAATTCATCCCTATTGCCGTGGGGTTCTGACCGCCTCTTTACTTTTTTTGGCATCGGAACTATTTAAATAAAGGGTTTTGTTATTGAGTTGTATAGGCATGCAAAATCAATTGATAATTGATTAGTTTCAGATAACTCCCTATTCTTCCAAACAATAAATATAATCAGATTATTCTAAATAAAAACAACAGATTAATTTAGTTGAATAAAATTGTTGTTACAAATCATCAGAAGAGATGCCGAAATTTTCGGTATATGATTGCGTCGATGTAATCATGCCAGCTCTCATGGAGTAGCTAAGCTCGGGAGTGCAATCTAACATGAATTGGATGCCAGGATTCCCAGTTTCTCCATAATGATATTGTGAATCCGCGCGATAAAAGCACCTTATTTCTATTGTCAATCCCTATCAAATTATGTTGTCAACTATATCTTCTTGAACAATGACTATTAACTATTATAGTGGTGAGGCAATACTATGAGAAATAATTTAGTGCTTGCACTCGCGCTGATCATCACTAGTGCTATCGCTATTTGGGGAGTTTGGGATACAAGTGAACTATTAGTATTTGTTTCATTGTTGGTTAATCAGCTCTTCCAAAGTCGCGGCTGGTTCATCATGTTAACCGTCAGCACTCTGGTTATCGTTTGCTTGTGGCTAATTTTTTCACCTTATGGCCGAATCAAACTAGGACAAGACGATGAAGAACCAGAATTCTCAACCATAAGCTGGCTAACAATGTTATTCGCTGCTGGTATGGGTGTCGGTTTATTATATTGGGGATCAGCTGAACCAATTTCTCATTATTTGATTATTTCAAAAGCATACCCCGTTAGCGAATCAGCACTAATGGCTCTATTCGTTACTAATTTTCATTGGGGTGTCCATGCTTGGTCGATTTACGCCATCATGGGGCTGGTTATAGCTTATTTCACTTTTCGTAGAAACACTCATATGTTGGTGAGTGCACCGATACACAAGGTTTTTGGTAAACATATATGGACGCAAATAGTAGGTAGCATTAGCGATTTGAGTGCCATTGTCGCAATTGCTATCGGCGTAGGAGGCTCCATAGCGATGGGCGTGTTTCAGGTTCAAGGAGGCATCGAAAATCTATTTGAAATTAAAAGCACAGGCACTACTCTGGTACTAACCATCTTTTCGGTTTTGTTTATTGCCTATACCCTACCTCTAATGGTAGATTTAAGCCGTGGCATGGCAATAATTTCCAACACGAACATGCTGGGCGCTACCTTGCTCATGCTGTTTGTATTACTAGCGGGCCCTACTCATTATCTAATGGGCGCAATCGTGGAGTCTTTTGGTAAATATGCTGTAGAGTTTTTACCACATGGCTTTCGTACTTTTTCATTCTTCGACTGGCAGACTCAGAATTGGTTTAAATCCTGGACACTGACCTTCATGGTTTGGTGGCTTGCCTGGGCACCATTTGTCGGAGTATTCATTGCCCGCATCTCTCGCGGACGCACAATTCGTGAATTTATTCTCTGTGTGATTTTCATACCAACTTTATTTTCAATGTTCTGGTTCGGTGTGTTTGGGGGCATCGCATTCCACGAGATACTCAACAAAAATGTACATCTGCTTGATGTAGTAAAAACCGATGTCAACAGCACGGTTTTTGCAGTATTAGAATCCTTACCTATGGGTGGGTTAACCAGCTCATTGACGATACTAATTGCTTTTCTCTTTATCGTGACCAGTGTTGTAAGTGCAGCATATGTTTTATCGATGTTCTCTACCGGCGGCAATTTAGTGCCCAGTGTTAAAATAAAACTAGTCTGGGGTGTGATTCTTGGTGCACTCGGCGTTGTAATGATTCTATCTGGTAGCATCGAGGCAGTGCGCGCTATCATTGCCTTATGGGCGATGCCGTTCGTGTTTATCGTGTTGCTACTAATGGTCTGTCTGCTTAAAGATCTGAAACGAGAGGTCAATAATGGAAATCGATAATGTCGTTGATACGATTCTTAACATTTCTGTATTTTGTTTTATCGGCGCACTGATTTGGCTATATTTAAAAGACGATTCCGAGCATTGAATCTTTACACTCTCATTGTCGCTGGTATAAAAAATTCGGACTGGCCAACGTCTACCTATGTTGCGACTCTTAAATACTCTTAAGAGAATGCCCCAAATGTTCTTATCATTTTGCTTGATGTCGTTGTGTTTGCACAGATAGATTGCTCTGGTAGTCTGACTAAAACGCCTAATAATAGATAAATTGGCAGCGAACGGATTACGCTTTAATAACTTCCACACAACATAAGGTCTTCAAGAAATCTAATCATGTGCTTGCTGCTATGAAAAGGAAAATCCTAAGAGATGACTAAGGCGGGCCAAAGATGGAGGATTTTTGCCAGCCTGTTTCTTTTGGTAATGATGCCTGGTTGTATAACACTTGGCCCTGATTTTACAGACCCGGAAGCACCGATCGCGACAAGCTGGCAGACAAAGGATGCTAGCTTGTCCGAGAAACCCCGCGAGCAGGTTGAATGGTGGAAGCTCTTTAATGACCCGGCGCTAGATGCTCTGATCCAGATGGCCTATCGGCAAAATCTTCCATTGCAGGTCGCCGGCTTGAGAATTGTTGAAGCACGCGCACAGCTAGGTATTGCCGTTGGTAGCCTTTTCCCGCAGACGCAGCAGGCATTTGGTGCGTTCGATGTGGTTGAGCAGAGTAAAAACCAGCCTGGGGGTACGGGGGGGTGATTCAAATTTTCGTAATGTCGAGATTGGTTTTGATGCTGCCTGGGAGCTGGATTTCTGGGGGCGCTTTCGTCGGGGTATCGAATCTGCCAAGGCCAACCTCGCATCTAATGTGGCCGACTATGACAATGCTTTGGTCAGTCTGACTGCCGAGGTCGCCCGTGTCTATGTCGCCCTTCAAACAGCTGAAGAACGTCTTATTCTGGCACGGGCAAATATTCTCTTGCAGCAAGAAAGTCTGCGGATCGCCAAGGTTCGTTTTGATCAAGGCGCAACCAGCGAACTCGATCTTCAGCAGGCAACTTATAACCTGGCCGATACCCGGGCAGGGTTAGTGGATGTGGTGCGGATAATACGCCAAGCCAAAAATGCTCTTAGCATTCTTCTTGGGATGCCGCCGACCGACCTGCAGGAAATACTGGGAGAGGAAGGAAGAATACCAGTTGCACCGATTATAACAACAACAGGTATACCGGCCGACTTGCTCAGACGCCGGCCCGATATCCGCCAGGCTGCGTATTTGGCTGCTACACAAAGCGCCCTGATTGGTGTCGCTAAGTCGGAATTGTTCCCTAGATTCTCACTGACCGGCTCCATTGGCTTGCAGACCAGCGACTTTGCAAGTAGCAATTTTAGTGATCTACTCGATACCGATAGCATGTTTCTTACAGTCGGTCCTTCCTTTCGCTGGAATATCCTTAACTATGGTCGCATCTGGAGTAATGTCCGCGTTCAGGATGCACGGTTTCAGCAAGCCTGGTGAACTACCGCAATGTCGTGCTTATCGCCTACCAGGAGGTCGAGGATGCTAGGGTGGCTTTTGTGCAGTCAAAACTGGAGAGCCATTTTCGTAATCTCAGTGCCACAGCTGCCAATCGGTCTGTTGAAATCTCCAACATTCAGTACCGGGAAGGTACCGTGAGTTTTCAGCGAGTTGTCGATTCTGAACGTCAACTGGTATTGCAGCAGGATCTGTGGGCCAGCTCTCGAGGTAGGATTGCGTTGAACCTAATTGCCATGTATAAGGCGCTGGGAGGCGGCTGGGAAATTCGAGGCGAGGACCAAGAATTTATTTCCAATGAGAATCGAAACGAAATGGAAGAACGCACCTATTGGAGTGATATGCTGGCTCAACCCACTGAACAATCATAGTTGCAAAAGCTGTCCGATTGGTGGTTTCGATGAAGAAAAATCACAAACCGAAACCAACCATCACAAGAGCTAAAATCGCGTAAAGCACTTTAACGCATGACATTGGAAAACAATAATGCCAACAACGTCTATTTATCTCTCCTACGGAAGGACCATATGAAATTAACGCGCGTCAGTCTCATGCATATCAGGTTTTTCATTGTAGCTATCTCAATCCTAATGTTGCCGGCTTGTGGCAAGCCACTTGAGCCGGAAACTAAGGAGAACTCGCGTCCGGTGAAGCTAATGACATTGGGCAGTGCTGGCGATAGTGTTAGGCTGGAATATCCGGGTGTTATTGACTCACTCCAGAGTGTGGATCTCGGTTTTGAGGTAGCTGGACAGATCATCGAGTTGCCGATTATCTCAGGCCAGGAAGTCATGAAAGGGGATTTGCTAGCGAGGTTGGATCCAAGAGATTATAAAGCCGCACGCGATTCTGCCGAGTCGAAACGCCGCTTATACAGCGCAGACTATGGCAGGGCGAAAAGAATCTTCGATCTGGGCGCGGGCTCGCAAGCCAACGTGGATCAGACGCTGCGGGATATCGAGGTCACTATAGAGGAACTGAAAACGGCACAGAAGGCACTGGATGATACTTATCTGAGGGCCCCGTTTAGTGGCGAAATCGCAGAAATTCCCCCTGATAATTTTCAGAATGTGGAGGCTAAGGAGAAAATTCTTAAGCTTCAGGATCTCTCGAGTCTGGAAATCGATGTAACGGTCCCAGAGCAGGATATCGCACTCAGCCCACCCGGTCTCAGCCTCGAGGAGCGAACTCAGTTTATGCGGCCTGAGATCGAAGTCAGCACGGTACCTGGCCGACGTTTTCCTGCAAAATATACAAAGATTGACAGTATCGCTGATCCGGTAACCCGCACCTACCCGGCTACCTTTTCCTTCGCTAACCCAGCAGACATCATTATCTTGCCAGGTATGACGGCAAAAGTGATCGTTCACATTAAAGCTGAAAACCTGACAAGTACCGGGAATCCAGGTTTCATGATACCGGTTGATGCGACAGCTATCGACGAACAATCCAACGCCTACGTCTGGCGCGTCGATCCAGACACGATGCAGGTGTCACGTATGCGGGTAGAGTTAGGTGCGATGTCCGGTGAAAAAATTCGGATCCTGAATGGACTTGAGCAAGGCGATCGCATTGCCATCTCTGGCGTGCACCATCTGCGCAAAGGGATGAAGGTTCGTCCGCTAAGCAAATGATGACCGGGACGGTTACATGAATATTGCCCAATTTTTTATCGAACGCCGCGTAACTACACTGGTATTGTCCATTGTCATGCTGGGCGCTGGACTGCTCGCTTACCAAGGGCTCAGTCGGCTGGAAGATCCGGAGTTTACCATCAAGGAAGCTCTGGTGATTACGTCTTACCCTGGAGCTACTGCTGCAGAAGTCGAGTAAGAGGTTACCGACCGGCTGGAAAAGGGCATCCAAAAAATGGGCCAGCTCAAGTTTTTGGAATCTAAATCTGATCGTGGTCTATCTACCCTGACCGTGACGATCAAGGACAAATATGACAAAACGACGCTACCACAAGTGTGGGATGAACTGCGACGCAAGGTCGATGATGTGCAAAGTGAGCTGCCACCGGGCGTCGGTACCTCATTGGTGGTGGACGACTATGGTGATGTCTACGGTATTTTCGTTGCGATTACAGGTGACGGCTACAGCTATGCGGAAATCAAGGATGTGGTGGACATGTATCGTCGTGAATTATTGCTGGTGAAGGATGTCGGCAAGATCGACACCTATGGCGAGCGAACGGAAGCAATCTATGTGGAACTGAATCGGGACCGCATGTCTCAACTCGGTCTTTCGCCCAATGTTATTATCAGTGAATTACGGCAGAAGAACTTGGTGAACGATTCGGGCCGGGTTCAGGTGGGTAGCAAGTTTATTACTCTGAACCCGACTGGTGGGATTAATTCGGTTGAACAGTTCGGGGCCATTGTGATTTCCGAGCAGATTTCCTTGGCCGGATTTCAGCTCGGTGGCCGCGGCGTCATAAGTGCCAAGCAGGGTTCCATGCAGATTCATCTGCGTGATGTTGCCCGAATCTGGCGCGGTTATGTTGAGCCGCAAGACATCAAGATCCGCTACGATGGCATGCCTGCCATCGGATTTGGAATATCAACCGTATTCGGCGGTAATGTGGCTGCCATGGGTAGAGCGCTTAAACAGCGTGTGGATGAACTGAATACCCAAATACCATCGGAATGACTGCTGGGTTGGTATCCATGCAGTCCGAAGCTGTGGAAATCGCCATTAAGGGTTTTGTGCTCAGCCTGATCGAGGCTGTGGCGATTGTTATCGTGGTGCTGCTGTTTTTCATGGGACTACGCAGTGGTATTTTGATTGGTTCTGTGCTGGTTCTGACCATTGCGGGCAGCTTTGTCTTTCTTTCTCCCATGCAAGTAGCGCTGGAACGCATATCACTTGGTGCGCTGATCATTGCGTTGGGGATGCTGGTCGATAATGCCATCGTGGTGATGGATGGGGTACTGGTCAGGATGCAAAAAGGGGAAGCCGCCAAGCAGGCAGCTATCGAAGTAGTCAAGCAGACTGCCATACCCTTGTTTGGTGCAACGGTCATCGCCATCCTGGCATTTGCCGCCATAGGTACATCGGATGACTCCACTGGTGAGTTCTGTCGCTCATTGTACCAAGTGGTACTGGTTTCGCTTCTGTTGAGTTGGGTGACTGCAGTGACGATCACGTCTTTGTTGTGCGTTATGCTCCTAAAGCCACCAAAAGAGGGTGCTGAGGCAAAAGATCCTTATGCAGGTGGTTTCTTCACCTTATACAAGGGACTACTGAATGCCTGTATTCGGATGAAGGCCGTAATCATTGTCGTGGTGGTTGCGTTATTTGTCAGCGCCCTTTGGGGCTTTCAGTTTGTCGAAAAGAGCTTTTTCCCACCTTCAACGCGTCCCCAGTTCATGGTTGATTTATGGTTGCCGCAGGGAACGCATATTGATGAGACGCAAAAGCTGGTCGCATCGGTCGAGGGTTATATAAAAAAGCAGAAGGGTGTAACCCATATCACTTCGCTACTTGGCCAGGGCGACCTACGTTTCCTACTAACCTACCAACCGGAAAAACTGAACAGCGCCTATGCGCAACTGTTGGTCGATGTGGATGATCCGGAAAAGGTAGACAGCCTGATGGCGAACATCGAAATACACTTGCAGGAGAATTACCCGAATGTGTTGGGTTATGCCTCCAAATTTCAGTTGGGACCAGGCAGTACCGGCTTAATACAGGCGCGTCTAAGCGGTCCTGATGCAAATGTGCTACGCGAGCTTGCTGGGCAGGTAAAAACAATTCTGTACGCTGATGCCGATTCCAAAGCTATTCGTACCGACTGGCGGCAGCGCGTCAAGATGGTGCGACCAATCGTAGCGGAAATACAGGCTAACTTGAATGGCATTGAGAAACGTGATATCGCTTCCGCATTACTTGAAGGTTTTCAGGGTAGACGAGTCGGTGTGTATCGTGAAGGCGATCTGCTATTGCCGATTATCCTGCGCGCCGAGGACGTGAACCGGTCTAATATCGAAAGCATCAACAACCTGCAAATCTGGAGTTCAGTAGCCATGACTATGATCCCGCTGCGTCAGGTAGTAACTAGCTTTGAGACCATGTTTGAAGATGAGATTATTATGCGGCGTGACCGTAAGCGGACTATTACCGTATTTGCCGATCCAATCGCGGGCCAAGCCTCTGAACTATTTGCGCGGGTACGGCCACAGATTGAGGCCATCAACCTGCCCTTAGGGTATGAGCTGGAATGGGGCTGGGAGTATGAGGATTCCAGCAATGCCCAGGCGGGTTTGGCGGGGGGTGTTCCAATGTTCACGTTGATAATGGTACTGATCACCATCATGCTCTTTAACTCATTGCGCCAGTCGTTGATCATCTGGCTAGTAGTGCCGCTTGCCCTGATTGGCATTACGCTGGGCTTGCTGTCAACCAGCCAACCATTCGGGTTCATGGCGATACTGGGTTCTCTCAGCTTGATGGGTATGCTGATCAAAAATGCCGTTGTGTTGATCGATGAGATCAATTTGCAGAGTGGCATGGGTAAGGAACTGCTATCTGCTATTGTGGATTCCGGTGTCAGCCGCATCAGGCCGGTTGCAATGGCAGCTTCAACTACAGCCCTGGGTATGATTCCACTGTTGTTCGATGGCTTCTTTGTGGCGATGGCTGTCACCATAATTGCGGGCTTGATGTTTGCGACACTGCTGACCATGGTGGTGGTGCCGGTATTGTATGCGACCTTCTACAAGGCGAAAGCTGTTTGAAAACCTCGTGTGATTGCTGTAGGTTATCTATTTGTCAGCCTGTGCCGATTGGCTGTTGATGACGCTAAAACAACACATTTTTTTCTGCTTTCTACTCGTTGCTTGGTGTGATTTGGTCACTCTTCTATGTGCTTGTGAATATACTCATTCCCGCTTCATTCAGTGTTCAGATCATTGGCAGTCCCTTTGAGCAAGTACAGAACTTTCTGTATTTAGTTTTGCTACCTTAACCACGCTTGGGTACGGCGACATTACCTCCATCCGGGGAACGACCCGCGCGTTGTAGACTATTGAAGAGATACTTGGTCAGTTCTATATCGCCATCCTGGTTGACGGCTTGGTGACTACTTTTATCGCGCGTGGAAAATCAACGTCCAATAGATGTTGACATGGATCTATTCAAAATTGATTGCACTTCCAGATGAAGGTGGGTTTTCTGTTTCTGATTTCGTTATCTGAAACCAGATAATCTGTATGACCGTATTGTGTCAAAGCAGTCATTCGTTTCACTCCTTCTCCCAATTTTGGACAGAAGGTCTAACACATACTCCTGTTTCTATATTAATATATAAAATCAGATGCAGTTCATGCTGCGTTTCAGTTGGGAGATCGTGAGAAATGGGTAAGCTGAACACGACAACCATGACTTTGATAGTGACGCTTGTGTACTGCATGCGGATGGCTGCCTGAGATGAAATTTTCATTAGTTACCAAAAATACATTCGTGATGGTATTTCTAATTGTCTCTGCTGTAGTTTATTCAGCACAACCCATACTTGTTGACCAAAATACGGGAAAATATTTAGAAAACCTAGGTGCTACCCAGCATAGCCAGAATTCGGTTAATAATCCCTTTGGACAGCATGGAAATCAGCATTTACAGGATAGTATCAATAAGAGGAATAACTCAATTGGACGGCATGGGAACCAGCATTTACAGGATAGTATGAATAAGAGAAATAACCCAATTAGGTATAATGCGGTTATCGTTAAAATTGCAATCTCTTTGTGGGGCAAGAGAAAATGTATTTGCAAGATAGTACCAATAAGAGGAATAACCCAGGTGGTAAATATTATGCACCGGTCAAACTCGACAGTACTGGTAGTAATGTGACAGATCCTCATCGGACAGTTGTGAAGGTACCTCTATACTCATGGTAGATACAAGCCGTCCATAGTACTTGTCCCTCCCCTTATCCAGTTTTAAATTTGCCGCTATGGGAAACAGTTTGCGATAGCAGTAAGTGGGCCTACGTGCTACTGTTATTTGGATAAGTGTACGATTACTCTTTATAGCTAGATGGCTAGATGATCTAGTATTGAGTCTTGCTGTGCGTGTGTTGAACTCATAAGTAAAACAAGTAGTAATAGTATTTTCATTTGGGAATTATATACTTAAATCCGCAGAAATATATTGACATTCAGGCCTTTTCTCAAACCTGAACACATCCCTTAATTGCTTGTTTGTAGGATGTTCACTGCAGTTTCTTAAGGGCTTGTCTGACTTTCTGACAAGAATACTTTTCGCAATTTCCTTTACTTCCTTCTCGGTTGGTCTGTGCTTCATAATTTACTCCCGTTCACATACTGAACCAAGTTGGCCCAGTTAATTTGATTGTCTAAAGAGATCCGGTTTTCTCTAAGGAACGATCTAATTACTGCCCTGGCGGCTGTCTTTGCTTCTGTGAGCCCATTTTGGGCATGCGTTGAAAATATACATAATATAGCAAGATAGGTGTCTTCCCATCCGCTAATCTCTTTCCAAAAATCAGATCCTACATAGGTATAGTAGTTTCCCTTGTTTATTGTGCCGGCATGTCCATAGCATACGCCTTCAATGCACTTTATCGGTATAACCGCGCCCTGAGTTACAATACGTTTAGCTCTGGTGAAGTAGTCTTCCATTTTCTTACGTTGGGACGAATTCCCCCAGTATCTGCCAGACTTTACCTGAATGATGGTTCTTATCCGACCTTCAACATACTCAATATCAATGCCCTCTGCCGTGGACTTCATGCCACCTTTACCAAATCGGCATATCACTACCGCGCACTGCTCTGCTAACGTACCAAACATGGTTTCTTCGCTAGACGACAAGTAGGCCTCAAGGATAGCTGTTGAAAAGCTCTCCTCATCATTAATCGCTCTCAAACAAAAAAGGTATGGATTCTTTCTTGTAACTAAGTCTTTAGGATTCAGGTTATCTAACTTTCCTTTAATCTTATCTGCAAAATCAGCGACATGTAAACTTATCTCTGCTTCAGCCTGGCACCACCATTCAGGGTTGTTCACAACTCTTTCAGTCTTTTACGCATCAACGCACAATAATCTTTGGAAAGGTCAATCCCTACCGAGTTTCGGTTTAGCTTGTGTGCAGCAATAATAGTTGTCCCCGACCCCGCGAACGGGTCCAGCACAGTGTCTCTTTCGTCCGTGAATAACCGTATAAACCAATTAGGTAGTGCCTCGGGGAACGATGCCGGGTGGCCTGAATTGCCGCACTCAGTAGCCATGTGTAGTACGTTTGTAGGATAAGCCATCTCCCTGCCTTCCCAATTAGCCACACGCTTCCCAAACCCGTTTCCATGAGCGCTATCGTCACGTCTTTTATCTGTATCAGACAGACTTCTTAAACGGGAGTCCTTCCAGTCTCCCATAGGCACACGTACTGCTCCTTGATTCATTTTGAATTTTTTATGCCTGGTAAAATGCAGCAAGCGTTCCCATGAGTCGCGAAAGCGATTCGGCCATTTACCCGGGTAGCTGTTTTTTTTGTGCCAGCAATACTCCTCTACCCAAAGCCAGCCCTGAGACCTAAGCCCCTGGATCAACTCAATCACGTAAGGATGCCGTTCTCCGTTAATGGCGCGTTCTTTGATATTCAAGACAAACGACCCTGAGGGTTTTAAGCATTTCTTTAATTGCTCCGTTCTGGGGAGCATCCAATCAACATATTCATTTGCACCCCCCCCCCTGTAATTGTCTTTTCTCTGATCCGCATAAGGGGGTGAGGTGATTATCAGATCTATAGTGTCATCAGGTATTTTCTCGGGAATAAGGGTTAGGCAATCCCCTTTATAAATCGAGGCTGTTTGCACCGCCTGTCCTAATACCACACTCATTTTACCAACTCAGCATAAGGAAGTCTCTTGCCAGTCATGCTCTTGCACAAGCTCTTCATTCTGTCCTGCGTATCCCTGCTCACATTCCCCTCATTCAGCCTGAAGGTAACTTCATTTACATAGCGACCCAGGTGCTTTTTACTGAAGCTATGGTACACCCCATTGTAACCACGTTTCAACAACGCCCATACGCTCTCTATACCATTAGTGTGCACCATTCCGTTCACATACTCTCTTGCTGAATGGTTTACACTTTGATAGTAAAACCCTTGTAAACCAATATAGCCCCTGTGATTATCTGTGTAAACAGTTGAGCCCGCCTTAACGTGTCTAACAATCTTACCTTGCAAGGTAGCCTTGTCTGCTTTGGAAATTGGCATAGCTTGTACCCGCCCGCCCCGCTCACGCATACCCATTACCGCAGTCTTGCCTACCGCACCACGACCAGCCTTTAGTTTCTTGTCATTGTGTTTGTTTGTTTCTTTGCCGCCGATGTAGGTTTCGTCTGCCTCAACGATACCAGAAACCAAAGAGCCGTCTTGTGAGCAAGCCTCACGGATGCGGTGCCCAAGGTGCCATGCCGTCTTTTGTGTCATACTCAATTCTTTAGATAATTGCAAACTTGAGATCCCTTTTCTTGCGGTCAATACATAATATATTGCTACCGCCCATTTCCTCAGGCTCAATTTTGATGATTGCATAATCGTCCCGTTTCTGACAGTAAAATGTTTCCGGCAATCCCCGCACCAATACGTATGATTCTTAGCCTTAGCCCGGCTGATTCTATCAGCGCAACTACAATGCATACAAACTCGCTTATGGTTCCAAAGAACTTCTTCAAACCAATGTACTGCCTTTTCTTCGGTATCAAATCTTTCTAACAATTCCATGATGCTTATGGTTTTGGCTACGTGCTTTTTCATATCGACTCCGTTGTGCTTAGTATATGCGGATTATAATATGAAAAGGCCTGAATGTCAATATATTTCTGCGGATTTAAGTATATAATTCCCTTTCATTTTATTTATACGAGAACAGCATAATAATGCGCCTCACTTTAACAAGCGACTATCCTCCTCTTCGATAGGCTCTATCCTTTGTACCCCTGCTTTTCCTACTATACAACGTGAACCGTAGCAAAATCATAGGTGCGCTAGTTTTTTCGTATCGAAACCAAACTTTTAAAGTTAAGAAGCTCTTGATGACGGGATTAGTTATTGATGAGTATATTGATGGGTACAACAAAAAGCGCCTATAAAAGCGCTTAATTGCTTGTTACTTGGCGGAGAGAGAGGGATTCGAACCCTCGATAAGCCTTTTGAACCTATACTCCCTTAGCAGGGGAGCGCCTTCGACCACTCGGCCATCTCTCCACGAGAAAAGGCGACAGAATAGCGGTTTACGACTTCTCGGTCAAACTAGTATGCGGCTTTCAACAAAATTTTAGGGCACTTGATCCAGATCAAAAGATTTGTGAAGTATACGCACTGCGAGCTCCATGTATTTCTCGTCCACAATTACGGAAATTTTTATCTCGGAAGTGGAAATCATTTGAATGTTGATACCCTCTTCCGCTAAAGAACGAAACATTTTACTGGCGATACCAACATATGAGCGCATACCTAAACCCACCACAGACACTTTGGCTATCTTGTCGCCTCCGACCACCTCTCGCGCACCGATGTGAGGTTGTACCTGACTCTTGAGAATGTCCATCGTTCTAACAAATTCATTACGATGTACAGTGAATGAAAAATCTGTCGTACCGTCGTAACCAACATTTTGGATTATCATATCTACATCGATATTTGCATCGGCCACAGGGCCAAGAATCTGATAAGCAATACCAGGACGATCTGGTACGCCCAGTACGGTGACCTTGGCCTCGTCATGGTTAAATGCAATACTCGAAATAATCGCCTGCTCCATATTTTCGTCTTCCTCGAAAGTAATCAAAGTTCCTTCGCCTCCTTCTTCAAAGCTTGATAGCACTCGCAATCTAACCTTGTATTTACCTGCGAATTCAACGGAGCGTATTTGCAGAACCTTGGAACCGAGGCTCGCCAACTCCATCATTTCTTCAAAGGTAATGGTTTTAAGTCGCCGTGCTTCTGGCACTATACGTGGGTCAGTAGTATAAACACCATCCACGTCTGTATAAATCTGGCATTCCTTAGCTTTAAGCACTGCTGCCAGCGCTACACCAGTTGTATCAGATCCACCACGACCTAATGTCGTAATACTACCGGTATCATCCACGCCTTGGAACCCAGCCACTACCACGATATACCCAGCATCTAGATCCGCGCGTAATTTGTCTTCATCAATCTTAAGTATGCGTGCTTTGTTATAGGCGTTGTCAGTATGTATCCGTACTTGTGCTCCGGTATAGCTTCTGGCTTTGAAGCCCATCTCAAGAAGCGACATCGACAGTAGAGCCATGGAAACCTGTTCGCCAGTAGAAACCATGACATCCAGCTCTCGTGGATTAGGGTTATTCTGAGTCTGCTTGGCCAAAGCGAGGAGCCGATTGGTTTCTCCACTCATGGCAGAAACTACCACTACCAGTTGGTGTCCCAAAGATTGGAATTTTGCTATTCGACAAGCGACATTTTTAATGCGCTCCGTACTTCCAACCGATGTGCCTCCATATTTTTGAACGATAAGCGCCACGATTACTAGTGTTTCTCCGTAATTACTTATAAATATAGATATTACCTGATTCCTAGAAAGAACACTAAACATGTACAATACTATCTATAAAAATATAAACTGTAGAGAACCTAAATCATGAAACTCTTTGATGAGATATCTAACCTCAGTAAGATTCGCCGTAAATTACACCTCAGCCAGTATGATTTCTGGAATAAGGTTGGAGTCACCCAAAGTGGTGGGTCACGCTATGAGAATGGGCGAAACATGCCGAAAGCGGTAAGAGAACTGGTACGACTAGTGCACATCGAGAAAATCGATCTATCCAAAATCCGGAAAAATGATCTGATCGTTGCTGGGTTGCTTAAAACAAAGAATCCAAATTTGTATAAAAGCCTAAAAGAAATGGCTAAATTAAAATAGTCTTGACTAGATATCTACTAGAACTGGAGGGCTACTTCCAGTATTTAGTCGAATTAAATTAGGAGAGACAGGGATAACCGCGTTACATGTTAAGTTTGACAGTAAGACCAAGGGCGTAAATTTTCCTGCCAAAGGACTCCATCCATCCTTGAGTAACCTTTGTGAGTCGTGGCGCCTCCGGTTGCATCGAAGAACGCTCAAGTCCATATAGCAACACTCCTTTTAGTGGAACCCTTTCCCGCAATAATTCCTCAATAAACTCTAGATAGGCCTTAGTTTCTATTTTGGTGGGAGGTTTGCCATCAGTTTTAAATACACAGGTTTGGAGCCAAGTTGGGCATAATGATGCGGCTAGTTGTAGATTGTTACGAAGTTGTCTAGAGCTTATTCGAGTATTGTTAATATGCTGCCTCCCTACGCGCGTAACACTATCTAGCTTGAACCAGACTTCACCGTTAAGCTTTGCTAACCGTCGTAACCCCGCCTGTACATTAGATCGATCAATCAGGCTCCCGTTTGTAATCAACACCAGTTTGAGTTCTTTAAGTGAATCGAAGTCATGCTTCACTTTCCCAATTAGATCTATCACCTGTTCAAATTCCTTGGAACTGGTAGGCTCACCGTTTCCAGATAAGGCAATATCCCTGATGCGCCTAGCACCAGGTGTAACCTGTTCCTGCATGAAAGAACCGTACAATATTTCCTGCAGAAAAGTATAAAGCTCTGTTTCGAGCCTGATTAAATCAATCACCGGTGCCGCCCCGCGCTTTAGCTCTGGTACTTGGCAATAAATACAGCGCCAATTGCAAGCATTATTGGGATTAAGGTTGATTCCAACCGACACACCTCCAGCACGACGCGAAACTACAGGATAAATATAGGTTAGCCCAACATTGTCACGACTGTGGTCGGTGACATTCAATAGTTTGGAAGCACGCTGCAATGTTACAATCCTTCTTATGTTAATCTCCAGTAAATTGGAATTCGACGCCGGCCACCGTATCCCGTCCCACAATAGCCAGTGCCGCCATCTTCATGGCCACCGTTATGCTGTTGAAATTACCTTATCTGGAGACATTATCACTGATGAGGGTATAGCCAAGCAAGGCATGGTAATGGATTATTCAGAAGTAAAGCAAATTGCCAAAGACGCACTGGTAAACAAGTGGGATCACGCTTTTCTAGTGTACTCAGGAGACGTACAGGTACTGCAATTTCTGCAATCCATTGAGGACCACAAGACGGTAGTGCTGGATATGCCACCTACAGCGGAAAACCTAGCTCTGGTCGCATTTAACATACTTGATAACGCCTATCAAGATAACTACGGCAACCACCTCCGGCTAGAACAAGTCCGCTTGTTTGAAACGCCCAATTGCTGGGCCGACGCAATTCGGGGAAGAATTTAACTTATTCTGGTAATCAGCAGTGTTTGGCTCGATAAAATTATCTCTATTTACCAACTGATTCCTCCATTATCACCATATTATTTTGAATGAAACTGCCTACGAACTATTTGATATTATCTAAATGATAAAAATATACAGAAAATAAGTTTGCGCCACTTTGTAGAGCGCTTCTGTCTTTTACAAGAAAGTGATATTGTGCTGTAAATGTCATGAAATAAAGATTACAGCCCGTGTACAAGAAGTATTTGAATTCGAAACGAAATTACTAAATTGAGATTCAATGAGTGCTAAAAAACCAGTTTCTCCTTCTACAGTAATAACCCATTTGCGTGCCAATCCAAAACTGTTCGTACTTGACAGCAATGTGTTGATGCACGACCCCACTAGCCTATTTCACTTTCAAGAACACGATATTTATATACCAATGGTAACGTTGGAAGAACTAGATGACAATAAAAAGGGTATGTCAGAAGTAGCGCGAAATGCACGTCAAACTAGCCGTTTTCTAGACGTGATTATAGGCAGTGCAGTTACTGATATTGACCATGGCATTTCGCTAAAATTACATGGTAACAAAGATGCAACCGGGCGATTATTTCTACAAACCCGAGCAGTTAGCGCAGACTTACCTGTACGATTGGCGAGTGGAAAAGCGGATAACCAGATTATTGGGGTAGTAAAATTCTTACATGAATCTCACCAAAAACGCAAAGTGACGCTAGTTTCTAAAGACATTAATATACGTATAAAGGCGCACGCACTTGGACTAGCAGCAGAAGATTATTTTAACGACAAAGTTCTGGAAGACACCGATCTGCTTTTTTCAGGGATCTTAGAACTACCGACTGATTTCTGGGACAAGCATAGTAAGGAAATGGAATCATGGCAACAATCCGGTCATACTTTTTACCGGATACGTGGGCCGTTATGTGTCAATTTTCTAGCCAATCAGTTTGTGTATCTGGAACACGAAAAACCATTTTATGCACAGGTCAAGGAACACATCGGTAAAACAGCAATTTTGCAAACTCTTAAGGAGTTCACTCACCTGAAAAACAATGTGTGGGGAATCGTCGCACGTAACCGTGAACAAAATTTTGCACTAAATCTTCTTATGAACCCTGAGGTCGATTTTGTAACACTACTTGGGCAGGCAGGCACTGGTAAAACATTGCTAACTTTGGCTGCCGGTCTTATGCAGACACTAGAACACAAGGTGTATTCGGAAATTATCATGACTCGCGTCACTGTACCAGTAGGGGAGGATATTGGCTTTTTACCTGGTACTGAAGAAGAAAAAATGACCCCATGGATGGGTGCGGTGGAAGATAATCTTGATGTTCTATGCAAAACTGACAACGAAATTGGCGAATGGGGACGTGCTGCCACCCGTGACCTGATTCGCGCGCGCATTAAGATAAAGTCTCTTAATTTCATGCGTGGGCGCACCTTTATTAACAAATTCTTGATCATCGATGAAGCACAGAACCTCACGCCAAAACAAATGAAAACACTCATCACACGTGCTGGTCCTGCCACAAAAGTAGTGTGCTTGGGAAATATCGCACAAATAGATACGCCTTACTTGACCGAAGGAAGTTCAGGCCTAGTCTATGTAGTAGATCGCTTTAAAGGATGGAATCACAGCGGACATGTGACGCTTCAACGTGGAGAGCGATCCAGACTAGCAGATTATGCTACTGAAGTATTATAAGGTTCAGTTTCCCTTAATAATGGGGTGATGCATAACTTTCAAACCTTGTGTATTGACCTAGGAAGGTAAGATCAATTTTACCTATAGGGCCATTACGCTGCTTGCCAATAATAATCTCGGCAACCCCTTTATCTTGTGTTTCTGGGTTGTACACCTCATCACGGTAGATGAACAAGATCAAATCCGCATCTTGTTCAATGGCACCAGATTCACGTAAATCTGACATCACCGGACGTTTGTGTGGATTCGGGCGTTGCTCCAAACTACGGTTCAATTGCGATAATGCTACTACCGGAACTTGTAGTTCTTTTGCCAGTGCTTTTAGAGAACGTGAAATTTCTGAGATTTCAGTAGCGCGATTCTCACCTTGGCTACTGGCAGACATCAATTGTAAATAATCCACCACGATTAATCCAAGGTCATTATGTTGACGATGTAGCCGGCGTGCCCGTGCTCTTAACTCCAAAGCATTTAATGCTGCGCTTTCATCAATGAATATTGGTGCGTCATTTAGCTTGCCAAGCGCATGGGTAAGTTTAGACCAATCCTCATCCAGCAAACGCCCAGTACGTACCTTGTGCTGGTCCAGTCCACCCACCGAACCCAACATCCGCATCGCTAACTGTGCACCCCCCATTTCCATGCTAAACACCGCCACTGGTTTCTTTAGCTCAAGTGCCACATGCTCGGCAACATTGAGTGAAAAAGCTGTCTTACCCATGGATGGTCTGCCAGCAACAACGATTAGATCTCCTGGTTGAAAGCCAGAGGTCTTCTGATCAAGATCACGAAATCCGGTAGCGATGCCCGTAACATCACTGGGATTCTCTTGATTGTAGAGTACTTCTATACGCTCAACTACTTCCTTAAGAAGTGGCTGAATATCACTAAAACCCTGTTTCCCACGCGCGCCTGCCTCAGCGATTTTAAACACCTTTGACTCGGCCTCATCCAACAAATTAGCAGCGGAACGTCCGGCAGGATTATATGATGAATCAGAAATCTCCACTCCAACCTGGGCAAGTTTACGCATCACTGATCGCTCACGCACAATCTCTGCGTAGCGACGAATATTGGCTGCCGATGGCGTGTTCTGTGCCATCATGCCAACATAGGTTAACCCCCCAGCATTTTGCAGTTCAGCGGAGGTTTCAAGTGACTCAGCAACAGTCACCACATCTGCCGGTTTGCTGTGTTCAATCAGCTTACAAATGTGGCGGTAAATTAGACGATGATCCAGCCGATAAAAATCCTCCTCATTAATAACATCAGCCACTTTATCCCAGGCGTGATTGTCTAGCATCAGTCCACCTAATACCGACTGTTCAGCTTCAACTGAATGTGGCGGAGTCTTATAGGACTCAGATAGTTGATCATTGGTTACAGTGGTTAGGGTTTGGGCCATAAAATTAGAACAGATTAATGAGTCGAAAGATAAGTAATTCTACCACCAGCCGCCGCAAGGAGAAATAAAAAGGGCTGTCCCCAGCCCTTTTTATTTATTTGGCAGAAAATATGGGCTCAGAAAGCAGCTTCACCCAACACTGATACAGTGATGTGTACTAATACGTCGCTGTGTAAAACGATAGTTAATGGATGGTCTCCTATCTGTTTTAAGGGGCCCTGAGGCATACGAACCATGGCTTTTTCTATCTCAAAACCCTGGATCTTAAGAGCATTCACAATATCGACATTAGTAACTGATCCAAATAGCTTACCGTCAACTCCTGCTTTTTGGGTGATTTGCACCATCAAACTATCAAATTTAGCCGCATAAGCCTGGGCAGCAGCCAAAATTCCCGCTTGGGTTTTTTCCAACTCAGCACGCTTAACCTCAAACTCTGTAATAGCAATATTTGTTGCCAGCTTTGCTTTACCCTGAGGAATTAGGAAATTTCGTGCATAACCGTTTTTTACATTAACTACATCACCTAACTGGCCGAGGCTGACAACCTTTTCCATCAAAATAACTTGCATGCTGTCACCCCTCAGTGTAAATCGGTGTAAGGTAACAGCGCAAGAAACCGCGCTCGCTCGACAGCAACACCTAATTGACGCTGAAAACGTGCTTTTGTGCCAGTAATACGAGCAGGAATGATCTTACCATTTTCATTAATGAAATCTTTCAATATCTCGATGTCTTTGTAATCTACCATCTTGATACCTTCTGCTGTAAAACGACAGAATTTTCTACGCTTGAACAATGGACGATTAGCATTCTTGTCCTTTTCTTTGTCCTTGCTATCTTTACGTCTAGATATAAAGCGAGCCATAATTTTTTCCTATTTGTTGATTAGATATCATATATATTATTAATATACATGCAACATGCAGCTACAGTTCCATGGCAGGTTCTTTTCCAGATGACTATTCAGCTTAATACTTTGTCTGCTCTAAGCTCCGAGGTTAATTTCTACAGCTTCTTCCGTTCGTGAGACAGGTCATGTTTTTTCATCCCTCATCATTGGTGAGAGCGCAACCTCGGGTCCGTCCATCCTAACCGTAAGATAACGGAGAATCGCGTCGTTGAACTTAAAAGCATGGTCTAGCTCGTCTAGAGTTTCCTGATCGCACTCAATATTCATTAATACGTAGTGCGCTTTATGAACCTTATTAATTAGATATGCGAGTTGGCGACGCCCCCAGTCTTCCTGGCGGTGAACTTTCCCGTTCATTGCGGTCACCATACCATGGTAACGTTCAATCATTGCGGGCACTTGCTCGCTCTGATCAGGGTGCACAATAAAAACGATCTCGTAATGACGCATGTTGCTCCCTTCTGGGTAAAATCTGCCGTGATGCGAACACGATGAGATAAGGATTGAGGAGGACGGTATTCTAACGAATTAACGAAACAATATCAATCAGAAAGAACATTTAAAACGTAATATTGTAAAACTATCAATAAACTAAAATCTAAATTACTTAGTGCTCTAAATGCTTTTAACTTTGATTCTTCCTAGATTCTATAGTTTTCTATTTCTCCTTTGACGGTAGGTCTCGAATAGACATATGCCCGCGCTAACTGAAACATTAAGGTTTTCAACACTACCTAGCATGGGAATGGAAATCAGTTGGTCACATGTTTCGCGAGTAAGCCGCCGCATGCCTTCCCCCTCCGCACCCAGCACCCATGCAATAGGACCATCGATTTTAGCGAATTGAAGTTCGCTATTCGCCCCAGCAGCCGTGCCAATTATCCATACACCGTGCTGTTTTAATTCCCGCAAAGTGCGGGCCAGGTTGGTAACTGAAATATATGGCACGGTGTCAACGGCGCCACTCGCTACTTTGTGTACCGTAGCCGTGAGTCCCACCGCGCGGTTTTTTGGCGCAATCATGGCATGAACACCAAAAGCATCCGCCACTCGCAAACATGCCCCCAAATTATGCGGATCCTGAACTCCGTCCAGAACCAGAAACAATGCTGGCTCGGTCAAAGTTTCGAGTACATCCTCAATGTCAATATGACTACAGGTTGTGTCTATATTTGCTGCCACGCCCTGATGACGAGTACTACCAGACATGGCAGCAAACCTTGTTTCATCGCAGAAAATTAAACGAACACTTTTGGTTTCCGCGAGTTTTGTCAAGTCACGGACACGCTGGTCACGGCGGGTGGAATCGAGAAAAACTTCCCTGATACTGTCGGGATTCTGCCGTAGACGACCGGCGATAGCATGAAAACCAAATATAAGGCGAATGTTGGACATTAAAAGATAAAAATTCTAGAACAAATCAGTAAAGTACAATCAATCTTCTAATTTAATTAAGTATCCGACAGAAGCTTGTAAAAATAACTTCAAAATTCTATTCGCTCTTGCCAGCCGGCACAAAATCAATCTTGCTGGTTTCTAGGTCAACCCGCACAATTTTAACTCTCATCCGATCGCCAAGACGATAATGTCTACCACTACGCTCACCAATCAGCATATGTTTGACGGCAACAAAATGAAAATAGTCTTTGGGCAGTTCGGAAATATGCACCAGGCCTTCAACATAAACACTATCAAGCGCTACAAACAAACCAAAACCGGTGACACTACTAATGACACCACCAAAACATTCACCGATTCTGTCTTGCATGTAGAAACACTTGAGCCACGATTCCACATCGCGACCGGCTTCGTCAGCTCGGCGCTCTGTCTGCGAGCAATGCTTGCCCAGTTCATGCCAATTACCAGGAGAATACGTTGTTCCGTTGAGCACTGCCTTGATTGCGCGGTGCACCAGCAGGTCAGGGTAACGCCGGATGGGTGAAGTAAAATGGGTATAGGACTCATACGCCAGTCCGAAATGGCCAGTGTTATCCGGACTGTAAACAGCCTGGCGCAGTGATCGTAGCATTACAGTTTGTAGTAATTGTGCGTCGAGTCTATCCTTAATTTTTACCATTGTCTTCACATAATCCTGAGCACGAGGCTTATCCCCACCACCTAGCTGCAGACCAAATTCTTTAAGGAAGTTACGTAAAGCATCAAGTTTTTCCGATGTGGGTCCCTCATGAATACGATAGACCGTGGGTTGTTTATGTTTCTGCAGAAAATCTGAAGCACACACGTTGGCCACCAGCATACATTCCTCAATAAGGCGATGGGCATCATTGCGCTTCACTGGCAGGATCTGTTCAATCTTACCTAGGTCGTTGAAAGTCATTTGGGTTTCTATGGTTTCAAAATCAATCGCGCCACGCCTCTCCCGTGCTTGCAGTAGCACCTTGAATAACTTGTAGAGCAACTGGATGTGCGGCATTATTTTTGCATGCTGCCTAGCATCTTCACCCTTGGGCTCGCTCAGCATCGCCGCCACCTGGGTATAAGTAAATCGCACATGAGAGCGCATTACCGCTGGATAAAAGCGGTAATCATAAAAATCTCCATCGGCGTTGATAGTCATCTCGCATACCATACACAAACGCTCCACTAGTGGATTAAGCGAGCACAAACCATTGGAGAGCACTTCTGGTAACATCGGAATCACGCGTCGCGGAAAATATACAGAGTTGCCACGATTAAGCGCCGCCTTGTCAAGTGCATCATTGGGACGCACATAGTGACTAACATCAGCGATAGCAACATATAACTTGTAGCCCTTTCCATCACGCTCGCAATACACTGCATCGTCAAAGTCGCGCGCGGTTTCTCCGTCTATGGTCACCAGTGGCAAATGACAGATTTTCTCCCTCCCAGTCAGATCTTTTTTTAGCACTTTGTCAGGAAATTTGGCGGAAAGTATTTCTACTTCGCGTGGAAATTGGTATGGTAAATCATGCTTGCGAAGTGCAATTTCGATCTCCATTCCTGGCGCAGTATAATCTCCCAGAATCTCAACAATGCGGCCAATGGGCTGCACATTTTTACCAGGCTGCTGAATGATCTCTACCGTCACCACTTGGCCAGCCCTGGCGTCCATAGATTCTTCTTTCGGCACTAAAATATCCTGACTAATGCGCTTGTTCTCGGCCTCTACAAATAGGATGCCGTAATCGACATGTAATCGCCCCACCAACTGCGTTATGACGCGCTCCAATACTTCTACGATGGTTCCTTCTTTACGCCCACGCCGATCTATCCCAATTTCACGTACCATCACGCTGTCTCCGTGCAATACCTTGTGCATCTCCTTGGGACTTAGGAATAAATCGGAGCTACCATCATCAGGAATCAGGAAGCCAAAACCATCAGCGTGGCCTTGTATCTTGCCCTTGATGAGATCCAGTTTTTCTACCACATAGATGTCATCTTTGCGATTACGCATGATTTGGCCTGCTCGCATCATTGAAGAAAGTCGGCGGCCAAAAATTTCGTTTTCTTCTTCTGTAATTTCGAGCAGTTTTTGTAACGTTTGCTCAGTGACGGGAACACCTTGTTCGTTCAATGTTTGCAGTATGAGTTCTCTACTTGGCAACGGATGACCGTAACGTTCTTTTTCTCGCTCAAAATGGGGATCAAGATTACGTAGTTTATGTCTTTTATTGTTTGACAAAACAATGATTTCCTATAGAATTGCGGCTCTGCTCAGCACCCTGATTTTGGATGCCGAATTGCCCAGATGGCGGAATTGGTAGACGCACTAGGTTCAGGTCCTAGCGGTGGCAACACTGTGGAGGTTCGAGTCCTCTTCTGGGCACCACGGACCCTCCTTTTGGACACCAGTATGCTTCCTGCAATACTTCATATTTGTTAATTATCTTTTTGTATATATACATATTATTATATATTCTTTCTTGCCTACTCTAACTATTTTCTCCATTATTTTTCGCCAAGATTCTCAACTGTTGTATATTAAAAAGCGGGAACATTCCACATACTAATTCTCATTAAAAACTGTACCCCACAGTGATCGACCATGCTAAGTTAGAACCACATTTTAGCAGGTAAACAGCAATCATAAATTCAATGTCATTTTGTGAAATCGCAAGTCATACTAGAAAATATGTGCTTTGCTACCTAGATCTTCCCCTTTCGACCTAAAGCGGTCGCTTGCATAGAGTGATTTTCAACTATGGTCATGTTATGAAAATTTAGCTCTATAATATTTGTCCCGAACACATATGAAAAAAATGCCTGCTTCGACAAAAAAAATGGGGCTACCCGGTATCCTGGTCTGGATCAGCGTGACAATACTCGGTGCTAGCGCTATTGGAGCCATTGCACTGCATCGCGGTGAAACTATTAACAGTGTATGGTTCATCGCAGCAGCAATATGTGTATATGCCATCGGCTACCGATTTTACAGTGCTTTTATTGCCACTAAAGTGCTGATGCTAGATGCAAGTCGTGCCACTCCTGCAGAACGCCTGAACGATAACCGCGACTTTGTTCCCACAAACAAATGGGTCGTTTTCGGCCACCACTTTGCCGCCATAGCCGGGCCAGGACCACTGATCGGTCCCACTCTCGCCGTACAATTCGGCTATTTACCCGGCACACTGTGGATTTTGGTTGGAGCAGTGTTGGGCGGTTGTGTGCAGGATTTTGTTACGCTGTTCTTCTCCACTCGCCGCAATGGTCGTTCGCTGGGTCAAATGGCGCGTGACGAACTTGGCGCTATCGGTGGCATCGCTGCATTAGCTGGTGTAATGGTGATTATGGTCATCCTTATTGCCGTACTTGGCCTAGTAGTAGTTAACGCAATGCAGCACAGTCCGTGGGCCACCTCCACCGTAGCAGCCACCATTCCAATTGCCATACTGATCGGTTTATATATGCGCAACATTCGCCCTGGTCGTGTACTGGAAAGTACACTCATTGGGGTTGTACTGCTACTGTTAGCCGTGGTGGCTGGCGGTTGGATAGATCAGCATCCTGATTTGCGCCAGTGGTTTGACTATGGCGGGACAACACTTGCGTTGATGATAATTGCATACGGTTTTACTGCCGCCACTGTCCCGGTGTGGTTATTGCTTGCGCCGCGCGATTATTTGTCAACTTTTATGAAAATTGGCACGATGTTAATGCTCGCCGTCGCAGTTATTATTCTGCGACCCGAAGTAAAAATGCCTGCACTCACTCAATTCATTGATGGTACCGGCCCAATCTTTGGCGGCACGTTATTCCCCTTTGTATTTATAACAATTGCCTGTGGCGCAATCTCTGGTTTCCATTCACTAATTTCATCAGGTACCACGCCAAAACTACTTTCCAATGAAGCAGATTCCCGTCTCATCGGTTATGGTGCGATGATGGTGGAATCCTTCGTCGCTGTAATGGCCATAATTGCCGCTACTGTGCTTGACCCTGGTGTCTATTTTGCCATCAATAGTCCAGCTGGTATTGTAGGTAAAGAAGCAGCAGAAGCTGTTGCCACGATAAATAGTTGGGGCTTCCCTGTCACCGTAGTACAAATGCAACAACTAGCTTCAGACATGGGAGAAACTAGTCTGTTTTCACGTACTGGTGGCGCGCCTTCTTTTGCCGTCGGTATGGCTAGCATTTTTACTAGCACCTTTGGTTCAGGTCTGATGGCAATGTGGTATCACTTTGCCATCATGTTTGAGGCCCTGTTCATACTTACTACTCTCGATGCAGGAACCCGCGTAGGTCGCTTCATGTTGCAAGACTTGCTTAGTAATATCTATAAACCTCTAGGCCGAACCAGTTGGTACCCTAGTGTATTTCTGACCAGCGGTATCTTCGTGAGTGCATGGGGGTACTTCCTCTATATCGGCACCCTTGACCCGCTGGGTGGAATTAACAGTTTATGGCCGTTATTTGGCATTGCCAACCAGATGCTTGCTGCAATTGCTCTATGCGTCGCTACCACTATTCTTATCAAGTCTGGCAAGCTGCGCTATGCATGGATCACGACCATACCACTTACCTGGCTCATTATCATCACCAGCACTGCTGCGTGGGAAAAACTCTTCAGTCCTGAACTGCGTATAGGGTTTCTCTCGCACGCCCAAGACTTAGCTACAAAACTTACTGCTGGCACATTGCCTCCCGACGTGGCCACTACCGCACAACAATTAATTTTTAATGACTATCTCGCTGCAGCACTTACTGTTTTCTTCCTGATCACTACCTGGATACTAGTGCTAGACACACTTCGGATTTCATACCGTATTATTACTGGCAAGCCCCACCCACCACTTTCCGAAGCACCCCACGAATTCAGTCGCAAGATTGAAAATTGGACACGTAATTAAAAAGGACACCTCATGAAATCCATATCGATTATTGCACGTCATACCTGGCAACTAATACGTGCTATTAGCGGTGATGATGCCTACGAACGTTACCTCGAGCACTGGCACAAATGCCACGCCAGTGAAGGTGGCCAACCACTAGACTGTAAAACATTCTTTGATACTGAACAAATCAGAAAATGGGATGGAGTACGACGATGTTGCTAAAGCTGTGGACGCACAATATTTTGCTAATACAGAAAATATGGGACGCTAAAACATTAATGTAAAATTCTAACTTGCACCAAAGCGCCACCATGGAAGAGTACTATTATAAAGAAGTAATATAGTAGGAGTGGGGTTTGTGTTATTTTATGAAACAAAATAGCCACATAAAAACTCGGTTTTCCATCAGACCGATAAAGCCCGGAGACCATTCTGATGCCAGGAAATCAGAGCAGTAATTCTCCGATGCAAATACGTCAAGCAGCGAGTAAAAACGGTGCGCCAAGATTGGTGCTTTCCGGTAAATGTACATTAGGTGCTCTGGAACAGCAAATGCAGTCATTATCTACCGAGCTTACTACCTTTGCAGCTGACCCAAATTTATACTGGGACTTAACCGGAATTGAGCAGATGGATGATGCTGGAGCGCTGCTGCTGTGGCAGGCTTGGGGAGCGCACCGCCCCCAACATATAGAGTTACGGCCTGAACAGGAAAGATTATTCGACCGTCTAGGAAATTTACCAGCTGCGCTAGAGCCTGTTCCTCGCGATCTTCTTGGCCCCGTCAGAGCTATAGGAAAAGCAGGCTTTCTGGTTTGGGAGCATATGATCGGCATAATTATGCTAGCTGGCCAGTTACTTCTGGATGTCAAATTTTTAGTCAGTCACCCAACGCGCATTCCTTGGCGTGAAATTTCCGCAACTCTCTTCCGAACCGGAGCGCAGGCGCTAGGTATTACTGCTCTGGTAGGGTTCCTTATCGGTGTCGTGCTAAGCTATCTTTCTTCTAGGCAACTCCAAACATATGGTGCGGATATTTTCATCATAAATATTCTTGGTGTAAGCATAATTCGTGAACTTGGCCCAATGCTTGCTGCAATTCTTGTGGCAGGACGCTCTGGTTCTTCTATGACAGCACAATTAGGCGTAATGAGAGTAACTGAAGAATTAGATGCATTGGCGGTAATGGGCATACCTCACAGTATGCGACTGATTTTACCAAAAATCATTGGACTGGGTATTGCCATGCCATTGGTGGTGTTGTGGACTAGCGCTCTTGCATTGGTAGGGGGCATGGTCGCCGCTGAAATTCAGTTAGGGCTGAGCTATCAGTTTTTTTTCAATAAACTATCAGATGTTGTGCCAATCGCTAACTTGTGGCTGGGTTTAGGCAAAGGTGTAGTGAGCGGAATGACCATCGCGCTCATTAGCTGTCATTTTGGCTTGAGAATTAAATCCAATACTGAAAGTCTTGGTGAGGGAACCACCACATCAGTGGTAACTGCAATCACTGCTGTTATTATCATCGATGCAATTTTTGCCATTATTTTTTCCAACGTGGGAATATTGTGAAAGGATAATATAATGGCAGCCGAAAACCGCGTTATTGAGGTCAAAGGATTACATGCTCGTTTTGGTGCTCATGTTGTACTTGAAAACATTAACCTAAATGTCCATCATGGTGAGGTGCTGACACTGGTTGGTAGTTCTGGTAGTGGAAAGACTGTATTGCTAAGGCAGATACTAGGTTTGGATACGCCATTTCGTGGAACGGTTCTGGTTTTTGGTCAGCCAATATATCACGGTAACCGCGACATACTGCAGAGCATGCGCAATCGCTGCGGAGTATTATTTCAGAAAGGCGCATTATTCAGTGCATTATCAGTATATGACAATATTGCGCTACCAATGCGAGAACTACATACGTTGGATGAGGGCATGATACACAACCTTGTCATGCTTAAACTTAAAATGGTAGAAATAGAAGCACAACATGCAAGCAAAATGCCTGCTGAACTCTCTGGTGGGATGATTAAACGCATTGCGTTGGCACGTGCCATGGCATTAGATCCGGAGTTACTGTTTCTAGATGAGCCCACCGCCGGGTTGGATCCAGTACTCAGTGATAGCTTTGTCAAGTTGATCTTGACACTGCGCGCTGAATTAGCACTAACGATAGTCATGGCTACACATGATCTAGATACGTTGGTTGCACTGTCTGATCGTGTGGCCGTAATAGCCGATCAACACATAGTGGCATTGGATAATTTAGGTAACGTAATTAGTAATAGCCACCCATTTATTACCAATTTTTTCGGGGGCGATCGCGGCAAGCGAGCGCTGGGAAGCATAGGCGATAATTTTTAGGGGAATACGATGGAAAACCGTTCTCACGCCCTTATAGCAGGTTTGTTTGTGATTGTTTTGAGCATGGCAGTGGCAATAACCGCTAAATGGCTCAGTGGAGAAACTGCCGATCATGCCCATTATATTTTGATGTCTGAAGGCTCGGTATCGGGACTTAACCCTGAAGCAGCAGTCCGTTTTCGTGGTGTAAAGGTCGGCAAGGTGGAAACCATCAGATTCGACCCAGAAAATTCGCGTTTTATTCAAATTCGTATTGGTGTTGATCGGAATGTACCGCTTACCAAGGGCGTGTTTGCACAGCTTGGCTACCAAGGCGTGACGGGACTTGCCTATGTTCAACTGGATGATGATGGCAATCAACCCGAACTACTGCAAACCAATGAAGTTGACTTGGCGCACATCCCAATGCGCTCTTCAACACTGGAAAATATAGTCTACTCGGGACAAGACCTGCTGAATAGTGTAAATGAAACAGTAAAGAAAATGAATATTTTGTTGAATGAGCAGAACCAGGAACGATTTTCGCATATTCTAGAAAACATGGAGGGTGCATCCAGTAGTTTTGGCAGCTTCACTGACCAACTGCAGCCAAATCTTAAGTCCTTACCAGAGTTAACTAGTGAAACAAGTTCGTTACTAAAGAATGCCAATCAGCTAGTAAATAATATCAACCAAATCGTGGAGAAAGTGGGTCAGAGAGGAGGAATTGTAGACAACCTATCGCAAAGTGTCGAAGATCTTGCGGACACTATTCCTAAATTTCACAATGCTATTGATAGAATTGTACAAGATACCCGTACCGTTAATCGCATTCTCCTGCAGTTGGAAGAACAACCTAGGAGTCTGATATTTGGCAGATCACCACCACCACCAGGTCCAGGAGAAGATGGGTTTGTATCACCCCAAGGAATATCAAAATGAGAAAACTTTATGTTCTCTTAAGTATATGGCTTGCAGGGTGCACCATAACACCTCAAGCCCAGACACCAGTAGCGGTATATGACTTTGGCTTGCAACAAGTTACTAGCACTTATGACACATCCAGCCAGCAACGGCAGTTATGGACAAGCCTGCTGATAGCAGAAGCGACATCACCCGTGTGGCTTGATAGTCAAGCAATCCAGTACCGTCTAGCATATCGTGATCCTACTCAATTGTATAACTATGCCAACAACCGTTGGGCTGCCTCGCCGGCGACGTTGCTCACCCATCGAATCAGAAACCGTATTGCTGCTGTTACAAACGACAAAGTAATAAGCACCAGTGATAGCGCAAGAACAGACTTTAGATTGCACCTCGAACTAGAAGAATTTTCCCAAGTATTTGATGCTGTAGACAAAAGTCATGTGGTAATTAGACTTCGCGCGAGCTTAGTCCACCGTAGCTCCCGTTCACTACAGGCACAACGTAATTTCAGTATAAAACAGGCGGCTCCCACAGCCAACGCCGCTGGAGCAGTACAAGCCTTGACAGAATCCAGCGACAAACTAACCGAAGACCTGATTGACTGGCTTGCTGAGGAATTGGCAAGTAAAGAGAAAACCCACTAAAGAACTCATGGCTAAACATGTCGTGGAGCAAGAAAAAAATGCAGCAATTCCCTGCCCTCCATGATGCTCAAGTATTTACCTAAGCAATCTAAAACACTTTTTACAGAAACATACTAAATTAGTCTACAGAAAAATTGCAGATGTCGCGCCCTTCGTTTGGGCTAGTTTCTCAATCTATCTGCTATATTACACCGGCTTCATGTGCCTGTTGATCAGCATGATAGCTCGAACGGACCATCGGTCCACATGCAGCGTTACGAAAACCCATCTCAACTGCAGCACGCTCAATTTCCTTAAAGCCATTGGGCGATACATAGCGTATTACAGGTAAATGGCCTGTGCTGGGTTGCAGATACTGGCCAACAGTAAGCATTTCTACGTCATTTTTGCGTAAGTTACGCAATACTTCATAGATTTCATTGTCTGTCTCACCCAGACCTAGCATTAACCCAGATTTGGTAGGAATTTGAGGGGAGCGTACCTTGAAATCTTTTAGTAATTTTAGCGAATGAACATAGTCCGCTCCTGGACGACACTGCTTATAGAGACGCGGTACAGTCTCAAGATTGTGGTTTAACACATCGGGCGGGTAGGCAGATAATTTTTCCAGCGCAACTTCCAGTCTCCCCCGAAAATCCGGTACCAAAATCTCTATTTTCGTATCGGGAGAATGTACGCGTATCTGACGTATACAATCAACAAAGTGCTGAGCACCACCATCACGCAGATCATCTCGATCAACACTAGTGATAACTACGTATTTCAAACCCATTGCAGCGATTGACTGAGCCAAATGTAGTGGCTCCTCAGCATCTGGTGGCAATGGTCTACCATGCGCTACGTCACAGAATGGACAGCGACGAGTACAGAGATCACCTAGGATCATGAATGTGGCGGTACCTTTACCAAAACACTCTCTAATATTGGGACATGATGCTTCTTCACAAACTGTGTGCAGTTTCTGTTTCCGTAGAATACGTTTTACTTCGTAAAACGCTTGGCTACTGGATGAGCGAACTCGTATCCATGACGGCTTACGTAGTGGAACGCCATAGGATTGGGGTACAATTTTTATTGGATTACGCGCTGTCTTTTCTGCACCTTTCTGGCGAATTATATTTGTCATGCGACTAAGCGTCCTTTTCTTTGATAATTCCTGTTTGTAATTTTTCTGCAAGCTTATCTCTCAATACTTCCAGCCCGTCGTCTATTCCAAGATCTTTGGTTTGAGTTATCCTCAATCCAGAGTAGCCGCAGGGATTAATCGCAGAAAATGGAGTCAAATCCATGTCAACATTGAGCGCTATACCATGGTAGCAACAACCATTTTTTATTTTCAATCCAAGTGCTGCTATTTTTGCATCGCCCACATATACGCCGGGCGCATCCATGCGGCTTTCAGTGTCAATATAGTATTCTTGTAGCAAATCTATCACAGCGCCTTCCATTTTCCTGACCAACTCACGTACACTGAGTTTAAGGCGACGAATATCAAGTAATAAATAGGCAACAATCTGACCAGGGCCATGGTAAGTAATTTGACCACCGCGGTCAGTTCTAACCACAGCGATACCATTATTTTGGAGCAAATGCTCCGATTTACCCGCTATGCCCAAAGTATAGACTGATGGATGTTGTAACAACCATATCTCATCAAAAGTATTTTTTGTGCGTGCTAATGTGAAGTTCTTCATTGCCTGCCAGGTAGAGAGGTAGTCCACTAAGCCGGAATGTTTTATATTGAACTTTAAATTTTTTGTTCTTGGATTCAGGTATGAATTATCCATATTTAATCAAGATGATTCGGAACGATCAAAACTAAAACTGCATTTCAAAGCACCATTACTACCATTGGATGATCGCACAATTCCTGATATAGCGCATCCAATTGGGTGCGAGAAATGGCGCGAACGGTGCAAGTAAGGCTCAAATATTTATTTTTCTTGCTGATTCTTGTTTCCAAGGAGGCTTCATCAAAATTGGGAACATGGCGTTTCACTATCATCAATATTGACTGGGTAAAACTTTGCTCGGCCTGCCCCATGATCTTGATAGGGAAGTCGCAAGGGTACTCAATAAGTGTAGGCTTCAGTGTCATGTTGTCTCAGCAAACCTCTACACTACAACGTTACCTTGCATTACGGTGGCCTTATAATTCTGGTAAAGCTGGTACAGTTGTGTAAATATCGTTCCTGGCTTTCCGCTACCCACCAGCTTACCATCGAGACGTGTAATAGGCATAATTTCTTTAGTTGAGGATGTCAGCAGAAGTTCTTGTGCGGTGCGTATCTCATATTCGGAAACTTCTCGTATCTCGTGCGGAATGTCATGTGCAACCGCCAGTTCCAGTACAACATCATAGGTAATACCGGGTAGCATTAAATAACTCTTTGGTGGGGCTAGAAGCATCTCATTTTTTACGACAAAGATGTTACTGGCAGAGCCCTCCGTCAAAAATCCTTCTCTTAACAACAGAGTTTCCACCGCATCCTCATCCGCCGCCATCTGTCGTAACAACACATTTGGTAACAACGATGTTGCTTTGATGTCGCAGCGTAGCCAACGGTTGTCATTAGCGGTGATGGCAGAAACACCGGTGGCAAGTAACTCTTTAGGGGGCGCTAACAATGGGGTGCTCATAATGAATACTGCGGGCATTACATCCTCTGGAAAAGAGTACTCACGCGGAGCCACGCCGCGTGTAATGTGCAAGTAAAGGTACTGATCGTCTCCTTCGTTACTAGCGATGATTTGTTCCAACAATCCCCTCCACGCGACGTCAGAATGAGGATTTTTCAGGCGAATACCCTCGAGGCTATCTTGCAAGCGGCGCAGGTGTTCTGTTAAGCGAAAAGGTCTACGTGAGTACACGGGAACTACTTCGTAAACGCCATCACCAAATATGAATCCTCTATCCAGCACTGAAATACGCGCATCCTCAATTGGAATGAAAGAGCCATTGAGATAAATCATACTGATTTTTGAATACTCATATTAACCAACGGTGAAGATAGATTTAACTGCGCTGGAGAGTTAATTAAACAATAGCCGCAGGCTATCCCAGGTACGGCTAAAAATATTAGCGTGATCTATAGTCTCCAACGCTACCAGCGACCGCTCAGCTATTGGCTCCCCGTTAAATGCAAACTTGACCACGCCCACTTTTTGTCCTGCACTTATCGGAGCAATCAGCGGTTGCTTATACTCCATGGTAGCTTTTAATTTATCAGTTTGCCCCTTGGGCAGCGAAAAATAAAGATCACGGTTGAACCCTGTCTTAAGCATCTCTCGCTTGCCCTTCCATAGCTGAATAGTAGTCACCTCTTGTTTCTTCCGATACAAGCGTACGGTATCGTAGAATTGGAAACCGTGGTTCAAGAGGCGTTGGCTCTCTATAGTACGTGCGTTATCAGAGGTGGTGCCTAGCACTATTGAAATCAATCGCCGCTCATTTCGTCTTGCTGAAGTAACAAGGCAATAACCCGCAGCTTGAGTATATCCAGTCTTGAGACCATCTACATTTGGATCAAGCCATAGGAGTCGATTTCGATTGGTTTGTGAAATCTTGTTGTAGGTATACTCCCGAATAGAATAAAGCTGGTAGTGCTCCGGAAAATTACGGATCACATCCGTCACTAGTAAGGCCAAATCATGCGCAGTGGTATAATGCTCCGGATGTGGTAGACCGGTAGAATTGGCAAAATGAGTGTTCTTCATTCCCAACCTTTCGGCCTCTTTATTCATCATTTGTGCAAAGCTTTCCTCCGACCCAGCAATAGCTTCCGCCAAAGCTATACTGGCGTCGTTACCAGACTGGACAATCAGTCCGCGTACTAATTCACCTACGGTTACTGACTTGCCAGGTTCGATGAACATGCGCGAACCATGTACGTGCCAGGCATTCTCTGACACGGGTACAGTCTGGGTCAGGGTAATGCGCTTCTGCTTTAGGGCTGAAAAAGTTAGATGTACTGTCATTATCTTGGTAAGTGACGCAGGTTCGACACGCTTATGAATATTCTGGCCAACCAAAGTCTGCCCACTTTGAAAGTCAGTAAGAATATAAGCTTTTGCAGCCATGGATAAAACAGGTTGCGATGGCGCTTGATTCGTAGACTGCCGAGCAATTACGAAAGATGAAGCAAGAAGCAGCACAAACAAGAGTGAACGTTTCATTGGAAATTGAACAAAATAATTACCTGTTATTATACCTGAGGTAGCTAGGATACCTTGATTTCATTGGGAAGATAATCTTCTCGGAAGATAGTAAAGAATCTATTTCCACCCTACGTAACTTTTACGACACGACAGAACTGTGGACTGAGATGCAAGGAAGTTCAAACTACTAGGTCTATTGCTATTTACCAAGACACATATTGAATCCATCCTTCCAGCCATTACGATATTGACTGTCTTTTGAAAAGCGTTGCTTGTTCTTAAATCCATAAGAAGTCTTCTTGGCAGTTTCACATCCATCAACATAACCATCTTTGAAAGCAGGAGGGTAACCGGCAAGGTTATAAGTAGGGCGCGTACTTGGTGGCAGCGGTCCTGACGGCTTCGAACTCTGGCCTTGGCCAGAGTCCATTGTTGCACAGCCCGTAAACATTGAGAATAGAATAATTGCAGCAATCAAGCGCATCGTCATCTATCCCTGCCACACAAGATACTCCCCAGAATCACTAGGAAAAGCACGCGACCAACCTGCGAGCCGATCGAACGAGCTGCACTTTTAACCGCGGCAGCTAGAATACCTTGACGATGCCCGCCGCGCGGGGCAGCGAGCCCCGATAGACTACCTTTGACGTCGGCCATAAACACGGGTACGCCGATCGACGAGAACCGTTCCGCCATTACCTGTAGGGTAACAGTTTTATCGGTGCCGGTCGCACCGGTAATAGGTCCATGTCGATTAGCAAGATCGGGCATCAAAGCAATCTCATGAGTGAAACTTGTGATCAGTAACGGTTCAGACATCAGAAACCTCAAATAAGGTATCAAAGGTACTAAATTATATCAGTGAAGCTACTCCTTGAAAGTTTGATTCTTTTACCTTCATGCCGTCCAGTTCGCTATTCCCACCAGGAACAATAATACCGACCACAACAATAGGGCGCGCCAAATAAGGCCGATAGTGCTTTGTAGAAAATCCATGTCGGCCTTTTCACTCAAACCTAGTTCAGGCCGGTAGTACACACTACCGGCTTCCTGTAGTGAATCTCCCAAACGCACACCGAGCGCCCCGGCGCCACTGGCGAGAATGATTCCTTGGGCGTGGTTTGACCACGATGCAGCTTGTATACGCCAGCAATAAATCGCGTCCTCGAAATTTCCAACAATGGCAAAACTTACGGCAGTCAACCGAGCCGGTAGCCAGTCGATGATCCTAAATGCTTTTGCTGAGAAACTTCCAAATGAACCAAATGCCTCATCTGTGCGACTACCCCAACGCTCACCTAATAACTCTGCAATACGATACAGTACTGCTCCTAGTGGCCCTGGCAACAAAACAAAACAGGTGACTACACCAAACAAATAGCGGTGAGAATGAATTAACCCCAATTCAATTGCAACCCGCGCAATCTGTTCACTGCTGAGTTCGTCTGCAGGCGCTCCACTCCACTGCCTCAGCAGCTCGCGAGCTTGAGGTAAATCGCCATCTTTAAGAGCTTGATTGATATCAAGGAACAATTGGCTGTAGTGACGAAAACCTAGGGTGAAATATAACACTAGAACGTTCCATGCCAACGCTAGCAGCGAACTGAAACTAAGCAATAAATAATAGAACACACCCGCGATGAACAATGCCGGAACTACCGCAGCAACCCACGCTAACAATCCGTGCCGACGTTCGTCTGTATCAAAATAACGCTCTAATATACCGGCATAGGAGAGAAATAGCAGAATGACTCGATTTCGACTATCAGCGGGATGCCATTGCTCCAACAAGAATGCAAGAATTAACGAAAATATGGTCATGGCAAGATAGTTTTGATATTACCAAGATTCCATTTTATCGCAACACCGATTTCAGCAATTTGCCCATCTCTGCAGGGTTGCGAGTCACTTTAATTCCACACTCCTCCATCACAGCAAGCTTTTCCTGAGCAGTACCCTTGCCACCAGAGATGATCGCACCCGCATGCCCCATTCGCTTGCCTTGCGGCGCAGTTACTCCAGCAATAAACCCTACTACTGGTTTCGTCATATTATTCCTAATCCAATAGGCACAATCTTCCTCGTCGGAACCGCCAATTTCTCCTACCATCAGCACTGCATCAGTTTCATTATCGTCGTTGAACAACCTCATCACATCAAGATGCTTCAATCCATTAATCGGATCGCCTCCGATACCGATGCAGGTAGACTGCCCTAAACCCTGCTCCATTAATTGAGCAACTGCTTCGTAAGTCAGCGTACCTGAGCGAGACACTACTCCGACATTCCCTTTCTTGTGGATATAGCCAGGCATGATGCCAATCTTGATTTCATCTGGTGTTATGATGCCAGGACAATTAGGTCCTATCAGTAGAGTTTTATGTTCCTGCATCTTGTATCGGGTACGCAGCATGTCACGTACAGGAATGCCTTCAGTAATACAAATTACTAGATCAAGTTCCGCATCTACCGCTTCATCTATTGCGGCAGCAGCAAAAGGCGGTGGCACATATATTACTGAAACTGACGCACCAGTAGCCTGCTTTGCTTCCTTGACAGTGGCATAAATCGGAATGTGTTCAAAATTTTTCCCTGGTTTTTTTGGATTTACCCCTGCAACAAAGCAATTCTTTCCATTAGCATAGTCGACACACTTACGAGTGTGGAATTGACCGGTCTTTCCAGTAATCCCCTGAGTCATGACTCTAGTGCTCTGGTTTATCAAGATTGTCATGACTGTTCTCTCCTAGCTGCAGCTGTTACAGCATGCTGTGCTGCATCTCCCATGTTGCGCGCTAAAAGGATTTGTAATCCGGATTCGGTCAGGATTTTCTTGCCTAGATCAGCATTGGTGCCCTCAAGTCGCACCACTAGAGGCTTAGTCAGCTTTACTTCTCTGGCTGCCGCAACCACACCTGCGGCAATCACGTCGCATTTCATAATACCGCCAAATATGTTTACCAATATGGCCCGTAGCTTTGTGTTACACAGCATCAACTTAAATGCCTCCGTCACTTTTTCAGAAGTAGCGCCACCGCCCACATCAAGAAAATTTGCAGGATTTCCGCCATAAAGTTTGATGATGTCCATGGTTGCCATCGCGAGGCCTGCTCCGTTTACCAAGCAACCGATATTGCCATCAAGCGGAACATATGAAAGATCGTGCTTAGATGCCTCAATCTCCACTGGATCTTCTTCATCAAGATCGCGCAAGACCGCAATATCAGAATGTCGAAACAGGGCATTATCATCAAAGTTAATTTTTGCGTCGAGTGCTAGAACTTGATTGTCAGTAGTGAGTATCAACGGATTGACTTCAATTAGTAATGCATCAGTACTATCAAATAATTTATATAAGCCTTGTAGTAATATTCGAATTTCAGATGTGCCAGAATGAGAAATATCAATCATTCGAATGATATCGTCTGCATCTTGATCGGTTAGCCCATCTATCGGGTCAATGAACACCTTGTAAATTTTGTTCGGTGTTCTAGCGGCCACCTCCTCAATGTTCATGCCCCCTTCTGAACTTGCCATCAGACACACTCGCTGACTACTACGATCGACTAACATTCCAATGTAAAATTCCTTCTGTATGTCAGCCCCCTGCTCGATAAAAAGTCGCCGAACGATTTGTCCCCGCTCATCGGTCTGATGAGTAACGAGCGTCATGCCTAGGATTTCTCCTGCATACTGCTTCACTTCATTGAGTGACTTCGCCACTTTTACTCCACCACCTTTACCACGTCCACCGGCATGAATCTGCGCCTTTACAACCCATGTACTACCACCCAGTTTTCTGGCCGCTTCAACTGCTTCGTCGACACTAAAGCATGCAATTCCTTCCAGAACCGCAACTCCAAATTCGCGCAAAAGATGCTTGGCCTGGTACTCGTGAATTTTCATAGTCTTCGTCTCACTATGCTATAACGGATAGGTCATTGATAATGGAGTATATCTTAATCATTTCGTTGGCGTTACTTACAAGACTAAGGACAATTAGAAACTGTCCCAATAACATGCATTAATATTTTGAATCTTAGATCTTGATTCTTGGAAAATATGCATAGAAATTAGTCTACTGATACTAATTAATAACTTTGCTATTTATACTTTACAAGTAAAACTAGCAAAGTTAACTATAAATTACTCATTATCTAGATATCAGTAGGGATTAATGCTTAACAATAGTAAGGTAATGCCCACCGTACAGGCCATCAGTTTCTTTGCACAGCAGGTCAAACGGGAGCGCATGTGTCCACTACGTCGAAGGTTCAAGCAAACTAGCAAACAGGCCTTTTACTGAACTGCCAATTCACTAACTCATATCCATTCTTAAGTAACCAAATTCTGAGGATTTCCAGCCACCCAAGACTCAATGTTGTCAATTAGCTGATTAGCAAGAAATTGCATGGCCTCATCTGAGGCCCATGCCACATGCGGCGTCAAAATAAAGTTAGGGCGTTTCACTTCAAGCAGTGGATGACCATTTTTCGGTGGTTCGCTAGTAAGTACATCAACACCAGCGCCGGCAATTAGACCTTCGTCCAACGCTTGAATCAGTGCTGCTTCGTTGACCAAACCACCGCGTGCAGTATTGATTAGCAATGAGTTGCGCTTCATCTTTCGCAGTTCATTGATCCCAATCATATCACGAGTCGCTGGCGTCATCGGGCAATGCAGCGAGAGCACGTCCGACTCTGCCAACACATTTTCGAATGGTATAAACTCTACGTTATTTTTTTCTAACGATGCGTGGTCTGCAAATATTACGCGCATGCCAAAACCACGTGCAATCGTTGCAGTGCCCTGCCCAATTACACCTGCGCCGATGATACCCATAGTTGCACCAAATAGCTCGCCGATATCATGCGTGAATAGACAAAATTGCTCTGCTTTCTGCCACATGCCGTTCTCGACATCTTGCTGATATGCTATCAAATTTCTGCGTAGAGCTAAAACCATCATAAATACATGTTCTGGTACGGTATGAGTTGCATAGTTGCGGATATTTGCCACTGCAATACCGTGTTTTCGACAAGTGGATATATCAGCACAGTCATATCCGGTTGCAGCAACCGCAACCATTTTTAGCTGAGGCAATTTAACAAGCATCTCCTCGCTCAACTGCACCTTGTTACTGATTGCTATTGTTGCGTGCTGAAGACGTGTTACGATCTGGTCAAACGAGGTGCTAGAATACTCCTCGTATGTGTGTTTGAAATTCGGGCTACGTACTTGTGCCTTAACTGAATCTCGATCAAGAAAAACTATGTGATGACTCATATTTACTCACTTTCAGTTGAATCCTCAAGCACAACAATGGCAGAAACCGTGTCATAATACCATTCACGTGCCTTGGCACATACGTTAGCTCCCAACTCCACCTGAATTGCAACACGCATGCCTGAAGCAAGGTACTTGATAAAACTAATTTGATTGTCTTGCCCCTTGACTAACGACCTACACTCCATTCCAAAATATCGTGGTCGTTTTGCCCCATCTCCTACCGGGCCGCTGCATTTCGGCTCTCTGGTTGCTGCTGTTGGCAGCTATCTGGAAGCGAAATCTCACGGTGGCGAGTGGCTAGTCAGGATCGAAAACCTAGATACACAGCGTGAAATTCCCGGCGCATCCGGTGAAATCCTTAGCGCTCTCGAATCCCTAGGAATGGAATGGGACCACGACGTGATCTATCAAAGTCGGAGAAATAGCGCCTATCAAACTGCGCTTGCCATACTTGATAAGCACGGCGTAATTTATCCTTGTACCTGTACCCGTAAAGAAATAGCCGACTCAAGCATCACAGGAGTTAGCGGTCCAGTTTACACTGGTACTTGCCGTAATAACTTACCAAATAAAAAACATCTCGGCGCACTACGTGTTAGAACCAATAATAGTCTTGTTGAATTCAAGGATGCCTTACATGGCCTAGTTAGCCAGAGACTAGAAAGCGACACCGGTGATTTCGTGTTACGTCGAGCCGATGGAATCTACGCTTATCAACTAGCAGTGGTAGTAGACGACGCCGAACAGGGCATCACCCATGTGGTGCGCGGTGCGGACTTGTTAGATTCCACACATCGGCAGATTTACCTGCAAAAATTGCTAGGTTACCCAACTCCGACGCACATGCATTTGCCTGTGGTAGTTAATAATCAAGGCAAGAAACTTAGCAAACAGAACTGGGCAACACCCCTTGATGTATCTAATCCTGTAGCGCAATTAATAGCGACCGCTAGTTTCCTCGGTCAAGAACCGCCCTCAGAGTTACTTGAAAACAGTGTTCCATCATTCTGGAAATGGGCCGTGAAAAATTGGCGCCCAGAGAAAATTCCTTAAAAATTACTCCTTTTCTTCCAACCAAATGCAGGTTCAAATCCAACGTACAACGGTTATATCAAGTATCTAAGCTAGAATCAAAATTAATATAGATCGTTTACATGTAATACTGATTCTAAAAATAGTTTGAAGTACATTAGCTATTATTACGCTGGACAGCATAGAAATTTGGGAGAAACATTGGTGGCCACTAAATGTTAGTATTATCGCAAAGTTTACGAAGGAGAAGATGTGTCTTTTTTACCTTTTTATATACCAAGACGTAAACAGCTCAAAATTGTGATTATAGGAGGCGGATATGCAGGTATCGCAGCACTGACCACCTTCTTACGTTATATGCCTGATGCTAACATTACCATTGTCGACCCCAGATCCCAACACATCAAGATTACTCACCTTCACGAGACTTTCAGATTTCCGTTACAGGATTTTCTGGTTCCGTTTCCTGTTCTGGAACAACGTTTTGGTTGTCGCCATATCTGCGCTAAACTAATTACAGAAGAGAACAATATTCGGCAATGGCAAAATGACAAATTTATTACCATTCAAAAAGAATCACTAAAATTTGATTACGTCTTGATTGCATCAGGAGCAGACGCGGAGCAGACTGATGGAGCAAATAATATTCTCGATTTAAACGATTTTTTTACAACACCCGGTCCTAACCTATTGAACAGTCATCTGGTAACAACTAATCAAGGCAAACCATTCATTTCCGTGATAGGTGGGGGTGCAACGGGTATTCAATTTCTCTTCGAAATTGCTCATTTCTTTCGGCGCCAAAAAATTGAATGTAATCTTCGATTAGTCGACGGTGATGATCGAGTTCTTCAACAATTTCCTGCGAATTTTTCTCATTATACCGAGACTCGCATGACCGAACTTGGTATAGATTTTTACCCTGATACATATTATCGAGAACAACAAAACGATAAAATTATGCTGGAAGCAAAAAGAACGGGGCGGAAGTTCGATCTTCCTTCCGTGATGACGCTCCTGTTCCTTGGCAAAAAAACAGATAATTTGCTTTCAGCGAATATCTTCGGTCAAGTTATGATTGATCAACAACCTTTGCAAAATATCTTTACGGCGGGTGATTGCGCTAGCTACGACTCTTTTGGTTCGAATACCATGACAGCTCAATCTGCGGTACGTAAAGGGAAACTGGCGGCACGTAATATTTTACGGAGCTCAGGTGCCTTGAAGTTATTTGAGCCCTATCTACATAACGATCTTGGCTATGTCGTCAGCCTCGGACCAACAGATGCAGTAGGCTGGTTAGCGCTGGAGAACAACGTAGTTGGTGGCATTCCGGCACTAGTAATTAAGGAACTAGTAGAGTCTCAATATGATCTGTTGCTAGCAGGAATTGACACCTATCTGATCTGATCATGCAACCTTGAAACAGGAGATCTTATGTTTGGTTTATATAAAGATACCCCTGTCATAGGTAAGGCTGACGCTTTAGTTCAACATCCGTGTAACGATATTTTTAATTATGTCGGTGCTAATCTTATTAAAAATTACCCAAGGTAGTCACCAGAAGTAGTCAACCTAGAATTATTAACGAATGGGCCCGTAAATGTGGGAACCATGTGTCGTCAGGTCGGTGTTGTGCAGAGGAAGAAATTAAACGACTAAACCAACTTCTTAAATCTTCAAAATAATAGTTGCTCCAAATAAATCAACTATCATGCGACTCTCCAGACGAAATTTTGTAGACCCAATAACCCCCATGCTGGTAAATAAGCTGCACCGCTTCTAGTTCAAGAGGCCGGGCGTCGATAAAGGGTAACATCTGCGCGAGTAGTGTGTTCTTGCCATCACGTAGAAAATAACCACGTACCGACGTATCAGAGAGCGACTGTAACGTATAAGTCTCATAATTGTTCTCATGTTTCCATCTCTTCACCGTATTGACCAGCCCATGCATGTTACTACCGCTCATCGGGAAAGTCTTGTAGGCTAGGTCAAACCGATCCGGACGCATCAATCCTAGCTTGTAGAGGTCAGTAACGTGAACTACCACATAGGCTTCACGCGGGCCGGCTAGTTCACGCAGTATTGCAGCCCCTTCATTGACATCTGCAGCCAGTGCATCGGCAAAGCGTTGGAACTTCCGGCGCTCTTCAGCTGGAGCCGGAGCACCCCAGAATTCTTGCTCATACTTTTTGATAGTGTCGCTGCGCTCACGCCAGTGTGAAGGAATAATCATCGGTTCCCCATGATGGGATGGGAACAACGTATCACGCCCGGCGAGCAGCTGCACTTGGCGCGAGGTGTCCCACCAGGCAAGTATGATTGCGTCTTCTGGCGCATACTTAGTAATTGCTGTTACTAACGTGATCAGTTCGGATGATTTACTATCGACGGAAGTGAGCGACTCACTGGTACGGCTCTCCCAGTTGAGCAATATGGGTGGCGTCTCACCACGCTTTACAAGATGTGCTACCGCAATAGGCTTGTCTACTCCTTGCACATATACCTCATACTTGCTTATGGCAAGGTCCGGCCAGGTTGCTAGTCCGAGTTTATCGAACTTGCCAACCCCACCTTCTTCAACCAGCTTATAGTGATAGGGTGCCGACCCCGGACTAAGTGACACGTAAGCAAGCCAGCCGAGTAAAAGAAAACCTCCCGTTACCAAGAAGATACCCAGTAACGGGAGGAGTTTAGTTCCTGGTTGCGCCAACGGTGTGGTGCTCCGGAATGAAGGGGAAATCAATGTTCTCTTTTTTCGCGTCTACGCCAACCAGCGAGTGCAATGGTGCCAGCCAGCAACATGCCGCCACCCAAGCCACCTAACGAGATCTTGTCTTCCGTGCTGTCAGCGTCCAACAGACTACTAAACCAACCACCGGAACGCGGCTTCCTTTTCTCAAGTTTGGCTATCCGAGCTTGCAAGTCCATTTCATGGCGCAACTTCGTGTTTTCATCCTGAATCTCGACATAGGCCCGGTTCAGCGGTCCCCAACCTTCCGTGTAAGTCCAGCCACCCGGGTTAACATGCGATAATCCCTTGTGTCCCTTCGGTAGATCGTTCTCGCCCATCTCCAGGACTTTGAGCTCAAGCGATGACGGATTGTTATCCTTCGACCAGAACAATTGGAAGAATTGAGAATATCCTGCTTTCATCGGCGGCGGTGGATCCGGACGATTGTTCGTCTGTCCGGTCAGTAGGTTATCGTCGTAAAGACCCTTCACTATTCTGTTCGCCTCCTGGTATTTGGCAAGCATGTGGAGCGTACCCTTGTCTATATACTCCAGGAAAGAGCGAGCAAAGCGCTCGCTGTGGCAGTTGGTACAAGTCTTTACCCAGGACTCCTTGCGATCCTCAGACCATTCACTAGTGATGTTTTCTGCAATGCCAGGAACTACAGGGTAATTCGCCCAACGTACTTTACGCACTACGTTGTGACTGTATTTACCGTCATACTCCATGTGGCAACCCGCACAGGTGGGCGCAGTCTGTCCGCCTTTGCTGTATGCGTCCTTGAGTTCGTAGTCCCAGTTCCATTCGTCTTGGAACATCGCAACCATCTTGCCGTGCTTGGACATGGAATAGGATTCCCAGTCGTTGTGGTCAATACCACTGTGACAAGTAGCACAGGCTTCAGGCTTGCGTGATTCGGCCGCCGAGAATTGGTGCCGGGTATGACAGTGATCACATGTGTTCTGGTTAATGTGACACATGGTGCAACCATCAGCAATTTCACGTTGCGGCATCCCGGCATAGACCTTTACCTCATTGTTGGCCTTGTAGTCCAGCGCATGAGAAGGCCGTCCTTGAGGCCACCCAACACCTTTCGGCCAATCCAGGGTATCCCGCTCGGATTCACGCTCAGCATATTCTTGTAAGTGACAAGTGCCACATACTTCGGCGGTAGGCATCCGCATGTCAGCACGGTGGTCGGCTTTCTTTTTGGTATTGATGTCAACGTGACAGTCGATACAGCTAACTTCTTTCAATTTTTCCTTCGCACCAAGCTTACCCATTGAGCGCAAATTCTTCTCTATAGCTTCAAGCTTCGCTTTTTTGTAGTATTTTGGATCTTTACGCGAGAGCTTGCGAACCTTGTCCAGATTAGCATGGGTACTCTTCTTCCAGGCATAAACCCAGACAGGTGATTCGTCAGCGTGGCATTCGACGCACTCTTTACGCGATGCAATTTCATCTGGTGAGGTCGTTGGTTCGTAGAAGGTGGTAGGGTCAAGATACATGCTCATCGGGATCGGTTCCCAATATTGAGCGTGGGACCCTTTCCCGGCACCTTGCGCCGGGTCAAGATAGCGTTTTGTCAACGCCTCATATAGCTCCTTAGGCGAGGCCGATCTGTCAATGTTAAGCGCTTTGTAGGTCTCACTGGGAACACTGGGGAAAGTCGCATATGCCGTTGCCGCAAGTAGTGCACCGCAAGCAAACAAAACAATTCTCAACCAAAGCTTGATAAACATGATATCTCCCCTTATTGTTCCGTACTTGTTGTTTTATTTCGTGGTTATTTAGACCCGCTAACTAACTAGAATCGTGTTGACCATACCTGTCTGACAGACTACCTCCACATCACTCTACTTGTCAAGAAAATTGCGGCTTAACATAGAAAAAAACCATTGACTCACTCTAATGTTTACATTAGTTAATAAGATAAAGTACACCTATCCTGTTACAGTAAATTTCCTCACCCTAAACCAGATAAGCCAGAAATCCATTTCGTGTATAAACGTCTGGCAATTACGTTTAATGCGGATACCCGATTAGCCAGATCCTTTCTCACTGCATCTGCCGACTGCACCGCAGGTCCTAAGCTATTGGCGATTTCCCTAGCACCCACTTCATACCAAACTTTTATCATCTCTTCGGTCATTTCCACGTGGCATTGCATCCCCAAGTGAATACCAATTGCAAACGCTTGGTTCTCGCAAAACTGACTGGAAAGTAGCTGAGTTGCACTATAGGGAAGGGTAAAAATCTCACCGTGCCAGTGAAATGATTCAAATTCTGACAGGTCACCAAACCATTCACGGGCAATAGGATTATCTACCACGCTGACTTTTCCCCAACCGATTTCCTTGATCGTGCTTCTACTCACCACACCCCCTAAAGCTTTCGACATTAATTGTCCACCAAGACAGTGGCCCAATACCGGAATATCATGCCCCACAGCCTGCCGGATCAATGTCAGCGCTGGTGCAATCCAAGGTAGCTCATCATTCACGCTGATCGGCCCCCCCATGAATACTAATCCACTAAATTGCTCAGGACTGGGAGGAAGGTCTTCACCAGAGTCGATCTTGATAAGTTTCCATGGAATATAATGGGAGTCGAGAAATGTAGCAAAATACCCTGGACCCTCGGTAGGAAACTGTCGAAAAATTGCAACCGGCTTCATGGAACTCCTTAATGCATGTCAACCAGCTCAAAAATCGTGCTTTTTCTATCTTTATCTTTCTTCTAGTTCAACTCTTTTTTGCTATCCCTACCTATGCGACTGACGTAAACGTAATCGGCCTGACCACCAACAAGGCTGTCCTAGCAATTGATGGTGCCAAACCACGTACCGTTAGCGTTGGTCAAACTACCATAGCGGGGGTCAAACTTATCAGCGCAAACACAAACTCCGCGGTTATCGAAACTGCTGGTAAGCGGAAGACTCTTGTTCTAGGCCAAAGCCTATCGCTGTTGTCTCCCACTGAAACAAGTTACATCACTCTTTATGCTGACTCAGATGGTCACTTTTACGTCATAGCTAGAATTCATGATAAAGGTTCTATCCGATTTCTAGTAGACACAAGGGCAACCATGGTCACCATAAGCAATGACGAAGCAAAACGACTTAATATAACCCTATCTCGCGAAGAAGAAACTATTACGGTTGTCACCGCAAACGGTATTTCTGCCGCCTACAAAGTAAAACTAGGGGAATTATACGCATAACTTGCCAAGATCGCTTGACGTCGCCCTGATTTTGAGTCAGAATACTTTCCAACAAGGAGGTGATTAGATGGCACATAAGGCACCAGGACGGTCACACAGGCAAGGTCTTACCGTCGTTCAACTGCTCAAGATGTTTCCCAATAACAAGGCCGCAGAGGCGTGGTTCGAGGAACAGAGGTGGCCAAACGGAGACCGCCATTGCCCGGATTGCGGTTCCGTCAACTGTGCGTTTGTCAAGAATCGCAAGCCTATGCCATATAGGTGCAGGGACTGCCGTGCCTATTTCTCCGTTCGTAAGGGAATGTCCATGCAGTCCAGTAAGATCGGCTTTCAGGAGTGGGCAATCGCCTTCTACATGATGACCACGGGCATCAAGGGGACTTCAAGTATGAAACTGCATCGTGAACTTGGCATTCGACAGACTACGGCATGGTTTCTAATGCAGCGCATCCGCGAAGGTTTCATGGGAGGCTAGACAAACCCTTCCCGGGTCCGGTGGAAGCCGACGAAACGGCAGTGGGCGGCAAACGGAAGAATATGCACGGCAAAAAGCGGAAGCAACTGACCGGACGAGGAAGCGTGGGCAAGGCGATTGTCGCGGGGGTGAAGTACCGGGAAACGAAGCAGGTCAGCGTGGCAGTCGTGGATCGGACGGACGCGAAGACGATGCACAAGTTTGTCTCTGACCGGACAGAAGAAACGGCAACCGTCTACACCGACGAAGCGACTGCCTACAGAGGTTTTCCCCGTCACCACGAAGCGGTTAACCACAGTGCCGGAGAATATGTCCGAGACGATGTTCACACGAACGGCATGGAAGGATTTTGGAGCTTGTTCAAGCGTGGCTACCACGGTACCTTTCATCACATTTCGGACAAGCATCTTAACCGCTACGTTGCAGAGTTCACTGGCCGCAACAACATCCGTGACATGGACACGCTGGATCAAATGGCGTTCCTTGCTCGTGGAATAATCGGCAAGCGGTGCCGCTACTCGGATTTGATCGCGTGATTGGCGAGGCGCAAATATTGGTCCAAGATTTGGCCGATGATTGGACTTATCGCACTGCAAACACAAAGCAAATCACTCACGGGATACACCCGTATCCGGCCATGATGATTCCGCAGGTCGCTCGGCGGCTCATGGACATCTACGGGCGCGAGGACGGGGTTCTATTCGATCCATACTGCGGTTCCGGGACCACACTTCTTGAAGGAATGCTTGCAGGCATGGACGCTGCGGGGACTGATCTTAATCCGTTGGCTCGCCTGATCGCCACCGTCAAGACAACGCCGGTGAATGTTGGCGAGCTGGACAAAGAGATTGCGCGCTTTCCCGCAAGCGCACCGTCCACCGACCTGACAATCCTGGCAGTGACGAACATTGACTATTGGTTTTCGGCTGGAGTTCAGCGCGACCTTGCCGCGATCCGGCAGCACATTGACCGCATCGACAACCCTGCGATTGCGAACGTGTTTCGGGTGGCGTTTAGCCTGACAGTCCGCGAAGCGTCATGGACTCGCAAATCGGAATTCAAGCTCTATCGAATTCCCGACACCCAGATGGGCAAGCACAATCCAGCCCCGTTCACGTTCATGGTACAGGCACTCGCAAACATCCGTAGTGCGTTGCAGGCACTCAAGCGCGCCACGCCCAGCAAGACCGTCCTCCCCGCCGTGCACGAATTCAACACGGTCGCTGGCGTTACTTCGAATGGAATCGCGCCTGGGTCTGTCAATCTGGTTGTCACCTCGCCGCCATATGGGGACTCCATGACCACGGTTGCCTACGGGCAGTTTTCTCGGCTTGCTTCCCAATGGCTGGGCTTTGCGGACGCAAGCCGTGTGGACGCTATGCTCATGGGTGGACGCAGGCTGGACCAGGTGACGCAATTCGGATTCCGAAAGCTGGATGGCGTTATTGCCCGCATCGCGGAAATTGACGAACGCCGGGCCTGCGAAGTCGCATCGTTTTTTGAAGACTATCGGGCGTCAATAGGCCATGTCGCGGCTCTTGTGGCCCGTGGCGGATATGCATGTTATGTCGTCGGCAACCGCACGGTGAAGGGCTGCGTTGTGCCTACGGCAGAAGTGACGGCTAATTTCTTTGAGAAGAACGGTTTCACCACGACTGCTGTATATACTCGCTACATACCGAACAAGCGGATACCTGCCGTGAATTCTCCGAGCAACGTTCCCGGCGAAATCGGCAAGACCATGACAACAGAGCAGATCGTTATTTGCCGCAAGGTCACATAATCATGCATTTGTCAGAATTACGACAGCTTCTGCAAGATTTGAACGAAGTCGGTTTTGTGCAATCGGAACGTAAGGGGGCGACCGGGATAGGCTACACACTTGAAGAATGGCTTGGCGTGTCGGAGAACAACCTGCCTATTCCCGACATAGGCGGACGCGTGGAGATCAAGGCAACGCGCAACACTGCAAACAACCTCATCACCCTGTTCACATTCAACAGGGCTGTGTGGAGACAACCGCAGGCTGAAATCATTCGCCGCTGGGGTTACACCGACAGCAAAGGTCGGCTAGCTCTCTACAGCACCGTCTCGGCCACTGCGCCTAACACACAAGGGCTGCAAGTGAGCCTACCGGCCAGAATCAGACACAATTTCAGTCGTGCATATTCCGACTGGCGAGGTGCTGGCCTCATGGGACTTGTATCACATGGTCGACTGGCGAGGTGCTGGCCTCATGGGACTTGTATCACATGGTCGGCAAGTTCATGACGAAGTTTGAACGGTTGCTGCTCGTTCACGCGAATTCACGCAAGACTGGACGTGTGGAGGAATTCCACTTCAACGCGGCTGCATTGCTTACAGAACCGAGTTCTCAGACATTCCGTAACAGCTTCCTATCCGGTAAGGTGTTCATTGACATCAGAATGCACCTACGTTCGACTGGTTCCGTTCGAAACCACGGCACCGTATTCAGGGTGCACGAGAACGACTTGCCTAGTCTGTTTGGGAAAATCAATAACCTGTTCGGAACGGAGTAAAGACACATGACCAAGAAGAAACCTGCATCGGAGCACAAGCCGAAGGGGCGCCCGCACACGCGGGCCATCAAGCTGGACGCCACGCCGGAACAGGCGGCGCGGGCTTTCTTCTCTAATGTCAAGCCCGTCGCTCCGTCGCTCCGCAAATTCAACCTGAAACGCAAGGAGGCTTGACGCTGCGGCGATCTTGGCAAGTTATGCGTATAATCACCAAAACTAGACCGTATACAAATAGGAAATATAACTCTAACCAACATCGAAGCAATAATTGTCAAAGGTAACAAGCTAGATATAGGGCTACTGGGCATGAGCTTTCTGAAAAGCAGGCAATTCTATTCTGTATGGCAAGAATTACTCAAATTCACAAATTCGGATAGCTAGCCCATTCTTGACCATGGCACTTGTGATCATAAACCCCACATGTAAAAAGCCGAGATAACTCGGCTTTTTTTGTTTCCACGGTACTTACTCTAGCTATACATCAGCTTTTTCGGTTGTAGACTCGGCAATTGGATCCTGACGATCCAACAATTCAATTAGTGCCATCGGTGCGTTATCACCTTTGCGGAAACCAAATTTGAGAATACGCAGGTAACCACCGTTACGTGTCTGATAACGCGGACCAAGTTCGGCAAATAACTTTCCGACTATGTCACGATCACGAATACGATTGAACGCTAATCGCCGGTTAGCAAGTGACGGGTTCTTACCGAGAGTGATCATCGGCTCCACTAAACGACGTAACTCTTTAGCCTTGGGCAACGTGGTCTTGATAACCTCATTTCGTAACAGAGAATTGGTCATGTTACGAAACATTGCTAAACGATGACTGCTAGTACGATTTAATTTTCGTAGTCCGCTATGGTGCCGCATGGTCTGTTTCCTTTATGCCCTTCTCCAGCTTGGTAGATGGCCAGTCTTCCAGCTTCATTCCTAGCGCCAATTCACGTGAAGCTAACACTTCCTTAATTTCATTGAGTGATTTTCTTCCCAAATTAGGAGTTTTTAGGAGCTCAGTTTCAGTCCGTTGAATTAGGTCTCCTATATAGTAAATGTTTTCTGCCTTGATACAATTAGCAGAACGTACTGTAAGCTCAAGATCATCTACAGGTCGCAGCAACCTTGGATCAATCTGTGGTGCCTCTGGCTGCTCCACGGGTAGGGGTGTGCCCTTGAGATCAGCAAACACTGAGAGCTGCTCTACCAGCACCCGCGCAGCATATCTGATCGCCTCTTCAGGATCAACGACACCATTGGTTTCAATATCCATTACCAATTTATCAAGGTCGGTACGCTGCTCAACACGTGCGGCCTCCACTGCATAACTTACACGGTATACTGGACTAAAGGAAGCATCTAATAAAATACTGCCAATGGCACGACCACCCTCATTTGCTTGTTGCCGAGTCGTTCCTGGTACGTAGCCACGCCCCATCTCTACCTTGATTTGCATGTCTATCTTGCCGCCAGCAGTAAGATGCGCAACTACATGGTCTGGATTGATAATTTCTACATCGTGTCCAGCCTCAATATCACCTGCAGTGACCACACCTTCACCCTTCTTATTAAGCATCAAGATGGCTTCTGTTTGGTTATGTAGCTTTAAAACTATACCCTTGAGATTAAGCAGGATATCTACCACATCTTCCTGTACACCATCTAGGGCAGAATACTCATGTACCACACCACTAATCTGAACCTCTGTCGGTGCATACCCAGGCATTGAAGACAACAAGACACGCCGTATTGCGTTGCCCAGTGTGTGCCCATAGCCGCGCTCAAACGGCTCCATGGTAACTTTGGCGTGCAACGGCGAAATATTCTGAACATTAATGATACGTGGAGTGAGAAAAGTGTTGCTTAGCATAGCCTGTCCTTTTGCTGGTAACTTTCTGATTGATTGGTTACTTAGAATATAATTCGATAACAAGTGATTCTTGGATAGTTGCAGGTAATTCAGAACGCTCTGGTTGGGCCTTGAAGGTTCCCTTCATCGCCTTAGTATCTACTTCCATCCACACTGGAAAACTACGTTGCTCGGCAGCTTCCACGGCACTTTTGATACGTAGCTGGTCTTTCGCCTTTTCGGTTACTTCCACAACATCACCGGGGCTCACCTGATACGACGGAATGTTAACGCGACATCCATTTACAAGTATTCCATTGTGGCGCACGATCTGGCGTGCCTCACAACGTGATGCACCAAAACCCATACGATACGAAACAGTATCAAGGCGGCATTCTAGCAATCGTAGAAGATTCTCCCCAGTAATGCCACGCTGTCGGTCTGCCAGTTTGTAATTATTACGAAATTGTCGCTCTAATATCCCATAAATACGCCGCAGCTTCTGCTTTTCTCTTAATTGCACACCATAATCAGACAATCGCACTTTTTTTTGCCCATGCTGGCCAGGGGGATAATTTCTGCGCTCTATTGCACATTTGTCAGTAAAGCACTTTTCGCCTTTTAAGAATAGCTTCTCGCCTTCACGGCGACACTGGCGACATTTAGGATCAAGATTTCTACCCATAATCTATTCTCCTTAAATGCGTCGCTTTTTAGGTGCGCGACAGCCATTATGTGGGAATGGTGTCACATCAGAAATACTGGTAATTTTAAACCCAGCTGCATTCAGTGCACGTACCGCAGACTCCCTACCTAGACCAGGACCCTTGATACGTACTTCCAAGTTCTTTACTCCACACTCCTGTGCAGCCTTACTTGCCTTCTCAGCTGCAACTTGGGCGGCAAACGGCGTACTTTTGCGTGAACCTTTAAAGCCGGCTCCACCGGAAGTAGCCCATGACAAGGCATTTCCTTGACGGTCAGTAATGGTAACTATAGTGTTGTTAAATGAAGCATGAATATGGGCAATACCCTCGGCCACGTTCTTCTTGACCTTTTTACGTACCCGTGAAGCTGTTTTTACCATATCTGATTATTCCTTTAATCTACAATTTATTGGCTACCACTTACCTTGCTGCCGGCCTTCCAGCGGAGGAGCGAATTGCCTTACGCGGACCTTTACGAGTTCTAGCGTTAGTCTTAGTACGCTGGCCACGAACAGGTAGGCCACGACGGTGACGCAATCCACGATAGCAGCCTAGATCCGTTAAACGTTTAATGTTCATTGCTATTTCCCGACGCAAATCACCTTCCACCATGAATTTAGCCACATGGTCTCGTAACTTATCCATTTGCGAGCTAGTTATATCCTTGATCTTTGTGGATACGTTAATACCGACAGATGCGCAAATCTGCCTTGCCCCAGTGCGACCTATGCCGTAAATCGCAGTCAACGCGATTTCTGCATGCTGATGATTTGGAATATTTACTCCGGCAATACGAGCCATATAAACACCCTACAAATAAAAACAGTTAATTATAACAGCTAAAGCTATATCTACTCAATCAACCTTGGCGCTGCTTATGCCGTGGATCCTTACAAATCACTCGAACCACTCGATTGCGCCGAATAATCTTACAATTTCGGCAAATTTTCTTGACTGATGTCAATACTTTCATGTCTGCTCTCCCTTAACTACTTGGCACGAAATGTAATTCGCGCTCTGCTTAAATCATACGGCGTTAGATCTACAGTCACTTTGTCTCCCGGCAAAATTCGAATGTAATGCATGCGCATCTTGCCGGAAATATGCCCCAGTACCACATGCCCATTTTCGAGCTTGACTCGAAACGTTGCGTTGGGCAACGTTTCGAGTATCTCACCTTGCATTTGTATCGTTTCTTCCTTAGCCATTCTTTCCTTAGTCGCAATTATCTTATAGACAAACCACCACCACCCTTAAAGTTAGTTTTCTTCAACAGGCTATCGTACTGTTGCGACATAATGTAGGCCTGCACCTGTGCCATAAAATCCATAGTTACAACCACAATAATCAATAACGAGGTTCCACCAAAATAAAAGGGCACGTTCCATTTCAAGATTAAAAATTCTGGTAGCAAACATACCAGCGTTACATAAATTGCCCCTGCCATAGTTAACCGCAGCATAATACGCTCAATATGCTTGGCGGTCTGGTCGCCGGGGCGAATACCTGGAATAAAAGCTCCACTTTTCTTCAAATTATCTGCAGTATCCTTAGGATTAAACACCAATGCAGTATAAAAAAAACAGAAGAATATGATCATTACCGCATACATAATCACATAAAGCGGCTGGCCTGGAGACAATGCCCCGCTCACATCCTTCAACCAAGACATAGATTCACCACTGGTCGCCCATCCTGCTAATGTTGCGGGAAACAAAATAATGCTGGATGCAAAGATTGGTGGAATTACGCCAGCCATATTAAGCTTTAACGGTAGATGTGAACTCTGACCACCATAAACCTTCCGTCCTACTTGTCGCTTGGCATAGTTAACCAATATTTTACGCTGGCCGCGCTCTACAAACACCACGAAAGCCGTGACCAAGGCGACTGCAAGAAAAATTGCCAGCGCTACCAAGGAATGCATTGCACCAGTTCGCACTAATTCGAGCGTGCCACCAATTGCGCTCGGTAGCCCAGCTACAATACCGGCAAAAATAATCAAGGATATGCCGTTTCCTATGCCACGTTCGGTAATCTGCTCGCCCAGCCACATCAGGAATATAGTCCCTGTCACTAAAGTTATTACCGTGGTCATCAGGAACTCTGGACCCGGCTCGAGCACTAACCCAGCTTGAGATTGCAACGCGATAGATATGCCATAACCTTGCACTAATGCCAACCCCAACGTGAAATAACGAGTGTATTGAGTGATCTTCCTGCGCCCAGCTTCACCTTCTTTTCTTAGTGCTTCCAAATAAGGGAAAGCGTGAGTGCCGAGCTGCATAATGATCGAAGCAGAAATGTAAGGCATGATCCCCAAAGCAAAAACCGAGAAACGGGATAGCGCGCCACCAGAAAACATGTTAAACATGCCGATAATGCCGCCCTGCTGCGAATCAAACAAGTCTTTCAGTACCACTGGGTCAATACCAGGCACAGGAACATGTGCACCAATCCGATAGACAACAAGCGCGAACAATAAGAACCATAGTCGACGTTTCATATCTGCAAGTTTTCCGGAACCACCTCCTAACAATCCGCTAGCAGCCAATTTGTGTCCTCTTGACTTTATTCAACACTGCCACCGACAGCTTCAATGGCAGCTTTCGCACCCTTTGTAACTAGAATGCCCTGCAATTTTATTGCGCGGCTGACCTTGCCAGTAAGTATAATTTTGGCAGCTAAAACGGTTCTTGGAACGATCCCAGCCTGCTTTAATACCTTGATATCTATAACATCTACTGGTAACTTGTTCAATGCTGACAGTTGTACTTCAGCAGTATTCCCCTTAGTGAGGGAAACAAAACCCCGTTTTGGTAGACGGCGCTGCAGTGGCATTTGCCCACCCTCGAATCCAACCTTGTGAAATCCACCAGCACGGGATTTCTGTCCTTTATGGCCACGCCCAGCAGTCTTGCCAAACCCTGAGCCTATGCCGCGCCCTACACGACGTCTAGAATAGGTGGCTCCATCAGCAGTCCTAATTGAATTTAGCCTCATTTTATGTACCACACTTCACAAGGTAATAAATTTTATTAATCATACCTTGCACCGCCGGTGTATTTTCTAGTTCAGCGCTACTGTTAATTCTGCGTAATCCGAGTCCGCGCACGATTGCACGATGTGTCTTTTTCGTGCCAATCAGGCTCCTGATCAAAGTCACTTTTATTCTTTTCACTTTCCTGCTCATTGTTGTACCAACTCCATAATATCCTCCACACTTTTGCCACGCTTAGCAGCAACTTCAGCTGGAGTATTCATTGCTTGTAAACCTTGCAGCGTAGCACGAACGACGTTGTAGGGATTTGTTGAACCAATGCACTTGGCTAGAATATTGTGCACGCCCATTACTTCAAATATTGCGCGCATGGGGCCCCCAGCAATAATGCCTGTACCTTCAGAAGCAGGCTGCATATACACTTTGGCTGCACCATGCTTACCTATAACTGGGTGATACAATGCACCGTTCTTGAGACTTACCTTGATCATCTTGCGGCGCGCTTCATCCATTGCTTTTTGTACCGCTACTGGCACCTCACGAGACTTGCCCTTTCCCATCCCGACACTACCGTCACCATTGCCAACTACAGCCAGAACGGCAAAACCAAGAATGCGACCCCCCTTAACTACTTTGGTAACACGATTAATTGCCACCATTTTTTCCTTGAGCCCATCACCACGGTCATCTCCTTGTGGAGTTTTGCCTTGCATTCTTCCCTGCATCTTAGCCATTAATAGTCCTCAACTAGAATATTAAACCATGCTCACGAGCGGCATCAGCTAGCGCCCTAATGCGACCATGATATTTAAAACCAGAACGGTCGAATCCAACCTTAGAAATGCCTATAATTTTTGCCTTCTCAGCTATTCGTTTACCCACTACTGCCGCTGCGCCTATAGAGCTCCCATTGGATAACTCTTTACGTACTTCTGGTTCTAAAGTAGAGGCACTAGTTAACACTTTGCCACTAGTATTATCTATCACTTGTGCGTAAATATGACAATTGCTGCGGTGCACCGCCAGACGCACTATCTTCAATTCAGCAATTTTGGCACGAGTTTGACGCGCACGACGCAGGCGAGATTGTATTAAATTTAACATATCTATCTCGATTATTTCTTCTTCGCTTCTTTCATGTTAATTACTTCATCAGTGTAACGTACACCTTTTCCTTTATAGGGCTCAGGCTTACGGTAGGCACGCACTTCCGCCGCAACTTGACCAACCAGCTGTTTGTCTATCCCTTTAATCAGAATCTCGGTCTGAGTTGGCGTTTCCACTTTCACACCTTTAGGTATTTTGTAAACTATCGGGTGGGAAAACCCTAAAATAAGGTTAAGAATCTCATTTGTGACCTGCGCGCGATAACCTACCCCTACTAATGATAACTTTTTCTCAAAACCGCTGGTTACTCCTTGCATCATATTTGCTAGTAACGCACGCATGGTGCCTGACATAGCATTGGCCTGCGTAGAACTATTTGCCACCTTTACAAGCAAAGTATCTCCATCACGCTCAATGATTACATCGGAATTAAAGCTACGCTGCAATTTACCCAGCGGACCTTTGATCGACACTTCTGACGAAGATAAAATCACTTCTACGTTAGCCGGAACTGATACCGGCTCCTTACCTATTCGTGACATATGATCAATACCCCTAAGCTACTATACATAACACCTCGCCACCTATACCACTAGCACGCGCCTTACGCTCAGTCATTACACCTTTAGAAGTGGAAATTATCGCCACACCTAGACCGTTCATAACATTAGGAAGATTGTCGTTAGGCTGATAAATACGTAACCCAGGACGACTAACACGTTCAATTTTTTCAATCACTGGACGACCCGCGTAATATTTTAAACTAATATACAACTCTGGCTTACCATCTGATTCCCTTATAGCAAAATGTTCAATATAGCCTTCATCCTTCAATACTTGAGCTATTGCCTGCTTCAACTTTGACGCAGGCATTGCCACGACATTTTTTTCGGAGAGCTGCGCATTACGTATGCGTGTCAACATATCAGCGATGGGGTCACTCATGCTCATCTAGGGGCACCTCTAGAAATCCAACTTTCGTTACAAATTTTAATACTCAATTTTTGAGAACACTCATATTAATTAATCATACTCTGAACATTGTCTAACAACTTCTGACAACATCTTACTTAAAAATCTTAGTACTCATCAATTCCGTTACGCATTCTTCCGCTGTTATTACTACCAACTAGCCTTTGTCATTCCGGGTATTTCACCACTCATAGCAATATCGCGTAATTTGCTACGTCCCAGACCAAATTTGCTATACACACCCCGCGGACGACCCGTAAGCATACAACGATTACGTACTCGTACTGGGCTGGCATTACGAGGCAACATTTGTAATTTTATTCTGGCAGAATATCGTTCCTCATCACTCGCGTTAGCATTGTTAATAACGATAAATAGTTCAGCACGGTATGCAGCAAATTTTTTCACGGTTTCACGACGTTTCAGGTCACGGTTAATTAAAGCAATCTTAGCCATATTGTCCTCAGTTTTTGAATGGGAATTTAAATGCCGTCAACAATGCTTTGGCCTCTGCATCTGTTTTGGCAGTGGTAGTAATTGTAATATCCATACCACGCAACACATCGACCTTGTCGTAATCAATTTCTGGGAAGATGATTTGCTCTTTCACACCCATGCTGTAATTTCCACGGCCATCAAATGCCCTACCAGAAGTTCCGCGAAAATCACGAATACGTGGGATCGCCACACTCACTAGTCGATCTAGAAACTCATACATATGTAAACGGCGTAACGTTACCATACAGCCTACTGGATAGCCCTCACGCACCTTGAATGTGGCTATAGATTTTCTTGACTTGGTTACCACTGGTTTTTGTCCGGCAATTTTCTGCATATCACCGACTGCATTATCTAAGATTTTTTTATCAGCTACTGCCTCACCGACGCCCATATTGAGCGTAATCTTACTAATTCGTGGCACTTCCATCACAGACTTGTAGGTAAACTGCTCCATCAACTTCTTGGTTATAGTGTCACGATAAAATTCTTGCAAACGGGCCATATTCTCTCTTATTTATTTACTTACTTACTTACTTACTTTCTTTATTAGATATCGACTAATTCGCCATTCGATTTGAAATAACGCACTTTACGTTTATCTTCCAGCGTCTTGAACCCCACCCTGTCAGCCTTTTTTGTGGCGGAATTAAAAATCGCAACATTTGAGACCTGAATCGGCTTTTCCATCTCAACTATACCGCCAGCCACTCCTTTATTTGGATCGGGTTTCGCGTGCTTCTTTACCTTGTTTACACCCTCAACCACCACTAAAAAAGCATTTTCCACACGTAGCACTGTTCCGCGTTTACCCTTGTCTTTACCAGTTGTGACGATCACGTCATCACCTTTTTTAATTTTTTTCATACTGGCTCCTTACTCCACTCTTATAAAACTTCTGGTGCAAGCGATACAATCTTCATAAAACGTGCGTTACGCAACTCGCGTGTCACTGGTCCAAAAATACGTGTGCCAATAGGTTCCAGCTTAGCATTTAATAATACTGCAGCATTTTTGTCGAACTTTATAAGAGAACCGTCTGCACGGCGCACTCCTTTAGCAGTACGCACTACAACTGCGTTGTATATCTCGCCTTTTTTTACACGACCACGTGGCGCAACATCCTTAATGCTGACCTTGATAACATCGCCAATACCGGCATATCGTCGCCTGGAGCCGCCCAACACCTTAATACACATAATAGCGCGCGCACCAGTATTGTCTGCGACTTGCAAAATGGATTGCATTTGGATCATTTTTACTCACTCTCTCCAACTTTTCCTGCACAGAACATCAATGCATGGATAGTTTTGGAACCCGTTCGGGAGTTGTGCTACTGCCAAATACTTATTGGCAGAACACGAATTAAAAAACTAGATATCCGTGATCTATGATATCTAGAAACTCAAAGCGTGATAATTATACTGTCACGTTACAAAAGAAACAAGTTAAAATATTAGGGATTTATGTAGTTGTTACCGGACTGCCATGTAACGGATGTAACGGGGTAATCTGTTTGGCTAACTCAAATGTTCGCTGTTTCAGCGTGGAAAGCAGGTTGTCATAGGCATCGGTATTGGCGAGGAGGCAGGCTGTGAGACCAGTCACCTCCCCGGACTCAATCTTGAGAGGGCCGTTGATAGATTAACTGCTCCAACACGGTGCAGTAGATTTTCCCTGCCTTATCGGTAAGGATTTCCTCAATGAGAGATTGCATTCCTTGAAAATCCGATCTCTGGTCAGCTCACAATATTTGGGCTCTTTCTCAAGACCAATGGCTTGCCGACCATGTCGGATCGCTTCTATCATAGTAGTGCCCATAGTAGTGCCCGATCCGACAAACGGATCAAACACCGTGTCCCCGATAAACGAGAATATCTTGATGCAGCGTTTCGGCAGTTCTCTTGGAAATGGGGTCTCATGACCAATCCGTTTCCTGCTCTCTCCATTGAACGACCATGACCCCAACGACCATTCCTTAAATTCCTCGGCGCTAATATCGTTGTTTCCAGGGCGCTCACGTTTCCACGTATCTTTATAGAGCACAATAATGGTTTCCACAGGGGCAATGACATGAGGGGCGCTGGCTGACTTCCAACTCCCCCATGCCGTGCGACGGGAGATATTGCCTTCATTCCACAGAATAGTCGCATGATAGCACCACCCGGCCTCCATTGCTAATCGCGTGATGTCTGCTGAAAGCGGTTGCTTGCCATTCTTGTTTTTATCCAGCGAGACATTGACGCATAAGCGACCGGTCGATTTCGTCCAATGAAAACAATTCGTCAGCCACTGTTTAGAAAAGTTCAAATAGGCGTCGTAGGGCAATGAATCATCTTGTTGGGCACCAGAATATGCTTTGCCAACGTTATAGGGGGGAGAGGTCACAATTAAATCCACGCTTTCTCTCGTGATCGAAGCACGGAGTGTGGCGTCTCCCTGGATCAAGCGGTGAACGAGTGGGGAGTGAGCAAAAAGCACATCCACAGCCGAATCCAAGAGGCCGGTCCCTACGGCGCTCATTGGACAAGCCCCTGATACGTTAAGCGTTTGCCAATGGCCGCATCACAGACGCTTTCAATGCGGTGCATGGTCTCCCGGCCACAACGTCCTTCATTGAGCCTGAACGAAAATTCATGAATATAACGCGATAAATGCTTGACGGATACTTGATGGAATGTGCCGTTCAGTCCACGTTTTAAGACCGCCCAAACGCTCTCAATGCCATTTGTGTGCGCCATGCCCTTCACATATTCATTCGCCGAATGGTTTACGGCTTGGTGCTGATAGCCTTTACGCTCAATGCCTCGATAGGCGGCATGGTCATCCGTATAGAGCGTGCTGCCTATTTCTATCGCCTCTTGAATCTCCGTCCACAGCGTAAGCCGATCCGTCGCAGGCACTGGCAGGGCCACGGTCTTGCCACCACGCTCCCTCATGCCGAGGACGGGTTGTTTGCCAACTGTCCCGGCTTTCGGTTTATCCCCTTTCTTCCAGTGCTTGTTCCGTTCTTTCCCGCCCACATACGTTTCGTCGATTTCTACGATTCCTGAGAGACGGGTAAGATCGCCACGGCAAGCCTCTCGAATCCGATGCAACGCAAACCAGGCGGACTTATACGTGACTCCAATTTCTTTGCTTAATTGCATAGCGCTAATGCTCTTTCGAGAAGTCATGACGGTGTAAATGGCATAGAGCCATTTGTGAAGTCGAATGTGTGATTTTTCAAAAATGGAACCGGTCCGAACACTAAAATGCTTGCCGCATCCTCGACAGTCATACATCCCTTTTCGTTTTCCCGATCTTGTATAGACCGATAGGCTTTGACATGTCGGGCAAGACACACCATATTTCCAGCAACGATCCTCAAGGTACTGTCGTGCGGTTTCCTCGTCAGGAAACATTTCCATCAACTGGTAGACACTGATTGCAGTATTGATCTTATAAGGCATGGCATCCTCCTCTCATGATAAGAGAATTATACCACAATATTTTCCGGTGTAAAGTATATAGTTCCCAAATATTAGCCTAGAAAGGACTTATCGTACCCACCCCCCCCATTTAATTTGACTTTAAATATTATTAGTTGACACCTACCAGGTCGTTACTGACTGATAATTAAATCAAACCTTATTATCTTTTTCTACCAGTTTAACTACGTTCCAAGCCTTGGTCTTTGAAAGCGGACGGCTTTCTTTGATTATCACCAAATCACCTAGATGAAATTCATTACTTTTATCGTGCGCATGGTATTTTTTTGAGCGAACCATAATCTTACCGTAGAGTGGATGCCTAACTTTGCGCTCAACTAGTACTGTAATAGTCTTATCCATCTTATCACTCGTTACTCTCCCTGTGAGAGTACGACTCAAATTAGCTTCGCTCATGATTGTTTCACTTTTTGACAGAGTATAGTTCTTATGCGCGCAATATCACGGCGCACATTACGTAACTGGTTGGTATTGCCCAATTGCTGGGTTGCATGTTGCATTCGCAAACCAAATTGCGCCTTTAACATTGCCAATAGTTCCTGCTGCAACTCTTCTGGGCTTTTAGGTCTTAGTTCATTTGCTTTCATGGTTAACCGCCTAATTGTCGAATAACAAATGTGGTCTGGATTGGTAGTTTTGCAGCGGCCAAACGAAATGCTTCCCGCGCCAACACCTCATCAACACCATCCATTTCATATAGCATCTTACCAGGCTGAATCTCGGCCACAAAGTATTCGGGATTACCCTTGCCACCACCCATTCGCACTTCCGCTGGTTTACGGGAAATCGGTTTGTCTGGAAAAATACGGATCCTAATTTGGCCACCACGCTTTATATGGTGAGTCATGGCACGACGAGCAGCTTCAATCTGACGCGCAGTCAAACGACCACGGCCAACTGCCTTGAGGCCATATTCGCCAAAACTAACTTTTGTACCGCGAGTAGCAATCCCTTTATTGCGGCCTTTTTGCTGTTTGCGGTACTTTGTTCTAGCTGGCTGCTGCATCTTTAGCTCCCCGCTTCTTCACTGTTTTTTTAACTGTAGACTTGACGGCAGGCTCACAGCTGTTTTAGTTGGTTTTGCAGCTGTCTTGGTTGGCTTCACAGCTGTTTTAGTTGGTTTTGCAGCTGTTTTGGCAGGCTTCTTAGTAATTTTCTTAGCACTAGCCTTCTTCTTACTAGCAGTTTCACCCTCAGTTTTCTCAGCTGGCTTGGCCTCTGCTGCGACTTTGGCTGTTGTAGTTTCGGGTTTACTAGATGGGCGTTTTTTCTTCGGCTCTCCCTTTGGTCCAGGTGCCTGATCGGGGGTAATGTTGGCCGCAGGTTGTTCGCTTCGGCCCATCACCTCACCCTTAAATACCCATACCTTGATGCCAATCGCCCCATAAGTGGTCTGGGCTTCCGACGTACCATAATCTATGTCAGCACGCAATGTGTGAAGGGGAACACGTCCTTCACGGTACCATTCAGAACGAGCAATTTCAATACCATTTAATCGTCCTGCGCTCATGATTTTGATACCTTGGGCACCCAAACGCATGGCGTTCTGTATAGCACGCTTCATGGCACGACGAAACATGATACGTTTTTCTAACTGCTGTGCAATGTTATCGGCAATCAATTGCGCGTCGATTTCAGGCTTTCGGATTTCCTCAATATTCACATGTACTGGAACACCCATTCGCTTTTGTAATTCTCCTCGGAGAACCTCAATGTCTTCTCCCTTCTTGCCAATTACAATACCGGGACGCGAAGTATAAATCGTGAAACGGGCATTTTTGGATGGGCGCTCGATCGTTATACGACCAACAGACGCGTGTGCCAGTTTCTTCTTCAGGTATTCCCTCACTCTGATATCTTCTTGTAACATTACTGGAAAGTTTTTTCTGTTGGCGTACCACTTTGATGACCAGTTCTTCAGTACGGAAAGACGGAAACCTATTGGATGTATTTTTTGTCCCATAATATTCTTGTGTGCTCCTATTTTCGGACGCCAACCTTGTCGCCAACGGTTAGCAGAATGTGGCATGTTGGCTTGACAATACGGTTACCACGACCTTTGGCGCGAGCACTAGTCCGCATCATTGATGGACCGCGATCCACATATATAGCTGAAATTTTTAATTCGTCTATGTCTGCACCATCGTTATGTTCAGCATTAGCAATAGCTGATTCCAGCAATTTACGAATGATGACAGCACCCTTTTTCGGGCTAAAAGCAAGTAGATTCAACGCTCGATCCACCGGTAGCCCACGAACCTGATCTGCTACTAAGCGTCCCTTTTGTTCAGATAACCGCACCCCGCGTAATACAGCAGATGTTTGCATATGATGACTGCTCCTATTTTTTTGATTTGGCTGACGCAGCCACTTTCTTATCGCCGGAATGTTCCTTAAAAGTGCGGGTGTGAGAAAACTCACCAAGCTTATGCCCTACCATATTCTCGGTAACATAGACTGGAATATGCTGCCTACCATTGTGTACTGCGATAGTAAGGCCGATAAAATCTGGTAGAACTGTAGAGCGACGTGACCAGGTTTTGATTGGACGCCTATCATTGCTTGCGCGCGCAGTCTCTACTTTTGCTTTCAAATGTAAATCAACAAACGGGCCTTTTTTTATGGAACGAGCCATGATTATTATCCCTTGTTCTTGTTTGAATAACGACGGCGTACGATCATACCGTCAGTACGCTTATTCGTACGGGTGCGATAACCCTTCGCCGGAGTTCCCCACGGGCTCACTGGGTGCCGTCCAGCTGCAGTTTTACCCTCGCCACCACCATGTGGATGGTCTATTGGATTCATCACCACACCGCGCACTGTCGGACGAATACCCCGCCATCGTTGCGCACCCGCCTTACCAAGAGAGCGCAAATTATGTTCCTCATTGCCAACCTCACCAATTGTGGCACGACAATCAATATGCACTTTGCGAATTTCACCAGAACGAAGACGTAACTGTGCGTAATCACCCTCACGCGACAGTAGCTGTATCGATGTTCCAGCAGAACGTGCAAGCTGTGCCCCCTTTCCAGGCGATATTTCAACGCAGTGAATTGTGCTACCTACTGGGATATTACGTAATGGTAACGTATTACCATTCTTGATCGGCGCATCCACACCACTCATTAGTTGCATGCCTACAATAATCCCCTTGGGCGCAATAATATAGTAGCGTTCTCCATCGACATAACAAAGCAGCGCCAGATTTGCACTACGGTTCGGATCGTATTCTAACCGTTCAACCTTAGCAACTATACCGTCCTTTTTACGACGAAAATCTACTTTGCGATAATGTTGCTTATGACCACCACCCATGTGACGGGTAGTAATATGTCCGCTATTATTGCGCCCAGCAGAGCGGCTTTGTTTCTCCAACAGTTTGGAATAAGGCGCCCCCTTATACAAACTGGAATTAACGACCTTAACAACGCCACGACGCCCGGGAGAAGTTGGTTTGACTTTAATGAGCGCCATTACTTACCCTCCACTTGAGCAATTTCAGAAAAGTTAATTTCCTGGCCAGTTTTTATGCTGACATATGCCTTCTTCCAGTTACTACGGCGCCCCATAAAACGACCAAATCGTTTTTCTTTGCCTTTAACGTTAGCCACTCGCACGCCTCTAACTTCTATGTTTTGCGCCTTCCACATTAACTCAACAGCAGCCCGAATCTCAGCCTTCGTAGCATCCTGTATTACACGAAAGATGATTTGGTTATGCTTTTCTAAAATATATGTAGCCTTCTCAGAAACTTGAGGCATCAATATCACTTGCATCAAGCGCTCTTGACTGAAAATTTGCACGCTCACGCTAGCATCTCCTCAATTTTTGTCACAGCACTGTGAGTCATCAGCACATTTTCGAATCGTACAAGACTGACAGGATCGGCATGACCCACTTCTACTACCATCACATGCGAAAGATTACGAGACGACAGATAAAGATTCTCGTCTACCTTATCTGTAATAAGCATGACCTCCCCCAGCCCCATATTTTTCAGTTTTTGGGACAACAATTTTGTTTTTGGACTATCTACGATAAAATCTTCTACAACAGACAATCGGCTTTCACGTACCAGTTGAGACAAAATGGCGCTCATACCTGCACGATACATTTTGCGATTTACCTTGTGACTAAAGTTCTCTTCCGGACTATTAGGAAAAATTCTACCACCACCTCGCCATAATGGACTGGAAGCCATGCCTGCACGAGCACGCCCCGTGCCCTTTTGCCGCCATGGCTTACGAGTAGATTTGGTGACATTTGCGCGCCCCTTCTGCGCGCGATTGGCGCTACGGGCGTTGGCTAAATAAGCCGTTATTACCTGATGCACGAGAGCCTCGTTGTATTCACGGCCAAACAGTGTATCGGAAACAGAAATACATGCGGTTGATTGACCGTTATCACTAATAAGTCTAAGCTCCATTATGTGCTCGCCTTCTTGCCGGACTGCGCACCACTACTTTTGGCGCCAACTTTAGCATCACTCTTGATAGCTGGCTTAGCGCTTATTCTAGCGATCTTCAAACTTGGATGCACCACCACATCCCCACCCCTTGAGCTGGGAATTGCGCCCTTGATGAGAAGTAAGCCGCGCTCGGCATCGATCCGCAGTACTTCCAGATTCTGGGTAGTACGCCGCACGCTGCCTAAATGTCCAGACATACGCTTACCAGGAAATACGCGGCCAGGATCCTGGCACATACCTATAGAACCAGGTTTATTGTGAGATTTCGAGTTGCCATGACTAGCACGATTTGAGGAGAAGTGATGACGTTTGATCACACCAGCGAAACCCTTGCCAATGGTGATGCCGGCTACATCTACTCTTTGACCGACTTGAAAAATATCCACTCCTACAACAGCGCCAGCCTTCAGGCTTGCCAGCTGTTCCTCCGTTACGTGGAATTCCTTGAGCATGTGTCCCGCTTCCACCGCAGCCTTAGCAAAGTGCCCAGCTGATGGCTTGTTAACACGATTAGCACGACGCTTGCCAAAAGTTACTTGTACCGCCGAATAGCCATCAGTCTTAGGCGCCTTAATTTGTGTGATGCGATTATTAGACACGTCAAGCACCGTCACCGGTTGGCTGTTGCCATCGTCAGTAAAAATACGAGTCATCCCAACCTTGCGGCCGACTAATCCTAAACTCATTTTAAATAACCTTTATTTAAAGACGCCGATTACAATTGACCGGCACTTTACAAACATTTTAACCGTATACTAAATATTCTTACCAAGAAACAATTAATTAAAATTCATACTCGAAACTCATAATTTTATTTCTACATCAACGCCTGCTGGTAAATCTAGCCTCATCAATGCATCTACGGTCTTATCAGTAGGATCCATAATGTCCATTAGACGCAAGTGAGTACGAATCTCAAACTGATCACGCGAAGTCTTATTAACATGTGGCGAACGCAGTACATCGAAGTGCTCAATGCGTGTTGGTAACGGTATGGGTCCCTTTACCACTGCACCTGTACGCTTGGCAGTCTCGACAATTTCCATCGCAGACTTATCTATCAACCGGTAATCAAACGCCTTCAAACGAATACGAATTTTCTGGTTCTGCATGCTCGGACCTCAGGATTGAGGATTCGGGATTCAACGATATGTGCGCTTGGCACTTAATCCTGACTCCTTCCTCCTTGATTCTATCGTTACTCAATAATCTTTGCCACTACACCCGCACCAACGGTTCTGCCACCCTCACGAATAGCAAAACGCAAACCCTCTTCCATTGCAATCGGCGCTATTAAACTCACCGTTACCGAAACATTGTCGCCCGGCATTATCATTTCCGTACCTTTCGGTAACTCAATTGCACCAGTTACGTCAGTAGTACGGAAGTAAAACTGTGGGCGATAACCCTGGAAAAATGGAGTATGGCGTCCACCCTCCTCTTTACTCAAAATATAGATCTCAGCAGTAAATTTGGTGTGGGGGGTAATAGAGCCTGGCTTGGCTAACACTTGGCCACGCTCGACTTCCTCACGTTTGGTACCTCGTAACAGTACCCCAACATTGTCGCCCGCTTGGCCTTGATCAAGTAGCTTCCTAAACATTTCTACACCAGTACAAACAGTCTTGTCTGTGGGCTTTAAACCGACAATCTCAATCTCCTCACCCACCTTAACAACGCCACGTTCAACCCGACCAGTGACAACAGTGCCACGTCCGGAAATAGAAAATACGTCTTCTACCGGCATGAGGAAGGTGCCATCTAGGACGCGTACCGGCTCAGGAATATGGTTGTCCAACGCATCTGCTAGCTTGTGTATGGACGGTTCACCAATGTCGCCCTGGTCACCTTCGAGAGCCTTCAGGGCAGAACCAACAATGATCGGCGTACTGTCACCAGGAAAATTGTATTTGGTCAGTAATTCACGTACTTCCATCTCAACTAACTCTAGTAGTTCAGCATCGTCCACCATGTCAGCTTTGTTCATGTAGACAACAATGTAGGGCACACCTACCTGGCGTGCAAGCAAAATGTGTTCGCGTGTCTGCGGCATGGGACCATCGGCAGCTGATACAACCAGTATGGCACCATCCATCTGCGCCGCACCAGTAATCATGTTCTTGACGTAGTCAGCGTGGCCAGGGCAATCAACATGAGCATAGTGACGTTTCTCAGTTTCGTATTCGACGTGGGAAGTATTGATAGTAATACCACGGGCCTTCTCTTCCGGCGCCGAATCAATCTGAGCAAAGCTTTTCGCTTCACCACCAAATTTCTTTGCCAATATCATTGTGATCGCAGCCGTCAACGTAGTTTTACCATGGTCTACGTGACCAATCGTGCCTACGTTTATATGCGGCTTCGTCCGCTCAAATTTGCTTTTTGCCATGATTGTTTCCTTTTCTTAACGACTATTATTTTTTATTGATAACTGCTTCAGATACACTCTTTGGCGCCTCTGAATAACGCTTGAATTCCATAGTGTAAGTAGCACGCCCCTGCGTCGCGGAACGTAGTGAAGTTGAATAACCAAACATCTCTGCTAACGGCACTTCTGCACTTATTACCTTGAGCCCGGGCATGTCATCCATACCTTGGATCATTCCGCGACGAGAAGATAAATCACCTACCACGTTACCCATAAAATCCGTTGGCGTTTCCACTTCCACTGACATCATTGGTTCAAGTAACACCGGGCTAGCTTTTCGCATGCCATCCTTAAATGCCATTGAAGCCGCCATCTTAAAAGCATTTTCGTTTGAGTCAACATCATGGTACGAACCATCGAATAGTGTAACTTTCACATCTACTACAGGAAAACCTGCCAACACACCGTTGGGCAGAGTATCACGTAAACCTTTCTCTACCGATGGAATGTATTCTCGTGGCACAGCACCCCCTTTGATTGAGTCAACAAATTCAAAACCTTTGCCAGTCTCATGCGGCTCCATCTTGAGCCAAACATGACCGTATTGGCCGCGCCCTCCGGATTGCTTGATGAACTTGCCCTCAACTTCCACCAATTTCTTAATGGCCTCGCGATAAGCTACTTGTGGTGCACCTACATTGGCTTCCACGCTGAACTCACGCTTCATGCGCTCAACAATGATTTCCAGATGTAGTTCACCCATGCCAGATATGATAGTTTGACCGGACTCCTCGTCGGTACGCACATGGAAAGATGGATCTTCCTGTGCTAGTCGATTTAGTGCGAGACCCATTTTTTCTTGATCAACCTTTGTTTTCGGTTCCACTGCAACGTGGATCACTGGCTCCGGAAATACCATTCTTTCTAACGTAATGACCTTGCTAGGATCGCACAATGTATCCCCAGTAACGGCCTCCTTCAAACCTACTGCAGCAGCAATATCGCCAGCACGCACTTCCTTGATTTCTTCACGTTGGTTAGCATGCATTTGTAACAACCGTCCAATCCGTTCCTTCCTTTCTTTAATTGGGTTGTAAATAGTATCTCCAGTAGCAACAACGCCGGAATATACACGGAAGAAAATCAGCTGGCCAACAAAAGGATCGGTAGCAATTTTAAATGCTAACCCAGCGAACGGCTCGTTGTCGCTAGCATGACGCTCTTCTATTCCACCGCTCTCCTTCTCCCCACTGACAGCACGGATGTCAACCGGTGAAGGCAAGTAATCAATTACAGCGTCCAGCATAGCCTGCACACCCTTGTTCTTAAATGCCGAGCCGCACAACATCGGTACGATTTCATTATTAATGGTACGAATACGTAGTCCTTTCTTGATGTCGACAACAGGCAGGGTGCCTTCTTCGAGATATTTGTTCATCAAATCTTCGCTAGCCTCAGCGGCAGTTTCTAACATCTTCTCGCGCCATAACTTGGCATTTTCTATCAGGTTGTCAGGGATATCGCGTTCCTCGAACTTCATTCCTCGGGTTGAATCATCCCAGTAAATAGCCTTCATCTTGACCAGATCAATAACACCTTCAAATTTATCTTCTGCCCCGATGGGCAATTGAATGGGTACTGGATGAGCTTTTAGGCGAACCTGCATCTGTTCATAAACACGTATAAAATTGGCGCCAGCACGATCCATTTTATTGACGAAAGCAAGACGTGGAACCTTGTACTTATTAGCCTGACGCCATACAGTTTCAGTCTGAGGCTGCACTCCGCCAACTGCGCAAAATACGGCGCAGGCTCCGTCCAGCACACGCAGAGAGCGCTCTACCTCAATAGTAAAATCAACGTGGCCTGGAGTATCGATGATATTAATACGATGATCGGAATAGTTGTTGTCCATACCATTCCAGAAACAGGTGGTGGCAGCTGAGGTAATGGTAATACCACGCTCCTGCTCTTGCTCCATCCAGTCCATGATAGCCGCACCATCATGCACTTCACCCATTTTGTGAGAGATACCCGTATAAAACAAAATGCGTTCAGTGGTCGTGGTTTTCCCGGCATCTATATGCGCCATAATTCCGATATTCCGGTAACTCTCAATTGGTGTTTTTCTTGGCAAAGTATTCAAGCCTTAATATTTTGAACCGACTTAATGTCAAGAATGCGCCAATGACGTAAAGAACAGATAATTAATGACAATCTTCAACTATTTGACAATCTCTCTATGCGCCAAAAACGAACTTCTTTTCTGTTTATCCTTGATATATTTCGGTTAATCGTTATCAAAACCGGTAATGAGCGAATGCCTTGTTAGATTCTGCCATTCGGTGAACCTCTTCCCGCTTCTTAACTGCACCACCACGACCTTCCGCTGCCTCAGTCAGCTCCCCAGCAAGGCGTGCATTCATTGATTTTTCACTTCGTTTTCGGGCGGCCTCGCGCAACCAGCGCATAGCCAAAGCATTTCGTCGAATCGACCGTACCTCAACTGGAATCTGGTAATTAGCCCCACCGACACGACGGCTTTTTACCTCTACCATTGGACGAACATTAGATAATGCCTGTGTAAATATCTCCACCGGATCTTTACCAGTTTTCTTCTGAATTTGACTCATAGCACCGTAAATAATCCGCTCCGCAACAGATTTCTTGCCACGGGTCATCAGAACGTTAACGAACTTTGCCACTTCTGTATTGTGGTATTTTGGATCCGGCAAAATTTCGCGTTTCGGAACTTCTCTCCGTCTTGGCATTTCTCTAACCTCAGCGTTAAATATAAGCTCGAACGTCCATCTATGTATTTTTTAAGCCAACACCAAAAACAATCAAACCCGAACCACTAGCCTCAGGCTGCTTTCGGTTTTTTGGCCCCGTACTTGGAACGACTCTGTTTGCGATCTTTCACCCCAGCGGTATCAAGACTACCTCGCACCATATGGTAGCGAACGCCTGGTAAATCTTTAACACGGCCCCCACGGATTAATACTACTGAGTGCTCTTGCAGATTGTGACCTTCGCCTCCAATGTAACTAGATACCTCAAATCCATTGGTTAAGCGAACTCGCGCCACCTTACGTAAAGCTGAGTTTGGCTTTTTTGGCGTAGTGGTATAGACCCGGGTACAAACTCCTCTCTTTTGTGGGCTATTCCCCAGTGCGGGAACCTTGCTTTTTATATGCCTCGCTAGGCGAGGCTTACGTACTAACTGACTAATTGTCGGCATTACAGTTCCCTAAAAAAACCAAGACGGCGATATCGCCGTCCATATAAACATAAATAGTCTCTAGTATGGCCAATTTTTGCTGCGCTTCTTAATACTCCCAAGAGCGACCAAAAAGACCACAGATTCTATGGGGTTTATCGCACCATGTCAAGTTTAACTCAGCCTTTTGATGGGATACAAAAGAATATCTATATCAAGAAACGGTACAACCAACAAAACACTATGGTCGATACGTAGCATGTGAAACTTTTGGTTACAATTCAGCCTTATTACAACAGATCTGTCACAACTGCATCTTTTTGCTGAGGTGACACGAAATTTAATGAACTATAACCAGCACCATGGTCTGAAAGAGACAATAATCTCTGTCGTGTAATATAAAACGAACGCTATGACTATTCCAGAAATTACTAGAACCAAATTTTGAGATTTAAAATCACTTCCTTTGCAGCCAATTCGAAGTTGATAAATTCTGTCTCAGTGCTAGCCGAATTAAGACTTAGCGTGTCTGGAGTTCTTGCGACCAAACTATCCTATCTAGTCTGCTTAAATGGCAGCTGAGTCATGGTCAGATTTAATCACATACTTAAGCCATAGCCTAGACTAAAGGCTAATCTATGGCTAATTGTGTTTCAATTTCATTGTTCAATCGCAACAACATTGCCAATGGATCTATTGTCTGTGAGATGGGCCTGCCTATCACTAGATAATCTGCACCATTTTGTATTGCCTTACGCGGCGTAGCTATCCGCTTTTGGTCGTCTACAGAAGAATCAACCGGACGAATCCCCGGCGTAACCAAACAGAAATTAGTACCCATAATTTGTCTAAGTCGTGCAGTCTCTAACGCAGAGCATACTATCCCGTCTAACCCACAATTACGCGCTAGGCACGCTAATTTCTGCACCACACACACCGGCTCTCCGTTAAGGCCAATGCTATTCAGATCATCAGGCCCCATGCTTGTAAGTAGGGTTACAGCAATAAGTTTGGTCGTTCCCGACGGCAATGCATCCCTCGCTGCAGCCAGCATTTTTATTCCACCTAGCGCATGAACATTCGTCATCCATACGCCCAAACTTGCCGCCGCCTTACACGCTTTTGCCACAGTACTTGGAATGTCATGAAATTTCAAATCAAGGAAAACTTCAAAACCTTTCTCCATAAGTTTCTCGACCAACTGTGGTCCAGCAGCGGTAAAAAGTTCTTTGCCTACTTTCACCCGGCACAACATCGGATCAAGCTTATCCGCAAGTATTAGCGCCTGTTCTGCGCTAGAAAAATCAAGTGCGACTATGATACGAGGGTCTTTCATACGATCATTTCCATTTATTCAATCGGCGATAATTAAGTAATGAACTAGCTTTATAAAATACAGCGGACGGATTATATGGAGTTCAATATACAATTCTTTCTGTTTTCATTTGTGCTCATCTGTAACAGAGCAATTTTTCCTGAGCGTGATAATTTCGTGCCTCTGTTTAAATAGCTTGCCTAGACAAGACAAAACACCAATCGCTACACCAAAAGCAAGGAAAAACAGCAGTACTAATATCAGTGGTGTCTGCCATTCATAGTTGAAATAATATCGGAGCACTATTGTTTCAGTGTTTTTCGTAGCAAAACTAAGCAAAAACAAAAATAGAACTGACCACAACAACCTTATCAGATAACGCATAATCCTTATCCTGTTATTTATTTTTCGCTTTATTGTTGAACGACATGATTTAAAAGAAACTCCTCCCCCAACTTACTGTACTCTGTATCCTAGAAAGCTTACTACCGATCAGACTTGACACAATTAGTACAACAAAAAAACAAAAAAGGCGGCATGATCTTACGATCTGCCGCCGCTATGCTTATCTAATTTGCTACAATTTTCTTCAGTTCTTATGATCGACTCGCTCGCGCATTTCCTTACCAGCTTTAAAATGGGGCACATATTTCTCTGCTACGTTCACTTTCTCTCCAGATTTCGGATTACGGCCTATACGTGGTGGACGGTAGTTCAAACCAAAGCTTCCAAATCCGCGAATCTCAATGCGCTGCCCTTGCGACAAGCTTATCGCCATGGCATCGAGTATCATCTTAACCGCAAGCTCGGCATCCTTAACCACCAACTGCGGATAGCGGGCTGCAAGACTGGAGATCAATTCAGATTTAGTCATAAGTACCCCTTATTCTTCAGTATTCTTGTTATCCATCTTGGCCTTGAGTAAAGCGCCTAAGTTGGTAGTCCCGGCATTGGTGGGACTATCAATCGCGACCTTATGTATTGCATCGGATTCTTCTGCCAAATCTTTAGCTTTTATAGAAAGGTTGATGCCACGATTCTTACGATCAACGTTGATAATCATCACTTCAACCACGTCACCCTCCTTCAAGTGAGTACGAATATCCTCAACTCGGTCACGCGACATCTCGGATGCCCGTAGATAGCCCTCTACATCATTATCCAGTGCAACTACCGCGCCCTTGGCATCGATCGATTTGACTGTGCCTTTGACAACACTATTCTTGTCGTTCACCGAAACAAAGCTATTAAACGGATCGCTCTCCATCTGCTTAATACCCAGTGAAATACGTTCACGTTCGACGTCAATAGATAACACCATCGCCTCCACTTCATCACTCTTCTTGTAGTTACGCACCGCGACTTCACCCGACTGGCTCCAAGAAAGATCAGACAAATGCACTAGTCCATCTATTCCACCCTGCAGTCCAATAAACACTCCAAAATCTGTAATAGATTTGATTTGTCCACGCACTTTATCGTTTTTCTTATGATTAACAGCAAAATCGTTCCAAGGATTAGACTTGCACTGCTTCATACCAAGCGAAATGCGACGACGTTCTTCATCTATTTCCAAAATCATTACTTCTACCTCATCACCCAGCTGCACCATCTTTGAAGGATACACATTCTTGTTAGTCCAATCCATCTCAGACACGTGCACCAGCCCTTCAATACCCTGTTCAATTTCAACGAATGCACCATAATCAGTCAGGTTACTCACCTTGCCAAACAGACGGGTACTCTGCGGGAAACGCCGGGAGAGCCCTACCCACGGATCCTCGTTCAATTGTTTCATTCCCAATGAAACACGGTTCTTTTCCTGATCGAATTTAAGTACTTTAGCTGTGACTTCGTCACCGACACTAATCATCTCAGAAGGATGCTTTACTCGCCGCCATGCAAGATCTGTGATATGCAGTAGGCCATCTATACCACCTAAATCCACGAACACGCCATAATCAGTAATATTCTTGACGACCCCTTTGACCACTGACCCTTCTTGCAAATTTGCTAGTAACAATTGTCGATCTTCGCCCTGACTTGTTTCTAACACAGCACGACGTGAAACCACCACGTTGTTACGTTTGCGGTCAAGCTTGATGACCTTGAATTCCATTTCCTTGTTTTCATACGGCGTAGTGTCCTTGACTGGACGAATATCTACCAACGAACCGGGCAAAAAAGCTCGAATGCCGTTAATCATTGCGGTCAAACCACCTTTAACCTTGCCGCTCACCATGCCACACACAATAGTACCGCTTTCCATAGCCGCTTCCAAATCGTGCCATGCCGTTAAGCGTTTGGCTTTGTCACGTGACAAACGGGTTTCACCATGCCCATCCTCAAGAGCCTCGATGGCAACACTAATAAAATCTCCAGGCTTGACCTCGATTTCACCTTTGTCATCCTTAAATTCTTCGACTGGAATAAAACTTTCAGATTTTAACCCTGCATTTACTACAACGATATTGAAGTCAATCCGGATAACCTCGGCAGTAATCAGCTCGCCGATGCGCATTTCCTGACGTGAGAGGCTTTCCTCAAATAGTGTTGCAAAACTTTCTGATGGATCAGTTACGGGAGAAGCAGCAATCATTGTAAAAACCTGTTTTTAATCCCATCCAGACAAACATCTGACGGGGCTAGTAAGTTAATAAAATTACTCGGACACGCGGCCCAGACTCTCCCTTCTTGACCTAAGGAAAGCTATATGATAACTGTCTATTGTATCAGACATTTTTACCACAAATTTCAGTGTACCGTCTTAGTATCTCGTTTACGACTTCAGTAATATTCAGCAAGGTTGTATCAATGAAACTTGAATCTGTACCCTGTTTTAAGGGCGCCACACTACGACTACTATCGCGCGCATCGCGCTCCCTGATATCTTGCAAAATAGTAGTGATATTAACATCTGCCCCTTTTTCCATCAACTGTTTATAACGACGTTGTGCGCGCGATTCAGTACTGGCGACAAGAAATATCTTGAGAGTGGCATCAGGAAACACCACAGAGCACATATCACGACCCTCAGCCACTAGTCCAGGATTTCGGCGAAATGCACGCTGACGACCCAGCAGTGCCTTTCTAACTTGCGAATGTGTAGCAATCTTGGAAGCCCCGTTACCGCATGTCTCAGTGCGAATTATATTGGCAACATCTTCGCCTCCTAGTCGAATTTCTGTATCTTCAAAGGTGACATTAAGGTGTACAGCTATGGTAGCTAGTACTTCTTCATCAGCTAAATCAACTCCTGTTCGCGTTGCTACCAGCGCTACTAAGCGATAGAGCGTACCACTATTGAGATAATGAAATCCCAAACTTCCTGAAACCCGTTGTACAACTGTGCCTTTACCAGATGCGGACGGGCCATCAATCGCTATTACTGGAATACTATTAATACCCATGAAAAACCTTAATAAACCTCTTACATACAAGAAGATTATACCAATTCAGAGCCTGACTATTTCTGCAAACTTTTCAAAAAAATCGGGAAAAGTTTTGGACACACAGTCCGGATCATTGATACGTACTGAGGTACCCAATGACACTAATGAAAAACACATGGCCATACGGTGATCATCGTAAGTATCAATTGCTATATGTGGAATAAGGCTTACACCAAGTGGCGGCATAATGCGCAGAAAGTCCAATCCCTCATCTACCTCCGCGCCTAATTTACGTAACTCCTTCGCCATTGCTGCAAGGCGATCGGTTTCCTTAACCCTCCAACTTGCAATATTCGTAAGTGTGGTCACACCATCAGCAAACAACGCGACTACTGCAAGTGTCATAGCAGCATCGGGAATATTATTACAGTCAATGTTAATTGCTTTAAGATGTTTAGATTGCGGTGCGCGTACTTCAATCCAGTTATCCCCTTGTGAAATACGTGCTCCCATTTTCTCCAACACCTCAATAAAACGCACATCCCCCTGAAAGCTGCCACGACCTATCCCTTCGACTCGGACTGGACCACCACCAATCGCTCCAGCAGCAAGAAAATAAGATGCCGATGATGCATCGCCTTCTACAAAAACTTCGCCGGGACTGTAATAGTGCTGCCTATCGCGTAGCGTGAAATGTCGCCATCCATCTTGCTCAACTTGTACTCCAAAACGTTCCATCATCGCTAAAGTTAGTTCGACGTATGGTCGCGAAATTAGCTTCCCAATCACCTCAATGGTCAGCATTTCACCTATCAGCGGTGAGGCGATCAGTAAACTGGTCAGATACTGACTGGAGACATCACCTCTCACCTCTACTGGACTCACATGAATTTTAGCAGCCTTTATTTCCAGTGGCGGGAAACCCTCATTGCCAAGATAGATGATATCTGCGCCAAGTTGCCTAAGCGTATCTACCAGATCTCCAATAGGGCGCTGATGCATGCGCGATACACCAAAAAGCCGATAATGTCCCTGCACCAAAGCCAACACAGCCGTTAAGGGACGGAAAGCCGTTCCGGCATTACCCAGAAACAAATCTACCTCGTTTACTGGGAACTGCCCACCTACACCCTGCACACGATAATCGTTATCACCGGTTTGGGTGATAGGCACGCCAAGCGCCCTAAGTGCATCAAGCATACATGCCGTATCATCGGAGATAAGTAGATCGCGCACATGAGTAATACCATGCGCCAATGCAGCAAGTAGCAAAATACGGTTAGAAATACTCTTCGAGCCTGGTAGCCGTACCACGCCCTGTGCTGTCCTAACAGCAGGGAGATCAAGTAATTTCACAACACACCTTAGGACTGATCCTCACAAATAAATCTCCTTTCACTTAGAGATTCTACGTGCGGACAATTATCAGAGATTACCTTTTGAGACACGGTGTAATATATATGAGGAGCCACTCTTTGTTTCTAATGTTGCTATATTGCCGTCTGCGTCAACTCCAAATGTGGTCGGATCGTTGTCAGAAAAACCTGCACATCCATTAGTGTTATATGTGAACCCTTTTAGTTTCAATTTGTTCGTAGTTGCATCGTGGACATAAGAAGAAAATTCAATGCCCGGGTCGCCACAACTTTCATGCCCCTCACGGTTCAAATCTCCTATGGGATCAACCATTAAGTACTTTCCGTTAGAAAAGAATAAAAAAGTCTGTGTTTTGATTGCAGCCTTGTCAAGTACCCAAGCTCCGACAATTCCGGAGGAAATATTATCCATTTTAGAAAAACGAACCTCCTTAATCATCGTCTTAATAGGCTCTTTAGAAGAACTTAGTTTAAGAGGTTTAGCAATGTGAAATAATTCCCCAAAGAGACTACTCTGTTCCCTCTCCCTTGGTGCCACTACAATATCCGTTGTAATCAATTCAAAACCATCAGTATAAATTCTCCAGTCTGGCCGTAAGTGCGATAACCCAGCCTGAAGATTAGTATCAATCGTCGGTGCGCCAATAAACTTGAACCCTCTTGTATCAAACTCGGGCACACTTCCTTCCCCGTATTCTACGCCGGCCCTGCTGATCGTCTTGCTGCCACATACAAGATTAATATCGCAGGGATCATCTGGCGTAGCTTCCCCGAACAAATACTCTCCTGGATTAGAAACTGACATACGAACTACAGTGGCTGTTCTATCATCGTGCTTGACCCAAACATCAGTACTAAGCAAGCTCATGGCCTGGGTAAGAAAGTGAGCCTTGGCTTCCGCTACCGTCTTGACCTCCCCAGCAATGCCCCCTGTCTGCCTTACACTTTGCAGTGCAGGTGAGGTTACGAATGCAGTTGGATCGCTGTCAAGATTGATTGAAGCACTTACAGCATCAGCAGCATTAGCCGGGATGGAAATGCCATTTCCAGGATCGTTATCCGAATCTAGGGACTGTAACAAAACAAGCAAGTTTTGTAGCCGAGTATTATTATCTCCTGCCAAGTCTATCGGTGTCACAATTGCTGCCGCTTTTACATTCCCGAGAATCAAACTACCAAGCTTGAATTCAACCATATCTCCGTGATTATAGTTGTAAATACCACTCGCATCCGTAATTCCTGCCATCTTAGAAGAGGTCGAGTAAGTTACGCCACTGACTGCTGAAGCATCAGTCAATTTCCCCGTAGTCTGACCTGTTGCATGTTTAGATTCGTTGCCATCACTACAAGCAATAAGGCCCATGATAAATGCTGCCGACATCAACCATACCCAATTGGCCATTCTATTCATCTGGTTAAATTTCATTTAGGAGATTCCTTCTTAATTTAATTGATTGTTTTTCGTTCTAACCTGTAACATCATAATTTTATCGTTATATAATCAGGTAAATGATGGGCATGCCGGCAGAAAGCTATCTATTATAACTAACCTTTTCCACCCCGTCTTGAGCACCTAAGAACTCGAGTGTCGGTGAGTGTCGGTTAACGACAAGTAAATGCCTTCTAAAATTACGCGACACCTGACGCACTAATCTAAAAGTACTAATCTAAAACGACAATAGAAATTGTTTTACGATTTAAGGCGAACAACAAAGTAGTGACAAAGCATTTCTCTAAATGTGCTGTCTAGCTATTGCGTTACGTTAATCCCATGGAGAAAACAGGCAAATTGTTATTGTATTCTGCCTGATTCTTGCGTACGTTAATTAAGCTCAACTCGCTTCGCAGAAATGTTTGATACTCAGGAGCTCGTAATATAATGTCAAAACACAGAAAATCGACCCTTTCCTCACTAAAGGAAACGCATTTGGAGATAGACGTAATCGTTGCTGACTTGCGCGCTTTACGCGTGGCATCACTAGAAAACAGACAGCGACTCAAGCGACCTCCTAAGCTTCCCTCGCGCAAGATACTTGCAAACATTGTTGGCGGATTGGCCGCTGTATTGTTTCCCAACCGCTTAGGTTCTTCGGAATTCACCGACGAAGACATTGATCATTATGTTCAGCAAACGCTGGATGAGACACTACGAGAACTACTGGCGCAAGTACTTCGTGAGTTAAATTATGCTTCCGGGCATGAAACTAGTAGTGACACAACACACGATCAGGCAACTACGATTATTCATACATTTGCAAAACTATTACCAAGCATACGAAACTTGCTAGATTACGATATTTGTGCAGCCTACGAAGGTGATCCAGCTGCCCACAATGTCGACGAGGTGCTTGTTTGCTACCCAGGGATTACTGCCATCATGTACTATCGTCTCGCTCATGAGTTACATTGTTTGGGTACTCCGTTAATCGCTCGTATGATTTCTGAAATCGCACATTCGACCACAGGTATCGAAATTCATCCAGGCGCACAGATTGGCGGTAGTTTTTTTATCGATCACGGTACTGGTGTAGTCATAGGCGAAACTACTATTATTGGCAAAAACGTGCGGTTATACCAAGCTGTAACTCTAGGTGCAAAACGTTTTCCAGTAGACGAAAATGGTGCGCTGGTGAAGAACATTCCACGACATCCCATTATTGAAGATGACGTAATTATCTATGCAAATGCTACCCTCCTAGGGCGTATTACTATTGGTCGCGGTTCAACTATTGGCGGCAATGTTTGGCTCACACGAAGCGTTCCGCCTGACAGCAACATATCTCAGGCTAAGATGCGTAATGAAACATTTGGTAATGACATTGGAGTTTAAAGTTACAACTCAAACTCTATTCCATCATTACTATCCCTTTCGCTTACACGCTTACGCATAGCGGCATTATCAGCTCAGTGGTATTTACCTAAGGGACGAAACTTGCACCCACTAATATTGGCTACGCTACCGATTAATGAATCCTCCTACTTGTCGAAGAACGGCAGCAATATAATTAACCGACATTGACACAGGACTATCTGGAAATACGACACCTGGCATTCAACTATTCTGGACATGGACTTATTGTCGCCAGATTAAAATTGCCTTGAATGCTTGATGTCATTTTTATGGGATTTATGTAGTTGTTACCGGACTGCCATGTAACGGATGTAACGGGGTAATCTGTTTGGCTAACTCAAATGTTCGCTGTTTCAGCGTGGAAAGCAGGTTGTCATAGGCATCGGTATTGGCGAGGAGGCAGGCTGTGAGACCAGTCACCTCCCCGGACTCAATCTTGAGAGGGCCGTTGATAGATTAACTGCTCCAACACGGCGCAGTAGATTTTCCCTGCCTTATCGGTAAGGATTTCCTCAATGAGAGATTGCATTCCTTGAAAATCCGATCTCTGGTCAGCTCACAATATTTGGGCTCTTTCTCAAGACCAATGGCTTGCCGACCATGTCGAATCGCTTCTATCATAGTAGTGCCCGATCCGACAAACGGATCAAACACCGTGTCCCCGATAAACGAGAATATCTTGATGCAGCGTTTCGGCAGTTCTCTTGGAAATGGGGCCTCATGACCAATCCGTTTCCTGCTCTCTCCATTGAATGACCATGACCCCAACGACCATTCCTTAAATTCCTCGGCGCTAATATCGTTGTTTCCAGGGCGCTCACGTTTCCACGTATCTTTATAGAGCACAATAATGGTTTCCACAGGGGCAATGACATGAGGGGCGCTGGCTGACTTCCAACTCCCCCATGCCGTGCGACGGGAGATATTGCCTTCATTCCACAGAATAGTCGCATGATAGCACCACCCGGCCTCCATTGCTAATCGCGTGATGTCTGCTGAAAGCGGTTGCTTGCCATTCTTGTTTTTATCCAGCGAGACATTGACGCATAAGCGACCGGTCGATTTCGTCCAATGAAAACAATTCGTCAGCCACTGTTTAGAAAAGTTCAAATAGGCGTCGTAGGGCAATGAATCATCTTGTTGGGCACCAGAATATGCTTTGCCAACGTTATAGGGGGGAGAGGTCACAATTAAATCCACGCTTTCTCTCGTGATCGAAGCACGGAGTGTGGCGTCTCCCTGGATCAAGCGGTGAACGAGTGGGGAGTGAGCAAAAAGCACATCCACAGCCGAATCCAAGAGGCCGGTCCCTACGGCGCTCATTGGACAAGCCCCTGATACGTTAAGCGTTTGCCAATGGCCGCATCACAGACGCTTTCAATGCGGTGCATGGTCTCCCGGCCACAACGTCCTTCATTGAGCCTGAACGAAAATTCATGAATATAACGCGATAAATGCTTGACGGATACTTGATGGAATGTGCCGTTCAGTCCACGTTTTAAGACCGCCCAAACGCTCTCAATGCCAATGGTTTACGGCTTGGTGCTGATAGCCTTTACGCTCAATGCCTCGATAGGCGGCATGGTCATCCGTATAGAGCGTGCTGCCTATTTCTATCGCCTCTTGAATCTCCGTCCACAGCGTAAGCCGATCCGTCGCAGGCACTGGCAGGGCCACGGTCTTGCCACCACGCTCCCTCATGCCGAGGACGGGTTGTTTGCCAACTGTCCCGGCTTTCGGTTTATCCCCTTTCTTCCAGTGCTTGTTCCGTTCTTTCCCGCCCACATACGTTTCGTCGATTTCTACGATTCCTGAGAGACGGGTAAGATCGCCACGGCAAGCCTCTCGAATCCGATGCAACGCAAACCAGGCGGACTTATACGTGACCCCAATTTCTTTGCTTAATTGCATAGCGCTAATGCTCTTTCGAGAAGTCATGACGGTGTAAATGGCATAGAGCCATTTGTGAAGTCGAATGTGTGATTTTTCAAAAATGGAACCGGTCCGAACACTAAAATGCTTGCCGCATCCTCGACAGTCATACATCCCTTTTCGTTTTCCCGATCTTGTATAGACCGATAGGCTTTGACATGTCGGGCAAGACACACCATATTTCCAGCGACGATCCTCAAGGTACTGTCGTGCGGTTTCCTCGTCAGGAAACATTTCCATCAACTGGCAGACACTGATTGCAGTATTGATCTTATAAGGCATGGCATCCTCCTCTCATGATAAGAGAATTATACCACAATATTTTCCGGTGTAAAGTATATAGTTCCCTTATCAAAGAAGTACCTACCCTTACATTGACTTTAATTTTGGCAGATTTCAGAATCTTCAAATAGCTGGACTTTCATTTTATGGTGTAATTATGGTGTATTCTACAGGGTGGATGTGCCAATGGCAGGAAGTTGAATCTTGTTCAACGTCTGTAGAGGAAAACGCTATCTCACGCCCGTCATCCAGCGTAAGCTGTAAACAGTCGTAAGAGTCTTTTTTTTCATTTAAGCCTTTCGTCAGCTTAACGTCCGTTATTTTACTTCCCTTGATAGACATAATATCATTCATATTGCTTTCTCCTGTGGGCTAATGCCTGGTTATCGTGGCTCTTAGTAATTATATTCATCCGTATCAATCCGTATCAATAATAATGGGTGGATGCGTAGCATAGGGGTTATTAATGCTCTTGTCGCTATAAGGCGATCCGTATTCTCCAACTGGGTTATTTATAGAATCTTGCGAGTACGGCGAACCATACTTCCCAAACGGATTACTCACTGAATCTTGATCGTAGCGATTGTTAGATAAAGTACCGAGGTACTTCCCCGTTTGCGGATCAACAAGTATGGGTGGACCTGCAAATAAAACACCAGAAACGCTAAGAATTGCGATTAGAAGGATTTTCATAGTAACCTCTTTACGTTTTTTTGGATACAGAATGCCCTGCTAAGTTCAATAATAAAGAAAAATTATAAGGACAAATATTTTTTAATCTGAGCGTCCGCTTTGTGTCAAAAATGGGCATTTAAAATCTGTCTGAGCATATTCTTAGATCATGCAGCGAATGACTAAATTCCTTCATTGAGTTGGCGCTTCACGATTTCTACATCAAATTATTCGAGCTACTACAAATGTATAATACTAGGGTAGTGGTTCGTCTTACTTTTTACACTATAAAAATATGAAGCACATTCAAGGAAAACTCAATACACGGTTGTTCAGTGTGAATGAAGCAAACTCAGGATATTTTCATATACAAAGCATACTTTTCGTAAAACAAAAGAATAGTAGGGCACTTTTGTTTACATGGGTGATTCTGGCTTTGAGTTTAATTACCTTCCCAACCACTTCTTACGCAAACGAAGGAGATGACTTAGTACAAGCTGCTCAAACTGGAAATCTTCTAAAGGTTCATTCTTTGCTCATGAAAGGAGTCAATATCAACCAGATAGGTAGTAAAGGAAAAACTCCCTTGATGGCATCTTCGGGCGAAGGACATATGGAAGTTGTGAAAGTTCTGCTGGACAATGGTGCAAAGGTCAATCTTCGACCAAAAAAAGGCTTCACATCCTTGATGCTGGCATCATTGAAAGGGCATACGGTGATCGTAGATGCTCTGCTAGCCAAGGGGGCAGAAGTTAATCATGAAGCAAAAGGCAGCTTTACAGCCCTGATATTTGCGGCTTTGCATGGGAATACGGGGACCGTGGATGCTCTGCTGAAAAAGGACGCAAAGGTCGATCAACAAACAAGAGATGGCTTTACAGCTTTGGTGTTTGCGTCTCAGGGCGGTCACAGCAAGATCGTGAAGGCTCTGCTAGATAAGGGTGCAGAGGTCAATCACCAAACTAAAAATGCTGTCACAACAGCTCTGGTGTTAGCATCTGAAGGCGGGCACGGCGAGATCGTGAAGGATCTACTGGACAATGGTGCCAAGATTGATCACCAAACAAAAAAAGGTTATACAGCTTTGATGAAAGCGTCTCAGTATGGATATACGGAGATCGTGCTGACTTTGATAGATAAGGGCGCTAATCTCAACCTTAAAAATATTCATGGTGTAACAGCTGAGAAACTTGCCAGACAACCGCATATCACGACAATACTGAAAGCATCCAGCGCAACGAAATAGATTTTGGTGGAATAATTTCTCTGTGTTGGTTAGAAGGATTTAGTTTTAATATGAACGATTAGTTCAAATATTGATTTTATGAATGTCCGCTTTTGGCACAAAGCAGACATTCAGAAATGGTTTTCATAGTTTCCGCCTACTAAGGAATATGCACCTTACACCCTTTTCTTCCCACAGGCGAATTCCCACACTGCTTCACCTTGGCTGCCGGGCGAGATTGATTTCCAGTCACCAGGTTTATTTACTACTCTCATAATTACATAACCCTCTCCCATATTTTCAGAGTGGGCAGTTATGAAAATTATTCGACGTTGCTCTTTCACGCAGTTGTATTCATCTTGCCTCTTCGTTGACATGTAATGCTCACCAACGTTTCCCTGCGCCGTCTTGAAGTCAGTTAGACGCAACATTTTACCATGTTGCCAGACTCGCTAATGGTGGTGGGGTCGGAGTAGAGGGTGAATCTGTCATTCCCACCAATATAAACCCACTCCGCCATCGCGCTACTACTTACAACAGCCAGCACTAAAGTTAATAGTCGCTTTTTCATATCGTTTACTTCAATTCATCTATGAAAATTTCATTACGACCATGTTTTCTGATTATTTAATACTTTCTAAAACACTGCTATATTGAGTAAACGTGGTTACATAGTGGTTACATAGCTTAAATAAAGAAAATACAGACAAAATAATTACTATGTAACTAGCTGTATATTATATTGTATTCTAAGTATCACTTAATAAAACACTCTAGGATTCTTAGTCAGAGCGACCAGCACTATATAGAAAAACACGATCTGGGCCGTAATCCATGAGATGGTCTTTGTTCTTCGTGTCTTTCCGAACCTTAGCGCTATTAGTCCAAGGGTTATGTAGAGCAATAACCCTCCAATCTTGGCACTAAGCCATGTGTTTATTCCCGGATATTGCTGAATCATGGTGGCGAGTCTAACAGCACTTACCAGTAGTACAGTATCTATCACATGAGGCAGAATTTTTACCCAGCGCCGTTGCAGTATAGGGGAGTCCTGCATCATCCATACCACGCGCAGGGTAAATAGTATGTAACTGAATATTACACTGGTAACGTGAATTATTTTTAGTGCCACGTAGCTCATATTCAACTCCTAGATAGCATCCATCCATGACTAACTGCTGTCGCACCGATTACAGCAATAAGGCTCAAGCTCAGTAATGCCCAGTGTGTTAGCTGAATCATTGTAAAAATTTTATTTGGGTCCCGATGTGCCTGGTTTTTAACCTGCCTATGCAATACCAGTGGCTCCAAAACGTATAGCATCAGCATAAAAAGCAGCCACACTATGACGATGGCATGCATCCACCAGAATCGTAGTTCGGTAAAGCGGCTCCAGGCATCGAGTATGTGCACCATATAAAAACCACTCAAGCCAGTAATCAGTGTGGTAAGGCGCGCCTGGGTAGCGAAGCGGTTTTCGATGTGTTAAAAAACTCTATTTTCTCCGCTGCAAACTGCATTTTTGCGATGGCAGGGAGCAAAATGGTGGTGATCATCGCTACACCACCGATCCACAAGACTACTCCTAGCAAGTGGATTACTCTGGCTAATGCAAGTTCGTTCATAAAATTAACCTTATTACTCAATCTGCTTCTTAATCTCTTACAATGCGGTTTAACCCCGGCCTTTAACTATGATAAAAATGGGAACTATATACTTTACACCGGAAAATATTGTGGTATAATTCTCTTATCATGAGAGGAGGATGCCATGCCTTATAAGATCAATACTGCAATCAGTGTCTACCAGTTGATGGAAATGTTTCCTGACAAGGAAACCGCACGACAGTACCTTGAGGATCGTCGCTGGAAATATGGTGTGTCTTGCCCGACATGTCAAAGCCTATCGGTCTATACAAGATCGGGAAAACGAAAAGGGATGTATGACTGTCGAGGATGCGGCAAGCATTTTAGTGTTCGGACCGGTTCCATTTTTGAAAAATCACACATTCGACTTCACAAATGGCTCTATGCCATTTACACCGTCATGACTTCTCGAAAGAGCATTAGCGCTATGCAATTAAGCAAAGAAATTGGGGTCACGTATAAGTCCGCCTGGTTTGCGTTGCATCGGATTCGAGAGGCTTGCCGTGGCGATCTTACCCGTCTCTCAGGAATCGTAGAAATCGACGAAACGTATGTGGGCGGGAAAGAACGGAACAAGCACTGGAAGAAAGGGGATAAACCGAAAGCCGGGACAGTTGGCAAACAACCCGTCCTCGGCATGAGGGAGCGTGGTGGCAAGACCGTGGCCCTGCCAGTGCCTGCGACGGATCGGCTTACGCTGTGGACGGAGATTCAAGAGGCGATAGAAATAGGCAGCACGCTCTATACGGATGACCATGCCGCCTATCGAGGCATTGAGCGTAAAGGCTATCAGCACCAAGCCGTAAACCATTCGGCGAATGAATATGTGAAGGGCATGGCGCACACAAATGGCATTGAGAGCGTTTGGGCGGTCTTAAAACGTGGACTGAACGGCACATTCCATCAAGTATCCGTCAAGCATTTATCGCGTTATATTCATGAATTTTCGTTCAGGCTCAATGAAGGACGTTGTGGCCGGGAGACCATGCACCGCATTGAAAGCGTCTGTGATGCGGCCATTGGCAAACGCTTAACGTATCAGGGGCTTGTCCAATGAGCGCCGTAGGGACCGGCCTCTTGGATTCGGCTGTGGATGTGCTTTTTGCTCACTCCCCACTCGTTCACCGCTTGATCCAGGGAGACGCCACACTCCGTGCTTCGATCACGAGAGAAAGCGTGGATTTAATTGTGACCTCTCCCCCCTATAACGTTGGCAAAGCATATTCTGGTGCCCAACAAGATGATTCATTGCCCTACGACGCCTATTTGAACTTTTCTAAACAGTGGCTGACGAATTGTTTTCATTGGACGAAATCGACCGGTCGCTTATGCGTCAATGTCTCGCTGGATAAAAACAAGAATGGCAAGCAACCGCTTTCAGCAGACATCACGCGATTAGCAATGGAGGCCGGGTGGTGCTATCATGCGACTATTCTGTGGAATGAAGGCAATATATCCCGTCACACGGCATGGGGGAGTTGGAAGTCAGCCAGCGCCCCTCATGTCATTGCCCCTGTGGAAACCATTATTGTGCTCTATAAAGATACGTGGAAACGTGAGCGCCCTGGAAACAACGATATTAGCGCCGAGGAATTTAAGGAATGGTCGTTGGGGTCATGGTCATTCAATGGAGAGAGCAGGAAACGGATTGGTCATGAGGCCCCATTTCCAAGAGAACTGCCGAAACGCTGCATCAAGATATTCTCGTTTATCGGGGACACGGTGTTTGATCCGTTTGTCGGATCGGGCACTACTATGATAGAAGCGATTCGACATGGTCGGCAAGCCATTGGTCTTGAGAAAGAGCCCAAATATTGTGAGCTGACCAGAGATCGGATTTTCAAGGAATGCAATCTCTCATTGAGGAAATCCTTACCGATAAGGCAGGGAAAATCTACTGCACCGTGTTGGAGCAGTTAATCTATCAACGGCCCTCTCAAGATTGAGTCCGGGGAGGTGACTGGTCTCACAGCCTGCCTCCTCACCAATACCGATGCCTATGACAACCTGCTTTCCACGCTGAAACAGCGAACATTTGAGTTAGCCAAACAGATTACCCCGTTACATCCGTTACATGGCAGTCCGGTAACAACTACATAAATCCCTTTTTTATTGGGCGCTCATATAACATTTGAAAACGTACTTTTCCGATTAACCCTTAATAATCATAGTTAGGAGAAATCATGGCTAAAAGACGATTAAGGCAGATAACCCCAAGAGAGGCAAAGCCAATGAAGGGCGTGAAAAAGGGCATGAAGCAGATGACTAATGCTGAAAGCAGAAAGATGAAGACAAGTTTAAACAAGCTAAGTATGTCGAGAAAAAAATACTAAGAAAAATCAATGGTTAGTTGTGCCTGTTAAATTAAATTTGCGGCTCGCATAGGAAAGCGTAGAGAGTAATACCAATTACAGGAACAATCGCTTTTAGTATTTCTTCCATAATGCAGAATATAATAAATTACTTAAATCGTTCAATTTTTTGATGAGTGATGTTATTTATTCGTTTTATGACTTCCTCTAGATCTTCTTTGATCTCTACAGTAGAAGGGGATGTTCCATTAAGGCGTAGAATTGTTCCACGTTTGGAAGGGAAAAAGCTAGCAATATTCTCCATATTTACTATAATTTCTGCGCCGTTTTTTTGTGTTAGCGGTATAAGTATCATTTTCTTTTTCCCTTGTGGATATTCAAGCCGCAGTTTCTAGCTCCTTGTAGGGTTTGAGGATTTCAAGCCTACTTCCTATCTCTTACATTTAGAGCATTTTCTATGAGGCATAACGAAGAGGGTATGCAATGGTTTTCTTTTTAACACTTTTGCTCATAGTTGAGAATATGGACAACTATGTGTAGAAATGCAATACATTTTCGAGTTCGTGGATTTTCTTAATAAATAGGTAACTATAGAGGACGTCAAGCACCAGGTTGGCTGAACAAAAGAGAATATCAATTAGACGGCTTTGTATATATGTTCCTACACATCAGAATTGAAGTCCAGCGCAGGAACTTTTGATTTCAGCCAATATCTAATAAATATAACGGACATGTAAAACCATCAATGGGTAATATTCTTTGAGACTATAGAGATGTTTTTGAAGGTGTTTACTGACCAGAATGAGAGAAGTGATACGGAGGCACATGATCAAATTGGTCATTTTCTTGAACATCTCAATCCATAAAGGAGGTAATTATGGACTTAATGACGATTCTTATAGCAGTTGTATTTGTCATTTTGTTATGTTCTAAGCAAAAGGATGGGCGACATTGAACCCGATCATGAGACCTTGGGTAGGGCTACTGGCAAGGAGGATTTTCTAACTACAACACACAGAATCCCGAACTAATGGCTCAATTAGCCGATGCTTTTGCGATTAGTGTGTTTGTCCGGTGCATCGGCTTTTCTTTCTGGTTATTGGGACGTTAACTCAGCGCTTTTGAACCTAACTTTGAATGCTCCCTTTTGGCACAAAGCAGACACTCAACTAACTAACAATAGTTTTCAATGTTGGTGGGCGGGGTACACCTAGCCTTGGATTAGGCTATTCCCCCTAAACTAGGTACTCTCTCCTCTTTGCTTTTCTCAATTTTGCGAAAAAATTTTCCAGAAGGAAAATCAGTGAATGACCACTTTCGACTCAATAAAGGTGAGCTATTAACTAAAAGCTAAAGTTGGCCTACACCCTCATCACGCAATGTTTGCTCACTAACAGTTCCAATCTTGCAGCACTCTAATAGCTTTGCATCCACAGCAACAGACGGAACCCTGGTCACACCATATTCTTTAGCTTTCTCACGACCAACATTGTCGTTACTACCTTTGTTCAAATCATAAATGATAACTTCACATGATGGACTCGCTACCTTGTTTACCAGTTCAATAACTGGTTCACATAGTGGACAACCGCTTGTGAAAACTTCAACTTTTCTTTTAGCCATTTTGATCTCCTATAATTGTTACAGCGCCACCATAAGGGCTATACAGCGTATAGGGTCAATACTTTATTTTGAGTTGTAAGCGTAGTGCAATTACATGAGTTATTTTGCTCGTGACCCTATACCTATATATAGGGTTTATACTGTTTACATGGTAAATACCAATAGGAAATCATATACGGCTGGACAGTTGGCAAAGGTGGCAAACGTTAACATTCAAACTGTGCGTTTCTATGATAGGCAAGGTATCTTGAAACCGGCCTCAAGGACCGAAGCAGGTTACCGTATCTATGACAAGGAAGGGGTAAAACGTTTGAATTTCATTATTCAAGCCAAAGAATTGGGCTTTAGCCTGAAAGAAATTAAGGAATTCTTAGAACTACGGGTGCAGTCTGTTCAAACCTGTGACCGTGTCAGGAAAAAAACAACCGAAAAACTGAAAGATATTCAAAATAAGATTGCTCACTTGAAGAAACTAGAGAAGACGTTTAGAGGTCTAATTGGTAATTGTGAGAACCGTGTTATTTCAAACCAGTGTCCAATCCTGGAAAAAATGGAAGTATAAATTGGCTGAAGTAAAATTTATCTATTTTGAAGGATGCCCAAATGCTGACAAGACAAGGACAGCATTAAAAACTATTGGTATTGACTTTGATGATGTCAATCAAGGTGATTTACCTGAAAACAGCATCTTTAGAAACTACTCATCACCTACAATTCTTCAAGGTAACAATGTCATTTTTGGTTGTGCAACGGTTCAAGGAAGGGGTGGATGTTCCCTTGAAGTTCCTAGCATTGATGAACTAAAGAACAAACTCGGCACAGCAGTAAGTAGCAATAAAAAAAATGGTTTTCTTTCAGGGATTGGTTCCTTCGGTGCAGCCCTAACCGTCGGGCTATGTCCAGTTTGTATTCCAGCTATTGGTGCCTTTCTAGCTTCAATTGGACTTGGATTCATAGTACAAGAATCTGTGTTGCGTCCTGTTCTCTTTATATTTTTAGCTGTTGCAATTAGTGGTCTTCTTTGGTCCTATTTGAAAGAACACAGAAATGTGTGGCCATTGATTGGTGGGATATTGATGGGGATTACCTTATATGTTGGCCGCTACGTGTACTTGGGTTCTGTTATCAATCAAGTCTTAATGTATGGCGGGATAGCTGGAATCATTGCTGTTTGTATTTGGAACTTGAAACTTCGGAAATCCGCATCTTGCCCAGCCTGTGAAGTAAAGGAGCCAGCATGAAAAAACTTATTATTGCCTCCATGTTGATGTTTGCAACTATGGCCTTTACTGATGAAAAAAAATTGACCGTGAAGATTGACGGAATGACTTGCCCATCCTGTGCAGCTACAGTTGAGAGTCAATTCGAGAAATTGGATGCTGTGGACTCTGTTGATATAAGCCTGACAAAAGGTACTGTCACGGTCACATTGAAAGAAGGAAAGAACCTGAACGAAAATGATGTGAAAAATGCAGTTAAGGATGCGGGTTTCAAAGTTATTGAAGCTAGAGAAGCTAGGACTGAGCTTGTGTCTAAGCCCGACTAGAAATGGATTGAATGTCCGCTTTCGACCCAATGCGGACATTCATATTTGTACCGGTGTAATACTAGTGCGAGAGAGGCTGCATTAAAATTAATAGTAGTTTTTTCATGTTTTGTTTTCCCATTCACTCTTCACTTCAACCAACAGGCGTATTTTAAAAGAGGTGTGTCTACGCTATCTGGTACGATTGGCGACCATTTTTCAGAAGTATAGTAGGAACGAATTATTTCACCTGCGCCCATATTTCCAGCATATAAAACGCTATAAAGGATTCGCGTTTGTTCTTCCTTGCAGTCGTACTCTGTATGCAACTTTGCTGATATATATTTCTTATCGCTTGAATTCACAGCCTTCTTTAAGTCTATCAATTCCCACACTTTAACCTTGTTACTGGATTTGCGAATAATGTCGGAATTGATGTAATAGCTGGCACCAGTAGCTTTGTTATCGACAATATGAACCCACTCCGCCACTGCACTAGTACTTACAACAGCTAGTAGTATCATCAAAATAGCTTTATGCATTGCAATTCCTTAGTTGTATTCTAGTTAGCTATCAGTCTAATACCTTTATCTCACGGTAAAATCCTATACTGGGAGCCCGTAGTTGTATTATCAGATAAATTCTTTTTCAATTTATCAACAAATCTATCATGCTTGGAGTCTATAGCAATGTGATTTATTGCCCTTCTTGCCAGTTATTTATCTACAAGTGTCCCATGACAAAATTATATTAGAACTAGTGGGGGTACACTTAGTCTTGGATTAAGCCACCCCTTATCAAAGGGATTTATGTAGTTGTTACCGGACTGCCATGTAACGGATGTAACGGGGTAATCTGTTTGGCTAACTCAAATGTTCGCTGTTTCAGCGTGGAAAGCAGGTTGTCATAGGCATCGGTATTGGCGAGGAGGCAGGCTGTGAGACCAGTCACCTCCCCGGACTCAATCTTGAGAGGGCCGTTGATAGATTAACTGCTCCAACACGGCGCAGTAGATTTTCCCTGCCTTATCGGTAAGGATTTCCTCAATGAGAGATTGCATTCCTTGAAAATCCGATCTCTGGTCAGCTCACAATATTTGGGCTCTTTCTCAAGACCAATGGCTTGCCGACCATGTCGGATCGCTTCTATCATAGTAGTGCCCATAGTAGTGCCCGATCCGACAAACGGATCAAACACCGTGTCCCCGATAAACGAGAATATCTTGATGCAGCGTTTCGGCAGTTCTCTTGGAAATGGGGTCTCATGACCAATCCGTTTCCTGCTCTCTCCATTGAATGACCATGACCCCAACGACCATTCCTTAAATTCCTCGGCGCTAATATCGTTGTTTCCAGGGCGCTCACGTTTCCACGTATCTTTATAGAGCACAATAATGGTTTCCACAGGGGCAATGACATGAGGGGCGCTGGCTGACTTCCAACTCCCCCATGCCGTGCGACGGGATATATTGCCTTCATTCCACAGAATAGTCGCATGATAGCACCACCCGGCCTCCATTGCTAATCGCGTGATGTCTGCTGAAAGCGGTTGCTTGCCATTCTTGTTTTTATCCAGCGAGACATTGACGCATAAGCGACCGGTCGATTTCGTCCAATGAAAACAATTCGTCAGCCACTGTTTAGAAAAGTTCAAATAGGCGTCGTAGGGCAATGAATCATCTTGTTGGGCACCAGAATATGCTTTGCCAACGTTATAGGGGGGAGAGGTCACAATTAAATCCACGCTTTCTCTCGTGATCGAAGCACGGAGTGTGGCGTCTCCCTGGATCAAGCGGTGAACGAGTGGGGAGTGAGCAAAAAGCACATCCACAGCCGAATCCAAGAGGCCGGTCCCTACGGCGCTCATTGGACAAGCCCCTGATACGTTAAGCGTTTGCCAATGGCCGCATCACAGACGCTTTCAATGCGGTGCATGGTCTCCCGGCCACAACGTCCTTCATTGAGCCTGAACGAAAATTCATGAATATAACGCGATAAATGCTTGACGGATACTTGATGGAATGTGCCGTTCAGTCCACGTTTTAAGACCGCCCAAACGCTCTCAATGCCAATGGTTTACGGCTTGGTGCTGATAGCCTTTACGCTCAATGCCTCGATAGGCGGCATGGTCATCCGTATAGAGCGTGCTGCCTATTTCTATCGCCTCTTGAATCTCCGTCCACAGCGTAAGCCGATCCGTCGCAGGCACTGGCAGGGCCACGGTCTTGCCACCACGCTCCCTCATGCCGAGGACGGGTTGTTTGCCAACTGTCCCGGCTTTCGGTTTATCCCCTTTCTTCCAGTGCTTGTTCCGTTCTTTCCCGCCCACATACGTTTCGTCGATTTCTACGATTCCTGAGAGACGGGTAAGATCGCCACGGCAAGCCTCTCGAATCCGATGCAACGCAAACCAGGCGGACTTATACGTGACCCCAATTTCTTTGCTTAATTGCATAGCGCTAATGCTCTTTCGAGAAGTCATGACGGTGTAAATGGCATAGAGCCATTTGTGAAGTCGAATGTGTGATTTTTCAAAAATGGAACCGGTCCGAACACTAAAATGCTTGCCGCATCCTCGACAGTCATACATCCCTTTTCGTTTTCCCGATCTTGTATAGACCGATAGGCTTTGACATGTCGGGCAAGACACACCATATTTCCAGCAACGATCCTCAAGGTACTGTCGTGCGGTTTCCTCGTCAGGAAACATTTCCATCAACTGGTAGACACTGATTGCAGTATTGATCTTATAAGGCATGGCATCCTCCTCTCATGATAAGAGAATTATACCACAATATTTTCCGGTGTAAAGTATATAGTTCCCATAAAAAACCCCTGCCATTTCTGACAAGGGACATTACAACCTTTAGGGTGCACCCCTCCAGTAATTTCATTGTAAAGAAAAAACAACAAGAATCAAACTATTATTGCAATTATATTCCTATGGTCAGACTTTAATTGCTGAAGTCAAAGCTCAACGTCTGATTTGTGCCAAAAGCAGACATTCATATTTGCCCATGCCGGACGTATCAGACTTGGTGTGATCGGGTTCTGGGTCGTCAGGGCTGTAGGGCTCGCGGTACCAAAGGCGACATTTCATTTAAGAATCTTGACGATTCCTAAGCGTGATATTTTATTTTATGAACTGTATAGCAACTGTCATAGCCCTAGCTTTTTTACCATTCACTTATTTGTACTTTCTTTCGCTAACATGAATCAAATTTCTACGTCAGTAGGTCTAATACTTGACTAATTAAGTAGACTATACGATATTTGTTTGGATTACTTAGCAACTCAACAACACTACCGAAACTAAATGGTCATTATCGTAGTTTGAATTACTTGGGAAGTTATGCAAACTCAACCTATTAAAGCAATCGAATTCGAACACCCACAGATGGATAAGGGCCTGAGTTGTACCGCTAAAGCGTGGGCACGCGTTCCTGCTACGCTGTCACAGGAAGAAAGAGCTACTCTTAAGGAACGTATCAAACGCTTGTTAAAGGAAAAACACTCAGTACTAGTAGCGCACTATTATGTGGATCCAGACTTGCAGGATCTAGCGGAAGAAACTGGTGGTTGTGTGTCGGATTCACTCGAGATGGCCCGCTTCGGACGTGATCATCCGGCCCAAACGCTGGTGGTGGCAGGTGTGAAATTTATGGGCGAGACGGCCAAGATATTGAGCCCAGAAAAGTATGTCTTGATGCCGGACCTTGATGCAACCTGCTCGCTCGATCTGGGCTGTCCTGCCGATGAATTCACCGCATTTTGCGATACGCATCTAGATCGAACGGTGGTTGTGTATGCCAACACTAGTGCGGCGGTGAAAGCACGCGCCGATTGGATGGTAACATCATCGATCGCCCTGCAGCTCGTTGCGCACCTTCATGCGCATGGTGAGAAAATTTTATGGGCGCCGGACAAGCATCTAGGTGGGTATATTCAGAAACACACCGGTGCAGACATGTTGTTATGGCAGGGTTCCTGTCTTGTGCACGACGAATTTAAAGCGGTCGAGTTGGAGCTACTGAAACGCAAACATCAGCATGCCAAGGTATTGGTGCATCCGGAATCTCCAGAAGCTGTGCTAGCGTTGGCAGATATGGTCGGCTCAACTTCACAATTAATCGCAGCTGTGCAATCGCTTGAAGCCGAGGAATTCATTGTCGCGACCGACAAAGGCATTTTGCACAAAATGAAAAAAGATTCGCCCGAAAAACGCTTCATCGAAGCTCCGACTGCTGGTAAAAGTGCAACTTGTAAGAGTTGTGCACAATGCCCGTGGATGGCCATGAATGGCCTACAAAATCTGGCAGATATACTTGAGTCTGGTCGCAACGAAATTCAGGTTGATACTGAGGTCAGCCACCAAGCTTTTAGTTGCATTGAGCGCATGCTTGCTTTTTATGCCACACAGCAAAAGACTAACGCTCACCCAAGAGGTGATCTGACGCGAGAGCAAAAGTTCTTCGCAGGGATAGGCCCGGCATAAGTATGTTGAAAAACGATTTGCCTGACGATACCCACGGTACTCTTAACTTCTTTTGATTGAACAATTTTGAATTGCTAAGCTTTTGGAAATTGAAGTATCACGGGAACAAACTTGGTTTAGCAGCAATTCACAGTAGATTTGGATTTGACCCGTTTAGTAACGTATAGCGCTCTTACAAGAGACCCAAACCAACTATTCTTGAAATCCTATACTGATTTAATAAAGCTTTAAATAACGGGTATCTGCAACAATCTTTTGTACAGGCAACACCCTAACTACGCGCGCCATAACTCGCTCGGCAGTAAGGCGATAGGTTGTCAGTTTACCACCGTAGATAGTAAGCAGAAATGGATGATCTTGCCGTTCTGTATGTAAAATTGTCTCACGCGAACGCGAGTTGATGGAAGCTACATCGCGCAAATTTTGGCCTTCGCTTGAGGGCAGCACGCGCAAACCTGCAATCGCAGACAAAATGTGTTGTTCTGAGCGATACCTCGGAAAATAATTTAAGAGTGTTTTCATCAAATAGTCTTGCTCATGCGGTAGTGGCCTGACGTCCGCCGGATCACCTTGATAGGTTGATTCTGTGGTACCCACCAAGGTATTTCCCCGCCAGGGCATTATGAATACAGCCCGTTTGTCTTGTGCCTCAACATAATAAATTCCTTGTGTCAACGTGCCTGGCACAACAATGTGTGTACCTTGTACCAAATCAAATTTGAGCTGTGAAGGAATCGGCGTGATTCGGCTTAACACTTGCTGTACCCAGGGCCCAGCTGCATTCACCAATACTGCTGCTGCACAGGTTTTAGCTTCCTCGTTATGCCAGTATTCAACGATATTACTGTGTTTACCCAACTGGCCTAACCGAGCACCAGTAAATGTTGCAGGTATTTTAAACTGTGCACCCATCTGTTGCGCAGAGCGCATAACAGCATGAGTCAATGCCGCATCATCAGTCTGCGCATCACTGTACTGAAATACTACTTCAAGCTGAGTAGTATCTAGTCCATCCAGCTTCTTCCAAAGCCTTTGTGGGACACGACAAAATCGCGCTGCCGGATGTAGGCCACCTTGAAGCGCATAAAGGCTCAAGCCAATGTGTAGTATACACGGGCGCCTTGTAGTATGGCGATAAACAGGAATGTAAAAAGGTTTTAGCTCAACCAAATGTGGCGCGAGCTTGAGCAGTAGCGCTCTCTCGTGCAGACATTCTCTCACCAACGAGAACGCCCCACTTTCAAGATACCGTAGCCCACCTTGAATAAGTTTGCTAGAACGGCTGGAGGTGCCACTTGCAATGTCAGTTTGTTCGAGCACCATCACCGACAATCCTTTTGCTGAAGCTGCCTGCGCAACCCCCACACCATGGATACCACCACCGATGATGACTAGATCATAAGACTCCACCATTTTTCTCCATAAATTCTCCTATTTTTATTTGTATAAGACGATTAAGTTACTCACTCTTTAGAACAAAGAGGAATACATGGAAGAATGTTTGCTTACCTCCTTCCAGCAAACTAAATTATTCATATAGATACATAGAACAGCCACCAATTCTGCCTTGAGTGAGTCCCAGTAAAAATGTTATAATAGTTAATTAAGTTGGCTTTGCAACTCATTTTTTAGCCAGGTTAAATACGCATACTCGTCAATCCAGGGGTGCTCCACAAGGAGTGACTATGGCGGGTTGAGGCTCAACCCTAAAGGATAAATTTATGGCAGTAACCATGCGACAGATGCTGGAAGCAGGCGTTCATTTTGGACACCAAACCCGTTTCTGGAACCCCAAGATGGCTGAATATATTTTTGGTCATCGTAACAAAATACACATCATCAATCTGGAAAAAACCCTAGTGATGTATCAAGATGCGATGAACTATGTGCGTCAGTTATCTACTAACAAGGGCAATATTCTATTCGTCGGCACCAAGCGTCAAGCACGCGATATTATTCGCGAGGAAGCAATCCGCTGTGAATCTCCATATGTAGACCGGCGCTGGCTAGGTGGAATGTTGACAAATTTTAAGACAATTAAACAATCCGTCAAACGCCTACAGGAAATGGAAACGATGGCACAGGACGGAACACTTGAGAAACTTTCCAAGAAAGAAGCACTTGACATTCAGCGTGAACTGGAAAAACTAAACCGTAGTCTGGGTGGTATCAAAGATATGAAAGGAATACCAGATGCCATGTTCGTAATTGATGTGGGCTACCAAAAAGGCGCGATTACAGAAGCTAATAAACTTGGTATCCCAATAGTGGGTGTGGTGGATACTAACCACAACCCTGACAAAGTGGATTATGTTATTCCAGGCAACGACGATTCCAGCCAGGCGATACGTCTTTATGCTCGAGGTGTGGCTGATGCAGTTTTGGAAGGACGCAGTCAGATTGTTCATGAAACCGTCAAAAACGAATTTGAGGAAATGGATGAAGCAATGATGACAGAACGACTAACCGAATAGGCTGAAAACAATTTGCAGGGGGTGATGGTCTCCTTTTATTAAGTCGCTAGTAATACTGCTTCACACAGGATCCTCATGAGAATAATTTAAGAAGATTCTTCAAAGTTATTAACCAATTTTCGTATCTGGAGTAAACATGGCGGATATTACCGCGAACATAGTAAAAGAATTACGCGATCTAACCGGGCTCGGCATGATGGAATGTAAAAAAGCATTGATCGAAACCGGTGGCAACCTGAAAACGGCAGAAGATTTATTGCGGATAAAAAGTGGCGCAAAGGCAAGTACGGCTGCTAACCGTATCACGGCAGAGGGCACTATAGGAGTAGAGATTGCGGTAGATAGAAAGAGCGGCGCCCTGGTTGAAGTCAATTGTGAAACTGATTTTGTAGCTAAAAATGAGGATTTTATCAAATTCGCCAAAAATCTAGCGCAATTAACTGCAACTAAAAACTTGACAGACACGGAAGCGCTCTCAAGAGCTACTTTGCCGAATGGTGAAAATGTAGAAGAGTTTCGTAAGGCACTGATTATGAAGCTTGGAGAAAACATCAGCATTCGCCGCTGTGTACGCCATGCAACACACGGACACCTTGCGTCCTACCTACATGGTGGAAAAATAGGCGTAATAGTCGATTACATAGCTAGTGACAAAGTGCTGGGCAAAGATTTAGCTATGCATATTGCAGCCAGCAAACCAATATGTATTTCCAGGGAACAGGTATCAGCAGATTTGTTGGTGCGTGAGCGCCAAATTTATACAGCACAAGCGGTGGAAAGCGGAAAATCTGAAGACATCGTAGCAAAAATGGTGGACGGACGTATTGCTAAATATCTTGCTGAAATAACGCTGCTCGGCCAACCTTTTGTCAAAAATCCTGAACAGACAGTGGAAAAATTGCTTATTACAAAATCTGCAACGGTCAACGGTTTTACTATGTTCCGCGTGGGAGAAGGCATTGAAAAGAAATCTGGCGATTTTGCTACCGAGGTAATGTCACAAATTAGTCAAGCACTAGAAAATAATTCGCCACAGCTAAATTAGCTATTTATGATATCCGTCCATGAGGATTATGGCCTATAAACGTGTCCTGTTAAAGCTTTCAGGTGAGGCCCTGATGGGTGATGACAATTACGGTATTAATCGTGCTGTGATAGAACGTGTTGTTTCAGAAATCGCCGAAGTAATCAGGCTCAATGTTGAGGTAGCAATTGTGATCGGCGGCGGAAATATTTTCCGCGGTATGACATCATCATCGGCTGATAATCAGGTAGATCGTGCCACCGCCGACTATATGGGCATGCTTGCAACTGTTATGAATGCCTTGGCGCTACAGGATGCAATGTGTCACGCCGGGCTGGAAAGTCGAGTACAATCAGCATTACGTATTGATCAAGTTGTGGAACCTTATATCCGTGGCAAGGCATTGCGTTATCTAGAGGAGGGTAAGGTGGTTATTTTCGCTGCTGGTACTGGCAACCCCTTCTTTACTACTGACACTGCCGCCGCATTACGTGGTTTGGAAATGAACGTAGATATCGTCCTCAAGGGAACCAAGGTTGATGGTGTGTACTCGAACGACCCTAAAACTGACTCTGGTGCCAAGCGCTATCGGAATTTGTCTTTTGATGAAGCCATCACTAAGAATTTGAGAGTAATGGATGCTACTGCACTAACCTTGTGTCGTGACCAGAAGCTGCCACTCAGTGTTTTCAGCATTTTTAAGGTTGGGGCACTCAAACGAGTAGTAATAGGTAAAGACGAAGGTACGCTAATACGGGTTTGAATCTGCGTAAGCACTCTTACAATAATTATATTTTAATATGAATGACCAATGTATCAACTTCTACTTTTACGCTTAAGATATAGATTGTGATCATCGATATAAAAAAATCCGCTGAACAAAAAATGCAGAAGAGTTTAGAAGCACTGATAACTTGTTTAGGTAAAATGCGAACTGGACGGGCTCATACAGGCCTACTCGACCACATCACCGTAGATTATTACGGTACACCCGTACCTATCAGCCAAGTAGCAAATGTTAGTCTGGCCGATGCCCGTACAATTAGCGTTACACCCTGGGAAAAGAAAATGCTTAATCCGATCGAAAAAACAATCCGTGATTCGGAGCTAGGATTAAATCCTGTAACTATAGGCGAAATGATACGTGTACCCATGCCGGCCCTGACAGAAGAACGTCGTCGAGATCTTACAAAAATAGTTAAACATGAAGCAGAAACAGCAAGAGTAGCGATGCGTAATATCCGACGCGATGCCAATGCTAATTTGAAAGACTTGCTTAAAGAAAAAAAAATCGCTGAGGATGATGAACACCGTGGCCAGGATGAAATTCAGAAACTTACCAATCACCACATCACCGAAATAGATAAGGCATTGCAGGTGAAGGAAGCTGATTTGATGGCAGTTTAACTTAACTAAGCCTAGAGCTACATCACCCATGCATCCCGTTTCTAGTTCAACCCGCGCGATGCCAGAAACTGACATGATTCCCCAGCATATTGCCATTATTATGGACGGTAACGGGCGCTGGGCAAAACAACGCTTCATGCCACGGGTAGCTGGTCACAAACGCGGGGTAGAAACTGTACGCACCGCTATCAAAACCTGTATTGAGCGCGGCGTTAACTATCTGACATTATTCGCCTTCAGCAGTGAAAATTGGCGTAGACCGGCGGAAGAAATTTCATTCTTGATGCAACTTTTCATCACTGTTCTTGAACAGGAAGTAATCAAGTTGCATGAGAATGGCATTCGCTTCAAGGTAATCGGTGATTTGTCAAAATTTGAACCTAAGTTAATTGAATTTATTCGTAATGGTGAAGCGATGACTGCCGCTAATACTCGTCTTACACTTACCATTGCGGCCAATTACGGCGGGCGCTGGGATATTATGCAAGCTACGCGTAAGATGTTAGCACAACACCCTAAATTAAATGGCAACTTTGGGGAAGAAGACTTGGCCCAGTATTTTGCAATGAGCTATGCACCGGAACCCGATTTATTCATACGCACCGGAGGGGAACAACGCATTAGCAATTTTCTGTTGTGGCAACTGGCCTACACAGAGCTTTACTTTACCGATACCTTGTGGCCAGACTTTAGCGCGAGCACTCTTGATCTTGCCATTCGGTCCTACCAACAACGGGAGCGCCGTTTTGGTCGAACCAGAGAACAACTTCAAACATCGAAACCCATCGATGAAGTGAGGAAGATTCCGCCTAAAAAAACGGCATAACCCTTGTACTATCTAATTCGTATAGTTTTTCGCTGATTTCCTGCTATTCATGCTTAAAGCCCGCATTCTTACTGTTATCTGTGTTCTACCCCTGTTTCTGACAGCACTATTTTATTTGTCGTCGATTTTCTGGATGGCACTGCTTCTTGCTTTGGCAGTAATCGGTTCATGGGAATGGAGTAGACTGGCTAAATTCTCCTTGTCTGGCTCTATCTTTTACCTTGTGCTTACCGCGTTAATTGGAGGTGAATTACTGTTCATTTTAAGTAGAGCTGTCCTGACTAATCCTTACACCACAGTATTTTTATGGCTTTATGCGGCGACATTAGTATTCTGGATACTAGGCGCACCAAGTCTTTTGAAATTAAACCTCCCGATCAGAGATCCAACCTTGCTTGTATTGACAGGCTGGTTATTACTATTACCCACTTGTCTTGCCTTGTACCAGCTGCGTGCTATCGATCCGCTTCTTTTATTGGGTTTCATGACTGTTGTTTGGGTTTCTGATACCGCAGCATATTTCGTCGGACGTGCACTCGGCAGACATAAGTTTGCACCGAATATAAGTCCCGGCAAAACCTGGGAAGGTGTGGCAGGAGCACTAATAGCAGTTTCTATTTATGCGCTGACTTGGGGTTATTTGGCGGGAGAAAAAACCCAAACTATGTTATTAGTTCCACTGTTATTGGTGCTTGTTGTACTAGGTATCATTGGTGATTTGTTTGAGTCCCTGATGAAACGTCAAGCTGGAGTCAAGAATAGTGGCGATATTTTGCCCGGTCACGGTGGTATACTTGATCGCATAGATGCACTTACTTCAACTCTACCTGTAGCTATTTTAGCAGTTCTCATTTTTACCGTTGAATTATGACTGTTGTTCGGCATCTCACCATTCTTGGCTCTACTGGCAGTGTAGGAGTAAGTACACTTGATGTAGTTGCACGCCATCCTGATCGATTTCATGTCGCCGCACTCACCGCTAACGACAGCATTGATAAAATGCTAGAACAATGCCGTTGCTTTAGCCCACGTTATGCAGTTATGTTAGATGAAGCTAGCGCAGAAGAGCTAAGAACAAAAATTAGCACAACTGGGATTAATACTGAAGTCCTGTGTGGAGTCGGGTCGCTGGAGAAAGTAGCATCACTACCTGAAGTAGATATCGTAATGGCAGCTATCGTTGGTGCCGCTGGAATACGCCCCACATTTGCAGCTGCCCTTGCGGGGAAATATGTACTTCTCGCCAACAAAGAAACCCTAGTAATGGCAGGTCACATCTTCATGGATGTAGTCAAAAACCATCGCGCCACCTTGCTGCCAATAGACAGTGAACACAATGCCATTTTTCAGTCACTGCCACGAGACTTTACCGGAGACTATGCAGCAGTTGGGGTACGTCGCATTCTATTGACAGCATCTGGTGGGCCATTTCGACAATCATCACTAGCCGAAATGGAGCATGTTACGCCTGAACAAGCCTGCGCCCATCCTAATTGGGTAATGGGACAGAAGATTTCAGTAGACTCTGCCACCATGATGAATAAGGGTCTAGAACTAATTGAGGCACATTGGTTATTTGATGCTGCACCGGAGCAGATCCAAGTGGTAATCCATCCACAAAGCGTAATTCATTCCATGGTTGAATATGTCGATGGTTCAGTACTAGCACAACTTGGTAATCCAGACATGCGCACCCCGATTGCTCATGCCTTGGCATATCCAGAGCGAGTCGAATGTGGTGTGACACCCCTTGATATATTTAAAGTCGCGCGACTGGATTTTGAAACGCCAAACTTCACAAAGTTTCCCTGTCTGAGCCTCGCCTATAATGCGCTTGCTGCTGGCGGCAGTGCACCGGCAATACTAAATGCTGCAAATGAAGTGGCAGTAGAATCTTTCCTAAAATCCAGAATACCCTTTACAACGATTCCGTCTATGATTAAACAAGTTATGCAGACAGTCGACCACAAAGATATCTTTACACTTGACGATGTGCTGGCAGCTGACAACATGGCGCGCGAGGCTGCATATGAATGGCTAGACGCTAAAAATACCAATTCCAAAAAATAGCCATAATGTTGCTTTGCTACATTGTTCGATGTTACCTATGTATCAATTTGTATCCGCATATCTGCTAGTACATTGCTGGAACTGCATCTTGTCATATCTCATCTGGCGTCAATCTGATCATGTGCTCCCAATCCATAGCCTTCCAATCTATCCTAACGATAAGCGTGGAATTACATCATTTATTTTCTTTATTGAAACTTTTCATATTCTACAATTTCAGACCATAAAACCGATATGACGCTCTTTTTTACAATAATTGCTTTCCTCTTCGCTTTGGGTCTTCTAATCGTGTTCCACGAATTTGGCCATTATTTGGTGGCACGTTTGTGTGATGTAAAAGTATTGCGTTTCTCTGTAGGCTTCGGTCGACCTTTGATAAAAAGATATTGGGGAAGAGATCAGACTGAATGGGCCATAGCAATTTTCCCTATTGGTGGTTATGTAAAGATGCTAGATGAACGGGAGGGTGAAGTTGCTCCTGAAGATTTACCACGCTCGTTTAATCGTAAGACTGTTGCAAACCGCTTCGCTATCGTCTCAGCGGGGCCGATTGCGAATTTTCTGCTAGCCATTCTGCTTTATTGGTTACTTTTCATGCATGGTGTCAGTGGCATGAAACTAGTACTAGGGCCAATCATTCCGGAAACACCTGCTGCAATGGCAGCTTTTGAGGCGGGTGAAACCATAGTGACAATTGGGGCTAAACCGGTATTAACCTGGCAAGATGCTCGCTGGATACTGCTAGCTCGGGCAATAGAAAGAACTCCTGCTTTAACTGTGGAAACCCTTAACCAAGGTGGAAAAGTTACCTGGCGAAAGATGGACTTAAGTAAAATAAATGCTGATGATTTGGATGCTGATTTTCTAAAGAAAATCGGCCTAAACGTCTACCAACCAGAAATAAAACCAGTGATTGCTCAAGTAATATCAAATGGCGCAGGTGATCGCGCTGGCCTACTTACCAATGATGAAATTCTATTAGTGAATGGAGAAGAAATAGCACGGTGGAAAGATCTAGTACAGCAGATACGGGATAATCCGAAGCAACTGTTAGTAATGGAAATCCAACGAGGCAACACTAGAGTTAGTGTGAACGTAACTCCTGATGCAACAATTGAAAATGGTGAACAAATTGGAAAAGTCGGTATTGCGCCAAAAATTGATCGTTCCAGCATAGAAAATTTATTAGTCGAGGTTAGCTACCCTGCAGGTACAGCCATGGTCAGGGCAATAGATAAAACTTGGGAAACATCAGTGCTTACGTTGCAAATGCTATGGAAAATGGTGATGGGAGAAGTATCGTGGAAAAATGTGAGCGGACCCATAACAATCGCTGATTATGCTGGTAAGTCAGCACAGATGGGAATCGCATCTTATCTAGGATTTCTCGCACTTATCAGTATTAGTCTGGGAGTACTGAATTTGCTTCCTATCCCCTTATTAGATGGTGGGCATTTAATGTATTATGTGGTTGAAATCATTAAGGGTAGTCCACTTTCTGAAAGAGCTATTGGGATTGGACAACAGCTCGGGATGATGCTGTTGTTTGCTCTTATGGCTTTTGCAATATATAACGATATCAATCGGCTCATCTCCAGTTAAAAAATGAAAATCAGGGGTCTTGCTGCGCTTATCTTTTTCTTCTCCTGCTCATACTTGTGGGCAGCAGAATCGTTCGTAGTTAAAGATATCCGAGTCGAAGGGATACAGCGGACCGATGCAGGAACAGTATTCAGTTATCTACCGGTAAAGGTTGGCGACACGCTAGATGATAAAAAGGCCGCAGATGCAATCAAGGCACTTTACTCTACTGGTTTTTTTAAAGATGTGCGACTGGAGTCCGAGAATGGTGTCCTAATAGTGGTAGTAGTAGAACGCCCCGCTATTGCAGAAATTACTGTTGTCGGTGTAAAGGAATTTGAACCAAAAAAGCTAAAAGATGGATTGAGGCGGGACGGTCTGGCCGTATCACGTATTTTTAATCGCTCAATGCTGGATAAAGCTGAACAGAGATTGAAGCAAAGTTATATTAGTAAAGGAAGATACGCGGTAAAAATTACGACTACGATCACACCGCTTGAGCGTAATCGTGTTGGTCTTAACTTTAATGTTGATGAGGGTGAAGTCGCAAAAATCCGTAAGATAAATATCATCGGCAACAAGTCGTTTAGAGAGAGGGAATTGGTGGGTATATTCACTCTTAGAACTCCCGGTCTTTTGACTTGGTTTACTAAGGATGATCAATACTCAAAACAAAAACTATCTGCAGACCTGGAAAAATTGCGTTCCTATTATCTTGATCGTGGCTTCCTAGAATTCACTATTGACTCTACCCAAGTTTCCGTCACACCTGACATGAAGGATATTTACATTACGACAAATATCATTGAGGGTTCCCAGTACGAAATTTCTGAGATCAAGTTAGCAGGCGAAATGCCAGTACCTGAAGAGGAGTTACGTGAACTCATCTTGATTGGGCCTGGCGATGTGTTCTCACGTAAGAAGCTGACTGAGTCAATAAAACTCATTACAGACCGATTGGGTGATGATGGTTACGGGTTTGCCAATATAAATGCACAACCAAAACAGGATAAGGAGAAGCACCAAGTAGGTTTTACTTTTTATATTGATCCTGGCCGTAGGGTTTACGTAAGGCGTATTAGCATATCTGGTAATAGCCGCACTCGTGACGAAGTAATACGCCGGGAATTACGTCAACTCGAAGGTGCCTGGTATTCAACTACCAACATAGAACTCTCTAAGAAACGCATAGACAAGCTGAATTATTTCTCTTCTGTCAATCTAGAAACACCAGCAGTTGCCGAAGCTACCGATAAAATTGACGTAAAAATAGAGGTTGAAGAAAAATCCACCGGAACTTTAATGTTTGGACTGGGATTTTCTCAACAAGAAGGTCTGATATTAAGTGGGAATATTTCTCAGAATAATATATTTGGCACGGGGAAATTTGTTTCCCTCAAAGCTAATACCGGTGCCGTTAGAAAATTATACTCTTTGTCGTATACCGATCCTTATTTTACTATTGATGGAATAGCTGCAGGAGTTGATATTTATCGACGCGACCTGGATACCAGTAACCTGGGTGGCGTAGCCGACATTGAAACTGTCACTACTGGTGCCCGTTTACGTTTCGGTTTCCCAATTAATGAAACAGACACTATCTTTTTTGGGATTGGAGGCGAACATAATAAGCAAGATTTATCTCCCTTTAGTCCGGCACGTAACCGTGCATTTGTGGCCGAATTTGGAAAGGAAACCATCAATGTTCCAGCAAATATAAGATGGCAGAGTGATGGCCGCGACAGTGCCATTTGGCCAACTGAGGGTATTTTGCAGAGGGCATATGCCGAAGTAAGTGTACCGATAGGAGATCTCAAATACTACAAGTTAAACTATGAGGCCCAATATTATTATCCTATTACAGACTTTTTTACCTTTAAGCTAAATACAAAACTGGGATACGGTGATGGTTATACTGGACAAAATATGCCTTTCTTTAAAAACTTCTTTGCTGGTGGCAATCGCACTGTACGTGGCTACCGAGTCAGTTCGCTAGGACCACGTGATATTTCTTTCAGGGCGCTCGGTGGTAATAAACTTGTAGTAGGTAGTGCGGAAATACTATTCCCATTACCTGGCCTAAAAAATGATAGGTCCGTGCGGCTAAGCGGGTTTTTTGATGCTGGTACGGTATATGGTCCCGGTGGACTCTTTCCGAGTGTTGAGGGTATGCGTTATTCAGCTGGGATCTCTGTTAGCTGGATTTCCCCGATGGGGCCTCTTAAAGTGAGTATAGCAATGCCACTCAATGACGACAAAAATGACAGATTGCAACCATTTCAATTTCAATTTGGACAGCAGTTCTAAATTTAGGGTGATGATCGGAAGGAACAAATGGGAAAAAAGATTTAATCATCTATAAATCGGATTGATCATAAAAAAGCCTGGTCTTGCGTATTTCAGCCATATGTACCAGTGCGCTCAAGCAGATGCTAAACAGAAGAACGCCAGAAATATCGTTCGAACTATCGTAAAATGAAAGAATTACAAACTGATACTGCGCGGCAAAACTTATCTTACCCAGTTTACGAATGAATCTACTGACAAAACATTGGCTGCTAAATGGGGGCCTTCAACAGAGGTAATATTTGGGGCCTAAAGGGAGAAAAAACGTGTGCACTATGGATATCCATGAAATCTTGAAATACCTTCCCCATCGCTACCCTTTCCTACTAGTGGATCGGGTACTTTCTTGCGAATCTGGTAAAGAAATTGTTGCACTTAAAAATGTGACCATTAATGAGCCTTTCTTTTCTGGTCATTTTCCCCATCATCCGATTATGCCTGGTGTATTAATTATTGAAGCACTGGCACAAGCCGCAGCGCTTTTAACACTTAAAACAGCAGATTTAAAAGTCGACAACGACTCCGTTTATTATTTTGTTGGTATAGATGAAGCTCGCTTCAAAAAGCCAGTGTATGCGGGTGACCAGCTGACGCTGAAAGTGGCGATTGCAAGACAATTAAAAGGAGTCTGGAAGTATTCTGCTCGAGCAGAAGTAGATGGTCAGCTTGTTACCGAAGCTAAGTTGATGTGCACAATGCGAGGGATATAAAAGCCCCCTTATACAAACTATCTACTTACTATTACCCTTAGCTTAATGCTGTAGCCAGATAGAAACTTATAAACTAGGGAAGCAGAGCGCCTAGGGCTCTCTTACTTCTGGGAACTTTTAGTGGTGTCACTTGTAGAAACCCTTGCTGATTATAATAAAATGGCTTCTTATGAATCCAAGAATAAGAATTTACAATATATCATTATGGATCGACATCTCTATAGTTGAAATCTTCGACTACTTACTTAAGAATTCATTTGCACTCAGAAACCATTCACCCCATACTTAGTTTGCTTCTTAGCGAACGAGAACGGAAATCAAAAAATGTCAGATTCACGGTTCAACCTTATCTGTGGTGTAGACGAAGCTGGCAGAGGACCTTTGGCGGGGCCGGTATTTGCCGCTTGTGTTGTGCTCAACCCAGCACACAAAATTGAAGGACTATCAGACTCAAAAAAACTTAGTGTAAAAAAACGAAATGTACTAACACATATCATCAAAACAAATTCTATGGCTTGGGCGATTGCTTCCGCATCAGTAGAAGAGATTGATCAGTTGAATATTCTTCAAGCAAGTTTGCTAGCGATGAAGCGAGCAGTTGAAAGCCTGCCCTTTACACCCGATAAGGTACTAGTAGATGGGAGTCATAGCCCCCGTTTAGACCTTACTGTACATGCTATTGTCAAGGGTGATAGCTTAGTACCAGAGATTTCTGCTGCTTCTATCCTGGCCAAAACAGCACGTGATGCTGAAATGTGGGCATTACACAAAAGTTTCCCAAATTATGGCTTTGACCAACATAAGGGTTACCCAACGAAAAAGCATATAGTAGCATTACAGGTGCATGGGATATCGGCAGTACATCGACGTAGCTTCTCACCCGTACGAAAGTTGATATTGCATCGTTGTACTTGAAGAACAGTGGCTTTCCCTTCTGACTTTATTCATATTTCATTTTTCATACCTTACTTCTCTCAAAAAAAGAGTTGATAAAATTTTCACTATTTTGATATTTACTGAGTGTCACTAATTGGTTATATGCGCGTTTCTCTCATGTATGCATTGTACCCCACGGTTGCCCAGACTCGGACCAGTTCAGAAGCTGTATTTCTAGAACAAAATATTCTGTCTACTTCTCCAGTGAACACGGATTTCAACTGTACTAGCAAAATTTTATTACTATTATTGTGACATCATAAGCCCCTTTGTTTCATTTTAAGAACACTAATATAATAATGAGCGTTATAAGATAGAAAAAATATAGCGAATCAAGCAATGTAAGCGGATATTCTTAAACCAACGAGACGACTAATCTCAAGTGTGTGCTATATTTAGCTAACCTAAACTGCAGATTGGAATAGTATGCGTATCGAAAAAAATACGGTCGTATCGATTAATTATGAATTATCAGATTCGATTGGCAACATTATGGAGAAAACAAATTCTCCAATCAGCTATTTGCATGGTGGTTTCGACGACATTTTTCCTATAGTCGAAGAAGCACTACAAAATATGGAAATAGGTAACACATGCTGCGTGCTCATGGAGCCAGAAAATCATTTTGGTGAATACCATAGCGAATTAGTGCGGGTAGAACTTCGTGATGCATTTCCCGAGAACCTAAAAATCGGGATGCAATTAGAAGATGGTGAAAGAGATTCCAAAAATATGTTGATCTATACTGTCACTGATATTGCTGATGATAAGGTGGTGGTTGATGGCAATCATCCGCTTGCTGGCATGACCCTTCGATTTGACTGTACAGTTACCGGAGTACGGTCCGCTACTACGGAAGAACTTTCTGATGGTAATGTCCATGAACCCCAAAGCAATGAGAGTTAATTTTTACTGACTCACAAATCTACAAGAAAGAATTAAAAATTGTGAGCGTTACCCCCTTACTAAAACTTACCCTTTATCAGCCGCCTTTTTTAGCATGTAAAGCTTTTCCAGCGCGTCTTTCGGGCTTATTTCATCCGGCATGATATCATACAATAACGCGAGGGCTGGGTGTTCCTTGGTATCTTGTTCCCCAATTAAATCAAAAGTTGCTGCTGAAAACAAATCCCGTTTCGAACTTTCTTCTACGCTTTCCATCTTAAGTCTCCCCAGATATTCTTTGGCCATCTGAATGGCTAATTCTGGTACACCAGCCAGCGCTGCCACTTTAAGACCATAGCTCTGACTGGCAGGCCCCTCATTAACAGCATGCATAAAAATAATACGTTGTTTGTGTTCAATTGCATCAAAATGCACGTTGGCGACTTGGCTGAACTTCTCTACAAGTCTCGTCAGTTCAAAATAATGCGTAGCGAAAAGCGTATAGCTCCGATTTTTATCTAGCAAGTGCTGTGCAATTGCAAAAGCCAACGCTAGCCCATCAAGAGTTGAGGTGCCCCGTCCAACTTCATCCACTAGTACTAGGCTTTGCGCGGTAGCATTGTGCAGAATGTTTGCGGTTTCAGTCATTTCTACCATGAAGGTGGAACGTCCACTCGCAAGATCATCTGATGCACCTATTCGTGTAAAAATCTGGTCAAGTGGGCCAATACATGAACTCTTGGCAGGAACAAAACTGCCACAATGCGCAAGCAATGCGATCAGTGCAACTTGTCGCATATAAGTCGATTTCCCACCCATATTAGGACCTGTAATGACAAGCATTTGTCGACTATCGCCGAGTTTCACGTTGTTTGTAATAAAATTACCTACTTGATTTTCCACTACCGGATGGCGACTCTCCTCAATTTTAATCATAGCTTCACTAGTGAACGCTGGAGCAGTGTAATTAAGTGTTAGCGCACGTTCTGCAAAAGTTGCAAGTACATCTAGTTCAGCAACGCTTAGTGCAACCTGCTGCAAATGGCCAACGTATGAAATAAGAGTATCTAGTAATGCACCGTATAACAATCTCTCACGTGCCAAAGAACGTTCCTTTGCTGATAGCGCCCTGTCTTCGAAAGCTTTCAGCTCTGGAGTGATATAACGCTCTGCATTTTTTAAAGTCTGCCGTCTGCAATAATCATCGGGAATTTTCTCGCTATGTGCATGAGTTACTTCGATATAAAAACCGTGTATCCGATTGTATTCAACCTTCAGATTTGGAATACCGGTTCGGTTTTTTTCTCTTAATTCCAATTGCAATAGAAACTCTCCGCAGTTATTTTGTATAGCACGTAACTCATCTAGCTCGACGTCGTAGCCATCTGCAATTACATTACCTTCGCGCAACATTGTATTGGGCTCATCACGCAAGGCATCCTCCAGCAAGCTAAGGAGAACAACGTCTGGATCCATGACTTGCACCAACATGGCAATATGTTCACTAGCGCATCCGACAAGCGAAGAAATGATTTCAGGCAATCTCTTTAGGCTATCACGCAAACCCGATAAGTCCCGCGGACGGGCAGATTTAAAAGCAATACGGGTGGTGATGCGTTCTATGTCAACAATGCGCTTTAAGTAATCTCTTACTACAAGATATGGACCCGACCCAGTCTCACCTATTAATGTAGACACGTCATCAAGTCGATGTTGGATCGTAATTGGATTACGCAACGGATGATGTAACCAATGCCGCAATAGGCGACTACCCATGTTGGTGGAACAAGTATCTAGCAACGATAGTAACGTGGGTGATTTCTCACCACGTATAGTTTCTGATATTTCAAGGTTGCGGCGGGTAGTAGCATCCATTCGCACATAGGCGCCGTCCCTTTCCACTTGTAGTTCCCTGAGATGAACAATGCTTGTACCCTGTGTAAGACGAACATACTCCAGCAATGCACCTGCTGCACCCAATGATTGACATAGCCCGTCGCAACCAAAACCAGAAAGATCTCGAGTCTCAAATAGCTCGCTAAGATTTCGAATAGCCGCATCGGTATCAAACTGCCACGAAGGCAGTCGTTTCAGAGCACCTACTCTATTAAACAAAACTGGGATATCCAGTGATTCTGGCAAAAGAATTTCAGCGGGCCTCAGGCGTTCCAGCTCACTTGTCAAATTATGCGGTAATGTCTCCATCACACGAAAATTCCCAGCTGCTAGATTTAGCCACGCCAACCCTAACGTGCCCTCGTGTAGATTTAAAGCAAGCAATACACAATCGCGCTTTTCCTCCAGTAATGCCGTGTCAGTCAGTGTTCCCGGAGTAATAATACGTGTGACTTGGCGCTCTACTAGTCCTTTTGCAATATCAGGATCACCAATCTGCTCACAGATTGCCACTGATAAGCCCAGCCTGATGAGTCTCACTAGATACTGCTCGGAAGCATGATAAGGAACACCTGCCATCTTTACCGGCACCCCAGCTGAAATACCACGCCGGGCTAGAGTGATATCAAGCAACTTCGCAGCCTTTTCTGCATCGTCAAAGAATAATTCGTAGAAATCCCCCATTCGATAAAACATCAACATATCAGGATGCTGCGCTTTGAGACGCAGATATTGCTGCATCATTGGAGTATGCTTATTAACCATTATTTAAAGTAATATTAAAGAAACACCACTGTGCCCATAATTACACCATCTCGGTTCCACAGTATTGTTTGAACTTCAGACCATTAATTCCTTTGTTAAATGAGGAGTAATCACCTGCAAAAGTTGCCCGAATATTTTCGGATTTCCAGCGACAATGTGTCCACTCTGCATATAGGTATCATTGCCTTCCAAGTCCCCCACAAGCCCCCCTGCTTCTGTGATAAGTAGACAGCCAGCCGCAATATCCCACGGCGATAACTTCAGCTCCCAAAAACCATCATAGCGCCCGGCAGCAACATAAGCTAAATCCAAGGCGGCAGAGCCAGGGCGGCGAATGCCGGCAACCTTGGGCATAATATCTTTGAAAATAGCAAGGTATGCATTCATATGCGAAAACTCACGAAAAGGAAAACCAGTGCCTATAAGACAATCAGAAAGTTGATCACGTTTGCTTACACGCAAACGGTGGTCGTTAAGATAAGCTCCACGTCCGCGACTAGCAGTAAATAACTCATTTCCAGAGGGGTCATACACTACTGCCTGAGTTAACACACCTCTGTGCTTTAATGCAATAGAAACTGCATACTGGGGAAAGCCATGGAGAAAATTGGTAGTACCATCGAGTGGGTCGATAATCCATTGGTATTCAGACTTGCTTGGGTCGCCTCGAGCACCACTTTCTTCTGCTAGAATGGAGTGGTTGGGATATGCTTCTAGAAGAACATTAATAATAGCGTCTTCTGCTGTGTTGTCCACCTCACTAACGAAATCACTATGTGCTTTGCGTGAAACGTGCAATAAATCAAGATTCTGCGTAGCACGGTTGATTATACCGCCAGCACGACGTGCAGCCTTTACTGCAATGTTAAGCATGGGATGCATATTAGTCCTGAAATGAGTTTGAGTAATTCATGAAGATGGCATTCTAATATGAATCCCCCATGCCCGCTTGATAACATCCGTGTAGTGTTGAGCCATCCCAGCAATCCCGGTAATATAGGCGCAGCGGCACGGGCTATGAAAACAATGGGTTTGGAGTCACTCTATCTAGTGAATCCAAGATCGTTTCCTGACAGGGAAGCAGAGACACGAGCCGCTGGAGCCTGGGATGTACTGAACAATACTAGGGTCTGCGCAAGTCTTGATGAAGCTTTAAACGGTACCGTTCTCGCAGCTGCGATCACAGCCCGTCGGCGCGATCTTTCACATGATATATTTGATCCGCATCAGGGTGCGCGAAAGTTGCTCAATCAAGCTAAGCAGCTCCCAGTAGCGTTGGTTTTTGGAACGGAAATGTCAGGTCTCGCCTCGACGGAAGTAAGTAGGTGTCAAATTGTTGTACATATTCCCGCCAATCCGGCTTACTCCTCCCTCAATCTTGCCAGCGCAGTGCAGGTAATGACGTACGAATTACGCATGGCGCTTTCGCAAGTTGCGTCTCTTCCACAATCATTAAGTGTGCCAGCTAGTTTTGAGGAAATTGAATTGTTTTACTGTCATTTCGAGCAAACTATGATCAGCTGTGGCTTCCTTGATCCCAAGAACCCAAAACGATTAATGCAGCGCATACGCCGCTTGTTCTCTCGAGCAAGATTAGAAAAGGAGGAAGTAAACATATTACGTGGAATTCTTAACTCTTTTGAAAAGCACACATAAGAAGGGAAAGATGCTATAGAAACACTAAAAATTTGCCCGCATGATGCTAATAAAAAGGCTGAAAACTACCACAAGCAAATCTAATACATGTTTTTAAACAAAATATCTGACTAAATAAGCTAGGCTTCAAATTTTTGGTGATCCTTGACAGGAATTATCATTCTTAAAGCGCTAGACAACATAGTCAAAGAGTTAAGACGCATGAGTTCTGTGACGATTTAAGAACTAGAATATTCTATTCGCTGCCTATAGCCAGACCATTGCCGGAATAATGGTCACTACTAATACATATACCAACCACTCTAGGTTATTTCTGGCTAACACGCCAACATAGTGCAGGATGATGATGACTGAGATAAGTGCATACACAAAGAACCACATCTTTAGCCTCCCTTTTAAATCAATTTAGATTTTTCCTATAGCGTAAGCATGCTCAGAATTCTTATAGATTTTCAGCAATTATATTTATGATAGCTGAAACTCTACCAGTAAGAAAGATACTGTTCTTACTAACAAAATGAAGGCTAATTTGCACTAATGGTTATAAATCCTGTCCGCAGCAGTCCAAATCTATACTGCTCAGCTAACCTAATTTGCTTTATTATTAACAAGGAACCCATTAAAGTCTAACATGCATTCAGCTACGCTTATTGCGGGTATTTCCACTGGACTCGCTTGAATGCCTAATATGTTCAGATAACTTGCACATTTACGCGTAGAATAACCGGGGGAGGGAAAGAATAAACTTCTTTCGATTCTCTCGTCAAAAAATATATGATAAAGGGGTAACAAATTGGCACGACCTAACTTCCAATATGAAAAACGCCAGAGGGATTTGGCAAAAAAGAAAAAACAAGAAGAAAAAAGACAGCGTAAGCTAGACAAAGCAAATATACAACCCAATGATAATATTGAACAATCACCAAGTGTGGCAGATACACATGATATGGGAAAGAGTGAATAAACTATTACAACTTACGCGAAAATGAAACGTAAACATATCTAAGCCATAACTGAATGAAAACGTAAGGATATCACTGTTTGCGTTCTGCCATAAATGATGGAATACGCATCAACAGTATACTCGCCGTTATTTTGAAGTAAGTACACTTTTGTCAGCTGTGTATCAAAGCAATAACTTCCTAATACTTTACTTCTAAAGGACATATCCTAGCTAACTCTAACTAGGCCATACAAAGGCAAACCATGCCAGAGCGAATTATATCAATCGTTCCTCAAGATAATCTTGTTCGCCTAACGCATGTGATTTATGCACTCCACGCTCTCAGTGTCATGATGGGATTTATTGGATCAGCGTTTATCATTACGACCTTCCTTACTGGCTGGCCGTCGATCATTGCTGTTATCATCAACTACATAAAGCGAGGTAATGTGTACGATACATATCTCGATTCCCATTTCGGCTGGCAGATACGTACGTTCTGGTTTGCGCTGTTGTGGCTGACAATCGCTGCAATATTGTTCATAACAGTGATTGGCATCGTGCTTGCCTACATTATCGCGGTTGGTGCTGGTATCTGGATATCCTACCGCATCATTCGTGGCTGGGTTGCGCTTAATGAAGGTAGATCTATGCCAGTCTAACAGGGAAATTTAGTTTCTCCGTTGCAGTAAAAAAGAATACCCGAGGAACAAGTAATAAAAGTGGTAATCCAGACTTAATTTCTAATAGGAATAGAGCGCACTGGAATTTCCCGGTGTGCGCTTTAGAGTGGCAAATATTTATAACAACGGAACAATTAATAGTGCAACGATGTTCATGATCTTAATAAGAGGATTGATAGCAGGGCCGGCAGTGTCCTTATAGGGGTCGCCAACAGTGTCTCCGGTCACAGCTGCCTTATGTGCTTCAGAGCCCTTACCACCGAAATGACCATCCTCAATATGTTTCTTGGCATTGTCCCAAGCCCCACCACCAGCAGTCATCGAAATAGCCACAAAAATTCCGGTAATGATGGCACCAATCAACACACCACCCAAGGCTACTGGGCCAAGCACGAGACCAATAATCAGTGGTGCTGCTACAGGCAAAAGCGAAGGAACAACCATCTCCTTGATAGCCGCTCTGGTTAGCATATCCACTGCCTTGGAATAATCTGGCTTACCTGTACCTTCCATAATACCTGGAATTTCCTTAAACTGACGGCGCACCTCCACCACTACCGATCCGGCGGCTCGACCAACGGCCTCCATTGCCATTGCTCCAAATAAATAGGGCACCATGCCGCCTATGAACAAACCGATAATGACCATGTGGTTGGACAAATCAAAGGTGATAACTTTGCCACCGGCAGAAAGTGCATGAGTGTAATCAGCGAACAGTACCAGCGCGGCAAGACCGGCGGAGCCGATAGCGTAACCTTTTGTCACCGCTTTTGTGGTGTTGCCGACAGCATCTAGAGGATCGGTGATGTCACGAATCTCTTTGGGCAAACCAGCCATTTCAGCTATACCACCGGCGTTGTCGGTAATCGGCCCATAAGCGTCAAGCGCTACGATGATACCGGCCATGGACAGCATCGAAGTTGCTGCTATAGCTATGCCATATAAGCCTGCCAGTTCATATGCACACCAGATCGAAAGACACACGGCCATCACTGGGGCGGCAGTTGACTTCATTGATACACCTAGGCCAGCGATGACGTTGGTTCCGTGGCCAGTGCTAGATGCCTCAGCGATATGCTGAACTGGCTTGAATTCTGTGGAAGTGTAATACTCAGTTATCCAAACCATTGCTGCGGTCAACACTAAACCGACCAGCCCGGCAAGATATAATTTCATCGATGAAATCAACTCGCCACCAATTACTACGCCATCCTCCAACATCATAGCCGTAATAGGGTAATAGACAATTGCAGCCAAAACACCCGCAACAGCCAACCCACGGTAAAGCGCGTTCATGATCTTTCCACCTTCGCGCGCCTTAACAAAATAACAACCTATGATTGATGCAATAATTGAAAATCCGCCCAGAACCAGCGGATAAAGTACTACATTTGGACTCGCATCCTCAATCAGCAGCCCACCCAGTAGCATAGTAGCAATGATGGTCACAGCGTAGGTTTCAAACAAGTCGGCAGCCATACCCGCACAATCACCCACGTTGTCACCCACGTTATCGGCAATTACTGCTGGGTTGCGAGGGTCATCCTCAGGAATACCAGCCTCAACTTTACCGACCAGGTCAGCACCTACGTCGGCGCCCTTGGTAAAAATACCACCACCAAGGCGGGCAAAAATAGAAATCAACGAACTACCAAAAGCTAGTCCCACTAAGACGTGAGTGGCATTTGATGATGTGATGCCCAGGCCAACTGTGAGAAATGTATAGTACCCTGCTACCCCCAAAAGGCCTAGACCGACAACCAGCATACCAGTAATTGCACCACCCCTGAAAGCTACATCTAGTGCTGGGCCGAGACCTTCCCTAGCCGCCTCTGCAGTTCGCGAATTGGCCTTGACCGACACGTTCATCCCGATATAACCAGCAAGACCCGACAAGAAAGCACCGAGAGCAAAACCAACGGCAGTCTGCCAACCTAAGGCGACAAAAATAGCTACAAACAGAATTACACCAATAATACCAATAGTTGTATATTGCCGATTCAGGTACGCAGAAGCGCCCTGCTGAATTGCAGCGGCAATCTCGAGCATGCGCTCGTTACCGCTTGGCAAAGCCAAAATCCATTTAATCGATAACGCTCCATACAAGAGCGCCGCCATCGCGCAACCAATTGCGATGATTAAACCAGTACCCATTTGAATCTCCAATTAAAGTCAGACCGTTTGTGAATGTATGCGGAATAACGACCCAGTCATTCCGCATTAGGAAATTTACCCGTAACTCAAAAATAAAAAAATACTTAAAACTCTAGCGTTTAAATGCAATGTAACTCAAATCTTAAAATTACCTAGTTTTCTCTTAACCCCTATATTCTTAAGTCGTATATAGTTAGGCAAACCATCCTTATAGGGTGGGTAGTCCTCTCCCTTGATGAGCGGTATTAGGTACTCACGACATTTTTCTGTGATACCAAAACCATCTTTGCTAATGAAATTACTGGGCATCATTTTTTCTACGTTAGCAACCCTAGCAAGTTGAGCCATTCCAACCTTCCATTTGTATGGTTTGTTAGACAGACGATCTATCGTGGGCATCACCGCATTATGTCCCTTGATGGCAAATTCTACAGCAGCTTTGCCCATAGCATAGGCCTGTTGCACATCAGTTTTGGATGCAATATGACGAGCAGCACGCTGCAAATAATCTGCCACACCCCAATGATATTTTAGCCCCAAACCATCCTTTACAATATTTGCAACTACCGGTGCAACACCACCTAATTGTGCATGACCAAAAGCGTCGCGTAATCCTTGGTCGGAAAGAAATTTGCCATCCGCATCCTTGACGCCTTCAGAAACCACTACCGAGCAATAACCAAATTTCTTGACAAAACTATTCACCTTAGCAAGAAACTTTGTCTTGTCAAAAGCGATTTCTGGGAACAAAATGACAATGGGGATTTCACAATCCTTGCTTGATGCTAGGCCACCTGCCGCCGCAATCCATCCGGCATGGCGCCCCATTACTTCCAAGACAAATACCTTCGTAGATGTTTTTGACATACTAGCGACGTCAAAACTTGCCTCGCGCGTAGACACGGCAATGTACTTCGCTACTGAACCAAAACCAGGACAACAATCAGTGATAGGCAAATCATTGTCTACCGTCTTTGGAACATGGATTGCTATTAATGGATAGCCCAACGTGTTGGCTATCTGTGATACCTTAAGACAGGTATCAGCGGAATCGCCACCACCATTATAAAAGAAATAACCAATATTATGGGCCTTGAACACTTCAATCAAGCGCTCGTATTCACGTCGATTTTGTTCAAGACTTTTCAGTTTATAGCGACAGGAACCAAATGCACCAGAAGGTGTGTGGCACAACGCTCTGATGGCTACACGAGTATCTTTACCGGTGTCGATCAAGTCCTCGGTCAGCGCACCAATGATGCCGTTCCGACCAGCATAAATCTTTCCAATCTTTCCCTTATTTTTCCACGCAGTTTCGATAACACCAGCAGCAGATGCATTGATAACGGACGACACTCCACCGGACTGAGCATAAAATGCATTTTTTACTGCCATGTTTCTCCCCTGATTGTTAAAATCTATTACGATCTTGCCAGAACTCTCGCTAATACGTCTCTTTCCATAGCTTACAGTCTCAGTGTCGCTCAAATGTAATAAAAAAGATTGTCAGAATCTCCACCTATTATAGGATCATCCGCATTTGTATTGATAATCAGGCACGATACACTTCACTTTGAATCCTGAATGTCGTTACCTTAATACTGCAAAAATATTATTGCGGATATTTTCAACTGATCCAACGCCATCTATTTTTACGCACTTAGGAGAACCTTTCTCACCATTAATTGACCACCTAGAGTAATATTCCACCAATGGTTTGGTCTGTTCGTGATAGATTTCGAGCCGTTTCTTTACAGTTTCTTCCTTATCGTCGTCTCGCTGTATCAGTGACTCCCCAGTAACATCATCCTTCCCTTCAATTTTAGGTATGTTGAATATAATATGATAAGTGCGACCTGACGTCGGATGTACTCGACGACCCGTCATACGCTTAACGATTTCCGTATCAGCCACATTGATCTCGATCACATAGTCAATCTGCACACCAGCGGTTTTCATCGCATCTGCCTGGGGAATGGTACGGGGAAACCCGTCAAATAAAAAACCCTTTGTACAATCCGGCTGTGAAATGCGCTCTTTTACCAGATTAATAATGATGTCATCAGGAACCAACTCTCCCGTATCCATGATTTTCTTGGCAGCAATTCCCAGCTCAGTACCTGCATTGACTGCAGTTCGCAACATATCGCCGGTAGAAATCTGTGGAATGCCAAAATGCTCTTTAATGTAATTGGCCTGTGTGCCTTTTCCTGCGCCTGGGCCACCTAATAAAATGATTCGTATGATCATTCTCCACTACTAAATAAAATTCCCCACTGGAACAGCAGGGGGACAGATACCACTCATTTTCAGCAATGCCCATGAATTATAACGCAAACTAGCCAAACTCTCGAATCTTGGTAGTGTCCTAATTTGATGGGATAGATATGAAACTAGTTATAATTGAGTGGCATGACTCAAGAACGGCAGAAAACGGGTGGCAGTACTTGAGAGAGCGGCACGATATTTCTGCCGTTATGTGCCAAACAGTGGGGTGGATAATTGATAAGAGCGACGATGCGCTACTTGTAGCTCAGTCTTTAGCCGATATAAACTCAAAAGATTCACAGAGCATGGGGCGCACAGTGATTGCTATATGCCAGGTGAAGCTTATCCGCGACCTTGAGGACGGGAATGTTATCTGGGCTTCTTCGGACGAGACTTCTTGTCAGGGGCTTGTGTCAGCACTGACCCTGCAAGCCGCTTAGATGTCTGGGTAGAGCTTTTCTGCCGAAGAACCCTGGATGCTAAGCTTGCAAGTTTCTTAGATGATTTTTCATTCTTTGCCATTTTAATATCTCCTTTGGCTATTTAGTAGATTTCTGTTTTTGCTTAACATTACTCAGCCTTGCTATTTTCCGTAGTTGTAGGTCTATCCAGTCAACAAACTCGTCATAGCTGGCCTGGCTCATCTTCTCAGGCCATTGCAGTATTACCTGTCCTTCGTCACCAAGAGTATAAACGTCTTGCTTAAAGCCAGCATGACCACGCTGTACTACTGGCGTAACTGACTGTGGTGAGCCCCCTGCATTGACTGTTGTAGCATTAGACAAGATTATCTCCTCAATTGGTAAACCAGTCGGGCTGCCTTCTACGAAAACAAACTTTCCATTATCTGAGAATCGAATTACTTGACGAGGCTGCGGAAATTGAAGCACTCCTCCTGACTCCCACTGTACAACTGACCCTACAATAATTTTGGGCTTCTCGCCGTTTTCTGTGTCATCATCGCCCTCTATATTTAGAGATATAGTATCAGAACTAGATAATTTTGCAAATTTTATTGTTTCCGTAAAATCCTTTATAAATGCCTCTACAGTATTAGGATTAAAGTCCTTCTCTTTTATCAGATAGAATTTAATAGTTTGATTAGAAGGGAAATTATCAGCATTCCATTTCTTTAAAAGGTCAGAATATATTCGTGGCATAGCAGCACACTCTTTAATTGCCTGAGCCTTAATTTTCTCGTCTGGGGATAGAATTATTTGCATTGCCCTTTCAGTTATCTTAACCCGCCTATCTTCCTTACTGCCAGTAGCCTCTAAGAGACCAAAATGAGTTAAGGCTGCAACAGCAAGCTTACCTCCACTACTTTTTGGACCATATTTCCAGTGTTCAATGGCTGATGATATAGGAGCTATATTCTTTCCTTCTGCATCCCAGAATACTTGGGCTCGGTCTATTGCTTTCTGTAAAGTAAGTCCTGGATACGCGACGCTACGTTTACTTTTTTTAGTAATACTTTGTTTAGTAATCATTTTTGTTCAAATGTATGATTTTGAGTTCACACCATACCATTGTAATAAGAACTACGCAAGAACTATTTGTAAATATAACTTGCAATATTCTGGAGAACTAGTAAAATATATCTAACCGTAGTTCTCATCCTAGTATCTAATACTTGTAATAATCAAGCTACGAAACTACGGTTTTTGAACAAACAAAAGGAGAGATTATGAAAAGAAGAGATACAGCTCTCAGTTTCCAGCCTACCGAGGCTGAGGGCGTAAAAGACAAGGCCCACAGTGGCTTCCTTACTAGGGGAGTTGCCAGTGCGGGCCGTGGTGGGCACTTCTGTACTACTTTTACCCCCGTAGCTCAGTGGAAGAGCGCTACTGTCGTAAGTGGGAGGTCGCCCGTTCGAATCGGGTCGGGGGTGCTTTTTTATTTTATCTGGGCCTCTAAGCGCGCTAACGCTTGGAAGCCCGCAACCGATGCCCGTATAAGGGGTATAGATTGCACCGTTGAAGGCAGTCTAATTATCTCATTTTACGGGCTTTTTGTCAAGGAGCCTGTAATGAATACGTTGTGCCTATCTAAGAAAATTCAAGTACTTAATGCACTGGTCGAGGGTTGCAGCATACGCAGTGTAGAGCGTATGACTGGAATCCACCGCGACACCATAATGCGCCTTGGTGTTGAAGTCGGCAGCAAATCAGTACAGTTACTCGATCAAAAACTTATTGACCTTCAAGTTAACGAGATCGAAGTTGATGAAATTTGGTGTTTTGTTCAAAAGAAGAAAAAACACATTACAGCATCCGATAATCGACGCGAAGTGGGTGATCAATTCATTTTTGTTGCCATGGACGCTGACACTAAGCTAATCCCATCGTATCTTGTAGGCAAGCGAAACAGTGAAAATGCCCTGCAATTAATGTGTGATTTACAATTTCGTGTTAACAATCGCTTTCAACTTACGACAGATGGTTTTCGACCTTATTTAGATGCTGTTGACAAAACCTTTGGTCGTCATATTGACTATAGCCAGTTAGTAAAAATCTATAGTGGTGACGAACCTACTCGTGAACGCTATAGCCCAAGCGACATTAAAGGCGTATATCCTACACCGATCATGGGCAACCCAAATCTTAGCCGTGTCTCAACTTCCTATATTGAACGCCAAAATCTAACTATGAGGATGCAAATACGCAGGCTTACTAGGTTGACTAACGCCTTTTCTAAAAAACTCGGAAACCTAAAAGCTGCGGTTGCGCTACACTTCGCACATTACAACTTTATGCGGGTGCATAGTTCGTTGCGAGTTACTCCGGCAATGGAAGCAGGTTTGACCTATCATATTTGGTCATGGGAGGAATTGCTGGCGGCAAATTAGGACACTACCCGAATCTTTTAATACTTGTAATACGTACTATCTACTTATTCTGCTCACTGACTGTCAAACGTGTATTCTCATGCAAGCACTTTCTATTAAAGACCAGCACTCGATAAAAGACTTATCGAGAATGTAACTTAACTAAGGCGCTTCACTTTGATCGGGGTGCTGCTTATACCTTAAATAAATTAGTGACGTGAAATTGATTATCCATATTAAAGAAGTTGAAAAACCATTTTTAACCCTTCTTCTAAACCTTAACCGTAAGAGGTCACCCAAATTATTGAGCATCTAGATGATGACATTATCACTTTTAGAATTCATCATTATTTTTCAATAAAATAGGCCAAGGGATTACTACAAAACTATACTTCCCTTTCCAAAGACACCTCAACTCCGGCGATAATGCTTATTTGAACCACACCATGTTATTGATTTAATAATGGTGTGAAAATTATTCCGATACCATTCCACGAAGAAAGACTCTATCTGATCCGGTAAAATACATTTCTTTGTCAAATTTCCTTATCCACAGTTACTGTGGATAAGTTTGTGGATTGTTTGAATTTATACTCCTTAAGCTGCCCTTTCATAAGGATATTTCCTAGTTAGATTAATTTTTGAACTTAAAATTTCTTCATGTAAAACATATAGTTATTTACACAATTAGGATGCATGCGGGTTTGCCCGAGATGATTATGCAATTGTAGTAACAAATGTGGATTACTGCAAAAAGTCAAGACAAATTTTCTCCTGAATTTTCTACTGAAAACAGAAGTCTAGCAGCTATGTTGGTAGAGCATGGTGATACCACCATCACTATTTGGTTCTAGCTAAAATGTACTCGCTCGAGTAGTCTAGCATCTTGTAATTATACTTGTGACTCATCGTAGAAAAGTCTATGTATAGTAATTTAAGAACAGATCTAGATTGTGGAAGTCCAGTCTCCATTTTGTTAAAGAAGATTTGTAGAAAATAGTTTGGCTGATTCAATTTAGCAAACAGTAGGCCATTTACATTAGCCCCAACTCATACAATAAGGGTGGGGGTTTAACGGCCAGGTTCCCAGTACCCTCTGGGACTAGATCAATTCGTCGCTGAATACGCAAAGCTTTATTTTTATCACCCAATTGTTCTGCATTACGAACTGCAACACCCAACCATGCAAGAAGCGGGCGATGCCAACCTTGGTCAGAGGCGGTCTGGGTAGCAATGGTGACGGCATTAGGTGTCAATCGCCCTATCTTGAATAACACACCAGCAGCAACCAGACGAGATAGCGGATCCTTAATATCACCAAGAGCACTATCCTCTCCAGTAACCACACCACGATGTTGTGCGGGCAGCAGTGCAGTATTCAAACCTGCCCAGCGTCCTGCAAGATACTCAGCATAAACTCGTTCTGAATCAGCAGCATCTTCGGCAAGTATCTGAAAAGCTTCACAGTCATTAAACTCTAGGCTAGCCACATTAGCTGCGCAGCGTACTAGTTCGGTACGCGCGAGCAAGTCTGCACGCCCTGTACTGGCAATCTCTGCACGTACTCGGGCAAATTCCATGTCAGCAAGCTTGGAGTCTCCCACTAGGTAAGCCGTGACCGAGTTTCTAAGTGCACCATGCGCATTCAGTTGCCAGTCAGGTGGTACGTTCCCACCTGCGCACCCGACGAACCAGACGAACCCGAGTATCACTATAGCCAATAACAATCTCATGGTAATTTAAGCTCCGTATCACGGGCTAGGGGCCACTTGCGATTTATTTCACTCACTAAATGTTCTACCTTTCGTAAACTCATCTCCACTTGTTTTCTTAAAACACCTAAGTCGGCGGTGGCTACCTGGGCATTGGAACCAATTGCTTGTGCTTGGGCAAGTACGGCATCTACGTTCTTAAGACTTGTCCGTACGTCACCCAGAATTGCATTTACCTGAGAAAGGGCAGCCTGCGATTCATCCATCATTCCGTGAACACCAAAAATTCGCGCATCAGTTTTTGCTAACAAAGTATTGACGCGATCCAGCGTAGTAATAATTTTTTTCGCATTAACCTCGCTACCTAATACAACTCCAAGCCCACCATACGGACCTTTTAGATTTTCTGTGACGGCCTGCACGTTGTCCAGACTCGCTCTCAGGCTGGAATTCGATTTAGTCATATTCTCTAGGTTCTCAAGCAATGAGCGCATGGTGTCCACGAGATGTGGAATTTACGAAGTAGCATCGCCAAGCAAGACTGTTCGCACAGCGCCGTCAGGCAGCGGTGGATCTGTCAACACACCAGTAAACATACGCAAATGAGTGTCGCCTACCATCCCACGTTCCATGGTAAAAACGCTGCTGGTACGGATCCATTTGGCATCCTTGCGTGCCACGTCAACCACAATGCGAGCTTTTCCATCATCTGAAAGCTCAATGCGACGTATACGCCCTATCGGAAAACCTGAAAACGTCAAGTCCATGCCAACACTCACGCCCTCGGAGTCATCCGCAATCAATATCACTTTCTGTGTTCTTTCAAACACCCCACTCGCATACATCACGTACGCAAGTGAAGCACACACTATCACCACCATAAAAACCACTAGAGCCAAGGCCTTAAACTCAATATTTGGAGGCGGCACCGAGGGCTGCTGGGATATTGACTGAGATTCGAATTCAGATTGCATACTTTTTGATTTATCCACTTTAAATAAACTTAATCGCCAAAGATGCCCCTTCGATAAGTACCAGAGCCAAAAACAATCGCACCATCCCTCGCGGCACAGAGCCCAATTCTCCAATAGACTCATGTCTTACTTGCATTGTCGAAGCAATTGGAATCACGGCAACTGCTAGACTAAACAATACTGTTTTTAGGATAAAAGCAACAGCGACACCTGGATCGAATACACGCCCGACCATGCGTGTGTATTCAGCAAAGCCCCAAGGCGAGAAACCGTAAACAACTGTATATGCCATCACCAGCGCTACCAAACTGCTCACCGCGGCCAGCGTCACTACCGCGAATGCGATAGCAATCACGCGTGGAACAATATCGGTATGCATAGAGCTGCCTATCAGTGTTGAACTGATCTCCCTATTTGAATGCAACACCACGAAAAGAGCTGCTCCCAGTGGAATCAACTCAAGAACCAGTACTTGCACCACCACTTCTAACGCATATTGAGATAAACCGTAACTTAGGGCAGTTACAACAATGATTCGTACCAGAACTAGGCTGATAAGTGCACACAACGACGTAAACCAGAGCAACACTTGCCACGTGCTCGTGTAGATATTTTTAGCGATTACGGTACGATTTTCCCGATCGTAGATCGAGGGGGACAGAGCCATAACCAAGGCAACGGCACCAAAGTGAATAACCCTCCACCAACTAATCGCTGATCTCACACATGCGTCACCTAGAGTACCAAATCCAGAGCGCGATAAAGAGTTTTGTCGCATGGGGCAATGATACAAATCAATAAATAGAAAAGCAGATATGACGCCAACGCAAGCAATAGAAGAAATTTTTTGGACAGGAACGGAGAGTCTGTTTATTTCTAGGCTTCCCTCACAAAAAAAATGAACATCATCTAACCTGTATTCTTTAACCTGAAAATATCACACCACAAACAGTGGTGTAATTAGTTTACTACATCACGATATTGGTTTTAACAACTGTTTGGAATGTAAATTGGTGCCATCCCAATATTAAACATGCCTCAGCATTTCATCTACTAAAGCAAATTGTGTATGAACAACCTCACTCCTACTAGCCTGGAGTCAATGAATTCCATCATTCCGTAGGCCCCACGAAATGTACGGGCTGCTCGCCAGTCAAGTTTTCAGGGGTAATGATATAGTTGCCTTCCATGCTGGATTGCCATACTCTGTTGGCAGCCTCTTCGTCGCCACCCGTAAATGCATAGGTAAGACCGCCCACTAACCCACCTCCGAGAGCAAACGCAAGTTTGACTGGAAAATACACAATTGTCGACAAGGCCGCAGCTGCTTCTATACCGGCAGATGCAGCGGTGTCAGTGGTCGCTTCTTCAGAAGCTGGTGGCGGTATATCCTGCGCATGAACAGTCGGTATGATCATAATCGTGTAGACACATGAAATGATAATTGCAGTGATAGTACTGTAGGTGCTTCTTGAAAACAGGCTTAAGCCTGATCTCGTTACTTGGATAGGAATATACTTTTTCATTTGATCATTGGTCATTTTTTCCTCTCAATTTTAATTTCTACGGCAAGATTTATATAGACGCGCCCCTGCTAACAAAAATTCTATCTATGATATAGGTATATAGGTAATAAGGTCTTGCTCAAATACTCCACTACACATTTTGTCATAAAAGATACCTCTAAGTGATGCAATCAATCCTATCAGATAAGGTTCCATTAACCGCTACAATAAACATTGTGCTGCATTTGATTCTCCAGCGTCAGTATATTAATGTCAACAGTAATTACATAATGGCGTGGCATTTGAATTATACAAGCCCTGCTAAAATGCTACCTATCAATGCCAAGCTTCCATACTGAGTAGTATTAGCATTCGTCACGTGTAATCTTTTCTGCCGAATTACACCCAATCCTTGCTAATAAGAAAATTGGTATAAAGTTCTGCTTCCGCACTACCTGGTTTCGGTTTCCAGTCGTAGCGCCATTTTACTATGGGTGGCAAGGACATGAGAATAGACTCGGTACGCCCGCCCGATTGCAGTCCAAATAGGGTTCCGCGATCCCACACCAGATTGAATTCTACGTAACGCCCACGGCGATATGCCTGGAAATCACGTTCGTGCTCTCCATAAGGCGTGTTCAGGCGCCGTTCCAAGATCGGCACGTAGGCTGGCAAAAAATGGTTCCCTACACTTTTGGTTAGGTTGAAACAGGTGTCGAAGTCAGGTTGACTGAGATCATCAAAGAAAATTCCACCAATGCCACGTGGTTCATTTCGGTGTTTCAAGTAAAAATATTGATCACACCATTTCTTGAAGTACGTATGATGACTGCCACCGAATGATTGAAGAGAATTTTTGCAGGTTTGATGGAAGTGCTTGGCATCTTCCTCAAAACCATAATACGGCGTCAAGTCCATTCCTCCACCAAACCACCATACCGACTCGCTACCTTCCTTGCTGGCTTCCAGAAAACGTACGTTCAGGTGCACTGTGGGTATATACGGATTATATGGATGTAGCACTATAGATACACCCATTGCCTCGAATGAACACCCTGACAATTCAGCAGGTCGTGCAGCAGTGGCTGATGCAGGTAATCCCATACCAAACACATGTGAGTAATTTACTCCGCCACGTTCAAACACATTACCCTGCTCCATCACGCAACTCAATCCACCACCACCTTCGGGACGCTCCCATTTTTCGCGTTGGAAATGCTTACCATCTACCTGCTCCAAGCGTTCAATGATTTGATCCTGCAGTCCACTAAGGAATTCTTTGACTAGTGTTATATTCATACCTATTAAAATTCTGGACTGATATTACGACAGACTCCATCTATCTATTAACTTGAAACTACACTTATTTCTCTCGAGGCTAAGAACTAGTCGCTAGATGCCCAATATCACATCGCATCTGGCAACCATCGAAGTGGATTTTATCGGCTATTTCATAGGCGCGATGCTGAGCAATCTTTACGTTATCCCCTAGAGCAGTAACGCACAATACGCGCCCACCTGTAGTCACAATTTCTTTGTTATCCTTCCCACCCATCATAGTGCCAGCTTGGAATACATGAAAATCCTCACCTAGTTTCTCCATAGATATGAGTTCCGACAAACCATAAATTATGTCCCCTCTACGTGGTATTTCAGGATAACCATGAGCCGCCATCACTACACCTAATGCCGTACGATAATCCCACTCTGCTTCCACTTCTTTAAGCGTACCATCTATTGCATGTTCCACCAAAATTGATAAATCGCTTTTCAGTCGCAACATGATAGGTTGAGTTTCTGGATCTCCCATACGACAATTGTATTCTAGTACATTGATACCGCCATCCTTGTCAATCATTAACCCGGCATAAAGAAAACCAGTATAATGTTGCCCCTCCTGTGCCATGCCTCTCATAACTGGATAGATCACTTCACTTATTATCCTGGTATGTAATTCGAGAGTAATTATTGATGCAGGGGAATATGCACCCATTCCGCCAGTGTTGGAACCCTGATCACCATCTCCCAAACGTTTGTGATCCTGACTTGTTGCTAGTGGTAATACGTGATGGCCATCAGCCATGACAATAAAGCTAACTTCTTCGCCCTCCAAAAATTCCTCGATCAGAATTCTCGCGCCTGCTGCACCCATGCTGTTTGAGATCAACATCGCATCCACTGCAGCATGAGCACTTGACAGAGTCATTGCCACCTCTACACCCTTACCCGCAGCTAGTCCATCGGCTTTAATGACGATGGGCGCACCTTTCTTATTCAAATATTTATGGGCTTCAGCGGGGTCACTAAAAGTGGCATACGCTGCGGTGGGAATACCATGGCGCCGCATAAAGGCCTTGGAATAATCTTTGGAAGCCTCTAGTTGTGTAGCTTGTTTGGTGGGGCCAAATATTTTCAGGCCAACGGAACGAAAGGCGTCCACAATACCTGCGGCAAGTGGCGCTTCAGGACCTACGACTGTGAATCTGATGGATTCATTTTTGGCAAATTCTACCAAGTCAGGAATAGTAATTATAGGAAGATTCTCCAGCCCGTCTTCCTGTGCAGTACCAGCATTACCTGGAGCAACAAAAACTTTGTGGACGCGTGATGACCGTTTTAATTTCCACGCTAGGGCGTGTTCCCTACCACCGCCGCCAATGACGAGTAGTTTCATATCAGGACCCTGTTAGCTGAAGAGATCGCTGAGATAGGAAAAAAATCACAGTCAATATTTTCAAACATAGATTGCCGCTAGAAAAGGCTCAATGCCGAAAATGCCTCGTACTAGTGAATATCATTGTTACACCCTGCTCATCTGCAGCAGCAATAACTTCTTCATCACGCAAACTGCCACCGGGTTGGATAATTGCCTTGGCACCTGCCTGCACTACCACATCCAGTCCGTCACGAAAGGGAAAAAATGCATCCGAGGCAACCACTGAGCCAACTAAGGTGCGTCCTGAATTTTGTGCTTTGATCGAAGCAATACGAGCACTATCCACTCGACTCATTTGCCCCGCACCTATACCAAGTGTCTGGCTATTGATGCAAAACACAATTGCGTTGGATTTAACAAATTTTGCCACGCGCCATGCGAATAACAAATCCTGCAATTCTTGTTGTGTCGGCTGTACTCTGGTTACAACTTTAAAATGATCGACAGCGATATTACGATTATCTGGTGCTTGTACCAACAATCCGCCACCCACACGCTTGAAATCTAGTGTATTGCTTCCACCCTTTAACGGTAAGATCAGTAAACGTACATTTTTTTTCCGGGCAAGAATGTGTTTTGCCTCACGGGTTATATCCGGGACAATTACCACTTCAACAAATTGTTTAATTACTGCTTCAGCGGTAGCACCATCCAGCTCATGATTGAAAGCGATGATACCTCCGAAAGAAGAAGTCGGATCAGTAGCAAATGCCGTTTTGTATGCTACAAGGAGTGTATTAGCTACTGCCACTCCGCATGGATTGGTATGCTTAACGATGACACAAGCCGGCAAGTCAAAAGTCTTGACGCATTCCCACGCTGCATCTGCATCCGTAATGTTGTTGTACGAAAGTTCCTTGCCTTGTAATTGGGTATAGTTAGCAAGACTGCCTGGAACAGAAGGTGTAAGATCCCGATAAAACGCAGCCTCCTGATGTGGATTTTCACCATAACGCAAATCCTGAGCAATTCTGAAATTAAGATTAAGACACGCAGGAAAGATTTTATGCTGTCCGTCAGAATGGATGCCAGTAAGATAATTACTGATAACACTATCGTAGGCGGCAGTATGGGAGAACGCCTTGCAAGCAAGCTGGAAACGGCATTCTTGCGAAACCGTGCAGCTAGCCGATTTCATTTCATTCAATAAAGAAGCATAGTCTTCTGGATCGGTTACCACCGCCACATTTTTGTAATTCTTTGCCGCAGCACGAACCATGGTCGGGCCACCAATATCAATGCTTTCTATTGCGTCTTCCAGGCTACAATTGGCCTTAGCCACTGTTTGGCCAAATGGATAAAGATTCACCACCACCAGCTCAATAGTTGGAAGTGACATCTTTTCCATAGCTATCATATGCGCAGGCAATTCCTTCTGCGCTAAGATGCCGGCATGTATTTTTGGATGCAGGGTTTTAACACGTCCATCGAGCATTTCTGGGAAGCCGGTATAGTCACTGACCTCGGTTACATCTACACCAGCATTTTTTAGCAGCTTAGCGGTGCCACCAGTGGAGAGTATAGTCACACCAAATTGACGCAACCCTTGCGCGAGTTCGACAACACCAGTTTTGTCGGAAACACTAATTAAGGCTTGTTTGATGGTCATATTCTGGCACGTGAGTGCAGAGCGTTAATTAATGTTGTGAATCGCCTCTTTACTACTCATTTTGCGCACTTCACACTTTATTTGATTCGATATTGCCTTATTTTATTACGAAGGGTATTGCGGTTGATACCTAGCAATTCGGCAGCACGGGTCTGGTTACCTTCGGCATTTTTCATCACCAGCTCAATTAGTGGTTTCTCAACACTACGTATCACCATCCCATATATGGGATGGGGTTTTGCTCCACCTAGATCTTTAAGATAGCCATCCACAGCCCTGCGCACACAACGTGCAATTTCATTTTCGTTAATTATGCTCATGCAGCTATTTCCTCACGTTTAATATATGTCAATCGCCGCCCAAAACCAGCTAGGTTACTAAAAAATTCGTTGACTACAGACACTTGCTGGTCGGTAGTTTGCAATTGATTCATGGTGTGACGAAATACAGCAGAGCCAATCAGCCCCTTTGTATACCAAGAGATATGCTTACGTGCGATACGCACTCCAGAATATTCACCGTAAAAATCGTAGAGATCATATAAATGATTAATAAGCACATGATGAATTTCTGTCACTTCTGGTAATGGAAGGTGGTTGCCTGTAGCAAGATAGTAGCTAATTTCGCGGAAAATCCACGGCCGTCCCTGAGCAGCGCGTCCAATCATTACGGCATCAGCCCCAGTATACTCTAGCACCTTCCTAGCTTCCTCAGGCGCATCGATGTCACCATTGGCAATAACTGGTATTCTCACAGCAGCCTTTACCGTGGCGATAGTGTCATACTCGGCGTGTCCAGCATAGGCACAAGCTCGGGTACGACCATGAATGGCAAGCGCCTGGATCCCTGCATTCTCCGCAATACGTGCTATAACAAGCGCATTTATGTGCTCCATATCCCAACCAGTACGGATCTTCAAGGTAACAGGGACATCTACTGCACGTACTACTGCATCAAGTATCTTTCCTACCAATTGCTCGTTCTGTAACAATGCAGAGCCTGCCATTGTGTTGCAAATCTTTTTGGCTGGACAACCCATGTTGATATCTATGATTTGTGCCCCCTGCTCTACATTGTAGCAAGCGGCCTGCGCCATCATTGCAGGGTCAGCACCAGCGATCTGCACCGAAATTGGATCTACTTCGCCCTCATGATTGGCGCGGCGGCGGGTCTTTTCAGAACCCCACAACAGTGAATTACTCGATACCATTTCCGACACTGCCATGCCTGCGCCCATTTTCTTACACAATTGCCGAAAGGGGCGGTCAGTCACTCCTGCCATAGGCGCGACTACTAGCTTATTTTTAAGTCTATAAGAACCGATCTGCATGACTCTTATTAAGTAATGAGACAAACACGAAGAAATAAATTAGCACAGGCCGTAATTCTAAACCCATGACAATTTCAGGGAAAGAAATTATTGTGCAAAATCCAAAAAATAGTGATTTAGTTACTAATTATCCTCTTGAACCAAACATCATACGTTTAGCTACAAAACGTTTAGCTGGTGGCAAACAATCCAAAACACTTAACCCCATGCCACGCATGCCTTGCAGTAAGAGATCATCGTTGGAAAAGAGCTTGACTAAGGAATCAGTGAACATTCTTCCTGCTCCACCGTCAATCTGGCGCTTGTCGCGATACTTTGAAAGCATTGCGGGAACCCCAACATCAGAAGGCATTGTAATAATTTCTCCTGCTAATTCCCAGGCATCACGCAGCCCTAGATTGAAACCCTGTCCCGCCACAGGATGCAAGGTTTGTGCCGCATTTCCAATCAATGCAATGCGACGCGTTGTAATAGGTGTAACATACTTAAGCGCAAGCGGAAAACCAGAACGTTTACTGGCTCCAATAAATTTACCAAGACGATCACCAAAATGATGATGCAAGCGCGCCACGAACGTAGCATCATCTAAACTGAGAATTTCTTGTGCTGCCGACGGCGAAACAGTCCAAACCAAGGAAAAATACCTGCCTAGAGGTAGAAACGCCACTGGGCCATCAGAAGCAAAACGCTCGTAAGCTGTACCACACTGAGGGAGAGAGGTTTTGATGCCCGCGACAACCGCCCATTGTTGGTAGTCATGCGTATGCTGGGTGATGCCTTTCACTTGCCCAGTAAGATGACCACCATCAGCCAATACTAGCAGACTTGCTGTTGCCTGTTTTATATCCCCATTATGCTGAAACTCAACTCGTCCTGCTTCTGCGCTTGATTCTAACCGTTTTACCTGAGCCTCCGTCAGATAGTCAACACCGCAATCTTTTAACCTCTCATGCATTGATCGAAATACGTCATGGTGAATTACCACATACCCTAAGGCTGGTACACCAACTTCGCAAGCGGTAAGTACAGTGCGTCCAAACCCACCGCGATTAGAAATATGTATGGTCGTAATGGGTGTAACCTCTGGTAAAGACTCCCATACACCTAGACGCTGTAAAATCAAGCGGCTGCCATGAGAAAACGCTAGCGGCCGCAAGTCTTCTTTTTTTTCAGGTGACCCACGTGCTTCCAGCAACAGCACGGACAGACCGCTGTGACGCAATGCCAGTGAGAGAGACATGCCCACCGGGCCTCCGCCAATAATAATAAGGTCGTAATGGCTAGATGTCATAATTTCAGAGCTAGTTTTTTGTTTTGTTCATTTATCTTCCTCGGCTCTTCTAACTTCTGTTTCGGTAGCCTGATCCTCGTTAACTACAACATATTCTCCCTCTACCGTATCAGCGGTTTCTACTGTACCCACCGTATTATCTGAATTCATCGATTTAATCAACTCACGTCTTACCCACCAGAAACGAAATCCGAAACCGATAGCAGCTATTGCAAATAAAGCAAGAAATACAGCAAAAAAGAAAACGCCAAGAATCATCATAACAATTAGAATAGGAATCAATATCAGGTAACTTACCCAGCGTCTAGTGTCGGGCGGCATACTCTTCCTCTCTTGAGCGTTGTTTTCCTCATATCTCGGTACTTTTTTAACTATTTTTTTCCAGTCTTCACTCATCGCATTAATTCTTCAATTTCGGAAACTGTCTTGGGTGCAGATGCTGTCAGCACTTCACAACCGGCCTTTGTTACCATTACGTCATCCTCAATACGCACACCAATATTCCAAAAATGACGAGGCACATTATCCGCAGGACGAATGTAGCAACCCGGTTCCACCGTAAGAGTCATTCCCGGATGCAGCAAACGCCACTTTCCATCTTGCTTGTACTCACCAACATCATGCACATCCAATCCCAACCAGTGGCCGGTTCTGTGCATATAAAAACGCCTGTAGTCTTCTGATTGGATAACAGAGTCTACGCTTCCCTGGCATAGGCCCAAATCAACGAACCCCTGTACTAACACCTGTAGAGCCGCAATATGTGGTGCATCCCAGGGATTACCTGGTTGTACTGCGCTAATTGCAGCAGCCTGAGCAGACAATGCTAGTTGATACACATCCTTTTGTACTGAATTAAATTTACCGTTTACAGGAAACGTGCGGGTGATATCAGCAGCATAGCCGTGCAACTCACAGCCCGCATCGATCAGCAATAAATCACCAGATTTGAGTTCCATGTTGTTCCCAACATAATGTAGCACGCAAGCATTGGCACCACCTGCAACGATAGGTGTGTAAGCAGGTGCTTCTGCGCCATGACTACGAAATTCGTGCAAAAGTTCCGCTTCAACTTCATATTCTTTCATGCCAGGTCGAGTCGTCCGCATTGCACGGCGATGAGCACCAGTAGAAATTTCCGCTGCGCAGCGCATAACCTGAAGTTCTTCCACACTTTTGAACAAGCGCATCTCGTCCAAAAACAATCGACTATCACATATTTCAGTAGGCGCAGAAACACCACTTCGCGCCTGTTCCCTTACCCGGTTGATCCAGCCAGTCAGGCGCATGTCCCACCCAGCATCCTGCCCCAACGCACAGTATACTTTGGGCTGGTCGACGAGTAACTTGGGCAGTAGTTCATCCAGCCTAGAAATAGAGTATGTTTCATCAATACCAAAAACTTCCCTCGCAGACTCTGGACCGTAGCGAAAACCACTCCAGATTTCACGTTCTACGTCCTTATCTTGGCAGAATAATATGTCCTTAGTTGCACCTTCATCGGTTTCCGCTACTATGACCAATACTGCTTCAGGTTCGCTAAAACCTGTCAGATAATAAAAATAACTATCAAAACGATAGGGATAATATCCATCACGACTCCGCACCCGCTCTGGGGAGGTCGGGATGATCGCTACCCCTTTCTGCATCTGTGATGCTAGATATCGGCGACGTATGCCATAAGATTTGATCGGGATCATAGATGAAGCTTCTTGCAGGATTTATGGGATAAAGCAAAGTGAGCTAGAGTTTTTCCTATTCTTTTCCTATTCATTACTGAGCTGGACATTAAGTCTATGTAAGCGCTCAGGAGTACCAACGTCTACCCATACACCCTTATAATGTTCGCCACTAACTTTCCCAGCAGCAATTGCCTGACATAGCTTTGGCGTAAGTTTCGCTACCAAACCAGGTTCGACACCTTTAAAAAAAGCTGGTTTATAGACACCAATTCCACTAAAAGTAAGTTTTTGCTTACCTATTAGCGCCAACCTGCCGGAATCAAGAACAAAATCACCATCTATATGGTGTTCCGGGTTGCTCACCAGCACCAGATGTGCAGAGTCTCCATCTAAATTCTCTTTCATCTGTCGTAAAATAGGTAACAATGTGGAAAAATCAATCTCACAATAGATATCTGCATTAATTATAAGGAAAGGTCGTTCGCCCGGATTATTTCCAACTTCACTCTCCAATAATGGCAACGCTTTAACAATACCACCTGCGGTTTCCAGCGCTATAGGTTCATGGGAATAGCGGATATTAATACCATAACGCTCACCGTCTCCCAATGCAGTTTCAATCATCTGCCCCAGATGAGCATGATTGATTACAATATCGACAAAGCCAGCGTGTGCTAGATTATGAATATGATATTCAATTAGGGATTTATTTCCCACACGTAGCAACGACTTAGGTAAAGTATCGGTCAAAGGCCGCATACGTTCACCTCGTCCAGCAGCCAGAATCATGGCTTTAAACGGCTCCCTCTTAGGAGTCATGGCCAACTTCTACTTTCTGTCTTCCACTTTCTAGCTTATCTAGCAACACCAGCAAGAAATTAAGCTCGTGATAACGTTCGCAGGTCTTTCGTAGATAATTCTTCACCAGTGGCATATCTCTAAGGTAATTATCCTTACCGTCGCGGTGATACAAACGCGCAAATATGCCCAGTACTTTGATATGGCGCTGTACACCCATCCACTCAAAATCACGGTAAAAATCAGTAAAATTCCCAGCCACGGGAAGTCCAACTTTTTTAGCTTTTTCCCAATAGCGTATTATCCAGTCAAGTATGCGTTCCTCGTCCCAGTAAATATAGGCATCCTTGAACAGTGATACCAAATCGTAAGTAATAGGACCATATACTGCATCCTGGAAATCAACAATACCAGGATTAGGAGTCGTAACCATAAGGTTTCGTGAATGATAATCACGGTGCACAAATACTCTGGGCTGGGCAAGGTTGTTTAGTAAAATCCGAGTGAAGCATTCGTCAAGTTCTGCTTTCTGTTTTACATTCAGCACTACCTGCAAGTGTTTGGCTAAATACCAGTTTGGAAACAGATTCAACTCTTTAAGAAACAGCACTTCATTGTAATTTGGCAGCACACCGGAACAGCTTGCCAACTGTATTCTTATAAGTGCATCCACCGCATCACAATACAAACGATCAGCAATCGAGGAATCGGCACCTATTGCTTCCAAATAAGTAGTACTTTCAAGGTCTGAAAGAAGCAAGAAACCCTGTTCCAGATCCTTCGCCAGGACTTCAGGCACATGTACGTTTGCTGCAGAAAATACCTTTGCCACATTCAGAAACGAAACACAGTCCTCATGCTGTGGCGGAGCATCCATCACAATCAATGTTTTATGAGCATGATTCTCACTAAATGTTACACGGAAATAACGGCGAAAACTCGCGTCAGTAGAGGCTGGAGACAGCAAGAAGGATCTAGTGGGAAATTGCACCTTGATCCAATTTTCTAAAAGCTGGTATCGTTCTAATTGCTTCATGATTGATTTACCGATTGCCTAATTCTACAAAGTATGAGATTTTATCATGCAAGTAAACTTCTTCATCCAAATGGATGATAGAAAAAAATAATGGAGGAAACCATGCTAAACCAAAAACTTTTGGATGAAATTAGCAAAAAAGTCAACGACCTGGTAGCACAAAGCCCGGTGAAGGACGTGGAAAAAAATCTACGCGTTTTGCTGGCTGGAGTTTTTACTCGGTTAGATTTGGTGACACGCGATGAATTTGACGTGCAGCAAAAGATATTAATGCGCACACGTGAGAAATTAAGCTCACTAGAAGCAAAGATAACAAAACTAGAAAATAAAACTAAGAAAACTAAGAAAACGTGAATTTTGCAGAAATATAACGCATGAATCGACTGCTTTACCCATGCTCATTAATGGAAAATGGGATCAAACATGCTTAACTATTACAGATTATCTCACAGCACGTGGCCAGCTTTTCTCTATAGTCACTTACTGGATATTAAGTCTTTACCTTAGTTATGATGAATGTGCCTATCGCAAGCGACCAGTCCAGCTTGACCTGGTTAAATTATTTGAAGCGTGAAAGGAAGAAAATAAAAACCACCTGTGCGTGTAGCCAATAGCTCCTACCTATCATTTAGCAAATTGCCTGGATTTATCAGAATACTCCAAAGCTTTTTTAAAAATATAGTTTCCACAAGTTGAACAACCACTTCATTAAAGACTCGTACTCGCCCTCCGCATCCACGCTGAAATACAAAGAAACAAAGTAGGATAGGTACGAAAGCTTTATCGTGCCCGCACGAGCTCAATAGAATAGTTAGGACCAGCCATCCAACAGGAATATGAGATGGGATGAATACCCTTTCCCACACTATGTTACAGCGTCAGCTTGACGAGGCGTGATAGAATCTTGTGTTTTTCAAAAAGAAATCTAGCTATGAACAAACGCCACCGTACCGACCTGTTAAATGACCTGCTTACACGTCGTATCTTGATGCTAGACGGCGCCATGGGTACCATGATCCAGAGCTATAAACTCAATGAAGCAGATTATCGCGGTACGCGTTTCGCAGGTTTTCCTCAGGATCTCAAGGGAAATAACGATCTTCTAACACTCACACAGCCACAAATTATTCACGCAATTCATACTAGCTATCTAGAAGCAGGTGCTGACATTATCGAGACTAACACTTTCAATTCTAATTCAGCTTCGATGGCCGATTACCATATGCAAGATCTGGTGTACGAGCTAAATCGCTCTGGCGCAAAGCTGGCGCATGAAGCAGCACAAGCAATGGAAGCAAAAACTCCGGATAAGCCACGCTTTGTCGCCGGGGTGTTAGGACCAACTACTAAGACCGCTTCTATTTCGCCAGATGTAAATGATCCTGGATTTCGCAACATTACCTTCGATAAATTAGTCACAGATTATTCTGACTCCATTCGGGGTCTGATAGATGGTGGCGCAAATATTTTATTGGTAGAAACAATTTTTGACACACTAAATGCTAAGGCCGCGCTGTTCGCGATAGACCAGTTTTTAGAAACTTACGGTGTCCGTATTCCTATCATGATTTCAGCAACCATAACCGACGCCTCCGGGCGCACACTTTCCGGACAAACACCAGAAGCATTTTGGGCTTCAGTAAGCCATGTCCAACCATTGTCGGTGGGACTTAATTGCGCACTTGGTGCAGAATTGATGCGACCATATATTGAGGAGCTTTCCAAAGTTGCTGGAGTGTATATTAGTGCGCACCCTAATGCCGGTCTTCCTAACCCACTAGCAGAAACAGGTTATGACGAATCGCCCGAATATACCGCGAAACTGATTAAGAACTTTGCGCAATCGGGTTTTGTCAACATTGTCGGTGGCTGCTGTGGTACCACACCCGCACACATTAAAGCTATTGCTGATGCAGTGAAGGAGACTGAGCCACGTGTCATCCCTAACATTTCAAGAAAACTGCGACTATCTGGCCTGGAGCCACTCAACATTAGTGATGATTCGTTATTCGTGAATGTAGGTGAGCGTACCAACGTCACCGGCTCTAAAGCTTTTTCCCGTCTGATACTCAACAATAATTACACTGAGGCACTGAGTGTTGCCCGCAGCCAGGTAGAAAACGGTGCACAAATCATTGACATTAACATGGACGAGGCAATGCTTGATTCACAAAAGGCCATGGTGACATTCCTCAACTTGATTGCTGCTGAGCCAGATATTAGCCGTGTACCAATTATGCTCGATTCAAGCAAATGGTCGGTAATTGAGGCTGGGCTAAAAAGAGTGCAAGGCAAGGCCGTGATCAACTCTATCAGTATGAAGGAAGGTGAAGAAGAATTTATTAAGCACGCCAAACTCGCCCGACGCCACGGAGCAGCCGTGATTGTAATGGCTTTCGACGAATCGGGCCAGGCAGACACACAGGCACGCAAAATAGAGATTTGTACTCGATGTTACCGAATTCTAGTTGATCAGGTACTTTTTCCTCCAGAGGATATTATTTTTGATCCAAATATTTTCGCTGTGGCCACAGGTATTGAGGAACATAACAATTACGGTGTCGATTTCATCGAGGCCACACGTGTCATTAAACAAACTTTACCCTATGCCAAAGTGAGCGGCGGAGTATCCAATGTTTCGTTCTCTTTTCGCGGCCAGGAGGCAGTGCGTGAAGCAATCCATACAGCCTTCTTATATCACGCGGTCCGCGCTGGAATGACTATGGGAATCGTTAATGCAGGACAGCTAGGCGTTTATTCTGACATTCCAAAGGATTTGTTGGAACATGTTGAGGATGTATTGCTCAACCGGCGTCCTGATGCAACTGAAAGACTGGTTGAATTCGCTGAGAATTTCAAGGGACAGAGTAAAGAGAATATCGAGGATCTAACCTGGCGTAATGAGCCAGTCCAACAGCGACTAACCCATGCACTGGTCAAAGGCATCACTACCTATATCGTTGAAGATACCGAAACAGCACGACTAGAAATAAGTAATCAAGGTGGACGGCCAATACAAGTTATCGAAGGGCCACTAATGAATGGGATGAACGTAGTTGGTGATTTGTTCGGTTCCGGAAAAATGTTTCTGCCACAAGTAGTAAAATCAGCACGTGTAATGAAACAAGCTGTAGCACATCTTCTACCATTCATCGAAAAAGAGAAAAAAAGATCTGGCGACTCAAAACCAAAGGGCAAAATTGTCATTGCTACGGTCAAGGGCGACGTACATGACATAGGCAAAAATATCGTAACGGTAGTGCTCCAGTGTAACAACTACGAAGTAGTAAATATGGGTGTGATGGTTCCTTGTGCACAAATTTTGGAAACAGCACGGCGTGAACAAGCCGACATTATCGGGCTGTCAGGACTGATTACCCCATCCCTGGAGGAAATGGCGCATGTATCTAAGGAAATGCAACGCGAGGGATTTACCATTCCCCTATTGATAGGTGGTGCAACTACTTCTCGTGTCCATACCGCAGTGAAAATAGAACCTCATTATAGTGGTCTCACCGTGTGGGTACCAGATGCAAGTCGTGCAGTAGGTGTATGCAGCAATTTGCTGTCGCAGGATTTAAGGAAAAATTATATGCATAGCATCAAAGCTGAGTACGAGAAAGTTCGCACTCAGCACAAGAACAAAAAGGGACAGGCTCCTATGTTGACGATAGCAGAAGCCCGAAAGAACGCGTTCAGAGCCGATTGGAAGAACTATATTCCCCCAGAACCAGATTTCATCGGGGTGAGGTCTTTGAAAAATTATCCGCTGGAGAAAATATTGCCCTATATTGACTGGACACCGTTCTTTCAGGCTTGGGAATTATCCGGACGTTATCCTGCAATTCTGCAAGACAATGTAGTCGGTGAAACCGCCAGCAATCTATTCCGTGATGCTCAAGCCATGCTAAAACAAATCGTCGAACAAAGGTGGCTCTCTGCCAATGCCGTATTTGGACTGTTCCCCGCTAATTCGGTAAATAACGATGACATTGAGATTTACACTGATAAATCCAGAACTAAAATTGCAATGCATTACCATGCCCTTCGACAACAAACCACAAAACCGTCGGAACGACCCAATTTATGTCTCGCAGATTTTATTGCCCCAAAGGAAACTGGTATTCAGGATTTTATAGGCACATTTGCGGTATCCACCGGATTTGGAATTGATGCAAGAGTAAAAGCATATGAAGACGCGCATGACGACTACAATGGCATCATACTAAAGGCACTGGCCGACCGCTTGGCTGAAGCCTTCGCTGAACACATACATTCACGGGTACGACGCGAATTCTGGGGTTACGCCAAGGATGAAACTCTGAACAACGAAGAACTCATTTCTGAAAAATATCGTGGTATCCGCCCTGCACCAGGCTACCCGGCTTGTCCTGACCATACAGAGAAGGGTCCATTATTTGAATTATTGAGAGCTCCAGAAAACGCTGGTATTGTCGTGACTGAATCCTACGCCATGGTTCCTACAGCGGCAGTATCAGGCTTCTATTTTTCACACCCAGAGGCCAACTATTTTGCCGTCGGCAAGGTGGATAGAGATCAAGTGGAAGATTATGCAAAGCGAAAAGGCTGGATGCTGGAACAGACAGAAAAATGGCTTGCACCAGTGCTGGCCTATGAACGATAGCCAGTGAAGTGATTAAACCATTATCTACTACCAACTCTTTTTGTTCATGTCATTGTGTAGCATCGAATAGCATCTAGTAACGTAGATACCTGTTTAAAATGGGTATTCCATTCTATTACCAGTAAGCCCGTATCATCTAGTATCACTCTGCAGCATCTAATCCTGTTGCAAATAGCTTCGATGATATGGTTATGCTGATGAGTTTCAACGTCTCCATAATCAATAGAGGTGTACATGTTCACTATAAGGTCTCTATGACTAACGATAAAATCCTTCCTGACGAAAATAATTACTGATTTAACTTTCTTGTAACTTTTTCGTTTAAGTATCCGTATATACTTGATACATCTTATATTTTCAGCTTAGGACTAAGCTACTATATCTAATTCTAGTTAAGTCAGTTTAACGGAGGATAACCATGTGCCGACTTGCTTTATATATGGGACCCGAAATTAAAATGGGTTCATTGGTTACGGAGCCAACACATTCGATAATCGTTCAAAGCTACCGAAGCAAAGAGCGCGAAGAACCACTCAATGGAGACGGATTTGGAGTTGCCTGGTATCCGCCCGACAAGGGTGAAGCGCCTACCGTATTCAAATCGGTATCGCCAGCGTGGAATAATCAAACCCTTCTCAGTCTTTCCCGTGAGATCAACAGTCGTTGTATTCTTGCCCATGTCCGTGCGGCAACACCCGGATTACCGCTGACACAGTTCAATTGTCATCCTTTCGCATGGAAACAATTTACATTCATGCATAATGGTGAAATTAGAGAATTCCAGACAGTTAAACGGCAGCTCCGGCGCAGTTTGTCGGATGCAAGCTATGCCTGGATGCAAGGCTCAACGGATAGTGAAACGATTTTTGCTTTGTTCGCAGATATTTACTCTTCCCTCAAGGGTGAGTCTTCAGCAGAAAAAATGGCAACAGCAGTATTGGCCACCATAGAATCAATTGAGTCACTACTTCAATCTGCTGGACATACAGCAGGATGTGATCTTAACTTGGTGGTGAGCGATGGACGGTCAGCTATTGTATCAAGGTACAGTACTGAAGGCACGACACCGAATTCACTGTATGTCCACACTGGTCACCGTTACAGCTGCGAGGCTGGCAACACAAAACTCTTGCCTAGTGAAGAACCGACCGTGCTGGTGGCATCGGAGCCACTGACGCCGGATGCAAGCTGGCATTTGATTGAGCCCAACCACATTGTTGTGGTCAACGAATTGTTGGAGACAAATATTCGACCAGTGGGCCTCCATTAACCGGCATAAACTCCGAAAATAATTGCAATGATAGTAGTCGCGTAAACTCTTGCCAACACTGGACAAAACCTCCTCCAATAATCCTGTAATTATTGGCGATGTCACCGTGGATTATTCAGAGAATGTTAAAGTACTCATTAATGAACTTAAAAAAATATTTGTGTGATATGACGAAAATAGCAGAAACAAAAGAAGTCCTATCATTGAACGTGAATTCACCGTTCGATGGTTCTCTAATTGAAACTATTCAGATGCAAACAGCTACAAATGTAGGAACTATGCTGGAAAAGGCAGCAGCACTTTTTAAAAATCGTGATGGTTGGAAGGAGCATCATGAGCGTATAGCAATTTTGAAGAAATTGGCTTTGCTAGTGGAGGGAAAAGCAGAAGACTTTGCCATGCTAATTGCAAAAGAGGGAGGCAAGCCGCTGATAGATGCACGTATTGAAGTCACCCGAGCGATCGATGGAATTCATCTTGCGACAAAAGAACTTCCCCGCATTATGCGCGGTGAAGAAATCCCAATGGGGCATACTGCAGCATCTATCTGTAGAAAAGCCTATACCACCTATGAGCCGATAGGGGTTGTCGTGGCAGTAAGTGCTTTTAATCATCCACTAAATTTGATTATTCACCAAGTTGTTCCTGCAATTGCTGTGGGCTGCCCGATTATCGTGAAGCCTGCGTTAACCACACCACTAAACTGTATTCGTTTTGTAGAATTAGTGCACCGGTCTGGATTACCACAGGATTGGTGTCAGGTATGTGTGTGTGATAACGATGTAGCAGAGATATTGGTTACAAGCGAAAAAATTAATTTCTTTACGTTTATTGGCTCTGCAAAAGTAGGCTGGCAACTAAAGAGCAAATTAGCTCCCGGTGTGCGCTGTGCATTAGAGCACGGTGGTGCAGCTCCAGTGATCGTTGATGAAACAGCAAATTTGAATAAAACTATCCCATCATTACTCAAGGGTGGGTTCTATCATGCCGGGCAAGTATGCGTTTCTGTGCAGCGTGTGTTTGTTCAGGAGTCTATTATAGATGATGTAGCAGAACGTCTGTCAGTTGGTGCATCTAAACTAAAGGTAGGTGATGCCACAAAAGAGGATACTGAAGTTGGGCCATTGATTTTACCTCGTGAAGTTGATCGAGTGGATGAATGGGTACAGGAAGCTATGAACGAGGGCGCAGAATTACTCACTGGTGGTAAAAAACTTAGTAATACGACTTATGCTCCGACAATTATCCTTAATCCACCTATAGATGCAAAAGTATCTACTGAGGAAATCTTTGGTCCGGTGGTGTGTGTGTATTCATACACAGATCGCAAGGAGGCCATAGAACGTGCTAATAGCCTAAATGTGGCTTTCCAGGCAGCGGTCTATACCAGTGATTTGGATGTGGCTAATGATTGTATAAAACGTCTTGATGCAACAGCCGTCATGGTTAATGACCACACAGCCTTCCGTGTAGATTGGATGCCATTTGCAGGACGTCGTTCATCTGGTTATGGTATCGGTGGTATCGGCTACACCATGCATGACATGATTCAGCTTAAAATGGCTATCATTAACGAAGTTTGATTATGAACCATTAGCATGGTTTTGAGACCGAGATTGAATGTCCGCTTTGAGTCGAAAGCAGACGTTGATCTCGACGCAACAACAAGCAACTAAGTACAGCGCTGATGTGTTTCTCAACTTGTCTGACCCCCTTTGTCCCGCTTCTGTCTGCAAATACGTTCTGATAAAACTTGTCGTAAATAGCAGATAGCATGTAATTGCAAATGGATTGCAAAAATCAGGGATATTGGTTACAACCTAATGATTTTACTTTACTTTATATGCTGGTGCGGCTGTCTACCAAGATGGCGGCGAGATATCAAAGCGCACGGCAAATTTAATAGCAAGCTCATCAAAAGCATCAATATCATTACAAAAACGCTTGTACTCGAACAACATGCTCCACATTTCCTGGGTTCCAGCGATGTCATCGGCCGCTTTTCCTAAACTGGAAATGAAGCGATCAATAGCTGCCATCTCTGGTTTTGTTTGATCATGGGGTAATTGTGAAAAGAATTCAACAAGCTCCTTAAGTCCACTAGTAGCAGCACCATGTACACGGGAAAAATCCAGTATAGCGCCCTTAGACGAAGCGCACGCTTCCTGAACTGAAGCAATATCAGGCAAGGAGCCGCATACGATTTTTTGAGGCATCTCAAAAACAACACGGTCAGAATCTAGTTGCATCTTTTGCTGAGGAGTATCGGCAGAAATAGGTGCACCAAAGGTCTCTTCATGCCGCCTATCAAGACTGCTAAAGTTATCCTTCCGGCGAGTTCCCAGGTATAAATAAGCTAACAACTGCCAAATGCTTTCATCAACTAGCCCCGATTCTAGAGCGAGCTCAAGGTTCCGAATCGCTGATTCAACTTCAGCAGAAGCCTGATTGAGCAAATCCCCTATGTTAGAGGGCAAGGTTTCGGGCTTAACCGATTCCTCAACATCAGAAGACGAAGCTTCTGGCACTGTGAAATCGAGGGTTAATATTTCCGTGTCTTTCATAGTAATACAGATTATGACAGATATTCCAGTCGTTTTGTATCACTGTTGATGTAGCACCTTCTACTGCAAACTGAATAGATAGAATGTTGTCTGCTCAGCCTCTCACTCGGGTAATTCTTGCCACCTCATGAATATGCCTCAGACTGCGCATTAACTGTGCAAGATGCTGACGGTTACTAACCTGCAAGGTAAAATGCATGGTAGTATGGGCGCCATCGCTTTCCATGGAAATATTGTCAATATTAGATCCAGCTTCGGCTATACCTGTTGCAACCCTTGCCAACACACCGCGCTGATTAGCGACCACCATTTTGATGCTGGCTTCAAAAAGCCTAGTAATGTCTTGACTCCATGTTACGTCCAACCAGTTGTTCGAATTTTTGCGGTTTTTAGCAATTAATAGACAGTCATGTGTATGAATCACTAGCCCCTGGTTTTTCTTTATAAAACCAACAATTGGGTCGCCCGGAATCGGGTGACAGCATTTTGCAAATTGTACTGCCATGCCTTCAGTCCCAAGGATGGCGATAGCATTATTTGCCCCACGTGGCCTAGAGACAGCCTCTCCCGGTGTCGCCAAGCGCTTTGCCACCACAGCTGGTAAATGTTTTCCCAATCCCATGTCTGTTAGTAATTCTTTTTTTGATTTTGCACCGCTTTCCCGCGCAAGTTTCTCCCACTGCGCAGCACTTATAGTCTGTGGGTTAACATTAAATGACAACAATGCTTGATTTAGCAAACGTTTACCAAATTCGGCAGACTCCTCGAATTGCATAGTCTTTAGAAAGTGACGAATATGCGTTCGTGCCTTGCTAGTGACCACGTAAGTAAGCCATGCAGGATTGGGTTCTGCATGCGATGCCGTAATAATCTCTACGCGATCTCCACTCCTGAGCCTCGTTCGTAGCGACGCATTCTCTCCATTAATTTTTACAGCCACGCAGCAATTACCGATGTCGGTATGAACTGCATAGGCAAAATCTACGGCTGTTGAATCTTTGGGTAACATCAAAATTTTTCCCTGAGGGGTGCATACGTAAACCTCTCCTGGAAACAGATCAACTTTAAGGTGCTCTAGAAATTCTAAAGAATCGTCAGAATCACTAAGGGTTTCCAGTAAGCTTTGTAACCACTGATGGGTTCTCATATGTATGTCGTTTAGATCAGCATCAGTGCTCTTATATAACCAGTGTGAGGCAACACCAGCCTCAGCAATCCGGTGCATCTCAGTGGTGCGAATCTGTACTTCAATGGGGGTGCCGTATGGCCCTAATAGCGTGCTGTGCAATGACTGGTAGCCGTTTGCCTTGGGAATCGCAATATAATCTTTAAACTTCCCAGGAATTGGATTGTACAGGCTATGAAGAGCACCAAGCGCAACGTAGCACGAGGGTATATTCTTGACGACGACACGAAACCCATAAATATCAAATATCTCGGAAAATGTGAGGTGCTTCTCCACCATTTTCTTGTAAATGCTATAGAGTTGCTTTTCTCGCCCGCTCACCTTTGTATCGAGCCCTGCTTTGTGAAAACATTGCCTGAAGGCATCAAGAATTTTCTTCAATACCTCTCGTCGATTACCACGCACTGCCTTGGTCGCCTTGGTCAAGACTCTGTAACGTGTTGGAAAAAGGTTATGGAAGCTAAGTTCTTGCAATTCCTGATAAATATTGTTGAGACCTAGCCGGTTAGCAATCGGCGCATAAATCTCCATGGTTTCACGAGCGATGCGACGCTTTTTCTCAGACCTTATTGCTTTCAGCGTTCGCATATTATGGAGCCGGTCTGCTAACTTGATAAGAATGACCCGGACATCACGTGCCATTGCCAGCAGCATCTTACGAAAGTTTTCCGCCTGAGCATCCGCATGGGTCTGGAACTCAATCTTGTCAAGCTTAGAGACACCATCCACTAAATCCGCTACTACTTTCCCAAATCTATTGCTGATCTCAGATTTGGAGACGTGTGTATCCTCCATTACGTCATGAAGCAACGCTGCAGTCAGCGTCTGAGTATCCATGTGCAGCTTACCCAGTATGCTAGCTACCGCTAGAGGATGAGAAATGTAAGGTTCGCCGGATTCTCTATATTGTCCGGAGTGCGCACTTTGGCTAAAAAGATAGGCATTTTGAATCTGAGAAACGTCTTCCGGCTTTAGATAACCAGATAATTCATGGAATAGGAATTCCGCGCCAGAGATTGCAGCAGAGAAATCCGGCAGGCTTTTTGCTCGCATCGGGATTTCCTTAATTTTCCGTTTCTCTAATTGACTCACAATCCCATTTCTCCAATTGACTCACAACGTAAACATATTGGGACGAGTAACATCCTTATAGTGTCGCTATACTATTCAAATAGAATATCTACCCTTGGTTGCTAAATAGGTAGAATTATTTTTTTGCTAGATGCTCTACATTGTGTAAAATTAAATATGTTCCCTGTTGAGAATTTCCAACCCCAGTTTTCCTTGAGCCAGCTCGCGCAAGGCAATTACTGTAGGTTTGTCGCGCGTAGACTCTATCATAGGGGGGCTTCCAATTGAAATTTGCCTCGCCCTAACTGTAGCTGCCAGAGTCATTTCAAAGCGGTTGGGAATTCTTTTCAAACAATCATCGACCGTAATCCGTGCCATGGCGATTCTCCAGATATGGTATTAAAATAAATGTATTCATAAAAAATAACAGTGGTGTGTCAAACATGCCAGCGTCAAGTCAAATAAAATATACGATAGCTATTTAAGAAATTATTAAATTGATTTCATAAATAACATTCATCCGAGCCGTGTTACTAAATCATGATGGCGAATAAGTTGCGCTGCCATTCTTAAACGCTCGGTCTGTACGACGCAAACTAGATCCCTAAGCGCCTTATCCAAATTCTCGTTGATAATAACATAGTCATATTCGCTCACGTGGCTGATTTCCTGACGTGCAGCAGCCATCCGCCGAGCAATCACCTCGTGGCAATCCTGATTGCGATTTCTTAAACGGGATTCAAGTGCTTCTAGCGACGGCGGTAAAACAAAAATGCTAACCGAATTGGAAAAAATCCTACGCACTTGTTGTGCACCTTGACTGTCAATCTCAAGCAAAACGTCTTGTCCAGAATCTATAGCTTCGTTGATCCATTTTTGCGAGGTTCCGTAGAGATTCCCATAAATTTCCGCGCTTTCTAAAAATTCACCGTGTTTCAGCATCCGTTCGAAAATTTTACGCTCTACAAAATAATAATCGCGCCCTTCTACTTCTCCGAGACGCACTGATCTTGAGGTATATGAAACAGACAAACTTAAATCTATATCTGTCTGGAACAATGCTTTGGCCAGGCTAGTTTTACCAGTACCAGAAGGAGCACTAAGAATAAATAGATTACCTAGTGTTGTTGTCATATTGAGTGCTCTCACAAATAGTTTGTATCACTTCTGCGCATTTTCCAACTTTAGCTTAGCACGCATATTTTGCATGCGGAATCAGCTATTAGTGCGCCAAGAATGGCAACAATGTTTGAGTTCATATAGTTCATTTTTCTGATAACAAAATTCCGCAGATGAACACTGCGAGATCTTTGTCTACTGATATTTGTTCCCGCCAAAACATCCTACCTGGATCAAACTTCTTCATCAGCAGGCAATTTACGAGCCTCGTCTTCTAACATCACTGGAATACCATCTTTGATAAAGAAAGCGAGCCGATCTGCTTTGCAAATCAGTTCACGCTCAGACTTCCTATACAACAATGGACCCTTGCACAGTGGGCACACTAAAATATCTAACAGTTTTGCATCCATGAATCATTTCCTCAATATTTTTAGTACCACTCCTAGATAGGCATACAACTATATTTAGATTTGCCATGCTCAATAATCACTAGTTAATTTCTTGGTCGAACTACAAACCTAAGTTAATTGTAGGAGTTTCCTTTTCCTTATCACAATTGCACCTAGATTTCATCATCTAGCGAGGCAGGCCTACTGCTTTTTACCTCGAGTTTCAGTCATAAAAGTGATGTGAATGTACCCAGCAAGGTGAGCAGCTTCCATTACAGAGATAACCGATTGATGTGTGGCATTAGCATCGGCATTAATGACGATCACTGGATCCTGCTGGTCACCTGCAGCTGTACGTAATTCATCACTGAGTCCTTCCACATTATTGTATTTGACAGGTATGCGATTGATCACATAACCACCGATAGAATTCACGGACACGTTAATCGTGTTGAGGCGATCAGAGGGTTTATCCGCTGTGGCTTGCGGCAAATTTATCTCCAGTTCGGAAAATTTTGAATATGTAGTGGTAATCATCAGAAATATTAGAATCACCAGCAACACGTCAATCATCGGGACTAAATTAATTTCCGGTTCTTCCTTTTGTCTGCCACGTTGAAAATTCATTAGACGATTTAGCCGTACCTTAAAAGATAAATATGAACCGTTCCTACTATTAAATCAAACCTTACGCTCACCGTGGACAGTCTCCACCAGTTTCAATGCCTGTAATTCCATTCCTACTACCATTGAATCGACTTTAGCACGGAAATAACGGTAAGAAATCATGCTTGGAATCGCTACCAAAATACCATATGCAGTATTGTAAAGCGCTACAGAAATACCATGAGCAAGCTGCGCCGGATTATTGCCCTCAGTGGGGGAATTGGAGCCAAAAATTTCAATCATACCGATTACGGTTCCAAATAATCCCAGTAGCGGGCTCATGGAAGCAATGGTGCCCAGAGTGGTCAAATAACGGTCAAGACCATGAGAAACAGCACGACCAGCTTCTTCAATAGATTCTTTCATGACTTCGCGTGTGCTTTTGACATTCTTCAACCCTGCTGCAAATACCTGCCCCAAAGGTGAATGGGAGTGCAGACGCACGAGCATGTCTGTACTCACACCACGCTCCCGACATTCCCGAATCACTTTGGACAGCAAGCCTATCGGAATCACTGTACTTAAGCGTAAGGCCCATACTCGTTCGCCGATAATACCAACAGCGATGATAGAAGCTAGAATAATCAGCCAGATTGGCCAGCCAGCGGCTTGAATCAAAGCATACAAATAATATTCTCCTCGGTGACCCAGATAAAAATTAGAGTCATAATGTATCGTGCCTACGTGTTTTCAGCAAGGACGAAAGCATTTTATTGGTCAAAGGAATGATGTTTTTTCTTGTCCACAATTACTGTGGATAAGTTTGTGGTTAGTTTGTAAATATAACGATTAAGTCACCCACTCACAACAGTATTTTCTAATTCGATTAATTTCTGACATATAATTTATCTATTTAATATCATATAGATATATATTTTACCAGGCTTCACATGAGTTTGCTCAATGCAATAATGCAATTTTGTTTCAAATGTGGATCATTGTAGAATATCAAGATGAATTTTCCTCCAGAAACAGAAAATACCCATGCTATCTTGAGTGTAAGCGAATTAAACCATCGCGCCAAGGACTTGCTTGAACATGCATTTCCATTGTTATGGATCAGTGGTGAGATATCCAATCTTAAGCGCTACGATTCGGGACACTGGTATTTCTCCCTTAAGGACGCCAATGCGCAAGTTCGTTGCGTTATTTTCAGTCACAAAAACAAGTATCTGAATTGGCGGCCTGAAGACGGTATGCAGGTTGAAGTACGTGCATTGGTCACACTTTACAAAGCACGTGGCGATTTTCAGCTGAACGTGAATATAATCCGTCTGGCAGGACGGGGAGCTCTATTTAAAGCATTTGAGCAACTCAAGACCAAGCTAGAGAAAGAGGGACTATTTGATCTCGCCCGCAAAAAGCCGCTACCAACTTTTCCAAAACAAATAGGTATCGTAACTTCCTACTCTGGAGCAGCCCTGCGCGACGTGCTATCTACATTACAACACCGTATGCCTTCCATACCAGTGGTTATTTACCCCACCCCGGTACAAGGTGACGGTGCAGCAACAAAAATAGCAGGTGCTATTCAGACAGCAACTAAACGTAGTGAGTGCGACGTATTAATTCTTTGTCGAGGCGGTGGTGATATTGAAGACTTGTGGGCATTTAATGAAGAGATTGTAGCGCGAACAATTGCTTCATGCCCTATTCCAATTATCTGCGGAGTAGGTCATGAAACTGATTTTACTATTGCAGACTTTATTGCTGATGTTCGTGCACCTACTCCTACTGGTGCAGCACATCTTATTTGTCCGGATCGGGAAAAATTATTGCATCACGTAAAAATTCTGTGTAGCCGTATGCAACGCATAATGCAGAATGGCCTTGAAAACCACATGCAACACATTGACATGCTTTCTCACCGTCTAATACACCCAAATGAACGAATTCATATCCAACTTATGCACCTCCAACATATTCGCGAACGACTTGCCAGTACCTGGCTACGTCACATTGAAAATCGACGTTGGTCTTTGCGTGAACTGAATCAGCGCGTTACTACTGCAAGGCCGGATGTCTCCCGCTTGATCGCACAATTATACGAATTAGATCTACGATTACGTCGAGTAGTTGTTCGCCGTTTTGATACACTCACATTTGAGCTGCAACGACAGCAAATGAACCTTGCCCACCTAAACCCTCAATCCGTGCTAGAGCGTGGCTACAGCATCACCTACGACAAAAATGGTAGCGTGCTACGGAATAGCGATCAGTTCAGCATTGGAGATAACATCCGTGTATCATTTGCCAAAGGATGGGGTAAGGCGAAAGTGTTAGAAAAAGGAAAATAGGAATCTAGGTTAGAATAGTTACATAATCATAAAAAACTCTCTATCTATGTGGACATTCCAAAAAGGGTAGTGCAGACTGGAAACATAGCAGGGGATCTTCACCAAACCTTAACACGCTTGGTACCTTTTTTCCTACTTAAATCATAGGTATCTCAAACCAGCTTGCTGAATCTTTTTCAATCAAGGAATCATATTTCTAATGCCAAGAATCTTCCTCATGCTTGGCGCTATAAATGCGTTTCTGTGCGTAGCTTTTGGCGCCTTTGGTGCGCATGGTTTAAAACTAAGGCTCTCTGCAGACATGCTTGCTGTGTATCAGACAGGTGTGCAATACCATTTCTATCATGCGCTTGGTCTCATTGTGGTCGGCTTGGTGTTGTTACACTTTCCTAAATCTAGGTCTGTAGCACTGTCAGGCTGGTTAATGCTTGCAGGAATTGTACTATTTTCAGTCAGTCTCTACGCACTAAGTCTCACGGGAATACGTGAGCTAGGTGTGATTACGCCACTTGGCGGCATAGCATTTCTGAGTGCGTGGGCACTGCTCGCCTATGGTGTAAGAGCCGCTAAATAAACCACCCGGCGCTGTAGCTGGCACTGCTGTAACATTGCCTACATGACACCCTAGCACTTTTTTACTCCTTGTCCACGCGGACTAGAGTGAATACTCGCCACCGAAATGGAGAAACTCGGTGCATTTTCTGTGCTGGTGAGTGATGGTGGGGTGAAATTTCAGGGTAGCTAGCATACATGTTACCGTACTAATCTTGAATGTCGCTTACTAGAATACTAAATGGTAGCGGGAGGAATGAGAAGGATGAAGAAAGTTGGAACCACGCAAAGGTTGGACCCGACTTCCACAGCTAGTCAGAACTTGTAAATGAAACTAGGAACAAGAGTAGTTTTTTTGTTGATCTTTCTGAGCTGTATGAGCTTGGTTGTATATGCTTTATATCTTCAGTTAGTAACTCACCTTTTGCCTTGTCCGCTTTGCATAGCACAACGAGTAGCTTATTGGCTGGTAGGTTTAACGGCTCTATTTGCATTTTTCCATAATTCACGCGGCGTTGGTCGCCAGATATATAGTAGCTTAATAGCTGTTTTCGCGTTTCTTGGGATGTTGGTCGCACTACGTCATTCCTGGCTAGTTCGATATCCAGAAGCATTCGAATGCGGCGTTAGCACTGAAGAAAAATTCCTGAACGCCCTATTAATAGCCAAATGGTGGCCTAATATGTTCGAGGCTAATGGAGACTGTGCAGATGTGACATGGGAATTTATGTCACTCACTATTCCTGATTGGTCAGTTATCCTTTTTACACTTTTTCTTATACTAGCAGTTTACGTTTTAATTTCCAGTCGCAATCGCTACTAAGTTAACGTAAATATTTACATCGTGGCATATCTGGCTTTTAATTTTACGCTATTATCCCTTTGACATACGGTATATAATCTGCCATACTTCTATTAACACTAGGAGACACACAGATGAAAGCTATTACCTTACGTCAGTTCTTTAAACAGTTCTCAAGCGATGAAGCCTGCTTGGAACACCTATTCAATGTTCGCTTCGGTCAAGGTCACACTTGCCCCAAATGTGAGCGTAAAGCTAAGTGGTATCCCATCAAGATGGAGCGTGCCTATTCTTGCCAATGGTGCGGTCATCATTTACACCCCACCGTAGGAACCTTATTTAAAGGCTCAAGGACACCATTACAACTCTGGTTCTACGCTATCTACCTGTTCACTACTACCCGTCACGGCGTATCTGGCAAAGAGCTACAACGTCAACTCGGTGTTACATACAAGTGCGCTTATCGTATGGGTCATGGAATACGCAAGCACATGGCTATGATTGACGGTGAATCTATGTTGTCAGGCAACATCGAAGTTGATGAGACCTACATCGGCGGCAAACGTGCTGGTAAACGTGGGCGCGGAGCATCAGGCAAAACCGTCCTTTTCGGCATGATGCAACGTGACGGTGACGTTATGACTAGGGTTGTACCAAACGCTAAGACTAAAAGTATTCAACCACACATTCTTGAAAATGTTACCACTGATAGCACGATCTACAGCGACGAATGGCACGCATACAAGAAACTTGGCAAAAAAGGCTACACACACAAAACTGTTAATCACGGCATGGGCGAATACGTCAATGGTGATATTCACGTTAACAGCATTGAGGGCTATTGGTCTCACCTTAAAAAGAGCATTCATAGCACACATATCCATGTGTCAAAAGAGAAACTAGAGTTATATGCCAAAGAGTTTGAATATCGTTTCAATTCTCGGAAGAATCCTGATCAGATGTTTCCTGAGTTGATTTCGACTTTTCAGGATAAGTAATTGAGTCTAGAGCTTTATCGAATTGTTTAGCATCCCCTTTTGGGTCTTTGCTGTGCTTTTTGATAAATTCCTTAAGTTTGCCTTGTTTTCTGGCTTCTTTAAGATTCATCTTTTCTAAATAGTTCATTTTGAGACCCTAACTTAGCCGGATGAAATTCGACAACCTCCTTTATCTTATACCTATTTTTAAAGTTTCCAACTGAGGTTTTTGTTTGCGTTATTTCTAGCTTTACTTTGTAAGTATCATTAACTAATGCACCGCCTCTTTCAAGCGCATTCTCCGCAATGTCTGTCTCGCTGATGTCTATAGTTTCGTGTTTATCACTATATTCAAATCTCCAAGTTTTTGCTTCTTTGTCATAAACAGGTAAATATACCCTGATCCATGCTGTAATTATTTGTGGTTCTTCATCATTGGTTAAATCTAATGGATCATTAATATCTATATCTAATATCTCCTTTGCGTCATTTTTAGTGATTACTTCTTTATTATCACCAGATTGAAACTCTAATTTCTCGTATCCTTCCTTTGTTAATGGGCTTACAACTTTTTGTACGTTTTTAGTTATACGACTATCGCCAAGCATTTCATTCGTTTGAGGATGAACATGAACATGATTATTATCGCCCTCAATCTTTATTTGAACTATATCTCTGCCATCCCTAGTAATCAGTTCTCTACTTTCTATTTTTGGGAACTATATACTTTACACCGGAAAATATTGTGGTATAATTCTCTTATCATGAGAGGAGGATGCCATGCCTTATAAGATCAATACTGCAATCAGTGTCTACCAGTTGATGGAAATGTTTCCTGACGAGGAAACCGCACGACAGTACCTTGAGGATCGTCGCTGGAAATATGGTGTGTCTTGCCCGACATGTCAAAGCCTATCGGTCTATACAAGATCGGGAAAACGAAAAGGGATGTATGACTGTCGAGGATGCGGCAAGCATTTTAGTGTTCGGACCGGTTCCATTTTTGAAAAATCACACATTCGACTTCACAAATGGCTCTATGCCATTTACACCGTCATGACTTCTCGAAAGAGCATTAGCGCTATGCAATTAAGCAAAGAAATTGGAGTCACGTATAAGTCCGCCTGGTTTGCGTTGCATCGGATTCGAGAGGCTTGCCGTGGCGATCTTACCCGTCTCTCAGGAATCGTAGAAATCGACGAAACGTATGTGGGCGGGAAAGAACGGAACAAGCACTGGAAGAAAGGGGATAAACCGAAAGCCGGGACAGTTGGCAAACAACCCGTCCTCGGCATGAGGGAGCGTGGTGGCAAGACCGTGGCCCTGCCAGTGCCTGCGACGGATCGGCTTACGCTGTGGACGGAGATTCAAGAGGCGATAGAAATAGGCAGCACGCTCTATACGGATGACCATGCCGCCTATCGAGGCATTGAGCGTAAAGGCTATCAGCACCAAGCCGTAAACCATTGGCATTGAGAGCGTTTGGGCGGTCTTAAAACGTGGACTGAACGGCACATTCCATCAAGTATCCGTCAAGCATTTATCGCGTTATATTCATGAATTTTCGTTCAGGCTCAATGAAGGACGTTGTGGCCGGGAGACCATGCACCGCATTGAAAGCGTCTGTGATGCGGCCATTGGCAAACGCTTAACGTATCAGGGGCTTGTCCAATGAGCGCCGTAGGGACCGGCCTCTTGGATTCGGCTGTGGATGTGCTTTTTGCTCACTCCCCACTCGTTCACCGCTTGATCCAGGGAGACGCCACACTCCGTGCTTCGATCACGAGAGAAAGCGTGGATTTAATTGTGACCTCTCCCCCCTATAACGTTGGCAAAGCATATTCTGGTGCCCAACAAGATGATTCATTGCCCTACGACGCCTATTTGAACTTTTCTAAACAGTGGCTGACGAATTGTTTTCATTGGACGAAATCGACCGGTCGCTTATGCGTCAATGTCTCGCTGGATAAAAACAAGAATGGCAAGCAACCGCTTTCAGCAGACATCACGCGATTAGCAATGGAGGCCGGGTGGTGCTATCATGCGACTATTCTGTGGAATGAAGGCAATATCTCCCGTCGCACGGCATGGGGGAGTTGGAAGTCAGCCAGCGCCCCTCATGTCATTGCCCCTGTGGAAACCATTATTGTGCTCTATAAAGATACGTGGAAACGTGAGCGCCCTGGAAACAACGATATTAGCGCCGAGGAATTTAAGGAATGGTCGTTGGGGTCATGGTCATTCAATGGAGAGAGCAGGAAACGGATTGGTCATGAGGCCCCATTTCCAAGAGAACTGCCGAAACGCTGCATCAAGATATTCTCGTTTATCGGGGACACGGTGTTTGATCCGTTTGTCGGATCGGGCACTACTATGATAGAAGCGATCCGACATGGTCGGCAAGCCATTGGTCTTGAGAAAGAGCCCAAATATTGTGAGCTGACCAGAGATCGGATTTTCAAGGAATGCAATCTCTCATTGAGGAAATCCTTACCGATAAGGCAGGGAAAATCTACTGCACCGTGTTGGAGCAGTTAATCTATCAACGGCCCTCTCAAGATTGAGTCCGGGGAGGTGACTGGTCTCACAGCCTGCCTCCTCACCAATACCGATGCCTATGACAACCTGCTTTCCACGCTGAAACAGCGAACATTTGAGTTAGCCAAACAGATTACCCCGTTACATCCGTTACATGGCAGTCCGGTAACAACTACATAAATCCCGAATTTTAAGTACTGCAAATAATCCAAGTGGTCCAGCAGCAATTATTCCTAACCATTCAAGTATTTCTTTGGCGCTGGCTATATCATCATCTTTAATTATTGATTTTGCTTGCTCAGTTAAAGTTTGAAGTAACTCAAGGTATAATTCAAAACAGTTTTGTTCAAGATCAGCATTAACGACAACTTTTACTGATGTACGGTCACCGTTAAATTTTTTATTGGTCAACTTACATAGATCCCCTAGAGCTAATAATGCAGGGGCTAAATCATCTACATCGATGGAATGATTGGCTAGTGCAGGACCATCGTATCGGAGGCGGATTTGATCACTAGACATAACGTGATTACACATTGGTATGGTCAACGTATGTCAAAGGGATAAACACGTAATTTTATATTAAACCTACTGCTTAAGATACGTAAAACAACGCTACGCCAAGTTCTCAATTAACGCTTGATTCAAGTTGATTAAAAAAGGTGGTAGGGTGGCGCATAATGTCCCACTCCGCCACCTCTTGAATAGAAACTAAGCTGAATAAACGTTGGTTAATGCTGTAATAAAACCAGAAATAGTATCGTCCGCCTTCTAGCGTCCCAAGTATTTAGGTAATGTATATCCCTGCCTATGGGTTCACGGATTACTCAGTAGTGTCATCTGTGGATGCATCTTGTTCATCCGGATATATATATTCTATGACGACGTTGCGCTTCTTCTTGGTGGACGTAGTCAATTCCGGATCCGGTTCCTCTGGTCCTTCTAATTCATCATCCATGGAGCGCGGCGGGTTGCCATCATATATCAGACTATGCCGGCGTTGCAAATAAGCATCACGTATGAATTCGTATTTATCTAGTGCAGCTTCATCTATAATTTCTTCTTTATCCAACAGCTGTGCACGCGCATCAATGGCTCCTACCGCCCCCATCGCCGGACCAATGCCAACTGTAATAATCCCTGTATAAAAAATTGGGTTGGTGCCAATGTCTACCAACATTGCGGTAGCATCGCGCGTCGTGCTCCCCCCCACAATGGGTAATACTATATAAGGCCCACTAGGAACATCGTAATGGCCTAGCGTCTGGCCGAAGTCTTCATTTCGCTTTGGAAAACCATAGTCTTCTCCATAATTAATTAGGCCTCCAAACCCAAGAATAGTGTTAATCAGAAAACGTGCGCTGTCAGATCCCGCCTCTCTAAATTTTAGCTGTAAAATATCATTAAATATCACCTTTACATCATCAAGATTAGAGTAGAAATTAGTGATCATTATTTCGACAGGATCAGGCGTCACTGCCCTGTAGCCCTTTGCCGCCGGCTTTAATACATTCTTATCCACTGACTCGTTAAAAGCAAATATAGAACGATTCATCGATTCATATGGGTCTTTCCGGCTAGTAGGAGGAGTAGTGGCACAGCCAGATAGAAAAAATCCCAAAAGTAATAGGATAAAAACCCTGAAATGATTTAGGTGGGGTATATTCATAACAACCTCTTCTAATGAGAGGTGGAGTCTGCCACAAATATATGTTGGGTTCAACCTTACATTACAACTTCTTTATCGGCAAATGGCATGCCAAGGACAGCTAAGGGTTTATAACTTCATATTGTGAGCATACTTGTATCAATTTTCATGAAAATTTTTCACTTTATTCCCTCTTGTTCAAATTCTTCAGAAAATCCTGTTTTAGGAAAAGGATATTTTTGCTACTTCTCATATCCCACAAAGGGCACATATGCTGGAATATTAAAGAATAAATTTCATTTTTCTAAAACAATCATTGAGAAGATTTTTAAGTCTGATCACAATCATTTAGCTAGGTGTCTGTAGGGTTCTAGTTAACTAAAATTTTAGTACGGCGGCTCACTCAATGCCGCGTCTAGAAAAATCCTTAAGGCGAATACCGAGTAACCATAAAGATGTAAAATAGCTTGTCGCTCCTAGCGTCACCACCCACGTTAGCCGGATGATACGCTCCATAGAGGAATTCTCCAGCCATGATGTAGTGCTGCCCATGGCAAACCAAAGCACTGCAGCCAGCACAACCAGCGATGTCAGCACTTTGATAAAGAAGATCAACCATCCCGGTTGTGGTTGGTAAATTTGATGGCTCCGCAGTTTATAGTAAAGTAGACTAGCGTTAAAACATGCCCCTAGACTAATTGCCAATGCCAATCCTGTATGTTGTAAGGGAATAATGAATGCAAGATTCATAAGTTGCGTAACAGCAAGAGTGATGACAGCAATTTTCACCGGAGTCTTGATATTTTGACGCGCGTAAAATCCGGGCGCTAGCACTTTAATCAAAATCAATCCCAATAATCCTACACTGTAGGCTACCAACGCATTATGCGTCATCAATACATCATTAGCAGAGAACTCACCATGGTAAAATAGTGTAGTAATCAGCGGAGTAGCAAGTAACGCCAGTGCAACTGCAGCGGGTAGCGTCATCATCACGGTTAATCGCAAGCCCCAGTCAAGCAGCTGAGAATATTCTTCGATGCTGTTGCTGGTGTAATAGCGGGAAAGAGATGGGAGCAGTACCGTCCCCAGTGCCACACCCAACAAACCGGCAGGAAATTCCATTAGTCGATCAGCGTAGTAAAGCCACGACACACTACCAGTGATAAGAAAGGAAGCAAATATAGTACTTATTAGCAAGCTGATCTGGCCGACAGACATACCAAATACTGCCGGCCCCATTTGTTTGACTACCCGCCAGGCACCAGTGTCCTTAGATTTGAGACGCGGGCGTGGCAACAACTTTACACGTACAAGAAAAGGTAGTTGAAAAGCTAGCTGCAGTACGCCGCCTATGAACACCGCCCATGCCAACGCCAATACTGGTGGATCCAAAAGCGGAGCGAGCCACAGTGCGCAACCAATGAAAGACAGGTTCAAAAGCGCAGGGGTAAACGCAGGAACGGAAAATTTTCCAAAAGTATTAAGTATGCCACCTGATAAAGCAACTAACGATATGAATAGAATGTAAGGAAATGTGATCTGCAGAAGTTCTACTGTTAACGAAAATTTTTGCGGATTAGCAGAAAAACCAGGTGCGCTCACATAGATAATTAATGGGGCTGCAATCACACCAATGAGCGTTACTACGAATAGCACGATCCCCATCAACGCAGCTACATGATCGATTAGTTTGTGTGTTTCCTCCAGCGTACGGTGATTCTTATATTCTGAAAGTATCGGTACAAATGCGTATGAGAATGCACCTTCTGCAAACAGGCGGCGCAACAAATTGGGAATACGAAAAGCAACAAAAAATGCGTCAGTAGCCATGCCCGCGCCAAAAATGCGAGCAATCAACATATCGCGTACAAACCCGAGAATACGGGATACTAGGGTCATGCTGCTAACCGCAGCGAAAGCTCTAAGCAGATTCATGGAAACGTATGTTAACCTGAATTTTGCGCCAAGTTTACGCAAGTTAGCATAATGCGAAACGGAAATTTAACTGATTTCCTTCTTATTGGGCTGTCTAGCGTACCTATTTAATATCAAACAATGAGTTCTTCTCGGGGTTTTTGTAACTAAGAACCTATGCTATGTCTATGTTAATGGGCACTCGTTGTAATCTTTCTACTATGGGGTAACCAAAAAACAATCTTCTTCAAACTAATAATTCAGCACCCATCTAGGTACTTACCCTAAAGTCCGCCTTTGACTCTCAACTCAAGTGTAAACAATTTCACATTTAATGCCTTAACCTTATTATAACTTCCACGCTATTCCCCTTATTCTCCTTGTAATATGTCAAAAATAGACTTACAATTATCAATTATTTTGTAACTGCAGAGTTGAGGATCTTTCATGGCTAATAGTGCACAAACGAGAAAGCGTACGAGACAGAATATGAAGCAAAGTGCTCACAATCACAGTCTCCGTTCCAAACTGCGCACCGCGATTAAACATGTAATCAAGGCCGTTAAAGCTGGTGACAAGAATGCCGCACAGGCTGCGTTTAGAATCTCCTGCTCTACAGTTGATTCGATTGCCGACAAGAGGATTATCCACAAAAATAAGGCTGCTCGCCACAAGAGCCGCCTATCTGCAGCCATCAAGGCGATGGCCTGAGAGAACACCTCATTAGAAAGAGCTCAGTTGTTCCTAGTCTTTATGCCTCCGTGGTACCTTCTCGCACCGACCTATTCTTATGCCGCCGCACCGCTATGCAGAAACAAAACACTATCATGATTTACTGTGGGATTTTTAGCGAAGCAGAATTAGCCACAACAATATACTTAAGGAGACTAGTTATCTGAAAAGCATATTGAGCTCGTAGAAACGGGTGAACTGCATACTATCATTTACGTTACTTAGCTAGCTTACTTGAGGCCACTTACTACCTCTGACGAAAAAGGCTTGAAAAATCTGATCAAATGGGTAAAGATAAATAATAGCGCTACAAGCAAATTCACTGCGCACGGCGGCTCCTGCCGCCGTGTTACATTCTGACGCTAGAAAACTGAATTGCCTAATGGAAAATCTGATGAACACCTATACACGGCTACCTGTTACCTTTGTCAAAGGTAAAGGGGTGTGGCTATGGGACGACCAAAACAAACGATATCTTGACGCTCTTGCTGGCATTGCTGTATGCGGCCTAGGGCACTGCCATCCTAAGTTTGTAAAAGCAATTTCTGAGCAGGCCGGAATGTTGATTCACACTTCCAATCTGTATCATATAGACAAACAAGAAAAACTAGCCAATAAACTAGCTGTGTTGTCAGGTATGAATAAAGCCTTCTTTTGCAACTCAGGTGCAGAAGCTAACGAAACCGCGATTAAATTGGCAAGGCTATATGGCCACAACAAGGGTATAGATTTACCTACCATAATCGTGATGGAGCAGTCCTTTCATGGCCGTACCATGGCGACTCTGACCGCAACTGGCAGCCGCAAAGTTCAAGCTGGTTTTGAGCCGCTCCTTACCGGGTTTGCTAGGGTTCCTTTTAATGATCTTGAGGCGATAACACAAATGGCGGTACACAACAAAAATGTTGTCGCAATACTAGTTGAACCATATCAAGGTGAGGGGGGTATCAATGTACCTCAGGTGGACTATTTAAAAGATTTGCGTCAGATATGTGACGAAAATGACTGGCTGCTAATGTTAGACGAGGTTCAATGTGGCATTGGCCGCAGTGGCAAATGGTTTGCCTTCCAACATAGCGGTATAGTTCCAGATGTGATGACGCTAGCTAAAGGTCTTGGTTCAGGTGTCCCCATTGGTGCTTGTCTTGCAGGAAACATGGCAGAAGAAGTATTCAAGCCAGGTAATCATGCCTCTACTTTCGGCGGTAATCCACTAGCCTGTACTGCAGCAATCACCACACTGGATGTAATTGAGGAAGAAAACCTAATGAGTAATGCAATGGAGCAGGGTGATTTCATACGTAAAACTTTCCAGACACAATTGGGTAATATGGAAGGTGTCATGCAAATACGTGGGCAGGGATTGATGATTGGCATAGAGCTTTCCAAGCCCTGTGGCAATCTAGTGAAGGATGCTTTAAAGCAGGGACTCCTAATTAACGTGACTTTGGATAAAGTAGTACGTCTACTACCGCCATTAGTAATAAAACGAAGCGAAGCAGAGCAAATAGTAAACATCGTGTCCACTTTAATAAAAGAATTCTAAGGATGTCGTAAATCGCGTGAAAAGCAAAAAATGGAAGCATCTCTGATTAACAGCTTACGAATATTATGCAACTTAAACATTTTTTACAATTCAATGATTTTTCCCATGAAGAGTTCGAATATATTTTCGAGCGCACACGCTGGATTAAGAATGAATTTAAGCAATATCAACGTTATTGGCCACTGGAGGATCGTACCCTTGCAATGATTTTTGACAAGCATTCAACCCGCACAAGATTATCATTCGAGGCCGGAATGCACCAGTTGGGTGGAGAAGCAATCTACCTCTCAACCCGAGACACTCAGCTTGGACGAGGTGAACCGGTAGAAGACGCGGCACGGGTGATCTCGCGCATGGTGGATATAGTCATGATACGAACTTATGCACATGACATAATTAGGCGCTTTGCCACACATTCGAGGGTGCCAGTAATTAATGGATTAACAGATGAATATCATCCCTGCCAGATCATGGGAGACATTTTTACCTTCATTGAACAACGTGGAGGTATCTCAGGTAAGACGGTGGCGTGGATCGGTGATTCAAATAATGTATGTAACACCTGGTTGCAAGCCGCAGAGGTGTTTAATTTCAACGTTCATGTTTCTACCCCACCTGGATACGAAATTGAACCAGAAAGAGCTGGACTTTATGGCACCAGCCATTACGAGGAATTTTCCGATCCACATGATGCAGTGAAAGATGCCGATCTTGTTACCACTGACGTATGGACAAGCATGGGATTTGAGGCCGAGACTGATGAACGAAGGAAAGATTTTGCTGATTTTTGCGTAGATGCCGAAATGATGTCGTGTGCAAAGAAAAAAGCACTGTTCATGCACTGCCTGCCTGCCCATCGTGGTGAAGAAGTGGCTTCGGACATTATTGATGGACCACAATCGATTGTGTGGGATGAAGCAGAGAACCGATTACACACGCAAAAGGCACTGATGGAATATTTGTTATTAGGGGAAATTAATCCAAAAATCTCCTTGCAGGAAATGCAAGAAAAGAATTAATACTAGTGAATAAAATATGAGAAGAATTAAGAAAGATAATCCGCCCAAAATTAACAAAATTGTCTTAGCCTTCTCTGGAGGACTTGACACATCAGTGATTCTGAAATGGTTGCAGGATACTTACCAGTGCGAAATTGTTACTTTTACTGCTGACATTGGTCAGGGTGAGGAAGTTGAGCCAGCACGCGCCAAAGCAAAACAACTTGGTGTAAAGGAAATATTTATTGAAGACCTACGCGAAGAATTTGTACGTGACTTCGTTTTCCCGATGTTTCGTGCCAACACCATTTATGAAGGTGAATACCTACTTGGTACCAGTATTGCCAGGCCACTAATCGCAAAGCGACAAATTGAAATTACCAGAAAAACTAAGGCTGATGCGGTCTCGCACGGAGCAACCGGAAAAGGTAATGACCAGGTCCGTTTTGAACTCGGTTATTACGCTCTCCAACCCGGCATTCATGTAATTGCCCCATGGCGTAAGTGGGATCTCACATCACGGGAAAAACTTTTGCAATATGCTAAACAAAACAATATCCCGGTAGAAATGAAAAAGAAAAGCGGCTCACCATACAGCATGGACGCCAATCTATTACATATCTCCTACGAAGGTCGCATATTAGAAAACCCTGCGCTAGAGCCAAAAGAATCTATGTGGCGCTGGAGCGTATCTCCTGAGAAGGCCCCTGATGAGGCAGAATACGTCGACATTGAATTTGGACAAGGTAACATCATCGCATTAAACGGTAAGAAATTCTCGCCTGCGAATATACTCGCCACACTTAACCGACTAGGTGGCAAGCATGGCATAGGACGTCTTGACTTAGTTGAGAATCGATATGTCGGCATGAAATCGCGCGGCTGTTACGAGACCCCTGGTGGCACCATCATGTTGCGCGCCCATCGTGCGATTGAGTCTATTACCCTTGACCGGGAAGTTGCTCATTTGAAAGACGAATTAATGCCACGTTATGCTGCGTTGATTTACAATGGTTATTGGTGGAGCCCCGAACGTAAAATGTTACAAACTATGATCGATGCTTCACAGATTAATGCAAATGGATGGGTTAGGGTAAAGCTCTACAAAGGTAGCGTGATCGTGGTTGGGCGAGATTCTAAAATGGATTCGCTATTTGACCCCAACATCGCAACTTTTGAAGAAGATAAAGGTGCCTATAACCAGGCTGATGCTGAGGGATTTATTAAGTTGAATGCTTTGCGGATGCGCATTGCATCAAAGCTTAGGGATATTAATTAATTTTGAAGTTTTCATTCTCCCTATTTGGGGGAATAAAGTTCCGATGTAAAGCACAAATAAATTAATTACTTAATATTTCATATAAATTCTTGATGCCAAGCAATTTAAGTTAATGGGGAGGGTGTCATGCCGTCATTTGATATTGTTTCAGAAGTTGACAAGCAAGAAATTAGAAATGCAATTGATCAGGTAAATAAGGAAGTCAGTACTCGCTTTGATTTCAAGGGATCTGATGCACGGGTAGAGCAGGAGGATTACAAGCTTACTATTTACGCCGATGATGAATTCAAGCTTGGTCAGATATTAGATATTCTTATGATTAAGTCCGCCAAGCGTGGTGTTGATGTACGTTGCATGGACAAAGGCGGAATGGAAAAAATTACTGGAAACAAAGTTAAGCAGAAGATTACAATAAAAATTGGAGTAGAAGCTGATCTTGCAAGAAAAATCGTCAAGCTCATCAAGGATAGCAAACTTAAAGTTCAAGCCAGCATACAGGGAGATACGGTGCGTATCTCAGGTACAAAACGAGATATGTTGCAGGAGGCAATAGCATTGGTTAGGAAATCTGTTACAGAATTTCCGCTACAATTTCAAAATTTTCGAGATTAAGCACTGTATTAGTTAAATACTGGCAAAGTTAACTAAACCATTCCAAGCCAGCCAAAAAAATGGAATTAGAATCACTATGATCGATTATCCATTAATCGAACTTGGCCCAATGCTACTGGAGAATGAAGAATCCCGCGAGTAAGGGGGCTCATGTTGCAATAAAATATTGTAGTAAGTTCGGACGAACTCCGTCAGTAACACTGCCTCGCCGCCTCGTGCGTAGCCGTGTTTTAACTTCTCAAAATACTTACTGTTACTTAATAACGGCAGTGATCTTTTCAGGTCCACCCATAAATCCGGACTCAATTTCATCCGTTGTGCCAAGATACGCGCGTCTTCTATATGTCCATAACCTTGGTTATAAGCTGCTAATGCAATCCAAGTACGATCAGGCTCATCAATACGCGGTGGCAGCATGTCTTTTAAAATTAGCAAATAACGCGCTCCAGCCAGTATGCTTTGTCGTGCGTCAAGGCGATCAGTCACTTTCATCCGATCTGCAGTGTCTTCCGTCAACATCATAATGCCTCGTACATTGGTGGATGAAGTTGCCATCCGGTCCCAATGAGACTCCTGATAGGCTAAAGCAGCAATCAAACGCCAATCTATTTTCGTTATTTCCTCAGCCTGATAAAAATAATTACGCAAATCTGGTAGCAATGTACGTGTTTTTTCTAAAAATTCATTTACATCTTCTTTTCCCAGCCGCCGAATGTGTCCGTAATATCTGTCAAGCAAGCGATTTAATGTGCCATCTCCCTCGATTCGCTTAAAATATTTCTGTACTTTCTTCTGTAATTCTCGATCCACATATGATGAAAATGCCCACGCCTTATTATTTTCCTTACCTAAATTTATAGCTACGCCTAGATTTGTATAGAAATTTTTTGCAATGCTTATATGGATTGAATCAGTTATTACATGGTCGATCTTGCCCTCTGCCAGCCTTGCCAACAGATTCTCAGTTGATATGTCCGTTTCAGTCCATCTCAAATCAGGAACCTCCAATCTAGCCTCATTTAGTCGTTCGACGTGTGCTGTTCCTCTTACGATCTCGATATTCTTTCCGACCATATCGTGAATATTTCTTGGTTTGGAATAATTTGTATTGTAAGCCACTTGTGGTTGCGTACGCTGATAGATCGGACCAAAACGAATTCGCAACTGGTTCTTAGTAGTAACACTTATACCAGCTGCAAGATGTCCCCGATGTTTCTCCAGAGCTGACAACATCTCTTCCATGTCTGATACCACAATAAACTTTACTTTCTTACCTAGTTCTCTAGCAAATTCTGAAGCAAGATCAAACTCTAATCCAACATATCTACCTTTTGGGTTTTTATAGTATGTATCATGACTATTAACAGTAATGACTATCAGTTCATCAGCCTTATCGAGCAATGGCACTGATTTCTCAAAAGAGTCACAAGCAGCAATCAAAAAACTACCAATAAAAAATGAAAAAAATGAGAGAAAAATACGTATCGAAAAAATATGCATGATATTGCGTCATTCTGCCACGTTTTCTTCAGGAACAAATATGTAATTAGCTGATAGAATATTTGCCTTAGTGAATATGGAGAGGTACCGAAGTGGCCATAACGGCGCTGACTCGAAATCAGATGGTCAGGGTAACCTGGCACGTGGGTTCAAATCCCACCCTCTCCGCCATTTATATGGTATAACCTACTGTTATTAATCTATTATTTAGATAATAATAGTTAGTGATACCACTTTTCATACCACATTCTAAATTCGCTTGAAAGTTGCGTGGAGGTAGTTGCGACCATAAGGTATACCAGCCTACGCAATTTACAACGTTTTATTTAATTCAGCAAACAAAGGCTCTTGCTCGTATAGTTTTTCAGATTGAAGAAATTTTATGAAGGAGTGTCTAATGGTTACCAAATTCCGTAAGCCCCTAACTACTCTCCTGAGTAAATATAATCAACCACTGAGTGATAAGGAGCGAGCGCAGTTAGGGAAGGAGTGGGCAGAGCGTACATTAGATAGTTTGCTAGCCTATACGAAAACAAAGCCTACATTCATAAAGAAGTTTTGCAAGAAGGTAGAGTCTAGTGGAGAGTTGGCTAGGCAAATACAACGGCATTTGAGAAATGCAAGTAAAGGTAAACCAAAGGGTCCTAGAACATGGACCCACTCACGATATTGGCAAATGCTTATTCACTACGAGATGTTGTGTGCAACAAATGGGCGAAGGGAGGCTCTGGAGTGGATTGGTGAGAACGAAGGTATCGGTGTCCATGGAAAAGATGGATTTAATCCTAAAAAAGTTGAGGATAAAATTACCAAAGCTAGAAAAGAAATTTCGGATGATGAATTAGCTCCTTATTTACCTCCTTGGGTAAAGACCCCCCCCCAATAGAACAAAATAGGGGAGTGGTATTTGCGTTTAGTTGTGGTCTTATGCGGTTATCTACAACTCGTATAGGACAATAAAAAATGCAAATACTCTCTGAAACAAGTTTTCTTCGTTTACATCAAATCATTGGTAACGCAAAAGCGAATCCACCGATCCCTCCGATCATTCCTATAAGCAAATCTACTTGGTGGGAGGGAATCCAGTCTGGGCGTTTTCCTAAGCCAGTCAAACTTGGATCCCATATCACTTTATGGAAAACTGAGGATATACAAAGACTGGCCACCGATATGGGGTCCGAATGATGACCTCAGATGTTTTAGATTCTCAAGTCCAAATTACAAAAGGAGAACTTTCTAAAATTGCTGATGCAATATCTGGTTTGATTGGTGAATTACCCTCAGATAAGCAAGTAATTAATAAAGCAGTAAGTATGTCTACAAAAATGGGCATTAGTATTTTCCAGGATGTATCTGGAAAAAACACAACTGTATGGAATGCATCTGATATTGAGGCTTGGGTGCAATCACGCATTGTCGCCAGTCAAAAAGTAGGAGGTGATCAATGAGTATTCCAACTAAAACTCCGCGGACTCCATGGTGTGAAGACGATACAAACTGGTTTGTAAGTCACCCTAACTGTACTTTTAGATTCCGACGACTCAGTGATAAGGAGCGTATGGATGGAACGCGCTATATTGACATGCACCGCAAGATTCCTACCCATGTTCTGCTAATGTCGAAACCTAACGCCCAGCACACAGTTCGTTGCCATGACGGAGCAGGTGGTGGATTTTTTGACCTCTTAATAAAATCGCTAAATGAAGTATACGAAGATGAATACGAAGACGAGACGTGTGCGGATGTTGTATATGCAGCTATATGGGGCAGAACGCTTTTAAACGATGAACCATGGGAGTTGAAAGATCTCGTTCGCCTAATTAAGCTCAAAGAGCGCACCTGTTTTGGCTGGTATCAGAGCGTATTTCTATGAGCTCCATACCTCAAACGATCCTGTACCAAAGTTTAGAAGCGAAGAATGTAGATAGCAACAATGGTAATGGAATTGTCCTTGTAACTTCCGACCCACTCGTCCATGTACTGGAACCTATTCTCAAACGGGTTCGTACTGATGTCTTCTGGTTAGTAAAGAATGGTAGTCAGCCACGGTGCGTTAAAAGACCACTTAGAGAAACAGATTTACTTAATCATGTTCGTGGTGGTTCACGTTGTGGTGTTGCGCCTATTTGTCCCGGCACCTCAGTGACTAAGGTTGGTCTACTCGACTTTGATAGTCATAAGGGGGAAACCAGTTGGGCAGATATGAAAGTAGTGGTAATGAAGGTCGTCAATATACTGCAGAGCTCAGGGGTTTTACCAATTCCTTTCAGATCATCGGGTGGTAAAGGAGTGCACCTCTATCTTTTGTGGGATACCCCACAGGACGCCTACAGCGTAAGAAGTTTTCTAAGATGCGTTCTTAAATCTGCTGGCTTTACTGATGGTACGAAGGGGGTTGCACACAATGAGGTAGAAGTATTTCCTAAACAAAACACTGTTGCTGATGGTGGTTTTGGCAATATGTTTATATTGCCATTGGCCGGCAAGTCAACTCCTCTTGAAGTCACTAATCTTGAAGACATAGGCAAGGCTAATGTACATCAGATTAATTGGTCTGTCTCGGCTGATGTGCCAGTTGTAACGCCTCCCGTACGATTGATTGAGAGCAAACCCAATGTAGAGAAAGAGTTGATGAAATTGAGATCGGCTTTAGATGCAATTCCATATAAGGATGCTGACCAGTTTGGGTATCAACGATTTCTAGCTTTTGTGTTTGCCATCCATCATGCCAGCGGTGGTTCGGTCGAAGGACTAGAATTAGCCCATTCATTCTTTAGTCGTGCTGCTGGGTATAACGGGGAGGAGATTGACAAGTTATGGGCGAATGCTGGTGCTAGGAAAGACCTACAAGGTGCGCGTCCTATAACCGCAGCTACCATTTATCACGAAGCACGTCTGCACGGTTGGGTTGAACCCATCGAGAATGATTTTGAGGATCTGACTAAACCTCAAGAACTAGATGCTCAGTCTTTACCATCATTCATTCGCAACAAAAGTGGTGAAATCCGATTGACTATGGACAACATGGTAAAGGCGATTGGGTGTCGTGATCTATGTGGTATGGACGTGGGCTATGACGCCTTTCGGGATGAAATAATGTATAGCAACGATGGCGGCACGAATTGGGTGCCATTTAAAGATGCTGACTACACCGAGTTGCGCATTAACCTTGAACGTGTGGGCTTCAAATCTCCCGATAAGGAAAAGACACGCGATGCGGTTCTTTATGTTGCTCGGTCGAATCAGTTTGATAGTGCACAGCTTTGGTTGAATGGATTGGAGTGGGATGGAGTAAAGCGGGTCGAGAATTTCATGCCTACCTATATTGGCACAGAAGATACTTCCTACCATTGCGCAGTGGGGCGCTATTTGTGGACTGTATTGGCAGGTAGAGTACTCAGTCCTGGTTGTAAGGCCGACATGGCCCCTGTACTGGTGGGCAAGCAAGGCATACGTAAATCCAGTGCAGTAGCTGCTCTGTCGCCGGACCCCATGTATTTTGTCGAAATTAGTTTTGGTGAAAAAGATGATGATCTCAGCCGCAAGATGCGTGGTCGTCTGATCGCTGAGATTGCTGAATTGAAGGGTCTGCATTCTAGGGATAGTGAGCATGTAAAGGCATGGATCACTAAGCAACATGAAGACTGGGTTCCAAAATACCGAGAATTCAGCACAATTTTCCCTAGGCGTCTTATATTCATGGGCACCACTAACAACGAAGAATTCTTAGGTGATGAGACCGGGAACCGCAGGTGGTTGCCGGTACGAGTTAATAAGGTGATTGATGTGGATCGAATTACTACGGATTGTAGACAGCTCTGGGCTGAGGCTCGGGAGATGTTCAAGGCGAGCGGCATTGATTACAAGGAAGCGGAGGATCTAGCTGTCCAAGTTCACGCTGAGCATATGATAAGCGATCCATGGGAGCCGGATGTGGCAAGTTGGTTGGATGAAAAGGATAACTTTACTCACCAAAAACCATCGGAGCGTGAATATTTACAAACTCATGAAGTGCTTCAAGGTGCTCTTAAAATGGAGGCAAAGAACTGTGGCAGGTTGGAGCAGATGCGTATGGGTAGGATCTTACAAAAACTTGGGTTTGAACGTATTAAGAAACGAGTGAAGGGACGACCTTCATGGGTATTTGTTGTGCCTACCGTTCCCACCGGGGCACGCTGTCAAGGGCGCATGGAGAGTTTTAAACAAGACTTTTTTGGAATGTTCCCACCTGTTCCTACCAGGTTGCCATATGAGTAGGAACATGGAAAGCCCCTAAACAAGACGATCTTGATAGTGTTCCCACCGTTCCTACTTAAAAGGGAGAAAGTGGTAAAAATACATAAGTGCGGTAGAGACACGTATATATAGTGCTGGAATATATATGAAAGAAGGTGGGAACAGGAAGGAACAGTGGGAACAGCAAACAATATGAACGGAAGAGAGTTGCTTAATTATTTCGGCAAAATGAGAGGAGAAGTGTATGGGTGGTTTCGGAAGCGGGCGCCGGCTGCAAAGCAAGAACGCTACAAACGTATATAGACAGCTCGATATACGGAAACTACAACGTGAGGGTTTATTGAAGCCATGACGTATCTTTAGTCGGCAGTGGAAATCTGGTAACAAAATTATGGCAACTATTAATGTGCACACAGAAAAAACAAGATAACGCTAAGCTATAAACATAAATCCAATGGTAAGGAATGGAAAGATGTGAGCTATCCGGTTTGGTTGGATTGGACATATTGTAATTATGGTAATTGGCGTGCGTGGCTTCTTTGTCCAGGAAAAGGGTGTGGACGGCGTGTTGCAATTCTATACGGCGGAGCGATCTTCGCCTGTCGATACTGTCACAAACTAGCCTATCCCTGCCAAAGGGAAACTGCTCTTGATTGTACAACTAGAAGAGCTGAAAAAATTAGAAGCAGGTTGGGATGGGAGGCTGGTATCTTGAACCCGCCAGGCAACAAGCCGAAAGGGATGCACTGGCAAACTTACTGGAAATTAGAACACAAGCATAATGTGTTTCTTGGGAAATCGCTGGATGGGATGCAGAAGTAGATAGGCCTGAAGGACGAGGGCTGAAATTGGTGTTGTAAAATAAGGGCCAAATTGCGCACCATGTCAAAGCAATTCAATTTCTTTGTCTTATAGCTACCATGAAGTATAGTGGCCTCTTATTTTGTACTAGAGCTACTATATAAAAACAATGGCCCTTAAGAAATCTGAACTCTATTCTTCTCTGTGGTCTAGCTGCGACGAACTACGTGGTGGCATGGATGCCAGCCAATATAAGGACTATGTTCTTGTCCTGCTCTTCATCAAATACGTCAGCGACAAGTATGCCGGTATACCCTTTGCTCCGAACACTATTCCACCAGGTGCGAGCTTCAAGGATATGGTTGCCCTCAAGGGCAAACCAAGTATCGGGGACGACGTCAACAAAAAGATAATAGCCCCGCTTGCCAATGCCAACAAGTTGTCCGACCTGCCGGACTTCAACGATGCGACGAAGCTTGGTAGCGGTAAGGAGATGGTGGAGAGGCTTACTAACTTGATCGCCATCTTTGAGAACAAGGCACTCGATTTCTCGAAGAATCGAGCGGACGGCGACGACATTCTGGGTGACGCTTACCAATATCTGATGCGCCACTTTGCTACGGAGAGCGGTATGAGCAAGGGCCAATTTTACACTCCTGCAGAGGTCAGTCGCATCATCGCACAGGTCATCGGTATCCGTGAGGCAAAGACTACTAACTACACCACCGTCTATGACCCCACCTGTGGTTCCGGTTCCCTCTTGCTTAAAGTCGGGGATGAAGCGGATGCCAAGGTTACACTTTATGGACAAGAAAAGGATGCTGCTACTAGTGGAATTTATGTAGTTGTTACCGGACTGCCATGTAACGGGGTAATCTGTTTGGCTAACTCAAATGTTCGCTGTTTCAGCGTGGAAAGCAGGTTGTCATAGGCATCGGTATTGGCGAGGAGGCAGGCTGTGAGACCAGTCACCTCCCCGGACTCAATCTTGAGAGGGCCGTTGATAGATTAACTGCTCCAACACGGCGCAGTAGATTTTCCCTGCCTTATCGGTAAGGATTTCCTCAATGAGAGATTGCATTCCTTGAAAATCCGATCTCTGGTCAGCTCACAATATTTGGGCTCTTTCTCAAGACCAATGGCTTGCCGACCATGTCGGATCGCTTCTATCATAGTAGTGCCAGATCCGACAAACGGATCAAACACCGTGTCCCCGATAAACGAGAATATCTTGATGCAGCGTTTCGGCAGTTCTCTTGGAAATGGGGTCTCATGACCAATCCGTTTCCTGCTCTCTCCATTGAATGACCATGACCCCAACGACCATTCCTTAAATTCCTCGGCGCTAATATCGTTGTTTCCAGGGCGCTCACGTTTCCACGTATCTTTATAGAGCACAATAATGGTTTCCACAGGGGCAATGACATGAGGGGCGCTGGCTGACTTCCAACTCCCCCATGCCGTGCGACGGGAGATATTGCCTTCATTCCACAGAATAGTCGCATGATAGCACCACCCGGCCTCCATTGCTAATCGCGTGATGTCTGCTGAAAGCGGTTGCTTGCCATTCTTGTTTTTATCCAGCGAGACATTGACGCATAAGCGACCGGTCGATTTCGTCCAATGAAAACAATTCGTCAGCCACTGTTTAGAAAAGTTCAAATAGGCGTCGTAGGGCAATGAATCATCTTGTTGGGCACCAGAATATGCTTTGCCAACGTTATAGGGGGGAGAGGTCACAATTAAATCCACGCTTTCTCTCGTGATCGAAGCACGGAGTGTGGCGTCTCCCTGGATCAAGCGGTGAACGAGTGGGGAGTGAGCAAAAAGCACATCCACAGCCGAATCCAAGAGGCCGGTCCCTACGGCGCTCATTGGACAAGCCCCTGATACGTTAAGCGTTTGCCAATGGCCGCATCACAGACGCTTTCAATGCGGTGCATGGTCTCCCGGCCACAACGTCCTTCATTGAGCCTGAACGAAAATTCATGAATATAACGCGATAAATGCTTGACGGATACTTGATGGAATGTGCCGTTCAGTCCACGTTTTAAGACCGCCCAAACGCTCTCAATGCCAATGGTTTACGGCTTGGTGCTGATAGCCTTTACGCTCAATGCCTCGATAGGCGGCATGGTCATCCGTATAGAGCGTGCTGCCTATTTCTATCGCCTCTTGAATCTCCGTCCACAGCGTAAGCCGATCCGTCGCAGGCACTGGCAGGGCCACGGTCTTGCCACCACGCTCCCTCATGCCGAGGACGGGTTGTTTGCCAACTGTCCCGGCTTTCGGTTTATCCCCTTTCTTCCAGTGCTTGTTCCGTTCTTTCCCGCCCACATACGTTTCGTCGATTTCTACGATTCCTGAGAGACGGGTAAGATCGCCACGGCAAGCCTCTCGAATCCGATGCAACGCAAACCAGGCGGACTTATACGTGACCCCAATTTCTTTGCTTAATTGCATAGCGCTAATGCTCTTTCGAGAAGTCATGACGGTGTAAATGGCATAGAGCCATTTGTGAAGTCGAATGTGTGATTTTTCAAAAATGGAACCGGTCCGAACACTAAAATGCTTGCCGCATCCTCGACAGTCATACATCCCTTTTCGTTTTCCCGATCTTGTATAGACCGATAGGCTTTGACATGTCGGGCAAGACACACCATATTTCCAGCGACGATCCTCAAGGTACTGTCGTGCGGTTTCCTCGTCAGGAAACATTTCCATCAACTGGCAGACACTGATTGCAGTATTGATCTTATAAGGCATGGCATCCTCCTCTCATGATAAGAGAATTATACCACAATATTTTCCGGTGTAAAGTATATAGTTCCCAAATGAAATGCCTAAAACGCTCGGCTATCCGGGTTGGTGAAATTCGATGACGTTGCCATCAGGGTCACGAACGAAGAAGAGCACCGCACCATCTGGCTGCTCAACTGTCTCCGTGATGGGTATGCCAGCTTCGTTCAAACGACGCTCGACAGTTTCCCGATCCGTAATTTCTAAAGCGATGTGAGTGAACCCGGTGTGTTTCTTTGGTACATCCATCAGCACATTGACTTCTGACGCATCATCCGAGGCGTTGAGTATGAAGTTGATGTTAATGCCCGTTGGATGTTCCATGACCGCAACGGGTTCGGGACCTATCGGCCCCACGATGAATTCAAATCCTAGTTTTTCGTAGAAGGCCCTTGCTTGCTCCAAGCTCCAAGCTCCGAACTCGCAGCCCAATATGATTGATTCTCGTAATCTGCTCCATCGCTGTTGTACCTGTATGCTGTGTTTGCTGGTGCTGTTCATCCGAGACATGACTTTGCTTTGCTCGAAACCATGGTAGCAATAAAACCAGTGCGATAATGACAGTGATTAGCAGAATTATTTGAATAGTATCATTCATTTGGCAGCTTCGAAGATTATTACTTTAAGCGTTTAAATATTCTAATGATTTTTCTGGGAAGAAAAAAATCAGCTTTCCTGTGAATTTTCTATTACTAACGTACTCTAAATTATTGGCAGATGTGTAAGTGGCGGTAGGCAGGTGTATCGGGTAATAATTTGCTCTAATGAATCTGAGTACTAAGACGAATGGCGGTTTTGCCCAGTGCATTTACTGCTCCCCCTGAGCAGTGTTAGTGAGCATAGTGGCAGTCTATGTATGCCGAAAGGTACTGTCAACCGCCGCCCGTGTTAGTTATTAGCAGAGTGCTGATCCGCAAAAGGGAAACGCTCAAGCCAATAATGAGCAAGGATACTTTGGCAGCAAAAAACTTAGTGTGTCTTTCTATCAGATGTTGCTATTGCTCCTGTCTCGTGCATCGAATTTAGCCAAGCAGGGCATTGCTCGGTCGTTATTCCAGCAGATTGCGCTAACTCTGCAGCATCTATCCAATCTTCATCACCATTCTTATCCATGGTTAGAACAAGAACCCGCCCCTCATCTATGGGGGATAAAGAAGAAGCAAGTAAATTTTTCATAATTACAATATATGGGTGTTCATTACAAACTCAAGAGGATTTGCAAATCCGAACAAATCTTGTAAGTTTCTCAAGTAACTACAGCAATAAAATGTTACCGTAATTTTGACGAAAAAATTTCTAAAAGGAACTGGTACTAGTTGCCGGGGGTGTCAATGAATCCTAGTGGTCCTTTGTCCCATGGATATCCTTTTAAGGCCATTTTATAACCCAAATTGTATAATTTGGTCATATACACAGGATCAAATCCCTCAGTTGGCTTCTCAGTGAAATCGGATGGAATATAGGCCAGATTGAAATCATTACCATCGCGTTTGCATAACGCATAAATTTGAAACATGTCGCCAACACCTTGCGTCCGTATCAGCGAATCAAAGGATCGGGATGCGATTGGCAGCATGCTACGTTCCATACCTTGATGGTCAGAATTGAGAAATGAATTTCTTATCACATAGATTCTTGGAGCGCCCTGCACCTTCAGTTTTTTAGTAACCAGGCGCCAATTAACTGCTGCTGGATAAACAAAAACTTGAGATCCAGTACCACCATCGACATGCATTTCATCGAAAGTTTTGCCGTCAACATCAACTTGGATCATAACCGGTGGAAAGGCTATAGGTATTGCTGCAGAAGCTTGTAGTACATCGTGGATCAGTGACAATTTACGAGGGCTGTTACTCGCAGCTATTTCGCCAATATTCCAGATCACTGAGCGCCCAGCATCTAGATTCACGGTTCCCACAAACAACCTGCGTCCACGTTTATACTCTTTTGCTATCGCCTCGATAATTTCAGGGGTAATGTATCTCTTAAGAAGGTTTCGCAATGGCTTTGTATCAGCCATAGAATCACTTAACATTGCCGAAATTATGTTTCTCTCTTCGATAATGTCTTTGGTTGTGGTCGTGGTATAGAGTTTTTTGAGTGTATCATCGTATTCTGACCCGAGGAATACGAACGGGGCTGTTAATGCACCAGTACTGATACCAGTGACCATATTAAACTCCGGTCTTGTTCCCGATGCAGTCCAACCAGCAAGCATGCCTGCACCAAAGGCTCCATTAGATCCACCTCCAGAAATTGCCATATAGGCATGTGGTTTTCCATAACTAGCAGGAAAGTGCTTTCGCATCTGCTCATCAGTAAAAGTATCAATTATTTTCTTCCCAATTTTTGGCCATTCATCTCCCCAAAACCTTGCATTAGGTATACCTTTAATAGTTGCTTCCGTTAAGTTATCAGAAGTGATTGGATGGCGCTCCGGCACACTGGCACAGCCAACCAAAATTAAAAGAGCAGTAATTGAACTGATTTGTCTTATTTGTATAAAGGAAAATACATTTGGGAATCTAGATAGCATTTTTAATCCTCTGGTAATTTTGTTTTTATGAAAGTTTTAGAGTATAGACTAAGCGATTGATTTAGAGCAACTGATCTAGTTGGTGCCCCAGAGCCGGAATCGAACTGGCATGGACGATTAACTCCGATGGACTTTAAGTCTATTATAAATAATTAACTGCAACAAATGGCAACGAACTAAAGCAATTCAATCAATGAATTAATCTGCTCAATTTATCGAGGTTTGTTGCCATTTTATCTGGTTATTTATCTGTGAGTGTCCCATGGCAAAGTCATATTAGGGGGGTACACCTAGTCTGGGACTGACCCGCCTCCCCATTAATGTAGTATCTACCCCTTTTACCTTTTCCTAATTATGGCGAAAAAATTTTCTAGAAAAAAATTGCTGAATGTCTACTTTCGACCCTAAGCGGACATTCAAGCACGGTTTGAAAAGCTAAGTTTTGTAACGAGCGCATATGAAAACGACGGCTCGGAGGCAAATAACGACTTAAAAAGAAATAATCACATCAACACTCCATCCTTGGGTTCTAAGGGAGGAGGAATCGAGAACTCACCAAGTTGTTGCCTCAAATCGATCTCAATCTTCCGACAAATGGAGGACATTGGAACATCTTCTAGTTTTCGTTCGAATGGCTCTTCGGTTCGGCTTCCAATAAGTTCGGTAATTGTAAAAATCGTAGCCAAGACAAGATAAATTGGCAGGGCTCCCCATCCAAGGTGTTGGACAAGTCCAAATGGAAGCAACAACACGAAAATCCAGACGAAGGCTTTAGAAAAAACCGTATTGGCGGGGTAAAGGGGTGGATTTAATCCGTTCGCAACGTCCCTGGGCTGCAAAAAACTCTTTAATAGTTACCATAAGCCCATAGACATAAGCCTCCTGTTCGATCCATTCGGATACATACAGTTCCCGCAATCGCAAAGACTGCTGATGGTTCAATAGAGTTGCTTTATTCATCGCCTTATTCAGCTCCTGAAATTCTGTATCCGATAAGAACGGTTTCAGCTCTTCCCATGTTTCTTCCTGTCGTAATTGCAAGCGAAGGGCATTGAGAAAAGCAAGATGGCGATAAATAAGTTCACTATGAATACTCGAGGCGTTTTGTGGTACTTGCTTTTGTTCTGCCGGAGGCTGAATATATCCCATTACCTGGGAGGCGAAATTTCGAGAATAATTCATTAAATCACTCCAGGCAGTTCGAGCTTCCCAATACCGGTTGTACGCTTCATTATTTCGGAAGCCCAACAGAATAGCTACAACTATTCCCAAGACACTAACTTCAGAGACAGGAAAGGCAAGATGTTCAAAGTAAGAATCTAGAACACACACAGCAGCTCCATATACAATGAAGAATAGAATATTCCATCCCTCGATTTGGAGAATCCATTTAAGGCGTATGGTTCGCTGGACAATCATGGGCTAATCAGATCCTTTCTTGGCTGGGTGTGAAATTGTTGAAAAAGGCGAGTGTACATTAAATTCCTTATTAGCTATTAGCGAATGTCCGCTTTTGGCACAAAGCAGACGTTCAAAGATGTTCTATGCCCTTAGTATTACATCTCAGTTATCCGTTATATAGATACAAACCAAAACTAGCCGTTTTCACCCGAGTATTTATAATGAAAACTCTGATTGCACTCATTTCAGTCGTAGTAATGTTGCTTAACCAGACATTCTCCTATGCGGCTCAACCCACTGATGATGTACACGCCATTTTTAAATGCAAAGATGAAAAAGGTGCATATACGTATCAAGAACAACCATGTCCAAATAAATCTTCAACTCTTTCTTCTTGGAAGCCAAGTATTCGACAAAATATCCCTCCATCTTTTTCTATGAAAGCAGCACCGAATGGAACTTACATGACTCGAGGTTCAGCAAATTCTGTCCCGCTTGTTTTTTATGTTGATACGGGTGCTAGTTATGTAAGCATTCCTCAAGAAATTGCTCATAGAGCAGGAATGGCTTGTGGGGAACAGTTCCGCGTCGAAACGGCAAATGGAGTTACAACACAGTGTGAGTCGATTATTGATAAAATGACCTTCTGGATTTTTACAATCCAGAAGGTAAAGGCAATGATTTTGCCGAATCTAAAGCAACCTTTACTTGGGATGAATGTACTTAATAAGTTCCATGTTGAGCATGCTAAAGGCATCATGAAGATTACCGATAAGCGTTGATCATTTGTAGAGCAATCAAGAGCAGTAAAATCGACACTTCCAAGTGCCTAGATTCATTTATTCGGACACACATTGCTAAATAGCCATATTGTTTCTGTCAACATGCCCTTGAGCCGAGAAGAGTAAAAATAGCTGGTTTTGTTGGTGTCTTGTCATCATTAAGTGCTCTTCTAAATGTCCGCTTTTGGTACAAAGCAGATTTTTAATTGTAATGTACAATGAATCAGCGATTGAATAATTCCAGACAAACCCGTAAACTTTCACAAACTTTGGACCGGCACTAAGGTTTATTCAAGAATAAATAGTACCAACTAAATCCTGTAGTGATGTACATATTTTCGATATCAATGAAATAAACTGTTTTTAAGGGGAAGACAAATGCAAATAAAACAATTCGCTCAGTAGAAAAGGAGTGTTCCCATGTCAGCCACGCTTGCTTTTTTGCCCCGTAAGGAGTATCAGAGTTTTCTAGCGCGTTGTGAGCCGATTGAGTTAGTTTCTTCTGAAATTTTGGGCGAACCTGGCAAACGTGTTCGTTACGTTTATTTCCCAGTCAGCAGTTTTATCTCTTTAGTTGCGCCGATTGATAGCCAGACCAGTATGGAAGTCGGGATGGTAGGTAATGAAGGGATGCTTGGACTTAACCTTGCACTTGGTGTCAAATTTTCATTGCTGCGTGCTTTAGTTCAGGGCGCAGACACAGCTTTACGTATGGATGCTGATCAGTTTCTCCAGATATATGAAAAAAGCGCCATATTGCAACAAAAGCTGAAAGCTTATGCTTACGTTCGAATGACTCAGCTTTCACAAACGGCCGGTTGTAATCGCTTTCATGTTGTGGAAGCTCGTCTTGCCCGTTGGATTTTGATGACACGAGATTGCGCACACTCCAACGAATTTCATATTACTCACGAGTTTCTTTCTTACATGCTTGGCGTGCGTCGTGCTGGCATTACTGAATCTGCAGGAATGTTGCAAAAAAAGAAACTGAACTGTTACAGCCATGGGCACCTAAAAATTCTAGATCGTAGCGGACTGGAAACTGCAGCTTGTGGGTGTTACCAGGCAAGCAAAGAAACTTATAAAAAAATTCTGGGATAGCGTAGTAGGCGTTGCGAGCATATCGCTAATATGCAAGCAAATATTAATTGGGGTATCTGTCCGCTGGCATATCTCAGTCTAGCCTGGAGGTTCGTCTCACACACTGGCACCAAATAACCCGTAACCCTGTATTAATTAAGAATCAACAGCTGATTTCTATCTTCTTGTTTGTGTTAAGTTCAATGTGTACTGAAATTGTTCTAACTTTCTCTAAACGTCCAGAGTTGACCAAATTTCGTTTTCCAGGGACCTAGTACCCGACTATCTGGGCGGTACCTGCTACTTTTTTGGTTTGCGATCTACAATAACATTGACCAACAATGTGATTTAAGTGGCGCTGTAACGTCAGCGTTCGTGCTTTATTCTCATACTTTTACGGTAACTCAACCGAGATACTGCTACATATTAACTATATCAGGTACAGCTCATGTTGAGCATGGATGAAGACAACCGTTGCCGTTAAAGTTTCTACCCTTGGCACGGGTTGAGCCGGCAGTGGATCTGACTACCCTTTTTTTTATTTTGAGCTTTGGTAAGCAAGACATACGTATTGTACGGTAACGTACGATCATGTACTATTGCGTACATAATTTATTTCCCTCCCAAGGAAAACATCGCAGCAGCCAGCGTAAGAGCGTAGTCGGATGGCTGCACATATAAGCTTTTCGTGGTAAAACCTAACCTTTTTATATATTTTTATTGATGCGGGGGAAGAAGCGGGGAATCTCGCTCTTGGCTACATGCGGAAGTCAGCGAAACAGGCGATTAATGCCAGCTCTTGGGACAAATCGGAAATAAGATGTGTAACACTAGGATATTGGGCAAAAATAAATTTAACAGAGGGTCTAAAAAATTATGGAATGTGGCAAATTATCGCATCCTAGGATGTAATAGTAGGTTCTGTAACTTTAAATATAATAGCAATTAGATGGCGCATATAATTTTTGCGCGGTAATTAATATTTAATGGAGGGAGATATGAACAAGGTTGTACAACTAATTATTGGATTTGGAATATTTTGTATCGGTGCCACGCAAGTTATGGCAAATGCGCCATCCGGTACACCTCGAGTAACACAAAAATTGGTAGCCCCACCTTTTCTGCCAAAGCATGATCAGGTAGCTAAGGGTGGACCTAAAGTTGTAGCGATACGACTGACTGTCATAGAAAAACTGATAAAAGCGGATGCAAATTCAAGTTATTGGGCTTTGACTTTCAATGGTTCGGTACCCGCCCCAATGATCGTGGTGCATGAGGGAGATTGGGTTGAGTTAACGCTAGTCAATCCAAGAACCAGTACGATGCCACACAATCTCGATTTCCACGCTGCAACTGGCGCGTTGGGTGGTGCATCCTTAAATAAAGTAGCCCCAGGTGAAGAAGTAGTGCTGACCTGGAAGGCGATCAAACCCGGAGTATTTGTATATCACTGTGCCCCAGGCGGAACTATGATTCCGTTCCATACTATCTCTGGGATGAATGGTGCTCTCATGGTACTACCTCGGGGTGGCTTGACAGATGCTAAGGGTAAGCCATGGCGTTACGATCGGGCCTATTACGTTGGCGAACAAGATCTTTATCTGCCCAAGGATAAGAATGGCAAATACAAAAAATATAATACGCCCCTCGAAGGTATGGCTGACATGCTAGAAGTAGGAAAGGGACTTATTCCGACCCACGTCGTCTTCAATGGTACCGCGGGTGCGCTGACGGGTGACAATTCACTCACAGCAAAAGTGGGCGAGAAAGTACTTTTCATTCACTCCCAATCTAACCGCGATTCTAGGCCACACCTAATTGGTGGCCATGCTGACCTGGTGTGGGACGGTGGTTCATTTAGTGATACACCAAAAACCAATCGTGAAACCTGGTTTGTTCCAGGTGGCTCAGCCACTGCTGCTGGCTATCAGTTCAAGCAAAATGGGTTGTATGTGTATCTCAGTCACAACCTGCTTGAGGCAGTATTGCTAGGTGCAGCTGCGCATGTGAAAGTTGAAGGCAAATGGGACAACAATCTCATGGAACAAACCAAAAAACCAGGACCGATAACTAAATAAATAAGAAGAGTTCGTCAGAGTCGTAAATCAGAGCGGCTTCAACCTTACGGTTGAAGCCGCTTTTATCAAGTAATCCGTTGACCATGGACCTAAACCAAGGTTTAGTATTAATCTTAATAAGCATAAAAACATGGATTTAACTGAGATCAAATACACAATCGGTAAGGTAGCAGCGCGGTTAGCTGTTACCGCTGATACGCTGCGCTACTACGAAAAGAATGGACTGATTACGCCGACATCGAAAACCGCCGCCGGCTATCGCCTTTACAATGAGGATGTCGTGCGCCGCGTCCGTTTCATCAAACAGGCACAGTCCTGCGGATTAACGCTATCAGACATCAGGCAATTATTGACGCTGAAGCATTCGGCTAACTTCCATTGCAAGCACGTACATAACCTAGCCATCGAAAGGAGATTTAAGATCAAGCAGAAACTCACGGCGTTGCAAGCCATGTTAAACACACTCGACGGTTTGATTGAGAACTGCGACGGTGGAGAAATGTCGATTGACAATTGCACCATCTTAGAAACGCTGGAAAACGGTCAGAAGATAAGCGCTAATTGAACATACAAAGAGTAGCACCAAAGAATCTTCAATCAATAACAACAATGTCAATTGGAACATCCTATCAAGGTTCGACATGTCTGAAGTGGAGTTAGCTCCAACCAAGCGCCCATGAACAACACTACTTTCACAGATGACAACTCACCACTTTTAAATAGCGGACGTGTCTCATTGTGCATTGGTGGGGTGGCAACAGTTCTTGCTTCAATTTGCTGCCTTGCGCTATTTTTTGCATACCAGCGTATATGGCACCCTGCCTCAGCATACAAGTTGGGACAAATTTGTGCGATTCCACAAGTCAAAATGACTTATAAGGTTTATTTTTTGGCTGTTGCCATGCTGGCTGGTAGTTGTACTCATGCTTCCGTACGTTGCGCCATGCTTAGACTGAAAAGAAGCAATAATCTGATACTGCTCTTCTTATCCATGCCAATCTCTACTTTGTACTAAAAATAGTCATCGAACACTAGGGACTAGTAAATCTATCTGTCATATTGCCTACGTCAGAAATCTTAGTGGTTTTGAGATTGCTGAGCTAATTCTGCTATGCAACAGTCCACATAGAACCAGCCAGTCGTTGACGTTTTATTAAGATCATGCCGATAGTAGAGAGGGCAACCCCCAAGCAGAATTGCACATAATTTAGTAGGTTGAGTCGGATAACAGCTTCCCACTGCTCTCCTATTTTTATATCCATTCCCATAAATCCAATTATACTGATCGACATATAGACCAAGCCAAATATTTGTATGAATTGAATCCTTGTACGTTCTTCTGACCAGGTGATAACAATAAAGCAAATGGCTGTTATAAGATGGATGATGTTGAGGGGCATATAAGTTTCGAGAAATACTGTTTCTCCGGGGAAAAAATTAGGAATGGACCCTAGTAAGGTTATCCACATAAACATTGCGACAAATATCCATGCTGCTTTTACTGAATCATTACTCATTCGATTGCTCCATAACTGACGCCTTTATTAAATTGCAGTGTTGATGCTTCTTATTAACGACTACACTAGCCGCTTACTTTAGGCATTGATTTATATTGTTTATTTCTTACCAATCGTTCAGCTATTGGGTAAAAAAATATCTAGCTTTTTACTACCAATAAAGCGAAATCTGCAGTTTTTCTTAATTCCTCTTTACTTATACCTTTCATTCCAAGATTCACAAATCCAAAGGTGAAACAGGACAAATAATTAGCCAAATCGTTACAATCTTTATTATTACTTATCTCTTTTTTTTCTTGTGCTGCATTTAAACAATTGGTGAAAAGAATTTTCATCTTTGAAACAAATGTATCGACTTTTAGGTTCGCTGCTTCACTTAATATGTCTTTCTCAATAACAGAATTAAAAATCAGGCATCCATTATTCGCCTGAGAACCATAAGAGCACACTTTATACTCAAAAAATGCTTCAATATTTCTCAATCCTAAAGGTTCCTTTGCGAGTATCTCTTCTACGAAACAATAGTTAAAAAGAAAGTGATCCATACAAGCAAGAAATAACTTCTCTTTGTCGCCAAACTCATTGTAGACACTAAATTTTTTAACACCCGTTCGGGTTACAATGTCATTCATGGAGGTCGCTTCAAAACCCTTCTCCCAGAATAAATTTGTAGTTTTCGCTAGCACCTCTTCACGATCATATTGTCTTGGTCTGTTCATAACTTATTGCTAACTTTATCGAAAAGATACACCGCTTATTCATAAATATCAATCATTTCCATTTACTTAATATTCATAAAACGATCAAGACTCTAATGCTGAACGTCCGTTTTTGGCACAAAGCAGACATGCTTCTTTTTCCAATGGCGGCGGTAATCGAATTGTAGCCTGTAATCCTTGCCATAGGCTATTCTAGGTTTTTTCTATTTTCGATATACCAGCAAATATACCATCAAATTCATTGGCTTTGATTGGATGCTATTGGACTGCTATAGACGCTTGGTTCAACCATGCGGGCACAACAGCAAAGTAAATGATGCGCTATCAACCACCATATTTTTTATACTCTTTTATTTTACGCTCTCTATCTTCACGCTTTTTATTTTCATTCTCTTTAGCTTCAAATGCCTCGTCAATGAGTGAAACTACCTCGTCAATGTTTTTAAAACTTAGTCGGTGGTGAGAAATCTCGATGTCATACTTTTTCTTAATCGCTTTTGTTATTTTAGCGGAACCGGATGAATACAAATTCAAGAGAGCTACAATTTCTCCTCGTATTTGATCTTTTCGTCGCCACCGATTCAGTATTTCCTCTCTTTCTTTAGCCCATTCTCGAAATTGATGAGCTTGGGCTTTCCCTTCTGCCTTTATTTCGAATCCCAGTGATCCGTCTAAGCTTTGGCTTTCTGGCATAGCAAGTTCAGAATCAACACTTTTGACAGTTTGAATAGCATGAGCAAGGCTGCATCGAAACCATTCTTTACTTTCGTGAACATCTTTGAGCGCAGCGTGAATCTTCTGCTCAAATTCTCGTAGTTGCTTTACCATAATACCGAACTCGACAATATAGGGGTGAGGTGAACCAGCATGATCTAACTCTGCTGCATGTAATTTTGGCTCTTTGGTTAAAAAATTTATCTTCACAAGACCATCTACTGCCTTGCTGGTGCTGACGTAAACCCACCCACGAGTTTCCATGATTAATAACTCCTAAATTCAGTCATCACACATTACCTGCCACGTTTTGTTCAATGCTCCACTCATATGCACTTTCAATGTAAGTTGAACCCTCGGCAGACAGATATTTCGTACTAGGCTTAATTCCAATCCTTCCTAGGTCTAGCCTATCGGCATCCCAACAGGTCTGAATCGTTGGATCAGAATGAATTTCTCCATCGCTATGAAACCGGATGGCCGTGCAAAGCTGGTCCAACTGAGATGGCTTCAAATCATAAAATTCTAGATTAAGTGCAGCAGCAAAATCAGCTGCACGGTCTCCATGTCCAGGATCAATACTCTCATTTTCACGCTGACTATCGTGTAATAACGCGAATAACTCAACAACTAAGAGGTCCGCACATCTTGTATTTCCAATTGCCAGGGCATGGTGTTTAACCCTGGCCCAGTGATTGGCCCCATGAACTCCTGTGTGGCTTATTCGAAATTGATCAAGTACGGTCTTGAGCAGACCGTTTCGATCAAATTTTGTATGTAATTCAGTAAAGGCCATCAGATATTGCGCTCCTTCCTGTGCTTCCTTCTAAATAGTAGCCCCGTCGACCGTTTGAAGGTATTCGAATTGTCCTGCTGTCAAAGCAACCTGGTGCTTGCGCACTCACCACATTACGTTAGTCACCAGCATGAAACCACTGCTCCTCAGATAAGCTACGCGGATGTATATCCACTTGCAAAAAAACTGTACGGTGTAATAAGAAACCATCAATTTATCGTGGCTTTCAGTGAAGATTGAGACGAAAATATTCGTTGTGCACCCTCGGACTGAAGACTCTTGCCTTCGAAAAGGAGTTCCCGTTCTATAACACCCAGAGTTCCCTGCTGAGACCGAAATTTAGTGCAACGTTCGTCATATCTAGCTACGTACTTTTTTAATACACCCGCCCTAGCTACGTACTTTTTTAATTCAGTCGCCTCCTTTAATTCAGCCGTCTCCTGATCCGTAATGGTCATCATCTTCATCATTCTCAGACGCACTTTCTCAAAAACACACCAACGAACCTGCGGATCGTTCAGAGCCTGATTTTCTCCTACAGGCGGCATCTCTTCTTTCCCGCGTGAATTGGGTATCTTGCTTAGCATTTCGATGGAGGTATGTTCTGATGAAATAAGATATGAAGGCCAGCCTAATCCCAGAATAAATATATCTTTGTAAAGAAATCCAAGATCCTCTCTTGAATAGACATCTGATTCACACCATCGAAGGCCTTCTAATGTCCCTTCAGTTCGAATGCATATTGATCTTCGTTCATGCTCATAGACAGCAGTCATTATCCCTGCACCCACAAACCAAATCAAAGCAATCAGTACAATAATTAGCCAAATTGTTTTAAGTTTGCTAGCCAATTCTGAGTCTCACTCCATCTCAAACCCAAAGGTCCGAACCAATTTATCCTCCACGTAGACGCGCATAACATGGAGTCCTTTGGGATCACCGGCTGCGACCCCCCACATGTGGTAAATCAATCCGCCATCGGGAACAACCTCTTCCTGCTCTGTGGTGACAGTTAATCCATCTTCAGATATCGAATGCTGAGCTGTACCGTCATGAACTACCATGGTTACTGGCGGAGCCGGAAGCACGAATTCTTCGCGCCATTTAATTTTTGGTTTTGAAGTTTTCAACTCGATAAACCAACCGTATGTCTGGCCTTCCTTCAGCGGAACCGTTCGTGATGCCTGAAAAGCTGGATCTCCAGATGGTATTGCGCCAAAAAGTCCAAAGTCAGACCGCACAATCTCGACATCAGTGATCGATTCGCGTTCTGTTGTCCTCAAAGGGTTTTCCGTATCGAAGTCCAAATCGTTAGGTACAACTTCGTCCGCTTTGACACTACGCTTTGGCAATTCTTCTACCCATTCGACAGGAGAAGCAAAATTAAGGTTTTGCCCTTTGGTATAGTTAAAAGTCATTAATCCCACCAGCGCACCGTTCTCATCGAACAGTCCGCCACCGCTGGAACCATTTGAGATGGCAGCGGTGGTCTGGATGTAATTGCTGCCTTCAAATTCACGCAGGCTGGAGACGATACCTTCCGAGAGCGTAAGTTCAAGCCCATGAGGTGCGCCGACTGCATAGACCTTCGCACCGACTTTGAGCATTTTGGAGCTGCCGATTACAGTTGCCCGACCACCAGACCACCACCAAGGCCTTTGACACTAAGAGAGCATATATCCCGATCCCAATCGGAATACCGCAAGTTAGCAGGGTGTGCCTTATCCCCGATGAGCACCTCGATCTGACTGGCGCCTTTGATAACATGGCAGTTCGTTACTACTTCCTCTTTGGAAAGTATGACGCCGCTACCCTGCGAAGCGGTTTCCTTTTTATCGAAGGTGCTTTCCACAACGACTGTGACTATTGAAGCCAGTTCGTAAATTTCGCTGGCAGTTTTGGCGTGAGCAGTGACTGCCACTACGAGAAGGGATGCGGCAAACATGATACGTTGAAACGAGAACTGCATTCGTTGATTCTCCAACGGTATGTGGTCGATCAGTTGTAGAGAGAGGGGCAAACCTTGATGTTACTAAGATCCGTTCTTCGTTAATGACTCTAATAACAACAGAATGTTCAATCGTGAATTGTTACTAAATGAATTCAAGTTGTATCGCGTGTTCTTCCAGTTCAACACAGAAGATTTTCTGAATGTCAGTAGCATTATCAAAATAGTTTTATGCATTGTTATATTCTCCAGTTTGTTTATTGATGACACTCCACCAGCTCCCTGATGACCCTGCCCGTGTAGCACCGTCTCTTTTGATAGCCGCAATGTTAGACTCTATTTGTACCATCCACCCATTCCATCAGATCGTTGATGTTCGCCGTCTGGTGTATACAGGCCGCCCATCCCGTCATCACGATAATGCCCCTCTGGTGCGTAGTACCCGCCCATACCATCAGAGCGAATGTGTCCCTGATCTGTGTAATATCCGCCCATACCATCAGAGCGTTGATGTTCACCATTTGGAGCATACAAACCACCCATACCATCATCACGATAATGCCCTTGCGGCGTGTAGTAGCCGCCCATTCCATCTGAACGGATATGCCCATCTAAGGGAATATAGTCACCTGCGTAGATAAGTAGCGATAGAACGAGGCCAAGAAAAATAAGTATGTATTTCATTTGATGCATGCCTCAATCAGATCAAGACCTCGGCAACCTTTTAAAACGATGCCCCATTGTTAATAGGGCCCCACCTAGCGCACGCACCGCATACACATTAAAGTGGCCATCAAGTTTGCGGTATGCCTCCTTACCCATCGAAGTAAGACAGCGCTGTTTGGCGCGTTTGTCAAAATAAATAATTTCTCCGCCCCTATTGTCGTAGCTCGCTTTACCGAACTGTATAAGGCATGCAAGAACTGCTTCAGGAATGCCACGCTGTTGTTTGCGGATAGCAGCGTGGTGGGTCATTGCAATGGTTTCCATGATGATCTCCTCTTATCAAGTTGACTAAGGGTCATTATGGCGCCCTACTAGCTCACCAGATGAGCTTTAGTTCGGGTCAGATGAATCTTCTTTCACGTATTCCCAGTTCGTCATCAACTGATCTACAACACCCTCCCCTCGCAATAGGGCGTAACCGAATCGCTTTTCATTCTGCCAATCATTCTTCCATCTGGCTTTATACGTCCAGATTTCATCATCAGATTCAAATAACCAAAAGCAACATCAGGTACAGCACTCATAGGATCACTGACTCGCTCAATCTTCTCGATTTCGCCAACCGACATGCATTTGACCAGATTCGTTACATTAACTGAAAATGTTTTTTCTTCCTGATTATCTAAACATTGATTACTTGCCTGTATCTTTGTTCGCGCCCACATGTACAAGCAATATGGCCATGTAAAATTAGGGAATTATATACATTAGTCACAAAATCCAGCTATCCTATGCTTCTTATAGGTCTGAAAATCGCCTTTCGAACAGTTTTTCTACTTACTCCGGGCATATTCACTATCTGTTCATTTTCAGCTTTGGATGGTTGATACTTATTCTGTTGCGGCATATCTATGACTCTCTCCGGCGTTTTGATTTCTCTTTTATTCATGACTGCCCCCTGTGTACTGTTCCAATAATTCAGGAATTTCACCTAGGGGAAAAACATAGCTCTTTGGCGGTGTTTCCCTCTGGTTCTTTCTCAACTCTGTGATTCGTTGACGATCGCGTTCTTCGTAGTACGCTCCGTCTACTATAATCAACAAAACAACATCACGATTTTGACACTGCAAAAAGCGTTTCATCAGCTCTGCCATTTCCTTGTACTGACTGTCCTGGTTTCCCCCGCCTTCCTGTGTATATTTATGCATAGCGTAAAATGTCTTGCCCCCGGTTCTCCATCTGAAGTCGAGAGATTTTCCGGGCAGTTTACGTCTGTTCGTTTCTGATTCGATGTTTCCATCACTGGAAACTTTAAGGGCATTCTTGCCGGACTTCTGTAGCACTTCAAAATCACTTACCCATGGTAAAGTCTCTATCCACCCAGCCGCCGCTACTTCATGCAATCCGGTTCGGCGAGGCTCTTTTGCAAACCATGCAGCAAACATACTATCCGTTCTTATCTTCTGTAATACGTCATTTTCTCTGTAGCCAAATCTCCACATAAACCCCCGTACACGCTTGATAAGACGTCCTGTTCTGCTTTCTGCTTCCTGTGTGACATCTTCATGTGCTTTCTTCCATTCCAGTCGTTCTATAGACTTATAATCAGGCGGCGGACTGTGTTTAACCGACATGATGAATAATACCTCGTGCCAGTGCCCAGTCGCACCTACGGCGATATTTACCGTCTTGCCTGACTCCTTTATAGCAAGTCATCAGAACATCGTAAGTTTTATTTCGGAACTCTTTAATAATCCTGTTCCATTCATCAATTCTTATTTGCCCGTCAACCATCAGCTTCGTTATATGTCGCCCGGTGGATTTAACCTGATAATCTGATAACTCCTGCACATCACAAAACCGGATTGATTCCTTCCTTTGTATTATCCAGCGCAATCAGTCCTACATTCCCGTCAGGGTCATTAAACCTGACGTTGATACCTGATTGTTGTTGTTCAGGTTTTAATTTTTTCAACAGAGACAGCAGACCAATGTGCCGGTCTCCTGACCATATATCCACATCATACACAGAGTCAGGAACGAACAACGCCAAGCCTACGGGATGCTGTGTTTCAGCGAACATTTGAGCCGTAAGTGATACAAATGACTTAAGCCTGTCCTGAAAAATGTCCGCAGTGATAAATGATTCAGGCACAAGTGCTGCTATATACTGACAACGTTGGAGGCATCTTTCTAATGCTAACTTATAAATATCGTCATAGTCGCATTCAGGATAAGCTAAACCCCTTACAGTAGCACTATTCTTTGCCAGCCATGGTGGATTGGTAACACAAATATCATATCCCCGCGGGAAGTGAGACAGGGTGTCCTTTCGTCTTACATCTTTACCGTAAGGGGTAATGTCGTAAGATGTGGAATTATGGCATAAGTTCATACCAGACAATAGTTTTATCAGGCTGTCAGACCCTGCGAATGGCTCTAAAATACGATTGTCGGGCAACCCCGCCTGTCCTGCCCACTCTTTGAATGGTGCATTATTAAACGGGTTCCCTTGTGTGTAATACCTGCCATTCGCTCTCTTTGTGTTTGCCATGGCTGTCTCTATGCAATCAGGTCATGGTATTTAAGTCTCTTGCCTGTCATGCCTTTAGCGAGGACTGCCATTTGTTCGACAGTGTCTTGCTCCCGGATGTTATGGCGACCTGCGAACTCCTGCACATATCGGTTCAAATGCTTTTCGCTCATATGGTGGTGAATGCCGTGATAGCCCCGTTTCAGTAATGCCCAAAACGACTCAATGCCGTTGGTATGTGCCTGATTACGCACATACTCACTCACACTATGCCTGACTGTTTCATGGCGACAGGATAGCCCCGAATAACCCTTGTGGTCATCTGTATAGACGGCGGCGTTCTTTTCAGTATGCTTGTGTACGAAATTATGCAGAGTACGCTGGTCGGTACATGCGATCTTACCAGCACTTATCTTGTTTGTTTTGCGGTCTTTAGCCCCTATCACAATCTCTTTGCCAACACCACCACGTCCTACGTTACGTCTTTTTCTTACATGTTTGTTCTTTTCTTTACCGCCTATGTAGGTTTCATCTGTTTCAACAGGGCCGGAAAACACCCCAACCTCAAGTTCAAAAGCCTTACGCAAGCGGTGAAGCATGAACCAGGCTGCCTTCTGGCTAATTCCTAATTCCCGATGAAGTTTAAGAGACGAAATCCCTTTGATATTCGTTGTGAACAGGTAAATTCCTACGGCCCATATCCTGTATTTCAGGTTAGAACCTTCCATGATTGTCCCCGTTCTGACTGAGAACATGGGCCTGTCTTCACAATCACGGCATCTATGCGTCATACTGCTGTGGTTAATGTCGGACTGGACGTTATCGGAATGGCAATACGGACAGGTTGGGACATCATCCCATCGTTGCTCAGACAGCCATTTCTTTGCTGCTGTTTCATCAGGAAACATCCCGATAACATCAAAAAGTGTTAACCCTTTACGATATGATTTACCAGCCATTTTGTTATCCTCTTTCACTTAAATTGTGACTAAAGAATAACATAATTGTTACCGTACGTCAAGAATTATTTGTGACTAATGTATATAATTCCTTAAAATTACAAATGATGATCCAAGTATTGGTACAGCTATTTTAAGCATCCGGGTTGAGAGTTTATGCTGGCCTGGACCCGAAAAATTCAATTCATAGAGTATTTGCCTTGTTTTCCTGTTTTCTGACGACTCAGTAAGCCTATTCAGAACTAGCGCCCCCATCATTACAAAAACGCCGACCAGAAGATGGCCATATAGATAGATCAAGGTTTGCCTCTATCGGAGCTTTCAACTTCTGATGGAAATATGCTCATTGCAGCGACCCAATAACCTTCAGGAGCATCTGGATCTATTGATATTGCGTTCGCTTTAACTTTATTTCTTGTGATGACACCTTTATCAACTGTCAGAAACCAATCCTTTTCATAATTGCTAGCATAGCCCCTGTGAACGTACCTAATACACTTTCCCAGTGGGACGCGTATTTTTCCGGAGAACCAGTGTGCAAACACTCGCTTGGGATAATCTGGAAAGAAAGTTGCCACACTGATTTCAGACCCGCCCTTTAGCCTGCCTGATAACCCAACCAGATACAGATGCTCATCAATTATTTCCCATGTTCCGACATATCCTCGCCACAACGCAGTACAGGTACACTCAAGATTTGGCTCTATCTCTGCCAATGAAAAGTACATAGATAAGGGAACTATATACTTGACACCGGAAAATATTGTGGTATAATTCTCTTATCATGAGAGGAGGATGCCATGCCTTATAAGATCAATACTGCAATCAGTGTCTACCAGTTGATGGAAATGTTTCCTGACGAGGAAACCGCACGACAGTACCTTGAGGATCGTCGCTGGAAATATGGTGTGTCTTGCCCGACATGTCAAAGCCTATCGGTCTATACAAGATCGGGAAAACGAAAAGGGATGTATGACTGTCGAGGATGCGGCAAGCATTTTAGTGTTCGGACCGGTTCCATTTTTGAAAAATCACACATTCGACTTCACAAATGGCTCTATGCCATTTACACCGTCATGACTTCTCGAAAGAGCATTAGCGCTATGCAATTAAGCAAAGAAATTGGGGTCACGTATAAGTCCGCCTGGTTTGCGTTGCATCGGATTCGAGAGGCTTGCCGTGGCGATCTTACCCGTCTCTCAGGAATCGTAGAAATCGACGAAACGTATGTGGGCGGGAAAGAACGGAACAAGCACTGGAAGAAAGGGGATAAACCGAAAGCCGGGACAGTTGGCAAACAACCCGTCCTCGGCATGAGGGAGCGTGGTGGCAAGACCGTGGCCCTGCCAGTGCCTGCGACGGATCGGCTTACGCTGTGGACGGAGATTCAAGAGGCGATAGAAATAGGCAGCACGCTCTATACGGATGACCATGCCGCCTATCGAGGCATTGAGCGTAAAGGCTATCAGCACCAAGCCGTAAACCATTGGCATTGAGAGCGTTTGGGCGGTCTTAAAACGTGGACTGAACGGCACATTCCATCAAGTATCCGTCAAGCATTTATCGCGTTATATTCATGAATTTTCGTTCAGGCTCAATGAAGGACGTTGTGGCCGGGAGACCATGCACCGCATTGAAAGCGTCTGTGATGCGGCCATTGGCAAACGCTTAACGTATCAGGGGCTTGTCCAATGAGCGCCGTAGGGACCGGCCTCTTGGATTCGGCTGTGGATGTGCTTTTTGCTCACTCCCCACTCGTTCACCGCTTGATCCAGGGAGACGCCACACTCCGTGCTTCGATCACGAGAGAAAGCGTGGATTTAATTGTGACCTCTCCCCCCTATAACGTTGGCAAAGCATATTCTGGTGCCCAACAAGATGATTCATTGCCCTACGACGCCTATTTGAACTTTTCTAAACAGTGGCTGACGAATTGTTTTCATTGGACGAAATCGACCGGTCGCTTATGCGTCAATGTCTCGCTGGATAAAAACAAGAATGGCAAGCAACCGCTTTCAGCAGACATCACGCGATTAGCAATGGAGGCCGGGTGGTGCTATCATGCGACTATTCTGTGGAATGAAGGCAATATCTCCCGTCGCACGGCATGGGGGAGTTGGAAGTCAGCCAGCGCCCCTCATGTCATTGCCCCTGTGGAAACCATTATTGTGCTCTATAAAGATACGTGGAAACGTGAGCGCCCTGGAAACAACGATATTAGCGCCGAGGAATTTAAGGAATGGTCGTTGGGGTCATGGTCATTCAATGGAGAGAGCAGGAAACGGATTGGTCATGAGACCCCATTTCCAAGAGAACTGCCGAAACGCTGCATCAAGATATTCTCGTTTATCGGGGACACGGTGTTTGATCCGTTTGTCGGATCTGGCACTACTATGATAGAAGCGATCCGACATGGTCGGCAAGCCGTTGGTCTTGAGAAAGAGCCCAAATATTGTGAGCTGACCAGAGATCGTATTTTCAAGGAATGCAATCTCTCATTGAGGAAATCCTTACCGATAAGGCAGGGAAAATCTACTGCGCCGTGTTGGAGCAGTTAATCTATCAACGGCCCTCTCAATCATTAAGGACGGGTGTGCTCGCTATCAGAAGCAGTTCCCGTCCAACCCTTCGATCAACGGCCGGATGCTCGAATTTCTGACCTGTGAAACCCTGAAACAAGAGGGAGTCCTCCCCTTCTACTACCAAGCCCGATTTGCACATGTGCCGAATGCGGATTTTGATGTGGTGTTATATCATCCTCGACGACCTGTCGCCCTCTCTGTGAAAACGTCACTCCGTGAGCGGTACAAGCAGGCTGATTTAGAAGGGTTGGCCTTACGGCAGGTTTATCGAGGGGCCGAATCGTATCTCCTTACATTGAGTGAAGAATGGGGATTGGTGCAGCAAAAGATTGAGTCCGGGGAGGTGACTGGTCTCACAGCCTGCCTCCTCGCCAATACCGATGCCTATGACAACCTGCTTTCCACGCTGAAACAGCGAACATTTGAGTTAGCCAAACAGATTACCCCGTTACATGGCAGTCCGGTAACAACTACATAAATCCCTTTCATTTATTAACTACGTCTAACTTTTGTCGAATATGAGCGAAGATAAATCTAACCAGAGACAACTATGGTCAAGAAAACTATATTCTTTGTATTTATCGTAATTGTTTCTTTCTGGACAGTTTCTGGCTCATCACAACAGTTACAACCATTACTTAGTGGTGATGGCTGGCGTCTTGTCCGGTCTGTACAGCTCGGGAACTCTGGGAAATACATTCATATGGTTTTGGTTGAATTGAATCGGGACACTGACATAGCAGTTTATGGGGCCGCGCTTAATAAGATTTGCAGATCTGAGCCTGACTTCTGCAGAGTACGATTTTGGAACGAAGAACACTATGTCCCTAAGTCAATTTCTTTCACTGAAGGCCAGTTTAAAACACTAAGAGCAGAATATACATTTAACCGTGCAGGTGGTGTTCAAGAAATGCGATATGCCTGCACAGTTTTGCCTAACGAGGGTCAATGTTTCTCAAACTGAAAAATCCACAAATGATATGTTGATTACGCGCTAACCAATTGCGTTATCACCATAAACATTTTTAATTAGATAAACCTAACTAATTAATTTCTGAGAATTTAGATCACTCCTCATCTTCTTCTTCATCTTCTTCATCTTCTTCATCTTCTTCATCTTCTTCGTCTTCTTCCTCTTCCCTTATGACCATTTTAGCCTGTATTAGGCTGGCATTGAGATCGGTCTCGTCGACTTCCTTATGCACCAAGTTCTGATGGCAATCAATACAGGTCGCACCTTCCGTTTCCATCTTTTTGTGCGCAGCTTTGGCATCATCACCTGGCGGCTGCGGATTCCTATGGCATTCCCGACAAGTAATGCTGTCCCATTTCTTCAGATTCATACGCGCATCATGCGCCATTATCAGCCGACGTTCATTGAATTTCTCAAGAGTAGTGTAGTCTTCCGTGAATTCCATATATAGTTCCCTCGCACCATCGACGATGTGTGTTGTTATCGCCAGATGGAGGTTCTCAAGCCCCTGGGGAATGTGACAGTGTTTGCACTCCGGATTAGAACCCAACGCACCATAATGGGTAGATTCTTTTAGTTCCTTTGCCGGATAAGACATGGAATGACAACTGGTACAAAATGCAGTAGTGGAAAGAGCGGCTTCGCCAGCTAATACCACGGTAACCATGACAATACCAAGTACTGTACCAATAAGCAGACTACCTAAAGCTATACCTGCCCCTTGCCTTCCCATCATTTCGCCTTACTCTTTATGCCTTCTTTGGCTTTGGACTGAAATTCGTCATGCATCTTGAAGATAGGATCACCCGTGAATGCACCATCAAGCTTGTAGTGCTCATGCATTGCTTTGGCATCGGCTACGTATTCATCAAATTTGAATGTGTATTTCTTATGTACCTCGGGAGTAAAGGGGGTGTACGGTTCTTTCGTGCCCTTCCACCCTGAACCTTCGTAGTTCAAGTGACAAGCACTGCAACGCTCGACGAAATCAAAGTCTTCTCCAGCATCCGCAAGTTTCTGGCGCGATGTGGTCTTTTTCTTTTTCTCAAAAGCTGCACCCGCCTTGCGGTGAATCCCGCGATATTTGGAACCTGCTCCGTGACAGGATTCGCAGCCTACGCCTTTGGTCCATTTACGTGGATCCTCAACAGTGTAACCTCCTTTTTCACCGAACCCGTCTACGTGACAACCAACACAATCCTTGTCCTTGGTGTAATCCTTGGTAGGATCAATTTTTGCTCTCTTTTTGGCCTTGACCTTCTTATTCGGCTTGAGCGAATTCATCGCCTTCGCGTGCGCAGTCTTCTTCCATGACTTAGCCTGACTTTTGTGACACGAACTACACTTCTTTCGGCCCTCGAACTTTGGGTCAGCAGCAGCAACATTTCCAGAAAGAAATGCAAATAGTGCAACAGCAGCAATTGCATAGGTCAGGGGATGTTTCATAGTTCTCCCTTCAAGAAAAAATATTCGTAATTAATAGGGCGGGACAAATCCTGATGATCGTACTCTACTTAACGCTATAACTCTATCGCCAGTTTACGTAAACTAATAGAACCGGCGCCACCATCCTTTCTAGTACCGCGAGTATCACCAGAATTACCAAATAAATCAACTATCATGCGACTCTCCAGACGAAATTTTGTAGACCTGTTTTCCTGATTGCTCAGTCTAAAAAACTAGGTGCTGTGGACAATTCAAAGATTGAAGGCGACTAGATTCCCCTTTCTTCCGTTATATACGTCCTAGTATATGGCATTAAACTGTCTACAAATCCGAATAAAAGTGTGCCTTGATGCGGGCAACAAAATTCGTCAAATTGTCTTTTGATAAACCATATTTCTTTAGTGGTGATTCAATTGGGCATCCAAAAGTATTAATCAAAATTCCAAATCGCTGGCGTCCAAAGTAGTTGGCTGTTCACCTAGAAAATATTTCTTATCTCCCAAACAAGCTGATAACGCATCTATATCCAGCATGGCAAGCTTGAAGATTTCTTCAGTATTATGTCGTCCTATACCATGCCCATAAATCTGATTCTTGATTTTATTGCGAAAATAAGCGGCCGCTATGTCGAGAATGACAGGTGGCATTACCCCAAAAATAGCTTTTTTATTGACTTGCCAGTTTGTGTCCATGTATTGCCATCGCGAATACATTGTAGCCCAATATAAATGGGATTTATGTAGTTGTTACCGGACTGCCATGTAACGGGGTAATCTGTTTGGCTAACTCAAATGTTCGCTGTTTCAGCGTGGAAAGCAGGTTGTCATAGGCATCGGTATTGGCGAGGAGGCAGGCTGTGAGACCAGTCACCTCCCCGGACTCAATCTTTTGCTGCACCAATCCCCATTCTTCACTCAATGTAAGGAGATACGATTCGGCCCCTCGATAAACCTGCCGTAAGGCCAACCCTTCTAAATCAGCCTGCTTGTACCGCTCACGGAGTGACGTTTTCACAGAGAGGGCGACAGGTCGTCGAGGATGATATAACACCACATCAAAATCCGCATTCGGCACATGTGCAAATCGGGCTTGGTAGTAGAAGGGGAGGACTCCCTCTTGTTTCAGGGTTTCACAGGTCAGAAATTCGAGCATCCGGCCGTTGATCGAAGGGTTGGACGGGAACTGCTTATGATAGCGAGCACACCCGTCCTTAATGATTGAGAGGGCCGTTGATAGATTAACTGCTCCAACACGGCGCAGTAGATTTTCCCTGCCTTATCGGTAAGGATTTCCTCAATGAGAGATTGCATTCCTTGAAAATCCGATCTCTGGTCAGCTCACAATATTTGGGCTCTTTCTCAAGACCAATGGCTTGCCGACCATGTCGGATCGCTTCTATCATAGTAGTGCCAGATCCGACAAACGGATCAAACACCGTGTCCCCGATAAACGAGAATATCTTGATGCAGCGTTTCGGCAGTTCTCTTGGAAATGGGGTCTCATGACCAATCCGTTTCCTGCTCTCTCCATTGAATGACCATGACCCCAACGACCATTCCTTAAATTCCTCGGCGCTAATATCGTTGTTTCCAGGGCGCTCACGTTTCCACGTATCTTTATAGAGCACAATAATGGTTTCCACAGGGGCAATGACATGAGGGGCGCTGGCTGACTTCCAACTCCCCCATGCCGTGCGACGGGAGATATTGCCTTCATTCCACAGAATAGTCGCATGATAGCACCACCCGGCCTCCATTGCTAATCGCGTGATGTCTGCTGAAAGCGGTTGCTTGCCATTCTTGTTTTTATCCAGCGAGACATTGACGCATAAGCGACCGGTCGATTTCGTCCAATGAAAACAATTCGTCAGCCACTGTTTAGAAAAGTTCAAATAGGCGTCGTAGGGCAATGAATCATCTTGTTGGGCACCAGAATATGCTTTGCCAACGTTATAGGGGGGAGAGGTCACAATTAAATCCACGCTTTCTCTCGTGATCGAAGCACGGAGTGTGGCGTCTCCCTGGATCAAGCGGTGAACGAGTGGGGAGTGAGCAAAAAGCACATCCACAGCCGAATCCAAGAGGCCGGTCCCTACGGCGCTCATTGGACAAGCCCCTGATACGTTAAGCGTTTGCCAATGGCCGCATCACAGACGCTTTCAATGCGGTGCATGGTCTCCCGGCCACAACGTCCTTCATTGAGCCTGAACGAAAATTCATGAATATAACGCGATAAATGCTTGACGGATACTTGATGGAATGTGCCGTTCAGTCCACGTTTTAAGACCGCCCAAACGCTCTCAATGCCAATGGTTTACGGCTTGGTGCTGATAGCCTTTACGCTCAATGCCTCGATAGGCGGCATGGTCATCCGTATAGAGCGTGCTGCCTATTTCTATCGCCTCTTGAATCTCCGTCCACAGCGTAAGCCGATCCGTCGCAGGCACTGGCAGGGCCACGGTCTTGCCACCACGCTCCCTCATGCCGAGGACGGGTTGTTTGCCAACTGTCCCGGCTTTCGGTTTATCCCCTTTCTTCCAGTGCTTGTTCCGTTCTTTCCCGCCCACATACGTTTCGTCGATTTCTACGATTCCTGAGAGACGGGTAAGATCGCCACGGCAAGCCTCTCGAATCCGATGCAACGCAAACCAGGCGGACTTATACGTGACCCCAATTTCTTTGCTTAATTGCATAGCGCTAATGCTCTTTCGAGAAGTCATGACGGTGTAAATGGCATAGAGCCATTTGTGAAGTCGAATGTGTGATTTTTCAAAAATGGAACCGGTCCGAACACTAAAATGCTTGCCGCATCCTCGACAGTCATACATCCCTTTTCGTTTTCCCGATCTTGTATAGACCGATAGGCTTTGACATGTCGGGCAAGACACACCATATTTCCAGCGACGATCCTCAAGGTACTGTCGTGCGGTTTCCTCGTCAGGAAACATTTCCATCAACTGGTAGACACTGATTGCAGTATTGATCTTATAAGGCATGGCATCCTCCTCTCATGATAAGAGAATTATACCACAATATTTTCCGGTGTAAAGTATATAGTTCCCTGAAGAAACGCCTTGACACTTCTAGTATAAATATTCTGCCAACCTGAAAAAGGCAAAAAAATCTGCTTCAATAAAGAGCCTGGCAAACAATAACGGCCTTGGCCAACACGCTCATTTATAGGAGGAACGAAACCATCGCAAGCATATAAGATACCCGCTTCTACAAAATTCAGGCCCTGCCACATAGAGGCAGAGATTGTGTACCAAGCTCTTGGATTACATTCAAGCACATACAATTTATCGGTACGCGTATCAATCCGCATGTCAAAATGCGCCAACCCATCATAGTGGAATGCTCGAATAAGCCGAGCAGCTATATCGCACATATCATGGTTGCTAGTAAACTCCAGGATATCACCGTCTATCCATGATTGAACCGTACTACATAAAATGTGGCCATCCGCTGCCAGAATGCTGATATCAATATCATGGCCAGGTATGAATGACTGTGCAATCAGTGGAAATTGTGAATAGGGAGAATTTCCCTGAACGTAAGCCAGAAGACTCTTGTAGCTATTAAATCGAACAACACCATGACTGGATTCTGCCTGTAGAGGTTTCACCATAAGAGGAAATCCAACCTCATCAAACAACCCCTCTTCAAGATGATCGGCTGATTCAAGTAGTATCGTTGTCGGTGTCGGTATACTGTGCTGACGACAAACTTCTGCAAACATCCACTTATTATGCAAGGTATCCAGAACTTCTGCGTTACTACATGGAAAACATAGAGTATTAAGAAGGTTCAAAACATTTTTTGTTGCTGCTAGGAAAGAAGCGCTCTCAATATCAGACGGGACCACAATGTCAAATGACTTCTCTTCAACGTATCGGCATAACCAATCCTGCGTTTCTGGAACAGGTACACTACCAGACCAAAAATTAACCAGTGTGTGATGCTTGGAATAGCGAGAATATCTGAGTATATCGGATCCAGATGATCCCGCAGTTTCTACATAAGCTCCCATCACATGCACGCAATATAAAACTTTCAGAGCGAGAGAACCAGACCCACAAAGTAACAATACTTTCATGATATTTATAAACTGAGAATTGTATTAATCTTAAGCAGCTAAGCAAGAATTAATTTCAATTCTTTTTCCTCCCCTAATACATAGAAATATATTTTTTCCAAGAAATCCAAGAAGCTCGCAACATATCCAGCATATAAACCTGATTAATTATGCAGCTGACCGTAAGGTTCTTTTTACATACGCCTTCAATCTCAATTTTCCAGCAGCATATAGAGACTTGTGTCAAAAATGAGTTTTAATTGTATACCTCGACGCCAAATGATAGCAAAAGGTATTTCTTACTGAATAATTGCAAAATTGTGAATATTTACACTAAAAAATGCCGTAATAGTATGTATGGCACTGAATTTACTGCTTTTTATGGAGAAGAAATAGCGAATAACCGTTTCGTGTGAAGGGTGAATTCTTAACAGAGAATATATTTTAGTCATGATATATATCCAGAGTTTATGGCTATAAAGTTGGTAGAGCCGGTATGTATTTACGTGTGGCATGGGACGTGAAGATTGTATTCGGTATTCGTAGACAAAGATAAAAAAGACAAGATATGTTAAATACCTTTTCGCTTGTGGCTATTAGAAGGGCCAAAAATGCTTCGTTTTTTTAATCACTACATTTCTAGCACTGTGATCCTGCTCATCGGCACGGAGGTGCTCGTTCTGATGGTCATGTTTTATCTAGGGATAATACTTCGTTTTCCTTATGAAATTTTAACTTATGAACTCCTCTCGCGCTTTTTTACTGAGGCGAGCACTTTTACTCTTATCATGGTACTGAGCATGGCTGCAATCGGAATGTACCAACTGGAAACCAGACCAGATATTAAGGCCATCTTAATTCGCCTCATGCCTTCCTTGGTACTGGGTTTCGGTCTCATGACCTTAATTTTTTATTTGTTACCCGATCTGTATTTTGGTCGTGGCATATTGGGCATAGTAATGTTTCTTACTCTACCCGCGATCCTTATTACGCGCTGCGTCCTTCTCATGTGGCTTAATCTAGAAATTTTGGAATCTCGGGCCATAGTACTGGGTACAGGTGCAAGAGCCCAGGAAGTCGTTGATCTGCACAAAATTAACCCTGACCGAAAAGGACTGAAGATAGTTTGTTTTATCCCGTTACCTGGTGAAGAGCATCGTGTTGCATCCTCAAAAATACAGTCAAAGATGGAGTCGGAGTCTCTAATATCTCTAACCAAACGATTCAACGCAAACGAGATTATTGTCGCGATTCAGAATAGACGAAACAATAAATACCCCATACAGGAGCTACTGGAATGCAAACTCCATGGAATTAAGGTAACTGATGAAGCAGATTTCTTTGAACGTGAGAAAGGTCAGCTCCGGGTAAGTTCCCTCTACCCGAGTTGGTTGGTTTTTGGTGATGCGTTTGATCAAAGTTCGCTTAGATCAGCAATTAAGCGGTCCTTTGATCTAGCTGCAAGTGTAATTCTCCTGACAGTCACACTACCTATCATATTGGTTGCTGCTCTTTGTATCCTTATAGAAGGTGGTCCCCCTATATTTTATCGGCAGGAAAGGGTAGGAAGAGGAGGGGAAACATTTATGGTACTTAAGTTTCGAAGCATGAAGGACGATGCAGAAAAAGGGGGGAGCCATAGTGGTCAGCGACAAATGACCCTCGAATAACCAAGGTGGGCAAGATTATCAGAAAATTGAGAATTGACGAGCTTCCACAAATACTCAACGTGCTAAAAGGGGAAATGAGTTTTGTCGGCCCCGCCCTGAGAGACCTTATTTTGTGGAACATCTTTGCGCCGAAATTCCTTATTACAACGCAAGACATAGTATCAAACCAGGAATAACCGGATGGGCTCAAGTGCGCTACAGTTACGATGCCTCGGTGAAAGATGCTATCGAGAAACTTCAGTACGATCTGTACTATGTGAAGAACCATAGCCTGTTCCTCGATATCATCATTATTATAGATACAATTGAAGTTGTTATATTGGGCAAGGGAGGAAGATGATCTCAGGATGTAACGGTATATTATGTTAACAAGTGTTGCGACGGTCAGCTATGCAACGGCGACGGTAGCATATCTCTTCTTGGCCATTCTTTTGTTAACTAGCTGGCGAAGCCGTGTGCACGGAATGGCATTAACTGTCGCCTGTCTGTTATCCGCACTTTGGGCCGCGATACTTGCTTATCAAGCTACTGCCCAGGAACAACCGATATCTCTTTTTACAAATATCCTAGAGATTCTTAGAAATGCAGGTTGGGCAACTTTCCTGGTAATATTGCTAGGACCTTTCCAGAAAACGGGCTCCTCGTCGTCCCAAAGGATCAAACCAGCCGTAGTATTTGTTATAGCGCTTTACCTTGTCTTCTCTCTTATCTCTCTCTACTCCCATAGAGAACTAGACGCCTCCTTTTTTGAGCCGTTTGATTTTAAGTACAGTATTCTTGTCAGTGTAGCAATGGCAATCGTTGGCATAATCCTAGTTGAACAGCTCTATAGGAACACTCCAGCAAAACAACGATGGGGAATAAAATTCGTCTGCTTGGGCATAGGTGGAGCTTTCGCATACGATTTCTACCTGTACAGCGATGCTCTACTTTTCGGATATGTAAATCCAGAAATCTGGACTGCACGAGGAATAGTAAACGCCATAACTGTACCTCTGATTGCAGTTTCAACCGCGCGTAATCCTGAATGGTCATTAGGAATCGCAGTGTCACGTCGTATTTTATTCTACTTTGTGACTTTATTTGGCATCGCTATTTATTTGCTCGTTATGGTAGCCGCTGGCTATTACCTTCGCTTTTCTGGAGGAGATTGGGGAACGGTTTTGCAAGTGGCTTTCTTTTTCGGCGCACTAATTCTCCTTTTTGGTTTGTTGTTCTCCGGAACTATACGTTCCTGGCTTAAGATAACTATTAGTAAACATTTTTTCAGTTATAACTATGACTATCGAGAAGAATGGTTACGCTTTACAGGTACCCTATCAGAGGATGAGCTCGGATTGGAAGAACGAATGATCCAAGCCTTAGCCCAACTAGTAGAGAGCCCTGGTGGTGCCTTATGGATCAAAAAAGAGTCCGGCAATTACGAGCCTGTTACTCATTGGAACATGCCTTTCACTAATGAGTCATTTAACACTTTTCATGGTTCCTCTTTCCAATTCCTGGATAGCAAGGAGCCACTAATTGAAATACAGGAATATAGCAAAAACCCAAAAAGAGACACAAGAATCTCTCTGCCTCACTGGTTAATATCTATTCCAAATGCGTGGCTGTTGGTACCATTAATTCAACATCAGACTTTTTTTGGTTTTGTAATACTTGCGAAGCCCAGGAGTAAAGTAATCTTGAATTGGGAGGTGATCGATCTGCTGAAGGTTGCTAGCAACCAGGCAGCAAGTTACCTTGCGCAACACGAAGCAACTAATGCCCTCATGGTGGCACGACAGTTTGAATCTTTCAATCATATGTCTGCCTTTATGATACATGACTTAAAAAATTTGGTTTCCCAATTATCACTTCTACTTTCCAATACAAACAAACATAAAAAGAGTCCAGAATTCCAGAAAGATATGGTTGAAACGGTATCTCTATCCATTCAAAAAATGAAGCGTCTTTTAGGAAAATTAAGTGATAAAAATACGATTGAGAAACCTGTCGCATTGTTAATTGATCAGTTGTTACAAGAAATAGTGGAAAGTAAATCTAGTTCTGAACCAAAACCAGAACTTAAAGTAATAGATCCCAATCTAATAGTGTTTGCTAATCTATTTCGTTTAGAAAGGGCGATTGGAAATCTAATTCAGAATGCGATTGAAGCTACCGCCAGAAACGGCCAGATACGGGTTCGTCTGATGAGACAAGAGAATTCTGCAATAATTTAAATCATAGATACTGGGCATGGTATGAGTGAGGAATTCATTCGTGAAAAGCTTTTCAGACCTTTTGAATCTACCAAACCGGTGGGTATGGGTATAGGTGTATTTGAAAGTAGGGAATATATCTGTGAAATCGGAGGGCAACTGAAAGTCGTCAGTAGCATATCAGGTGGAACAACTTTCCATGTAGTGTTGCCCCTCTATCAACATGGTAACAACTTAATGACAGTCGCTTCAAGGTAGGAGAAAGTAATGAGTCAGGAAAAAAAGTTTCTGTTAATTATTGAAGATGATCTAGGTCTACAAAAACAATTGCGCTGGAGTTTTGACACCTATGAAGTACTACTGGCAGAAGACCGCGAAAGTGCAATTGCCCAAGTTAGAAGGTATAAACCTGCAGTTGTCACTATGGATCTTGGACTCCCTCCTGATCCACTTGGAGCTTCAGAAGGACTCAACACTCTACAACAGATACTTGCACTCGCACCGGACACTAAAGTGATTGTCTTTACCGGAAACCAAGATCACTCCTACGCGGTAAAGGCCATCGCTATGGGCGCCTACGATTTTCATCAAAAACCTTTTGACCCAGATGTACTATGTTTAGTGGTAGAAAGAGCATTCTACCTGCATGCATTGCAGCAGGAAAACTACAATCTACTCTCAACTCAAGTAGATTCTCCAATATCTGGAATTATTACCCGCGATCCCAGTCTTATTAAGGTTTGCCGTAATGTTGAGAAAGTTGCCTCCTCAGATGCCTCGGTAATACTGTTGGGTGACAGTGGCACGGGAAAGGAGCGTATACCGGGGCTGCCAAACAAACTCTGGGCAAAATTGAACTCGCCAATGGAGGCACGTTTTTCCTGGATGAAGTGAGTGATTTGTCTATTGCGCTACAAGCTAAACTTCTACGCTTCTTGCAGGAAAGAGTTATTGAAAGAATCGGTGGACGTGAAGAGATTCCGGTAGACGTGCGCATCGTGTGCGCATCACATCAGAACCTACAGACTCTAATTGAGAGCAATCACTTTCGTAAAGACCTATATTACCGCCTAAGTGAAATCGTGCTCACGATTCCCCCCTACGGGACCGACTGGGTGATGCCGCATTGTTGGCACATCACTTTAAAAATAAGTTTAGTGCCCAGGAAAAATTATCCCCGCTAAATTTCAGCCAAGAAGCTTTGACAGCTATTGAAAACTATCAATGGCCTGGCAACATACGAGAGATGGAAAATTGCATCAAGCGTGCAGTCATCATGACAGATGGGACTCAAATTAGCGCAGAGGATCTTGGACTACGGATTCCTTCTACTTCAATAGAGCCTATTAACCTGCGTCAGGTTCGTGAAGATGCGGAGCGCAATACTTTGGTAAAAACGATGGCGAGAGTTAATGGCAATATTGCCAAAGCCGCGGAACTACTGGGTGTCAGCCGTCCTACTATTTATGACTTATTGAACCGTCATGGAATAAAATGAGTAGCTTGCTATGATAGTGCCACTATTTATCTGTCAATGTATCTTTTTATAAAACAGGCTTTTTGTAAATGCCTAATCTTGTTCACAAACTAATTTTTAATTCCGCAGATCATACTCCTGACGCAGAGGCACTAGTCTATCAGGAGAACAAAATGAGCTACGCCGCCGTGGCTAGAGAGGTCGAGAGCATCGCTTCGACTCTGCTTTCCTTGGGGCTTTGTCGGAGTGAACGACTGGCCGTTTATCTAGAAAAACGCCATGAAGCAGTTACTGCCCTATTTGGGGCTACCGCCGCTGGTGGAGTATTCGTACCCGTCAATCCTCTTCTCAAACCGGAACAGGTAACCTACATTTTATGCGATTGTAATGTAAGAATTTTGGTAACTTCAGCTGACAGACTGAATTTACTTGCTACAGTTCTACCACAGTGCCATGACTTGCACACCGTGGTAGTGGTCGACTCAGTTGAAAAACTACCAATTATATCTGGCCTGAACATCATACCTTGGGACCAGGTATGCTCTTCCTCCCCCCTTGTCAGGGGGCATCATACTATTGATAGTGACATGGCTGCGATCCTCTACACTTCAGGTAGCACTGGTAAACCAAAGGGTGTAGTCCTTTCCCACCGAAATCTGGTAGCAGGGGCGGAAAGCGTTGCTCAGTACTTGGAAAACAATTCTGATGATCGGATTCTAGCAGTATTGCCTCTAAGTTTTGACTATGGGTTTAACCAACTCACTACGACATTCCACACCGGAGCTACGTGCGTCCTGATGAACTATCTTTTACCAAGCGATGTTATCAATACAGTTCAGGAGGAAAATATCAGTGGTCTAGCAGCTGTGCCTCCCTTGTGGATTCAACTAGCACAGCTAAATTGGCCAAAAATTACGTCATTGCGATATATTACAAATTCTGGTGGAGAAATGCCTCAAGCTACGCTAGACATGCTACGTAACATACTTCCCAAGGCAAAAGTATTTCTGATGTATGGTCTAACCGAGGCCTTCCGATCGACCTTTCTACCTCCAGAGGAAGTGGATATACGACTGAATTCAATCGGTAAGGCCATTCCTAACGCTGAAGTTCTCGTGCTAAGGGAAGATGGCTCACATTGTGCACCCGGTGAACCAGGGGAATTAGTACATAGAGGGGCTTTGGTATCGATGGGATACTGGAACGACTTGGAAAAAACTTCAGTGCGTTTCAGACCTTTCCCTCAGCGGGAAACTGGACTTACCATTCCAGAAATAGCGGTATGGTCGGGTGATACGGTACGCGCGGATGAAGATGGTTACTTATATTTCATCAGCCGCCAAGATGAGATGATAAAGACCTCGGGTTACCGTGTCAGTCCCACCGAGGTGGAAGAAGTGATTTACGCAACTAAACTTGTGGGAGAAGCTGCAGCTATTGGAATTCCCCATCCCGTGCTAGGACAAACCATAGTCGTAATCGCAACGCCCCGGGAAGGCACAAATCTTGACACTAATGAATTACTGACAGCTTGCAAACTCAATCTTCCTGCCTTCATGCTACCCAGCCAGATTATACTCCGGGAAGACAACCTACCACGTAACCCTAACGGCAAGATTGATCGGAAGCTCCTTGCCCAGGAAATACAACACACTTTTGTCAAAGACAAAACATGAGAAACATACATTCGAAGCATGCGCCCATGACCCAATTTCCTCTGAGTGAAGACTGCCTCCAGATTGGTGGGATGTCACTCACCCGGCTGGCACAACGGGTGGGTAGCACTCCGTTTTATGCCTATGACCGACAACTGATTACGGAGCGGGTTGCTCTTTTACGTAAACACCTGCCTGCTGAAGTTCACATCCACTATGCCATGAAGGCCAATCCTATGCCTGCAGTTGTGCAGCATCTAGCTAGTCTAGTAGACGGGATAGATGTGGCATCAGTAGGTGAATTGGGGGTCGCCCTTGACACCCCAATACTTCCAAATCAGATCAGTTTTGCCGGTCCGGGTAAGAAAGATAACGAACTAAGCTGCGCTATTTCCGCTGGGATCACCTTAAACATGGAGTCTGAGCAAGAAATGGAGCACATTGCCAGTCTTGGGCAGCATCTGGGTATCTGTCCAAGAGTGGCGGTTCGAGTCAACCCGGATTTTGAACTTAAGTCATCCGGCATGAGAATGGGTGGAGGACCTAAGCAGTTTGGCGTTGATGCAGAGCGTGTTCCGTCTATGCTAGCCCGGATTGGTGAACTTGGGCTAGATTTTGAAGGACTCCATATATTTAGTGGTTCGCAAAACCTGAACTCTATTGCCATCCAAGAATCACAAGAGAAAACTTTACAACTCGGCTTACGCTTGGCCGAACACGCTCCCAGCCCAATTCGCTTGCTAAATATTGGAGGCGGATTCGGCGTCCCTTATTTTCCCGGTGAGAAAACACTGGATTTGATATCTGTGAGCAAAAATTTACATCGTCTGCTAGATAAAACAAAGCAACAACTCACCTATACACAAATTGCAATCGAACTTGGACGGTATCTCGTAGCAGAAGCAGGTATCTATGTGTGTCGTGTACTAGAGCGCAAGATATCAAGGAAGCAAGTGTTTTTGTTGACAGACGGTGGCTTGCATCAGCACTTGGCCGCTTCCGGTAATTTTGGTCAGGTGATCCGCAAGAATTACCCAGTGATCGTTGGCAATAAAGTGGAGAGCAATGAAAGAGAAATCGTCTCGGTGGTCGGGCCGCTCTGCACCCCACTCGATTTATTAGCAGACGAAGTTGAGATGGCCAAGGCTGATGTTGGAGATTTAATCGTTGTGTTCCAGTCCGGCGCTTACGGCTTGACAGCAAGCCCAACGGCGTTTCTCAATCATCCGGCACCGGTAGAGGTACTGGTTTAATAAAAATCACAATTTGGCAACCAAATGGAATACACCCTATTAGCCTTTATCTATTCGTTCGAGCACGAGCAAGATTTGCAGGATAAAAAACAGGGTTATTTAACAATTCTCCTCTAGATTCTTATAGAAGAAGCGTTCGCCCACTTGCTCAATGGAAATTGGTTGAGGTAAAGATTGGTAAAATTCATTTAGCTAAGTAATTATTTATAAATAAAAATAAAATCATGATGCGTAAGATTACTAAGGAAATGTTGTGAGCGGGCTGTGTGGCTGGATAGGCCATGGCTCGATAATCGCTGAAAATCGGCAGCTTGCTGAACGAATGGCCAGGCCACTTGCTCGTTTTGATGACAGTAACGTTCAGATATTAGTTGGGGGAAATAGTGCGCTAGCGGTGGCCGCCAATGGTGACAGCGCACACTTTTACCAAAACAAAGAGCTCATGGTTGCCCTATGGGGACGGGTCCAATTTTTGGATTCTCACCTGGCCCAACTTGCTCATACTGACGGCGTAGCAAAAACGCTTGCAAACAGCTGGTTGGATAACGGGGAAAAGGCACTGGCAGGTCTAGTTGGTACATTTGTTCTTTGCATCCTAGATGAGCGTTCTGGTGAAGCCGTTTTGGCAGTGGACCGTATGGGAACCCAACCAGTTTCTTATCAGATTTCAGGAGAGGGAATAGTCTTTGGTACGTCAGCAGATGCGATCATCGTTAATCCACTGGCACGATCCGAGATTGATCCGCAGAGTTTGTATAACTACGTCTATTTCCACATGATACCGAGCCCCGGTACAATCTATCAGGGGCAAAAGCGCCTTCTACCAGGTGAATTCTTGATTTGCAAGAAAGGACGAGCGAAATCCGGCAAGTACTGGGAAATGAATTTTCTGGAAACGAAGCAACGACCTTTTGAAGAACTGAAACAAGACTTTCTTGGAGTGTTGCGTTCCAGTGTGCGTAAAGCCGTGGGAGACCAGGAAGTTGGTGCTTTTCTCAGTGGCGGAACTGATAGCTCAACGATCACCGGGATTTTGAGCGAAATAAATAGTCGACCTGCCCGTACCTACTCCATCGGTTTCGAAGCGGCAGGCTATGACGAAATGGAATATGCCCGCGCCGCGGCACGACATTTTTCTACGGAGCATCACGAATACTATGTCACCCCAGACGACATAGTGGAGGCAATCCCACAGATTGCTGCAATTTTCGATCAACCTTTTGGTAATTCTTCCGCCATACCCACATTTTATTGCGCACGCAAAGCCAAAACTGATGGTGTAACCAGGCTTCTAGGCGGGGATGGCGGGGACGAATTGTTTGGTGGTAACGTACGCTATGCGAAACAATATATATTTTCTCTTTACGAACATCTTCCCTCAGCTTTGCGTAAGCAGATTGTCGAACCGCTAGTTTTCTGCATTCCTGGCGGTGCTAATTTGCCAGTAATACGAAAGGCCCGTAGTTATATTGAACAAGCAACGGTACCAATGCCGCACGCACTGAAACCTACAACTTGCTGGGCCGATACGGCCATAAGGAAGTTTTTACCTCAGAATTCCTTGATACTGTAAACCCAGGACAACCGATAGCACTCTTAAATGAAACCTATTACCAAGCTCATGACAAGAGTCTGATTAACACCATGCTTAACCTTGATCTTAAATTTACTCTTGCCGACAATGATTTGCCTAAGGTGGTCAGATCATGCGAGCTAGCAGGAATCAAGGTAGCTTTTCCCTTGCTTGATGATGAAATTGTAGCTTACTCTGCGCAGCTTGAACCAAAACTCAAACTTAAGGGGACAAAACTGCGTTACTTCTTTAAAGAGGCACTACGGGATTTCCTACCGGAGAAAATTATTACTAAACAAAAACAAGGATTTGGTCTGCCCTTTAGGGTGTGGCTTCAGAATCACAAACCGCTACAAACTCTGGCAGCAGATAGTTTGAGTGATTTGAAGTCACGTAACATCATTCGTACTGACTTCATCAACAAATTGCTCGAACAACATTTGGACGAACATGCTAGTTACCACGGTACCATGGTTTGGGTATTGATGATGCTGGAGCAGTGGTACAAACAACGGTAGGATTAAGAAAAAACTAAGTTTAAATCAAAACCAGAATAGGCCCAGTGCTCACGTTTATCGACTATGCGAGAAAGACAGGTAACGAGCGCCAACATATCCGAGTTCTCCTGGCTCGGCAGGCCGACACCGCCTCCAAGCGCGCATTGACGGCTGTGCGAACACCTGGGATAATCGATGGAATTGGGGAAAAGGACGTTTATTCAGCATAGACTCCGATGCATTTGTCGAGTAGAAGCAGCCGCCCATCAGATTCGCTATAAGGACCAAACCGACTTGAAGACCAATCCCACCCGCGGTTCTCGTAATCGCTTCCTCATCGATACCTGCCAGCGCGTTCGAGGAACATAGGTGCAAGTTCGACCGTTCGAAATAGCGGATATTCCGCCCGTCGTTCGACTACGCCGCAAGTGCTTCAAGAGTAGTGGTCAGCCGACGACACGGCTCGCGGAGGCCCGCATTCGCAAGGTCCTGTTTGAAAACCCCTGGTACCTGAAGGACATGTCGTCGCTCGTCGCAGTGGATGAAACCGAGGCCGCAGTCGGCTTTCTCGGAGTTGTTCCAAGGCCCATGACGTATCGTGGACAACCGGTCTGGATGGCCGGTGCCCTACCCAGTTGATGGCGGACCCGGAGGCTCATACGTTGGCTGGCGTGACCCTGTTGCAAACCTTCATGAACGGCCCTCAGGATTTCTCCGTCACGGATCTCGCAAGTGACCAGTCGAGCAAGATCTGGACTGGCTTGGGCGAGACGCTCGCCAGCCTGTACAGCCTCTACTGGATACGGCCTTTGAAGCCAACGCAGTTTGCCCGGCAAAGTTGGCGTCTTCAGGGCCTCGCCAAATTCGCGTTCCGATCGATCGGCAAGGTCGCCGATCACTACCTCGCACGCCAGAGCATGAGCCACTTCCACCTTCCACGACCCGACTGTCGTTCGGTTGACATTGGCTCCGAACGACTGCGCGCGCTCCATGACATGTATCTGTGGCGACACGCGCTTGCACCCGCATATACGCAAGCCGACCTGGACTGGATTATCTCCGACCTGCGCACGGAGCAGCCAAGCAACGAGATGCTGCGCATGAGAGAGGTATTGGACGAGAGTGGCCATTCCCTCGTCTGGTACCTGTACTGTGTCAAGAGCGCCGGCACGGCACAGGTTCTACAATTCGGTGGTAACCCCGATGAGAACGGCAGAGTGCTCGTAGCCTTGTTTCACGATGCCTACGCGGACGGTGCGGTCCATGTCACGGGTCGGGTCCAGCCCGAGCATCTACCGCAGCTCAGTCACGCGTCAATCCATTTCTCCAGGGCCGGTCCTTGGGTGTGCGTCGCCTCGAGGCGTAGTGAGCTGAGGGACGAATTCCTGGAAGGCAGAGCCTGGCTGACCCGGCTGGAAGGAGAGTGGTGGATGCACTTTTGATGACGGCTCCGCACTCGTCCGGCACGCCATAATGGGCGCCGGTCTCGTGTCTTTCTACTATTACCATTGTCCTAATTCGATCCACATACTGGGTAAGACTATGTCCCGAGAAGAAATAAAGTCTACAGTAAGAACTTATCTGGCCGAGCAGCTGTATTTCGACTTCGACACCGAGTCGGACGATTCCGACCTATTCGAGAGCGGAAATATCGACTCTTTGGACTTTGTCACCTTGATAGGCTTCTTGCAAACGACGTACGGGATCAAGTTTTCGTCTACCGATATCCGTCCCGATGCGTTTCGATCGGTCAATGCCATTACAGACTTGTTGGCTGCACGCCTCACCAAAGCGGGGTCATCGTGACTGTGTCAATAGCCCTCCGGCGGTCCGCTTTAGTTCGGGATTGTACATAGCGAATGTGCGGAATCGTCGGCTTCTACCATTCCAATCAACCCGTCGATAGCTTTCCTCAAACTATCGAGCAGATGCTGACCGCTATCCGGCACAGGGGCCGGATGAGATGGGCTATTACTACGATACCCGCGTCGCGTTGGGGACCGCACGCCTGAGTATCATCGATCTGGCGTCTGGCCAGCAACCCATGTGCGACGAAACACAGCGCTACTGGATCACATACAACGGCGAAGTGTACAACTACATCGAACTTCGCGAAGAGCTCGAAGCGAGCGGTGTAGCCTTTTCGACTCGATCCGATACCGAGGTGGTGCTGAAAGCATGGATCGCGTGGGGTGAAAGCTCCCTGGCGCGCCTCAACGGCGGCTTCGCCTTCGCGATTTACGACCGTCGCGAGGGCAGCCTGTTTCTGGTTCGTGATCGGTACGGCAAGCGCCCCTTGTTCTATGTACGTGTCGGCAACGAACTAATCTTCGGCTCCGAGATCAAGAGCTTCATCGCTCACGGAGGCGTCCCCGTCGAATTCGATCCCGTTCAGCTTGCGTCAATATTCACAGTGTGGACGCCACTGCCAAATCAGAGCGGATACAAAGGGATCAACCAGGTGCCCGGTGGTGCGTACATGGCGATTCGCGTAAGTGACGTCACCATTCGAGATTACTACACGCTCTCGTTTCAATCCGACCCGTGGACCGGCACTTTCGAAGAAGCCACCGAGCAAACACGCAAGGAGCTATCCGAGGCAGTGCGCCTCCGATTGCGAAGCGACGTGGAAGTGGGCACCTACCTCAGCGGAGGCCTCGACTCCTCCATAACAACATTGCTAGCCGTCGAGCATTCGCAGAGAACGGTGCATAGCTTCTCGATCTCTTTCGAAGAGGCGGAGTTCGACGAATCTCGAAACCAGGACGCAGTCAGCGACTACCTCGGTACCGAGCATTGCACGGTTCGCATCAGCAACGACGACATCGCCGCGGCTTTTCCCGAAGCACTCTGGCATGCCGAGGTTCCGGTATTTCGAACGGCCTTCGTGCCCATGTACCTGCTGTCGCGTCGGGTCCACGATGCAGGAATCAAGGTTGTTTTGACTGGTGAAGGCGCAGACGAGGCCTTCATTGGCTACAACATCTTCAAAGAAACGATCATTCGTTCACGTTGGAATACCGACCTTTCGAAAGCTCGGAAGGTCGAGCTCATCAGTGGACTCTATCCATATCTCAATCATTTCAGCGCGGAGAACGCCGATGCCTTGATTGCGCTATACGAGCGATATGCTGTCGAACGGAGGCACGGTCTCTTTTCGCATGAAGTGCGCTTCGATACCTCGAACTTCGCAACCAGACTGTTGCAAGACAAGGTCGACGGTTATTCGCCGATCTCTCGCTACCTGGAGGAACGACACGACGAGTTCAACCGACTTCCCGGCTATCAAAAGGCGCAGTGGATCGAATACAAGACGCTCCTGATGGGTTATCTCTTGTCCACGCAGGGTGACCGCGTGAGCTTTGGAAACAGCGTCGAAACGCGCTGCGCGTTCTTGGATCCGAGAGTCGTCGAATGGGCGTGGAGATTGCCGTTGGATTGGAAGCTCAACGGGTTACAGAATGAGAAGTTCATACTGAAGGAGGCCTACCGCACTCGTCTTCCAGACTGCGTTACCAGCAAGCCTAAAAACCCTTATCGCGCTCCAGAGGCGACCGCGTTCGTGCATGCCGAAAGACCTCCGGACTACCTGGACGCGATACTTTCTGACTCGGAAATGCAAGACGACGAAATCCTCGACCGGACATTCTTACGAAAGCTTCTGACAAAAATACGCAAGTCGCCGCCATCGCAGATCAGTCACCGCGAAAATCACGCGTTCATGTTTGCCCTATCGCTGATGTTGCTGAGGGACATGATATCGCGCGGACCAGGTCAGTTCGACGTCGGCACGATCTCGAGCATTCTAGTCAAGAAGATCAACGGTGACGAACTCACACGGTCGGGGAACGTGTAGTGGTCTCACCCGAATCAGTCGGCGAACTGGCAGCGCGCGGTAGAAGCCTCATCATATCGCGCGTCTTCCACCACGCTAAAACTGGGAACTATATACTTTACACCGGAAAATATTGTGGTATAATTCTCTTATCATGAGAGGAGGATGCCATGCCTTATAAGATCAATACTGCAATCAGTGTCTGCCAGTTGATGGAAATGTTTCCTGACGAGGAAACCGCACGACAGTACCTTGAGGATCGTCGCTGGAAATATGGCGTGTCTTGCCCGACATGTCAAAGCCTATCGGTCTATACAAGATCGGGAAAACGAAAAGGGATGTATGACTGTCGAGGATGCGGCAAGCATTTTAGTGTTCGGACCGGTTCCATTTTTGAAAAATCACACATTCGACTTCACAAATGGCTCTATGCCATTTACACCGTCATGACTTCTCGAAAGAGCATTAGCGCTATGCAATTAAGCAAAGAAATTGGGGTCACGTATAAGTCCGCCTGGTTTGCGTTGCATCGGATTCGAGAGGCTTGCCGTGGCGATCTTACCCGTCTCTCAGGAATCGTAGAAATCGACGAAACGTATGTGGGCGGGAAAGAACGGAACAAGCACTGGAAGAAAGGGGATAAACCGAAAGCCGGGACAGTTGGCAAACAACCCGTCCTCGGCATGAGGGAGCGTGGTGGCAAGACCGTGGCCCTGCCAGTGCCTGCGACGGATCGGCTTACGCTGTGGACGGAGATTCAAGAGGCGATAGAAATAGGCAGCACGCTCTATACGGATGACCATGCCGCCTATCGAGGCATTGAGCGTAAAGGCTATCAGCACCAAGCCGTAAACCATTCGGCGAATGAATATGTGAAGGGCATGGCGCACACAAATGGCATTGAGAGCGTTTGGGCGGTCTTAAAACGTGGACTGAACGGCACATTCCATCAAGTATCCGTCAAGCATTTATCGCGTTATATTCATGAATTTTCGTTCAGGCTCAATGAAGGACGTTGTGGCCGGGAGACCATGCACCGCATTGAAAGCGTCTGTGATGCGGCCATTGGCAAACGCTTAACGTATCAGGGGCTTGTCCAATGAGCGCCGTAGGGACCGGCCTCTTGGATTCGGCTGTGGATGTGCTTTTTGCTCACTCCCCACTCGTTCACCGCTTGATCCAGGGAGACGCCACACTCCGTGCTTCGATCACGAGAGAAAGCGTGGATTTAATTGTGACCTCTCCCCCCTATAACGTTGGCAAAGCATATTCTGGTGCCCAACAAGATGATTCATTGCCCTACGACGCCTATTTGAACTTTTCTAAACAGTGGCTGACGAATTGTTTTCATTGGACGAAATCGACCGGTCGCTTATGCGTCAATGTCTCGCTGGATAAAAACAAGAATGGCAAGCAACCGCTTTCAGCAGACATCACGCGATTAGCAATGGAGGCCGGGTGGTGCTATCATGCGACTATTCTGTGGAATGAAGGCAATATATCCCGTCGCACGGCATGGGGGAGTTGGAAGTCAGCCAGCGCCCCTCATGTCATTGCCCCTGTGGAAACCATTATTGTGCTCTATAAAGATACGTGGAAACGTGAGCGCCCTGGAAACAACGATATTAGCGCCGAGGAATTTAAGGAATGGTCGTTGGGGTCATGGTCATTCAATGGAGAGAGCAGGAAACGGATTGGTCATGAGACCCCATTTCCAAGAGAACTGCCGAAACGCTGCATCAAGATATTCTCGTTTATCGGGGACACGGTGTTTGATCCGTTTGTCGGATCGGGCACTACTATGGGCACTACTATGATAGAAGCGATCCGACATGGTCGGCAAGCCATTGGTCTTGAGAAAGAGCCCAAATATTGTGAGCTGACCAGAGATCGGATTTTCAAGGAATGCAATCTCTCATTGAGGAAATCCTTACCGATAAGGCAGGGAAAATCTACTGCGCCGTGTTGGAGCAGTTAATCTATCAACGGCCCTCTCAATCATTAAGGACGGGTGTGCTCGCTATCATAAGCAGTTCCCGTCCAACCCTTCGATCAACGGCCGGATGCTCGAATTTCTGACCTGTGAAACCCTGAAACAAGAGGGAGTCCTCCCCTTCTACTACCAAGCCCGATTTGCACATGTGCCGAATGCGGATTTTGATGTGGTGTTATATCATCCTCGACGACCTGTCGCCCTCTCTGTGAAAACGTCACTCCGTGAGCGGTACAAGCAGGCTGATTTAGAAGGGTTGGCCTTACGGCAGGTTTATCGAGGGGCCGAATCGTATCTCCTTACATTGAGTGAAGAATGGGGATTGGTGCAGCAAAAGATTGAGTCCGGGGAGGTGACTGGTCTCACAGCCTGCCTCCTCGCCAATACCGATGCCTATGACAACCTGCTTTCCACGCTGAAACAGCGAACATTTGAGTTAGCCAAACAGATTACCCCGTTACATGGCAGTCCGGTAACAACTACATAAATCCCCTAAAACTCGTGCACGAGCGGACGCCCTCATCGCGGGCGACATTCGCATAACCTACTGCGAGCTCGCCCGGAGAATCACCGCAGTTGCAGCGGGGTGGCAGAAACAAGGTCTACAGCGCCACGACATCATCATTCTCGCGGCTGAAAGTACCCCAACCTTCGCATACGCGTATCTGGCAGCGCATCTGCTGGGTATCAGGGCCGTTCCCGTGGACCCGGCAGCACCGGCACGGCGCATCGCGGACATTGCCAATCGCATTCGACCCAGGGCGATATACGTGACATCCCAATTCAAGGGCGGAGATCTGGCGTGTCGTCCCTTGGCCGAGCTAGAGGCTGCCTCACTGGAACACGTCGATTCGCCTGTGCTGGGAAGCGTTGCGCTACCAATGGCTAACGCGGTGGCGGATATCCTGTTTACGACGGGAACCACGGGCGCGGCCAAGGGCGTTCAACTGAGTCACACCAATATCAGTGCGGCCGCGGACTCTATCAACGCCTTCGTTGGAAATACGGAAAATGACCGCGAAGTGATTCCGCTGCCACTCAGCCACTCATTCGGTCTGGGGCGTTTACGGTGCGTACTGTCTGCTGGCGGGACGCTCGTTCTCGTCAATGGCTTCATGTTCCCTGAGATGATATTCGATGCGATGTCGACTGAGCGGGCGACAGGCTTCAGCTTCGTGCCGGCCGGCCTGGCAGTATTGTTGCGTCTGACCGAGGATCGATTAGGTGAGTTCGCTCAGCAACTGTCCTATATCGAGATTGGCAGCGCCCCGATGCCGATGGAGCACAAGCATCGTCTGATTCGGCTTCTGCCCAAGACGCGCATTTGCATGCACTATGGTCTGACCGAGGCATCGAGGTCCGCGTTCATTGAATTTCATTCTGACCGCGAGAAGCTCGATACTGTTGGGCGCCCTGCACCAGGCGTGGAGATCAGAATCACGGATGCCAACGGGCAGGTGAGTGTGCTGGGAGAGACGGGCGAACTGTGCGTGCGTGGCGATCACGTGATGCAAAGCTATTGGCAAGACGAACGGGAAACTAGAAAGGCGATTAGAGACGGCTGGCTCTATACCGTGGACATGGGATTGCGGGATGCGGCCGGATATATTCGACTGCAGGGACGCAAAACGGAGATGATCAATGTCGGGGGACGCAAGGTCGTGCCGCTCGAGGTGGAAAACGTGCTCAACGAGCATTCAGCAATCGCCGAGTGTGCTTGCGTCGGCGTACCCGATACAGACGGCCTCAGCGGTGAAGCCGTTATGGCGTTCGTGGTGTCGAATGGAGATGAGAGACCGTCAGAGAGGGAGCTCGCGCGATTTCTTCGGGACAGGCTCGAGCCGTATAAGTTCCCGGTGAAGTATGCTTGGGTGGACGAGATCGCGAAGACCTCGTCAGGTAAGCTGCAACGCCAGATTCTGAAAACGTGCCTAGGTGATTCTGATTCGTAATTCGATTTGTAATAGGTGGCTTTGTGATTTCTCTCACAGAATTCTAGGCTCAATAGCATTACACTGTGTCACTAAATTATTCATCACTTGACAACCTTCCGGGAGAACTTGGACAATGTCAGAAACGGATGCACGGCGAACCGTAGGAGTCGAAATCGTTTCACCTGGACCGGACCAATTGCCATTGGTCGTGTCTCTGGCCTTGAATTCAACCGATGTCGCTGAGTTCACGACGACGCTGTTCGATGAGCGCCTCTCCTATGTTTATCGTTCGACGCCGCGTACGGCGGTCGGCCGCAATATCTACACGACTACCGAGTATCCGCCCCCGGTGACCATTCCGCTGCACAACGAGAATGCGTACCAGAGAGACTGGCCGATGAAGCTCGCCTTCTGTTGCATCCGGCCGGCAGCGAGCGGCGGACAGACGCCACTGGCGCTGACGCGAAACGTCACACGCAAGATTCCGCACAATGTAGCCGATCGGTTCCGCGACAAGGGCGTGCTCTATGTGCGCAACTACTATAACCATCTCGATCTCGCGTGGTCAACGGTCTTTCAGACCGAGGACAAGGCGAAGGTCGAAGCGTATTGCCTCTCGCACGATATCGAGTTCGAGTGGAAACCGGACGGAAACCTGCGCACCCGGCAGCGGGCCCAGTCCATGGCTCGACATCCGAAGACGGGAGACTTGCTGTGGTTCAATCAGGCACACCTGTTTCACATCTCGGGGCTCGAGGAACAAACCAGAGAGGCCATGGGTAATCTTTTCGCGAACGAGGATCTGCCGCGTACCGCCTACTTTGGAGACGGCAGCCAGATCCCGGTCGAGGACCTGGACCAGATCCGATCGGCATTCGACACAGAAACTGCAGCATTCGACTGGGAGCCGGGTGACATGCTTTTGTTCGACAACATGTTGATCAGCCACGGGCGCGCGCCGTACCAGGGTGAGCGCAAGATGCTGGCCGCGATGAGCGAGCCATATTCGAGCCACCGGGAGACAGAGGTTGTTCCGGCGCTCTAGCAGCCCGTCGGACTGAGCCCGAATAAAAACATCGAGACGAGCAAATTGGGCGAATAGATCATCATTGGTGCACTCTCGGGACGCATTAGCACGGTTCGAGCATATAACCACAGGCCCGGGGGCCTGGCTATCGGCTCAACACGGCCAGCATGGCAACATTCAAGGAGTGGGTGGGATTCACTGAGGATGATTACTCTGGTTGTGGTGATTGAGGAAGAGTTTGAAGTCACGGTTCCAGTCGATGAGATCGAAAACCTGACATCTTTCCAAAAACCCTGCACGATTACCTCGACGGCTTGTCAGCGGCCTCCGACTGAGGGATCTGGATGGCTTCCTCAGCAACGATCTACCCCTTTTTCAGACGTGGCTTTGTGATTTCTCTCACAGAATTCTAAGCTCAATAGCATTACAATGTGTCACTAAATTATTTGTCACTTGAAGTGCACAATGAAAATAGCCCCTAACTCATCAGAGAAGTAAACTATGAATTCTAACTGCTGGCGTTTTGACATCTCTGTCCTTACCTATTTGTGAAAGCCAGAAAACAACAAAATAACAGCTTACGTCACTGTTTAACTAACTCCAATATGATTTGGCCATGGTGAGAAGCGTTCTAACATTTTCGGCAATACCCTATCCATGCCCGGAACACACGGCACGAATGGCCCAACTCGAGCCCTATGCTCCTCACAATACAGAAGAGTATATACTCGCTCAAAAACAACTGGGCGATACGCCGTTTGTCCTAGGCCTGTACCAAGGGGAAACTATGGTCGCTGGTTGTGCCGCTTTTCTTACTAGCGCTGGCTAGGAAAGCGGGTCGAGATTCCTTCGCTTCCAGCCCTACCCGACGCCGAGCAATTTTTTGCTGGCCTCAGTGAGTTCTGCCGGTGCCATCGGGTCTGGGATCTTGTTCTCGGTAGCTTCGGCTCCTCGGAGGTCGTGCTTCCGACAATCGGCCGCCTGTTGGAGAAGCAGAACCGGTTCGAATTTGTCATTGAACTCGATAACCTCGATAGCCTCAAGCTCAGCAACAATCACAAACGTAACATGAATCGCACCCATAAAGGCTGGCGTTGCAATCAAACGCACAAGCGATCCCAATGCGATCGCCGCGCATCTCGAACTAATGGGTGCCTCGATGGCTCGACGCGAAGTGCGCAGCGAGGATGTTTCGGGGGCAATCAAGGAAAGTGTCATGCGGGCGATGCTCGAGGCCGCAGTGGGCGAGTTCTTTCAGGCCTACGCCGGGACGCAAATCTTATCCTCAATCTTCATTCTGAAATCGTCCAAGGTAGGATATTACCATTCGGCTGGAACGTCTCTAAAAGGCATGGAACTCGGCACTTCTCCCTTTCTTGTTTATTCAGCCGCTAAGTTGCTTAGCAAGGACGGCTTCCGGGAACTGAATCTTGGTGGGGCAGAACCTGAAAATCCCGGACTATACCGTTTCAAGAAAGGGTTCGGTGCGGTCGAGCGGCGGCTCGAAGCGGCTATATTTTCACTTGCCCTCCCAATCCTACATCGAGCTCGTTCAGCACTCCGGTTGATGCGGCGGAATCCCAAAGGTTTCCTGCGAATTCTTATCCCAGAAATAGTAACAAAGTCTAAGCGTATCATCAGGAAATTGTTGCCTGATCCGGTAATACAAAAGTATCGTGCTTTTCAGATAAGACGAAATTTGCCCGAGCGGGTGCGAAAAGCCAGACGCCAGGATTTCGTTGGAGTACCGGCCTTTGACCCCGGGCCGGAGGCAGCGATCTTGGCGAACCTCTCTTGGATCGGCCGGGCTCAGGATTGCTCGGCGACGGCGGACGGTGGTGTCGCCCGGCACTTTAGTCTTGTGAATGGCTGGGGACCTTCTTACCCGGAGACTACCGGCTATATCGTTCCGACGATGCTCGCCGAAGCTAAGATCCAGGACGATACTGCGCTGCGCAGGCGTGCCGAGCGCATGCTCGACTGGCTGGTCGCTATTCAGTTACCGGAAGGCGCGTTCCAAGGTGGACTGGTAACGCATAAGCCGGTTGTGCCGGTTACCTTCAACACGGGGCAGATCCTTCTCGGTCTCGCGGCTGGCGCTCGCGCAAGCCGCAAAGAAGATTATCTGTCCGCGATGCACCGTGCCGCTACATGGCTCGTGGAGACTCAGGACGCCGACGGATGCTGGCGTCGATTCCCGACACCGTTCGCGAAGATCAGCGAAAAGGCTTATGAGACTCACGTATCTTGGAGCCTCTTCGAAGCCGAGCGTGTTTCTCCGGGCAGGGGGTACGGGGAGGCGGGATTGAAACAGGTCCATTGGGCCCTGACTAAGCAGCAGGATAATAGCTGGTTCCGTGATTGTTGCCTGAACGACCCAATTCGGCCATTGACCCACACAATCGGCTACGCCCTGCGCGGTGTTCTGGAGGCATACCGGCTCAGCCAGAATGAGGTTTTCCTTGACGCGGGCGTTCGGACAGCGGATGCGCTGATCCACTGCGTCAAAAGCGACGGCTTTCTAGCGGGCCGTTTAGACAGTCATTGGTGCACTGTGGTTGATTGGGTCTGCCTGACCGGGTCCGTCCAGATCGCCTATTGCTGGTTTCTACTTTTCGGCTGGACGGGTGATACTCGGTATTTTGATGCTGGTCGAAAAGTCAACTCATACGTTCGACGGACAATCGCGGTCGAGGGCGATCCCGATCTCGTCGGCGGAGTGCGCGGCTCCTTCCCGATCTCCGGGGCCTATGGAAATTACGAGTATCTAAATTGGGCAGTGAAGTTCTGCATCGATTCGCTCCGAAAGGAGATCGAACTGACCGAACAGGGGGCGGCGTGCTAAATTCGCTTTGACCAAAACGACAAGCCGATTAGATCGTTGGTATCGCTCTCACCGGAAGGTGGTCTGGCTAAATGATGCAGCTGAGGCATACCATCAGCGACTGGGCAAAATAGCCGCACGATTAAACGATCCGCCGGTGACTATTTTGATGGCAGCGGATGGCCTCTTATATAAAAGCTCTATTGGAGTATAATTGTGAAAAGGAAATAAAATAGGCTAATTGCTGGGGCGAGTAACAACGAATACATGGGGACTAGGAGAATCGGTCTTTCGACTAACACCCCCACTGCTAAGTGGATGCCGGTTGTGCCTGGGTATGACAGTATTACCGAAATTAACTGGAAAATAGCTTGCTGAAAAGAGGTGACAAAATGAAAATATTAATTCCAATTATGTTGGTTTTATTTCTGAGTCCAGTAGCGGCTAAAGCAGCCCCCGGTTATGAAAAATCCGGCGGTTATGGAAAATCCGGTGGTTATGAAAGATCTGGCGGATATGAAAGATCCGGCGGTTATAGAAAATCCGGCGGTTATGAAAAATCCGACGGTTATGGAAAATCCGGCGGTTATAATTCGTTTAAGTTCGAAAGACAAGGGCAGTCGGCGGCCGCCGTTAGTCATCGTGGAAGAAATACACGGTTGTACTCTGAACAAATGCTCAAGAGTAGGGAATCAAAGGGTAGTTGGTTAAAAGAACGCAGTGAACAACAAGGGGTGCCCCGTTCACGCAAACCACTGCGCTTCATTCGAAACGAACAGATGAGAATGGGTGGTCAGTACGGAATAGTTAACCACTAGACACACTGTTGCCTGTATTAATGTTAACCCGATGACCGCCATACCGTTGCTGGTCTTTTCTTTCAGCATACCAGGTTGCAGCTTTCCTCTTTGAATTCGCGCACGCGGAGGAAAGTTCTCTGTTGCGCTCTGTTGCGTTGTCTTTCTCCTCTAATGCCTCGGTCAATATGTTATCAACCCAAACTCTACGTAATTCTTAGTATTCCAGACCCAGTGACATTAACCCTGTATTCAGAGTATGTTTTGTAATGCATGACTTTTGGCTATCTGTTTCAATGTGTGATTCTTAAGAATGCGATCTATCGCATCTTTAAGAACGAGTTGCTTGCGCTCTAGGGGGATTAGGGTCATTGCCTATATATGAACAGGTAGAAATATAATTATATCCTAAATATGACATACGCATATTCTTTTACTTGGCTGAATGTTCACTTTGGATCGATAGCGGTCATTCACCGATTCTCTTTCTGAAACAAATTTTTTCGCCAAAATTGGGGAAAGGAAAGAACGATAGGTACTACGTTTATAGGGGGGTTAGTTTCAAACTAGGTGCACCCCCTCATATCAGCAGTTTTTCACGATTGAACAACAATTCGCTAAACTAGAGCTTACGCAGGTGAGCGAATTAGGCGAAAGTACAGTTATAGTGCGATAGCACGCTTCTTTTGATAGTCCATTTTTGATATCCTGACGAGGCGATGACCCTCCTCCAAATTACTCAGAAATCATAGAATGCCAGATTAAAATGGGATTTATGTAGTTGTTACCGGACTGCCATGTAACGGGGTAATCTGTTTGGCTAACTCAAATGTTCGCTGTTTCAGCGTGGAAAGCAGGTTGTCATAGGCATCGGTATTGGCGAGGAGGCAGGCTGTGAGACCAGTCACCTCCCCGGACTCAATCTTGAGAGGGCCGTTGATAGATTAACTGCTCCAACACGGCGCAGTAGATTTTCCCTGCCTTATCGGTAAGGATTTCCTCAATGAGAGATTGCATTCCTTGAAAATCCGATCTCTGGTCAGCTCACAATATTTGGGCTCTTTCTCAAGACCAATGGCTTGCCGACCATGTCGGATCGCTTCTATCATAGTAGTGCCCGATCCGACAAACGGATCAAACACCGTGTCCCCGATAAACGAGAATATCTTGATGCAGCGTTTCGGCAGTTCTCTTGGAAATGGGGCCTCATGACCAATCCGTTTCCTGCTCTCTCCATTGAATGACCATGACCCCAACGACCATTCCTTAAATTCCTCGGCGCTAATATCGTTGTTTCCAGGGCGCTCACGTTTCCACGTATCTTTATAGAGCACAATAATGGTTTCCACAGGGGCAATGACATGAGGGGCGCTGGCTGACTTCCAACTCCCCCATGCCGTGCGACGGGATATATTGCCTTCATTCCACAGAATAGTCGCATGATAGCACCACCCGGCCTCCATTGCTAATCGCGTGATGTCTGCTGAAAGCGGTTGCTTGCCATTCTTGTTTTTATCCAGCGAGACATTGACGCATAAGCGACCGGTCGATTTCGTCCAATGAAAACAATTCGTCAGCCACTGTTTAGAAAAGTTCAAATAGGCGTCGTAGGGCAATGAATCATCTTGTTGGGCACCAGAATATGCTTTGCCAACGTTATAGGGGGGAGAGGTCACAATTAAATCCACGCTTTCTCTCGTGATCGAAGCACGGAGTGTGGCGTCTCCCTGGATCAAGCGGTGAACGAGTGGGGAGTGAGCAAAAAGCACATCCACAGCCGAATCCAAGAGGCCGGTCCCTACGGCGCTCATTGGACAAGCCCCTGATACGTTAAGCGTTTGCCAATGGCCGCATCACAGACGCTTTCAATGCGGTGCATGGTCTCCCGGCCACAACATCCTTCATTGAGCCTGAACGAAAATTCATGAATATAACGCGATAAATGCTTGACGGATACTTGATGGAATGTGCCGTTCAGTCCACGTTTTAAGACCGCCCAAACGCTCTCAATGCCAATGGTTTACGGCTTGGTGCTGATAGCCTTTACGCTCAATGCCTCGATAGGCGGCATGGTCATCCGTATAGAGCGTGCTGCCTATTTCTATCGCCTCTTGAATCTCCGTCCACAGCGTAAGCCGATCCGTCGCAGGCACTGGCAGGGCCACGGTCTTGCCACCACGCTCCCTCATGCCGAGGACGGGTTGTTTGCCAACTGTCCCGGCTTTCGGTTTATCCCCTTTCTTCCAGTGCTTGTTCCGTTCTTTCCCGCCCACATACGTTTCGTCGATTTCTACGATTCCTGAGAGACGGGTAAGATCGCCACGGCAAGCCTCTCGAATCCGATGCAACGCAAACCAGGCGGACTTATACGTGACTCCAATTTCTTTGCTTAATTGCATAGCGCTAATGCTCTTTCGAGAAGTCATGACGGTGTAAATGGCATAGAGCCATTTGTGAAGTCGAATGTGTGATTTTTCAAAAATGGAACCGGTCCGAACACTAAAATGCTTGCCGCATCCTCGACAGTCATACATCCCTTTTCGTTTTCCCGATCTTGTATAGACCGATAGGCTTTGACATGTCGGGCAAGACACACCATATTTCCAGCAACGATCCTCAAGGTACTGTCGTGCGGTTTCCTCGTCAGGAAACATTTCCATCAACTGGTAGACACTGATTGCAGTATTGATCTTATAAGGCATGGCATCCTCCTCTCATGATAAGAGAATTATACCACAATATTTTCCGGTGTAAAGTATATAGTTCCCATTAAAATGGGGTATTAGTGGAGACATGGAATTAATAATTGTAATCTCACGCCAATAAATACGCCATGAATAGGCCAATATGTTACTGATGATCGATAACTACGACTCCTTCACTTAACAACCTAGTGCAATATTTTGGAGAACTGGGAAAAGAGGTGATGGTGTTTCGTAACGATGAAATCACACCAAATGAGACTTCACAGCTGGAACCCTCGTTTATTGAGATTTCTGCTGGCCCCTTGTACTCCTTAAGTATGCGATCGCTCTGCTGCGCCCCTTGAGGCCTTCGTCTCGAGCAAATGAACCGCCGCCCAGGCGACCGTCATGATGACCCAAGGCATCGCAGGGAACTTAAACCGGCTTTCTCCGAAGAAAATGATCGCGAGGAGAGTTAGGTAGCCACAAAACACATAGCCGAATAGAGACCAAGGCCATGCCGTCTTGTGACGATAACGCCAGAGAGGAAAGATCGCCACGGCAAAACTCAAGATCAGTAAAAGGTAATACCCCTGGTTCAGAACACGAATGCCACGAAACAAGTAGCGATTTTCTTCATACATATCAGAGTCTTGATACGCCCATTCCGCTTCACCATCTGGTGCCCAGGCATAAAAAATCTTCAATGGAATTAGCTCAAGAAAACGCTTTGGGTTTGACGTGATCCAGTCGATTGCGAGCTGCCGCGCCCGCTTGTTTGCGGCAACCTGGTCTTCGACCGAGAAGTTGCGTTTCTTTAACAAAGGGTCCTCATCAAATGCTTTACCAACTGCACTTGGATTGTTGCCGGTAAGCAAGATGCTGCCGCCGTTCGTGGAAATGAGTACCAGTTCGCCGAATACTGTGGTGTTACGGACTGCCCACGGAACCAAGACACAGGCCATCATTACATACACCAGACCGGTACGTGCAACCACCACCCAGCGACGCTGCCATCCTTCGGACGTAACCAGCCATAGAAGCGCAAGAAAACCCGGAACGAAAATAGCTTGAGGCTTTGTCAACGCCATGAAGCCGAACACGAGCCCCGCTACGACGAGGTACGGCAACGTCCGGCGCACGATGAACAGGTAACAACCGAGGAGCATCAGGAAGGTGAAATAGGTCTCGGTCAGAAGTAACGAAGTGTATGCGATGTTGTTGGGATAGATCGCGAGCAACGCCACTGCCAGCCGGGCGGATCGACTGCATTGGAAGATGTGGCACGTCAGCGCCAGAACGAGGAAGAAGCTTGCGGCGGCACAGACCAGATTGGCGATCTGCCCAACTGTCTGCGAGGTACCGAATAGCCAAAATAGGCTGCCGAGAAATCCAGGATAGCCGACAGGCCAATACGCGGTCGGGTATCCTCTCTGCGAATAGCCTTCGCCCGCTGCGATTCCAGCCGCGCGATTGAAATACCAAAGTCCGTCTGAGTCCATCTCCACAGGAACAAGTAGGAGCAACGCGCGCAGCAAAATGAACAGGCCGAAGCACCAGACGACGAAGTATGGATGGTCGAGCACGCGAAGGATGGCGGCAGACGGCCCGTACGATAACGGCTGATGATTTGGAATTCTTTCTGGCAATAGGCTTTGGCGAAACATGTACACACCTACATGACAAATATGATGTTTAAAATGTCAACAAAGACTAACGCTATTGAATTTGGAATTCTGTGTGCAAAATCACAAAATTACTTATTTGACATGTCTTGTAATCATAAACTGGCTAAGGCTTTCAGGTCACTGGAGTATGGTTATCTCTGGCAGCCAAAAAACGTTACTTCCAAGTACTTGATATTCTAAGTGATCGGCGCATCTCTGGATCGCCGTTAATGTTAGCACAAGTGAGTATCTGAATGAAATTCTAGCCTTGAGTAGCATTAGCCAAGCCCCACGTCATCCAAACTGAGCAGTAACCTGGCGCTCCATAGTCTGCTAGATTAGCTGAACGATACGAACGACCAGTCTTGTCGAACTTGGCGGAAATGACAGAAACACCAGTCAGGACCCATTGCTGGAACCCCTTGCCCTTATGTTCAATTAGGCACTCTAGCGGCCTTCTTAGCACTGTGACAATTACAATCCAACGCTACCTTGTGTCAACAGCTTTTCACGACTGAACGATAATTCGCTAAACTAATATTACGCAGATGAGAAAATTAAGCGAAAATACAGTTTTAGTATGCTTTGTTAAAAGCCCATTTTTAAGACGCTAGCAGGAAGATAATCCCCTCCAAATTACCTGGCAGTCATAGGGTGCTAAATTAGAATAGGGGTTGGGGATATGGAATTAACAATTGCAATCTCACACCAATAAATACGCCATGGATAAGCCAATATGCTGCTGATGGTCGATAACTACGACTCTTTCACCTACAACCTAGTGCAATATTTTGGAGAACTGGGAGAAAAGGTGATGGTGTTTCGTAACGATGAAATTACACCAGATGAGGTTACAAAGCTGGAACCCTCGTTTATCGTGATTTCTGCTGGCCCCTGTACGCCCAACGAAGCGGGTGTGTCGATACCAATGATTGAGCGCTATTGTAATCAGGTTCCCATATTAGGCGTATGTCTGGGCCACCAAAGTATAGGGCAAGCATTTGGCGGCAGAATTATCCACGCCAAGCAACTAATGCACGGAAAAACCGCACTGATTTCTCATAATGGCACCGGTGTGTTTCGCGGTCTGCCAAATCCATTTACTGCCACCCGCTATCATTCTCTCGTCATTGAACACGAAAGCCTGCCAGATTGCCTGGAAATAACTGCGTGGGCCGAAGACAGTGAAATTATGGGTGTACGTCACAAAACCCTGGCGGTTCAGGGTGTACAGTTTCACCCAGAGTCCTTCCTGACCGAACACGGACATAAATTACTGGAGAACTTCCTTACTCAGTAAATAGCAACGGTAAAAAAAATGGTGAATATACAACAAAAGGATTAAGAAGCGTTCTTCTTGCGCTGCTGCAACTATGACTCCGTCTTCAATAAGTGTGGCCGCACTGTCATGATAAAAAGCAGAAATTCCAATAACACGCATCAGGTTTTTCTCACTACTTAAAAGAGTGTGTAGATAAATGGTGCAATGACCGATCCTTCGGCAAGAACAATGAGGCCACCAAGGATGAACATAGAAAGTAAAATGGGCAACATCCAGAATTTTTTCCGAACACGCATAAAACGCCAAAATTGGGGAAAGGAAAGAGAAATAGTTATTACATTGCACTTAGTTGCCACGAGAGAACGTCTGTTTTGTGCCAATAGCGGACATTCATATACACAAAAACCCGGCACTAGGCCGGATTAAGTCTAATAGTTGTAAAAAATGTTTACGATTTAATTTTACGCAGACTAAATCCGAGTCTCGCCAAGCTGAGATCTAGAAGGGAAGGGTTGTGGGTTCAGGCAGGTTCGTCTTTGTTTGTTTTTATTTGCGAATTCTCTGTTCAAGCTCATCAGTTCACAGTAAACTCCAGCGGCTATACCCGCATGTCGAGCAAGTCGCCTAGCAATTTTGGTTCAACGAGCAGTGATGTGTGCGGCGCGTAGCCATCACGCCATTGTTTCGGAAATATGATGTCTCGGACAATGCTCATACCGAAGAAGAAGCGCGGTTTCGGTGATCGGTTATCGGGTCCGGCATGTAGCATGTCGCTGCGGTATAGGATTACTGTTCCCTTCTTTGGTGTCGTTTGAACGAGACGATAAGTTTCGTTTATAGTTTTCCAGTGGCTATATAGCCTTAGGAGCCGGCCAGGCCCGAGGCTGAAAAGGTCGAAAACTGCGTTCTTGCCCAGGATGAAACGAGCTAAATTTGGTTGGTGGTCGTCGAAACTCCGCGAGAAAACACTCTCACGAAATTCCTGCCAGGTAATCGGTGGTTCGGCTGCTTTGCGCATTCGCCATAAGTTTGTGAGGTTATAACGCAGAATGCGAAAGTTGGAGAGCGTCTGATAGAGGCTCATCAAGATGTTTGCTTTTCCGCCGTGCTTCATGTACGCACCGCTGTAATTGTGTGTTCCAGGGACAAATACAGTGCCGCCTTGCGCAGACGAAACGTCGTCCACGGCGGCTAATAAGCATAGCACGCCGTCCGGATCCCTATGGATGTATTGATGGGATGATCCAAGATAACTCGTCATTGTCGAGATATCGATCACTTGGCGCGTCCTGCCGCAGTACTCACCAAGCACTCTTTCCAGACGTTGGCAGAGCGTGGCGGAGTATGATAAAACGGGCTTTGTTGAAGGGAGCGGACAAAAATCTCGCCGCCTGTACCGTATGACGGTTTGGCTGGCGAAAGCGCCCATCTCGCGATTCGGGTCGGTAATAGCATCGCGTACAATCTGCAACCCCACCGCCGTCATTTGGTCCGACAGGAGATGCGGGATCACCACGAATCCAGATTCGTCCAGGACTTCGCAGATTCGCCGTGCGCACCCACGGGTGAGGCGGCATTTCTCATCGAGTTCTGCCGGGACTTCAAATTCCTGTGTGTCGTATGAGACATCAAGATTAAACATTCTTATTTTGACCCGCTTCTCTAGTAATTGAAGCCATATTCACGGTTAAAATCCATGTTGCTAGCGAATAGAGAGAATAGTTTCCCGGACTTTTAAAACTGAATGAAATAAATAGCCAAGCATATTGGGACGAAAATAAATATAGTCAACTAGTTGTGATCCAGATTTTGCGCCCCAACGATCTTTGTACTCGGCATCACCGTCCCCGAAATTAACCGTCTTGATTCCCATATGAATGGAATCCTGTAACATTTCATAATCAGCCAACAGACCTACTTCATATTTTTTAAACTGAGCATTATAATGACAAGAAATACTATATCGACATAATCCTGAATCAATTGCAAACGTATATGATATTGGATAGCTGTTCAACTTCACCAGCCAAATATTTACATGCTTTTGAGCATTATTATTCTCTAAATATTTTTTCCAGAAAGCTTCTTTACCTTTTATTCGTAGCTTGCCATTAGTATCACTGAACAACCATGATTGACCCTCAACATCTGAGCAATCATCTATTAATTGCGCCTATTTCCTAGAAGAACAGTTGTTATATTTTTCGATAGTAACTACACCATTCTCTCGCAATTTTTTCAATTTTCTTTTTAAATTTTTACATAAATTTTTACTAAGTGACTGCTTAAATTCATTGACACTACCAGGAAGTGTTACAATTTGTTGAATCCCACGATTTATTTCATGACACATCCAGCCAAAGTCTTGGAATTTGGATTTTAATATATGATTGATTGGCTGATCTATATCCGCTGGGCCTATTCGAATAATATTCTCTCTAGTTTTATAATGAACCGCGTCTACAAAAGCGTTTGCGCAGCTTGCAGTTAATTTTGTGGAGTGAAGAACCATCCTAAATGGGTAATAGAAGCCTGCTGCAGATAGTATCCTAAGACCAAATTTTGATATCAGTATACAAGGATAGACACCTTGCAACTTGTTATTTATGTCAATAATCGATAGGTATTTTAGATGCGAATTGGGAAATTCTAATGGTAAATACTTAGACTCCCATGATAAGTACCAGCTCTGATCCAAAAACCGAAACTCAGAAGAAACTTGACCTGCTAGATGTCGCCAATCTGAGTCGTCAACTTTACTAAGGAATTCTCCTACTAAAGTCCTTTCGCTAGACATGTTCATCTGCTTTGGTAACACTACTGCACAGCAACAATATGGTGGCTATAAATAAGATCCATTTTTTCATTGTTTATACCCCTCCCACACTAGTTCACCTAGTTTTCGCACTACTGCTCACAACAGCCAGTAGCATCATCAAAATAGCGTTATGCATTGCAACCCTTCTTAAACGCTTTCCTTGACTACATATGCTTAGCACATTACTCAAACCAACAAATTAATTCTGTAATAAAAATCTCATAAAAGATTTCTTTGTAATTGAGTTGAGTAGATTTGAATGAATCTGGAGTAATGAATGACTAAGGGGGGAGTAACACACAGAAAAGTCTCGACATGAATCGGAGGTTTTAAATGCACATAGACAAAGATGAATGCCCGCTTTGTGCAAAGCTACTTACTGAAAAAAGGTTGTAAATTAAATGGCGAGAACCCACTTATTTTGTCTTGGTTGTGGGCTGTTATAATTTGCTCTGCTTTGAAACGTTTTCCTGATATTGTTATTTCTAGTTCTCTTTTTTCGAATGGTTAAGGATAGGATCTTTATGTGGCAAAGGGATTGGAGTATGGCCGACTTAATTGCTAGACTCAGTGGCAAGTACGTGACAAGACACTGACGGTTCAGGGTGTACAGTTTCACCCAGAATCCGTCCTGACTGTACACGGACATAAATTACTGAAAAATTTCCTTACCCAGTAAGTAGCAACGGTGAAAAAATGGTGGATATACACTAAAGGATCAAATCATGAAACCGCAAGAAGCGCTTACCCGCGTGATCGAACACCGCGAGATTCTTCATGATGAAATGCTCTCTCTCATGCATCAGATCCTAGAGGGAAAAATGTCGCCGGTACTCATTGCTGCCATAATTAGTGGTTTGCGAGTTAAAAAGGAGACCATTGGGGAAATCGTTGCAGCTGCACAGGTGATGCGAGAATTTGTTACAAAAGTAGGCGTCACTGATCTCCAGAATCTGGTGGATACATGTGGCACTGGTGGCGATACCGCACATACTTTCAATATTTCTACCGCTGCAGCATTTGTAGCAGCAGCTGCCGGAGCTCGTATTGCTAAGCATGGAGGACGCTCTGTTTCCAGTAAATCAGGAAGCGCTGATGTGCTTGAAATCCTGGGTGTCAATCTTAATCAGACATCACAACAGGTGGCTCAAGCTATCAACAAAATTGGTGTAGGTTTTATGTTTGCTCCCAATTTTCATAGCGCCATGAAACATGTAACACCGGTGCGTCGTGAGCTAGGGGTGCGCACCCTGTTTAACATCTTAGGGCCATTAACCAACCCTGCTGGAGCAAAGAATCAGGTGCTAGGCGTGTTTAGCCCTGAACTCGTTGGAATATTAGTGCGCGTACTGCAACGCTTGGATAGCCATCATGTAATGGTGGTGCATGGCCAAGATGGACTGGATGAAATCACCACTGCAAATGAGACTAGGGTGGGAGAATTTCGGCACAATAAAGTGATCGAATACACCATCAAACCTGAGAATTTTGGTATGAAAACCGCCGGCATTACAACGATTACAGTTCAGGACAGCACACAGTCCAAAGACATGTTGCTATCTGTTCTAGACAATCAACCCGGGACAGCGCTGGATATAGTGCTACTTAATGCAGGCGCAGCGATTTATGTTGCTGGTGTAACGGAATCTCTGGAGCAAGGCGTAGAAAAAGCCCGCATGGCCGTAAAAAGCGGCTTGGCCAGAGAAAAATTACAAGAGTTGGTAAAATTTACCAATAAAAAACAATCTTGAACCGTGAAGAACACAAAGAATGCAGGGAGAAACCATGAACAAGAAGGAAAATGGTAAGCTTTTGGTATCGTTGACAACAAAAGTCATGCAATGCTTGGTCTAGGTTACCGGGAAAGTATCCGTGAAACCTCTATTGCACATTAACTAGATAAGTAAAATCTGGAAGTTAAGAAGAAATCCTATTTCCAATTTTCTGCAAAGACCAGAAATCTGAACGAACATAAATAGAAATTTTTTTAAACTATAATATTGCTCATATAGAAAATAATATCAGACACATAGTGAATAATTTGTAAAATATGCCCGTCCCCGTGTTCTTTCTGACTCTATACGTTTTTACTTATCTATTTTTCGACAAAATTTGTAGATGATTGACATCCTACAGAAAATTCTTACCGTAAAAACACAAGAAATTTCTGCTGCGAAAACTAAGAAACCTCTTGTCGTGATTAGTGCAGAAGCTGAAGCTGCTGCACCACCTCGTGATTTCACTGGTGCTATCCGTAATAAAATTGCCGCTGGATTACCAGCAGTCATCGCGGAAATTAAGAAGGCCAGTCCTAGCAGGGGCTTATTGCGAGAACATTTCAATCCAGTTGAAATCGCTGGAAGCTACGCGTCACATGGCGCAACTTGCTTGTCAGTACTGACCGACAAACAGTTCTTCCAAGGTAGTGCAGAAGACTTGAGACTGGCGCATGCCGCTTGTAATCTACCAGTACTACGTAAAGATTTTATGCTTGATGAATATCAAGTGGTTGAGACACGTGCTATGGGAGCAGACTGCATCTTGCTTGTCGTCGCGGTTTTCTTAAACTCTCCTCTATTTACAGAAAAGAACGGAAAAACGGATAAAGTAATTACCCAAATGCTTAAACTCGAATCCCTGGCTCATTCACTTGGTATGGCGGTCCTGGTGGAAGTCCACAATGGTGCAGAGTTGGAGCTTGCACTTCAATTAAGCACTCCGTTGGTAGGTATGAACAATCGCAACCTACACACTTTTGAAACACAGCTAGACACTACGCTGAATCTTCTCGGCCAAATCCCACAAGGCGTAATGGAAATGTCTACAGGGCACATTGTTATCACTGAAAGCGGCATACTCGTACCAGCTGATGTAACTATGATGCGCGATCATCATGTCAATGCATTTCTAGTGGGAGAAGCTCTAATGCGCTCAAATGATCCTGGGGTAGAGTTAGCCCGATTGTTTGGGTGAATCTCGTATGTCGGAAACAGTCTATCCGCAAAATGAATTATAATTTCCTGAAGCCTATAAGCCAATCATAGTGGCGTTCTTGCTCAGATTACTTCCAGACAATGCCCAATAGTAACCAAGCAAGTTTGCAGCGTTGCGGTCAATAGAGTTGCCACCCCGCTGGGGAATCACTACTCTATATTCCTCCAACAGATTTTTCCTAAAACTAATGATTTACTTGGCGATACTTAAGGTAACTATATACTTTACACCGGAAAATATTGTGGTATAATTCTCTTATCATGAGAGGAGGATGCCATGCCTTATAAGATCAATACTGCAATCAGTGTCTGCCAGTTGATGGAAATGTTTCCTGACGAGGAAACCGCACGACAGTACCTTGAGGATCGTTGCTGGAAATATGGTGTGTCTTGCCCGACATGTCAAAGCCTATCGGTCTATACAAGATCGGGAAAACGAAAAGGGATGTATGACTGTCGAGGATGCGGCAAGCATTTTAGTGTTCGGACCGGTTCCATTTTTGAAAAATCACACATTCGACTTCACAAATGGCTCTATGCCATTTACACCGTCATGACTTCTCGAAAGAGCATTAGCGCTATGCAATTAAGCAAAGAAATTGGGGTCACGTATAAGTCCGCCTGGTTTGCGTTGCATCGGATTCGAGAGGCTTGCCGTGGCGATCTTACCCGTCTCTCAGGAATCGTAGAAATCGACGAAACGTATGTGGGCGGGAAAGAACGGAACAAGCACTGGAAGAAAGGGGATAAACCGAAAGCCGGGACAGTTGGCAAACAACCCGTCCTCGGCATGAGGGAGCGTGGTGGCAAGACCGTGGCCCTGCCAGTGCCTGCGACGGATCGGCTTACGCTGTGGACGGAGATTCAAGAGGCGATAGAAATAGGCAGCACGCTCTATACGGATGACCATGCCGCCTATCGAGGCATTGAGCGTAAAGGCTATCAGCACCAAGCCGTAAACCATTGGCATTGAGAGCGTTTGGGCGGTCTTAAAACGTGGACTGAACGGCACATTCCATCAAGTATCCGTCAAGCATTTATCGCGTTATATTCATGAATTTTCGTTCAGGCTCAATGAAGGATGTTGTGGCCGGGAGACCATGCACCGCATTGAAAGCGTCTGTGATGCGGCCATTGGCAAACGCTTAACGTATCAGGGGCTTGTCCAATGAGCGCCGTAGGGACCGGCCTCTTGGATTCGGCTGTGGATGTGCTTTTTGCTCACTCCCCACTCGTTCACCGCTTGATCCAGGGAGACGCCACACTCCGTGCTTCGATCACGAGAGAAAGCGTGGATTTAATTGTGACCTCTCCCCCCTATAACGTTGGCAAAGCATATTCTGGTGCCCAACAAGATGATTCATTGCCCTACGACGCCTATTTGAACTTTTCTAAACAGTGGCTGACGAATTGTTTTCATTGGACGAAATCGACCGGTCGCTTATGCGTCAATGTCTCGCTGGATAAAAACAAGAATGGCAAGCAACCGCTTTCAGCAGACATCACGCGATTAGCAATGGAGGCCGGGTGGTGCTATCATGCGACTATTCTGTGGAATGAAGGCAATATATCCCGTCGCACGGCATGGGGGAGTTGGAAGTCAGCCAGCGCCCCTCATGTCATTGCCCCTGTGGAAACCATTATTGTGCTCTATAAAGATACGTGGAAACGTGAGCGCCCTGGAAACAACGATATTAGCGCCGAGGAATTTAAGGAATGGTCGTTGGGGTCATGGTCATTCAATGGAGAGAGCAGGAAACGGATTGGTCATGAGGCCCCATTTCCAAGAGAACTGCCGAAACGCTGCATCAAGATATTCTCGTTTATCGGGGACACGGTGTTTGATCCGTTTGTCGGATCGGGCACTACTATGATAGAAGCGATCCGACATGGTCGGCAAGCCATTGGTCTTGAGAAAGAGCCCAAATATTGTGAGCTGACCAGAGATCGGATTTTCAAGGAATGCAATCTCTCATTGAGGAAATCCTTACCGATAAGGCAGGGAAAATCTACTGCGCCGTGTTGGAGCAGTTAATCTATCAACGGCCCTCTCAAGATTGAGTCCGGGGAGGTGACTGGTCTCACAGCCTGCCTCCTCACCAATACCGATGCCTATGACAACCTGCTTTCCACGCTGAAACAGCGAACATTTGAGTTAGCCAAACAGATTACCCCGTTACATGGCAGTCCGGTAACAACTACATAAATCCCATACTTAACTACTAGTAATGGTATTAATTGCACCGCTTACATATGATCAGGCTTAAGTACTCTCTTCTCATCTAGGTAGATCACTCAAGCTCTCAGTCATGTTCTAAATTCTGCTACCCGCCGCTGTAATTCTTGCACAGCCTCTTTTTTCATGAGAGTTCCATAGCGGAGTGCAATGTAAAGCTCGCTGATTGCATTCGTAGTTTGTGAGCTATCTGGTCTGAGCTCAGCTAATCGTTCTGCATAATCACGCGCACCTTCGTAGGGTTTGCGCGGTATACCCTTTTTGGCCAGTTTGTTGCAGAATTTGAGATAGGCCGCTTGTACTGGATCATAGGTGTGATAACGTAACTGCAAAAGCATGGCGGCAGCAAGAATAAGCATAAGGATGCCGGTACCTGTAATCAGGGCGATAGCCATGTTTTTCCAACTCGGTGTTTTCATTCCGACATGAGACAGAAATCCCACTTGCCGCTTTGGGTTGTATCCTAGAACCCATTGATTCCAGTTGTTTGCCATTGCATCCATCGACATGCGCATAGTACGCAGCCATTCAAACTCAGTACGTGCCATCATGGGTAGCTGGTCAGAGTACGGCACTGCGGCAGCAATGCCAGAATTTAACCGTTCTGGTGAAACCGATGCGGTTGGATCTACCCTTACCCAACCTCGATCTTTCAGCCACACTTCGGCCCAAGCATGAGCATCAGATTGACGTACAATCATGTAATTACCTACCGGATTGATTTTGCCGCCCAGATAGCCGGTAACCACTCGTGCTGGTATCCCTGCTGAGCGCATCAAAAACACGAAACTGGAAGAATAATGCTCGCAGAATCCTTGGAGGGTATCGAACAGAAATTCGTCCACTTGATTGTCTCCCAGTAATGGCGGTAGCAATGTGTAATAAAATTTCTGGTTACGAAACATGGAAAGCGCTTTTCGCATGATCGCCTCATCACTATTGATGTCCTGCCGCCACGATTCAGCCAGCGCCCTTGCTCGCTTATTGCCGCCACTGTTAGTATCGGGAGGTAATTGCAATGCACGAGATAACTCTTTTTCATCCGCGTCCAGGCCTACTTTATGACTCAGATAAGATGCCATTTTATAACGCATCCGACTCCTCACCGGTGTGCGAGACAGCACTTGGTAATCGTTTGAACCAGTACTTTCCGGAGGAAGCATCGCTGGCATATCCAGCACGAATAGCCAGTGATTGTTGTGGGGTTCCAGTGTAACTGTGTATTGCACTCGCTTTTCTAGTCTCTCGTATTTGAAGAAGTTACGAGGAGTTTTGTTCCCGGGCAATCAGTTCTTGCCATTAAAATACCAGAAAACAGGGCCGCGCCAATAGAGTTGGTTAGGCCTTGGAATTGTCCCTTCGAATTTAACCCGGAATGCGACTGCATCTGACAAAATAAGTTGGCTAATGCTTCCTGGTGTCATGGTGTTAGACAGGCCAGATGTGCCGGAATAGGCATCCTGTGGCAATCCCCACAACGGGCCTTGTACACGCGGGAAAAATACAAACAGAATAAGCATTAGGGGTATCGACTGTACCAGCAATACACTCGCAAGCCGAAGCTGCACAATGGTTTTCTGGCGTTCTGATATGTGGTACAAGCCAACTAGTGTGGTAGTAATCACTAGAACTGTAAGCAGCATGTATAGAGCGGTTAGAATGGTTTGGGAATAAAGAAAATTGGTGATTACGATAAAGTAGCCGAGGAATACCGCTATCATCGCATCGCGCTGACTGTATATTTCCATTAACTTCATGACGGTGAGGAGGACTAAAAGGGCGACGCCGGGATCACGTCCGAAAATCGTACCGTAATAAAGGAAGGTTCCGCCAACTACTGTGAAAGATATTATTATCAGTAGCCGACGAGGTGGCAAATGTAGGGTATGCCAAGCGATATAAAACCGCCACAATACTACGGTGACACATAACAGTGATGCCCACTGCGGCAACCTCAACAAATGAGGCACTAACACCATGGCTATAGACGCCAGTAGCCAGCTAATGTTCTTAAAAGAAAGGTTGTTGGGCATGACTTTAAATTATTACTCCTACTTTTAATGATTACAGCATTCTCCAAAGAGCAATAGACTTCAATAAAGTTTACACTAGAGAACGCTTTGAAGGGAATGTAGGTAGTTAATGGTAGCAAGTGTTATATTTTGTTAAGAGTAAAATTATGGCAAATATTGGCTTTATCGGTCTCGGTATTATGGGAAAGCCTATGGCTGAGAATCTTATTAAGGGTGGACATTCGTTATTCCTCCATTCCAGAAGTGGCGTGCCTGGAGACTTAATCGAACAAGGCGGAAAAGCTTATTCCTCTGCCAAACAAGTAGCACAGAATGCCGATATCATCATCACTATGTTGCCGGATACACCTGACGTGGAAAAAGTACTATTTGGTGAAAACGGTGTAGTACAAGGGTTAAGCAACGCAAGTTCGTGGTGGATATGAGCTCAATTTCTCCTATTGAAACCAGGGAATTCGCCGTCAGCATCAACCATCTAGGTTGTTATTATGTGGATGCTCCGGTATCGGGAGGAGATATGGGCGCAAAGAAAGCCACGCTTACGATCATGGTGGGCACTCAAGAAAAGGTCTTCGAGAAAGTAAAACCTATTCTTGAATTAATGGGTAAGAAGATTACCTTAGTAGGTAATAATGGCGCCGGTCAGATCTGCAAAATTGCAAACCAGATTATCGTTGCGCTTACCATCGAAGCGGTAGGTGAAGCACTGTTACTCGCGTCTAAGGCCGGTGTCAACCCTAACAATGTACGTCAGGCTCTAATAGGTGGTTTTGCTTCATCGCGTGTTTTGGAAGTACATGGCGAGCGTATGATCAAGCGCGAATTTAATCCAGGGTTTCGTGTCGAACTACATCAGAAGGACTTGAATATTGCGCTTTCCAATGCACATGCACTGGGAATAAATTTGCCTAATACTGCAGCCACCCAGGAATTATTCAATGCCTGCATCACCCAAGGTGGCGCCAATCTCGATAGCTCAGTAATGATCCGAGCTCTGGAAAAATTAGCGAACCACGAAATTCAGGAAACCTAAATCTATGCACCCTCTCGAACTCGTCAATAGTCTGCGTATTTTCTTGCCATCTGATTTGGTACTGCATGAAACAGAAGATCTAAAACCTTATGAGTGTGATGGTTTGTCAGCTTATCGGCAAACGCCAATGATTGTAGTACTACCACGAAATGAAGAAGAGGTTATAAAAATTCTGCAAATTTGTCATGCATCCAAAACTCCTGTTGTTGCGCGAGGTGCGGGCACAGGGTTATCCGGTGGCGCACTACCCCATGCAAAGGGAATTTTATTATCGCTTGCCAAATTGAAGAAAATACTTGAAATCGATCCAAGTGCACGCACTGCGCGAGTGCAACCGGGAGTACGTAACCTTGCTATTAGCGAATCTGCAGCGACATATGGTCTATATTACGCACCTGACCCCTCTTCGCAAATTGTTTGTTCCATTGGCGGAAATATAGCTGAAAACGCTGGAGGGGTGCACTGTCTCAAATATGGACTTACGGTGCACAATATTCTCAAACTGCGAGTAATAACTATTGAGGGTGAGTGTCTTGAAATTGGCGGCACCTGCCTGGATACCCCTGGCTACGATTTATTGGCACTTATGACCGGCAGTGAAGGTATGCTAGGTATCGTTACTGAAATTACAGTAAAACTTATTCCTAAACCGGAAAAAGCCCAGGTAGTCATGGCGGCCTTTGATGATATTCGCAAGGCAGGTAATGCAGTGGCTAATGTAATCGGAGCAGGCATTATTCCCGCCGGCATGGAAATGATGGACAAAATAGCCACTCACGCAGTAGAGGAGTATGTCCATGCCGGCTATAACCTTGAGGCAGAGGCAATTCTGTTGTGTGAATCCGACGGCACAACGGAAGAAGTGATGGATGAAATCCAACGCATTAATGAAATTATGAAGAAGAATAATGCGATAGATATAAGAACCTCTAATAACGAAACTGAACGGCTTAAATTCTGGGCTGGGCGTAAGGCTGCATTTCCTGCAGCTGGCCGTGTTTCACCTGATTATTACTGCATGGATGGTACTATTCCACGCAAGAATCTTGCACGTGTATTAGATGGCATCGAAAAACTTTCTATTGAGTATGGCCTACGTTGTATGAACGTATTTCACGCAGGTGATGGCAATTTGCATCCATTAATTCTGTACGATGCTAATCAGCCTGGAGAACTGAAAAAAACCGAAGAATTTGGAGCAAAAATACTGGAGATGTGCATTCAAGTCGGCGGAACTATTACTGGTGAACATGGCGTCGGTATAGAGAAGATCAATCAAATGTGTTCGCAGTTTAAAACAGAGGAGCTAGAAATATTTCATGCAGTAAAAGCGGCATTCGATCCTGATGGATTATTAAATCCCGGGAAGGCTGTGCCATCTTTGCGTCGCTGCGCAGAACACGGTGCTATGCATGTACATCGGAATGAAGAAAAGTTTCCAGGTTTGCCTAGGTTTTGAACAATTGGCTAAATCAACTGAGACAAACTTCATAATAAAATCGATGGAAGACATTATCGACCAATGCGCTAATACTATCCGCGTAGCAGCTAAGCGTAAAACACCATTACGAATACGCGGCGGAGGCAGCAAAGACTTTTATGGTAACAACATTAACGAGAACAGCAACGACATTCTTGGTGTTACGTCTTATACCGGTATCGTAGATTACGATCCAACTGAGCTAGTGATGACTGCTCGCACTGGCACATCTTTAGCAGATCTTGAAGCTGAATTACGGATGCACAATCAAATGCTCGGCTTCGAACCACCACATTTTGGGCCTGGCGCCACACTCGGCGGCTGTGTTGCTAGCGGATTATCAGGTCCTCGCCGGGCATCTGTTGGTGCAGTCCGCGATTTTGTACTAGGAGTACGCATGCTCGACGGCAACGGAAACGATCTGCATTTTGGCGGACAAGTAATGAAGAATGTTGCAGGCTATGATATTTCTCGTTTGATGACGGGCTCAATGGGAACACTTGGATTGCTGCTAGAGATTTCTTTCAAAGTGCTACCGTTACCACCCATTGAACTGACATTACGCATGCAAATGAAAGAAGCTACAGCTATTGAAAGAATGAATCAGTGGGCCGGGAAACCACTGCCGATCTCCGCAACTTGTTTTTATGATAATAAACTGACATTGAGACTTTCCGGTGCTGAGTCTGCAGTATATGCGGCTCATACTAAACTAGGTGGTGAAGAGATATCTGATGGTTTGGCTTTCTGGAATTCGATACGCGAACAAACCCACACATTTTTTCAGTCTGGTAAATCACTATGGCGTTTGTCCGTAAAATCTAGCATAGCGCCACTACTATTGCCGGGACAGCAATTGATCGAGTGGGGTGGAGCGCTACGTTGGTTTACTTGTGGTGAAAATACAGATGTAGAGGCAAGTGTTGTTCGCTCAGTGACAAGCTCCGTAGGTGGCAACGCTACGCTATTTCGCAATAACAAACAGTCTGTTTCCGTGTTTCATCCGCCTGGGTCAGAGATGATAAAGATCTATCAACGCATAAAGGAAAAGTTTGATCCGGTGGGAATACTTAATCCTGGCCGAATGTATCGGGAATTGTAAGAAATGCAAACCAATCTCGCCGATTTTATCAAAGACTCCCCTGAAGGGAATGAAGCAGATACCATACTTCGGACCTGTGTTCACTGCGGCTTCTGCTTAGCTACTTGTCCAACTTATCAGTTACTGGATGATGAACTAGATAGTCCGCGTGGACGCATTTATCTTATGAAACAAGTGCTAGAAGGACAGGCGGCTACCCAAAAGACTCAACTGCACTTGGACCGTTGCCTCACCTGCCGAGCCTGTGAAACCGTTTGTCCATCTGGAGTACGCTACGGTCGATTAGTGGATATAGGTCGTAATATTGTCGAAAAGCAGGTTGGGCGAAGCTTAGGGGCTGATATCATAAGGTACACATTACGCCAAGTATTACCCAACCCCAGTATTTTCGGATCGCTGCTCAAAATGGGACAGATTGTCCGGACATTGCTGCCAAAAAGAATCAGAGACTTAGTGCCATCTAAAGCCAGAGACGCGGGAGCATGGCCCTCAGCACGGCACGCACGCAAGATGCTAGTACTTGATGGTTGTGTACAACCAGCAATGGCGCCCAATATTAACGCTGCTGCTGCACGAATACTGGACAAGCTTGGTATTTCACTTATTAAAGCAGAGAACGCAGGCTGCTGCGGTGCGGTTTCTTACCATCTAAATGCCCAGCAGGAAGGACTGGATTATATGCGCCGCAATGTAGATGCTTGGTGGCCACATGTTGAAAATGGGGCAGACCAAGGAATTGAAGCTATTGCAATGACCGCAAGTGGTTGCGGCGTAACTGTGAAAGAGTATGGATATCTATTGAGCCATGATAATACCTATGCAGAAAAAGCGGCACGCATTTCGGAGCTATCCAAAGACATTAGTGAAATTCTAGATGCTGAAACTAAGAAGCTCACCCCCCTCTTAAAAAACTCGATGCCCAGTACTAATAAATCAAAACTATCTTTCCATTCTCCCTGTACTCTACAACATGGATTACAAATCCATGGGCCAGTAGAAAAGATTCTTACAACTGCAGGGTTTGACTTAACTTTTGTTCAGGATGCGCATCTTTGTTGTGGTGCAGCGGGGACTTATTCAATCCTGCAACCACGATTGTCTAAACAACTACTGAGAAATAAAATAGTAGAACTGGAATCTAGTAGCCCTACTCAGATCGTTACTGCAAATATAGGTTGCCTCATACACCTACAAAGCGGTACACCGTTGACAATTAAACATTGGATCGAAGTATTAGATAAAAAACTACGCGGCCATTATGTATAGACAGTATTTGCATTTTCCAGCAGAGTGGTAGAATGAGCATTGAGCTTAGGTTCCTAAATTTGTAGAGAGATATGGCAGAGAAGACAAACTGTGCTGACCAAATCAATCAAATGGAGGAATTATCCAAATGGAAAAGTTAACCAAAGAACATATATCCATAGCCTTACGTGACGTCCCCCTTTTTTCCTCTCTATCGTCTGATCTGATCGAGTTATTAGCAAATGTGGTGACTACACGAGCTTATCCAAAAAATACGTTCATCCTTTCTGCTGGTGATAAAGCGGATTCTCTTTACATAATTCTTTCCGGAAACGTCAAAGTTAGTATCGTCGATATCGATGGTAAAGAAGTAATTTTGTCAATGTTGGAGCAAGGAGATATTTTCGGCGAAATGGCTTTAATTGATGACCACCCACGTTCTGCAGACATTGTTACGCGTGGGCCTTGCGAACTTATGATGATCAGAAAAGATGAATTTAGGAAATGCCTGGCCGGAAGTCCAGCCTTGTCAATGCAAATCATGCTTGGTCTAGTGCAAAAGCTACGCGAGGCAGACAGGAAAATAGAAAGTCTAGCCCTCGTCAATGTATATGGCAGAGTGGCTCAGGCATTGCTAGAATTCTCAGAGAAGCAGGAAGATACGTTGGTAATTGACGACAAACTTACCCACCAGGACATTGCAAGGATGGTTGGTGCATCGCGCGAAATGGTTACCCGCGTGATGCGAGACCTAGTTGACGGCGAGTATATCAGCATCGAGAGAAGAAGCATCGTGCTACATTACAAGCTTGAGGTATACGCGCAGGAGATTGGGCGTGCTCACGCCCACAGTACAAATGTCTAGAGAACCGAGCATTAGTTCACTTTAGGCTTAATAAGCTCAAAGAAATAGAGCTTGTTTTTGTAGTTAACTTAACCCTATATATAATCTATGCTCATCTTCTCTCGATACTACTCATGAGTCTCGTCAACAAGTCGATGGCAAAAAAATCGGGGGCAAATCCCCTTCCACCGAGACTCATAAGACTGCTGCGTGAATCCAGCTCGCTCGCGTTACTGGGTGTGGCGCTTTATCTGGTACTGATATTTTATGGCTATGATCGCACCGATCCAGGTTGGTCACATGCTAGCGTTGACAATCTGGTACACAATCCCGGTGGACATATTGGAGCGTGGTTAGCTGATTTGCTTCTGTATTTATTTGGCGTTTCAGCATGGTTGTGGGTGTTGTTTTTTGTCTACTTGGTATCGTGGGGTTATCGTCGTATTGATGCCGTGGGAATATTTGATCGGCGCCCATTGTTTGTTTCAACTGCTGGTTTTGTTACATTTCTAGTTTCTAGCAGTGGACTTGAAGCACTACGGCTGTATATGCCTGGAGTACTCCTACCCCAACAACCAGGTGGGATGTTGGGTAACTTGATTGTCAAGAATCTAACACAGGCACTAGGTTTTACCGGATCGACTCTTGCATTACTAATATTAATTGCTGTCGGTTTCAGCTTATTCACTGGACTTTCATGGGTGCGTTTCGTCGAGAAACTAGGAAGTGTAATTGAAGATTGCTATTTAGGTATTAAGCAACATTGGCAAGCTCGACAAGATCGGCGCATGGGTACAGCTTCGATAACTAAGCGTGAGGAATTGGTCGAAGTCGAGAAAAAACGTTTTGAGGACCACCCGCCACTACATATCGAACCACCCGTCAGTACAATTCTCAGATCACCACGTGTAATCAAGGAAAAACAGGCTCCATTGTTCGTTGACCTGCCCGATTCACCCTTGCCGCCTCTGCACTTATTGGATGAGCCGGAAAAAAATGTAGAAGTACTATCAACTGACACACTCGAATTCACATCGCGACTAATTGAGCGCAAGCTGATCGATTTCGGCGTGGAAGTTAAAGTAGTGGCTGCTTACCCTGGACCAGTTATTACCCGCTACGAAATTGAGCCCGCAGTAGGAGTGAAAGGCAATCAGATTCTAAGTCTAGTAAAAGACCTAGCACGATCACTGTCGGTAGCAAGTATACGTGTAGTCGAAATCATTCCCGGTAAAACAAGCATGGGGCTGGAAATTCCCAATCCCAAGCGTCAAATAGTACGGCTATCTGAGATCTTTAGTTCGCAGGCCTATGCTGATATGACTTCGCCATTAACTATTGCGTTGGGAAAAGACATAGGTGGACATCCCGTAGTAGCTGACCTAGTAAGAATGCCACACGTACTTGTAGCAGGAACAACTGGATCGGGCAAATCGGTAGCTATAAACGCCATGATTCTAAGTCTGATCTACAAGGCCACGCCTGAGCAGGTACGCCTAATTCTAGTGGATCCAAAAATGCTGGAGCTCTCTGTGTATGAAGGTATTCCACACTTACTAGCACCAGTAGTAACCGATATGCGACAGGCAGCAAACGCATTGCGCTGGTGCGTAGCGGAAATGGAACGACGTTATAAGCTTATGTCGTTGTTAGGCGTACGTAATATAGGCGGTTACAACCAGAAAATCCGTGATTCAGTTAAAAATGAGGGCCCGCTCACTAATCCGTTAAGCTTGACACCTGATGCGCCAGAACCACTAGAAGAAATGCCGCTGATTGTGGTTGTCGTCGACGAACTAGCAGACTTGATGATGGTGGTAGGTAAGAAAGTAGAGGAATTAATTACCAGGCTTGCTCAGACAGCTCGGGCAGCAGGTGTGCATTTGCTGCTTGCTACTCAACGACCTTCAGTAGATGTTATTACTGGTCTTATTAAAGCCAACATTCCGACACGGATAGCGTTTCAGGTATCGAGCAAGGTAGATTCACGCACCATCCTCGACCAGATGGGTGCTGAATCGTTGCTAGGACAAGGCGATATGCTTTATCTACCCCCTGGAAGGGGCTATCCACAACGAATACATGGTGCTTTTGTCTCTGATCAGGAAGTACACCGGGTAGTAGAACATCTTAAGATGAACGGTGAGCCACACTTTGTAAATGGCGTGCTCAGTTCGTTCGAAGAAGAAGGTAGAGAAAGTGAGAATGGCAGTGTAACTGTGCAAGAAGGTGGTGAGATTGACCCGCTCTACAAAGAAGCAGTCGCAGTTGTGATGAAGTCTCGTCGTGCCTCAATCTCGCTTGTACAAAGGCATCTGCGCATTGGTTATAACCGCGCGGCGCGGTTGATTGAAAAGATGGAAAACAGCGGACTTATCTCTGCCATGCAAAGTAATGGCAATAGAGAAATCTTGGTTCAAGAATGGAATGAATAATTCCCCCTAGATGAAAGTGTTTTAATTTTTCCAGAGTAACCTATGGTCAAGATCGCTGCTAGGAAACGTTATGAATTGCATTGAACGAACCTATTTTTTTCTATTTCTCTTTTTTCTCCCATGCATGGCGCTGGCAGGCGCCATGGACAGTCTAAAATCTTTTATTAAAGACACACGCGTAGCCCGTGCCACATTTTCTCAAATTCTACTCGATAAAAACGCGCACACCATACAAGAAGCAAGTGGCACAATGCAATTCAAGCGGCCAGGAAAATTTAGATGGGTTTACGAAAAACCATATGAACAACTGATTATCGGAGATGGCACAAAAGTATGGTTTTACGACCTAGATCTGAATCAAGTTACAGTACGGAAACTTGATATAGCCATCGGTAGTAGCCCAGCTGCACTGCTCGCTGGTGATAATACCATTGAAGAAAATTTTGATCTGAGTGAAGTCGGCTTACAGGGGGAATTGGAATGGCTAGAGGCCAAACCTAAGATAAAAGAGGGTTCGTTTGAATTGATGCGCTTGGGATTTACACCAACAGGTATTCTGAAGACAGTTGTACTACATGATAATTTTGGTCAAACCACGGTGATTACATTTTCAGGGTTAGAGAAAAATCCCAAGCTAGCGCCTGAGACATTCAAATTTACCCCACCCAAGAATTCGGATGTGATTAGTGACTGACTTGTTCGAGAAACAGGAATCTTTTGCGCCATTAGCGGAACAATTACGTCCACAAAAATTGGAAGATATTATCGGTCAGGCTCATTTACTTGGTACAGGCAAGCCTTTAAGTATCGCGTTCAAATCTGGAAAACCCCATTCAATGATCCTTTGGGGCCCCCCTGGTACCGGCAAAACCACATTGGCACGACTCATGGCGCGGGCATTTGATGCTAAGTTCATAGCACTTTCAGCGGTGCTTTCTGGTGTTAAGGATATCCGTGATGCAATTGAATTAGCTCAGGTGACGCTGCAGCAATCAAGCCAACGCACCATTTTGTTCGTGGATGAAGTGCATCGTTTTAACAAGTCACAGCAGGACGCATTCTTACCTTATGTTGAAAAAGGATTAGTAACATTCATTGGCGCTACTACCGAGAATCCTTCTTTTGAAGTCAACAGCGCACTGCTCTCGCGTACTCATGTTTACGTACTTAAAACATTGTCAGAAGACGAACTTGCTATTCTGTTTGATCGAGCGGTGAATCATGCATTGCTTGGATTGCGTTTGTCCAATGATGCAAAACGCCTTCTGATTGGATCTGCTGACGGAGATGCACGGCGTTTGCTCAATTTACTGGAGCAAACAAAAGTTGCTGCGGAAACTGAGAAAATTGTAGACATTAACGCAGATTATGTCCGCAATGTACTTTCTTACAACTCACGCCGTTTTGACAAGGGTGGAGATGAATTTTACGATCAGATATCTGCACTGCATAAATCGATACGTGGTTCTGATCCAGATGCCGCACTTTACTGGATGTGTCGTATGCTTGATGGTGGTACTGACCCGCTTTACATAGGACGGCGGTTAATCCGTGCTGCAATGGAAGACATCGGTCTGGCCGATCCGCGTGCATTGCAGATAACGTTGAGTGCCTGTGAGGTTTTCGAGCGCCTGGGCAGCCCCGAAGGCGAGCTGGCACTTACACAGGCGGTACTATATCTAGCCTGTGCACCAAAGAGCAATTCTTCTTACCTCGCGTATAATAAGGCTCGGTCTCTTATCAGCAATGACAAGTCACGCCCCGTACCGAATCATTTACGCAATGCACCTACCAAGCTGATGAAAGAACTAGGTATTGGACGCGAATATCGCTACGCTCATGATGATATAGATGCTTACACCGCTGGAGAGAATTATTTTCCTAACGGCATGTCGGACGTAAAATTGTATCAACCGACAACACGCGGACTCGAAGAAAGGATTTCTGAAAAACTAGCGCATTTACGCGAACTAGACAAAAAGGTAAAGAAAAACTCGTAAGCTTAGGTAAGCTATCTCCTCCAACTATGAATAAAACGCGTTCTATTCAGGAATTATTTGTATGTTAGACATTCATCTGTTACGTAATGATCCAATAAAAGTACTCAATGACCTTTCTTCGCGTGGATTTAGACTGCCAGAGGGCTTTCAGGAACTGGCGAAAGAACGCGGATTTATACGGAAAAATACACAGAAGCTGGAAGAAAAAAGAAACAAAATTTCACGCACGATTGGCCAGCTTAGTACAACTGGGGATGACACAGATCAGGAAGAGATCGAATGCTTAAAGAATAAAATGAAGGGAATACATGTAGCGCTAAATGAAGCTAAAGCATGCCTAGTTAAAATAGAAAGTGAATTACAGCAGTCTCTAGAGCTAATCCCAAATCTGCCGCACAGCACTGTTCCAAAAGAAGGTGAAAACAAGGAAGTACGATGCTGGGAAACAAGAAAGACGTCGGGTTCGTTTAATTTCCCGGTAAAGGATCATGTAAGTATCGGTGAAGGTCTAGGATTATTAGATTTCAGAACTGCAACGAAACTCAGTGGCGCGCGGTTCAGTTTGATGGCAGGTGTACTTGCCCGACTACATCGCGCGCTAGCGCAGTTCATGCTAGACACACATACACTGGAACATGGTTACACCGAAACTTATGTGCCGTATCTAGCCAATGCAGAGAGCTTGCGTGGTACCGGACAATTGCCGAAATTTGAGGAAGACTTATTTAAGATCCATCGAAAAAAGTACGAGAAAGAAGAAGGTATAACTGAACAAGGATTGCAAGAAGAAAATTGGTATTTAATTCCTACTTCAGAAGTACCACTAACTAACTCCGTGCGTAATGAAATCGTTTCTATAGAATCTCTGCCCATCAAGCTTACTACACTCACCCCATGCTTTCGTTCTGAAGCAGGAAACTATGGCAAAGATACGCGTGGCCTGATCCGCCAGCATCAGTTTGATAAGGTAGAACTTGTACAAATTGTCCATCCGCAGAAATCCTACGAAGCACTGGAGCAGCTTGTTAGTCATGCTGAGAAGATTCTGCAAAAACTAGAATTACCTTACCGGGTAGTATTGTTATGTGCGGGCGATATGGGATTTTCTGCAGCTAAGACTTACGACATTGAGGTTTGGCTACCTGCACAAAACACTTATCTAGAAGTTTCTTCGTGCAGCAATTGTGAAACGTTCCAGGCGCGACGCATGAAGGCACGCTTTCGTAATGAGAATGGCAAACCGGAATTAGTACACACGTTAAATGGCTCTGGTCTGGCAGTGGGACGTTGTCTAGTAGCAATTCTAGAAAACTACCAAAATGCTGATGGCAGTGTTTCTATTCCCAAAGTCTTACAACCTTATATGGGAGGCATTGACCGACTTATTGCAAAGAAAAAATAACGTTGTACCGTATAATTTTGAGAATTTAGTTGTTGGATGCTACTAAATCTGTTCCGCTTATATTCTAAGATTTGCCTAACCAGCAACTTACACTTTTTTAATCGGCCTGTTTCCTTAAGAAAGCGGGGATATCCAACGCCTCCACACCGGATTGTTTCATTGCTTCCACTGTTGCATCACGTCTGTTCGTACGACTTACAGCAGGAATCTCGAGCTCTCTCCAGTCCGCTGACATAGCGTCATCAGTTCCGGTACGAGTATGAATAACACTTAGTGGCCGAGGCTCAGCGCTATTGATCAATCCACCAAGCCCAGTTGCCACTACAGTAACACGTAAATCGTTCTGCATATCTTCTTCGATCACAGTACCAATAATCACGGTCGCATCTTCAGCGGTAAAATCCTTTATTGTATTCATCACTTCGTGAACTTCGCGCATTTTCAGTCCTGAGCTAGCAGTAATGTTTACCAGCACACCACGTGCCCCTGAGAAATTCACATCCTCTAGTAGAGGACTTGCAACTGCCTGTTCTGCCGACAGACGTGCACGATCAATCCCTGTAGAAAATGCAGAGCCCATCATAGCCATACCCGCTTCCGACATCACTGTTTTCACATCAGCAAAATCTACATTTACAAGACCTGGACAGTTGATGACCTCAGCAATCCCTGCAACTGCACCATAGAGTACGTTGTTTGCTGCCTTAAATGCATCGAGCATACTGACATCATCTCCCAAGACTAACATTAGCTTATCGTTTGGAATCACGATTAACGAATCAACATGCTGTGACAATTCTTCCATTCCGGACTGTGCTGATTTCACGCGTCTGCCCTCAAATGCAAACGGCTTTGTCACAACTGCCACTGTTAGAATACCCATTTCCTTTGCTAACTGCGCTACCACTGGTGCGGCACCAGTGCCGGTGCCACCACCCATGCCAGCAGTAATAAATAGCATGTCTGCACCTTCAATCAACTCAGCAATACGATCACGAACTTCCAGTGCAGCCTGGCGCCCGATTTCAGGATTTGCTCCCGTACCTAACCCCTTAGTGATAGCAGACCCCAATTGCAACAGAATGCGTGCTTGATTACGCTTTAACGCTTGTGCATCAGTATTGGCGCTAATGAACTCAACACCTTGCACCCCATTCTGGATCATGTGGTCCACTGCATTACCACCACAGCCGCCGATACCAATAATTTTTATCATTGCTTCCTGGTCTTCTGCATCCATGATTTCGAACTTCATAACGCTTCTCCTTTTATAAATTAAACCAGTAATTTCTTGTATTTCAAATATCTAACTCTTAATTATTAAATGTCACCAGTCTCCATACATGTTGCCGAACGGCACAATCAAATTCTTTTGGTTATCCTCAAAAATTCCCCTGAAACCAGTTCCCCATCTTCTCAAGGACCTGCTTGAATGAATTTCCCTGCAGCCTAGCGTGCTGATGATGCTGAAGCTGTTCCATGCCCGCAATAATTAGGCCAACGCCAGTGGAAAACCGTGGTGTACGTACAACCTCTACTAAGCTGCCACGATAAAGAGGCAACCCCATTCGAACCGGCATGTGGAATATCTCTTCAGCAAGTTCTACCATGCCTTGCAAGGAACTGCTGCCGCCAGTAATAACAATCCCAGAAGAAAGTAACTCCTCAAAACCGCTACGACGCAGTTCGGCCTGCACGAGAAGATAAAGCTCCTCCACGCGTGGCTCAATTACTTCTGCTAGTGTTTGTCTGGAGAGCTGGCGTGTCCCGCGATCACCTACACCCGATACTTCCACCATTTCTCGTGGGTCAGCCATTCCCCTTAAAGCACAACCGTAGCGACACTTGATATCCTCTGCATCCTTTGTAGGTGTACGTAATGCCATTGCAATATCGTTGGTAATCTGATCCCCGGCAATCGGAATTACTGCTGTATGGCGGATCGCACCGTGAGCAAATACCGCAATGTCTGTAGTTCCACCACCGATATCCACCAAGCACACACCTAGATCTTTTTCATCTTCCGACAGTACTGCCATTGCTGATGCAAGTGGTTGCAATACGATATCACGCACCTCCAGACCACAGCGACGCACACATTTCATAATGTTTTGTACGGCTGATACGGCGCCTGTAACGATATGTACTTTTACTTCAAGTCGTATTCCGCTCATACTGATTGGTTCGCGCACATCTTCTTGACCGTCTATAATGAATTCCTGATTAAGAATGTGTAGAACCTGTTGATCTGCGGGAATGTTCACTGCTTTAGCAGTTTCCATCACACGCCCCACATCTATCTGCGACACTTCCCTGTCTTTGATTGCCACCATTCCGTGTGAATTGAAACTCTTGATATGGTTTCCGGCAACACCGGTGTAAACTTCACGAATTCTGCAATTTGCCATCAACTCAACTTCCTCTAGCGCACGCTGAATTGCGTTTACTGTAGTTTCAATATTGACTACTACACCTTTTTTCAGGCCACGAGAGGGATGACTCCCCATACCGATAATTTCAAACCTACCTTCAGAATCCACTTCTGCGGCAATAACAGCGATTTTTGAAGTACCGATGTCAAGACCGACAATCAGACTTTTATTTTCATTTACTCTATTCATTTATTTTATGAGTCCTTAATCTCACACTGCTTTTTTCAAACCCAGTTTGCGCGGTTGCTGCCGATTTTCTTCTAGCATGCGCACAGAGAAACCGTTTGGGTAGCGAAGATCTACATATGTAACTTGTTTTTTAAATTGTGAAATTATGTGACCATGTGCAGACACATAGAGACCTAGTCGGGCTTTAACCTGCTCGCGCCCCAGCTCCAACACAATTCCGTTTTCGGTATGAATGCGCCATGTGCGGCGAGGTGAAAAATCCACCTCAGTAATATTTTTCTGAAGCGGTTGCAGCAGTTTGCTGAAAACAGCATACTGCAGTGCTACTTCGTGTGAACTTTCTACTGGCCCAGTAAATGCAGGTAACCGCTTGTCGGTCACAGCATCAAACACTTCTCCATGGGTGTTCACCAGTGCTGAATCACCCCACCTAGCTAGCGCCACATGTTCCTCCAACACCACTTCCAAGCTCTGTGGCCAATTCCGTCGGACACTTGCAGCACGTACCCACGGTAATTTTTCAAATGCGTTACTTATCGTATCTAGATCAACTGTAAAAAAGCTTCCAACTACTTCACTGCGTATAAGGCTATTTATCTGTTCCCGTGTTACATGCTTAAACTCTTCGTCGAAGCTGCTGATGCCACCAACACTTACTTCCTTCAGAGTAAATATCGGCAAATTCACCACTGACGGACCAATAGCGAAAGCCGATATCAACGCAGCAAGTGTAAATAGTCCATTGGCTAATATATGTAGCATCCGATGGTTATCCCACATGAGCTAGCTCCAGTATCCGTATTACGAGATCCTCAAACGATATTCCTGCCGTTCTTGCTGCCATCGGTACAAGGCTATGATCAGTCATGCCCGGGGAGGTGTTAGTCTCAAGAAAATAAGGTTTACCCAACTTATCCAGTATTAGATCTACTCTTCCCCAGCCTTCACACCCTAGAACCTTGTGTGCCTGCAAAGCTTGCACCTGTAACGCATGTTCCTGTTCAGCAGACAAGCCACTCGGACAAAAATAGCTGGTATCACTAGAAAGATACTTGGCCTCATAATCGTACAATCCACTTGCTGCCTCAATCCGTACTAGCGGTAGCGGAATATTCCCAAGAATTGCGACAGTCAACTCCATGCCTTCTATATACTGCTCAGCCAACACCATCGGATCATGTTTCGCTGCTGATCGGTATACATCTGGTAACTCCTCTGCGGACATTACCTTACACAAGCCAATGGTCGATCCTTCGCGTGATGGCTTAACAATCAGCGGCAGCCCTAGCTCTCTTACCACCACTTCAAAATCACTTTCTGCATTGAGCATCGCATAGTGGGGGGAATTAATTCCCACCGCCTGCCATAACAACTTGGTACGCCATTTATCTATTGCAAGCGCACTCGCCAATACACCACTACCGGTATAGGGTAGCCCTATAAGTTCCAGTGCCCCCTGCACAGTACCGTCCTCACCATAGCGCCCATGAAGGGCTATATACGCCACGTTGAATCCCTGCCTTAGCATCTCTTCCATTGGTTGTTCAGCTGGATCAAACGGATGTGCATCTACACCTCTGTGCTGTAATGCATTAAGCACAGCGTTACCACTTTGGAGCGAAATCTCACGCTCGGCAGAACGGCCTCCAAGGAGGACCGCAACTTTTCCAAAATCGTTCGTACCCACGGCTAACCATCCCTAGCAGAAAAAACTTTGCTTAATAGTTTGAATTCATAAGAATTCACTTGGCCTCTCCTATAATCCTTACTTCTTGTACCAATTCAACACCGGTCTTTTCCTTTACTGTCTTACTTATCTCTATAATTACTGCCTCAATATCTGCCGCCATGGCATTCCCAGTATTAACGATAAAATTTGCATGTTTTGGTGAAACCATCGCTCCACCAATGCTAAAACCCTTTAATCCACATGACTCAATCAGTCGTGCTGCATGATCTCCCGGTGGATTACGAAATACTGAACCAGCATTGGACAAGCTCAATGGTTGACTATTAATACGCCTAGATAGTAATTTCTTAATCTTCTTTCTGGATGTCGCATCATCGCCTTTCCTCAATCTAAACCACACACCCACGAACCATTCCTCACTAGATGAATGCATTGACACTTGATCTCTGCAATCTGACTTTAAGCTTACGTGCCGGTAGCCAATCCTGTAATCTTTAGAATACCGATCGTGTAGATGGCCTGAGCGATTGAGTGTTCGTACTCGCTCGACAATCTCCCACGTTTCTGTGCCATAACAACCTGCGTTCATTGCCAGCGCTCCACCGACTGTGCCGGGTATGCCAGCTAAGAACTCCGCTCCTGCTAAATCATGTAATGCCGCAAATCGCGCAACCTTTGCACAAGCCACGCCCGCCTCGACATAAATCAATCCGTCCACTTCACTATGTTGCTCCAGTCGAAGAACATTTAACTGTGCATGCAGCAATACCACCGTGCCACGTAGTCCTCCATCGCGCACTAGAAGATTGCTGCCTAACCCAACCATGTGCACCGGCTCGTCCTGCGGTAGGTTGAGTAGAAATTGAGAAAGATCAGCTAAATCAGCTGGAATATAAATACGCTCCACCTCGCCTCCTGCGCGCCAGGAAGTGTGTTTTTTCATCGATTCATTCATACGTACCTCGCCACGAAGAGTTCCTTCCAATGTGCCCTTGATGGGTTGAGGCTGACTATGAGTTAAATTATTTATTTCTGACATATCCATTTATAAATCGCGTAAAGAACTGGTAATATTTTGTGCCACACTGCCCACTGACCCAGCCCCCATGACCAGCACCACATCGTCATCCTGTGCTAGGCTGAAGATAGCAGCAGGTAACTCCTCTACGGTCTCAACAAAAATTGGCTCTACCTTGCCTTGTACTCTTATCGCTCGCACGAGTGATTTGCCGTCAGCAGCAACGATAGGTGCTTCCCCTGCAGAGTAAACTTCAGTTAGCAACAACACATCTGCGGTAGACAAAACCTTGACAAAGTCCTCAAATACATCTCGGGTACGGGTATAGCGGTGTGGCTGGAATGCAACCATCAGACGGCGACCGGGAAATGCGCCACGTGCAGCAGCAATCGTGGCTGCTATTTCTACTGGATGATGACCGTAATCATCAACTAGTGTGAAACTTCTACATTTGTTACTTTCGTTTCTAGCTAATTTAAACTCACCACAGCGTTGAAAACGTCGCCCCACTCCTTTGAATCCTGTCAGCGCCTTGATTATGGAAGCATCGGGCACACCTACTTCATTGCCCACTGCAATTGCTGCGAGCGCATTCTGTACATTGTGCAATCCCGGCAAATTAAGTGTAATGTCGAGCTTACGAGTCTTACCATTTACTCCAATCAAAGCAGTAAAATGCATCTGCCCTTTACAATGACTAATATCAGTGGCTCTAATTTGTGCTGTATCCGATAAACCGTATGTTGTTATGGGTTTAGAAATAGCAGGGACAATTTCGCGCACATTCGCATCATCCACACATAGCATTGCCATGCCGTAAAATGGGAGGTGCTGCAAAAAATCTACAAATGCCTGCTTGAGTCTGCTGAAATCATGACCATAGGTTTCCATATGATCAGCATCTATATTAGTTACCACCGCTAGTACGGGCTGCAGATAAAGAAAAGAAGCATCAGATTCATCCGCTTCCACCACAATGAATTCACCGCTACCTAACTTGGCATGAGAACCCGCAGCTTCTAATTTCCCACCAATAACGAAGGTCGGATCCATTTCGGCCTGTGCCAATACGCTGGCAATTAGACTAGTAGCGGTAGTCTTACCATGAGTTCCTGCGATAGCGATACCTTGGCGTAATCTCAACAATTCTGCCAGCATCATGGCGCGTGGTACCACCGGAATATTGCGCCTGCGTGCTGCGATTACTTCCGGGTTATCTGGTTTTACCGCACTAGAAGTAACTACCGCATCCGCTGATGCAATATGATCATCCGCATGGCCGACATGAACGGTTGCACCCAGATCACTTAAGCGCTGCGTAGTGGCGTTATCTGACAAATTTGACCCACTTATCTGGTAGCCCAGATTTAGCAACACTTCGGCAATTCCGCTCATGCCAGATCCTCCAATCCCGACGAAATGAATATGTTTGACTTTATGCTTCATCTTTTTATATTTATAAAACTTGAGATAAAGTGAGGTGACTGAAAGATAATAAATTCGTCGTTCATTTTTTAATCATCTCCATACACGCTTCTGCTACCAATCTAGTAGCAGTCGGCCTTGCTAGTTCGCGTGCTTTCATTGCCATTTCCAATAGCTTCTCTCGAGTAAATCCCATTAATAATTGTGCTAAGCCTTGGGGAGTCAGTTCATTCTGTGGTAGCAGTACCGCAGCATCCTTGTCGCTCAGAAATTTTGCATTGCTAGTTTGATGATCGTCTACAGCGTAAGGAAAAGGCACCAGAATGCTCGCCGTACCTGCAGCAGTTAGTTCAGCAATAGTGAGGGCCCCAGCACGACATATCACCAAATCACAATTAGCATAGTGAACTGCCATGTCTTCGATGAATTCCACCAGCTCACCCTCCACTCCATCTTCTACATAATATTTTTTTAGAGTTTCTAGATGCTTTCTTCCTGCCTGGTGAATTACCAGCGGACGCATATGATCTGGGATCAGTTTCAATGTATGTGGTACGACGGTATTTAGTGCCTGCGCACCGAGGCTCCCACCAATTATCAATAGTTTCAGTTTTCCACTCCGTCCCGTATACCTTTTATCTGGTATATCTAATTGACATATTTCTTTACGCACTGGATTGCCAGAAAATATTACCTTTTTCTTATTCCTGATCGCATCAGGAAAACCTAGTAAAACTTTATCCGCAATCTTAGCCAATATCTTATTAGCAAGACCAGGTATTGAATTTTGCTCATGTATCAACAGCGGCTTATTTAGCAACGAGGCCATCATGCCTCCGGGAAACGAAGGGTATCCACCCATGCCCAAAACCACATCGGGACGTATCTGAAATAGCACCTTGGCGCTTTGCCAGAACGCTAATAGTAGCCTCAGTGGAAGCGTAAGCCAGACCATGAAATTTTTTCCGCGCAAACCGGAAAAATCGATAATTTCTATGTCGTGTCCTTTTTGTGGAACCAGCATTTCTTCCATTCCACCTTTAGTCCCTAGCCACACCACTCGCCAACCCGATAACTTCATGTAGTCTGCCACCGCCAACGCAGGAAAAACATGGCCACCAGTTCCTCCAGCCATGATTAGAATGGTATGAGGCAATCTAAAACCTCTATTTCGCTATTGCGACTCCAGTTCTTTTTCATATTGTGTAACCTTTCATTAGCTGTCGATTCTCCCAATCCACCCGTAACAAAACTGTCAGCGCTATGCAATTGGCAACAATGCTGCTCCCACCGAAACTCATCAGCGGCAAAGTCAATCCTTTGGTTGGTAGAATCCCCATATTTACACCCATGTTGATGAAAGTTTGTATCCCCAGCCACACGCCAATACCTTGAGCTACGAGTGCAGGAAAGTAACGCTCTCGCGTTGCAGCTTGACGACCTATCACAAAGGCACGTATCACTAACCATGTAAATAGGATCACTACTGCTACCACACCGATGAAACCAAGCTCTTCCGCTATCACCGCAAGTAGAAAATCGGTGTGCGCTTCGGGCAAATAGTAGAGCTTCTCCACACTGCCACCGATGCCAACACCCTGCCATCCACCACGTCCGAATGCGATTAAAGCATGACTCAACTGGTATCCTTTTCCATAGGGGTCATCCCATGGGTCTATAAATCCCATAATCCGCTGCATGCGATAGGGCTTGATCAAGACTAGTGCGAGCAAGCTGACAAGGAACAACCCGATAGTTCCCGCGAACAGTTTCAGATTCATTCCTCCCAGGAATAAGACTGCCATCACGATAGCGACAATAACGACAAATGCTCCTAGATCAGGCTCACTGAGCAGCAATAAGCCCAACACCATCATTACAATCAAGATGGGAGCAAAACCTTTGCTAAAACTGTCTAGGTACGCGGCCCTTCGAATCGTGTAGTTAGCGACATAAATCACCACAAACAGTTTCATAAATTCTGAAGGCTGCAAGTTCACAACCAACAATGACAACCAACGTCTACTGCCGTTGACCTCATGTCCTATGCCAGGAATCAATACTAGTACTAGTAACATCGTGCCCAACAGAAATGGATAAAGCGAGTATTTCTGCCACAATCGCATCGGTATCTGGAATACAATCAATCCAATCAACAATCCCACTGCCAAGTAAACTCCATGCCGAACAAGAAAATACGCTGCGTAGCCATCGGTGCCACGCCCTGCCTCTGCTATGGAAATTGAAGCAGAATAAACCATCACTAGTCCCAGGCTCAGCAACAATATTGCAGACCAGACCAGGGCCTGATCGAGGTTAGGTATAACTTTTTGGTTGCTGATATCGGCTTGATAAATCATCAGTAGTGTCTTTACTATCTAGTGTGTAGCACTGGCCGTAGCCAAAACCTTTATCTCTAAATCCTTAATTGCCGCAACGAATATCTCAGCACGATGAACATAATTCCTGAACATATCGGTGCTGGCACAGGCCGGAGACATTAGTACAGCATCCCCCGCCTTTGCCAGAAAAAAACTTTTTTGCACCGCTTCTTCCATCGTTGCCGCACTATGCAGTGGCACGCCGCATCCATCCATCACGGTAGCGATTCTTCCTGCATCCCTTCCAATCAACACAACTGCTCGCGCATGTTTTGCAATCGCCTTTTTCAAGGGCGAGAAATCCTGCTGCTTGCCATCACCACCTGCGATCAATACTATGTTTTGTTCCATACTGCTTAGAGCCGCAACCGTTGCACCCACGTTTGTGCCTTTTGAATCATCGTAGAATGTGATGCCATTGAACGCTGCAACTTTCTCCATTCGATGCGGTAGCCCACTAAACTCACGTAAGGCCTGCAGTAGTGAGCTAGACGTTAATCCTATGACATGACATAGCGCCAAAGCAGCTAAGGTATTAGCTACATTGTGCAAGCCTGTAACTGCAAGCTCACTGGTTTTTATTAACCGTGTTCTGCCCTGCACTAGCCAGGTTTCGCCCCCATCACTCAACAAACCAAAATCGCTTTCGGCAACCGGCACACCCAGGCCAAAAGTTATCTGTTTTCTGCCAGCTAACGCCATTGTGATCACAAGAGGATCGTCACGATTCAAAACCTGCACAGTACTACCATCAGCTCCTTCCGAAAATATCCTTGCCTTAGCAATAGCGTAATCCTGTATTCCCATATAGCGATCAAAATGATCTTCGCTCAAGTTCAGCACCACCGCTGCATCAGGATTAAGACTTTGCGTGGATTCCAGTTGGAAACTTGACACCTCTAAAACCCATAATTGAGGAAGCTCTCCAGAATCTATCCGCTGCATCAGTGCATCTAACACTGCTGGACCGATATTTCCAGCTACTTCCGCATCCCACCCCACCTTCTTCACCATTGCACTCACCATAGCTGCCACCGTTGTTTTTCCGTTGGAGCCGGTAATAGCTAGAATTTTTGGTCTTGGAGTATTAAATCTTTTAAGTGCCAAAGCGAACAGCTCGATGTCACCCACAATCGGCACCCCACGCTTAACTGCCTGACGAACCAACGGTGCTGCTAGCGACACTCCTGGACTGATGGCAATAAGGTCTATGCCTATGAAAATATCAGCTGAAAAAGGGCCAGTAAATACCTGGGCAGCAGGTACAGCTCGTTCCAATGTACTAAGATTGGGCGGCGCTGCGCGATTGTCAGCGACACGAATATTTGACCCTATGCGTGATAGCCACTTGGCCATGGATAATCCAGTTTCGCCCATTCCCAGTACCAAGATTGTTTTCCCTTGCAGATTCATCTCAACTTCAACGTGGACAATCCAAGCAGCACTAACATCATGGTAATAATCCAGAACCGCACCACCACTTGATTTTCCTTCCATCCCTTTAATTCGTAGTGATGATGAAGTGGCGCCATTCGAAAAATACGTCTGCCAGTCAACTTGAACGAAGCCACTTGCAACATCACTGATAAAGTTTCTGCTACAAATACACCACCCATAATGATAAGTACGATTTCTTGGCGCACGATCACGGTGACCACGCCAAGCGCAGCACCGAGGGCAAGCGCGCCAACATCGCCCATGAATACTTCCGCTGGATAGGCGTTGAACCACAAAAAACCAAGCCCTGCACCTGCCAACGCACCACAAAATACAGCCAGTTCAGCCGCATGAGGAATATAGGGGATACCAAGATATTTCGCGAAAACTGCGTGACCCGCCACATAGGCAAAGATTGCCAGGCCACTGCTAATCATCACAGTCGGCATAATGGCCAGACCGTCGAGACCATCAGTCAAATTCACCGCGTTACTGGTGCCTACTATGACGAAATAAGCCAGCGTCACAAATCCAACTACACCCATCGGTATTGCAATCTGCTTAAAGAAAGGCACAATCATGCTGGTTTGTGCTGGAGATTCAGCGGTAAGAACAAGATACAGTGCTATACTGATTGCAATCGCTGATTGCCAGAAGAATTTAGCACCAGCAGAAAGCCCCCTTGGATTGTTATGTACCACCTTTCGGTAATCGTCTACCCAGCCGATTGCACCGAAACCTAGCGTTGTCACCAGCACCACCCACACATAGCGATTACCTAAATCTGCCCATAATAGTGTACTAATAGCAATGGACACCAATATCAATGCGCCACCCATGGTAGGAGTACCAGCTTTGACGAGATGTGTTTGCGGGCCATCATCACGAACCGATTGACCGATTTTGTAAGCGGTAAGTTTGCGTATCATGCTCGGCCCGATAATGAATGAGATCATGAGAGAGGTCAGCGCTGCTAATACCGTACGCAATGTAATGTAGTTGAATACATTAAATCCCCGGATATCCTTGGCCAACCATTGAGCAATCTCTAGCAGCATGACAAGTCTTATAAAATTTTGTACCTTGGTTCTCTCATTTCAGTTTGAGTCAATTTGCTCATATTCTCTTTGCAACTAAAAATTCAAAACTACAACTCAAAATTCTTGACCACCCGTTCCATTTGCATGAAACGAGATCCCTTTACCAGCAACGTTACATTGGGTGCAAGCAAGGTCTCGACTGCGGTCAATAAATCTTCAATACGCATAAAATGCTGTGCGCCTTTACCAAACTTCATCACAGAATGTGCACTTAATTCGCCCAAGGCGAACAACCTATCTATTCCAATAAGACGAGCTTCTTCGCCGATACGCTCATGAAAATCCACTGTGTTCTCACCGAGCTGGCCCATGTCGCCAAGAACCAGGATTTTTTTCCCTGGAGATTTAGCTAATACTGCTAGTGCAGCCCGCACTGATTCTGGGTTAGCGTTATAACTATCATCTATTAGTATTGCGTCATGCTGACACCGCTTTTTCTGCAGGCGCCCCTTCACCCCGCTGAATCGGCCCAATCCAGACACGATGTTTTCCTTGCTTATTCCCATGGCAACTGCTACTGCTGCAGCCGCAAGAGCATTGCGCACGTTATGTTCGCCTGGGACTTTCAACTTTACATCCACGATCCCATCGGGTAGCTTCAATTTCATCTCGGTATCGGCCAGATTTAGCTGATAGTACCCTCCCACCTTCGTTCCTTTTCTTAGACCAAAATCGATTACTGGTCTGCTGCCAGCCAGATTGCGCCACAACTGTGCGTTGGAATCGTCAGCGTTGATGACTGCTATCCCCACCAGCTTGTCTAGCCCCTCAAAAACTTCGCCCTTGGCGCGAGCTACTCCTTCCACCGAACCAAGCTCCTCAATGTGTGCCGTACCTGCATTAGTTATCAAAGCCACACTTGGCTTTGCCAGTCTGGTCAAATAAGAAATCTCACCGAAATGATTCATACCCATTTCGATTACTGCATATTCATGCTGCTCGCGTAATTGCAACAACATTTGCGGTACACCGATATCGTTATTGAGGTTGCCCACGGTTGCCAGTACCTTACCAACCTCACCTACCAGCTGTTGCAAAATCGATGCAATCATTTCTTTCACCGTGGTTTTACCATTGCTGCCAGTCACTGCGACCAACGGAATAGTAAAACGCCCTCGCCAGTATGCTGCCAGCTGCCCTAATCCTAGCCGTGTGTCCTTCACCAGTATCATTGGAACTTCTAAATCCTGACTTTTGATAGCTGATTCTTGACTCACCATTGCCGCCACGGCACCTTTTTCCTTTGCTCGGGCAACAAACTTATGACCGTCAAAATTTTTTCCGCTCAGAGCGACAAATAAATCGCCCCGTTTCACCGTGCGACTATCAGTACTTACGCCAGTAAAGAGCACATCTTCACCATGCCATTTTGCATGTAACACACGAGCCACTTCCTGCACCATCATCATCCTTGCTCTTGCACTCTGGCCATCAAATTCTGCAGTATCTGCTGTGCGACTTTTACATCGCTAAACGGAAACCTGTGCCCACCAATTTCCTGATACATCTCATGCCCCTTCCCCGCGATCAACACAACATCCCCCTTGCGCGCACCGTGTACCGCTCGATAAATCGCTGCTGTTCGGTTTTCCTCAATATGATGGTTGGCATCTGCACCTGATGCAATCTCATTGATGATGGCATAAGGGTCTTCGCCACGTGGATTGTCGCTAGTGATAATGACTTCATCCGACAATTGAGTTGCCACTTTGCCCATTAGTGCACGTTTAGTGCGGTCGCGATCACCACCACATCCGAACACGCAAATCAATCTTGAGTTTTGGGTTTTGAGTTTTGAGGTAGATTCGGAACTAAGGAAGATCCCTCGAAGCGCTATTAACATCTTTTCTAGAGCATCCGGGGTATGAGCGAAATCTACGACTACCAATGGTAGGTTGCCACCACCGAGTTTCTCTATCCTACCCACCACTGGTTGCACTTGTTGCAAGGATTGCACCGCATCAGCTAGATTGATACCACTGGCCAACAAGGTGGCCAGCACTGCCAGCAAATTGGAAGCATTGAATTTGCCTATTAATTCAGTTTTAAATTTAACACGTTCGTCTTCGAACTCTACGTCGAATTCTAAACCCTGAATGCTCACTTTAAGATTACGTCCACATACCACCCTGAATTTTTCCGGATCTAAATTCCTTATTTCCGCTTCTTTAAATCCATACCCAATAACCTGCGTAATCTTTCCTGAAAGCTGCCCCAAGAGTTCAACACCAAATGCATCGTCAAAGTTTAGTACTGCATACTTGAGTCCAGCCCATTGAAATAATCGCGCTTTGGAAGCAGCATATGCCTTCATGCTGCCATGGTAGTCGAGATGATCATGTGACAAATTAGTAAATAACGCTACTGCGAAGGTAGAACCATTAACTCTCCCTTGCTCAATCCCGTGGGATGATACTTCCATCACCACATACTCTGCACCACGTTTCAAGAAATCAGCCATTCTTTGTTGCAACAAAACTGGATCCGGCGTTGTGTTAGTAGTAGGCTGAAGCGCGCCAGAAAAACCATCTCCCAGTGTACCCATGACAGCAGTTTTTTTACCTAGAGCTGTCATAGCCTGAGCTATCCATTGGCTGCACGATGTCTTGCCATTGGTTCCGGTAACACCAATCAGCCATAATTTCCGCGATGGATCCCCATATACGTAGCTGGCGATAGCTCCCGCCTTAGTTCGTAGTTTGGATATCGACAAATTAGGTGCTTGCCATTCCGGGTCCCATTTGAAACCATTACGCTCCCATAACACCGCATTTGCTCCCGCTTCAATCGCTTGTGGGATAAATTTACGAGCATCGAATTTCTCTCCAACATAAGCTAGAAATGTATCTCCCGGTTTCACCATACGGCTATCAGTAACGAGATTATCAATGCTGACACCCAAACCATTGAGCACGTGTGAATCGAAATGTGCCACTGATCTTTCCTTAAACGCCGAACTCATACATCACCTTTTAACCCGATTATCGCTGGAGACAAGACTACGTTGTTAATGGGTGCGTCATGAGGTACATTCAAAATTCTTAAAGCACTGACCATAACCCGACTAAAGACAGGTGCTGCTACCGTACCGCCGTAATATCGTCCAGCTGAAGGTTCATCTAGCATCACTGCAATGATTAGACGTGGTTTGGAAACCGGTGCGTAGCCTACAAATGTAGCTATGTATCGGTCTTTTGCATAACCATTACCTTCTAACTTGTGTGAAGTGCCAGTCTTGCCTGCCACCCGATAACCACTAATTTGTGCAAGCGGCGCAGTTCCACCGGGCCGCACTACCATCTCCAACATTTTGCTCACAGCAAGAGCAGTATCACGTGAAATCACCTGTTTACCTACTGCAGGTGTATTGATCTTTAGTAGAGATATTGGTTTCAATTTGCCCTCTTCGGAAAATAGAGTGTAGGCACGTGCTAGCTGGAGTAGATTCACTGCGATACCATGGCCATATGACATAGTAGCTTGCTCAATAGGGCGCCAAGTTTGATACGGACGAAGCTTTCCATTAACTTCACCAGGAAATCCAGAGCCAGTGGATGCGCCGAAACCGGAGCGACTGAAAGTCTCCCATAGCGTTTGTGGCGATAGAGTCAAGGCAATTTTCGCAGAACCAACGTTACTAGATTTTTGAATTACCTGTTCTACTGTCAACGGACCTTCTCTATGTGAGTCACTTATCGTGGCCTTGCCTATAGTGAGTGTTCCATGCGCAGTCTGAAATATCGTATCAGGCTTGATTCCGCCTGCTTCCAGTGCCGCCGCTACCGTGAATGGCTTCAGCGTTGAGCCAGGCTCAAATACGTCGGTCAAAACCCGATTACGCGCTCTTCCACTGTTTGTTTTTATCCGGTTGTTGGGGTTGAATGTAGGCAGATTGGCTAACGCCAGCACTTCCCCCGTCTGCGTATCCAGAACCACTATTTCGCCAGCCTTAGCTTTATTAATTTCCATAGCCTGCTTCAATTCTCGATAAGCAAGGTACTGGATTTTGCTATCAATAGATAAAGCTATGTCTTGTCCTGGCTTAGGTTCAAGGATACTTTCGACATCCTCAACAATACGTCCCTTGCGGTCCTTGATAACACGACGACTGCCAGACTTGCCAGCCAGAGTGTCCTGCCAACCTAATTCGATTCCTTCTTGCCCATTGTCGTCTATATCGGTAAAACCAAGCATGTGAGCCGTCAATTCACCTGTCGGATAATATCGACGAAACTCACGCTTAAGAAATATACCGGGAATATTGAGTTCGACTACTTTAGCCGTTATGTCCGGCGGTAAATGCCGCCTCAGATAAACAAAATTGCGCTTTTGATCACTGATACGTTTGCGAATTTCAACGACATCCATCCTGATCAAATTTGCCAGTTTCTTTAATTGCCCAGGCGTTGCATCCATATCATGCGGACTCGCCCACACTGATTCAACCGGTGTACTGATCGCAAGAGGCTCACCATGTCGGTCCGTGATCATTCCACGATGTGCACTTATCTCGATCACGCGACTGTAACGCGACTCTCCTTTCTGCTGCAGAAAATCATTGTGCATTCCCTGTAAGTAGATAGCACGTACTACCAGCCCAAGGAAACCCAGCAATAGAAACCCACCTAGTACGCGTGAGCGCCATGCGGGCAAAACAATATACGGTGTTGGTTTGTGAGTCATAGTTCTTGCTCATCCACAGAACCAATTGAATTGTTGGGGGCCACTAACGAGATAACTTTAATTTGTGATACATCTGGAACTCTCATAAGCAACTGCTTGGTGGCAATTTTTTCAACACGTACGCGCATCGCCCAAGTGCTTTGTTCAAGCTGCAACTGCCCCCACTCTACTGCCAGCTGTCTTGCTCGTTCCTGTTCTTTTTCCAGTTCCATAAAAAGCTTGCGTGCCTTATGCTGTGAAGTCACAACACTCAACGCACAGGCGATGACGATCAGAATCAGAAGAATGTTCAATCTGGTCACTTCAGCTCCTATTAACCAAGATCATAAATCCCTATAACTACCAGGATCTACTCATTTGTACGATAAAAAGTGCAGCTGTTACACTAATAACAGTGATAACCAATACTAGTAATACTTCTTGTGCTATATGTTTCATCGCCTTCTCTCCTCTTAAAAGCAACTGAGAGTTACTCGAATCTATAAACCACCAGGATTTACCCGCTCTGCTACCCGCATCACTGCACTTCTAGACCGTGGATTAACAGCTACCTCGTTTTCTCTAGGACGTACTGCCTTACCAACTAGTCGTAGTTTATGACGGCTAAGACAACGTATTTCTTTGCTCCGTATTGGTAATCTGCGAGGCAACATGTCGGGGTTTGCTGCTGCACGCATGAAGCGCTTAACTACCCGATCCTCTAGTGAATGAAAGCTAATGATTACCAGCCGCCCACCTGGGTTCAATAACTCCACACATTGTGGCAAGCTCAGCGACAACTCCTCAAGCTCCTGATTGAGATAAATCCGTATGGCCTGAAAAGTGCGCGTCGCCGGATTCTGATTTTGCTTGCGCGAGCGTACGGCCGTTGCCACGATCTCGGCAAGTTGAAGTGTAGTAACGATAGGCTGCCGCGATCTTGTCGTAACAACTGCTCTGGCAATTTGTTTAGCAAATCGTTCTTCCCCATAGTTTTTTATCACCTCCCCCAAATGAACTTCAGAAACAGTAGCAATCCATTCTGCGGCAGTCTGCCCCTGACTCGTATCCATACGCATATCGAGTGGCCCATTTAAGCGGAAACTGAATCCTCGCGATGCCTCTTCAAGTTGTGGTGAAGACACCCCCAAGTCCAGCAATATCCCATTCACCTGACTCACTCCCAACTCCTGTAACTCTTCCTGTATTCGAGAAAATCTGCTATGTGCAATATGAAAACATGCATCCTTTATAGCCCGTCCCTCAGTTACTGCGGACAGATCCTTGTCAAATGCGATCAGCCTGCCATCTTTTCCCAACCTTTCTAGTATCAGGCGGCTGTGGCCGCCATAACCAAAAGTCCCATCAACGTAAATTCCGTCTGGTTTAATTTCCAGCGCATCCACCGCCTCATGCAGCAAAACCGTGATATGCATATGAGAGTCATCGCCACAACATCACAGCGAGAAACCATCGAGTTCAGATGGTATGCTGCCGTCTTTTAATACCAGAGAATTTTCAATTTGCTGGTTCCATTTTTCTTCTTCCCATAATTCGAGTTTCGCACCCTGTCCTACTAACACCACATTCTTGGTCAAGCCTGCGAACTGTCGCAAAGGGGGCGGCACTAAAATGCGCCCAGCACCGTCCATCTCTACATCGCTGGCGTTACCAACGAGAAGACGTTGCAAACTACGGGTTTGTGGATTGAAACTGGAAAGACTATTGAGTTTCTGCTCTATCGGTTCCCAAGCCGGCTGGGGATAAACCAGCAAACACTTGGCTGGGTCTGCAGTAAGGACCAAATGGCCCGCGCAAAAGGCTATCAGGCTATCACGATACTTTGTAGGTATTGCAAGCCTTCCCTTGTTGTCTAGACTAAGTTGAGTAACACCACGAAACATATTGCCCCTTTGTATTTCTTAAGAAAATTCAGGGCCGTTGACTCAAGTCCAGCCCATAATTTTTCCCACTTTCTCCCACTTATACCCACTGTAATTAAAAAATATATTCAAGTCAAGTGAAAATATGGAATTTTTGTTTATGTGACAAAGACTTAAAGAAAAACTCGAAGAAACTTCTTTGTATATAGGAATACGCTATATAAATAAATAGGATAGAGCTCTAATTGAAGGTAATTTACTACTTCGTGAAACATTAATAGGAAAAGGGAAAATAAAAAACTAAAGAAGAGAAATAATACAAAACTTTATCGAATAAGCACTACAACTGAACCGATGTAGCTGATTCAGCTATAGTGCTTATTTTTATTTAAAAATAAGTGAAGTTGGCCGATAAGCCGGGTTCTGTCGTGGACAGTCATTCCTCTAGGCACACGGTTACTCGTGCGCTCAAGCAACCTACCCGCAGACTCAGCGAGCAACGTCATAGTCTGCCTATTTGGTCTTGCTCCGGATGGAGGTTACCGCGTTTCACCGTAACTTAATACGCTCGTCTCTGTGGCCCTATTCCTCGCCTCACGGCGGCCGGCTATTAACCGGCATCCCGCTCTATGGAGCCCGGACTTTCCTCTCCCAATTTTTCATTACTGAAAAAGAGGCAGCGACTGCCTAGCCAGCTTCGTTGAAGATATTATCATCAAACTTAATGGTAAAAGATTTAAATCAATAAAACGAATATGAATTAACTTTGGAACTGTGCAGAGTCAATTCATACAAATTATGTCGACATATTCCAACTAAAAAATGTGCTCAATCGCATATGGGAAGCACATACAAGGGTAAATATACAAATCCCTAAGGGTGAATCATGTTCAAAAAGCTGAAAGAATAACCATTTTATTGAGTACGAATTTATTGTGGTTTACGGACTAACCCTGAACTCAATAGCGCCAGTCATTCATGTATAAAACAAATCTTTTACTTTTCTACATTAGTCTCCATCAGGAAATCTTCAGAACGCAAGAAATTACATCATGAAGCTCTATACTGAAACTGTATCGTATGCTCCTATACACTTTGATCCTATTTGCGGGTAGACTTTACAAATACCTATGGCTCTGACCAAACTTGGTTTCATGCCTTTCTCTTTTATCGGAGATGATCATAAAACCTACTAATCTAATGTCTGATTCACTTTCTAATTCATTGCTCACGGAAACCAATCGCTGCGTCTCCTGTGGTCTGTGTTTGCCACACTGTCCTACCTACCGAATAACCTTGTCAGAAGCTGATTCACCTCGTGGACGTATAGCTCTAATGAGCGGTGTCGCCAGCGGACGCATCCCAATGAATGCACGCTTTGTCCAGCACATAGACCGCTGTCTTACTTGTCGCTCCTGTGAGGCAGTTTGCCCCAACCATGTGGCCTATGGAAAATTGGTAGACAAGACACGTGCCATGATGGCGACATCTCTACTTTCCCCACTGAAGGATAAAACAGCAATTCAAAAGTCTTGGCTGCGATTATTTTTGGAAAAGGAACTCATCGCTAAACCTGCACGTTTTGATACATTACGTCCACTCTTACGTTTTTACCAAAAACTAGGCTTACAAGGATTGTTGAATAAATCGGGCTTACTAAAAAAGTCAAAACTTGCCGTATTAAATACACAATTACCTCATATCTACATGCCTCGTACCTCCTCTAGTAAAACAGACGTGGCTAAATCATGGAATAAAATTTACTTTCCAATTGGAAAGCCATGTGGTGAAGTCGGATTATTTCTCGGATGTGTTGCAAGGCTTGCAGATGTGGCAACACTCAATGCTTCAATATACGTGCTCAATCGCCTGGGTTACACGGTACATGTACCACCCATGCAGACCTGCTGTGGTGCACTGCATCAGCATGGAGGTGATACAAAAACAGCGGCGCAACTAGCACAGCAGAATGTAGCTGCATTTGATGGACTAAGTTTGCACGCGATTGTTACCACTGCCTCAGGTTGTGGCACGCAACTAGTAAAGTATCATTCTGATTTCTCCACCAAGGTAGCGGACATTAGCAAGTTTCTGGTAACTGCAGATGGATGGGATGACATAAAGATAGCTCCATCGCAAGATAAAATCGTGGTGCATGATCCATGTACCCTACGCAATGTACTATACAGCTCGAAATATCCCTACACATTGTTGACACGCATTCCTGGAGTACGAGTTACTCCACTCGCTGGTAATGATCAGTGCTGCGGTGCTGCTGGAACATATTTCCTCGATCAACCGGTGATGGCAAAAACACTCCTAAATGATAAAATAACCGCGTTGAACAATAGCGACACACGTTTTTTAGTTACTTCAAATATTGGCTGCACAATGCATATTTCTAGTGCGCTGAGAAATACAAATCCGGAGATCGAAGTACTACATCCGGTAACACTATTGGCACGACAGATGAATATGCTATTTTAACTCTGTTGCCCATTCAGGAATCTTCATGCTGAGAATTGAAAAATTTATCATTGGTTTCGACAGTGCACTACGCACGCTGCTGACACCTGCGCAAACGATACGTATGGTTCCTGGGAATGATTTTTCAGAAACAGAACTTACCCATGCAGAGAAAAGTAAATCCACAGCCCTGATGCGTGTCAATCATACCGGAGAGATTTGTGCACAAGCACTATATCAAGGACAGGCACTCACTACGGGGAACACTAAAGTACAAGAAGACTTAAATCAGGCTGCATGCGAAGAGACTGAGCATCTCGCCTGGACAGAACGACGCATTGCAGAACTGGGTGGACGTAAGAGCCTACTGAATCCTCTATGGTATAGCGGGTCATTCGCCATTGGTGCGGTAGCGGGCATGCTTGGTGACAAATGGAATCTAGGTTTTCTTGCTGAAACAGAGCGCCAGGTAGAAGCTCATCTAGCCGGGCACTTACAGCGCTTGCCACACCACGACAAAAAAAGCCGTGCCATCGTTGCGCAAATGCAAATTGACGAGGGAGGCCACGCCACCACTGCCATGTCTCATGGTGGTGTAGAATTGCCAACACCAGTCAAGCTAGTAATGAAGTTGGGCTCGAAAGTGATGACCCAAACAACATATTGGATTTGACGAAAAGATTTTATCTTCTCACGATCTCAAAATCATGCGTCATTTCTGCTGTCTTTCCAAGCATGATTGAGGCCGAACAGTATTTTTCTGCAGATAAATTGATCGCCCGCTCCACCTGCTGAGGCTTCAGATTATTCCCAGTCAAGATGAAGTGATAATGGATGCGGGTAAATACCTTGGGGTCTTCCGTTGCTCGCTCTGCTTCAATTTCCACTATGCAATCACTAATATCCTGGCGACTTTTTTTTAAGATCATTACCACATCGAAAGCAGTGCAACCACCAGTTCCCATTAATACCATTTCCATCGGACGTAATCCAAGATTCTTGCCACCCGCTTCCGGTGCGCCATCCATTAGAACTGTATGGCCACTCTCCGTTTCTCCCAGAAAACTTACTCCATCATTCCATTTAATGAACATTTTCATGACCATCCTTCGCTCGTGGATTTCCAAGTATTATTTTATATTGAAAACAGCATTTCGCTTTCGAGAACAATAACTTTAAGGTTGATTGGGGGCTGGAGTTAACCAGTACCATAACATTCCAATAATTTCATGTAAAAAAAGCCTGCTTTTCAGCAATGCTCCAGCAGTGGGAATAAATGCTAGCAGATCGGTCTTGTACCTGGTGGTATATGCGGTAGAAACGGGTATGACTTTGAACCCAGCCCGCTCGAACTCCCTAATAGCCCTTGGCATATGCCAAGCGTGAGTAACTAACGCGATATGGGTAATTCCATCCCTTTTTAGGACAGCAAAACTTTTATAGGCATTTTCGCGAGTATTATTTGAAGCATTTTCCACCCATTTCACTGGAACATGGAAATCGTTTTCCAGTACCAACTTCATCTGTTCTGCTTCGGAAGAACCAATGCCCAACGGGCCACCTCCCGTCACTAATAATGGTTTGCCTGTACTCCGATGCAGGTGTGCTCCATAACGGATACGTTCTAGTCCATACCGGCTTACCGTATGACCACCATATTCCGGAGCCTTGAAATAGGTCCCGCTACCTAGTATCACGATAGCTTGTACCTCTATATTGGCAAGGCTAGATGTAGTTGATGTTTCCAGTGTTTGCAACGCAGTGTCTGCAACAAATGGAGCAGATAGTATGTAAAACAGAGTAAGTGCAACAACCACCAGAAACTTACCCAGTACCGGACGACTCTTGAAAAGCAGTACTCCCACTGCGCCTAAAACAATAAGGCTCAGTGGAGGCAACAAGAAAGCGCTCACTAGATTTGTTAAAAACCAACTCATAATTTTAAATTGAATTTATTCCGGTATTAAAATAGAATTTTGTAACATAACATAATTATTCCTTGTTCTACTTTCCTGCATGTAGAAAACAAAAAAGCCGACGCACTAACACGTCGGCTTTTTTGAAGCAAACCAGGTTTACTTAAGTGTTAGAATCCACTCTACCAAGGATTTAATATTGGCATCACTAACGGTTGCATTTGGTGGCATAGGAATCGGACCCCAAGTACCCTTGGTTCCTTTCCTCACCTTCTCAGCCAGGCTGGCTGCGGCGCCGGAATCATCCTTGTACTTGGCTGCTATATCCTTGTATGCAGGCCCAACCAGTTTCTTGTCAACCGTGTGGCAAGCCAAGCAGCCACTGCTTTTGGCTAAGTCTTGATTCGCTTGCGCGGCTCCGACCAGCAAAAGGGCCGATGCTGCAACTACTCCCATCCAGACAGCTTTCATATTTACTTGCTCCTAGTAAAGTGATAAAGAGGTTCATATTTTACCCTGAAACTTGCACGCCTGCTGTAATTCCTGCAAGTCAGAAATTTCCGTCTGACATATAACGCCTTGGCAGACCCAGGCGTTGACAGGTTTATCGGTTGGGCAAGGCTTATTCAAACTAGGTGGTAAGCCGACAAGTTCTGTTGGCAAAGCAAACACAAGGGTGTAAGGCGAACTATTTTGTAGTGCATTTCTCCATTCCGTGAGGGCAGATTCTTGACCACGAAGAACAACTATTTGCGGCGGAGTGAGTGTTTCCTCCAGCGTTATCATTAAGCTGCAATAAGAACTGGCATGAAGTGACATGGCAGAATAAAACATATTCAATGCATTCTCCGCTGCTTGTAAATAACGTGGTTCGCCAACTAGATGACCAAGACGCTGCAGGACGTATGCAGCCACGCCATTTCCCGAAGGTGTAGCATTGTCATGACCTGGCATAGGACGATGTATGAGTTTTTCGTGATCGTGGCTGGTGAAAAAAAAGCCACCTGTTTGCTTGCTTTCAAACTGCTCCAATAATACTTCAGCTAGCTTTATGGCAAAGTCCAAGTCAGATTGACGAAATTCTGCCTGCATTAACTCAAGCAAGCCATCCAACATAAATGCGTAATCGTCAAGATAAGCGTTGAGATGTGCGTTCCCATTTTTAAAGGTTGCTAACAGGCGCCCGTTCCTCCACATTGTTGAGCGAATAAAATCTACCGCATGAGCAGCTGAATGCACCCACTCGCTGTGTCTACAAATACGACCTGCATGAGCCATGCCCTTGATCATAAGCCCGTTCCAGCTAGTAAGAATTTTTTCGTCACGACCTGGATGCACGCGTGATTCTCGCTCAATTAAAAGTTTTATGCGCGCAGACGCAAGCCTTTTCTGTGCTTCATCCTCACTGATACCAACAGCCTTGGCAACGTCTGCAAGCCGTTGAATGATTTCCAGGTTCCAGTACTTGCTCTCAAAATTGGGAGATCGCAAAACACCGTAGTAGGGTGCAACTACAGCATATTCTTCTGGAAACAAAATATTTATTAACTGATCGCGATCCCATACATAGAATTTTCCCTCCTCATTCTCTGAATCAGCATCCAGTGTGGAATAGTAACCACCCCCTGAGTCTTCCAATGACTGCATTTCGCGTAATACCCATTTTGCAGTCTCCTCCGTAATTTTCTTGAACAGGGAATTTCCAGTGATAAGCCAGGCATCAGTGTAAATTCGCAGTAGCGGCCCATTGTCATAAAGCATTTTTTCGAAGTGTGGAATACTCCAGTATTGATCTGTACTGTAACGGCAAAAACCACCACCGAGCTGATCATAGATACCTCCTCTTGCCATCTTTTCAAGTGTATGTGACGCCATTCGAAGAACTTGTTTATCATTTGTAGTCATGTAACGACGCAAACAAAATTCCAGTTCTGCCGAATGAGGGAATTTTGGTGCATTCCCAAAACCCCCATATACAGAATCGAACCTTTCCGTTAACTCAACAAGCGCTTGGTTCAGGGGTTGTTCTGAGAATTTAGACACAAGTGGAGTTTTTGACGGCAACATATTTGCAAATGATTTCAACATCGAGGCGCTTTGTTGTTCTATTTCTATGCGACGAGCATGGTAAGCCTCAGCAACGCGAGGCAACAAATCAAGAAAACTTGGCAGACCATGGCGTGGAATTTTAGGAAAATAAGTGCCACCAAAGAATGGTTTCTGGTCAGGAGTTAGAAACAAAGTTAGTGGCCAGCCCCCGTTACGTTGGGTCAGCATGTAATGAGCTGTCTGATAGATCTGATCAAGGTCGGGACGTTCTTCTCGGTCAACCTTAATGTTGACAAAGTATTGATTCATCGCTGCGGCGACCTCTACATCTTCAAAAGATTCATGCGCCATGACATGACACCAGTGGCAAGCTGAATAACCAATGGAAAGAAGTATGGCCCGGTTCTCAGTGCGAGCCAACGCTAACGCTTCCTCACACCAGGGATACCAGTCTACAGGATTGTAAGCATGCTGTAGAAGGTAAGGACTGGTTTCGTGGGCGAGATGATTGGGCATAACTTAAAACTTTGTTAACCACGATTAGTCCGTTGTTGCGCCTTTACTGGCAGTGGAAACCAGTTTTGCGTATTTTGCCAGTACCCCCCGCGTATAACGCGGTTTGGGTGGTTGCCACTTGGCACGGCGACTAGCAATTTCTTCCTCAGAAACATTTAGTTGTAGCAATCTGTTTTCTGCATCTATGGTGATTGAATCTCCCTCATGTACCAGCGCGATGACCCCGCCAACAAAAGCTTCGGGCGCAACGTGGCCAACTACCATGCCGTAGGTGCCACCTGAAAAACGCCCGTCGGTGATAAGTCCTACAGAATCTCCTAGCCCCTCACCAATAAGAGCAGAGGTAGGTGAGAGCATTTCACGCATACCTGGACCACCCTTTGGGCCTTCATAGCGTATTACCACCACGTCCCCAGGCTGGATTTTGCGTGCCACTACGGCAGCCATGCAGCTTTCTTCCGATTCAAATATCTTTGCCGGGCCGGTAATTTTCGGATTTTTTACTCCAGTGATTTTGGCTACGCAGCCTTCGGTAGAGAGATTGCCTTTAAGTATAGCGAGATGTCCCTGCTCATACATAGGGTTATCCCATTGCCTGATAACATCCTGATCCTTGCTAGGAGTTGCAGGAATGTCCTGCAATACTTCAGTAACAGTCTGGCCGCTAATAGTCAGGCAGTCCCCATGTAGCAAACCATGCGCGAGCAGTATTTTCATTACTTGTGGTATACCGCCCGCAGAGTGCAAGTCGGTGGCGACATAACGTCCAGAAGGTTTTAAATCACACAACACCGGCACCTTATCGCGTATGCGCTCAAAATCGTCGATAGTAAGTTCCACCTCGGCCGCATGGGCAATTGCAAGAAAATGCAGTACTGCATTTGTCGAGCCACCCACTGCCATAATAACAGCAATAACATTTTCGATAGATTTCCGGGTAATGATGTCGCGCGGCAAAATTTGATGTTTAATAGCGTTGACCAACACTTCTGCAGAGCGAATGGCACTCATACGCTTTTCCTCATCCGTCGCTGCCATAGTTGAAGAGTAAGGCAGACTCATTCCCATCGCTTCAAATGCGGACGACATGGTGTTAGCAGTAAACATGCCTCCACAGGAACCTGCACCGGGACAAGCATGACGTTCCACTTCAAGCAATTCTTTCTCGTCTATATTGTGTGCAATATACTGCCCAACTGCTTCAAAAGCACTGACAATGGTTAGGTCCTGTCCTTTATAGTGACCAGGTTTGATCGTTCCACCGTAAACAAAAATTGATGGAATATTCATCCGTGCGATTGCAATCATCGCGCCTGGCATGTTCTTGTCGCAACCACCAACAGTGATCACACCATCCATGCTCTCTGCCTGTACTGCGGTTTCAATCGAATCTGCAATAACTTCGCGTGATACCAGTGAATACTTCATGCCTTCTGTTCCCATAGAAATACCATCAGATACGGTGATAGTACCGAAGATTTGTGGCATCGCACCTGCTTGCTTCAATGCATTTTCAGCATCTGTAGCCAGCTCGTTTAATCCCATATTGCAGGGAGTGATGGTAGAAAAACCGTTGGCTATACCTACTATGGGCTTGTTAAAATCTTTGTCGTTGAAACCCACTGCTCTCAGCATGGCACGGTTGGGAGAACGCTGCGCACCTTGGGTAATGGCTTGGCTGCGTTTGTTGTCTGGCATGGTTACTCCTGGAATATATTAGAAACTCTTGACTGCATATTCTCTCTCTTTCGTGTTTAGCTTTGTAGAGAACACGCTTGCCGTATAATCTACATTTTACAGCAATTGAAGCTGAGACCTATGCTCGTTCACCCGCAGTTTGATCCTGTCGCCATCTATCTTGGGCCTCTTTCTATTCGCTGGTACGGACTGATGTATCTGCTCGGATTTGCACTGTTTATACTACTGGGACGTCATCACATCAAGCGCAATCCACAAGCGGCCTTCAACAACGTCTTACTTGACGATCTGCTATTTTATGGCATGCTCGGAGTAATACTCGGTGGTCGCTTAGGTCACGTGCTGTTTTATCAGTTCGGTCACTATTTACAACAGCCACTAGAAATTCTTGCAGTGTGGAAAGGCGGTATGTCATTCCACGGCGGTCTTCTAGGTGTAATAATTACGATGGCGCTAGTGGCACACAAGTATAAATTGCAATGGCTAGCCGTCACAGATTTTGTTGCGCCGCTAGTGCCGCTAGGACTAGGCGCAGGTCGCATCGGCAATTTCATCAACGCTGAACTATGGGGACGACCCACCGACGTATCCTGGGGGATGGTATTTCCCAACGTGGACGCACTCCCTCGCCACCCTTCCCAACTTTATGAATTTGCACTTGAAGGGGTGGCATTTTTTGTGTTGTTATGGATTTATTCAGCCAAACCAAAACCAGTAGGCGCTGTCTCGGGTATGTTTCTGATCGGCTATGGCATATTCCGTTCAATCGCTGAATTTTTCCGCGAACCAGAAGATGGCTTCATGGGTGTACTGACATTGGGTGTCAGCATGGGCCAATGGCTTTCGCTGCCAATGATCGTCGCCGGAGTGTGGATGCTCGTTTGGGCCAATAGAAAACCGGACATGCCAGCTAAATCTAGCAAACAAAATCGTACATAGAGCACTCTTTACGGTACTAGCACAATTTTCCCCGTCACTCTGCGTCGCACTATGTCGTTGAGAGCTAGAGTTGCCTGTTCTAAGGGATAAATTCTCGAGACTAGTGGTTTTAGCTTGCCTTGCACATACCATGTAGTCAACTCTTGCAGTACGTTAGCGTAGGTTTCTTTTTCTCGTCGGATGAAATCACTCCAGAATACTCCAACAATAGAACTACCCTTGAGCAGCGGAAGATTTAGTGGGATCCTGGAAATTTCGCCGCTCGCAAAACCTATTACTAAGAATCTCCCTTTCCAGCCTGTCGAACGCAATGCCTGCTCAGAGAGATTACCACCGACAGGGTCACAGACGACGTCCACTCCTTGACCATTCGTAATTTCACTAATGATCGAACGAAAGTTCTGAGTAGAGTAATTGATCAATTCATCCGCACCATATTCTTTACACACCGTTAACTTGTCATCAGATGAAGCTGAAGCAATAACACGTGCGCCCATTATTTTTCCAAGTTCTACCGCTGCAAGCCCCACTCCACCCGCAGCTCCTAGTACTAGTAGTGTCTCTCCAGACTTAAGTTGGGCTCTATGTTTAAGTGCGTAATATGAGGTTCCATATGTCATGACAAAAGCTGAAGCGGTTTTAAACTCCATCCCCTCAGGCATATGAATAATCTTATCTACCGGTACTGATACTTCTTCGCAAAAACCACCCCATCCGATAAAGGCAAAAACACGGTCTCCGACCCCAACACCACTGACACCCTGGCCCAGCTCCTTAATTACACCTGAAACTTCAGCTCCAGGTGAGAATGGCAAATCCGGCTTATACTGATACTTGCCTTGAATAATTAAGGTATCTGGAAAATTGACACCACAAGCTTTTACCTTAACAATTACATGTGCTTTGTCAGCCTTGAGTGAGGGGATATTTTCAACTAGGAGGTTTTCAGGAGGGCCCCATTGTTTGCATAAAATTGCTTTCACTTTCATATTGTCCTGCCCTACTCCTAGACATTAAGTGGAATTTCTTGTTTCCAACTCGATTTTACTCCGCAACACAAATGTAGCGCATTAAGGTTACTATCCCTGAATCTCCATACCTCATAGCGAAAAAGTTAAACTACTATACGATACAGTCAATGCCAGCTCAACGTTTGACATATTGGGTTTTGGTATAAAGTACTAGCTACTAAATAACTATTTACAGCTGGCCAAATTGTATACTCATACAAGCATTCACTATTTGAAAAATATCACACTGTGAAATCGCTATACTCAGACTTTTTTTTCACTTAATAACTATTCACTTAATAACTAAGTTGGTCAAAAATAGGAGAATCGCTCATGTCTAATAACAACGTTGGCAAGAACAATGAGGTCACTTCTGAAACCAGTGCTGTTTGGGATAACCACATCTCTATTCCTAATACTCCAGATGGATTCACACTAAGAACTACATTCCCGACCAACCCGACCGGAGTGGAAGTAATGCTGGAGAAATGGGAAGCAGGTACAGAAGAGCCCCCACATTCACACCCAGGTGATGATATGACCGTTGTCATTGAAGGAAGAATGTCTATCCAGTTCTTTACAAATGGACCAGCTGGACTCATTCCCGATGGAGAACGCACTTTCTTAAGTAAAGGTCAAACGGGTTATATTAAGGGCGAAAGAATTCATGACGCCAAATACATCGAAGAATGTAAACTTGTGTACGTGCATGATAAGGCCTTTGGTTTTATCGCACATAATTGATCAATTGCTAGAACAATGAAATTGGACACACTTTTTTTAGATTTATCAGGCTCAACATATATGTATATCACTTCAGACATGCCGTAGTTCCTAGGTTGAACCAATAGAGGCAGACCGTTGCTAGGATAGAATACAGGTAGCAATAAGACCTGGCATGTATCTCAGAAAGATTACAGGAACCAATAATTTTATGAGGGTTGAAATGTTGAAAAAACTTTTGATCTTGTTGATGCTTGCTACATTAGCTGCCTGCCAAACAGTCAATACGACTAGTAGCGGTAGGGTGGGTGTGAACCGCACACAGTGGATGTTCAGTGGCCTGTCTGAAAGGCAAGTGCAAGCCTCTGCAGCAACTGCCTACCAACAGGAGATAACTAAAGCACAGCAGCGAGGTGTGCTGAACAAAGATATGAAACAGTATGCGCGGGTCAAATCGATCGCAAATCGACTAATTCCGCACACAGCAGTATTCCGTCCGGATGCGCTTAGCTGGGCTTGGGAAGTAAACGTTCAAAATAACGATCAACTCAATGCCTACTGCATGCCAGGTGGAAAAATCATGGTCTACTCAGGAATTATACAGAAGCTAAATCTAAGTGATGATGAGCTTGCTGCAGTCATGGGTCACGAGATCGCCCATGCGCTTCGTGAGCACGGACGTGAGCGCATATCAGAACAGATGGCCGAACAAGCTATCGTGGGTGTGGGTGCTGCTGCACTGGGACTGAGCGAAGAGAGTGCTAACTTAGCAGGTATGGTTGCAAATGTGACTTTTGGTTTACCGCATAGCCGTACTCACGAAACCGAAGCAGATTTAATGGGCCTTGAGTTGATGGCACGTGCTGGATACAATCCAAATGCGGCTGTGAGCGTGTGGAGAAAGATGAGTGAAGCTACCAAGGGTAACTTACCAGAATTCCTTAGCACCCACCCGTCTAGCTCATCACGTATTCGAAACATCAGACTGAATGTGCCAAGAGTGATGCCTTTATATCAAGCGGCAAAAAAAGCTTAGCCAGAAACCCAAAACAACTTATAGCCAGAGTTTAGAAAAATATAATTTATCATTTGAAAAACTACTCGATTATTTGTAGTATGCATATAATGTATCTATGAATGTATCTATGAAATTACCCAACCATGTACATATTAGAATCAGATTAAGAATTTAAAACTAAGATTCCAGGTTATGCCATGGTACGTAAACATCTTAGGAATAACTACCCATAGAGCTAACACAAGCAATTCAAGTTTTTTCAAGAATGTCCAGGAGAAAGTTATACCCCACACACACTTAAACCACAACCATGTTCATGGCATTAAATGCGGACATACAGCAATCCGTCATGGAGATCATGTTGATTACCTACACGATGGTCATTTACATCATCAAGGTAAGAATGAGGTAATTGAAGAACATGTTTTGGCGGTGGCTGCCACCAATCCTGCTACATGTACAGGTGGTCACGCGTGTAATGACCACCCGTCTGATCACGTACATGACTCTGGGTGCGACCATGAAGCGGTCCCACATGGAGATCACGTCGATTACCTTGTGGATGGCCACTTACATTACCAACACAATGGTCATTGCGACAACCATGGCCCCGTCTTCTTCGGATAACTCTTCGATTCAATTTTTAGTCAAGAGGAAAGCCTCTTCCATGAAGAGCTTTAACCCTCGTGCAGGCCTATACCGAACGCCCCTCTTTCAGGCACATATATAGGGGTACATAATAAAAGTCATGAGTATAATTCGCCTGGGTTTATTATTAGTTATAATTTCTATGTTATCAGGTTGCTGCTGTCTTTGGTATGTAGAGGTAGAAGAACCTAGCGTTTTTAGCGGACACAAAATGAAAGGAAAGAACCAAACGATACAAAATTCAATCGATAAGGAGAAAGATGCTAAAGAAGAATCGAAGTAAATTTTCTACTCCTACTCTTTATCATTCCTATTTATATCTTGTAAGACACTGAAAAATAGCCATATCAGTCAAGTATTTTCCAGATCATGCTTCCCCCGGCTCGTAATGGAACCAACGCTTTCCCCGCAAATTCTAGTTCCATGGGCACGTCCCAGTTTTCTTTTATCAGAGTAATACTGTCTTTATTGCGCGGTAATTTGTAAAAATCTGCGCCGAAGCAACTACCAAAGGCGTCTAATTTTTCTAGGGCACCTGCCTGCTCGAATACTTCTGCATAAAGTTCAATAGCTGTATGAGAAGTGTAGATACCTGCACAACCACAATCAGATTCCTTGGCGTCTTTAGAATGGGGAGCGCTGTCGGTGCCGAGAAAAAATTTTGGATTGCCGCTGATAGCGGCTTCGATCAGGGCAAGGTGATGAATTTCACGCTTCAGCACTGGCAAACAATAGTAATGCGGATGAATTCCACCCTGAAAAATAGCATTGCGGTTGAGAAGCAAGTGATGAGCAGTAATGGTTGCGCCAATATTTCCTGATGTTCCTTTAACAAATTCTACCGCTTCTTTGGTAGTAATGTGTTCAAATACGACTCTCAATTCTGGAAAACGCTGAGTTATTGGAATTAGCACTCTATCAATAAAAATCTTTTCTTTATCGAAAACGTCTACCTTGGTGTCATTTACTTCACCATGCACTAGCAACGGCATACTTTCCTGCTCCATAATTTCGAGTATGGCAAAACACTTGGCTATATCGGTAACTCCTGTATCGGAATAAGTAGTAGCGCAGGCAGGGTAAAATTTCACACCATGTATCATGCCGCTTGCCTTAGCTTTAGCAATTTCAGAAATTTTAGTATTGTCAGTAAGATATAGCGTCATCAACGGCTCGAAGTGCATTTGTATATTTGCTGGCAGAGCAGCAAGAATACGTTCGCTATACGCTAACGCTATTTCGGTTGTCACTACTGGTGGGTTGAGATTGGGCATCACGATAGCTCGGGCAAAGCGCCTCACAGTGTCAGGTAACACTGCACGCATTTGCTCGCCATCTCGCAGATGCAAATGCAAATCATCGGGGCGAGTAAGAGTCAGAGTGGTCAAGATTGTGTATGCCGAAATCGTTTCTATTGCGAACTAGAATTGTACTCTAGCATGGCATTAGTTTATAGACTTCGAATTCCTGCATACATTGTAAAATTATTGTTCTTTAACCTAGCCCAAAGCATCATTAACTGACTCGCTCCTCTCGGGCGCCATAAGATGAAACCAATTTTTGTACTGAAATTAGGAATGACTACTTGCTCTTTTTACCTGGGTAAACCCTTCCTTGACGAAGGAGACGGGTCTGACTACCATTGCTGCCAGAAGCTCATCATTGGACCCAATAATGCTAGAAACTAAAACTTATAGTCATGAAGACTTAGCTCCGGAGTTACAAACTTCTGGTTGGCTCAATACGCCGCAATCAATCACACTTACTTCATTACGCGGCAAAGTAATTGTACTCCATTCTTTCCAAATGCTCTGTCCAGGTTGCGTACAAGTTGGTATTCCACAGGCACAAAAAATATACGAGGAGTTCGACCCAAAGAAGGTTGCAGTGATCGGTCTACATACTGTCTTTGAACATCATTCTGTGATGGGTCGTGACGCGCTTGAAGTATTTGTTCACGAATACCGGCTTCGCTTTCCGATTGGTATCGATAAGTACGATGATCATCAGCAAAGACTGCCGCTAACCATGCACGCATATCAGATGCAGGGAACCCCAACACTTATTCTGATCGATAAGGCTGGTAAACTGCGTTTACATAAGTTCGGTCATATAAGCGACCTAACGCTTGGATTCTCGATTGGAACGTTACTTTCCGAAAAAACTATATCCACAGAAACGCCCATAGAATCACAAATCAATGATGCTAATTGTGATAAAAATGGGTGCAGTGTCTGAGTTGAAAATGCCTAAAATTTTAAGAAATTCTAAAATTCGATACGTACATATGAGAATTCTACCTTCTCTACCCGAGGAACAACTTATATGCTGGGTTTTTACTCTCATCCCAATAACGGTAGCCGAGTTGATTAAGGAATGCCTTGAAATCAGTCTGTTCTCCAGGTGGCACTTCCATACCAACTAGCACACGACCGTAATCAGTACCATGATTACGGTAGTGGAATAAGCTTATGTTCCAGTGATGGCTCATACTATTTAGAAACTTCATTAGCGCACCGGGGCGAGCAGGAAACTCAAAGCGATAAAGAATTTCATTTTTCACTCCGCCAGCACGCCCCCCAACTAGATGGCGTATATGTAGTTTTGCCATTTCATTATCACTAAGATCCTCAGTACACAAACCATTTTTTTCTAGGTTTTTAATCAATCTTTCTGTCTCATTACGGTTACGCACTGATACACCGACAAATACATGCGCTTCTTTCGGATCAGCGTATCTATAATTAAATTCAGTAATGCTTTTCGTTCCTAGCATGGTACAAAACTTCTTGAAGCTACCAGGTTTCTCGGGAATGGTTACGGACATCACCGCTTCACGCTGCTCACCTAATTCTGCTCGTTCAGAAACATGTCGTAACCGATCAAAATTCATATTAGCGCCAGAAGTAACTGCTACCAAAGTTTTATCGCGAAATTTCTCTCGATTGGCGTATACCTTAGCACCAGCAACGGAAAGTGCCCCCGCGGGCTCCAACATAACGCGTGTGTCTTCAAACACATCCTTAATTGCAGCGCAAATGGCATCGGTATCAACCAGTACGATTTCATCTACTAATTTGCGACAAAGGCGGAAGGTTTCTTTACCCACTTGCTTAATCGCTACACCATCAGCGAATAGCCCTACTTGAGCAAGTTTAACGCGGCGCCCTTTTTTTAGTGACTGGTACATGGCATCTGCATCAATAGGTTCTACCCCAATGATCTTTATTTCCAGATGCAATCTTTTCACATAAGAAGCTATGCCAGAAATAAGTCCACCACCGCCTACTGGCACAAATACAGCATGGATGGGTCCAGTGTGTTGACGTAGGATTTCTATACCTATAGTGCCCTGCCCGGCAATAATGTCAGGATCATCATATGGGTGAACGAAGGTTACTCGTTTCTGTGTTGAGAGTTTCAGTGCGCGAGCATAGGCTTCATCATAGGAGTCTCCATGAAGAAGTATGGTTGCGCCATAAGCTTCAACCGCTTGCATCTTAATTTGTGGTGTGGTGACAGGCATTACGATTGTGGCTTGACAATTTAGTCGCTGTGCCACTAATGCCACTCCCTGCGCATGATTGCCCGCAGAGGCCGTTATCACGCCACGTTTAAGCATCTCGGGAGAAAGTTTGATCATTTTATTATAGGCACCACGCAGCTTAAATGAGAAGACCTGCTGCATGTCCTCACGCTTCAGTAGTAACCGATTGTTCATGCGCTCAGACAAGCTGGGTGCAAATTCTAATGGGCTTTCTATCGCTACGTCATAAACTTGAGCGGTAAGAATTCTTTCTAGATAATCGTTTTTCATATATACGTAAATTTAAAGAATCATAATCTTTGAAGAATTTTAGCATGCTAGGAGACATGCTTAGTATACGAGTTAATTGTTAAAATCTGCAGATAGAGCTATTCTAATAACTAAGACATACTATTTATGCACAGAGATACTATGGCCCAGACACAGGATGAACAAAAACGTGCGGTTGCCCAGGCCGCCATCCAACACGTTCCTATTGGTAGTATCGTAGGCGTAGGGACTGGCTCTACTGCAAATTATTTTATAGACGAACTGGCCAAGATCAAGCATAAAATTGAAGGCGCAGTAGCAAGTTCTGAGAGCACGGCCCAGCGACTCAGAGACCACCATATTGAGGTGCTGAATTTGAATAACGTCGGTGAGCTACCTGTGTATATAGATGGGTCGGATGAAATTACCGAGCACCTACACATGATAAAGGGTGGAGGAGGGGCGTTAACACGAGAAAAAATTGTTGCTGCAACAGCAAAAAAATTCGTTTGTGTTGCCGATCAGAGCAAGCTGGTTGAGGTGCTTGGCACATTCCCGATACCAGTAGAAGTGATCCCGATGGCGCGTAGTTATGTTGCACGTGAGATAGTACAACTAGGTGGGTATCCTGTTCTACGTCAAGGATTTATTACCGACAATGGAAACGTGATCCTAGATATACATGGTTTGCAAATTCTGAACCCGGTTGAGCTAGAGACAAAACTCAACCAAATAACTGGTATCGTGACAAACGGTCTGTTCGCAAGGCGTGGTGCTAACGTGTTGCTACTTGGCACCGACAACGGTATTCGTACGATAGATATCTAATTCGAGTAATAGCAAAACTGTCACAATCCACACATATTGTAAAAATAATTTTTTTGAATAATCTAAAGGTGTGAAATGGGAACCAGAAAACACATATCTAAACAATTCGATGCCGATCTTAAGTCAGTACAAATGAACGTACTGCAAATGGGTGGGTTGGTTGAAGAGCAGATCGAGCACGCAGTAAAGGCACTTACCACTGCTAATAAAGATTTGATGGAGCAGGTTGTGGTTGATGATCACCGTGTTAATGAGATGGAAGTATCGATTGATGAAATTTGCAGTCAGATCATTGCACGCCGACAGCCTACTGCCAATGATCTACGTATGATCATAATGGTAATCAAGATTATTACTGATCTTGAGCGCATGGGAGATGAGGCGGCGAAAATCGCACGTATGGCACAACTAATATATGCCGATGACCGAATGAATAAACCACGCTTTATTGAGATTAGACATGTCGCAAATATCGCAATGGAAATGCTGCGAAAATCTCTGGATGCTTTCGCACGTCTTGATGTAGTAGAAGCAGCTCAAGTTGCCCGTCAAGATGAACTAGTAGACGAAGAGTTCCGTTCTATAATTCGGCAGCTTGTCACTTTCATGATGGAAGATCCACGTAATATTTCTTCTTCGATAGAAATTCTGTTTGCAGCAAAAGCGATTGAGCGCATCGGTGATCACGCAAAGAATATGTCTGAATATGTGATTTATTTGGTCAAGGGTAAAGATGTACGTCATGTGGGCATCAAGGAGATCGAGCGCGTGGTTCAGAAATAAGTAGTCTAGATTCTGATATATAGAGCCTGTTTGATACTATAGTGGACTAATCATTTGCGCTCTATATTTACGCTAGTAAAAATTGGTAAGCAGAGTTAATATGGAACCTAATCCACATTTTAAGAACACTTAAGAAACGGTAACGAGGTAATTTTGACTACCACAATTCCAACAACTTCTCGCGATTACAACAATACACGGATCATAGAGCGTCCTGATGGTTACTACTGGCAAGATGAAAGTGAAAAGGAATTTGGTCCCTTTGCCACCCTACTTGAAGCCATTCAAGACATTGAATACAACGCTGACTCAGATTTCGAACCTGGTGAAACCCTAGAGCAGGCAGAAGATGAGATTGGTGTTTCTAGCTGGATCGATCATGAGACAGGAGAACCAGGTGAAGAATCGCCTCACCTTGAAGATTGATTAAATTTGTTTTGGTCCTGCACGATTTGCTTGAAGTACAAGGTATTTTCGAAAACTCTTGAATACAAACCAAGGATCAAATCTGCTGACAAAAGTTACAAGCACTAAAATCGGAAAGTATCAAAATGGTTTCTTGGCAAATTGTGAACCAAGATCCCTTATTCTCTACACTGTGCATTTGGATTGGAACAGCTTACCTTCACAACAAATACAGAAACTAAACTTTAGCTCAAACGGGCTTCATCGGTAGATACTGGCGAGCACCAATCCGTGATTAGTTTCACTTTATTTCTTTAAATTTTCATGAACTGCCGCGAAGAACAAGATAGTATGGGCATGATGAAAGTGCCTGCCACAGCACTGTGGGGAGCACAAACACAACGTTCCCTACAAAACTTCAAGATCTCAAACGAGAACATGCCATTAGCGCTAATACATGCGCTTGCCTTGGTAAAACGTGTTACTGCAAAAGTGAATCACGATGTGGGCTTGCTCAACAAGGCTAGCGCTACTGCCATTATCCAAGCCGCTGATGAAGTAATAGAGGGCCTCCATGAAGCCGAGTTCCCATTGGTAGTATGGCAGACCGGATCTGGTACGCAAACAAACATGAATATGAATGAAGTGCTAGCAAACCGCGCTTCCGAACTACTCGGTGGTAAGCGCGGCGCGGCACGCAAGATTCACCCTAACGATGACGTAAACAAGGGGCAATCGTCTAACGATGTGTTTCCAACAGCAATGCATGTGGCAGCAATGCAAACTATTGAACATCAGCTTAAACCTGCTATTCGTGCATTACGACAAACTCTTGCCGCCAAAGTGAAAGAATTTTCTAGCGTCATCAAAATTGGACGCACCCATTTGCAAGATGCGACTCCACTTACTCTAGGACAGGAATTCTCGGGTTATATTTCGCAACTTGACCACGGGATAAATCACCTAAATTCATCTCTCCCACATTTGTGTGAGCTGGCACTTGGCGGTACAGCTGTAGGTACCGGTTTAAATACTCACATTGAATTCTCCACACGGACAACAGCAGAATTAGCAAAGTTAACTGGCCTCCCGTTCACCACCGCACCCAATAAATTCGAGGCACTGGCTGCAAATGATGCGCTAGTAAATGCACATGGTGCACTGAAAACCATTGCGGCATCTTTGATGAAAATTGCAAATGATATTCGCTGGCTTTCTTCTGGACCTCGCTGCGGTATTGGTGAACTGAAAATTCCAGAGAATGAACCGGGCAGCTCCATAATGCCGGGCAAGGTCAACCCTACTCAATCAGAGGCAATGATCATGCTATGCTGCCAAGTAATGGGCAACGATGTGGCTATCAATATGGGTGGAGCTATGGGGAATTTTGAGCTCAACGTGATGAGACCACTTATAATTCACAATTTCCTACAAAGTGTCCGCCTGCTCTCAGATGGCGTAATGAGCTTTAATTGCAATTGTGCGGCAGGGATAACAGCTAATGTTGAGCATATCCACAAGTTAATGAGTAATTCTCTAATGCTAGTAACAGCGCTCAGCCCTCACATTGGCTACGACAAAGCGGCTGAAATTGCCAAAAAAGCATACCGTGAAGGTACATCGTTAAAAGAAGCAGCGATTGCATCAGGTCTTGTCACAGCAGAACAATTCGAAATATGGATAAGACCGGAGGATATGGTAAATAGTAAGTAGGAAAGAATTAAAATCCGATACACTTAGATTTCTCAGTTGCTCTTACCAGTCCCATCCGAATCCTATATTAAATGATCAGCATTGTAGATTACTATGCGGTACGCTGGGATATGCTCCGCAGCACAAGTTATCGAAGATGAGTGGGCGATGATCCAGCACCTACCCACCATGAAGAAATATTACTACTAACATACCTTCATTTCTTTAGAAAAATTCCGATACATTGTAAACAAACTATTGAGTGACAATAGGCCGCTAGCGCAAGGTACTATCCTAGAAATACTCAGTGAAAAATTGTCTCTCATGGCCACCTAAGGTTTGCAAGTACTCATAGTTTAATAACGTCAAGATAATAAAATTGGGGAATAAATGACCGTGTGCTTGAACTTTATGTATACACTGATTCTGGTATATTGCATGTTCTGATGTACTACACCTACATACCGAGGATAAGACGATGCGTCATACACTAAAAGAACAAGACACCTCCATGTTGCTCGCCGAAATTGAAATACTTATGAGCGAACGTCAAAACTTGCTCAAAACGACCGGTGCAGCAGCAGTGTTCATCGCCAATCTAGACTGTAGCAAGTTGCCAGAAGGAACTTACGAAGCGGCTGAGATGCCGTCCAACTGCTTGAATGACCTTTCTGAAGAGACCTTGCGCGATGCGCTAGAAAAGGTAAAAGCAGAATTGGCCCCCGACGAATGAAATTAAGATGGCGAGATTGGCTACAACGCCATCATTCCCCATTACCACCTAAAGTCGGTGTTATTCTTACTGGTGGGGGTGCCCGCGCCGCTTATCAGGTTGGCGTACTTCGTGCAGTTGCTGCAATGTTACCGGAAGGCGCGCGCAATCCCTTTCCCGTGATTTGTGGTACTTCAGCCGGCGCAATAAATGCGGCTAGTCTCGCAGTTTCAGCTAGAACTTTCCACGAGGGAGTACGACAACTAGTAGGAGTGTGGGAAAATTTTCATGTCAACCAGGTTTATCGCTCTGATCCCATTGGCGTGTTGTACAATAGTGTACGTTTACTAGCTTCATTGGCATTTAATAGGCATGGTGCAATTTCTCTACTAGATGATTCGCCACTGACAAAATTACTTGTCCATAGATTGCCTTTTCGTGGTATTCAGAAGAGTATTAAGTCGGGTGATTTACACGCTTTAGGTATTACTGCGTGGGGCTATACCTCTGCCCAGTCCGTCACATTTTATCAAGGCGTAAAAGACATAACCCCTTGGGACCGAGCACGCCGAGTCGGCATCTCTACGAATATTGGCGTTGAACATCTAGTGGCATCTTCCGCTATTCCTTTTCTTTTTCCTGCAATGAGAATAAATCGTGAATATTTTGGCGATGGTTCCATGCGCCAACTCGCCCCCATCAGCCCGGCGCTACATCTGGGTGCAGAGAAAATACTTGTGATAGGTGTACACGATACGCTAGATGTGCGACCCGATCGAGTTAAGATAGCTAGTTACCCACCAATGGCTCAGATTGCCGGGCACGTCATGAACAGCATTTTTCTTGATAGTCTAGATGTCGACTTAGAACGCCTGCAACGTATCAACAAAATTATCAAACTAATTCCTAGGCAAACACTGGAAAATAACAGCATGCAACTACGTCAAATAGAGACAATGATAATTTCTCCGAGTGAGGCAATCAATAAGATCGCGGAACGATATGCACATACTCTTCCGCGCACTATGCGTTTAGCATACCGTGCAATTGGTGCTATGGGACGTGATGGCTCCACGCTATTAAGTTATTTGCTGTTTGAAAAGCCATTCTGCCAAGCATTAATTAAACTTGGATACCAAGACACGATTTCGCGCAAGAATGAAATTCTACAGTTTATTGGAGCTGATGCTGAGGTCTCAGTGGAGGCTGGTACATAGCGAAAGTAATCGATTAAGGCGTCAATAAGGCAATAAAGACTAATATGCTTTCGCCCCCCTATAAAATTTACATTTTTTGAGATTAATGAATGGACCTCGCTAACCCACAATTCTGGGTCGTGGTATTGCAAATTATAGCTATCGATATTGTCCTAGGTGGCGACAATGCAATTGTGATCGCACTCGCTTGTCGGAGATTGCCGCAGAAACAGCGTAACCAGGGTATTTTCTGGGGGGTGTTTGGTGCCATAGGCCTACGTGTAATCCTAATATTTTTCGCTCTCACCCTGCTGAAGATTTCATACCTCAAAATTATCGGTGCACTGCTGCTGATATGGATTGGGATCAAGCTTCTTCAGCCTGAACCGAAAGACAGTGAACATGAAATAGACGCCAGCAGCACATTGCTGGGTGCAATCAAAACCATCATTATTGCTGATGCTGTAATGAGCTTTGACAATGTCATCGCTATCGCTGGTGCAGCCAAAGATAGCATCGGTTTGGTAGTTTTCGGCCTGCTAATAAGTGTGCCCATTATTGTCTGGAGCAGCAAATTAGTAATGAAACTGATGGATCGTTTTCCTATCGTTATCACCATCGGTGCCGGACTGCTCGGCTGGATAGCTGGTGATATGATGATAACTGATACTGTTATCAAGGAATGGGTCAATGTCAATGCGGCTTTTTTGCACTGGCTGGCCCCAGTTTGTGGTGTACTTGTGATAATAATGATCGGTAAATGGTTGGCGGCCAGAACTCTAAGAAAAACGCCTATGGTTGACCTGGCCAATGACACAAATAAGCCATTACAGCCCCCAAAAGCGTAACCGCCATATCATGGAGGAATAGTCATGATGAAATTTTTGTTGCCAGTGGATGGGTCAGACACTTCCAATAAAGCGGTCCTAAATTTTATCAAGCTACTAGACTGGTACAAGGAAGCACCAGAAATCCATTTGTTGAATGTGCAATACTCGCTACACGGGAATGCTCCCATGCTTATTGATAAAAACAGCATTAACCAGTACCACCAGGAAAAAGGAATGAAAGAGTTACAAGCCGCTCGTGAAGCAATGAACAAGGCGGGCGTTACCTACCAGTTTCACATTACTGTGGGTGACCCAGCGGAAATGATTGTACGTTATGGAGCAGAAAAACAATGTAGTCAGATTGTCATTGGGCTGCGCAAACTAGGAGCAGTAAAGGGTTTATTGTTGGGTTCGGTGGCCAGCAAAGTGATGCAGCTCTCGAAAATACCAATGTTGCTGATGAAATAGTAATTAAGTAATGGTAAAGATTCGGCGTGAATGTTCGATATAGATCAAGTTAGGAGAATTATTCCCATCTAATCTATTTGGCCACTGCTAAGAAGGTGCTTGGGTGTAGACTAATCACTAGTGTGCCGGCGGTCAAAGGCTATTGGAATGACGCTTAGAATCAAAGAATAGGTACTAAGGGAATTAACAGATGAGACTAAAGATACTTGGTTGCAGCGGTGGCATTGGCGGGACACTTCGTACCACTTCAATGTTACTGGATGAAAATATACTGATTGATGCCGGCACTGGTGTAGGTGACTTGAGTTTGAATGAAATGGCCAAAATTGACCATGTCTTCGTCACGCATTCTCATCTAGACCACGTAACTTCTATCCCCTTTATAGTAGACAGTGTTGGTTACATGCGTAGTAAGCCGCTCATTGTACACGCTACTCAAGCAACGCAGGATATTCTGAAACAGCATTTGTTTAACTGGAAAATTTGGCCCGATGTTTCTGAGATACCCAACAAAAATAAACCGCACATGCGCCATGCAAATATTTCCGTGGGCATAACGGTGGAACTGGAAGGGCGTCGAATCACGCCACTCCCGGCCAACCATGTAGTACCAGCAGTAGGTTTTCACATTGATTCTGGTAAATCGAGCTTGGTTTTTACTGGCGACACCACCACTAACGACCCATTCTGGGTAGTAGTCAACAAAATCGAGAATCTGCGTTACTTGATTATAGAAACCGCTTTTTGTAACCGAGAAAAGGAATTGGCGATCACATCCAAACATCTCTGTGCAAGCATGCTGGCTGAGTCCCTAAACAAACTAGAGCGTAATCCTGAAATATATATCACTCATTTAAATCCGGGTGAGGCCGATATAATCATGTGCGAAGTAGAAGAAGATGCCAAGAAATTTAGCCCTCGCAGACTTATGAATAACCAAATATTTGATTTATAGGAATTCTTGGATACTGCTTCCCTTCATTCCATACCGCTTGAATAGTGTAATGTTAGGAGTACAATTAGCCCACATAAACTTGCGCAAGATAATAATTCCGATATCAGCTCCAGGCTAGATTTCTCTAAAAGTCTGCATGTCGTAACTAATAAGATACATGCCACCAGTAATATCGACCAGATCATATTAGAAGTTAGCAAGGATATTTGTTCTTTGTTTAATGTAGACCGTCTGACCATCTATTCCGTCAGCGAAGATAAGAGCTGCATCATCTCTAAGGTAAAAACGGGGCTAAATTCATTCAAGGACTTAAAGCTGCCTATTGCGAACCAAAGTATCGCCGGCTTCATCGCCCTCAGCAAAAAGGTCGCCAATATCAAAGATGTTTACGATGAGAAAGAACTAAGAGAGCTAAGTCCGCAACTACACTTTCAGAAGGAAGTAGACAAGCGTACTGGTTATAGTACCAAGCAAATGCTGGTAGCTCCTATACTGAATGCTACCGATGATGAGTTGCTGGGCGTAGTTCAGCTTCTCAATAGCAAGGCCAATGAACCATTTTCGCAAACCGCTGTGGATGGGGTAAATGAGCTTTGCCAAACATTAGCTATCGCTTTTGAGCAACGTCAAAAACTTCAACAAAAATCAGTTAAGTCCAAATATGACTACCTAGTCACCGATGCTGTTATGTCATCGGCAGAGCTCGACCTAGCTACGCGTTCTGCGCGTAGAAAGGGGGTTGGACTAGAAGAAGTGTTGATCGATGAGTTTCAGGTCAAACTATCATCTCTTGGGAAAGCACTCGCCTCGTTTTTCGGGGTGGAGTATGAGCCTTTCAAGGCTGAGCGGATTAAGCCGTCAGATTTGCTTAGAAATCTGAAGCGCGATTACATCGCAAACAATCACTGGATACCAATTGACGACACTAAGGATGGGCTAGTGATTCTGACACCTGATCCCGAAAAAATAAAATCTTCCCGTATCGTCAACAATATTTTCTCTAAGCACAAAATCATTTACAAAGTTTGTCCTACCCGAGAATTCCTAGCAACTCTGGATCTGTTCTACGGTGCTAGCAGTTTGACTGAATCAGAGAGTGGAAACATTGATGACATGCTCCTCAGCCTTGAGGACGAAGAAACACTTCCAGGCGTAGCGGAGGAAGTTTCAGCCGCAGCTGACAACGAGTTAGTAAAACTAGTCAACAAAATCATTATTGATGCATACAAAATGGGTGTTTCTGATATTCATATCGAACCTTATCCTGGTAAATCAAAAACACAAATCCGCTTCCGTAGGGATGTCTCGTTAATGCCTTACATTGAGATACCTGCAAGCTATCGTAACCCAATAGTGACACGCATCAAGATCATGTGCGATATGGATATCTCACAAAAACGTAAACCGCAGGATGGCAAGATCAAGTTCAGAAAATTCGGCCCCTGGACATCGAATTACGGGTTGCCACTATCCCTTCCGTTGGTAGCATGGAAGACGTGGTAATGCGTATTCTATCGGCAGGAGAGCCCATTCCGCTCGACAAAATGGGCTTCACTCCACTCAACTTAAAAGAACTCAAGACAACCATTGCCAAACCTTATGGTCTGTTCTTCGTATGTGGACCTACTGGTTCCGGTAAAACCACCACATTGCATTCGATCATGAAATCTCTCAATACTCCTGAAACCAAAATATGGACCGCTGAAGATCCTGTTGAAATTACGCAAAGAGGATTGCGCCAAGTACAGATGAACGTTAAGGCAGGTCTCACTTTTCCGTTGGTGATGAGGTCGTTCCTACGGGCCGACCCAGACATTATCATGGTGGGTGAAATGCGCGATAAGGAAACTACCAGTATCGGTATTGAGGCTTCATTAACCGGCCATCTGGTGTTCGCTACCCTGCATACCAACAGCGCTACCGAATCAATCATACGCCTGCTGGACATGGGTATGGATCCATTTAACTTCTCTGATGCATCGCTGGGGGTACTTGCACAGCGCTTGGCTAAGCGTTTATGCAAATGCAAGAAATCTCACGTCGCCAGCCAGCAAGAAATCAATGCGCTGCTTGAAGAATATTGTGAGGAGTTAAAAAATATTGACCGCTTTAAAGCCAATCTCGAGGTAGCCCAAAAGGAAATCCTTGCTCACTGGACAAAGCAGTATGGCGACGATAAAGGGAGAATCATGCTGTATGGGCCAGCTGGTTGTGATGCTTGTAGCGACAGCGGCTACAAGGGCCGAGTAGGCTTGCATGAATTGTTAATTGCTACCGATGCGCAAAAAAAGAACATCCAGGAACATGCGCGAGTAGCTGAAATGCTGGTCACCGCACTCGGTGACGGCATGCGCACCTTGAAGCAGGACGGCGTGGAAAAAGTATTAGAAGGTATTACCGACATGCAACAAGTACGTACGGTATGCATCAAATAAAGCCACGACTGGGTTCTCACCAAGCTAAGGGGAAAAATGAACACTATGACCACAGAGGACCTGTGGATACGACTGAAAGAACTCAATACCATCGGCATTGCATTGTCGAAGGAACAAGACACCACACGGCTTTTGGAAACCATATTAGTTGCTGCCAAGAACATAACAAACGCGGATGGCGGCACGATTTACTTGATGGAAGGCGAAGGAAGAGAACGCATTCTTAAATTTGAGATAATGCGTACTGATTCCCTTCATATTGCAATGGGTGGTACCACTGGTGCACCTATTCCGTTCTATCCCGTAAAACTAACCAGTAAGGATGGGAAGCCTAATAACTCCATGGTAGTAGCGTACGCCGCACTACATGACTGTACCGTCAACATCGACGATGCCTATAAAGTTGATGGATTTGATTTCTCCGGTACCAAAAGTTTTGACAACAAACACGGCTACCGCTCTCAATCATTTTTAACCGTACCGATGAAAAACCACGAGAATGAAATCATCGGCGTATTACAACTCATCAACGCACAACATAAGCAGGAAAAATCAATTATCCCCTTTACGGATGCTGATCGAAATCTGGTCGAATCGCTTGCCTCTCAGGCCGCCATTGCGCTGACAAATCGGCAACTTATTAATCAGCTGAAAAATTTATTTGAGTCGTTCATCAAGCTGATTAACACTGCAATTGACGATAAGTCGCCCTACACAGGAAAACACTGTGAGCGGGTACCAGCACTTACCATGATGCTTGCAGAAGCTGTCAACCGTACCACTGCTGGGCCACTCAAAGATTTTCATATGACTGAGATTGACCGCCAGGAACTGAAAATTGCGGGACTGCTACATGATTGCGGTAAGGTTTCCACACCAGTACATGTGGTAGATAAGACCACTAAACTGCATACTATTTTTGACCGAATCCATATGATTGATATACGGTTTGAGGTATTAAAGCGCGATGCCGAAATAGAACTTCTTAATGCCAAACTAGAAGCCCGCACAGACATTGGAGCGCAAGCCACTGTGGGGCTAGAACAACGATTCCAGGAACGTGTCTCACAAATGAATGAAGAACGTAAGTTTCTTCAAGAATGTAATATAGGTGGGGAGTCCATGACAACGGAATCTCAAGAGCGAATCAAACAAATCGGTACTCAATACACTTGGCGTGACATAGTTGGAAAACAAGTTTCTTTTCTGACCGAGGACGAAATAAACAACCTTTGCATCAAGACTGGCACACTGACGCCGGAAGAACAAAACATTATTAATCACCACGTTGTCACTACCATAAAGATGCTAGAGGCGCTTCCTTGGCCTAAGAATTTACGCAACGTGCCTGAATATGCCGGCGGACATCATGAACGCATGGATGGAAAGGGCTACCCGCGAGGCCTCACTCGTGAACAAATGTCAGTACAGGCACGAGTAATGGGTATTGCCGACATTTTCGAAGCGCTTACCGCGCCAGATCGTCCCTACAAGAAAGCTAAAACGTTAACCGAGTCTCTTCATATTCTAGGCAAATCCAAACTTAATGGACACCTAGATCCTGATTTGTTTGACGTGTTTGTACGTGAGAAAGTCTATCTGGACTACGCTAGACAATTTCTCGATCAAGAACAGATTGATAGCGTAAACGAATCAAACATACCTGGCTACGTGCCATAGACTATAACTTATTGATTGTATAAGTATACTTATACTAATCTTCACATTCTTAAATCTTCTGCAGTATTTTAATTGGAATTTTGTGGTTACTTATTAGCATGCTGCACAATGCCGCATGACAAAAAACAGCAGTTTCTGCTCATTTCTGCTCATTTCTACCCATTTCTACCCATTTCTACCCAATATAAAACAAGTAAAAAATATCACAAAATTGTTAGGACTTCATTGGCATAAAATTTGCTCGATGTAAAGTTAAATCAGTAACAAGTCGATAACAACTGTATGGTTATTTTTTTAAGGTGGAAAGTGCCCAATGCGACAAATAGGATTAAAAAGGTTAAAACAAGGATTTACCTTGATCAAACTGATGATTGTGGTTGCAATTATCGGTATTCTGGCAGCGGTGGCGATCCCAGCTTATCAGGATTACCTTGCCCGATCGCAGATGGTCGAGACGTTAAATCTCTTGAGTGGCACCAAAACACCGATAGCAGATTACTACGGGAATCTTGGGATCTGGCCGACCGGTTCAGCGTTTAGCAGCCTTATCTCCCAGCAAAGCGGAATGTATGTCGCCTCCATGTCGGCAGCTAACCCATCAGACTTCGAGATAACAGTGACCATGAAGAATGCCGGCGTGAGTCCTGATATTAGGGGCAAGCAATTGCAGCTAGCAACATCAAATGCCCAGACCTGGACTTGTAAGCCAGCCATTGTCAATGGGGTTGATAGTAAATATCTCCCTCAGGTTTGCAAATAAAGCAAATGAATTAGGGCATATAGGACACATTATTACATGGGTTAGCATGAAAAATGCTTGGTATGTAATCAGCAATGAAGAATGGGTGGGGCCGCCTCATACAGGTACAACTAGATCGTAGGCCTCGCAATAGTACCTAGAACTTTAACAGCAGTTTTTTTACAAAAGGAGTCTTATCATGAAAAAGCAAATACAAAAAGGGTTTACCTTGATCGAACTGATGATTGTGGTTGCAATTATCGGTATTTTGGCAGCAGTGGCAATCCCGGCCTATCAGGATTATATCGCCCGGGCGCAAGTCACTGAAGCAATCAATCTGATGGGTGGGGTGAAAACTCCAGTTGCTGAGTTTTACGCTGATAAAGGAACGTGGCCGACATCGACCGAATTTAATTCACTTATCACTACCCAATCCGGGAAGTATATAGCTAGCGTTACTCCAACAACCCTAGCATCCGGATTCCAGGTAACCGCAACATTTAAGGCTACCGGGGTGAGTGCAGGCTTAGTGAGCACGACCATGCGGTTAGCCACAGGAAACGGACAGGAATGGTTCTGTGACGCGGCCGGGATTGTCTCTGTAGGTGGTACGGATGGATCTACCGCCCTACAGCCTGTAAATAACAAGACCTGATTCAGGTTAGCAAGTATAGACCCCCGCCCGCGAACATGCGGGCGGGGGGTTTTATTTGGCAGAGATAGTTCAGAAGCCTTAACACGATATTCCCCCGCAGCGGACGAGATTGATCCTACAAATGCATATTCTGATTCTCTTTTTGTATAATTTTCTTATTTGCCCAATCTCCTAAGCGCTCCAAAACCTTTGGGTATTCAATTTTTAGTAACACCAGCGAATCAGCGAATTTTACAAGTTCATTTGGATAAGCTAAAGCAGCATTCTCTGCCTGCTCTATTGCTGACTCATGTTCGCCGTTTAAAGCCAGTAAAATTGCCTGTTTATATGTAACCGGGGCACTCGGGTTAAATCCCATTACTCGTTGGTTAACTTTCAGTTTAAGGTCAATCTTTTCTTGATTCAATTCCATTGCGCTCGATAACGCATAATCAACATAAGGTGATAGTAGAGTTTTTTGATGTAGCGCTTGTAGGACACTACTATTAGAACCGATCAGCGATTTGTTTTGGTTATCTTGGTCTGACATGATTGATTCAATTTGGCGATAATCCTGTTCCACCGTCACCATTACCCCCCAGCCTAAAACCAATATCAATAAAGTTACCAATTTTCCTATGTGGGGAAGTCGCATCGAAATGAAACGGGTCTCACCCGCTCCGAGTAAAAACGCAGCTAGCCCAAGAAAATGTCCATACCACAATGGAAATTCATGCAAACTGTGAAGGCCTATAATTCCAACTAGCGCTAGTAACCACCATAATGCGAGATCAAGTGACTGTCGCCTCACGCTATATAACCCAAGCAACCAGAGCACAATACCGCCAACTACTGGTAGCGTTCCAGTCAGACCGGTTTCAGCCAGCAAATGCAAAATTATATTGTGTGCGTTGTTGTAAATTCCAAAAATTTCTGGGTTCTGAAATACCGTTGCCAAGTAAAAATGATGCAAGGCGAATTGCCCTGTGCCTATCCCCAATACCGGTGCCTGTAAAAACATATGCCAAGCTTCTTTCCATAAATAAAACCGAATCGATGAACCGGAAGCTTGGTCAAATATCCGTTCAACCCCAGTTATTGTCCCCGTTGGAACAACGAATAAGGACGTTTGCGCCAACCATTGCATCAATACAAAACCTGTAATCTGGAGAAATGATGCTATTAGTAACCTACGTTTTGCCACATTTCCTTCCGTGCAAACTGTTCCACGCCAGTAGAGAAGTAACGAAAGTATAAGTACTGCAAACAGATATACTCCAGAACTTCGTGAACCACTTAAAGACAAAACAAATAAAAGTGGTAGAGCAAGTAGTATAGCAACCCAGATAGGCAGCCTGGCAGCAGCGAAAAGGAAAATCAACGAGGCTAACGTGAGACTAATATAAGTAGCAAAATGATTAGTTTGGCCGATATTTCCGTATACAGCAGCAAAATTTTTAGCAGCGATAAAATCATCAAGAAATGAATGAATATTGAAATGTTGTAGTATGCCGACCGTTGCACTTATCTCCCCGCCCACCAAAAAAACCAGGCAAGTACAACGCTAATAACTGTTAATCCAAATTCTTTCTGTAGCACTGCGCCCAATATTACCAACAACATTGCCCACAACAAATAAAACAGCGCGATAATTTGCATTTCATAATATGCAGACATACCGAGATTCATCTGCAACAACATTACAATAAACAGTCCTAGCGGCGCAAAGACTATCCACAGTAACGCAATATTTCTCCAATAACGCCCAGCAAGAAACAATGTCAACGCCACCATACCCAGAAAAAATGCAATATATTCAGTGTAAAATGCTGGTATCGGGCGCGCATGATGATACTGTAAGAAAGGCAACACAGCCATTAATCCTATTAAAGAGAGGCTTATGCGCGCCGCAAGTGATGGGGAAGGTTGCTGTTAGTAGTACTTTCTATTAACTCTTCATTCATATCAGGGTGGTTCTATAGGCTTTAAAACTGCCGCTTTCCAAATTAGATAAAACAAAAAAATATGCTTACCGTCAAAGTAAAACGAATACTAAACTAATCACGTCAAGTGTAATAACAGCTATCATATTTAGGGAACTATATACTTTACACCGGAAAATATTGTGGTATAATTCTCTTATCATGAGAGGAGGATGCCATGCCTTATAAGATCAATACTGCAATCAGTGTCTGCCAGTTGATGGAAATGTTTCCTGACGAGGAAACCGCACGACAGTACCTTGAGGATCGTCGCTGGAAATATGGTGTGTCTTGCCCGACATGTCAAAGCCTATCGGTCTATACAAGATCGGGAAAACGAAAAGGGATGTATGACTGTCGAGGATGCGGCAAGCATTTTAGTGTTCGGACCGGTTCCATTTTTGAAAAATCACACATTCGACTTCACAAATGGCTCTATGCCATTTACACCGTCATGACTTCTCGAAAGAGCATTAGCGCTATGCAATTAAGCAAAGAAATTGGGGTCACGTATAAGTCCGCCTGGTTTGCGTTGCATCGGATTCGAGAGGCTTGCCGTGGCGATCTTACCCGTCTCTCAGGAATCGTAGAAATCGACGAAACGTATGTGGGCGGGAAAGAACGGAACAAGCACTGGAAGAAAGGGGATAAACCGAAAGCCGGGACAGTTGGCAAACAACCCGTCCTCGGCATGAGGGAGCGTGGTGGCAAGACCGTGGCCCTGCCAGTGCCTGCGACGGATCGGCTTACGCTGTGGACGGAGATTCAAGAGGCGATAGAAATAGGCAGCACGCTCTATACGGATGACCATGCCGCCTATCGAGGCATTGAGCGTAAAGGCTATCAGCACCAAGCCGTAAACCATTCGGCGAATGAATATGTGAAGGGCATGGCGCACACAAATGGCATTGAGAGCGTTTGGGCGGTCTTAAAACGTGGACTGAACGGCACATTCCATCAAGTATCCGTCAAGCATTTATCGCGTTATATTCATGAATTTTCGTTCAGGCTCAATGAAGGACGTTGTGGCCGGGAGACCATGCACCGCATTGAAAGCGTCTGTGATGCGGCCATTGGCAAACGCTTAACGTATCAGGGGCTTGTCCAATGAGCGCCGTAGGGACCGGCCTCTTGGATTCGGCTGTGGATGTGCTTTTTGCTCACTCCCCACTCGTTCACCGCTTGATCCAGGGAGACGCCACACTCCGTGCTTCGATCACGAGAGAAAGCGTGGATTTAATTGTGACCTCTCCCCCCTATAACGTTGGCAAAGCATATTCTGGTGCCCAACAAGATGATTCATTGCCCTACGACGCCTATTTGAACTTTTCTAAACAGTGGCTGACGAATTGTTTTCATTGGACGAAATCGACCGGTCGCTTATGCGTCAATGTCTCGCTGGATAAAAACAAGAATGGCAAGCAACCGCTTTCAGCAGACATCACGCGATTAGCAATGGAGGCCGGGTGGTGCTATCATGCGACTATTCTGTGGAATGAAGGCAATATCTCCCGTCGCACGGCATGGGGGAGTTGGAAGTCAGCCAGCGCCCCTCATGTCATTGCCCCTGTGGAAACCATTATTGTGCTCTATAAAGATACGTGGAAACGTGAGCGCCCTGGAAACAACGATATTAGCGCCGAGGAATTTAAGGAATGGTCGTTGGGGTCATGGTCATTCAATGGAGAGAGCAGGAAACGGATTGGTCATGAGGCCCCATTTCCAAGAGAACTGCCGAAACGCTGCATCAAGATATTCTCGTTTATCGGGGACACGGTGTTTGATCCGTTTGTCGGATCGGGCACTACTATGATAGAAGCGATCCGACATGGTCGGCAAGCCATTGGTCTTGAGAAAGAGCCCAAATATTGTGAGCTGACCAGAGATCGGATTTTCAAGGAATGCAATCTCTCATTGAGGAAATCCTTACCGATAAGGCAGGGAAAATCTACTGCACCGTGTTGGAGCAGTTAATCTATCAACGGCCCTCTCAAGATTGAGTCCGGGGAGGTGACTGGTCTCACAGCCTGCCTCCTCGCCAATACCGATGCCTATGACAACCTGCTTTCCACGCTGAAACAGCGAACATTTGAGTTAGCCAAACAGATTACCCCGTTACATCCGTTACATGGCAGTCCGGTAACAACTACATAAATCCCCAATTTTTACTGTTGATTTTTCAGCAATAGGTTTATCTCCTGATCTAACACTTGTAGCAATAAAGTGCTTACCACCAGATGTTGATGAAATTATAGGTAGTTTTGTTTACGCAAATTCAATTGTAGATCCAAGTATAGGCATTTTCGAGAAAAAAGATTCCAGTGTGGATCAATACTGCAAAAATAGATCTCATTGGGAAGTAGGTGGTGTGAAAGAAGTATTTGGTGAAGGTCGTGGGTTTGTCAAAGGACAATGTTTTTCATCCTCATTATTAATTGAAAGTAGAGCAAGTGGTGGCCCAGTGTTTAACTCGAGCGGGTTTGTCGTTGGGATCAATTCTCGAGCTTTTAAATTTGATGGTGGTCTTCCTGATTCCACGATTTTATACATTGAGGAAATTGCCAAATTAGAAGTTAACGGCACATGTTTAGACCAACTTTGGAATACGATAAATACAAATGTTGTTTGCACCAAAATCACATAACAAATCGATTGTCTTATTCGTTGAATATCTGCTTTGTGGCAATAGCGATCATTCATATACGCACAAAAAACCCGGCACTAGGCCGGGCTTAAATTTTGTTGTAGTTGTACATTCATGATTTAATTTTACAACTATTATTAACATCAAATAGTTGACTAGTACCCCATACCTTTTAATGCGCCTTCAGTAGTACCTTTTATGACGGCATGCACGGGGCTAACAACGGTGTCAATGGCACCTGCTGTAGTACATAGGACGGGCAGGCCTGTTGCATTAACACATTTTTGGCACTTTTAACGCCCGTAGCAGGGGCTTTTAGAGTGCCTTCAACAGCACCTGCGCCCGCACCAACACCAGATCCAACAGCACCTCCAGTAATACTACCTACTGCTTTTCCAGTACTACCACCAATTTCCCCCTAAATAGTTTCAGCAATAATTGTAGTACTGATTAATCCGGCGACGATACATGATAATAAAGTTAATTTTTTCATTATTCATACCCCCGATATTTCTATTGAGTTGCAAGATGAAATTTATAAATATGGTACTTGAATATACAAATACATGTAATTGTCTTTCTATACTTTGAAAATCAAATAACTGGAAATAGGAGAATAAAAAAGAGGTCATTCAACTATTGCGTCCGGTTATTCTTCAGTTCCGTGCATATTTGTGCTTTCATTCGTTGCTAATTTGATTTTAATCACAATTGTTAACAGAGCTCAACTTTTGCAGCTAAGTCTGCGACCAATTTGCCAAGGAAGTTTGCTTGTTCAAGTCCATCGATGAAACGTTTAGGAATACCCGATAAGCCAGTTTGGGCTCCTACAAGAGCGCCGGTAAGGATAGCTCGAGCCTGATTTTGCCCTCCACCGTTGACGGCGTGAAGTATCGCTGACTCAAAATCATTGTGGAATCGGGCTGCAAGATAATAGGCTGCAGGTAGTTGGTGATAAATGGCACAGGGCATACCGTAAATGATCGATACCTTCCACGCGGGTTCTATACGAATTTTCGGATCTACAACAGCTGCGGCCATACTAGAGGGTGTAAGTAAGGCATCAGGCGAGGCAAAATGGCCTGCACGGGGCGGGGCAGGATCACCAGGTCTTGGCGTTTGTAAATTATCGCGAGTCACAGCGTGAAATGGCGGTTTGCCACTTTTTACTGATTTCATGAGTTTTCCAGAAAGTTTCGTATCGATGGTATGCCCTTGAATCAGAAGACCCAGCACTGCGCCGTAAGCGACGGTCATCGATACTACAATCTCATCAGACTGAGTTAGATTAGTGTTTTTGGCTATGGTTGTGGCGAGCTGATCGGGGTGCAGTGCATAACGGACGGCAAGAGCTAGGGTACGTTCTATGGCTTCAGTAGTATCAGCATGACTGCCGGTTTGTTCCCAGGGTAGTTTCTGCTGCACCCGTTGTCTCCATACCTCACGGATTGATTGGCTGGTAAACCCACCGGGTCCGCTCACCGGTGTTCCGTCTAGCAGTGGAAAAAGCTCCTTATCCATACGGCGACAAAAATCCTCCGCATCATACCCACCACGATCGATGAGTGAACGAATCATAAGTGTCAGGATGAAACCGGCCTGTGACAATTGACCGGCTTTAAGACCAGCATGGTACCGGTTAGGTTTGGGATCAGTATAATTGCTGATCCATTCACCGTAGTCACGACGAAGCTCATCAAGATTGTAGTACCAGTGCGGGCCGAGGGCCAGTGCATCACCAATAAAAGCGCCCATGATAGAACCGCAAGCACGATCCTGAGTGTTATTTTCGGGCATATATATCTCCTATATTTCTAAAAAATATAAAAACAATTAGGCCACTATCTCTTAGAAAAAGCTAAACCTTTAGGGTCGTCTATAGTGCATTTGATTAGATTACTTTCTAAAGTTGTGCTCGTCTTTTCATCCCATTCGAGGAATTTCTTATCCTCTTTTGACGTAACCTGCAACTAATCAATCGTTAATTCATCGTACATTACGATAAGCTAAAAAGTCCGCTTTTGGCACAAAGCAAACACCTAACGTTTTCTAAAAGGCAGCGGGAATCACGCTATAGCCTAGAACTCATACTACGGACTGTTCTATCTATTATTTTTTCAATGTACCAACAAATTAATCACGCATGGGGATTCTTAGAAATGTGACTTATTGCCATTCTTGCTAGTTATTTATCTGTAAGTGTCCCGTGATCAGTATTTACTTTGCCATAAACTCGTTATCTATCAACTCATCCCATTACCCATAAAAAATGGGATTTATGTAGTTGTTACCGGACTGCCATGTAACGGATGTAACGGGGTAATCTGTTTGGCTAACTCAAATGTTCGCTGTTTCAGCGTGGAAAGCAGGTTGTCATAGGCATCGGTATTGGCGAGGAGGCAGGCTGTGAGACCAGTCACCTCCCCGGACTCAATCTTGAGAGGGCCGTTGATAGATTAACTGCTCCAACACGGTGCAGTAGATTTTCCCTGCCTTATCGGTAAGGATTTCCTCAATGAGAGATTGCATTCCTTGAAAATCCGATCTCTGGTCAGCTCACAATATTTGGGCTCTTTCTCAAGACCAATGGCTTGCCGACCATGTCGAATCGCTTCTATCATAGTAGTGCCCGATCCGACAAACGGATCAAACACCGTGTCCCCGATAAACGAGAATATCTTGATGCAGCGTTTCGGCAGTTCTCTTGGAAATGGGGCCTCATGACCAATCCGTTTCCTGCTCTCTCCATTGAATGACCATGACCCCAACGACCATTCCTTAAATTCCTCGGCGCTAATATCGTTGTTTCCAGGGCGCTCACGTTTCCACGTATCTTTATAGAGCACAATAATGGTTTCCACAGGGGCAATGACATGAGGGGCGCTGGCTGACTTCCAACTCCCCCATGCCGTGCGACGGGAGATATTGCCTTCATTCCACAGAATAGTCGCATGATAGCACCACCCGGCCTCCATTGCTAATCGCGTGATGTCTGCTGAAAGCGGTTGCTTGCCATTCTTGTTTTTATCCAGCGAGACATTGACGCATAAGCGACCGGTCGATTTCGTCCAATGAAAACAATTCGTCAGCCACTGTTTAGAAAAGTTCAAATAGGCGTCGTAGGGCAATGAATCATCTTGTTGGGCACCAGAATATGCTTTGCCAACGTTATAGGGGGGAGAGGTCACAATTAAATCCACGCTTTCTCTCGTGATCGAAGCACGGAGTGTGGCGTCTCCCTGGATCAAGCGGTGAACGAGTGGGGAGTGAGCAAAAAGCACATCCACAGCCGAATCCAAGAGGCCGGTCCCTACGGCGCTCATTGGACAAGCCCCTGATACGTTAAGCGTTTGCCAATGGCCGCATCACAGACGCTTTCAATGCGGTGCATGGTCTCCCGGCCACAACGTCCTTCATTGAGCCTGAACGAAAATTCATGAATATAACGCGATAAATGCTTGACGGATACTTGATGGAATGTGCCGTTCAGTCCACGTTTTAAGACCGCCCAAACGCTCTCAATGCCAATGGTTTACGGCTTGGTGCTGATAGCCTTTACGCTCAATGCCTCGATAGGCGGCATGGTCATCCGTATAGAGCGTGCTGCCTATTTCTATCGCCTCTTGAATCTCCGTCCACAGCGTAAGCCGATCCGTCGCAGGCACTGGCAGGGCCACGGTCTTGCCACCACGCTCCCTCACGCCGAGGACGGGTTGTTTGCCAACTGTCCCGGCTTTCGGTTTATCCCCTTTCTTCCAGTGCTTGTTCCGTTCTTTCCCGCCCACATACGTTTCGTCGATTTCTACGATTCCTGAGAGACGGGTAAGATCGCCACGGCAAGCCTCTCGAATCCGATGCAACGCAAACCAGGCGGACTTATACGTGACCCCAATTTCTTTGCTTAATTGCATAGCGCTAATGCTCTTTCGAGAAGTCATGACGGTGTAAATGGCATAGAGCCATTTGTGAAGTCGAATGTGTGATTTTTCAAAAATGGAACCGGTCCGAACACTAAAATGCTTGCCGCATCCTCGACAGTCATACATCCCTTTTCGTTTTCCCAATCTTGTATAGACCGATAGGCTTTGACATGTCGGGCAAGACACACCATATTTCCAGCAACGATCCTCAAGGTACTGTCGTGCGGTTTCCTCGTCAGGAAACATTTCCATCAACTGGTAGACACTGATTGCAGTATTGATCTTATAAGGCATGGCATCCTCCTCTCATGATAAGAGAATTATACCACAATATTTTCCGGTGTCAAGTATATAGTTCCCTAAAAAATCATGCCGTTGGGTTGTCGGATTCATTTTTTTGATCCTGTTCTCTTGGAATGCCCATGAAGCCACGCACGATCCAACCAATTACCCACGTAAACACTAAAATAAATAGAAGCCCACCAAATACCACACTAGCGAACACAATTGGGTCGCCTTGCATGCCCTCGTTCATGGCTTTAATAATCCAACCAATTATCCAAATGGAAGCTACTAATTTTGAAAACCGCCGCGCCACCTCAAAAATATTTATTACCATTGCATGTCCCTTCATAGCATTACACCATGTTATACCTCATGCCGATTTTGAATAGTTAAGTATCTTTCAGCACTTATCATACTTTCTGGAAAATCTTGTTAGTTTGTAAAAATAGGAATATTTTGGGCACAAATTTGGGCACAATTATGGTCACACCGCATCATTATTGTGCAATAGGATTTTGTAAGTCACTGAAATTATGGTGGGTCTGGAAGGACTTGAACCTTCGACCAAGGGATTATGAGTCGGATGAAATGAACAAACAAGCATAATCAGAAACAAACTAAAGCAATTGAATCAACAAATTGATTGTTCCCACGTGTTACCAGTTTCTCTCGTTTTTTATCTCTCAGTGTGCCAAAAGTGGGCCGCACTATTTTCATATGCATCCATATATCGTGGAAACCGAATTTGCTACTCGTAACTTTCTGGACTTGGCTAAAATCATTAAATCATTCCGCAACATTTCTTGTACTTCTTTCCACTTCCACAAGGACACGGCTCATTTCGCCCAACATCTTTTTTTGATTGTTCCTGCTTTGGCTGTAATTTGTTTGCCTTATCCGCATCGATATTTAATTGGTTAATAATTTTATTTGTAGTCTGATTAATATTCAGGTCCACATTTATATTTATATCCGTTTCAAATACAGTAAAACCTGCGAAAATTATACCTATAATCGCATTGCGCAGTATTTTTGGTTTACTAGTTATGTAATCGGCAAGCTTAGGAGATAGTTCTCGAATTTTCTGAGTAACTACATCTGGATCCTCCTTATTCTCTTGTGCTTTATGTAGTACCGTTCTTAGACGAGACAGTTCATCAACCTGTGAACCAGACAAGTTTTTATCACGTCACCAACAATTGTTATATCAGGGATGCGTCCCTGGCCACCGCAAGCGGGACATGCTCCACCAGTGCAATTAACAAAGGCCACGCTCCCAGGCCCTGTCTCGGCGTTGGGAACAACAAACATAACTCCACATTTGTCACAAAATGCCGGTATTTTCATTTATCTCTTCCTTATTCCTAAATAGTTAAAAACCGTACACTTACATCTAGATAATTCTTAATAGTACTAATGTATATAACGTAGCATATAACTGATTTAATCAATAAACTGATTGCTCACACTTGTTGCCAGTTTCTACTGTTTTTTATCTATCAGTGTGGAAGATATAGCCAACGCTATCGGTTTGAAGCAGTCTACAGCAAGTCGTAACACTAAGAAACTAGCTGTTGGACCTAGAGCACAGAAAGGGTATGGATTAGTGACCGTTGAGCTTGACCCATATGATGGGCGTAGTATAATTTTATGGTTAAGCAAGCGCGGTCACGAGTTGATTAACTTAATAACTGATTCAGCCCTGCCGAAGTTGAAATATCAATTTAGTAAGGATAAATGATGAAGAAATTATTAATTACATTGATGGTATTACTGTTAACGGGGTGTGCAGGACCGTTAATTCATCCAACTAAAGGTGAAGCAGAAGGGAAAAAAGACTGGTATATGTGCGAACAAGAGGCGGTGGCTTACGGTAGTCATATGGGTACTCCAAGTAATCCCCTTGTTATAGGACCAAGGATTAGGGAGTGTATGAAAATGAAATATGGATGGGTAGAGAAAACGGTTAGTGGACCATGAACTACAAAGTTACTGTCGACACATCTGGATGGTCATGTTGAAGGCGAGGGTATGTGGAAGAGTGACAAGCGTGATTGTGATGTAGAGACTGCCCTAGTAAAAGAATATGGGGTTGGTGCGTGTATGTATCGTAAAGGATGGAGGGAACAATGGAACTAACATCAAGGGAGATAAAGAAGCAAAAATGACAACGCTAATACAGACTAGATTTAGAGGGATTAACTATTTCCCTCATCACCATCCACGAAATTGATAACATAGCTAACAGGAAAATCATCCTGTGAGCTGTTGGGATTAACATATGAATGGTCTTGGCGCTCGGTAAACCCTGCGACTCTGGATAGATAAAATTTAATCATGTCCTTATCTCCCCTTTTGCATAGCTTCATGAGTTTATCTGCAACAGATGCAATACCTTTTGCTTTGCCACGCGCTATTGCGTCTGAAAACTCTGGAAACCTTGCTTTCTTTTCATACAGTGTAGCCCTACCCATGCCTAATGCCTGCGCTATCTGGCTCTGTGTCATGCCTCGTTTACCAAGTGTTTCAGCTTCCTTGAGTAACTCGCCAGTTATCTCAATAGCTGGTCTCCCACCCTTATTTTTAGCAGAAATTCGTTTTTTATTCATGGCAACCCCTATTCCATTAATTATGCTTTCTAGTTAGTGGCTGAAACGCACTATAAATTTTATCGCGAACTGCGCTGAGTTTTTTGAGCGACTCCAGGCTAATTTCGTATGAAGTTATTTGTTTCTCAATAGAGTTAGAATATTGACGTTGGTTTAGAACATCTATTAAAACCATCTCCATTGGGTTTCCATCATCCACAAAAGAAATTTGTTTGTTTTCCCACGCACCAACAAAAGCATGTTTCAGTTGCCGATTTTCATTTTTAATTTTATCTCCTGAATGCGCGACCGCATTCCGCATCTGAATGAAATTTGGAAAGGCTAATTTGAACATTTTTCTGGCCGACCGACGAGTATCCGTATTTACGTAGGAAACAAATTTTGGAGCTGATGCTAGCGTTTCATCTATTCCTTCTAAAGTGCGTCCAAAATGACTATTCAACATTGCACCATCACGTGCCGCTATAACCGGCCATCCGTCTAATACCTCTAGAGCGCCATTGGCTTCTTTATCTTACTTGTTTTTTTCGAATTCATCTCTTGCGTAGGCCATAGAATGGGCAGCTGTTTCATAAAGCTGAACGTCTGCTTCAAAGCACCGTACATAGTAATTTAACATTGTGAGAAGTTGGCTTAAATGTGATACGGTTTCCGATTCTTCTGGAGCTACCTTCCCCCAGTTAAGAATGGGTGGTAACCGGTCAAAATTTGGCATAACATCCGTGCGTTTATCTTCCCAAAGAATCGCATTTTTTGATGTTTTTGCCCGATGCAAAAACATTGTTGTGGTACGCGTTTGTGGTCGTGGTTTTTTAAATTCTTTTTCTTTAATTGTCATATTATTCTCCTTATAAACCTTGTCAGAAATTTGTATGTTCTTTATGGTAGCCTCTATTTAGGATGTTTTATAGGGACTGACAGCGGTCAGATGCAAGTGTCAGGTGAGTAATGTTGGGTGCTTTAATTTCATATTCTGGATGCCATAAAAACTTACCCCTACATGGTATTAATTCAATATCCCCACTTTTGGGGGGACGACTTACCTCATTTTTGAGGGTTGTGGTGGGTGTCCATTTACCATTTTTGCGGTGGGTATGCCGTAATTTTGGGGAGTCTAATTTTTTCTCGGCAGAAAGCCAATAACGCCAGCCGCAAGATACAAACCCATCCAAGAAGAGACCTTGTCTATTTATTATGGGCAACCATGTAACAGCGTATTGCGCCGCACCTTGCTGATAGCCGCCTGAGCGTGTGCGATAAATCATTCCATGTGAAATCAATTCACGGATGGCTCTGCCTAGAGTATTCTTGCTAAGTCCGAAACGACGCATATAGCTATAAGTCGCTTGCAAGTGTCCGTTGTTGCCCTTTGTTAGTTGTCGGGCAATTAGTAACAGCAGTGAACGCGCAGAATAAGTCAGGTCAGCATAAGCATCACTATCTATGACGCGATGCTCAATCGCTGCGTAGGGATGCTTTGTGAGAGTTTTTTCTCTTATCATTTCTTCTGTACCCATTCTAGGAATCGTTCTCGGTGAATCATGACTTTCCTGCCGCAGCGAATAATCGCTCCACATTCAACCAATCCATTACTTGGAATCTCCCCATTACTACAATGACGCGTCTCTGCCTTGAAAATTAGATTGCGAAGTGCAGCAGCAGTAAACGCTGGCTCAACTTTTGAAAATTGTTCCACAGTGTAGAGTGTATGGTGCAATGTGATAGGGTATGCCGAACGAATTGCGGGCGTGTTGTTGGTATGTTGTTCAGTATTTGTGGTCATCGTCTTTTCCTCACAGCTATTGCTGTTGTTAGTAACGATTACACAATGCCTGTACCTTTAACGCTTACAAGAGAATGCAAAAGTTCTAGGAGAACTTCGAATTTATTGATTTTCGGGTAGGTTCAGTTCAAAACTTTCACTGAAAGTTTGAAAGTTTTAACCCAAACTAATGTTGGAAAGTGCTTTTTTTATTGTATCGGGATTAAAGGGTTTCTTCCCTCCCCTTTTATAGATACCTACATTTTTCAGTGAATCCGATACCTTCTTAGACAATAGATTACTTTTAACTAGCAGAGTTGAGTCTTTCTTTACTAGCGACCTAGCAATGTACCGCGCAGGGATGTACCAAGGTTGTTCTGGTTCGGGGTCATTGATGCAAGATATAAACCAAGGTTTTTCATGTTGTTTGTTTTTTTCGGATACTTCTTCATCAGCTCGATTGGCACTTATTATTGCAGCCGATTCATAATAAACATTCTTACGGCTGATTTCCTGCGGCGTATCTATCCGAAAATAATGGTCTTCCCAAGGATGCAAGTCTGCTTCGTCTGGATGTACGGCAGGGTATGCGGTTAAAGTTGCTTGGGGAAATAGCAAAAGTTCCTGCGCAAATTTTGGTAGCATCGGCACAAGACAAGCTGCTCGTGTTCTTTTTCCAGTTTTTGGGGTCGATACCGAACCATGTGCTATCAGCTTTGCACTGTGTGGCTTCAATGCGGCAAATAGGACAATCTCGCCCTCGGCAGCTTGTTGCAAAAACATAGACTCATCATCATCGGGTATTTGAATAAACCGAGAACCGTCTTGAATTATCTCACTCATGTTCAGACCCCAAGCCGTGCAGCTAGTTTTTCACCAGTGGAAACGATGTGGTCATCAGACAAATGAGCATAGCGGGCTACCATTGCAAGTGTTCTATGCCCTAGCACCTTAGCAATTTCCACCAGCGATACTCCACTCATAGCAAGATAACTAGCAGCGGTATGCCGCAAGTCATGCCAGTGAAAATTAGTAATGCCCACCTCTTTTAACGAGGTGTCCCAAGGCTGACGAAGGTTAAGGTACTCTGCTTTCTTGGCTCGGTCAGTGGGCGGAAATACCCTGTCATCGGTCATACTCCGAATTTTGGAGCGATTTTTCAGTATAGTAAGTGCTTCACCTACCAGTGCCAGTGCGCGTTTATCTCCATTCTTTGTTTTTTCCAGCGTGATGACTTTGCGCTTAAAGTCAATTTGTCCCCAACAAAGACTCATAATTTCACCTTGTCTAGCGCCAGTAGTTAGGCTCAACACCACAGCTAGATACAAGTTATCATGCTTACGACAAGCTTCCAGTAGGCGGGGTCGTTCTTCATCACTCAGGAATCGCACCCTGCCAGCAGTTTCTTTTGGCTTAGTAACGCGCTCACATGGATTACGTTCTGTCCACTCAAGTCTTACCCCGTATGACAAGCAGGATGACAGCACAGCAATAAACCGATTGACCGTTGCTCCGGTACGCTTCGCCCTTTCCCGATTAGCATCAATTTCAGGGTCACCAGTTGCTGGTGTGATGAAACGTTGCGTATCCTCTGACAACAGTTTTTTAATTTCCTTGTTGATGCGCTCCGAAGTCACTTCAGCAAGTCGTAGATTACCAAATACTCCCTGCCAATAATTAAGTCGTTTCACATCCTTAGCGTGTAAACGATATTCGTCTGCCAATTCATTAAATGTATGGCGATTGCTCTGTCCGAAGTATTTGCCAGCGCGTAGATTTGTTTCTGTTTTAGCTGCCCATTCTTTGGCATCGCCTAAGCGCACAAAACTTGCTGTTGCTGGCTCAAAACCTTTGAGTCTTACTTGAACGTGGTGCTTGCCACCTCGTTTTCTGAAGGTTGCCATGACTATTTGTTCCCAAATGAAACAGATAGACTAAGTGTAGAGCAAACGTGAGAAAACAACAACGGATATTTAATCTAATGATTATTAATGCTACCTTATTGGTAGTACTCATATATTTAATAAATAGTATGTATCTGGCACAGTTATGGCACATCAACTGTGAAATTTTGAATGAAAACCAAGGAATACTGTACTGTTTAGTCAGTATCAGAAATTATACGTAGAAACAAAGATTTTGTGTCAATGTGCCAATAATGTGCCAAATAATTATTATTTTATAGCACTTATCATGTAACTTATTGTATTTGTGGTGGGTCTGGAAGGACTTGAACCTTCGACCAAGGGATTATGAGTCCCCTGCTCTAACCAGCTGAGCTACAGACCCAATCTGAGAACAAGAATCTAAGAATCTTCGAAATCCAATTAGCCCTCAGTATCTAGAAGGCTACGCAGACGCTCGGAACGAGAAGGATGACGCAGCTTGCGCAGCGCCTTTGCCTCAATCTGGCGAATACGCTCACGGGTTACATCAAACTGTTTACCAACTTCTTCCAGCGTATGGTCGGTATTCATTTCAATACCAAAACGCATGCGCAACACTTTTGCTTCACGCGGAGTCAATGAATCTAGTATAGCTTTCGTGACATCCCTTAGACTGGTAAAAACTGCGGCGTCTACCGGTGCCATAGTGGCGGCATCCTCTATGAAATCACCGAGATGAGAATCCTCGTCATCGCCGATGGGTGTTTCCATGGAAATTGGTTCCTTAGAAATCTTGAGAATTTTACGAATTTTCTCCTCTGGCATTTCCATTTTCTGTGCTAGCACCGCAGGTTCCGGCTCCTGCCCAGTTTCTTGCAAAATCTGGCGCGAGATACGATTCATTTTGTTGATGGTCTCTATCATGTGGACCGGGATGCGAATAGTACGTGCCTGATCAGCAATTGAACGGGTAATAGCCTGACGAATCCACCATGTAGCATATGTAGAAAATTTGTAGCCACGTCTATATTCAAATTTATCCACTGCTTTCATAAGACCAATGTTTCCTTCCTGGATGAGATCCAGAAATTGTAACCCACGATTAGTGTATTTTTTAGCAATAGAAATAACTAAACGCAAATTTGCTTCGGTCATTTCACGCTTGGCACGGCGCGCTTTTGCCTCGCCAGTAGACATCTTACGGTTGATTTCCTTCAGTTCCTTAATCGGAATACCAACTTGCCTTTGTAACGCTAATAGGTTCTGCTGCTGTTCTATAATAGCCGGCTGATAACGAGCCAAAACTTGACTGTATGATCTGTCAGCTGCAATTTCCTGCGCTACCCAGCTGAGATTAATCTCATTACCAGGGAATACTTTAATGAAATGATTACGCGGCATCCCCGCCTTGACTACACTCAACTCCATAATTTTACGCTCATAACTGCGAACTTCTTCCACCATCCCACGTTGTGTATCGCAAAGCCGCTCAACCATTTTGGCAGAAAAACGGATGGCCATGAGCTCGGATGATATATGCTCCTGTATTTCCTTGTATGCCCTACTAGATGACCCCTTCTTCTTAATTACATTCTGCATTTCGGCATACGCACTATAAATAACAGAAAAACGCTCCAGCGCACTTATTTTTAATTTAAGTGAGTTGGCGCTTGCAATTGCAGCACTATCTTCATCATCTCCCTTCCCGGCATCCAATTCCTGTACCAACGATTCGTCAGAAATTTCTTCGCAAACAATTTCCTGAGCATTAGGATCAAGTAATCCGTCTACCAACTCATCAATGCGCATCTCATCTTGTGACACTTTAGTAGCAAAATTGAGGATTCCTGCTATAGTAGTTGGGCAGGCAGAAATTGCCTGGATCATGTGTTTTAATCCATCTTCGATACGCTTAGCGATTTCTATTTCTCCCTCACGCGTAAGTAACTCTACCGATCCCATCTCACGCATATACATGCGTACTGGATCCGCGGTACGACCAAACTCAGAATCCACGGTAGAAAGCGCTGCTTCCGCTTCTTCCACTACGTCCTCATCAGTCACCGTAGGGGTGGACTCAGATAGCAGTAGCGCTTCCACGTCGGGTGCCTCATCATGGACGGAGATGCCCATGTCATTGATCATACTGATAATGCTCTCTATCTGTTCGGCATCCTGCATATCGTCCGGCAGATGATCATTAATCTCGGCATAGGTTAGGTAACCACGCTCCTTACCTTGGACGATCAGGATCTTAAGACGTTTGCGCCGCGTCTCAAGATCTTGAGACCCAAAAAGAACTTTCTCGGCCTCCTTAGCTTGTGCCCCGGCTACCCTGGCTGCTCTTAGTTTCATTTTTCTGGTAAACGGTTTTAACTCCTTAGCAGCCATCACCGCCTTAGCTATCTTGGCAACTTGAGCAGATGTTTTAACGGGTAATCTTGTAACTGCTACGTCCTTATTTACCAGAGTGTTTGTAACCGCTTTTGTCAACTTCTTTACAACCGCTATTGACGGTTTCTTGGCAACTGCTCCTGTCGACTTCTTTACATCCTCTCTTATCGGTTTCTTGGCTACTGCAAGTACTTTTCTTGGCTTGTTTGTAATTTTCCCGGCTGATTTCCTTTCAGTTACAGCTACTCGAGAATGTTTCTTTGCCACTGTTTTTAATTGAGTTCTTGTTGTTTTCTTTATTTCCTTTTTTATTTTTCCCTCGATTTTCTCAGCACGACGCCTCACAAGCGTGGTTGGTGAGACCCCACTATTAATCTTTGCTTTTGTATTTACTTTGGCTAAAATTCTAGCTTGTGTATTTGCTTTTGCCATTTATGATTTCCAAATAAAATGGATAGTTGAATCCGAAATTTATTAGTATATCAAAATTCAGCCAAGCTGGCTCAGTCAGTCATCCTAAAAGTACCGCTAACCGTTGTAATTCTTGTTTTTCATCAGAAGTGAGCGCACTTAAAGATTTATTTTGTAGCTCTGTCATACGCTGTTTACGTTGTGCTTCCTGTAACCTTGTCAACGCCCCATTAAATTCAGCTTCAAGGTCTATGGCATTATCCCAAGAAAGTGTTGCACTCTCAGCTTTTTCCAGTAATGCACGATGCGGACTATTGTAAAAATATGTAATAGCCGATGGGATTGCGGTATTCTCCGCAACATGGGGATGAGTGTCAATAAATTCAACCAATGCCACTAGTGCGGCCATTTCTTCAGTATTTTCTCCGTGTTCTGAGAGCAATTTTCTATCCAGCCTCGAAACGTAACCTGGATCATGTAAAAGCACCTGGGTTAACCAGCGACAAGGTGAGATAGGATTTGGTCGTAATATTCTGCTACGAGGCAGGGACGATGAAATACGCTTGATTTGCAATAAACCCTCCAACTCATCCTGACTGATGCCGCTAAGCTCAGCCAAACGCTTTAGCAGCATCAATGCAAGTATCGGCGCAACGACTTGTGCTAGTAACGGTTTTGCATCCTGTACTAGTCTGGTACGACCTTCACTAGTTTGCAGATTAATGCCTTCTGATAGCCCCTGGAACAGAAACATAGATAGTGGCAAAGCTTGCTTGATCAATTCCTCGAAAGCATCCTTACCAAACTTTCGAACATAGCTATCAGGATCTTCACCCTCGGGCAGAAATAGAAAACCAAGATTTTTACCGTCCACAAATTGTGCTAGGCTGTTTTCCAGTGCACGCCATGCTGCTTTCCTACCCGCATCATCGCCGTCGAAACAAAACACTACATTATCAGTACGACGCAAAAGTTTTTGCACGTGGTGCGGTGTTGTTGCAGTTCCCAGTGTAGCGACCACATACTCAATGCCATGTTGCGAGAGCACCACTACATCCATGTATCCTTCTACCACTATCACCCTTTCTGCATCCCGGATCGCCCTGCGCGCAGTAAACAGGTTGTAAAGCTCACGGCCCTTCTCAAATAATGGCGTCTCTGGAGAATTTAGATATTTTGGCTCATTCTGTTCTAATACTCGCCCGCCAAATCCCACGACTCTTCCCTTCTCGTTTAGGATCGGAAACATGATACGATCGCGGAAACGGTCATAACGTTTACTTTCTCCGCTCTCACTTACCACCCCAACTTCTAGAAGTATCCGTGACTGGTAATTAGGAAATATCTCAGCCAAATTTTGCCAGCCAGTAGGAGCATAACCAATTGCAAAACGAGCGGCAGTCTCACCCGTCAAGCCACGTTCCTTTAGGTAAGCAATACCTCTCTCAGAGCACTTAAGCTGTTCCCTATAAAACCGTGTGACAATATTCATCACCTCGAACAAATCCTGGGAAGGGTTTTCTTTATCTTGTCCACCGCCCTTATAGATGAGCATTCCAGGACGTACATCTTTCTTTTGAACAGGAACTTGCATTCCAACGCGAGAGGCAAGATCATTTACTGCTTCGACGAAATCCATTCCAACGTACTCCATCATGAAACCGATAGCGCTGCCATGCGCACCACAACCAAAGCAATGATAAAACTGCTTGGTTGGGCTCACAGTAAACGAAGGAGTTTTCTCGCTGTGAAACGGGCAGCAAGCGATGTAATTTGTACCAGCTTTCTTGAGTGGAACGTGCCGCTCGATGACATCGACTATATCTACGCGATTGAGTAGCCCCTGAATGAACGATTGTGGAATCATTTACCGGGAAGAACGTCAATATTATTCAAACAGAGTACAGATAAAAAGATGTAATTAAACCCGTCTAATTATATGATATTTTATAAAAATACAGGAAGCAAAAGGCCCTCTACCGAAGATGATCACTGCTACGGTTGGCATGTCCTCGTATGTAATCATATTTGGCAACCAAAATCAGCTAGTAAGCTTTGTCCTCACCAATGCAACCACTTTTCCCATGTCAGCACGACCAGCAAGCTTGGGTTTAAGTACCGCGATCACCTTTCCCAACTCTTGCTGCCCTTTGGCTTCGATAGAAGCAATTATTTCATCTACTAAGCGCTCAATTTTGGAGTCGCTAAATGCCAGTGGCAAATAAGCTCGCAACACACTAATCTCATATTTCTCAACATTGGCTAAATCCTCACGTTTCGCAGCCTCGTACTGCGTAATCGAGTCCCTACGCTGCTTGAGCATTTTTTCTATCACCGCAACTACTGCGGCGTCATCCATCTCAATACGCTCATCTATCTCACGCTACTTGATAGCCGCCTGCAATAGACGAATAGTATCTCGCCGCTTGGTATCACCCGAGCGCATTGCGGCTTTCATGTGTTCAGTGATTTCCTGTTTCAGACGCATAACAGATTCCATCTGTTTTATTTGCTATAAGAAAGAAAGATCCTTGGAATGCAACAATTCTTGCAGGTGAAAATTGGCTTCACTACAGCTTTGGGAAAGAAGAGCAACTCCACCAGATAGCAGGTTCGAACGTTCCTCTTCACTTCTAAAACTTGCTAATAAAGTTTTGGTGGAAGCAACTGGCTCCGCAAGCGCTTATATGTTCGTTTAACCGCGGCAGCAAGTTTGCGTTTTCGTTCAGCGGTAGGTTTTTCGTAAAACTCCCTGGCACGTAGCTCAGTGAGCAGCCCGGTTTTCTCTATGGTACGCTTGAAACGTCGCATTGCGACTTCAAACGGTTCATTTTCCTTAACTTTAATGATAGTCATGAAAATACAGTTCCCTTATTTTAAATATACTTACGCGTATAAAAAGTGTAACGTGTAAAAAACTTCATAGTATATATCAGGCTGATACATTATTGTAAAAGGGTATTTTTACCGCTACTCCAGTGTTTGTTCTTGGCATCGAAACTTCCTGCGACGATACCGGCATCGCAATCTACCACACCAGGCGAGGCCTGTTGAGCCACGCACTATGTTCACAAACAGAAATGCACAGCGAATATGGTGGTGTGGTACCTGAACTTGCCTCTCGTGACCATATCCGGTGGGTATTGCCCCTTGTCAAACAAACGCTGGCAGAAGCGAAGCTTGGCCTCAAAGACCTCAACGCCATCGCCTACACTCAAGGACCGGGATTGGTGGGAGCGCTGCTAGTGGGCTCGAGTTTCGCTGCTGCGCTCAGTTTTGCGTTGAAAATTCCAGCGATAGGTATTCATCACCTTGAGGGACATATCCTTTCCCCTTTGTTGTCCACCACTGCCCCGGTATTTCCATTTGTTGCACTGCTGGTTTCTGGTGGCCATACCCAGTTGATGGAAGTAAATGGCGTTGGGCAATATAAATTGCTAGGCGAAACCGTGGATGATGCGGCAGGAGAGGCTTTTGATAAGACAGCAAAATTGTTGGGGCTTGGCTATCCCGGTGGCCCTGCGCTATCAAAACTTGCCGACGAATTTTCTAAATCTGGCAAGGTATGCAACTTCAAACTCCCTCGTCCAATGCTCCACAGCGGTGATTTTAATTTTAGTTTCAGCGGCCTGAAAACTGCCGTGCTGACGCTATCAAATAAAAACCAAATCACTCGGCAAACCCATGCAGAAATTGCATTTGCTTTTCAGGAAGCAGTGGTAGACGTACTAACGAAAAAATCCCTAGCAGCACTGATGCAAACTGGTTTCACCCAGCTTGTGGTTGCGGGCGGTGTGGGTGCAAACCGTCAATTGAGAAAGAACCTTTCCCGATGCGCAAATAAAATGGGGGTTACAGTTTTCTATCCTAGTCTTGAATTTTGCACAGACAATGGCGCCATGATTGCACTCGCTGGAGCAATGCGATTGCAGAAGTCGATGAGCAAGAACCAACCACTAGTAAACAGTTTCACAGTAAAGGCGCGGTGGGATTTAGAAATACAAGAGACACCACCCAACAAGTAGCTACAACGTATCACTCCTACCTATCCGTGCTTCCTTGCCCGCAATCAGGTTTGCAATATTTGATTTGTGTCGCCAGATAATCAATAGCGACATGATGAAAATCACTAAGGTAGTTGCCCCAAAACCCAGAAACATCCACGCATAAACCGGAGTGACGACTGCCGTTACCAATGCTGACAACGACGAAATACGCCATATCGCTGCAACTATAATCCAGGTCACAATTGCCAATAACCCTGTCCATGGATTTAACCCAAACATCACTCCTACTGCTGTCGCCACACCTCTACCACCCTTGAAGCGTAAAAATACCGGCCATACATGGCCCAGAAAAACCACCAACGCTACAGCGGCAACTACATTATTATCCAACCCCCAAGTTGGTGCAAAATGTTGCGCCAATATCACTGCTATCCAGCCCTTGCCAGCATCGCCTAGCAACGTTAGCACTGCAGCCGCCTTATTTCCACTGCGTAACATATTAGTTGCACCAGGGTTCTTTGAACCAAAAGTACGCGGATCAGGTAGCCTAAAAAACCAACTTGCTACCAGTGCAAAGGGAATGGATCCTAGCAAGTAAGCCAACAATATAAAAACCATCATTGTCATTGTGATTGGCACTGCCTATACAAATAGAATAAAATCCTCTCTGATTCTACGTTAAAACCACTTCTCTACGAAGCCCCTTCGAAACACCTCATATCCTGAATTCCGACGAATGGACATCATTTTCCTCCACGAACTCAAAGCGAAAACTCTGATAGGAGTTTATCCGTGGGAGCGTCAGGTAATGCAGACCATACAGCTTGACGTGGAAATCGCTCTACCAACGAGCAAAGCCTGCCGGACGGACAATTTCGAGGATGCGCTGGATTACGCTCTTATAGTCAAACGGATCAACGAGACCCTATCACAAAAACAATTCTCCCTGCTGGAAGCGCTAGCTGAACATATCGCTCAGATCATCTTGACTGAATTTAAATCACCATGGGTAAAAGTCAGCGTGGCAAAACTTAGCATGATACGCGGTGTGAAGAAACTTGGAGTGTGTATTGAACGAGGATCAAGGGCTTCGTAAAATATGCAAACCTTGTTTTTAATACATGACAAGAGCCATTTGATTCTTTTACTCTTACTTTAATTTTTAAGATTAAGGAGTGCAGTTATCAGACCCTTATCACCAGGCTCAGTCTCGATTACGTTCAAAAAGCCAAGCACCTCTGCAGCAGCCTTGATGCGCTTATGGCTCGCATACACTGGTAAGGATAACAGCATGTGTTTACGATCATATACAGGTACCTGGGCCACAAGATTTATTACAGCAGAGCTACTCATTATCGAAATAACAGTTATTTTCTTCACAGTTAATAATTCAAGTAATATAGTGGGTGGTGTAGTGGGAACACAACGATGGTAGGTAATAATTACCTCCACCTGAGCTCCACGCTGTTCCAGCCCTTCTCGTAACAACTCTCGCCCATCTTTTCCACGAAATATCAATATGCGGCGTCCCTTAACATGTGCTGACTGCAAATCAGGAAGCTCAAGCAAACCTTCACTATCAAAGTTTTTTAGCGGTATTAGTACATTATCAACCCCATGCAGATTTAGCTCTTCAGCAGTACCCAATCCAGGGGCAAATACCTTGATCGAGTGCGGGAGTTTTATGCCATCTGCAAGAGTTATCTCCACTGCACTGGGACTTACAAAAATTACCGCATAAACGCCAAGTAGTGATGCTAGTGCTGCCTTTAACTGCCCTTTGTCTACCGATGGCTCGATAAGAATAGTAGGAAATACAAAGGGTGTCGCTCCAAGCTCTGCTAACCGCTTAGCAGTGCGGGAGGCAAGTATTGTAGGTCGTGTAATCAACACACGTATGCCTGCTAGTGGGCCCACTATATTTGGCATAATCGCAATACTATCTAAATAAAGATCAGTATCATATCAACGTACTGGCCAATTTCATAATCCCGCATTGCTTGATTACAGCAGCATTTTTAACCGATAATTCAGGAATTACTGATTTAGCAGTTTAAAACGAGAGACTAATAAAGCACCTATCAGACGCTGAGTAAAAAAAGTGTGATAGTTGATCATAAATGAAGTCCGAAATCCTTGGTGTATGAAAAATATTGAAACTGAAAGGAGGAAAATTTCAAATTATTCTTGCCTCTAACTTTACGCCCAACAGAATAATGGGTCAATGTAACTACAATATTCCCGCACATGATATAGGACTAGACTTCGTACGGGGATATAGGAGATCTACCCTTATTATCTGCTGCTACAAATGTGAGATATGCTGAAACTAACTAAGGTGAAAAATAGAAGTTTGCTAGAGTGTATCCGTGTTAGGCTCTAGCAGTAATTATCTGTTATGTGACACTATGTATACGTTATAGTGCTGGCAGTATTTAAAATAGGGAATTATATACTTAAATCCGCAGAAATATATTGACATTCAGGCCTTTTCTCAAACCTGAACACATCCCTTAATTGCTTGTTTGTAGGATGTTCACTGCAGTTTCTTAAGGGCTTGTCTGACTTTCTGACAAGAATACTTTTCGCAATTTCCTTTACTTCCTTCTCGGTTGGTCTGTGCTTCATAATTTACTCCCGTTCACATACTGAACCAAGTTGGCCCAGTTAATTTGATTGTCTAAAGAAATCCGGTTTTCTCTAAGGAACGATCTAATTACTGCCCTGGCGGCTGTCTTTGCTTCTGTGAGCCCATTTTGGGCATGCGTTGAAAATATACATAATATAGCAAGATAGGTGTCTTCCCATCCGCTAATCTCTTTCCAAAAATCAGATCCTACATAGGTATAGTAGTTTCTCTTGTTTATTGTGCCGGCATGTCCATAGCATACGCCTTCAATGCACTTTATCGGTATAACCGCGCCCTGAGTTACAATACGTTTAGCTCTGGTGAAGTAGTCTTCCATTTTCTTACGTTGGGACGAATTCCCCCAGTATCTGCCAGACTTTACCTGAATGATGGTTCTTATCCGACCTTCAACATACTCAATATCAATGCCCTCTGCCGTGGACTTCATGCCACCTTTACCAAATCGGCATATCACTACCGCGCACTGCTCTGCTAACGTACCAAACATGGTTTCTTCGCTAGACGACAAGTAGGCCTCAAGGATAGCTGTTGAAAAGCTCTCCTCATCATTAATCGCTCTCAAACAAAAAAGGTATGGATTCTTTCTTGTAACTAAGTCTTTAGGATTCAGGTTATCTAACTTTCCTTTAATCTTATCTGCAAAATCAGCGACATGTAAACTTATCTCTGCTTCAGCCTGGCACCACCATTCAGGGTTGTTCACAACTCTTTCAGTCTTTTACGCATCAACGCACAATAATCTTTGGAAAGGTCAATCCCTACCGAGTTTCGGTTTAGCTTGTGTGCAGCAATAATAGTTGTCCCCGACCCCGCGAACGGGTCCAGCACAGTGTCTCTTTCGTCCGTGAATAACCGTATAAACCAATTAGGTAGTGCCTCGGGGAACGATGCCGGGTGGCCTGAATTGCCGCACTCAGTAGCCATGTGTAGTACGTTTGTAGGATAAGCCATCTCCCTGCCTTCCCAATTAGCCACACGCTTCCCAAACCCGTTTCCATGAGCGCTATCGTCACGTCTTTTATCTGTATCAGACAGACTTCTTAAACGGGAGTCCTTCCAGTCTCCCATAGGCACACGTACTGCTCCTTGATTCATTTTGAATTTTTTATGCCTGGTAAAATGCAGCAAGCGTTCCCATGAGTCGCGAAAGCGATTCGGCCATTTACCCGGGTAGCTGTTTTTTTTGTGCCAGCAATACTCCTCTACCCAAAGCCAGCCCTGAGACCTAAGCCCCTGGATCAACTCAATCACGTAAGGATGCCGTTCTCCGTTAATGGCGCGTTCTTTGATATTCAAGACAAACGACCCTGAGGGTTTTAAGCATTTCTTTAATTGCTCCGTTCTGGGGAGCATCCAATCAACATATTCATTTGCACACCCCCCCCCTGTAATTGTCTTTTCGCTGATCCGCATAAGGGGGTGAGGTGATTATCAGATCTATAGTGTCATCAGGTATTTTCTCGGGAATAAGGGTTAGGCAATCCCCTTTATAAATCGAGGCTGTTTGCACCGCCTGTCCTAATACCACACTCATTTTACCAACTCAGCATAAGGAAGTCTCTTGCCAGTCATGCTCTTGCACAAGCTCTTCATTCTGTCCTGCGTATCCCTGCTCACATTCCCCTCATTCAGCCTGAAGGTAACTTCATTTACATAGCGACCCAGGTGCTTTTTACTGAAGCTATGGTACACCCCATTGTAACCACGTTTCAACAACGCCCATACGCTCTCTATACCATTAGTGTGCACCATTCCGTTCACATACTCTCTTGCTGAATGGTTTACACTTTGATAGTAAAACCCTTGTAAACCAATATAGCCCCTGTGATTATCTGTGTAAACAGTTGAGCCCGCCTTAACGTGTCTAACAATCTTACCTTGCAAGGTAGCCTTGTCTGCTTTGGAAATTGGCATAGCTTGTACCCGCCCGCCCCGCTCACGCATACCCATTACCGCAGTCTTGCCTACCGCACCACGACCAGCCTTTAGTTTCTTGTCATTGTGTTTGTTTGTTTCTTTGCCGCCGATGTAGGTTTCGTCTGCCTCAACGATACCAGAAACCAAAGAGCCGTCTTGTGAGCAAGCCTCACGGATGCGGTGCCCAAGGTGCCATGCCGTCTTTTGTGTCATACTCAATTCTTTAGATAATTGCAAACTTGAGATCCCTTTTCTTGCGGTCAATACATAATATATTGCTACCGCCCATTTCCTCAGGCTCAATTTTGATGATTGCATAATCGTCCCGTTTCTGACAGTAAAATGTTTCCGGCAATCCCCGCACCAATACGTATGATTCTTAGCCTTAGCCCGGCTGATTCTATCAGCGCAACTACAATGCATACAAACTCGCTTATGGTTCCAAAGAACTTCTTCAAACCAATGTACTGCCTTTTCTTCGGTATCAAATCTTTCTAACAATTCCATGATGCTTATGGTTTTGGCTACGTGCTTTTTCATATCGACTCCGTTGTGCTTAGTATATGCGGATTATAATATGAAAAGGCCTGAATGTCAATATATTTTTGCGGATTTAAGTATATAATTCCCTTAAAATAGTACCGTGTATTAATTTGATATTTCCTCATATATGGACATATCTGGCACTTCTCTCTTCGGAAAACTATGCGTCTGATCCAGAAAAACACCATCAATTCTAGATATATATCAGCGTTACTGATTGCATATGGATTTTTTGTGCTTTTCTGGAGCTTGTTTGTCATGGCAACGCCACTACGCCCAGAAATCGACGTCTTTATCGTTGAGATGGTAGAACTGCATGGATTCGAAGAATCCGAACTTAAAAGCATATTCAGTAAAACTCGATTTCAACCGGCTATTATCAGTGCGATTTCCAGCCCGAGCACATCTAGACCATGGCACAAATACCGTCCCATTTTTGTCAACCCAAGACGCGTTGCGGGTGGAGTTACTTTCTGGAATAACAATGCTAGTACGCTAAAACGAGCAAGCAAGAAGTTTGGCGTTCCCGAAGAAATTATTACAGCGATAATTGGGGTAGAAACCCGTTATGGAGTACGGACTGGCAAGCATCGCGTACTGGATGCATTGACAACTTTAGCGTTTAATTATCCTAGGCGTGCTGAATTCTTCCGTGGTGAGTTGGAACAATACTTGTTGCTTACTCGAGAGCAAGATACAAACATGTTCAGTATCAAGGGCTCCTACGCTGGTGCGATAGGTATCCCACAATTCATGCCTAGTAGCTACCGTAACTACGCGGTAGATTTCGACAGTGATGGCAAAATTGATTTATCTGGCAATGTTGCAGATTCGATAGGTAGCGTGGCCAACTACTTGATAGCTCACGGATGGGAGGCTGGCGCCCCAATTGCTACGCGTGCGCGAATCCGTGCTGGCAAACATCACAAGACTTTGGTAACAGGATACAAGCCTCTCCATACAGTGGAGAAAATGAAAAAACTGGGAATTACACCATTGATAGACGTCCCTAATGAACGTCAAGCTACGCTGATCGAACTAAAAAATGATAGCGAAATGGAATACTGGTTAGGTTTCAATAATTTCTATGTTATCACCCGCTATAATCGTAGTGTTCGTTACGCTATGTCGGTGCTGCAACTATCCGAAGAAATTCGCGCAGCACGATATAATGAGGAAGTGCTCTAACAACACGTGTGCTTACACAATGCTAGGTCCGCGAGATTACGGCGCTATTTGGCTGAATGCCACCACATGATCCACCTCCAGTTTAATGCCAATATTCTCGCCGACGGCATGATTATGATGGCTTGGCACCAGTGATAGCGCAGTACTACCCCCAGGCAGACGTAGAGTATATAAAATCTCAGCACCGCGGAAGGTTTTGTGCACTACCTGCGCCTGTAGAGAACTGGCATCGTCATGCACAATATCGTCTGGACGTATTAATACGTCAACGTAACATCCCGTACCACACACACGACAATCTGATACGCATTGATGTGAAATATCTGCTGTTAGAATCCCCAGTTCGATTTCGACATGGCGTGGGTCAAGAACCTTACCAGAAAGAAATACACCCTGTCCTACAAAATTTGCAACGAAGCGGCTAGAGGGACGATGATAGAGATTGTAAGCAGTGTCCCATTGTATGATTTCGCCGTGATGCATGACACCAATCTCGTCTGCAATAGCAAAAGCCTCATTCTGATCGTGCGTTACAAGAATAGCCGTAGTGCCCTGGCTTTTCAGGATATCGCGCACCTCTAGACTCAAACGTTCGCGCAGGTTCACATCCAGACTAGAAAAAGGCTCATCTAGCAATAACAAATCAGGCCATGGAGCCAATGCGCGCGCTAATGCTACACGCTGCTGCTGACCTCCGGAGAGCTCGTGAGGATAATTATTTGCCACATCGGCAAGACCTACGGTCTGAAGCATTTCGGTCACTCGTAGCGCACGCTCAGTGTGATGCATACGATGCAAACCAAAGTCAATATTAGAAGCTACAGTCAGATGTGGAAACAATGCATAATCCTGAAATACCATTCCAATGTGCCGCTTCTCCGGGCGCAATAAAAACCCAGAGCTATTCACCTTCACACCATTCAGCAAAATCTCTCCTGCCGCTATTGGCTCAAATCCAGCAATGCAGCGTAAGATCGTAGTCTTTCCACATCCACTTGGTCCTAAAAGGCAGCCGATTACACCCTTTTTAAGCGTAAGCGACAAATTATTAACCACTACCTGATTACCGTAGGCTTGGTTTATATCTGCTAGCTCGAGCAATGAGGCATTCATAAAATTATTTTTCAGCTTGCCGCGTAAGCAATACTATTGGAATCAGCCCCGCCAGCACCAACGCTACTGCAGGTAAAGCTGCTTTCTCCCATTCACCTTCAGAGGTCATTTCGAAAATCCGCACTGCAAGTGTGTCCCAACCAAAAGGTCTGGTCATTAGGGTAATAGGCATTTCTTTCATAACATCCACAAACACTAGTGTAACAGCGGTAAATATTCCGCCTTTTAAGATCGGCAAATGCACGCGCTTTAGCATGCTCCATCCGTTTAACCCAAGCCCCATTGAGGCTTCATCTATGCTGAACGTAATACGTTGCATAGCGCTATCTATGGGATTATGACCAACTGCGAGAAAACGGGTCATGTAGGCAATTAACATGATTGCAAGCGTGCCCTGAATCAAAAGTCCGGTTTCAATATGAAATAGTTGCATGGCCATTTCGCTCAACCAGTTATCCAGCCATACAAGCGGAACAAAAATCCCTACTGCCAAAACTACACCAGGCAGAGCATAACCTATGGTGGCAATGCGCACTGCAACACGGGTGACTGTATCAGGGTGACGGCGCGCCGAGTAGACCACTAGTACCGCAACAGAACAAGTAAGTAGCGCGGCAAGCCCAGATAGCATCAGCGAGTGCCAGACAAAACCCAGATAAAGTTGATTGAACTCTTCTGCGAAAGTATATGTGGTCCAAATAATTAATTGTGTAATCGGTAGCAGAAAAGCAAAAAACAACGTAGCTGAGGCAAACCCAGAAACCGCCCAAGCACGCCATCCTGTAAGTGAAATGCGGGGAATACGTGAACTCTGCTTAGTCTCTGCATAGCGCATGCGTGAGCGGAATTGTTGTTCCATGACGATCAATACGAATACAATTATAATCAGCAACGATGCAAGTTGAGAGGCTGCAGATAAGGAGAACATACTGAACCACGCTTTATAGATGGCTGTTGTTAAGGTATCATAATTAAATACTGCCACTGTTCCAAAATCCGCTAGAGTTTCCATAAGAACCAGCATCACTCCACTTACTATCCATGGACGCGCCATCGGTAACGCTACCTTAAGAAAACCTTGCGTACGATTAAATCCCAGCGACTGCGCAGCTTCTAACGAACGCTTTCCCTGGGTAAGAAATGCATTGCGCGCCAGCAAATATACATAGGGATAAAAAACAAGGGTCATGACAATGATGACACCCAGCCTACCTCGTATGTTTGGGAACCAGAACAGCTCTGGTCCTACCCAAGATCGTAATAATGTTTGTACAGGGCCAGTAAAATCGAATAAACCTAGAGTAACAAATGCCATGACATATGCGGGGATGGCAAGCGGCAATAATAGACCCCAAGAAAAAATCTTTCGCCCAGGGAATTCACACACTGAAGTGAACCAGGCTAAGCTCACTCCTAGTAGCGCTGAACCGACAGCTACTCCTAGAGTGAGCCAAAACGTGTTTATCAACAATCTAGGTAAAATGGTTTCTACTAAATGCTGCCAGACATCCCCTGTGGGGGTAAGAAATGACAAGATGACGGTACCTACGGGAATAAGCACCAGTACAGCAACAAAAACGGGTATGAAACGCCAGCTTAATATAGTCCGAAAACCATAAAATGGATAATGAGAAAAGCCAGTTCTCGTACTTCTACCTTCCGGCTTCACATTGAGCATTCCACACAATACCTATCATGCCTTATCGATAGCCTGCCCGATCCATCAGCTTTACGGCTTCAGTTTGTAACTCGCCGGCTGCGACGACGTTCATCTGGTTCTGCTTAAAACTCCCCCATTCCATCACTGTTGAATCAGGCTTTATTTTTGGATTGGCAGGGTACTCCATATTTACGTCTGCAAATAAATTCTGCGCCTTCTTAGATGATAAAAATTCCAATAACATGATCGCAGCAAGTTTGTTTTTTGCGTTCTTGGTAATACCCGCACCAGAAATATTGACATGAACACCACTTCCAGCTTGATTAGGCCAGAAAATTGCCAGTGGTAAATTAGGTTTCTTTTTGATCAGGCGACCATAGTAATAACTATTGACAATGGTCGCGTCACACTTGCCTGCAGCGACAAATTCCATTGCTTTAGTATCATTAGACAAAGGATCTGTAGCAAGGTTAGCAACCCAACCTCTCACGACTTGTTCAGACCTAGTTTCACCATGTTCAGCGATCATCATCGCTACCAGTGACTGGTTATATACTTTCTTAGAAGTGCGTAAACATAGGCGTCCTCGCCACTTTGGATTAGCCAAGTCTTCGTAAGTAGATAATTCAGCAGGTTTTACTTTTTGAGTGTTGTAGACGATAGTTCGAGCACGCACAGACAAGCCAAACCATTGTTTCTGTGGATCACGTAGGTGAGCAGGTATATTGGCTTCCAGGGTCTCCGACTCTATAGGCACCAACAATCCTTCGTTTACAGCTTCCCACAGATTGCCCGCGTCCGTAGTAATCAACATGTCAGCAGGCGTATTCTTACCTTCTGCCTTAAGACGCGCGAGCAATACCCCTGCTTTATCAGTAACAAATTTGACTGGGACACCAGTATTTTCTGTGAAAGTGTCAAACATCGGCTTGATAAGTTTTTCAATTCGTGCTGAATAAACGACTACTTGCTCCGCATAAGACAGATTCGAGCTGAACAAAGCAGCGCAGAAGAATATTACAGCTGGATAGCGGCTAAAACATATTTTTAGCATCTCTAATTGACCTTTGAATATAAAAAAAAGTGGATAAAACAATACTATTATAAATGATAACTGTTATCAGTAAAGTATAGCATACAAATAGCTAGTGTCTTTCGAATCATTTAGTTATGAGCAAGTACACTTAAATTGTTTGACTGTCTAAAGAGTGTAGTTATTAATCTGCATTAAGTAATGTTAGGGTAATCATTCTGAGGGCTAGGTTATAAGGAAGAGGCAAATCTCAATTAAATATTTATCTGTTTATGCTTATTTTTATTTATCCATGGCAAAATTCCTCTTTATTTAGCAAGCTAGATAAGTACATAATTAAGAATCCAATGTTTACAATACGTAGAACTATTGCAATAACCAGTGTAATTGGGTTACTCATATTGCCGTCTATTGTGGTGGCCGATCCAACTGTTCTAGAAGTAATCCAGCTGAAGCACCGCACTACTGATGAGATTATTCCGCTGATCCATCCTTTCTTGGACAGACAGGGAGCGTTAAGCGGCATGCGGGGTCGACTCATCATCCGCACGACACCAGATAATTTACAAGAAATCAAACGACTTCTGAACGAAATCGACACCGCGCCGCGCCGCCTGATAATAACTGTCAAGCAAGATGTAGACCGCGCAGCTGCAAGACATCTACTTAAACTTTCTGGAAACTTCAGTAAAAAGGAAAAACGAGTGAAGACCCATGGCAGAACCAGCAACCGCGGTCTGATTATTGACGATGGATACGGGGACGATAACCTTAAAGTCCAGGTGCTTAACCGCCAGGAATTGGAGAGTGACAAAAATACACAGCGCCTACAGGTACTAGATGGCGGCCATGCTTTCATTCATATAGGCAAATCGTTGCCAATACCTTTACGCAATATAATTCACACACCACAAGGAACACGGGTAATTGAGAGTGTACAATTTCGTGATGTGACCACTGGCTTCACTGTGGTACCCCGTGTGTACGGCAAGCGCGTAACGCTAGAGATAAGCCCCCAACGAAACACTCCCAATCTCAAATTTCCAGGCAGTATCAACACTCAGCATATCATCACTTCCGTTTCCGGCAGGCTAGGAGAATGGATAGACCTAAGTAGTTTGGAGAGAAACAAATCTGGCCAGACTTCCACTTCATATTCTCCACATCGCGACATGATCATCAATGAACAGCGTACGGTGCTAATAAAAGTTGAAGAGGTCCACTAGTTGCTTGATTAAAGCTTGTTGTAAAAGCAAGCCCACTTTTATGAAACGGCTGTAGCTTCTTCCTCAAACTGGAGTTTCACATTGCCGTCAACATCTAAATCCACGGTCACCTTGCCCCCGTTAGCAAGACGCCCGAATAACAATTCATCTGCCAAGGCACTACGAATGGTGTCCTGAATGAGGCGTTCCATAGGGCGCGCACCCATGAGAGGGTCAAAACCATCTCTGGCAAGATATTCTTTCAACACATCAGTAAATATTGCCTCTACCTTTTTCTCATGCAGCTGCGCTTCCAATTGCATCAGGAATTTATCTGCCACTCGCAGAATCACATCTTTGTCCAGAGCTGCAAATGAAATAATTGCATCTAGTCGATTGCGAAATTCTGGTGTAAACATGCGTTTAATATCGACCATCTCATCGCCTGCCTGGGTCGATTTGGTGAAACCAATAGAGGTCTTGGCAAGTGATTCAGCTCCAGCATTGGTAGTCATAATTATGACTACGTTCCGGAAATCTGCCTTACGCCCATTATTATCTGTCAAAGTGCCATGATCCATCACTTGCAACAAGATGTTGAAAATATCAGGATGAGCCTTTTCGATCTCGTCCAACAACAACACAGAGTACGGCTGCTTGATAATCGCCTCGGTTAGCAAACCACCTTGGTCAAAACCAACATAGCCTGGCGGTGCACCGATCAGGCGGGACACTGCGTGATGCTCCATATATTCAGACATGTCAAAGCGGTGCAACTGGATACCCATGGCATAGGCCAACTGACGTGCCACTTCAGTTTTGCCCACACCCGTTGGTCCGGAAAAGAGGAATGAACCGACTGGCTTTTGTGGGTTACCTAAGCCACTTCTAGCCATCTTGATCGACGTTGCTAGAGCATTGATAGCTTTATCCTGCCCGAAAACCATAGTTTTTAAATCACGGTCAAGTGTTTTCAGCGCATTGCGATCGTCACTGGAAACACTCCGTGGCGGAATTCGTGCAGCTTTCGCAATAACGCTCTCTATCTCATGCTTGCTGATAACCTTGCGTTGCTTTGATTTCGGTAAAATCCGCTGAGCTGCACCTGCCTCGTCAATTACGTCTATCGCCTTATCCGGTAAATGTCGATCATTGATAAAACGTGCCGATAATTCTGCTGCTGTTGTAAATGCAATAGTCGTGTATTTAACACCATGATGCGCTTCGTAGCGGGATTTCAGGCCACGCAGAATGGAAACAGTTTGTTCCACGCTAGCTTCTGGCACATCAATTTTCTGGAAGCGTCGTGAAAGAGCATGATCCTTCTCGAAAATCCCTCGATACTCGCCGTAAGTAGTGGCGCCGATGCACCTCAACTGGCCAGTATTGAGCACTGGCTTGAGTAGATTAGAGGCATCAAGCGTACCACCTGATGCAGCGCCTGCACCTATCAGAGTGTGAATTTCATCAATAAACAAGATGGCATTAGGATCTTCGAGCAACTGTTTTAGTATTGCTTTCAGGCGTTGCTCAAAATCGCCACGGTACTTGGTACCAGCCAGTAGTGCGCCCATATCTAGAGAGTAAATCTGATGGTGAGCAAGAACTTCCGGTACTTCACTTTTGGTAATTTGCCGTGCTAAGCCCTCAGCGATAGCTGTCTTGCCTACTCCCGCTTCACCCACCAAAAGTGGATTATTCTTGCGACGACGGCACAGTGTTTGTATCACACGCTCTAGTTCTTTTTCGCGTCCAATCAAGGGATCAATCTTACCTACCAGTGCCTGAGTATTAAGGTTTATGGTATAGCTTTCGAGCGCGCCACCTACATCCAACTCCTGATCGGTATCACTCTCACTTTCAGTTTTGCCGCCATTACCTTGAGGGACTTTACTGATTCCATGGGAAATATAATTGACCACGTCAAGTCGGGTCACACCCCTCTGGTGCAGAAAATAAACTGCGTGGGAATCTTTTTCACCAAATATTGCCACCAGTACGTTTGCACCGGTAACTTCTTTCTTGCCTGAGGATTGGACATGCAAGATCGCGCGCTGGATCACGCGCTGGAAGCCAAGCGTAGGCTGAGTGTCCACTTCGCCACTACCACCCACAGTAGGTGTATTCTCTGTAACGTGCCCCACTAGAAATTTTCGCAGATCGCCAATGTCAACTGAACAAGCGCGCAGTACCTCAGCAGCAGTATGATTGTCGAGCATCGCCAACAATAGGTGCTCTACCGTAATAAACTCATGGCGTTTCTGTCTTGATTCGACAAATACCATGTGCAAACTTACCTCAAGCTCTTGAGCAATCATTTTAAGTTTCCTCCATCACGCACTTTAGCGGATGTTGATGCTTCCTAGCAAACGTATCTACCTGTTTAACCTTGGTAACAGCCACATCGCTTGGATAGACACCACACACACCAACTCCATCTATATGGACTTTTAACATAATTTGTGTCGCCTGTTCTTGGCTCTTAGAAAAAAAAGTCTGCAACACCACCACCACAAATTCCATTGGCGTAAAATCATCATTTAGCAAAATTACTTTAAACATTGGTGGTGGCTTGATTTTACTCTTCTTAACCTCCAGTACAACGTCTTCATGATCTCTTGTTACCATGACTGTCTATTCTACCTGCTCATCTGTAGAGGGCACGCCACCCAAACAAACTCTTGCCAACATCAAACTCTTACCACCATATTTATCGATTACGGCAAAAATTTCAAGTGTCTTGAGAAAATTATTATCTTGCTATTTTAAAAATATAGAATGACTACTTGACTTTAACACCAGATTTGCGTAAAACGATTATTGGAGTTTGGCTTCAAGTTTTCTGCAGTACCGGTTACAGCCGTTTGCGGTCTTGAAACTCAAACAGTGTTCGGGTTTCGGCCCCGGTTTTTTTATAGGATGGGAAAAATGGCAGCAGGTACAGTAAAATGGTTCAATGACTCTAAGGGTTTCGGTTTTATCACTCCCGATGATGGTAGCGAAGATTTATTTGCACACTTCTCCGCAATTAACATGTCAGGATTCAAAACGCTCAAAGAAGGCCAGAAAGTTAGCTTCGAAGTTACCCAAGGACCAAAGGGTAAACAAGCATCAAATATTCAAACCCCCTAACGATTCTCAACTGGTGTAGTTGCACCGTAATCAGTTTGTAATCTCAGGATTAACAGGCCCCTTGACAGTTTCATATCAAGGGGCTCTTTTCTTTTATGAAATTAATCTTATTCAATCCATACGCTTGATTAGAGCCTGGCCAAATGTTGAACATGATACCTTCTGCGCACCAGTCATCTGTCGCGCCAAGTCATAGGTAACGATCTTATCTTGTATCGTCTTCTCCATTGCATGAATTATTAGATCAGCGGCCTCAATCCAACCTATGTGCCTCAGCATCATTTCTGCCGACAAAATAATTGATCCAGGATTAACCTGATCCTTGCCGGCGTATTTTGGCGCAGTGCCATGAGTTGCTTCGAACATTGCAATTGAATCACTGAGATTGGCACCTGGTGCCATACCAATACCCCCTACCTGTGCTGCCAGAGCATCAGAAATATAGTCCCCGTTCAGATTCAGAGTGGTAATCACATCATATTCCTCTGGGCGTAGCAAAATCTGTTGTAGAAAAGCGTCAGCAATCATATCTTTGATAATGATTCCACCTTTATTCTCTGACAAAACCATCCACGGGCCCCTATCAAGTAGCTGGGCACCAAATTCTCTTGCTGCCAACGCATATCCCCAGTTCTTGAATGCCCCCTCTGTAAATTTCATAATATTGCCTTTGTGTACCAATGTGACTGATCTTTGCTTATTATTTATCGCGTACTGAATAGCCCTACGCACCAACCTTTCAGTGCCATCTTTTGACACTGGTTTAATACCAATACCGGATGTTTGTGGGAAGCGTATCTTGGTGACCCCCATATCCTTTATTAAAAAATCGATAACCTTATTCGCTTCTTCTGATCCAGATTCCCATTCGATACCGGCATAAATATCTTCTGAATTTTCACGAAAAATTACCATGTCAGTCTTCTCTGGGGTTTTTAGTGGACTCGGCACACCCTGGAAATAACGTATTGGACGTAAGCATAGAAATAAGTCCAATTCTTGGCGTAATGTCACGTTGATTGAGCGAATTCCGCCACCTACGGGCGTCGTTAACGGCCCCTTAATAGAAATTACATATTCCTTTACAGCTTGCAGTGTCTCGTCTGGCAACCACACATTTTTACCATATATATGAGTGGATTTTTCACCAGCGTAAATCTCCATCCAAGAAATCCTACGTTTACCACCATAAGCAACATTTACAGCTGAATTCACAACCTTCTGCATCACTGGTGTAATATCCACACCAATACCGTCACCCTCAATGTATGGAATAATCGGACAGTCTGGCACATTCAAAGAAAAATCTTTATTAACATAGACTTTCTCACCTTCAACTGGCGTCTTAATGTGCTGGTAAATGTACATATGGGCTCCCAAAAAGTATTTTTAATATTTTAAATTATAGAAACAAATAAACTATATTATTCTACCTGTGTTTTAGTGAAAAACGAGAAAGCGCTTAATAAAGAGCCCTTTCACCCAAGAACAATTTGTAACTCTTATTTTGACTGATGTGTGACAACTTAAAACATGAGGTAACCAGTATGGTTCACGTAATACATTCGTTTTTTGCAGTAGTCCTAATACACTGAACTTTTATTTGATAGGGATTCTCTGAAATACCATGATCTGGAAACCCAACGTAACCGTCGCTGCGGTCATCAAGCAAGATGGCAAATATTTGTTGGTTGAGGAGCAAACTAAGCGTGGGGTGCTATTCAACCAACCGGCTGGGCACTTAGAGCCTAACGAATCTATCGTCCATGGTGCAATCCGGGAAACATTAGAAGAAACGGGTTACACTTTCACCCCACAATGGCTACTGGGTATTTATAGATGGCACTCACTCCTCAATGATACAACTTATTTGCGTTTTGCCTTCTCCGGTACAGTCGTCTGCCATGGCCATGATCGAAAATTAGATGAAGGTATAGTACGCGCAGCGTGGTTCAATGCAAATGAAATATATGAGTTAATCCACCGACACCGCAGCCTTCTAGTTATTAAATGTATTGAAGACCATTTGGCTGGCAAACATTATCCTCTGGGAATTCTTACGCACTACGATTGAAACAATGAGAAAACGGCGCGTTGTAATAGGAATGTCAGGGGGGGTTGATTCGTCCGTTGCTGCACTGTTACTTAAGCAGCAAGGTTATGATGTGGTAGGCTTATTCATGAAGAACTGGGAAGACGACGATACGGACGAGTATTGTTCGTCCAGACAGGATTTCATCGACGCTGCATCAGTTACCGATATCATCGGCATTCATCTGGAAGCGGTGAATTTTTCTGCTGAATACAAGGAGAAAGTTTTCAGCAGATTCCTTGCAGAATACCAGGCGGGACGAACACCTAACCCAGACGTGTTATGCAACGCCGAAATCAAGTTTAGGGCATTTCTTGATCATGCCATTGAACTTGGTGCTGACCATATTGCTACTGGGCACTATGCGCAAATACGCAAATTAAACGGTATGTTCCAGTTACTAAAGGGCGAGGACGAAACAAAGGATCAGAGTTACTTTCTCTATCGTCTAAACCAGAAGCAGTTAACTAGCACTCTATTCCCTATCGGACACCTCTATAAACGCGAAGTACGTAAGATCGCTCAAGATTATAAATTACCTAATTTCTCCAAGAAAGACAGTACTGGTATCTGCTTTATTGGTGAGCGTCCATTTAGGAATTTTCTTAGTCGCTATTTGCCACATAAACCGGGAGAAATACAAACTCAAGAGGGAAAGATAGTGGGGGAACATATCGGCCTGATGTACTACACTATCGGACAAAGGCAAGGATTAGGGATAGGCGGAACCAAGGAGGGTTTTGGTAAGCCATGGTTCGTCTTGGAAAAAAACATAGCAAACAATACCCTAGTTGTAGTGCAAGGTCACGATCATCCTAAATTATTCCAGCCCACGCTTGCCGCATCCGATCTTACATGGATTAGTGGTAAGACGCCGCATTGTGGCTGGGTTTATTCTGCCAAGACCCGTTATCGCCAACCCGATGCGCCCTGCTCTATAGAAAAAATTGGCGAGGTTACATGCGAAATCGAATTTGCTCAGCCTCAATGGGCTGTAACGCCAGGACAATCAGTGGTGGTCTATGAAAGCAAGGTATGCTTAGGAGGAGGAGTAATCACGGAGTGAAGCAAACAACCATAATCAAACAGTGCTAATAGTGCATTGCAGTTTTTAACTTTATCCTTTTGGTGCCGTTTCCTTGAATGATACCCGCCCCTCTAGTGTATCAGCTAGATTTGCTAGATTGGAAAACGTATTGCGCCACTCTATTTCGGGGAAACGAAAAACTAGAAAACCAAGTGTACAACACAACGCGATATCAGCTAGCGAATAGGCATTACCCTCGCACCACTTCTTGTCACACAGTTCTCGAGCTGCTGCTTCAAGTCCCAGCGTGACCTTCTTCTGCTGTCGTGTAATCCATTCCAAGTTTTGCAGCGTATCTGGACGCTTGCGTTCCAGAAAGATAGTGGCAGCTGCGTCGCTAATACCATCTGCTAAGGCCTCCCAGCGCTTCACCATGATGCGGTCCCTGTTGGATTCGGGAATCAGGCGTGATAGCGGGTAAGCACTATCTAGATATTCAACGATCACCCTCGAATCAAATAAGGCAGCGCCATCATCTATAATCAGCACTGGCACCTTACCCAAGGGATTGTAGTCAGGCACATGACTCCCTACATTCCATGGAATATCAACATCAAAATTATAGCCAATACGTTTTTCAGCTAAAACAACTCGTACTTTACGCACGTATGGACTGGTAAGTGATCCAACAAGCTTCATAGTGTCCTAGATGGCTGTTTAAATCAGAGACGCGAAGTATACCAATTTTCCATACCGCACGGCACATGGCACAGGAATATGCCCACTTATGTTAAAATAATGTAGGATCAGAAATATCAACAATATGAGCCTCTCCCCCCTTACTGCCCTCTCCCCCCTTGATGGACGCTATCACAGCAAGGTTGCGGCTCTACAACAATATTTCAGTGAGCTTGCGCTGATCCGTCATCGCGTTCAGGTAGAAATTGAGTGGTTCAAAGCGTTGAGCCATGAGCCTGCAATTACAGAAATCCCACCATTTTCCACAGACATCATTTCACAATTTGACAGTCTGGTAGCAGACTTTTCTGAGTCTGACGGTAAAACAGTCAAAGCCATTGAAGCTCGCACCAACCACGATGTTAAGGCCATTGAATACTGGCTTAAAGAGTACATGGTTAAGAATATAGAAGTTTCTAAAGTCACTGAATTCATTCATTTTTCCTGTACTTCGGAGGATATCAATAATCTTTCCTATGGTTTAATGCTAAAGCACAGCCGAGACCATGTGATGCTGCCTGCACTGAAGAAAATCATCGGAAAGCTCATCGGAATGGCACATCAACTAGCTGATGTGCCCATGCTTGCCCGTACTCATGGCCAGCCCGCCACTCCTTCCACAATGGGGAAAGAAATCGCAAACGTTGCCCACCGCTTGCAACGGGGATACGATCATCTTGCTACCATCTCCATACTAGGCAAGATTAATGGAGCAGTGGGCAATTACAATGCCCACCTCGCTGCATACCCAAATTTCAACTGGGAAAAATTTGCGCAAGCTTTCGTCGAAAAACTTGGCCTAGAATTTAACTCCTATACTACTCAGATCGAACCGCATGATGCCATCGCCACATTGTGCGACGCTTATGCCAATATTAATACCGTACTGCTCGACCTTGATCGCGACGTATGGGGGTATATTTCGTTAGGTTATTTCAAACAAAAAATCAACGAATCTGAGATCGGTTCGTCAACCATGCCACATAAGGTAAATCCGATTGATTTTGAAAATTCAGAGGGCAATCTAGGGGTTGCCAATGCGTTGCTACGACACTTGAGTGAGAAGCTACCTGTGTCTCGCTGGCAGCGTGACCTAACTGATTCTACCATACTACGCAATATGGGTGTAGCACTAGGACACACTCTGCTGTCGTATGATTCATGCAACAAAGGATTGGACAAGCTAGAAGCCAATCTAGAACGGATATCAGTTGATCTAGAAGGTGCTTGGGAAATCCTGGCAGAACCGATCCAAACAATAATGCGTCGTTACGGTGTGCCCAATTCCTATGAGCAACTGAAAAAACTGACCCGTGGCAAGGATGGTATCACTAAAGAAACAATACATAAATTCATTGACGACCTTGCTATTCCGGATACTGAGAAAAAACGCTTGCGGAAGATGACGCCACAGAACTATATTGGTAAAGCTGCAGAACTAGCACGAAAAATCGGGAAGTAAAGTAGAAGATACCCGCCTATCCTTTACCTGTGCTGTCTCGGCCTGCTGGTGTTTCATTTCAGCACCACCTCAATGAAAATAGAATGGCAAGCATGCACATAATTCTTCCTTGGTATTGAAATTGGTAAAACCACCCCAATTTGCCTCGAACAGCAATCAGGAGATCACGATGCAAAATCAACAGGACCCGCAATCAGGTCAGCCAGAATTGACCACAGATGAAACGAACACAGAAGAAACTGCTGAGCATAGTACAGTGAAGCCAACCGCGGAAATCATGCCTAGTTTGGAAGAATTACTAAAGAAGGCTGAGCTTAACGCCGCAGAACATCATGACGCCTGGCTACGCGCCAAAGCTGATTCAGAGAACATACGAAAACGCGCTCAAATTGACGTTGCCAACGCACACAAATATGCCACCGAAAATTTTTCTACTGAGCTACTGACTGTGATCGACAGTCTAGAAGCTGCATTAGCAGTTGAAAATGCAACAGTAGAGAATTTCAAAAATGGGATAGAACTAACACTCAAGCAACTTACTTCTGCTTTTGATAAATTCAACATTAAGGTGATTAATCCAAACGGGGGAAAATTTGACCCACATCGGCACGAGGCCATGTGCATGGTAGATTCCGACCTTACCCCCAACACTGTGGTGCATGTAATGCAAAAAGGCTACGTCCTGAATGACCGGGTAATCCGCCCAGCACTAGTGACAGTTTCAAAAGCCAAAGAGACTTGAAATCCCTGACTGAGCCCCCACTTAAAAACTTGTAGCTATACGGTATTAACCCTAAAAGGATTGAATTATGGCAAAAATTATTGGCATCGATCTCGGCACTACCAACTCGTGTGTGTCCGTCATGGAGAATAGCAAACCTAAGGTTATAGAAAACTCCGAAGGAACACGCACCACTCCTTCTATCGTCGCCTATACGGAAGACGGTGAAATTTTGGTGGGTGCTTCTGCAAAACGTCAGGCAGTCACCAACCCAAAGAATACCTTATTCGCGGTAAAACGACTGATTGGTCGTCGCTTTAACGAAGAAATGGTACAAAGAGACATAAAAATGGTGCCTTACAACATTATCAAGGCTGACAACAATGATGCTTGGGTGAAAGTTCGTGATCAGAAAATTGCCCCACCAGAAATATCGGCACAAGTGTTAATGAAAATGAAGAAGACTGCTGAGGACTATCTAGGTGAACCAGTCACCGAGGCAGTTATCACCGTCCCTGCCTACTTTAACGACTCACAACGCCAGGCAACTAAAGATGCAGGACGCATCGCTGGGCTGGAAGTCAAACGTATCATAAATGAACCAACTGCAGCGGCCCTAGCATTCGGCATGGATAAAAAAGAGGGAAACCGCACAGTGGCCGTATATGACCTGGGTGGCGGTACCTTCGATATCTCCATTATCGAGATTGCAGAAGTAGAAGGCGAGCACCAATTTGAAGTACTGGCAACCAACGGCGATACTTTTCTTGGCGGCGAAGATTTTGATTTGTGTGTAATCGAATATCTTGTTGCTGAATTTAAAAAAGAAAGCGGCATTGATCTAAAAAAGGATATGCTTGCACTGCAACGTCTGAAAGACTCAGCAGAGAAAGCCAAAATTGAACTATCTTCCAGCCAGCAAACTGAAGTTAACTTACCCTACATCACAGCAGATGCCTCTGGCCCTAAACATCTGGCAGTCAAAATCACTCGCTCTAAACTGGAAAGTTTAGTTGAAGAACTGATAGAGCGCACCACCGAACCTTGCCGTATAGCCATCAAGGATTCAGGAGTAAAAATTGCCGACATTGATGACATCATTCTGGTAGGAGGGCAAACCCGTATGCCCAAGGTGCAGGATAAGGTTAAGGAAATTTTTGGTAAAGATATACGTAAGGATGTAAATCCAGATGAGGCGGTAGCGGTAGGTGCCGCCATTCAGGCGGGTGTATTGCAAGGTGAAGTGAAAGACGTACTTCTGCTAGACGTTACACCACTATCGTTAGGCATCGAGACCATGGGTAGTGTGATGACCAAGCTTATCCAGAAAAATACCACTATCCCGACCAAGGCACAGCAGGTGTTCTCCACTGCTGAAGACAATCAATCTGCGGTGACAATTAATGTCTTACAAGGTGAACGGGAAATGGCAACTGGAAATAAAAGCTTAGGGCAATTCAACCTGACTGATATTCCCCCGGCGCCACGAGGTATGCCACAAATTGAGGTGGCATTCAACATTGACGCTAACGGTATTCTGCACGTGTCGGCAAAGGATAAGGCGACCGGAAAAGAAAATAAGATCAAGATCCAGGCAAGCTCGGGACTATCAGATGAGGAAGTGCAACGTATGGTAAAAGACGCTGAAGCCCATGCAGAGGAAGACCATAAGACACTGGAACTTGTCACGGCTCGCAATCAATGTGATGCAATAATTCACTCTGTAAGTAAAACACTGAAAGAACATGGAGACAAACTTGATGGTGATGAGAAATCTAAAATCGAGACTGCGCTGAAAGATGCCGAGGAGGCACTAAAATCCGACAACAAGGACACCATTGACGCGAAAACCCAAGCGCTAGCGGAAGCCTCTCACAAGCTTACGGAAAAAATGTATGCTCAGGAGCAGGCACAGCAGACCCAGACCGGAGCAGAATCTCCTACAAATAGTGATGGTGGCGAAAACCCGGTAGAAGGTGAAGTAGTGGATGCCGAGTTTGAGGAAGTGAAAGACAAAAAATAAAAAGATACTTGAATCACCAAAACGCAGAGACGTGAAGAAATACTATGGTAGTTCTTCTGTGTGCTCTGCGTTTTGGCATTTATCAAAAAAGCAAGTAGCGAGGAGAGTTAGCTTCTTTCTTTACCTGTTCTATGGAAAAAGGGAAGAATTTACTTCTGAGTAAGAATACATTTGGCGGTATTATTTGTGCTATGGCAGTGGAAAAGTCTATATGAGCAAACGTGACTACTATGAAGTGTTGGGTATTAACCATGACGCCAGCGAAGATGAAATCAAAAAAACCTATCGCAAACTGGCGATGGAACATCATCCGGACCGTAATCCAGACAATCCCAAATCGGAAGAACGCTTCAAAGAGACCAAAGAAGCCTACGAAATACTCTCGGATCCCAACAAACGGATGGCCTATGATCAATATGGCCATGCTGGGGTAGATCCTAGCATGGCGGGAAGAAGCGCCCAGGGATTCGCTGATACATTTGGTGATATCTTTGGCGATATCTTTGGTGGACACGGAGGACGCTCCAATGTCTATCGTGGTGCAGACATGCGCTATAACATGGAAATTTCGCTGGAGCAGGCAGCCCGTGGAACCGAGACTAAAATACGGATTCCTACCATGGGAACCTGTGAAACCTGTCATGGCAGTGGAGCTAAATCTGGTACTTCCCCAATTACCTGTCCTAGCTGTAACGGTCATGGTCAAGTAAGAATACAACAGGGATTTTTTTCGATCCAGCAAACCTGTCCAAAATGCCATGGTAGTGGAAAATTTGTAGCAAGCCCCTGCGTTAAATGCAGCGGTGCAGGGCGTGTCAAGCAGCACAAAACATTGTCGGTGAAAATCCCCGCTGGCGTAGACGAGGGTGACCGCATCCGTTTATCTGGAGAAGGTGAAGCCGGAGTCAACGGCGGCCCATCGGGAGATTTATATGTGGTTGTTAATCTATTGGCGCATTCAGTGTTCCAGCGCGATCATAATGACCTGCACTGTGAAATGCCAATCAGCTTCACCACTGCTGCGCTAGGTGGAGAAATAGAAATTCCTACGATTGATGGTTATGCAAAAATCAAGGTTCCGGCAGAAATGCAGAGTGGAAAAATTTTCCGTTTGCGCGGCAAGGGCATTAAAGATGTACGTAGCCACACCCATGGTGACCTGCTGTGCCATATGATGGTGGAAACGCCAGTTAAACTAACTGCCCGCCAGAAAGAACTATTTCATGAGCTGGAAGCCCTTAATCAGGAAGATAGCTCCCGCCATAGCCCCCGTACTAAATCCTGGATGAACAAGGTGCGCGAATTCTTTACCGAATGAGCTTGGTCTCCCACATTACAGAAACCATCATATAAATACTTAGGCTAAATTAAATCTGACCTATTATTACCACTCACCACGTATCAACTTCTCCGCCCAAAAAAGACCAGAAACAGTTTTGTTGTCCGTAATTTTTCCTGCCCTAACCCATTCAAGAGCTTCTGTCATGGCTAGTGTGAACACCTCTAAATGTTCACCATCATTAGGGCGGGCACCTTGGAGGCTGAGCCCCGCCGCCAAGTAATACACCAATTTCTCGTTGGAGTAACCAATGCAGGGATGTAAAGTGGTAAGGTAACGCCAGTTCGCTGCTATATAACCCGTTTCCTCTAATAGCTCGCGTTGCGCGCACAACAGTGGATCTTCATCAGGATCTATTTTACCTGCGGGAAATTCGTAAAAATCCTGATGTAACGAATAACGATGTTGACGCTCCAGCACCAAATCGCCATTATCAAGCAGCGGAATGATAACCACCGCACCAGGATGGATAACGTATTCACGTACCGATAGCTTACCGTCAGGCATAGCGACTTTATCTACGTGCACGTGCAACAGGTCACCACTGAATACACACTGGTTGCTAAGTTGTCTTTCGGTAAGATTGTGAGGTATTTTAGACATGAAATCACAGTTAGTAACCACGAAAAGCCCTGAGTCTTATCGAATACTTATTAAACAGATTCTACGCTTTGTAGCATGGTGTATAAAGAAAACTAGTAACCCACATTGACATAAGCAAGCTCTGCGCAATCCATGCATATTACTGTGCATCAATGGCTAACTTCCTTAGTCTCCACCGTACTCAAACTTTTTCCATACCAAACTTATACCACAGTAAAATAAGTATAGATGTTGCTTAGGATGAAATTACATTTCAATCTCCCTTTCCAATATCATTAATCACACTTAAAATACTGTACTACGCTGTTTGAGTCCAAAGATATTCTGGACTCAATGAGTATTCGGTTATATAAGCTGATCAATTACCGTATCAACTGTTTGCGATGGAACAACCATGTTACCGAGCTCAGTCACATTCAGCTCATTCTTGGCAGCAAATGCGGTGCATTAAGCAGCCGCCTTGGGGTAGATCTATTTGGTCGATATAACTCTAACTTGTAGCGCAGCACTCCTAACAACAATCTACCCGAAGGTAAAAGAATGGCTTCAACTAATAAAATCTTTATCAGCTTCGCGCTAAGAGACGCCAGCCTGCGTGATCTTCTCGTGGAACAGATAACCAACGAAAAAACGCCCTACTCGTTCGTGGATATACCCGTAAAGCAGTCGTGGGAGCCAGCATGGAAAGAAGACTGTCGATCAAAGGTTACAGAATGCGACGGTGTAATTGCCTTGATCACGAATAACATTGTCAGAGCAGACGGCCAGCAGTGGGAATTACACTGTGCCTATGAAGGCAGGGTGCCAGTGTTGCTACTATACGGAAATTCCGAGAAACTACCAAAGAAACTCCCCCCACCTATTGATGATGAAGATATCCTGGCGTGGACCTTGCCTAACATCAAAACATTTCTTGGCAGACTGTAAAAAAATATTAAGAAATGGATCGTCTGGTTATATTCCATGATTCAAAATAGAAGATCTACCTTTTGAATTGGAAACATCAATAGGCTTATGGTCGTTCTCTAGTTATGTATTAAGACCCCCCAGTTAACTTGATACTTGAGAACAGTTACTAGAAATTATTGTCTTACGTATAATGTTACCTCCCACCTCAGCCCGACTTTATCAATGCGCAACGGTTGCAGCTTCGACTTGATGTACCACAAAATAAGCAAGTCGGCATTGAATACCTACTATTGTTTTATTCTAATTTATTCGTCTTAGCTTAATCCTAAACTTTTCAATTAACATCAATTCTCTTTTATTGATTGAAAAATCTGGTATCGTTGCGCACAACTAATCTACATGTAATTTTGTATGATCTATAGGTGGTCCTTTGTCGATACTCTATCTATTTAGTCTCCCAGGTGGCATCGGTGTTAATGCGATTTGTCTCCATGCATCCTTTAAAGGACCAGATTCTCAAAATGGGACCAATAATTGAAAAAAGTTTCACTTAATTCGCAAATTCTTCTCGGCTCGCTAGCTGGCATCTTGCTAGGACTGGGGCTCTCTATACTCGATAAAGAATCAGCGACATCACAAATTGGTTTATATATCGCTGAGTTGCTTGGGATGCTGTTCATCGACTTGTTGAAGATGGTGATGGTCCCACTTGTGTTCACTTCCATCGTAGTTGGAGTGGCAAATTTACGTGCGCACCAGCAAATGCATCGCGTGTGGATGGCAACATTGTGTTTTTTTATATTTACAGCAACAGTAGCTATTATATTGGGGTTAACGGCTGCCAACCTGTTCCATCCGGGGGAAGGCTTGCAGTTACCAATGTTCCAGGACGCCATGCAGAACTTTCAGGCCAAGCAAATGTCACTTCCTGAGTTCTTCACCCAGTTCCTGCACTCACTGTTTCAAAATCCTGTAGCAGCTCTGGCTCAAGGTAACATACTGGCGGTAGTAATTTTTGCACTGCTAATGGGCATTGCTTTAGTAATAGGAGGCGAACGTTTCCGTAATATCCATTTCATATTGCAGGAAATATTAGAGCTGGTTCTGATGCTGGTGGGCTGGATCATGCGCTTAGCGCCTCTTTGTATCATGGCTTTATTGATAAAGCTAGTAGTAACACAGGACGTATCTCTACTTATGATGCTGATCAAATTTATCAGCTTGGTAGTGGGCACCCTATTACTACATGGTTTAGTAGTGTTACCTCTGATTCTTTACCTGGTCACTGGAATGACCCCAATCAAATTCTGGCAAGGTGCACGCGAAGCACTGATAACAGCTTTTGCCACCAGCTCCAGCGCTGCCACTTTGCCAATTACCTTGCGATGTGTCGAACAGAACCTTTATGTCAAACGCGACATTGCTGGTTTTGTGGTCCCGCTTGGGGCTACTATTAACATGGACGGCACAGCATTATACGAAGCTGCAGCTGCATTATTCATTGCCAATCTGGTGGGAGTCGATCTCAATCTTGTACAGCAAATGATCGTATTCTTCACTGCCATGCTTGCAGCAATCGGTGCACCTGGAATCCCAAGCGCAGGCATGGTAACTATGCTCTTGGTATTACAATCCGTGGGCCTGCCTGTTGAGGCTATTGCTATTCTGCTGCCCATTGACCGTTTGCTTGATGCCTTCCGTACCTCAGTCAATGTTGAAGGCGATATGGTGGGCAGTCTGGTGGTCCAAGATCGGGCAAGAAGTGAACAACATGATATCAACGATAATCAGATTGAGAAATACAATCCGTTATCCAAGTAAATATCTTACAGCTACCGAGTTCAACAAATACCCAACTCTCTTTTACTGCGCTGCTGTCTTTGCCGTATTACCCACTCTAAACTTATAATAGATCGCCTTTTCTTATGGCTGACTGGATTGACGGATGTGCACAATCGCTTCTTTCATATGTTTGGTAGCAACATCGGCATGTCCCATTTTGGCGTGTGCAATCGCTTCCTTTAAATGACTTACACCTTCTGTCATGTGCTTGTGCGCATCCGCATGTGCTTTTTCTGCTTTTTTAGCATGATTGAGCGCCACTTTAGCATGCTGGAGCAGTACCTTCGCATGACCATCTTCCCCGTGGGCCTGTGCCATCCCTGCATGTTCCATTGCTTGCGCTGTATGGTGCTCGGCATTGGCCTGAGCACTTAGGAAAAGTGCAAAGACACCAATTACAAAAGTAGTAAATATGTGCTTCATGATTAAATCTCCTTGCAATAAATTAAACATCGATCGGAACACGCTACACTCCGTACCTTTGCCTACAATGACAATAATGAACATTGATGCTTTTTATATTATTTCAAAACACACTACATTGTATTTATAACACAATTTTTGATTTTTAACTGAATGGCACATGTTTACTAAATCTATTTGGCCCTTACCACTGAGTAGCATCGAATGGCATCTTGTAACGTAGATACCTGTTAAAATTTGAAGCAAGTGAAACTTTTTGATAGAAGCTATTTCTCAAACAAAACATGTCATGCCTACTAAGCAACGTATATGGATCATTATGTTCGGCATTTTACTTGTTGTGCTGATTACCAGTGCTTGGGTCTGGCGTAACCAGAGTACGCTGACCAATACGAGGCCGACAGAGGTAGGAACAGTCCAGATTGTAAGCACCACAGTTATACAGAATGATGTGCCGATTAAATTTACAGCTAATGGTACTGTGTCTGCTCAGCAGAAGGTCGAAGTGCGCCCGCAGATCAGTGCCATAATTAAAGCCGTACTATCAAGGAGGGACAGTTCGTACGCAAGGGTGACAGATTGTTCACGCTTGATGCACGTACGGAAAACGCCAACCTCAGCAAAGCTGAAGCACAACTTGCCAAATCCAGTGCAGATTTAGCGAATGCTGTGCGCAACCTTAAACGCCACCGAGAACTATTCCAACAGAAATTCATTTCACAAGCTGCTCTAGATATAGCTCAGAACCAAGTTGATAGCTTACAGGGCCAGTTAGACTTTGATCGAGCTGCCGTGCAAGCAAATCGTGTGATGCGCAGTTTCAGCGAGATTGCCGCACCGATTTCGGGGCGCACTGGAGTCATTCCAGTACATCCAGGTAGTTTGGTGCAGCCGAACATCGCGATCCCGGGCAGCCTGACACAACCACGCAGCGCTGTCTTAGTAAGCATCACGCAGATTGATCCAATTAATGTCAGCTTCACATTACCGGAACGCGAACTTGTGGCTTTGCAACAGGCGCTCGTTAAAGGCGACATATCCGTCAGTGCGGAACTGGATTTGGCTGGTGAGCCAACGCAGAAAGGACGATTAATATTTGTGGACAACACGGTAGATGCGGAGAGCGGCACTATTCAGCTTAAGGCAGAGTTTCCCAATACGGATCAACACCTCTGGCCGGGTATGTTTGTAACTGTGATGCTAGCACCGGACATGCTAGTTGGCGCTCTCACGGTTCCTGTACAAGCAGTGCAAACTGGCCCGGAAAAGAAATTCCTTTATGTGATCGGAAAGGATGGCAAGGTAACATCTCAGACGATCAAAGTGCGCTTAGTCCAGGATGGACTTGCTGTGATAGAAGGTGCTGTGCCAGGTGCACACGTTGTTTTGGAAGGTGCACAGAATCTCAGGCCAGGTAGTGTGGTGGTAGAAACGCAGACCGAAGGTAGTGAGGTTGGATCTGGCAATAATAGGAGTAAATTTGTAGATCAGCGCGCTCCGGACAAAATCGGCAAAGCAGCAGACAATTAATGAACCTCTCCGAGTTATGTATCCGCCGTCCGGTATGACGGTGCTTCTATCAGCCTCTGCCGTAGTAGCGGGTATCATTGCTTACGGCAACTTACCTATTGCTGTGCTACCAAGTTACGACTTTCCTACCATTTTAGTTAGAGCATCACTTCCTGGCGCCAGTCCTGAGATCATGGCCTCATCAGTAGCTACGCAACTAGAACGACAGTTCTCCACCATCTCTGGGCTTGCGGTAATCAGTTCTTCGAGCACGCTGGGTAGCACTTCGGTAACGCTAGAGTTTGATCAGAATCACGATATCGACAACGCCTCTGTTGATGTGCAAGCAGCATTGCTACGCACGCAGCGCGCCCTACCAATCGAAATGACCTCACCACCGTCCTACCCGTAAGATCAACCCAGCTGAATCGCCTATTTTATACCTCGCCCTGACATCGCCCTCAATGTCACTCTCAAGTCTGAACGATTTTGCCGAGGATCTTATTTCGCCTACACTATCCACGCTTCCTGGCGTAGCACAAGTAGGAATCTATGGGCAGAAAAAATATGCTGTGCGCGTGATCCCTGACGCACTCGCTGCACGTAAATTGGCTATCGATGACATTGCTACAGCACTAAGCAGTGCTAATCCCAACTCTCCGATCGGCACGCTCGATGGACCACGTCAATCTCTCACCATTCAGGCGAATCGTCAACTCAATAACGCAACTGCTTTCGCAAACTTAGTTGTCGCTATTGCTCCAAGTGGCAACCCAGTACGGCTCTCTGATGTAGCTACGGTCGAGGACAGCGTGGAATCCGTCAAGACTGCTAGTTGGACCAATGGCGAACGCTCTATCACACTATTTGTTAAACGCCAACCAGGTACCAACACTGTCGCTACGGTGGACGCCGTTAAAGCAGTGCTGCCAGGGCTCATTGCTCAGATGCCATTATCAGTTCAACTCAAGATAACTAGTGACCGCGCAACCTCGATTCGAAACTCCATCCACGACGCGCAATTCACGCTGGCAATCACTATCGCCCTAGTCGTGTTGGTGATTTTCTTATTCCTGCGTAAAGTTACGATTACCTTTGTCCCGGCACTGTCATTGCCAATTTCGCTGTTAGGTGCAGTAGAATTAATGCTTGTTTTTGGCTATAGCCTGGACAATATTTCGATACTCGCCATCACTCTCGCGGTCGGCTTGGTAGTAGATGACTCCATTGTAGTACTGGAAAACATCGTTCGTCACGTCGAGAAAGGGGTGCCGCCATTACAAGCAGCACTGCAAGGATCCAAAGAGGTAAGCTTTACTATTATCTCAATTTCACTCTCGCTGGTTGCTGTATTCATTCCTATTTTCTTTATGCCTGGTGTGATCGGATTACTATTCCATGAGTTTGCTGCAGTAGTGGGAGTCGCCGTCTTGATGTCGGCTGTAGTGTCACTTACTCTGATCCCGATGATGGCCAGCCGCTACCTCGCTCAGCACGAACCCAAGGGACACAGCATGAAATTGACTGAATGGTTCGCGCGCGGATTTAACAAAACGCTATCCTCCTATGAGCATGCGCTCGATTGGGCACTACGCCACAGGCAAGTAATTCTTGGTGTTGCAATCGCTACCTTTGTCGCCACCGGCGCACTATTTATGGTCCTACCCAAGGGATTCTTTCCCAACAAAGATATCGGCAAGGTACTGATATCGGTAGAAACAGTTGAAGATATTTCGTTTCTCGCTATAACTAAGCTATTACAACGTACTGACCATTTAATTCGTGCTAATCCCGCCGTTAAAACCCTTGTTGTCTATGCCAATGACAGCTACAGCGCACGTATGTACATGACTCTTAAACCGCGCAGTGAGCGCCCACCAATGGATAAGGTGCTCGAAAATTTACGCAGTGAAGTAAGTGTTATCCCAGGTATTACAGTTTTTTTCAATCCCATCCAAAACCTTAGGCTAGGTGGTCGTACCAGCAAAAGTCGCTACCAGTACGTTATGCGCAGCGTCCACGCTGAAGATTTACACACAGCGACCACTGACCTAATGTCACGCATGCGAGAAGAGGCTATTTTTCGTGATGTCACTAGCGATGCACAATTGAAAGGTCTGCAGGCACGTCTCAATATCAATCGTGATAAGGCTAACCTGTTAGGTGTACAGATTGCAGATATCCGTTCAGCGCTTTATAGTGCTTTCGGTGAGCGCCAGGTATCAACAATTTACACATCAAGCAACAGCTATCAGGTTATTTTGCAGGTAGAGGACGAACATCGTGTCGATGAAAGCGACCTTGGTAAAATATATGTTCGCAGCAAGAATAATACGATAGTTCCGCTATCAAGCGTTGCATCAGTCGAGCGTGAATTGGGACCCATCTCTATCAATCATGCCGGGCAATTGGAGGCGCTAACAATTTCGTTCAACCTTGCCCCTGGCGCCTCACTGAGCGATGCCACTAAACATATAGATCAGTTCAAAAATGATCTTAATATGTCGGCGGGTATACTAACAAATTATGCCGGAGATGCAGCTGCATTCCAATCTTCGCAGACCAGCCAAGTGGTGTTAATCGTCGCTGCACTACTAGTAATTTATGTATTACTTGGCGTGTTATATGAGAGTTTTATCCACCCAATTACAATTCTTTCCGGGCTTCCCTCAGCGGCAGTTGGTGCGCTAGCAATGTTGTGGTTGTTCAACATGGAGCTTACAATAATTGCTATGATCGGTATTTTGATGTTGATCGGCATAGTCAAGAAAAATGCCATCTTGATGATCGACTTTGCACTCGATGCACAGCGTAACAACAGCATGGAGCCGCATGAGGCAATCCGAACCGCCTGTCTACTGCGCTTCAGACCGATCATGATGACCACTTCGGCGGCGTTAATGGGCGCGATGCCTATCGCTTTAGGTCTGGGTGCGGGTGCTGAGCTACGTCAGCCACTAGGACTCGTCGTAGTCGGAGGGCTTCTGTTCTCACAGGTGATCACACTTTTTATCACACCAGTCATCTACCTCTATCTGGATCGCTTTTCTGGCAGCGGACCTCTCAAACGAGGAATAGATCAAAAGATTAGCCTCGGCAGAAATTAATAATGCCACTCCCAGAAGGATACTGTTATAAATTTATATTTCCTCGCTTACCTCTGTCATGTCTAATCATTCGAATAAATTAATGACTCCATCCAAACCAACATGATCGATTGTGTACGTGGCATTTCTCTGAACAATAGGCTTAGCGTGATAGGCTATGCTTACCCCTGCTTCTGCCATCATTTGCAGGTCATTGGCACCATCACCAATAGCAACTAACTGATCTCGTCTTAAACCCAGTTCGTTGCGAATACGTTTTAGCGCTTCGGCTTTTCCCTGCGCACCTACGATCTCTCCCACCAACCTGCCAGTGAGTTTACCATTCACAATCTCGAGCGTATTGGCAGCAGCATAATCTAGCCCCAACCTTTCTTTTAATCTGTCAGTGAAAAAGGTGAATCCCCCCGAAATAAGCATCGTTCTGATGCCTACAGCTTTCAACCGTTTCAGCATCTTTTCAGCACCAGGATTTAATTTCAGTCTTTCGTCGTAAACCCTGTGTAGCATACTCTGATCCAGGCCTTGAAGTAGCGACACGCGGCGTTTGAGACCTTCAGAAAAATTAACTTCACCACACATTGCTTTAGCAGTAATTTCTGCCACCTGTGCCTTGATACCGTACATATCAGCAATCTCATCTATGGACTCAATGCCAATAAGGGTTGAATCCATATCCACTGCCACTAGACTAAAACTAGCAAGCTTTACTGATTGCCCCACAAAGGCGAAATCAAGTCTAGCATCGAGACAATACACCGGTATGCTGTCCCGCTGGCTAGCACCTACTAGTCGAAATGCACTCCCGGTGATACGTTCTATGCGGCTTGCATCGGAGATCTTTGCAAGTTCCCTTAGGTCACTAGTTTCAATCTCACGCCCCTGGATAATGAGGTTCATGTACCGTAGGTTCCTTCAGAATAAGCGCGATGATTTTAACTGCATCCACTTGTACAACAAAAATAAACTTCATTAGGATTGTAGCGTCCCATACTGAATAGTTCCTGAACACCATAGATTTAATGGGTCTTCGATCCACTTAACTCCTCAATCAAACTCTTTATTCGTACTACTCGCTCCGCAATGCTCTCGATTTGTACCTGTATTCTTAAGCGGTCAGGGCCAGAAAGTTTATATTCATTGTTATGCTGAATAAGTTCAATGATTTTAACCGCGTCCACCTTTGGGCTAGTAACAAATTGCACTAATATATTCTCAGCGGTAGCATCTATACGCAAAATGCCTAAGGGCCTTGCTGCAATGCGTAGACGATGACACTCCAACAATGTTCTGACTGGATCGGGAAAAAGACCAAAACGGTCAACTAATTCTTGATGCATGTCATCTAACTGATCGCGGCTTTCGCAATTGGCCATACGCTTATACAACACCAGGCGCTCGTGTATATCATTGCAATAGTCATCCGGCAGTAAAGAGGGTGCATGTAAATTGATTTCTGTGGTGACACCTAGAGGGTGTTGCATATCTGGTTCACGCCCCTCTTTCAAAGATTTTATGGCAGCATCTAACAGGGTGCTATAGAGATTAAAGCCAACCTCATGCATCTCACCGCTTTGTGATTCGCCCAGCACTTCTCCTGCGCCGCGAATTTTTAGATCATGCATGGCGAGATAATACCCTGCGCCTAATTCGTCCATCGTCTGGATAGCATCAATACGTTTCTTGGCTTGTGTCCCCAGGGCCTCTTCTTCCGGTACGAGCAAATATGCATATGCTTGGTGGTGGGAGCGACCGACCCGACCACGGAGCTGATGCAATTGTGCAAGACCAAATTTATCTGCACGTTCGATGATAATAGTATTGGCACTCGGAACATCGATCCCAGTCTCGATGATGGTGGTACAAAGCAGCATATTGAATTGCTGTCGATAAAAATCTCTCATCACATGTTCTAGATCACGCTCGCGCATCTGTCCATGGGCAATATGAATGCGTACCTCTGGTAACAGTCGCGTAAGACTATCGTACGCAGACTGGATAGTTTCCACTGCATTGTGCAAATAATAAATCTGCCCACCACGCTTTATTTCTCGCAAGCATGCCTCTCGAATGACTCCCTTAGAGAAACGACTAACGAAAGTTTTGATAGCAAGCCGCCGCTGTGGTGCAGTGGTAATCACAGAGAAATCACGCAAACCTTCTAATGACATGGAAAGTGTGCGGGGAATTGGCGTGGCAGTTAGCGTTAACACGTCTACTTCAGAACGAAGGTTCTTAAGCTGATCTTTCTGGCGTACACCAAATCGATGTTCTTCGTCAATGATAACCAATCCCAGATTTTTGAACTGCACACTCTTCTGGATCAGTTTGTGAGTCCCAATAACGATATCTATTCCACCTTGAGCTAATCCTTCCAGTACCTGAACTTGTTCTTTGGCTGAGCGAAAGCGTGACATCTCATCTATTTTTACCGGCCATTGGTCAGCAATCAAACTGAAACGATCAGAAAAGTTCTGGAAGTGCTGTTCTGCTAGTAACGTAGTGGGCACAAGTACCGCGACCTGTTTACCACCCGCAACGGCAACGAAAGCTGCTCGCAATGCCACTTCTGTCTTGCCAAAACCTACGTCTCCGCAGATCAGTCGGTCCATCGGTTTACTTGAAATCAAATCCTCGATCACTGCATGAATGGCAGATGCCTGATCGGGTGTCTCCTCGAAACCAAAACCTTCGGCGAAGGCTTCGTAATCGTGCTGCCTGAATCCAAACGCATGACCTAAGCGAGTAGCCCGCTGTGCATATAAATTTAGCAGTTCTGCCGCCGTATCACGTACTTGCTGCATTGCTTTACGCTTAGCCTTGTCCCATTGGCTACTACCAAGTTTGTGCAATGGAGCTGCTTCTGGCGCCGCGCCACTATATCGCCCAATAAGATGTAATTGCGAAACCGGAACATAAAGTTTGTCGCCACCATCGTATTCAAGCGAGAGAAATTCACTCAGTTGACCATGGCAGCCTTTTCCTAGACCCATGTTCACTAAGCCTGAATAGCGACCAATGCCATGTTGTTCGTGCACCACTGGTTCACCGAGCTTTACTTCAGACAGATCCCGCAGCATCGTATCTGAAGCAGACGTTATATTGCGCGACTCACGCTCACGTCTCTTATAAAAATGCTTAGCATAAAGTTCGCTCTCAGTGATAAAGGCGAACCCTTTTCCGGTAAAAATAAAACCTTTGTGCAGAGTAGATACACTAATCATAAAAGATTTTGCGCTTGCTAAAAATTGGGCATAGTCGTTACAACTATTAGGAAACAAACCATATTGCTTCAGATAGTCAATGATTAACTCTCTTCTCCCTAGACTCTCCGCTAAAAGCAACACGCGCTTACCAGACAGCGTGAATTCAGCAATAAATGCAGCAAGTTTTTCTGTAGGATTGATGGCGCGGCGTTCAATCTGGATAGACGGTAGGGCGCTGGTAAAATCTTGAGTTGTGGATTTTGGGTTATGAATTTCAGGTTGAATCTTGATTCGTGGATATGGTTTTAGTGCTCCGAATAATTCTTCTGTCGTGAGAAACAAATCTCCTGGTGGCAATAGAGGGCGATTGTTATCACCACGTAACAACTTATAGCGAGACAGAGTATCACGCCAGAAGCTCTCTATTTCTGAATGAATGTCGTGATGCAAGCATAGCAACGTAGAGCTTGGCAAGTAATCAAATAACGTGGCAGTCTGCTCGAAAAACAATGGCAGATAGTATTCAATGCCTGCAGGTGCAACGCCTTTACCTACATCTTTGTAAATATGACTCCTGTATGGATCACCCTCGAATTTCTCGCGAAAATTGCCACGAAAACGAGTACGGCCATCCTCATTAAATGGGAACTCACGGGCTGGCAGTAGTCGTATTTCGTCTACCGGATAGATGCTTCTCTGCGTATCGACGTCAAATGTACGGATAGATTCTATTTCCTCATCCATCCTATCAATACGGTAGGGTAGTGGACTACCCATTGGAAATAGGTCGATCAACCCGCCACGTACGCTGTATTCGCCTGGTGAAAGTACCTGAGTTACATGGGCGTAACCTCCCAGAGTCATCTGGCTACGCAATAATTCCAAAACAAGCTTTTCTCCCCGTTTAATAAAAAAAGTATATGCAGCAAGATACTCCCGCGGTGGCATGCGGTAGAGTGCAGTGGTGACAGGAACGATCAGTACATCACAGGCATCACTCATAACCTGGTAAAGTGTAGCAAGCCGCTCGGAAATTAAGTCATGGTGGGGTGAGAAGGTATCGTATGGAAGTGTTTCCCAATCAGGTAACAGATGAATCTTCAGCTCAGGTAAGAAAAAAGGAATTTCTTCCAGTAATCTTTGTGCTGCTAACGCACTCGACGCAATGATGACGATAGGCTTTGCCTGTTGCGCAATTTTGGCAAGAACAAAAGCGTCTCCAGAACCATCAAAATGAGAATAGTGGGTTATTGAACCAGGTATGGGAGCGATAAACTTGAATTGCATTTGATTTCATAATAAAAGGATAGTTGAAACGACAAGCCCAACTTTTCGTTTGAATTCGAACATTATATGGCAATTTTCTAATTGCATTCTTTTGTCAATTAGCACTGGAACTTCTAAAGCTCCATGTAAGCTAAAACTTACTCTCAACATGTCAATCGTTAAACTGGAGCCCAATAATCTAGTGTGAGTTGCAAGGTAGAATTACCACTGTACTCGTTAATTTGAAGGCGATAAACGGCATCTATTGTTTTAGGAAGAGAGTCGTGGTAAAAAAACAGCATCGCATCATAAAGTCGGCCTAGCTTTTGTTTTCTGATATTTGAAACATATTTTCTCAACTTTAATTTTAGGTGCTTTTCACCAACTACGCGCTGATTTTCCACTCTGAAACGGGCGTTGAACGCAGGATAAGGGAAACCCTGCCCCCATGCCTGCTCCATAAGATACTGCGCCAATTCCAGATTCATTTCAGATTCGTTCAAATCGCCATCTGTCTCGATAATGCGCATGAGATCTGCAGGGGTGAGTAATGTTTGGGCAGTTTGCTCGAAAGCATCGCAGAATTTACCGAAATCACTTGTGCGTATAGTCAAACCTGCTGCTGCTGCATGCCCACCAAATTTAAGTAGCAAGCCAGGATAGCGTTTAGAAACCATATCCAATGCATCTCGAAGATGAAATCCCGGAATGGATCGCCCCGAGCCTTTCATTTCACCATCGTTACCAGGAGCAAACGCGATCACCGGACGGTGGAATCTGTCCTTAATGCGAGATGCAAGGATACCAATTACGCCTTGGTGCCAGCAAGGATCAAATAGACTTAGGCTTTGGGGGATTTGATCGTTTTGTCTTGCCCCTTGGGCCATAAAAACCTTCTCTAGCATAACTTGCGCACCGTCCTGCATATCCGCTTCGATTTCTCGGCGCTGGCGGTTGAGTGCCTCAAGCTGCAAGGCGATCTGTATGGCATGAGACTTATCATCAGTAATGAGGCATTCAATTCCAAGTGCCATATCGTCGAGTCGTCCTGCTGCGTTCAATCTTGGTCCTAGCATAAATCCCAGTTCGTAAGTAGATACCTGTCGTAAATCTCGTCGCACCACACTTAGTAAAGCGCTTATACCCGCGCAACTACGACCATTGCGGATGCGATTCAAACCCTGCTGTACTAAAATGCGGTTATTATCGTCGAGCTTTACCACATCAGCCACTGTGCCCAGCGCCACTAGATCAAGTAGATTAGCAAGATTAGGTTCTTTTTTTGAGACAAATGCTCCCCGTGCACGTAACTCCGATCGTAATGCCAGCATCAGGTAAAACATCACACCTACACCAGCTATATTCTTGCTGGGGAAATCACAACCTGGCTGATTGGGATCCACAATAGCAATAGCATCCGGTAGCTCATCTCCAGGCAGATGATGATCAGTGATGAGCACCTGTATACCGAGGCGATTGGCTTCGGCCACGCCTTCTAAGCTGGCGATCCCATTGTCTACTGTGATGAGTATGTCGAGTTGCTTTCCGGAAGTTACGGCCGCAGCTAGTCGTACGATCTCCGGAGTCAAACCATAGCCATACTCAAAACGATTGGGCACAAGATAATCTACTGTCGCGCCGAATTTTCTCAGTGCACGTATGCCCACTGCGCAGGCGGTAGCTCCATCTGAATCATAATCAGCCACTATTAGTAAACGCTTTTTCGCAGCAATTGCATCGGCAAGAAATGCTGCCATTATTGAGATATTTTTCAGGCTCTTGAACGGAATCAACTGAGACAAGTCTTTTTTAATTTGGCCTGGTTCCACTATACCTCGGGCAGCGTAGACACGAGCCATCACGGGATGAATACCATGCCTAATTAATGAGTTTAAGGCCTGTAGAGTATAGTTTCGGACGATAATTTTTGACATGCGTTAAACTATTGTAATCTCTGTTTCTTAATATAAGGGAATTATATACATTAGTCACAAAATCCAGCTATCCTATGCTTCTTATAGGTCTGAAAATCGCCTTTCGAACAGTTTTTCTACTTACTCCGGGCATATTCACTATCTGTTCATTTTCAGCTTTGGATGGTTGATACTTATTCTGTTGCGGCATATCTATGACTCTCTCCGGCGTTTTGATTTCTCTTTTATTCATGACTGCCCCCTGTGTACTGTTCCAATAATTCAGGAATTTCACCTAGGGGAAAAACATAGCTCTTTGGCGGTGTTTCCCTCTGGTTCTTTCTCAACTCTGTGATTCGTTGACGATCGCGTTCTTCGTAGTACGCTCCGTCTACTATAATCAACAAAACAACATCACGATTTTGACACTGCAAAAAGCGTTTCATCAGCTCTGCCATTTCCTTGTACTGACTGTCCTGGTTTCCCCCGCCTTCCTGTGTATATTTATGCATAGCGTAAAATGTCTTGCCCCCGGTTCTCCATCTGAAGTCGAGAGATTTTCCGGGCAGTTTACGTCTGTTCGTTTCTGATTCGATGTTTCCATCACTGGAAACTTTAAGGGCATTCTTGCCGGACTTCTGTAGCACTTCAAAATCACTTACCCATGGTAAAGTCTCTATCCACCCAGCCGCCGCTACTTCATGCAATCCGGTTCGGCGAGGCTCTTTTGCAAACCATGCAGCAAACATACTATCCGTTCTTATCTTCTGTAATACGTCATTTTCTCTGTAGCCAAATCTCCACATAAACCCCCGTACACGCTTGATAAGACGTCCTGTTCTGCTTTCTGCTTCCTGTGTGACATCTTCATGTGCTTTCTTCCATTCCAGTCGTTCTATAGACTTATAATCAGGCGGCGGACTGTGTTTAACCGACATGATGAATAATACCTCGTGCCAGTGCCCAGTCGCACCTACGGCGATATTTACCGTCTTGCCTGACTCCTTTATAGCAAGTCATCAGAACATCGTAAGTTTTATTTCGGAACTCTTTAATAATCCTGTTCCATTCATCAATTCTTATTTGCCCGTCAACCATCAGCTTCGTTATATGTCGCCCGGTGGATTTAACCTGATAATCTGATAACTCCTGCACATCACAAAACCGGATTGATTCTTCCTTTGTATTATCCAGCGCAATCAGTCCTACATTCCCGTCAGGGTCATTAAACCTGACGTTGATACCTGATTGTTGTTGTTCAGGTTTTAATTTTTTCAACAGAGACAGCAGACCAATGTGCCGGTCTCCTGACCATATATCCACATCATACACAGAGTCAGGAACGAACAACGCCAAGCCTACGGGATGCTGTGTTTCAGCGAACATTTGAGCCGTAAGTGATACAAATGACTTAAGCCTGTCCTGAAAAATGTCCGCAGTGATAAATGATTCAGGCACAAGTGCTGCTATATACTGACAACGTTGGAGGCATCTTTCTAATGCTAACTTATAAATATCGTCATAGTCGCATTCAGGATAAGCTAAACCCCTTACAGTAGCACTATTCTTTGCCAGCCATGGTGGATTGGTAACACAAATATCATATCCCCGCGGGAAGTGAGACAGGGTGTCCTTTCGTCTTACATCTTTACCGTAAGGGGTAATGTCGTAAGATGTGGAATTATGGCATAAGTTCATACCAGACAATAGTTTTATCAGGCTGTCAGACCCTGCGAATGGCTCTAAAATACGATTGTCGGGCAACCCCGCCTGTCCTGCCCACTCTTTGAATGGTGCATTATTAAACGGGTTCCCTTGTGTGTAATACCTGCCATTCGCTCTCTTTGTGTTTGCCATGGCTGTCTCTATGCAATCAGGTCATGGTATTTAAGTCTCTTGCCTGTCATGCCTTTAGCGAGGACTGCCATTTGTTCGACAGTGTCTTGCTCCCGGATGTTATGGCGACCTGCGAACTCCTGCACATATCGGTTCAAATGCTTTTCGCTCATATGGTGGTGAATGCCGTGATAGCCCCGTTTCAGTAATGCCCAAAACGACTCAATGCCGTTGGTATGTGCCTGATTACGCACATACTCACTCACACTATGCCTGACTGTTTCATGGCGACAGGATAGCCCCGAATAACCCTTGTGGTCATCTGTATAGACGGCGGCGTTCTTTTCAGTATGCTTGTGTACGAAATTATGCAGAGTACGCTGGTCGGTACATGCGATCTTACCAGCACTTATCTTGTTTGTTTTGCGGTCTTTAGCCCCTATCACAATCTCTTTGCCAACACCACCACGTCCTACGTTACGTCTTTTTCTTACATGTTTGTTCTTTTCTTTACCGCCTATGTAGGTTTCATCTGTTTCAACAGGGCCGGAAAACACCCCAACCTCAAGTTCAAAAGCCTTACGCAAGCGGTGAAGCATGAACCAGGCTGCCTTCTGGCTAATTCCTAATTCCCGATGAAGTTTAAGAGACGAAATCCCTTTGATATTCGTTGTGAACAGGTAAATTCCTACGGCCCATATCCTGTATTTCAGGTTAGAACCTTCCATGATTGTCCCCGTTCTGACTGAGAACATGGGCCTGTCTTCACAATCACGGCATCTATGCGTCATACTGCTGTGGTTAATGTCGGACTGGACGTTATCGGAATGGCAATACGGACAGGTTGGGACATCATCCCATCGTTGCTCAGACAGCCATTTCTTTGCTGCTGTTTCATCAGGAAACATCCCGATAACATCAAAAAGTGTTAACCCTTTACGATATGATTTACCAGCCATTTTGTTATCCTCTTTCACTTAAATTGTGACTAAAGAATAACATAATTGTTACCGTACGTCAAGAATTATTTGTGACTAATGTATATAATTCCTTAATATAATGCCCATAATTCAAGCGAAGAAACTATAACCTTTCCTTAATCCGGACTGGGAGAACTACAGACTCTGGAAAATACGCTGCTATTTAGACCAAGATATGCAAGAGCAGGTTTAATATGTGTTTAGAATGCGAACTATTTAGAGAAGTTAGGGAGGCGGTCATGGTGCAATGCTGTACATGACCATCTTAATCTTTCAGTTGCGATTTCTGGATCTAAAAATCCGAACTAAGAGTGATATTTTGCTGCAGAAGATTAGCTTCAATTATATTTAATTCTATTGCCTAAAAATTATGTGAACTCATCGAGCGAAAAAGGTCTCCCTAAACCAAAGCCTTGCGCGAAATCCACTTCAATTTCTCGCAATTTAGCAATAACATCATCGGTTTCAACCTGCTCTGCAACTGTCTGAATACCTATCGTGTGTGCAACCCTGTTTATTGCCGTAACCTTGGCAAGATTGATTGGATCCTGAAACATAAAGCAAACCATGTCTCCATCAATTTTCAAGAAATCAATCTTCAAACTTCTCAGTAAATCAAATGAAGAGGGATCGCGACCAAACTACACAATGCGATACAACAGCCGTAGTCCCTGATTTCCGAAACAAACCTTGAAACATCTGTAAGCCTTGACGACACGTCCGGTTCCTCCACTTCAAAACAAATCATCTCTGCAGAAACGCCAGTCTCTTGTAGTTGACCTCGAACGAAATCAGGAAAATCTCGGTCACAGAGGGTATCTTTAGCTATATTTATGAAAAATATCGACCCCGGTGTTAATTGGTGGGAAGAAAGTCACTGCAGTACATACCTCACGACCCATCGATCTAGACGAGGCATCATTTTGTATTTCTCGACAAAAGGCAAAAATGTACCCGGTGGTATCAAATTGTCTTCTTCCTCAGACATCCGGATCAGGATTTCATGGTGAGTACACATGTTTACACTTTGTTTCATAGGTATAATTACCTGACAAAACAAACAAAATTTGTCTTCTTCAATGGCTTGAGTTACACGACTTGCTGAAATATCCCATTCAGAGTCTTTTTCTCCTAAATCACTATTTAACAGCTCATCTTCTATAGATTTATTGTGCTCGTAGTAGTAATACCGAATGTTGGTGAATTTCTGCTCTGTACCACCCTGGGTGACATACTCCCACTTATATTATATATAAGATATTACAAACCGCCTAAATATATTGAACCTAAATAAGGTGCAATACTATTTCCACATGCAAAGGTGCGTCCATTCAACCAACATAAGTTGAAAGTGATTTTCTCACATACCAGAATTTCCATAGATTACTTCTTGTTACGGAAAAGCTTCTTGCCCTACCTCTGTCAATCGTAGTGACAATTATTTGATCAATATTGCCATTTCTGAGTGCTCCCAATAAAGGTGAAAACCAAGTCTCTTCCATCTCTTTCAAACTATCGCGCCAGCCATAGGCATCCCTATATTGGGATTTTCCATGCAAGGAATTAAGAAAAACAAGATGTCTGCCAGATGCAATCGATTTCTGCCACGTCGCGACATTTGTCGGAAGCTCTTCGTAATCCGTACCGCAAGCCAACGCCAAAGCACAGGGGAAAACATCATTACTCCATACATGGGTATAAGGAGAACTGATTAGCTTCGGCATAACACCACCGCCCCAGAACCAAATGCTGTTAACTGCTAGCTCTCCACGCTCTTCCCGAGCTTGGTTGAGAGGATGCTCGTGTAATAGCATTTGGATTTCGTTGAAAATTCCTCTCCAGAACATATTCTCCGCACCAAACGGTAAAAAACTGTTGATATTTTTGATGGTAACTTCATTGAGTACATGAGTGTGAATAATAGGTGTTTTCACCACACACAAATACCAGCGATCAGAGCATAGGGGTAGAAAGACCATCCCCCGCCGTTCAGCACCGAATCCGTATGATGCAAGATGAAGATCATCCTCAGCAAAATGCTTATTAATAACATTGACAAATTGACAAGCTTCTTCAAGCGAAATACAGAAAATACGGCTATCAGCCAACACAACTTGATCGTTTTCGACTAGCAAATGTACTGGGTCAGCTCGCAACCAGTAACCATCTCCTACTTTCATATTTTCCATTTTATCTGCTAGCAATGTGATAGGTGCCACTGGCCAATCCTGCTGTTTCTCCACACTGAAGGTGCTGCACAGCCATGCTTCAACTCCTTGTGATTTATTTTCAGATTGGGAGCTCTTTGCCAGGAGTGTTTCAATTGCGGGAAACGATAAACCCCGGTAAATTTCTGGGAACGTAGCTTCTGGCCAGAACAAGTTGGGAACAAAGAGATGTAAGTCCATTGAGAGGCAATGCAAGCAAACAGAATCTTAATTTAGGCGGGTGGGACAAAAACTTAGCATACGTGGCATATAAAAACCAGATTTCTGCACCAACTCTAGAATGGTTCGCAGATAATCAATAAACGACTATAGCCAGTAATCGGACTCATAGCAAACAAATAACCGTTCAAAAAACTAAACTTTTTTGAGTAATGAGTCATAATGCTGGCTGCAGCAAGCAAGCAAGCAAGCAAGCAAGCAAGCAAAATACGTGACAAATGTACCAATAAATTGGATCTTTAGAAACACTTTCCTCAACCACCTGCTACGGTCATCTGTTTAATTAGGAGCGAACCACATTGCTTGGAACCGCGCACTACCACGTCGTTTCCAATAGCAGAGATGCCAAGTAACATGTCCTTCAGGTTGCCAGCGATAGTAATTTCTTCTACTGGGTAACGAACTTCGCCACCCTCGACCCAATAACCCGCTGCACCCCGGGAGTAATCACCCGTAACGGAATTAACACCATAACCAAGTAACTCAGTCACCAATAATCCTTTATCCATTTTCTTAAGTAATGTAGAAAATTCCAAAGGCGCACCGTTACTTATAATAATGTTATGGTTACCGCCGGCATTTCCAGAAGTGTGTAGTCCTAGCTTGCGCGCTGAATAACTACCAAGAAAATAACCCTGCACCACTCCATTCTCAATAACCTTGCGTTCAATGGTTGCGACACCTTCATCATCAAATATACCACTAGCCAAACCTTTTTTTATATGGGGCAATTCATGAATCTGAATGTCTGGTGCAAACACTTTCCTGCCAATGCTATCTAATAGGAAAGATGACTTTCGATAGAGACTACCACCACTTATTGCGCTAACAAAATGTCCTATTAAGCCTGAGGCAATGGGTGCTTCGAACAGAACTGGCACCTCGCAAGTAGCTATTTTTTTTGCCCCTAGGCGTGCCACACTTCTCATCCCAGCCCTCTTGCCAACATATTCAACCAATTCCAGGTCATCTGCGTCTCTTGCCACACTATACCAATAGTCACGCTGCATGGTGTCATTCTGCCCAGCGATCACCGCGCAGCTGATGCCATGGCGAGAAGTTGGATAACCACCCATGAATCCGGAACTATTTGCGTAAATAAACTGTGCTTCGCTTAACGAAATACAGGCACCCTCAGAGTTGACAATTCGCTTGTCAACTTCAAAAGCAGCCGCCTCACAAGTCTGGGCAAGTTGTATTGCCTCCTCTACCGGTAAATCCCATCGATAGTACAAATCAAGATCGGGGAACTCTCGTGCTAGTAGGGCAGTATTGGCTAATCCAGCACAATCATCCTCAGCAGTGTATTTAGCTATAGAAAGAGCAGCAGCTACGGTATCACTTACAGCCTGCGGGGAGAAGTCTGAAGTACTGGCATGACCACGCTTCTGACCTATATAAACCGTCACTGACAACCCCTTATCACGATTGTATTCAATGGTCTCCACCTCGCCTTTGCGTGCTGTGACATTTTGACCAAAGCCATCTGACACATCGGTCTCGCAGCTGCTTGCGCCACCTTTCTTGGCACAATCCAAAATATCACTTGCTATCTGTTGGAGTGTTTCGATTGGATAAGAAAAACGCGGAGAATGCATAGCAACATCGCTTATGTGTTGAATTTAAAAAAATTAGTTTCGCCAAAATGTTGAATCGTAATGTCTGCTTACATACCCTGTAAAACCTTAGGGCAAGCCTAAATGGGATTTAGAATCAAAGGACGCTATGATAGCAGCTTCTCACTCCCACAAAGAACAGGTCATCATGCAGAACAATCTGAATATAAATCTCGAACAGGACTCTACGACCAGCAAAACACGCATTAAACAGGAAATGCATGCGTTACAAAAAATTGGAGAACGATTAGTTGAACTTAATCCTACGCAATTGGCAGAATTTTGCTTACCAGATACATTAATGGACGCAATAATCGCAGCTACGCAAATACGTAAACACGGAGCCCGTCGTCGGCAGATACAATTTGTCGGCAAATTGATGCGTGAAGTAGATGTAGGCCCCATTCAGAAAAAGCTTTCCACCTGGGATAGTGTCTCTCTGCAACATATCGCATGGATACACTTAGTAGAACGTTGGCGCAATTGCTTGCTGAAGGATGAACATGCCTTCACTGAATTTGGACAACAATATCCCACCGCTAATCTGCAACGCATACGGACGCTCACGCGAAACACTCACAAAGAGAGGCTCTCCAACAAATCTCTCAAAAGTTTTCGCGCCCTATTTCATGAATTACAAATAAGTATTCCAGAAACTTCCGAACAAAATGATACAGTCACAAGATGAACAATCCAGATATATAAACGAATTCCGATCAACATAGTATCGATCAATTCCAGGACAGCCTGTTGCTGACCTACTGCTTAATCAATTCTTGTCCCTGCATATGACTACTATATCCACCGACCTATTGCCCAGCATTATAATTGAAACTGGGGATCATCCAACTCACACTATTCTATGGATGCATGGTCTTGGCGCAGACGGAAACGATTTTGTTCCCATCGTCCACGAACTTGATCTGCAATCTAGTATCCATACTCGTTTTGTGTTTCCCCATGCGCCGATGCAATCGGTGACTATAAATGACGGGGCTGTGATGCGTGCGTGGTATAACATATCCAATCAAAGCCTGAGTAGTCACGAAGATGTAGTCGGCCTACGTGCCTCACAATTTGCAATAGAAACACTGATCAGCCGGGAAAAGCAGAACGGCATTAGACCAGAAAATATCGTGCTTGCGGGCTTTTCTCAAGGGGGCGTGATGGCACTTCAGACCGGTCTACGCCATCCGGATAAACTTGCTGGCATCATGGCACTGTCATGTTATTTACCACTGGCACAAACGTTTGCTACAGAAGCTCACCAAGCCAATTCATCCACTCCTATTTTTATGGCACATGGCCGTAATGACCCAGTCATACCACTAGATCTAGCAACATTATCAAGACAACAATTGCTTGAATTAGGCTATTGTGTGGAATGGAATGTATACCTAATGGCACATTCAGTTTGTATTGAAGAAATTGCCGATATAAGAAAATGGTTAAAGCAAGTATTAATATAACTTGGTAGTCTACTTGGCGAACACCTATGGCACTCATTTTGTATTTATAGGTATCTCAGTTACTACTAATAATTACAGCTATCGAAAATTATAGCTACCGTATTTAAATTATAAACGTTTAGTAATTAGAATCTCGACCCTAAGCATACTTTAGGGATGTTGCTTTTGTGACGGATCTGTGACGAATCCGATGCGTATTAGCCCAGCTTTTGCAGCAATCGACATTACCTTTGCCACATGCTCGTAAAGGACATGTCCGTCGGCACGTATATGCAACTCTGTCTTTGGATCCTGCTTGACCTTCTCAGAGAAGCGTGATGTTAGCTGCATCAGTGCAACCGGCTCACCATTCCAGTAGAGACTTGCGTCATCTCGAATTCCGAGCTCAATATGCTCGGGTTTCGTGATATTTGGACTGCTTGATGCTTTAGGTAAGTCCACCTTGACTGAATGTGTAAGCAACGGTGCAGTAATAATGAAGATTACCAATAAAACCAACATTACATCCACCAGCGGTATCACATTAATTTCAGCCATTGGTACTTGGCGCCCACTAGGATCCATACTGCCAAATGCCATTACTTCCTCCCTTCAACGGGGGGTACTACATGTAGCGGTCGCACTTCACCTGCTGAACTATTAGTCTTGGCGCCGACAGAGATTAGCGCGAAAAGATCATGAGCAAAAGCATCCAAGCGTGCCTGCCATATTCGATTACGGCGTACGAATGCGTTATATGCTAAAACTGCGGGAATCGCTACGGCTAATCCCAGTGCTGTCATGATAAGAGCCTCACCTACCGGACCGGCCACTTTATCTAATGTACCCTGGCCGGAAAGGCCAATTTGTACCAGTGCGTGATAGATGGCCCACACGGTACCAAACAAGCCGATATATGGTGCTGCAGAACCAGCTGAAGCTATCACCGTGAGCCCGTTTTCTACACGAGTAACTTCCTGGTCAATACCGTTGCGCAACACACGAGTTATAAATTCGCTTGCCCCTCCTGCTGCCGCAAGTTTCTGTGAACCATGCTTTTCTGAATCAATAGCAGAATCCAGTGCAAGCCGTGCAAGTTGAGCAAAAGCATTATCAGTTGAACCACCATTTAGAGTAGAGTTTACCTCCTGTAATGAATCAGCGCTCCAGAAACGCTTGAGGAAAGCATCCGTACGTCTCCCTTCTAGAAAATTTGCAATACTCTTGGTGAGAATAAAATACCAACTCGCCACCGAGAGCATGAGCAACAACACAAGCACGCTGACACCAACACCATCGATCTGCGTAAGAAAATGGGCAAATCCAAGTTCTTGTTCCATAATATTAGTGTCCTTGTAGTACGAAATTAAAAGGTTGTAATGCAACAGCCCTCACTGGCTGCCCGTTACGCAAAGATGGATTACAACGCCAGGTTTTTACTATAGTCAAAGCTGCTTCATCAAGGCGTTTGTAACTACTACTCTCAACTACTCTTGCAGTGTTCACGTGGCCATTTTTGTCCAATTTTACTTGTAGCACCAGCTTACCTTCCTCACCAAGTCGCCGTGAAAGTGGCGGATAAGATGGTGGTGTCAATTCGGGGCATGTAACGGCCAGCTCCGTAGACAGAGTAATTGGTCCAGTCGGTGCCGGCACTAGTACTGGCTCTGGGACTGACGCTTCTACTACTGTGACCGGTGGAGGTGGTGGTGCAATCACCTCAGCCTCAGATAACACAGGGGCTTCGGGAACAAGCTGCCGCGGTTGCTGCTTATCTACTAGTCTGGGCTTAGGCTTAGCTTTAGGCTTTGGCTTGAGCTTGGGCTTTGACGGAAGTAATGGCAAATTAAGTTTACTCACCTTTTCAACTTTGGGCGTTGCGACGAAATTTACGAAAATTTTCGCAATCTGTTCAGGAGGAGGAATCAATCGTTGATTCCACAGAACGTAAAGTAGCGCGCCGTGGATCGCAAGAACAAACAGCAGACCTGGTAAAAAAACAGGGTTGAACTTAGCCACCATATTTATTAATAGTAATCTAACTAAGAATGAGTCGTATCCCACTTTAGGAATTTTACCACTTAATTTGGATGCCCATACATAGAATGCAAGAAGGGATAGCAAATTTGTCCCTCTTTAATAGCTTCGTAGGTATGGCTGATTAGATATACCTCATATATATCAGTAGCCTAGTTAGATTGATGTAGTTTCACAACTCAGCAAATTATCGTAAAATAATATTACTATGTAATAAATCTTCTAATTTCATAATGACTTCATAGTCAACATTACGCGAATAACAGAAACAACTAGCATTTAAGTACCCACAAGAATTCAAGAAACTGTAGTTCATCTAACTATATCAAGTGCCTACGTGTATATCCTTCTTAGTACTGAGTTTTTAGATTAAAGAACGTTAGCGATTATACAAGCGTGCAGTACTTTTAACTTGCGGGTTTAGCTAAATATAAATTCTCAGCAGTCTGTGACCCTTTACCAATTCTGCTATAAACTGTTCCAGCATTCTGAAGGAATTTGCTATTATTTGGGAATTATACGCATAACTTGCCAAGATCGCTTGACGTCGCCCTGATTTTGAGTCAGAATACTTTCCAACAAGGAGGTGATTAGATGGCACATAAGGCACCAGGACGGTCACACAGGCAAGGTCTTACCGTCGTTCAACTGCTCAAGATGTTTCCCAATAACAAGGCCGCAGAGGCGTGGTTCGAGGAACAGAGGTGGCCAAACGGAGACCGCCATTGCCCGGATTGCGGTTCCGTCAACTGTGCGTTTGTCAAGAATCGCAAGCCTATGCCATATAGGTGCAGGGACTGCCGTGCCTATTTCTCCGTTCGTAAGGGAACGTCCATGCAGTCCAGTAAGATCGGCTTTCAGGAGTGGGCAATCGCCTTCTACATGATGACCACGGGCATCAAGGGGACTTCAAGTATGAAACTGCATCGTGAACTTGGCATTCGACAGACTACGGCATGGTTTCTAATGCAGCGCATCCGCGAAGGTTTCATGGGAGGCTAGACAAACCCTTCCCGGGTCCGGTGGAAGCCGACGAAACGGCAGTGGGCGGCAAACGGAAGAATATGCACGGCAAAAAGCGGAAGCAACTGACCGGACGAGGAAGCGTGGGCAAGGCGATTGTCGCGGGGGTGAAGTACCGGGAAACGAAGCAGGTCAGCGTGGCAGTCGTGGATCGGACGGACGCGAAGACGATGCACAAGTTTGTCTCTGACCGGACAGAAGAAACGGCAACCGTCTACACCGACGAAGCGACTGCCTACAGAGGTTTTCCCCGTCACCACGAAGCGGTTAACCACAGTGCCGGAGAATATGTCCGAGACGATGTTCACACGAACGGCATGGAAGGATTTTGGAGCTTGTTCAAGCGTGGCTACCACGGTACCTTTCATCACATTTCGGACAAGCATCTTAACCGCTACGTTGCAGAGTTCACTGGCCGCAACAACATCCGTGACATGGACACGCTGGATCAAATGGCGTTCCTTGCTCGTGGAATAATCGGCAAGCGGTGCCGCTACTCGGATTTGATCGCGTGATTGGCGAGGCGCAAATATTGGTCCAAGATTTGGCCGATGATTGGACTTATCGCACTGCAAACACAAAGCAAATCACTCACGGGATACACCCGTATCCGGCCATGATGATTCCGCAGGTCGCTCGGCGGCTCATGGACATCTACGGGCGCGAGGACGGGGTTCTATTCGATCCATACTGCGGTTCCGGGACCACACTTCTTGAAGGAATGCTTGCAGGCATGGACGCTGCGGGGACTGATCTTAATCCGTTGGCTCGCCTGATCGCCACCGTCAAGACAACGCCGGTGAATGTTGGCGAGCTGGACAAAGAGATTGCGCGCTTTCCCGCAAGCGCACCGTCCACCGACCTGACAATCCTGGCAGTGACGAACATTGACTATTGGTTTTCGGCTGGAGTTCAGCGCGACCTTGCCGCGATCCGGCAGCACATTGACCGCATCGACAACCCTGCGATTGCGAACGTGTTTCGGGTGGCGTTTAGCCTGACAGTCCGCGAAGCGTCATGGACTCGCAAATCGGAATTCAAGCTCTATCGAATTCCCGACACCCAGATGGGCAAGCACAATCCAGCCCCGTTCACGTTCATGGTACAGGCACTCGCAAACATCCGTAGTGCGTTGCAGGCACTCAAGCGCGCCACGCCCAGCAAGACCGTCCTCCCCGCCGTGCACGAATTCAACACGGTCGCTGGCGTTACTTCGAATGGAATCGCGCCTGGGTCTGTCAATCTGGTTGTCACCTCGCCGCCATATGGGGACTCCATGACCACGGTTGCCTACGGGCAGTTTTCTCGGCTTGCTTCCCAATGGCTGGGCTTTGCGGACGCAAGCCGTGTGGACGCTATGCTCATGGGTGGACGCAGGCTGGACCAGGTGACGCAATTCGGATTCCGAAAGCTGGATGGCGTTATTGCCCGCATCGCGGAAATTGACGAACGCCGGGCCTGCGAAGTCGCATCGTTTTTTGAAGACTATCGGGCGTCAATAGGCCATGTCGCGGCTCTTGTGGCCCGTGGCGGATATGCATGTTATGTCGTCGGCAACCGCACGGTGAAGGGCTGCGTTGTGCCTACGGCAGAAGTGACGGCTAATTTCTTTGAGAAGAACGGTTTCACCACGACTGCTGTATATACTCGCTACATACCGAACAAGCGGATACCTGCCGTGAATTCTCCGAGCAACGTTCCCGGCGAAATCGGCAAGACCATGACAACAGAGCAGATCGTTATTTGCCGCAAGGTCACATAATCATGCATTTGTCAGAATTACGACAGCTTCTGCAAGATTTGAACGAAGTCGGTTTTGTGCAATCGGAACGTAAGGGGGCGACCGGGATAGGCTACACACTTGAAGAATGGCTTGGCGTGTCGGAGAACAACCTGCCTATTCCCGACATAGGCGGACGCGTGGAGATCAAGGCAACGCGCAACACTGCAAACAACCTCATCACCCTGTTCACATTCAACAGGGCTGTGTGGAGACAACCGCAGGCTGAAATCATTCGCCGCTGGGGTTACACCGACAGCAAAGGTCGGCTAGCTCTCTACAGCACCGTCTCGGCCACTGCGCCTAACACACAAGGGCTGCAAGTGAGCCTACCGGCCAGAATCAGACACAATTTCAGTCGTGCATATTCCGACTGGCGAGGTGCTGGCCTCATGGGACTTGTATCACATGGTCGACTGGCGAGGTGCTGGCCTCATGGGACTTGTATCACATGGTCGGCAAGTTCATGACGAAGTTTGAACGGTTGCTGCTCGTTCACGCGAATTCACGCAAGACTGGACGTGTGGAGGAATTCCACTTCAACGCGGCTGCATTGCTTACAGAACCGAGTTCTCAGACATTCCGTAACAGCTTCCTATCCGGTAAGGTGTTCATTGACATCAGAATGCACCTACGTTCGACTGGTTCCGTTCGAAACCACGGCACCGTATTCAGGGTGCACGAGAACGACTTGCCTAGTCTGTTTGGGAAAATCAATAACCTGTTCGGAACGGAGTAAAGACACATGACCAAGAAGAAACCTGCATCGGAGCACAAGCCGAAGGGGCGCCCGCACACGCGGGCCATCAAGCTGGACGCCACGCCGGAACAGGCGGCGCGGGCTTTCTTCTCTAATGTCAAGCCCGTCGCTCCGTCGCTCCGCAAATTCAACCTGAAACGCAAGGAGGCTTGACGCTGCGGCGATCTTGGCAAGTTATGCGTATAATCACCTATTATTTAAAGAAAGGATCAAATTGTCTCCACCAACTATAGGCAAATCGTCTGGCTACCCAAGAGGAATTTTCCAACTTTTTGATCGAATCCGAGCGACGCGCCTATAAAAAGGTTCTATTTGCGGTGCGTGACGAACATGTGGCGGTGGATATCGTCCAGGATTCTATGATGAAACTTGTAGAGAATTACGCTGCCAAACCGATAGAAGAACTTCCTCTTTTCTTCCAACGTATTCTGCAAAACACCACTCACGATTATTACCGGCGGCAGAAAACCCGCTCGTTATGGACTACACTGTTTTCATCTTTTACGTCTAAGGATCAGGAAAATGAGAGTGAAGATTACGATTTGCTGGAAACTCTGCCAATAAGAAAAGAATCAAATTCCAGCAGTGACCCATATGAGCAACTAGAACAGGCACAACTTATTGATTATATTGAAAAAGCAATAACGACTCTGCCTGCACGTCAACGTGAAGCTTTTCTATTACGTTACTGGGAGGAGATGGATGTCGCAGAAACCGCAGCCGTAATGGGATGTTCGGAAGGAAGCGTTAAGACTCACTGCTCTCGCGAAACCCATACTCTTGCTGCTATACTCAGAAAAAGTGTAATAGAAGGAATAGAACCATGAACGAACCTGAACTAGGGAATAAAATCGCGCAACTTTTAGACCGTAGTCTGGACGATATCGAGCAGAATACATTGAATCGCCTACAGTCAGCGCGCAGAACCTCCCTTGAAAATTACCGCATGGTCGAAACGTTTGTAACCGCTGGTGACGGCACTGCTATCCGCGAGGGACACTCCCCGCGTTTTAATACTAGAAACTTACTATCACTGGTTGCCCTTCTACTAGTTTTGGCAAGTGTCTCCTACTGGCAATCCCTCCAGTATGGTGACGAAAATGAGGAAATTGATATACTGCTACTCGCTGACGACCTACCAATTAATGCTTATCTCGACAATGAACTTGATGTATGGCTAGACTCCTAACGGTAGCACTTTGGCTATACTTTTCACTACCAAGTTACGCGCAATCTGAACCCGACCAATCTTCTTGGACAGGATTAAGCTCTCAGGAAAAGAGAACCCTGGCACCGCTTGCTAAAGATTGGGACAGGATGGATCCTGCCAAAAAACAAAAATGGCTTGGTATCTCCAAACGCTACCAAAGCATGACCCCATTGGAGCAACAGCGCATTCAAACGCATATTCGTGATTGGGACTCACTTACTCCAGATCAACGCAAACAAGCGCGGAAGAAATACCAAAAGATAAAAAAACTATCTCCCGAAAAACGCCTTGAAATTAAACAAAAATGGCGGAAATACAAACAATCATCCAAATATAGGGAAAAAAACCTGAAGTAGCAAACATATGTGTATGTAACATTCTGACCCTGACTCATACCCATCCGTCACCTCATAGTGGTATTTTTTAGTATTGATACTGCGGGAAGCGCCGCCCTCTGAATGAATTGTCCCAAAACAATTGAGACCTCTATACCCGGATTCTGGCGGCGACTGCTCAGTATGACTTACGAATTGTTACTATTGGTTGCGGTTCTGTTTATTGCTGGTCTCATATTTCATCTCATGTTCCATGATACGGATTCACCTTTTTTTAAGATAGTTTTTCAGCTCTATCTGTTAAGTGTGGCTGGCATTGATTTAATTTGGTTCTGGACGCATGGTGGCCAAACTCTGGCAATGCAAACCTGGAAACTGCGAGTAATTAGTGCTGACGGAAAGAAAATCAGCATGCGGCAGGCGATCGCACGCTACCTTTTTGCAGTAACTAGTATCTCTTTTTTTGGGTGTGGAGTACTATGGGCGCTGTTCGATCGTGACCGTCAGTTTCTACATGACAGACTGGCGGGCACCAAAATCATAAATGTAGAAGAATGAAACAAGAATTAGGGACTGCAGTTATTAAACGATAAAATAAAAGTGAAAGCTCACAAACAAGGCTTTCATCACACAGTTCCTCCTACCGTCAACCCATCTATTCGTAACGTTGGCTGACCTACTCCTACTGGCACACTCTGACCTTCTTTACCGCATGTGCCAACGCCCGGGTCAAGCGACATGTCGTTTCCTATCATGGCAACACGCTTGAGGACGTCAGGACCATTGCCAATAAGGGTTGCACCCTTTACTGGATAAGAAATTTTCCCATCTTCTACCATGTAGGCTTCTGCAGCAGAAAAGACAAATTTCCCACTAGTGATATCTACCTGTCCACCACCGAAATTCACCGCATATAAACCATGTTTCACCGAAGAAATAATATCCTCAGAACTACTGTCACCACTTAGCATATAGGTGTTGGTCATGCGCGGCATGGGAATGTGAGCAAATGACTCGCGTCTACCGTTGCCAGTTACAGCCGCGTTCATTAGCCGCGCGTTCAGGCTATCCTGTAAATAACCTTTGAGTATGCCATTTTCGATCAACATAGTGCATTGAGTGGGATTGCCCTCGTCGTCAATGTTCAATGACCCCCGTCGTCGAGCAATCGTACCATCATCTACTACTGTTACGCCATCGGCCGCAACGCGCTCACCAATGCGCCCAGAGAATGCAGAACTACCCTTACGGTTGAAATCTGCTTCGAGTCCGTGACCAATGGCTTCGTGTAACAGTATTCCCGGCCAGCCAGCACCTAGTACCACTGTCATGACTCCGGCTGGAGCAGGTTTTGCGCCCAGATTAACAAGTGTCTGATGTACCGCTTTCGCTGCGTAATCACGTAATACGTCATCAGTAAAATAGGCGTAATTAAAGCGTCCACCACCACCCGCTACGCCTTGTTCGCGATGACCATTTTCCTCGACAATAACCTGCAGTGAAACTTGCACTAGAGGTCGAACGTCTGCGGCTATTAGTCCATCGCTGCGCGCTACCAGTATCACCTCGTATTCCCCAGCAAGAGAGGCTATAACTTGAATAACGCGATTGTCGATCGAGCGGGCATAGCTTTCTATTTTTTCCAGCAGCATTACCTTGTCCGTATCCTTTAGACTGGCAATGGGATCCTGAGGCATGTAAAGCTCACGTCCTCTGCATCGCTTGACTGCCTGTACCGAATGTGAAACACCCTGCCTAGCAATGGCACGTGTAGCCTGTGCCGCCGAAATAAGTGCAGGCATACTGATGTCATCGGAGTAGGCAAACGCCGTCTTTTCTCCACTTACTGCGCGTACACCCACACCCTGATCAATGTTGAAATTGCCAGATTTCACAATGCCTTCCTCCAAAACCCAACTCTCTGCACGGCTATACTGGAAATAAAGATCGGCACAATCCACGTGATGCGTAAGTATTTGTCCGAACACCTGTTGTAATCTAGCTGTATCTATTTCGTATGGCGTCAGCAAACAACGATCAGCCATATTGAAAAGATCATTAGGCTCGGTAACAAGTTCTGTAACCATGGCATCTGGATTCATTATCCGATCTATAAAGAAACAATATTAACAACGGAAGTTAGTTTAGCAGAAATGCAAGGTACGATGTTTTAGTGCGGGCAAGCTGTTTCGCACGCTAGTCTGATAGCTCTGGTTTATATTTGCAAGTACTACTCCTGATCCGTGTGGTAAGCGATCGAGTACTACCCCCCAAGGGTCGACGATCATACTGTTACCGTAGGTTTCATGACCGTTAACATGATGACCACCCTGAGCTGGCGCAACCATATATACCAAATTTTCAATAGCGCGAGCACGAATCAGCGTTTCCCAATGTGCCTTTCCAGTAGTTGCTGTGAAAGCTGCTGGTGCGAAAATGACATCTACCTTTCCCATCGAGCGATAAAGCTCTGGAAAGCGCAAGTCGTAACATATGGATAGACCGATACGACCAAACGGTGATTCCAGCGTAACTACTTCATTGCCTGCTTCGATGGTTTTTTCCTCGGCAAAACGCTCTTTACCAAGCACAAGATTAAATAGATGCATCTTGTCGTAACGAGCAACTTGCTTGCCAGAGTCATCATATACTAGGCAACTGTTTCTTACCTTATCAGGCTTGGATGACACTAGTGGCACAGAACCTCCTACGAGCCATATACCATGGCGCTTAGCAGTTCCACTTAGAAACTCTTGTATCGGCCCACTACCAGCTTCTTCACGCACTGCTACCTTGTCAGCGTCTCTCATGCCCATAATGCAAAAATATTCTGGAAGCGCTACCAGCCTTGCTCCTTTGGATGCAGCTATATCGATCAGCCGTGCAGCCTCTTTCAAGTTGGGAAGCACTTTGGGTCCGGCTGTCATCTGGATGGCAGCAATACGAATTGCACTACCATGCGTTTCTCTAGGATTGAATGTAGTGAGTGTTGAATCTTTAGACATTATTCTCAACCATTAAATCGCAATTTAATTATTCATGTCAAACAGGGTAGGGATGAAATACCAACGGTGCAAACCTCGATCGCCCACGCTAACTTCTACCCGTCCGTATTATTGATTAATTCCTTTAGACGGTCGTGGTTTTCAGTGCAACTTGGTTACGATAGGATACTCCCAAGTACCGGTAATGCTGTATTCATTAGATGTAATTGGGCCTTTCTGTTCCTTATTTACGATCATGGTTGCAATGTCAACGACCGGAGTGACTAATCCCAGTGAAGGAATAACTGTGACATGTAGATTATAGGTTTCCTCGTTTAGGCTTACTTTCCCATCCATTTCAACCTCTGCTGCAGGCCCCTTAATCCTAATGTCATCGGTAATCGCCTCACCAGGGGTGATACTAGCACTGCCGGAGAGTTTGTCAAAACCAAATCCGTCACTGAAAACATCACGGAAATCTAACATACCCCTCCTTGGCAGGGATCGCAGATCAAAAATACCAAATAGTTTACCAATGCCTAACTCAAATTTTGGAAATTGCCCGTTCTTGGCCTGCACCTTAATTTTACCGGATAACGTTTTATAATCAATTGATTGAGGGCCTCGAAACCATGACAGCACACCTTCAAGTCTGCCACTACCCCGTTTAACTCGATCAGGATAACCAAGGCGCGTCAAGAACTTATTGATATCATTTGCTTCTAGTTTAATATTCATCTGAGTACGAGGAGAAGAAGTATTGTTTCGCCATATTCCATCCGCTACAAGCGAGCTGTCATGATTGACAATATATAGTCTTTCGATTTCCCAGTTCTGATCTTGCTGACTTGCAATTAATTCAAGCTTGCCTAGTTGTTTCTCACTAATGGTAAGTTTGTCCACCACCACATCAAGCGCAGGAAAGCTCTTTTGCTGTTGCTGTTGCTGTTGCTGTAGCTTTGCTATATTCGGCTCGGTTGGATAAACAGCGGGCATAATCAATCTTTTCAACCGCGCAAACACTTTGCCCTGATTGTGTGAATGCCAGTTGACTTTACCGTCAATTTCCCTGCTCAAAATAGTAGAGCGCCATTCTCTGCTATTCAGGTTGGCATCCAACGTTACATCGTTGAAGCGCCTACCAAGAAAATCAAGTACGCCAATGTGCAAGTTGATTTCTGTCAGTCCTAAATAAGGCTCATTCTCCTCATTAACTTCCTTATAAAAATTGGATCGTTTGAATAAATCATACCACTGATCCAACTTCAGTTTGGGCAATGAGCCAATTACTAGTACGCCCTTCTCAGGTAACATCGAAGGTGCTGTGCCGAAACTCAAAATACCGCGCCTTACATAATTATTTCCGGCAACATCATGTGAACGCAGGATTTTCGCTGCTACTAGCACGCCGTAGCTTACGTTAAACATATTCTGCCGTAAGTCTATAGCCTTCTTTTCAAAAAGTAGTGGAACTACATCATCGGCCATCTTGGAAAAAGGCTCAGGAAAATCTGAAGTAATGCCCTGTAACGATGACTCAATAGACACATCTGTCAAGTTGTTGTCGTGAATTTGAAAAACTGCGCGCCAATCAGTGCTCCCACGTAAATACTTTTTCCGTATCTGTGAAGCCCCACCAGTAGGTCTTTCCTGCGCAAGCTGGCTCAGGTTGTCAAGATTAGCCTTACCAACTGCTGTCAGGCGTATACCACCGCTTGACGGAACAGTGGCATTGATCGTTACCGGTCCTCCAAGTATCTGGGCACGAATTTTTTCTGTATTTATATTAGATTCATTGAATGTCAGGATACCGTTTACCTTCTCTAGGTTTACTATATTCTCTACAATTATTCTCTCTATGTAAGGTACTTCTAAACCAAGATCAATCTGATTATTATTAAATTTATAACTACCAGCTAGCTTGATATCGTCAGAGTATGGCAAGGGAATGGAAAGATCGAGCAGCAGTTTTCCATCCCCAATAGCGTTGATACTTTCAACAGTACTAGGGGTATAACCCTCTATCACATGTTTTGCAGCAAAATTCATAAATTGTTCGGTAGGTCCAGTAGCCACACCCTTAATTTGTAACCTCACATCAGATGCCATCATGTCAGCAATCTGCACTTTCACTTTGCTTAATCTGGTATCAAATGTGTTCGCCTGTGAAGCATTAATTTCCATACGGCTACCCTGAAAAAGTAGATTTGCTGATATATCTTCTATTTTTGGCCATCCCGGGACGTAATCTAGTACCCCCCCCGATGCTTTCATGCTTAACTGAAAAATACCACGGTCATTTTGGTTAAAAGGAAATGCTGCCAATCGTCCCTTGAGGCGCAGCCGTACATCACTCACTTCTCCCGCCACTATCGATTTTTCAATCCATTCATGAGTTAATTTATTAATCTTCTTCGGCATATAATGCCCCACATAGCGTGCATCTGCATGCGTGAGATAGCCTATCAAATCAATTTCACCCAGACCCTCACGCTCGGTAAGATAACTGCCGTGAATACTCCCGGAAGCATGACTGTTTGCGAATGAAATATTGCCAAATTTAATTTCTATAGAATCTTGATCTTTCAAAGGCTTCCAACTAGCCTGGCCAGTAAATGTATCGAACAACAGCGCCTTGCTGAATACTTCAGGCAAATCTAATCTGACCTTTTGCGAATTAAAACTTAGAGTACCGCCTTTTTCACTTATATCTATATTTCCGCTGACACCACGAAATGCTGGCATCGCCTTAAATCTATTCATACCTATATTAATAAACCTTCCTTTTACCTTTAAATGTGCAGGTGCTGACCACGCACCATCCCATTTTACTCGCATGTCACGAATTTTTCCGCGAGGGGACAACCCATTAAGCTGCTCACGTAAAGGTCCGTCTAGGGGGAAATAATCCACCAGATCCACCAAAATTCCCAGGTCTAGTCCATCAACACTCAATTTCCCGCCACTCTGTTTTCCATCATGAGCCCAAAATGCTTGCAGTAAAAAATCTGCTGGCGGCAATTCACGCTCTCCACGAATGGCCGCACTCAATTGACGGGCGAAGAGTTCAATGCCTTTGCCTATGTTGTTATTTATTTTTTTCCATCCCACTCTGCCCTGAAGGGAAACGAGATCCAACTCTGGTAGCTCATGTGTTAAGCGTGTTTTGACATTTTCCAAGCGCAAATCTGCTATCAGACGTTTAATGCCTCCCCTATCTAAATTGATCCACATTTGAAGTGCCCCAGTACCACGATTGATTTCAGTCGTTTTTGGAAGCGAAATCCAGGAACGCCAGGCAGCAATATCAGCATAATTCAATTTGACGAATAACTGTCCATGCCACTGTTCGGAAGTACTCAACAACTCCCCGGTAAAATCTCCACGGACATCCAGTGTTGAAGCAAGTTCAGAAGGAGGACTAGCACGTATGCCAAAACGATGACGATTTCCACGATATTCCAAATGTAAGCTAACTGCTTTTAATTCCAATAACGGTGCGCCACGTTTTTCGTCCTGCCAGAGAATATGGGCATCAACAACATCAACATGTCTCTGGTGCAGCAACCAAATTAGAAAACCGTTCTGGTTTGCAGTCTGCTCTCTGCTAAGTGAAATGCCCGCTACATGTAGCACCCCTCCAGCATTGCGGTATACGGTAAGATTGGGTTGGTCAATCTTAATTTCACGAAAGTCTAATTCACCATGCAACAATGAACGCCACGCAAGTGTACTCTCTATTCTATTTAGCAACAGCGCAGGATTACCCTCTTTGTCATGTACCTGTACCTTACGCAGCATCAGTTGGGGGTATAAGCCATCCCAGTTTGCGCTAATTGAGCCTATGGTTACATGCTGTCCAGTAGCCTGAGTGATAGCATTAGCAATGTCTTTACGGTAATGCTCGATGTCAGGTAGTAGCCAATAACGCAACGTCAAAAGTAACAAACTGACACAGACTGCTAAGACAAACAGACACGACATCAGAAACCGGAACAAAAAGCCGCTACGCTGTACTAGAGGTAAAATTGCTGACAAGTTCAATAAATTCTTCCAGTTTTGTATCTGGGAAGGTACGCTCTACTCTGCCCAGACAGGAAAAACCAAAAAATGTTCTCAGGACTTGATCCGATTGATAAAATGCGATTGTATCTAGGTTGGATACGGTAATACTTTTCTTCAAGCAATCTTCCGAACAGATTTCATGGACACCAATAGAATAAACAGTCTAGCAAATTTTATTGTAACTTTAATCCTCAACCATGCATACAACCAATTACTTTGCTGAAAATAAAATCCGTTCTATCCTGACCTTTAGTCGTTATGCACAACGCTTGCTAGAAAGCGAACCTGAATTGTGGGCGGAGCTTATACAAAACATGCAACATCCTTTTCCCCGGGAGAAAATGCAAGCATTCCTGAATGCATATCCTAATGTTGCAAACGATGAGAATGCCCTCCACAGTGCCCTACGCAACTTGCGGAAACGGGTAATGCTGCATCTTGTAGCAAGAGATCTCAGTGGATCAGCAGATCTTTCCGAAGTTATGATGAGCATGTCGAATTTAGCCGAAGTTACCATTTGTTTCGCGCTAGAACGTCATCAAAACTGGCTGGCCAATCCTGACCGCTATGGCCTCCCTAAGGGAGGCGAATCTGGAACGAATCAGGAAATGCTAGTGATCGCTATGGGCAAACTAGGTGGCAGTGAACTTAATGTGTCATCAGATGTGGATCTGATATTTTTCTATCCCGAAGATGGTGAAACTAGCGGAGATAAACCTATCTCAAACAATGACTTTTTTGCCCGTCTAGGACGCAAGCTAATTGCCAGCCTCAATGACGTTACCGCTGATGGCTATGTCTTTCGAGTAGACATGCGTCTGCGTCCCTACGGTGAAAATGGACCTTTAGTTATGAGCTTCGCCATGCTGGAAGAATATCTTGTTACCCAAGGACGTGAATGGGAACGTTATGCTTGGATCAAGAGCCGAGTAATTACAGCCCCACGTACTATGGAATCGACACTTATGGAACAAATAGTACAACCGTTCATATTTCGGAAATATCTGGATTTCGGTGCCTATGAATCCATGCGTAGCATGCACTCGCAAATTCGACAAGAGGTAAGCCGTCGCGAAATTTACGACGATGTCAAACTTGGACCAGGCGGCATTCGCGAAATTGAATTCATCGCCCAAGTATTCCAACTAATCCGTGGTGGTCGTAATGCAGAACTGCGTATCCGTCCCACTCTTGCTATTTTAGAGCGACTGTGTGAGAAAGAGCAGTTAGCAAAAAAGGTAGTTGTAGAACTCACGAGCGCTTATGGTTTTCTGCGTAATCTGGAACACCGTTTACAATATCTGGATGATCAACAAACACAGACTTTGCCAAAAAGCTCTGCAGATCAAATACTAATTGCAACCGCCATGGGCTTCCCCGACTACGATGGTTTTCTACAAGAACTCGATACCCATCGAATCAACGTAACCCGCCACTTTGAGCAAGTCTTTACTACTCCAAATAAATCAAAGACCCAGAACGCACTAGCATGGCTGTGGCAGGAGCCGACTGAGAATGAAGCTGTAGCCGGAGCTGCTGTTGCGCAACTGGGCACTATGGGATTCTCTGATCCTGAGAAAATCCTCGTTCATTTACAGAAATTCCGAAACGGTACTCGCTATCGACAACTACCAGATTCCAGCCAACAAAGAATCGATTTGTTGATCCCCATCCTGATTGAAGTAGCGGTTAAATTTCCACCTGCCGACACTACCCTAGAACGCATATTGCAACTACTCGAAAGCGTGAGTCAACGTGCTTCCTACCTCTCGTTATTGCTGGAACATCCTAAAGCCTTAGAGCGAATAGCCAAATTAGCTAGTGTAAGCCATTGGGCCAGCGGATATTTATCACAACATCCAATTCTATTGGACGAGTTACTTAATGCGACTGACCTCCTCAGCACACCCGACTGGTCCATAGCCAAAACGGAATTAGCACAGGAGTTGAAAAACAACAACACCGTTGGAGAAAATGATATGGAGCACCAGATGGAGGTGTTACGGTATTTTCATCATTCCAAGGTATTTCAACTACTAGCAAAGGATCCGGAAGGATTATTACCTTTGGAAACCTTGAGCGATCATTTGACTAATCTCGCTGATCTGGTACTTGATACGGTCTTGTCCTTAGCCTGGTCAGGGTTAAGAAAAAAATACCGGGATGAGCCAGCCTTCGCCATAATCGGCTACGGTAAACTGGGAGGGAAAGAGCTGGGTTACGCATCCGATCTTGATATCATTTTTCTTTATGACGACCCTCATCTCGACGCATCGGAAATTTATGCAAAGCTGGGTCAGCGCATCAATTCTTGGCTTACCAGCTACACCTCCGCTGGGCTGCTGTATAAAACAGATTTACGCTTGCGTCCTAATGGTACCAGTGGCTTGCTGGTAAGTTCTATCGAGGCTTTTAGACAGTATCAGAGGCAACAAGCTTGGGTATGGGAGCATCAGGCATTAACTCGTGCGCGCTTTGTGGCGGGAAACCACCATGTGGGTAAAGCCTTCGAGCATGTCCGCAAGGAAGTCCTATGTCTTCGACGTGATCTGGCGAACCTTAGCCATGAAGTCCTGATCATGCGACAAAAAATGCTGGATAGTCATCCCAATCCAACTCAGCTATTTGATATCAAACATGACCGTGGTGGCATTATTGATGTCGAATTTATAGTGCAGTATCTGGTTCTTGCTCATGCATGCAACCATTCGGAACTAACGAACAACATTGGCAATATTGCGTTGCTTAAACTTGCTGGGAAACTTGGACTCATTCCTATGACAGATGCTGAAGCAGTGCTCGAAGCTTACCGCGAATTCAGGCGAATGCAACACCGGCTAAGATTAAATGCCGATTCGAGCCAACCAAGCACACAAATAACAGCAAGTGAGCCACAGAAATTTGCGCGAATCGAGGCGGGTTGTTTACAAAATGCACGTACGACAGTACTGCAATTATGGGAAAAGATATTTGAAGTGTAGTTCCATCTGAAAATAAAAAATCACTTTTCCGCCTGAGGTCCTCCTTCCAGCCTATACATCGTTATCTCTCCTTTGCCCTTGACCATGATCTTGTGTGGACCCGTCAAACTGATAGCGATTGTGAAGTCGGTTATAGGTGATGGTATCCACTTGGATTTTTCCAGAATCACCATAAGTGGATAAACGGCTAGCTACATTTACTGTATCGCCCCACAAGTCATATACAAGACGCTTGGTGCCAATTACTCCGCCCACCAGTGGCCCGGTACTGATACCAATGTGGACATCTAAATTGTACTTCTTGAATTCTGATTTTACGTTAATTAGCTCGGTCATCTCTAGAGTCATGTCGGCCATAGCGGCAACATAGTCAGAATGCACATTGGTTAGCCCCCCCTGCCGCCATGTATGCGTCACCAATAGTCTTAATTTTCTCCAAACCGTACTTTTCGACTAGGGAGTCAAAACTAGAAAATACGCTATTCAGCAACACTACCATCTGCTGTGGCGACATTTCCTCAGTTAAACGGGTAAAATTTATGATATCAGCGAACGCCACTGTTATGTCAGTATGGCCGTCCGCAATCGTGGTCGAATCCTGTTTCAATCGCTTGGTAATGTGTGCTGGCAGCATGTTAAGCAGAAGGCGCTCGGACTTCTGCTGTTCCAAGAGCAGTAAAGAATGCTCCTCATCCAAGTGTTTTTTGATGGTATCCTGCTCTTGTACAAAAAAACGTACCAACAGAAAGATAATGGTAGAAACGACAACAAAATTGAGACTAAAGAATACGGCAATGGTCTTTAGAGGTACGCCACTCTCAATACCTGTCATCAGGTAGTAATCGAAAAACCCAGATAGTGCATTAAGTATAATGTAAGCAGTGAACCAAGGAACTGATGCGCGGTAACCATAGAGAAACATCGCTCCCAACGGAGCCAGAAATGCCCAGAGCGCCACACCACTGGAAGTGACATAGTTGCCAATACTCCATTGCATAACAAATGGAGCAAACAGGAACAGGCTCAATTGTATGATACGAAAAAAATCAAAGTTGCGAGTTACAAGAAATAGCGCGAGGAACGCAACAGAAATGACTTGGTAACCCAAAGGTACCGTAGTAGAAAATTCGATACCCATGGCCCAGTAAATGCCTAACCACCCCACAACACCAATGTTCATCAGCCCGCAAGTAAGAATCAGTAGATCCTTCTTGAGTTTTGTTTCTTTAGTGTCGTATGATGTGTAGATTCTTGATTCTAAAGCCTTACCTAGCCCTTTATTTGCACTACCCATTAATTTCTCCGAATACTGCTTATGTTTAATCCTAAAATGTATATTGCGATGGGTTTGGTTTTATCAGTTTTATCTATAATTACTACGACAACCCTTCAACAAACTTTAAACTATCTCTAAAGAGATTAAGAACAAAAATCATACATAGGAGCATTCTGCTTATATGAGTCATATGTAAAAATCAAGCTAGCTCCTGCGAACTTTCCATGTTCTCATTCCTCCATAAAAAATGGGTTAGAATGTGTCTTTCAAATAATCCTCGGGGGTTCCTGAATGTCAATGGCCGACAGAGACGGCGTGATCTGGAACGATGGCAAAATGGTTCCTTGGCGCAGTGCCACTACGCATGTGCTTACCCATACCCTGCACTATGGTATGGGGGTGTTCGAGGGCGTACGTGCTTACCAAACTACCCGAGGTACAGCCATCTTCCGTTTACCGGAACACACTGACCGGCTATTCAATTCAGCCCATATTTTCATGATGAAAATACCATACGACAAGGCCACGTTAATGCAGGCTCAGCTTGAAGTGGTAAAACAGAATAGACTGGATTCATGCTACATTCGTCCTATTGTTTTCTACGGCTCCGAGGACATGGGAATTTCTGCCAAAAAACTCTCGGTGCACGTGGCAGTCGCGGCCTGGTCGTGGGGTGCATACCTTGGCACAGAGGGCCTTGAGAAAGGTATTCGGGTCAAGACCTCGTCGTTCTCTCGCCACCATGTAAACGTCAACATGTGCCGCGCCAAATCGGTTACTACGTATGCCAACTCGATGCTTGCCCACCAAGAAGTGGTACACGACGGTTACGATGAAGCGCTGCTCTTAGATGTGAATGGCTATGTGGCAGAAGGATCGGGTGAAAATATTTTTATTATCAAGCACGATAAGATATACACGCCCGACATGACTTCTTGTTTGGAAGGTATCACTCGCGCCTCAATTATCGAACTCGCTGAAGAAATCGGCATTCCAGTAATCGAAAAACGAATCACACGTGACGAGGTTTATTGTGCCGATGAAGCGTTTTTCACCGGCACTGCTGCAGAAGTTACACCCATTCGCGAGCTTGATAACCGTATCATCGCTAACGGCAAACGTGGCCCAATCACAACCAGGCTACAAGCTATGTTTTTTGACTGTGTAAGTGGCAAGTCCAATAATCACGCCAACTGGCTTACTTATGTTTGACCAAACCTAGTGGATTAATTCATGCAGAATAACACCATTTATAACAAGCAACGCCGGATAGAAATCACTATGGAGGATTTACCACTGCACTGTCCAACACCGTCAATGCGGCTATGGGACTCGCATCCTCGTGTATTTCTGCCTATCGAAAATACCGGCGAAGCTTTGTGCCCATATTGCGGTACACTTTACACCCTCAAAGGTGAGGTGGTGGCAAGACATCCATAACCTACATAGTCATACTTACGTAACAACGTCATCGATAAATAAATCAGTGGTACAAGCAGAAATACTCATTCAAATCCGGAAATCACGGTGGTCAAATTTGACCCATTCTGGAATTTGTATTTTGAACGCAAGTTCTCGCTAAAGAACTTTACTTACATGACACAGTTGAGACCGGAACGAATCTGGCAAAAACAACTATTAGTGTCGTCATCAAACGAATTATCATACATAATCATATTTGGTCGCAGCTAAGAATACAGCCAACACACTTTCTGTCTATATCAATCGGCATCCAAATTTTAACATTACAAATTCCCCTATGTACAAACTTCCCCATGAAATTTTCAAGGCTTACGACATACGCGGTATTGTTGGCAAAACCTTAACTACTGAGATTATCAACGCTATTGGTCACGCCATTGGATCTGAAGCACGAGCTCGTGGTCTTATGTCAATAGCAATAGGACGTGATGGCAGACTTTCCGGGTTGAAACTAACACAAGCTCTTGCAAAGGGCTTACAGAAAAGCGGCGTCAACGTAATAGATGTAGGAATGGTCGCCACACCTATGCTCTATCTAGCGGCTCACGAGCTATGCGATTATTCTGGTGTAATGGTCACCGGTAGCCACAATCCACCTGATTACAATGGTCTGAAAATTGTACTGGATGGTGAAACTTTGGCGGCCGAATCGATACAGGATTTACGTATACGGATTGAAAACAACGACCTTGTTAATGGAAATGGTGAATACAGCAATAAAGACATAACAGAAATGTATCTAAAACGTATTACCAGTGATATCACACTGGAACGCCCAATGAAAATTATCGTTGATTGCGGCAATGGTGTGGCTGGCGCCTTTGCACCAACTCTCTACCGAAGACTAGGGTGCGAAGTCATCGATATCTTTTGCGAGGTGGATGGAACTTTTCCCAATCATCACCCCGATCCATCAGTTCCTGAAAATCTACGTGATGTAATCCATACACTCAATACAACTGACGCAGAAATTGGACTCGCCTTTGACGGCGATGGTGATCGTTTGGGCGTTGTTACGAAAAACGGTGACATTATTTACCCTGATCGTCAATTAATGTTGTTTGCTGCCGATGTATTATCTAGGAACCCTGGCGCACAAATCATTTTCGATGTGAAATGTACACGTAATTTAGCACCATGGATTGAGCGTCACGGTGGTAAGCCGATTATGTGGAAAACTGGGCATTCATTCATAAAAGGCAAGCTGAAAGAAACCGGCGCTTTACTAGCAGGTGAAATGAGCGGGCATATTTTTTTCAAAGAACGATGGTACGGATTCGACGATGGCCTTTATGCAGGCGCACGTTTACTGGAGTTACTTAGTCGCCAAGCAGACAGTAACTCAACATTAAATTCGATTCCAGATGCAATCAATACACCGGAACTACAAATCAGACTTGAAGAAGGTGAAAACTATACGCTTATCGCACAACTACAGAAAACTGCACGCTTTGATAACTCAGAGCGAGTCATAACCGTTGACGGGTTGCGAGTAGAATACATAGATGGCTTTGGCTTGGCGCGCTCGTCCAACACCACACCAGTAGTCGTGTTACGCTTTGAGGCAGACAACAAGATAGCATTAAAACGGATACAAGACGATTTTCGTAAGGTTATCCTGCAAGCTAAGCCTGATGCAATATTGCCATTTTAATTTCCTGATGCTGTATTGCCGAAGTAATAAATTTAATTTGTATGCTGAAATAGCTCAATAAAATTGGAAGATAATATAAAAATTAGGGTTCTTTTTATCTGCATGGGCAATATCTGCCGCTCACCCACAGCAGAGGCAGTATTTAGACGTCAAGTCAAAACCGCAGGTTTCGAGAAAGTAGTTCATGTTGATTCTGCTGGTACTCATGATTTTCATGCTGGCGAATCACCGGATGGACGAGCACAGAATACGGCGATACAACGTGGCTATGATATGAAAAAATTACGTGCTCGCCAGGTGCACATAAAAGACTTCAACACATTTCACCATATTCTTGCGATGGATAAAGATAATTTCGCCATACTCAATAAGCTCTGCCCACCACAGCATAATCATAAACTTGGAATGCTGATGCAGTACAGTAAAAAATTTTCCGAATACGAAGAAGTACCTGATCCATATTTTGGTGGAGATCGGGGTTTTGAAAAAGTACTGAATATGATAGAGGATGCAGGGCAAGAACTTCTTCACCACATTTGTAAAGAGAACTAAAGAAATTAGTATATGTAAATGCAACTAGACACAAGCAATCTTGTTACAAATTAAAAAAACAAGGAGGGATCTCCCGCTTCATATTTTCTTCATTTTGATCACTTTTATTTGTGCGTCTCAATTTGCACCAGTGGTCCATGTTCTACTGCCGACCGTGCAATAGACCTTCCTCTCCGCTGTTTCGGCAACGCTGAGTCTTCAGTCGTAGCAACTTCCTCCATGGTTGTTCTTTTTTTCTGTACTGTCTCGATCATGACCAACCCACTTGCGGTCAAATTCCGTGATTTGATATCACTTGACATTGGAGGCTGCTGAATTTCTTTAGACTCAGATTTGGATGACACTTCGAGTTCTGCTACTAAATTCCCACTCTGAACTCCAGCAGATCTATCTTGAAAAGGTTCTTCCACTTCTGTGTCTGGGGTAGACATGGCCAAAGAAATTATCGGTTCTTTTACAGGTTTATCTACAACTGGTAATTTCTCCGCCTCAAACATTACTTGAGACACATCTGGTCCCATCTCAGGAATAATCTCATCTGTATGTACAGTCTTAACAAGAGGAATAGGTTCCACCTCTGCAGACATCTTTGCATCCTGCTGATGGGATGGAAAGAGCATGGGTGTTTCATTAGAAATTGGTTTTGCTACAGTATCAGCTTGAAGCCCCCCAACAGTCTCCTCATGAGCTGGCTCGTCATGCATGGCTGCAGCAAATTGCGTTGGATGGTCTCGTTCAGAGGTTTGTTCATTTCCGCGCTGTTCACGTCCTAAACGCTCAGTCCGATCACGCTGTTTACCGCCGCGACGCCGACGTGAGCGTCCACTGTCATCACCCTGTGCCGTTTGATTTTCGACTGGTAGCTGTTCACCCTCTGTCAAAGGCTTAGCTTCTGTTTTAAATTTCTCATCACGAGACGAACGTGACTGTTTTTTATGGGGGGATCGCTCACCTTGGTTTTTTTGTTCACCACGCGGAGAATCTTGAGCGGCTACCGCCCGTCTCTGAATTAGAGCACTCCTTGTTTCATTTACAGATTCACCATGAGTACCACGTCTTTGCTGCTCACTTCCTATTTTTTTGTTGCCACGTTCTCGATCTCGTCCCTCGCGCCCACGATCTTGCCGCTTCAATTTTGTCTTAGCCTGTTTCGGTTCTGCAGCTCTCTTCTCTTCACTGTTTATTGGCTTGAACCAACCAAAAACTCTGTCCAGAAAAGAAGGGGAGGTCTGTTCAGACTGCGTTTTATTTTCACGCATAGGAGCTGGATGCAATGGTGTAATACTCCTCACAGCTGCTTGTTGCCGAACTGGTTTTGCTTCTTGTGTGGCTGACGGTAAGTTTACTTCTTCAGTCGGTTTCTCTACCATCTGATAACTAGTTTGGATCTCGCTTAGTTTCACATGGTCATGGCGCAAACGATCAATATTGTAGTTTGGTGTTTCTAGATGAACGTTAGGAATCAAAATTACATTTACTTTCAATCGCGATTCAATAGCATGTATCTCCGCACGTTTTTCATTTAGCAGATATGTAGCTACATCCACTGGTACCTGGGCATGAAGTGCGGCAGTACTCTCCTTCATCGCCTCTTCCTGAATGATCCTAAGAATATGGAGTGCGGAGGAGTCGGTGTCACGGATATGGCCAGTGCTGTGACAACGCGGACAAGAAATGTAATTACTCTCACCCAATGAGGGACGTAAGCGCTGACGCGACAACTCTAGTAATCCAAATCGAGTAATCTTGCCTACTTGTATTCGCGCGCGATCATAACGCAATGAATTAAGTAAGCAATTCTCCACTTCACGCTGGTTACGAATAACCTCCATATCAATAAAATCAATAACTACAAGTCCACCCAGATCACGCAATCGTAATTGGCGTGCAATTTCTTCTGCAGCTTCTAAGTTAGTGTTGAAAGCGGTCTGTTCGATATCTGAACCGCGAGTGGCGCGCGCCGAGTTCACATCAACCGATACTAATGCTTCGGTATGATCAATAACTATGGCACCACCCGAAGGCAATGTTACTTGTCGCGAGTAAGCTGTCTCGATTTGGTGCTCAATCTGGAAACGCGAAAATAAAGGCACATCATCGCTATAAAGTTTTATACGACTAACATTATCAGGCATAACGTGGCTCATAAACTGGTAGGCCTGCTCATGAATGCTTTCAGTATCAATCAGGATTTCACCAATCTCTTGATGGAAGTAATCACGTATGGCACGTGTTACTAGACTGCTTTCCTGGTAAATTAGGAATGCGCCGCTTTGATTCTTGGAGGCATCCTCAATAGCATGCCATAGCTGCAACAGATAATTCAGATCCCATTGCAATTCTTCTTCGCTACGACCTATACCAGCAGTCCGAGCAATAATACTCATACCTAGTGGAATATCGAGCTGCGACATCACTTCACGTAATTCAGCACGATCCTCGCCCTCAATACGACGAGACACCCCACCCCCACGAGGGTTGTTGGGCATCAAAACTAAATGGCGCCCAGCCAGTGAAATGTAAGTAGTAAGTGCCGCGCCCTTGGTGCCGCGCCCATCCTTGTCTACCTGAACAATAAGTTCCTGGCCCTCACGTAGTACATCTTGAATACGAGAACGTGCAGGATCAACACCTTCCATGAAATAAGATCTAGAGATTTCCTTGAATGGTAGAAAGCCGTGACGTTCACCACCATAATCCACAAATACAGCTTCGAGGCTGGGCTCAATACGGGTAACGACTGCTTTGTAGATGTTACTCTTGTGCTGCTCTTTGCCGGCTGATTCAATGTCAAGATCAATAAGTTTCTGACCATCAACAATGGCGACACGAAGTTCTTCCGGCTGTGTCGCATTAAATAACATGCGTTTCATTATTATATTTCTCCCGCGCGCTGGTCACGGGCGAGCTAGCCATACCTGGTCGGATAGCATCCGACTCACGTATATGAGAATCTCTTAATCAGGCGACTTTGTCATAGTGTCGGGCTGTAGTTAAAAATTACCATTCTCTGGCTTGTCACTAAGGGTACTGCTTTTTAATTAAGCAGAACTCGAAATTAAGTTTCCGTCAAATTTCAACTATGGCTACCCCAGAAAGCGGGTGCTACGATGCTGAATACTGAAATCTGCGTGTGTTTTGAGCGCGCAATTCAATTACTATCACTACTTTTATTGGTGAGCGACGTTAACCATGTTTCGGGGTCAGCTCTTGACCTTGTTCTGTTAAAATCCAATCTACAGTGCCATTTTGCACACCGGATCAAGGAAAGAATTGAACTCCGAATTTGTAAGTATAAGTAAAATTAAGGATTTAGGCAAAGATTTTCCTCTGCATGCTGTGATCAAGGAAATCATTGGCGAGGACAGCAATAACCAGCGTATAGATAATTTCTTGATTAAACGCCTCAAAGGTATTCCCAGAAGCCACATCTACCGGTTTCTACGCAGTGGCCAAGTACGGATCAACGGCAAGCGTGTCAAAGCTTGCTACCGGTTACAGGAAGGTGACACGGTGCGTATTCCACCGGTAAAAAGAACGAACAATAATTCACCAAATAAAATTAAAATGGCTGAATCTAGATTCACTCCATTTGATGTTTTATTTCAGGATGAAGCCCTTTTGGTGATTAATAAGCCTGCCGGCATGGCGGTACACGGTGGAAGCAATGTAAGCTTCGGTGTCATAGAACAGCTACGAGCCCAGAATCCTGATTGGAAATTTTTAGAACTGGTTCATCGTCTCGACAGAGGAACGTCAGGAGTCCTTCTACTCGCCAAGAAACGTGCAGCACTAGTCGAATTACACCGACAGATCCGTGAAAGAAAAATGGAAAAACGCTACCTAGTGCTGGTGAAGGGCAAATGGCACAATCCAAAACAGAGTGTGAAATTGGTACTTAATAAATATATTACAACAGTAGGAGAGCGACGTGTGGCGGTAGCTATAGATGAAAAAGAGAGAAAAGGGGGAGTGACGTCCCATACGGTATTCACTTTGCAAAAATCCTGGCAAGATTTTAGTTTATTGGAAGCAGAACTAAAAACGGGGCGTACTCATCAAATCTGCGTACATCTTGCCTATTTGGGTTTTCCTATTGCAGGAGACGACAAATATGGTGATTATCGGCTTAATAAGGAACTGAATAGGCGTAGTGGACAAAGACCTAATCTGAAGCGCATGTTCCTGCATGCCTACGTAACTGTGGTAGCACACCCCGTGACCGGTGAGAGCTTACGTATAGAAGCACCGCTAGCGAAGGATCTACAAAAATTTTTGAGTGGATTGAACAAAAAAGAATTGACAACATAAGCAGGGTAAGTTATGAATTCTTTATAAATTGATTTTATTTTTCTGATGAGCAGGAAATTCGATTTATTGGTGTTTGATTGGGATGGAACATTGGCGGACTCTGCCAATGTTATCGTATTTTCAATACAGGGTGCGGCTCGTGATATGGGGTTGACTGAACCCTCAAATGAAGAAGCACGTCATGTTATCGGCCTGGGGCTAAGCGAGGCCATAGAATACCTTTTTCCAGATCTTCCTACGCAAAAGCTTGGATTATTATCAGCTCGCTACCGATATCACTATCTTGCACACGACCAGGAGATATCACTGTATGAGGGTGTAATCGAGATTATTAAAGCCTTGCATGCAGAAATTTTTCTGTTAGCCGTTGCAACTGGTAAAAGTCGTGCCGGACTTAATCGTTCTTTCGTGTCGAGTGGACTAGGAGATTATTTTCACGCAAGTCGTTGTGCCGATGAAACTTTTTCAAAACCCCATCCAGCAATGCTGCTAGAATTGATGGGGCAATTTGGTGTAAAAACCGAGCGCACTTTGATGATCGGCGACACCACTCATGATTTGCAAATGGCGATCAACGCTAGTGTTTCTGGCCTCGGCGTAACATATGGCGCCCATCCTAGAGAAAAACTTGAATCTCTGGTACCACTTGCCTGTATAGAAAACGTGATGCAATTACGTTCATGGTTAAATACAAACATCTAATCTGTACAGGTAGTAATCTTGTTGATGGTGGCTTAGGAATCTACTTTATAATATAAAATATAAGGGAATTATATACTTAAATCCGCAGAAATATATTGACATTCAGGCCTTTTCATATTATAATCCGCATATACTAAGCACAACGGAGTCGATATGAAAAAGCACGTAGCCAAAACCATAAGCATCATGGAATTGTTAGAAAGATTTGATACCGAAGAAAAGGCAGTACATTGGTTTGAAGAAGTTCTTTGGAACCATAAGCGAGTTTGTATGCATTGTAGTTGCGCTGATAGAATCAGCCGGGCTAAGGCTAAGAATCATACGTATTGGTGCGGGGATTGCCGGAAACATTTTACTGTCAGAAACGGGACGATTATGCAATCATCAAAATTGAGCCTGAGGAAATGGGCGGTAGCAATATATTATGTATTGACCGCAAGAAAAGGGATCTCAAGTTTGCAATTATCTAAAGAATTGAGTATGACACAAAAGACGGCATGGCACCTTGGGCACCGCATCCGTGAGGCTTGCTCACAAGACGGCTCTTTGGTTTCTGGTATCGTTGAGGCAGACGAAACCTACATCGGCGGCAAAGAAACAAACAAACACAATGACAAGAAACTAAAGGCTGGTCGTGGTGCGGTAGGCAAGACTGCGGTAATGGGTATGCGTGAGCGGGGCGGGCGGGTACAAGCTATGCCAATTTCCAAAGCAGACAAGGCTACCTTGCAAGGTAAGATTGTTAGACACGTTAAGGCGGGCTCAACTGTTTACACAGATAATCACAGGGACTATATTGGTTTACAAGGGTTTTACTATCAAAGTGTAAACCATTCAGCAAGAGAGTATGTGAACGGAATGGTGCACACTAATGGTATAGAGAGCGTATGGGCGTTGTTGAAACGTGGTTACAATGGGGTGTACCATAGCTTCAGTAAAAAGCACCTGGGTCGCTATGTAAATGAAGTTACCTTCAGGCTGAATGAGGGGAATGTGAGCAGGGATACGCAGGACAGAATGAAGAGCTTGTGCAAGAGCATGACTGGCAAGAGACTTCCTTATGCTGAGTTGGTAAAATGAGTGTGGTATTAGGACAGGCGGTGCAAACAGCCTCGATTTATAAAGGGGATTGCCTAACCCTTATTCCCGAGAAAATACCTGATGACACTATAGATCTGATAATCACCTCACCCCCTTATGCGGATCAGCGAAAAGACAATTACAGGGGGGGGGTGTGCAAATGAATATGTTGATTGGATGCTCCCCAGAACGGAGCAATTAAAGAAATGCTTAAAACCCTCAGGGTCGTTTGTCTTGAATATCAAAGAACGCGCCATTAACGGAGAACGGCATCCTTACGTGATTGAGTTGATCCAGGGGCTTAGGTCTCAGGGCTGGCTTTGGGTAGAGGAGTATTGCTGGCACAAAAAAAACAGCTACCCGGGTAAATGGCCGAATCGCTTTCGCGACTCATGGGAACGCTTGCTGCATTTTACCAGGCATAAAAAATTCAAAATGAATCAAGGAGCAGTACGTGTGCCTATGGGAGACTGGAAGGACTCCCGTTTAAGAAGTCTGTCTGATACAGATAAAAGACGTGACGATAGCGCTCATGGAAACGGGTTTGGGAAGCGTGTGGCTAATTGGGAAGGCAGGGAGATGGCTTATCCTACAAACGTACTACACATGGCTACTGAGTGCGGCAATTCAGGCCACCCGGCATCGTTCCCCGAGGCACTACCTAATTGGTTTATACGGTTATTCATGGACGAAAGAGACACTGTGCTGGACCCGTTCGCGGGGTCGGGGACAACTATTATTGCTGCACACAAGCTAAACCGAAACTCGGTAGGGATTGACCTTTCCAAAGATTATTGTGCGTTGATGCGTAAAAGACTGAAAGAGTTGTGAACAACCCTGAATGGTGGTGCCAGGCTGAAGCAGAGATAAGTTTACATGTCGCTGATTTTGCAGATAAGATTAAAGGAAAGTTAGATAACCTGAATCCTAAAGACTTAGTTACAAGAAAGAATCCATACCTTTTTTGTTTGAGCGCGATTAATGATGAGGAGAGCTTTTCAACAGCTATCCTTGAGGCCTACTTGTCGTCTAGCGAAGAAACCATGTTTGGTACGTTAGCAGAGCAGTGCGCGGTAGTGATATGCCGATTTGGTAAAGGTGGCATGAAGTCCACGGCAGAGGGCATTGATATTGAGTATGTTGAAGGTCGGATAAGAACCATCATTCAGGTAAAGTCTGGCAGATACTGGGGGAATTCGTCCCAACGTAAGAAAATGGAAGACTACTTCACCAGAGCTAAACGTATTGTAACTCAGGGCGCGGTTATACCGATAAAGTGCATTGAAGGCGTATGCTATGGACATGCCGGCACAATAAACAAGGGAAACTACTATACCTATGTAGGATCTGATTTTTGGAAAGAGATTAGCGGATGGGAAGACACCTATCTTGCTATATTATGTATATTTTCAACGCATGCCCAAAATGGGCTCACAGAAGCAAAGACAGCCGCCAGGGCAGTAATTAGATCGTTCCTTAGAGAAAACCGGATTTCTTTAGACAATCAAATTAACTGGGCCAACTTGGTTCAGTATGTGAACGGGAGTAAATTATGAAGCACAGACCAACCGAGAAGGAAGTAAAGGAAATTGCGAAAAGTATTCTTGTCAGAAAGTCAGACAAGCCCTTAAGAAACTGCAGTGAACATCCTACAAACAAGCAATTAAGGGATGTGTTCAGGTTTGAGAAAAGGCCTGAATGTCAATATATTTCTGCGGATTTAAGTATATAATTCCCAAATATAACTATGAATCTAAAATTGCTGTAGCATTTGTTATTCATCATAAAGGAAACGTCTATGCTTGCCTCAACCGATGCGCCCACATTGGAATCGAGTTAGACTTGATTGAAGGTGAATTTTTTTGATCGTTCAGAAATTTACTTAATTTGTTCGACTCACAGCGTGACTTTTGCACACGAAAGTGGTGTCTGCACGGACGACCATGCAAGGTGAAAAACCTGCAACGCTTGAAAATCGAGAAACACAACAGTAATATTTTTTTGAGGGATTAAAGAAATTATGTTTGACTCAGAAAACCACAACGAGGGTTGGGAAAAACAGGCACTGGAGAAGTTAGCATTTTCCTCTGTACAGGAGCAGCGCCGAGCGCGTCGCTGGAGCATATTTTTCAAGTCGCTCACCTTTCTGTACTTATTTATTCTTTTATTTCTTGGATTAGGTTGGTTAGGTGACAACGGTGTGGCTATTTCCGGTAAACACACTGCTCTTGTCGAACTCCGTGGAGAGATTTCCGCTAATAGCATTAGCAGTGCGGACAACATCAATACAGGGCTGCAGAATGCTTTCAAGGACAAGAAAACGCAGGGAGTAATTTTGCGTATCAACAGTCCAGGTGGCAGCCCAGTACAAGCAGGCTATATCAACGATGAGATTCGACGGTTGCGTTCCGAATATCCGGACATTCCTCTTTACGCTGTAATTGAAGACGTTTGTACCTCGGGTGGTTATTACGTAGCCGCTGCCGCAGACAAAATTTACGTGGATAAAGCTAGTATAGTAGGTTCCATCGGTGTGCTAATGAACGGATTTGGCTACACTGGTACAATGAAAAAACTCGGCATCGAACGACGATTGCTCATTGCAGGAGAAAATAAGGGTTTTCTTGATCCCTTCTCACCGCCCGACCCACAGCAACAGAAATATGCTAAAGAAATGTTGAAAGACATACATCAGCAGTTTATCCAGGTAGTACAGCAAGGTAGAGGCGAGCGTTTGAGAAACGTACCCGAGATCTTCAGTGGTATTGTCTGGATTGGTCAGAAGAGCATTGAACTCGGACTTGCAGATGCTTTGGGTAGCGCAGAGTATGTTGCACGCGAAATTATAAAAGCAGAAGATATCGTAGACTACACCGCAAAAGAAAGCTTTGCGGAACGTTTTGCTAAACGCTTAGGCTCAGCGACTGCAAATGCATTAATCAGCGCTGGAAACGGATGGGAGTTGCGGTAGCAAATCTTGTCATTTCGCGAAGATCATTCGAATAACATGACCCAGACATTTTGGGAGACTAACGGTATCAGAATTTAGTATCTAAAACCTACTAAGTGTTATCGAACTGCAGCAAAAATCACCGAGGCAATATTACCTTTGCCATGCACTATATCAGGCAAAGATGGCAAAGAAGAAGGGAGCGTGCGTTCACACCACATCAACGCCTTCATGTGCCAACATCTCTACCAACGTTATCAGCGGCAACCCAATCAGTGCGTTTGGATCATCGCTCACCATTCGTTCAATCAGTGCGATGCCCAACCCCTCGTATTTTGCACTACCCGTACAGTGATACGGTTGCTCTTTAGTTAGGTAGTTTCCGATTTGTCGGTCACTTAATTCACGGAATTTGACAAGAGAAGAGACGAGCCGAGACTGTATTCTGCCACTGCGACTGTTGAAAAGACTCAACGCTGTATGAAAAATTACTTCTTTTCCACGCATGAAATACAACTGCTTAGTTGCATTCTCATGATTAAGCGGCTTTCCAAGTTGAATGCCGCCTAGTGCCGCCACCTGATCAGCTCCTATGATAAGCGCGTCTGGGTAAATCGCAGCGACCGCACGTGCCTTGTTCTCAGCTAAGCGGCAAGCAGTAGCTTCGGGCAATTCACCGGATAAGGCCGCTTCATCAACATCCGGGCAAGAGACTTCAAAAGGAATTTGCAAACGACAGAGTAGCTGTTGACGATAAGAGGAACTGGACCCTAGGACAAGTTTTTGAGCGAAATGTTGTGTTTTCAAAGGTCGTTGTAGTATGGTTTTTGACTCTCAAGTACAAAAAATATATCATGCGCGTCTTATGTCTGCACGAATTGTTATAGATACCCTTGATTTTGTGCGCAATACTAGGACGCACCATGGTAAAATCAAACTTGACGAATTTGTACGTTTGCAAGACTATCTATCCGATAGTCAAGGCAAGCTAGAATACAAAGTAAGTGGTACTCTGGATAAAAATGGCAAACCTATAATACAGGTTACCATAAAAGGAACAATAAATTTGCATTGCCAGCGCTGTCTTGATGGGCTGGCACATGTACTAGATATACAAACAGCTATACTGCTGGTAGAAAATGAAAGTGAGCTTTCTCGTCTCGATGAAACTGGATCAGTTGATGGAATTTTGGCAGCTTCTGATACGGATGTCTTGGCACTAATCGAGGATGAGATTATTTTAAGCCTACCGATTTCTCCACGCCACAGAGAAGACGAGTGCTCGGCTAGTGAACTAACTAATAGTTATGCAATAGGTAAAAAACATCCTTTTGCCACGTTAGCAACATTAAAAAAACTACACTGAAATTATTTAAGGAGTTCGATATTATGGCCGTCCAGCAAAACAAAAAATCGCCATCGAAACGTGGCATGCATCGTTCGCATGATTCCCTGATTAGCTTGCCTTTAGCACTGGAGCCCAGCACAGGTAAAATACATATGAGGCATCACATTAGTCCCAATGGCTACTATCGTGGTAAGAAAATCATCAAAACCAAAAACGATTAGCCTTTGAGTTATCGTTCCACGAATAACAATAACTTCAGTTCGTCCTAGCCTTATGGGCCTCTAAATTGGATATCACTGTAGCCATAGACTGTATGGGTGGCGATCATGGCCCCGAAGCAACGGTTCCCTCTGCTGTGGATTTTGTCCGCCGCAATCCCAGTACCAATATCGTTCTGGTAGGAATACTTGATGCGATAGAGGCAGAGTTGAGTACTCTTAACGTTGCACCCAATTCCCGACTGAGACTGCATGCCGCAAGCGAAGTGGTCAGTATGGATGAATCTCCCGCACTAGCCCTGCGCAGTAAAAAAGACTCTTCGATGCGGATTGCAATAAATCTGGTTAAAAATGGCACGGCCCAGGCCTGTGTCAGCGCTGGAAATACCGGAGCATTGATTGCGACTTCCCGATTTGTTCTAAGAACCCTCCACGGCATTGGTCGACCAGCACTCGCCGTAGAGCTGCCTACCATGAATGGACACGCCTGTGTTCTGGATCTAGGCGCCAATGTGGATTGTAGCCCGGAACACCTGCTTCAATTCGGTGTCATGGGTACCACTCTGGTGTCTTCGACTGAAACTAAAGATAAGCCAAGCATTGGCTTGTTAAACATTGGTGAAGAAACGATCAAAGGCAATGAAATAGTCAAACAAGCAGCTGAACTGTTGCGTGTTAGTGGACTTAATTTTTACGGAAACATTGAGGGAGATGATATTTACAAGGGTACGACCGATGTGGTGGTATGTGATGGTTTCGTCGGCAATGTTGCACTCAAAACTTCAGAGGGATTAGCCCAGATGGGTGCTACTTACCTACGAGAAGAATTTGAGCGCAATCTCTTCACAAAATTAGCGGGACTTATTGCCTTGCCTGTCATCAAATCTTTCAAACGTCGACTAGATCACCGTAGATATAATGGTGCGAGCTTGCTTGGACTACGCGGTATCGTCATCAAAAGCCATGGTTCAGCTGATAGTTATGCTTTTGGATTTGCCATCAAACGTGCTGTTGAAGAAGTTCAAGGCGGAATGCTAAACAAAATCAGCGCACATATACTGGAATTGCCACATCATTCAAAGAATCGATCTTCACTTTCACAACCTTCGTCAAAAGAAGATGTGGCATGACATATTCCAAAGTGATTGGGACGGGCGGCTATTTACCTGAGAAAATTCTCACTAACCATGATCTTGAGAGCATGGTTGATACCAGCGACTCATGGATACGTAGTCGAACAGGGATTGAGCAGCGACACATTGCGGCAGAAAATGAAATGGCAAGTGACCTAGCGCTTAATGCTTGCCGCAAGGCGATGAAGACAGCAGATGTGAGTGCAGATGAGATTAATCTTATTATCGTTGCCACCACTACTCCAGATATGATTTTTCCGAGTACTGCATGCATTTTACAAAACAAGCTTGGTGTCAAGAATTGCCCTGCGTTCGACGTGCAGGCAGTATGTAGTGGCTTTATCTATGCGCTTGCGTCTGCAGACATGTTCATCCGTGCTGGTAGATGCCGCACAGCACTAGTGGTTGGTACCGAAATTTACTCACGCTTACTCGACTGGAACGATCGCAGCACCTGTGTACTATTTGGAGATGGAGCCGGAGCAGTGCTAATAACCCAGAGCGATCAACCGGGAATACTTTCGAGCCACTTGCATGCCGATGGCAGTTTCTATAATACCCTTGCACTACCCGGGAATATCTGTAATGGAAAGATACAAGGCAATCCTTTTATCATCATGGAGGGTAATACAGTTTTCAAGTTTGCAGTAAAAGTTATGGTGGAGATTGTTCATGAATCTGTGGCCGAAAATAATTTGCAGATATCTGATATAGACTGGTTGATCCCACACCAAGCTAATATTCGCATCATCGAATCCACAGCAAAAAAACTGGGTATACCGATGGAGAAAGTGGTAACTACGATTGACAAACATGGTAATACTTCTGCTGCTTCCATTCCACTAGCGCTGGATATAGCAGTACGTGATGGGCACATTAGGCCCGACCAATATATATTACTGGAGGGAGTGGGTGGTGGGTTTACCTGGGGTGCAGTACTAATCCGCTGGTGAAGAATGAAATTTGCCTTCGTATTTCCTGGCCAAGGTTCGCAATCGGTCGGCATGATGAAAGGATATGCTGATTTCCCCGTAGTACATGAGACTTTCTCTGAGGCATCTGACATCCTCGGTCATGACTTCTGGACAATGGTCAATAATGGACCGATTGATAGGCTCAACCTCACAACTATCACTCAGCCGTTGATGTTGATGTCGGGAATTGCAGTGTACCGCGCATGGGAAAGCTTAGGTGGGCCAATACCTACTTTCATAGCTGGTCACAGTCTGGGGGAGTACACAGCATTGGTCGTCTCAGGAGTAATAACTTTTCATGACGCTCTGTCAACGGTGCGTTTCCGAGGGGAAGTAATGCAGCAAGCAGTACCAGAAGGAACCGGCAAAATGGCTGCAATCTTAGGACTAGACGATGATATGATACGAACAGTGTGTACTGAAGTTACAAATGATTCTAGCGGAGAATCGCTGGAACCGGCAAACTTTAACTCACCTGGACAAGTTGTAGTTGCAGGGCATATAAATGCAGTATTACGCGGTATCGAACTAGCTAAGGAGAAAGGCGCAAAGCTGGCAGTACTGTTACCCATGAGTGTGCCCTCGCATTGCTCACTAATGGCTTCAGCAGCAGAAAAAATGCAACAACGGCTAAAAATGTTGACGCTGCTACCACCAAGAATCCCCATGTTGCATAATACGGATGTGCAACAACACAAGAATAGCGCTGCTATCAAAAATATTTTGGTGCAACAATTATGTAGCTCAGTACGCTGGATAGAAACGATTCGTGCATTCACTGCTGCGGGTATCACCCATGTGGCAGAATGTGGTCCAGGCAAAATATTGACAGGACTTAACAAGCGTATAGACAAAAATTTACAAAACATAGCATTGACAGATGGCGCGACACTCCGACAGACTATAAACATATTGATGTAGGTATAGACAAGCTATAGGAATTTTTAAATTCTGATTTATTAGCGATTCCCCTATTTTGTTATTACGTTATTAAATAAATAGAGAGATCATGTTGCGAAATCAAATAGCATTGATAACTGGAGCCAGCCGTGGTATTGGGCAGGCCATTGCACTACAGTTAGGAAAGGATGGCGCTACAGTAGTTGGCTCTGCTACCACTGTGGAAGGTGCTAAAAGCATCAGCTGCAATCTAAACGAAGCTGGTATAAAAGGTATGGGTATAGTGTTAAATGTTAACGATGCTGATCAGATTAGAAATATCCTTGCAGAAATACGTAAAACATTCGGTGAAATTACAATACTGGTGAACAATGCCGGCATAACTCGCGATGACCTGTTGGTCCGAATGAAAGATGAAAAGTGGGATGAAGTCTTTGAAACAAATCTTAAGTCGGTATTTCGTCTAAGTCGTGAGGTGCTGCGTGCCATGATGAGAGCACGCTCCGGGCGCATCATCAATATATCCTCAATAGTGGGCGCCACGGGTAATATTGGGCAGGCTAATTATGCCGCTGCCAAAGCTGGGGTGCTTGGTCTCAGCAAATCACTGGCGCGCGAAGTAGGCAGCCGTAATATCACGGTGAATTGCGTTGCTCCAGGTTTCGTAGATACAGATATGACTCGCGCACTTACAGAGAAACAGCAGCGAGACCTGATCCAGTACGTGCCACTAGCTAGACTGGGACGATCCGAAGAAATAGCCTCAGCGGTAGCATTCCTTGCTTCGCCATCTGCCGGATACATCACTGGTGCAACACTGCATGTAAATGGCGGAATGTATATGGAATAACTAAAGAATATCACTATGAACACGTACAAATATTCATAAATCCTTGGCTTGTTATGAATTTGTAAAATCTTAGTTCAGCACGGATAAGCATCGATCTGTGTTGAAAAACGTAAATCAATGCAAATTTGATGTGTTTTCTCAATCAATAATTATGTTCTAGTTTTGTTAATGCTGGAAATTTGTTAAAATAGCGCGTTTTTCTTACCTGAGAAAAGGAAGGGGACCTAGATGGAAAAAGTAGAGCAACGTATAAAAAAAATCGTAGCAGAGCAACTTGGAGTAAACGAAACTGAGGTCAAGAATGAATCGTCCTTTGTAGATGACTTAGGCGCAGACTCATTGGATACTGTCGAGCTGGTTATGGCACTAGAAGAAGAATTTGAATGCGAAATTCCAGATGAACAGGCAGAAAAAATACATACCGTCCAACAGGCTGTTGATTACATTCACTCCCATACGAATTAGTTTCTTGCATTAACTCATCCCACATTCACTCACCCCCACATTCGGAGTCAACTTGCCCAAACGTAGGGTAGTCATAACTGGAATAGGCGTTGTTTCGCCCGTCGGCAACAATATATCAGATGCATGGACAAACATCCTGAGCGGTAAGTCTGGTGTTACTCGGATCACTCGCTTTGATGCGTCCGCCATTGCTTCTCAGATCGCCGGAGAAGTCAGAGATTTCGACATCACACAGTTTATATCTGCAAAGGATGCACGCCGCATGGATGTATTTATCCATTACGGTATGGCTGCAGCAATCCAGGCGGTAAAAGATGCAGGTATTGAGGATGTTACTGGCTCAGGCCTTGATGCGGATCGTATCGGCGTCAACATCGGATCAGGTATTGGTGGCTTGCCGATGATCGAGAGTACGGATAGCGCCTATCATAAGGGTGGCCCGCACAGAATCTCACCTTTCTTCATTCCCAGCACGATCATCAACATGATTGCTGGCAATCTGTCTATCATGTATAACTTTAGGGGACCAAACCTCGCCATTGTTACTGCCTGCACATCCGCGACCCATAGCATAGGTAGCTCCGCACGCATGATCGAATACGGGGACACAGATGTGATGATTGCGGGTGGCGCAGAATCGTGTGTAACGCCGCTTGCCGTTGGCGGTTTTGCCTCGGCACGGGCATTGTCAACGCGAAATAACGATCCAGACACTGCCAGTCGACCTTGGGACAGGGACAGAGATGGTTTCGTACTAGGGGAAGGCGCAGGCATTCTAGTACTAGAAGAAATGGAACACGCAAAACGACGTGGCGCTAAGATTTATGCTGAATTAGCTGGTTTCGGCATGAATGCAGATGCGTACCATATGACAGCACCTAGCCACGATGGAAAAGGCGCTGCTCGTTGCATGAATAATGCTCTCAATAATGCGGGTATAAATGCCTCAGAGGTGGATTATATTAATGCTCACGGCACCTCTACACAGCTAGGTGATATTTCTGAAACCCTGGCGGTAAAATGCTGTTTTGGTGGTCATGCAAAGAAGCTTGTGGTTAATTCCACCAAGTCCATGACTGGGCACTTGTTAGGTGCTGCAGGCGGGGTTGAGGCGATATTTACCGCTCTGGCAATATATCATCAAGCTGCCCCGCCCACCATTAATATTTTCAACCAAGATCCGCAATGCGATCTAGATTATGTGCCCAATACTGCACGTAATATGAAAATTGAAGTGGGAATGTCAAATTCATTCGGGTTTGGTGGCACCAATGGTACCCTGATTCTTCGAAAAATGTAGTTTTGTCGTTACATCGTATGCGTACGTTAAAACGATTGGTTCTCCTCACCTCAACTGGAATCCTCCTATTTGTTGGATGGCTCTTCTACCATGTCAACACAGCTGTTCATATTCCTGTTGTCCCTTATGAATTTTCAATCAAGTCAGGTAGTAGCCTAAGAAATGTTGCTAGGAAACTAGCTGATGCTGGAGTCTTATCTGATGCCTGGTCATTCGTTTTACTATCACAAATAATGGGGCATGCCTCCTCACTCAAGGCGGGCAATTATAAGCTTTCTGAAAACACTTCACCTCTTCGATTACTGGAATACATTACCGAGGGGGATGTTAATCAAAGTGAAATCAAATTTATTGAGGGCTGGACATTCAGTCAGCTTAGAAAAACACTGAACGAGCACCCTGCCATCCAGCACGATACTGCAAAACTGAGTGATCAGGACATTCTGCAATTAATTGGTGCAAGCGAAACTGTGGCAGAAGGGCTGTTTTTTCCCGATACCTATTATTTTGTACATGGCAGCAGCGACGCAGCAATATTGAAACAGGCCTATCATATAATGCAAGAAAATCTAGCATCCGCATGGGCTGCAGCCACTAGTGATTTGCCTTTGGAAAGTCCCTATCAGGCTCTGATTTTGGCCTCCATAATTGAAAAAGAAACTGGTAAAGATACTGATCGAGACACAATTGCAGGCGTATTTATTAACCGACTACGGTCTGGTATGCTGCTTCAAACTGACCCCACTATTATTTATGGCTTAGGTGAAAAATTCGATGGTAATCTGCGCAAGAAGGATCTTCAGACAGATCATGAATACAATACATACACTCGCCCCGGCCTCCCGCCTACACCCATTGCTATGCCAGGACTAGCCTCGATTAAAGCAGCACTGAATCCTGCCAAAACCGATGCTCTATACTTTGTCGCAAAGGGAAATGGAGAATCACACTTCTCCAGTAACTTGGCAGATCACAACCGTGCAGTAGTAAAATACCAGAAAAGATAATAATAAACAACTTGTTGCATTTCCATAACAAAAAAATCTAAGTATCCTAATATAGGAGAAAAGATGTTGTTTTACCCCTTTCTTTTGGGATTTATGTAGTTGTTACCGGACTGCCATGTAACGGGGTAATCTGTTTGGCTAACTCAAATGTTCGCTGTTTCAGCGTGGAAAGCAGGTTGTCATAGGCATCGGTATTGGCGAGGAGGCAGGCTGTGAGACCAGTCACCTCCCCGGACTCAATCTTTTGCTGCACCAATCCCCATTCTTCACTCAATGTAAGGAGATACGATTCGGCCCCTCGATAAACCTGCCGTAAGGCCAACCCTTCTAAATCAGCCTGCTTGTACCGCTCACGGAGTGACGTTTTCACAGAGAGGGCGACAGGTCGTCGAGGATGATATAACACCACATCAAAATCCGCATTCGGCACATGTGCAAATCGGGCTTGGTAGTAGAAGGGGAGGACTCCCTCTTGTTTCAGGGTTTCACAGGTCAGAAATTCGAGCATCCGGCCGTTGATCGAAGGGTTGGACGGGAACTGCTTATGATAGCGAGCACACCCGTCCTTAATGATTGAGAGGGCCGTTGATAGATTAACTGCTCCAACACGGCGCAGTAGATTTTCCCTGCCTTATCGGTAAGGATTTCCTCAATGAGAGATTGCATTCCTTGAAAATCCGATCTCTGGTCAGCTCACAATATTTGGGCTCTTTCTCAAGACCAATGGCTTGCCGACCATGTCGGATCGCTTCTATCATAGTAGTGCCAGATCCGACAAACGGATCAAACACCGTGTCCCCGATAAACGAGAATATCTTGATGCAGCGTTTCGGCAGTTCTCTTGGAAATGGGGTCTCATGACCAATCCGTTTCCTGCTCTCTCCATTGAATGACCATGACCCCAACGACCATTCCTTAAATTCCTCGGCGCTAATATCGTTGTTTCCAGGGCGCTCACGTTTCCACGTATCTTTATAGAGCACAATAATGGTTTCCACAGGGGCAATGACATGAGGGGCGCTGGCTGACTTCCAACTCCCCCATGCCGTGCGACGGGAGATATTGCCTTCATTCCACAGAATAGTCGCATGATAGCACCACCCGGCCTCCATTGCTAATCGCGTGATGTCTGCTGAAAGCGGTTGCTTGCCATTCTTGTTTTTATCCAGCGAGACATTGACGCATAAGCGACCGGTCGATTTCGTCCAATGAAAACAATTCGTCAGCCACTGTTTAGAAAAGTTCAAATAGGCGTCGTAGGGCAATGAATCATCTTGTTGGGCACCAGAATATGCTTTGCCAACGTTATAGGGGGGAGAGGTCACAATTAAATCCACGCTTTCTCTCGTGATCGAAGCACGGAGTGTGGCGTCTCCCTGGATCAAGCGGTGAACGAGTGGGGAGTGAGCAAAAAGCACATCCACAGCCGAATCCAAGAGGCCGGTCCCTACGGCGCTCATTGGACAAGCCCCTGATACGTTAAGCGTTTGCCAATGGCCGCATCACAGACGCTTTCAATGCGGTGCATGGTCTCCCGGCCACAACGTCCTTCATTGAGCCTGAACGAAAATTCATGAATATAACGCGATAAATGCTTGACGGATACTTGATGGAATGTGCCGTTCAGTCCACGTTTTAAGACCGCCCAAACGCTCTCAATGCCAATGGTTTACGGCTTGGTGCTGATAGCCTTTACGCTCAATGCCTCGATAGGCGGCATGGTCATCCGTATAGAGCGTGCTGCCTATTTCTATCGCCTCTTGAATCTCCGTCCACAGCGTAAGCCGATCCGTCGCAGGCACTGGCAGGGCCACGGTCTTGCCACCACGCTCCCTCATGCCGAGGACGGGTTGTTTGCCAACTGTCCCGGCTTTCGGTTTATCCCCTTTCTTCCAGTGCTTGTTCCGTTCTTTCCCGCCCACATACGTTTCGTCGATTTCTACGATTCCTGAGAGACGGGTAAGATCGCCACGGCAAGCCTCTCGAATCCGATGCAACGCAAACCAGGCGGACTTATACGTGACCCCAATTTCTTTGCTTAATTGCATAGCGCTAATGCTCTTTCGAGAAGTCATGACGGTGTAAATGGCATAGAGCCATTTGTGAAGTCGAATGTGTGATTTTTCAAAAATGGAACCGGTCCGAACACTAAAATGCTTGCCGCATCCTCGACAGTCATACATCCCTTTTCGTTTTCCCGATCTTGTATAGACCGATAGGCTTTGACATGTCGGGCAAGACACACCATATTTCCAGCGACGATCCTCAAGGTACTGTCGTGCGGTTTCCTCGTCAGGAAACATTTCCATCAACTGGTAGACACTGATTGCAGTATTGATCTTATAAGGCATGGCATCCTCCTCTCATGATAAGAGAATTATACCACAATATTTTCCGGTGTAAAGTATATAGTTCCCTTTCTTTTACCTATAGAGGATGGTTTCCCCCTTGATAAAATAGCAGGATTAAACATAGACCTATTTACATAAATATCTATAACTACTGGATGCAGCTTAAATTTTTTGCTTGAGCATCTGTTAACTGTAATATGAAAACAAAAATTTTAGTTTTTATTCCGGTTCTGATGACCATTGGAACTATTATAACTACCGTCACCTCTGCTGAAATATTCAGACATGTGGATAAAAATGGGCAAGTCACCTATTCCAATACCTGCATAAATGGCGCTAAGAAAGTCCATCTTAATCGAACCTTAGCCAAGGCCAAAATGGCAACACCTAAGAATTTTCCCAAAGTAGATAGTAGAATACAAAGAAAAAGAGATTTGAAACGCCGCAATATTCTAGAAGATGAACTGGCCGCAGAAAAGAAGCTCTTGTCAAACGCAAATCAAACTTTAAAGAAAGATGATGTATCATTGCATATGAGGAATATTATTGCACTGAAGAAGGAGCTAATGAACCTCTAATTAGGATCAATCAGACTTCACAGATTTGAATGGTGATTCTATGAAAATTAAAGATATCGTACTTTTAGCTCTGTTTAGTGTCTCCTGTACTGCACGATCTGAGGTTTACAAATATGTGGATAAGAGCGGCAATGTCACATATTCAAATGCTCCCCAGAAGGATGCCCAAAAGCTCAAACTACCGCCGCTTACCGTAGTACCAAGAACCAACTTAGAATTAGAAACCAAAACTCCGGAGCCTTCTGCCGATAAAAATGAAGAGCACCGTGAGACCGTTGAAAAAATGATTGCCGAGAAGACAAAACTTCTTGAAGAAAGAAAAAAAGAGTATAACGACGGCGAACCCGAACGTATTGGCAGTGAAAGGAATTACCAAAGATACCTTGACCGGATCCAACGGCTCAAGAATGAAATAGCTCTACACGAAGAAAATATCGGAACTCTCAAGCTTGAACTACAGAATCTGGACAACACTAATTAGATATACCCCTAGTATTTTATAGGGACCTCTGTAAATTTGAGGACAGTAGTTAAGTCACGAATAAAGGTTTTAAGTTGAGTAAAAACGACGTGCTAGGTAAGCTACTCCTGCGTTTGACGCTGGGTATTTTAATACTATTTCATGGTATAACAAAAATTCTTAATCCAGGTTCGCTAGAGTTTATTGAAGGACAACTTGCAACACTGGGTCTTACTCCCTATATAGCATATGGTGTGTTTTTGGGCGAAGTCATTGCACCGTTGTTAATAATTTTTGGTATTTTTACTCGTTTTGGCGGATTTTTAATAGCGGGTAATATAGTATTTGCGCTTGTATTGGTACATAGAAATGAATTCTTAAGTCTGGGAGAAACAGGTGGATGGGTACTTGAGTTACAAGGATTTTTCTTACTATGCGGGTTAACAATTTTGCTAATGGGCAGTGGAAGATTCGCAATCAGACCAGACTAATAAAGTATATCATCAAAGTTACAATATACGGTTGTGTCGATAAGTATCACGTTCTAAATATCCGCTTTTGGTACAAAGCAAACGCTCAATTTTTTCAAAAGCGGCGGAATCGAATAACAAGCTGGAATGCTCATTAACACATACTCTACACTTTTCAATGTTTCGATGTTGCCCCCAAAGTTGCCCTATGAAATGCCAGATTCAATAGGATGGCATAAGACCATATTGAACTAGAGGGATGAATTAGCGCTCAGCTGAATACCGCATACTTCTTTAGATTTATTTAAGCTAGGGGGCACACCTAGTCTGAAACTGTCCCCACTTCCTATCAATGTAGTACCTTACTACGTAAGTAAGGAGGTTTGATGAAATCTAAACTGACTCGAATCTGTTTTTTGGCATTAATCTTCGTTTTGTCGGGCTGCGCCGGACCGCGGTTGATGATGCCCACACCTAATCTGTACCTCGATGAGAGCCATGATTGGTACGGAGACCTGCCTCCCCGGCTGAGGAGCACGGAGGTTCGGCTTTTCTACATCACGGACCGTGTGCCCGAAGATGCCGAGGAAGGCAATCTTCGTTACGGCTACGGTCGCTCCCCCTCGCTGGCGTTTGGGACCGCTGTTGTGAATCTCGGTGTGGGCATCACTTGGGAAGAACTGCTCGAGGCAAGTCGGACCCAGACCCGCTCCAAGAAAGTCGTGCTCAAATTGGGAGTGATTAAGGAAATCTTTCGTACCCCCGATTTACCCGCTACCTTACAAAGAGGTGGATGGACGAATCATCGTGCAACCGGATCTGCTGGTGGAGGACAAAACTGCAAGGGAAGTCTTCCGCCACACGCTCACAGAGCAGCTTGCACTGACGCCGCGCAAAGAAGTCTTCATCTACGTCCACGGATACAATAACAGCTTCAAAGACGCCGCCTTGGTGTCGGCGGAACTCTGGCACTTCCTAGGGCGTATCGGCGTGCTGATCATCTACACTTGGCCGGCGGGTTATCCTGGACTGTTTGGTTACACCTACGACCGCGAGTCAAGCGAGTTCACTATCTACCATTTGCGAGAAACCTTGAGCTTCCTTGCGAGTTTCCCTGAGGTCGAGAAGATCCACCTTATCGCGCACAGCCGGGGAACCGGTGTCGCTATCGCCGCGGTGCGCGAACTCACCATATCGGCCCGTGCCACGGGAATCGATCCAAAGGCTAAGTTCAAGATTCACAATCTTGTCCTCGTAGCACCAGACCTAGACGTGCAGGTCGCGGTACAGCGAATTGCGGGGGACAAACTGGACTACAGTGTCAATCGCTTTACCATATACACCTCTTCGGCTGACGAAGCTATCGGTGTCGCCGAGTGGCTTTTCTCTAGTCCGCGCGGGCGCGTCGGAACTATCGGCATGGAGGACATGAGCGAGGTCCTCAAGGCTGCGCTGGAGTTTAGCCCAAAGAGCGTTAAACACATTAACTATTCGCCCGCACCCAACTCACCGACTGGCAGCTATGGACACAGTTACTTCCGCACTGCCCCGACAGTGAGCTCTGATCTAGTCCTGATGCTGCGTGATGATCTCGATGCGGGCACACCCGGACGACCGCTGAAACCGATGGGCCTCGGTTTTTGGCGTATACCGCCAGGTTATCCAGCTGCGCAATAGATCTGCGCATAAATTGGGGAAAGGAAAATCTACAAATGTCTGCTTTTGGCACAAAGCAGACATTGATCTCGACGCAACGACAAGCAACGTAATCCTAGCGAAATGATTCAGTGATATTTAGACGGTACAGGCTAAGGTAGATTAGATGGGCGGTTGCAAACGGGTTTCAAATAACAGATAGAACCAATATAACTTATTGATTTAATTTTGATTTATAGCGCAAGCCCCCCACTAAATGAAATTGGTACTATAACTACGCTACCAGCTCTACCATTACAGGAGAATGATCCGACGGTCTTTCGTTCTTACGTGTCCCTTTGTCTATAACACACGCTGTGCAAGTGTTAGCGAATTCGTTACTCAACAGAATGTGGTCTATTCGCATACCCATGTTGCGGCGAAAGGCCATCATGCGGTAATCCCACCATGTATAGGATTTATCGGGCTGAACAAACAGACGAAAACTGTCAACTAGACCCAGCTTGAGTAACTCCTTGAACGCCTCTCGTTCCGGCTGACTGAATAACACTTTTCCTTCCCATAATCCTGGATCATGTACATCGCATTCTTCCGGCGCAATATTAAAATCACCTAGCAATGCAAGTTTTGGATGTTTACTTAACTCGCCTCGCAACCATTCATTGAGAGCAATTAACCAATCCAGCTTGTATCGGTATTTTTCTGAACCAACACTCTCACCGTTAGGAACGTAGATACAAACTACACGCACATCCCCGTAAGTTGCAGCCAAGACACGCTTTTGATGATCTGCTAAGCCAGGTATTGCAGTAATAGTCTCGCTCCCTATTTGCTTGCCGAGTAGCGCTACTCCATTATAGGTTTTCTGCCCAGCGTAAACAGATTGATATCCCGCAGCCACAATTTCGGTTGTAGGAAAATTTTCGTCTTGCAGCTTAGTCTCCTGTAGGCATAGTACATCTGGCTGATTAACTGCTAACCAATTGAGAACTTGTGGCAGACGAACCTTCAGAGAATTGACGTTCCAAGTGGCAAGTTTCATACAATCTTTAAACTCAATATTTGCTCCGTAATGATGGTTTAATTCTAGTTTGGCTACACATCTAGCTACAAATACAATCGACTATTCCTTATTCTGCCAGTGGTTGCTGCCAAGTGCTAGAGGCAGCAGGATATGGATAAGAGACGGGAGAAAAATTTGGATTACAAATTTTTAGTAAGCATTCATGCTAAACGTTCGCTATAAGTCGGGAACCAAGCAGCGCGCCTAAAAGATCTATGCCGTACCCGTAAATATAACGATTCAAGGCAAATAATACGATTTGCAACGTTTTGGTTACCTTATATGTGTCTCACCATGGCGCGAACAGGGCAGTTCACACCTTGCGCTTCATGAAGACGATGCAGCGTGATCTTACGGACTTCCAGTTTGCTTTGCTCGATATGCGAACGTAGCAGCTGGGATACCACTACAAATTTCCTTTGCAATAACAATTGTAGTATCTTTGCGTGCTCCTGATACGTTGCTTCAATCCGATCACCGTCCGTAAAATCAAGGCGGCGGATGATACGGATTTTTTCCGTCAATTCAGCGTGAACACGTGCTACCTCCTTATTGGCAGCAGCACTGACGAGCGTCATGTGGAAACTCTCATCTAAGCGTGCAATCACACGTCCGTCCTTTTCTCGTTCGTTTTTTGGTGCCAGCCAGATATCTTTCAGATCAAGCAATTGTTTCGAACGTGCGGTCATTTGGCAGATCCGCTCAATAGCGGCGATCTCCAATACAATTCGCAAGTCGTAAAGATCATCAAAGTAAGCAAAGTCGAGATTACGCACCTTCCATCCACGGCGAAATCCAACCTCTAGGAATCCTTCTCGCTGCAACCGATAGAGTGCATCGCGCATTGGTGTACGCGATACCTCGTAATGCGCTGCCATTTCGGTTTCAGTAAAGTGATCTCCTGGCAGCAGACGAAACTCGAAGATGTCTTCCTTGAGTCTGCCGTATACTTGCTCGGCGAGAGGATTTGCGGGAGTATAAGCCATATAGAATAGAAAAAAAGATGTACTGAACTGAAAATGTATCAGATCACGCTAACGTGGGCAGCAACGATCCGCCAGCCTTCAGGGAATCGTATCCATGTCTGCATTTGCCTGCCAATCTGTTCCGAGTCCGGCACAGTAAATTCCGCACTAACGGTACCGAAGTCGCGTGCGAAGCTCGTGATCACCTTGTGAATAATACATCGCTCGGGAGACACTGGGTCGCATGCCATACGGTAAGTGCGAATCGCTTCCCCTCCATATATGTTTTCTGCAACTCCATAACGGACAGTTTTCGGATTGTACCAAAAGAATTTATCGAGAGCCGTTACATCATGCCGAACAAGCGCATCTTCATATTGGTCAAATGCGAGTTCTAGGTCAATCAACACATCGGGCAAATTAATTTCGTTTTCGCTCATCAGCTGCTCCATAATGTTCTCCTCTATTACTCAGCTTTCATTCGTAGCAGTAGACAGGGCTGCAAGCGAAGCCGTCCAACCGACAATGCCGCCTTGTGCTTGCACCATCTCCAACGTTGCCACTTTGAAGGCAGGAAAATAACTTGCAGTTGCATCCTCGATCAGCAGGCATTCATAGCCACGGTCATTTGCCTCGCGCATTGAAGTTTGCACACAGACCTCTGTGGTTACACCGGAAAACATCAGGTGTGTAATACCAAGCCGCTGCAATTGTACGTGCAAGTCTGTGCCGTAAAATGCGCCCTTACCCGGTTTGTCGATCACGATTTCTCCTTCCATCGGCTGCAATGCCGGCACGATATCGTTACCTGGTTCGCCGCGTGTCAGGATGCGGCCCATCGGACCCTGATCGCCAATTCGGCAGACAGGATTACCCCGAGATCGCTTGGATGGTGGGCAATCTGACAAGTCGAGAAGATGCGATTCACGGGTGTGGATGACCACCATGCTGAGACGGCGTGCTAGATCGAGTAAAGCGCCGACTACCGGAACGACGGCCTCTAACTGTGACACGTCGTTACCCAATGCTTCCCCAAATCCACCAGGTTCAATAAAATCGCGCTGCATGTCGATTACGATTAGTGCCGTGCTCGCAGGAACGAATATATAATCGTACGGCTTAGCTGTGACGCAGATGCTGCTATGCGTCGTCATGCCGCATCCTCCAGAGCAGATTTTGCATGTCCGGCCATGTAGCGCCCAAGGGTCGTACGGTCCGCGCTGCGCGCGTCGGTCACATAAACAATACAACCACTCGTCATGACAAGAACCGTATCCGCCAACTCAAGCAGCTCGTCGAGGTCTTCGCTTACAAGCAATACCGCCGTGCTTTGCTCGCGTGCAGCAAGGATGCGTGCTTGGATGTCGGACACGGCAGAAAAGTCGAGACCAAACACTGGGTTAGCCGCAATCAGCACTGTTGCAGATTCGGCGAGCTCACGTGCCAGCACTGCACGCTGCACGTTACCACCGGAAAGTGTTCCGATTGGCCGATCGGGTAATGCCGGACTGACGTTGAATGCAGCGATCAGCTTTTGTGCTCGTATGCGAATAGCTGCGCGGTTAATAAGCCAACCGGGTCGACGCATTGCAGGACTGTCGAAATTACGCAGCGCAATGTTGTCCGCAACGCTCATGCCTGCGATGCAGGCATTATGCAAGGGTTCTTCCGGGAGGCTGAATACTTTCTGTTGTAACATTTCAGTGCGTGTCGCGCGATATGGCACGCCGTTAACGCTGATCTTGCCACTCAGGAACCGGCGTTGTCCCAACAGTGCCTCGATCAGTTCTTTCTGTCCATTTCCGGAAATACCGGCAACCCCGACGATCTCTCCGCGCTTGACCTTCAATGACAATTCGTTTACCGCTGTCGTGCCGCGATCGCTGGCAACACAAAGTCGCAATATTTCGAGGCCAATCGATGCCTCATCCTTTACTGGTGAGCGCATCTTCGGCGCTGCCGCTATGCGCGCTTCACCCATCATCCATTTAGCTAGTTCATCTGGATTGGTATGCTCAACCTTCGTGTGGCCGACCAACTGCCCTTTGCGTAGTACAGTTACATCGTCAGTAAATGACACGACTTCCTTAAACTTACGCGTGATCATCAATACCGTCAACTCTGAGCGATGTGCCAGGTCGCGCACCAGGCCGAGTACTTCTTCTGACTCTTGTGGCGTCAATACTGATGTCGGCTCGTCCAATATCAGAAAGCGGTGTTTGAGATAAAGCTGTTTCAATAACTCCAATTTTTGCTTTTCACCGTCAGACAGTCCGCTGACTGAGCTTCCAAGCGCTAGCCTAAACGGCATGGTATTCATGAATGCTTCCAGTGTCGCGCGCTCTTTTGCCCAGGAAATGCCCCACGGCAGGTGGCCGCGCGCAAGTAACAAATTCTCTGCTACAGTAAGTCCAGGCGCTAATGTGAAATGCTGATACACCATCCCAATTCCCAGTGCATGCGCATCACGCGGACTGGATATCGCATGCTCGGAGCCATCTAACAAGATTCTCCCCTGATCGAGAGGACTGTAGCCTATCAGGCCTTTGACAAGAGTACTCTTGCCAGCACCGTTCTCACCTAACAACGCATGTACGGTGCCTGCGGCAACCTGAATCGACACGTCATCTAGCGCCCGAAAATCGCCAAAGGATTTTCCCGCACCGAAAGTCTCAAGGCTAAGCGCAGACATGTCAACCTTGCCCACCGAGAGCCGCTAGGAACTGCTCAGAATCAGATACTGCACCAAATACACCCCCTTGCATCTTGATCATCTTGATTGCGGCGAAATGATTGCCATGGTCGGTCGCGCCACAGCAATCCTCTAGCAATAAGCACTCGAAACCACGATCATTCGCAACGCGCATTGTTGTATGCACGCAAACATCAGTGGTGATACCAGTCAGAATTAGGTTGTGTATACCACGAGTGCGGCAACATGAGCTCGAGGTCAGTCGCATAAAAAGAACCCTTACCTGGCTTGTCGATAATTGCTTCATTAGGCAACGGTACCAACTCATTGATGATTTCCCAGCCAGGTTCGCCACGCACCAGTATCCTCCCACTGGGTCCTTCGTCACCGATTCCGGCACCAATTCGTTGTGAACGCCAGCGCTTGTTGGTGGGAAGGTCTGACAGATCGGGGCGATGGCCTTCGCGAGTGTGAATGATATGAAAGACGGCATGTCGCATTGCGTCCAGTACCGACTTAATCGGTTCAATCGGTGCACGTGTGAGTGATAGATCGTAGCCCATCTTGTCCACATAACCGCCGATTCCGCAGAAATCTGTTTGCATGTCGATAATGATCAACGCTGTGTTGTCCGGCGCTAGGCTACCATCGAACGGCCACGGATACGGATCCGATTCAACAAACTTCTTGATTGTCATGCTCTTCTCCTTGGTAAGTACAGGTTGTTAGTACGACAGCCTAATGTGATCCTCTCCTTTTCATCATTTCGTCCTCTCACGATGATCAAACGCTACCGTACACCAAACTCTAGGTTTTTCATGAAAGCATCGTGCATGCGTAAATCCGGCGTCATTAGCTGTACCAGACTAGTTCACAACACTATTAAATAGCTTGTTGGAATCGCTTGATTTAAACATTGAAGTCCTCTTTCAAATTATTATGCATCAGCGCGTCAGGCTGAGTTCGCCAGGCGCACCACTTACTGTACGATCAGTACGGCAGGTGATTACCATGATCACCAGCGTAAGCACATAAGGTGCTGCGTTGAACAAATAATAACCGGATGTGATGCCGAGTGCCTGAAGCGCTGGGACAAGTGCCAGCAGCACCAAAGAGTAGTGCAGCAAACAAGCAGCGCCATGGCCTCCAACGTGCGAAAATCACGAGCGCTACTGCCATTAATCCCTGTCCACTAGACAAACCTTCATTCCAACTCCCTGGGTAGTACAACGACAGGTACGCACCACCAACCGCTGCAAGAAAGCCACCCGCTGCGGTTGCCGTAACTCGTACAGGAATCAGCCGATAACCCATGGCACGAGCAGATTCTGCATGGTCGCCGACCAGTCGTAGCACAAGCCCCCATCGCGTGCTCGCCATTCCCCAATGCAGCAAGCCCGCAAGCACAACTCCTACCAGGAACAGCCCATTTATTTCCAGTGCATTACGCAGTTGTGAGTTCGTACTCCAGTCACCCAGCGCAAATGCCGGCAACATTGGCGCCTGCGGCTGTATGAATGGTTTTCCGAGATAAAACGCAAGCCCAGTACCAAACACCATTAGGGCTATACCAAAGGCAATATCATTCACCCCCCGCAGAGAACAGACTAGCCCATGAAAGGCACCCAGCACCATTCCCGATATGCCTGCACCAAGAACACCTATCCATGGTGAACCCGTATGCAGCGATACCGCGTAGCCGGTCATTGCGCCACATACCAAGATGCCCTCTAGCCCGAGGTTAACCCGACCCGCTTTCTCGGTCAGACATTCTCCCAGACTCACGAACAGAAAAGGTGTTCCGACCCGAATTGCCCCGGCGAACAATGCGAGTGCAAGTGCACCAAAATCGAAAGCACTAGGTACTACTTCATTAAGCATGGACTGTCCTATTTGTACTACGCGGGTTTCGAGAAGACGCAACCGCCACACTCCCAACCACCCAGTAAGCGTTTCCCATGCCAACAGGTTAATAAACAGTAACCCTTGCAATACTAGTGTGGTCGCATCTGGCAAATCGAGCCGTCGCTGCAGCATACTACCACTTGATTCGATACCCCCTATCACCAAGGCGCAGGCGATAATTGCAAGCGGATTGTGGCGTGCGGCAAATGCAACCAGGATTCCACTGTAACCGTATCCAGCCAACAACGTGCTGTTGGCACTGCCGTGTATAGCAGCAACTTCCATCATACCGGCGAGGCCCGCTGCGCCCCCTCCGAGCAGACACGCCATCAGTACAATACGATTAACTGGTAATCCTACCAGTCGTGCGGCACGTACATTTCCGCCTACCACAGACATGGAAAAACCGAACACTCCATGCCGCACCAGAGCATACATGGCAATACAAGCAAGTACACCCCAGAACAGACCCCAATGCACGTCAAGTCCCGTCAATGAACCAATTAGATACTCTTCTGGCAAGGGTGGCGTGGAAGGTTTGTTCAGACTTTCTGGATGGCGTAAAGGTCCCTCCACCATGTGGTTGAACAGTGCAAGTGCAATGTATGCAAGCAGCAGGCTGCCTATTGTTTCGTTCACGCCACGAAACTGCCGTAGCCATCCAGCGAGTGCGATCCATGCCCCGCCAGCTACCAGTGCCGCAGTCGCCATGAGGAGTAACGCAGGTGTCGCTGGGAATGCAGCGGGTAGCATCAGTGGAATCACAGCACACGCTAATCCCCCAAGTGCCACCGCACACCCCCACCACCAATGATAATGAGCCCAGTACGCACAGGGATCGCCACACACAGCGCAGTCAGCATCAACGGCGCCGCACGCTGTAGGGTATTTTCTCAAGCAAAGCCGGAGCCAAACGCTCCGACAAAAATCAACTTACATGCCTCGAGTGCGGGCTTGCCCTGTAGCACAAGGAAAACCACAAACATCAAGAGTGCACCAGCGATCGCACAAAGCGTCGGCAGTGCCGGCAACATTTTCGCTGTCAACCGCTGGAGGAAGATACGCATGGCCAAACCACTTAGACCTGACCGATCACCCCGTCTACCAGGTAATTCATCGATTCTAGCCTAATGTCGGTTTGTTCCTGTATCACGCCTGCGGGAATTACGACCTTGCCCTTGTTATCTTTTAGTGGTCCTTTGAAGATTGGGTATTTCCCTGCTAGCATCTTATTCTTGATTTCATCAGCCTTGGCTTTAGCATTTGCACTGACCGATGCGCCATAAGGTGACATTTTGACGAAACCATCTTTGAGCCCGCCACGCAGAAAGTTAATCATCGGCTTGCCTTCCTGTGCTGCCTTAACGATTGTTGTGTACGGTGTGACCCAGTCCCACTCGGCGCCTGTCAGATAACCTTTCGGCGCCAGCTTGGCCTGGCTGACGTGGTAGCCACAAGTCATCGCCCCACGCTTTTCGGCCATCTCCACCACCACCTTGGTACCATCTACATGACAGGTTAATACGTCAACACCCTGATCGATCAGACTGTTCGCAGATTCGGCTTCCTTGACCGGCATCGACCAGTCTCCGGTGAAGATTAAGCGTGTCGAGATGGACGGGTCTACTGATTGCGCGCCCAACGTAAACGCATTGATGTTGAGCAACACCTGCGGAATCGGTTTAGCGGCGACGAAGCCAAGCTTCTTTGACTTACTCATGTATCCCGCAACCACGCCGTTCAGGTACTGGCATTCTTCGATGTAGCCGAAGAAACTACCGACATTCATCGGATGCTTTCCCTTGGTCCACAGGCCACCACAATGCGCGAAACGCACTTTCGGATATTTCTTTGCAACTTTGAGAACGTGAGGGGCAAAGTAACCAAATGAGGTTGGGAAGATCAACGACGCACCATCCTGTCGGATCATTGCTTCCATGGATTTTTGTACTGCCACTGTCTCTGGCACTTTCTCCTCATCGAACATTTTAATGCCGGGCATCTTCTTGACGATCGAAGCTGCATGCGCATGCGCCTGATTGTAGCCAAAATCGTCGCAGGGACCGACGTAGAGAAAACCGACTATTAATTTTTCACCAGCGGCGCGCTAGCTCGAAGGAAAGTGTGCTAGTGAGTGCAATAGCACCTGTCGTTTTTAAAAATTTGCGGCGATTGAAGTTACTCATGTCATTATCCTCACAAGAAATAAGAAAGTTGTGTTGCCACTGCTTTTAAATTGGCTGGCTCGCGAGATACGCACGCCAACCACCATGAAAAGAAATGTCTTGCGCGCCATCCAATGCCCACGGCTCGCAAATGAAACCTTTTACATAGCGTCCATCAGATAGCTGCACTGAACCAATGCCGAGCGGTGCTGGAATCTCGACAACAAAGCTGCCGAAATTACGCTGTGGGATTTCCCACAACTCCAGCTCAATTGCACCGCCGCCTTCCATGACACGCGCTAGACCTGGCTTCGGTGGAACCGAATCTGGCAATGCATACAACCGGTAGTTTTTGCTGGTTGAGGTGGAAAGCAATTTGCGCGCACCACGCTCCAGCAACTGCCAGTTAAGTGGTTGACCTTCCAGATGCGCACCGACCACGGCCACTTGCACCGTGGGTTCCACGTAAGGTAGAGGATCCGCAACCACCGAATGGCTGCCTCGATATTGTACGCGCGTTGTGTCTAAACGGTCGAATTCTGCCTGGAGAGCTTCACCTGCTGCGGCGAGTAGATGGTCGGAACCACACTTGCCGATTAGTGTGATGCCAGCAGGTAAACCATCAGAGCGTGCACTGGTCGGGATCGACAGCGCGGCTAGATCAAAAAAGTTTACAAAGTTGGTGTAGTAGCCAAGTTCGCTATTTCGAGCAATTGGCTCGGCATTGACCGCTGTAATGGTAGGTATGGTCGGCGCGGTCGGTACCACGAGAAAATCTGTTTCCGTCATCAAGCGTTCTGCGTCCCGTCTCAGCTCTGCTAAGCGATACCCAGCTTTAAATGTATCAACCGCGTTGAATCTGGCATCTTGGGTAACAATTTTGCGTACAGTTGGGTCAATCGTCTGCGGCTGCTTGTCGAACAAAGAACCGATCGCCGCCTGCCTCTCCGCCACCCACGGACCATGGTAAAGTAGCTTTCCTGCTTCGATAAACGGAACGAATGGTATGGTCCTAACTTGCACGTTAGGAAGTTTCGCGACTTGTGTCATGGCATTCGAGAAAGCTGTTTGCGCACTCGCATCACCGCAAAATTCAAGGGCATCAGGAACGGCAACATGGTAGCCATTCCGTCTTACGCCGCACTGCAGGACATGTTGTGAAAAAGGGTCCTCATTATCAAACCCGGCGGTTGTATGCAGTACACGCCACGCGTCTTGAACATTCTGCGCAAAAATAGAGACACAGTCTAGGGTACGGCAAGCGGGTAACACGCCCCGCATACTCAGCAAACCGCGTGTCGGTTTCAATCCTACGATACCGTTGAATCCGGCCGGTATTCTACCCGAACCGGCTGTGTCGGTGCCCAGCGTGAAGCTTACAAGTTGTAATGCAACAGCAACAGCTGATCCAGAGCTTGACCCTCCGGATACATAATCTGGATTAATCGCGTTTCGTACCACACCGTATGGCGAACGAGTGCCAACCAAGCCTGTCGCAAATTGATCAAGATTGGTTTTACCGATCAGGATGGCACCCGCTGCCTGCAGTTTCTGTACCACGTATGCAGATACTTGTGGCATATAGGCAAAGCTGGGGCACGCAGCGGTGGTTTTCATGCCCTCTACATCAATATTGTCCTTGATTGCAAACGGTAGTCCAAACAGTGGCATGTGATTTAACACCTGCTCGCCATGCATGTGCAGTGCGTCATCTAGCTTCTTTGCCTGCGCAAGCAAATTTGTCCGTGACACTCGACTGATCCAAATTTCTGGGTAACCAACAGCATCAAGGCGTTCGCCTGAGTGTCCAAATAGCTTACTGGGAAGAGACTTATCGCAGAAATAATATTCCCACAATGCGTCAAAAGACAAGTTAGCAAAATTTGCACTTTTCATGTGTTCAAACTTGGATGCAAGATTTGATGAAGTTTAATTAAACAACCTTATAATTTAGTTGTCAAGCAGTACTTCCACAATGCATGATGATCCTGGAATCGGATCTTATATCCTACAATAAATGATCCCAAGAATGTTATTGACTACATCTATAACATTATGTCCTATGGCTCTCTAACCGCTTTGGTCAGACACCGACTCACTTACGGAGCCGGCTTCATAATGTGCTCAGAATGCCAAGTTATGCCTAATAACCATTCTGGCGCAAGCAAGAAGTATAAGCGGCCTGATATCGCGCATCGTTCGATTGGTTCTGATTGATACCGTAGAGTCCTCCTCCAGCCCCACCTGCAATAGCTCCAATACCCGCTCCTTTCGCAGCACCACTACCACCACCTGAAATCGCACCAATAGCCGCGCCTGTTGCCGCGCCGAGAAGGGCTCCTATCCCTGCATCCTTGACTACTTCCTCAGTTTTGCTATTCACCTGCTCAGAGGCATACCTGTTGCACCTTTCTATAATAGCTTGAGGGGGATGTGCCGGTTGGGCAGGTTGCGATTCAGCAACAAAGATTTCAATTCGACGATTTCTTGCTCTATTTGCAGAAGTGTTATTTGCAAAGATAGGTTCACGAGAACCGCGTCCATCGATACTTATACGATTTGAAGAAACATTTCGGCTTACTAAATAGTTACGTGCACTAGCTGCACGGTTGAAAGATAACGGATTATTAACAGCATCGCTACCCGTATTATCGGTATGGCCAATAATGGTCACACTAGTGCTCGGATTGGCAACAAGGCTGCTAGCAAAACTATCCAGAATTGGTCTTAAGTTAGGTTTAATCTCAGCGCGACCGATATCAAATGATATATCACTAGGGATATCCAGCTTCAGGCGGTTATCTGGAGTCTGGGAAACTTGCACACCAGAACCTGCCGTGGCTTGTTCCATCGCTCTTTTTTGCTCTTCCATTATTCTATTCGACCATATATAGCCGCCGGCAGCACCGACACCAGCACCAGCTACTGCGCCTATTGCCGCACCTTTACCTCCACCGGCAATTGCACCAATACCTGCACCTGTTGCTGCCCCTAGCCCTGCACCCACCGCTGTGCCTTTCTGTGTTTCAGACATGTTGGCACAACCATTAAGTGCAAACACCGTCACTAAGGTCATAATCGTAAATTTAAAACGCATGATTGCTCCTTAAATTAAATTAGTGGTCACTTTAACAGAGAAGATAAGAAGTTAAAATAACTTTTCATGAACTCAATCATAGACTTAACGTTAACAAAGAAAAATCGTTGACGAGCCCTAGAATTGGCCCTGCGTCCTGATTCCTGTGGGGCAACCCAACTCACGCAAATGATAAATCATTAGTAGCTCATAAATTTATGGTACTGAACAATCTAACGATTATCATTGTAATGTCACTTGACCGCGTGACAACCAATTTGGCCCTGACGCGTTATGTCACTGACAACTACACACCAAGGATGTGACCTCATGTTAGTAAAACCGAAGGATAGCTACTTTGTGTTACTGCAACGGAGGCTTATATGAAAACAATCAAATTAGTCTGTTTCGTCATTGCTTTATTTGGATTGACATTTAACGGTTCAGTATGGGCTCGTGGTGGACACTATCACGGACATCATCGAAATCATATTGGTGGACTCGTATTAGGATTAGCCTTGGGATCGGCCTTACGTTATGGTTTAGGTTATGGTGGTTACAGTGGGTATAATGGTTATGGCGCACGTTATTATTTTCCCTATAACGCATATCCACCTGTGGTAACAGTGCCTATAGTGTCACCATCGTACTTTCAACGATAGGACGTTGTGGGAACAATTGTAGTTTTAAAGACCAATTTTTGGCAACATTGCCGTAACCTTGAGGGCTAATATCTGTCTGCCAGAAAGAACCACTCAACCAACTGTTCACTAAGGAGGGGATCATGTTAATACCGCGCGAACTATCTGTACTCTTGGTAGCCTCCTGCTTACTCACCGCGTGCTCGAGTATGCCAACAGGCCCCAGCATGATGGCTCTACCAGGTTCTGGCAAAAGCTTCGACAAATTCCATATTGACGACAATCAGTGCAGACAGTTTGCCCATGAACGAGTAAACGAAACTAGTGCTGACAATAATTCTGAGTATGTCAATCAACAACGTTACGACACCAGCTATGTACAATGCATGTACGCACAAGGCCATCGTGTTCCTGTGTACTGGCAATTCACAGATAGTCCTACCAAGAGTGGTGACAACGGCAATCCGAACAAAAATATCCCGCCTCCGCCACCAGGGAAACCACCTCCGCCTCCAGAATGAGGCCTCGGACGAAGACGCTAGAAAATAATCTTTTAACAAACGGCCTTGTATACCTCCAGCTCAGAAGCGTCCCAATGCTATGAATCATCTCCCCGGAATACCTTTTCATTCTGATTTTAATGCAGATATGAACAGGAGCGCATACACATGCTCACCCTCGTGGATGATGCTTAGCATGCAACTGCTTTAGTCTTGTACTCGCAACGTGTGTATAGATTTGTGTGGTAGAAATGTCCGAATGTCCCAGCAACAGCTGAACAACACGCAAATCAGCACCATGATTAAGCAGGTGAGTAGCAAAAGCGTGGCGGAGTGTATGCGGTGATAGCGGTTTGTTGATATCCGCCTGCCTTGCGTGACGCTTGATGAGATGCCAAAACGCTTGGCGCGTCATGGCTGCACTGCGGGCTGTAACGAATAACGCTTCCGCAACTTTTCCACCCAGAAGTTCAGGTCGAGCTTCTGTCGTATAACGGCTTATCCACCCCAGCGCTTCTTCTCCAAGTGGTGCCAGCCGCTCCTTTCCTCCTTTGCCCATTACTCGCGCTACTCCCGTATCCAAACTTACTTGTGCGACTTTTAGACTAACCAGTTCCGATACCCGCAGTCCACTAGCATAGAGAACCTCCAGCATAGTACGATCTCGTAAACCTATGGGCTGCTCTACATCAGGCGTATTGAGCAACACTTCTACGTCTTTTTCGGTAAGGCTTTTAGGTAAAATGCGCGGGAGTTTAGGACTATTAATGTTGAGACTCGGATCAGTCTGAATTTTCCCCTGGCGCAACAGAAAGCGGTAAAACCGTTTTAAACTCGATAGTTCACGGCTAGTAGTATTGGCTTTGACTTTACTTGAAACCTTGTAGGCGAGAAACGCAAGTAGATCGGAATGGTTCGCCTCTATCAGTGCCATATCATTGTATTTCCCTAGCCATACACCAAATTGCCGTAAGTCGTTGCAATAGCTTTCCAGCGTGTTGCGTGATAAACCATCCTCCAACCACAGAGCATCAGAAAACTCATCCAGCAACTCCTCATTAAGCTCAGGCACACTCATGATGTAACAGCCAGCGCTTAATAACGAGTGGAAACCCATTGCGGGCATTCATGAATCCGCCAATTCCACCATTTTTGGCAATGACACGATGACATGGAATGATGATGAGGAGCCGATTAGCTCCACACGCTTGTCCCACAGCACGGGGCGCAGAGTACAGCTGCGCAGCGATATCTGCGTAACTGCAAGTTGTGCCGCTGGGAACTGTCTGGATGGTCTGCCATACCCGGCGCTGGTGAATGGTACCGCCAATGTGCAGCGATAAATCGAATATAAAACTCGGATTGCCCAAATAAGCCTGTAACTGTTTGCAAACCTCCTTGGCAAGAGAATTCTGGAACGTCAGCGGAGGCGTATCGAGGGGTAAATATTCGATATCGGTCAACCAATCTTCTTCAGTACGAATACCTAGAACAGCAAAGGGTGTAGCAAGTTTTGCCTGATAGTCATTTGCTCGTTCAAACTTCAAAATGTTATTTGGTCTATTCATGATAGCGATGAAACATCATTCCTCATCCGCTTTGACTTTATGCTAACAGTCCAGCGATAATTAACAATTATCTAGCTTGTACAAACTTGTTGCAAGGCCATGAACCAAGGAGCGAAGTGTGAAATTTAGCATAAAAAATGGAAATCCGGGAAAACAGCGCAGCGCTTGCGTAGTCGTGGGCGTATTCGAAACCAGGGTGTTAACAGAAGCTGCGAAAATATTGGACAAGAATGCCAATGGATATATCCGTGGCATATTGAGTAATGGAGATATGGAAGGTAAGGCAGGCTCTACACTGTTGCTTCACAACGTACCTAATACCATATGCAAACGAGTATTGCTGGTAGGGCTTGGAAAAAAGAGCGAACTCCGCGACAGGGAATATCGAAATGCGGCGCAAGTTGCTTTCAATGCGCTACATGAAACCGGAGCCTCAGATGCAACACTTTTTTTAATAGAAGACCCCGTAAAGAATCGCGAAATTGCCTGGAAAATTTCCAATACAGTGATCGTGGCAATGGAAAGTGTCTATCGCCCTGACCAACTCAAAAGCAAACATGAGGGTGGTAAACGACATCTGCGAAAAGTCACATTGAGTATGACAAGCCGAGTGGATTCGGCCATTGGTGAAGAAGCGTTGCAATGGGGACTTGCTACCGCTCATGGTATGAACTTGACGAAAAACTTAGGTAATCTTCCACCAAACATTTGCACCCCAACCTATCTGGCGGAACTGGCTAAGAACATGGCCAAAACCTACAAACTCAAGGTTACCGTTTTGGAACAAAAAGACATGGAAAGACTTGGCATGGGATCATTGCTGTCGGTCGCACAAGGCAGTAGTCAGCCTGCTAAATTAATTACACTTGAATACTGGGGACGAAATAAAAAGGAAAAACCTTTCGTACTGGTGGGCAAAGGCGTCACCTTTGATACTGGTGGTATTTCATTGAAACCTGCGGCAGAAATGGACGAAATGAAGTACGATATGTGCGGAGCGGCTAGTGTATTTGGCACCCTCACAGCAATCGTCCAGATGCGGCTTCCCATAAACGTGGTTGGCATCATTCCCACCACCGAAAATATGCCTGGTGGCAACGCTACTAAACCCGGAGACATTGTCACCAGCATGTCTGGACAAACCATTGAAATACTTAATACTGATGCAGAAGGGCGGCTAATCTTGTGCGACGCGCTAACCTATGCTGAACGTTATGAACCAGAGGTAGTAATAGACATTGCTACTCTTACCGGAGCCTGCGTAATTGCATTGGGGCACATAGCATCCGGATTACTCAGCAATGATGAGGAACTGGCAATGGAACTGCTAGATGCCTCCGAGCAGGCTGCAGATCGTGCCTGGCATCTGCCGCTATGGGACGATTACCAGGAGCAACTAAAAAGTAATTTTGCCGACATGGCTAACATCGGTGGACGTGCCGCAGGAACTATTACTGCCACCTGTTTCCTATCGCGTTTCACAAAAAAATATCGATGGGCACACTTAGACATCGCCGGTACTGCTTGGGAATCTGGCAAGAAAAAAGGCGCAACTGGCCGACCAGTACCTCTGCTTACACAATTTTTGAGGACACGCGCGGCCAAAAAAATCCCATAAGGAAAACATGACCCAAATCGACTTTTATTCTGGTGCAGACGACAAGCTACACACTGCTTGTCGTCTGAGTGCTAAGGTAGTACAGCAAGATCTGAAAGTAACGATTTATATTCCTGATACCGAGACTGCCGAGCGGCTTGACAAGTTACTGTGGACTTTTTCTTCTACTGCCTTTATTCCACACTGCCGCGTAGATGATAAACTAGCAAACGTAACTCCAGTTATAATCAGTCCCCAGGCTGAGCCGCTCCCACATGATAATGTGCTAATTAACCTGCATGTTGGGCCTCCTCCTTTCTTCAGTCGCTTTCTTCGATTGATTGAAATTTCTGGAACCACACAGGAGGATACTCAAGCGGCACGAAAACGTTACCGTTTCTACAAAGACAGGGGATATGAAATCCGCCATCATAAACTTGGGGGCACCCGGATTAACTTAGGTTAATCTCCCACGCCATCCACCGGTTACTTCTCTTTATGACAAATATCAATAAAACCTCACCAGAACCCGGTGAAGATAAGACCTCGAACAAACCGAATACGTTGTCACGCGAGCACCAAGGTAAATCCTCAGTAACAGCTGGCGCAGAAAGTGCCACAGTGTCTTTTCCGGTCCCAACTCAGATTCTTGATGACATACCTACGCTAACTGAGAAAGTGTTTCTGTCTACGGAAATCTTGCCACTTCAGTCTGAGTCGCAGGTATCAGCGGATGAAACATCCGTGCCTTCCGATATAATAGTATACCTCTCAGAACCACCGAATTTAACCACGATCTTTATGAGTCTCAATAAGAGATATGAACCCCGACCTATAGAAGAACACTGGTATCCAGTCTGGCAATCCGCTGGTTATTTCAAGCCAGCTCGTGCCCAAGTATCCGACAAAATAACTCAGCCCTACTGCATCATGCTGCCACCACCAAATATCACGGGCACGCTACATATGGGGCATGCATTCCAACACACTATTATGGATGCACTCACTCGGTATCACCGCATGCTTGGTGACAACACACTGTGGCAGCCAGGAACCGATCACGCTGGCATCGCTACCCAGATTGTGGTGGAACGTCAGCTGGATAGTCAAAATACCAACCGGCATAATCTGGGACGGCAGGAATTTCTCAATCGTGTGTGGCAATGGAAAGAGCAATCTGGCTCTACCATTACCCAGCAGATGCAGCGCTTAGGTACTTCCTGCGATTGGTCGCGCGAACGCTTCACAATGGACGATGGGTTATCCCGTGCCGTAACGGAAGTGTTCGTGCGACTTTACCGTGAGGGATTGATCTATCGTGGCTGGCGACTTGTAAACTGGGATCCCGTGCTACAAACAGCGGTATCTGATCTTGAAGTGGTGTCAACTGAAGAAAACGGATTTCTCTGGCATATTTGCTATCCGTTTGAAGGTGGAGCAAATAAAACAGAAGGATTGATCGTCGCCACCACTCGCCCCGAAACCATGTTGGGTGATATGGCCATAGCTGTACATCCGGATGACCTGCGGTATCAGCATCTGATTGGCAGTCGTGTGTGCCTACCGCTATGCCAGCGCAGCATTCCTATCATTGCAGACGCTTATGTGGATCCTAATTTTGGAACCGGGTGTGTAAAGATCACTCCAGCACATGATTTCAATGATTATCAGATAGGTCAACGGCACAAGCTCGTTCTGTTCAGTATTCTCACACTAGATGCAAAAATAAACGATCTTGCGCCTTCTGAATATCAGGGACTTGACCGTTTTGATGCTCGAAAAAGAATTATCGCTGATCTAGAAGCACAGGGCTTACTAGTTGAAATCAAACCGCATAAGCTGATGGTGCCGCGTAGTGACCGTACGAACGCCGTTATTGAGCCAATGCTTACTGACCAGTGGTATGTGGCGATGAAAGGTCTAGCCAAGCGTGGACTGGGAGTAGTAGCAAACGGAGAAGTAAAATTTATCCCGGAAAACTGGAGTCATGTTTACAATCAGTGGCTGGAAAATATCCAAGACTGGTGCATTTCACGTCAATTGTGGTGGGGACATCGAATTCCGGCGTGGCATGATGAGGATGGCAACATCTACGTCGCGCATTGTCTGGAGGAAGCTCAACAACAAGCGGGTAATCGCAATCTCTCACAAGATGAGGATGTGCTCGATACATGGTTCTCTTCTGCGCTGTGGCCATTCTCTACTCTGGGTTGGCCTGAAGAGACACCAGAACTCAAGACATTCCTACCAACTTCAGTACTGGTCACAGGCTTCGATATAATCTTTTTCTGGGTGGCACGTATGGTAATGATGTCTCTGTATTTTACTGGGAAGGTGCCTTTCCACGAAGTCTACGTTACCGGCCTGATCCGCGATGCGGAGGGTCAAAAAATGAGTAAATCCAAGGGTAACGTGCTTGACCCGTTGGACCTTATCGACGGGATCACTTTGCCAGACCTGATTGTGAAGCGTACTACCGGATTGATGAATCCCAAACAGGCAGAATCCATCGAGAGAATCACGCGAAAAAATTATCCCGAGGGTATCGCAGCATTCGGTACTGATGCGTTGCGTTTTACCTTTGCCAGCCTTGCTTCTCATGGCCGAGACATAAAATTTGATCTGCGGCGCTGTGAGGGTTACCGAAATTTCTGTAACAAATTATGGAACGCTACCCGTTATGTCTTGATGAATTGTGAGGGAAAAGATGTAGGTTTGGATAAGAATTTACCACTGGAATTTTCTGCTGCGGACAGGTGGATCGTTGAACGCTTGCAGCAGGCACAAAGCAAAGTAGAACAAGCATTTCACGATTATCGTTTTGATGTAGCGGCACGCGAAGTCTACGAATTTGTCCGGGACGAATATTGCGACTGGTACCTTGAGTTTGCAAAGGTACAGTTAAATGAAAATATCGATTCAGTACAACGTGCCACCCGCCTCACTTTGATACGTGTGCTAGAAATAACGCTGCGGCTTGCTCATCCCATCATCCCCTTCATTACTGAAGAATTGTGGCAAAACATATCACCACTAGCTGGTAAACATAGTGCGAGTATTATGCTCCAGCCATACCCCAAAGCTGATTTAGCAAGTATTAACGAGGATGCTATCGGAAAAATCCATGCGCTTAAAGAACTAATCAATGCATGTCGTACCCTACGCGGCGAAATGAACCTATCTCCAGCATTAAGAGTTCCGCTATTGGCTGCGGGAGATCAGAAAATCTTAACTGAGTTTTCTCCCTATTTGATGGCACTGGCCAAACTGTCGGCTATGGAAGTTATGCAGGGTGAATTGCCAGATGCCGATGCACCAGTAGCAATTGTAGGTGAATTCAAGCTGATGCTGAAAATAGAAATAGATGTAGTTGTGGAGCGTGAGCGAATAACAAAAGAAATTGCACGTATTAAATTAGAAATCGCAAGATCAGAAACCAAACTCGCTAACCCTGACTTTATCGAGCATGCACCAACAAAAGTAGTAGAGCAAGAAAAAGATCGCTTCTCTAGCTTTAGCTCAACACTGGAAAAACTAATTGAACAGTTAAAGAAGCTAGATTAAACACGGTATGTTATCTCAGGCGGAACTAAATATTCTGTTGGATAACATTACATAAACCTGTAAAAAGTCTATTCTCATTTTTCTTAGAGTGTGAATAATCGTACTGCAGCTAAAAAAGAGAAGAGAAACGAATAGACGAAGATTTAAAGTTTTTAATGGAACCTAATAAATTATTTTTTGGGCTGTTAAGTTTGATTGGAACAGAAGAATCAGCTCATTTCTATGCCAAAATTCATCTCATCAGAACCATTACTACTGGCAAAAGATAGTTATCAGGATAGTTCATGGATTTTCTGCCCATTTTCATCAGCATTAGAAACCGTAAGTGTCTTGTAATCGGCGGAGGAAAAGTTGCCGCCGGCAAGATCGCTCTGCTGTCGCGAGCGGGTGCCCGCATCACTGTAATCGCACCGAAACTTGATACAGAACTACAAGTACTACTACGCCAAGGAATCATTGTCCACCGTGCCGAAATCTTCACTCCAGCTCATCTTGAAGATGCAACGCTGGTATTTGCGGCTACCAATGACCGCTTGGTCAATCAGCAAATTTTTAAAGCTGCCGAAAAACTGCGTATTCCGATCAATGTAGTAGATAATCCTGATCTGTGTTCTTTCATCATGCCCTCCATCATTGATCGTTCTCCTATTCTGGTTGCAGTTTCTAGTAGTGGCAAATCGCCGGTACTTGCAAGGCTATTACGAGCGCGCCTGGAAACTATGATCCCAGAAGCATATGGTCGCTTAGCAACCTATGCTGCCAATTTCCGTGAGCAGGTGAAGCAACATTTCTCTCACCCTGACAAGCGCCGCAAGTTCTGGGAGAATGAATTGCAAGGACCCTTCTCCGAAATGGTGTTTGCTGGGAAGTATCAAGCTGCAAAGGACCATCTGGAGCACTCACTACATAGTGAATCTGATGAAGCACCACACGGAGAAGTTTATTTAGTTGGCGCTGGTCCAGGAAACCCTGACCTATTGACCTTTCGCGCAATGCGCCTGATGCAACAAGCAGACGTCGTGGTATATGACCGTCTAGTCTCACCTGAGATACTGAATATGGTACGCCGGGATGCTCCCCGGATCTATGCAGGAAAAGAGCGCAGCAAGCACACTATGTCACAGGAATCCATCAATGAATTGCTTGTGCGGCTGGCGAAAGAAAACAAACGTGTTCTGCGGTTAAAAGGGGGTGACCCATTCATTTTTGGCCGTGGTGGGGAAGAAATTGAGTCACTAACCAGTCATGGCATTCCATTTCAGGTAGTTCCAGGTATCACGGCAGCTTCTGGGGTGGCATCCTATGCAGGCATTCCTCTTACCCATCGTGATTATGCGCAGTCTTGTATTTTCGTGGCCGGCCATCTCAAAAATGGCATCGTGGATCTTGATTGGCCCACACTAGTGCGGCCAGGCCAAACCATTGTGGTTTACATGGGACTACTTGGGTTGCCTGTGTTATGCCAGCAGTTGATCACACATGGCTTACCTAAAATAACACCTGCAGCTATTGTGCAACAAGGCACTACACATGCGCAGCGTATACTCGTCGGCTCGTTAGAAACGCTACCAAACTTGGCCGCCTCTGCAAATCTTACCCCTCCTACCCTCATCATCATAGGCGAAGTAGTTAAGCTGCATCAAAACCTAGCGTGGTTCGAATCGGAGCGTAATCTATATGCTAATGCAGCCGGGGCAACTCAAGAAAAGCCAACAAAAAAGTAACTCCAAAACAACTGGAAAAAGTTAAAGCTAGAAACCAAATATTTTAGGTACAGTGGGCAACCAGTTATTTGTTCGGTTGCGGCGTTATACGTAAATACGGGCGCGGAGCACTGTAACCTTTCGGATATTTCTGCTTGATAACTTCCTCGTCCTGAATTGTCAATGGAATGATTACATCGCCACCATCACACCAATTCCCTGGCGTGGCTACTGAGTAATTATCTGTCAATTGTAGCGCATCAATAACGCGTAACACTTCGTCAAAATTGCGCCCAGTACTCATTGGATATGTGATCATAAGACGCACTTTCTTTTTCGGGTCGATAATGAACAGCGAGCGTACTGTCATGGTATCCGACTGATTCGGATGAATCATATCGAACAAAGCTGCGATCTTTCTATCTACATCTGCGATGATTGGAAAACTGACCTTAGTATTTTGAGTCTCTTCAATATCCTTGATCCACTCTACATGCTTGTCCACAGGATCAACTGATAGTCCGATCGCTTTTACGTTGCGTCTGTCAAATTCAGACTTAAGCTTTGCGGTCAACCCAAGTTCAGTCGTACATACAGGTGTGAAATCTGCCGGATGCGAGAACAACACTGTCCAAGAGTCTCCTGACCACTCATAAAATTTGATCCTGCCGATCGAAGAATCTTGTTCAAAGTCAGGCGCTACATCGCCTAAGCGTAGAGTCATGGCAACCTCCATTTGGTAAATGAATGACAAGCTAAATATAGTCCGACTACTTCAAGGATTCAACAACTATTATCTATTCTCTGCGTAACCAAATAAAATCGTTCTTCCATTCATCAACAGCAAATAAAATTTTACCTGCCATGTAATTTATCGAATTTGATAGTTTTGCTCAAGTATTTGCCTCTTTTGTATAATAAGTCTTTATTTTTAGGAGCCTACTGCCAGCGCTACCTATTCTTCCCTAGCCAGATCAGTTCCCACTTGGTATGCACTTTGAATCTGCACATAACTCACATTTTTGTTGCTTATATTGAATGAGATTCGACAGGGCCACAGGTATTATGTCGAATTCACCCAATCATCCTTTCTATGAGAGAATGAATCCAAGTCAAGCGAAGGCCTCCATTGACAGAAATCCTATGCTTTGCTACGCTAATCCAATAGGTTAGACTACCAAAGGAATTCTACTACGCAATTGATATGATTAAATATTCCGTCCCTTACGAATAAAAATGAGTTAAGAACGCTGGATGAATGATTAGCGGTCTAGAGATAAAACAACTTTCCCAGAAAAAAGAATTAGTGACAATGTATTGTTAAAACAGGAGAAGAAAGTCATGATACCAGGCGAAGTTAAGGTAGGGAAAGGCGACATTGTATGTAATGCTGGCCGTAAGACAGTGAAAGTTAAGGCAACAAATACGGGTGACCGTCCGGTACAGATTGGCTCACATTTTCATTTTTTTGAGGTAAATAGAGCGATTAGTTTTAGTCGTGAAAAAGCTTTCGGCATGCGTTTAAATATCCCGGCAAGTACTGCTATTCGTTTTGAACCAGGAGAAGAAAAAGAAGTAGAACTTGTGGAAATAGGCGGATCCCGTTCTGCCTTTGGACACAATGATCTTGTGAACGGTAGCGTAACACAAGAGGTTAACAAAAAAGCATCAATGCAGCTTCTGAAAAGCAAAAACTTTAAGGATAAATAATCATGAGTCTAACAATAAGCAAAAAGAACTACGCTAACTTATTTGGTCCCACAACAGGTGACAAAGTACGTTTGGGAGACACTGATCTTTTTATCGAAATAGAAAAAGACCACAATGCTTATGGAGATGAAGCAAAATTTGGTGGCGGAAAAAGTATTCGTGATGGTATGGGTCAGTCGTCTACTGCAACAAGAAATCAAGGTGTTTTAGATTTAGTAATTACCGGCGCGGTTATTATTGACCACTGGGGAATTGAAAAAGCTGACATTGGAATAAAAGATGGCAAAATTGTTGGTATAGGTAAAGCTGGAAATCCAGATATGATGGATGGGGTTTCTCCCAACATGGTAATCGGTGCCTCTACCGAGGTGCATGGCGCTTACGGTTTTATAGCTACCGCGGGTGGAATGGACGCCCATATTCACTTTATCAGTTCCACTTTAATTGAAACTGCCCTATTCAGTGGTATAACCACGATGTTGGGCGGTGGTACCGGTCCAGCGGATGGGACCAATGCAACAACTGTAACTCCTGGTAAATGGAATATCCAGAAAATGCTAGAAGCATCCGAAGCATTTCCTATGAATCTCGGTTATTTTGGAAAGGGAAACTGCTCTACGGAGGCACCTCTAGCAGAACAAGTTGAAGCCGGTGCTTGTGGCCTAAAGATTCATGAAGATTGGGGATCAACACCAGCCGTTATCAACGCTTGCTTAAATGCTGCAGATAAATTTGATGTTCAAGTCGCCATTCATACTGACACATTGAACGAAGCAGGATTTGTGGAAGATACCGTGAATGCAATTAACGGACGTGTAATTCATACTTTCCATACGGAAGGGGCTGGTGGCGGTCATGCGCCGGACATTATCAAAATAGCGATGTACCCGAATATATTACCATCTTCGACAAATCCAACTCGCCCATACACTGTTAATACATTTGATGAACACATGGATATGTTAATGGTGTGCCATCACTTAAGTAGAAACATCCCTGAAGACGTATCTTTTGCAGACTCGCGTATTCGCCCAGAAACAATGGGAGCGGAGGATATTCTTCACGATCGAGGCATCTTCAGCATGATGTCTTCTGATTCGCAAGCAATGGGTCGTGTAGGTGAAGTGATTTCCCGTACATGGCAAACTGCTGACAAAATGAAAAAACAATTTGGCGAATTAGACGAAGATAAGAAAAATAACAATGATAACTTTCGGGTTAAACGATACATTTCTAAATACACCATCAACCCAGCTATTACCCATGGTATTTCACAATACGTAGGATCGATTGAGCCTGGCAAAATAGCCGATATTGTTTTATGGAGCCCAGCTATGTTCGGTGTTAAGCCAGAACTTATTATCAAAGGCGGAATGATCATAGCGAGCAAAATGGGAGACGCAAATGCCTCTATCCCAACCCCTCAACCAGTAATTTATCGTAATATGTTTGGCGCATATGGTAATGCATTATTTAAAACTTGCGCATCATTCGTTTCTAAAGCCTCTATAGACAAGGGAATTGTGGCAGAATATGGGCTGAAGAAAATGGTTCTACCGGTTTCAAACTGTAGGACTATTGGGAAGAAAGACTTGATTCACAATGATAAGACACCTGATCTTTCTGTAAATCCTGAGAACCACGAAGTAAAAGTGGACGGCGTAAAAATATCTTGTGAACCGGCTAAAGAAATAGCACTAGCACAGCGCTACTTCTTATTTTAATAAATTTAGGGACTTTATTTTTTAAATATTGGCGGAGCTATGCATTTAACACCTCGTGAAATTGAAAAGCTAATGCTGCACAGTGCTGGAGAATTAGCTAAGAAAAGAAAGTTAAGGGGCGTAAAGTTGAATCACCCTGAGTCTATTGCGTTGATTTGTAGCGAGCTGATGGAAGCTGCACGTGACGGTAAAACCGTTGCGCAATTAATGCAACTAGGTGCAACATTTCTCACGAAAGCAGATGTGATGGAAGGGGTAGCAGAAATGATTCACGACATACAGATAGAGGCAACCTTCCCGGACGGAACAAAATTAGTTACAGTGCACGACCCTATCCGCTAGCGCAAAGTCCTAGAAATAAGCTTGCTTGTTGTCGTGTTGTCATTCAGATAGAGCAACCATTACAGGGCAATCTGTCAATTAGCGCACTCAGAGAAGATTAGTGTTTTTGACTGCTGCTTGCCAATGAGTAATGGTTCCGGCTTATTTAAATTAACACCATTTTCATACTCATTACTAAGAATATTTCTATATTCCTCCCATTAGTAGTGGGCTTTACAAACTTCAGCTAGTTTACTAGATCCAACTGACCCTATTCTCATCAATCACAGTCTCCTATAGAAACAGATCGACTGCTACAATAGCACTGCTATATATCTGACAATTGAACAAATTACTGATTACTTACATAACTATAGATTTTAACAACTTTTATGGAATAAGTTGGCTATGATTATCAAAGAAATAGTTGGCAATAAATCCAATATGTCACTTGACGGTTTGGAAATAGACTTTCTAGAATTGGAATGGTTTGAAACATCTAAGCGTATCCAGAGCAAGGTTACAAATAATGGAATAAAAATTGCTATCAAATTCCTAAAAGAAGGGCAACGTTTATCTCAAGATGACGTTCTATTCAAAGACAATAAGAAGGCTATAGTAATTAATATTAAAGAATGTGAGGCAATTGTGGTGGCGCCTACTTCATTGCTAGAAATGGGTACAGTATGTTATGAAGTTGGTAACAAACATGTGCCTATCTTTATTCAAGACAATCAAGTTCTAATTCCCTTTGAAGAACCATTATTTCGCTGGTTAAGTGCAAGTGGCTATCGTCCAGTAAAAGAAATGAGGCAGTTGAAGAGCGTGCTTAAATCGACAGATGCTTCAAATGTACATACCCATACTCACAAACACGGTGACGAGCCATTGTTTACGAAGATTATTAGTTTTGCATCAAAACTTCCACATGAAAAATAGTTTCATAGGAAATTTATTACATTTATCTGATCCTATATTACCTATTGGTGCCTTTTCACACTCACACGGATTAGAGACCTACGTACAATTAAATATAGTGCATGACTCAATATCAGCTGAACTATTTATCGTAGAGAATTTGAAATCAAACGTAAAATATAACGATGCATCTTTTGTTCGCTTAGCCTACGAGGCAGCTACTACAAATAATTATAGTGAAATTATTTCTTTAGATCATGAGTGCACCGCACTTAAATGTGCAAAGGAAATTAGGCAAGCAAGTCAGAAATTAGGTGTAAGGCTTGTTAAAATATTTCGGGGGCATCAAGATCATGAGCTAATATCTAAGTACGATATTGCAATCCAGGAAAATAAAGCTTCTGGTCACTATTGCATTGCTTTTGGCCTCTATGCTTTCTTACTTGGGATTCCATTGGAAGAGACTCTGTACTCCTACTATTACAACACCGCTGTTGGACTGGTTACCAATAGCGTTAAGCTTGTTCCTTTGGGGCAGCGAGATGGACAAGATATCATGTTTCACCTACAACCTATTATTACCAGACTTGTAACAGAAACTTTAGAAGTAGATCGATCTTTAGTAGGACTTTTAGACATTGGTTTGGACATACGCTGTATGCAACATGAACGCCTGTACTCTCGTTTATACATGTCTTGAACCTAATTATAGAAACTGGAGCAACTAGAAAATGACAGAGAAGAAAGTCAGAACCTATGTAAAAATTGGCGTAGCGGGCCCTGTAGGCTCAGGTAAGACAGCACTAATAGAACGATTAACCCGGAAACTTCTAAATGATTACAGCATCGGCGTAATTACAAATGATATTTATACAAAAGAAGATGCGGAATTTTTGACAAAAAATAGCATGATGCCAAAAGATAGAATTATTGGGGTCGAAACAGGCGGCTGTCCCCACACTGCAATTCGAGAAGATGCAAGTATGAATCTTGAAGCGGTTGATGAAATGGCTGGTCGTTACCCAGATATTGAAATAATAATGATAGAGAGTGGCGGAGATAATCTTTCAGCAACATTTAGCCCTGATCTGGCGGATGTAACTATTTTTGTAATTGATGTTGCGCAGGGTGAAAAGATACCCCGAAAGGGAGGTCCTGGCATCACTCGCTCAGATTTGTTAGTAATTAATAAGATAGATTTAGCACCCTATGTAGGGGCAAATCTTGAGGTTATGGAAGCTGATGCAAAAAGAATGCGTAAAGGTGGCTCTTTCGTGTTTACTAATTTGATGACACTGGAGGGGCTAGATAGCGTAGTAGGATGGATAAAAAAATACGTCTTACTAGAGAAGGTAGAGGAGCCAAAATTGTTGAGTTAATTTTATAGTCATGATTTACTTATTCTATGCACATAAAGCAGGTGCAGTGATAAATTCCATCGAATCCACCAGGATTTGCTAAGAATATCCATCCTCATCCCAGAATAATACTCCTTTCACGTAAAGATCTTAATTGGGAAAAGTACAATTCATACCCTTTCATACTGCCTAACTGCTAGCAAATTTAATTCGATGGCAAGTTTTTTTATGAAAACAAATCATCTGATGACATTTTAGAAGCGATTTTTAATGAACTATGAATATCCACATCAGGTACTAACCAAACACAAAAACAGATTTTCATTTCTGACCCGCAATTCCAATCGTAACCCATGATCGAATGAAAGCGAACCGTCATCAGAACGAATCAATTACACAATGATTCTTTGAGAAAAGGACGAACAAAAAAAAGCCGAAACCCAAAGATGGGTTTCGGCTTTCAAATAAGGGTAGCAATTCTAGTTAAACTCCACCTTTCTTATATTTGAAGCTGGAAGGCAAGCGTGAATTTATCGACTTTTCTACCCGCTGCAAAAGGCGCATAGTTCAAGCCTTTAGTAAACAGATCGCCATGTTGGTAGAATGCCGAAATACGAGCGTTGTAACCATCTATAATATAGTTCACACCACCTTCGATTTCCTCACGATTGGTACTGCTTTCCGGTTGAACACTGACGAATCTTCCATAGGGCTGGAATCGACCGATGCCCACTTTATGCGGGATCAGATACAATCCGTACACTTGCCATGCCTGGCCTCTAAACCAACATGCGCAATCCGGAGCAGCAAATGCGTTGACCCCTCCCGAACCTGCTACTCCAGTCCTTCCTAAGGTTCCTATTTTGTCGTAGTCTGCCCAGAAGCGTTTGTACTCAGCATTGAACGTAAACGTGCCCATATTGTTATCGAGTACTTTTTCAAACAGAAGATCGGTGGTAAGACCAGTAAAATCAGCCTTGTGTTCGAAAGTACCTGCACCATCTTTCTGATGGCTTAACCCAACGGCAATCGCGAGAATGTCGCCGGCTCCACCGTAGTAGCCACCACTGGTGTAGTATCCTGGATTCTTCTCTGGATTAAGAAAGTTGTAGGTTACACGTCCAGACCACATAACACTATCTGATTGATTAGGCCCAAGAAAAGAAGCCGAACTTAAGCCGGACGACACCATTGTTGAATATTGTAGCGTTCCGGTACTACCCCACGGTTGCGGTACATCGAGGTCACCAAAGAAAACTATACCATCATCACGACCATAGAGGCCGGCACCCGTGTTTTTCGCACCTGCAGCACCACCCCCAATCCCAAATTGGTTTCCAGCAAAATTTATACCATAATCGGATGGATAGAACGGTGTTTTAAAGGCTTCATGGGTTTGGTGGTAGTAAGGACCATTCAGTTCAGCACGCGTTGTAGGTACCAACGTGCGTCCAATCCATAAATTTACATACCGGTTGAACTCGAACTGCCCGAACGCATCAAGTAAACCAATATCGGAATTACCCGCAAAAGTCTCACCCCCGCCAAAGTTACAGTTAAAACACTCAGTATTGAACGAAAACTTAATGTATTTATGAACCTGTCCAGCAATATAAATACGAGCATTATTGAGTGAAAAATTATTGGAGTAATCTTTTCCAGTCCCATTGAGTTTTACACCAGCTGATGAACTCTGTATGGCACTAAAATTAAAACGTATCCCCATTCCGACACTGATCCACTTAGTATCGTCTATGGTGATCTTACCACCAGCGTGTGCACTGGGTAGCGTAAATGCCACCCCGGCAACTAACGCGATAGCGACCCCCGTATGCAATAAATTATTCTTAATTTGATTTAACTTCATGGTGACAGCCTCCTAGTGAGTAATAAAAACACATTCAAACTCTCTACCCTTAAATCTACAACATTAGTTTTGTATACGGTTTAACCTCTCCAAATCGAAGAGACCATGAGAATTGTGCCTAACACAGCGACATATAGCAAGGAAAATCAAGATATTTTTGTGTAATGCAAAAAAGTGTTGTTTTTTTGCAACATCGCCTGTTTGTTGCCTTGTTGCAACGCAGGCAAAGCCAACCATTCAAATCCTTTTTACTTTGTAGATACACACTATACAACTCATACACATACAACTATGCATACCGTTTTGAACTATACCAGAGATATCGTGCCAACTCTACCACCAACCAATTGGTTTGCATGAGGATGGCCCAAACAAACACGTATCGATCGATACAATAACCACATCAAGGCAACATTTGTGGGCTCAAGTAATTTGATAGATCGCTTTGGTCAACCCAAACATCTAGTACTTTAAGTACTTTTTCCCCAAGAATCCTTCAGTGTTACAGCACGATTAAACACTGGCCTGCCTGGCTTCGTATCCACACGTTCGGTAACAAAGTAACCGTTTCGCTCAAACTGGAAATGCTCTTCCGGCTGAGCCTCGTTGAGTGAAGATTCTATATATGCAGAAATAATCTCCTTTGAATGTGCATTAAGCAGCACCTTGTAATCGCGGCTACTTACGTCGGGATGGGAATGGGAGAATAAACGGTCATACAGACGCACTTCCCCTTTATGAGCATGTTTAGAGGAAAGCCAATGGATATTACCCTTAACTTTGCGCGTTTTTGCTCCTGTTGTACCGCTCTTGGTGTCAGGATCATAAGTACAGTGAATCTCCTCGATTTCATTGCTTGCGTTTTTCACTACTTTTACACACTTTACGATATAGGCATAGCGCAACCGTACTTCTGCCCCGGGTGCAAGGCGAAAGTAGCCCTTAGCTGGTATCTCCATAAAATCATCGCGCTCAATGAAAAGGGTTTTCGATAGCGGCACCACACGCTTTCCCCACTCAGGTTTTTGTGGGTGATTAGGAGCAAAACACTTCTCCTCGCCATTATCTGGATAATTGTCTATGATGAGTTTTAGTGGCTTCAACACGACGATGCGACGTTGTGCACGTATGTTCAGGTCTTCGCGCAAACAATCTTCCAGCACATCCATGTCTATCCAGGAATCCGCTTTGCTAACACCAATGCGCTCGGCAAACAAACGAATCGACTCAGGGGTGTAACCTCGGCGTCGTAGTCCCGCGAGAGTAGGCATGCGTGGGTCGTCCCAACCCTCTACGAATCTACCTTCAACCAGTTCGATCATGATACGTTTGCTCATCACGGTATAGGTGAGCTTGAGTCGTGCAAACTCTATTTGCTGCGGATGACAGGGGACTATGTTTTTTAATTGGGTCAGTATCCAGTCATAGAGTGGACGGTGATCCTCAAATTCCAGTGTACAAATGGAGTGGGTAATATTCTCCAAAGCATCAGAAATACAATGAGTGTAATCGTACATCGGATAAATACACCATTTGTCACCAGTACGCTGATGGTGAATACGGCGGACGCGATAGATAACCGGATCACGTAAATTAATGTTGGGAGAAACCATGCTGATTTTAGCGCGTAATACGTGAACACCGTCGGCAAACTCTCCCAGTTTCATGCGGCGAAACAGATCTAAATTTTCAGCGACTGGACGATCACGGTACGGACTGTTGCAGCCAACCTTGGTCAAAGTACCGCGCAGTTCGCGAATTTCCTCAGTAGTAAGGCTATCCACATAGGCTTTCTCTTGATTAATAAGGTACTCGGAGAATTCATAAAGCTTGTCGAAATAGTCGGAAGAATAGTGCAAGTGCTCCCCCCCATCGAAGCCAAGCCATTTGACCGAATCGAGTATTGAATCAACGTATTCTTGTGCTTCTTTTTCCGGATTAGTGTCGTCAAAGCGCAGATGGCATACCCCTTTATAATCATGAGCAAGGCCAAAATTGAGGCATATGCTCTTGGCATGACCAATGTGCAAATAGCCATTAGGTTCTGGTGGAAAACGAGTTTCTACGCGCCCACCCCACTTATTAATACGATTGTCTTCGTCAATCATGTTACGAATGAAGTTGGAAGTAGGTGCAACAGGTAAAGAATTAGCAGATATGCCTTTTAATGTGTCTTTCAAGTCAGTCTCTCAAAATATGATGTGATGCACTCAACCTAACGGAATACATTATAGTCAGATAAAATGCTACGGTTTATCCAGCATTATCCTTTACAAGAAATACTTTTAAACATGAATCGTCTGTGGCACAGACGAGATAGTTTGATCTACACTGTGACTACCATGAAACCACTAACTTTTTCCATATTACGCCAATTGGACGACGGTGAATTCCATTCTGGAGTAATCATTGCTCGGAATCTTGATGTGTCGCGTACTAGCGTATCTACCGCGTTGCATGGACTGGATGAAGTAGGAGTGACAGTGCATAGGGTTCAAGGTCGTGGCTACCGTCTGCTTGATCCAGTGCAATGGCTGGAAAAGGATATGATTCTAAAACATCTTGGCATGGAAGCAAAAAAATTTCACCTTGAAGTGTTGGATACCACTACATCGACCAACACCTTGCTGTTGCAGAAAGCTGCGATGGAAGAAAATTCTGGCAGCGCCAACACTGATGCTATCAGTGTGGTAGCAACGGAATTTCAAACCAGAGGACGTGGACGGCGTGGACAGCAGTGGCATTCGGGTCTAGGTGACGGTCTTACATTTTCTCTTCTGTGGCAATTCCAAAAGGGCGCACGCTTTCTGTCGGGTTTAAGCTTAGCAATCGGAGTAGCCATCATACGTACATTGGAATCTTTAGGGATAAGAGACGTCGCCCTTAAATGGCCAAACGATGTGATGTTCCACTTCCGAAAACTCGCAGGCATACTGATCGAATTACGGGGAGATGCGCTGGGTCCTACTTTCGCCGTAATCGGCGTTGGTATGAATCTAAAATTATCAAACAACATAAAGTCAACTATAGACCAAAGCGCAACGGATTTGTTCTCCGTCACTGGAAAAACACCAGACCGCAACAACTTAATAGCCAGATTACTGACTGAACTAGCAATAGTGCTGAGAAAGTTTGAGAACCAAGGTTTTAAACCCTTTAGGAATGAATGGTCAGATCGTCATGGATTTGAAAATAAACCTGTTACCCTTCACCTACCCGACGGTTCAATCCAGAAAGGCGTGGTACAAGGTGTAACGAACGATGGATCGTTACTACTACAAACTTTAGCAGGCACTCGTTGTTTTAGTGGAGGTACAATCAAGTTACGCAAGGTGAAATAACATGGCCTATTTAATGGTGATAGATTCTGGCAACACCCGTCTAAAGTGGGGACTACATGATGGTTTCAGCTGGTTAATACAAGGGGATGTTGCACAAGATAGAAGTATGTTGTTACAAGAGGAATGGCAGGACTTCCCAAAACCCCTATGTGTCATGGTTTCTAACGTTGCAAACACCAAAACAAAGGCAGCGCTGTCTGAGTCGCTTTCCTGCTGGCAAGTAAAACCTAAATGGATCACCTCCCTTGCATATCAATGTGGTGTTCGAAATTACTACGCTAACCCGACACTGCTAGGCAGCGATCGGTGGGCAGCCTTGATTGCAGCGTGGGGACTGCAACGAGAAGGTTGCTTGGTAGTGGATGTAGGCACTGCAATGACGATGGATACCCTTTCCGACAAAGGAGAGTTCCTCGGCGGCATCATCGTTCCAGGTCTTAATCTTATGAAAAATATGCTAGCAACCAAAACCTCGTCGTTGCAACTTCAGGAAGGGGAGTTTCATGATTATCCAGACAACACTGCAGATGCCATACATAGTGGCGCAATACAGGCACTGGTCGGTGCAGTAGAGCGCATGACCGCGCTACTTACTGCTACTTTGGGTCATGTGCCCAAGTGCATCATCAGCGGGGGCGGATCCCAACAGCTTCAATCCCATCTTAGTATGAACGCTAATGTGGTGGATAACCTGGTGTTGGAAGGACTTGTATTAATTGCAGACGAAAATTCAAGGATACTGGTATAAGTCTAAATTTACAGATATCCCGGATATCTATATCTGGCATGTAAACTTAACTAAAAATTAATTTTCTAGCTCCATCAAGCCTAACTCGGAAACTCATGTCTGTTTTTCAGCACACAACTTTTTACACCACTATCAACCACTTGCAAGATTTGCCGCCACCAAATGGGGTGGAGATTGCCTTTGCAGGGCGTTCAAATGCTGGCAAATCAAGCGCTATCAATACGCTTGCAAATCGTAGTCGTCTCGCCTTCGTCAGCAAGACGCCAGGGCGTACTCAGCATATCAATTTCTTTAAACTTGGGGATAGGCACTTTTTGGTTGATCTTCCTGGTTACGGATACGCTAAGGTCCCGTCTGAAATCCGCCAGCACTGGGAAAACTTACTTAGCACCTATTTACAAACTCGGAAATCCCTACATGGCATGGTACTTATCATGGATGTGCGTCATCCATTAACTCCGCTTGACCGTCGTATGTTGGACTGGTTCACGCCAACTGGAAAACCGGTACATGTATTACTTACGAAAGCAGATAAACTTACCTGGCAACAAGCCAGGAAAATCCTACAGAACGTACTAGAATTTTTGCGAGAAACCTACCCACAATGCAGTGTGCAACTATTTTCCAGTACTTCTAAAAAAGGTGTCAAAGAAGCTTATGCGGTACTTGGTGACTGGCTTGGCTTGGATAGACCCAGCTCCAACTCAAAAACTAAATCCAGGATAAAAGTTAAAACCTAAAATAAAAAACCCCCGGTTAAAGGGGAAGAAAACCGGGGGCGAACCACCTTAATAAGTGATAATTAAGGTACCAGCTCAGGGAGAAGAGCAGGAAACAACCAAAGTTGTCTGATGATAAGACGATGATATTGAGAGTAAGTTCCCGAAATATTAATTATTAAAGACAAACCATTACCAAAACCAAGCCCAAATGAGGCATTAACCTTTTGTTAGATTGCAAATAAATAACTTAGTTATTCAATTGAAATTTATACGTCCACACCAACTACATGGGTATACCCAAGTTTCGTGAATCTGTCTGTTACCTAATTCTCGTTAGGTTGTATCATCATCACATATAAGACTACGATCTATTATTCTGGGTAACATATAAGGATTAAGACCGTACTAAAATTGAAAGAGGAGTGATTTGCTCTGATGGACTCAAAAGCTACGATGCCTGATCGATGAAGGGTGACACGACAAGCAATGCTATCATCTACCACAGTAAGAATGGGCACCCAGTCTGTCGAAATGCCATCACGGCGTTGAGTCGCTCCAGGGATTACTTAAAACTGGCTTAAAGTAGTGAAATCATCAAATTTAAAGAAATAACAAAATATGCTTTATCTATACCTAAAAGGCGTGCAGGTTTCAATATTTCTATCAAGACTAAAATTTGACCTTCACCATTTTTATAACCTTTAAACTAAACTTTATTCTAGTCATTACCCTTATTTATGGGAATTATATACAATAGTGCCGAATCACACATCAAGAGGTCATTCAGTAAAGCGGCCTGGTTAAGATTTCGGAAAGGCCAGAATTGAATTGTTATTCTGGAACACGGCTTAATGACTGTCCTACCAGCCGTGCCGTACTAGGCAAGTTCATCTCAGCATCTCCTGATTTCTTAAAGGACCCGATCAGGGCAAATGTCACTATAATCGTGATGGACACAATCGGCGCAATGGCCAGAAAAACGATAACATCTTCCAAGCTCTGCCAAAGGGGAGGATTATACAGAATAAACGTTTCCAGAACACCTGCTGCGATTACGGCGAGGATTGCGACAATGACGGCAACCCATCGCAGTTTCATGTGGTGTTTGTCTAACTGATTCAGTTCCCCGATTGCATCCTTATCAAGGGCTTCGGCTCCAATGTCGGGATCATCAGTGAGAGGTATCGTCATTTCTTGATCTTTTCAGCTTGTCTTTGAAATGCTCTGCTATCAACTCATTCGGGATAATGATGCCTCGCTCTCCCTTCTTGTATTTGGTGTACCAGGGACCATCCTTAATGTGCGTTAAGGCCGATAATTGGCTCGCGGAGAGAGATCCATATATGTCGTAGACGGAGGATATCAGGTCATCAACATCTTGATCAAAAACACTCTCATGAACAAGCGGAATCGGATTGAGGTTATATACCCCATGCGGACGGAACGAATAGTAAATGCCTGGGATGACAGGTCCGTATTTCCACGCCTGAACATAATCGTTGACCAAAGGACGTTCTAAAACCGCTAAAGTCCAACCATGCGTCATGTACGTGAGCTTGAGCAACCGCATAATCGACATGGCGACACCACTCTGATTCGAAAGATTGATCAGACGATTAGCGACCTGCCGACTATCGTATGGAGAGACCATAGATCTGGATTAGATTTGATCAAGTTGACTCATATCATGTGGTTTTATTGGCTCCGATGTCAAACATAACCTCAAATGTCAGAAAGGCCAGAGTCCATCGCTCTGGCCTTTTTACGTTGAGGATTACAGTTAATTCGTAAAAACGCTTGGCAATTTCGGCACTATCCTATAAAATACAGTTATTGAAGACAGGAGATTGAAATGACCAACGCACCCGGAAAACACTATAGGAAAGGAATCATGCTTAAAGGGATATTCAAAATGTTCCCGGATGATGCGACAGCCGAAGCGTGGTTTGTTGCTCAACGATGGGCACATGGTGTAACTTGCCCACATTGCAATTCCAGCAATGTTCAGACTGGCGCAAAACACAAGACCATGCCCTACCGGTGCCGGGAAAGGGAATGCGCCAAGCGTTTCAGCGCAAAGACGGGTACGATTATGGAAGGTTCAAACATCGGATTCCAGGATTGGATGATTAGTATTTACCTGATGACAACCAGCCTGAAAAGCGTTTCATCCATGAAGCTCCATCGGGAGTTAGGCATCACACAAAAATCAGCATGGTTTATGGCGCATCGCTTGAGAAAGGCACTTGAGACCGAACAGTGGGAGTTTTCCGGTCCGGTTGAAGTGGATGAAAGCTACTTTGGCGGGCAAGAGAGAAACAAGCACAGTAACAAACGCCTAAATGCTGGCCGGGGTGTGGTTGGTAAAACTGCCGTTGTCGGGGTTAAAGACCGAGAAACCAATGAAATTGTAGCCCAGGTGGTACAACGCACCGACAAGGAAACCCTGCAAGGTTTTGTCCATGCGAGCACAGAACCTGGCGCGGTAGTCTATACGGATGAAGCTCGCGCTTATATCGGACTGGATGATACTTACCGACACGGAAAGGTGAATCATTCAGCCGGGGAATATGTCAAGGCTCAAGCCCATAACAATGGCATTGAATCTTTCTGGTCAACGCTCAAGCGAGCGCACAAGGGCACTTTCCACAAGTTAAGCCCGAAACATCTGCAACGCTATGTAAACGAGTTTTCAGAACGACACAATCTTCGCAATTTCGATACGCTGGATCAGATCAAGACAATATACCAACAGGCAGAAGGAAAGCGGATTCGATATGCAGACCTGATTCAGCCCAATGGATTGGATTCTACTGCGAGAATTCAATAATGCTGGATAAGACATCGCATGACCATCTGTGGGGCAAAGTATACTTTGGCGATTGTCTGGACATCATGAGAGATTTGCCAGATGATTCCATAGATTTGATTGTTACTTCACCCCCCTATGCTGATGCTCGTAAACACACTTATGGCGGAGTCCCGCCAGAAGAATATGTTAAGTGGTTCTCTGACCGTAGTGAACAGATGTTACGCATCCTTAAACCGACTGGCTCGTTCGTTTTGAACATTAAGGAGCGGGCAAAGGACAGCGAAAGACACACTTATGTTCTTGACTTGATTCTTGCCATCAAAAGAGATGTTGGGTTTCGGTGGGTAGAGGAATATATGTGGCACAAAACAACAGCGGCACCCGGAAAGTGGAAGTATAGATTCCGCGATTCATGGGAGCGTTTGTTACATTTTTCAAAGACGAAGGAACTGAAAATGAATCAGGACGCTGTAAAGGTTCCGATTGGAGATTGGACGGTAAAGCGCCTGAAAAACATGAATCAAAATGATTTGACTCGACAGGAATCTGCAACCAATTCAAAGGTGGGCCGATGTATAGCGAATTGGGATGGAAAATCCCTTGTGTATCCGACAAATGTGGTACATAAATCTCCTGTAGCTCATAATACCGGACATAGCGCGGCCTTTCCCGAATGGTTGCCAGAGTTTTTTATCAAGCTATTCACGGATGAAGGCGACATTGTTCTGGACCCCTTCCTGGGTTCTGGCACTACTTACAGGGTAGCAGCCCGCATGAACAGGAAACCGATTGGAATTGAAATGAACGAAACCGCTCCCTTGTGTCTGGATGAAGTGGATGCCGCTCTCTTGGATTAGTGCAGATTCTTTAGCACATCACATTGATGTTTTGCAGGAGGCCGCAAGCCGAGCATCTTCTGGCGCGGCGACAAGGCGCGTGAAAAACGTGGTAGACCCATTTTCATCGTTGTTGGTTGCATCGGCTTATGACGTGGAAAAAGCCGACAAACTGATCGAATTACAAAACGCAGAATCAGGATTGCGCGGAATGAGCAATGCGCTCGGACGATTTCACCAAAGCGTTTTGGCTTCCGTGTCTGGATGGGATGACCATGATGCAGGATATGATCTTGAATGCAAAAACCGATGTATTCTTGCCGAAGTAAAGAACAAGTGGAACACTATGAATGCAGGCAACCGGCGCGAAGTAGAAAGCGAATTAAAAACAGCCGTAAGGCAGAAGTCCGGGCAATGGCAGGGATACCTTGTCCTGGTCATCCCTAAACATCCTGAACGATATAAAATCCCGCTAGGCCATCGAGTCCATGAGATCGACGGGGCATCCTTTTATCACAAGGTAACAGACGACCCAAACGCCATACATACCTGTTCGATCACCTTTGTCGCGTGATGACACAATCAGCGGACATTGTGGGGCACTGTCGCGCCATTATGGAAAACACACTACCACCGAGGAAGTAAATGAAACCAACTGCCAAAAACAAACGACCAGTCGTTACCCTCAAGCATTATACGTATCAGCCGAGCAAAGCAGAATTAGAAGCGGATGTTCGGGTAAAAGCCACATTTGAAGAAGCGGTTAGCGCAATGGCCAAGACTGTAGAAGTTAGGCACGAACGGAAAAATTTAAAATAGAGATTCACATCAGAATCAATCACTTATCCGGGTTTCGGCACTATTGTATATAATTCCCTTTAATATCTATAGCCAGAAACAGCATAATAGGAAAAACTAGTCATCAGGATTCCTGATACGCTCTGACTTAAACATAAACGAAATGCCAAGCTTTGATAACTCGAAAATATATGAGTAAATTGGAAAAAAGAAAAAATAACCAGTGTAAAATTGAGCACTAAATACCCCACAACACCGTCACTCTACTGTTACCGATTTTGCCAAGTTTCTTGGTTTATCGACATCGGTACCTTTTTGTAGGGCGACATGGTAGGCGAGTAGCTGTAGTGGAACGGTGTGGAGGATAGGGCTGAGCAGCCCTGCGTGCTCAGCCATACGGATAATATGGAGTCCTTCGCTTTCCTGAATACGAGAATCGCTATCTGCAAAGACATAGAGTTCACCCCCACGTGCGTGCACTTCCTGTAAATTGGATTTAAGTTTCTCCAGCAACGTATCGTTTGGAGCGATGGCAACTACGGGCATGTCCTTGTCTACCAAAGCAAGCGGACCATGCTTCAATTCGCCTGCAGCGTAGGCTTCAGCATGAACATAGGAAATTTCCTTGAGTTTGAGCGCACCTTCCATGGCAATGGGATAATGCATTCCGCGTCCGAGAAACAGAGCATGACGCTTTTGGGAAAATCGTTCAGCCCAGGCCTTGACCTGCGCCTCTACTTGCAGCGCGAGCTGTAGTGCAACGGGCAGGTGGCGTAGTGCAGAAATCATTTTAAGTTCACGCTCACCGGATAATTTACCGCGCAGTTTCGCTAATGTCATGGTAAGCAGCATCAGTGTTGCTAACTGCGTGGTGAATGCTTTGGTGGAAGCCACACCGATTTCCGGTCCGGCACGGGTGAGAAAACGTAAATTGGCTTGCCTCACGAGTGCACTTTCCGCCACATTGCAGATAGCAAGACTATGACGATGCCCCAATGATTTAGCGTAGCTGAGTGCGGCCAAAGTATCTGCGGTCTCCCCAGACTGTGAAATTCCCACTACCAGCACATTGGAATGAGAAACCGGAACACGATAGCGGTACTCGCTAGCAATCTCAACGTTGCAAGTCAATCCAGCCACGGATTCGAGCCAGTAACGGGCAACCAATCCAGCGTGGTAGCTTGTGCCGCAGGCGAGTATCAGGATGCCCTCGGTCTGTTTGAAGATATTTTCTGCCTCACTTCCAAACAATCGCGGAGAAATGGAACGGACATTGAGTACCATTTCCAACGTATTTGCTACCGCACCCGGTTGCTCGAATATTTCTTTTTGCATGAAGTGGGCATAAGGACCCATCTCCACCGCCTCATTGGTAAACTCACTCTCGTGTACAGTGCGTGTCACCTCCTTGTACGGTCCGACACCAAGACAACTAACGATTCGGTAGCCATCGCGGCTCAGCTCAGCCACATCGCCCTCTTCCAAGTAGATCATGCGCTTGGTAACCTGCAGCAACGCGGAGGCATCGGAGGCGGCATAGTTACCATCTTCACCCAGCCCCAGCAGCAGCGGCGCACCGTTGCGAGAAACAACGATACGCTCCGGATGCGTTTCTTCAATTACAGCAATGGCGTAAGCGCCTTGCAATTCAGCAACCGAACGGCACACCGCTTCAAATAAATCAGGAGCTTTCTTTAAGTTAAGCGTGATGAGATGGGCGATAACTTCGGTGTCAGTGTCAGAAACAAACTCAAACCCTGCAGCCAGCAAGCGCTGATGCAACGCCTCATGATTCTCAATGATGCCGTTATGTACCACCGCAACCTTCGATACCTCACCGGAAAAGTGGGGGTGAGCATTGCACTCAGAAGGTACGCCGTGTGTAGCCCATCGGGTATGGGCAATACCGATCTCGCCTTGAAATTGCTGTTCGTTTACAAGCTTACTGAGTTCGGCGACTCGTCCGGTAGTGCGCAATCGATGCAATCCACCATTCAGCAGCGCAATTCCGGCGGAATCATAACCACGATATTCGAGGCGGTGCAAGCCTTCTAGTAACGTAGGGACGATATTATTTTGGGCTACTGCGCCAACTATGCCACACATGGATGATCTTCCTTGTCGCTAGGTTCCATAACTGTAAGGCGGCAAACTCACCGTTTCGTCTTTCATTTTTCATCTCTCTCTTTTTTCACTGTCCGCTTCCATCCAGCAACACTAATCTGTTTAGCGCGTGACAGGGTCAGTTCCTCCGGTGGCGTGTTTCTGGTAATGGTCGACCCTGCGCCTATGGTAGAACCTTTTGCTACTTTCACCGGTGCGATTAATTGCGTATCCGAACCAATAAATACATTGTCCTCAATGATCGTCTGGTACTTGTTGGCCCCATCATAGTTGCAGGTAATTGTCCCAGCGCCAACATTGACATTTTTACCAACTGTTGTGTCACCGATATAGCTCAAGTGATTCGCCTTGCTACCGGTGGCGATACTGCTGTTCTTGACTTCGACAAAGTTGCCGATATGGACCTTGCTGGCGAGTCTCGTTCCTGGACGTATGCGGGCAAATGGTCCAATGCGACAGTTTTTTCCAATATCAGCGTTTTCGATCAAGCTAAATGGGAAAATTGTCGTATCTGCTTCAACCTTAACATTTTTTAATATACTGTGAGCACCCACCCTAACGCCGTCACCTAGCTTCACCAAACCCTCGAAAATACAGTTGATGTCTATTTCCACATCTTTGCCACAATCAATTTGTCCGCGAATATCAATACGTGAAGGGTCGGCCAAGGTCACACCTTGCTCAAGCAATTTATTTGTAAATTCATTTTGCTGAATTCGCTCGAGTGCAGCTAATTGTACCTTGCTATTGACGCCCAACACCTCCCAAGTATGGTATGGATGCGCTGCCTCAATCTTGACACCTGCCGTGGCCGCCATCGCTACAATGTCGGTTAGGTAGTACTCTTTTTGCGCGTTTTTATTTTCTAGCCTAGGTAACCAGTCATGCAAACGCGCATTAGGAACCGCCATGATGCCAGTGTTAATTTCGCGGATTTGTCGCTGAACTATGCTAGCGTCTTTTTCTTCGACAATAGCAGAAATCTTACCCGTTTTAATATCCCGCATGATTCTGCCATAGCCGGTCGGCTCATTTAGTTCAACAGTCAGCAAAGCCAAATTTTCTGCCGAGGCAGCTGTTATTAGCTTCTCTAGGGTTTCAACTCTGGTCAGCGGCACATCACCATATAACACCAGCGTCACACCTTTTTCGTCTAAATGCGGCAGGGATTGCATCAGCGCGTGGCCAGTACCTAATTGTGGTTCCTGTTGTACCCAAATAAGTTCATTATCGGCTATCGCTTTCAGAACGGTTTCGTTACCATGTCCATATACCACACAAATTTTTTGCGGTGATAATGCGTGAGCCGTATCAAGCACATGGGAAAGCAAGGGCTTTCCTGCTAGCAGGTGCAAAACCTTAGGCAAAGCCGAGTACATACGCTTTCCAAGTCCAGCGGCCAGAATGACGATATTCAGTTTTTGCACGACAATAATGGGTAAACGACCATTCGTAAGAAGTGTTTCAATATGGTATTCATCAAGCGATAACTTGATTACAATCTAATTAATCGGATGGGATGGTATAAAGTTTAACTTCAATTACTGCTTTTTGCAGAAATTATCGTGAAAAAATAAAAAGGCGGCAGAAGCCGCCTTTTTTTGGATCCCAAATAAAACTCAGTGCGCACGTTTTCTCATTTTTTTAATTGCTGCTATCTGCGCAACAGATTCTGCCAATTCAGCCTGGGCACGAGCGTAATCCATCGTAGAGGAGCGATCTTTCATAGCCTCCTCTGCACGTGCTTTAGCTTCAATGGCTTTAGCCTCGTCGAGATCAGCACCGCGCACGGCAGTGTCAGCAAGAATAGTCACCACACTGGGCTGAACTTCCAGCATTCCACCAGAAACATAAATTAACTCTTCCTCAGACTGATCAGGTACCTTAATCCGTACCGATCCAGGCTTTATTCTTGTAATCAATGGCGCATGACGGGGATAAATGCCTACTTCACCCATTTGCGCCGGTACAATAACAACCTCCGCAATCCCGGAAAAAACAGACTGCTCAGCACTTACTACGTCTACATGTATTGTCATTGCCATAGTCTTGTTTACTTTTACTGAATCGTCTTGGCCTTTTCAACTGCCTCTTCTATCCCGCCGACCATATAGAAGGCTTGCTCTGGTAGGTGATCATAATCACCATTAACGATACCCTTGAAACCTTTGATAGTTTCTTTCAGCGATACGTATTTTCCGGGCGAACCGGTAAACACCTCCGCCACGTTAAACGGCTGCGATAGGAAACGTTGAATCTTTCGTGCTCTTGCTACTGCTAGTTTGTCATCGGGAGAAAGTTCGTCCATCCCCAAAATTGCAATGATGTCGCGCAATTCCTTGTAACGCTGCAGTGTCTGCTGCACATCGCGTGCGGTATTGTAGTGGTCTTCGCCAACCACCAAAGGATCAAGCTGACGTGATGTAGAATCAAGCGGATCCACTGCTGGATATATTCCTAGCGAAGCAATGTCGCGCGATAGCACCACGGTTGCATCTAAGTGGCCAAAGGTGGTTGCAGGCGAGGGATCAGTCAAGTCATCCGCTGGTACATACACGGCTTGAATCGAGGTGATCGAACCGGATTTGGTAGAAGTAATCCGCTCTTGTAGACGCCCCATTTCTTCAGCTAACGTAGGCTGGTACCCCACTGCAGAGGGCATACGGCCCAGCAGGGCCGACACTTCTGTTCCAGCAAGCGTGAACCGATAAATATTATCCACAAACAACAGCACGTCTCGGCCTTCATCACGGAAATATTCCGCCATGGTTAATCCGGTTAGCGCCACACGTAGCCTATTACCAGGGGGTTCGTTCATTTGGCCGTAAACCAGCGCCACTTTATCAAGCACGTTGGAGTCTTTCATTTCATGGTAGAAGTCGTTGCCCTCGCGAGTACGCTCACCTACACCAGCAAATACAGAAAATCCACTGTGCTCAGTAGCGATGTTACGGATCAATTCCATCATATTAACGGTCTTGCCCACACCTGCTCCGCCGAACAGACCCACCTTACCGCCCTTGGCAAAAGGACAGATCAAATCGATCACCTTAATCCCGGTTTCCAGCAATTCAGTGGATGCTGACAGCTCATCAAATGCCGGCGCCGTACGGTGAATCGACATGGATTTCTCTGCACCGATAGGGCCCATCTCATCGATCGGCTTACCTAGCACGTCCATGATGCGACCCAATGTCTTAGTACCCACCGGCACCAGAATGGGTGTGCGAGTGTTGGTTACCATCATTCCACGACGCAGCCCATCTGAGGAGCCAAGTGCAATCGTACGCACTACACCGTCGCCCAATTGCTGCTGTACTTCGAGCGTGAGTTCTGTTCCTTCCATTATCAGTGCGTCATACACTTTTGGCATCGTTTCACGCGAAAATTCGACGTCAACTACCGGGCCGATACATTGAACAATTTTTCCTTGGTCCATGGTTGTTCCTTAAATGCTAAATCAAAATTATTAAACTGCTGCAGCACCGGCTACTATTTCGGATAGCTCTTTCGTAATAGCCGCCTGACGGGTCTTGTTGTAAATTAATGTAAGTTCGTCAATCACGTCGCCTGCATTATCTGATGCGGCCTTCATTGCGACCATCCGAGCAGATTGCTCGGAAGCTAAGTTTTCCGTCAACGACTGATAAATTAGTGCTTCGATATATCGCACCATGATGTCATCAATAACAGTCTTAGCATCAGGTTCGTAAATGTAGTCCCATGTTCCTCCAGCCCCCCCATGATCCTTACTATCACTTTCTTCCCCTTCGCCACCCTGAAGCTGCGCATCGGACAGTGGTAGCAATTTTTCCATTATGGGCTCTTGTTTCATGGCGTTAATGAAGCGGGTGTAAAAAATAAACACCTGGTCGAAGCGATCCTGAGTGTAACCATCTAGTATGACTTTCACTGCACCGATAAGTTTTTCCAAGTGTGGAGCGTCTCCCAAACCAACGACATTCGAAACCACATTGGCTCCAAGACGGGTCATAAAACCCAAACTTTTATTTCCAATACAGCAAACTTCAATTTGCTCGTTCTCACTTTCCCATGCTTTTATTTTTGCCAGCGCCAAGCGCAGAACGTTAGTGTTGAGGCCGCCGCACAAACCCTTGTCGGACGTGACCACAATGATACCGATACGTTTGACCGTATCCTGCTCCACCAGAAAGGGGTGGCGATATTCGCTACTGGCTCGGCTCATGTGTGCTGCGACATTGCGGATTTTGTCCCCGTAAGGACGTGCTTTTTTCATCCTCTCTTGCGCCTTACGCATTTTAGAGGCCGCTACCATTTCCATCGCGCGCGTGATCTTTTGTGTATTTTTTACACTCTTGATCTTGTTCCGTATTTCTCTGCCTCCAGCCATCGGTTAATACGATCCACTTGTCTTAAAGTCCTGCACTGCCGCGTCGAGCTCTTTCTCAGTTTCAGCGTCAAGATCTTTACTGGTTTTAATCTTCTCCATGATGGCACTGTATTTACTCTGCATATGGCCTCTCAGCGCCACCTCAAACGCTAGTGCGCGCTTTACTTCCACATCATCCAGATAACCCTTATTGACAGCAAACAGCGTGAGCGCCATTTCAGTCACACTCAAAGTAGAATATTGCGCCTGTTTCATCAGTTCCGTTACCATTTTGCCGCGCTCCAATTGCTTACGGGTAGCCTCGTCAAGATCGGAAGCAAATTGTGCGAATGCTGCAAGTTCACGATACTGTGCCAGCGCCAAACGTACTCCGCCCCCTAGTTTTTTGATAATCTTGGTTTGTGCCGCACCGCCCACACGCGATACCGAGATCCCTGCGTTAATCGCAGGACGAATACCAGCATTGAACAAATCAGTTTCCAGAAAGATCTGCCCGTCGGTGATTGAAATTACGTTGGTAGGAACAAAAGCAGTAACGTCACCCGCCTGGGTCTCGATTACTGGCATCGCAGTTAGCGAACCGGTCTTGTCTTTAACCGCTCCGTTAGTAGCTTTTTCCACATATGCCGCACTAACCCGGGCAGCACGCTCTAACAATCGTGAGTGTAGGTAGAACACATCACCTGGATAAGCCTCGCGACCAGGTGGGCGACGGAGCAACAATGAAATTTGCCGGTACGCCCAAGCTTGCTTGGTTAAGTCGTCGTAAATAATAAGGGCATCTTCACCCTTGTCACGAAAATATTCGCCCATGGTGCAGCCGGAATAGGGCGCAATAAATTGCATTGCTGCCGATTCAGATGCGGTTGCAGCTACTACAATGGTGTATTCCATAGCGTCATGTTCTTCTAGCTTGCGCACTACGTTTGCAATGGACGAGGCTTTTTGTCCGATTGCAACATAGATGCAGGTCATGTTTTCACCCTTCTGGTTGATGATTGTGTCAATCGCAACTGCAGTTTTGCCAGTTTGTCGGTCACCAATGATCAATTCACGCTGACCCCGTCCAACTGGAACCATGGCATCAATCGACTTCAACCCAGACTGTACTGGCTGATCCACCGACTGACGCCAGATCACCCCCGGTGCAATTTTCTCGATCGGCTCCGAACCCTGCGCAGTTATTGGACCCTTGCCGTCTATCGGCTGCCCCAACGCGTTGACAACACGACCTTTTAGCCCTTCACCTACTGGCACCTCCAAAATACGACCGGTACACTTAACAATGTCACCCTCGGTGATGTTCTCATATGCGCCTAGAATCACTGCACCTACGGAGTCGCGTTCAAGATTGAGCGCAAGACCAAAAGTGTTACCAGGAAACTCCAACATCTCGCCTTGCATCACGTCAGACAATCCGTGGACACGCACAATTCCATCGGTCACTGAGACGATAGTACCCTGAGTACGGACTTCCGAAGTGGCATCAAGCCCCTCTATCTTACTTTTAATCAGCTCGCTGATTTCAGATGGATTTAACTGCATTTCTTATAACTCCTAGCTTTTAAGCGCAACGGACATAGCTTCCAGCTTTCCGCGCACGGAGGCGTCAAATACTTCGTCGCCGATTTCAACTTTTACCCCACCTATCAATTCCGGATTTACATTTACTTTGGCCTCTATTTTGCGCTTAAATTTAGACTCGAGGCCTACTACCAAGTCTTTCAGTTGTCGGTCAGTCATCTTAAATGCAGAAGCAACTTTTGCCTCCAGCACACCTTCGTGTTGTGCCTTCAACTGCTCAAACAAATCACTCACTTCTGGTAATAGTTCGATTCGCTTGTTTTCCACCAACAGCAAGATAAAATTACGACCTTCGTTGCTGAATTTGTTACCACATATACCAAGCAGTAATTCACCTAGACGCTTGGTGGAAACCTCTGGGTCGCTGAGGAGGACACGAATACGTTCGTCACCAGCCACAACCGCAGCGAATTGCAGCATACTAGACCAGGCGGGCAGTGTATTGCCCGCCTTAGCCAACCTGAACACCGCTTCGGCATAGGGACGTGCAATTGTGAGCGCTTCAGCCATTACCTATAGCTCCGCCTTAATAGTTGCAAGCAAGTCAGCGTGAGTTTTAGCATCTACTTCGCGATGCAGAATTTTCGCTGCGCCCGCAACAGCCAAATCAGCTACGTGCTGACGCAACATCTCTCTAGCACGAAACACTTCCTGCTCAACTTCCGCCTTCGCACCCACAAGAATACGATTGCCTTCTTCCTTAGCGATCCCCTTTGCTTCCTCGACGACCTGGGAAGAGCGTTTTTCCGCTTGGGCAATGATTTCGGCTGCTCTTTGCTTAGCTTCACGCAGATTTTCTGCAGCATTCTTAGAAGCCATCTCCAGCTCCTGTTTTCCACGCTCTCCTGCAGCCAAGCCGTCTGCAATTTGTTTCTTGCGATCGCTAAGTGCTTTCATGATGGGTGGCCACACAAATTTCATATTGAACCAGACGAACAGGATAAACATGATCGTTTGACCGAGTAGGGTAGCATTAATATTCATGTACGGACCTTTCTTGAATAATGGACGATGATGGCTCTAGACCACCGCAAACAGAATATACATGGAAATACCTACAGCAATCATTGGCACAGCGTCGACCAGACCCATGACAATAAAAAACTGGACACGTAACATTGGAATCAGTTCCGGCTGACGTGCCGCACCCTCAAGGAATCGTCCGCCCAAAATGCCGATGCCAACTGCAGCACCAAGGGCGCCTAGGCCCATCATGATCGCGCCAGCGATATATAATAGTGATTGTTCCACAAAGTTCTCCTATAAATAAAATGATGCGAAAATCAATGATGTTCCTGGTGTGCCATATCCAGATAAACAATAGTAAGTGTCATGAATATAAAAGCCTGCAGCGTTATGATCAGAATGTGAAAAATTGCCCACCCCAAGGATAGTAGCACTTGCGTTCCAAACAATACCGAGTTACCTACACTGGCAACAACCCACGCGCCCCCCATTAGTGCCAGCAAAATAAAAATCATCTCTCCTGCATACATGTTGCCAAACAAGCGCAATGAGAGCGAGAGCGGCTTGGCGATTAAGTTTACGCCTTCTAATATTAGATTTATCGGGATAAAGACAGTTTTTACCACCAGATTATTGCTGCTGAAAGGCTGCAGCGCGAGTTCACCAGCAAATCCACCCACGCCTTTAATTTTGATACTGTAATAAATCACCAGAATAAATACCGCGATGGACATTCCAAATGTCGCATTAGGATCCGTGGTAGGAACCACGTTAAGGAAAGGAAGACCGAGAGCATGAGCCACCACCGGCAGATAATCTACGGGTACCAAATCCATCAGATTCATCAAAAAAATCCATATGAAAATAGTCAGCGCCAATGGTGCAACCATTTTATTTCGACCACTGAATGAGCCACGTACACTACTGTCAATAAACTCAATAATCCATTCGACAAAATTTTGTGAGCCACCTGGCACATTGATAGTTGCACTTTTTGCGACTCTGGAAAAAAAGTAAAGAAAAAGAATGCCAAGCAAAAGTGCAAATCCTAACGTGTCCAGATGAATCGCCCAAAACCCCATGGCTTTAGCCTGTTCTGGATCTTGCGCAAGCCCCAAGGTACCATCTGGCAACTTGCCAAAAGTTAGGTTCTGAAGATGGTGCTTGATATATTCAGTTGAGGTGATCGATTCGCTGGCCATAGATACTTTATTATATTTTACTTTAGTTTCTTTTTTCGCGTTGTAAGGGGGCGAACACCCATGCCAATTGACCCGCCACAAAGCCAATTAAAACAACGACAGGGACAAGATTAAATGGCCCCATTCCTAGCGCAAGAAGCACACATACAACCAAAAAACAACCAAAAAACGCTCCAAACCGGAGCGATAAAATAACCACAGGTGCTGATGTGCTTCCAGTAGCATTTCCCGATTGCTACGTCGCATGCGCCAAAGCAACAATAACGTACTCATCAGCGCGACTGCGCCACCGTATAATGCTGCCATTGCTGCTGTCTCCCCTTGCAGCACATAACACAGCACTCCGACCACGACGGAAGTTACGATCTGCAGTCCTGCCGTGCGGTGTACGCTGGATTCCATTACCGGAGCTCAACGCATGATTATCAAAGCTCAACGCGTAAAAGAGAAATTTTAATGTTTCATGGAAAAACTGTCAAGGGACAACCCTCGGAGAGGATAAGAAATATACTCTCTCAAAATCGCTAGGGAGTATAGTTCGAGGGCAAAAATGAAAGGCCTCAATGTCAAGAAAACTTCAGGTGCTCTATTCCTTCACTCAGGTCTTTGTCCTTCGCTTCCGATCCCTTGAGTTTAATGTGCAAACGTAGCTCGTTCATGGAATCGGCATTCTTCAAGGCTTCCTCATAACTGATCTTGCCAGCCTCATAAAGCTCGAACAGCGCTGTGTCAAAAGTCTGCATACCTAGTTCGCGAGATTTCTTCATGATTTCCTTGATCTCGTGAACATCACCCTTAAGGATTAGATCCGAAATCAACGGGGAATCAAGCAAGATTTCAAACGCTGCTACCCGCCCTCTGCCTTCTTTTATCGGAAGCAACCGCTGAGCAACTAACGCTTTCATATTTAAAGATAAATCCATCAGTAATTGCGCCTTACGCTCTTCAGGGAAGAAATTGATTATGCGGTCAAGAGCCTGATTAGCACTGTTGGCGTGCAACGTACCCATGCATAAGTGCCCGGTTTCGGCAAAGGCTATTGCATGCTCCATGGTCTCGCGTGCTCGAATCTCGCCTATCAGGATCACATCGGGAGCCTGGCGCAAGGTGTTTTTCAGCGCAGCCTCCCATGACTCAGTATCTATTCCCACTTCACGCTGAGTTATCATGCAGTTAATGTGCTCATGCACATATTCCACAGGATCTTCGATGGTAATAATATGACCATGACTATTTTGGTTGCGATAACCGATCATTGCCGCCAGCGAAGTAGATTTACCAGAACCGGTCGCGCCGACAAAAATCACTAGGCCACGCTTGCTCATTACCACATCTTTTAATACCAGCGGCAGCCCCAACTCGTCAAATGTTGGAATCGCGGTGGTAATAGTACGCAACACCATTCCTGCACACTGCTGCTGAATAAAGGCGTTGACACGGAAACGCCCTATGCTAGGCGGATGGATGGCAAAATTGCATTCCTTAGTAGCTCCGAACTCGGCTGTTTGCTTCTCGTCCATGATGGCTTGCACTAGTTCCAAAGTATGCTGCGGCGTCAACGGCTGCTTGGACACCGGAACCATTTTTCCATCGATCTTGAAGGAGGGTGGGAGACCGGCAGTAATGAACACATCTGATGCTTTTTTGCTAAGCATCAACCGCAACAGATCAAATACAAATTTTGATGCCTGATCTTGTTCCATTGATTACTCCTAAATTTCTCTATTTCTCTGCCATGAATATGAGGATAATCATCAGCCTGGAAAGTTTTCTTTACTCACGGCCTTGGTGCGAGCTTCAACATTGGTAATGACATTACGTTTCACCAATTCCGTCAGATTTTGATCCAGTGTTTGCATGCCCACACCCTGGCTGGTCTGGATTGTTGAATACATTTGTGCCACCTTTGCTTCACGTATCAGATTACGGATTGCTGGGGTAGCAATCATGATCTCGTGAGCCGCTACCCGGCCAGCGCCATCTTTGGTCTTGCACAGCGTCTGTGAAATCACCGCTCGCAGCGATTCTGACAGCATTGCGCGCATCATTTCTTTCTCTTCTGCTGGAAATACGTCAATGATACGGTTGATGGTCTTGGCAGCAGAGCTCGTGTGGAGTGTGCCAAACACCAAGTGTCCGGTTTCTGCCGCAGTCATAGCTAAGCGAATAGTCTCCAGGTCACGCATCTCACCAACCAGAATTATGTCAGGGTCCTCACGCAACGCCGAGCGTAGCGCATTGCTAAAACTATGAGTGTCACGCCCAACTTCTCGCTGATTAATAAGACTTTTCTTACTTTCGTGCACGAATTCGATCGGATCTTCAAGGGTCAATATGTGTCCGTGTTCTTTCTCGTTAATGTCATTAATCATCGCCGCCAAGGTTGTGGATTTGCCAGAACCGGTAGGACCGGTCACCAGCACGACACCACGCGGCTGTTGGGCAATTTCGGCAAATATCTTTGGCGCCTTTAGGTCCTCCAGAGTTAGCACATTCGAAGGAATAGTCCTTAGAACCGAGGCTGCGCCGCGCTGGGTATTGAAGGCATTTACCCGGAAACGCGCCAGGTTAGGAACTTCGAAGGAAAAGTCGCATTCTAGGTCTTCCTCATAGGTTTTTCGCTGACCATCATTCATGATGTCGTACACCATTTCATGTACGTCTTTGTGCTCCATAGAGGGTAGGTTGATACGCCTGATTTCGCCATGTACTCTGATCATTGGCGCCATTCCTGCGGACAGATGTAAATCCGAGGCCTTGTTCTTGACCGCAAAGGAGAGTAGTTCTACTATGTTCATAGTGGCACTCCGGTAACAACGTTAGTTTTGTATACGGCTCTAACCTCTCAAAATTGAGCAGGTTATGAGAATTGTGCCTAAACGAGGCAACTTAAGGTGTGAGCCAACTCAGGAAAGCGAGTCAAGCTCGCAGATTATGACGACAATAGCCTCTAGCTTGCAAGCCGTAAATGCGCGAATCGCCAAAGCTGCGAAAGACACTGGTCGACAGCAGGACGAAATCATGCTGCTGGCAGTGAGTAAAACTAACCCCGCCGAGCAAGTGAAGGAAGCATGGTTCGCAGGACAAACCATTTTCGGTGAAAATTACCTTCAGGAAGCTCTGAAAAAAATACATGCGCTTTCTGATTTACCCATCGAATGGCATTTCATAGGGCCCATACAGAGCAATAAGACAAGACGCATAGCGGAGAACTTTGCCTGGGTACACAGTGTGGACAGAAAGAAAATTGCCGAACGCCTATCGCGGGACAGACCCGAAACGCTCCCTCCACTTCAAGTCTGTCTACAAGTAAACGTAAGCGGAGAGGACACCAAAAGCGGCGTGTCACCTAAATTTGCGGCCGATCTTGCGACTCATGTGGCAGGGCTACCTCGCCTGAAGCTACGTGGGTTAATGGCCGTTCCCGAGCTTACTACTGCCACCGCTTTACAGCGTAGCCAGTTTCATATGCTACGGGTTATGTATGATCAACTCAGGCAGGATGGGTTTGATCTTGACACTCTCTCGATGGGCATGTCAGAGGACATGGATATCGCTATCGCGGAAGGTGCGACCATAGTGCGAGTCGGTACAGCGATTTTTGGACCAAGGCGTTACCCTATACCTGAGGAACTTGCTGCCCGCGCTACACGTTGAGAGCAAGATATTTATCTCTCAGCTGCTCTTTAGTCTCAATGATGTCTGAGTTAATGATAATACAGTCTATCGGGCATACCTCGACGCATTGTGCCGTTTCATAATGCCCCACGCATTCGGTGCATAAGTTGGGGTCAATTACGTAGATTTCTTCACCCTGTGAAATCGCACTATTAGGACATTCTGGCTCACATACATCGCAATTGATACATTCGTCAGTAATCATTAAAGCCATATAAACCTCTCAAAAATCATACCCCAGCCTTGATGCGTAGCTGCTTAGCAACCAGGGGATGCACGAACTTGTCGGCATTACCACCAAGTAGAGCAATTTCCCGCACGATGGTTGCGGAAATAAACATATATTGCTCAGATGGAGTCATAAATACAGTTTCAACATCGGGATACATGCTGCGATTCATACCCGCCATTTGAAACTCGTATTCAAAATCAGACACTGCGCGTAGCCCACGCAGAATCACTCTGGAGTTCTGCTGTTGCGAGAATTCCATCAGTAATCCAGAAAACTCCATCACCTCTACATTGGGACAATCTGTTAACACATCTCGCGCCATTTTCACACGCTCATCCAAGGTAAAGAACGGCTCTTTGCCGCTACTTGGGGCTACTGCCACCACCACTTGTTCGAATAAACGTGAAGCTCGCCGAACCAGATCCTCGTGACCGCGAGTGATGGGATCGAAGGTACCAGGATAAATGGCTTTATCTATTTTTCTCATATCTTAACAATTGATAGCGTACTTTACCTGCCCGACCGGCGCGCCAAACAAGCCAGTCTTCATCAAGCTTCGTGAGATTATCGGCCTCCACATAGATCAGCCCATCCTTGGCAAGATGTAATGGCAACAGGGGTAGCAATTCGGGCAACAATCCCAGTCGATAAGGTGGATCAAGAAAAATCACGTCAAATAGCCGCTGGTCAGACATGATGAATTCTAGCGCATCTCTCATCAGCAATTCTATTTGATCTGCTCGCAGTTTTTGCAAATTGGTCTGCAACACACTATATACCGTAGGGCTAGATTCCACCATCACTACTAGCTCGGACCCGCGGGATGCGGCCTCAATGCCCATCGCTCCGCTACCAGCAAATAAATCAAGGCAAGTTTTGCCGCTCATATCCTGTCCTAACCAGTTGAAAACCGTCTCGCGTACCCGATCAGGTGTAGGGCGCAAACCCGCGTTACGCGGAAACGTAATTGCACGGCTACGCCATTCTCCGCCGATTATACGAACTTTGTTTTGAGTTAAGGACACTCAGTGAGGAATTCTAGAGAAAGCATTTACAAACAGACTGTCTTTGAAAAGATTTTTCTTATTTCACTTCCGCTGCTCCCACTACGACCGTTACCATTCCTTCTGGGCGGATACGTCGCTGGAAAGCCTCCTTGATCTGCTCCACAGTTACATTATCCACCGCACTTACGTAGTCATCCAAGTAGGTGAGGGGGAGATTATAGAAACCTATCACGGCAAGATATTTCATTATTTTCTTATTACTGTCTATGCGTAGAGGAAAACCACCAACGATGTTTCCCTTAGCTGCGGTCAATTCCTTTTCAGTTGGACCGCCAGCTATAAAATCAGCTAACACCTTTTGAGTAATCATTAGAGCCTCCTCTGACTGCTCTTTCTTAGTCTGCAAGACGATCTGGAATGGGCCCGCTTGCTTTAGTGGAATAAAGCTGCTGTGGACACTGTATGCTAGTCCACGTTTCTGACGGATTTCCTCCATCAAGCGCGATGCAAATCCGCCACCTCCAAGTATGTAATTCCCGACTAACAGTGGATAATAATCAGGGTCATCACGCTTTAGTCCTGGATAAGCTAACAGAATATGGCTTTGCGTCGCAGGATGAGTAATTCTTTTAATTCCCGCTACGGGCTTGACCACTGATGGCAAATTATCACTAGCTTTACCTTGAGGCAAATCCTTTGACAGAGCCTCGGCAATGGCAGCCGCTTCGGTACGACTAACATCACCCATGATTGACACTACTGCATTCGTAGCTGCATAGTGAGATTGATAAAAGTCCACCAAATCCCTACGCCGCAATGTATTTAATGTGGCCACTTCACCCGAGCTACGTAACCCGTAGGGATGATTACTATATAGCATTTTCATTAGCGTACGTTTCGCAATATAACCGGGTTTGGTTTCTGCTTCTTTCAATCTCGCAATCATTCGCGTTCTTTCTCGTTTCATGGTGTTTTCAGGGAACTCCGGGTGTTGTATCATTCTAGAGAGAATGTCCAACGCTTGATCGCGTTCGCGTTTACTGCTTAAGGTCCGTAGCGAATTACCAGCACGATCTCGATCAAAACGGGCGCCTAATTGCGCACCAACATCGGCTAATGCCTTAGAAATTTTGTCTTCAGACAAGCCGCCTGCTCCAAGACTAAGCAGATGCCACGTCAGACTAGCGCATCCTGATTTCTCAGGCGTATCGGCGCTACTTCCTGCGCTGAAATCCACGCTTATATCGAGCATCGGCAAATCCCGACTCTCGACAAAATATACCCGTGCACCAGAAGATGTTTGCCAATGTTGAATGGGAAGAGTAGCAAGCGCCCATTGAGAGTAAACGCCTAAGAACAGGATAAGTAAAAAGCGCACTACTTGCATCGAAAACCTTTTTTTGAAGTACCTTTCAAATCGGACGAAACCCAAATTAATCTATATATTTTTATTAATGCTCATCTAAATATGATTTAATCTTTTGTACTCAATGCCGCGATCTTCTGGGCGGAGCAATAAAAGATTTCAGTTCTAGTGTCTGTGGATCAAGCGCTGCCACTGTCAGGCTGTCCTCAATCAAATATTTTATTGCCACATCACGTACTTGCTCGGCAGTAACAGCTTGTAGCTTTTTTATAATCGTATCAAGATCGCGATACGATAACCCGACAGACTCTAACTGGCCAATCTGCATCGCCTGGTAAAACATCGAATCAAGCTGAAATACGTGGCTAGCCACCACCTGAGCCTTGACGCGTGCGAGCTCCTCTTCAGTCACACCACCCTGTATAAGTTTTTCAACCGCACTACGCAAAGCCACTTCCAGTTCCACTACTGATTTCCCTTCGCTTGGTGTGCCGTTGAGAAAAAACATACCGGGACCACGCCCAGTAGAATCGTAGTCTGCATTTATCGAACTAGCAATGTGTTGCTCTCGCACCAGTTCCTTGTTGAGTCGCGCAGATTCGTTCCCATCCAACACCCCCACAAGCACCTCTAGTGCATAGGGCTCCCAGTCAGTATCAGCATCGTGCAGCACCGGTGCATGATAGCCCATTACGAGGTAAGGTAGTTGTGCTGGAGCCTTTATCATCAACCGTTTGATCCCAGCTTGTGGCGGCTCAATCTGTGGCTTACGTAAAGCCAAAGATAATAGTGGCCGAGTTTTAATCTTGCCATAATATTTTTGCGCCAAGGAAAATACATCATTCGGGTTAACATCCCCCACTACCACCAACACAGCATTGTTGGGCGCATACCAACGGTCATACCACTCCTGAGCGTCACGAACACTCATGTTCTCTAAGTCGTTCATCCAACCAATAATCGGGCGTCTATAAGGATGTGATTGATATGCGATGGCCATCATTTTCTCATGTACCAGTGAGCGAGGTTGATCATCTGTGCGTAACCGCCGTTCCTCCATCACCACCTTGATTTCTTTGGCAAACTCTTCTTTAGTCAATCTCAAGTTACGCATCCGGTCAGCTTCCAGTTTCATTGCTAACGGTAACTTGGATTTGTGCAATTGCTGGAAATATGCAGTGTAATCGCGAGCGGTAAACGCATTATCGCGTCCACCTACTGCTGCGATTTGCTTAGAGAATTCGCCGCCGCTAACTTTTTTCGTTCCCTTAAACATCATATGCTCCAGCACATGAGCAACACCTGTGGTACCGTTCGACTCATCAACACTACCTGCCTTGTACCAGATTTGAGAAACAACTACTGGCGAGCGATGGTCTTCCCTGACAATTAGCTTAAGGCCATTCGCAAGCATGTATTCATGTGGATTAGCGAAAGCCTCATATGTAATCAGTGAAATTAGCACCAAAACGGAGGCCTGCAATCTAAGAGAATGGAAAACGAAACAGAAGCTAAATCTCATTTTTTAATAGCCCAAGTATAAATAAATGGAATAAAATTTCACTTGCATATTCCAACGACGAACTGCAACTAATATGACAGCCTACCAGAATGCCAAGTTTCTTCAAATCAAAGAGTGACTCTGCCCCCGTCGAGTCATTGACCACCAGCTGGTCAGCTAACGTCAGACGAGGTCTCACCCGCACACGGGAGAATCTGGGCATACAGTTATCCAACATACTCGGTGGCGGTAAGATAGATGAAGCCATCTACGAAGAATTGGAAACAGTACTGCTCACCGCAGATATTGGCATAAATGCGACTACTTGGTTGCTTGATACGCTACGTAATCGAGTCAAACGAGATGGGCTGACTGATGCAACGCAATTAAAAGGAGCACTAAAGGAAGCGCTGATTGCGTTGCTTGCACCGCTTGCACGTCCCCTTGATACTAGCACAGAGAAACCGTTCATCATCATGCTGACAGGTGTAAACGGCGCTGGAAAAACCACCTCCATCGGCAAACTTACCCATTACTTTCGGTCTCAAGAGAAATCATTGCTACTTGCCGCTGGCGACACCTTTCGTGCTGCCGCGCGTGAGCAACTCATGACATGGGGTGAGCGCAACAATGTTTCCGTCGTTTCACAGGAAAATAGTGATCAGCAAAAAGGCGATCCAGCGGCGGTGATATTCGATGCGATTAACGCTGCCAAGGCGCGCAATATAGACATCGTATTGGCAGACACTGCTGGTCGTTTAGCCACACAATTACACCTAATGGAAGAAATTAAGAAAGTGAAGCGAGTCATTGCCAAAGCTAGTCCGGGCGCACCCCATGAAGTATTGTTGGTATTAGATGCCAACACTGGCCAGAATGCGGTTAGCCAGGTAAAAGCGTTCGATGACGCGCTGGTTGTCACAGGCCTTATACTTACTAAGCTTGATGGCACCGCCAAGGGAGGCGTAATCGCTAGTATCGCCAGGCAACGCCAGCAGAACCTAATTCCACTGCGCTTTATCGGAATAGGTGAAGGCATGGAAGATTTAAGGCCATTTGACGCAATAGAATTTGTAGACGCCTTGTTTGATTGATTTTTACCATTTTCTCTCTTCACCTCCACAGTTTAGTGACTTTTCAAAATGATCAGCTTCAGCAACGTCTATAAGCGTTACCCAAACGGGTTCGATGCACTGAAGAATATTGCCTTCACTATTAAACTGGGAGAGATGGTCTTTATTACCGGACATTCAGGTGCCGGCAAAAGCACACTTTTGAGGCTGATTGCAGCTATCGAACGTCCTACCTTAGGCGGCATCTTTGTCAACAACAAGAATGTTAGTACGCTCAAGAGCCGTGCAATACCATTTCTACGGCGCAATCTTGGGATGGTTTTTCAAGATCAAAAAATTCTATTCGATCGTTCCGTATTTGATAACGTATTATTGCCGTTGCAAATCTGCGGTTTTGATCATTGGTCAGCAACCGGACGAGTGCGTGCTGCTCTCGACAAAGTAGGATTGCTGAGTAGGGAAAAAGCGCGCCCTATTACACTCTCGGGTGGTGAGCGGCAACGACTATGTATTGCCCGTGCTATAGTTAATCGCCCCTCTATTCTGATAGCTGATGAACCAACTGCAAATCTTGATGCTGACTACTCCAAGGACATCATGAATATGTTCAAGTCGTTTCATCAAGTTGGAGTAACGGTTCTAATCGCCATCCCTGATGCCGAGATACTTGGCAGATCCCAGGAACGCATTCTAGCTCTAAATCACGGGAAGCTAGAAATATGATAGCGTGGCTTTCTCATCATTGGCATTCCTTTTTCCTAGCACTGCGGCAGCTAGCAAGCGCGCCGTTCGCCAACCTGCTTAACATTATCGTAATAGGGGTTGCCTTCAGTCTACCTACAGGGGTTTACATGCTGCTGGGAAACCTTCAGGCCTTTTCTGGGCAAATGTCAGAAGCACCACAATTAAGCCTGTTTCTAGAACTGGATGCAGACAAAGCTACGATATCGAAAATTGAATCACGCCTGAAACAACATCCACAAGTTGCTAATTTCCAGTTCATTTCCAAGGACAGCGCTTTGAAACAGCTTAAGCAAGGAAGTGAATTAACTGACATAGTGGATAGCCTAACGCAAAATCCGCTGCCCGATGCTTTCATAATTAATGCCAATAGCACCGAACCCGAAGCACTAGAGCAATTACGTGCAGAAATACAGAAGTGGCCCAAGGCAGAATATATACAACTCGATTCCGCCTGGACGAAGCGTCTAGATGCACTACTCAAACTTGGGCAGCTGGCAGTACTGATGTTAACTGCCCTACTGAGTTTTGCATTAGTAGTAGTAACTTTCAACACCATTCGTTTGCAAATTCTTACGAAACGTGACGAGATCGAGGTGTCAAAGTTAATTGGTGCAACCAGTAATTTCATACGCCGCCCATTTCTTTATTTTGGTGCAATTCAAGGGGTAGCAGGAGGAGTTATAGCTTGGCTTATCATTGCCATTGTAATTCACTTTATAAATAGCGAATTGACGGATTTGGTACAGCTCTATGCGGTTGATTTGCACTTGTACCATCTTTCTTTCGAAGACAGTATCAGCCTGTTACTATTTTCATCCTGTCTAGGCTGGTTAGGAGCGCGGCTGTCAGTTGCGACGCATCTCTGGCAAATAGAACCTAAGTAGTTGAAAAAGTTATCTGTCCCTAGGAACTTTTCGAGACAATTGGCACTCTCAGTAATAGAGTGCTAAAATCTGCGTAATCTACTAAGAAATGAGGAGAATACTATGACTTTTGCTTTAACGATGCCTACAACTGGCGGTAGTATTGAAAACTATATCCAGTCGGCCAATCGTTTTCCTATTCTTTCCCAGGAGGAAGAGACCAGTCTGGCACGGCGCCTGAGGGACGAGGGCGACCTAAACGCCGCACGTCAATTAGTATTATCGCATTTGCGCGTGGTGATTTCCATCGCTCGCGGCTACAAAGGCTATGGCCTGCCACAGGCTGACTTGATTCAGGAGGGTAATATTGGGTTGATGAAAGCAGTCAAACGCTATGACCCAGAACGTGGTGTACGGCTAGTATCGTTTGCAGTGCACTGGATTAAGGCAGAAATCAATGAGTTCATACTACGAAACTGGCGACTCGTAAAAATTGCAGCTACGAAAGCGCAGCGCAAACTATTCTTTAACCTGCGAAGCATGAAACAGAGCCTGAACACCATGAACCCGGAAGAGGTTGATGCCGTGGCAGAGCAATTGAGCGTCAAAACTAAAGAAGTGGTGGAGATGGAGACTCGCTTTAGCGGACGTGACATTTCGATTGAACCTCTGTCCCATGACGATGATGAGACATCCGGCTACAGTCCTCTAGCTTATCTTACCAACGGCGTTGAACCTTCACAGGTGTTGGAAACCAAACAAAATAGCCAACTACGTAGCAAAGGATTGGAGCAAGCTCTAGCTAATTTAGATACACGTAGCCGTCGCATTATTGAGGCTCGCTGGCTACGGGAAAATTGCGCTGTAACACTTCATGAACTCGCTGATGAGTTGGGAGTATCTGCTGAGCGTATCCGCCAGATTGAAGTCAAAGCAATGCAAAAAATGCGGATGATGATGGAACCAGTCGTATAACCAGTTATATGAAATGGAGCCCTCGGGCTCTATTTCATTCTGTTTTAATTTATTCGACAGATGTAACTGCAATTTTCTTTGGCAGGACAGCTGCCCGCTTCGGAATAATGATCTCTAATACGCCATCTTTAGATTTTGCTGATATCGCATCCGAATTTGCCGTATCGGGCAAGCTAAAACGCCGGTGGAAAGAACCATAAGTACGTTCGACCCGTTTGTAACCTTCTTTTTCGGTTACTTCTTCAGATTTCTTTTCGCCCTTGATGGTAAGTACTCCATCTTCCATGCTCACATCTGTTTCCTCAGACTTCACTCCCGGAAGATCTGCATGCAAGACATATTTATCCGACTCCTCCTTGATATCTACGGCCGGCGCCCACGCTGCTGTGGCCATAGATCCCTCACTGGAACCCCATATAGAAGTACGCTCCAGCTCTCTTTGAAATTGATTTAACCAGCCCCATGGTTCATAACGAGTAATTGTTGTCATAATAGCCTCCATATAATTTATATGCTTCTAACAATACTGGAAATACTTGTACCAGTTTTCTGTAATTGATATAGGGCCATTTTCTTTCTTTTCAAGTGACACAAACTCTGTATAAATTTCACGAACCTCAATCAAATTAGGATCCATATGCCATTAACGTTACTGCATTTTTAATTTAACTATATCTAACGATTTCTATAACCAGTCTTGGTTGCGTGAAAAGCGATAACACTAGCTCTTATTGCTTTCTGCCCACTGTTCCGGTGTTAGCGTTTTCATGGACAACGCATGAATTTCTTGCTCCATTTTTTTCCCTAGTGCACGGTAAACCAGTTGATGCTGCTGCACCATATTCTTGTCTCGAAATTCAGCACTGACAATAATGGCACTGAAATGGTGGCCGTCGTCACCCTCCACATGTACTAAATCACACGGTAAGGTAGTTTCAATATGAGTTTTTATGCGTTCAGGTGTAACCATTCTGGACTCCTTTCTTCGAATAGTATTCAACGTGTTTCGTTTGCTTTATATCGATCCACATAAAGCAAAAATCTTAATGGCGAAGCTTGTAACCCGTCTTAAGCATATGCAATGTCATCCATGATACTGCTAGAAAGTACGCCGCTACAATCGCAAGGCTGACGTAGGGTGAAATATCTGAAACGCCAAAAAAACCATAGCGGAAACCGTCAATCACATAGAAAAAAGGATTGAAGTGGGACAGACCCTCCCAAAAGGGTGGCAACGAATGGATAGTATAAAAGACACCGGATAAGAACGTCAGTGGCAAGATAACGAAATTCTGAAATGCAGCAAGCTGGTCAAATTTTTCAGCCCAGATAGCGGCGATAATACCCAACGCTCCCAGTAATCCATTGCCCATCAAGGCAAATAGAAAGACCCACAAAAGTGATCGCAACGGCAATTCGAAAAAAATCAGTGCCGCCAAATAAACACCCAGCCCTACTAGCAATCCGCGTACTACCGATGCCAGCACATAGGCCAGAAATATTTCCATGTAAGACAGTGGCGACAATAAGACAAACACGATACTACCGGATACTTTTGACTGAATCAGACTGGATGCCGAATTGGCAAAAGCATTTTGCAGCATGGCCATCATCACCAGACCCGGGATCAGGAAAATCGTGTACGCCACGTCGGGATATGCCTGCGCGTGTTCTTCTAGCACATGGGAAAAAATCAACAGATAAAGCAGCGTGGCCAGCATTGGTGCGAATACGGATTGGAGGCCAACCTTCCAAAATCGCAACAATTCCTTATGGAGTAGAGTATAAAAACCGCTCATACAGGTTCCAAGTTTTCAGTGCTACCCATGATTTTCACGAAAACCTCTTCCAGGTCGGGCTGTAACAACTGCATTTCCAGTACCCGCACCTGTGCTACACGCAACGCTGCTAGCACACTCTCGAGCTGGGAGTAATCGTTAACTGCCAGAATGTAGCAACCTTCATCATAACACCCCATCAGCGGCTGTAGCACCGATGGCAGTACATCCGGTGATAATCTCAGTCGTACCGAACAACCGGTGATGCTATTAATGAGATTTCTAGTGCTGTCGAGGGCGACGATTTTTCCTTGTTTTAGCATGGCGACTCGACTACATAGCGCTTCTGCTTCGTCCAGATAATGAGTGGTAAGCACAATAGTATGACCATCGTGGTTCAGTTGCTTGATGAAGCGCCAAAGTGCCTGGCGTAATTCCACATCTACCCCAGCGGTGGGCTCATCCAGCACAATCACTGGCAGCTTGTGTACCAGCGCTTGGGCTACCAACACACGCCGCTTCATGCCACCCGATAACGTTCACATGTTGGCATTAACTTTGTCCGTAAGATACAGGTGATAGATTATCTCGTCTATCCAGAAGTCATTGTTTTTTAGACCATAATAACCAGATTGAATGGACAGGGTTTCTCGTACCGTGAAGAACGGGTCGAACACCAACTCTTGCGGCACCACCCCGAGCATACGACGAGCTTCACGATAGTTAGTCACAACATTGTGCCCCATTACGCAGGAGCTACCACTGCTAGCCAGCGTCAACCCCGCTAGTATGTTGATCAACGTAGTCTTGCCTGCGCCGTTGGGACCGAGCAAAGCAAAAAAATCACCCACGTTGATTTCAAGGTCGACGCCCGCCAGAGCATGCGTCGTATCAAAACGCTTGCACACTTTTTTGACTTCAATTGCCGGGATCATTGGGAAAATAAATTGGGGAAAATATTCGTCACGGATTCCGCGTACAACCGCCACACGGATCGTTCGCTTATCTCATTGCATGGATAGAGACAAGGCCGCAACTAGTTCTATCTGTGTCGTTTAGTGGCGTCTATTGATGGCGCTATACACGCCCTCATAAATGATTTGTGGTTTATGCAAGCGAAATCAATTCAGAAACACCATATAATCGGGCAAGATTCTTCAGATTTTTTGGCGTATTCGAAAAATATAGTTGCTGGTTATGTCCTTGTGCTTTACGCTGCCATTCCAATAACATACTGACGGCCGATGAATCCACCTCAGTCACTTGTGCCATATCAATCACTAAGTCAGGGCGATCAAACAAAGCGATGCCTTGTTCAATCACGGACGCGACATTGCCTATGGTTATCGGTCCCTGGACACATAATTTGTCGCCATCACGTAAAATCATCTCACGCCATCTTGAATTGTTTAACTAGCGCAGCACTTTTCTCTTTGTCTTTCGCGTCCAACGCACGATTTTTCTCAGCTAGTTTTTTGAGCAGTCCCTCAACGCCACCCTTGCGAATCTGGGAATTGAAAGAACCGCGATAATTAATGATCAAACTTATCCCCGCCACTGTTACGTCGTACACTTTCCAACCGTTATTAGTTTTTCCCATACTGTAGTTGATAGGCACAGGTTGGCCGTGGCTTTGTATCACCTGTGTTTTTACCGTAGCATCAGTAGCTCCTGCCAAAAGTTTAAGCGGAGTTACCTTTATAGTATGGTCGCTATAAAGTGACAGAGCTTTATAGTAAGTGCGTACCAGCAAGGTACGAAATTCTTTCACTATTTCCCGCTGCTGCTGGGGTGTAGCCTTAGGCCAATTCTTGCCCATGGCAAGCCGAGTCATGCGCGTAAAATTGAAATGGGGCAATATTTTAGATTCAACCAGAGCAAGAATCTTGGCTTTATTACCAGACTGAATTTCCTTATCCTGCTTGATAATTGCGATAATCTCTTGCGCAGTATGGTCCACCAGAATATCTGGGCTAATTTCAGTCGCCCACGTGGTGGGCGCCAGTAACAACGTAGACAATAATATAGCCATGCCAAAATATGGTTTCATAAAACTCTCTCTAAAATTAATTATACTTTTACACAAAAAACCCAGCACTGGCACAGAACAACGCCGTAGCTACGTTTAGAATGTACCACCATCCCCACCATCACCGTCCTCTGAAGCTTTGTCAAACAAGAACCGTCCAATCATCTCCTCTAATACTAGAGCCGAATTGGTTTTCATGATCTTGTCACCGCTCTTCAACATGCCCTCTTCGCCACCCGCAGCCAGACCAATGTATTGCGCACCCAAAAGCCCCGAAGTAAGAATGCTCGCAAACGTATCCTTTGGAAACTGATAACGTTTGTCTATCTTCATAGTTACTGCAGCCTCGAAAGTCTTCGTGCTAAACTGTATATCCATCACGCGTCCTACTACCACACCGGCACTTTTTACCGGTGCACGGATTTTCAAGCCGCCAACATTCTCAAAATTTCCAATTAGGGTATAACTTTGTGCCTCACTGTAGGTGCCCAGGTTTCCTACCTTCAACGCTAGTATTAGTAGCGCACCAATCCCCGCAATAACAAACAGTCCTACCCACAAGTCCATTGTCGTCCGCTGCATCAGCCTACTCCTCTAAACATGAATGAGGTCAAAACAAAATCTAGCCCCAATATCACAAGCGCTGAAGTTACCACAGTGCGAGTAGTTGCGCCGGACACCCCCTCCGCCGTAGGCTGCGCATCATACCCCTCGAACACTGCAATTGCCGTTACAGCCACACCAAAAACGCAAGTTTTAATAATGCCGTTGACAATATCGAACCTAAAATCCACCGCACTTTGCATTTGTGACCAAAACGAACCCTCATCCACACCGATAAGCACTACTGCAACCAAATAACCACCGAATATGCCCATCGCAGAAAATATTGCTGCCAAGAGCGGCATCGAAATCACTCCAGCCCAAAATCGTGGCGCAACTACCCTCGCAATTGGATCCACAGCCATCATCCCCATCGCTTCCAGTTGCTCGGTGGCTTTCATTAAACCAATTTCTGCTGTAATGGCAGAACCGGCACGACTGGCAAACAATAATCCGGCTACAACCGGCCCTAGCTCCCGCACCAAGGATAACGCTACTAGTGTACCTACGGCCGTTTCTGCGCCGTATTTTTGCAATGTTTCATACCCTTGTAAACCAAGCACCATGCCAACAAACAGTCCCGACACCAGGATAATGATCAGCGTTAACACACCGGTAAAATAAAGTTCCCGAATGATCAGACTGAAACGTCGCATGCTGACGCCTGATTTTAGCAACGTCAACGTAAAAAAACGACTTGCGTAGCCAAGTCGCCAAATACTGTCTATCACTCGATGACCGACTCCCCGGATGCCAATGACAATGCGTCTAGGCAAAGCTGCTCTCCAAATTCAAATCGGTTGCATATTTCTCGGCAGGGTAGTGAAATGGAACCGGGCCATCCTCCTCGCTATGCACAAACTGATGCACGAAGGGCGAAACAGATTCACTCACTTCTGCTGGCGTACCTTGTGCAGCTATTACCCCTTCTGAAATAAAATAAACATAGTCTACAATTTTCAAAGACGCCTCCACATCATGCGTCACCACAATTGAGGTCATACCCAATGCATCCGTCAGACGTCGAATCAAATTTCCAATGACACTCAGTGAAATAGGGTCGAGCCCTGCAAATGGCTCATCGTACATAACGAGCATCGGATCAAGAGCGATCGAGCGCGCCAGCGCTACTCGTCGAGCCATTCCACCCGATAGCTCTGCTGGCATCAAATTATGAGCACCGCGCAGACCGACAGCGTGCAGTTTCATAAGCACTAGATCGCGAATCACAGATTCCGGAAGGTCAGTATGTTCCCTCATCTGGAATGCCACATTGTCAAACGCCGACAAATCTGTAAATAACGCGCCAAACTGGAACAGCATGCTCATTTTTCTACGCAGAAGAAACAACTGATTTCTGCCGAGTTTATGCACCACTTGATCGGCGACTTTGACGTAGCCCGAAGAGGGGACTACCACACCTCCGATCAAACGTAACAATGTAGTCTTGCCGCAACCACTGCCGCCCATAACGGCAATAACCTTGCCGCGCGACATGGTCATATTGATGCCCTTAAGGACAGCGCGCTCGTCGTAGGAAAAGTGTAGATCTTTGATTTCGACCAAGGTTTCGGTTGTCATTCTGTTAAGAGAGCCAATACTTGATTTGACAGGCTCTTTATATAATCCAGCTGTCCCTTAAGTACAGACCAATAATTAATTAGTATTTTTTATTTAACACCGATTTCGGCTCAGATAAATACGTCACGGTGATTAATAAACATTGTACTAGGGGACTAAGGGTAAAGCAAAACCAAACGATATCCAGTTGCGTTTAAGTCGCCACTATCAATATATAGCGTTACGCTAATTTCGTTACTGGGCGCAATAGTTTTAGAAGGATTGACATCTTCTTCAAGATACTCGCCGGGGGTGAAAATACGACTTGCAAGATCCCGGTCTTGCATATCGGATTGCGTATCGGTGAGAGTAAGTTCAATTGCGGGAAATGCTTGTGGGAAGGTGGCTCGATTGCGCACTATTGCGGTAATCGTAATGAGGCTAGAGTGTTGTGCTGTACCCGGTTGCATTTCAGATGACTCAATGCTCAGTAGCTCTGCTTGTTGTGGTAGCGGAATCGTACAATTTAAAATTTTGCAGTATTGTTCCAGATATGGCTTGGTACCAGGCGCGATAATTGAGAGCTCCGAACGATATAGATAGACAATCTGTCCCGTCAGCACAACCAAAAGAAATATGCTAGCAAACCCCCATATACGCGGGGGCCTAGGTGGTGGGGGTGCAGCATCGAAAGTGTAGTTTTCCTGCGCTGCATTAGTCACATCTGACGCTGCCAGAATCGGCTCTTCCTCCGCTGATATCTCTGTGGCCAGCGCCTCCAGTGTGTCTTTTTGCGGCGCTCCCGCACCCGGCGCCTTTGAGAAACCATCGGTTTCTGACTCCTGCACCGTAGTTAGAGCAGTAAAGCCATTGAAAACTTGGGAACAATGCCCACAACGTACGCTGCCACCTTGCATCTGCAAATGCTGTGGAGTCACCCGAAAGGCAGTGACACAATTAGGACAACGAGTTACCAGTGCCATAATATGTGTTTCCCAATAACAATTTCACTTTCTTGTTCCTATCAGTAGCACCCAGCCTTCCAGCTCCCTTGCGATGTGCATCCTAAACCATTGCTGGTAAGCGCGCTCTACTTCTTTTACTTGTTCCTTGAGTATGCCAGAAAGCACAATGCGCCCATTATTTCTAGTAGCGCACGTCAGTATCGGAGCAAGCATGATCAAGGGAGTGGCAAGTATATTTGCAACAACCACATCTGCCCACGCATCGGTTGTCTGATCTGCCCTGGGCATAAAATTAGTTGTATAAAATTCCGCTCGATCACATTGATTCCGTGCAGCGTTGTCATGACTTGATTCAACCGCGCGAGGATCTATATCTATTCCTACCACACGACCCGCACCCAGCTTCAGCGCAGCAATAGCTAGTATGCCGGATCCGCAACCATAATCGAGAACATCTTCGCCGCCTCGTAAATTTTCGACAAGCCAGGCAAGGCACAGTTGGGTAGTGGGGTGGCTACCAGTGCCAAAAGCTAGTCCAGGATCGAGCATCAGATTAATGGCTGCAGGATCAAGTGCTTGATGCCAACTAGGCACAATCCACAACCTTGATGATATTTTAATGGGGTCACATTGCGACTGCGTAAGGCGTACCCAATCCTGCTCCTCCACTTGCTTTAATCGGTAGGCGGGCAGAGAGGGGAGCTGGACGGCTTGTGCCACAGTTTGCACGATTGTGAGCACATCCGCAGCTTCATCAAAGAGAGCGGTTATTTCTACCGTAGACCAGATTTTTTCTGGGAATTCATCATCAGATTCTTCAAACAAGAACTGCTCGTGCTGAGTTCCGATAGCGGCATCATGAATGTCTGCTGACAAGGCCCCAAGTTCAATTAATGCGTCACTTAATACTTCGGCATGAGCGGCGCCAGTCTGAATGGTGAGAGCAGTCCAAGACATATTAAAGCATGGATAAAATCTGTTTGGCTAAACCAAACCTGCTTAGCATATGAGCTGTATCGCGTTTATTTTGTCTGTATCTGTGGACATCAGCAATATGTGGCTAAAAGTCATTTCTACCCTTGCTTGTTATGTTGCACAAGCATCTGCTCGAGATAATGAATGGTGGCACCACCACGCAAAAATGCTGCGTCATATAATAAATCAAGATGTAATGGAATATTGGTCTTAATCCCTTCAACTACCATTTCCGACAACGCAATACGCATACGAGCAATAGCTTGTTCGCGGCTATCACCATAGGCGATTACTTTACCAATCAAGGAATCGTAATTCGGTGGCACCATGTAATTATGATAAACATGGGAATCAACACGAATACCGGGTCCACCGGGTGCATGATACCGAGTAATACGGCCAGCACATGGAATAAACTTATAAGGATCTTCGGCATTGATTCGACACTCGATGGCGTGCCCCTTTTGCATGACATCCCGCTGTCGAATGTGAAGCTTCTCACCTGCGGCAACATGAATCTGCTGCTGTACCAAATCAATGCCGGTAACTGCCTCAGTGATGGGATGTTCTACCTGCAGACGCGTGTTCATTTCAATGAAATAAAATTCTTTTTCCTCAAACAGGAATTCGAACGTACCTACACCACGATAACCAATGCGGCGACAAGCATCGGCACAACGGGATCCTATCTTATCGCGTTGCCTTGGAGAAAGGCCAAGGGCCGGCGCTTCTTCGATGATTTTCTGATTACGGCGTTGTATCGAACAATCCCTTTCCCCTAAGTAAATAGCGTTACGGTGCTCGTCAACCAGAACCTGGAATTCGATATGCCGTGGATTTTCCATAAATTTTTCTGCATATACCATGGGATTACCAAATGCTGTCTGAGCTTCATTGCGAGTCATGATGACTGCATTCAATAGCGCCGCTTCAGTGTGCACCACTCGCATTCCACGTCCTCCCCCACCACCTGATGCCTTTATAATAACTGGATAACCAATGGCACGGATAATTTCCTTAATCTCCCCAGGAGACTCTGGTAATGCGCCATCGGAGCCGGGAACACAAACTACACCAGCTTTCTTCATGGCGTTTTTTGCATTAACCTTATCGCCCATTAGGCGAATGGTTTCATGACGTGGGCCGATGAAGACAAATCCACTTTTTTCCACCCGCTCAGCAAAATCTGCATTCTCTGAAAGAAACCCGTAACCGGGATGAATGGCTTCGGAATCAGTTACTTCTGCTGCGCTGATAATTGCAGGGATATTAAGATAACTCTGATCTGGAGACGCTGGCCCGATACAAACAGACTCATCGGCAAGTTTTACATATTTTGCTTCGGTATCTGCCTCGGAGTGCACTGCCACCGTTTTGATACCCATCTCCCGGCAAGCGCGCTGAATTCGCAAAGCAATCTCGCCACGATTGGCTATAAGTATTTTCTCAAACATATTTAATTTATCTAGGTCAACTCTATTTTGAACGGCAAAGATACGAATTGCCCTTTCAATCCTCTAACTCCCAAAGAAATTCCCTAGTGAAAATCATTCAATCACAAATAATGATTCACCGTATTCCACAGGCTGACCATTCTCTATCAAGATTGCCTTGATAGTGCCCTCTTTGTCGGATTCAATTTCGTTGAGGAGTTTCATCGCTTCAATGATGCACAAGGTGTCGCCCACCTTAACTGCTTGCCCCACCTCTACAAATGGGTCACTGCCAGGGGAAGATGTACGATAGAACGTCCCCACCATAGGCGCTTTCACTACATGACCCGTTGGTAACTCCTCTACGGCTTGCGTTGTAGCTATGGCTGCTGACGTGGGTGCGGCAGATGCCACGGATGGCGACACAGCAGCATGAATCGGCGCTCCAGCGCCAGACTTGCTGATACGAACCCTTTCTTCTCCTTCGGTGATCTCCAATTCGGAGATGCCTGATTTTTCAACCAAATCAATTAATTTTTTAAGTTTCCTCAGATCCATAACAGCCCTCCTAGGGTAATATCCCATTTAAGGCACTTATAAATAACAAACTTTTGGATGACTATTGTACGTTTTGCGTATTTATCCCATTTTGTTGTGATACTGTTTTGCCGAGAATTGTGGGTATTAAATAGATTCTGTATTTTAAATATGCTTAAAAAGGTTACCGAGTAATCGTGCTAATTGTCATTGATCAAAATACTTTGCGAAGGAAAACTACGCGGCTATTTATAGATAGTATCAGGCCCTAATTCGGCAAAACCTTTTATTAATCCAAAAAGATCTTATCTCTATTTATACAACTCCAATTAACGAGCATTAAGCGCATACTCTAGCGCCAGGTAATAACCTTTGGCACCCAAGCCACTGATAACACCCAATGCAAGATCAGAAAAATACGATTTACGGCGAAAAAATTCACGCGCAAAAATATTGGAAAGATGAACTTCGATAAACGGCAACCGTGCAGCTGCCAAGGCGTCGCGCAAAGCAACACTAGTGTGAGTATACCCAGCCGGATTAATGATAATAAAGTCAGTTCTATCCCCAATTGCCTGTTGGATACGGCTTATTAACTCAGACTCGCTGTTGCTCTGAAAATTAACCAGATTTGCGCCTGCATCTTTCGCTATTTTACATAAACTCCTGTTAATTTCATCTAACGTATTGCTACCATAGACTTCTGGTTCGCGGCTACCTAGAAGGTTCAGGTTGGGCCCATGGAGGACTAGAATATTTTTTGCTGGCACAGCTTCTAAAGTCATGTAATAATTTTGCCGCAATTTTGCAGGAATGTCCAGACGTTTGACGATGTTAGCCGAAATTAACAGAAAATATTACAAGAATGTGCCCTATAATAAGTACCCAGATGCAAGGTCAGCCCCTCTCGTCCTACCAGCTGCGATGCAAACATCTTGAAAAAAACCTTATTCTCTGCTTGTTTAGTAATGCGAACAATGGATAGGACCTATAAAATCTACGGACGGAACATCCACAGACACCTGGTTTTCTAAACAACAAAAGCTTGGTCGAAAATACGCGCGTTTTGGCGTGATTAAAAACATTTGCCTAATACTCTTACTCTTCTCTTCATCTATATCTACGCATTCTAATTTGCTGGCTGTATTCCAACCCTCTATAATCCTTGAGTTTCCTATCCCTTCAGGCTGTTGTAGCTCAGTTGGTAGAGCAACTGATTCGTAATCAGTAGGTCAGAGGTTCGACTCCTCTCAACAGCACCAATAACAATAACTGTTTTCATGAATCTACTTCTTTTTACTATAATCTATAGTCTATAGTCTATAGAGGTATCTGGTACATCTTTGATGGATTTGATCTCCAACGCATCAATCATCCATTAAGCATATTCCATAAACCTCTTATCCTCTTCCAATGTTACCGAATCCGCTTTTGTTTTTTGAATCAACTTTACTAACTTGTCCAAATGTTTTAAATCACTTTCAGTAGCCCTGCCTTCTGATTTCTTGAATAGCAACTTAATTCTAAGCTCAGTAATATTAGTCGGGTTCATTCGAAGCTCCAAACATACGCTAGTTAGCTTAACTAAGCTTGCATTCATAATTACCTCCGATATAAACAGTAAATATGTGGAGATTAATCACTTTCAACAGTATTTTCTGTGAGATAGCACACAATATTGGATAAATACAGAAAGTATTTTCCATAATAAATAGAAAGGTGAAAACTTATGCTCACCAATGTCAGCTTTGTAACAAAAGCGGGCATTCAAACTTTTAATGTTTTCTTGTTTTATAAATGTGAAAGCTCTGGAAGAACCTTGGGTTTATTGACTTACAGGTAGATTCAATTCAAATCTTTTACTGAGAGTTCGAAAGATTTAACCTAAATTAATATTGGTAAGCGCCTTTTTTATTGTAACTGGATTGAAAGGTTCCCCCCCTTTTTTTTGGGAACTATATACTTTACACCGGAAAATATTGTGGTATAATTCTCTTATCATGAGAGGAGGATGCCATGCCTTATAAGATCAATACTGCAATCAGTGTCTACCAGTTGATGGAAATGTTTCCTGACGAGGAAACCGCACGACAGTACCTTGAGGATCGTCGCTGGAAATATGGTGTGTCTTGCCCGACATGTCAAAGCCTATCGGTCTATACAAGATCGGGAAAACGAAAAGGGATGTATGACTGTCGAGGATGCGGCAAGCATTTTAGTGTTCGGACCGGTTCCATTTTTGAAAAATCACACATTCGACTTCACAAATGGCTCTATGCCATTTACACCGTCATGACTTCTCGAAAGAGCATTAGCGCTATGCAATTAAGCAAAGAAATTGGAGTCACGTATAAGTCCGCCTGGTTTGCGTTGCATCGGATTCGAGAGGCTTGCCGTGGCGATCTTACCCGTCTCTCAGGAATCGTAGAAATCGACGAAACGTATGTGGGCGGGAAAGAACGGAACAAGCACTGGAAGAAAGGGGATAAACCGAAAGCCGGGACAGTTGGCAAACAACCCGTCCTCGGCATGAGGGAGCGTGGTGGCAAGACCGTGGCCCTGCCAGTGCCTGCGACGGATCGGCTTACGCTGTGGACGGAGATTCAAGAGGCGATAGAAATAGGCAGCACGCTCTATACGGATGACCATGCCGCCTATCGAGGCATTGAGCGTAAAGGCTATCAGCACCAAGCCGTAAACCATTGGCATTGAGAGCGTTTGGGCGGTCTTAAAACGTGGACTGAACGGCACATTCCATCAAGTATCCGTCAAGCATTTATCGCGTTATATTCATGAATTTTCGTTCAGGCTCAATGAAGGACGTTGTGGCCGGGAGACCATGCACCGCATTGAAAGCGTCTGTGATGCGGCCATTGGCAAACGCTTAACGTATCAGGGGCTTGTCCAATGAGCGCCGTAGGGACCGGCCTCTTGGATTCGGCTGTGGATGTGCTTTTTGCTCACTCCCCACTCGTTCACCGCTTGATCCAGGGAGACGCCACACTCCGTGCTTCGATCACGAGAGAAAGCGTGGATTTAATTGTGACCTCTCCCCCCTATAACGTTGGCAAAGCATATTCTGGTGCCCAACAAGATGATTCATTGCCCTACGACGCCTATTTGAACTTTTCTAAACAGTGGCTGACGAATTGTTTTCATTGGACGAAATCGACCGGTCGCTTATGCGTCAATGTCTCGCTGGATAAAAACAAGAATGGCAAGCAACCGCTTTCAGCAGACATCACGCGATTAGCAATGGAGGCCGGGTGGTGCTATCATGCGACTATTCTGTGGAATGAAGGCAATATCTCCCGTCGCACGGCATGGGGGAGTTGGAAGTCAGCCAGCGCCCCTCATGTCATTGCCCCTGTGGAAACCATTATTGTGCTCTATAAAGATACGTGGAAACGTGAGCGCCCTGGAAACAACGATATTAGCGCCGAGGAATTTAAGGAATGGTCGTTGGGGTCATGGTCATTCAATGGAGAGAGCAGGAAACGGATTGGTCATGAGACCCCATTTCCAAGAGAACTGCCGAAACGCTGCATCAAGATATTCTCGTTTATCGGGGACACGGTGTTTGATCCGTTTGTCGGATCGGGCACTACTATGATAGAAGCGATCCGACATGGTCGGCAAGCCGTTGGTCTTGAGAAAGAGCCCAAATATTGTGAGCTGACCAGAGATCGGATTTTCAAGGAATGCAATCTCTCATTGAGGAAATCCTTACCGATAAGGCAGGGAAAATCTACTGCACCGTGTTGGAGCAGTTAATCTATCAACGGCCCTCTCAAGATTGAGTCCGGGGAGGTGACTGGTCTCACAGCCTGCCTCTTCGCCAATACCGATGCCTATGACAACCTGCTTTCCACGCTGAAACAGCGAACATTTGAGTTAGCCAAACAGATTACCCCGTTACATGGCAGTCCGGTAACAACTACATAAATCCCTTTTACTTAACCATTCAAGAATACGGTATAGCGTAACCCGGTCAAGCGGATGATCATCACTCACACGTTCCTCTATTTCGTGATGTGTAATGGCCTGTTTTTCTGCAAGCAAGATGCCTAGAACACGAACCCTAGCAGACGTCACCCGGTCACCGGTGTTCTGGATCATTTCTTCTGCCCGTGAATAAAACCTGGTTAACATAAATAGTGTTATGCAACAATGTTGCGTTTATGATAATCGAATGATTCTGTAATCACAACGTTAATTTATTTTGGGAATTATATACTTGACGATCCCTAAATTCTCCCTTGACTACAAAACTTACTTATCCCTCCGAGGCTTAGGACATGTAAGAGCTTGTTTTTACCCGCTTGTCCCTTAACCCACATTTCAGCCCCTTTCCCATATCCACCACCATCTAAAACGATAATGGTCGGAAACTCATTGAGTTGAATTGAAAGCACCTCAAACGGATATTTTTCATCAACACTTCCAACAGAGGACTGCCACTTGCATTGAATAACCAGACAACTCGGCCAACGCTGCGGATGATATAAAATGAAATCAATTCGTCTTTGCTTTCCGTATATATCGTGACCTATCGTGCATTGTTCGGCAAATATGGGTTGTTTCAGATCACGCAGTGCAAAAAACCGTAATGATGAGACCGCCTCATATTCCTCACTGAGTAAATCAAAAATGGCGTTCTCCAGTGTCTTTCCGCGTGTATTTGCCCTGCTACCTCTAGTCATAAGAGGTGATGATGACTTCGGCACTGGCACCGCGACCAGAAGCTTTTGAATTAATAAGGCGCGTGGCCTCTATGCTATGCGTTCTGTAGTGCGCCCCCCCCCCCCCCGATAGAGACGACGAATAAAGGGTGTGTCAGAATTACTTAGCATTACCATTGCACCTGATTCTATCCAGTCATTAACAGTATTGTGCAAACATTCCTGATCATCTTCGCTAAACCCCCCCGCCTGATATTCCGTGAAGCAATTATGGTAAGGCGGATCACAATATATAAAGTCATCAGCACCGGGCTTTACGACCCGTTTAAAACTACCAAGTTTGATAATGGCCTTCTGTAATACGGCACTGGCTGCATGCAAACTGCTTTCGTTGCAAATTGCTGGATTTTTGTAACGTCCCTTAGGAACGTTGAATTTCCCTGCCTTATTTACCCGATACAAGCCATTGTAACAAGTCTTGTTCAAGTAGATAAATCGTGCGGCGATCTCTATTGCTATTTCCGGTTGTTGTGCCCGCATATGTAGATAATAGCTCTCATTCTTATGATGTACTTCATGCATCCGCAGGACTTCAATCAATTCGCTGACGTTATTTTTCACTTCCTGATAGGTAATAATCAGTTCCTCGTTAGTATCGGATAATATTGCCCTGTCAATACGATTTGCCATAGTAAAAAACATCGCTCCACCACCAACAAACGGCTCCCAGTAAGTACCAGTATGTTCGGGAAAATACTTTATCAGTGAAGGAATCAAAGACCGCTTTCCACCGGCCCATTTAATGAATGGTGTTGCAGGCGCCTTCTCTGCATAAGGATGTGCAGTATGTAGCAATACCTTTTCAAAATTAAGTATATTGCTCATGCGATTAATTCCTTGTAGGAAAGTCTGGTTGTCATACCTTGATGCAGCAAAATGGATACTCGTTCATGGTGAGCCAGCTTCTTTGTATTCAATCGAAAAACACATCCATCAAGATATTTCTGCGTATGCTTGCTGCTCCAATGGTGATGAATACCAATGTATGATCTTTTGACCAAAGCCCAGAAAGATTCAATCCCGTTTGTATGTACAGCACCCCTTACGTATTCCTTTGCGCTATGATTAACCCGGTTTACATCATAGAAGTTGTCAAGTGAGGAATACGCACGATTATCGTCAGCATGTACGGTGGAACCAAGAGCAACATTTTTGATAATGTGTGGCAGAATATTGGCTGCATTTGCACTTTTAACATGGAACACCCTGGTTTTGCCTTCGCGTTCCTTTATTCCGAAAGCTACGGTCTTGGTCTTTGTACTGCGTCCCTGGTTTCCTTTTGTCCTCTTGGACAGATGCTTGTTCTTTTCTTTGCCGCCAAGGTAAGTTTCATCTACCTCAATACTTCCTCCTAACATTGAACCTCTGTTGTTACCTGCTGCCTTACGAATGCGTTGCAACATGTGCCACGCAGTCTTTTGTGTTACTCCAATGTCCTTGGATAGTTGCAAACTGGAGATACCTTTGCTGTGGCAAGTGTCAATCCAGGTTGCTGCAAACCACTGCGGCAACATCTTAATCTGGCTATCTGAAAAAATAGTGCCCGCAATGATTCTAAATACTTTACGGCATACGCTACACTTGTGCCGCAGATCATCGCTGTAATGGTATATCTTATCGTAACTTCCGCAATGAGGACAATACTCACCATTTGCCCAGCGTATTTTTGTTAGATGCTTGATGCAAATTTCAGGCGTAGAGAACTTTTGTGTAAATTGAAGCAAACTATCCATGTATAATACCTCCATTTCCTTATCCTAAGATTATTATACATCTATATTGTGGGATCGTTAAGTATATAATTCCCAAAGCGTTTTATTGGTGGTTATAAGTTTTATAAAGGTTAATAAGGAAACACCCCTAAGACCATCCCAGGTTACACTCGCGCGCGTGAGAGTAGTTACCTATAACTGTTATTTAAAAGTCCAATTCGAAAATCGGTAGTCCTGGACTAGTCTGCTCTTCCTCGTATAACTGTTGCTCTAGCTGCTGTGGGTTTTGCTGATTCTGATGTTGCTGGTCCAAGAAGTTTTGTTGCATTCTTCTTTGTTGCATGTTCTGGCGATATGGGTCTACCTGGTTATACTGTTGCCATTGTTGTTGTTGCAATTGTCTTTGCTGCCATTCGCCACCGTAGCTTTGTGCGAATACACTGGATGAAACTAACAACAAAGCAACCAATATGGTTTTCATAGTTTCCGCCTACTAAGGAATATGCGCCTTACACCCTTTTCTGTCTTCTGCAAATTATTTTTTCCCAAATTACGGTGATATTTATCTGTATTCTATCCCGCTGAAACACAGTCAGCACACACTTTTCCACTTCGTATTTTTCATCCGCCTATTACTCCCCACAGGCTAGCTTCCAATAAGCCATGCCAATACTTTCGGGTGTGACTGGTAGCCATTTGACAGACTCTTTATAGATGGCCTTTCCAATCACTTCACCTTTGGCCATATTTTCAGAAAGTAGAATTTCATAAATGGGTTGTTGCTGCTCTTCTTTACAGTCGTATCTCCATTGTCCTTTAACTGACATATACGGTTTTCTAGCATTTGTCCGTGCCGTCTTGTAATCATACAGAACCCACATTTCTACTTTGTTGACGGACTTGCGAATGGTAGTAGGGTCAGCGTAGGTGGTAAGTCCAACACGGCGGCTAGTGTCAACCTCAACCCACTCCGCCATCGCACTACTGCTTACAATAGACAGCATTAAAGTTAACAGTAGTTTTTTCATGGTGTATTTTTCATTCACCCATCACTTCCCACAGGCGAATTCCCACATTTTTTTATAAGTAATGTCTTCAGGTAAGATTAGCTTCCACTCTGAGATGGGCGTAATCTGACTTTCGATTAGCTCACCTTTGCCCATATTCTCTGAGAAGCCAATAAAGTCAAGGAACCGGATTCGCTCATCCTTGCAGTCGTATTCCGCTTGTGACACTAATGAATGTATAAATTTATTGCCAGGACCTGTGCCTTCCCCAGCCGTTTTGGAGTCCATCAGCTCCCACATCGTGGCCATATTGCCGGACTTTCGAATGGTTGCGGGGTCGGCGTAGAGAGCAACTCCTTTCTCTACACTCCGGCTGACTTCAACCCATTCCGCCACCGCATTACTGCTCACACTGGGGAAGGTTCGTGGTAGTTTGGGGTAGAAACCGCCGCAAGCAAATTCCAATAAAGCTTCGGCTAAGCCGCCCGCCAGGGGTTGTTGCCAGCTGCTCTCCGGTTCACTGAGAATCTCGACTGTTTCATCCTTGCCCATATGTCCAGAGTAAAAAGCTATAAAAAGTATCCGTTGTTTCTTTTCCTTGCAATCATATTCCTCTTTTTGCCTTGCTGATAAGATGCCGAATTCTTCCTCATCTGTCTTGTAGTCAACCAGAGCCCACATTTTCACCCTGTTGCCTGTTTTCCGAATAGTGTCAGGGTCAGCGTAGGCGGTGATGGCCTCTGTTTCTTCTCCACTCTCGCCAACCTCAACCCACTCCGCCATCGCACTACTGCTTACAATAGACAGCATTAAAGTTAACAGTAGTTTTTTCATGGTGTATTTTTCATTCACCCATCACTTCCCACAGGCGAATTCCCAACGAATTTCCATAATACTATTTGACCCAGGCACTACCGCCTTCCATTTAGAATTAGGGGTTTTAGACGAATGGTCAATTCCTCCCGTCCCCATGTAGTCGTTGTACCAAGAAACAAAGAGTAATCTACTCTGAGGTTTCTTGCAGTCATACTCATATACTGTCTTCACAGCAAAAGCCTTTTCTCCAGCCTTTATGTTTTTTATGTTCTTTGAGATGTTCGTCAAAGTCCACATTTTGGCTAGATTGCCTGATACGCGGATAGTGGCTAGGTCGATATATTCATTGGATTCTTTACCAGTTTGCACAAGCGTCCACTCCGCCATCGCACTACTGCTTACAATAGACAGTAGCATTATCAAAATAGCTTTATGCATGGTGACTTGTCTTATCTGTGAAGTTTTTTCATTTCTTCTTCATCTTGTTCCTCGCGCTTCTGTTGCTCGTATTGACGCTTAAATCGTTGTTCTTTCTCTTCGTCGATTCTACTCGTATCTTCTTTTCGCTCTTGCTCAAACTGACCTTTTGGAGTCAATAAGTCTGAACTGTCAAAGAAATTTCCATAAATTCCACTGGCGTAAACGTTGTTTGTTATAAGTAATCCAAACGCTAGAATAATTAAGGTTTTCATTTTTTCATCCTGTCTGTATACCTAATCAATCGTACTCCGTCCGGGTTATCATAGAGAAAACCTTTTCTCATATGAAGTATATGCGGTTACATAGCATTAATGTTGTTGGGACTATAACTATGTCTGAGGCACTCGATACTGCTGCTGGTGAGTTATTAGATCATCTGGCTAAAGAGTGAATTTATATTTAACCTGCTTATAATTTTCTTTGATCCTGCCCTCTTGGAATGACCATAAAGCCACGCACGTTCCAACCAATTACCCATGTAAACGCCCAAAGAAAAAAGAGGCCACTGATTACCCCAAGCACCTTTTGTCCTAAATCTTTTAGAAGTTGAGGCAACCATTGCCCATCTCTAGCTTCTTGCCCACATATATAAAGAGCCAATGGATATTTAATTTCAAATTCCATCAGTTTGTCTCCGGCTATAGATTTTGTAACATCTTCCCCTTGTCTTTTAGCTTCGCTAACGAGTTCTACCTGCTTTTGTATAATCGGCATAGCTATAGCACAGTTTTCATAGATACTACGTCCATCATAAAAGGCCGCTGTACACCAACCAATTATCCAAACGACGGCGATAAATTTTGCAATTCGTCGCCCACCCTCAAATACATTGATTGCCATTACATGTCCCCTTGATAACGTTACGCCATTATATACTTCATACCAATTTTGAACATTAGAGTAAGTCTGCATTTCTCACCAGTGATGTAAAGCAGGTTAAAGCACTTATAGGATTGCGTAGGGCATGAGTTAAAGCTTCATCATAGTCTTCTTGGCTAAAGCCGTGATGGTCGCTTACCAAGAGAACCAACCGCTTCAACTCAGCTTCATGATGCAAGGAACACCGTGTTTCAACGTCAATCGCGGCTTGTTGCGTGATGTGCGCATGTTGCGCAACAGTCCTGCACACCTGCAACAGGTTTTGTTGCGTGTTGCATGTGCTAGGGGTTGCAACGTGCAACAAACTTTTAAGCCTGCTCATTGGTATGCTCCGTTTGTCCTTACCAAAGCCATGTAATTTGACTGTCACCCCAATTTTTTCACGCCCTATTTCGATTACCTTGTCAGATAACTTTTGTCACACTTTTCTCTACGCTTATATCTAAACACCCATGATCTGGAGCCACTATCACGTACCCTTAAATATAGATTTCCACCGTCGGCATGAAACCCAGCAGAAAGAGTGTTAATCTGTCTTGACGTTAATAATTTGATCTTTGCCATAAAACCTCCGCCAACGTATTTAGTCTTACCATTCGTCTTACCGTAAAGCATGGATTTAGACGTTTTATGGCGGACGCTAACGAACAAGTAAAGTTTTAATAGCCTTTGATATAAGGGGTTATGTGGATATTACCGGATTGCTACGAACGTGTATTCGGGGGAGTCTAGCTCATCCGACTAGAGCACTTGGTTTGGTAATGGTTTTTATTTGTTTTTTCTCTGTAGCGGCTGAAATTAAATTACCCCTAAGTGGGAAGGAGGAAAAAATGGTGACACTAACATCAAAATCTTTTCTTCAAAATGGAGAAATTCCTATTCACCATACTTGTGATGGCCAAGATATTTCTCCGCAGTTATCCTGGACTGAAGTGCCTGCAGGTACAAAGAGCTTGGTTTTAATCGTCGATGATCCGGATGCTCCTGATCCTGCAGATCCTAAAATGACCTGGGTGCACTGGGTACTGTACAACATTCCACTCAATATCAGCGGCCTGCCTGAAGGTGTTACGGGAGAAGGGCTTCCTTCAGGAACCTTGGAGGGGATTAACGACTGGAAGCGTACGGGATACGGAGGACCGTGCCCACCAATTGGCACTCACCGCTATTTTCATAAACTCTACGCTATAGATGCTGTGCTGCCAGACTTGAAACATCCCACCAAAGCAACGCTGGAAGAAGCAATGCAAGACCACATTATTGCACATTTTGAACTAATTGGGCGCTATCGGCGCAGTCATTGAGTGCCCAAAAACGGTTAATCTGAGAACTTATCCGTGATTAGAGTGGCTGGCTTTCTAACTAGCCTGCTTGTAGGTTCTGCAACTACATCTTTTAAGAACATTTAAATGCCAGGATGTATTTTCATGACAGGGATACTTTAAGCACTAGTTTGGAGGTGGTGGTGGATTTCCTGGAGGTGGCGGTGGAATATTATTTATCTTCTGATAACTGTTGCTGCTCCTGACTGGGTTTTCTATGACTTGACCGTGCACAGGCACACGATGGCCTTGTGCGTACATGCATTGTACATAGCTGTTGTCATAACGATGTTGACTCATTCGTCCTGAAACACGTGCGTTGCCGGTTCCAATTAATCCTCCTGCGATTAGGCCACTACCTGCACCAACAGCGGCCCCGTATCCAGCGTGCCCGCTTCCAAGTCCAATAAGAGCGCCTGCTGCTGCACCGAGTCCTGTACCAATGGCAGCAGTAGTTGCCCCACTGGCTAGAGCAGATTGATTTGGTGTTACCCCGCCCACTTGTTCATAAGCAAACTGTTTACATTGGTAATCGTCATTACGAAACTGATCGAAGTTTTTACCCGAACCTGGTAGAGCCATCACGCTGGGCCCTGAAGGTATGCTTGCACACGCGGTGAGTAGGGAGACTACCAATAGAGCCAATAATCGATGTATGTTAAACATGATTAGTCCTTACTGTGCAGTAGGCTGCGGGGCAACTGGTAACCAGCCGTTTGGGCACTTTTTGACATAGGGATAATAACCCTCTGGGTTTCGGCAATAGTGCCAATAGTTGGACTGTGATCCTGTAGCAGCTTGCGCGCCGTCCTCTTTTTGAATGTACACAACGGGGGGAGAACCATAACCTCCGCCATAACCATAACCTCCGCCATAACCATAACCGCCGCCATAATAGGGCCAATATCCGCCATAACCATAACCCAGGCCATAACCTAGGCCAAAACCGTAGAAGGGCCACCATCCTCCATAGTAACCCCGACCATAGAAACCGCGACCAAAACCATGACCGCCCCTAAAACCATGACCGCCCCTAAAACCTCGGCCGCTTCCTCTAAAACCTCGGCCTCCGCTAAATCCCCGGCCTCCTCCTCTGGCACCCCGTCCGCCTCTAAAACCCCGGCCACCACCTCTCATTCCCCGTCCACCTCTAAAACCTCGGCCTCCGCTAAAATCCCGGCCGCCTCTAAAACCTCGGCCTCCGCTAAAATCCCGGCCACCGCTAAAACCTCGGCCTCCGCTAAATCCCCGGCCTCCTCCTCTGGCACCCCGGCCGCCTCTTCTGGCAACTTGTAGCCCGCTAGCATAGGGTTGACCTCCACTAAAGTGGGACCCTCCAGCAAGCTGGCCGCCTACAGCATGGTGATCACTTCCACTACCATGCCCACCCCCGCTACGTGCTGCCGCCCATATTGAGCCACTTGTAATTGATCCAAGTAGGACGATGATAAGGCTCAGTAATTTGATCGTTTTCATATCAACCTCCCCTGAAGAGTTATATAAGGTTAATTTGGCCTTCCAACTACCTTGTCTAGTCAGCACAAGCCACCGCTTAGTTTTTTGTCCTTCATCTGTGACATGAGGTTACTTCTCGATGAATGGATGACAGTGATATAACGCATTAAGGTCAACCTGGTTGTCATTTAACCCATCCAATCTGGTAATTTCATTCACGAATATTTGATTGTTTCTTAAATTCCTCCAGTTTTACAACTGGCTTTGGCTTCCACCCAGACTTGCGATGTTCGGCCACGATATCGGTGAAGATACCACCACGCACGTAGAATTTGGCAGTGAGGCGCATATATTTCGGGTTTACAGCGGCTACCATATCATCAAGAATGCGGTTAGTGACAGCTTCGTGAAACGTATTCTCGTTCCGGTAAGACCAGATATAGAGCTTGAGACTTTTAAGCTCAATGCATCTTTTGTCAGGGATATAATCAAGAATCAAAATTGCAAAATCCGGTTGTCCAGTTTTCGGGCATAGGCAAGTAAACTCTGGAATTTCCATGTGAATATGGTAATCCCGTACCGGAGTAGGGTTGGGGAAAGTTTCCAATTTCTTCGTGGGCTGTATGGGCATTCTCTTATCTAGGACAAATCGGTTAAAATATCTATCTTCTATGTGTGTGCTTTTCGAAAGTGTTTTATAAGGTTGTTTCTTTATCTCTCCATGCACGCCCAATTATAACTGGTTACATGTAATAAATTGCGTCTCTTCCATATCAAACTTGCTGGTTTTAAAACCTTCGTCGATCCCACTGATATCCCTGTCCCAAGTGGTTTAGTTGGGGTTGTCGGCCCCAACGGTTGTGGAAAATCCAATGTGATCGATGCAGTACGCTGGGTGCTAGGGGAATCACGGGCATCTGCTTTACGTGGTGAGTCCATGCAGGATGTAATTTTTAATGGTTCCGCTAATCGTAAGCCGGTGGGACGTTGCAGCGTGGAATTGATATTTGATAACAGTTTAGGTAAGGCAGGAGGTCAATGGTCAAGCTATGCAGAAATTTCTATCAAACGGATATTGCAGCGGGATAGCGAATCAACCTACTACATGAACAATATTCACGTTCGGCGGCGGGATATCGCTGATGTTTTTCTTGGCACCGGCATAGGTAACCGTGGTTACGCTATTATTGAGCAGGGAATGATCTCCCGAATTATAGAAGCAAAACCGGAAGAGTTGCGTGTATATCTAGAGGAAGCCGCCGGGGTTTCCAAATACCGTGAACGTCGCCGAGAAACCGAATTGCGTTTAGCCGATACCCACGAGAATCTCTTGCGTGTGAATGATATCTGTCAAGAACTGGAAAAACAGCTACAGCACTTAGATGGACAAGCCATGGTTGCTGGCAAGTTTAAGGATTTGCAGGGTCAACTGAGTACAGCACATAATCTTTTGTCGTTGGCACGCAAACAGGAAGCGGCGACTCAACGTATCCGCGCAGAAAAGGGTGTTCAGCGACTGGAATTGGAATTGGAAGCAGAAACTTCATGCGTTCGTGATGCAGAAAAGCGCTTGGAAGAGGGGCGTGTCCAACATTATGCAGCTAGCGACAGCTTGCATCAGGAACAGGGCGAGCTATATGCTGCCAACGCGGAAGTGGCACGTATAGAACAGCAGGCACAACATTTGCACGAGAATCTGCAACGCATAGAGCAACAAATCACAGCGGCCAGGAATCAGATTGAGCATCATGAAGAGCAAGTGGGTAATTCTGCCGAGAGTTTAGATCGCTGGCGTGAAGAACTTGAACAGGCAAGCCAGACACTCGAAGTTGCTAAGGAAAAAGTTGCAGCAGAAAATGAGAAACTACCGCAGACGGAATCGGCTTTTCGTTTATGTCAGGAGAAGTTGAGTGAAATCCAGCGTAGCTTGCTCTTGACCGAGCAGACCGAGCAGCTAGAAGAAAGCCATCGTACTCACGCCGAAAAAGCTTTACTGCAACTGGAATCACGAAGAGAAAGACTTCTTGAGGAGCAAGAAGCGTTGCCGCGACCCGATGATGAAGGGTTATTCCGATTGCAGAGAGAAGTAGAAAGTACTATGGCGGAGTTGAAACTAAAACAAGAATCGCTTGTACAAACTGAAGATCAGTTACCCAATGCAGAAGAAGTCAAACATGAAATTACACGCGAAACGCAAGTGCTGGAGCAGCAGATCACCAAAACAGAGGCCCGGTCCTCCGCCTTGGAGCGCCTGCAGCATCGACTTGATGACAATGAGGGATTGAGCGAGTGGCTTACTAAACACCAACTAGACGCATTGCCACGTTTGTGGCAGAGCATCCAGATTGAGAAAGGCTGGGAAGATGCACTGGAATCGGTATTACGCGAGCGACTTAACAGCTTGTCCCTTGAGCGGTTAGAAGTCGCACAGGATTGGGTGGGCGATTCCCCTCCTGGAAAATGGACATTGTTCGAGGCAACAGCTACATCGATACAGAGGTCGAACGATGAGATATTACATGGCAAGGAGGGATGGAAGTCGCTGGAGTGGTATCTGACTTGTGACAACGCAGGGATAAAATCTGTGCTGAGTGAATGGCTGAGCGGAATTTTCGTAGTTGAAAGTATACAAGACGGTCTCTTGCAGCGAACAAAGCTAGCTCCCGGCGAAATGCTGGTGACGCGTGAGGGCCATTTTTTTACTCGTCATAGCCTTACGTACTATGCGCCCGACTCGCAACTGCACGGGGTGCTGGTACGCCAGCGAGAAATAACCCAGATCAAGGGTGAAGCGGGAACGTTGGGGGTTAGCCTTACCAAGAAGAAATCTGCGCTGGTAGTAGCTGAAGAATATTGCAACAAACTAGGAACGTTAGTTTCACGCTTGCGTCTTGATAGTGAAAAACTTCAGCAACAGCATCATGATTTACAAATGCAGACATTGAAACTAACTCAATTAGCTGAACGATCAAGCCAGCGTGGTAACCAGATTTCAGTTGAACTGATGGAAATCAGGCAGCAGATCGATGTAGAAGCTTCACAGAAACAAAGCGCCGAAACAAAGTTGATAGAATATCAAGATCAAATTCAGGTTTTGCAAGGACAAGTGCAACAGGAAAGGCAGGCAGGGGAGACAGCGGAGCAGTCTCTTAATATTCAGCGGCAACTTGTACAGAATGTAGTGAGGGAAATGCAAGAGGCTGCATTCTATGAAAAGACTTGTCAGAATAAAATTATCGAAGTAGAGAGTGCCATTCTTAGCATTAATGAGAATTTTGATACGCTCAAAGCTAATTTGGAGCAATTAAAGCTAGAGCAGGACAGTTTTGATGAAACAACGTTGCACAATCAGCTACAGGAGTGGTTAAAACTACGTGAGCAACGCGAGCTTGTTTTGACAACAGCGCGCAGTACTCTGGGAGATGCGGCCAAAGGATTACAGGAAATAGAACAGGAACGCATAACTTTCGAGCAGAAGCTGCATCCTCTGCGAGAATCTATAAGTCAGGCGCGCCTTAAGGAGCAGGAGGCACGCATTACCGAGAATCAGTTTGGCGAACAATTAAAGGAGGCAGGAGCAAACGAGGAAGAGTTGCTTTTGGTCTTGGGTAAAACGCGACCTTCTAGATTACAGGCTGATATTAATCAACTTAATACCGAAATTGATACCTTGGGTGCGGTTAATCTCGCCGCTCTGGAGGAACTGCAAGCATCTCAAGAGCGCAAGGCCTATCTTGATTCACAATTGAAGGATTTGAAGGAAGCGGTAGAAACCATGGAAAGTGCTATTCGACGAATTGATCGAGAAACTCGTGAACGCTTGCTGGAAACTTTCGACAAGGTTAATGTTCATTTAGATGAGATGTTTCCCACTTTATTTGGTGGTGGAAAAGCAAAGCTGATATTAAGCGGAGAGGAGATTCTTGATTCCGGCGTGCAAATCATTGCACAACCACCAGGCAAAAAGAACAGCTCTATCCATTTGCTGTCTGGAGGAGAGAAAGCGCTCACAGCGCTGGCATTGGTATTCTCGTTGTTTAAGCTCAACCCTGCTCCATTTTGCTTGTTGGATGAGGTGGATGCTCCACTGGATGACAACAACACAGAGCGTTTCTGCGATTTATTAAGGAAAATGTCGAACCAGACCCAGTTTGTATTCGTTAGCCACAATAAAATTACCATGGAAATGGCGCAACAATTGATAGGCATCACAATGCAGGAACAGGGTGTTTCGCGTGTAGTTGCGGTGGATATCGAAGAAGCCGTCAAACTCAGCGAAGTGGCTGAGGTGGGATAATGCATATGTTGAATAAATATGAGTGATTTACAAATCGGCTTGATCACCATCGGTGTCGTGATAATTGGGGGTGTTGTTTTCTTCAATTGGATGCAGCAGCGGCGTTACCAACGTGGAACAGAAGATGCGTTTAAACAGAAGTATGAAGATATTCTACTAGGGGCGGACAAGACTACTTCCGAAGGGGAGAGGATTGAGCCGCAACTCGGCAAGGAGATGCCAAAGGATTTTCAAGTAGAGCCAAGTGTAGAAGCAAAAAAGCCAATTGGGACTGAACAGCCAGTTTTGGAGCCTTTGGCTGCAACTACTGAGTCAATTAAACCGGTAGAAGTATATAGTAACGGCGTAGTAGATTATGTGGTGAGCATCAAATCTGAGACACCAATTGCAACTCCAGATCTGACAGAGATGTTGCAGAGGAAGTTCGATTTTGGAAAGCCAGTACGATGGTTTGGGCAAAGAGATGTGGGTGCATTTTGGGAAGAAATCACTATAGAAGCTGATTTTAAGAGTGATTATACTGACCTAAGAGCCTGCCTGCAGCTTGCCGATCGCTCTGGCCCGATTAGTGAAGTCAGCTTATCCGAGTTTCGCGACATGGTGCGGAATTTTGCGGAATACGTAAATGCAGTTGCTGATACTCCTAATATCCAAGAGGCACATTCACGGGCAGAATTACTCGACCAGTTCTGTGCAGAAGTAGATGTCATGATCGGTATTAATATTCTCAGCAAGGATGGTGGAGCATTTACTGGAACCAAAATTCGCGCTTTGGCAGAAGCATCCGGCTTCAAACTCGAGGGAGGGGGTGTATTTAGCTTTCGTGGGGCAAATGACACAGTTAAGTTTACTCTCAACAACTATGAGTCAACACCTTTTCTACCTGATAGCATTCGAACACTCACTACAAATGGTGTTACGTTTTTGCTCGACGTACCCAGAATTACAGATGGCGAAAGAGTATTCGATCAAATGACCCATCTCTCCAGGATTTTTGCAACCACCCTAGGCGGTATTATGGTAGATGATAATCGAACTCCATTAAGTGATAGCGGACTAGATAAAATTAAGCAGAAGTTGAGTCGCATCCGAGCCATAATGAAATCACATGACGTCCCGGCCGGTGGCAAGATTGCGCTGAGGCTATTTGTGTGAATGAGTAATCCGGAATACATATCTCAGCAGGTACAAATTGATTTAATAAAGGAATTAAAAACTTATCAAAAGAGGCTTAAAAAAGCCAGAAAAGAATTAAAGAGAAGTCCCTCAAACAATCTTTGGCAATTGGTTCTATCAGAAAATCTCAAGAAGATAATCGAAGTACACAATTATATGTATTCAGTACTGGATGCACCAATTATTCCAGATTCTGAGCACGACAAACTTTTTCTTGAGTTGCAAAAACTAGAGCAACGTCATCCTTATCTTGCTACACCTGACTCCCCCACGCAACGCGTAGGTGCTGCACCTCTTGAAAAATTTTCCCAGATCACCCACCGCTTACCAATGCTCTCTCTTAATAATGAGTTTGAGATAGCAGCAGTAGAATCATTTGACCGGCGCATAAGTGAAAAATTGGGAACTGATAAAGTTGAATATGCAGTGGAGCCAAAATTTGATGGTCTAGCGATAAGCCTTCTTTACAAGAATGGTTCATTTGTGACAGGTGCTACCCGAGGCGATGGCTACATAGGCGAAGATGTCACGTTGAATTTACGTACAGTCAAATTGATCCCCTTACATTTACGAAAAGATACAAATAAAGATCGCATACCTACCTTGCTTGAAATACGTGGGGAAGTTTTGATGCTGAAGGAGGATTTTGAAAAACTTAATCGACAACAGCGTGAAAAGAATGAGAAAGAATTCATGAACCCTCGTAATGCGGCTGCTGGCTCTTTGCGTCAACTTGATCCTCGCGTTACAGCTACTCGCAGGCTTACTTTTTTTGCTTATGGTATTGGAGAACATGAAGGTGATGAAATACCTCACGACACACATAGCAATGTGTTGAAATATATTGCTTCTCAGGGTTTTCCCATAGCGAATGAGCGCGATGTTGTAAGTGGTTCAGCAGCATTATTGTCGTATTATCAAAAGATAGGAGGGCTTCGAGAACGCCTGCCCTATGACATAGACGGAGTGGTTTATAAAGTTAATAGTCTAGCGCAGCAGAAGAAGCTAGGCTTTACTTCCCGCTCACCACGTTTTGCCGCAGCACACAAATTTCCAGCACAGGAAGTAGTGACCGAACTGTTGGGAATTGATGTGCAAGTGGGCAGAACCGGCGTATTGACACCAGTTGCCAGACTGGAACCAGTATTTGTCGGTGGCGCAACCGTGACCCATGCAACGCTGCACAATGAAGACGAAATCAGTCGAAAAGATGTGATGATTGGTGATAGTGTTATTGTACGACGAGCGGGCGACGTAATTCCTGAAGTAGTAGAAGTAGTAAAAGAGCATCGCCCAAGCTACGCGAAGCGATTCACCATGCCTGATCAGTGTCCGGTGTGCGGTGCTAAAGCTGTGCGCATGCCAAATGAGGCAGTAGTGCGTTGCACTGGTGGGCTATTCTGTCCAGCACAGCAAAAGCAGGTAATTCTACACTTTGCATCGCGTCGTGGTATGGATATTGAAGGCCTGGGAGATAAACTAGTGGATCAACTGGTGGACAGTGGTTCAATCAAAACGCCAGCGGATCTTTATACACTAGATGATGCAGAACTTATTAGTTTGCCTCGCATAGGGAAAAAATCTGCTAGGAACGTGTTAGCGGCTATCAGTAAAAGTAAAAATACTACGCTCGCGCGGTTTATTTATGCACTTGGGATCCGTAATGTGGGTGTGACGACTTCCAGAGAATTAGCTCGATATTTTGGTAATTTCAGTAGATTAAAGGGGGCAGATCTAGAAACCTTGCAGCAAATACCCGATGTTGGTCTCGTAGTAGCTCAAAGCATTGCAGATTTTTTTGCGGAGAAGCACAATATCGAGGTCATTGAGAAGTTCTTTTCAGATCAAGTTGGTATAGAGTTGAAAGAAAATGTAGATGTACTAAAAATTCAAGACGATAATAATGCAAACAGAATTAATGGGAAAACTTTTATATTAACAGGAACTCTTCCAAACTTATCCAGGGAAGAAGTCAAGGGAAGAATCGAAAAACTGGGAGGAAAAGTAACTGGCAGTGTTTCAAAAAAAACGAATTACGTGGTAGCCGGTACTGCTCCGGGCAGCAAGTATGACAAAGCGATTAAATTGGGGGTGACCGTTTTAGATGAAGCGGAGCTGTTACAATTATTGCAAAATTAAGAGGATGGTTTGTATCTAGTCTATCAAAATACGTAACACTCATATGCTTTCTTCTAAAGAGGCAGGACAAATACTTGATACCGCTGAGCAGATTTATTCAGCTACAGTTGTGTCAGAAACCGTTAAGCGCATGGCTGCAGATATCACTGTAACGCTATCGGAGAAGTATCCATTGGTATTGAGCGTAATGGGAGGGGCGGTAGTTTTTACCGGACAATTATTGCCATTACTGAAGTTTCCACTGAATTTCGATTACTTACATGTCTCCCGCTACAATAATAAAATCCGAAGTGAGAAGGTCGACTGGAAGGTGGCGCCTCATGCAAACGTACAGGATAGAGTGGTGCTGGTATTGGATGATATTCTCGATGAGGGGATTACTCTTGCTTCGATTCGTGAACGGATCATGGGTAACGGTGCAAAAGCATTCTACAGTGCTGTTTTTGCCGATAAGGATATTAGCAAATCCAAACCCATCCGCGCAGATTTTGTTGGCGTTACACTGCCTGATCGCTATGTTTTTGGCTTCGGCATGGATATATATGGCTCATGGCGAAATTTACCTGCGATTTATGCAGTTAAGGACTGAAACCGGAATTCTTTAACCTCTTATCCTGATATTCCAAAAAATATGTTTGCAATCATTGGTGGGACGGGCATGGCCCAGCTTTCTTGTCTTGAAATATCTCATCGACAAATAGTGAGGACGCCATATGGAGAGCCGTCGGGGCCCCTGACTTTCGGTAGAATCAATAAACATGAGATTGTGTTTCTGGCGCGCCACGGTTATGGACATACCATTCCGCCGCATGTAGTGAATTATCGTGCCAACCTTTGGGCGCTACATTCACTGAACCCTACACGGGTAATATCTGTCGCATCGGTAGGCGGTATTCACGCCGATCTAACGCCTGGAAAGATTGCTATCCCTGGCCAGATTATTGATCATACCTATGGCCGAAAATTTACTTATTTTGAAGATATTGGAAAGCCAATTACTCACATCGATTTTACCGAGCCCTATTGTGAGGTAACACGTGGGCGTATTCTGGAAGCAGCAAAACTGGAAGATGAAAAAATAATTGATGGAGGAGTTTATGCGGCAACTCAAGGGCCACGTCTGGAAACTGCTGCTGAGATCAACAAGCTGGAGCGTGAAGGTGCTGATATGGTTGGGATGAGCGGCATGCCGGAATCAGCGCTCGCAAAAGAATTGGGCTTGCGCTATGCGACCATTGCGGTAGTAGCTAACTATGCTGCTGGGCGGGGGACGAACACACATGCCATTCGGTTGGAAGATGTTCATGATGTACTGGAGAATGCTATGGTTGGTGTAAGGAAGATTCTGGAACGCGTGGTAGAACTCGATGGCCATTAAACCCGTTTTGAAAATGGGTGATTCACGCTTGCTGCAAGTGGCGGAGAGAGTAGAAAAATTTGATACGCCTGAATTCAAGACTCTAATTCAGGATATGCACGACACCATGGAAGCTGAGAATGGTGCAGGACTGGCAGCGCCGCAGATTGGCGTTGGCTTGCAAGTGGTCGTATTTGGTGTAGAGAAAAACTCGCGCTATCCCGATGCAGAAGAAGTACCTTACACTGTGCTAGTAAATCCTGTACTTAAACCTCTCACACAAAGAATGGAAGAGGACTGGGAGGGTTGCTTGAGTGTTCCTGGTATGCGAGGTATGGTGCCGCGTTTTTCCAGAGTATACTATCAGGGATTCGACCAGTATGGAAAATCTATAGACAGAAGCGTGGACGGATTTCACTCCCGTGTGGTGCAGCACGAATGCGACCACTTGCAGGGAATACTTTACCCCATGCGTATTACCAATTTTCGTATGTTCGGTTATACAGAGGTGTTGTTTCCTGGTCAGACGTTGATGGAGGAGTAGGTCGGAAAAAATTGCTTAGGGTTTCACCACCACCAATATCACTACTGCAATCAGAAGCACTACTGGAATCTCATTAAACCAGCGATAGTAAATATGACTGTGTCGATTCCGGTCCAATCTAAAGTCAGAGAGCAGCCTGCCACAGTAGTAGTGGTAGGCAATCAGCAATGCAACCAGCAAAAGTTTAGGGTGAAGCCAGCTGCCGGATATGCCAAAACCCAACCAGAGCCACAAGCCAGATATGATGGTTAATACAGCTCCAGGTGTCATAATCCCATAGTAGAGTTTGCGTTCCATCACCTTGAAACGCTCAACGCTAGGGAGATCGTCACTCATGGCATGATAGACAAATAACCGCGGTAAATAAAAGAGCCCGGCAAACCAGGTGACCATGAATATGATATGTAGCGCTTTTACCCAGAGCATTTAGTTCTCCTACTTTTCTCGGAACTGATGATTATAGTAGAGATAGTTTTATTTTTCTTGGTATTGATCAGTTTATTTTCGGAATAGGGGTACGTTATATCGCATGGAGTATCTATTGGTTCAAACCTCATAATTTCATATGGAAAAAAGTTTTTCAGTTTGTTTCTGAGCCATTTATCATTACATAGATTAAAAGTAAGAGAGCGCTATATAAGAAGTATTGATTTGTTGACAGCTCAGGATTAGGAAAGCAATGCAGAACAAAATGAGACTATATGGGAATGATTAAAACACGGGCTGCGGTTGCCTGGGGTCCGGGTCAGCCTTTGAGCATCGAAGAGGTTGACCTGATGCGACCGAAAAAGGGCGAGGTGTTGGTGCGGATAGTGGCTACTGGTATATGCCATACCGATGCATATACGCTTTCCGGAAGCGATCCAGAAGGTAAATTTCCCACGATTCTTGGCCATGAAGGTGGCGGCATTGTAGAAGCTTTAGGTGAGGGGGTCACCAGCGTTGCCACAGGAAACCATATGATACCACTTTATACTCCAGAATGTGGCGAATGCAAATTCTGTAAATCAGGAAGAACTAACTTGTGTCAAGCTATCCGGGCAACTCAAGGACAAGGGCTGATGCCTGACGGTACGACGCGTTTTTTTAAGGATGGAAAACCTATTTATCACTATATGGGTACCTCAACTTTCTCAGAATATACTGTGGTGCCCGAAATTTCTTTAGCAAAAATCAGTAAGGAAGCACCATTAGAGAAGGTCTGTCTACTTGGCTGTGGGGTGACGACAGGCATAGGCGCCGTTACCAATACTGCAAAAGTGAAGACAGGTGATACCGTAGCGGTTTTTGGTCTTGGCGGCATTGGCCTAGCGGTGATAATCGGTGCGGTTCAGGCTAAGGCTGGACGTATCATTGCGATCGATATCAATCCCGTTAAATTTGGAATTGCGCGCCAGCTTGGTGCCACCGATGTAGTAAACCCCAAAGATTACGCTAAGCCGATCCAGGATGTAATTGTAGAAATGACCAGTGGCGGCGTGGATTTCTCCTTTGAATGTATTGGAAACGTCAAAGTGATGCGTTCAGCGCTAGAATGCTGCCACAAAGGTTGGGGGGAATCAGTAATTATTGGTGTTGCTGGTGCCGGCGAGGAAATTTGTACCCGCCCATTTCAGCTAGTAACAGGACGTATATGGCGTGGTTCAGCTTTTGGTGGGGTGAAAGGCCGTACTGAACTCCCCGGTTATGTCCAACGTTATCTCAACGGTGAATATGAACTCGATATTTTTATTACTCACAACATGGAATTGGATGATATAAATAAAGCGTTTGAGCTGATGAATGCAGGAGAATCTATTCGAACGGTTATTCATTTCGGCAAATAATTTCAGTTCTATTATAGAAGTTCTTAAACTTGTTATTTGTTATATTTCAAATTTTTTTTATTCAGAACAGGTTTTTATGCAGCGCTACAATCACAATTGGGTTATATGAGGACTCTTACTGGATCATCTGGCAGTAATGCTAGGCCACCTTTTGGATGATAGCCTTCCAGGCATTTAACTTTTGATTGTAAGACAAGGATGTATTTGCAGGACTTGTTGATGGAAGACGCTTATAGCGTAGCAATTTGGGCGCGAGCATGCGCTGCACAAGCGTATAAAAACACTTTTCAGCCATCGCACCGTTGAAAAAATATCTGTAATATTTTGATGGGTTGAAAGGAATAACTCAAAATTGTTCGGAGAGACTGAGGTTCTATCGATATCAGAATCGAGACTGCTATCGCGTGTGCACGAGGCAAGAACATCCCAGAGAGCTATGCCATTGGATTTCAGTATTTGGATTCTCGATGCATAAGGCAGAGTTGGGGTGGCGGCTATCAGATCACCCATAATCGGCCAGAAAGAGTTGCGGCGATGAGCATAGTATTGTCCAGCCAATAGGGACTTCTTGCCTGGTATGCTTCCGAGGACAAGGATTCTTGCTGTTGAATCCTCGATTGGCGCGAAACTATTGATATGTTGCATATTGATGATCACTCTATGTCGCCACTAGATTTTGGGGCAGTAAATCCACTGATTTAATAGGCTGCGTGCAGTATCCGTGATTTCTGACGCTGTCATTCCCACTGGTCCACCATTTTGGTCTAGCAGTTCATCTGCTGCAGCACCGTGCAAGTAAACTGCCAGTAACAGTGCTTTTTTCGCACTCAACCCCTGTGCTAGCAAAGCACCAATAATGCCGGATAATACATCACCTGTTCCGGCGCTACTCAGACCTGGGTTACCACTAGTGTTTATGTAACGCTTTCCATCAAGTAGCATACAAATGCTACCTGCACCTTTCAATACTGCATAGCAGTTGAAACGTTCTACCAGATTTTTTACTGCGGCCATACGGTCATTCTGAACTGCTGTAGTACCGATGCCCAGCATTCGTGCCGCTTCTGCAGCATGGGGAGTGAGTATGGTATCCGCTTTGCGGGTACTCAGTGTACTAGCAAGCTTGGGATGGGTCGAAATAAGATTCAACGCGTCGGCATCCAGTACTAAGGATTGTGTGGATTTGAGCGCGCAGTCAAGCCAGAAATGGGCGTCACCACTCATCCCCAACCCTGGGCCAATAACCAGACAATTCAGATGATCAAGCTTGAATAGTTCGTAAGCAGGGTGTAGCATCAATTCTGGCTGCGCGGGGTTGACTCTAAGTGTATCCTCAGCAATCAATCCAAGGTATACACGTCCTGATCCTAATTTGAGCGCCGCTGTTCCTGCAAGGAATGCTGCGCCCACCATTCCTGCTGATCCACCAATAATACCCACGCTGCCAAACATACCTTTGTGCTTGTTAGCAGGACGAGACGGTGGCAACAATTTCTGTACGCAAGCCTGATCCAATATCCATGAGCGGGGTTTTATCAGAGTAGGTGCATCGATATCAAGATTGCGCAATATAATTTCTCCACAATACTCAGTGCCATAATGAGTCAGGAGACCAGGTTTCAGGCCAATGAATGTGACGGTTATGGTGGCGTAAATTGCTACACCGCGTACATGGCCGTTGTCGCTGTCCAGGCCACTGGGAATATCGAGCGCAAGTACAGGCAGATTCATGTGATTGATCACATTGACTAGTTCATAGTATTTACCCTCGAGGTCTCGCTCAAGACCGATACCGAACAAACCATCTATTACCACATTCCAATTTTTCGTAGCTGGGATTTCAGAAAGGACCTCGCCCCCCACAGCAAGCCAAGCATCCAGCGAATTTCTCGCATCACTGGATAATTCGGCGCGCTCTCCGGTGAATACCAGCGTGACTTTGAACCACCATTCTTGCAGATAACGAACAACAACGAAGGCATCGCCGCCATTGTTACCGGGACCAGCCAGTACCAACACCTTGCTTCTTCCGTTGGTCAGCAGTTTATCCAGTGCTATTTTTGCTGCAGCCAATCCGGCTTTTTCCATCAAGTCAGAAGGATTAGGTAAGGCAGCGGCAAGCTGCTCAATCTTGCGGATGTCAGAGGTGAGATAGATAGGAGTTTTGCTATTCATATTGTGATTTATCCAGGTAACTACTTTTAAGACTGTGGGCGGCATGCCTTCTCGTGTAAAATTATGTTTTCCAATTCAATGCCACAATTCACCTAATGCTTCGATTCCGTGGCGGTAGCGCTCTATCTCCTTTCCGTCTGGAAAAATTAATAGGCGCACTCAAAACATTTGCCCCACAAGTTTCCCACATTTACGCTGAGTATTGGCATTTTTGCTCAGAAGCACGTAGTTTGCGGAAAGACGAAACCATTGTTCTCGAAAAGTTGCTTACTTACGGAGCAGCACGGCAGAGTGAACCTTCCTCAGGTGAATTGTTGCTGGTGTTGCCGCGTTCCGGAACCATTTCTACTTGGTCATCCAAAGCTACTGACATCGCTCGTCACTGCGGACTAGATGCAGTCAAGCGATTAGAACGTGGCATAGCGTTTTATATACAACCTAGGGACGGGCTCTCAACCGAGGAGAAAAACCAATTGCGTCCATTTATCCACGACCGCATGACCGAAGCAGTGTTCAGCTCGTTTAAAGATGCGGAAAGTTTGTTCCAACATTCTGAGCCAGTTCCGCTCAACATGGTTGATGTGCGGGAGGATACGGTAGAGATGTTGCAACGAGCCAATAGTGAAATGGGACTTGCGTTGTCGTTCGACGAAATTGAATATCTTGCAGTCCATTTCTCACGCACTGGGCGCAATCCAACTGACACGGAATTGATGATGTTCGCCCAGGCTAATTCAGAACATTGTCGCCACAAGATCTTCAATGCTGACTGGGTGATAGATGGTAAACCCCAGGCAAAGTCGCTGTTCTCAATGATACGTAATACTCATCATTTACATCCGCAAGGTACGGTGGTGGCTTATACAGATAATTCCTCTGTCGTCGAAGGAGCTAAAATCGCTCGTTTCTATCCTGGTATGAATCACGCTTACAGTTATGCCGAAGAGCAAACGTATATCCTGATGAAGGTGGAGACTCACAATCATCCCACCGCAATATCTCCCTATCCTGGTTCCGCCACTGGCGCGGGAGGAGAAATTCGGGACGAAGGTGCAACTGGTCGCGGCGCCAAACCTAGAGCAGGACTCACAGGATTTTCAGTTTCAAATTTAAATATTCCTAGGTTTGTCCAGCCTTGGGAAGTGTACCAAGAGTCTAGGGAAAATCATTCGTACGGCAAGCCTTCACGTATCTCGTCAGCCTTACAAATCATGCTGGAAGGTCCGATTGGTGGTGCGACATATAACAATGAATTTGGTCGTCCTAATCTAGCTGGGTACTTCCGTACTTTCGAGGAATTGATTGCGGGCGAGATGCGTGGTTATCACAAGCCTATTATGTTGGCGGGAGGCATAGGCCACATTTCTGAACTTGATTCATTCAAGAAAGAGTTCCCATCAGGTGCGCTGTTGATTCAACTAGGTGGGCCAGGAATGTTGATTGGACTGGGCGGAGGCGCAGCTTCCAGCATGGATACTGGGGTAAATGAAGAAAGCCTGGATTTTAACTCGGTGCAGCGTGGCAACGCGGAGATGGAGCGGCGTGCTCAGGAAGTGATTGACCGATGCTGGCAGATGGAAAGAAAGGGAGAGTCAAACCCGATCCTTTCGATTCACGATGTTGGCGCAGGCGGCTTGTCCAATGCGTTGCCGGAATTGTTACATAGTTCACGACGTGGTGGGCGTTTCAATCTACGTGATATTCCTTCGGAAGAGTTGGGCATGTCGCCAATGCAAATTTGGAGCAACGAGGCACAGGAACGCTATGTACTTGCAATAATGCCAGAATCTCTGGAGTTGTTCAGGGCAATTTGCGAACGTGAGCGCTGCCCGTTTGCAGTGATGGGTAAAGCGACAGAACAAGAACAACTTACCGTAACTGACCCAGCTTTCAATAATTTTCCGGTTGATATGGAGATTTCGGTATTACTGGGGAAGTCACCAAAAATGACGCGCGAAGTTGTGCACATTGAAAAATCACCAGCACCGTTCAATACAGTGAGTTTAAATTTAAAAGAGTCTGCTTATAGGGTGTTGCATCTGCCTGCAGTGGCGGATAAAACATTTCTCATAAGCATCAGTGACCGTAGCGTTGTAGGGATGACTGCACGTGATCAGATGGTGGGGCCGTGGCAAGTGCCGGTAGCGGATGTAGCAGTGACACTGTTGGGGTATCAGACATATCAAGGCGAGGCATTTGCTGTGGGGGAGCGAGCGCCGCTGGCTTTACTCGATCCTGCCTCCGCTGCACGTATGGCGGTAGGCGAGGCCATCACTAATATAGCCGCCACATTGATTGACCATATCGGAGAAATAAAACTTTCTGCTAACTGGATGGCTGCTGCTGGACATCCTGGTGAGGACGCGGGTTTGTTCGACGCGGTTCACGCGGTAGGCATGGAATTGTGTCCACAACTGGGGATCAGTGTCCCGGTGGGCAAAGATTCTATGTCGATGAAGACTGTGTGGGAAACCGATTCCGATAATAGTGATCGGGTTACTAGCAAAGAAGTGACTGCACCGTTGTCTCTTATCATCTCCGCTTTTGCAAGAGTAACAGATGTCCGTAAAACACTCACGCCACAGTTGCAAACTGACTGTGGCGAGACGGAATTGATCTTGGTCGATCTTGGTATGGGTAGGAATCGCCTTGGCGGCTCAGCATTGGCACAGGTTTACAAGCAAGTAGGCGATATTGCACCTGATGTTGTAGGTCTAGATGGTGTGAAGAAACTTAAAGGGTTGTTCACTGCTATACAGCACCTAAATCAAGAAAATAAAATACTAGCTTACCATGATCGTTCCGACGGCGGTCTGTTTACAACGCTGTGTGAAATGGCATTCGCTGGACACGTGGGCGTAACTGTTAATCTCGATCAGCTGTGTTTTGATGAGCTCGCTAACGATGTGGATGGATACGAATTGAAGCAGGAGGCACTAGGTGGAAGATTCATAGAACGCATCATATCAGTTTTGTTTAATGAGGAACTCGGAGCAGTGTTCCAGATAAAAACTGAACATCGTTGCGATTTTATGAAAATCGTATCCGAAGCAGGTTTACGTGACATATGTTTTGTAATCGGTAGTCTCAACAGCAAGGATGAGGTTCGGTTTCTACGTAATAACAAACCAGTATTTTCTGAGAAACGGGCAGACTTACATTGTGCGTGGTCTGAGACAAGTTACGAAATGCAGAAGTTGCGCGACAATCCAGCGTGTGCACAGCAGGAATACGATCTCAAACTCGATATCTCGGATCCCGGCTTGTATACGCAACTAAGCTTTGATGTAGATAGCGATATTGCTGCGCCTTATATTCAGAGTGGTGTCAGGCCTAGAATTGCTATTCTTCGCGAGCAAGGTGTGAATGGCCACGTAGAAATGGCAGCTGCTTTTGATCGAGCGGGATTCGCTGCAACAGATGTACATATGAGCGACATCATTACGAGACGTGTTTCGCTGAAGGATTACATGGGCCTAGCAGCATGTGGCGGATTTTCTTACGGAGACGTACTGGGAGCAGGAGAAGGTTGGGCTAAATCTATTCTATTCAATTACTACGCCCGCGATGAGTTTGAAGCTTTCTTTAGGCGTGCTGATACCTTTGCATTGGGTGTATGCAACGGTTGTCAAATGATGAGCAATCTACATGAAATCATTCCTGGCGCTGAACATTGGCCGCATTTTGTTCGCAATAAGTCAGAGCAGTTTGAAGCGCGCTTTGTAATGGTGGAAGTTCAGAAAAGTCCGTCATTGTTCTTCGATGGAATGGCCGAGAGTCTTATGCCTATTGTCGTTTCGCATGGTGAGGGTTACGCAGAATTTGCCAGCGAGAAAAAACTTTCAGCTACCCTATCTCTTGTGACGATGCGCTTCGTGAATAACCAGGGTAAGCTTACAGAGGTTTATCCCCTTAATCCCAACGGTTCACCCCAAGGTGTCGCTGGCATGACGACACCTGATGGGCGTTTCAGCATACTAATGCCACATCCAGAGCGTGTGTTCCGTGCTGTTCAACATTCTTGGTATCCCAATGACTGGCATGAAGATGCACCTTGGATGCGGATGTTCAGGAACGCGAGAAAATGGGTAGGATGAAGAATATGCTAGTAGCATCGACTAGAAGAATTAAAAAAATGATGATGTGGAGATGTACAGAATGACAATTTCTAGATGTGTAACGCGTATTGGAATTTTTGGTATTTTTTTTCTGGTACTCGGTACTGAATTAAATGTGGCATTTGCAGAAGTAAACTCTGACAATAAAAAGGAATCAAAGTGTGTACCAGTTGGGAGTTGGGTGGTACCCGGGGGTGAGAAAGTATCGGACACCGAGGTCATTTCTCGTGCGGTAAATCAATCAGTTGTGTTACTAGGAGAAGCACATGCTAACCTAGAGCATCATCGTTGGCAGCTACAAATGCTAGTGTCGTTGCATACTATACATCCTGATGTGGTGATTGGTTTTGAAATGTTTCCACGTCGGGTGCAGAAGGTACTTGATCAGTGGGTAGCTGGCGAGTTTTCCGTAGCGGAATTTCTTGGCGCTGTAGATTGGAAGCATGGCTGGAATACTGATGCAAGTGCTTATTTGCCACTTTTTCACTTTGCGCGGATGAATCGAATACCAATGGTGGCGCTCAACATCGATACTCATTTAAGGCAGGAAATTTCTTTAAAGGGTTTTGATAGTATTTCAGAAGATAAACTCAAAGGCGTGACAAGCCCTGCTGCACCAAGTGCTGCATACCTCAATTACTTGATGCCAATCTACAAGAAGCATAATCGTGATGGCAAGAATAAGGGTGGGATCGGCTACGATGATTTGGATTTTCGGCGTTTTGTTGGAGGTCAGCAGCTATGGGATAGAGCGATGGCACAAGCTCTACATTCAGCACTGAGCCGACCAGGGCGGCCGCTAGTGGTCGGAATCATGGGTGCAGGACATATCAAGTATGGCTACGGGGTGCCCCATCAATTGAAAGACCTAGGCATCAAGGATGTTGCCATGTTACTACCTTGGGACAGTAGTAAAGCATGCGAACATTTAGTTACTGGATTAGCAGATGCAGTATTTGGTATCGCATCATATATTGTCCCGCACGCGCCGCCACGCCAACGGCTTGGTATCCGCTTTGAAATGGCGCAGAACGGCGCTCGCATCGTACAGATTGAGAAAGGTAGCGTAGCAGAAGCAGCCGGTCTCAAAGATGGGGACACCATCATAGAAATTGCAGGTTTGGAGGTTAAGCAAATCAATGATGTTGCTGGGGCGGTCCAAAGGCAGGCACCTGGTACCTGGTTACCGCTTAAAGTAAGTCGTGGTGGTGAGACGATTGAGATTATCGCCAAATTTTCTGTGGTGATGCAATGATAATTAGTATGCCGCTAGTGTGGCTGCGTCTCATTTGGCACATCTCGTATGCTCTATTTTTGATCCTTGTTGCAACCGTTGCAACTAGTATGCCTATCGTTTTTGCAGCACCCCCATTAGCAAGGGTCTCTTCAGCAGTTGAATACGATATTGTCGTGCACATTGACCCTGACGCACAAACTATTAAAGGGCGTAGTGTGATTACGACAACATCTCCACACGAATTAATTCTGACGTTGGGCCGCCGTTTTAAGGTGACACAAGCACTCGTCGATGGGGTGATTCTTGAACCGTCGGGTACAAGCCCCGGGATGATGCGTACCTGGCAGATTCTAGGTAGCCAGAGTGTTCCGCGGCGCATTGAAGTCTATTGGTATGGCAAACTTTCACCACTTAATACTTCACTTAATCACCAGCAAACGCTTGGAAGGCCCGAACCGGTAAGTAGTAGTTTTGGCACATTTCTTCCTGATTCAAGTGGCTGGTATCCACGTATTGTAGGAGAGCTCGCAAGTTACCGTGTAACCCTTGAAATGCCACCCGGGCAGCGTGGTCTTGTTGCTGGGCGGATCATCGAAGAATCTGAGTCGGGTGAAGGCTATCATGCGCGTTTTGAATTTCCTTTTCCATCTGAAGGAATTGATTTTATGGGTGGTCCCTACACAGTTAAGACTGATATGATGCAGAGTGCGGGCGGCAAGCGGATCCAGCTGCGAACCTATTTCCATCCACAAATCAAAGAACTTGCACGCGTCTATCTCGACGCGGTAAAGGACTATATTGATCTCTACGAATCGTGGATCGGCGAATATCCATTTACCGAGTTTAGCGTCATATCGAGCCCGACACCTACAGGTTTTGGCATGCCGACGCTCACCTATCTAGGCATCGACGTACTGCGGTTGCCATTTATACGTAGTACATCACTTGGACACGAAGTACTACATAGCTGGTGGGGAAATGGAGTTTATCCCTATTACCCGGGCGGTAATTGGTCCGAGGGGTTGACAACGTTCATGGCGGACTACGCGTACAAAGAGCGCATAGGCCCAGAAGCTGCGCGGGAGATGAGGCTTAGCTGGCTACGCGATTTTGCTGCTCTATCACCTGGGCAAGACTCAGCACTTGACACGTTTACTACACGTACACATGGTGCCTCTCAGATTGTCGGCTACAACAAGGCGGCGATGATGTTCCTGATGCTACGTGATTTGCTTGGTTATGAGAGTTTTGATCGAGCACTCAAGGCATTCTGGCATCATCAGCGCTTTCGTATCGCGTCGTGGTCGGATCTACGGCGCGCATTCGAGACCGAATCAGGGCAGGATTTAAAAACTTTTTTTGAACAGTGGCTCACATATACGGGAGCGCCTACTGTGCGTATTGCAAAAGCAATACGCACACAGTCAGACTCTGGTTACTGCGTGACAATTACACTTGAGCAAGTAGCTTCTTCATACAACCTCCGCGTGCCGATTGCCGTACATACCAAAGAAGGTAAGGAAATCAGGACGTTTGATCTGGATCATGATCGACAGACTTTTTCGTTTGGATTACGTACCAAACCGCTTGAAGTAGCTCTTGATCCGGATTGGCGGTTGTTCCGGAGGCTGACATCTGATGAAGCGCCACCGATTTTGCGCCAGGTCATGGTGGACCAGACGGCGGTAACTGTTCTGTTGTCTGGAATGGGCGAGGCACGTGTCGCCGCCGAGGTGCTTGCCAAAAAGCTTCAGAACCGTGCACCAAAAATAGTTTCAGCGACGGATGCTCTCACAGCGACTCCGGTATTAGTAATTGGTCTGCAGGAGCAGGTTGATATGTGGCTTATTTTGCACAAGTTACCTGCACGTCCTGTTATCATACGCCGCGATGGTACAGCACATGCTTGGACGGTAGTCCGCAAGGATGGTGTGACTCTCGCTATTGTGTCTGCACAGGATACGGCTTCGCTTGAAGCTCTGTTGCGGCCGCTGCCACATTACGGGCGACAAAGTTATGTTGTCTTCGATGGTGCGAGGGCTATCGAGCGAGGTACATGGCCAGCACGTGTGCAGGTGGTGAAGTTGAAGTAATCTGCAATACTAGCGCCCTCAAGCAACGATGGGGAAAGCCATTTTGTCATGTCAGGGATGTGGCTCACAATTTCCAAGTTCCATCTTAGGGGCAATGCAGAACTACTCCTGTGTCTTGTCTAATTGATTATCTAGCGTACTCATTTTCTTGTGCTACCAATATAAATTCTGACTGCATTGCAGCATAAATTTTACAGGGCTCATCTATCCAAAAAAAGGTAGATCAATTATGTGAGCCGATGGGGCAGGCATCGAATGATGAGTATTTACAAAGGTGCCCCTGGTTTTTTCGTTGCGGAGTTGATTCATCTACTATTTGTAAAATCAAATTACAGTCGACCACTGAGCTTTTTGTTTTTCCGACTTTGGGACAAGTTTTTTGTTAATATACACTTTTAGTTTCTTAATTTAGCGGGGTAGTTAATGGCTATCGAAAGAACTTTGTCTATCATCAAACCTGATGCGGTAGCAAAAAATATAATTGGAGAAATCTATTCCCGTTTCGAGTCCAACGGGTTGAAAATTATTGCAGCGCGCATGATGCATCTTTCCCTGGCCGATGTAGAAGGTTTTTATGCCATACATCGTGGCCGCCCATTTTTCAATGATGTGGTTAAATGTATGATTTCCGGTGCTGTGATGGTACAGGTTTTAGAAGGCGAAGATGCAATAGAAAAGAACCGAGCGCTAATGGGTGCGACAGACCCGAAAAAGGCTGAAAAGGGAACAATCCGTGCGGATTACGTTGTTAACGTACAGACTAATGTGGTGCATGGTTCCGATGCGCCTAAAACTGCAATATTTGAGATCACCTACTATTTTCCAGATATAAATATTTATTCTCGATAGAGGCTGAATTTAACTCAACACAATGACTGTTAATTTGCTTGATTTTAATGCGAAAAATCTTGCCAGCTTCTGTGCAGAAATTGGTGAGAAACCATATCGCGCAAAGCAATTGTTGCGTTGGATACACCAGTCTGGTGAGGCGGACTTTGCTGGTATGAGCAATTTGGCAAAGGTATTGATGGCAAAACTCTCTGCCACTGCGGTGGTTAAGTCACCTCAAGTCATCAGTGAACACATCTCCGCTGACGGAACATATAAGTGGTTGCTAGATGTGGGTGCTGGCAACGGAATTGAGACGGTTTTCATACCTGAACCTAGTCGCGGTACGCTGTGTATTTCGAGTCAGGTAGGGTGTGCGTTGGAATGTACATTTTGCTTCACAGGTAGGCAGGGTTTCAATCGTAACCTAAGGGTTGCGGAGATCATCGGTCAGCTATGGTGGGCAAACAAAGTACTGGGAGCTATCAATGAAGAGATCGGATCGAAACCGAAGCATCTTGTCGGTGCGCCAAGAGTAGTTCAGTCTTCAGGACACAGCCACACTGTCAGTAACGTGGTAATGATGGGTATGGGCGAACCACTTGCCAATTTCGAAAATGTGGCGACAGCGCTTGACCTGATGTTGGACGATAACGCTTACGGGTTATCGCGTCGGCGTGTAACGGTGAGCACATCAGGTTTGGTTCCAGCTATGGACCGGTTGCGTGAGCGTTGCCCTGTGGCGCTAGCGGTATCGTTACACGCGCCCAACGATGAGCTGCGTGACCAATTGGTACCAATCAACAAGAAATACCCAATCAAGGATTTGTTGGCAGCTTGTCAGCGCTATCTTGAAACTGCACCAAGAGATTTCATTACTTTTGAATATATCATGTTGGCAGGTGTCAATGACAGTGTGGCTCAGGCGCGCGAGTTGGTAAAATTGGTGCGGGATACTCCCTGTAAGTTTAATCTAATTCCATTTAATCCATTTTCCAATTCCGGTTACGAGCGCTCTTCGTCTGAGGTGACGTATCGATTTCGCGATGTATTGATGCAGGCTGGTTTGGTGACAACAATACGCAAGACTCGTGGCGATGACATTGCTGCCGCTTGCGGTCAACTTGCTGGAAGAGTGTTGGATAAGACCCAGCGGAAAAGTCATGTAACTATGGGGGCAGCAAGATGAAACAGATCCTGACAAGTTTTTTAATTGCGTTATTGATCTTGATAGGCGGCTGTGCAAGTCTTTTTGCACCCTGGTTTCCTCCAAAAGAAAAGGATGTTCAGGAGGAGTGGGTGTCGGAGCATGATTGGCTTGGTAAAGAGCAGAGTGAAAGTGCAAAAAAAGAAAGCGTCAGACTTCATACTCTGCTGGCTGGAGAGTATTACAATCGCGGTCAATATAAGGTGGCAATAGACGAAGCGAATGAAGCTTTACGTACAAATCCGATTATGCGCCTGCATATAATGTACTTGGCTTAATCTATATGAAATTGTACGAAGACAAGTTGGCTCAACAAAATTTCGAGCGCGCGCTGGGAATTGCGCCCAACGATGCTGAAACCCATAATAATTTCGGCTGGTTCTTGTGCCAGCATAGGCCCGAACAAATGGACCAAGCCATGAAGCATTTCAAGGCAGCCCTGAAAGATCCTCTTTATTCAACACCAGAAATGTCCAATACGAATGCTGGGACTTGCGAACTGAGCCGTGGTAATTATAGGAGCGCGGAGGAGTATTTTCAGAAGGCACTAGTGTTAAAACCAGGATATTCGCCGGCTTTGATAGGGTTGGCGGAGATGCATTTCAAAAGCGGAAACCTGACCGCGGCCAAGTCGAATCTCTCACACTACATGCAGGCTTCCACACCTACAGCGGAGAGTTTGTTGCTGGGAGTGAAGATTGAACGCAAGACAGGGAATCGCCAATCTGCTGCTAGTTATGCTTCACAGTTGAATAAACGTTTCCCGAATTCTAAAGAGGCGATAGCTCTTCGTAATGGCAAATTCTAGTAATGAATGCTACTAGTAATAATAACGGCACGGCCGAAATAGAAGCGGCTGAAAAAGTGCAAAGTGTTGGCCAAGTACTGCAAGCAGCACGGTTGGTTCAAGGTATGAGCATCCAGGATATTGCGCGACAATTACGGTTATCAGTGTTGCAGGTCACAGCAATTGAGGAGGATGATCACAGTAAATTTTCGGGTCGTACTTTTTTGCACGGTTTTATCCGGAATTATGCAAAACTTGTGCGAGTGGATACAGTGGAATTTTTGCAATTGTTGCAAGAAACACTTCCGTCTGTTTCTTCCCATGCCATTTCGTACCCGATAGAAGGAATCCCAATCACATCTAGGGATAAACTACCACGAAATACCTCAATTATTTTATGGGCGGCAGTTCTGGCAGCGCTGTTGTTGATTTATGAAGTTTATCGCAGTGGAGGAGAGGGCCATCAGACAGATGCGAATGTTGAATTTGGGACCATGACAGAGACTGCAACTAAATCTGAAACTGAAGTTGAACAGGCAGCAGGAAAGACTCAACTTCTATTACCACTTGCAACCAAATCTAACGATCCCGATGCAGTTCAGCTTGCTGAAGAAATAGGGATGCCCCAACAGAAAAATGATAACCCGCTTCCAGCGCAGCAAGTAACGACAGAAACAGTGGTTACTCATATGCCAGTGCAAAATGGTGAGGGTAGTATCCGCTTCGTATTTATTGAGGAATCGTGGATTGAGGTCAAAGATGCAGAAGGCAAGAGGATTTTTTCACGGACTAGTCCCAGAAATACGGAAAAAATGGTATATGGCAAACCACCGTTTTCTCTAACGATCGGGAACGCCGCTAACGTCAAGCTGGTTTACAATGGTAAGCCGGTGAACTTGACGCCGTACACTAGAAATGGGGGAGTGGCACGTTTATCACTCAAATAGAATTTTCACGCATATAAAATTTTCGTACTTATTATGACTACATCACAGAACTATATTAAAAAACAACGTAGTAGCGTCGGCGTCCGGATCGGCCAAGTTAATGTCGGGGGTGGTGTGCCAGTAGTGGTGCAATCCATGACCAACACCGATACGGAAGATGAATCTGCAACTGTATTACAAGTGGCCCAGCTCGCACGCGCAGGTTCAGAGTTGGTGCGTATAACGGTCAACACTGCAGCAGCAGCGAAAGTCGTATCGGCCATCCGTACGCGCCTTGATGACATGGACTGTCATGTACCGTTAGTGGGCGATTTTCATTTTAATGGACATAAACTTTTGACTGAATATCCGGATTGTGCACAGGCGTTGGCTAAATACCGAATTAATCCTGGAAATGTAGGACATGGTAAGAAGCGTGATGAACAGTTTGCTACCATGATCGAAACGGCCTGTAAGTACGACAAGCCAGTACGGATCGGTGTCAACTGGGGTAGTTTGGATCCTGAGCTGCTGGTGCGCATAATGGATAAGAATGCAGAATCCTCAGATCCGAAAGATGCGGGGCATGTTATGCGTGAAGCCTTGATCACCTCAGCTCTAGAAAGCGCTGCAAAGGCAGAAGAAATAGGATTGGGTCGCGACCGGATCATTTTATCTTGTAAGGTAAGTGGTGTGCAGGATTTAATTACGGTTTATCGAGACCTGGCAGCAAGCTGCAATTATGCGTTGCACTTGGGATTGACTGAAGCAGGTATGGGTTCGAAGGGAATCGTTGCCTCTACCGCGGCGTTGTCAGTGCTATTGCAGGAAGGTATTGGTGACACCATCCGTATATCACTTACGCCAGAGCCAGGTGGTGACCGTACCCGCGAGGTAGTGGTAGCGCAAGAAATTCTGCAGACCATGGGGTTACGTGCATTTGCACCACTGGTGGCAGCATGTCCAGGTTGTGGACGAACTACCAGCACCTATTTCCAAGAACTTGCAGAGAATATTCAGAGTTATGTGCGTAATCAGATGATAGTGTGGCGCGAACAATACGATGGTGTGGAGAACATGACGCTGGCAGTGATGGGTTGCGTGGTAAACGGTCCTGGTGAGAGTAAACATGCCAATATTGGCATTAGTTTGCCAGGTTCAGGAGAGAGGCCGGTTGCACCGGTTTACGTGGATGGTCGGAAGTCCGTCACTCTAAAAGGCGACAATATTGCTGGTGAGTTCCGCGAGATTGTTGATGAGTACGTGCAGACAAAGTATCCAAAGAAAGTTGCTAATGGCTAGAAATATTCAGGCTGTTCGTGGGATGAACGATGTTCTGCCTGACCAGGAGCATATTTGGCAATTTTTTGAGCAGACCGTACGAGAGGGGATGGTAGCTTATGGTTATCGAAACATTCGCATGCCGATTGTCGAACATACCGACTTGTTCGTTCGCTCTATCGGTGCAGTGACTGATATCGTTGAGAAAGAGATGTATACCTTTCTCGATCATCTCAACGGAGACAGCTTAACGCTACGGCCTGAAGGCACCGCTTCTTGTGTGCGTGCAGTGCTAGAACATAACTTACTGTATACAGGACCGCAAAGACTATACTATTCGGGGCCGATGTTCCGACATGAACGTCCGCAGAAGGGGCGATATCGCCAATTTCATCAGGTGGGTGTTGAAGCGTTAGGGTATCCCGGACCAGATGTTGATGTCGAGTTAATTGTCATGTGCGCAGGATTATGGAAAAAGTTGGGTATTTCTAATGTGCGGCTAGAAATTAGTACACTTGGCAGTGTCGAATCGCGTACTTTACACAGGTCTAGATTGATCGGATATCTAGAGAAACACTTGGGTAAGCTCGACGAAGATACCCGCAGGCGACTCTACAGTAACCCATTACGGGTGCTCGATAACAAAAATCCTGAAATGCAGCAAATCATTGGTGATGCCCCTGGATTGCTGGAGAACTTGGACGAGGACTCGCTTAGACATTTTGAGAAATTGCAGCATATGCTGCTTGAACAGGGAATTAGTTTTGAAATTAATCCACGGTTGGTAAGAGGTTTGGATTACTACAACCGCACCGTATTTGAGTGGGTCACCGACAAGCTCGGTGCGCAAGGTACAGTATGCGCTGGTGGTCGTTATGATGGATTGGTAGAGCAGATTGGTGGTAAGTCAACACCAGCCTGCGGTTTTGCTATGGGTGTAGAACGTCTATTAGCACTGATAGTAGAATGCGGTAAGGAAATACCAAACCCTGCTCCGGATGTCTACGTGGTACATCAGGGTGAAGCTACAGACGGACTTACCTGGAAAACCGCAGGTTACTTGCGTGATCAGGGAATCAACGTCATCCTACATTGTGGTGGTGGTAGTTTTAAGGTGCAGATGAGAAAAGCCGATGCCAGCGGTGCACGTTTCGCTATCATTATTGGAGATAATGAGGTACAAGCTGGAGTAATATGCGTTAAGCCTTTGCGTGAAGAGGCAAAACAAGTGAAAATAGGATTGACAGAAGCAGTGGGGCTGCTTAAAGGTATTTGAGTCAGAAATGTATTTTCAATCTAGGTAGGAAACAAGATGGCAACATATGATCTGGAAGAACAGGAAAAAATAGATGGACTGAAATCCTGGTGGGAAGTCTATGGCACACTGGCAATCATAATTGTGGCGACTTTCATCGCTGGTATATTCGGTACTCAGGCGTGGAAGTACTACCAGAAACAACAGACTGATCACGCAGCAGAGTTATTTATTTCTTTACAAGAAATTGAGGTAGGCGGGGATCCCAAGAAAATTGGAGATGCTGCTCATTTACTAATGGAGAGTTTTCCCGGCAGCGGCTTTGCATCGCGTGCCGCGCTAATTTCTGCGCGGGCGAGTTTAGATGCGAATGATGTGCAAAATGCTAGGAACCAGTTGCAGTGGCTTCTGGTCCATAGTGAAGAAGATGAATTAAGGGATCTTGCGCGACTTAGGTTAGCGGGCTTGTTGCTGGACGAGAAGAAACACGACGAAGCACTGAAGTTACTAGAGAGCAAACACAGTGAATTTTTTGCTGGCATCTATGGAGATCTAAAGGGTGACGTCCTTGCCGCTAAGGGAAGCATTCTAGAGGCACGCGCTGCCTATAAAATGGCGATGGACAGGATTGATGGAAATGGTACTCACTATAAAATTGTTCAAATGAAACTTGATGCTTTGATAGAAACGAAGTAATGCCCATAAACAAACTTATATTGAATGTTGTATGTGTTATCCCGCGGCACGTTCTCTTGCTGCCCTTGCTGCCCATGTTTGTCGGATGTGCGAGCATTAGTGATTTGATTAACGACGATATTAAGGCTGATTCAGAGCCGGTCACTCAATCCAATAGTGATTTGATTAACGACGATATTAAGGCTGATTCAGAGCCGGCAAATCAGTACAGTAGTAATTTGTTTAGTAACGATGCTAAGACTTTTTCTAAGGCTTTTTCAGGGCCGGATACTGAATCCAGCAGTGGGGATTTCACGACTGATTCAGTACAAGATGCCCAATCCGGTAGCAAAGATACAAATACCAAGAAGGATGAAGTTTTAGACCCTGAGACAATTGCTAGTGCGTCCCCATTGTGGGAGAACAGCGTTGGTGATTCAGATTATGATGAGTTTTCAGCGCGGGATGCAGTTGATGATTTAATTAGCCTTTCCTACGTAATAGGAACGGGTGTAACAGGGACAACGGCGCTGGTACCGGCATTCCATAATGATGCAATATATGCGGCTTCTGCGGGTGGGCAGCTTACACGTTTTGATTCTGCTACAGGCAGCGAAGTGTGGAGCATTAATACTTATAGTAGGTTGTCTGGTGGGGTAGGAGTGAATGATGAGATGGTTCTAGTAGGTACTTTCAAGGGTGAAGTTCTAGCATTTGATGATCAGGGTAATCTCCTGTGGCGATCACAGGTAACCAGTGAGATACTAAGCCCGCCACAAGTAGATAATAGTGTGGTGGTAGTTCGCACTGGAGAGGGTAGAATTTTTGGCTTGGACGCAACCAGTGGAAAGCGTAAATGGGTGTATCAAAGCTCTACCCCTTCGCTGACTGTGCGAAGTTTCGCTGGAGTGTTGGTCAAGGGAGGCGCGGTATTTGCCGGGTTTGCTGGTGGAAAGCTCGTAGCGATACAATTGTCCAATGGCAAGGTAGGCTGGGAAGTTGCCGTATCGAAAGCACGTGGTGTGACAGAACTGGAACGAATCACGGATATCACCAGCCTTCCGGTGGCAGATGAACGGCAGGTATGTGCTGTATCCTATAGGGGACGCGTTTCCTGCTTTGAAGTTTCTAGTGGCAATCAGATTTGGGCGCGAGATATTTCTAGTAGCGCCGGCCTAGCTATGGATAATAAATATGTTTATGTGAGTGAGGATGACGACGGTGCGGTAGTGGCTTACGATAAAAATAACGGGACCATCATATGGAAGAAAAAGATACCTAAAAGAGAAGTTAAAAGATTTGCCGGGTTCACTTTTACTGCCCCAGGCGATCAACAAAGGATTGGGCAGTATAGTGGGGGGACAGCCACTGGAGGCAGCGAAAAGGATTCTAATCTGTGGGATTTCTTGAAAGGTGCTGATTGGACGTCCGACGATAATGAGGAAGACGATTGGGAGCAGAGTGATAGGCCCAATATACGAATGGAAGACGGTGGTTTCATGGGAAATTTCGTGGCTAAGGCGTTCGGTAGCGGCGATGAGAGAGTCGTTGGCAATAAATTGTCTGCGCCTTTTGTTTATGGTGCCCAGGTAGTGGTGGGAGATTCTCAGGGCTATGTGACGGTCCTCAAATATGACGATGGTGTTATTGTCTCTCAATCTGAGACTGATGGAGGTGCCATCCTCACTCGTCCTGAACATGTGCCTAATGGTTTGGTGGTACAAACTATTAATGGTGGACTTTACGCGTTCAGCATGCAGTAGACACAATTCGGAAAAATTCATTCATTGTAGACAACAACATTTTTTCTTCAGCAGGAGAAGAGAGGTTGGTGCTCTCTGTGGCAATAACTTGAAACCATGAAACCCATTCTCGTACTAATCGGACGGCCCAATGTTGGTAAGTCAACTCTTTTTAATCGGCTAACCCGCAGCCGTGATGCGATCGTTGCAAATATCCCAGGGTTGACGCGTGATCGTCATTATGGTCACGGTAAACTGGGCGATAAATCTTATTTGGTAGTGGATACAGGTGGTTTCGAGCCTATAGTGAAGGAAGGCATCCTACACGAAATGGCGATGCAGACAATGCAAGCGGTGGATGAAGCTGATGTGGTGTTATTCATCGTCGATGCGAGACAGGGACTAGTATCACAAGACAAAATTATCTCCGACCAACTCCGGAAAACAGGACGAAGAATTATTCTGGTAGTAAACAAAACTGAAGGAATGGCGACATCTGTCATTACCGCTGAATTTCACGAACTGGGTCTGGGTGGACCCTGTGCCATTTCTGCTGCTCACGGGGATAATGTAAGTGAGTTAGTCGATATGGCACTGGTAGATTTCTCTGAACGACAAGAAGATGGAGAAAAAGACAAGCACCCGAAGATTGCCATCGTGGGTCGACCCAACGTCGGCAAATCTACGTTGGTGAATACGTTGCTGGGCGAGGATCGTGTGATTACGTATGATCAACCCGGAACAACTCGCGATAGTATCAATATTGATTTTGAGCGTAACAATCGTCACTACACCTTAATCGATACTGCTGGCTTGCGTCGTCGTGGTAGGGTATTAGAGACTATAGAAAAGTTCTCAGTAGTTAAAACCTTGCAAGCCGTGGAAGGCGCAAATGTGACGGTGCTCGTACTGGATGGGAGAAACGAAATTTCTAAACAGGACGCACATATAGCCGGATTTATACTAGAGACGGGGCGTGCACTGGTATTAGTTGTGAATAAATGGGACGGATTGGATGATTATCAGCGTGAAACGATCAAGCGTGAGATTTCCAGGAAACTTGCATTTCTTCTGAGTTTCGCCAGGCCACACTATATCTCGGCTCTGCGAGGCAGTGGCATGACGGGGTTATTTTCATCAATTGATGCTGCATATGCCGCTGCGATGGCAAAATTGTCTACCCCAAAACTTACACGCACACTTTTAACAGCGGTAGAAAAACAGCCGCCACCGCGTGCTGGCATGTCTCGTCCCAAGTTACGATATGCTCATCAAGGTGGCTCCAACCCACCATTGATAGTGATTCATGGCAGCGCTCTTAATCATGTGCCGAAAACATATCAGCGCTATCTAGAGAGCACATTTCGTACAACATTCCAACTTGAGGGCACGCCATTGCGGGTTGAGTTCAAAATGAGTCTTAACCCCTATGCTAACAAGAAACCTGCGCCACTCAGCGAAGCTGAAGAAAAACGCCTTCACCACCGCCGTCTAGATGGCAGAAAGAAATACGGTTAATAGCAGATTGCCTGGGAATTAAAAGTCTCTCTAGACCCTTTTCTATATGTTGTTCCACATTTGTTGGCTGCGGTTACCATTTCTTCCTGAATGGAAAGGCAGGATGATTTTTTAATGCAGTACTCTTGGCACACTCAGGGTGAATTCGGGAATGGACGCGTCGAAACGGAGGCCATCTTCAGCTACCATTTGGTAACTGCCCTTCATTGATCCAACAGGAGAGGAGATGGCTGTGCCGCTAGTGTATTCGAAACTGTCACCTGGCTTTAGTAATGGCTGCTCACCTACTACTCCTAATCCACGTACCTCCTGAATATCGTTTCCCCCATCTGCAATAATCCAGTGGCGACTAATGAGCTGAGCAGCAACCATGCCAGTGTTAGCGATGGTGATGGTGTAGGCGAACACGTAGCGATCTATGGCTTCATCCGACTGCTCAGGAAGATAGGTGGTACGGACCATCACATTAATCTCATATTTTTTATCTTCAACCATATCAGTATTGCACACTATTTTTTGCGTTAAAGCAAGGGTAGAGTTACAAAACGTGTTTTTGCATGAGAAAAGTGGGATAAATGTTAGCATATTGATAGGAAGTTAATAGCGCTAGAGAACCTTTACGGTTAAAATGGCGTTCCTGATTTTGAGGAATATATTCATGGCTAACTACCTTATTGCTCCAAGCATTCTTTCTGCAAATTTTGCCAAACTAGGTGAGGAAATCGCCAACGTTATCGATTCAGGTGCAGACATCATCCATTTCGATGTGATGGATAATCACTACGTTCCTAATCTAACGATCGGTCCTCTGGTATGTGAGGCAATTCGTCCGCTCACCAATGCAATTATCGACGTACACCTGATGGTGGAACCGGTAGATCGTATCGTCCCCGACTTTGCAAAGGCAGGGGCCAACATTATTTCCTTCCATCCGGAAGCATCAGGGCACATCGACCGCACCATTGGGCACATAAAAGAACAGGGTTGTAAGGCAGGCTTAGTATTCAATCCCGCAACACCTTTACATTATCTCGACCATGTGCTGGACAAGCTTGACCTTGTCCTAATTATGTCAGTAAATCCTGGTTTTGGTGGACAGAAATTCATTCTTGAAGCACTGAATAAGTTAAAAGCAGTGCGCAAGCGTATTGATGCGGGTAGCAAGAAAATTTTGCTGGAAGTTGACGGTGGGGTAAAAGTGGATAATATTGCCGCGATTGCCCGCGCCGGAGCTGACACCTTTGTTGCTGGCTCCGCAATTTTTAGTGCGGGTAGAGACAGTGACCCGCACCGCTATGATACGGTAGTGGCGGCATTAAGAGCAGAACTGTCCAAGGCTTAGCTGTAGTTGTTTAGTGAAAGAACCCAGAATTATTTTTCTTTCAGATCTGTGGGAGAGAGAATAACGTAGTATGAATAAGAGCCTCTACCCTTGTTCTAACCCTTCTCCATCTCAAATGGGATTTCCCTTGCTGGTCAAGGCCATTATGATTGATTTGGACGGTACGCTGCTCGACACGGCGGGCGATCTTGCTACCGCCGCTAACTTGATGTTACGAGAATTAGGTAGAGCAGAGCTGCCAATTGCGACTATTCAATCTTACATTGGCAAAGGCATACAGAATCTGGTTAAGAAATCACTTACAAACAGTCTTGACGGTGAGCCAGACGCCGAGCTATTTTCTCAAGCGATAGCGATTTACGAGCACGAATACGAGAAAAACTTGTGTATCAACACACGCCCCTATCCAAGGGCAGTAGATGGGCTAACCGCTATGAAAGAAGCAAGCTTCCAGTTGGCTTGCATCACTAACAAGTCTGAGGCCTTCACTTTGCCTCTGCTGCGTGCCACCAGCTTGCTAGATTATTTCGATATTGTCCTCGCTGGCGATAGTCTACCAAAAAAGAAACCAGATCCAATGCCATTGCAGCATGCCTGTAAGCTTTTCGGGATTTTGCCCCATGAAATGTTGCTGATCGGTGATTCGCTCAACGATACTGAGGCAGCACGTGCCGCAGGCTGCTATGTTTTTTGCGTCCCATATGGCTACAACGAAGGACGGGATGTTCTTGGGCTAGATTGTGACGCCATTATTCCATCCATTTACGATGCGGTGAAACTGATCAAGAGATCGTCATGACCTGCGGAAACAATGGAGCTAAAGAATGCAATATCAATGCACAGTGCTTTCGCTGGAGACTTATATCTTGGCTTAGTTGACGTGCCTGGTACCCATATAGTCGTATTCTTTTCCTTTCGTTTTTTTGAAGTTTTACCATGACCGAAACCGAATTCATCAACCTTGCGGCGCAAGGCTACAACCGAATCCCTGTAGTATTGGAAACCTTCGCCGATCTTGATACTCCCCTGTCGATTTATCTTAAATTAGCCAATCGACCTTATTCGTATCTACTGGAATCGGTGCAGGGTGGTGAGCGTTTTGGGCGTTATTCCTTCATCGGGTTACCTGCTACAACCCACATTGAAGTACATGGTAATAGCGTTAACATCATCAATGGCATGGGGTCGGAGGAAATTGAAGTGGAGGATCCTCTATCTTTCGTTCAATCTTATCTATTACGTTTCAGGGTCGCTTCATACCCCGGATTACCGCGTTTCTGCGGTGGGCTAGTAGGTTATTTCGCTTACGACACGGTGCGGTATATTGAGCATAAGCTTGCTAGCCATGCTCGTCCAGATACACTCAATGTGCCTGACATACTATTGTTGCTGTCTGAAGAACTGGCAGTTGTAGATAATCTTTCGGGCAAACTCTACCTCATCATTTATACCGACCCGGACGCAATGGATGCGTATATGGCCGCAAAAAAACGCTTGAAAGAATTGCTTGCAAACTTGCGTAAACCGGTGGAGATTCCGAATGAAATGCCAGTTCAACCAGGCAAAGTAGTTTCTGAATTCAGCGAGTCAGATTTCATCAAGGCAGTGGAACGAGCCAAGCGCTATATTGTTGATGGCGATATCATGCAAGTAGTGTTATCGCAACGTACCAGCAAGGTTTTTAGTGCGCCGCCGCTGGCATTGTATCGCGCGCTACGTAACCTCAATCCTTCTCCATATATGTTTTATTACCACTTTGACAGTTTTCACGTAGTTGGCGCTTCGCCTGAAATCCTGGTGCGTTTAGAGGGTGATACTGTGACCGTTCGTCCCATTGCAGGTACCAGACCACGTGGAAAAACAACGCAAGAAGACGCAGTATTAGCAGACGATTTACTGGCTGATCCGAAAGAGCGTGCAGAGCACCTTATGTTGATGGATTTAGGGCGCAATGACATCGGGCGTGTTGCGCAGATTGGCTCGGTCAAGGTCACTGAGAACATGCAAATTGAAAATTACTCCCACGTCATGCACATTGTTTCCAATGTGGACGGAAAACTCAAACCTGGCCTGAATGCGATCGACATATTACGCGCCACTTTTCCAGCGGGCACTGTGAGCGGCGCACCAAAAGTGAGAGCTATGGAAATCATTGATGAAATGGAGGTCTCTAAGCGCGGTATCTATGCTGGTGCGGTGGGCTATCTGGGATTTAATGGTGACATGGATCTGGCTATTGTTATTCGTACTGGCATCATTAAGGATGGCAAGCTCCACGTGCAAGCGGGTGCAGGAATCGTTGCTGATTCCGTACCGCAAAGCGAATGGATCGAGACCCAAAATAAGGCTAAAGCGCTGCTAAGAGCAGCGGAAATAGCAGAGAGCGGGCTGGACAGCAAGGTAGAATAAAGTTTATATCGTTCGTGTTTTATTATGGTCTTTCGTAAATCCAATGCAGCAGCATATCCATCACGGGCTGAGCGCTACTAGATTTGGAATGATTCACAAAAAACACTACGGCCACGCGTCTGCCTGATTTGTCGAGCATATAACCCGCCATTGTTTTTACTCCGTTCAGCAATCCGGTTTTGATATGGGCTTGGCCAGTAACAGTGGTTCCATTAAGCCGCTTTTTTAGGGTGCCATCCACTGCTGAAATTGGGAGGGATGATACGAACTCAGGCATCACAGAACTTTGGAACGCTGTGAGCAAAAGTTCGCCTAAGTGGCGCGTACTAATGCGTTCAATGCGCGATAATCCCGAACCATTCTCTATTATTAATTCAGGGAAATCAAGTTTCCTGGACGCGAGCCATTGCCTGACTGCAACATTTGATTTAGTGAGGGTAGCGGGCACATTGCCAGTAGCTGTACCCAGAGCAAGATACAGTTGGCGTGCTGCAATATTGTTACTAAATTTATTAATGTCGCGAATGATCTCCGCAAGCGGAGGAGATTGGTGGGTCTCCAGTGGTAGTTTCCCATCCGGCACAGCACCAGTGCGTACCTTGCCGTTAAATATTCCACCCTGTTCCTTCCATAGTTTTCTAAACAGGCTAAGAGTGTATGTTGGGCTACTGTGTAGACTGAGGAGTAGGGGTTTTTCACCACAGTTAATCGAATAACTTCCGTTGAGTGTTACAGATGCGACACGATTGCCTTTAGCATTAACACGAATATCGGCACCGAGTGCATTACGCCATTCATTGCATTTACCCTTAGTGAGTTTAAGATTGTTACGAAGGTCGATTAATTCCGGTAGTGGATTAGTGATGACGCGAACAGTTTTACTTGCAGGCTGGGGGATAATGCGCAGTTCCATCGTTCGGTAGTTCACCAACAGAGCTTCAGGAGCCGTGTTGTAAGCGCGATAGGGCTTATTATCGAAAGCTGCTGGATCTCTGATGGTCACATCGAAGTAACTGTTATCAAGGAGTAGGTCTCCGGTGATTTCGCGTAACCCTGTTTGGCGTAGACGACGGGTAAGCAACCAGAAATTTTCCAGATTAAGTCTGGGATCGCCGTAACCTTTGATCACAAGATCGCCTTGTAGTTTGTCGCCTTTCAAAACACCATTAGCGTACAATTCGGTTTTCCAGCTATAGGCCGGTCCTAGTAGCTCTAGTCCCGCAAAAGTGGTGACAAGTTTCATCACTGAGGCGGGATTCATTGGTTTGTCAGAGTTGAAATCAATAAGCGGCTGGGTTGTGCCGATTTCGTGAACGTAAACACTAGTTGCGGACTCAGAAATTCCTGACTGGTTAAGCGCTTGCCTGATTAAGACGGGTAAATCTTGTGAGAATACAGGTAGCGCTACTGTGTTAAGTATAAAATACAGGATAGTAGCTAACTTAAATGGAGTCATGGTCAGAATGTAACTGGTGTAAGTTGCAACGGGACAATAATTTTAAGTATAAATCTTTAGTATGAATCGAGCGTTTGTAAAATTCCTGCTACTAGAAAATCCATTTCCTGTTTGTTAATGATATAAGGTGGCATGAAATAGACGGTATTTCCTAGTGGGCGAAGTAGTAATTCCTGATTTAGAGCTGCCTGAAAAAATTTTCCAGAAAAATTAGTGTCAACAGTTTCTACTTCAAATGCCCAAATCATCCCGCAATTACGGAAGTTTCTCACTTTAGGATGTGACGCGAGCATTTGTGCTGCGTTGTTGAGGTAGTTTGTTTTTGCACGGTTAGCATCAATAATTCTGTCTTGTTCGAATATATCTAACGTAGCAAGCGCAGCGCAACAAGCGAGCGCATTGCCAGCGTGAGTGTGCGAATGCAAGAAGCCGTGTGTAACTTCGTCGTGATAAAATGCTTGATAAATCGCATCGGTGGTCATTACTACAGAAAGTGGCAGATATCCGCCGCTCAACCCCTTTGCCAAGCACAAAAAATCCGGTGCAATATTGGCTTGTTCACAGGCAAACATGGTTCCCGTTCTACCAAAGCCTACTGCGATTTCGTCAGCAATCAAATGTACTCGGTATTTATTGCAAATCTCTCTAGCATACTTAAGATAATCGGAGTGATACATGCCCATGCCTGCCGCACCCTGCACCAGCGGCTCAACAACCAACGCTGCGGTTTTTGTATGGTTTTCAGCTAGATATTTTTCCAAGATAATAACAGCACGTAGCGCGTAATTACCAGGTGACTCTCCTTCTTCTGCATAGCGCCAGTCTGGGGTGGGGACTCGTGCGCTGTGGTGCAACAATGGCGCATAGATATCCCTGAATAATGCTACATCGGTGACCGACAGTGCGCCCAACGTTTCACCGTGATAGCCATTTTGTAGGCTGACAAATTTATTTTTTTTAGGTTGATCATTATTGTGCCAGTAATGGAAGCTCATTTTTAGAGCGGTTTCAATGGCTGATGCCCCATCACTGCTATAAAAGCAATGACCGAGATTACCTGGGGCAAGTTCGTTCAAGCGTTCCGATAGCTTCACTACGGGTTCGTGCGTGAAGCCTGCAAGCATCACATGTTCTAATTTTACAAGTTGATCGCAGATGGCATTATTAATTTTTGGATTAGCGTGACCGAACAGGTTGACCCACCAGGAACTAATTGCGTCGAGGTAGCGTCTTCCGTTGAAATCATAAAGCCATACTCCTTCGCCTCTGGCGACAGGAACAAGCGGCAGTGTTTCATGTTGTTTCATCTGAGAACAGGGGTGCCAGACAGCTTTAAGACTGCGTTCTAGCAAGTTTTTATTGATCATCTACTTGAAATTTCCGGTAAAAGCCCATATTATTAGCACTCATCAATAGTGAGTGCTAATTTATTTTCTGTAGGGTAAATTGCAGAAACTTGAATCAATATAATTGTATTTTCCATTGATTTCATTGTACTTTTTTAAAATAGGAGAAAGAAGCATGAAAATTCGTCCTTTACATGACCGCGTTATTGTCAAGCGGCTGGAAGAAGAACGCAAGACAGCATCCGGTATTCTCATTCCTGACAGCGCTGCAGAGAAACCTGACCAAGGTGAAATTATCTCCGTGGGCAAGGGAAAGGTTGGCGACGACGGTAAAGTTCGAGCGCTGGAAGTTAAAGTTGGCGACAAGGTGTTGTTCGGAAAGTACTCTGGACAATCTGTGAAAATCCTGGGAGAAGAGCTCCTGGTGATGCGCGAAGAAGACATCATGGGTGTGGTTGAAGGTTAGTTTCAGCGACTTTAAATTACAAACATTTACAACATTTCTGTAAATTAGGAGAAAGATTATGGCATCAAAAGAGGTTAAATTTGGCGATACAGCTCGCCTCAAAATGGTGGCTGGAGTTAATATTCTAGCCGATGCAGTCAGGGTTACTCTCGGGCCTAAAGGTCGAAACGCAATACTGGATCGTTCCTACGGAGCTCCCACTATTACAAAAGATGGCGTTTCTGTAGCGAAAGAAGTAGAGCTGAAAGATAAATTTGAGAACATGGGAGCTCAAATGGTGAAGGAGGTAGCAAGTAAGACTTCCGATGTGGCTGGCGACGGCACCACCACTGCTACCATACTGGCGCAATCCATTGTTAGAGAAGGTATGAAATTTGTAGCTGCCGGGATGAATCCAATGGATCTGAAGCGTGGTATTGATAAAGCTGTAGTCGCAACGGTTGAAGAACTCAAGAAGATTTCCAAACCCTGCACCACGAGCAAGGAAATTGCACAAGTAGGTAGCATTTCTGCAAATTCTGATGCCGAAATCGGAAAAATCATCGCCGATGCGATGGAAAAAGTTGGTAAAGAAGGTGTGATTACGGTTGAAGACGGATCTGGCTTGCAAAATGAACTTGATGTGGTCGAGGGTATGCAGTTTGACCGCGGCTACCTGTCTCCATATTTTATCAATAATGCGGACAGACAGATTGCGCTACTAGATAGTCCCTATATTTTATTACACGACAAGAAAATTTCCAATATTCGTGAATTGTTACCATTACTTGAACAAGTAGCCAAAGCTGGCAAACCTTTGTTGATCATTTCTGAGGATGTAGATGGTGAGGCGCTTGCGACAATGGTAGTAAACAACATCCGTGGAATTCTAAAAACCTGTGCTGTAAAAGCACCGGGCTTTGGTGACCGTCGTAAAGCTATGCTTGAAGACATTGCGCATCTCACTGGTGGTACCGTAATCGCTGAGGAAGTGGGTTTGTCCCTGGAAAAGGCCACATTGAAAGAGTTGGGCCAAGCTAAGCGTGTAGAAGTCAGCAAAGAAGCGACTATCATTATCGATGGTGCAGGCGAAACAAAAACTATTGAGGGACGAGTGAAGCAAATACGAGCTCAGGTGGAGGAGGCTACCAGTGACTACGACAAGGAAAAACTACAAGAGAGAGTGGCAAAGCTAGCTGGTGGCGTGGCATTGGTTAAGGTTGGTGCTGCTACCGAGGTAGAGATGAAAGAGAAGAAAGCTCGTGTTGAAGATGCGTTGCATGCTACACGTGCAGCTGTTGAAGAAGGTATTCTTCCTGGTGGTGGTGTTGCGCTGTTGCGGGCCTGTACTCCGGTGGCTAAGGTTAAGGGCGACAACCATGATCAAGATGCAGGTATCAAGATCGTTTTACGAGCTTTGGAAGAACCGCTACGCCAGATCGTTGCTAACTGTGGCGACGAACCTTCTGTAGTAATCAACAAAGTATTAGAAGGAAAGGGTAACCTAGGTTACAACGCTTCCACAAACCAATATGGCGATATGGTAGAAATGGGCGTACTAGATCCGACAAAGGTTACGCGCTACGCGTTGCAAAATGCTGCTTCTGTGGCGGGTTTAATGCTTACAACTGATGTCATGGTAGCAGAACAGGCGAAAGAAGAGTCTGCTGGCGCAGGTGGCGGTATGGGCGGTATGGGCGGTATGGGTGATATGGGTGGTATGGGTGGTGGTATGGGCATGTAGGATTCAGTATCAGTCTCCTCTCAACTACAATAAAAAACCCCGCCTCGGTGGGGTTTTTTATTGTAGTGGGCAAACTAAATCAGACTATTTAGGTGAATTATCACCTTGACATAGTAGACTACTTGGCGTAGTATTATCTCATTAATTAGTGAGAGGAACTTGCCATGAGTGATCTATCCAACCCTATTTTCCACGACGAGACCAAAGCCCGCGAATGGCTTGAAAAAGAATTATGGCCTAGTGGCCCAATTTGCCCACATTGTGGCACGATTGATCAGGCTACGCTAATGCGAGGAAAATCTACCCGCGCTGGTCTCTATCAATGCAATGCTTGCCGTGAACCGTTTACGGTTACGGTTGGTACACTTTATGAGCGCTGCAAGATTAAGTTACATACGTGGCTTGCTGCTACGTATCTCATGATGGCTAGCAAGAAAGGAATGAGTGCCCTTCAAATAGGACGTATGCTTGGAGTAAGCAAGAAAACCGCATGGTTTCTTTGCCATCGTATACGTGAATCGCTTCGGGAAACCAATCCGGATATGTTAGGTGGAAAAGGTAAGACCGTTGAAGTTGATGAATCTTTCGTTGGTGGCCTTGAAAAGAACAAACATCGTAGTAAACGTAAACATACCGGTACTGGCGGAGCTAATAAGGAGGCGGTAGTGGCTCTTGTTGAGCGTGGTGGACGCGTCCGTTCGCATCATATGTCTACTGCTATTGCCGCTAAAATGTTGTTTCCAATTTTGAAAGCGCAACTTAATAATGAAACTTTAGTCATAACTGATGAAAGTAGACCAATGAAAAAAGCGGCAAGTAAATTTGGGCTGAATAAAACCGTTAATCATAGTATCGGTGAATATGTGCGTGGTGACATTCACACGAATACAATCGAGGGGTATTTTTCTATTATGAAGCGCGGTATCAATGGAACGTATCATCATGTGTCGCAACAGCACCTCAAAAGATACCTTGCTGAATTTGATTTTCGTTATAATGAACGTTCCGCACTTGGAGTTAAGGATGGTGAGCGTATGACCAAATCTATTAAAGGGATTGTTGGAAAACGCTTGACTTATCGGGACTCATCAAGCGTCGGGCTTCGTTGAGGTACAATATGGAACACCTCATAATTACGATTCGTCCGACGCAACCTGATGATGAGCTGCTACGTGTTTCTGATGCTATGCAGCATATCATTGACTATATCAAATTAATTAAAGAAGCCGAAAACGCTATTGTATCGCCAGAGGAATCTTTTGAATGGCGACTAGAAAGCGCTTCTGCTAATTCGCCGTTTACTGTAGTAGCTGTTGCAGAATCGACCCACCCAGAAGTTGACGTATCTTCTCAAGTACAAAAAGTTAAAGCTGAATTTTCTTCCGGCATGCGCGAATTAATCCAAAACAGGCGGCCACCGTGGTGGATGGGGCCAGATGCAATCAATTTGGCTCGTTCGGTGTTCACTAGAGGCCAAAATGGCATAGGCAGAACTGAGATTAAGATCACAGAAGACGAAACTTTCTTGATTGATCGCGCACAAGCTGATGCAGGAGTCAAAGCGATTGCTGCGATAAGTGCTATTAGCGTTGATACCGACATCTCTGATAGAGAAGCATGGGGAGAAATAGAAGGTGTAATAGTCGCTGCTGGTCGTTATCGCAATCGTCCAGCGATACAGATACGAACTGACTTGTATGCGTATGTATGGTGTCAGCTACCGAACGCCATTATTGAAAAATTCGGCAGTGAACACAAGGTGAAAGATGTATGGAGTGGAAAAACACTCGGAATACAAGGAAAACTTATTTATGTCAGCGGGGGAAATCTTTCCAGAATTGAGGCTAACGACATTCGAGAGTTAGAATCTGTCTTGCCAATTGATTTAAATTCTGTTCTAGACCCAAATTTCACTTCTGGGCTAGACCCAGTAGAGTATCTACGTAAATTCCATGAAGGTGATCTTGCGTAGTAGGCGCGTTTATTGGGATGCTTGCACGTTTCTCGGCTTGTTAAATCAAGAATCGGTGAGGTCAAATGATTGCACAGCAGTATGGAAAGAAGCTGAAAAGGGAGAAACGCTGATTTTCACTTCTTTTTTTGGTTTTGCTGAGGTATTTAAAGTGAAGTGCGAAGGAAAAGCGGAACCATTGACTGATGAATACGATAAAAAAATAGAGCAATTACTTCAGCAAAAATGGATACGACCCGTTGTTGTGGATGAAAAGATTAGTTTTGCGGCAAGGCAGCTAATGCGTGGTTATAAAGAATGCAAAAAGCCAGCCGATGGTATTCATCTTGCAACAGCTTTGGCGCTAAGTGTAGATGAAATGCACACCTTTGATAAATCTGATTTATTAAGGCGTGATGGCAAAATAATGCGCGCAGACAGCGTACCACTAACAATATGTACTCCGAGACTTCGACCACGCCTGCCCAATGACCCAAATACGCAAGAATTATTTTCTGAATGACCAAGGTTTCTAAGAAGGCAGTAGAAAAAATTGAACTTCGTACGGATGGATGGGCACGTCTCAAAGACGCTGTTCATGCTGCTGCTAAAAGTGGTCCAAAGCCGCGCATAGCTAGTAAGGCCACGAAGAAGACAAAGAAATAGCTGGTAAGTAAACCAGCTATACATTTTTCGTACTACGTTAAAGTGATAATTCCCCTAATTAGGGTTTGTTATTTCAAGCACACGGCATCTATAAACTCCTGTAAATTACGCTTTGTCAGCTATGTGAGTCTGCTTGTTTTAAGAAAAATGTATTGAAATTTATTTTATCAGTAACATATGAGGCTCCACAATTTATTGATCTTTTTCTGTGGGTTTAATAGCGAAATGTTTTATGGATTTATTGATATATGTTGGTTTAACTAGTACTGGTTGATTATCTCTGCAGATTGCGCATATTGAGAAAACCTAGCATGAAGATACCAGCTATACTTCAATCTGAAGCTGCATATAACAGATTGGAGAGTGATGTTTTCGTTTACCTATCTTAGGATAGTAGGTCACTAGTTTATAAGATATTACTCGTCCATAGTCAGATATTTCTTTAAAAAAATTTACTATGACACCCGATCAATACTGTCAAGAAAAGGCTGTTCAAAGCGGCTCTAGTTTTTATTACAGCTTTCTCTATTTGCCACCAGAGAAACGTCGTGCAATTACTGCACTTTACGCTTTCTGCCGCGAGGTGGATGATGTGGTAGATGAGTGTACTGAAGTGTCAGTGGCACGTATGAAGCTTGCGTGGTGGCGGCAGGAAATCGCTTCGGTGTTTAGCGAGGGGCATGGAAATGAGCCCAGTCATCCAGTGACAAAAGCGCTGGTTGCCGTGGTTAAAACGATCAATCTCCCTGCTTGTCAGTTAAACGAAATCATAGACGGCATGGAAATGGATCTGGATTACAATCGTTATGCTGATTTCAGCACGCTGAAACTTTATTGTCATCATGTGGCTGGCGTGGTGGGGCAGTTGTCCGCCGAGATTTTTGGATATAATGATCACAAGACACTGGAATATGCCCATAACCTGGGGCTTGCATTCCAGCTTACTAATATCATACGTGACGTGGGTGAGGATGCTCGTCGTGACCGCATATATCTACCACAGGACGAACTTGCTCATTTTGGCGTATCTAGGGAAGACATACTACATTCACGCGAATCTGACAACTTTAGGCGACTGATAGAGTTTCAGATTGAACGGGCAGAAACCTATTATACCCATGCATTCGCAGCACTACCTACAGAGGATCGAAAAAACCAGTGCCCCGGGTTTATTATGGCAGCGATTTATCGATCTCTGCTAGACGAAATCAAGGATGATGGTTGTCAAGTTTTGCGACAGCGTGTAAGCCTTACCCCGATACGCAAATTGTGGATAGGATGGAAGACGTGGGTCAGGGGGTGAATCGACAATTTTCCAGTTCTACTATATCGCTATGTGCAAGATAGTAAAATTTATATGGCTTATAGAAAGTAGCGTTGTCTAAGCAGTTTTTGCGTTGTTTGAATGTGCTCAAGCATTATATTTTCTGGGTAGACCTGTGCGCTTATGAGCGATATCAAAAACTACCAGGCATCTAAAGCCTTGCTTAAGGATCGCGTGATTCTCGTTACTGGTGCGGGGCAAGGTATTGGTCGCATAGCAGCGCTAGCGTATGCTGCCCATGGTGCGACGGTGATTTTACATGGACGCAAAGTTGAGAAACTAGAAAGCGTATACGACGAAATAGAAGCAGGAGGTGGAGCGCAAGCAGCAATTTTTCCATTTGATTTCGAAAAAGCCGAGAGAAAAGATTTTGAGATTGTCGTTCAAGCTATCAAGTTGCAACTAGGTAGACTAGACGGGATTCTGCATAATGCAGCTTTTGTTTCCAATCTGACTCCATTGGAGAGTCAGACATTGGAACAGTGGTTGGTTGTGCTGCGAGTTAATCTGGTTGCACCAATTGCGTTGACACGTGCCTGCTTACCGTTACTAAAAGCCTCTCCTGATGCTTGCGTTATCATGACATCTGATACGCATGGTCATTATCCTGCAGCATATTGGGGTGGATTTGCGGTAGCTAAGGCAGGGGTGGAAGCGCTGGTAAAAATTCAGGCTCAGGAATGGGAAATGCATGCAAACTTGCGTATCAACGCGTTAATTCCAGGGCCAGTACATACTTCGCAAAGAACTAAAACTCATCCCGGTGAGGCCAAGCACGGTTTGTCCAAGCCGCAAGACCTGATGTCGACATATTTGTATCTGATGGGTCCAGCTAGTAAAGGGGTCAGCGGCGAGACAATATTTTGCCAAAGTCATGAGCAGTATGGCTGCGACAACAAAGAGAAAAAGGTATAATTGATCTGGTCCGGAAAAAAGTAAAACGGCGCGCGAAAGTGGCGGAATTGGTAGACGCACCAGATTTAGGTTCTGGCGCCGAAAGGTGTGGGGGTTCGAGTCCCCCCTTTCGCACCAGAGGATCACAAGTCGTAAACGGTGTGTAGCTCAGTTATGTGTTTGACGACCATCGCGTTCTCTGGTCGTTGTGATGTCATATGAATAATAACTACCAGTCAGGAAATGTAATGCAATCCAATGTAGAAACCCTAGGCCCACTAGAACGCCGTCTTAACGTTACGGTACCTCAGGAAAAAATCGAGAACGAAGTAGAAAGTCGCTTGAAGCGTCTCGCACGTACAGCGAAAATACATGGTTTCCGTTCTGGTAAGGTTCCATTAAAAATCGTTTCACAGCAATATGGTCCACAGGTGCGCCAGGAGGTGATGGGCGATGTGTTGCAGAAGAGTTTTGGTGAAGCGGTACTCGAACAGAGGCTACGAGTTGCAGGTTATCCGCGCTTTGAAGCAAAGGAGGTGACAGAGAATGCGCTTCAGTTTGAATTTAGCGCGACATTTGAGGTCTATCCAGACGTGATCCTGGGCGACTTGAAATCGATCAGTATTGAACAGCTCGTGATGCAAGTTTCTCCTGCTGATGTTGACCAAGCTATTAAGATTATGCGTAAACAGCGAACTCAGTACGACGTAGTAGAGCGCCCTGTTTTGGTAGGAGACAGGATTAATATTGATTATCATGGGGTTATTGATGGGGTAGAATTTGACGGCAATAGTGCAAATAATTTTCTCCTAGTTTTAGGTGAGGGTCAGTTTCTCAAGGATTTTGAGGAATCAATGATCGGTATGAGCACGGAACAAAGCAAAACGTTTGAGGTGACCTTTCCTGTGGATTATCATGGTAAGGAGGTTGCCGGAAAAACTGCCACATTTGAGGTAAAAATCAATCGAGTGGAGGAATCAAGGCTGCCGGAACTGAATGAAGAGTTTGCTAGATCGCTAGGCATCGCCGATGGGGACATAGAAAAAATGCATGGTGAAGTCCAAGCGAATCTTGAGCGTGAGGTGTCAAAACGGATAAAGACGAGAGTTAAGGAGAAGGTAATGCAGGCGCTGCTTGATGCCATTGCAATCGATACGCCCAGGGCTTTGGTAGCGTTAGAATTAGATCGTTTAATGCAGAGTGCGAAAAATGATCTTAAAGAGCGTGGCATGAAGGTTAAGGACGTGTCATTGCCCCCAGATTTGTTTCAGGAGCAAGCACAGCGCCGTGTAAACTTGGGGTTAATTCTGGCGGAACTAGTAAAGACTTACGACCTGCATGCTAAGCCCGAACAGGTGCGTGCATTAGTAGAGGATTTTGCACAAAGCTATGAAAATCCTGGCGAGATGGTTAAGTGGCATTATTCCTCAAAGGAACGCCTTAATGAAGTGGAGTCTGCAGTGCTAGAGAACAATGTAGTAGCATGGGTGCTAGAGAAAGCTAAAGTGGTGGAGAAGGTGGTGACTTTCGACGAACTGATGGGAAAATCTTGACATGATTCAACGAACTGAATGGAATCAATACAATCTTGATCCGAAAAACTTAGGGTTGATTCCTATGGTAATCGAAACTAGTGGACGTGGTGAGCGTGCATATGACATATACTCCCGTTTGTTGAAGGAGAGGGTAATATTTCTTGTAGGGCCGGTTACTGAGGACTCAGCCAACCTGATTGTGGCACAATTTTTGTTTCTGGAATCTGAAAACTCAGACAAGGATATCCATTTCTACATCAATTCTCCCGGTGGTATGGTATCTGCCGGGCTGGCAATTTACGATACTATGCAGTACATTAAACCTTGTGTCAGTACACTTTGTGTAGGTCAGGCGGCGAGTATGGGTTCGCTGCTGTTGACAGCGGGGGAAAAAGGTAAACGTTTTTGCTTGCCAAATTCTCGCATTATGATCCATCAGCCGATGGGCGGATTTCAGGGACAAGCTTCCGACATTGAGATACATGCCAAAGAGATTCTGTTTCTCAAAGTTCGGTTGAATGAAATCTTGGCTAAGCACAGCGGTCAAAACATTCAAACTATAGAGAAAGACACCGATCGAGACAATTTTCTCAGTGCTGAGGATTCTGTAAAGTATGGTCTGGTGGATGAAGTGCTAACCAATAGAGCTGGAAGTGCAGCCTAATGGCTATATAATAGCTAAAGGATTGATTGTATTTATTTTATTAGTTTAGAGAGCACTGGTTTGGATAACCCGGAGTAATACTATGTCAGATAAGATTGATAAGATTGCCGGCGAAAAATTGCTTTATTGTTCCTTTTGTGGGAAGAGTCAGCACGAAGTAAAGAAGCTTATTGCCGGTCCGTCAGTATTTATTTGTGATGAATGCATTGAGCTTTGCAACGATATTATTCGTGAAGAGTTGCAGGAGGCCGAAGCAGCCAACCTAACTAAGTCAGATTTACCAGTGCCACGTGAAGTTTGCCAGATTCTTGATCAATATGTAATTGGCCAAGAACCAGCAAAAAAGATCTTGTCTGTGGCGGTATATAACCACTATAAGCGTCTAAAAAATCTTGCTAATACAAGTGACACTGACGACATTGAGCTGGCGAAAAGTAACATCTTACTGATCGGCCCTACTGGTTCTGGCAAAACACTCTTGGCACAGACACTGGCGCGGTTGCTTAACGTGCCATTTGTAATGGCTGATGCCACAACTCTAACTGAGGCAGGATATGTCGGCGAGGACGTTGAAAATATTATCCAAAAACTGCTTCAAAAATGTAACTACGATGCAGATAAGGCTCAGCAGGGTATTGTATACATTGATGAGATTGACAAGATTTCGCGCAAGCTAGATAACCCATCAATAACCCGTGATGTCTCAGGTGAGGGCGTACAGCAGGCTTTATTGAAGCTGATCGAGGGTACTGTTGCCTCGGTACCTCCTCAGGGCGGGAGAAAGCATCCCAATCAGGAATTTGTTCAGGTAGATACCACCAATATTTTGTTTATTTGTGGTGGCGCATTTGACGGTCTTGACAAGGTAATACGCGCTCGATCTGAGCAGGGTGGGATAGGTTTTGGTGCAGATGTGAGTAGTAGCAGCGATAATCGCAGAGATATCGGTACGGTGTTGCGGGGAGTGGAGCCGGAAGATCTAGTGAAGTACGGATTAATTCCAGAATTTGTCGGACGCCTGCCTGTGATTGCGACCTTGGAAGAACTTGGTGAATCAGCGTTAATTAAAATTCTTGCTGAACCAAAGAACGCACTCACTAAACAGTACCAAAAAATGTTCAATATGGAAGGTGGTGTCGATCTAGAATTCCGAGAGCAGGCGCTCAAGGCAATTGCCAAGCGAGCGCTGGCACGCAAGACTGGTGCACGTGGGCTTCGTTCTATTCTGGAAAGTACCTTGCTAGAAACAATGTTTGATCTCCCATCGCTGGAAAATGTCACCAAAGTAGTGGTTGATCACGGTTCAATCGGAGGCGACATCAAGCCGATTCTGATATATTCGGATAAGCCCAAGGTAGCAAAGAGCCTTTAGTTATAGTTTTGAGTGCTGCTCGGCATGTTGCCTTGAATTTATTTGTGACGTCCCCATAACGTTTTTGTTATCCCGCAGTTTATACTTAATAGGTGAGCTTACATGTCCCTTCCAGTTAACAATCCCAACCAAGTGCTGTTGCCGCTATTACCATTGCGCGATGTGGTAGTGTTTCCGCACATGGTAATCCCTCTATTCGTAGGACGGCCTAAGTCTATCAAAGCGCTGGAGAGTGCTATGGAGTCTGGCAAGACGATTCTTCTGGTAGCACAGAAGTTTGCCGCCAAAGATGAGCCAGGTCCAGAAGACCTTTATGGCGTTTGCAGTGTTGCCAATTTGCTGCAAATGCTCAAATTACCCGATGGCACTGTCAAAGTTCTGGTGGAGGGTGATCGCCGTGCCAATATTCTGCGGGTAATTGATACTGGTACTCATTTCTCTGGGCAGGTTGTATTATTGCCTCCCGACACAGTCGACAGTAACGAAGTAGAAGCCATGCGACGTGCAATGCTGGTGCAATTCGACCAATATGTAAAACTCAATAAAAAGATTTCACCTGAGATACATACTTCACTTGGCGGCATAGATGAGGCAGGGCGTTTGGCCGACACAATTGCCGCTCATTTACCGTTAAAGCTTGAGCAAAAGCAGGAAATCTTAGAGATATTTGATGTACCAAAGCGTCTAGAGCACCTATTGGGGCTATTGGAAACTGAACTTGACATACTCCAGGTGGAAAAACGTATTCGTGGTAGGGTCAAGCGCCAGATGGAAAAGAGCCAACGGGATTACTATCTCAATGAGCAGGTGAAAGCTATTCAAAAGGAACTGGGAGAGGGAGAGGATGGCGCCGATCTAGAAGAGATGGACAAGAAGATCAAAGCTGCAAATATGTCCAAAGAAGGCCGCATCAAGGGCGAGGCGGAATTGAAAAAACTGCGGTTAATGTCTCCCATGTCGGCTGAGGCCACGGTGGTACGTAACTACATCGATGCGCTAATCGCATTGCCGTGGAAGAAGAAAAGTAAAATCGGTAGAGACCTCTATGCTGCCGAGATTGTACTTGAGAAGGATCATTACGGTTTGGACAAGGTTAAGGAGCGTATCGTTGAGTATTTGGCAGTACAGCAGCGCGTGGACAAGCTAAAGGCACCCATTCTTTGCTTGGTGGGCCCACCCGGTGTAGGCAAGACCTCATTAGGGCAGTCTATCGCCCGCGCCACTAATCGTAAATTTGTTCGCATGTCCTTGGGTGGTGTACGTGACGAGGCTGAAATACGTGGCCATCGTCGTACCTACATTGGTTCAATGCCAGGCAAAATTTTGCAGAATATGACTAAGGTTGGTGTAAAGAATCCACTTTTCTTGCTGGACGAAGTAGATAAAATGGGTATGGATTTTCGTGGCGATCCATCTTCTGCATTGCTTGAAGTACTTGATCCTGAACAGAACAATTCATTTGTAGACCATTACATTGAGGTTGAATATGACCTATCAGATGTAATGTTTGTTGCTACCGCCAACACCCTGAACATACCTCCAGCACTATTAGACCGTATGGAAGTGCTTCGATTAACGGGCTATACCGAGGATGAGAAACTTAACATTGCTACCCGTTACCTATTGCCTAAGCAAATGAAAAATCATGGCCTAAAGGAAAATGAACTAATGATATCTGAGGCCGCACTGCGTGATATTACTCGTTATTACACGCGAGAGGCAGGTGTACGTGCCATGGAGAGAGAAATCTCAAAAATTTGCCGGAAAGTGGTAAAGGCATTGTTACTCAAAGGTAGCCAAAAAAAGATTGCAGTCAGTGCGCGCAATCTGGGTAAATACCTGGGTGTACGGCGTTATACTTACGGGATTGCTGAGGAGAAGAATCAAGTGGGGCAGGTTACCGGTCTGGCGTGGACCGAGGTTGGTGGAGAATTACTGACCATTGAGGCAGTGGTACTTCCAGGTAAAGGTAAGACCATTACTACCGGTAAACTAGGTGAAGTAATGCAAGAATCAATCCAAGCCGCGTTGTCGGTAGTGCGCAGTCGTTCTATAGCACTAGGTATCCCTGAGGATTTTTACCAGAAGAACGATATTCACATTCACTTACCAGAAGGTGCCACACCCAAAGATGGACCTAGTGCAGGTATTGGTATATGTATTGCAATGGTATCGGTGTTGACAGGTATTCCGGTAAGGGCAGCCGTTGCAATGACGGGTGAGATCACATTGCATGGTGAAGTGCTGCCAATTGGAGGACTAAAAGAGAAACTTTTGGCAGCACACCGTGGTGGCATAAAGATGGTGTTGATTCCAGAGGACAATGTCAAAGACTTGACTGAGATTCCGGACAACATCAAGAACCGACTTGATATACATCCAGTAAAATGGATAGACCAAGTGCTAGACTTTGCGTTGGAGCACAAACCGGACGCGTTTCCTGTTGTAGCTACTCCGCCTACCCCTAATCCCGAGGCTACTGAGAGTGAGCCGGTGATTACTGTTCTTAAGCATTAATAACCATATGAGGCTTTATGTCTTCAGTTGGCTAACCTATTGAAAGAAATAGTGCCAGTTCCCGGTGATCTTGTTTTCGAACTCTACTCAGTCGTACTTCGTCCTAAAAAGTGTTCCAGATTACAGGAGGCAAGGTTTACTGTTTTACTAGCATAAGTAAAAAGTTTCATGTTTATAATGTTTTTGAAAATATTTTGACAATTGCTTGACCCAGATCGAGCGGCTTGATATAAAAGCGGTTGCAGGGTATTTCCTGTCACATTTCGTTACTAACAATTCAGGGGGAATTACGTGAATAAATCCGAACTCATTGATGCCATCGCAAAATCTGCTGACGTCTCTAAAGTTTGTGCAGGTGACTGCCTAGACGCAACATTATCTGCAATTAGAGTTTCTCTTAAAAAAGGCCAAAGCTGCACCCTAGTAGGATTTGGAACCTTCAAAGTGGGTAAGCGCGCAGCCCGTACTGGCCGTAATCCTCGTACTGGTGCCGCCATCAAAATTAAGGCAGCTAAGGTCCCAAAATTCAGTGCTGGAAAGGCACTCAAGGATGCCGTAAACTAGTTTCTTTTGGGGCGGGGTGCTTAGCTCAGTTGGTAGAGCGTCGCCCTTACAAGGCGAGTGTCGGCGGTTCGACCCCGTCAGCACCCACCAACGGAATTCTACGAGTTGTTGGAGTGGTAGTTCAGTTGGTTAGAATACCGGCCTGTCACGCCGGGGGTCGCGGGTTCGAGTCCCGTCCACTCCGCCAAATTTTGCGCTAAACCAAGGCGAACGCAAGTTCGCCTTTTTTATTCGTACTTTGGATTTAAGTAATGTTTGATTTTGTTCAGAAACGAAAACGTGCAGTCCGAGTCATCATGGTGATTGCTACATTGCCGTTCCTATTTTGGGGAATCGACTCGTACCGCAACCCAAGTGGTGAAGATTATGTTGCGGTAGTTTCCGGGGAAAAAATTCATCGCCAGGAATTTGACCAGGCATTACGTACCCAACAGGAGACTATGCGAGAGACTATGGGAGATAGCTTTAATGTCACCATGCTAGATGACCCAGAAATAAGATATTCCGTATTGGAAGGACTAATTCAACAGCGACTGCTTAATCGTGAAGCAGTACGTATCGGCCTGGCTGTTTTAGATTCCCAACTAAGAAAAGAAATAAAGGATATTCCAGTATTTCAGCAGGATGGGAAATTTTCTAATCAGCTCTATAAGGAATTATTGCGCAACCAAGGAATGGATGCAGTGATGTTTGAATCGCGTGTTCGTCAAGATATGATGCGGCAACAAGTGGTCGATGCTTACACCAAAAATGGTTTTATTTCGGATACGGTAGCAAAAAGTATCATACGTTTAAGTGAAGAGAAACGTGAAATTAGTCTTGTTCAAATCCAACCAGAGAAATTCTTGTCACAAATAAAACCTAACAATGATGCAATTAAATCCTATTATGACAGTCACCAAACTGAGTTTCTGCAACCCGAACAAGTACGAGTCGAGTATCTAGTACTATCAGTAGACGATCTAGCTAAAAAGGTACAGGTGAGTACCGAGGAAACAATAAAATATTTTGATGAGCACAAAGCTGAATTTGGTCGGATGGAAGAGCGTCGGGCTAGTCATATTTTACTAAGTGCGCCTACTACTGCATCTGATACAGACAAAGCTGCGGCACGTGCTAAGGCGGAAGAATTATTATCACAGATCAAGCAGGCACCACAAAGTTTTGCTGATCTTGCCAGAAAATATTCGCAAGATGCTGGATCGGCAGATAAAGGTGGTGATCTCGGGTTTTTTGGACGCGGTACGATGGCTAAGGATTTTGAGGATGAGATTTTTCAGATGGAACCTGGAGAAGTTCGTGGGCCGGTTCAGACAGAATTTGGTTTTCACATTATTAAACTTTCTGCAGTGAAAGCAGGAGAAGAAATAAATTTTGATGAGGTGAAGGATCAGGTTGAGGAAAAGTTAAGAAAGCAGAAAGCAGGAAAAGAATTTGGTGAAATGGCTGAAGAATTTCGCAATATGGTATATGAACAGAGCGATAGCCTACAGCCTGCTGCCGAGCATTTTATGTTGCCTATACAAAAGAGTGATTGGATCAGTAGGAAAGAAGGGAAGCCTTCATACTTCACCAATGGAAAGCTGTTGCAAGCAATATTTTCAGAGGACTCGATCGAGAACAAGCGAAATACCGAGTCGATTGAGGTTACACCAGACACCTTGATTTCTGCAAGAGTACTTGATCACAGGCCTGCAGCCATGCGCTCAATAACTGTAGTTAGGGAGGAGATTACCAAGCTCGTGGCACACCAGCAAGCAACAGATCGGGCAGTGAAAGAGGGTAGGGAGAAGCTAGAACGATTGCAAAAAGGAGAAAAAAATGTAGTTGAGTGGAATCCTGCCCAGCAGGTTTCTCGCAACGATCCACAGGGACTTGATTATGAAATTTTACGGTCGATTTTCAAGACTAAATCGACCAGGCTACCTGCCTACACTGGGACTGTTAACTCTCAGAACGGATTTTCTTTAATTCGCATTAGTGATGTAATTGAGGTAGCGCCACCGGATGAAAAGAAAATTAAGGCTTTTAGCCGACAGCTGCAACAGTTATTTGCTCAAGAAGAGTTATCATCATATCTTGCAGCAATTAAACAGCGGTACGATGTAACGGTGAGGAAAGAGAGAATTGAGAATGAGCAGTAGTTATAATCTCATTATGGGCTAATGATGTCGAAGGCAACATTATTAAACCCGGCATCCACGTAGGTAATCTCCCCGGTAATGCCACTGGCCAAATCGCTACATAAAAAGGCTGCGACATTACCCACCTCTCCGATGGAAACATTACGCCGTAACGGCGCAACTTTTTCGGTGTATCCCAACAGTTTTCCAAAATCACTTATTCCTGCCGAAGCCAAGGTTTTGATCGGACCTGCAGAAATTGCATTAACCCTTATCCCTTTTGGACCAAGACTTGATGCCATAAAGCGCACATTGGCTTCAAGGCTCGCTTTAGCCAGTCCCATCACATTGTAATTTGGCATAACTCTCTTTGCGCCCAAGTAAGTGAGTGTTAGAAGTGAGCCGTTTCTGCCTTGCATCAGTAGCAACCCGGCTTTAGCCAGAGCGGCAAAGCTATAGGAGCTAATATCATGAGCAATATGGAAAGCTTCTCGATTTAGGCTTTCTAGATAGTCCCCACTCAATGCTTCACGCGGAGCGAAGGCAATAGAGTGTACGATGCTATCGAGGCTGTCCCAGCGTTTTCCAAGATCATCGAAGCTCCGGGTAATCTCGTTATCATTTGCTACGTCGCAGGAAAAAAGTAAATCACTATCGAATTCGGCAGCCAGTTTCTCAACGCGTTCGCGTATGCCTTCTGCCTGATAAGTGAAAGCAAGCTTTGCGCCTTCGCGTTGCATAGCTTTGGCGATGCCATAAGCGATGGAACGATTACTAAGTAGCCCGGTGATGAGGATGTGTTTGTCTGTGAGAAATCCCATGTCTTATCCTTTATGAGTATTCTATTCTGGAAACTGGAGGATTATAGCTCAGGAGCCTGCCGTACTTGAAGAACCACGGTAAAATTCATCGAGTATAGGTTTTCCATCCACCCTGTAACCTAGTATTTACGCTAAACTATAAAGCCGATGAAGGTACTGTTTAAATACCTACCAGCACTTTTTGTAACCTTGTTATCTGCCTGTGGTGGTGATTCTTGGAATGACCCTTATCCTGCTGCGGATGTGGATAGAAATATTTTCTATGGCGCTTTTGCTGAGCGTCCTAAGCACCTTGATCCGGTGCAGTCATATAGTTCAAATGAAATTATGTTCACCGCACAGGTTTATGAGCCGCCACTACAATATCACTATTTAAAACGGCCTTATAAGCTGGTTCCTCTATCGGCAACGAGAATGCCAGTGGCACAGTACCTTGACAAGAACGGGAGGCACTTGCCTGACGGTGTTGATGCCGAAAAAATTGCTTATACGATTTACGAAATTTCCATTAAACCTGGTATTCGCTACCAGCCTCATCCCGCCTTCGCCAGAAATGAGCAGGGAAAGTTTCTCTATCATGATTTGACCGCTAAAGACTTGACCGAGGTTTATAAGCTTAGTGATTTTCTTCACTCTGACACGCGTGAACTGACCGCAGAAGATTATGTATTTGAGGCCAAGCGTCTGGCACATCCTAGACTGCATTCTCCGATTTTTGGTTTGATGTCAGATTACATTGTGGGCCTCAAGGAATATTCAACCACCCTAAAGACTGCAGCCAAGGAACAGTCAAAAAAACAGGGCAAGGACGCTTATCTGGATTTGAATAATTATGCACTGGAGGGCGCACAGGTAGTTGATTCTTACACCTATCGCATCAAGATCAAGGGTAAATACCCGCAGTTTATATACTGGTTGGCGATGCCTTTTTTTGCTCCAATTCCGTGGGAAGCGGAGCGTTTTTATACCCAACAAGGGTTGGTAGAAAAGAACATTACACTTGATTGGTATCCCGTTGGCACCGGGCCTTACATGCTAACTGAGAACAACCCGAATCTGGTGATGGTATTGGAAAAGAATCCTAACTTTCATGGCGAAACTTATCCTGCTGGAGGGACGGCCGACGATGTGAAGGTGGGTTTGCAAGCGGATGTAGGAAAGCCGTTGCCATTTATAAGCAAGCTTATGTTTTATCGTGACAAGGAGAGCATCCCACGTTGGAACAAATTCCTGCAAGGCTATTACGATGCCTCTGGGATAGGCTCCGATAGTTTTGATCAGGCCGTACAAATTACGGGGCAAGGAGAGGCAACCGTGACAGAAGCAATGAGGGTCCAGGGTATCCGACTAGAGACGGCGGTAGCGACTTCCACTTACTACATGGGCTTCAACATGTTAGATCCTCTAGTTGGCGGGTTCTCAGAGTCTGCCAGAAAATTACGTCAAGCTATCTCCATTGCGGTGGACTACGAGGAATACGTTTCAATATTTGCCAATGGTCGTGGTATTCCGGCACAGGGGCCAATTGCACCGGGTATTGCTGGTCATCGTTATGGCAAAGAAGGGATCAACACGATTGTATATGACTGGGAGAACGAAAAACCACGTCGCAAACCTATCGAAACTGCCAGAGCTTTGTTAGCAGAGGCAGGTTATCCCAATGGAATCGACGTCAAAACTAGTGCGCCATTGGTGTTGTATTTTGATGCTACCGCACGCGGCGCTGAGGACAAGTCAAAACTAGACTGGATGCGTAAACAGTTTCAGAAACTCAATATTCAATTAGTAGTCCGAAGTACAGATTACAATCGCTTTCAGGATAAGATACGTAAGGGAAATGCGCAAATCTTTGAATGGGGGTGGAACGCTGATTACCCAGATCCAGAAAACTTTTTGTTCCTGTTACATGGGCCACAACGAAAAGTTGGCAACGACGGTGAGAACGCTGCTAATTACGACAACCCTGAATATAACTATTTGTTCGAGCAAATGAAGAATATTGAGAATAGTCCTGAGCGCCAGAAAATTATCGATCGTATGGTCAACATTCTGCGTCAAGATGCACCCTGGCTCTGGGGATATCATCCCAAGGAATACGGTTTGTATCATGCCTGGTATAAAAACGTGAAGCCCAATAGGATGTCACATAACAATATGAAATATCATCGTATAGACGCCGACTTGAGGGGACAAAAGCGACACAATTGGAATGAACCAGTACTGTGGCCTGTGGTGGCATGTCTGATAGTGTTGTTGGTCGGACTGGTTCCGGCAGTGGTTGCTTATCACCGAAAGGAACGTGGGGCAGGAATAAAGAATTTAAGAGCACGAGGTAAAAATGCTTAATTACATTATCCGTCGCATTTTCTATGCTATTCCGATTCTTATCGGTGTGAATCTAATCACCTTCACGTTATTCTTCGTGGTCAATACTCCAGATGACATGGCGCGGATGCAACTAGGTATCAAACGTGTTACGCCCGAGGCTATCACTAAATGGAAGCAGGAACGGGGCTATGACAAGCCACTTGTATTTAACAGTGCGGAGCAGGGTGCAAGGAAATTTATCAATACTATTTTTTTCGAGAAATCAGCTGCAATGTTTGCCTTTAACTTTGGGCGCGCCGATGACGGGCGTGATATTGCTCATGAAATAAAAACACGCATGTTGCCAAGCCTCGCTATCGCGCTACCGGTGTTTCTTCTGGGGCTAGTTGCCTACATTACATTTTCATTGGTAATGGTGTTCTTTCGTGCTACCTATATCGATTTTTGGGGTGTAGTGTTGTGCGTTGCACTGATGTCTATCTCCAGCCTGTTCTACATAATCGGCGGACAATTCCTTATTAGTAAACTATGGCATTTGGTGCCCATTTCTGGCTTTAGTGGTGGACTAGATGCGGGCAAATTCCTAGTGCTACCCGTGATCATAGGCGTGATTAGTGGCGCCGGCACAAGCACTCGCTGGTATCGCACCATTTTTCTGGAGGAAATGGGTAAGGATTATGTCCGCACCGCGCGTGCTAAGGGCTTGCCAGAAAGTATCGTATTATTCAGACATGTGCTCGGGAACGCCATGATTCCAATACTTACAGGTGCGGTGGCGGTAATCCCGTTACTGTTTCTCGGCAGTCTTATAGCTGAATCATTCTTCGGCATTCCTGGTTTAGGTAGCTATACCATCGACGCCATTAACTCCCAAGACTTTGCCGTAGTGCGATCCATGGTTTTTTTAGGATCGTTCCTTTATATCATCGGGCTGATATTGACTGACATTTCTTACACCTTGGTCGATCCAAGAATAAGATTGGAATGATACTTTTTCAACAAAAATAACCATGCCTTTCAAACCCGTCATTCTTTGGACTGATGCACTTATCTACCTTCTATTGGTGGTGGTGATTATTTTTGTTTGGTATGTTCGGCATAACGAGCACCTACTAGTACCTTGGCGGCGAGTAGGCCATAGTGTGAGTGGCATGATGGCGCTTACTGTGTTGATACTATTTATTTCTATTGGATTGCTAGATACAGTACATTTCCGCTCTGCTGTAGAGAACAGCGGTAACATCAATATTGAAAAAGTTTATGATGTACAAGTGCTAAGTTTGTTTGATGTCATTGCCACACCATTGCGTACAAGAGTTGAGAAAACCTATTCTGCACCGTTTGCAACTCATCTTTACACCAGGGAAACTATCGAACTTTCAGAAGGCAGACAGGTACGAGAGTTTCCTCGCCTAAAATTTGGCGGCGCACATTTGCACAACCCCGAGACACAATTCACTACAGATGTAACTTGGCGTACGGTGGCGGGTGTAGGCCTAGGACTTTTTGTTTGGTGCGTATTTGTAGTTTCGTTAGTCATGTTATTGGCATATCGGAGTAGTAAGAAATTCATACGAACACTTTTTGCTATCTTGCGTAGCGAAACTGAGGTTCCATGGAATGCCATCTTTATCGTGCTTGCGCTGATACTTTCATTGTTTGGTGCTGCCCTGATGTTGTCTGCCCATTACCACATATTTGGCACTGATAAAGTAGGGCAAGATGTGTTTTATCAATCACTAAAGAGTATTCGTACCGGCTTGGTAATCGGCACGCTTACTACACTGATTATGCTGCCCTTTGCGCTTCTTCTTGGCATTATGGCGGGGTATTTTCGAGGCTGGGTCGATGATGTGATCCAATATATTTACACCACACTGAGTTCGATCCCCAGCGTATTGCTGATCGCGGCTACAGTGTTGATGATGCAAGTATATATGGAAACTCATCCCGAATTATTCGACACAATTGCTGTGCGAGCTGATCTGCGCTTACTGTTTCTTTGCATCATACTTGGTGTTACTAGTTGGACTGGTTTGTGTCGCTTGCTGCGTGGTGAAACCTTGAAGCTGCGTGAAATGGAATATATCCAGGCGGCCCATGCGTTTGGTGTTTCCCATTGGCGCATAATCAGTCGCCATATTCTTCCAAATGTGATGCATATCGTACTGATTGCCACGGTCATGGATTTCAGTGGACTCGTTCTGGCTGAGGCCGTGTTGTCTTATATTGGCGTTGGTGTCGATCCTTCTATGATTAGTTTTGGTACCATGATTAATGCTGCGCGTCTGGAAATGGCGCGCGAACCGATAGTATGGTGGGCGTTGCTCGCATCCTTTAGTTTTATGTTTACACTAGTATTAAGCGCTAATTTGTTTGCTGATGCAGTACAAGATGCGTTTAATCCACGAGTGAAAACATTGTCATTTGTTAACCGAAAAGTTGCTCCGCAGTAGTCATGTACATAAATCAGAAACTCAATTTGTGATATCAACAATTAAAAATTCCATCTGTCTATGACTTCTTTGCTGCAAATAGACAATCTTGAAACTATTCTCCATACCGGCACAACGCCGGTACGAGCTGTAGATGGACTTACACTACAGATTCTTAAGGGTGAAACCTTCGCATTACTTGGGGAATCTGGCTGTGGCAAATCTATGGCGGCACTTTCAATGATGCGGTTGCTACCGGAAGTGGGCGAGATAGTCTCAGGTTCTGTCAGGTTCGGTGGGGAGGATTTACTTCTGATGCCAGAGACAGTGATGCGCAGCATACGTGGTAAGCACATCAGCATGATCTTTCAGGAACCAATGTTGAGCTTAAACCCGGTGCTGACAGTGGCAGAACAGATTGGAGAGGTACTGAAACGTCATTTCAATTTACATGGTGTGATGCTACAAAAGCGTGTGCTAGAAATATTGGGTCAGGTAGGTATCCCTGACGCAACACGCCGTATGGCGGAATATCCCTTTCAGTTCTCCGGCGGAATGAAGCAACGGGTGATGATCGCTATGGCGTTAGTTGGAGAACCTGAGCTGCTAATTGCTGATGAACCCACTACCGCACTGGATGTCACAATTCAAGCTCAAGTACTGGACCTTATGCGTGATTTGCAGCGTCAAAAAGGCATGGCGATTCTGCTCATTACCCATGATCTTGGAGTGGTGGCAGAAATGGCGCACCGCATAGCAGTTATGTATGCAGGTGAAATTGTCGAGACGGCGGTACGTGACGATTTTTTCCGTAGCCCAGCACATCCCTATTCTCAGAAACTATTTGCTGCATTACCTGGTAGAACCAAGCGAGACCAAGGATTAGCAGTGATTAGTGGAAATGTTCCATCACTGTCAGGTAAGTTTATTGGTTGCCGTTTTGCTGATCGTTGTGACCACGCTCGGGACTTGTGCCAAACAACTGCACCGGAATGGAGCGAGGTAAACGCGGGCCATCAGGTGAGATGTCACCTTTATGACAAAGATGCTGGAGTCAAGGTTCAGAATCAAGTTAAAGTAAAAGAGGCGGATTCTCAGGTAACATCCGTATCTCAAGCTCCCACTATTAATTCAGAATCATTGTGTGTTACCGACCTTAAGGTTCACTTTCCCATACATAAAGGTCTGATAAAGCGTGTTGCTGGTCACGTCAAGGCAGTAGATGGTGTGTCACTCACTATTTCACAGGGCAGGACACTGGCGCTGGTAGGGGAATCAGGTTGCGGCAAGACCACGGTAGGAAAAAGCATTCTACAATTAATTTCGCCCACTGCTGGTAGTGTGCGCTACAACGGATTGGAGCTGGTAGGACTAGAGCGTAAACGATTGCGAGAAAAGCGCGCCGAATTCCAGATTATATTTCAGGATCCGTATTCGTCACTTAATCCGAGAATGCGTATTATCGACATCATTGAAGAAGGCATAAATGCGCTAAACACTAAAGATGATAGTGAAGTAAGCAACGGAGTGCACCAGCCCAATTATTCAAAAGGAGAAGAAGTAGGTGCGCTCTTGCAGCGAGTTGGTTTACCGCCGGAAACCAAATGGCGCTATCCACACGAATTCTCTGGCGGTCAGCGCCAAAGAATTGCTATTGCTCGCACTTTGGCGGTTAATCCCAGGCTTCTAATTTGTGATGAGCCTACAAGTGCGCTGGACGTTTCTGTACAAGCACAGATTCTAAATTTACTTAAGGAGTTACAGCATGGCCTGGGACTCGCGTACTTGTTTATTACTCATAATATTTCAGTTGTAGAATACCTTGCCGATGAAGTTGCTGTAATGTATCTGGGCAGAATTGTAGAACAGGGAAGTGTAGGTGAAGTATTAGAAAATCCTAAGCATCCTTATACTCGGGCGCTGCTGTCGGCAGTGCCAGTAATCGAACTCGAATCAAAGCGAGAGGTCATTCACTTGCATGGAGACTTGCCTTCGCCAGCTAATCCGCCTTCAGGTTGCCATTTTCATCCCCGTTGTCCCAACGCCATGCCTGTGTGCTCTGAAACTTATCCGGAAGCAACTGAATTCAGTGCAACGCATACTGCACGGTGTTATCTTTATGAGCAAGGTTCTCCCTCCTAGGAAATATCAACTTGTGCACTACATACCGCTGATAATCAATACAATTTGAAACGGCACATCAGATGGGTGGGCAGGTGTTTTTGTAAGTGCTATCTGAAAAGAGAAATTGATACTAAGAATGTGAGGTGCAATTTATTGCTTACGAAATGATCTGGCAGTAAATCTCATCTTGGGAACGATTATTCAACACATTTAAAGTAGTAGTCATGACTTGTGTTTACATTAGGCTCGAATACCCTCTTTGCGTGACGCTTTGATTTTGCACATTGCGCTTCGGCTAGCTCTTTCGCTTCTTTTTCATTCCAGTCGGAGGAGTCGACAATAACAGATCCTGGATTCGCATTAGGTACTCTATTTGCAACTTTGTGTGCGCATCCTATTAATATCGAAATTAGCAGTACGGCCATCAAATTAATAATTCTTTTCCGCATTTTTCTCATGTCCTTTATGATTGCAATTTCAACAGTTCAGTAAATATCTTACATAGTAGTTCTTTATGGGCATTAAATAGTTTCATATTTAGATACAAATCCTCCTCGAATGTTGGATTACAGCTGGTCGACATATTACGAGCAATCTAAGTAGATTATAATTGTTTTTTATATGGTAAAAACATACACGAACAGATCACTTCTCTGAGCGACATATTTTTAACATTATATTTTTTACAGTCACTATAAAGTTATAGAGGAACATTCCGATAATGGTATATAGGATTCTTGTCTTTGCACGGATTATAGAGTGTTGAATATAAACACAAAATTTGAAAACTCAGGTATAAACTTCGCATTAAATGCTCACGATTTTGCCGTCATTGAAAAATCGAGATTGTTTCGCGATATTAGTTTCGAGTCTATCGAGTATCTCCTGAACATATGCCAGGTGATTGAATTTACTCCTGGGAATGAAGTACTATCTCCAAACAAGTTCAATAGTTGTATCTACGTCGTGTTGACGGGACGTCTAGGTGTGCACTTAGGTGATCCAAGCTTTTCTCCACATATCGTGTTTGAGGCTGGTGATTGCGTCGGTGAGATGTCCATTTTAGATGGTAAACCAGTGTGTCCGCATATGTGATTGCACAAGAGCATAGCCGATTGCTGATGATTCACCAGGAAGCCCTGTGGGCACTCGTCAATGTCTCGCATGGGGTTGCCCGTAACATACTCTATATCCTTGCTGGTCGTATGCGTTACAATAACGAGGCGCTGGTAACCAGGGCCAAGATTCAGTTGGAGGCGGAGCGTGTAGCCAGCACCGATGGACTTACAGGCTTACATAATAGACGTTGGCTTTCAGACGCATTCAAGCGCCAAATGCAGCGTTGTGAGCTTGATAATCTTCCATGCACGGTACTCATGTTGGATATTGATCACTTCAAAGGGGTAAATGATCGATTTGGCCACATTGCGGGTGATCGTATTCTGTGCACCGTAGCACAGATGCTACTTAGCACAATGCGTCCTGCTGATCTTATCTCTCGCTACGGTGGAGAAGAATTCGCGTTGTGCTTACCGGATACATCAATCAAGGATTCCAGCCTCATCGCAGAACGATTGCGTACGGCGATTGCTAATGCAAAAACTACCTTTGAAGATGGAAAGCTGTTGCCACCGGTTACTGTTTCTATAGGTATTGCCCAGATGCAGCCAGGGCAGACATTGGATTCCCTTATCTCGTCTGCCGATAGTGCTCTTTATCGTGCTAAAGCGAACGGCCGTAATTGTATATCTGTATAATATCGGACGACATCTGATCACTGTTCGGCGGGTAAGAGTGTGAGTTTCACTTAAACCTGATTCAAGCATTCCTTACATTTCTCACCAAAGTTAGCCTCTCCAGTCAAAACTTAGTATTAGTCTAAGGAATTGAATTGCCAGTAGAAAAATCAACTAAAGAAACGGTCGTGCTTGTGCACGGATTATGGATGCGCAGCTGGGTTATGACATTGTTAGGATTGCGGTTGCAACGCTGCGGTTTCCGTACCATTGTTTTTTCTTATCCTTCTATGAGTAATTCATTGTCACAGAATGCACTCTTTCTTTCAAGTTTTGTAGCTGGTATAGCCTCATCACACATACACTTTATCGGTCATAGTCTGGGCGGTCTTTTGATAATGCAGATGCTAGCAGAATGCCCTGATCTACGTGCCGGACGCATTGTACTAGTAGGAAGTCCTTGTCATACTAGTTATGCGGCAAGCAAGCTAGCCAAAATGGAGCTGGGTCGATATCTGATCGGTCGTGGTATGCAACAGTATTTGAAGCAGAAGGCACCGGAATGCACTGACTGGTACGAGGTGGGATCAATCGCAGGTTGCAAAAGTTTAGGTCTTGGTAGACTATTGGGTGGATTACCGAGCCCCAATGACGGTGTGGTGGCAGTTGAGGAAACACGGATGTCAGGTGCACGTGACCAGATAGTTCTCAATGTGAGTCATTCCGGTATGCTTATTTCTACTAGCGTTGCACATCAGGTATGCATGTTTCTGCGACACGGGTACTTTTTCCATAACCCAGGATCGTCATAATTTTGAAAATTTCGCGCGCACTATCATTCTTTGTCGTTATAAGTTTTCCCTTCTGGCTTTATGGTTGTACCAATCTTCCCTATTATGCTCAGGCCGTAGATGGTCAGATGGAGATCCTACGCCGAGCCCAGCCGATTAGTATGATTGTCGCCGACCCAAGTGCTGATAAGAAATTAAAGCGCGTTCTATCCAAAGTTGTCCTACTACGTGAATTTGCCAGTCGTGATCTTAAGCTTCCTGATAACGAAAGCTATACGAGCTATGCTGATCTGAAGCGCCCCTATGTGGTTTGGAATGTGTACGCTGCACCTGAGTTTTCCACCGAGCTCAAGAAGTGGTGCTTCGTGGGAGCAGGCTGTGTAGACTATCGTGGTTTTTTTTCTAAGGAAGAAGCGGAACATTTTGCGGAAGAGCTAAAGAGTGAAGGCTACGACGTACATGTAGGTGGCATTCGCGCATACTCTACCTTAGGTTGGTTTGATGATCCTGTGCTAAATACCTTTATTGGCTTTTCTGAAATAGAACTTGCTAGACTAATTTTTCACGAGCTTGCTCATCAGGTGGTCTATGTGCAAGATGACAGTATTTTTAACGAATCCTTTGCTACCACGGTCGAACAGGAAGGGATCAGCCGCTGGTTAGAAAGTAATGGTACAGCTGAGCAACAGGGTGCATTTGATGCAAAACAGAATAGGGAAGCTGTTTTTAACAAGCTAGTATTAAATCATCGTAAACATTTGAAGGAATTATTTTCATCTGGAGCAAGTGACTCAGAAAAACGTGCGTCGAAGTTACATATATTTTCTGAGTTGCGTCATGAATTTGCCCAGGTTAAAGTCGCTAACGTTGAATTTGAGAGCTATGACCAATGGTTTGCACTACAGCTAAACAATGCACTACTTGCCACAATTTCAACCTATACGCAACTTGTTCCCGCATTTCGGACATTGCTTATGCGGCAGGGTGGAGATATGGAACGTTTTTACGATGCCGTCAAGGGGATCAGTAAGTTGACTGAGAACGAACGGAATTCTACGTTGAGTGTGGGAAGGGATCGGCGCTCGGATGCTACAAGGAAAAGAATACTGGTGGAGCCTATCTAATTAGAGTTTCTGTTGGGCAGGGTAGAACTACATGAAATCTTCTTGTAACATTATTCTTACAAAGCCCAAGCAATATCATAATTTAGCTTCTTTTTTAGTCATATTTTTGTGATCTAACCTCAAATTTCTACGTAGTTTTTCTGCGTGCCACAATAACACCATCTCGAGTTGGGTTGATAAAAGCGTCAAACTCAGGATCATCAAAAATTAACTGGTTGTGTTTAATAATTGCTTCTGTCCAGCCCGGGACGATATCAACATAATTTTCCACTGCTACTCGCCCATGCCAAAGTACATTATCAGCAATGTAGAGGCCACCAGGACTAACTCTATTTTTAGCAAGATGCCATATTTCAGGGTATTGGCCTTTGTCGACATCGTTGTAACAGATATCAAATAGTCCTTCAGTTTTAGAAAAAATTTCTTGTGCACGTCCGATATGAAAACTAACCCTATCCCCTAAATCTGCCGAATTAAGATATTTCTCAGCTATTTCTTTGTTGAGAGGGTCGCCATCGCTGCAAATCACTTTTCCTTCTGGGCCTACTGCTTTTGCAAACCAGTAAGCTGAATAACCGTACCCGCTACCAAACTCAAATACTCGCTGGGCATTGGCAGTTTTTGCTAATGTTTCAAGAAAAATGCCAACTAGACGACCAATAATAGGGAAATTATTATTTTTCGCCACTGCTTCCATTTCAGTAAGAACCGGATGATCCGTTCGGCTCACTAAGAGACGCATGTAATTTTCAATGGCAGGACTAACCGGAGTTAAAACATTTGGATTCGATTTGGTTGTAGCTTGTATATTGACCACTATTGGCTCCTCAAGAAATGAAATGATTATGATTGTCCTTGTACCTGAACTTACGCTCAGGATGATGATGAGTCAATACGATTGGGTATCTGGAAAAGATCAGGAGGTTGGCACTGTATCGAAACACAAATCGCAAACCTTTTAAATTTGCAGTACATGTTTTTGAAAATCAATCTGGCTGGAGAGCAATACTAGGTTTAAAGGAGATCTAAGAAACTTTGATCTATCCTAGTATTGAGCAAATGAATGAGAAGACTTGCTTTTCCTGTTGGATTATCAAAAGAAAAATTGCATGTATGTAATCTAGTTGTACTCACCAATGTGACGAAATATTGCTGCGATTTACAAATCACATGTTGAGTAATTTCCATGCAATGCGTCCTGTAATCTTTTCAATAGTGTGATTTTCTTCACAGAGTAATGTGTGGAGAGCTATTACCCTACGCTTTCAATCAGGTGATTACATGAAATACGAAATAAATTTTAAGTGATCACCTTAGATTGAATATACATCCATACAGGTTCTAGTTAATTGTTGGTCGGCGTTTTACACCTTTTTAGAGTCGAGAAAATATCAGTTGCTTTTAAGAGAAAGGAAGGCGATGAAACATATAGTTCAAGAAATATTACTAGTATTGGTTATCACTATTATTAGTGTAGCAGCCGCACTTTTTATCGCACATAGTGTTCAATCCGAACCACTGCAGCTAAACGATACATGGAGCCATTCTTCAAAAGGCCATCCCACAATATATAATACTGGTGACTCGAGTGTTATAGATGGCGAGTTAAAAGAAAGATTGTAGAAGAAAAATGGAGGGGGCGCATTCTATACAACAGTGGGCTACTTATCCTAAATAGGAAAAGTTTTTGTTTGAGTAAAAGTAGCATACATTCCTGCAGCAACAATTCGAACGTATAAACTCAAGTAAGACAGCACTAAAATCGCAATAGTGGTTTTTTAGAAGTTAGGTATTTCGAACCATTACCTTGATTCGCTACTCGGTTGTTTTATAAACTGTACACCCGCAATTAATTTACGCGGAGGAGATCCCGGTAACTTTTTTGTCAGTTAGTATTGTTGATGAATAAGAATGTATGGGGATTCATTTTGGCTACGCTGAATGAATCTAAGTTTTCCAGGGCCATAATTCAACCACACGATCATTTTTCAGAATTACGGAGTAATCTGTTCGATCCCAAGACAAGCCACTGAACACAGACCAACCACTGATCAGGAGATCGGTGTAGAGGAGAGCCTCATACTCACCATTGCGTTGGAAACCATCAGGGTTGCCAACGGCACTTACAACTTCCGATTTTGTCAAACCTTCGCGCAGCTCGCTCATCTTTCCGACAGTAGCGCACGAGGTTAGTAGCAATGTAGTGAGTAAAGCAAGAATAATGGATTTCATAAATTGGACTCCATGGGAATTACTGATGATATATGTGTCATGTTGGAACTAAATCTTGTTAATGTACCAGATTCAAAGAAGATATTTCATATTTTCGTTTTGAATATTTTACGTCATGCAAACTAAATTCCTCCATTAGTATTTTGTCCATGAATTAGTCGATATAGTACTGGTAATACCAGTAGAGTCAGTGCGGTAGAGGATAAGATACCCCCAATCACAACAGTTGCTAATGGCCGTTGAACCTCTGCACCAATGCTGGTAGCCAAGGCCATAGGGATGAATCCAATAGCTGCCACTAGGGCTGTCATTAATACCGGGCGCAGTCTAGTGATAGCTCCAGTCTGAATAGCGTCATCCAGGGTATGACCCTCTTTTCGTAGGTCTCGGATAAACGATAGCATCACTAGACCATTTAACACTGCTATGCCAGATAGGGCAATGAATCCAACCGCAGCTGAGATGGATAGAGGAATGTCGCGTAACCACAGAGCAAATAATCCGCCTGTGAGAGCAAACGGAACCCCTGTAAATATAAGTAGTCCATCCTGAAAGTTCCTGAACATTGTGTAAAGTAGAGCAAAAATAAGTCCGAGAGCAAGTGGAATCAAGATTTGGAGGCGCTGGGCAGCAGATATAAGTTGTTCGAATTGTCCTCCCCATGTTACCCAATATCCTGGGGGTGGCTGTAATTTCTCCCCTACGAGCGTTTCTGCTTCATTGACGAATGAGCCAAGGTCGCGACCACGCACGTTTGCGGTGACTACTAATCTACGTTTACCATTTTCTCGACTTACTTGATTGGGTCCCGTCGCCACCTTTAGGTTGGCGACCTCACCTAACGCGACGTAGGCACCCTGAGCATTTGAGACAATTCCTGGAACCATTGCTGCCATGTTTGGGGCTGGAAGTTTTATTGGCAAACGCTTGAGTACTTCAATATTGCCACGTAAAGATTCGGGTAACCGAACTTGTAGACTAAATCGGCGGTCTCCATCATAAATTGTGCCGGCATTTATTCCCCCAACAGAAATGGTGACAGCATCTTGCACATCGGCTACGTTTAAACCGTAGCGTGCCATCTTTGTACGGTCCACCTGGATCGAAAGTATTGGCAAACCAGAAAGTTGTTCAGTTCTTACATCTGCTGCACCGGGGACAGTTTCAAGTAGTTTTTCAATTTTCTCTCCTAAGGAAAGTAGGGTATCTAGGTTATCGCCAAATACTTTTACTGCAACATCCGCTCGAACACCTGATAACAATTCGTTAAAACGCATTTGTATAGGTTGAGTGAATTCATAATTGTTTCCCGGTATTTTTTGTATTTTTTGCTCCATAGCTTCTATTAATTTTTCCTTGGTATGGTATGGTCCGTCCCATTCTGATTTGGGTTTGAGAATAATAAAGATGTCGGCAACATTAGGTGGCATCGGGTCAGTCGCAATTTCTGCAGTTCCGATATTTCCAAAAACCCTGTCTACTTCAGGAAATGTCCTGATGGTTTTCTCTAGCTCACTTTGCATTTCAATGGCTGTGGTCAGACTCGTTCCGGGAATGCGTATCGCGTGGAGTGCGATATCTCCTTCATTGAGACTAGGGACAAACTCGCTTCCCATACGAGTTACTAACAGACCAGAGAGCGCCACAATAACTACGGCGATTGTTATCGTAAGCTCCTTATTTCGCATTGCAGCATTTAGTGTTGGTACATAGGCTTTTTTTGCCCATACTACAGCGATGCTTTCTTTTTCTGCTACCTTACCAGAGAGAAAAAGTGCAATTGCTGCAGGAACAAATGTCACGGAGAGAATCATTGCTCCTAGTAATGCGGTTACGACTGTGATGGCCATGGGGTGAAACATCTTTCCTTCTACACCGGTCATTGCAAGGATAGGTAAATAAACTACCATGATAATGAGCTCGCCATAAATTAAGACACGGCGCGCTTCCTTAGTTGCATCAAAGACTGCCGAGAAGCGTTCATTGCGAGTTAATTCGCGTCCTAGCTGCGTCTGCACATTGGTGATACGCCGGATACTATTTTCAGTAATAACAATAGCCCCATCCACGATGATGCCGAAATCAAGTGCACCCAAGCTCATCAGATTTGCGCTAACATGGTTAGCAACCATGCCGCTAAAGGTAAATAACATCGAAAGTGGGATGACCAATGCAGCAATGAGCGCTGCACGCAGATTGCCCAGAAACAAGAGCAGCACCACGATTACTAGCGCAGCACCCTCAACCAGATTGGTCGCGACAGTTCGAATAGTTTTGTCCACCAGGGTGGTACGATTATAGACAGCGGTTGCAACCACATTTGCAGGTAGGCTACGATTAATCTCCGCCAGTTTCTTGGCAGCTGCTTCGGAAACAGTGCGGCTGTTTTCTCCGATCAGCATATGCACGGTACCCAGTACCACTTCCTCTCCATTTTGGGTAGCAGCGCCGTTACGTAGTTCCTTACCGATCAGAACATCGGCGACATTGTTAATACGTACTGGTACACTTTGGTAGCTGCCCAGAATAATCTCTCCAATTTCATCCAGATTTGCGACCTGTCCAGGTACCCGAACTAGTAATTGTTCTCCACTTTTCTCAATATAGCCTGCACCCACGTTAAGATTATTGCGCTGTAGTGCAACGACGACATCCTGCAGCGTTAATCCGAAAGAAATGAGTTTCTCTGGATAGGGTGTGACATGAAACTGTTTAACAAAACCACCAATTGAGTTGACCTCCGTTACGCCTTTGACCGTGCGCAACTGTGGTTTGATGATCCAGTCTTGAATTTCTCGTAAGTCGATCGGTGTATAAATTGTTCCATCCGGTTTTTTAGCACCTTCTTCAGCTTTGACTGTGTACATAAAGATTTCACCAAGACCGGTAGAGATCGGTCCCATCGTGGGTACGATCCCGGTAGGCAGCATGCCTTTAGCTTCCTGAATCCGTTGGTTTACCAATTGCCGGGCAAAGTAGATGTCAGTACCATCCTTGAAGATCACTGTGACTTGAGATAGTCCATAGCGTGAGATAGAGCGTGTATATTCGAGATTGGGGAGGCCAGCCATGACTCGCTCAATCGGAAAGGTCACGCGTTGCTCAGCTTCCATCGGTGAATAGCCGACTGCCTGAGTATTGATCTGCACCTGTACGTTGGTAATATCTGGCACGGCATCAATGGGGAGCCTCTGGTAGCTATAGACTCCAAGCATGGCCATTACGAGCACCCCTGTTAGGACAAGCCAGCCTTTGTGTATGGATACGCGTAAAATATTTTCAATCATGATTTTCTTTAGCTAGTTTCTTGGGGTTATCCTGTAGGTATTCAGGTGGCTACTCTACCTAATGGCCAAACACACCGTCCTTACCTAGCTCAGCCTTGATGGCGAAACTGTTACCTGCCGCGTATTGCTCTCCGGCTGAGAACCCCTGTAACACTTCCACCATTCTCCCATCACTACGTCCCAGTTCTAGCGGACGTATTTCGAAGTATTCTCCATAGCGACCAAATACTACTGACCTGCCACGCATTGTCTGGATAGCATTTGCTGTTATCGCAACTGGCACCTGAATTTCCTTGGTTATCAGTTCTACATTTATAAACATGCCTGGGCGCCATCTACCATCTTTATTATCAAGCTCGACACGTACAGTGGCGGTACGGGTTTGCTCGCCAATCAGTGTGCTGATATAGGTTATTTTTCCCGCGCCTACAACATTAAACGCCGTTGCGTTGACCACAGCTTTTTGTCCTACTTTTACAATACTCAGGTCTTTCGGGTAAGCAGTGATAGCCGTCCAAACTGTTGACACATCGGCTATGACGAAGATTTTCTGATCTTCTTTGAGTGTTCCACCTAGTACGATAGCCTTAGAGATGATGAGACCGGAAATCGGAGCGAGGATCTCGAAGCAGGCTAGATTTTGTCCTGAGTGACTTGACTCAGGTTGTACTCCAAGTGAGCGCAATTTTACTAAGGCGAGATTCAATGTAGTTTCAGCTTCACCCCACATTTCCTGGGCAGCAAGATAATCTTGTTTAGCAGTAATTTTCTCTTCCCATAGTTGTTTTTCTCGTTCGAAAGTGGTTCGCGCAAGTTTCAATCGTTTCTGAGCAATCAGGTAATGGCTACGTAATTCAGCCAACATGGGGCTTTCAATCACCGCCAATATCTCACCTTTTTTTACCTGTTGACCAACGTGACGGCTAACAGAAGTAACCATGCCCGGCATACGTGGCACTACTTGTACGATGGTGTGATGGTTAAATATGATTTCGCCCGGTAGTGTAATTGTTGGTTTGATCGTTTCTGGGCCGGCGGTAATTATCTTGATACCATTGCTCCTCAAGGCAGCATTTGGCATCTCTACTCGCCCTTCAATTTGGTCATAGTTCCAATAAATGGTTTTACCATTTCGTTCAGCAGAAATTACCATTTCGAATGAGTGAGGTTCTTCTACTAACTGATCACCAATTAGATAATTGCTCTCAGGGGTGAATCTGAATAACTGTGCTGGTGCACCAAGCCGTGTTAGTGTGATACCAACTTTGGCCTCAGTAGGCGGAAGCGGTCTGCCATTTTCGTAGAGGTAGAGGCGAAACTGTGGTGAAATACCTTCTTCATAGATCGTTACTTCTACACTGAAACCATCTGTTGTAAATAGTTTTCCGCCTCTGGATCCCTTACTGGGTACGGATTGCATCTTGCCTTCTTTTCCTCCTGATGCGCTCTTGGCTGTTGCCGCTTTGGTCGCAGTCTCGATTTGGATATCCACTATGGTGGGAGAGGTGTTTTTGTCCCAAGTGAGAATTAATCCCCCCAAGGCAGCCCCGATTGCAATTACAACAATTATTGGTTTTAGTTGAGTTTTATTCATGATCTACCTCTCATGATCTTTATTGCTACCAATACTTATCAGTTGATCCGCAGCACCATCAATTGGTGAGGCAATCAAGCGTTCGATTTCATTAATCAAACGATGATAGTTAGTAAGCGCACGGATATACAGAACTTGGTTCTGGAACAGGGTGCGCTGTGCATCAAGCATTTCTAGGAAACTAAATCTGCCTAACTCGTAACCTTTATTAGCTATGTCGAAAGAACTTCTGGCTCCAGGTAATACCTCATCATGCAGTACTTTGATTTCGTTCTGTGCTGCTAACAAAGCCTCATAGGCTCTTGTAAGTTCGGATCTGATCTTTAAATCAGTTGCCGATTGCTCATCAATTGCTTTGCCCACACGCTGACTTGCAGCTTGCAGATTGCCTTGATTCAGATCGAATAATGGGATTGGTATGGATACATTTACTATGGCTGTTGTCTCATCAGCTTGTGTGTAGCGCCTGATGCCCGCACCAACCGTGATATCTGGAATACGACGCAACCTCTCAATTTCTAATAATGCTTTATGCTGTTCTATATTTTTTATGCTATGGAGTACTATGGGATTCTCATGAATACGTTGTTCTAGCACTTCAAAGGTTGGTATCTCAATACGTGATTCAAGGTCTCCTAGTACTTCTTTGAATTGAGGGGAGGGATTTCCCCATAGTAGCGATAGTTGTTTTCGTTCTGCCACTAGATCTCGCCGTGTTTGTTCAAGTTCAATGCCGGTTGTTGAAAACGCCACTTTAGCCTTAGTTTCTTCGATGGGAGGCGCTTTGCCTGCTTCAACGCGCTTAGTAGCTGAGGTCACAACTTTCTGCGCCAGCTGCATGTTATTCTCTGCAAGCCGTAGTCGTTCTTGTCCTGCCAGCACCTTGGTAAATACATTTGCAACACGAGCAATGAGCTCTAAGCGTTTGGATTCATATTTTCTATCCGCCAGTTCCTGGCCTATTGACGCGGCATTTATCCGAGCAGAACGTTTTCCGCCAAGTTCGATTAATTGGCTGAATCGAATCGTTGTAAATTGTGCAGCGCGGGTGTTAGGGCGCGTGTTGGCGTTGATGTCCTCCGATTCGACAGCTAGTTCTGGGTTTCGAAATTTCCCAGCCTGAATTTTTACACCTTCCCGTACGCGTACTTCTTTGGCAAAGGAAGCTAGTTCTGGGTTGTTCTGCAACATAAGATGTACGACGTCACGCAAGGTGAGATCTTTTTTCTCATCAAGCTGTGATGAGCTAGAGTGTTCTATAATCTCTTCAAGAGGTGTATTAAGAGCAGCCCCCTCAGCAATTGCTTGAGACGCGCAGCCTAGTGCCAGAATAAGTAATCCGTCTGGTATCCAGCGTCGGGTGATCGCCAACAATAAACTCAAGTTCATAAAAACCTCCACAAACTTTATGTATTAATGACCGGAGTAATCGTCACAATTGGTATGATGTATATGCCGGGTCTAACACAGATAAAATGCAGCAAGTACGCTCAGTGGATAACGCTCGACGTTGTTTTAGGTGAATTTAGTTCACCTACGCTACGTCTGAGATGGGATCGGGCGTAACTTGCAGATATAGCTTGTGATGGTATTTCGTGGAGGACGAAGGGGTGGATCCGAAATGGAGTCGGGAATGAAGTCAGAAATAAATACAGCCAAAACATCTGAACGGGTGGAGGCAGGAACGAGTAGGAGAGCAGTAAAATAAAAAGGTTGGTATTGCCCGGAAGCATGAAGGCACAGGTGGGTAGCGGCGTCTAATTGGCTGCTATCTTTGTCAGCATCATGCTGATGTGCTTTTAGATGTGCTGTGGGATCGAGCGAAAGAACAGCGTGCTCATGATCAAGCTCATGCGCAAACACCTCACCACTAAACGCCCAACCAAATGCGTTAGTTAGCATACTAGCAAGCATCATAAACATAATGTAGCTTCTAAGATATTTGGTCATCTTGTGCATTCAGTGCTAACCAGGATACGTACTCTTTCTTTGCATGCCTATTCTATTATTAATATTATTAGCATCAAGCAGCATTGCTGAATCTCACTAATTTGTCAAGGTGGCGATAACGCATGTTAGAGTCCATTGGACGATTGTCGGTAGAAGAGCTAGCTCTAGTCGTTTTGTCAACCAGGCCAAGTTTAGACTCTGGACTGAAGCTACTGTGGAGCTAAGATCGCCGTACTAATCGACAGAGTGGGGCATTATTCAATGTTTTGCACTTGAGTGTCTAATACAGGTATAAACGGCATAAGCATAGGATATCTTGAGAGAGCGCACACCAGGGTACATAATTAAATGTACTGGGGCCACACATTTAATCGACGATCAGTTGGTGAGATGACTTGTTTTGGTCTGGAATACTACTCAATATTTTGCACCTGTTCTCGCATTTGCTCAATTAAGACCTTGAGCTCCATGGAAATTTTAGATACTTCTGCATCCACTGATTTTGAACCGAGTGTATTGGCTTCGCGGTTGAGTTCTTGCATCAAAAAATCTAGACGTTTGCCAACTACCCCGCCTTTGATCAGAATTCGTTCAACTTCGTCTAGATGAGTCTGCAAGCGAGATAATTCTTCGTCCACATCAATCTTGCTAGCAAACAGTGCTAGCTCCTGGCGAATACGATCATCGTCGCAATTTATCATGGCATCACTCAGCCGGGCTGTAATTTTTTCTTGAAAGGCTGTCAGCAATGCAGGGATACGTGGTAATGCTTTAGTTGCTAATTGACGCATTTTTGCCAAGCGTTCAAGTAGATGTACCCTTAGTTTTTCACCTTCTCGGGCGCGTGCAGCAGTAAATTCATCCAGAGTAGTTTGTAGTAATTCTTTACAAAGATTGCATAAATCCTCGGCAGGTAAAACTTCGGTTTTCAGTATGCCGGGCCAGCGAAGAATATCTGCTACTCCTAGATTAGGTGAATCTGGCAGGGCTGTTCTCACAGTATGGTTTAATTCCAGCAATCTTTGCAGCAAATCAGTATTAAGCTGTTGCAGATCTTCAATGCTCGATTGCGGATAGAAGCTCATATAGCACTCTACTTTCCCACGATTTAATCGAGCGGCCATAAGTTCGCGCATTGTAAGTTCCAGCGAACGGAATTTGTCAGGTAGGCGGAACTGAATGTCGAGATAGCGGTGATTAACCGAGCGCAATTCCAAATTCAGTGAGCCGTGGGGGGTTTCTTTAGTAGCAATTGCGTAACCAGTCATGCTGTAGATCATGGCTAACTTATCCACTGACGAGTTCTGAATACGTTAAAATAATAAGTATGAATTTATACGTGCCATTATCGCAAATTATGTCCACAATGGGCGCACACTCTAATTCACAAATCTTTTTCTGATGACTTTCTCATAAATATTGTTCAATGCGGTAATAGAAAAGACACATCAGACTACACACTATCATAAAGGTTTTCATAACTATGCGTCCTAGTAATCGCACTCCAGACCAGCTTCGTCCTGTTAAAATTACGCGCCATTACACGAAGCACGCAGAAGGTGCGGTGTTAATTGAGTGTGGCGACACTAAGGTGCTGTGTACTGCCAGTATAAACGAGAAAGTACCATCTTTTCTCAAGGACAGGGGGCAGGGTTGGTTAACTGCGGAGTACGGTATGCTGCCACGCTCTACCGATGAGCGCATGCAGCGTGAAGCTGCCAAAGGTAAGCAATCTGGGCGTACTATGGAAATCCAGCGTCTTATCGGACGCGCATTGCGTTCAGTAGTAGATCTGAAGAAGCTTGGAGAGCGGACTATCCAGATTGATTGCGATGTGATTCAGGCAGACGGCGGTACTCGTACTGCCGGCATTACTGGTGCGTTTGTCGCGCTATATGATGCAATGGAAAGACTATTGTACCAACAGCTGATAGAAAGCACGCCGATACTAGATCATGTTGCCGCCGTATCGACTGGTATTTATGAGGGCATTCCAGTGCTCGATTTAGATTATTTGGAAGATTCTTCCTGTGATACTGATATGAACGTGGTTATGACCGGCAATTTTGGTTTGGTAGAAGTGCAGGGAACCGCAGAGGGTGTTTCATTTAGTCGGCAGGAATTAAATGATATGTTAGATATGGCGCAGCATGGCATACAGGAACTAATCACAATTCAGAAAAAGGTGTTGGCAATAAACTAAGTTAGTTTGCAGAGATGAAGAAAATCGTTATCGCCAGCAACAACCTAGGCAAACTGCAAGAATTTCGCCATTTGCTCAAGCCTCTAGGAATTCAGGTATTACCTCAGTCTGCATTCAAAGTCACCGAAGCAGAAGAGCCTTATGATACATTCGTAGAAAATGCTCTTGCCAAGGCTCGTCATGCCAGTAAATGCACTGGATTGCCTGCACTGGCGGATGATTCCGGAATCTGCGTAGATGTCCTGAGTGGCGGGCCAGGAGTCTATTCAGCGCGCTATGCGGGAGAACCTAAGTCAGATGAACGCAACAATCAGAAGCTGATCAAGGTGCTAAGGATCCTGCCTGATCGTAATGCCCACTATTACTGCATTATCGTGTTGGTGCGCTATGCCGATGATCCACAACCTATCATTACCGATGGAATCTGGTACGGTAGGATCGTTCTAGAGCCACGTGGTGAAGGTGGGTTTGGTTACGATCCCTATTTTTTTCTTCCGGATCTAGGTAAGACTGCAGCTGAGCTTTCGATAGAACGAAAAAATCTAATTAGCCACCGAGGAAAAGCGTTAGCACGGCTGACTGAGCGTATCAGGCAAGATACATTAGGTCATGTTAGAAAGTAATCAGAAGAAACTGGCAGATTGCTGTAGAAGCTAAGCAGCATTCTTTATCAGCTGGATATCAATTTTACTATGACTGCAATAATTGCTCCTTCTGACATACTTAACTCTCAATCTCTGGGACTGAGAACGCTCCCGCCATTGAGTCTATATATTCACATTCCGTGGTGCGTGAAGAAATGTCCCTATTGCGATTTCAATTCACACGAAATTAATGGAGATATCAGTACCTTGGAGAAGGAATATGTGGCTGGGCTTACTCGCGACCTAGAAATTGCGTTACCCCAGATTTGGGGTCGTAAAGTAGTCAGCGTTTTCTTCGGGGGCGGCACACCCAGCTTATTCAGTGCTCGATCCATTGATATGATTCTAACCACCGTTAGGACATTGCTACCCCTGGAACATCATGCCGAGTTCTCGTTAGAAGCCAATCCTGGCACATTCGAAGCACAAAAATTTGCTGATTTTCAAGCTGCCGGAATCAATCGCCTATCTATTGGCATCCAAAGCTTTAACCCAATACACCTTCAAACGCTTGGACGTATACACAATGACAGGGAGGCACATCGCGCAGTAGAAATTGCGCAGAGGAATTTCGACAATGTTAACATTGATCTAATGTACGCGCTTCCTAATCAGACACTAGGGGAAGCCCACAACGATATCGTGACCGCATGCGCCTTCGGAGTCCAACACATTTCCGCTTATCACCTTACGTTGGAACCAAATACGTTGTTTCATCGTTATCCGCCGCCACTACCCGACGATAATCTATCAGCAGATATACAGTTGATGATCGAAAAAACACTCGAGAGCAACAGCTATATAAATTATGAAACTTCAGGATTTGCTCATCTTGGATATAAGTCACGTCACAATTTGAATTATTGGTTGTTTGGCGATTATCTCGGTATCGGTGCAGGTGCACACAGTAAAATCAGTTTTGCAGACAGGATTGTGCGACAGATGCGCTATAAAAATCCTAGGGAATATCTTGTCAAAACAGCGCTGGATACGATTGTTTCAGATGTGCCAATACAAGAGCAGCATGAAGTAAGCCGTGACGACAGGCAGTTTGAGTTCTTGATGAACGCCCTGCGGCTCACTGGAGGATTTGAGACAGGAATGTTTCAGGAGCGTACTGGCCTACCGATCACGGTCATCCAGCAACAACTTGATGAAGCGGAGCAGCGTGGACTAGTAGTGCGTGATCATCAACGCATTATGCCAACTTCTACTGGAAGGCGATTTCTCAATGATTTATTGCAGATTTTCTTGCCAGATAAAAGTGACATATAGACAAAATACTTATTTCGATTTGAAAATAAAATGAGATTGCAATGAACGAACATCTAAGAAGGTACGCCTTGATTCAGCATGAGGGCGGATAGAATATCCATGGGTATGTGAAGATACTAACGAAAAATCACTGATAAAATGAATCTGGAATTAGATATTTTCTCTTGAACACCAAATCCCAGATGTCGTGGCCTAAACGCAAACCGCGTTGTTCAAATTTAGTTTGCGGCCGGTATTCCGGGTGTGGGGCGTAATCCCTTGTAGTGTTGGCGAGCTGCGGTTCATTACGCAATACTTTCAGAATTTGCCCAGCGTAGTTTTCCCAATCAGTTACAACATGGATATAGCCATCAAACTTGAGACGATTACACAGGAGCGATATAAATTCTGGCTGGATTAATCTGCGTTTGTGATGGCGCAATTTGGGCCAAGGGTCAGGAAAGAAAATATGTACTCCGTCGAGGCTCTCTGGCAGCATCATTCGGTTCAACACTTCTACTGCATCGTGCTGGATAACACGCAAATTAGTCAATCCAAACTCTTCGATTTGTATCAGCAGACTACCCACACCGGGAGTGTGAACTTCGATGGCGAGATAGTCGTTTTGTGGATGTGCCTTGGCGATGGCGGCAGTAGTTTCTCCCATGCCAGAACCAATTTCAAGATATTTTGGTGCGTTTCTACCAAAAATCTTTTCTAAGTCAAGTAGGCTTTCCGTAAACGGTATACCGTAATTTAACAACAAAGTTTTGTAGGCGCGGCGCTGGGCATTTGAAACATGCCCTTGACGAAGCACAAAGCTGCGAAGAATAGTGTGGTGTTGTGACATTTGGGGAAAAGTAGACAAGAAATCATGCAGCTTTGTTTTTGCTGCTGGCAATAATGTTGTTTATTGGCGAACTAGGACTTGCGTTGTATGGTTGCTTCGTCATTCGTCCAGCCAGAAAGGCTTCACGCCCTGCCCTCACCGCTTTTCTCATAGCAGAAGCCATCAATACCGGATTTTTCGCAGCGGCAATGGCGGTATTCATCAATACTCCATCGCAACCTAACTCCATGGAAATAGTTGCATCCGAAGCAGTACCCACACCAGCATCAACTATTACTGGAACCTTCGCATTGTTAATAATGATTTGTAAGTTCCATGGGTTTAGGATGCCCATACCGGAGCCAATCAGTGATGCTAACGGCATTATCGCAACACAGCCAATATCTTCCAGTTGCTCCGCGACGATGGGATCATCCGAGGTATATACCATTAAATGAAATCCTTCCTTCACTAGAATTTTTGCAGCCTTAATGGTTTCCACTATATTGGGATAAAGTGTTTTTAGGTCACCTAGTACTTCTAGTTTTACCAGGCTATGGCCGTCAAGTAATTCACGGGCAAGGTGGAGAGTACGTATCGCCTCATCAGCCGTAAAGCAGCCAGCGGTATTGGGTAGCAGGGTGTATTGCGAGGGCGGTAGTAGGTCCAACAGGTTTGGCTCATCGGGACTTTGACCAATGTTGGTGCGTCGGACTGCAATAGTGATGATTTGTGCGCCGCTGGCATCGATCGCTTCACGGGTCTGGGTTAAATCTTTGTATTTACCTGTACCAATCAAAAGCCGTGAGGAATATGCTTTGTCGGAGATGTTGAGAGTGTCCATGAGGTCCTAAGTCATTTTTGCAGTGAGTGGTAGCCCTCCATAGTGAGGAAACTTACCCTCCTCCTACCGCGATTACGATTTCAAGTTGGTCTCCATCCACCAACGTTTGCTCTCCAAATTCGCTACGAGGAACGATTTGGCCGTTGCGCTCAATGGCAATACGTTTGTTCATTAGTGTCATGCTCTCCAGTAATTGGTCCACACTCAAGGTGGCATCAAAGTGATGTAGCTGACCGTTGATGATGAGTTGTATCATTTTAAAAAGCATATGAGATCGGTTAAAATCAGGAACCTAAAGCCATGTTTATTTTAGCATGCGGGTGTAGCTCAATGGTAGAGTAGAAGCTTCCCAAGCTTACGACGAGGGTTCGATTCCCTTCACCCGCTCCAAATAAATTCCGATTATGGATAGGTATTTCAAACATATGCTAGCCCACTTGAATTTTAAGAATAGTTGGGTTGTTCCTAAATTTTGTTTAAAGTGCGGCATTTAAACTTTTCTGCTCAACTGATTCGTTGGCAAAGAGCCCATGGGCGACACCAGCTTCCTTGGCAGAATACGCATGATCCGTATACTATCTGGCTGTCTGAGATCATGTTACAGCAAACTAGGGTAGCTACTGTCATCCCATACTATGTACGGTTTCTGCTATGTTTTCCTGACGTCAAAAGTCTTTCGCTGGCATCCCTTGACGAGGTCTTGGCTTTATGGAGTGGCTTAGGTTACTACTCGCGCGGAAGAAATTTGCACAAAACGGCACGCTTAATCGTTAGCGATCATAACGGTAAATTTCCACGAAAAATAGAGGTGATTCAACAATTCCCTGGCATAGGTCGCTCTACCGCAGCTGCAATAGAAGTTTTTGCTTATGGAAAACGATGCGCAATACTAGATGGCAATGTCAAGCGTGTTCTTGCTCGTTACTTTGGTGTGGAGGGTTATCCTGGGGAGAAGAAGACAGAGGCTTTACTATGGAAAAAAGCTGAAGAGTTGTTACCAAAAAATAATGTCAAGGGCAATATCGAAGCATACTCTCAGGCCTTGATGGACCTTGGAGCAACCATTTGTACCCGTACTAATCCAAAATGTGTTGTATGCCCGATACAGCGAAATTGTGTTGCATTTCAGGAACATCGAGAAGATAAACTTCCTATTACCAGGCCATGCAAACCACTTTTGGTAAAAGAGACGGTGATGCTAATGATAATTAGGCGGGGTAAGATTTTGTTGGAGCGACGTTCGCCGGTAGGTATCTGGGGCGGACTCTGGTGCTTACCAGAAATGTCGGCGAATGAGAATATTTTCCTACATTGCACTCAACGTTTTGGAATAAAAACAAAACTGTTAGCTCATATGCCGTCAATAGATCATGCTTTTACACATTTCAAGTTGCGGATCTATCCACAATCTTTACAGGCTGTTTCACAAATCTCTGCGATAAGTCAGAAAGGACGAATATGGATATCATTTGATGGAGCGCTGGAGGTGGGAATTCCTGCACCAGTAAGAAATCTTTTAAACTCAAACTATTCTCACAAATAAATAAGTTCAAAAAATGGATACATGGCAAGAATGGAGAAAGAAACAACGTCTCGAGTTGCTAGCGCGCAGGGAGGCAGTCACCAAAGATGATCGACTTCACTGGAGTATGGCGATTACTACCTCATTGGAGCGCGGATTTCCAATACTATGGAAGAATACGGTTGGGTTTTACTGGCCCTATCGTGGAGAATATGATCCTCGTCCATTGATGAATATTATTCAGGAACGCGGTGCGACGCTTGCTTTACCAGAAGTGGAGAATAAAAACAAACTGCTACGTTTTCGTAGATGGTGGAAGGAAGCTCCAATGAAAACAGGTGCCCACAATATTCCTATTCCTGACAATACTGAATTAGTAATGTTGAACGCGATAATAGTACCGATGCTTGGCTTTGATGCGCAAGGTTATCGACTTGGCTATGGTGGCGGTTATTATGATCGTACACTTGCTGCGATCAATCCACGTCCTCTGGTCATCGGTGTGGCATTTGAAATTCTACGGCTAGATGACATCCATCACAGACCACATGATATTGCAGTGGACTTTATTGTAACTGAGGCGGGGATTTATCGGGCGACCACTAAGGGAATGGTGATAATTTCTACCGAGAAGTGTGCATCAGAGAATATTTTGAATTAGCTCGAGGCATCTTTCTAGATCAAAAATACATACTATTTGGGTATGGATCTGTAGCTTTACAAATTTTTCTCGCCCCAGCGTGGAATAAGGGAATGTGCCACACCGAGATGATCGAGTATTCTCGCAACAACGAAATCTACTAGATCCTGCACACTCTTAGGATGATGATAGAAACCTGGGTTGGCGGGTAGGATTACTGCGCCACAACGCACCAGTTTTTGCATATTTTCCAAGTGGATGGAAGAAAGTGGCATTTCGCGTGGTACCAGTATGAGCTTATGATTTTCTTTTAGCATCACGTCTGCCGCACGTTCAATCAGTTTCTGTCCTAACCCCGTAGCCACGGCAGCCAGTGTCCCCATTGTACAGGGACAGATCACCATAGAGTCTGCTGGATTAGAGCCAGAGGCCACTGGTGCAAACCATTCTTCTCGTCCAAATACGCGCAATTGACCTTCTACGGTCTTAAAACGTTGACTGAAAAATTCTTCTGTTTCTTTGGCGCGAGATGATAATGTTAATTTCATTTCCTGTTGTGCAACGATCTGTGCCGCTTGTGAGTAAAGCAGATAAACGTGATTACCGTTTGCCAGAAGCATTTCTAAGAGGCGTATACCGTAAGGCATACCAGATGCGCCGGTAAAAGCAAGCGTAATAGTCTGTGGTGTATTCATCATTAATCCAATAATCGACTACCCAATTTAAAGTATAACATCGTGATTTAAAGAGTCCTCTAGAGGACTCTTTTCTTTTGACAAGACAGGCGATGCAGATTAAGAATAAACGGTTCTGATTAAGAGCTCAATTCTCGGTGTCGTACTAGAACTTGATTCTTTTCAGTAAAATACTGTGCTAGGCGTACAGCAAAATATACCGAGCGGTGACGCCCGCCAGTGCAGCCGATAGCTACAGTTAGGTAATTTCTGTTATCACGAATGAAACAAGGTAACCAGTCATCTATGAACCGTCTTATATCATCGAACATACGGTTGATATCGACGTGCCCAGAGAGATATTCAATTACTGCATCATCTACTCCAGTAAGAGATTGTAAGTGTTCTTCATAGTATGGATTGGGCAGGCAGCGCACATCGAACACTATGTCCGCATCTAGTGGAATGCCATGCTTGAAGCCAAACGACTGGAATAAGAGTGTCAGGCGCGAACGATCAAGGTCAATGAAGTCTCTAACCCAGGTGCGCAATGAGCTAGCACTCAAGTCGCTAGTGTCGATGCAGTGCGCAAGATCTTTGACCTCCACCAATATTTCTCTTTCTAAATGTATGCATTCAAGCAGTGTAAGGCGGTCATCGCTTAACGGGTGACGGCGGCGGGTTTCTGAAAAACGCTTAACCAGCGTATCGGTTTTAGCCTCCAAAAATAACAAGCGTACGTCAATTTCTTGTTGTTTCAAGTCAGCCAACTGTTTTGGAAACAGGTGCAGCGTTGTACGACTTCGGGCATCAATACTAACTGCGACGCGTGGATGGCCAGATTTTTTAAAATAAAGGGTAACTTCTCGCAACAGGTTAGCAGGAAGGTTATCGACACAATAATATCCGCTGTCTTCCAGTACGGTGAGCGCAATGCTCTTCCCGGAGCCTGCGAGTCCGCTAATGACGATTAGTTGCATTTTCCTTTCAGAGCGCGGAGGAGATGAGTATAGCAATGCGTAGATTCATAATTCTGCAAATTTGTTGTGCCTTTCGTGTCTTTATATGGTCTTTTTGTTCTCCATCTCTTGTTCATGCCGCTCGAGAAAATTCTTAGTGCTATCCATGCCACGTAATTGTAGGACATAGTTACGTACTGCTGCTTCAACCAGCACCGCTAGGTTACGTCCTGCAGCAACCGGGATAATAACCTTGCGGATGCTTATGCCCATAATATCTTCATTGACGTTGTTGATCGGAAGTCGTTCAAGCGCATTAAACTCAGAACTGCTAGCTTTTTGCAGATGCACGATCAGTTTTAGATTTTTTCGTTGGCGTACCGCTGTTTCGCCAAAAATAGTACGAATGTTAAGCATTCCAAGTCCGCGAACCTCAAGAAAATCACGTAGCATTTCCGGACAGTGTCCCTCTAGAGTTTCTGGCGCTATACGATGTAGCTCCACCACGTCGTCTGCTACTAGACCGTGACCACGACTTACCAATTCCAGTGCTAATTCGCTTTTACCAACACCACTTTCTCCGGTAATCATTACACCCATTCCCAGCACATCAAGAAGAGTGCCGTGCATACTGTCTGAAGGAGCCAAGACACGCCACAGATAGGGACGTAACAGCCACATTACTTCCAAGCTGGAGCGTTCTGAACATAGTATGGGAGTATGAGTGGAGTCGGCCAATGTACTTAGTGAATCTGGTACATGGACACCTCCCGCGGCAATGATGCATGACATACCGCTCTGGGCAAGTCGCTGCATATTATGCTGCAATGATATGGGATCAAGTTGGTTGAGATAGTCAGCTTCATCGCTGCTCAATACTTGTATCCAATTGGGATGGACGAAATTGAGATGTCCGATTACACCCTGATTAGTATGAGAGACGGTTTCATCGATGACTTGCTTATCACCATTATCTCTGCCTGCCTTCCAGGTCAGACCCAGTTTTTCCCTATTCTTCTCAAATAGTTGCGTTATGCTGATCTGGGACATTTGGCGCCCAATTCAAAATGAGCTGATGGGTTTCCCCAGCATCTTTGCTTGTTAGTAAGCTTTCCCGAAAACTTTTAACACTAAACATTTGTGCCAGTTCACTCAATATTTGTAAGTGCTGATCAGTTGCTTTTTCCGGTACCAGTAAGATGCAGATCAGATCTACTGGCCTACCGTCTGGTGCATCAAATAAAATTGACTCCTTCATTCTAACAAACGCTGCAGTGGCTTTGTGCAGACCCTTTATTCTTCCGTGTGGAATTGCTACACCCTGACCTAGACCTGTGGAGCCCAGTTTTTCTCGGGCAAACAGACTATCAAATATTTGGTTGCGTGCAATATGTAAAGTGTTTTCGAATAACAGTCCAACCTGTTCGAATACCCGTTTCTTGCTGGTTGCTTCCAGATCCACAATAACATGTGATAGCGGTAATAGTTGTGTAATAAGGTTCATAAAAGATTAATTGTAGTTTGTTTAATTTCTTAGTATTCGTTTTGTGGTAGTAATAGATCAGATTATTAAATTAAACGATAGGATAGATATGAAGGTGCCTCACCCAGTTTTATGTTATGTTTTGTTCTAGCTTAGAATTAATTTTTGCTTAATCTAGCTGTTCTGATTCGTGAGTTTTAAATGTGCCGTTATTGCGATGGGCTACATTTTTTTCCTTATGTTTTAGGATCTTACGATCAAGTTTATCCACCAGGTTGTCTATAGAAGCATACATGTTATCGCTGTTGGTCTCGACGAAAATATCCTTGCCGCGCACGTGTACATTGGCTTCAGCATTCTGCTTTAGTTTTTCCACTGACAGAGTTACGTTGACATCAATAACGTTGTCAAAATGACGCTTTATTTTGACCATCTTAGCAGCAACATAGTCACGCATGGCGGGAGTAATTTCTACATGGTGACCAGTAAGGTTAAGATTCATCATGGCTCCTTTATTTGGGTTAAAATGATTTACGAAGGTTAGCCGAGGGGATTTGCATGGACTCTCGGTATTTTGCAACGGTACGGCGGGCGACCACAATACCTTGTTGCCCAGGAATCTCTGAAATATGCTGATCACTCAGTGGTTTCTTTGTATTCTCGGCATTCACTAATTGTTTTATAAGGGCACGAATTGCAGTAGCAGAACAAGCGCCACCTGTATCGGTTGCCACATGGCTGCCAAAGAAATACTTTAGCTCAAATGTACCACGCGGTGTACGCATAAATTTCTGCGTAGTTACACGCGATACTGTTGATTCATGTAAATCTAGAGTGTCTGAAATTTCTCTTAGTACCAATGGACGCATAGCAACTGCACCGTGCTCAAAGAATTGTCGTTGGCGTTCGACAATGGCACGCGACACTCTCAGAATGGTGTCGAAGCGCTGATGCACATTCTTGATGAGCCATTTTGATTCGTCTAATTGACTGAAAAGTTGCTGTGCTGGGTCAGTATGGCTGCGTTTCAGAATACTAGCATAGAGGTGATTAATTCTGAGGCGTGGCATTGCTTCCGGATTAAGATTAGCAACCCAGGTGGAATTAGTTTTTGTAACAATCACGTCAGGTATAATGTAGTGGGCTACTGCGTAGCTGAATTCGGCTCCTGGCCTGGGATTCAGGTGGGTAATGAGTGACTGAACAATGCGAAGATCATTATCATCGCAGCGCAGCAGCTTTTTGATCCCACTAAAATCTCGTGACGCCAGACTTTTCAGATGATCATTTACTATCAGCAATGCTTGGTCTCGGCAGGGCGTATCTTTCGGTAGAGCTTGTAATTGCATAACCAAGCATTCCTTCAAGTTGTATGCACCGACACCAGGTGGATCCAAATGTTGCAAACGTTCTAGTGCTGTGTTTAGGTCGTCGATATCTATTTCGAGCTCTGGCGGAAGAAGACTAACAAGTTCTTCAAGATCCTGAGCAAGATAGCCGTCATCATTTAGACTGTCGATTAACAGACCAGTGATCTTTTTATCGCGCTCAGTGATTTGACTAAGATTAAGCTGCAAATTAAGGTGTTCACGTAAACTGAGAGACTCAGATGACAGTTGCGGAAAGTCATATTCATCATTGTCGCCACGTATTCTGCGAAAATCTTCATCTCTACCAGACCAGTCAGGTTCGTTTGTCAGATTTGTTTTTACTTCGGTATCGGCCTCTGTAGCAGACATCACTTCGACGGACTCTTCCTGGGGTTCTGATAAATTAGATGGTAGTGATTCCAACTGACCCTCAAGCGGAGTATCTTGGTATTCGGTTCCGTTTTGATCTGCTCCATCATCCATCTCCAGCAAGGGGTTTTCCTGGATTATGCGTTCAATTTCTTGGTTTAGTTCAAGTGTGGATAGTTGCAACAATCTTATGGATTGTTGCAACTGAGGTGTAAGCGTAAGATGCTGCGATAACTTAAGCTGGAGAGTAGGTTTCATAATTTTATGAGATGCGGCAATCAGCCGCAGATTCGTGTAAATTGAATCTTTGTTTCTACAGCTTAAAATGTTCTCCCAAATATACCTTCCTTACCTTTTCATTATAAATGATTTCATCGGGTATGCCGCTGGCTAGCACGCTACCTTCGCTAATAATATAGGCTCGGTCACAAATTCCTAATGTTTCCCTAACGTTATGGTCAGTAATAAGTACACCGATATTACGTTTCTTGAGAAAATGAATAATTTTCTGGATATCAAGTACAGCAATAGGGTCTACCCCTGCGAATGGTTCGTCCAGCAAGATGAAGCGGGGTTGTGACGCCAGTGCCCGGGCGATTTCTACGCGGCGACGCTCACCTCCAGATAGACTTAATCCTGAGTTAGCCCTAAGATGACCGATACCAAGGTCATTCAACAAATTATCAAGATGTTGTTGTATTTCGTCTGGCCCGTAATTTTGTAGCTCTAGTATTGCACAGATATTGTCAGCCACAGAAAGGTGCCTGAAAATTGAGGCCTCCTGAGGTAAATAACCCAATCCAAGAAGAGCACGGCGATGAATTGGCATCTGGCCCAAATTGAGCTCATCCAGGTATATGCTACCGCCATCAAGCGGTAGCAATCCCACCATCATGTAAAAGCACGTAGTCTTGCCTGCACCGTTAGGTCCTAGCAGACCAACTACTTCCCCACTTGAGACAGAAAGTGATACCTCCTGTACCACGGTACGAGTTTTGTAGCATTTCTTTAATTTGTCGGCTTTGAGTTCACTCATTTTTTCAGGGTTCTGAGGTGGCATTGAGATGCTACTGGCTCAGGAGTTTAATTTTTTTTCTTTTTCTTTGGCTGGATTATTGCACGCACCCTACTATCAGAGTTGGTTTTAGTTTTCGCTCCATTATTTACCCGAAAAAATTCTGTAGTTGCTTCGTAGGAAATATAATCTCCATGTACTTCATCCAGCCCACGTTTTAGCCTTGCTCGATTGAAGAGCTCTACTTTGTCAGCCTTACTGTTATATTCCATGCGTTCACTCCAGCCCTCAATATACTCATTCATGCCATCACGTTTTTGTCGGAAACTAGCGAGGTTTCCGTAGGCAGTAGCATTTTTGAATCCGTTGGCATCCTCCTTTATCACCATTTTGTCAGAGCGGATAACTAGGGTACCCTGGGTGAATACCACGTTTCCGATGAACACGCTGGTTCTGTCTCTCCCGTCAGACCGGCCGGTATTTTCAACAGTAGCTCGATCGGATTCCAGATGAACTGGCTTATCGCGATCGGCGCGTTCTGCCAGGACAGATCCTGCATACAGCGTACCCAAGAAAAATATGACAAAGACAGATCTCATAATTTACAGTTGTATTTATACATCACAAAAGCTTAGCGTGTTTTGTCATGGACGAATTTTACTTCTGACAATAGATGAATAATTTGAGTATTATTATCAAGTTCCATTCCAACTGCATTAATAATGGTGTTGGCTTCGGTAATGCTTACAAATTTATTGGTTTTTGCGATGTCATCGTCAGGAACAATGTGCAAAAAGCTGGTAACCATGGTCATTTCTCCGTCGCCTTTGTCATGGCGCAGCACTTTAACATTTTCATGTAGATAAACATCGTCGTTATTGCTTGTCAGATTAGCTCGATCTGCCCATATTCGCATATTAGGTATGCCTGCTTTGACATTGATAAGACGGGGTTGTTCCAGGTAAGTAGTGTCATTGTCTAGATAATGCAGCATCTTTTTTGCAGAAAGTGTCTGGTGTAGCCCCCTACTATGATCCACGGTGAAAGCTGAGAAGTTTTCTATCACATAATCAGGATCACGACGCGGATGACTATCTTGTTCTGCAGATGGTTGCCGTACAGCCTTATCCAACCAGAATGTGAACACCGCAAGTAAGATGATTAGAACTAAAGGAAACTTAGTCGGCAAGCTATTGATCATATAAGAAATGTCTCTAATTGGGCATCTAGTGTATCTTGCGCAAGCATCACCATTTCACAGACCTCGCGCACTGCACCATGTCCACCTTCTAAACGGGTAACGTAATGCACTTGTTTTTTTACCAGTGCAGGAGTTGTAGGAACACAAATAGAAAGGCCGCAGCGTGACAGCACTGGTAGATCTATCAAGTCGTCGCCCATGTAAGCGCAGGCAGAAACATCGAGCCTTAGCTTTGTCTGAAGCTCCTCGAATACTTGTAGTTTGTTTTTTGCGCCCTGGTAGATGAGCGGTATACCTAAATTTTCTGCCCGTAACGTCATACAACGAGACTTCCTGGCAGTGATAATAGCAAGCTCAATCCCGCTTGCCTTAAGCATCTTCATACCGTGGTTATCATAACTATTAAAAGCCTTAATTTCCTCGCCACCATCTGTAAGATAGAGGGTACCGTCAGTAAGTATCCCATCCATGTCGAAAATCACAACCTGAATGTTTTTAGCCTTCTCCAACAGTTCTTGCATCGATACCTCAGCAAAAAATTCCGCTCAGGATTATTCGCATGAATAATTAAATTAACGCAACGCATTATTCGTGCATATGGGTGAGCGGTCTCTGCCCGAGTCGCCTCTGGAAAGTGAGCGTTGCATATTTCCAGCAGTAAAACTTTTGCCCAAGCACTATCACAGCATTGCTGGGTACTTGCCTGACCTTAGTTTAGGAGAGGCTCAAATTATAAAATTATACCAGAACTTACTAGCAGGCCTTCCAACATGAGCGAGATTAAACTTTAAGCCGTTTTCGATGGATAAGTCTACAGGCTCTAGCTGACACGTGTCCGCCCTACTATGATCAATTCAATTTTTTTATTGGTATGATCGTATTTCTTGGGATGCTGTTACTGCAGAGACTATGCTGGTATAAATAAAGTGAATTTGGGTGATCTTTTTTAGCTATAGATAAGTTTTGTTTAGAAGGCTTTAGTATCGTGAGTTGAATCGGTATAATGCATATCTTTTGGGTCGTTAGCTCAGCTGGTAGAGCAGCGGACTTTTAATCCGTTGGTCGGGAGTTCGATCCTCCCACGGCCTACCAATAAATCAATAACTTAGTATGAATAGGTTGACCCTTTGTCATTATGGGGTAACGCAGGGGTAACTTTATACTAAGTATTTAGATAAGAAATACACATGCAATCTAAGTCGAAGGATTGTGTATTTATCGGAATAGGGGAATACACCTAGTCTGGAACTTGCCCATCCACCATCAATGTAGTACCTACCTCCTTAATTAAAATTACACGCTATGGCAGATAAAATATTACCACCAATACTAGAAAAATAGAGAATGGAAGAATAGCTTGGAAAGAAATAAATGAAATTAACCATGAACAAATTGGTTATTTATTAACTTGTCATCTAATTATTGAATATTATTTAGACAAATGTATTGAATATGCATCAGAAACAGAAAGAATAAAATTTGATTGGGACAAGGCTGAATTAAAATTTAGTCAAAAAATTAAGTTACTTTCCAAAATTGATACCAGAAAAAACGTCAATTGCATTCCAGCAATTACTTGTCTTAATAGGCTCAGAAATCATATAAGTCATAATATATTTAAAGAACTGAAAATAGATGAATTTACACCACTAATAGATTATATGAATAAAATTGGAAACAAAGATACTAAAGTTATAAATAAAGATTCAACTATCAATGAAGTATTAGGTGCATTTACAGTATTGATGTGTGCTTTCTTGGGAGGAAAAATATCGAGTTTTGCTATCGGACCAAAATCTAGAAAAGAAAATGCGGACCAAGAGTCAGAAAAATGGTCGTTAAAAGTTAAAGGATTGCTAAATTAATTAATCGTTGTGTAGCAATAATTCGTATATGAAGTGGAAGCCTCATTAAAGGAGCTAATTTAGAAGGTAGGCTACGCTAGCTGAGTCAATTCCATACTTGAATGTCTGCTTTTGGCACAAAGCAGACATTCAGAAATAAGTTTTAACATATAGTAATTGGAAAAGAGGAATCATTACATGTCATCCCCTTATTTGATAAAATGATAGTTTTAGTGGTAACAAATGGGCGTTATCTGTGGATTATTTGTAAGCAATGATATAAAGATTATGAATAAATTTGAGAAAATATCTTTTAAGAAAATCTCAGGCATTATTTTTATGATAAGTATGCTGTCTGCATGTATCTCGGCAGATCATCGATCTGACCCTAACACCTTCAAATCACTTCAAGAAGGAAAAATCCCTATAACAAACACGCAGGCTTTTTCAGATTGTTTGATGGATGGTTTCGATGTGTCTCATGTAGACCCGGGCACTAGAGCTAGACAGCAACGTCGTGCAAATGGGTATCGGGTAGATGTTTTGGACAATAATGGGCTTCTAATTAGCGTTGATATATTTGAAGACGGTCACGTCGAATTCTTTGAAAGTAAAGCAGCAACATTCATTCCTACGGCTAAAGAACGTAAAGTGTTTGAAGAATGCCTAAAACAATTCCAAACCACAAACTAATTAAGATTTACGTTAGTTGACTTCCCTTAATTGAAATCAATGAGTGTCCGCTTTGTGCCAAAAGCGATCATTCACATTTCTTATAATCTTTCTTTTCACAGTATCTAGCCATCTTCTTCGCCGCAGCAATTTGTAGGGGAGTCATTGTTTCAGCTATCTTAATTCGCTTTTTTTGGCCGAACTGACGCCTTGATTTTCCGCTAGATTGAACCACATGTGCGCGCGAATACTGTCTTGAGATACCCCTTGGCCATCTCTGTACATCATACCAAGCTTTTTTTGAGCTTCTGCAAATCCCTGTTTAGCTAATACTCGAAACCACTTTACAGCTTCCTTATAGTCTTGAATTATGACTTTACCTTTAGCATACATAACTCCAAGCCTGAATTGTGCGTCTATATACCCCTGCTCTGCAGCCAAGCGAAACCACTTTATAACCTTTTTATAATCCCGAGTTACCCCAAAGCCTCTGGCATACATCAAACCAAGAGAAACCTGCGCTTCTGCATACCCCTGCTTTGCAGCCAAGCTATACCACTTCAAGGCTTCTTTATAGTCCCGTGTTATGTTGTTTCTGCCTTCTTCATATATTTTACCAACATAATTTTGTGCTTCTGCAATCCCTTGATCAGCTACTGGGCGAAGTAACTCTAGGGCTTGAGCATAGTTACCTGCCTGATATGCGTCTATTCCAACTTCAAGTCCATTTGCTTTAGCTACGCTAATGCATAGTGACTATAAACAAAATCAATTTTTTCACTTTAATTTTTAATTACAAATAAATAGTGAGACTAATAACAGTATAAAGGATACTAAGGTTAAGGGAACTATATACTTTACACCGGAAAATATTGTGGTATAATTCTCTTATCATGAGAGGAGGATGCCATGCCTTATAAGATCAATACTGCAATCAGTGTCTACCAGTTGATGGAAATGTTTCCTGACGAGGAAACCGCACGACAGTACCTTGAGGATCGTCGCTGGAAATATGGTGTGTCTTGCCCGACATGTCAAAGCCTATCGGTCTATACAAGATCGGGAAAACGAAAAGGGATGTATGACTGTCGAGGATGCGGCAAGCATTTTAGTGTTCGGACCGGTTCCATTTTTGAAAAATCACACATTCGACTTCACAAATGGCTCTATGCCATTTACACCGTCATGACTTCTCGAAAGAGCATTAGCGCTATGCAATTAAGCAAAGAAATTGGGGTCACGTATAAGTCCGCCTGGTTTGCGTTGCATCGGATTCGAGAGGCTTGCCGTGGCGATCTTACCCGTCTCTCAGGAATCGTAGAAATCGACGAAACGTATGTGGGCGGGAAAGAACGGAACAAGCACTGGAAGAAAGGGGATAAACCGAAAGCCGGGACAGTTGGCAAACAACCCGTCCTCGGCATGAGGGAGCGTGGTGGCAAGACCGTGGCCCTGCCAGTGCCTGCGACGGATCGGCTTACGCTGTGGACGGAGATTCAAGAGGCGATAGAAATAGGCAGCACGCTCTATACGGATGACCATGCCGCCTATCGAGGCATTGAGCGTAAAGGCTATCAGCACCAAGCCGTAAACCATTGGCATTGAGAGCGTTTGGGCGGTCTTAAAACGTGGACTGAACGGCACATTCCATCAAGTATCCGTCAAGCATTTATCGCGTTATATTCATGAATTTTCGTTCAGGCTCAATGAAGGACGTTGTGGCCGGGAGACCATGCACCGCATTGAAAGCGTCTGTGATGCGGCCATTGGCAAACGCTTAACGTATCAGGGGCTTGTCCAATGAGCGCCGTAGGGACCGGCCTCTTGGATTCGGCTGTGGATGTGCTTTTTGCTCACTCCCCACTCGTTCACCGCTTGATCCAGGGAGACGCCACACTCCGTGCTTCGATCACGAGAGAAAGCGTGGATTTAATTGTGACCTCTCCCCCCTATAACGTTGGCAAAGCATATTCTGGTGCCCAACAAGATGATTCATTGCCCTACGACGCCTATTTGAACTTTTCTAAACAGTGGCTGACGAATTGTTTTCATTGGACGAAATCGACCGGTCGCTTATGCGTCAATGTCTCGCTGGATAAAAACAAGAATGGCAAGCAACCGCTTTCAGCAGACATCACGCGATTAGCAATGGAGGCCGGGTGGTGCTATCATGCGACTATTCTGTGGAATGAAGGCAATATCTCCCGTCGCACGGCATGGGGGAGTTGGAAGTCAGCCAGCGCCCCTCATGTCATTGCCCCTGTGGAAACCATTATTGTGCTCTATAAAGATACGTGGAAACGTGAGCGCCCTGGAAACAACGATATTAGCGCCGAGGAATTTAAGGAATGGTCGTTGGGGTCATGGTCATTCAATGGAGAGAGCAGGAAACGGATTGGTCATGAGGCCCCATTTCCAAGAGAACTGCCGAAACGCTGCATCAAGATATTCTCGTTTATCGGGGACACGGTGTTTGATCCGTTTGTCGGATCGGGCACTACTATGATAGAAGCGATCCGACATGGTCGGCAAGCCATTGGTCTTGAGAAAGAGCCCAAATATTGTGAGCTGACCAGAGATCGGATTTTCAAGGAATGCAATCTCTCATTGAGGAAATCCTTACCGATAAGGCAGGGAAAATCTACTGCACCGTGTTGGAGCAGTTAATCTATCAACGGCCCTCTCAAGATTGAGTCCGGGGAGGTGACTGGTCTCACAGCCTGCCTCCTCGCCAATACCGATGCCTATGACAACCTGCTTTCCACGCTGAAACAGCGAACATTTGAGTTAGCCAAACAGATTACCCCGTTACATCCGTTACATGGCAGTCCGGTAACAACTACATAAATCCCAAGGTTAAGGGGTCACTTTTGAACGTCCGCTTTGTGCTATAAACAGACGATCATATTTAGTTTCCAATAACATCCTATAACAGCCAATCATTCTGGGGGTATTATTGGGGGTACGTAAAAGAAATCGGTTCAGCTATTCCTTGGATAAGGTTATGATTAGTAAAGTATTAACAGGCGTAGGCTAGATTCCAGTCGCCACAATCAATGGTATTTCATCCGTGTACTGAGCCTTGCCATTTTGGCCGTGAAAACTGAAATCGACAAAATCTATCGTAATGTCATTTACTAACCTGTCGCAAAACTAGGATGAATGAATAGCACAGATCGCAGACATTGGGGTATTGCACTATCGTTTGTCGAAAGCCCCATTACTTTGCCGTGTCCGTGAATTGTGTGTGGACCATGGACCCAGGAATAAGAGCGCCATCACTGGGCGAGAATTCAACCGTGCAAATATGCTCGATGGGCGGAAGTTCGTAGCGAACCCCATTAAGTAATTCAAGATTGGCTAGACCTTGATGGTAAAAATCGATTTTGTAGCGCTGTGCTGCAGTTGGATACATCCGATCCGCCAACATAAATAACTGCTTAAAAAACCTATCATCTCGATCGGGTTCATAACATATCCGATCGCCGCCGCGACCGTACATTGTACGACGCCACTTAAGCGAATGCCCAAAGTATAATCGATCTGACTCCAGCACCCACTCAAGACGCTCCCCGCGGGGACCGACGTACGGGACTAGTTCTTGTTCGCCATTCGCTAGGACTCGCGAGAATGTAAAATAGTGCGTCCCCATCATCAGTACGTCTGGCGTGAATACACTCAAGGGGACTTGCCCATGAAGGCTAGGTGCCATTCTCAGCCATTTACTGGAAGACAGCTTAAGTTGCTCTCTAACTTCAGCAACTGCGGGAATGTTTTCGTATAGATACGGAAGGCGAATAACATAGACACCTAAAAGTAAAAGATACGTGGCAAGAAACGCATTAAAGAACGTATTTTTTCCCCAGGCTAGGCCGCACTCCGGGGCCTCACGAGAAACCTCAGTTGGGTTCACCGATGGCATCTCGCAGACTCCAAATATCGCGCGTCGGCGATCAGCTACCCAGCGATAAATGCGCGGCCCAATCGAAGTAATTTTGCCAAGATACAGCACTGGAAAAAACGGTACGAGGAGAAGCAATCGTCGGGTTAGCTCCAAATATAGTTGGAAACCGCCGAATTTTTCTTTGCTGGTAGCGTGAACTCCATAGAGATCGTTCAAAACCGCTTCGTTACTCAGTCCGTTCTCATCCGCGAAGGCTTCATTCTTTGAGATCGGCGCAAGCTCGATAATGTTAAAGACGTCTATGTGCGACAGAAACCAGACCGTCCTATCACATAGGTTACAGCGATCGTCATAGAAGAGATAAATCCGTTCTTTATTTTCGCGGTTCGTCCACCAACCCGGCCAAAACAGTATACCCCACAGGACGAACTGATAATGAGATAGCTTGCCAAGTTGCAAAACAAACATTGAAACCAGGAAAAAAGATAGCCCAAACACTATCGCAAACTTACGTAGTATCCCGGGCACGAGTACCATCGGAATTAGCGCCAACTCCCAAGCCATCATCAGATAAAGCGCGATTATAGATATAGCACCGCTGTAACTTGGTATTCGGCAAACAAATAGCGAAAAAGTTCATGCGAACCAGTTAACCAATTGCTAGTAAGCAAATAAACGTTTGCTGTGCCTAGCGTCCAATTTGGGTCATGGAAATGACCGTAGACAGAAAAAGTACAAAGCAATCCATAGGAAAGGAAGGCTCCGAATTTAACGATCGCCACACGATTGATGGTGGGGTGTCCGAAAAACTGGTACATACTACTCACTACCGAATTCGTCCAACCGCCGCGCCGCATCAGCCAAGAGTCAATTGATAAATTGCGCCCGGCAGGAGTAAATAGAAAAATCAGTAGTAAAATTTGTTGCACGCAGCTACCGAGTGTAAATGTTCCCATCATCTGGTCGAACACGAGCTGGTTCAGCAGAAACAATTGAATCATGAATATCGGCGTCAAAAAGCCCATCATTATCGCGCTCGCAGCGATCACAGACCATGTAGAAATAATCAGTCTGGCTGGTGTCGGATCTAGCAGAATTTCGTAAATACAAATGTGGAATGCTCGATCAAGGATGACAAATCCCGCCACAACTCGTAGGAGATTAAGCCACATTTCTTCTTGACGTACATCATCTACGACAAAGAGCCGGCGTTTACGCAAAAAGTCAGTCGTGCTTGCTGCGAAGTTTTTGAACTCTAACGTAGGGGCAACCCAAAAAATAACGTACAAACTGACGAATAGCAGCGCGTATACGATAACGCCTAGTTGGTTTGCGTGGTTATAAATCGCGACAAAGCCATTCACGCGCGTCTCCTCTTAAGCCTTTTCGGAGTTATTATTGCTGATTGTTCGTCTGATCGCCTGGCGCGTACCGGCGGTTGTAATGTTGTTCCAACAGCAAGTCTTAGTTCGTCAAACAATAAAGCCACAGATCATTTCACAACTAAAGAGCGTAATATAGTGGATTCAATCCATCTAATGTGACTTTTACAATCGGCTTAAGTTGCTGTGCGCTTATCGGCAGACCGAACGAAGTAATATCATCATTGGTGTACGAAGGTTTTGGCTGTTCGTTATATTTTGGAATTCCAAAATGAACGCTACCGAGAATAATCGCTGCATGTTTGATCACGATTTCGATTGTTTGGATTGAGCTATTAATGATCAAGACTTGTGTCGATAAAAAATCGGAGAGGCTAAGCAATTTAGGTCCGTCTCCGCTAAGTCTCCGCAAACAGGGAAGAGTATAGGAAGCTTAAGGTTCTCGTTTACTATATGGATGAGCGGTGCACCATCCAGCAAGAGCTGTCTTAGCAAGGTAGATGCTCTTAACATTCCATATTCGCTTGCTTGAAAATCTATCTCTTCAAGATCCTCGTAAACATGCTTAAAAAGCTCGCAGGCATTCATAGTGTGACTAGTCGACGTTCATATCTAAAACTATCTTCTAGAATAGCACCTTTGATACGTTTGTCACCTGATTTTAGAATTGCTTTTATACTATTAGGCCTGTTAAAACAGTGTCCATATAGAATAATCACTTTGAATAAAATATTTTGTGAGAAAGCACATATATTGGATAAATACCGAGGTTACTGAGAATCTTGAATGTCTGCTTTTGGCACAAAGCAGATATTCATATATACGCGTAATGTTCCCTCAGCTGGTTTAACTCTAAGGGTTTAATTGGGTACTGAGTTAAGCCTAGGCAGAGGTCGCCAGACCCCGCCGAAATTCTCATCTTCGGTGCCTATGCTCAATGGCAATCCATCCTCCCCTGCCGCTACGCCTTCGACCTTGAAACCATCCACTACCCAATAAGTATTTGGATTATATCGCCGAACGGGTATTTTTTTATTGACATCCACGTGGCCGATTAAATACACAACTGAACGGAATGGTCCATCGTTCCCAGGATCAACGGCCGCTGAACCCCAAAGCCAACCCTTACTGTCTATCGACAATCCCGTGATCGATCGAAGTCCCGAAGCTCCCCATGGGTTTGGTGCAGTTACCTCCAGAGACTGTTTACTCCATGCCGGCTGTTGCCCAGTCCCAAGGTTGTACGTTCCCCATCGCAGTATCCCCTTCGGATACGCTTCTGACCCCCCTCGTTCGCCCAGAAGAATGAGTATGTCGGCTGAATTGAGTGCAATACAAGCGATACCTTCAAAATTATCGCCGTCGTCGAGTCCTTTGCCGTTGTATAGCAGAAATGGTAGTTCAAATTCGCGCACCAGAAGCACACGCTGCTTGGTTACGCGAATATGAAAAATGCGGCCACCGTACACTTCTTCCTCTTCTTTCCAATAGCCGCTCTCGGCAAGCAAAAATTCGTTATATTTGTTGGGTACCCGACACACTCCTTCGAGATCGTTTGATATGGCTGATGCTGCGGCTGGAAAATCCAACTGTTTATATTCAATGTGCCCACTAGCAGATTTTATGTTGAGCAAGCCAATACGAGGTTTATCTTGCTCATAGACTTTCGCGTCATGGACGATTAAATACTTGTTTGATGACATTCGTGCGATACCACTAATCCCGGGAATGTTGGGAATGGTAGTAGTTGCGTATGCAGGCAGATTAAAAAGCACGAAACACACGATAATGATAGCTTTACTAAGGTACATAGCATTTACTTGTGTAAGTGGCTCCTTTGCAAACCATGTTAACTCATATTACCTCTCGTAATAAACAGTCTGCTCCTGACCAAGCAGGCATATCCTTAATTCTAGGGCGGGTTATTGACTGTATTTGATCCCTATCACCTAATAGATTTTGTGCTACAGCCTTCATATGGACAGAAATAATTTAAAGTGGAGAAATGTGTCCCAACAGCATCCCATGACAAAGTCATGGTAGGGGAGTAGTTTTAGTGAATGTCCGCTTTTGGCACAAAGCGGACATTCGAGAATGATAAATACTTATTTCAACTTACTCTTAATAGTTTTCTCTCAAACTTGGTCGGTATTGAAGTTTCTATTTTTTATAATGTCTACTATTGTGTAATTACTAGGCTGTCTCCGCTTTGCAATTAGCCGTGCAATTAAAAGACGATGCCGGTAGTCCTGCAAGATCGAACCAGCAGTGGCGAAGGACATACCCAATCCAAGGTTTATAATAGACACCCACTCGCTATATATCTGCGAGCCAAGCTTCGCGAATCCGATTAGTGCGAACAACATGTATACCTTGCCGATAAACTGCATGAACTTAACCGATATCTTTTCATCTTGTAGAGCAATAAACACAATTGCAACAGATGTTGCTAGATAAGCGAGATCGAAAGCATGCTGGATTTTATTAGTTACAAAGAGAGCGCTACCTCCGAACAACGAATTTGAGGGAAATGCCAGAACAACAGCTACGCCCAGCAACACCACAGCAAATACCCACGCAACAATTATGGTGAGATGATTTTCTATACTTTTCTTTAAATTTGGCAGGGCAAATTGTTGTTGGCTAATACCTACCAAATCGTTTTCTATAGTAATTTGCCCTTGAGCGTACTTCATGCTTATCTCCTATCTATAAAAATATCGCATCCCTAAAGGATGCATTCTTGAAAGTAAGAAGGCCATAAGAATGTCTATAAGTTCCTCCTAAATAAAATATATATATATTCCAGTCGTTTTTCTCCCAAATCTGTGCCGAGCGTCCGCTTATGGCACAAAGCGGACATTCAGTGATTAAGTTCTGTCGACGGCAGATGACATATTAAGATTATTTCTATCAAGCCGTTGTTATATAGATGAAGCAAAGAGGATTTAATTTTTTCGTAGTAATGCCAGTAACAGAACCAGAGATTCAAAAATGGATTGATAAAGTCACGCCTGGAATATCCCAACTACAACGAAAAGAATATGCACGACAATGGAATGTAATCAAGAAAATTCGACAAGCAAAAAGTAATGAAGGATTCTAGACAGTTTCATCCATTCCTGTGAAATACTCTTCAGACAAAGAACGCTTCGTCCTTACAGTTTGTAATCAGCCAACTATATCGTACAGTTCGCAGACATAGCCTTTTCTGGGCCAGTATGGTTGCCGTGTTCTGCGAATAAATCCACCCACATTCGTAACTAGTTCATGTACGTTGTTTAGCAAAGTACCATTGATCGATTTTGGCTTGCTTTCGTGGTTGATAGATAAGAATAATTTTGTTGATAATTTTATCCATGCTAAATAATCGCAAACAATTGATGGGTGAATTTCTGGGAATGAGTTCTGGTTAATCACTAGATCAAACGAATTCTGTGAAAGTTGGCTACGAGCAAAAGGAGGTATCACTTGGACGTGTATGCCTCCACCATCATTCTGATGGTCTTCACCATAAAGAGATACCTTTGCATCAGATAGTGCTTTGATGAGATAGAAACCTTGGGGAACATTTATATGAGGTAAATCAATCAATGTGTAATTGGTACAACCCGGGATAGTTGACCAGAGCGCCAATCTTCCGACACCACCACCTATTTCACATACTGAAACATTCGTATTCTTTGGCAGAATTCCACGCACAAGCCACGCGGTATAAATTGCGTTGCAATCAACGCTCACTAAGTCGATGATCGCCTTCCCCAATCTTAAATAAGCCCCCGTCTATGGCCGGTGGTGCAATGCTAATCCCAATGGTTTGTTCTATTTTCTCGACTAATGTCCTTTCAGAAATTCGACTGTTCTCGCCCACTGTCCTTGTTCGGAATTTTCGCATGGTATGGCACCTACCGCTTCAGCAAGAGAAATGAGCTTATCCTTTGCCATTCTCGCAACAAAACGTTGGTAGTTGACACTACGTTTAAGGTGGTCGAACTCATCTACACCCTGAACAGTACCGCACGTAGCATCATGACGACTCATATTGCACAGGTACGATGCAAGCCGCTCAGGATTGTTACCGTTAAGAATTTCGAAAAACGTCGATTGTTGTTTTTGTGCGATGTATGCCCAGAGATCTTCCGCACCATCATTGATTGGTTCTGGGTTGTCTGTGGTAGCGAGGGAGTAGGAACGAAGGAGTCTTTCTGCGAATTCTACATCCGATAGGGTGTGCTTAATATCCGGAATGAAACTTGCTGGTACATGTATTCCGTTCATTGGATGCACGTAAACGTCTGTACGATGCACTCGGATCATGTCGCGGCCAGGTTCAATCACCTTCCGAGCATAGCGTTTAAAAGTCCTGCGATACTTTTGGATAGGAGTAGAAATTTTCATATTTAAAATATACCTGGATCCAGGGTTGTCCTCACTACCGAATCTACATTCGTAAATCAACGCAGAATGTTGACTGTTTCCTTTAGGAGATCAACTATTCTATGTTGCTGCTGCTCAGTTAAACCTATCCAAAGGGGCAGACGAATCAAGCGCTCAGATTGATCGATTGTCACAGTGAGTGAGCCGTGTACTCGTCCATAATGTTGGCCAGCAGGCGATGAGTGCAGCGGTACATAGTGAAAAACAGGGTAAATGTCGTAACGTTTGAACACATCTAGCACCTTCTGCCGATCGATCTCAGGAGCAAGCAGCACGTAGTACATGTGTGCATTGTGCTGACAGCCATCTGGCACGATGGGGCGACGAATGGTAACTTTAGATTCCAAGGGTTCAAGGAACTCATGGTAACGTTGCCAGATGGCCAGACGCTTTTGTGTAATGCGATCGGCCTCTTCAAACTGCGCCCAAAGGAAAGCAGCCGTCAACTCTCCAGGCAAGAACGAAGAACCCGCTTCCTGCCACGTGTATTTGTCCACCTCTCCCCGGATAAAACGACTCCGATCGGTGCCTTTTTCCCAGATCATCTCAGCTCGTAAGGTCAAATCGGGATCGTTAATCAACAACGCTCCACCCTCACCTGATATCAAATTCTTTGTCTCATGAAAACTATAAGCACCAATCTGACCGATGCTACCCAATGCGTGTCCCTTATAACTCGCCATCACACCCTGAGCGCCATCTTCCACCACCTTCAGATCATAACGCTTGGCAATTGACATGATCGTATCCATTTCACAGGCCACACCAGCGTAGTGAATAGGAGTAATCACCCGAGTACGAGGTGTAATTGCAGCCTCGATTAAGCGCTCATCCAGGTTCAGCGTATCTTCCCTGATGTCAACAAATACTGGCACGCCTCCCCTCAATACAAATGCATTTGCGGTGGACACAAATGTGTAGGAGGGCATGATGATCTCGTCACCTGGTTGAATGTCCAGCAACAAGGCCGCCATTTCAAGAGCAGCGGTACACGAGTGAGTCAGTAAAGCCTTGCTACACCCTGTGTGATCTTCCAGCCACCCCTGACAATGCTTTGTAAATGGACCATTGCCAGCCAGGACTCCGTTAGAATGGGCTTCGACGATGTAATGCAACTCCTTGCCCGTCATATGAGGCCAGTTAAATGGAATACGTTTTTCTTTCATTTGGTCTATATTTCTCTTCCTCCTGAGCGTCACTTTCTCTGCCAAGCCTTAAATACCCAATAATAATACCCTAGTAATTCAAACAAAGTTAAACGTAGAAAACGTGCTCTGCCCAAGCGTAGTGTATGAGATTTAGGCTTTAGACACGCCTCTTGTAATTTTGGGTTGAAGCACAATTCGACGGTTAAATTCTAGACCAACGGGGTATGGTAACTAAATTTTCCTTGCAACAACCAGCCTAGATCCACCAACAGGAAACGACGCGCCGAATCGGATCAACAGCAGCTCGAAATTGAGGCAATATTCGAAAATACGATTCAATACCGGATTGATTTTAAGCTCTGAGGCTGCATCAAGGTTTTCTATGCTCTTGCCACGCTGCAGTAACCTGGAGAGAAACATCAGGGGGAGCAAAGTTGTCACAAACGAAGTACTACGAATTATCTCAAAACCTGCGCGGCTCACTTTTTCATGCAATCCACGAGCGGTGTAGCGACGCACATGGCAGGAATATTCATCAACCGGGCTCCAGAGCGAAGGGTGTTGTGGAACCGTAAGCATGAGGAAACCATGGGGCTTTAAAGCTTGATTCATCTGTTGCAGTACGGTTTCATCTTCCTGAATATGCTCGATCACATCGAATGCACCAATAGTGTCAAATTCTGCAACATAGGGAATCTGTCTTGCGTCCATCTGCAAGAATTTTGCGCCACCGCCGATTCTGTCTGCGGCAAATGCAAGCCCCTCTGGGAAGATTTCACTGCCGACAAGTTGAATCGAAGGAAGAGCATGAGAAATACCTTCAAGTACAAATCCAGTACCGCATCCTACTTCCATAAACTTATTGACGTTGGGGACGTAGTACTTTAGTGCCCAGATCAACAATCTATTCCGCGCTCGGAACCAGAAATTCTTAGCTTCTAGCGCTGCTAATAATGAAAATGAAGAAGGAAGAAATCCTTCGCCATATCTAGGAGGATTCAGAACAAAAGTCGGTATGCCGTTTCTCATAGTTGGCTGCCAATTACAATTTGGGCACTTCCAATTAGGTGCACTAAACTCAAGACCACAGCTAATACAACGCTTCACAAGGTGCGCTCGATTACTGTAGAGGTTGCCTGTGTGCGAAAAACCCAGTACCTTTGGGCCACAAAAAGTAGTAGTGCAATTGGAACTATCGCTCCAGCCTGAACAATTAGATGGGAAAAACCTAAATAGCTATTGAAATAAGCCAGAAGAATTACATTCAAAATATAACAACTGCAATAAACAATTAAATACTTCATGGCTGAAACTGCTCGCTGACTATGATGGCCAAATGACCAAGTTTTGTTAAAATAAAAAGATAGACAAATATAGATTAGGTAAAAGATGCTGATCGTAAGTATTGGACTAACCCCAAGAGACGTAACCAATATATAGATCAAAAATCCAGCAACATTAGTAGATAGTCCAACAATAACATAGCGAATAAATTGTTTTTTAATTAAGTGCATATGCCAAATAATTAATCTCTGTTGTATTCATTTCTGATTATTGAATAAGGTCGCTGCTTCGTTTCGATGAATATTTTCAATATGTAAATCGCTATTATACCTATATAAAAAAGTAAAATGCCCCCAAGTAGCCAAACAGAAATCAGAATGGAAGCCCAGCCCTCAAGTACTGTTTCGGTAAGCCCCAAACTATTAGATCCAACACTACTAAGGCATATAGAACAAAGATAGATACACCAAGAAAGAAAACAAAATATAGAGGCCTCTCACTAAATGAAGATATTGAATCTAATATCGCAGAGAGCCCTTGTCTGGATGAGTAATTAGATTCACCTCGAAGATTCTTTTTAAATTGGAACCCTACTTGTTTAAATCCTGTTAACTCTCATAAAACAGGCTTCCTTCATGTGCAAATGTCAACTTAAGGTTTCCAAGACTCGACACCTATTCCATATAAAAATTCATAGTGATCCTCAGTGTGCCACCAAGATAGGTGAACAACAAATAAACTAAATAACCAGCGAAGTTAATCGTAATCCCAACGATGATACAGTGTAACAGTTGTGTGTAACTGATCTCCGTCTCTCGACACCAAAAAGCAAATCATCCATAATCTAAGACGGCCAAACCAAGGCCGGTCTCGCCATACCCATTACCGTTGTATAGCATGTACCGTTGGCCTTTATGATCAAAAACAAACGGGTATTCAATCATTTCTGAATCCCATCCCTCATCCGAAACATCAATACCGGCACCTTCTAACGAAAGTTCCCAGTTCCACTCATCTTTACTAAATGCGTATCCAATACGGTATTTTTTTCCACCGTTGCCACGGTAGGAGAACCACATCTCATAACCTGTTTTTATATTTCCTACCACAGATGGCCTGGAAAATATTTGGGCTCTTCCAAGTTCGTAAGGAACAGCCAAACCCTCACGATTCCAGATATGCCCATCTGCAGATGACGCGTAGTTGATAGCACTTAGCATTCCTCCATTGCCGGCGTCCCACGATCTTGTAGAGCCGTACCACATGCTGTAGCCGCCCTTTGCATTCTTTACTACCCAGGGATAGGACAAACTTATAGGATCAGTGGCGTCAGGACCCATGAAGGGCATTTCGCTAGCCAATTCTAATGTCAAATCGGATTTCACAATAAGCCGACCAATATCGCCCCGCCAGTGCCCCTCTTTTGGAGTCTGCCAACCCATAAATAGCATGTATTGCGTACCGTTGGCTTCGTAGCAGTTACCGATACTAACTCCATCAGCGTAGAAACTACCTTCTGGTCCATGCTCAAAAAAAGGATGACTGTGTTCCTGAATAACCTTGCGTTTAGCAATATCGATATCAATCGCACCTACCGAGGATCGGTTATTTGCATCCCTCACACTAAAGAAAACACGATACAAGTCACCCTCAATCAGGACAGGTAGAGAGTTTGCCGCATGGGTCAAAAGTTTAGGGTGTCGGTTAGCGCCAGAAGGGCAATATAATAACCCAAGTTTTTCCCATTTTTTTTTCATATGCCTCTTAACCTCGTACTTGGTACTTTTGCGCGTTCTGACGTGGTACCAATATAAACCCCTTCAGTTTCTGCATCAGCAAGTAGCAGGGCTCCAGCTCCAATCACACATTTTTCGCCAATTTTGATATGGTCGCGCAATGTTGCATTCACACCGATAAAACATTGCTCACCAATCTCGACGCCTCCAGAAACAACTACATGCGAGGCAATGAAACAGTGATCCTTAATAGTGGAGTGGTGCCCAATATGGTTTCCGCTCCACAACGTGACGTTGTTTCCAATGGTAACGAATGGTTGAATGGTATTATCTTCCAAAATAAAACAGTTCTCACCGATACGTCCATCATTCAGAACAGTAGCGCGAGAACTAACGAAACTGGCTAACCGGTAATTCATAGCCTTGGCGGCTAGATATTTCTCCTTCCTTGCGGTATTGAGCTTTGAATAACTGAGTGCAATAAAGAGTTCGTATTTGTCTGGTGAATAGTGTGCGGCAATCTCTTCGAACGCAATTACCGGGAGACCGCAAAAAGTAGTAGTTGTTCGGTAGGCAGAATCTACGGCAAAAGCAACGATTTCGTATTCGGAGTCCGTACTGAAATAGAAGTGTGCAAGTTGGGCTATATCACCAGAACCAAAGATAACTAGAGGAGTCTTCATGGCTGTTTCCTTACTAGAATCGTGAACTCATAAAGTCCGTAATCGTGGAGTAAAGACACATTACGTGAATAGTGCCGCTTACAAAGATCAAACAGCACACAAGGATTAGCGTAATAAAGATAATCACGCATCTTGTCCTTTTCAGAATAAGAAGTCAGGCAATTGAATGCGAACCCAAGGTGACTTGTGCGATCGAGTGTGTCCAAAGTAGTTTCGAGATATAACATCCATTCGTCATCTGATCTGTCCAATCGAACGTTGAATATGCCGCTGGCAACGCCGTAATCAGCGACCTGTTCAGGCTCACTGGAAAGCACAAAATGCACTTTATTTTTATCTTGATAACGCTTCTCTGCAGCTCGAATCATGCTTTCAGCTACATCAATCCCAAAATAGGAAAATGACGCATATTTGAACGCGAGAAAGTCATGGAGCGCGCCATAGCCACAACCCAGATCATTTATTGAAAAATGGCTTGAGTTGTCTACAATTTTACATAATTGGACAAAACGTAGTGTTTGACTTTCCTCACCGTTCCAGTCCACACCCTGTGGCGTTTCTCCATGCCGGACAAGCTTGGATGTGTAGTATTCAGCAACCTCGGCCAATATGTTAGTTTTTGTGTTTTGCATAAATCTAGGACCACTACCTTGCGATGGTATCGGAAAGTTGTTTTATCTATGAAATGATTTTCAAAGAAGCTGTCAACGTGATATTGCAAAGTTCCTCGAGTAGAAAATGTACTAACACAGAACTCATTCTATGAACATTTTCTCCATCTTCGTGCGTCATGCTACCAAAATTACTGCTAGTGTGAATTACCACATAATTAGTCATCTGCTAATGCTTTTAATATTACCTGCTCTACCCATGTACTAGTACTTGTACCAGCTGTTGACGCAGCCAATCCAACTTTTTTCTTAAGCTCAGGGTCTATTCCCTCTAACTGGCCAAAATATCTCTTACACATGCTACCCCCACGTATTCCTTTATGAGGTACATCAATATCCATAAACGGTGCTGAAATAGAAACCTCAAAATCAATAACATAAAAACAATTTCCCAATACCCACGTCAAATGGACATTTGAAGCAGTCTCTGGCAACAATGATAGCGGAGGGTCCAATGCCCAGAGTTTAATATTGCAAATAGCCATTTTTCCATATTCTTTTTCTTTAAGCCATGGAGCAATGCCTTCATCACCGATTACTACTTTCCCGCCTACTTTGACGACACGCGCCATTTCATGAATTGCAGCCCCAATATTAGAAAATAAATTTATTCCACCAAAATGATAAGCAGCATCAAAATAGGAATCTTGATAGGGAAGTATAGATGCATTTGAAACACTAAGAAAAAGATTGTTCATATTAAACGATGGGCCGTCTATGCCGGATAACCTCCGAGCAGTTGCAACAATCATTAAGTCCGAGATATCCTGCGCAAAAAGTTCTCCTGTTGAACCGATTTTCAGGAAAATACATTTTATGTCATTGCCCAGGCCACATCCAGTTACAAGCACACGATCGCCTTCCTTCAAATTTAATTTTTCAACCAATGAACTTCTAAATGAAAACTCATCTTCCTTAAATGTTTCAAAAAGCCATTTCAAAAAATTCTCATATGCCGATTCAGCATTATCTTTTTTGTACATTGCCTGAGATATTTTATCTCCGCCTGACAGCATTTTTTCATCAATAAAAACTGGAATTGGGTTAACGGCTTCTACATTTAGGAAAGGATAATGCTCGCCATCAGCACCTGTTAATCCTGATGTCACTTTACGTAATCTTTCTTTGGTTAATGGAGAAAAATATGGATTTTTAAGCATAAATGAACACTCCTAAAATATTTAAGCCTTCAATAAAAAATTCAACTTTGATCAAGAGTCCGGTTTTATTGCTCCACACAACTCAATATTTTTTTCTTTTTCGTGCCGTGAAATATTGGGCTATGGAACTTGGTTCCATATAGTTGAACCCTAGGATATCTTTTTCCTCAGCCGATAGGCTAGTATTCTTCATGTTCATGGGAATATTAATCTGTTGTTTGAAATAGGGAATGTTGTAGAGATGATTCACCGCACGACGCTCTGAACACGTTTTATTGGCTCCTCCGGCATGAAATAACATACCATCAAGGACTAAAAACGAGCCCGCTTTTGCTTCGATCTGAATCGCACTTCTCCGAACATAGCTTTCGGAAGGGAAAGCCTCAACTTTGTGTGATGCAGGTAGTACAAACGTAGCTCCGTTTTCAAAGGTGAAATCATCAACACAAAATAGGGCATTGATCGCAAGCGGAGTTGAAGAAATGAAATGCTGATAAGGAAGATCCCGGTGCCATGCACTCTGGCTATAAGTCTCCTGCGGTGGATTAATTAAGCCATTTTGTTGGTTGAGGATAAATTTTCCCGTGATCAATTTCTTGAGTATGGAAAGCAAATTTTCATTTAATGCGAGATGGAGAAATGCCTCGCCACCATGCGTGAGTGGTGAGCGGACGGTGTAGAATTCGTTGAGACTTCTAAGTTTAGATTCGCCATGCGTTTCAATGTAGTGCTCTCGAGTGCATCTGAACTCCTCCGAAATAATTAGGAGTTCAGACATCGTACAGCCCGAATCGACAACTGCATACCCAAGGTTTCTGACCTGTTCTACTGCTTCGTCAAGAGCAGAGTCGGGCAGGTTCTGTTGGAGAATACCGTAACTTACTTCTGGAATACTATTCACTGTCGTCATTAGGGAACCCCTGTCATTGAGGGTTATTATCCGGTAGATATTCTACCCATGTTTCAATATAACCTGCTGTACAAAGCAGCCAGCGCGCGACTGGAGTGGGCCACATATAGGAATAGGCTGCTCATCCTGAGTGACCCAAACAGTGGGCTTATCGAAGGAAGTTCACTTCTAAATTACTGGAAGTAATTATACACGTTGCGAATTGTCGTTATACACATGACGAATTATCGTATATGGCCGTTGTTTGACTTCGAAGAATACCTTTGAAATATAAATACCCTGCAGGCCGATGAAGAAAACGATCAATCCGGAGAAAAACCATATCGAAACAAGAATGGACGTGTAGCCACTGGGTGGTGGTGATGCAAAGAAAAAATACCTGATAGTGAAGAAAACAATGTAGGCTAGCGTGGAAACTGAGATAAACAGCCCCGTGTAAAATGTAAACACCAGCGGTATGCTGCTAAAAGAAGCCACCGCATTGACAAGATGATTGAACTTTTGCGATAGCGAATATGTCGTAGCGTTGTTTGAGTGTTTCTGTACAGTTTGATGGCATTGCTTGAATCCGGTAATTATCCACAATCCACCAATATTCAATTCAGATTCCCGGTGTAAAAGCAGTGCGGTAACATAACGTCTTGACATAAGTCTCGCCGTGATAATGTTATTTGGTTGTGCTATGCCGGTAAGTAAGCGAAACACCCTATAGAAAAACCTCCCAGTAATTTGCTCGAAGAATCCCCCTCTGCGCTTGGATTGGATGCCATAGACAACATCACTTGCTTCAGCTTCCATTTTTTTTGCGAAGCTAAGCAGCCATTCTGGCTCCTCTTCAAGATCGCTATCGATTAGAAAAACGTTTTGCCCCTTTGCATAGGTTAGGCCAGTCATCATGGCCTTGTGATGACCAAAGTTACGTGAAAGATCAACCACGACAACATGGCTATCGCTTTCGGTAAGTTTCACAGCAATGTCGAGGCTATTGTCAGGTGCTCCGTCATTTACCAAAACAATTTCGTAATCTTCATCCACGAGTTGCTTGGCGGCAGCACTGGCTCGTTGATAAAACTCGTTAATGTGGGGCGCAGATTGGAAGAGTGTTGCAACAATGGAAAGTTTCATCGTACATACCTCATATAGCGTGGCGATTCTTTACCACAGTTGAACAACAAATCAAGTATGCTTACCTCATGTATGAACTCACCCCATAATTGTGAATGCTCTTGGTATCCAGAATAGTCAAACCAGGTCAACTTGATACCCCGTTCAGTAAATATGTGTTCTTCAATGTAGCCTCTGGCCGCAGGGCCCGAGATGTATTCTGTACCGTTTGCCTGAACACAAAGATCAGCTAGTCTCTTTGTCTTGCCGTCGAGCAGAATATAGTCCCATGAATTACTGATGACAGTCTTAATCCTCAGGTAATCGCAAACTATCCTTATAAAACGGCGGTTTAATTGGGAGAGATGGGTGTAAGACTCTTTGAGATACAGTGGCTCAAGCAATGCTGCAATTTCTTCAAAGTGTGGTGCACGGCGATAATTCTGCGCCAATGTTCTCCAATGAAGCAAACCCCAGTCTGAGCCATCGATCTTGGTATCCCTGATCTTTTGATGATACTTTCCCTTCACTAACACCGGAACCGTTAGCCACTGCAACCCTTGTAGCGTCTTAATCCGGTTTCGGTTGCGCCAGTCTCGTCGCGTGTATTGCATGTCGTCATAAAGAATAAACTCATCTACAGCGGCGATTAAGTCAAAATACCCTTTCCAAGGGATGTAGTTGGACTGAACAATAGCAACTTTCTTCATTCCGCGCTTTCTTTCACTCTGTAAGTCTGATACGCAAGAATTTGATTATTATTCCTAATGGACTGAAGAGTGTTCCGTTGTTTCCTCTCGTTTGTGATTTCGCACATCTTTCAGTTATACATCATCAATCCTCCATTTACGAGTGATTTGATACTGGTTGTTCCAGCATTCAGTCCTTCCACACTTTGGTAGTCCATGTTACATTCTTATTAAGTTGTTTTTCAGTTTAAATTTTCGATAAAGCGGATAAAGCGAAGTATTAGAGTTTATGCAAAGAGCGGGTAGTATATATAAATTATTGAGTATACCAAAAGTTTATAGTTTTATACAATGGTTGTTCTATGACGCACGCACTGAAAGTTACTTTCAGGAGTCGATCGGGGTTACAGAAGAAAAGAAGATCTTAGATGTTGGTTGCGGACCGGGTGATAATGTTTTGAAATATTCAAACTCTGAATATGTTGGGATTGATATATCGCAAGAATACATTGATAACGCAAATAATAGATTTGGAATGCTGGGAAGATTTTACTGTGTTTCGGTCGATGAAATTGAGAAAACTGGTATTACAAAAATTGATATTGTGATAATTAAAGCTGTTATTCATCACCTCTCTGATGAGCAAATTTCTGGAATGTTGGAAAAATTAAAAAATATTATGAATCCAGGTGGCGTGTTGATCACTCTTGACTGTGCCTTTTTCCCAAAACAGAATCCAATTTCCAGAATGTTGGTTTCTTTAAATCGTGGTATGTTTGTAAGGGAGGTTGATCATTATCGGGCAGTTCTAAGGAAAAATTTTCTTAAAGAGATTGAATCAAAACGGATATACCAGAATTTCCTCTGTATGATCGTTTGCTAATGAAGTTTCAAAAAATTTGAGTGAATGTTGAATCTAGTAAAAGATATTACATCAAGCGGATAATCATTGACAAACTGCTCTCTTCTGTTCACTTGAGTCGCTGAATCTCTGCTTTGGGTTAACGGGGAACAGAACCAGATATTCGCATTATCAGGACTAATTGGAGTATTGATTATCGGTAAAGGCTCATTATTTTTTACTTCGATAAACCGCACTTGATTGGTTACCCTCCGTAGTTACTTTTATTCGATTACCAACAAACATAACGCTTTTATCAAATTCAATTTTAGATTCTGGGAAATATGGTTTTTTAGAGTATACAGCGATTCCTGCTCGATTTTTTTCTATAATACTTTCTGAAACGAAAACTGAAGACGCATCTTTTGAAACAATGCCAATATCCGATTCTTGAATCATAGATCCTTTTATATACCCTCGTGAATTTTCACCTACAGAAATCCCCTTATCCGTATTATGGGTTACCCTGATATTGTTCAAGAAAAATAATGAACCAGAAAAATCTAGGCCATCCCCACCACAATTTTTAAACTTTGAGTTTGAGATTCGTAATACAGAAAAGTCAGAATCGAAACAGTCTGACATTGTATTTTCAATCGTGAGATTCCTCACATCCATCTCAGAATTAAAGATAAGTAGAGAATCTTCAACTCGTGAATTTTTAATATCAGTGTTATCAATTATAGCTTTCGTATTGAAAAAAGAAACACCCCCGCTGAACTTTGATTTTCCACAGGTTACATCAGACTCACCATATCCAACTCCTTCAACATGAAGATTATTTATTGTTCTATCATTTCCATGATAAAAGTGTATACCGGACCAACCTTCTTCTTTAACCTCGGGCACAAGGGTAAGACTCGCTCCATCTGCAATGATTAAGTCTCCATAAATTTTAAGGCACCCAGCTTTTCTTAACTTAACTGTCATATTTGATTTAATAAGTAAAGAAGTTCCTAAAGGTATAATTACTTCTCCATTTATTGGTAGGTGTTGTTTTTTGAACGTTAACAATGATTCTTTTTTATCAAAATAATTAGCAAGATTATTTTTTGGTGATTTCTTTGCTTCTTTATATTTTGGTCCAATTACCATTTCACGCGGAGTCAGAGCGTACCCAGGCCCTTGAATAACAGGGAATACATACTGATATGTTTCATTGCGTTTAATTTTAAACCAGTAGAGCCGAACGGCTTCATTTTCTTTAATCTCAGTTAATTCCACTTCCTTAATATTTGCTTGTCTTTTTCTGCCGCCATAAAAACGTATAGTTTCAGGTTCAAATACGATCCCTTCAGTATTTTTTAATCGTACTTTAATCACACTATTTATAGGGTTTCTCTCAACCAAGATAATATTAGATGAATCATGTTCTTCAGAACGGTAAAGAAAAGTCAATATTTGTAGAGGGGCCAAATTTGTATCATTATTCTTATGTTTACCGTAAATTTTCCGTATAGCAACATTCCTCCAATCTAATACTGTTAAAGACTCAATCGTTGGATTCACACGATTTTCTGTTAAATCACTAATCAATCTACCTATTCTGAAAACATCACTAGTCGGAGTATGCCGTGTTGGATCCCAGAGGGATTCTGGTAAAAGATCTTGGGTTATCTGAACCGAAGACTTACCAACATTATCGCCAAGCGCAAAGTTTAAATTACTCAAACGATTCTTAATCTTAAGACGACTCCATTGGCTAGCCCACAAATGATTTAGCTCGCCAATTGTTTTTAGATTACTCCAATTTTCTAGAAGATTTAACGTGGACGGCGGTGTGTGCCATAAGAAAAGCCCCCCACCATTCCGATCATATATATTGGTGTCTCTTCCCTTGGCGGAATATTTTATGTAGTAAGATCCTACAGTGACCGTATTAGGTCTCCAAAGGGGTGCGAATGGATGAAAATAATTCCAGGAATTTACAAAAACGCCAGGGGTAGGAGCAAGAACACCTGCATCAAGATCTTTAATAATAGGGTCAAATTTCCCTGAGCGAGAATTCCAATGATAGCGGAGATCCGCCTGACCTAATCCATGATAAGCGGCATAAGTTAATCCATATGACTGTGCCAGAAGAATTTGCAGAGTATTAATTTTTTCTGCAAATATCGGACTTGCAATGTCTGGATATTGAACATTATTTCCTTTCTTTTTTCCTGAAAAATTTTTAACCCTAAATGTATTATCATAAAATCTTCCAGTAGCATAATCTGGGTCATAACCAAATATAGGTTCTTCAATCCGTTGAGCAGCCTCGAAGAATGCGGCATCCACGCTTTCCATTAACAGCATTTGTCCAACAGATCTACCATTCAATGTAACTTCAATTCGGTCATGTCGTGGAACTATTAGCCCATGGTCATTTAATATTGATGTGTGAATAATTTCACTTAATGATTTGCTATGCGCAGTATATAGCTTGAAGCGCCGCAAACCGTATGGGAGCGGCCCAGATAGAACCTTTATATCCAACGAAGGTAATAGCGAATCTTCCGTAGGAAGATGAACTTTGCTTCTTCCAGGTAGGCCAATGGCAACTCGAACTTTACTACCTGATTTTGTCTTTAATGTACCGAATACTTTCCCTTTAATACCCAGATATTGAGGCCAAAAAACATCACTAGGAGGTGGTTCATTCCATATTTTTCTAGCTTTCCGTACTAGCTGCTGAAATTTATTTAACTCACTACTCATAATTATTAGATCGATACTTTTTATATTCTCTTTAATATAATCTTTATAAGATAAAACATTCTTCTTGTTTTCTCCTGAGATCCTAATTTCAGATACATTTTCATACAGGAAGCTTAGTTTCACCTTGTACATTCCATGTGAAGGGATAGTCAGAAGAAACATTCCATTTTTAAATTCGTCTCTTTTATGTGTCCCACTCTGTATTAATTGGCCACGTTCATCATAGAGCCAAACTCTAGGTGTGCTCGTTGTAGAATTAATATATAAAAAATTGAGAGCAATTTTACTTTCACCATGAGCGTAGACTCTCCAAGTCTGTTCTGCCAAACCAGAAATCTGCCCTAGGGGTCGTTGATAAAATAAAAGGTCAAAATTCTTATCTAGGATTGAATCTACTACATAAGGAGTTTGAAGAAATGCTTCATTCGCCATTTCTACCCTCCCTCTAGGTATCTTGGTGCGTAATTCAGAAGTTTGATGGGTAGTGGTTGGTCCAATGGATAATACTGCTACCCAAATTAAAAATAAGGAAAAAAAGCCTGCGATAATATATAAAAATTCGCGTTTAAAGCTAGTCAATCTCATATGGATGAATACCTACCTCTGTAATTTGTACTACCTATTAGGTCTAAGTTTCAGGTATAGGCGGACGGCCTTCTGGACCGGATTCTTGGGAAAGCATCTTACGTTCGAGAAACTACAAAGTCGTAGCTCAACACATGGTGCCTAAACTACGGCCTTACCGAACATAGGAAATGGAACCATTATTTAGCCGAAGCAGTTTCCGTTTCGGTTGTTTCTAAGGTACTTTCAACCCTTCAAACCTCCACCTGTTTGTGGTTCATCTGCCAGCCTTCTCTAAGTAGAAAGAACAGTGATTCTGCAGTATCATAATGCCCATACTGGATTTACTAATGATCTGTTCTGGCCGAAAATGTATCCTTCCTATTTCCAACCTTAGACACTCTAGGTCTTAGGCCCAAATCCTAACATATACACTTCTGGACAACCGCTCGGGGGGCAGATCAGTGATCAAGCAGTGACTTCATTCCCAGGATAAAAAATATCTATACTTACACTTTCTTGTAGACAATTCCTTAATGCATTGGTCAACTCAGAATGCATACTTGCATTATGTCCTTTTATTGTAAAAACAATCGAACAATAGTTATCTGAATTTTGTGAATTAACAATGTTTGGTTTACCAAATTTCCTTGGAAGCCCATTAATAACATCAGAAAAATTTATTAATTTCTTATCACGGATTGTAACTAAAGTTGCCCCGCTATCAAATAAATTGAATATAGAAATGCGCGTTCGAACAGTTGCATAGATTGCTACTATTAACATTAGGAAAATTGCCACATGATAGTATTGAACTGCACAGCTTAACGAAATTGAAATAGCTAGCAAAATAAATGATATATCCTCTGCGCGTTTTACGGGCGTTCTAAACCTGACAAAAGAAAGCGCACCCAGTAAACCTAGAGACAATGGCAGACTATACTGAATCAAGATAAATATTGAAGTAACAGCAGGCATCATCAAGAGAAAAGAGTTTCCGATTCCATAGTCAGTTGGTTCGCTGGAACCAAAATAAAGCTTATAGATCTTTGACAGAATAAATCCCATAATCATAGCAACAATCAAAGCAGCAAATATCCCTCCGGCATGTATCTGCCCAGTTATATTAAATTGCTTTGAAATTTCTTGAAATGCATCATTTACGCTATCCATTTTTCACCTTTGTCATTCATGTGTTTATGTTAAAGCTGATTTTCGCCAAGTAAAATGCGGATTAAATATGCATATTTTGAAAAAGATCCATATCTTACCTGTCCATTTAAAATCTCAGGAAGAAATGGAACTGAAGACTTAGATTTAACTTCAAGAATACTATAAGGTGACAAAGCAAAGCTTTTATGTGCTCTAAGCCCTTTGTAAGGAAATGCTTCGATTTGAGAATCAAGTGTGATTCGACATCCTAGAAATTGGTATCGACGACGTCTGTAACGCACATTAACCACTGGACAGAGTGAAGGATGAGTACTTGATATTATCTTAATACTATCAATTTCACCTGCATCGACATGCTCAAGTACTCGATACCAGTCTGAATAAATATCCCATAATGGTAAGTTACATTTAATCTTGCCAACCCCATATAGGTTTTTACTTTTAATTTGGGCTTGACCAAAAGAATTATCATTATATCTTCTTATTCGGAACTTAACTTTCCTTGCGCTGCCATCCCTGCATTGTGTCAGACTATCCATAGATAGGCTGTCGTAATAAGCCGACTCTACAATCCCGTTAGGATAAGGGTCAGTATTATTAGCAATTGCATCAAGAGTAGTAAGGACATTTTCAAAATTCCTAGCACTAACTAGATACTTATATTCGTTATAATTAGATTTAATTGGGAACACTGAGTTTTTCCACTATTTATAATAGGTAAGGGCTTTTTGATTATATACGAAAAGTATAAACACCCTTTTCCGAGAAGTCGTGCCTGATATTCCACCTACCCAAACTTACTTTCTACCTAACTCTTATCTGGAATTTACCAAATATTCTCAATGGTATCGTTTTTTCTAGTCACAATGAACCGTTTCCATCACACTTCGCATTCGACTCTTTGTATTATAGCCAGCAACTGCGGTCTTCAGAAAAATACTGTAAATCATCGTCAATGGTGATGACGTAGTCCTTGGTGGCATGCCCCAAACCACATAGTGTTGCGTGCTGCTGCCCGTGGTTATGCGTAAATCTTATGACCCTAACCCGTGCATCCTTTTTTCTAAGAGAGCATGCGACTTGCCATGAATTATCAGGGCTGGCATCGTTCTACGAGGATGATTTCCCAATCGTCTGATAGCGCGCTCAAGTGCTGCGCTAACCTTTCATATAGAGGGAGGAGCGCGTCGCCGCTTCTAAATACAGGAACAACGACACTTAAAGAAACACTAGAAGAAATAAAAGTCAAAATGTAGATCCCCTTTTTATGTAAATAGATTGACCGTTAAGCTTATTTGGTAGCAACTGAAAATTATTTACGAGATATTGGTATATTAATTTATTTGTGTTCTTAAATCTCAGTTCCTCTCTACCATCCAAATCATCCTCAATAATTAAAACAAATCCGGGTTCAGAATCTTTAATTCTTTCAATTTCTCTACGTTGGAAATCATCATTTCGTGGCCATAAAGAATATATGGCCCACATGGGAGATTTTCTTTCGAGTAACGCATATGCTCCCGGCCAAAAAGGTGTAGCGATAAAACTTTGCCCATCCAGGGCATATTGGTCAGCTAACTTACGGAGCAGCCTAACATCATTAGCTGTGACTGGTTCAACTAGCATATTACTGCCGGAAATCTCGATATTCACACATTGAAACCAACTAGACCATCGGCATATATAACCGGGTGACTGTGTGTACGTCACAAAAATACTTGCCGCACATAACATGATGGCCAAAGTCCACTTAACCTTGGCGGGTTGCATGGCTAGGATAACTAGGCAACCAATCAATAAAGGGAAAATTGACAGGGGAAGTGTAGAGATATCAGACCGACCATACGCATAGTGCGCATATGGAAGTGCAGAAAATGAGGATGCGACCAATGCAGGTGAAACTTGCCTACCCCGAAGTTTTTGAGAAACTACCCAGGCAATAGATAGCACAACAAAAACAACTATAGCGATAAAAAATAAACCGATAAGGACTCCGCGAATCACAATTTCGGGTGTCCATGATTCAAGTGACCATGTGGCAAAGTCTACTCGCCAAGGCCAAGGAACTGGACTAGGAATAGTTGCGGCCTTTTTTTCAAATAAAAGAAGAACGTTTTCCACAAATGCAACGGCGAAACCAGGTACCAGCAATGCCATGAGAAGTATAGGCATAAAACCAACTGTAACCCCAGCTGACCAGAGCATAAACCCTTTGATTAGCCCTGTGCCTCCCTCTTTCTTGATATTTAGCCAGACCATAACCCCAATGGTACCTACAATACCGTAGGCCCCATGATTGCGCCCAAAAACCGCTACTAGCCCAACGCCTAGCCCCGCAAAAAAATACCCTCTTGTTGTCGGATTCTGGACAAGGAAAGTCAATAAACCAATTAAGAAAATAGACAGTGAAATATCAAACAACCTAAAATGTGGAAACATCCATGTAACTAAAGTTATCGCTGATAACAGTAAGTAAAAGAGATTTTGTTTTTTTGCAGTATGAGCAATTAGCAATAGGCCAACAAATAACCCTATCACCTGAAAAACTGCTACGGTACCACGCAGGGCCATAATACCGTTATCGCCCCACAAACTCATGAGTGCAGCTGACCAGTAGTAGCGACCGGGTTCATAGGACATAAAGTCACGAACAGGAACCTCGCCCAGCATCACACGCTGAGCGCCATACCAAAGAAATCCCTCGTCCATTAGTAAGTTATATGAGCTACTTACAATGTTTCCCTGCCAACTAAAAAGCATGAAAACAACAAAGGCGGCAAAAACTAATACTTGAAAGGGGAAATATTTATTTCTTGTTAATATTGTAAGCATCAGTTATCTATAACATAGAAAGACATATTATAAATATAGATCTTGTATAGCAGATGATGCGCTGCTTGCAATAATAAAGCTATGAACGTCTGCTTTGTGCTAAAAGCGGACGTTCATATTTATTGATTTGATTTCTTGAAATACTGCTTACAATTGGTTACGTAATTCCTTATATCATCAAGGAGGCTAGTCTGTGATGCAAAAGCTGCCATTAACCTCTAAGCAATATTTGTAATGATGTATGGACAGCATGTATATTGAAACCATAAGTGTCGTATTAATGATATTTAGAGACAAATATCAGTGTGGCAACGTAGGATAATGTAATATTCATTACAAGAAGATTAAAATTTTGGCTTTTGCATGTAACGCGCCATTTCCTAAAGGAACTCTAACGAATTGGTGAAACGGGCATATTACGACATCCGAAGGTATATTGGTGTGGTATTTTTTCTCGTTACAGGTAAGTTATAGCAATAATAAATAAATGAGTTCCTTGGTCGATTTATAAACACCTGAAGTTTTAATGCTAAATTGGAGTATAAATGAGTAAGCTTGATGTTAGTTTTTTTTTGCCAGTGTATAACGATGAAAGAACTGTTCGACAGGTAACTGAAAAAGCCATTAAGTTATTCAATGAAATTGCGAATCAATATGAAGTTGTTATAATTGATGATGCCTCCCCTGACAAAGCGGGAGAAATTGCTGACCAACTTACTCTCGAATATCAACAAGTCAAAGTAATTCACCACGAATTTAACAGGGGATATGGTGCCACTGTGAAATCTGGTATTGCGAATACTAAATATGATTGGATTTGTATGGTGGACGGTGATGATGAATACGATATATGCGATTTAAAGAGAATGTTAGCATTGCGTCAATACTACGGGTTGGTAATTGGCTTCAGATACAAAAAATTGTATTCAACAAAAAGAATTTTCATCTCACATGTTTACAATTTGGTTCTAAGATTATTATTTAAAACAAAGTTTAGAGATATTTCTACAGGCATCAGGGTATTCCGCCGATCCATTTTGGAACATATCGACTTAAATGCAAATAGCCCATTTATTGGTGCGGAAATGGCAATTAAAACCATGCTAAGTGGTGTACCAGTGGGCGAGGTTGGCATACAAACATTTCCAAGGGAGTTCGGTTCTGGATCCGCCACATCGACAAAAAACATAATTAATACCATACGCGATATGTTGCTCATGCGAAAAGAAATGTTTTCAGAAAACTACCATTTACCGGGTAGCAGAAAACGGAATTGATATGACCATGCAGGAAATAAAGGAACTTTATGAAATTAGATTCAGCGAAGTGGATAGAGAAAAAAAAGACGCTGTTTGGAGAGTGTTATGAGAATCTTTTTTGTCGATATGTTAAATCCACAGATATTGTTTTAGATATTGCATGCGGATATGGGGAATTCTCTAACTATATTGAAGCAGGGCAGAAAATAGCCATCGATATAAATCCTGATGCCAAAAAGTTTCTTAAGGATGATGTTGAATTTCATCTTTCAAGTGCAAGCGCAATGAATGAAATTCATTCGTTGTCCGTTGATGGATGTTTTAGTAGTAATTTTTTTGAGCACCTTGCTGATAAAGAAACAATGGATGGTGTTTTGTATGAGGCATTCCGTGTACTGAAGCCCAATGGTCGATATGTGGGCAATACAGCCAAACATCATAATTTATAAGGTGTGTTTTTGGAATGGCGATTAGCGTAGATAAATTGCGTTTCTTGCGGACTCTTAGTTCGTAGATCAAGAGTTCGATCCTCTCACAACCCACCAGAAGAATTAAGGCCTGCAACAATACAGGCTGATAAAAATGGCTGTAGCGTTCCCGACGGCAAAGACCCTACATATGCAACAAGGAGGTCGGTAACGTGCGCAGTGATTGGCTGCTCACACGCGCCAGTCCTTACCTTCAGGACAGATATGCTCTGTTGCTCTAGATTGATATTTTCGCGGCGAATTTAAAAAATATCACTGCGGCGCAAAGAATAGAAGGAGTCTGACTGCCAATACAAATTATTTTTACGTGGAGGCAAATGCCGCTTTTATGGGGGCATGAGTACCGGAGCTAAAACACCGGAAGGCAAAGAACGATTTATTTCGGCTTTACGTTCTGTATGGGTTAAATGGAGAACCAAGGTTATAAAGAAAGTTTCTATCTCATGATGCACGTACGTTACGTGCGAGTAACACCAAGCCTAGCGGTTTAATAGAAACTGAAAAATTCATACTTTCTTAAAGATGTGTGTATTGCTACCTCTCAACACGCGCATATGTACGAGGTAAAGCTAATCGGATGACATATCACCCACTCAAAAACATTACAAAATGTCTCGATTAAAAAAATAATCGCTTTGTATCAATAGCGAATATAAAAAACGCAAATATATTATACAATTTAAGCCATTAAATAAATTAACTCCTTGATGCCGCTATCTTTTGGGGTAAGCGCTCATCATTCGTCAACGTTTCCTTTGTTCCAAAACCAAATTATAAGTAACTACCTCAATAAATGCACAAACAAACCACGCAGAAAAAGAATACTGGGACATGAATTATCCAAAGCTTAAAACCATAATAGAGATCACGGCTGTTTTTGTTTTTTCTTTCGTGTGTCTATTCTTGACTATGGATCGGGTAATAAATATTTATGACGAAGGAGTTATTCTTACTGGTGCAATGCGTGTTAACGCTGGAGATATTCCACACAGAGATTTTTATACCCAGTATGGTCCGGCAGAATTTTACTTATTGTCGTGGCTATTCGATATATTTAGCCAATCAGTTATTGTTGAAAGAGTATTTGATTTAGTTATACGCGCGGGAATAGTAACCATCGTATATGCATCACTTACTTTGTATTGTAGAAAAACGATTGCGCTGTTTGCGGCAGTCATTTGTGCTCTTTCGCTTTGTTTTGTCGGCAATCACGGATACCCAGTATACCCTGCTTTATTATTAACGATCGGCAGTTCAATGATTCTGCTGCAGATGTTTGCGCGCAACACTTCTGTTTTGTATCCACTTATTGCAGGGTTACTAACGGGATTGGCAGCTCTATTCAGGTACGACATTGGTTTTTTCGCATTTATTGTACATATCTTCGCCGCAATTCTAATCCTTTCACAATCTAAGTATGGCCAAAATAACAAAGTCCGTTATATCTTTCACAAGTTGCTGCCCTACGTTCTAGCATCTGGGTTTCCCGTTGTGGCAATGTTAATTTGGTACGGATTCAATGGAGTACTCTACTCGTTTTTCCATGACGTTATTTCATTTCCTAGTGAAAACTATAACCGCATACGAGGCCTACCATTCCCATGGAGTCTTAAAATATTTATACGTCCGACACTGTGGGTGATATATCTTCCAATAGTTATTGTTTGTTTCTCGTTTCTTAGTTTCCTCAAGAGAGACTTTCTACTATCTAAGTCTTATCCTCATTCACCTATAAGCGATGTTTTTTCTCGTACTAATGGGATTGAATTCCTGATAGTTTTCTCACTACTGACCATAATGTTTTATCTAAAAGGTGTTGTGCGCGTGACTCTGCCACAGCTGCAATTTGCATTAATACTTTCAATGATGATTCTTGCATTGCTGATGGAAATATCTATAACTAATACAAGGTGGTTTAAAGTCATGCTGGTAACATTAGCTGTGATCTCTTGTGTCTCAGCACTAACCACTAGTTATCAAAAAGCATCAATGGGTAAATTCAATTTTATTAACGTCTATGGTCCTGGTCCGAGTTATATATACAACTTTGCGTTCTCTGATATACCTGAATTCTACAAACTCTTAAATAAAACCATCTTTGTACTCTCTGCTGTACCTGAATTCTACAAACTCTTATCAAGCTCCGGCATATCTAGAATAGAGGTTGATTCTGTTGGCTCACCTGTCAGTAGAAAAACATCGGCATTTTTTGTGGACCCGGATCGGGAAGCTGCAATTCGGTTTATTGTGCAGAATACTTCTCCGGATGAACGTATTTTTATTGGACTGTCTAGACACGATATAGTTTTTTGGAACGATGTTTCCAGCTACTTTCAAGCAAATCGTTTACCCGCAACAAAATGGCATCATTTTGACCCTGGACTTCAAACTAGTGCCAAGATTCAGTCTGAAATAATTGATGATCTGGAACGGAACAAACCTGGCTATATTTGGCTGGAATCAACGTGGGAAAATCATAGCGAGCCCAATGAGAGCGTTATTAGCAGTGGAGTAACAATCCTTGATGAATATATCCGTGGCAAATATAAATTAGAGCAAAGCTTTGGACAAATATCGGTGTGGCAACGTAGGATAATGTAATATTCATTACAAAATGATTAAAAGATGGGCGGTTTTTTCAAGAAACCACCCTATTGATTTATAGGGATTTGTCTGCTCATCATACGGGACAAATAATAGACTTATCTGCGTTTAGGTCTATAAATGACGAATGAACTCCCTAGGGTGTCTAAATCGGTAGAATAGGCTGTGGCCTTCATTTAGCAGCTTTGTTGATAAGGGCATAACTGGAGACAAATGGTGGAACAATCACCCAATTATGGAATTAGAAAGTAATGCCAAGCACTCGATCAGGTATCAACCCATTTACTAGATAAGATGGATAAAAGACCAATAGATCCATGATTAGAATCTACCAGTTTATGTTAGCCGTTCTCTTGTGCGTAGCCATCTTTATTTTCTTTGTGGCCGCATCAGGTCGTCAAGAATGGACAAAAGTTGATACTAAAAATGCCACCTCATCCGTTTATTATCTTTCTAGCTCTCTTTTAGGGTCAAAAAAATGGAAGCTTCTGTGGCTTAATGTAATTTATGATAAGGAAATGTTAGCTAGGGTGCTTGATAACAACAAAGAGCACATCGATGCATATTCACATACCTTTCTGAAAGTTTACATAAACTGCGTAAATTCGAGTTATACGCTTTTCCAAGAGTATAATTATAGTATTAATGGCGGTTCCCTAGGCGGTAGTTCGGATTTTCTGAAACCATTGCAATATACAAAGATCCTTCCAGGGACAGACGAAAATGTATGGAAAAATTTTGCTTGCAACACTGGGCCATTAGAGCAATTTGTAATTACCCTGAAAACTATTATAGCTAAATAGAGATAGTATTCATGGCGATTCCCTCGGCTGTGGTTCGGACTTTCTGGAACCACGACAATATACAAAGATCCTTCCAGGGACAGACGAAAATGTATGGAAAAATTTTGGGTAGCATTAGTGGATTAAGAAGTTATTGTGATACTGGTGGTCGTCTATAGTTGTATTACTTTGGCGGTTATTCTATCGAAATGATATTGTCTGCTCAACCTGACTTTCTCCTATTATTAGCTTTCAACACCAGTATAAATTGTATTATGTTCAGTTGACCCGTTGCCCATGCAGAAGCAATAAATTAAAGGGAATTATATACTTAAATCCGCAGAAATATATTGACATTCAGGCCTTTTCTCAAACCTGAACACATCCCTTAATTGCTTGTTTGTAGGATGTTCACTGCAGTTTCTTAAGGGCTTGTCTGACTTTCTGACAAGAATACTTTTCGCAATTTCCTTTACTTCCTTCTCGGTTGGTCTGTGCTTCATAATTTACTCCCGTTCACATACTGAACCAAGTTGGCCCAGTTAATTTGATTGTCTAAAGAGATCCGGTTTTCTCTAAGGAACGATCTAATTACTGCCCTGGCGGCTGTCTTTGCTTCTGTGAGCCCATTTTGGGCATGCGTTGAAAATATACATAATATAGCAAGATAGGTGTCTTCCCATCCGCTAATCTCTTTCCAAAAATCAGATCCTACATAGGTATAGTAGTTTCCCTTGTTTATTGTGCCGGCATGTCCATAGCATACGCCTTCAATGCACTTTATCGGTATAACCGCGCCCTGAGTTACAATACGTTTAGCTCTGGTGAAGTAGTCTTCCATTTTCTTACGTTGGGACGAATTCCCCCAGTATCTGCCAGACTTTACCTGAATGATGGTTCTTATCCGACCTTCAACATACTCAATATCAATGCCCTCTGCCGTGGACTTCATGCCACCTTTACCAAATCGGCATATCACTACCGCGCACTGCTCTGCTAACGTACCAAACATGGTTTCTTCGCTAGACGACAAGTAGGCCTCAAGGATAGCTGTTGAAAAGCTCTCCTCATCATTAATCGCTCTCAAACAAAAAAGGTATGGATTCTTTCTTGTAACTAAGTCTTTAGGATTCAGGTTATCTAACTTTCCTTTAATCTTATCTGCAAAATCAGCGACATGTAAACTTATCTCTGCTTCAGCCTGGCACCACCATTCAGGGTTGTTCACAACTCTTTCAGTCTTTTACGCATCAACGCACAATAATCTTTGGAAAGGTCAATCCCTACCGAGTTTCGGTTTAGCTTGTGTGCAGCAATAATAGTTGTCCCCGACCCCGCGAACGGGTCCAGCACAGTGTCTCTTTCGTCCGTGAATAACCGTATAAACCAATTAGGTAGTGCCTCGGGGAACGATGCCGGGTGGCCTGAATTGCCGCACTCAGTAGCCATGTGTAGTACGTTTGTAGGATAAGCCATCTCCCTGCCTTCCCAATTAGCCACACGCTTCCCAAACCCGTTTCCATGAGCGCTATCGTCACGTCTTTTATCTGTATCAGACAGACTTCTTAAACGGGAGTCCTTCCAGTCTCCCATAGGCACACGTACTGCTCCTTGATTCATTTTGAATTTTTTATGCCTGGTAAAATGCAGCAAGCGTTCCCATGAGTCGCGAAAGCGATTCGGCCATTTACCCGGGTAGCTGTTTTTTTTGTGCCAGCAATACTCCTCTACCCAAAGCCAGCCCTGAGACCTAAGCCCCTGGATCAACTCAATCACGTAAGGATGCCGTTCTCCGTTAATGGCGCGTTCTTTGATATTCAAGACAAACGACCCTGAGGGTTTTAAGCATTTCTTTAATTGCTCCGTTCTGGGGAGCATCCAATCAACATATTCATTTGCACCCCCCCCCCTGTAATTGTCTTTTCTCTGATCCGCATAAGGGGGTGAGGTGATTATCAGATCTATAGTGTCATCAGGTATTTTCTCGGGAATAAGGGTTAGGCAATCCCCTTTATAAATCGAGGCTGTTTGCACCGCCTGTCCTAATACCACACTCATTTTACCAACTCAGCATAAGGAAGTCTCTTGCCAGTCATGCTCTTGCACAAGCTCTTCATTCTGTCCTGCGTATCCCTGCTCACATTCCCCTCATTCAGCCTGAAGGTAACTTCATTTACATAGCGACCCAGGTGCTTTTTACTGAAGCTATGGTACACCCCATTGTAACCACGTTTCAACAACGCCCATACGCTCTCTATACCATTAGTGTGCACCATTCCGTTCACATACTCTCTTGCTGAATGGTTTACACTTTGATAGTAAAACCCTTGTAAACCAATATAGCCCCTGTGATTATCTGTGTAAACAGTTGAGCCCGCCTTAACGTGTCTAACAATCTTACCTTGCAAGGTAGCCTTGTCTGCTTTGGAAATTGGCATAGCTTGTACCCGCCCGCCCCGCTCACGCATACCCATTACCGCAGTCTTGCCTACCGCACCACGACCAGCCTTTAGTTTCTTGTCATTGTGTTTGTTTGTTTCTTTGCCGCCGATGTAGGTTTCGTCTGCCTCAACGATACCAGAAACCAAAGAGCCGTCTTGTGAGCAAGCCTCACGGATGCGGTGCCCAAGGTGCCATGCCGTCTTTTGTGTCATACTCAATTCTTTAGATAATTGCAAACTTGAGATCCCTTTTCTTGCGGTCAATACATAATATATTGCTACCGCCCATTTCCTCAGGCTCAATTTTGATGATTGCATAATCGTCCCGTTTCTGACAGTAAAATGTTTCCGGCAATCCCCGCACCAATACGTATGATTCTTAGCCTTAGCCCGGCTGATTCTATCAGCGCAACTACAATGCATACAAACTCGCTTATGGTTCCAAAGAACTTCTTCAAACCAATGTACTGCCTTTTCTTCGGTATCAAATCTTTCTAACAATTCCATGATGCTTATGGTTTTGGCTACGTGCTTTTTCATATCGACTCCGTTGTGCTTAGTATATGCGGATTATAATATGAAAAGGCCTGAATGTCAATATATTTCTGCGGATTTAAGTATATAATTTCCAAATTAAAGGGCAACTTAAAACACTCTGGTATAAGAATTGATGTGAATGTTGAAACAGGTAACGTATAAAAAGCATATATCTGAAATCTGAAGAAAATGATAACAGTAATAATTTATGCTTAAATTTCCATTTTTGCTAGAGTTTCGGACAAACGTCTCCATGAACAACAGTCATGAAGTATTCATTATAGTTTTAGTGAATGTCCGCTTTGTGCCAAAAGCGGACATTCACTAAAACTACTCCCCTACCATGACCTTGTCATGGGATACTGTTGGGACACATATCTCTTATAAATTTTTTATTGTTTCCTGGTTCTTCCATATTAACTACAGAAGTCAATTTTATGGTTTCCTTTCTATTTTTGATTAATAATTAATGTATTATCAGGCACTTCGACAAGTAAAAATTAATTATGAATTTAGAAAATAAATTAATTACAGTCATTTGTCCGGTTCACAACGAAGAAAAAGTTATCCCGCTTTTCTTCGATAGAATACTTCCTGTATTTAATGAACTATCTAGTCGATATCGGACAAATTTACTTTTTGTAAATAATGCATTCACGGATGCAACCTATCAAACGATCGACCGCCTAAGAGAGCAAAATTCTTTCGTCTATGTTATTTCTCTAAGTAGGGATTACGGTTACCAGTCTTCTCTTGAGTGCGGTCTTAACAATGCTCAGGGTGATCTCATAGTATTCATTGACGTGGATTGTGAAGATCCACCAGAAATGATTCTGGAGTTCGTCAGCTATTATGAACAGGGTTATGACCTCGTCTATGGTAAGCGGGTCGACCGGGAGGAGATTCGCGTAATCACGTGGATGCGCAATCTCTTTTATCATATTGTTCGCCGAGTGGGAGATGAAGATATTATCATGTACATGGCCGAATTTTCGCTTATGACCTCGGAGGTTCGTGATGCCGTGATTGAGAGTCATAACTCGTTCCCATTCATTCGCAGCTCGATTAGCCGCGTTGGTTTCAAGAGAGTTGGCGTACCTTACAAGCGGCACCGCCGAATCGCCGGGAAAACCCATTACAACCTAATCAACATGACAATATTTGCCATCGCCGGGATTTTATCCTCGACTACTCTGCCGCTACGCCTGCCTATCTACCTATTTCCGTTTTGGATTCTACTAACTGCGCTTCTTGGCGCGGCGCAGATCATGACCGGGAGTCCCTGGTTCTTGCTAGTCAATGCCTTGTCCACCTGCGCGTACATTGGAAGCACAGCCGCGTTTACGGCGCTGTATATGGCTCGTACCTATAAGAATGGATTGGGGCGGCCCAATTATGTGATCCACAAACGTTACACGCACCTACAGACCGAATGAGTACGCCTTCTTTGCAGATGAACGACAACCCTGAAGTGACGGGAAACGAGCCGTGTCTGGCCAGCGATTTCATCAGTTTTGATGGCGGTTTTAGTGCACGCGGTGTGCTGCAGCAACCGAACCGTTATCGCTATTGGGATAAAGGTGCTTCACAAGCACTTTGCATATCGCGCGGTGCGGGGCTTTCGTATGCAGCAGCCAGTTTCGGGGGTCAAGGAATATCTGTCTCTCACGCGGCATTTGACCGGGTGATCGATTACGATTCAGAAAACAAAATCGTTGAAGTGGAAACTGGGATCACGCTTTACGGGCTTCATGCCTTCCTGACATCGCGTGGTTTGTATCTTCAGGTCCAACCAGGTCATGGTCGCATCACAGTTGGTGGGTGCATTGCGGTGGATGTTCATGGCAAAAATCATGCGCGTGATGGCACGTTTATGAACCAGGTTGTCTCGTTGACGCTGTTTCACCCAGACCATGGGATGCTTGAGCTTTCACGAGAGCGCGAACCTGAGTTGTTCCGATTGACTTGTGGCGGATACGGTTTGACTGGCCACATCCTTCGGGTGCGCTTGCGCGCCACTCCCATTCCTTCTCAGGTTGTCGACTTGAAGGCAGTGAAGTTTGCAGATGCCATGGAGGGGCTCGCACTGTTAGAGCGTGCCGCGCTTGAAGCGGACTTAGTGTATACCTGGCATGATATGGCGTGTTCAGATGCAGGTTTTGGTGCTGGGTTGCTTTTTCAGGCAAATTTTTCAGAAAATTCTCAGCCAAATTCTCTGGAGACCAACGACCCACCGCCGTTACTGACCGCTAACATACGTGCAAGCTGGCCTGTTCCCTTGCTTAATTCGGTGACCACACCAATTTTGAACCTTTTGTTTCGGCTTCAGCAGCGGCGGGCATTAGCAGGTATGAGATTGCCTTTGAGCCAGGCTCTTTTTCCAGCCCAAAAGTCCCAGGTGTATTTCCAGTTTTTTGGGAAAGGCGGCTTTCATGAATATCAAGTGATATTACCGTTGAATGCAATTCACGGCTATCTTGAAGCCATACATGCGTTCGTACGAAAATTCAGTGTCGTAATTACTCTGGTTTCTGCGAAGGCATTCGATGGGCCACAGGATTTACTCAGGTTTTCCGGCAAGGGTATTTGCCTCGCTCTCAACTTTCCCCGTGGGGGGTGCGCGAATGAGTTCATGTCTTACCTTGACGAGCAAACGGTTGCGCTTGGCGGCATACCAAACATCATCAAGGATTCGCGACTACCACGTGCAGTTGTGGACGCCTGTTACACTGAGGCTGATCGTTTTCGTTCCTTGTTGCGAACATTCGATCCCAAGAGACTTTTCCGCTCAGAGATTTCAGAAAGGCTTGGCCTGTGAGGGCGCTGGTTATCGGTGCTACGGCGGGGATAGGGCGCGCCCTATCCGAGGCGTTAGCTACTCGTGATTCAGCGCTGTTATTGGTTGCGAGCGACATACGCGACCTGAACGCACTTGCCGCGCATCTTCGGCTTGTTTACCACGTTGAGGTGCAGGCGGTTGCCGCCGATGCGACAGATGTTTCAGAATTCGTCGATAAGGTTCGCAGTAGTGCAGCTGATTTTGGCGGAATCGACAGCGTGTTCTTCCCGATTGGTGCATCGCGTCCGGATGATCGAGGCTTGTTGGATTTGTCGAAGGCAAGCGCTATCCTCAACACCAATCTGGCGGTTGTAATGGGGGTGATTGCAGAACTGCTTCCAGATTTGCTCGTGCAGACGAGGGCAAGTATCGTCGGGTTCAGTTCGGTGGCGGCCATTCGTGGTAGAAGTAGGAATGTGGTCTACTCAGCGGCAAAACGCGGGCTGGAAAGCTATTTTGAAAGCCTTCGCCACCTCACGGCCGCGTCTAGTGTGCGAGTGCAGTTGTACCGTCTTGGCTATGTGGCAACGCAGCAGTCTTTCGGCCAGCGCCTACTCTTCCCGGTTGCAACTCCGCAACAGGTTGTGCAGATGGTTCTAAATAATCTTCACCGTGATATTGGCTGCAAATTCTTCCCGCATTTTTGGATATGGATTGCCTTTGCAGTTTCCTTACTGCCTTGGCGGATTTACAAGAAGCTTAATTTCTAATGTATACAGTGCCACCAATAACTCAAATCAGCTCTACTCTGACACAATGTTGAGACTGTCATGAAGCCCACCCAAATCGGCTTATTGATACTTAAATTGGTCGTGACAGGTGTTCTGCTTTGGTACGTGTTATCAAAGGTCGATCTTGCTCCACTCATGACGCGTTTTGAGAGTTTGCACCCCGGATGGGGCGTTGCCGGACTCGCCATCCTTTTGGGCTCGTTGATGCTGACCATGGTGCGCTGGCATATCGTTAGTAACATGGTTGGTGCAGGTATCGGCTATAGATTGGCTATACGACTGATATTGTTGGGGCAGCTTTTCATTCAGGTGTTGCCGTCCTCGGTGGGCGGCGACGGTGCGCGCGCCTGGCTACTTTCGCGTGAAGGTATTTCCATCCCTCTGGCTCTAGCAAGTGTGGTTTGCGATCGAGTTGCAGGATTAATCATGCTGACCATAATCGTGACAATCACTTTGCCCGTTGTACTCCTGATGGGTGTCACGGCGATCCCAACAACTTGGCCGCTTTCGATAGGGGCGCTCACAATCGGTGGTTTGTTCCTTTTGTATCGCTGGGGAAGCGCCATCGCGGAATGGCTGTCGGCTAAACCAATGATGCGCCTGGTGGGCGTTATTGTCCGTAACCTGAGGGTGATCCTATTTTCCCAGCAAAGCGGCTTGCGGATTGCAGCATTGTCTTTGCTGGTGCAAACGCTGATTGTTCTAACCCTCTATCTCTTTTCGCTGTCGTTGCAAATCGAGCTTGGAACGATACACCTGCTAATGTTTCCTCTCATCTTGCTAGTGTCTTCCATTCCGATTTCATTTGCAGGATGGGGCCTGCGTGAAAGTGCCATGGTTGTAGGGCTGGGGTTCACTGGTATGCCTGCATCTGAGGCGCTGGCACTCTCGGTAAGCTTTGGCCTTGGGCAGTTATGCATTGGTTTGCCCGGCTTGGCTATAATCGTGTTATCTAATCCTTGGAAAAGTCGTTCTATTTCTAAGATATGCAAGCCTTGAAGGAAACGACTTACTGATGTAGAAAATGTTGCAAAGCGAATTGTTACAGCAATAATCTTAGGAAAATCGGTTGTGTATGTGCCATCTAAATGGGTCTTAATTATGATGGCCATACATCACCAGCTTAATTATATATTCAAAAAATTAAATATATAATTTCTTCCTATTTAAAATGCTCCAAAAGAACCTTTGTAATGAGATAGCCAAATTATAAGTAACTACCTCAATAAATGCACAAACAAACCACGCAGAAAAAGAATACTGGGACATGAATTATCCAAAGCTTAAAACCATAATAGAGATCACGGCTGTTTTTGTTTTTTCTTTCGTGTGTCTATTCTTGACTATGGATCGGGTAATAAATATTTATGACGAAGGAGTTATTCTTACTGGTGCAATGCGTGTTAACGCTGGAGATATTCCACACAGAGATTTTTATACCCAGTATGGTCCGGCAGAATTTTACTTATTGTCGTGGCTATTCGATATATTTAGCCAATCAGTTATTGTTGAAAGAGTATTTGATTTAGTTATACGCGCGGGAATAGTAACCATCGTATATGCATCACTTACTTTGTATTGTAGAAAAACGATTGCGCTGTTTGCGACAGTCATTTGTGCTCTTTCGCTTTGTTTTGTCGGCAATCACGGATACCCAGTATACCCTGCTTTATTATTAACGATCGGCAGTTCAATGATTCTGCTGCAGATGTTTGCGCGCAACACTTCTGTTTTGTATCCACTTATTGCAGGGTTACTAACGGGATTGGCAGCTCTATTCAGGTACGACATTGGTTTTTTCGCATTTATTGTACATATCTTCGCCGCAATTCTAATCCTTTCACAATCTAAGTATGGCCAAAATAACAAAGTCCGTTATATCTTTCACAAGTTGCTGCCCTACGTTCTAGCATCTGGGTTTCCCGTTGTGGCAATGTTAATTTGGTACGGATTCAATGGAGTACTCTACTCGTTTTTCCATGACGTTATTTCATTTCCTAGTGAAAACTATAACCGCATACGAGGCCTACCATTCCCATGGAGTCTTAAAATATTTATACGTCCGACACTGTGGGTGATATATCTTCCAATAGTTATTGTTTGTTTCTCGTTTCTTAGTTTCCTCAAGAGAGACTTTCTACTATCTAAGTCTTATCCTCATTCACCTATAAGCGATGTTTTTTCTCGTACTAATGGGATTGAATTCCTGATAGTTTTCTCACTACTGACCATAATGTTTTATCTAAAAGGTGTTGTGCGCGTGACTCTGCCACAGCTGCAATTTGCATTAATACTTTCAATGATGATTCTTGCATTGCTGATGGAAATATCTATAACTAATACAAGGTGGTTTAAAGTCATGCTGGTAACATTAGCTGTGATCTCTTGTGTCTCAGCACTAACCACTAGTTATCAAAAAGCATCAATGGGTAAATTCAATTTTATTAAAGTCTACACTCCGGGCAATATAAATAAAATAAATAAAACCAACTTTGTACTCTCTGCTGTACCTGAATTCTACAAACTCTTATCAAGCTCCGGCATATCTAGAATAGAGGTTGATTCTGTTGGCTCACCTGTCAGTAGAAAAACATCGGCATTTTTTGTGGACCCGGATCGGGAAGCTGCAATTCGGTTTATTGTGCAGAATACTTCTCCGGATGAACGTATTTTTATTGGACTGTCTAGACACGATATAGTTTTTTGGAACGATGTTTCCAGCTACTTTCAAGCAAATCGTTTACCCGCAACAAAATGGCATCATTTTGACCCTGGACTTCAAACTAGTGCCAAGATTCAGTCTGAAATAATTGATGATCTGGAACGGAACAAACCTGGCTATATTTGGCTGGAATCAACGTGGGAAAATCATAGCGAGCCCAATGAGAGCGTTATTAGCAGTGGAGTAACAATCCTTGATGAATATATCCGTGGCAAATATAAATTAGAGCAAAGCTTTGGACAAATATCGGTGTGGCAACGTAGGATAATGTAATATTCATTACAAAATGATTAAAAGATGGGCGGTTTTTTCAAGAAACCACCCTATTGATTTATAGGGATTTGTCTGCTCATCATACGGGACAAATAATAGACTTATCTGCGTTTAGGTCTATAAATGACGAATGAACTCCCTAGGGTGTCTAAATCGGTAGAATAGGCTGTGGCCTTCATTTAGCAGCTTTGTTGATAAGGGCATAACTGGAGACAAATGGTGGAACAATCACCCAATTATGGAATTAGAAAGTAATGCCAAGCACTCGATCAGGTATCAACCCATTTACTAGATAAGATGGATAAAAGACCAATAGATCCATGATTAGAATCTACCAGTTTATGTTAGCCGTTCTCTTGTGCGTAGCCATCTTTATTTTCTTTGTGGCCGCATCAGGTCGTCAAGAATGGACAAAAGTTGATACTAAAAATGCCACCTCATCCGTTTATTATCTTTCTAGCTCTCTTTTAGGGTCAAAAAAATGGAAGCTTCTGTGGCTTAATGTAATTTATGATAAGGAAATGTTAGCTAGGGTGCTTGATAACAACAAAGAGCACATCGATGCATATTCACATACCTTTCTGAAAGTTTACATAAACTGCGTAAATTCGAGTTATACGCTTTTCCAAGAGTATAATTATAGTATTAATGGCGGTTCCCTAGGCGGTAGTTCGGATTTTCTGAAACCATTGCAATATACAAAGATCCTTCCAGGGACAGACGAAAATGTATGGAAAAATTTTGCTTGCAACACTGGGCCATTAGAGCAATTTGTAATTACCCTGAAAACTATTATAGCTAAATAGAGATAGTATTCATGGCGATTCCCTCGGCTGTGGTTCGGACTTTCTGGAACCACGACAATATACAAAGATCCTTCCAGGGACAGACGAAAATGTATGGAAAAATTTTGCTAGTAAAACTAGTCGCTTAGAGCAAATTATAATCACACTGAAAACCACTATGTTTTACCATGAATGAATATCTATATCTTTCTGGACCTAATCGACTGGGTAGTCTTCCTGCCAGCTGCCCATGATTATTAGATTCTGGAACAGCTGGCCGGAGTATGAATTATCCAAAGCTTAAAACCATAATAGAGATCACGGCTGTTTTTGTTTTTTCTTTCGTGTGTCTATTCTTGACTATGGATCGGGTAATAAATATTTATGACGAAGGAGTTATTCTTACTGGTGCAATGCGTGTTAACGCTGGAGATATTCCACACAGAGATTTTTATACCCAGTATGGTCCGGCAGAATTTTACTTATTGTCGTGGCTATTCGATATATTTAGCCAATCAGTTATTGTTGAAAGAGTATTTGATTTAGTTATACGCGCGGGAATAGTAACCATCGTATATGCATCACTTACTTTGTATTGTAGAAAAACGATTGCGCTGTTTGCGGCAGTCATTTGTGCTCTTTCGCTTTGTTTTGTCGGCAATCACGGATACCCAGTATACCCTGCTTTATTATTAACGATCGGCAGTTCAATGATTCTGCTGCAGATGTTTGCGCGCAACACTTCTGTTTTGTATCCACTTATTGCAGGGTTACTAACGGGATTGGCAGCTCTATTCAGGTACGACATTGGTTTTTTCGCATTTATTGTACATATCTTCGCCGCAATTCTAATCCTTTCACAATCTAAGTATGGCCAAAATAACAAAGTCCGTTATATCTTTCACAAGTTGCTGCCCTACGTTCTAGCATCTGGGTTTCCCGTTGTGGCAATGTTAATTTGGTACGGATTCAATGGAGTACTCTACTCGTTTTTCCATGACGTTATTTCATTTACTAGTGAAAACTATAACCGCACAAGAGGCCTGTCATTCCCGGGGTTTTCCTATACGATTTCACATCCGATAATGTGGATTATATATCTTCCAATAATTATTGCTTGTTTCGCGCTTCTTAGTTTCCTCAAGAGAGACTTTCTACTATCTAAGTCTTATCCTCATTCACCTATAAGCGATGTTTTTTCTCGTACTAATGGGATTGAATTCCTGATAGTTTTCTCACTACTGACCATAATGTTTTATCTAAAAGGTGTTGTGCGTGTAAGTCCAGAACAGATGCAACTTGCATTAATACCTTCAATGATGATTCTTGCATTGCTGATGGAAATATCTATAACTAATACAAGGTGGTTTAGAATCATGCTGGTAGCATTAGCTACAATCACTTGTATTTCATCATGGAATGCTGGATATAAAATAGTAATTATACAAAGCAGCAGTTTTTTTAAAACTAAAACCGAAAGGACAAGCCATAGAAACAATCTTGTAATCTCTGCTGTACCTGAATTCTACAAACTCATATCAAGTTCTAGTATGTCTCAAATAGATAATGATTCTGTTGGCTCACCTGCCAGTCGAAAAACATCGGCATTTTTTGTGGACCCGGATCGGGAAGCTGCAATTCGGTTAATTGTGCGGAATACTTCTCCCGATGAACGTATTTTTATTGGACTGACTAGACACGATAAAATTTTTGTGAACGATGTTTCCAGCTACTTTCAAGCAAATCGTTTACCCGCAACAAAATGGCATCATTTTGACCCTGGACTTCAAACTAGTTCCAAGATTCAGTCTGAAATAATTAATGATCTGGAACGGAACAAACCTGGCTATATTTGGCTGGAATCAACGTGGGAAAATCATAGCGAATCAAATGAGAGAGCTAATAGTAGTGGAATAACAATCCTTGATGAATATATCCGTGGCAAATATAAATTAGATCGAAACTTTGGACAAATATCAGTGTGGCGACTCAGGAATTTCTGAATACCTCGAAATTATAACGGTGAACAAATTATCTACGATTGTGCTAATAGTTCTATTGTGTAGTGTTGCGCTTCTTTTCTTTGTGGCCGCATCAGATCCAGAGTGGATACAGGTTGATGCTAAGAGTAAAAATTCTTCTGTTCATTCTTACCTCCCAAGTAGCCTTAAAGGATCAAAACGAATAAGGTATCTATGGCTTAAAGTAATTTACAATGATGAGTCATTGGACAAGGTGTTTGATCACAACAAAATTTACATCAATGCGTATTCACATACATTTCTGAGAGTGATCATAGATTGTACGAAGAATAGTTACGCTCCTTTAGAAGAACACAATAAAAGCGCTAAGGGTTACACATTGGCCTCTTTGGAATTACTAGAGCCACGACAGTTTACAAAGATTCTTCCACAAACAGCTGAGGATAGCTGGAAGAATTTTGCTTGCACAAATAATCACGCAGAACGAATGGTGATTATCCTGAAAACTTTGTTTAAGAATATTTATCAGTGACATTTGGAGGTAATATAAAATGGCACAAGAAAAGGAACTAGCTTCGTAACAATGTAGACTCCACATGTATGATCTTCAACGTTACTAAAACTAACACTGTTCCGTATCTGACTCACATTATACTGTGGCAAATTCGTGCCATATCTGAATATAGAACACATTAACTTAGACGCAGTTGAAACTGGTTCTAAAAATGGCAGGTGCTGTGAGAAGTGGGATTTTCTATTTCCATCCGATAGGACTAATTCGGGCAATTTAGTGAGTGACTGGAATGTACAAAAACCGGACATTCAAGGTCCAAGGTACTGTTTGGATCAGATGAAAGAAGCAAAATGCATCTTGTTTGTATTACAGTTCACATGTTAATAGAGAAATTTTGGTGTATCTTTTGATTAAATACTTATCTTTATATCCGTAGTCACCTGTTGTTGCATTACTTTGGTAGTTGTTCTATCGAATCGATACTCTCTGCTAGCTTGACTTTCTCCTATCATTAGCTTTTAACAACTGTATAAACTGCATATTTAGATGCCCCGTTGCCCATGCAGAAGTGACAAAAGAAAAGGCGAATGTACTAAGCATTCCTAGTAACATAATAATTTTGGATGAGTCCGCTGGTAAAATCTCGTGAGCAATCCATCCAATGGCGGTGACTATTAAGATCGGCAGGAATACATCCCGACTATACCATTTGCTCATCTCCCCTTTGAGCAATCGTCGATGCATGATTGGCACTTCAAAAATTAAATATGCCAGGTTAAGAATGATCCACACCCAGGCTGCGCCGAGGCCTTGGTACATTTGCACCATCCACACCATTAACGGAACTAGAAAAATTATAGCAACGACATTTTTATAAATCGCTAATTTGGTCCACCCATAGGCAAGCTGTAACGCAAAAGGCAATATCATAAGAGCGTTAAGGGCCGTGCCAATTATTAGTAATGTCAGGATTTGGTGACTATTTTGTGCTGCCATTGTGTCCCCTAGCCAAAGAACAAGAATTTCTTTTGCAAAAACGGCGATAGTTATGGCCACTGGGAGCACGAAAACCGACATAAGCTGGCAACTTTTATGATACAACGCGATGAGATTGCTTTCCTCTGCTGAAGCGACAAGCTGGGTAAATTTGGGAAAGAGTGCGGAAAAAATGGGAATCACAATACCGCGGGCTGTATTTGCTACAGATAATGCCAACATGTAATAACCGAACATCTCTAGCGTAAGCATTTTACTGAGGATTATCTTATCAAGCTGGGTCAACACAAGGACCACCAACGAAATACCCATCATTCCTGATGCAAATCGCCAATTCTTGACTAATAACCATTTATCAAACCTACTCCGGTGCCCAGACTTGGGTAGCGCTTTCCAAAGCCGAACTGCCAGTACAATTGTCGTAAGCAACGCAACAAAAGACTGCCAAAGGAAGAATGATAATATCGAGGGCGAGATAAATAATAGTACGAGTACGGCCCCAACATGTTGCACCGTTACCGACACGGATTTAATTACGTTAAGTCCAACCTGCCGCTGGAGCCCCTTTAATCCACCGGAATAAATTGCGTTCGGCCATTGAGCTGCCAGCAACATTCCCATGATAAGTAATACTTGCTCAATCGTTTCACTACTAATGCTAGTTGAATTAATCCAATATTTGGCGATTAAGGGCGCCAGGATTATCACGATAATCCCAATCACGATACCGATTCCCCAGTACACCGCCTCAAATGTCCGCACCAGATTTCGTGATTCCTGTGCAGAATTTTCTGCTACGGATAATCTCGACAATTCACGATTCAAAGTTGTACTAAGTCCCATGTCCAATAGATCAAATAAGGCGCTTAAAGACAGGAAGATGCCAATGAGGCCAAATACTTCTACCCCCATAAGCTGGATATAGATCGGAACGAAGGCTAGACCGAAAATGCCCTTCCATGCCTTGCCGGCAAAGTTGGCAATAATGTTGTGAAATACCGACGGAGTTGCTTTCATGTGTCGCCTAACTGGTCCAGAGACTTGCTGGAACCTTTTATGAAAGAGACCACTTAAGACATCCCAACATAACAATTGATGGGAATGTTGAAACAGACAAAACATATCACATTAATCAGATAACCAATAACAAACTGCTCCCTGCCGTTTACGTGGGACGTTGAATGTCTGCTTTGGGTTGACGGGGAACAGAACCAGATATTTGCATTATCAATAATAATTGAAGCGTTGATTATCGGTAAAGGTTCATTATTTTTACTTCGATTAACTGTACTTGATTGATTACCCTCTGTAGTTACTTTAATTCGATTACCAACAAACATAACGCTTTTATCAAATTCAATTATAGATTCTGGAAAAAATGGCTTTTTAGAGTACACAGCGATTCCTGCCCAATTTTTTCTATCATACTTTCTGAAACGAAAACTGAATACGCATCTTTTGAAGCAATGGCAATATCCGATTCTTGAATCTTAGATTATTTTATATAATATCGTGCTGAAGAGGGTACTAGGATGTTAAGGCATAAAACAACCTCTGCTTTTTTAACAAAACACGACACTGGCTCAATCTTCTCAAAAACATCGAGAATCGTATTAAATTTAATCGTGGAGACTTCCTCCCTTGAAGTACCGCATCTCGTATGAGAACCCGTGGCACGAATTATTCTCCTCCCTATAGATGCATGTTGGTGGTGTTTAGGTACAATCAAAGTTACAGCCACTAGAATAGACAGCGGCACTCCATAAAGAACCTTCTCACGCAAAGTCATTTTGTTCCTTAGGTTAGAGACAGCTGACTTAGCACCGTATTTGCCCACCATAAGCTCCACATAAACAGCACAAATCTGGAGAAGCCGATAACGCTCATAATTTACGCTTAGATTTCCATCCTTACCAAAATTTTGTGCCAGTGTTTCCATGGACAATAACCATGATGTATTCATATCTGTACCTGGAAGTATCACCTTCTGTAGACTAAGTGCGATATTAGGATCAGGAATATTCTTTAGGAATTCGTTTCCCTTGCTTTCTAAATCATTAAAATAATAAAAACCAAATGATTTGGGGTTTATTCCTATGGTCACAAGTGGTTGTGGGACGACTAGAATACGCTCTGCCTTTAACATCATCGCATTTGAGGCATAAAAGTCCGGATACGGAGACTGGTAAAATGAACCGTATTTAGCCATTTTGTTAATAAGTTTCCTGCTAACCAAAGAAAACTGCATGTTGTAATTAAAAGATATCCGAAAATTAAGAGAATGATTGACCAATGCCATGGACTCTGATTTTTCCAACCAAAACGACTTGTGCGAGGACCTGAAAATAGTACTACGATCGTATGAACGTAATAATCCATTAGGAAAATTCGATATAACACTAGGATAGGCATAGAGAAAACCACTTGTGTAGATTAAATCTGGGGCATTGTATTCTTCAATCATTTTTTTTAGTGTTGAGAAGTAGCCCTTCATTAGACAATCATCATCTCCTAGCATAATGACATAATCACCATCACTTTTAGCAAGCGCGTTATTCCAATTATCAGTAACAGGAACAAATTGGTCAGTGCGGTAATATTTAATTCGTAAATCGTCTAGCGATCTCACATAACCTGCAATATCCTCTTCAGAGAAATTATCGGAGACAATGATTTCCCAATCAGAATAATCCTGCCTTCGAACCGTCTCAATAGCATAGGAAAGTAAATCAAGCCGATTTCGTGTTGGCAGTAGTACAGAAAACTTCATCTCAAATTCTTTCGAAAAACCATAGTGTAAGCACTACCTTTCCCCTCGATTTTCTCGATCGGTCCAAATAGTAAGCTTAGTAACCGTCCGATTCGTCGTAATACTTTTTTAAAGTAAAACTGTGAACATAAATTAGAAAAGAAAAACTCCCATCCGAAAGCATTCCAGCCAATACTGCCCTGATCAGTCGTTGTAATTAACTCCGCCTCCATTCCCAAGGATTCTAATTTCTCTGCAAGAAGCTTCATAGGGATAAGCATCACATGTCGTGGGGCATCCAAGTGAAGCCAATAGCGACCGAAAATGCGAAATTGAAAGGCTTCTGGATTTACTGAGGAGATAACCAAGTTACCACCAAGCCTTGCCGGCAAAGTTGGCAATAATATTGTGAAATACCGACGGAGTTGATTTCATGTGTCGCCTATCTGTTCCAAAGACTTGTTGGAACCTTTTATGAAAGAGACCACTTAAGACACCCCAACATAACAATTGACGGGAATGTTGAAACAGGCAACACCTATTAACATGGTAAAGAATATTACTATATTGTATCTGTGAATACAGTACAAATTTGAGTTATCTTCAGAAAAGTCAGCTTTACCTCTTTTAAGAGATACTGTACTTAGCCCATAATTAGTGTAATAATGGCGTATCTTTGAGTGATGAAAAATGCAGCAGATATTTTTCTAGAGTATTTGTATAACGGTGTAATTCATCAGCCGGTCGCTTTGTTTTGCGCTTATTTCCTCTAACTGTGCCAACAACCCTCGAACCGGGTTGCACCTCCTCAAGCTTAATACCTGCCTGTTCCAAAAACCAGGATTCAATCTTCGTGTGCCACATACGCAGCAAGTCTAGGGGGCGAACCTTGTAGTGTTTTTCTGCTGTCGCACTTGGTTTGTGCCCCATGATTTGCGCCACCATTCCAACAGGACATTCCACCCATTCGCTAAGCGTTGCAAAAGAACGACGTAATCCATGCAGAGTCAGTTCATCAATTCCAGCCTTTTAATCCGTTGGTCTGGAGTTCGATCCTCCCACGGCCTACCAACATTTTGTTAATACTATCAATAAGTTGTTGTGGGGTTTGCGTTCATGCTCTGCGCCTAGAAAAATCGGTAGCGATTTCGTTGATGGTCGTAAATTGCACGCCATTGTGACCGTGGATGTGGTTGTACAAGCGTTCCAATGCCAGAAGATTTTGCGCTTGTCCGGAAACGCCTGGGTGGATCGTGAGCGTGTAGACCGCGTAGTCATACTCTCGGTACATCCAATCGAATCGATCCTTCCACATTTTCTCGATGACATAGGGATCGGAATATCCACCTCCTTCGCCCAGGTGATCCATGAACTGAAATGGTGGCAGATCATCCATGTACCAGCTCGCAGGAATCTCTAGGAGCCTGGTTTCCGGGCCTTGAGTTGTCGGTTTCATCCAAACTTCAGGTGCTTTTTTGTAATCGATTTTTTCCCAGGCGAGATTCTTGCGGAGACGATAGGGAATGAAATCGTGCTGCATCATGCTGTGATCGTAGACAAAGTCGCGTTCCAGAAGCAGACTGATAGTGTTTTTAGAGAATTCCCAGAACGGTGCAACGTACCCAGTTGGTGCTTGGCCGGTAACGTTTTTGATAAGAGCCACTGACTTATCGAGTACGGTCGCTTCTTGCTGGCGGGTCATGCTCGTTGGATTCTCGTGTGTGTAACCGTGGGCGCCTATTTCATGGCCGCCGTCGGCTATCATTTTCATTTGATCAGGGAACGTCTCAATTGAATGTCCAGGAGCAAAAAACGTCTGTTGAATGCCCCAGCGCGCAAAGAGCATCAGGAGACGAGGTATACCGACTTCTCCAGAGAACAGTCCCCGAGTAATGTCGCGAATGGAGTCTTGACCACCGTAGGTGCCAATCCATCCCGAAACCGCGTCGATATGGACCCCAAAACACACATAGATTTCTTTTTTGCCACCGGGCTTTGCTCTGAACCTATCCGTGGGCGTCGTTATAGTTCCTGCGATTGCTGGCATAGGCCAACCTGCAGCCAATAATGGCAAGCTGGCCCCTGCTATAAGGCCGGTTTTAAGTAACTTTCTTCTCGAATCGTCGATGCTCATGAGCTTTTCCCCCGCGGATGATTACTGCTGGAATTTACGTTGATTTATTCGTTGCCATGCGGCTATTCATTCTCTGCAGCATCATGCGTAACGACTGGGGAGAGTATACTCCTCGCACTATTGGTTGACCCTCGAAGAAGAAGCTGGGCATCGAATGGATGCCTATCTTATTCATGAATAAACAGCTAACAAGTCATTCGTCAATGTACGCTTTTGGCACAAAGCAGATCTTCGCAAAAATTGCGGAACGTTCTTCAAAGCTCTAAACTATTATCAGGGAAGCTTTTCCAAAATGAAGTTTACGACACTCAGCAAAATAACCACCTACTGCCAACTCAGATTATGGCTTGGCAGGCTGGTGATTATGGGTCTAACAACAACTCTGGTGACAACAGCCGCCGGGGCCGGCGATAGTGATCTCAAACTCGGTGTAACGGGTGTGCGTGGCGGGGTGGTCGCCACCAGCGAGCCTATCGCCACCAAAATTGGCACCCAAATCCTCCGAGAAGGTGGCAATGCGGTGGACGCAGCCGCAGCCGTTGCCTTTGCTCTAAATGTTGTTGAACCGCAGTCTTCAGGAATAGGTGGTGGTGGATTCATTGTGATCTACGATGCCAAGACAAAGCTAACGACAACTATTGACTCGCGCGAGGAAGCTCCGTCAGCTGTAACCCCAGATATGTTTCTCCTATCTTCAAATCCAAATAACTCTTTTGCTTTCGATATTCGCTCGACTAGTGGCATTGGGGTTGGCGTACCGGGAATGGTACGTGGAATTGAAATGGCTCTAAACAAATATGGTAATAAATCATTTGCTGAAATCTTAGAACCTGCAATTAATCTTGCTGAAAATGGTTTTCGGGTTAGCTCGAGATTAGAAGATAGCATTTCCAGTTCGCGCCTTGGTAACGAAGTTGGTAATCCTGCTTATGATGCGGCTCGGAAAATTTGGCTACCTAACGGCAAGCCGCTAGTTGAAGGTGATTTTCTAGTGCAGCTAGATTTAGCGAAGACCCTTAAGATGCTTGCAAACAAGGGCCCAGAAGTTTTCTGCAAGGACGAGATTGCTGAAGCCATCGTAGATACTCAACATAACGCTCGTGTAGTTGCCAATCCAGCCGACCAGGCCAAACTAATTGGCCGAATGACTTTGGGTGACCTGACAGCTTACCATGCGATAGAAAAAGAACCAGTCGAAGGTAACTACCGCGGTTTTCACATCGCCTCCATGCCTCCACCCTCCTCCGGAGGTCTCACGGTAATCTACATTCTAAAACTGCTTGAGCACTTTCCGATTGGTGATGAGAGTAAGGGGTTCGGTTTCGGCTCGGTTCGAACCCTGAACGTGATGATCGAGGCAATGCGTTTAGCATTCCAGGACCGAGCACGCTGGATGGGTGATACTGACGAAATGTTGGGTCTGCCAATCAACGGTCTAATTAATAATGCTTACTTGGCAAAACGGGCCGCCTTAATCAATGCTGATAGCCGCCGGACTATGGTCGAGTCTGGCGATCCCCGATCTTTCGATACGACTTTGATACAGCCAACTAGAAAAGTTCAATTTGCCAAGCTATTGCGCGATGACGTTGGTGGTCTTAACACTACTCACTTCTCCATCGTAGACAAAGACGGTAACGTGGTTAGCTATACCAACACAGTCGAAGCGACCTGGGGAACAGGGTTGCTAGTTGCCGGTTACGGTTTTCTCTTGAACAATGAGCTGACCGATTTCAACTCGATGCCACGCGCTAACGACAACCCGGATAATTTTGATCCGGGCGCTAATGACCCTGCTCTAACAAGCGACCTCTCAGTTCCATGTCACCAACCATCGTGTTTCGCAACAAAAAACCAGTGGCAGCCTATGGTTCGCCTGGTGGCTCCACGATTATCAACACCATAGTCAACATGACTTTGAATCTTATCGACCATGAACGAACGGTGCAAGAAGCTATCGACCTGCCTCATATCTCCCATTCCAGCAGTAGCCAGATGGGAGGGGTGACTCTTTACGAGAACCGGTTCGATCCGAAAGTGATCGCGGATCTCAAGAAACTTGGCCACATATTTTTCGCTACGACCCTGGGCTCGGTCCAAGCCGTCATCGTAGCCCGGGCAACAAAAAACAGAATGGTATTGCCGAGAAGAGCAGCATTGGTGCTGTGGAACCCCTCGACTGATCTGGTAAATTTAAGCAATCTGGAAAACTTCACAAGAAAAACCTAGCTACTTTTAATCATCTCCACAAAGCTAGCGCTTAGCTGGAACGGTAGCCGTAGGACCAACGCCAGCCTCTTGATACATGACCTCACCGTCTTTGGCCCAGATGTAATGTGGAATGTTCGCAGGTGCGACATACAGACCGCCGGCAGGAATAGCGACAAGCTTGGATTCTTCGAATGTCTCGCCGAAACCCACATACAGCGTACCGGAGAGCACTGTGCTGTTGCGTTCGTCCGGATGTGTGTGCGGAAGGATGCGAGCACTTGCGGCCAGCTTGACACGAAGGATGTATGGTCCGGTATTCTGCTCCGCGCCGAGTACCCAGGCTCCTTGAAGCGATGGGTTGTTTGGAGGGCTGAACCAGAGCAGACTTGCTGGCATGACCGGAGCAGGTGCCTCAACTTGGGCAATCGAGTTGATGCAGGTCGCACCAAGGACCAAAGCTATTGCAAGGTAGAGCTTCTTCATGGCGAGACTCCTCACAGCGCGTGGTTGACAGGTAGATTATGCTCCTGTTCCTGTTGGTTAACTATGGTCATGAAGCTAAAGATTTGCAGTACTGAATGTCTGCTTTGTGCCAAAAGAGGACATTCGATCCTGAGAGGCAATCCCATAGATATGGCTGACTGTTAAAACAGGCGCGATATGAACCATTCTGTTCTGCTATTACCAATATCCCCTATGGCGCCTTCTCCAGTAAAAGGAAGGACCATAATATTCATAGTAGTAGGGCCTAGAATATCCATAGTAGTAGGGCCTATCTTGACTAAACACCCATTGCGCTTTAGATTGCAATATCTCTACTTTCTGAAAATTACTGCTAATGGACTATACCTATTTGATATCGGGCCTTATTGATTTACCTTGGTGTGGCTATGTTGTATTTGCCTTGGTTCTCGGCCATATCACGACTGTTAGCGTCACCATCTATCTCCATCGCCATCAGGCCCATCGGGCACTGGAATTACATGCCCTACCCAGTCATTTCTTTCGTTTCTGTCTGTGGCTTACCACTGGTATAAACACCAAGGAATGGGCGGCGGTGCACCGCAAGCATCACGCTAACGTCGAAACTACTGACGATCCTCACAGTCCCCAAATTTTTGGCATAAGAAAAGTGGTATGGGAAGGCGCAGAACTTTACTGGCAAGAATTAAAAAACTTGGAAACCCTAGAAAGATACGGTCATGGTACGCCAGACGATTGGATGGAACGAAAAATTTACAGTAAACACAGCTTTATAGGCATCTCATCGCTGTTGATCATTGAGGTCGTTCTGTTCGGTCCGATTGGACTCACTATATGGGCAGCGCAAATGGCTGGGTCACCATTTTTGGCTGCTGGAATCATTAACGGTGTTGGTCACTACTGGGGGTATCGCAACTTTCAGACAGAGGATGCGAGCCGCAACATTATCCCCTGGGGCATTCTTCTTGGTGGTGAGGAATTGCATAACAATCATCATGCTTATGTTACTTCTGCGCGCTTATCCAACAAGTGGTATGAGTTCGACATCGGCTGGATGTACATATGTATTCTGAAGTCGATGGGGCTCGCTCAAGTGAGAAAAAACAGCACCTAAATTACGAGAGCTCCTCTGGGATGGCCGTATAATAAGAGGAATGCCGCCCTGGGGTTAGTTAATCCTTTCCTCCTGATTCCCACATTTGTTCACGAAACTACCACGCTAACACTAGCTCTGAATGTCCGCTTTCGACCCAAAGCAGACATTTAAGTACGTGGCACAACCTAAGAATCTTCCTTGATTATTCATTATACTAATATTAATCTACTGTTTATCTGTCAAGAGAAATTAAAGTGAAAAAATGTATTTTATTTATAGCTACAATATTATTACTCCGCAGTAGTGTTGCCAGAGCAGATACTCTTAAAGATGAAGTGGAGGCACGTCATAAAGCAAGGGTAGTTCTTATAGATAACCACATTAAATCACTAGAGTCATTTCGCCCGTTAGCCGCTAAAGGGGACGCAGCCGCACAATTTTCCCTTGGAAATATTTATGTCAAAGGTGGGGGTACCCAGGACTCTCAGGAAGCAGTGAAATGGTATCGCCTTGCTGCGAAGCAAGGGCATACGGCTGCGCAATATTCACTTGGTAGAATGTATGCCACGGGCAAAGGCGTAACCCAGGACTATCAGGAGGCAATGAAATGGTATCGCCTTTCTGCAGAGCAGGGGAATGCGGTGTCGCAAGCTAAACTTGGTTGGATGTACACCAAAGGCAAAGGCGAAACTAAGGACTATCAGGAGGCAATGAAATGGTATCGCCTTTCTGCAGAGCAAGGAAACGCGATCGCACAATATAATCTTGGTGCCATGTATGCCATGGGCGATGATGTTATCCAAGACTATGTTCGCGCGCACATGTGGTTCAACCTTGCTGCTAGCAAGGGAGGCAGACATGCAAAAGACAGTCGAGATAGAGTAGCTAAAGAGATGACACCTTCTCAAATTGCCAATGCACAAAGGACGGCGCGAGACTGCGAAAAGAAAAATTATAAGGATTGTGAATCAATATCGTATTAATTCTTTATCGGACAAACTCAATAATTTTAGGGATAGTTAAGTTTCTGTCAAACTGGTTGTTAATGCATCGATTCATTTCATTCAAATGTTTTGTATAACCTATATGTTGGTCAATGGAATCGGATTTATGGTGATCAACAAAGGTATGGGAGGAGTGGTCACACATAATCTACCTTAACTTTCTAAACTACTTGCAGTTCGGTTTAGGGGCCTCTCTCCATTTTCGGTTCGATCTTGAAGAGCCATCAACACTTGGTAGTTGCATAGCCGAAATAACGGATTACATTGAAATATCACAATGGCATCAGGAATCTAGTTGCGGTCAGTACCTTTTGTTCCTACAAATGTTCGCTTTTGGCACAAAGCAGACTTTCACTAATGACTACTTTCGACCCAAAGCGATCATTCTACTAGCGTAATCAAATTAAAATAACGATAATTATATTAATATGAGAATTTATGTTCTAGCATGGTTTTTACTATTTATAGTACTTCCTAATTGGGCTATGGCTGAAGAACGACTTAAAACACAAACCTCATGGGATGGTGGAGTTATTTATTACCCACAAGGGCAGGCCGAAATAACTTCAGTTAAACTCCGTATAGAAGAAAATCAAGTGACAAAGTTTCATTGTCATCCAGTTCCAACTTTAGGGTATATTTTAAAAGGAGATTTAGTAATCGAAACAAAAAATGGTAATAAAGTCACTTTAAAAGAAGGCGAATCTCTTGTAGAGGTAATGCGCACTATTCACAGAGGTCGAGCAATAAATGGGCCTGTGGAAATAATAGTTTTTTATACAGGGGCCACGACTATGCCTAATACTGTTCTACCTGAAAACGATCTTAACAGGGAATACTGTAAATTCTAAGAATTAAGATGCCTATTTAATTGAGCGTGTAGGAAGTTTCGATACTATTCATCGACCGATTACTTTTATTACAAAGAAGATATTCAGAAAATTAGCAGCCTAGTCCAACCTATTTGCGAGGCGCTACACAATGGAGCAATGTTTGTTGTGGTCTGTTGATAGATGATTTAAGGGGGGGGTCCGTCAAAAAAATCTACAACGCCAGTATCTAACGAATACTCTGCTCCTACGATAAGGAGCGCATCTTCTTGGATTAGTTTTTCTAAAACTTCTGATCCATGTCGCAGTTGGTTTACCGAGGAACTAATATTAGCACGAACAGACTGTTGCAGAAGGATGTCCGGGTGACGTCCGAGATTTGTCGCTAGCAATGGTTCCACTGATGGACGAATACGATTAACGATCGAACGGAGATTCTGTGACTGATCTTCCGATGGTCTTTTCAGTTCTTCTAAGGTAGCTAGAATAGCTCCACACTTTGAGTGGCCCATCACCACAACGAGTTGCGTGTCAAACCGCTCTACAGCGAACTCGATGCTGCCAATTTGGGAAGGTGCAACAATGTTTCCAGCAACACGGATGACAAAAAGATCACCAAGGCCTTGATCGAAGATAATCTCCGCTGGTACCCGCGAATCTGAACATCCAAGGATAATAGCAAAGGGCTCCTGATCTACCGTCAAAGTATGGCGGCGACTCTGGTGTGATAATTTGTTGAAAAAGGAAGCATCAGATACAAATCGACGGTTTCCCTCTCGCAGGCGTTTAAGCGCCTTTTCAGCAAAGATCATCTACTCTTCATTCTTGTAAAAGTAGTTGCTTACTGGAAGAACTAGACGTTTTATTTCTACTTTTCTAAGTAAGTCTATTTTGACTGTTCTGTAAGTCAGTTTCGACTTAAGTAGGGGTTTTTTGTTGTCAGGTTGCTTCCAAAGTAATTGGTTCGTCTAGGACTGAAATTTTTTCATCAAGATAGGTGCCTTGTTTTTGGGACACTTGCGTTAACAGCTGCTAAGAAACTATATAAGCATATGTTTATAATAAAAAGTATAATTTTTTTTCTTGCTAAAGTCTATCGAATCATTGTCGTAACTATAGATAGAAGATAAAGACGAACCCATCACAAGTTTGGTATTTAAAGACTTATGGTTTTTTGGAGAAAAGACAGCGCAATTAGCCCACCCCCTGAGGGCTTTTAAGCGCCCCTGGGGGCGCTTTTTTTTGCCGGGCCGTATATCCAACCGTCCACAAAGTAAAAGCATCTTGGATGAAGCAAATTTAATCCTGAGACTCCTATGATCAGTCTACTGAATAACGTTTCTTGTCGCTTGCCTAGTTCCAAGATCTTGGATAGTAGGTTGAGAATTATTTTCTTACTTCTCCAATAGACTTCTAAGCATCCACGCAGTTTTTTCATGCAAATGTATACGTTGAGTTAGTAGATCCGCAGTTGCTTCATCAGATGCATTTTCAGCCACTGGAAAAACTGATCGTGCAGTACGGACAATCGCTTCCTGACCCTCAACTAGCAATCGAATCATTTCTTCCGCTTTAGGTGTTCCAGAAGTTTCTCTAATAGAACTAAGACGTGCAAATTCACTATAAGTGCCAGGAGCAGGAAAACCTAGCGAGCGAATACGTTCTGCAACAAGATCAACCGCAAGTGCAAGTTCGTTGTATTGTGTCTCAAACATAAGATGCAGAGTTTGGAACATAGGACCGGTCACATTCCAATGAAAGTTGTGTGTTTTGAGGTAAAGGCTATAAGTATCGGCCAGTAGTTTGCTGAGTTCATTAGCAATTTCAGCACGATCCTTTTCGTTGATACCGATGTCAATATTCATGATGATTTCCTACTTTTTTGTCGATTTGTTGTCGGTGCTATGAGTATGACATATTGATGCTTGCTTTGAGCCAGTACATGTTGGATTAGATAAGGTAAACAAAAGCTATCGTAATTCCCTACACCTTCTTACCACAAGCTATTTTCCACATTGCTTCTCCCATACTCCCAGGCTCTACTGGGGTCCATTTCAGATATTCGTCATTCGAATGTTCCATCTTCCCGCTACCCATGCTCCCACTATATAATGCGTAGAAAAGTTGCCTCATCTTTTTTTCTTCGCAATCGAACTCATCTTTAGTTCTTGAAGAGAAAAGATCAATTTCTTCTTTCTCAATGACTTCAAAGTCTACCAAACTTAACATCTTAACCTTGTTACCTACCTTGCGAATCGTAGTGTAATCGACATATAAAGTTAACCCACCATCTTCATGAGTCCACTCCACCTCAGTCCACTCAGCCATTGCGCTAGTATTTATGAAAACTAGCATTAACGTTAACAGTAATTTTTTCATAATATGCTTTCCGCTTTTTCAAAGCCTGCCAATAATAACAATAGAGAACTGTTTTAATAATCGGATCTGGTATCGCGTTTATCTAGGATCTCATTTTTATACGTGTCGAGCGACCAATACAGCGTTCGAGCCACCGAATGCAAACGAATTACATAGCGCATAATCAAGTTCTGGTGAAGGGCGGCCGATGCAGGGAACGCAGTCGAGATCGCAATCAGGGTCGGGCTGTGTGAGGTGTGCTGTAGGGGGGATTTGGCGCCGCTTGAGTGCCATGACCGTTATAGCAAATTCGAGTGCGCCAGCAGCACCAAGCAAATGTCCATGCACAGACTTAGTCGAACTCACCGCGATGCGGTGTGCATGATCTGCAAAGAGCTGCTTAATTGCATCGATTTCAACCTTGTCACCAGATCCCGTGCCTGTAGCGTGGGCGTTGATGTAATCGATTGAGGCGGGATTCAGCTTGGCGTCATCAAGCGCCGTGCGCATCGCACGTACTTGACCTTCCGCAGATGGTTGCGTGAGGTTGTGTGCATCACTTGAGGATCCATATCCTACAATTTCAGCAAGCGGTTGGACGCTACGTGCTTCTACGAGCACTTCCGATTCTAGTATGAGCATCGCTGCACCCTCACCGAGTACGAGACCGCTTCTATCCTTTGCAAATGGGCGGCACGATGTGTGTGCACCCTCAGGGTGTTCCTTAGCGAGTACCGTGAGTGCCTCCCAGCACACTATAGAGCCGTCGTTCAGCATCGACTCAGTTCCACCAGTAACGACACGTTCTAGGTAGCCATCGCGGATTGCGCGAAAGGCCTCGCCGATCGCGGTCGTTGAAGAAGAACATGCAATTGAGTAGTTTTGCGAAGGTCCATGCAACTTGTGACGCATTGAGATGTGACCAGCTGGCGCGTTTGGCATGATTAAAGGCACCGTGGTTGGTCTTGCTAATCTACTTTTTTTTACAAAGTACTTTTGGTAGGATTCTTCTAACGTCTGTGCGCCACCCAGTGCACAGCCAGTGTACACGCCTGTTGTTGACAGATCAGTTTCTCCAGATAGCAATCCAGCGTGTTCAAGGGCTTGACGTGCAGCGATTACCGCCATCTGCGAAACCCGGTCCATGAACAGAATCTGTACCTTGGAAATTTCCCCTGATGGATCGAAGCTAGTGCTTGCAAGCAAGCATTCGCTTCCATACTCGGGTGTTCCGGTACGCATCTTACGCACCGCAGATTCACCGTGGTAAATCTTGTCAAAAACCTGGTTTGGGTCGCTGCCATGTGGAGAAACAAGGCCGATACCAGTGACGAAAACGCGGTTGTGCTTCACGAGAGTGACATCAACTGTTTTTGGTTTGAAGCGTCTCGTCGATGAGTGCGGCCGCCTCGCCCAGGGTCTTGAAATCTAATTTATCATTAGGAATCTCGATATCGTACTTTTCCGTGACATCGAACATCAATTCTACCATTGTGAGCGAATCAAGCCCAAGAGTCTGGAAGGTTGCATCAGATGTGATAGCCTCGGCATCGACATCGAACTTGTCAATAAGTGTCTGGCGAATGAAATCGAATGAGCTCAAAAGGATTGAATAATACCGGTCCAGAAACAGTGGACAGGTAGTATAGGTAGTATGTATGTAGTGAATAAGAACTTCATGTTTATGCTCTAAATATTGGAAACGAATAGTACACTTTTCAAGTCCTCATGACAACTTTTTGTCTATAAGTTTTTTACGCAGTGTCTAGATAGAAGGCATTCACGTACATAAGGTGATATCTGATGGATTGTTAGTGTGAATCTGTCAGGTTTGTGTTCAGGCATGATCAACTTTTGTTTTGAACATATGTCCATTGTATAAGCCGTGTGCAGGCGAATTGATTATATCTTGAGCAACGCTCATCAACTCGCCAAACAGCATGGTATTATATTATATGTTTTTTTGTAAAATTTGGTAAGTTTTGTGAGCGTTAGTCAGCTTTAATCAATATTTAGCTCTTCAGACTTTTAATTTCTTGGTTGTCAGTTCAAATCTAGTACGACCTATACTAATACATTGAAGGGCTGGGTGTTTTACCTAGCTTTTCTTTATTTTCGGTCAGGATTAAACATGAGTATTCCAGCGCCCTACTTAAGCGCCAAGCCCTATGTTGCCCCTACCTGGCTGCCGGGAGGTAATGCGCAAACCATTTATCCCTTCCTACTCAGCTCATTGCCCCTGATTTCTTATCGACGCGAACGCTGGGAGTTGGACGATGGCGATTTTATTGATATTGACTGGCTGGATAACTTAATTGGTTCGCCATTGGTGGTATTGTTTCACGGGCTTGAGGGGGGATCATTTAGTCATTATGCCCGGAGCATAATGGGGGCACTGCGGGATCTGGGCTGGCGTGGCGTGGTCGTGCACTTTCGTGGTTGTTCCGGATCCCCCAACCGGTTGCCACGCGCTTATCATGCTGGTGATTCGGAAGAAATTGACTGGATATTGCGTCGAATTAGTGAGCAAAACGAATCCCCTGGCTCTATCGCACCGCTTTATGCTGTGGGTATATCTCTAGGTGGCAATGCTTTGCTAAAATGGCTCGGAGAGCAAGATGAACAAGCCTGCCATGTGCTTGATGGAGCTGTGACAGTTTCTGCTCCACTGGATTTAGTGGCTTCAGGGGAGGTTCTGGACTTAGGATTTAATCGGTTCTATACCCGCCATTTTCTTGGCACCCTGAAGCAAAAAGCGTTTGAGAAATTTGATCGTTTCCCTGGGTTGTTTGACGCTGCTGCAGTGGCAGCATGTACCACATTATATCAATTCGACAACCTCATAACCGCACCGCTGCATGGTTTTCGTGATACCGATGAATATTGGAATCTGTCAAGTAGTAAGCCGTGGCTCAAGCATGTCCAGGTTCCTACGCTGGTCATCAATGCTCGCAATGATCCGTTCATGCCCGCACCTGTTTTACCTACACCAGATAATGTTTCATGCGCAGTCACGCTTGAGTTTCCTGAACAAGGAGGACATGTTGGCTTCCTAAACTCACCGTTTCCCGGCAAGCTTACATGGCTGCCTGAAAGGATAATCGAATTTCTTAAGAATCAGCGTAGACTGTGCTCACAGTTTGCAAATAAACCTACTTAAAACTTTAAATTTTAACCCTGTAGCCATTACCCGGGGCAACGCTGGCCGCTTTACGGTTAAGGTCTTGCATATGCGCCGTGAGCGAAAGCGGCGCGCATTTTTTCCAGTGCGCCGGCAGAGAGTAAAAGTTTGGGAGCTTTCAACATGGTGTAGAATTAAAATCAGTTTTTGCTATTTAGTTCTGGTGTTAATTAGAAAATTAAAATACTCATTCAGATACGAGTACAACTAAATACTCTGTACAGAATTGTAACATCATGCCTACCGTTCCTACTTTCATTCATCTACGTATGCACAGCGAGTATTCCATTTCTGATGGTGTCGTACGCATTGATAATGCGGTAGCGAATGCAGTTACAGACAATATGCCAGCGCTTGCGCTGACTGATCTATCTAACCTGTTCGGTATGGTGAAGTTTTATGAGAGTGCACGCAGTAAGGGTGTTAAACCAATCACTGGCTGTGATGTTTGGATTACTAATGAAAGCGACCGAGACAAACCCTCGCGGCTCTTGTTATTGTGCAAATCTTATTCAGGGTACCTGTTGCTGTGCAGTCTGTTGTCACGCGCATATCGTGAGAATCAGTATCGGGGTCGAGCCGAAATCAAGAAATCTTGGTTAAATAGAAATGATATCGGAACAAATGGGCTAATTGCCTTGTCCGGCGCGCACCTTGGCGAAATCAGCATGGTTTTGATGCAGGATAATTTCGTTCAAGCCAAAGCACTGGCACAGGAGTGGTCAGATCTTTTCCCTGACCATTTTTATATAGAGGTACAACGGGTAGGGCGTACCGATGAAGAAGTTGTTTTGCAGAATTCGCTGGTATTGGCATCAGTCTTATGTTTGCCGGTAGTAGCAACGCAGCCAGTACAATTTTTGACTCCCGAGGAATACAAAGCGCACGAGGCACGAGTATGTATTGCTGAGGGCTATGTGCTGAGTGACCGTAGACGTCCGAAGAATTTCACTGAACAGCAATATTTCAAGACTCAAGCAGAAATGGGAGCACTATTCGCAGATATCCCAGTTGCTCTTGCCAACAGCGTGGAAATTGCCAAACGATGTAACCATATATTGGAACTGGGGGTCAACCGTCTGCCATTGTTTCCTACTCCAAATAATAAAAGTCTTGAGAAATATCTACACGATCAGGCATTAGCAGGCTTAGAGAGTCGAATGAGAGCACTCTTTCCCGATCCGGTTAGACGTGATGCGCAAATGCCACAATATCGTGCACGATTGGATTTCGAAGCGACTACTATCGTGCAGATGGGTTTTGCTGGATATTTTCTGATTGTTGCAGACTTTATCAACTGGGCCAAGCAAAATGGAGTCCCGGTAGGTCCGGGGAGAGGTTCCGGTGCGGGCTCACTAGTTGCATATTCTCTCGGCATCACTGATCTTGACCCTTTGCGTTACGATTTGCTATTTGAGCGTTTTCTCAATCCAGAGCGAGTATCTATGCCTGATTTTGATATTGATTTCTGTCAGGATGGACGCGAACATGTGATTGATTATGTGAAGCAGAAATATGGCGCCGAAAGTGTTTCACAAATTGTCACTTTTGGCACCATGGCAGCGAAAGCGGTGATACGTGACGTTGGCCGGGTATTGGACCTACCATACAACTTTGTTGATCAATTGGCAAAGTTGGTGCCATTTGAACTGGGCATGACTCTAAAAAAAGCTCGTGAAGTTGAGCCGCAACTGAATCAGCGTGCGCAAAAGGAGGAAGAGGTGCGCACTTTGTTGGAACTAGCTGAATGTCTCGAAGGGCTTATACGTAATGTTGGCATGCATGCTGGTGGAGTATTGATCGCTTCAGGAAAGATTACTGATTTTTGTCCGGTATATTGTGCAGATTCTACTGACTCAGTGGTAAGTCAGTTGGACAAGGATGATGTGGAAAAAATAGGCTTGGTAAAGTTCGATTTCCTAGGGTTACGGACTTTGACAACACTTGATTGGGCTGTCAAATATATCAGACAGCGAGATTCTGAGTTGGAAAATCAAGATATTAGTATTACCTCAAAAGATATTTCCCAAGGCGTCACTGAAGATAGAATTGCAAATTCCAAGTTTTTTTCTCTGGAGACTCTCCCCCTAGAGGATTCTGCTACTTATGCATTGTTGAGGCAGGGAAATGTCGTGGGGGTGTTCCAGTTCGAATCGCGTGGTATGAAGGATCTGTTACTAAAGACTAAACCAGACCGTTTTGAGGATATTATTGCATTAGTAGCTTTGTATCGACCAGGTCCAATGGATCTAATTCCCGAATTCACTGAACGTAAACTTGGCAAGCGCGTGGAATATCCTGACCCACGCTTGCAGCCCATACTTAGCCCAACTTATGGCGTAATGATTTACCAGGAGCAAGTGATGCAAATTGCCCAGGTAATAGGTGGTTATAGCCTTGGTAGTGCTGATTTACTGCGACGGGCAATGGGTAAGAAAAAAGTTGAGGAAATGGAGCAGCAACGAGATGTTTTTGTTACCGGAGCAATAAAAAATGGGTTAACTAAACGTAAGGCAGCAGAGCTTTTTGGCTTGATGGAAAAATTTGCAGGTTATGGTTTTAACAAATCGCACGCAGCAGCTTATGCTTTGATTGCATTCCAAACCGCCTATCTTAAAGCGCACTATCCAGCAGAATTTATGGCTGCAACCTTGTCTGCTGACATGGATGATACTGACAAAGTACACTCTTTCTTTGAGGACAGCATTACCAATAAGATCGTTATTCTGCCTCCCGATATCAACTTGTCTGTATACCGTTTCGTGCCTATGGACGGGGAAAAAACTATACGTTATGGATTGGGAGCGGTGAAAGGTACTGGAGAGTCAGCGATTACGGTTATTACCAAAGCACGTGATCAAGCTGGACTATACACCGATTTATTTGATTTTTGTCAACGTGTTGATAAGCGCATTGTTAACCGTCGAGTGTTGGAGTCATTAATTCGGGCCGGCGCGTTTGATTCCATAAATAACCATCGAGCAGGGGTATTGGCATCGGTTGGTATCGCATTAGAATATGCTGAACAAACCAGTCGTACAGCCAACCAGGTAAGTTTATTTAGTGAGGATGATATAGCAGCAGAAAAACCACACCTAATTAACGTACCTCAGTGGGTGGAGAAGGAGAAATTACAGAACGAAAAACTGGCTCTAGGGTTTTATTTGAGCGGACATCCGTTCAATGCTTATGCTGATGAACTGAAAAATTTTGTGCCTACTCAACTGGATCGGTTAAATCCACAAAGGGAACCACAGATTCTAGCTGGTATTATTTACTCCATTCGCATTCAAATGACCCGACGAGGCAAGATGGGAGTAATAGTATTGGATGATGGTAACGCACGCGTAGAACTAGTAGTTTACAGCGAGTTATTTGACGCGAACCGTAATTGGCTGAAGGAAGACCAATTACTAGTAGTGGAGGCCAAGGTAAGCAGTAAGGGGGGCAATGAAGAAAATGGTGGTGGATTGCGTATTTCTATTGACAAGCTTTTTGATCTCGCTGGCGCTCGTTCCCACTATGCAAAAGGTATGTGGTTACATTGCAATGGGTTGTCGAATGCAGTCAAGTTGAGGGATCTGCTAGCGCCCTATCGCAATACCGGCAGCCCTAATACTAATAGTGGAAACAATACTCGTTACTGTCCAGTATCGGTAATTTATCGCAACCAGAATGCGGCTTGTGAAATTGAATTAGGCGAAGCATGGCGGGTGAGCTTGCACGACAACCTACTTCAATCTTTATCAGAACATTTCCAAGCAGAGAATGTGAGAGTAATTTACTGATGGCATTTATTCAGGCCACATCAACTAGAAGGCATTGAAATACGTGTCAGAGGAGGGACTTAAGTTTGACATTAGGTTGGGTCTAGCATAGAATTCGCGCCATTCCTTAGACATGCAGAACACCTTTGTGAAAACATTCTCAGCCAAACCAAACGAAGTGAACCACGACTGGATTGTGATTGATGCGGCCGACAAAGTGTTGGGGCGTCTAGCCACCGAGATTGCTCGTCGTTTGCGTGGAAAACACAAATCAATATTCACCCCCCATGTAGATACCGGTGACTACATCGTTGTGGTCAATGTTGACAAATTGCGTATCACCGGCAACAAGGCAGAAAATAAAGCCTATTATCGTCACAGTGGTTATCCTGGAGGGATTTACGAGACAAGTTTCGCCAAAATGCATGAACGTTTTCCTGGAAGACCACTAAAAAATGCGGTAAGGGGCATGTTGCCGAAAGGTCCACTTGGCTACGCTATGTTGAAGAAACTCAAAATTTATGCTGGAACCGCCCATCCCCATGCTGCGCAACAGCCTCTACAACTTGACTTAGGAACTTAAAAGGCTTATGAGCACATATTATAATTATGGTACCGGTCGGCGTAAGAGTGCTGTAGCTCGGGTATTCATGAAACCAGGTAAAGGAGTGATCGTTATCAATCATAAATTAGTCGATGAATTTTTCTCACGTGAAACTGGTCGCATGATAGTTCGTCAACCACTTGAATTGACAGGAAATCTAAAAACTTTTGACATCATGGTGAATATTTATGGTGGTGGTGAATCTGGACAAGCGGATGCGGTACGTCATGGCATTACTCGTGCGCTTATTGATTATGATGAAACACTCAGGCCTGTATTGAGAAAGGCGGGGCTAGTCACGCGAGATGCGCGTGAAGTAGAGCGGAAAAAAGTAGGTTTGCGCAAGGCGCGTAGGCGTAAGCAGTTCTCTAAACGCTAATGTTTTGCATAATAAAAAAGCCGCCAACTTCTGGCGGCTTTTTTGTTTGTTGCTTATAATTATTAGACTTATTTTTTTATGAAACGTGGACAGGAATTAATACTGACTTCGCTTGTCCAATAAATCGTTTGGGAATTTTATGATTACAGTTGGAATTGTTGGTGGGACTGGTTATACCGGTGTTGAGTTACTGCGTATATTGTTACAGCATCCTGAGGTAAGCATACAAGCGATAACTTCGCGCAAAGAGACGGGGATGGCTGTAGCCGAGTTATTCCCCAGTTTGCGTGGAAGGATAGCGCTAAAATTTTGTGATCCAGCTGATGCTAAGCTGGACAAATGTAACGTAGTGTTCTTTGCTACTCCTAACGGCATTGCAATGCAGCAAACTAGGGTATTACTGGACGCAGGAGTGCGTGTGATAGATCTAGCTGCAGACTTTCGCCTTAAGGATGTGTCTGAGTGGGAGCAATGGTACGGCATACCCCATGCCTGCCCAGATCTGGTGGCAGAGGCTGTCTATGGCTTACCTGAGGTCAATCGCGACAAGATCAAGGTAGCACGTCTAGTAGCCAATCCCGGTTGCTATCCTACTGCTGTGCAGCTTGGTTTTTTACCTTTGATCGAAACTGGAATTGTAGACACGGATCATCTTATCGCTGATGTAAAATCTGGTGTTTCCGGCGCAGGACGCAACGCGGAAGTGCACACACTGTTTGCAGAAGCCTCTGATAATTTCAAGGCTTATGGTGTACCCGGACACCGTCATCTACCTGAAATCAAACAGGGTTTGTCTAATATTGCAGCTAGGTCGATTGGGCTTACGTTCGTGCCGCATCTCACCCCGATGATCCGGGGCATACACGCTACGCTCTACGCGAGACTTACCGCAGACGTTGATCTACACGCATTATATGAAAATCGTTATGCTAATGAGCCGTTTCTTGATGTGTTACCCGCTGGTAGTCATCCAGAAACCCGTTCAGTGCGGGGATCCAATTTCTGTCGTATTGCGGTGCACCGCCCTCAAGGTGGTGATACGGTAGTTGTATTGACGGTGACTGACAATTTGGTTAAGGGCGCGGCGGGACAGGCAGTACAGAACATGAATCTAATGTTTGGCTACCCAGAAACGCTTGGTATTGATCATATTGCGCAGTTACCGTAAACATACCACAGTTAATTGGCGTAGCTCGATGGAAATTATAAAAAGAATCAAAAGAAAATTTGGGATATTTGCACCACAAGTTGCGGTACGTCCACACCTTCCATGGTATTTACGCTGGTTGGTAATCATTGTTTTCGCTACACTCGTGTTGTTGTTGTCTTGGATCATGTTCGACGTTGGACGCAAGTTTACTAGTTTTGACAAGAATGGGATAAATCATGAGTTGGATCAGTTATCCGATTTTAGTACGCGTTTAAAGCGAGATAATGAGAAATTGCGCACACAGGTAACTGGACTTGAGCGACAGTTACAAATGGAAAGTATTACAAGAAAAGATATTGCCGAACAAGTCAAGGTTTTAGGGAATGAAAACACCTACTTAAAGGAAGATTTGGCATTTTTCCAAAATCTTGTATCAGGCGACGGAAAGGCTACTGAAAATATCTTTATTTACCAGTTCAATATAGCTTAGTGCTGTTACATGGCGGAGAACCTACTAATAAGTTCAAAGGTAAACTAGCTTTCACGGTCCATTTGTGGCAGGATGGAAAGAAGGTGATAAGGTCCCTTCCAAGTGAGGGTTCCTCTGGAGTGCTTAGCATAAGCTTCAAGCTTTACCATCGAGTAGAGAGAACTTTCAAAGTTTCACCAGATGCTGTAGTGAAGGGGTTGCAGGTACAAGTATTTGAAGATGGCACAAAAGAGGAAAAGTCGATTCGGGTCGTGAATCTGTCTTTGTGAAGGAGAAGAAAATGTTTGGAAAGAAAGCCAGCAAACCCCAGTGCCATATTGACACAATCATTGGTATGGACACTTGCATCCAGGGTGATGTCGAGTTCGGCGGAGGCTTGCGCGTGGATGGGCATGTTCGTGGGAATATTATCGCAACAGGAGAAAAGCCAAGTACTTTGGTATTGAGTGAGCAGGCAACAATTGAAGGAAAAGTGCAAGTTTCTCATGCAGTTCTTAATGGCACCATAGTTGGCCCAATACACACATACGAGTACCTTGAACTACAGGCCAAAGCTAGGGTATCAGGAGACGTGCATTATCGGGTCATTGAAATTAAGTTTGGCGCAATGATCGAAGGTAAGCTAGTTAATCAGGGCAACTCTGAATCTGACGAGAAGGTAGTAGAGCTACCACCGGTTGCCAGTGATTAGCATTTTAGCAATCACTGTGAGTAATTTTCACGGCTAATTTTATAAAAGAATCTAACATGAACGCAATTACTGAAACGAAGTCCGTAACCGAAATGCAAGTTCCACTGATCTTTACCGATAGTGCCGCGAATAAGGTCAAGAAGCTGATAGAAGAAGAGGGTAGTAGTGACCTTAAATTGAGAGTTTTTGTGAGCGGTGGCGGATGTTCTGGTTTTAAATATGGCTTCACATTTGATGAATTGATCAATGAAGACGATACCGTGATGGAAAAAAATGGGGTGAAATTGCTAATTGACCCAATGAGTTTCCAGTATTTGGTTGGTGCAGAAATTGATTTCGAAGAAAACTTACAAGGTGCTCAATTTATTATCAAGAATCCCGGTGCTACAAGTACCTGTGGTTGTGGTTCTTCGTTTTCAGCATAAGTGATTTAGTGTAAGAAAAAAATGAGAGCCAATGATCTCATTTTCCGATAGGATATGTGAAATCATGTTGCAAGAAATAACCTAGATTTAAGCCTGGTAGATCGCACCAAGGATCCTTGTTCCTTTTGCACTAGTAACAGAGGGGAGGTTGCCGGGAACTCCTAGAATAGCCTGTTTTGCCAACCAAGCAAAAGCAAATGCCTCTAGCCAATCAGCATTAGCGCCCAGCACATCAGTTAGTTCTACTTTTTTTCCAGGTAATGAGGCTTGAAGTTTGGAGGTTAGTGCCTTATTACGTGCGCCACCACCACACAGATAAATTTCTGTAGCATCAGAAAAGTAGGCCAATATCGAATTGGTGATTGTTGTGACGGTGAGTTGCAGCAGAGTTGCTTGTACGTCCCCAGGTTTTTCATGTCCAGATAGGCAACTCTCCAACCAAGCAAAATTGAATATTTCCCTACCCGTACTTTTTGGTGGGGGAAGAGAGAAGAATTGAAGCGACATAAGTTTTTCTAGTAGTGCCGGGATTACTTTTCCTGACTCCGCCCACGTTCCATTTTCATCGTAAGTAGTTCCGATGTGACGCAGACACCATGAGTCCATTAGTAGATTGCCAGGACCGCAGTCGAAGCCAACCACTTCCTTATTGAGAGCTAGGCAAGTGATATTAGAGATTCCACCGATATTGACAATAATACGATGAATTTTAGGATCTTGAAATAAGAGTTGGTGGAATCCCGGAACTAGCGGGGCACCCTGACCACCTGCTGCTATATCACGATTTCTGAAGTCTGCTACGACAGTGATACCTGTGAGCTCAGCCAGCAATGCAGCATTCCCAAGCTGGATAGAATAGCCCATCCCTGATTGTGGACAGTGGCGCACAGTTTGACCATGGCAACCGATAGCGGCGACATTCTGTGGTTCTACCTTATTTTCCTTAAGCAATTCGATAACAGCCTTAGCGTAGCTGTGTGCCAACGTATTGCTAAGCATGGCTGCACGATGGAGTTCATCATTGCCCGATTGATGTAAATCTAGCAACTGCCTACGTAAATCTTTATCGTAGGGCAGGTAAAGGGTGTGTAGCAGGGATGGGGGTAGCGAGTTAAAATCCACCAGTGCCGCATCAACCCCGTCTAGGCTGGTTCCCGACATGATGCCGATATGGTAAGTGGGTTTCAAATGACGTCCGCTATGTACCCGTATTCTTCCCCGGACTCAATCAATCTAGTCGAGTAAAACGAGGTTCGTGTCGCGCAACATATTCAATCGAGCCATTAACGGTTTTGCATGTTCTTTAAATGCAGGTATGTTTTTGGCTGAAAGAGGTATCGCTGCAGGCATTACTACACGCAGAGGGTTACGTTGCACGCCATTAACGCGGAATTCGTAATGCAAATGTGGGCCGGTTGCCATCCCAGTTGAACCAACATAGCCAATTATATCGCCTTGGTTGACGCGCCGTCCCTTACGTAGGCCTTTGGCAAATGCCGATAAGTGTGCATAGGCGGTCGAATATCGTCCACGGTGCTTTAGAATGATTAGCTTGCCATAACCTCGCTTTCGAGTAGTAACTGCTACAGTCCCGTTGGCGGTGGCTCTTACCGGTGTACCTCTCGGTGCAGCGTAGTCAACACCCTTATGTGCCCGCCGTTTTTTTAGTACCGGATGATATCGGGAACGGGAAAACCTGGAACTTATTCGGGAAAATTTAAGTGGTGAACGGAGGAATGCCCTACGCAGATTTTTCCTGTCAGGTGTGTAATAGCCTCTTTCTTTGTCATTTGCCTCAAAGTAAACAGCTTGGTAGGGTTTTCCTTTGTTGACAAATTCAACCGCTAGTACTCGCCCGGTTCCTAAGGGTTCGCCGCTACTGTAGTGTGATTCATATACTACCTTAAAGCGATCTTCTTTGCGCAGGTCGCGATGAAAATCAATGTCAGAAGCAAAAATATCAGCAATCTGAATGGCCACGCTATCTGGTACGTTGACGCCATCAGTAGCAGCGAACAACGAACTTTTTATCACTCCAGATTTCATTTGAATGTGTGTTTCTAGCTTAACTGGGTGTTTGTTCGCCTTAAAGACGCCATCTGTTTTTTTCATCAGTAACTGTTTGCCCCTGCTGGGGAAATAGCGTAGCGTTAACAATTCGCCGGCGACAGTAGTTTGTGCATGGATGGTTTTGCCGGGCACTAACCGGCGCATAGCTTTTATATTCCTGGCATCACGCAAGAAATTTGTCGTGTCTTGGTTGTTTATTTTAAGCCGGGCGAGTAGTGACGCTACACTGTCATTGCGTTGGATACGCTCTTGGCGCCAAAATATCATGTTCGCATCAGCAGTTTGGGGTATATCTGGAAGGGATAGGTCGAGAACGATCTTTTGCACGGGGATATCTTCCAAGGGAGTAATTGGCACAATACCAAAGGCAGCCACCATACCAAATAGTGGGATGCTAGATAAGATAACCAACCGGCGTAAGTTTTTTTTCTTTAGTACCATTGGTCTTTTGTTTGTTCTGTCTTTTTACCGCGCAGCATAGTTTATTTTTTAAAATCCCATTGAATAGGGGAGTTTATCATAAGAATCAACAGATCGTGCGTAACTTAAGGCTCTAACCTATTTGTGCTAACGGAGATGCATAGATATTTTACCAAGTTTCAAGAAGCATGACAGAATTGCGTTCCCGCTAATAATTACATAAATACAGGTTCATTGTGGAAGCATTGAAGGATAGATTATTTGTGGAAAAACGAGGTATATATCCCCTATATTTGTAAATAATTATTTTGAATTTCAATCTCATATGTTGAATCGCTCTGAAGTGCCATTTATATACTCATGCCTCTCATAAGCCTTGACAAAGTCTATCTGGCCTTTGGCCATCATGTGTTACTAGATCAATTGGACTTGCAGTTTGATCCAGACGAGCGTATCGGTTTGATAGGCAGAAATGGCGGAGGCAAATCGAGCTTACTTCGTGTTATAGCGGATGAGATTAAGCCGGATGACGGTATGGTTTGGCGTACGCCAGCATTGAAGCTGGCCTATGTTTCGCAGGAGCCTAAGCTAGATGGAGCCTGTACAATATTTCAGGAAGTATCCAAGGGACTGGGCACAATCAGTCAGGTGCTTCTTGATTACCACGAGGTTTCTCGCTCATTGAGTAGCGGTGAGGGACATATGGAAGGGCATCTTGCTCGACTGCAGGACTTGCAGAGTGAATTGGACACTCAGGAAGGCTGGCGTATCCAGGGAAGGGTAGAAACTGTTATCCACAAACTTAATCTTCCCGAAGATACTCTGGTTGAGTGCCTATCTGGAGGACAGAAGAAACGGGTTGATCTAGCTCGCGCACTGGTTTCGTCACCAGATGTGTTGATGCTTGACGAGCCAACGAATCATCTAGATTTTTCATCAATAGAATGGCTGGAAAGGTTGCTCAATGACTTCGCTGGGAGTGTATTATTCGTTACTCATGATCGGCGTTTCCTCGATAACGTGGCCACACGAATTATCGAGCTTGATAGAGGTATTTTAACAACTTTTAGCTGCAATTTCGCAGAATATCAGCGCAAAAAAGCGGAGATTCAGGAAGTTGAAGCAGATCACAATCAAAAATTTGATAAAGTACTGGCACAAGAAGAAAGCTAGATTCGAAAAGGAATACAGGCTCGCCGTACTCGTAATGAAGGCAGGGTGCGACGACTGGAAGCATTGCGCATTATAACGGGCAGCACGTCGTAAACAAGTGGCAGGGGTTAATCTAAGTATAGACAAAGGAATACAGTCTGGGCGAATGGTGGCCGAGCTGGAGCACGTTAGCAAAAGTTATGGTGACAAAATCATAATCAAGGATTTTTCCTGTCGCATCATGCGAGGTGATCGGGTGGGGCTACTGGGACCTAACGGAGCGGGGAAATCCACCTTGTTAAATCTGATATTTAATGAACTAAAACCCGATACTGGCAAGGTGCGACAAGGGACCAAGCTCGCGGTAGCTTATTTTGATCAAATGCGTGAACAATTAAATGAGGAGGCAACACTGATCGATACTATCAGCCAAGGCTCTGATTTCGTTGAGATTGGTAAGGTTAGGAAGCATGTTATCAGCTATCTGGAGGATTTTTTGTTTACACCGGAACGCTCTCGCTCGTCTGTGAAATCGCTCTCTGGTGGAGAACGTAACCGACTTTTGCTAGCGCGTTTATTCTCTCGTCCCACTAATGTGCTTGTGCTGGATGAACCCACCAATGATCTAGATATTGAAACTCTTGAATTACTTGAAGTATTACTACAGGACTACTCTGGCACCCTGTTTCTGGTCAGCCACGACCGTGCGTTTCTAGACAATGTGGTAACCCAGGTGATCGCATTCGAGGGCGATGGAGTGTTGCGAGAATACGTGGGCGGTTACGAAGACTGGGTGCGAACAAAGTGTTCCGTACAAGTAATGGGAAAGCAGGAGGTACAGCGCGGCAAACAGTTTCAACGGCAAGAACACTTAAGCAAACTTCTCGGAATAAGCTAAGCTACAACGAGATGAGAGAGTTAAAAGCATTGCCAACGAAAATTGAAATTCTGGAACAGGAGCAGGCGAATATTACCTGTAAATTAGGTGATGCGGCGACTTACCATGATTCTCCTGATAAAATAGTGAGGCTACAGACACGTTTTGTTGGTATAAAGAAGGAGATCATGATCTGTCTTACTAGATGGGATGAGTTAGAAACAAAGCGGTTAGCAGCTGAACAAAATGCACGCTATTAGTAGTGGAATAAATTCTCGTAGTATCTAGTAACATCGAACATCGATTCGAAATTATCTATCCTTGTTACTCGCATTTAAGCAGACGCGATCAGCATAATCATATCAAGAAAAGATGGACGCGCCCTAAACTATAACCGTATTTGCAACCGGATTAGAAAGCACAGTATAATACTGCGTGAAATTACACCTTAGGGAAACAGTGGATAAATCCCGTCTGTAACAGATACTTAGAAGATAGAATAGGGCGTACTACTACTCAGTAGAACGCAATGAATGGTTTAAAAAGGGGCGCACATGATGAAGAAATCAGCAACAGTGAAAATGCTGCTATGTGGTTTATTCTTAGTGATTTCTGGAACAGTACAAGCTGCTGGTGACGCTGTTGCGGGCAAGAAGAAGACCACAATGTGTATTGGTTGCCACGGGATACCAGGTTACCGTACAGCTTACCCAAAAGTGTATAACGTTCCGAAAATAGGCGGGCAGCACCCCACTTACCTGGTCAAGGCTCTTAAGGCATATAAAACGGGTGCTCGTAGTCATCCCAGTATGAAAGGAATAGCGGCTACTCTTTCCACGCAGGATATGGAAGACTTGGCTGCTTATTATGCCGCTTCAGGCAGTAAATAATTTCGATATTTACACAAGGAAGTTATTATGAAAAATTTGGTTATTGCCGTATTTAGCAGCACATTTTTGCTAATTTCAGGGCAGGGGATCGCGGCTGATGTTGAAGCAGGCAAGAAAAAAGCAAGCGAGGTTTGTGCCGCGTGCCATGGTCCTGATGGCAATAGTCCCAACCCAGCTTTCCCAAAGATTGCCGGCCAATATGCAACTTATATTGAAAAGACCCTAAGCGACTATAAGTCAGGAGCGCGGAAAGATCCTGTTATGAGTGCCATGGCTGCGGCTTTGAGTACTGGAGACATCGAAAATCTGGCCGTCTATTTTGCTAGCAAAAGTGGTCTGAAAACTAAGAAATAATTGGATAGGTAAGTAGGTAGACTAAGAATTACCAACTTGTTTGTTCTTGAACATAAGAATGGGCGCAGCCAGCGCCCTTTTTTGTTTTCTGATCAATTTTCCTGTTTATCCAAGCATTAAAAATAAATCGATGCATCTGGTATAGATTGACTACGTTGTGCTTGCCAGATCATTTCTGCAAGACATTCCATAATTTGATGCATGGTGTCATGTTCATTTCCATTTTTCTTCAATAAGCGATCAAACCGATCGCAGATTCCAGCAGGCTGATCTATTGAAAGTTGCTCCTTGATAGCGATATGCATGCCCATGTGCAAAAACGGATTGGTGCTGCCCATTTCAGGTGGGTAATCTTTGTCGCGATAGCGTTCAGTATCATCGAGTATAGATTGATATTCCGGATGTAATAGGATGACCTTGAGCGCAATTTTTTCCATGTCGGAAAGAACTTCTCGATGCTTGTACTTGTACCAAGTACTAAAAAAGAATTGACGCGCCTGATGTCTGGACGGATTAAACATTCAAGATGTAGATAGTGAATTGGGGGCATTAGTTTCCAATGTCTTTTTCTTGAAATCACATAGGTTTTCAATGATACATGTAGCACATTCTGGTTTTCGTGCCTTGCACACATAGCGCCCATGCAGGATTAGCCAATGATGGGCATCATGGTGAAACTCTTTCGACACGAATTTCAGAAGTTTTAGTTCTACTTCCAGAACATTTTTTCCAGCTGCAAGACCGGTACGATTGGCGACGCGGAAGATGTGTGTGTCTACTGCGATGGTTGGTTCACCAAATGCAGTATTCAAGATTACATTAGCGGTTTTGTGTCCCACGCCAGGAAGGTTTTCCAGGTCATCCCGTGTTTGCGGTACACAGCTATTGTGATTCTGGATGAGGAGCCTGCAAGTTGTCAGAATGTTCTTTGCTTTAGTTTTATATAAACCGATGCTCTTTATAGAATCGCGTAATCTGGTTTCGCCAAAGGCAAGAATCTTTTCTGGCGAGTTGGCTTTTAGGAAAAGTATTCTAGTTGCTAGATTCACGCTTCTATCGGTAGCTTGGGCAGACAGTATTACTGCCACTAGTAACTCGAATGGCGTGTTATAAACCAACTCAGTGGTTGGATGTGGATTGGCTATCTTGAGACGAGAGAAGATTTCGTGTCGCTTAAATGAGTTCATAAATTGCAAAGAAAAGTATCAGTTGATTAACGCGGTTATTTTTATCAATTATCCAAATCTAGGTTGTTATTTCATGTTCCAATGTGGTTTTGATTGTTGCTTCTTGAAAGTGTTGGTTGCTGAAGTAACGTAAAAGGACTTAATTGCTTTCGTCTGTTTCGCGAGTCTCTCCGCCTTATCCTCTTTTTCATACTCAAGTCTCTTTAATCTGTGTTCATATCGTACACGTGCACGATCGGCCGCCTTTTTCTTCATTTCGTTCTCGCGTACTAACATCTTATCGCTAGTCAAATAAGGTTCATATTCTGCATCAACAATTTGTTTCCTAAGTGGGAGCATACTGATGCAATCTACTGGGCAGGGCGCAATGCAGAGTTCGCATCCAGTGCATTCTGTACTAATCACTGTGTGCATCTTTTTAGCTGCGCCGACGATGGCATCCACTGGACAAGCTTGAATGCAAAACGTACAGCCTATACAAATTTGCTCGTCGATAAATGCAATAGATTTGGGTTTGGGTAAACCGTGCGCTGTGTTTAGGGGTTTAGGCTTCACTCCAAGTAAATCAGCTAGTTTCTGTATGCCTTCTTCATTGCCCGGTGGACACTGATTGATGTCAGCGTGACCCTCTGAAATTGCTATGGCATAAGGTTTACATCCGGGAAAACCACACTGACCACATTGAGTTTGCGGTAAAATGGCATCAATTTTCTCTATCAACATTTTTCTGCCTGGTTATCTGCTTGGTCGCCTTATCAGTAAGGATGAAAAGCAAATATCTGATCCTTACATACTAACAGCCTGTACGGTTTCACGTACCAGTTCTGGGCCTCGATAGATTAATCCGGTATACAGCTGCACCAGACTCGCGCCCGCAACCATTTTCTCCTTTGTGTCAGTTGCACACATAATGCCACCCACGCCGATGATGGGTACAGCACCTTGTAACACTTCGTGTAATTGGTGAATAACTTTGGTGGCGTGCTTCATAAGCGGCGCACCGCTTAATCCACCAGTTTCGCTTGAATGTGGTAGATGTTCTACCCCAATGCGTGAGAAAGTAGAATTAGTAGCGATGACTCCGTCAATCTTGTGCTTCATCAACAGCGTAGCAATAGATATTATTTGTGTTGTCTCAAGATCTGGTGCAATTTTCACTACCAATGGTGTGTATTTTCCGCATTCATCTGCGAGCTTATTTTGTTCTAATTTCAGCGTTTCTAATAAATGATCAAGTTCCTCGGTGTTTTGTAGATGCCTCAGATTGGGTGTATTGGGTGAGGAAATATTGACCGTGATATAACTAGCGTAATAGTGTACTTTGCGTAGACACATCAGGTAATCATCAGCGGCTTTTTCCACCGGCGTATCAAAATTTTTGCCAATGTTGATTCCGAGTATACCCTGATAGTTTGCGTATTTAACATTTTCCACTAATTTGTCTACACCATAATTATTGAAGCCCAAGCGATTGATCATAGCTTTTGCTTGTGGGATTCTGAACAAGCGCGGCTTCAGATTTCCAGGCTGAGGGCGAGGCGTAACAGTACCAATTTCGATGAAACCGAAGCCAAGTGCGGCAAGTGCATTGATGTGCTCACCGTTCTTGTCCAACCCGGCAGCTAGACCAACAGGGTTAGGGAAGTCAAGACCCATAATGTTACGATGCTTGCAGTCGATTGGATGACCTTGGAGAAGCTTGAATCGGTGAGCATTCTCAATCGCATTGAGCGTGACACGGTGTGCGGTTTCTGGATTGAGGCTGAAAAGTAGTGGGCGGAGCAGAGAATAGAACATAACACTAATTATAACCCGAAAAAGAGGATGAATCTCGGAGAACACCGATTATGTTAAGGTTTTACTTACCTGAAAGTGCCGCCCGTTCAGAGTATGAGTTATTCAATCGCTTACATCATCCAGGAATACATGAGGCATTCGTAGAACGGCAAAAATACGACTTAAAATTTAGATGCGTTTGAGAAAATAACACGGATAGAACTCCAGTATAAACTTGATAAGGCACACAAAAAAAGTATTATTAACTATGTGTCTTTATTTTTCTATAGTCTGGTTTTGATGGTTCGTGAATTGGTTTCAGTCAAGTTATATGATTCCCCTGCTGTTACAGTTCGCTAAAGAACACTAGGAAATAACGGCCGGCAATCTAGCTGCTCTAGTTTCTAAGGCGTATGATTTATAAGTTACGTGTATAGAATCAATTATTCCGCAGGTAGAAAGCCATATTAATAGACTGGGTTAGATTGTTTATTATCTTGGTCTAGATCGCTTCGTACTCTAGGTAGAGTATCTGAAGTTGGGAGGGTATGTATGTTATTGCTTTTCAAATTGGTTTAGACCTAGATCTTTATGAAAATATGCATCCTTTCTTTTATTATTTTTTTTCTGTCAGATGGGGGGAGTGTCCATGCTGCTACTGAGTGGGACACGCTCAACGAAAATGTAGAATCCTTGTATCAGCAGAGTGACTATGATGGTGCTATCGCAGTAGCAAAGAAGGCTCTTCAAACGGCCGAAAGAGATCTTGGTCCAGATCATTCCAATGTGGCTGCAAGTCTGAATAATTTAGCAGAAGTATATCGCGTACAAGGACAGTATGCAGTGGCAAAGCCGCTCCTCAAACGTGCACTGATAATTAATGAGACAGTTTTCGGCTTAGATCATCTAAGTGTTGCTACAAGCCTAAGTGGTCTGGCAGCGCTTTATGAGAAAAGAGAAGAATATTTACGGGCTGAGCCGCTCTATAAGCGTGCGCTGGAAATCGTTGAAAAAGCTCTTGGCCCAGAACACCCAACTGTAGCTACAAGTCTAAATAACCTTGCAGCATTGTATTCTGTCCAAATGCAGTATTCCCAGGCCAGACCACTTTTAAAACGTGCGTTGGAAATTTGGGTGAGTACCCATGGCTCAAAGCATCCTGATGTGGCTACAGGCCTAGAGAATTTAGCACAGTTGCAACGCAAAACTCGCCAAGATACAGAGGCAGAGGCACTGGAGAAACGTGCGGCCGCAATACGGGCGATGCGACGATGAATTTTCGTGCTCAGTATATAATCATTAGTAAAAGTCGACAGATAAATTAAAAGCAGTCTGTTCGATTCCTTTAAGTGAGTGACTGCCATTTTTTGTTGATTAAGCCTTCTAGTGGCTGGAAGTTAGCCTTGTATTCCATTTTTCGGCTTGCCTTGATCCAGTACCCGAGATAAAGGTACGGTAGCTCATGTATACGGCATTGTTGTATCTGCCAGAGGATACTGTGGGTGCCAAAACTAGCACCCTGTACATTGGGGTCGAAGAATGTGTACACCGATGATATCCCATCAGATAGTTCGTCAATGATACTAATCATACGTAGCTGCCCACTTTCATGAAATTCAACTAGCTTAGAGTTGACATTGCTTTGCAACAGGAAATTTTGATATTGCTCGCGACTATCGTGATCCATGCTTCCGCCGCAGTGACGTTGCATTTGGTAGTGTAGGTAGAGCGCATAATGATCCGGGTGGTAATACAGCTTATGCTGTGTAGCTATTAGATTTTGGTGGCGTTTCCAGACGCGACGCTGAGTATGGCTAGGGGAAAAATCATTAACGATGACACGTACTGGAACGCAGGCTTTGCAGTGATCACAATAGGGGCGGTACGTAAAGGCGCCACTGCGACGAAAACCAGCCTGAACCAATTCGCTGTAGGCGTGTGTATCTATTAGATGACTGGGTGTCGCCACCTGAGAGCGCGCTAACTTATCTGGCAGGTAACTGCAAGGATAAGATGCAGTGGTGTAGAACTGCAGTATTGATGAAGGGAAATCATTCAATAGGCTCATTATCGAATTGCCATTTCTCGATTTGATTAGGGTAGTTTACCAACTCTTTTAGTTTTTGGCTAAACTCCTTTCGGGGGATTTCTCGTGCCCCGAATGAAGCAAGGTGAGCGGTTTTCATCTGGCAGTCAATCATCTTGAAGTTCCATCGTTCCAACTGTTTTACCAGATGTACAAATGCGATTTTGGAAGCGTCATGTATTCGGGAAAACATTGATTCTCCGAAGAACATTTTTCCCTGAGCGATGCCGTATAGGCCACCTACTAGTTCACCACCCACCCAAGTTTCTACTGAATGAGCTAACCCCATTTCATGTAGCACTGTATAGGCTGAAACCATGTCCGAATGTATCCAGGTACCAGGTTGTCCCTTGCGCGGTTCGGCGCAAGCCTGTAAGACTTGACTGAAAGCACTGTCAACGCGGACTTCATAATTACTATTCCTCAGAATTTTATTTAACGAACGAGATATTCTAAGTTCACTGGGAAACAGAACCATACGAGGATCAGGACTCCACCACAAAATAGTTTCGTTTGCATTGAACCAGGGAAAAATTCCACTGTGATACGCCTCGATCAGGCGTTCTGGTGAGAGATCTCCGCCAGCAGCGAGCAGGCCGTTTGGCTTAACAAGTGCGGTTTCTAAGGGGGGGAAAAACGAGTCTGGTGTCAGCCAAAAGGACATACTGGTTTTTAAAAAGGAAGAAAACTTTCTAATTTTACCTTTATTTTAACAATGACAGGTTCAAGGTTAATTTCACAAAATTCAATAGAGAAAAATAGAGAAGAAAAAAATATAAAATAAGAGGAAAATACAGTAGTAGCTCAGCTTTTTCACATTCCAGGTAACATAAACCAGAAAACAGAAAAGAATATGGACGTATATCGCAACCAAATATCCGGATATTTCACCCAAGTACCGTTATGGCCGTTTGTTTTACTTGCAATGATTATGACTTGTGCTGGGATTTATCAATTATACATCCGAAAACAACGTTCTATTGATGCCGATAATTTTCGTTTGTCTATCCACTCCATTTTATCTGGTTTGTATCCAGAGCCTGCTAACTGGCCTAAAGATATCGGCGTGTACTTACGTGATAGATTGCCTGCAATGCAAGAGGTGGTACAAGACTTCAGACATGATATTCCTCAAGAGCGTATACCCGCCTACAATAAGGATTGGCATAGCTACTGCCAATTTTGCAATGAAATAACTGACGATAAATGCGTTGCGGCGGAACTGAATCCCAGTGATGTGCCAGATCCAAAGCAGGTTTTTTATACTCTTGTGTCTAATATCCTACGTCATGAAACAATGAAATAACTGACGATAAATGCGTTGCGGCGGAACTGAACCCTAGTGATGTGCCAGATCCAAAGCAGGTTTTTTATACTCTTGTGTCTGACATCCTACATCATGAAAAATAGATCTTTCCATCTATATTTCGTCTATGGAATAATCTATGTTTCGTCTATGGAGTAATCCATGTAGTTTCGGTAATTCCAGCAGCGTTGGTGTAGATGAGTACAGGATGGCCCTAATTGCCACAGTTACTAGTTTGACCCTAAACCGATTGTTTGCTATTCAGCCAACATAATGTATTTTCTGACCTAACATCTCTGGGGTAATGAGTGTAATGCACTTATCGGTGACATAGAATCGCTTGCGGTCTTCTTCCCGATCGAGCCCTACTGTCAATCCCTCGGGGATTACACAATTTTTGTCCACTACTACTCGCTTGAAACGTACATTTCGGCCGATATCTACGTTAGGAAGTATCACTGAATCCTCGATATTGCTATAGCTGCGTACATGCACGTTGGAAAACAGTAGAGAGCGACGCACCATTGCACCACTGATAATACAACCGCCCGATACCATCGAATCTCGTGCTTGACCTGTCCGGTCCTCGTTATCAAATATAAACTTGGCAGGTGGTAACTGTTCTTGGTGTGTCCAGATCGGCCACTCTTCATCATATAGGTTGAGATCCGGTATCAAGTTAGTAAGATCAAGATTAGCTTCCCAATAGGCATCTACGGTACCTATATCTCGCCAGTACGGTACTCCTGAAGAGGCTATGTTGACGCAACTGTCAACGAAGCGGTGGGCGAATACCCGATAGCGAGGTACCTGATAAGGAATCAGATCCTTGGCAAAATCGTGAGATGAACTGTTTTCGTTATGGTCACGAATCAATTGTTCGAAAAGAAACGATGCGTTGAACACATAAATACCCATGCTGGCAAGTGCTTGTCCCGGTTGGCCGGGAATGGGAGTGGCATTCTCCGGTTTGGGTTTTTCGGTAAAACTAGTGATACGCCATTCATCGTCGATACTCATGATGCCAAATTCACTCGTTTCCTCAAGCGGAATGGTCAGGCAAGCCACACTCATATCAGCAGATTTCTTAACATGATCAGCTATTAATTTACTGTAATCCATTTTGTAGACGTGATCGCCACCTAGAATCAGTACATAAGTCGGATCATGGCGGCGCAAGATATCGATATTCTGAAACACTGCATCAGCAGTTCCTTGGTACCAAGCTTCCCCTGTCATTTGCTGTGCCGGCAGTAATTCGACGAATTCCTTGAAGCGTCCATCTAGAAAACTCCATCCGTACTGAATATGACGAACCAGACTCTGCGCCTTGTATTGGGTAGCAACTCCGATGCGTCGAATACCAGAGTTGACGCAATTGGAAAGAGGAAAATCAATGATACGAAACTTGCCTCCAAATGGCACCGCAGGTTTTGCTCGCCAGTCAGTAAGTTGGTGTAAGCGGCTGCCACGCCCACCTGCCAGTATCAGAGCTATAGCACTGCGTGTACTGTGTGAATACATTCTGTTTCTTCCATGGTCATACCTTTTATATCTACCAATGTTTGATCATTATGCCACTTTTTAATAGCGTACTTGATCTGAATTAACAGTCTTAAGCAAGTTATAATTCGCTATATACGATCTAACCCAACATAACTTTGCATGTCTGTCCAAATTAATTTACCCCAAGAAGCAATACTAACGGAACGGCTGTCTAGTCACTCCAATTGCCTTAGACCTCACCTGGAGCAAGAGTGCCGTTTCATTCAGGTGTTTTATTTACGTGTGTGAAACAATTTTACTAAATGGGAAAGGGGCTTTGATTCAATGACGTGTACTCTTTTTGGTAGTATTTCTGAGTGGTATGAAATACTGCAGGGTATACTCTTTCTGCTGTGGGCTAGGTGAGCCAAGGAAGGATTATGAGTGTATGGGGAATGAGAGGATTTGGTAGGGAGAATAATATGCTGGAAGTTATGTGTATTAGAAAGCAGATCTGGCACCACAGCAGCATTTGGGTGCTTTTGGCGAAGTAGATTTTACGGTTAAGTACGAAGAGATATGTCAACATTAACTTTATCCAATTCTTGGCTTGCTTTACAGGCCCACCAGTCGGCTATGGCACAGCAGCATTTACGCGAATTGTTTGCTAGGGATCACCAACGCTTTAATAAGTTTTCGTTGAAATTTAACGATATTTTGATGGACTATTCTAAGCATCCTATTTGTCCTGAGACAATTAGCTTGTTGTTGGTACTTGCCCGCCAACAAGGTTTGGAGGACTGGATTGCACGAATGTTTCGTGGCGAGAAGATTAATAATACAGAGAACCATGCCGCTCTTCATAGCGCATTGCGAGGGGATCATCCAGTGATGTTAGATGGCGTGGATATCATGCCCGATATCAGGCGGGTATTAACACAGATGGAGCAATTTTCGACTTCCGTACGGGACGGTAAACTTAAAGGTTACTCAGGCCAACTCTTTACTGACGTTGTCAATATCGGCATCGGCGGCTCTGACTTGGGGCCAGTGATGGTGACCGAAGCACTTAAGCCGTATTGCTCGAATCATATTGTTCCACACTTCGTTTCGAATGTTGATGGCACTCAGCTGTCTACAACCATACGAAGATTGAATCCAGCAACTACACTATTTATTGTTGCCTCAAAAACTTTTACTACACAGGAAACCATGGCGAATGCACGTGCTGCACGCGGATGGTTTCTAGCTCATGGTGGCAGTGAAAAAGATATTTCTGGCCATTTTGTCGCGGTTTCTACTAACCGTAAGGAGGTGGAGAAATTCGGCATCGATTCTGACAATATGTTTGAGTTCTGGGACTGGGTGGGCGGACGTTATTCATTATGGTCAGCTATTGGTTTACCAATTGCGATTTCGATCGGCATGGAAAATTTTTATGCGTTACTTACGGGCGCTAAAGAAATGGATCAGCATTTTATTACTGCCCCTCTGGAAAAGAATCTGCCAGTAATGCTCGGTCTCATAGGAATCTGGCAAATTAACTTTTTTGGTACCAGATCCCATGCAATTCTACCTTACGATCAATCCCTACACCGTTTTCCAGCCTACCTACAACAGCTAGAAATGGAGAGTAATGGTAAGCGCATAGATCGTAACGGTGATGAAGTGGATTATAGTACCGGAACTGTAGTGTGGGGCCAATCGGGAACTAACGGCCAGCATGCTTTTTACCAATTACTACACCAAGGAACGCAAATTATCCCAGCAGATTTTTTGGTTCCTTGTATAAGCCACAATCCTATTGGCGACCATCACCGCTTGTTGCTCGCTAATTTTTTCGCTCAAACCGAGGCAATGATGCGTGGCAAAAGTAAGAGCGAGGTCTGCGCTGAGATTGAAGGGGAATTGTCAATGAAGAATATTGCAGCAGAATCGTCCAAGAAAATAATACCGCACAAGGTTTTTTCTGGAGATCGTCCCACCACTTCCATTTTGTTTAAGCAACTGGATCCAAAAACATTGGGCTCACTTATTGCGCTTTATGAACATAAGGTATTTGTACAAAGTGTGATTTGGAACGTGAATCCATTCGATCAATGGGGAGTAGAACTTGGCAAACAGCTCGCTGGGAAGATTTCAGACGAACTGGAACAGGATAGACGGATAACATCCCATGATTCTTCCACAAACGGACTAATGAATTATTTCAGGTTGAACTGGTAACAGTAAAACTGTATGGAGACAGATCCCGGTACATTAGAACGTTATATTGCTTTATGAGAAAAGTACTGAGAGGGCAGGTAATACAGACCTTTCAGCTTTTATGACATAAAGAAAATTTACACAAAAAAATATATATACGATTGATCACATATGCTGCCCACCCCGTTAAGTCGAGATCTAAGTGTTCTGTTCGTTACATCCGAGGCGCATCCTTTAATCAAGACTGGTGGTCTAGGTGATATAAGTGCAGCGTTACCAGCAGCATTACGAGAATTAGGCGTGGATGTTCGCCTGCTGATTCCTGGCTATCCGAAAGTACTTGCAGGATTACGATACAAGCGTAAGGTTGCGGGATTCTCTGGTCTCTCTCATTTTCCACCGTTTGTACTATGGTCGGCGAGATTGCCAGCAGGTAAGGGCGCATCTAAGGGTGTTCCCTTATTCGTCATTGACTGCCCAAGCCTTTATCAGCGTAATGGTGGACCATACACAGATACAGCTGGGCAGGACTGGCCAGATAACGCGCTGCGTTTTGGTCTTCTTTCAAAAATCGGTGCCATTCTAGCAAGCGACGCTAGCCCTCTGATCTGGCGTCCTAATATTGTTCATTGCAACGATTGGCAAAGTGGTCTTACTCCAGCATACCTACATTTTTATCAAGGAAGAAAAGCAATAGCCGTGATGGCAATACACAATCTCGCTTTTCAGGGTGTGTTTCCACCTAGTACCCTAACTCGATTGGGTTTGCCCAACACCAGTTTTAACATCTATGGGATTGAATACTATGGCGGTATATCGTTTCTTAAAGCTGGGCTCTATTACTGCGATTGCATCATTACCGTAAGTCCTACCTACGCCAAGGAAATTCAGACGTTGCCATGGGGTTTTGGTATGCAAGGCTTGCTGGCAGAACGTAGAAATCGTATTATTGGCATTGTAAATGGCATAGATAGTACCGAGTGGGATCCAGCAACAGATCCTTGTCTTGCTAAGAATTATACCGTTAAGAAGATCGCCACCAAAGGTATTAATAAACGTGCTTTACAACAGGTGATGGGGTTAGTTGTTGATCCCGATATCCCATTGTTTGGCATGGTAAGTCGTCACACTTACCAGAAAGGGTATGATCTATTGTTACAAGTAGCACCATCTCTAGCCAAATTACCTGCACAACTGGTTGTTCTGGGTAGCGGCGAAGTGGGCCTGGATCGGGAGTTAGCGGCGTTGGAGAAAAATCATGCTGGGAGAATTGCCGTACGCATAGGCTTTGACGAAACGCTATCACATTTGATCGAAGGTGGCGCAGATAGTTTTCTAATGCCATCACGTTTTGAGCCATGTGGTTTGAACCAAATGTACAGTCAACGCTATGGTACGCCACCGCTAGTACATGCTACCGGTGGTTTACTCGATACGGTGGTGGATTGTACGCCTACAACGCTTGCTGATGGGAGTGCAAGTGGCTTCTTATTTCATGAGATGGATCCTGGAAGTTTTCTTGCAGGCATTCAGCGTGTTATTGATTCTTACTGTAATAAAACAACATGGCTTCGACTGCAAAGAAACGGTATGGTAAAGGACTTCAGTTGGCGTCCGAGTTCCATTGCTTACCGGGATATTTATTTATCGTTGTTATCTGGATTGTTGAAGTGATACGTCAGACTCGATAAGAAAAGACAGGAGGAGATGGTCTTTCCCCTCGTCTCTTAATTGCGAACATCATTTTATAACCACGACATCATGCCCATTTCTAACGGATGTGTTAGTAACGGGTGATACGGGTATGTGCGGATATGACATTCAAGCTTGCCACATATATCTGGTGCGAGATTTAACTCAAATAAGTACTCTCCGGATTGCTCCGTTCCGGCGATTTGGAAGCTGTAGTATTGAAAGTCGCATGATTTGGGATGCTTAACCCGACGACAAATCAGCAACTCTACCACCACGTCTTCTGGCTCTAAGCCATTTAATTTTGCAGCAACTTTAAAATGTAGCGTATCACCGAAGTTGATACGCTTGCATGGCGTATCTAGACGCTTTAGTGTTACTCCACTCCATGCGCTTCTCGCCTTGGCTTTCCAGGCAGCGACCTTTCTGGCGCTATCAAAATCGTTTTCCACATAGAGTGCACCCTGCCTACTAGCAGGCAGATAGAAATTGTTTACGTATTCACCCACCATGCGTGTGGCATTGTAGCGTGGCAATAAGGATGCCATGGAGTGTTTTACCATTTTGACCCATTCAGGTGAGTACCCGAGATTGTCGCGACTATAATAAAGCGGCACCACTTGATCTTGCAGAATTTCATAGAGTGTCCTGCTCTCCTGCTTATCGCGTAATACAGGATCCATATCCTCCGGTCCTGGTTTGATCGCCCAACCATTTTTTCCGTCGTAGCCTTCTCCCCACCAACCATCGAGCACGCTCAGATTAATTGCTCCGTTGATTCCTGCTTTCATCCCTGAGGTTCCGCTTGCTTCCAGTGGGTATACGGGATTATTGAGCCATACATCGACCCCTGCTACGAGTCGCCTGGCAAGACGCAGGTCGTAGCCCTCAACCAGCAGAAGCCTCCCTTCAAATTCGGGCAAGCGTGCAAATTTGCTAACGCGCCGAATTAAATCCTGCCCGGGAACGTCTACCGGGTGTGCCTTTCCGGCAAAGATTAACAATACAGGGTGTTCTTGGTCGAGTATAATTTCTCGTAATCTGTCCAGATTCTCGAATAGCAGCGTAGCACGTTTGTAAGTGGCAAAACGACGTGCAAAACCAAGTGTCAAAATATTCGGATTAGTTGGATCGGCAAACTTGAGCATTCGATCAAGATGTGATTCAGAGCCTCGATTTCTGAAATTTTGTATTGCCAATCGGTCGCGTACACCATAAAGCATGCTTGATTTCAACGTCTGCCGTGCACTCCAGAATAAGTGATCAGGTATCTTATCGATACGCGACCAGTATTCGGTGTCACATATCTTATTGCGCCATTCCTGGCCAAGATGGCGATCGAACATAGTAGACCACTCTTGTGCTAAGAAAGTTGGCAAATGTATGCCATTAGTGATGTATGCAAGTGGGTTTTCTTCTGGTTCAATCTGTGGCCACAGGCCACGACAAATATTTGCCGACACGCTACCATGTATTTTGCTTACACCATTGTGAAAGCGTGTGCCGCGAATGGCTAGGGCCGTCATATTGAAATCTGGGCTTTTGGGAGTACGGCCTAGCGCCATGAATTCTTCTCGGGTGATTTTTAGATCATGATAGAATTCCTCAAAATATGTCTCCATCATGGTCTCGCTGAAGTGATCATGCCCCGCTGGTACCGCAGTATGGGTTGTGAACACTGTATTTACTGCTACCGCCTCATGTGCGCTGGCAAAATCTAATCCATGCCTTACCAGATTGCGCGCACGTTCCAGCATCATGAACGCTGCATGGCCTTCATTGATATGCCAAACTGTTGGTTTCACGCCTATTTCCTGCAAGGCGCGCACACCACCGATACCAAGAATGATTTCCTGTTCGATGCGCATAGTCTTATCACCGCCGTAGAGTTGATGGGTGATGTTGCGGTCTTGCGGGGAATTTTCTTGTAAATCGGCATCGAGCAGATAAAGTCGTACATGACCTAGGATTGCCTGCCACACTTTTACCACTACCTTGCGTTTAGGTAATTCCACCTCAACATGTATTTCTGAACCGTCTTCTCGTAACACAGGCGCTACCGGAAAGTCATCGAAGTCTGAATCGGTGTAGGTAACTTGCTGGGAACCTTCGTTGTCAATGATCTGTAAGAAATAGCCCTGGCGGTAAAGTAAGCCAACACCGACAAACGGCAAGCGCATATCACTCGCCCCTTTGCAGTGGTCTCCAGCCAGAATACCGAGACCACCAGAGTAAATGGGAAAACTTTCATGGAAACCAAACTCGAAGCAAAAATATGCCACCTGATCCTGTGTACGCAAACCTGTAGCGTCGTTATTTCGCACTACCTCTGAATGATACGAATCGTAGGCTGACAAAATGCTGTTGTAGTTTGCCAGAAACACCTGATCCTCCGCTGCCTCTAGTAGGAGGGATTCATCTACTCGTTTGAGAAAATCCTTTGGGTTGTGGCCAACTGCTTTCCATAATGCGGGGTTCAGTCTGGAGAACAAGGTACGGGTTGAGCGGTCCCAACTATACCAAAGATTGTTGGCCAACTCTTCCAAACGCGCCAGTCGAGGTGGAATTTTTGGATTGACTGCGATGATGAACGGGGTTCCAGTGGACATGCGTAACTCTCCTTGGTAGGGGGCTATGAGTGAAATCTATTTTTTACGGAGATCCTACGTTTTAATAAAATGCTCACGGTAATATTTGAGCTCAGCGATGGAATCATAAATATCTGCCAACGCCTCATGTTTACCTTGCTTAGTTAAGCCTGCCATAATATCGGGTTTCCAGCGTTTAACTAGCTCTTTAAGAGTACTTACATCTAGATTGCGGTAATGAAAATACCCTTCTAATTTTGGCATCGTGCGTACCAGAAAACGCCGATCCTGACAGATAGAATTGCCACACATCGGCGAAATTTTTGGTGGAATATGTTTTTGCAGAAACGCAATCATATCTGCTTCCACTTCATCTTCTACCTGTTTCGATGCTTTTACTTTATCTATCAGGCCAGATTTTGTGTGAGTGGATTTATTCCATTTGTCCATGTTGTCAAGTACGGCATCTGGCTGAGACACTACTAGAACAGGTGCTTCTGCCACCATGTTCAATTGAGAATCGGTTATCACCAAAGCGACCTCTATAATACGGTCGCTATCGGGACAAAGTCCGCTCATTTCCATGTCTATCCAGATGAGGTTATTGTTAACTTGTGCCATAATTAAAAAGGAACGCTAAATATTTAATGCGTAATTGTGTCATATCAGTAACAGTCCGTCACTTTTTGACTTTATTCATTATTTTGTGTCATCTTTCTAATTATGCAAACATTTACTGTTGTTTTTCTTAGTGCTCTGCTACTCACTGTTTTTACCAGGATCTGGTTAGCTTCAAGGCACATTCGTTATGTCCGCACACATCGAGACAGGGTGCCTGATAATTTTTCTTCCCAAATCAATCTTGACGCACATCAGAAAGCAGCCGACTACACTTGTGCTAAGACTCGTCTGAGTTATATCAACATATTGTTGGATGCAGTATTGTTATTGGTGCTCACCTTTGGAGGTGGACTAAATATACTGGCTGATTTCTGGTCTAATTGGTTTGGCGACTCTCTAGCCCATGGTATGGCGCTCATCTTAAGTACAATACTATTAATGGGGGTAATAGAAGTACCCATTAACTATTACCGGACTTTTGTGATAGAGGAAGAATTCGGCTTCAATAAAATGACCCCCACTATGTTTTTTGCCGATCTCGTTAAACAAGCTTTTTTGGGTGCGCTGTTGGGTGTGCCGCTCCTAGTTTGCGTTCTGTGGTTAATGGAGAAGATGGGTGCGAACTGGTGGATTTATGTCTGGTTTATGTGGATGGCCTTTAATTTGATAATATTGTCCATCTATCCGACCTGGATTGCACCATTGTTCAACAAATTCACGCCGCTAGATGATGTTTTGCTTAAAACACATATCGAACAATTGATGCAAAAATGCGGATTCAAGTCAAGTGGCTTGTTTATAATGGATGGCTCTCGCCGCAGCAGTCATGGAAATGCCTATTTCACTGGTTTTGGAAAAACCAAGCGTATTGTTTTTTTTGATACCTTGCTTACGCATCTTAGTACACCTGAAATTGAAGCAGTGTTGGCTCACGAATTAGGACATTTTAAGTGTCGTCACGTTAGCAAACGCATTGCTTGGACTTTCGCCATGAGTCTGGTGCTCTTGTGGGTGCTAGGTTACCTAATGCAGCAGGACTGGTTCTATCAAGGATTGGGAGTATCTACATCGAGTGAGATTTGGGCTGCAGCGTCCTCACCTTCAACCGCAATGGCACTGTTACTATTTTTCTTGGTAATGCCTACATTCACTTTTTTATTCCAGCCACTATCGAGTTTATATTCGCGTAAGCATGAATTTGAGGCCGATGAATACGCTGCTGAGAAAGCATCTGCTAGCGATCTTACTCAGGCACTAGTTAAACTCTACCAAGATAATGCCGCTACACTTACTCCTGATCCGCTGCATTCTGCATTTTACGATTCTCATCCGCCTGCCGCGGTAAGAATAGCGCGATTACAAAACTTGGCGCATAATTAACTTTATAGAATAGCAGATGATAACAATCAATTTTTTCTACCGCTAACTTATAGGAACGATAATGAATACCGCTAACAGTAGTCTCGCTACCAAACAATGTAAGCCCTGTGAAGGAGGTGTGCCGTCTCTTTCATCTGCAGAAATTACAAAATTGATGCAGCAGCTTGAAGGATGGGATCTTTTCGATAGGCTGATAGGCAAAGTTTATAATTTCACAAATTATTATCAAACAATGGCTTTTGTTAATGCGTTAGCATGGATTTCTCATCGTGAGGATCATCATCCTGACATAATATTGAGTTACAATAAATGCCGCGTAGAATACACAACCCATGCCGTAGGTGGTTTGTCCGAGAACGATTTTATTTGTGCGGCAAAGATCGACGCCCTATTTAAGATTTGAACTTAGTTTCCAGTTTTTCATCTGATTTACCTCTACCTATTCTTGGACAAATAGTTGCTGTATTTGGCAGGCAATATCTGGTTGAATTTACAAGCGGAGAAATTCTTTCCTGTGTGATGCGCGGAAAGAAGGGTGGTGCAGTCTGTGCGACCAGGTTAAGATTCAGCGCACCACAGTAGGACAAGGTGTGATTGAAACCATTCTCCCGCGTAGTGTGCTGATGTATCGTAGCAACGCTTTCCGTGAGAAGCTTATCGCTGCTAACATTACCCAAATTGTTATCGTATTAGCTGCCATTCCTAGCTTCCATGAGGAACTAGTAAACCTTTGTCTCGCTGCTGCCGAAAACCAGAGTATTAAGGCTTTAATAGTACTTAACAAAACTGATCTTATTGAGCCCACACGTGCTGCTATAACTTCTCTCTTGCTTTACCGAGAACTGGGCTATCCATTATTACAACTCAGCGCCAAAATGGATGTCGCGCCACTTCTGCCATACCTAAAGGTCACCTAAGTGTGCTGGTAGGTCAATCCGGGATGGGAAAATCTACCATCATCAATGCTCTTATTCCAGCTGCTGACCGCGCCACTGCTGAAATTTCCATCGCACTTGATACAGGACGCCACGCCACCACCCACGCACGACTCTACCACCTCAATAAAAACAGTCATGTTATTGATTCTCCTGGAATGCAGGAATTCGGTTTGCACCATATTAGCAACACGAATTTAGCGTGGGGATTCATCGAATTTCATCCCTATATCGGGCAATGTAAATTCAGCGATTGTCTTCACATTAGTGAACCGGGTTGTGCACTTGCCCAGGCAGAGCAAGAAAGAAAAATCGATATACGTCGTCTTGGTTTCTACCGCAAGCTGATTAATTCGCGCATAGCTGCAGTGTAAGCCTTGCGCTATGGGTTTTATATGTTAATCGATACCACGGGTAAATATGCCTTGGATGTGTCGAGCATTATTACCTTCAATAGTACTGATAGTGTTAATCTGTTCTGGAGAAGCTGTGTTAATCGGTTTAAATACAAACCACTGGACCGTTTCAGTATACGGTGGCGTTGTTAACGATCCTTGGTAATGATAGAAGTTTCCCGCACGATGCAGTTTGTAGAAGTTTCCCGCATCGTCCACTTCAGTGCTAGAAAATAAGTCGTCCAATTTCACCGTACCTACTTTTAATGGGGTTATAGAATGCTCAGTCTTTGGTATCAGGTTTAAAAATTCATCGATAAACTTATTGGATTGACCCTCTTTGAATAAAATACCGATTACTAGATAGCGGGGAGTACCATTTTTATCTTTGGTCGGGATGCTGGAGACAATATGCATTTCCATCGGGAAAGTCATGCCGTCGATAAGGTGTTCGGACGGAGTATGGAAATGCATTTGCTTAAAATCATACTTCAGCCCCTCATAAGAGACGGTACTACCTGCAGCAAAATCTAGTTGTACAGTATGACCTAAATTTTCAACCGCCTTTATCTTATCCTGGTAATGGAAAGTTATTACATGTGTGTTTGTTGTTTCTTGTTTTAAAGAACGAATGTTAATTGGAGATTGTATTAAACTGTGATCTAGGTCAGGTAGTATATAAAACCTATTACTCTCTTTTATTGAATCTGTCTTGTGAGAAGTATTATCTGCTGTTTGTTTAAAATTCGCACAAGCAGTGAGTGATAAAGACAGACTTAATAGCAGGTATACCGAGATGTTTCGAGACATAAGTAGTTGGTGGTTTTTTTAAAAAAGCAGTTTATTCTATTTTGTTCGGATTGGATAATATAATTGATTTTATATACGAAAATAATCTCGTTTTAATTATTTTGGAAGACTATGGTAGTGATCAGAATTAGTGATATTTTCGGCTCAAGGAATGGACAGCTTCTACTAGAGTCAAAGCATTTTCCGGTGAGGTGAATTGAGAAATACCATGGCCGAGATTGAACACGTGTCCGCTGCCGTTACCGTAATCAATAAGAATTTTTTCTACTTCAGCGGTGATGATTTCTGGTGTTGCGAATAGCACTGCAGGATCAAGGTTGCCTTGTATTGCAACTTTGTGACCGATACGTCTACGCGCTTCAGCAATATTTATGGTCCAGTCAAGCCCTACTGCATCACAGCCACGGTCAGCAATATTTTCTAGCCATAGTCCGCCGCCCTTAGTGAATACAATATTGGGGATACGCTCGCCATCGTGCTCGCGTTTTAGCCCTGCTAATATTTGGTTCATATAATATAAAGAAAATTGCTGGTAGGCAGAATGTGACAGCACACCACCCCAAGTATCAAAAATCATTACAGCTTGTGCACCAGATTCAATTTGTGCGTTGAGGTAAGCAATTACAGATTGGGCATTGATATTTAGGATATGGTGCAGCAGGTCAGGTCGTTGGTAGAGCATTGTTTTGATTTGGCGAAAATCGGTACCACCGCAACCTTCCACCATATAGCAGGCAAGCGTAAACGGGCTGCCAGAAAAACCGATCAACGGTACTTGGTTATCCAAAGTTTTACGAATTTGCGAAACAGCGTCCATCACATAACTTAAGTGCACAGCAGGATCTGGAACCGTGAGCGAGCGAATTTCCCATTCTTCGCGCAAGGGACGCTCGAACTTAGGTCCTTCACCATCAGCAAAATATAGCCCTAGTCCCATTGCATCGGGAATAGTAAGAATATCGGAAAACAAAATTGCCGCATCTAGCGGGAAGCGTGCCAGAGGCTGCATGGTAACTTCAGTAGCGAAATTGGGATTCTTGCATAATGAAAGAAAATCACCGGCGCGGGTTCGTATCCGGTTGTATTCGGGAAGATAGCGTCCAGCCTGGCGCATTAACCACACCGGCGTGTATTCGGTAGGCTGTCGCAGCAGAGCTTGTAGCAATGCATCATTTCTTGGCTTTGTCATTCGGAAGCTTACTGAGCACTAGCCTATTAATTTCCAGTAATCCAGAGCGGGTATATCTTTGTGACTCATGGTTTGTATTGCTCTGGAGTAGGGTGGTGCAAACGATCCTATCGGGTTCATTCGCTCCTACTATAGTACCGATTTACGAAAGTGCAAATCTTACCAGTGATTGACTTTTTCGTACACTGTTGAGAGGAATATCTTGGTGTATTGATCAACGTTTGGTGTTTCCAGCTTTGATATTAAAGTGCTACATATTTAAAGAATTGCGAATCGCATTGTTTATTCAGTTTTCCTCTATAGTGAACAGTTTTCTGTATTCTCTGATTGCGTAGCGATCAGTCATACCAGCAATGTAATCAGCTATCGCCTGGTGCTTGTCTTGATGAGATTTTACTTGGTATTTTGGTGGGAGTAATCGGGTGTCTTCACTGAATACATTGAATAGCATATCTACAGTATGGTGTGCTTTGTTGCTCATACGTGCTACTTGATAGTGCTGGTATAGATTGTCGTGCAGGAATTTCTTTAATTCCTGTTGCTCTTGCTTGATTTTTTCGCTAAAACTAATTAGACATGGCGCAGCTAGAACAGTGCGCAAACTAACTAGCTTGGCACTAGCGATATTGGCCGTACTTTGTTTTGTTAAATCTGCTACCAAGGTGTTGATCATGCGACGAACTGTTTCCTGAATCAACCTCCGTCCTAAGATATTGGGATGCCGTTTCCTTGTCATTGCTAGATGGCGGGAAAAAATACTAACTTTTTCTAATTGCTCTTGCGTGATAAGGCCAGAGCGTAGGCCGTCGTCCACATCGTGATTGTTGTAGGCAATTTCATCAGCAAGATTGGAAAGCTGTGCTTCTAGAGATGGCCGTTGATTTGCAAGAAAGCGCTCACCCACATCACCTAGGTTTCTGGCATTCTTCTTTGCACAATGTTTTAGTATACCTTCACGAGTTTCGAAGCATAGGTTTAATCCATCAAAAGCACCATAGCGTTCTTCCAGTACGTCCACCACACGCAATGATTGTAGGTTGTGCTCAAAGCCACCGTGGTTTCTCATACATTCGTTCAATGCATCCTGGCCAGCATGGCCGAATGGAGTATGACCCAGGTCATGTGCTAGTGCGATGGCCTCAACCAAGTCTTCGTTAAGACGAAGGTTGCGAGCAACTGAGCGACCGATTTGAGCCACTTCCAAAGAATGTGTTAGGCGCGTACGAAATAGGTCTCCTTCATGGTTGACAAAAACCTGAGTTTTATATTCGAGTCTACGGAATGCAGTGGAATGAATTATACGATCTCGGTCGCGCTGAAATTCGCTACGTCCGGGAAGAGGTTTCTCCTTGATACGTCGGCCGTGAGAGTTTTTTGATGATACCGCATAGGATGCTAAGTCATTCATTGACGGCACATTTCACAAGGGTTTCGGTTAGGACCGATATGGGTACATCAGAACATACCGTAGCCTCACCGATACGTTTAAGCAGCACGAAACGCATTTTTCCGCCTTCTACTTTCTTATCCCGTCCCATTAGGTGCAGGTATTTTTCAGAATCAAGATTAGGAACAACAACAGGAAGCCGAGCCTGCAAGTAGATTTTTCGGATACGTTCGACTTCAGCATTTCCAATCAAGTGCATGCGTTTCGACAATTCTGCAGCCAGCAGCGTACCTGCAGCCACAGCTTCACCATGTAACCATACACCGTAGCCCATTGCATTTTCGATAGCGTGGCCGAAGGTATGTCCCAGATTGAGCAGTGTCCTTACACCGCGTTCACGTTCGTCGGCTGCTACAAGCTCAACCTTATTCATACAACTACGCCGTATTGCTTCATTCAATACATCATGGTTTCTTGCTAAAAGCTTATTCATGTTCTGTTCTAACCAGTCGAAAAACGCATGATCCCGGATCAGACCATACTTGATGATCTCAGCAATACCACTGTTAAATTCTCGTTTGGGTAAGGTATCTAGTGTTGCGCTATCTGCCAACATCATGCGCGGTTGATAAAAGGCGCCGATCATGTTCTTGCCGAGGGGATGATTAATACCAGTCTTGCCGCCTATAGAAGAGTCCACCTGGGCCAGAAGCGTGGTCGGGATCTGGATAAAGGGCACCCCGCGCATATAAGTGGCAGCAGCAAACCCAGCAAGGTCACCAATGACCCCACCACCCAGTGCAATAACCGTAGTGTTGCGTTCACATTGGTTTGTTAGAAGAGCATCGAAAATCTGGTTTAGTGTTTGCCAATTTTTATATTCCTCACCGTCTGGTAGGATGATTGGGACAGTAACTATGCCATGACTTTTCAGTGCGTCGTGCAGCTCATCCATGTAAAGGGGCACCACCGTGGTGTTGGTGACTATGGCAACCCGTTTTTGCAACAGATGTGGAAGAATAAGGCTAGACTTGCTCAATATATTGCTACCGATATGGATCGGGTAACTAGATTCGTTTAACTCGGGGAAAAGACTTGCGGTAATGGTTTGCATGTTGTGTTATTGGTATCAGGGCGCTACTAGACTAGAATCGATTGGCTAATCTGTTACAACGTGCTCGTTTTAGTCTGATCTACGCTTAAAGCAGGGTAAGCGAGTTGTTGTACGAGTAATTTTACCATCTGACGGATGCTTTGCTTCCCGCTCTCAACAACGATATGCGCAATTTCACGGTAGATAGGGTCACGTTGATCATAAAGCTCTGCTAGTTTGGCATGGAGATCCAAGGTTTGAAGTAATGGTCGGTTCTTGCTGTGTAGAGTCCGATGCCATAAATCATTAACCGTTGTTTGTAAATATACAATAGTGCCGTTTTGCCTTAAAAGCTCACGGTTTTCCATGTTTAATATCACGCCTCCACCCGTTGCAAGCACCATATTATCTATTTTTAATAACTCCCGTAGCATTTCCGTTTCACGCTTGCGAAAACCTGCTTCACCTTCTAGATCAAAAATTACGGGTATTTTGACACCGGTACGCTTCTGGATTTCATGATCCGAGTCGATAAACGTTTTGTTTAAGCAGCTAGCCAGAGATTTTCCGACGGTGGTTTTCCCTGCACCCATCATGCCCACAAAAAGAATATTGCTACTTACTTCTTTCTTAGTATGGTTTATTTTCTTCATTGTTACCTTTAGTTTAGCTGATTCCATTTAGACAATTATAGCGGAAAAAATACAAACCGCGTAGACACAAAAAAGCCGCATCAGATTGACTCGATGCGGCCATTAACTATAGAGTAGATATTACATCGTACTTATTTATCTCCTCATGAGGAAAAACTTTCTATATTCAGCGCAGATTGAGGCTTTCCTTTAATATTCGTGGGTTAATGAAAACCATTAGTTCTGTCTTGTCGTCCTGTTTCAAATTAGTTCTGAACAACAATCCTAGAATTGGAATGTCTCCCAGTAGTGGCACCTTGGTTACTGCATTATTTTCAGTTCGACCGAAAATACCACCGATAACTACAGTACCACCATTTTCCACTAAAACTTGCGTGGAAACTCGCTTGGTATTGATTGCAGGCCCAGCAAGTGTTTGTTGCCCGACGGTGTCCTGGTTGACGTTCAAGTCCATAATGATATTGTCATCGGGTGTAATCTGTGGGGTAACCTTGAGACTAAGAACAGCTTTCTTGAACGAGACGCTAGTAGCACCACTGCTAGTTGCTTGCTGGAAGGGTATTTCAGTACCCTGCTCAATAATGGCCTCGACTTGGTCAGCAGTCACTACACGTGGGCTGGAAATAACTCTACCCTTGCTGTCAGCTTCCAGTGCAGATAATTCTAGGTTGATCAGGGCGCCATTACCGATTTTGATTAGACTGAGGCCAAGGGCAGCAGGCCCACCTAACGCGCCTGTAAGACCGGCCGCAGGTAGATTGACGTTAAGAGGCGGAACTCCAGCGGGAGCTGTACCACCCGCCAATGAAGACGAACCTTGGATGCCATCCAATGAACCACTCATTCCAAGATTACGGCTATTGATTGCTTCTACGTTTTGGACGCCAAAGCGTACGCCGAGATTTCGGCTAAATAGGTCAGTCGCTTCCACAATACGAGCTTCTATCATTACCTGTCTAACGGAAACATCGATTTGCTCAAGTAGTTTGCGTACTTCTTCCAATTGAGTAGGGGTGTCTCTCACAAATAAGGTATTGGTACGAGCATCCATGGCTACGCTGCCACGCTTGGTCAACATTTTCTGATTTGTATCACCCAATAGCGCCATCATCGCTTCGGCTTTCTGATAATTCATCTGAAAGCTTTCGGTGTGGATCGGTTCTATGTCAGAGATCTGTTGGCGGGCTTCTAGATCAAGTTTTTCCTTGGCTGCAATTTCATCACGTGGCGCTATCAGAATCACGTTGCCGGTTTGACGCTTGCCCAGCCCTTTGGCCTGAAGCATGATGTCTAGTGCCTGATCCCAGGGAACGTATTTTAAGCGTAGAGTGAGGTTGCCGGTGACCGTGTCGCTGGTAATGATATTGAGCCCAGTAAAATCAGCAATTACCTGTAGTACTGCACGAACTTCCACGTTTTGAAAATTAAGAGAAAGTTTTTCACCAACATAGCCAGCTTGGTTGGGTCTTCCCCTCGTAAGCTTATCGGAGTCTTCTGCCAAAGACCGGACTTCCAGAATGAATTTTGAGTCTGCTTGGTACGCCGAGTGTTCCCATAATCCCGTGGACTCGATCACCATGCGCACATTTTCTCCATGAGACAAGGTTTCGACGGTTTGTACTGGTGTGGCAAAATCTACCACATTTAACCGTCGTTCTAGGTTGGGTAGCAAGGTTGCCTTAAGAAATTCAATAATTACACTTTTGCCTTGCTTGCGGATATCAATTCCCGCACCCGAACCCGACAAATCAACTTGTATCCGGCCCTCTCCACTAGCACCACGGCGAAATTCCACATTACGTAAACTGAGTTTTTGCTCGTTGGGATTGTATTCAGCAAAGTGTGTAGTTGTACGAGATGTTATATTTTCGGACATTGCGTCCCAAAGGGTGATAAAAAGAATTTTATCTTCAATTTTTGTTTCATATTCAAGTGGCTTGGAAAGGTTCATCACTAAACGAGTCCGCTTTCCGGATTGTACGATGTTTATACTGCGTAGCTCCCCTTCGCCCATGCTCTGTGTGTTTTTACCAATTGCGTTAGAAGTGTCAAAAAAATCAAAGTAAATCCGAGCTGGGTTGTTTAAAGAAATGCCTGCAGGGGGATTTGCAAGTGGTTGGTTCATCGACACTTTGATTACCAGAAGATTACCCAGAGAGGTAGAAGCACTAATGTTTTCGATGCTAAATTGAGGAGCCTTAGTAGCAGGTACCGGGTCCGCGTCAGCAGCGAATGTAGGCAAGGCTATGGCAAATAATAGGCTGTATCCAAGCCACGCATGAGGATTTATAAGCTTCGGAACGTTCATTTTATTCTACTCCTGATCTTCAAGCATTAAAGTGCTGATACGTTCAGCCCAGTCACCAGTACTGTCCTGTACGATTTCTTTTAAATTTACTTCAGATTCCGAGATGTTAGATATCAACCCAAAATTCTGTCCTAGGTAGCCACCTGCTTTAACTCTATGGAGAGTCTTATCAGGGGCCATAACAAGCACGTAGGATTTTTCGGCTTGCTCAAGAGAGCCAACCATTTTCAAACTTTCTAAAGGGAACTTTTCCAAGGCTTCTCTGCGACGTTCCAGATCAGGCCGAAGCCCGCCACCTTCACCTTTTGTCAGTTTGCTCTTACGGGGTTTGAAGGGGTTAGGAATTTCAAATGCACTATAGGGAAAGTGAGAGTAGGGCTGGACCTCGGGGACAGGGATTACCTGCCCACGTAAGCCTTTTCCAGAGTCCTTGACAAATGCTTCCAGATCGCTATGTGTTTCTTTGCCGCAGGCTGATAGAGTTAAAGGAAGCATTAATAGCAGTAGACGAGTCCACTTCATCATTTCTTCCCTCCCTTCTGTTCTGCACTTTCTTCTTCATCTAAGTAGCGGAACGTTTTTGCAGTAGCATTCATTACCAGATCCCCCTTAGTATCGGGGACAATGCTTATATTGTTAAGTGTTACGATACGTGGCAATTGCGAGATGTCGCTGGCAAATGCACCGATGTCATGGTAATTCCCGGTGACACGAACAGTGATTGGTAGTTCGGCGTAAAACTCGGAAATGATCTCACTGGGTGCAGGTTTGAACAATTCAAACTGCAGTCCACGTCCCAGCCCGGCATGGTTAATATCTATCAAAAGAGCGTCCATTTCAGACTTGTGCGGCAACTGCTTCAAAAGCGCACCAAGAGATAGTTCAATGTCAATTAATTGCTGTCGTAAGATATCCAGATTAACCGCATCTTTCTTTTGACGAGATAGGTCTCTTTAAGTTTTACTTCTTCTACTTTGGCTTGATCCAGGGACTCCCATTGTTCTTGCCAATCTAAGAAATAGCCAGTGGTTACGATTGCCACAAGTAAAATAGCAAGTGCGCTAGCCTTTATAACTAACGGCCAGCTTCCTGGATCCTTGGTGTTAAGTTGGTTTATCTCTTCTATCAAGTTCATGGCGGTTTAAATATTTAGTCTCTCTAGAGCTTTGCAGCAATAACCGGAGTAGAGTTTTCGTCACCAGCACTCTGAGACGAGCGAATAAGAGTTACATTAAGACTAAACGCATTAAGGCGAGCATTATTCACATTAGACGCCTTGATTTCAATCAATGATGGTAATCCCAACCAGGGTGAGGACTCCAACTTGCGCATCAGCGTTGACACACGTGCATTTGACTGAGCATATCCTGTCAGATTGATAGTCTGATTGGTTTGCTTGATGCTTTGAAGGTAAACACCATCAGGAAGCAATCGCACTAGTTGATCAAGCAGATGTACCACATCAGATCGATTATCTTGCAAGGTCTCAACTACTTGCTTGCGTGCTAATAGTGCTTGGGTCTGCGCTCTTATTTTCTTAATTTCATCAATTTGTTTGTCGAGAATCGCAATCTGGTCCGTCATGTAATTATTGCGGTTTTCCTGATGCTCGATTTGTCCGGTGATCATGAGATGGATCACTCCTACAGTTAGGAGCCCGAGAAAAAATGTTATCCTAGCCAAGACGGCAAATTGTTGCTGCCGCGCTTTGCGCTTGAGTTCGCGATGAGGGAGCAGATTAATACGGATCATGATGGATCAAAGGCTCTCATAGCTAGGCCGCAGGCTATCAGAAGCAAAGGAGCATCTGCACCTAGTAGCTTCGGTCTAACGCAATTAGATAGAGCCATGTCAGCGAATGGATTAACAATTAATGTATTTACCTGAGCGCGAGCTGCAACAATTTCGTCCAGCCCAGGGATGGCAGCGCATCCGCCAGCCAGAAAAATATAGTTGACCTCAGTATATTGGGTCGAAGAGAAGAAAAATTGCATTGCGCGAGCCACCTCCAGTGCTAAGGCTTCGCAAAATGGATTTAGTACATCTGTCTTATAGTTGTCTGGGAGCTCTCCATTACGCCTGGCAGTATCTGCTTCTTTCGGAGAAAGGTTAAAGCAGCGTTGAATATCTTCAGAGAGTTGGTTTCCACCAAACGGCTGATCTCGCATGTAGACTGATTGCCCATTGAGTAGCACATTAATGCTCATGACTGTGCTACCAATATCCACAACTGCAATGATCTGATCCTTGCCGCCGTTGGGAAGCTGACGTTCAATTAGCTCAAAAGCGGTCTGTGCAGCATACGGCTCAACATCCATGACTACAGTCTTCAGACCAGCGGTCAGCGCTGCAGCTATACGATCCTCTACCTTTTCCTTATGAGAGGCAGCGATCAGTACCTCAATCTCATCTGGATTATTAGGTGCCGGCCCCATCAATTGGAAATCGAGATTTACCTCGTCCAGAGCAAAAGTAATATATTGGTTGGCTTCGGTTTCGACCTGGAAAGCTAGATCATCTTCACGTTGTCCTGCTGGAACAATGATTTTCTTGGTGATCACTGCCGCAGCTGGCAATGCCATAGCAACATTTTTGAGTCGTGTTCCCATATGCTTCCAGCTGCGCTCCAGGCTCTCACCTACCGCTTCTAAATTCACAATATTGCCATCAAGCATGGCGTCCTTGGGCAGGGGCTCAATAGCATAACGTTCAACGCGGTATGCGATATTGTCTTTTCCAACTGCTGAGAGCTCAACCATTTTCACCGATGACGGACTGATATCCACACCTATTAATGGTGGCGGCTTCGTCTGAAGGAAATCCAGGTTTATATTAATTTCTTTATTGAACATGGGTTAACTATCGGCAATATATATAAAAAAAATAGGTTATAAGATTTCAGGGACTATAAGTACATGCAAAATATTATTTTGTTAGTAAATTTCTCTTATAATTACATAATTACACACGTTTATTGTGGCAGTACCTAAGGGCAGAGCATTCGTGGAAGAAAGAGGTATATATCCCTTAAATTGTAAATATTTATTTAAATTTACATGCCAAAGACCGCTGTACATTAATGAACGTTAGTGGTTTTATAAGGTCACTACATCTTTTACAGTACTTTTTGTGGCAAATTTAGGGGCGCAGCATTCACTGGAAAAAGAATCTATTTAAATCCTTTAATTTTATGATGTTAATTTCGATTTTAACCTTCAAAATTTACATTACATGCTAGCGCGTTTGTGTCTTTACATTATTGGGGTATTTTTTGCATTGAGTTTGCTAGCTGCCCTTCTGATCACTTTTGCCGCGCTAGTTACTATACCTACACTCCCATCGCTTGAAGTGCTGACTGACTACCGTCCAAAGATTCCTTTGCGGATCTATAGTGAAGAAGGTTTGTTAATTGGAGAGTTTGGCGAAGAACACCGCGACTTAGCGAATATTGATGAGGTGCCAGAGCGCCTCAAAAATGCGATTATAGCCGCAGAGGACGAGCGTTTTTATCAGCATGGTGGAGTGGACTACTTAGGCATACTGCGTGCTGCCTATTCTAATTTTACCTCTGGTGTAGTAAGACAGGGTGCGAGCACCATTACAATGCAAGTAGCGCGAAATTTTTTTCTGACTAAAGAAAAAACTCTAACACGAAAATTTAGTGAAGCTTTACTTGCATTCAAGATCGAACATGGCTTGAGTAAGGACAAAATTCTCGAACTTTATATGAACCAGATTTATCTCGGGCAGCGTTCCTATGGTTTTGCTTCTGCAGCTCGGGTTTATTTCGGGAAGACTCTGAACAATATCAATTTAGCTGAGGCGGCCATGTTGGCAGGTTTGCCCAAAGCACCCTCACGCTTAAACCCGGTGGTCAATCCAGCGCGCGCCAAGACACGACAACTTTATGTGTTGCGGCGCATGGAGAAACTCAACCTTATCTCCAACCAGGAGTTCAAGGATACGAAAAAAGAGCCACTGCAAGTAGTCTACAAAAAACATCAATTGCGCGAATTCCCTTTGCGTGCCGATTACGTGGCAGAAATGGCACGCCAAGAGGTATATGAACACTACAAGGAAGAAACTTATACCAAAGGTCTTAGGGTCTACACAACTGTGAGACAACTAGATCAGGAAGCAGCTTACGAAGCTGTACGTCAAGGTGTTATGGATCATGACAAGCGCCATGGCTATCGTGGTCCCGAGGCGGTTATTAATTTGCCTAAAAATAGTATCAATCAGAAGGAGATACTAGAAGAAGCACTACGAGGTGTGAATGATGGCGACAGTATCTACGCTGCAGTAGTGCTGGCTGTCAATTCTAAATTTGTTCGAGCATACCGTAAAGGTGGAGAAAGTATAAAGATCTCGGGTGACGGCCTTAGTTTCGCAAAACAGTTTCTTAGCGGGAAAGTGGGTGACGGTAAGAAACGTATTCGTCCTGGGACATTGATCCGTGTAATGAAGGACAAAAAGGGAGCATGGCAGATCGTACAACTTCCTCGGGCTGAAGGTGCATTGGTTTCAATGAACCCCGAAGACGGGGCGATTCGTGCACTGGTGGGAGGCTTTGATTTTAACCGCAATCAATTTAACCACATTACACAGGCCTGGCGCCAGCCTGGTTCTAGCTTCAAGCCTTTCATTTATTCTGCTTCTCTGGAGAAGGGATTTACTCCGGCTACTGTTATAAATGATGCGCCAATTTCTTTTACTGCTGAAGAAACTGGAAGCAAACCATGGGAGCCAAGAAACTATGCCGGTAAATATGCGGGTCCTTTACGCATGCGTGAGGCGCTTGCTAAATCAAAGAACTTGGTATCTATTCGTATTCTCCAGGCAATTGGAGTCCATTATGCCCAAGATTACATCACCCGCTTTGGCTTTAATCCCAAACTTAATCCACCTTATCTTCCCATGGCTCTGGGTGCAGGGTCGGCTTCTCCGATGCAGATGGTAATAGGTTACGCAGCATTTGCAAATGGAGGTTTCCGCGTTTCACCTTACCTTATTCAGCGAATAGAAGATGAAAAAGGAAATGTACTGGAACGAGCTCGACCAGTCCTGGCGGGAGGGGATGCCAAGCAGATAATAGATCCACGCAACGCATATCTTATGACCAGCATGCTGAAGGATGTCGTACAACGAGGTACTGCGGTTAGGGCAAAGCAACTTGGTCGCAATGATCTGGCCGGAAAAACCGGCACTACCAACGATTTTGTCGATGCTTGGTTCTGTGGTTTTCAGACCAATCTGGTCGCAGTAGCTTGGGTCGGCTTCGATAGTCCTAAATCTTTGGGTAATAAAGAGACAGGAAGTCGTACTGCCCTGCCGATATGGATAAGTTATATGGGCAAGGTCTTGAAGGATGTCCCCAAAGCAGACGATACAACTCCCGATGACATTGTTCCCGCTGGCATTGTGATGGCGAAAATTAATCCGGAAACAGGATTTAGAGAAGAGGAAGGCGCGATAATGGAATATTTTCTTCAGGAGAACTTGCCTCCAGAAGCAGGTAGCAATTTCGGCGACCTGGAATCTTTCCTTCAGGAGCGAGAGTATCCAAAAACAAATGGCGATTTCGATGGTGCTGCCAGATATCCAGATTACATAGAGGAAGATTAGTTGCAGGAAAAATTAAGAATCGTTATTAATACAGTGTGGTCTGAAGGGGCGAGGATCTCCCTAAATGAAGTAAGAAAGCGGGCACCATGGTTGTTCTAGGAATTGCTGAGGCCAAGTTTTTGTAATTTGGCATAGACATAGAGCATGACGTTGTGCATTGCTTTCTAGTTGTCCAGTTTAAGCCAGCCAGCTGCATCCATTGCATAATAAGTCAGAATACCGTCTGCACCTGCGCGCTTAATAGCTAGCAACGATTCTAGTACACACGTTTTTTCGTCAAGCCAACCATTTTGTGCGGCAGATTTAAGCATGGCATATTCACCGCTGACCTGATAGACAAACGTAGGCGCTTTGAACTGATCTTTCACCCGTCGTACAATGTCAAGATAGGGCATGCCAGGCTTTATCATTATCATATCAGCGCCTTCCTCCAAATCAATTCCTACTTCCCATATTGCTTCGTCTGAGTTGGCCGGATCCATTTGATAAGTAGATTTGCCCCCTTCGCCTAAACTGGTGGCGGAACTTACCGCGTCGCGGAAGGGGGCATAAAAACCAGAGGCGTACTTCGCCGAATAAGCAAGAATGCGGGTGTGTATGTATTTTTTGCTATCCAGGGCATCTCGTATCGCGGCAATGCGCCCATCCATCATATCGGACGGTGCTACTACATCGGCTCCGGCCTGTGCATGCACTAATGCTTGCTGTGCAAGTATCTTTACAGTTTCGTCGTTCATCACATATCCGTTGGCATCAACCAAACCGTCTTGGCCGTGACTAGTATATGGGTCAAGAGCAATGTCGGTGATGATACCGAGTTCAGGGAAGTGCTTCTTCAGCTTGCTCACTATCTGTGGAATAAGCCCCTCGGGATTGAGGGCCTCAGCGGCAGTTAGACTCTTTTGGCTGGGCTCGATTACCGGAAAAATCGCAAGTGCCGGTATACCTAGTTGTAAGCATTTTTCCGCCTGATGCATCAGCATATCTGCGCTTTGTCGTATCACTCCAGGCATTGAGGGTATTTTTTCCTCACGATTTTTCCCATTCAGTACAAATACTGGATAAATAAAATCATCTGTGAGTAATTGGTTTTCCCGCATCAGACGGCGTGAAAATTCGTCGCGTCGCAGACGCCTCATCCTTTTCTGTGGAAACTGACCGAAACTTGTCATAGTCTTCATATATAAAAAAAGAAAGTTTAATAATAAATAAGGGAATTATATACAATAGTGCCGAAACCCGGATAAGTGATTGATTCTGATGTGAATCTCTATTTTAAATTTTTCCGTTCGTGCCTAACTTCTACAGTCTTGGCCATTGCGCTAACCGCTTCTTCAAATGTGGCTTTTACCCGAACATCCGCTTCTAATTCTGCTTTGCTCGGCTGATACGTATAATGCTTGAGGGTAACGACTGGTCGTTTGTTTTTGGCAGTTGGTTTCATTTACTTCCTCGGTGGTAGTGTGTTTTCCATAATGGCGCGACAGTGCCCCACAATGTCCGCTGATTGTGTCATCACGCGACAAAGGTGATCGAACAGGTATGTATGGCGTTTGGGTCGTCTGTTACCTTGTGATAAAAGGATGCCCCGTCGATCTCATGGACTCGATGGCCTAGCGGGATTTTATATCGTTCAGGATGTTTAGGGATGACCAGGACAAGGTATCCCTGCCATTGCCCGGACTTCTGCCTTACGGCTGTTTTTAATTCGCTTTCTACTTCGCGCCGGTTGCCTGCATTCATAGTGTTCCACTTGTTCTTTACTTCGGCAAGAATACATCGGTTTTTGCATTCAAGATCATATCCTGCATCATGGTCATCCCATCCAGACACGGAAGCCAAAACGCTTTGGTGAAATCGTCCGAGCGCATTGCTCATTCCGCGCAATCCTGATTCTGCGTTTTGTAATTCGATCAGTTTGTCGGCTTTTTCCACGTCATAAGCCGATGCAACCAACAACGATGAAAATGGGTCTACCACGTTTTTCACGCGCCTTGTCGCCGCGCCAGAAGATGCTCGGCTTGCGGCCTCCTGCAAAACATCAATGTGATGTGCTAAAGAATCTGCACTAATCCAAGAGAGCGGCATCCACTTCATCCAGACACAAGGGAGCGGTTTCGTTCATTTCAATTCCAATCGGTTTCCTGTTCATGCGGGCTGCTACCCTGTAAGTAGTGCCAGAACCCAGGAAGGGGTCCAGAACAATGTCGCCTTCATCCGTGAATAGCTTGATAAAAAACTCTGGCAACCATTCGGGAAAGGCCGCGCTATGTCCGGTATTATGAGCTACAGGAGATTTATGTACCACATTTGTCGGATACACAAGGGATTTTCCATCCCAATTCGCTATACATCGGCCCACCTTTGAATTGGTTGCAGATTCCTGTCGAGTCAAATCATTTTGATTCATGTTTTTCAGGCGCTTTACCGTCCAATCTCCAATCGGAACCTTTACAGCGTCCTGATTCATTTTCAGTTCCTTCGTCTTTGAAAAATGTAACAAACGCTCCCATGAATCGCGGAATCTATACTTCCACTTTCCGGGTGCCGCTGTTGTTTTGTGCCACATATATTCCTCTACCCACCGAAACCCAACATCTCTTTTGATGGCAAGAATCAAGTCAAGAACATAAGTGTGTCTTTCGCTGTCCTTTGCCCGCTCCTTAATGTTCAAAACGAACGAGCCAGTCGGTTTAAGGATGCGTAACATCTGTTCACTACGGTCAGAGAACCACTTAACATATTCTTCTGGCGGGACTCCGCCATAAGTGTGTTTACGAGCATCAGCATAGGGGGGTGAAGTAACAATCAAATCTATGGAATCATCTGGCAAATCTCTCATGATGTCCAGACAATCGCCAAAGTATACTTTGCCCCACAGATGGTCATGCGATGTCTTATCCAGCATTATTGAATTCTCGCAGTAGAATCCAATCCATTGGGCTGAATCAGGTCTGCATATCGAATCCGCTTTCCTTCTGCCTGTTGGTATATTGTCTTGATCTGATCCAGCGTATCGAAATTGCGAAGATTGTGTCGTTCTGAAAACTCGTTTACATAGCGTTGCAGATGTTTCGGGCTTAACTTGTGGAAAGTGCCCTTGTGCGCTCGCTTGAGCGTTGACCAGAAAGATTCAATGCCATTGTTATGGGCTTGAGCCTTGACATATTCCCCGGCTGAATGATTCACCTTTCCGTGTCGGTAAGTATCATCCAGTCCGATATAAGCGCGAGCTTCATCCGTATAGACTACCGCGCCAGGTTCTGTGCTCGCATGGACAAAACCTTGCAGGGTTTCCTTGTCGGTGCGTTGTACCACCTGGGCTACAATTTCATTGGTTTCTCGGTCTTTAACCCCGACAACGGCAGTTTTACCAACCACACCCCGGCCAGCATTTAGGCGTTTGTTACTGTGCTTGTTTCTCTCTTGCCCGCCAAAGTAGCTTTCATCCACTTCAACCGGACCGGAAAACTCCCACTGTTCGGTCTCAAGTGCCTTTCTCAAGCGATGCGCCATAAACCATGCTGATTTTTGTGTGATGCCTAACTCCCGATGGAGCTTCATGGATGAAACGCTTTTCAGGCTGGTTGTCATCAGGTAAATACTAATCATCCAATCCTGGAATCCGATGTTTGAACCTTCCATAATCGTACCCGTCTTTGCGCTGAAACGCTTGGCGCATTCCCTTTCCCGGCACCGGTAGGGCATGGTCTTGTGTTTTGCGCCAGTCTGAACATTGCTGGAATTGCAATGTGGGCAAGTTACACCATGTGCCCATCGTTGAGCAACAAACCACGCTTCGGCTGTCGCATCATCCGGGAACATTTTGAATATCCCTTTAAGCATGATTCCTTTCCTATAGTGTTTTCCGGGTGCGTTGGTCATTTCAATCTCCTGTCTTCAATAACTGTATTTTATAGGATAGTGCCGAAATTGCCAAGCGTTTTTACGAATTAACTGTAATCCTCAACGTAAAAAGGCCAGAGCGATGGACTCTGGCCTTTCTGACATTTGAGGTTATGTTTGACATCGGAGCCAATAAAACCACATGATATGAGTCAACTTGATCAAATCTAATCCAGATCTATGGTCTCTCCATACGATAGTCGGCAGGTCGCTAATCGTCTGATCAATCTTTCGAATCAGAGTGGTGTCGCCATGTCGATTATGCGGTTGCTCAAGCTCACGTACATGACGCATGGTTGGACTTTAGCGGTTTTAGAACGTCCTTTGGTCAACGATTATGTTCAGGCGTGGAAATACGGACCTGTCATCCCAGGCATTTACTATTCGTTCCGTCCGCATGGGGTATATAACCTCAATCCGATTCCGCTTGTTCATGAGAGTGTTTTTGATCAAGATGTTGATGACCTGATATCCTCCGTCTACGACATATATGGATCTCTCTCCGCGAGCCAATTATCGGCCTTAACGCACATTAAGGATGGTCCCTGGTACACCAAATACAAGAAGGGAGAGCGAGGCATCATTATCCCGAATGAGTTGATAGCAGAGCATTTCAAAGACAAGCTGAAAAGATCAAGAAATGACGATACCTCTCACTGATGATCCCGACATTGGAGCCGAAGCCCTTGATAAGGATGCAATCGGGGAACTGAATCAGTTAGACAAACACCACATGAAACTGCGATGGGTTGCCGTCATTGTCGCAATCCTCGCCGTAATCGCAGCAGGTGTTCTGGAAACGTTTATTCTGTATAATCCTCCCCTTTGGCAGAGCTTGGAAGATGTTATCGTTTTTCTGGCCATTGCGCCGATTGTGTCCATCACGATTATAGTGACATTTGCCCTGATCGGGTCCTTTAAGAAATCAGGAGATGCTGAGATGAACTTGCCTAGTACGGCACGGCTGGTAGGACAGTCATTAAGCCGTGTTCCAGAATAACAATTCAATTCTGGCCTTTCCGAAATCTTAACCAGGCCGCTTTACTGAATGACCTCTTGATGTGTGATTCGGCACTATTGTATATAATTCCCATATTAAACCATACGCCGATACATACATTAGCTAAAAAATCTAAGCGTTTTTCTGTACTTACACTGTCGCTATTCTTGGATATGATATGCTGATATAAGAAGGTAGCAGAATTATTTTCTTGCAAGATTACAGCGATTTTGGTTTAAGCGGCGAGGCTGGAATCGCGATGTTTTCTTGTAGTAAGACGAACAACAATAAATTGATTGGAGATGACTTATGAGCGTAGTGGCTGTGGTTGGTTTGGGATATGTCGGATTACCTTTGGCAGTTGAATTTGGTAAAAAAGGGAAAACTGTAGGCTATGACCCTTCCAGTAGCAAAATCGAGAGCTATAAACGTTACATCGATCCGACTGGCGAGGTTTCATGTGATGCAATGCAAGCCGCAAAGAATCTAACTGTGACTACCGATCCAAGTGAGTTGTCTTTGGCTGACTATATTGTAGTTTCGGTCCCCACACCAGTAGACCTTGCTCACCAGCCTGACCTTACGTCGCTTATTAATGCGAGTGAAAATATTGGGAAGCATATGAAACGTGGTGTCATAGTTACCTATGAGTCTACAGTCTATCCTGGAGCAACTGAGGAAGTTTGCGCTCCGATTTTAGAGGAGCATTCTGGTATGAAATGGAAAGAAGATTTTCACGTTGGTTTTTCTCCAGAACGGATCAACCCTGGCGACAAAAAACATACACTTACAGCAATCGTAAAGGTTGTAGCAGGGGATGATGAGGGTACCCTAGAGAAAGTAGCCGTGCTCTATGAAAGTGTAATAACCGCTGGTGTACACCGCACATCAAGTATTAAGGTTGCTGAAGCTGCCAAAGTTATCGAAAACACTCAGCGTGACCTTAACATTGCATTGATGAACGAGTTAGCCATTATTTTCAATAAGCTAGAAATTGGTTCATTAGAGGTCTTGCAGGCCGCCGGCACCAAATGGAATTTTCTTCCTTTTCGTCCCGGTTTGGTAGGGGGGCGCTGCATTGGTGTGGATCCCTATTATCTTACTCACAAGGCAGAAATGATTGGATACAGCCCCCAGGTGATCTTAGCTGGGCGTCGTATCAACGACAGTATGGCAAAGTTTGTCGCAGAACAAACGATAAAGCAGCTTATTAAAGCCAATTGTAATGTCAAAGGTGCGAAAGTAAATGTGCTTGGGCTGACGTTCAAAGAAAATTGCCCTGATTTGAGAAATTCTAAAGTTGCTGAATTGATACATGAACTAAAATCATACGGAGTTGAGCTGCATATTCATGACCCTGTGGCGGACGCTAAAGAAGCGCGTCATGAATATGGTGTAGAACTTGAATCGTGGGAGAGTCTTCCACGTGCTGAGGCGATTATTGCTGCGGTGTCTCACCAAGAGTTTATTGAGAGGCCAATATCTGATTTTCAGTCCAAGGTTATTGAGAGGGGGTGCTTCATTGATGTTAAATCTCAGTTTGACCAAAAAGCGCTTAACAAAACTGGCCTTAATGTCTGGCGGCTCTGAATTTAAAAGACAAAGAGTAAGTTGGACATGACAAAATATCAGAGTGCCCAGGAGCATTTGAAAGAGCATCAATATTGCTGGTTAATTACCGGCGTTGCTGGCTTTATCGGATCCAATTTACTGGAGACACTGCTCAAGCTGAACCAGAGAGTAATTGGATTAGACAATTTCTCAACCGGCTACATGCACAATCTCAATCAGGTAAAGGATTAGGTAGAGACACAGGCCTGGCTTAATTTTAAATTTATTGAAGGGGATATCTGTCAGCTGGAAGATTGCAAGAAGGCTTGTTGCGAGGTGGATTATGTCTTACATCATGCAGCTCTAGGGTCTGTGCCACGCTCAATTGAAGCACCCATTCTGACAAACGAGAACAATATTTCTGGATTCCTAAATATGCTAGTGGCATCGAGAGATGCTTCCGTGAAACGTTTTGTTTATGCAGCATCCAGTTCAACTTATGGTGACCATCCTGATTTGCCCAAAGTGGAATCGATGATTGGCCGACCGCTTTCACCGTATGCGGTCACTAAGTACGTCAATGAGCTTTATGCTGAAGTATTTTCTAGTTGTTATGGTATTAAGTCCATAGGGCTGTGCTATTTCAATGTTTTTGGCCCAAGGCAAGACCCGAATGGTGTTTATGCTGCCGTGATTCCACAATGGATTGCTGCCCTTATTAAGGGCCAATTACTTCGAATAAATGGTGACGGGGAAACCAGCCGGGATTTTTGCTATATAGAGAATGTTGTTCAAGTAAACATTCTTGCAACGCTGACCGATGATCCTGAGGCGGTCAATCAGATGTACAACGTAGCACTTAACGAACGAACAAGCCTTAACCAGCTCTATGAAATGATACGTTCTTTGTTAGTGAGAAAATTTCCAAACTTGAAGAATCATAGGCCTCAGTACGTGGCTTTTCGTGAGGGTGATATTCGTCATTCCCAGGCGGATGTTTCCAAGGCTATCAGGTTGTTAGGTTATACACCAACTCATCGAATTGATGACGGCCTTAAGCAAGCATTGGACTGGTACATCGCTCATGTTGTTGCCTAAGTTTTCCTTCAATATTCCACCCCTGAAACGGATTAAAATTTAATAAAGTACGGTTGTTAATTATTGAAAAACTAGTAATTGTTGCTGATTGATAGTTGTCTAGTACTCAATATTTCATTTCACATTTGTTGATTATAGTTTTAGAAATTAATTGAAAACTAGTTAGCGAGCAAACTAAACTTGTTAGTTAATCTAAGCCTTGCTAAAACTAGCGATAGAATGTGAAAACGGTTTGTTGATATCGTTTGTAATCAGTGTGGCGATGCAAACAACCGTTCAACTACCAACAACACTGGTACGATACGGGTGGATTCGTTTCTTATAGAGCTTCCTGATTTTCTTTACATAGTTCTTTGTCTCGGTATAAGGTGGGATTCCGTTGTATCTTTCAACAGCTCGTTCTCCTGCATTGTATGCCGCAGCAACCAAAGACACATTGCCCTTGAAAATGTCAACAACCATTGAAGGTAGGCCATACCACCCTTAATGTTATCCTCCGCATCAAAAGCATTCTTGACGTGAAAGCGCTTTGCGGTTGCAGGAATAAGTTGCATCAGGCCCCGTGCGTTCTTAGGTGATAGCACACATTAAATCCAGATTCAACAGAGATGATAGCCATCACCAGCTGTGGATCTACCGCATAGAGTGGAGCCAGTTTGGTCACTAGTTTGAAGATATAATTGTTGGGATAAATCGCATTTTTCCCATTTTCAGTCTGTTGAAGGGGCGTTTCTAACAAGCAGGATGGAAACGATGCCGATGCAGAGGCCTTGGTATAAAGCCCCATTTTTTGCGCGTGAGCGTGTCCTTGTTTTGCAGCCATATCAAATAAATGTGAGGCTATACTATCGCTTCTCGAAACACCGCGTCCATTGGCATACATCCACCCAAGAAAGAATTCTGCGTCAGCATCACCCATTTTTGCTGCTTTGCAATAAAGCGTAGCAGCTTTAGCATGATTCCGCGGGACACCTTCAGCGTGTTCGTATTTGAGAGCAATCAATACTAGCTCTTTGGGATTTTCAGAATTTAATGAATATGGCAACTTAAACAATAAACTGTCTGCAGCCACAGCATGGCAGAGCCAGAAGGGCGATAAACCTAACAGCACGAACAATCTGAAATAAAAAGACATTATGTAGTGTTTAAAATGTTTATAGAAAATAATGCTAATACTATTGAGTGTGGAATTCTGTGTGAGAAATCACAATGTATTTTATGCACCCAGATGAGCCTTAAAGTATAAATATCAGCAATTTCTGTGCCACTATTTAATTCTTGTTTATATACAGGCTGGTAATCGAATAAAACGAAAACAAACTAGAGTTTGTGTAAATAAATTCGACAATTTTAGGCTAGGGACCCTAGATCTAGTGCGATAGAAAAGTACGTTTCTCAGATTTATACTCAGTAGTAATTCTCTCTCTGCGAAACTTTGTCTGCGGACTTCGCAATTTCATGCTCCATTCTTTTATTATGTCGCTGTAATTTGATATCTAATCGAGTGATGATTTCCGAAGCAGCATAGATAATCTGGCTTGAACTAAAGCCTGCTCTAGTCATCTCCTTGTAGAAAGATTTGGTCAGAATGTTTGCAACTTGTCCTGGATTTTGCATGGCATTCCCAGGCGAATTCACAATGTTTACTTGTGCTTCTTGTATTAGTGCCAGTTGGGCGAAACGCGAGTTGAGAGAGATCTGAAGTTGTATCTCCTGTTGTATCGCTTGAATGGACTTACCAATGAACAGGGCAACTACATCGAGCAGGTTCAGATCGAGTTTATTAAAAACTTCTCTGTGCCCGCATACGTTGACCACACCTATTATACTAGTGTTAACTTCAATCGGCGAGGAGATCAAGCTCTTACGCGGGTCATTGGCTCGCCGAGCTCGATTGGCAAACCCAGATTTTTTTATATCTTCAATTAGTAAGGACTGGCCAGTCGCAACAACGTGTCCTGCATACCCTCGCCCTTTCCAATCGACTCTTTATATGCAACAGCTGGCAACATGCCGTAGCTAGCGCAAACTCGCATATGCGAGTTTTTAGACTCCGTATTGCTAAACAACATGATTGAGCAATTGTCAGCACTAAGGATTTTGGCTGTCATTTCCGCAAGATGTAGGAGTTTTTCGTCCAGGCTCTTATTTTCCAAATAATTGGATATGCCTTGATAACTGAACAGCGTATTTTTCACATCACCTATAGCACTCATTTTAATTCAGCCCATTGGAGTAAAGGTGTTTCACAATATGTTACTTCAATCTCTTTATTGCCATAATTATTACTTTGTAACCGTAGCGCGCTATGAGGCTCGATTACTATACCACAAGACTGTTTGAGAAATTGCTGCCAGGGATAGTATCAGAATGCATGGTACGTAGTGGTTTTCATCATTGGGAGGCAGCGATTATTCAGGCTTGGGTGAAATAAAGGCTTTGTGGAAAAGATGACGCGCAAGCAGCAACGGTGGCATGCGTAGCCAATTTCCCCTTACATAAAGTCCTCGTTTTGCAGTATTTGTTAGCCAGTCTGAGCAGCTCGGATGATCTGGCATGAGCGCTCGAGTGAAAAGTTTATCCATGAATGTTAATGTTAACGGATTCGGACGACCAATCTCTATGGCTTTCATTGTACTCGGCGGAATATGTGTATGTAGTATGCGCGTTGTGTAGTGTAAAGAATAAAAAAGCGTACGTGTCAGTTCTAGTTCCTTTGCCCTCTCCACAAGTACAATCCAGAACGATGGTAAGTTACTGAAATTACTTAACAGACTATCAATATCGACTAGATCCCGAAGGCCGTTATCTAGTTCCGACTCATTAAATAAGTGAGCGGCACTGTGTAATACCATATCAACTGGGGCAAGAATTTTCAAATCAACATATCCATCTAACGAGCACGCTGACGCACGAAGTTTGTCAGGACTAGGATGGATAGCTGCTGTTTCCGGCAGAATTGCATGATGAACATCGATAACAGATGAGCGTTTGATGTGCCGCATGGGGGGCAATTCATGCATCCATCTACGGTAATAACGCTGGTCATAGGTATCATGATGGGTGGTGGCACAGCCGTGGAGCATTAAGGCGGCTTCTACCTCATTGAGATTATCTTTGGGTACCATGATATCTATATCAGAGAAAAGACGCCCCTTAGCAGGTGGTAGCTCTGCCATAACATAGGCGGCTCCCTTAAGAAGAATTATAGGCCCTACTTTTGCTAGTGCTTTCCGAATCATAGTGACTTCCCAATGAACTGCCTTGATTTGCCTTTCAGCGATAACTTGTGTCCATTCAAGATGATCACGGGGTTTTGGGGGTACACGATCAATCAAACCTCGTTCATTCAGTAAGGAGTGAATTCGTGCTAGTAGGTTCGAGCATCGTGCATGGCGCAAGAGCAAATCCCAGTCTGCTAGATTCAGAGAAATTGCTACTTCAGGGTTCCGAAGTACTCTTAATACCAATAGATTCGGGTTCACTTTGAGGCGGCCGGTGGCTTTAGCACTGAAAATGTTTCAATAGCATCCTCCAGGGAGCTGTAAGTAAAGTCATAACATTGTGACGCACCAACTAATCCAGTTAAGGTTTCAAATCCCTTTATCCCGAGAAGGCTGTAATTAAAAACGTTATCAGCAATCCGAATAAATGCACGGGATCTTAATAATTTTTTCAGTTGGGTAGGTGCCCCAGCCTGATATTTTGGAAAATCACCCAAGCAGCCTGGGCAGTTTCATCTGCGCGAACGATACTGTTTGTTGGTGGTTTCATGTGGGCAACCGTGCCCTTTATTGTGTCGCTAATTTTTCGACTGAGGACAGCATCAGGTTCGTAGCGTTGAATAATATCGATAGATTGGTTTTTTAAACTGATAGGTCGTGGAAGTGGAACGATTTTTCCGTCACTGATTTGTATCAAGGCAAGTTCATCAGAGAGTAATCGCCAGCCACGGTTTACCAAGGCCGCACAAAGAGTGCTCTTACCTGATCCGGGTGGGGTGGGTAACACGGCAGAATAACCACCTTTCTTGATTACTGCTGCATGGATGATCAAATAGTGATTGGCATGGCTAGACACGCACCAATTAAGCCCCCACTCCAACATAGGAAAGGCTTGGTCAGCTGGCAGTGGACTAACCGGGGGCTTACCATCAAACAAAAATTGAATCTGTGGTTTGAGCCAACGTCTTAGATTACGAGGGTATGTAAGGGAAACATGGAAGTCCGCGAAATCTAAGTGCTCAATTAGTGGGTAATCAGCGTAAAGCAACCTGATTCCTTCAGCAACGCTGGGGATCGAAGTTTTCAAATGAGTGATGAAGGTACCGGTTTGGAGAAACAATCCAGCATTTTTGAGTCGATGCCCTAGTTCTGAAGCTGTTAGTGTAGATATATTCATAGGGTATCTTGCTGAGTCAGTCCTTCGTGGAATTTGTTGTAAGCAGAAATGGAACGATCGCAAGAGCTACGACGAATGCTCTAGCTTAGCTCCCGGTTCAAAGGAGTGCAATACTACAAGCAGTCAGTTTAATCGCAAGTTATATAAGATGGAGATTTTCGTGTTCCATTGATTTGTACAAAATATTCGTTATCCACACAGTCATTACCTACACGAAAATAAGGCTTACAAGAGTTATTCTCGATTATTGCTATCTTGTCTATTGAGTTTATAGATTATATGGAGATAAATTGGGTTATTTTTATTGTGCGGCAATCGGATGTTATTTATTTCAATACCAGTTTTTGAATCGACGTGTTTCATTTTTGGGTGCTGGGAGAATTGTGGGGAAGCGGCAACCAGTTTACAATAGAGAGTATAGTAATAGTACTTTCATGCAAAGCATTAATCTGACACATCATTTTCTGATCGCCATGCCGGTAATGGCAGATACTTGTTTTTCCAAGACGCTTATTTATATCTGTGAGCACAATGAGCAGGGTGCGCTGGGGATAAGTCTGAGTTGTATGTTGAGGTATCAGTACCACTTAAACAAGTCACTGGGGAGGACGCAGAGGGTACTAGTTATTAGGAGTGCAGTTTGATTCTGATGGTGAAGCGTTCACTGGCGGTACCGGTCCCATTGAAGCGTTTAAGGATTTAGACAATGGAGCAGAAGCGGGTGAAGTGACTGAAGAACCAGAAGTAGCATTTAAGTTTTAAAAACTGTTTTGGTGGTTTAATATAAACTACCTTAGATTAAAAATCCTGTGAGGGGAGCTATGGAGATCGGGGATAACCATGTTAAAAACTTCCGACCAAATTTATAGCCACTAGTGTACATGACATAAGGCACCGTGTACGGAACCTTGAAATTTCCCTTTTGTTATGCCTTGGGATTTGTTTCCACTAGTTATAGTGATTAACCGGAATATTGATTCGACTTTGGAAAATTTGTTCGATCAGCTTGAAATTCCTTGTGAAAACTCGCTTCTTAAAGGGCTGCCAGTATTGTTTGGAGGTACGGTACAGCTAGATCGCGGTTTTGTGCTACATCAGCCAGCTGGTGAGTGGCAATCCACTCTATCGACAAGCCATGAATTAGGGCTTACTACCTCACTTGATATTTTGCAGGCGATTGCCAACGAAGAGGGTCCGGAACAAGTATTGGTTACGCTAGGGTACTCAGGATGGGCACCAGGTCAGATTGAGCATGAACTAACTCAGAATGATTGGCTCACCGTGAAGGCTTCACCTAGTATTATATTTGAGTTATCACCGGATGAGCGATTGCCAGCCGCGATGCAATTGCTGGGCATAGATTATTCCAGTTTGTCAGGTGAAGCAGGGCATGCTTAAGAGCGGCATATTTAATTAAGGATTAACCATATTATTCATGCAAAATCAGCAGCATTTAGCACTTGATGCAGAGCGTCCCCTTGTTGGAACTGTTTTGGCTTTCGATTTTGGCGAGAAGCGCATCGGTGTGGCGGTGGGCGATTTAGGACTAGGTTTAGCGCATCCACTTGCTACAGTGCATGAAGGAATTACAAAACGGCGCTTCGACACCATTACCAAACTAATTGAAGAATGGAAGCCAGTGCAATTGGTGGTAGGGTTGCCTACTCATGTTGATGGTACAGATCACGAGCTAACTCGTTTGAGCAGACGATTTGCGCGGTGCCTGGAGGGTCGTTTCGGCATTAGTGCTAAGCTTGTGGATGAACGCTATACTTCCATTGCTGCCAGAGTGACGTTACGGGAAGCGGGTATCAAGAGAAAAAAACAAAAGCTAGTATTAGATCAAGTGGCAGCTCAACTGATACTACAATCTTATTTTGATAGACAATATGTACCTACCTGATGCAGAACAATTACTAGCTGATCTGACTGAGAAAATGCGGCCAGATGTTACCAAAAACACTGTGTTGGTTGGTATTTACACCGGCGGGGTATGGCTAGCGGAGCGACTGCACCAGACTTTGGGACTTACGCTTCCTCTTGGCGCTCTAGATGTTTCTTTTTACCGAGACGATTTCGGTCAAATCGGTCTACATCCTCAGGTCAAGCCTTCTAACATTCCGTTCGAAGTGAAAGGTCGTCATATAATACTGATAGACGATGTGCTCTATACAGGGCGCACCATTCGTGCTGCTATCAACGAATTATTTGACTATGGACGACCTGCTAGCGTCCGCCTTGCGGCTCTAGTAGACCGGGGTGGTAGGGAGTTGCCTGTCGCTGCCAATTATGTCGGAGCGACGATCGTTTTATTAGAGGATAAAATGCTGGCTCTAGAACAGAGTATTAACGGAAAACTAAGTCTGAGTTTATATGACAAAATATCTCCGGGATAATGAATAATAACCCGCAGTTAAATAAAAGTGGTGAACTGCAACACCTCCTCACTACTGAGGGGCTTCCAGGTCCTATTTTGTTAAACATACTCGACACCGCTGAATCATTTGTTGGTGTCCCCGAGCGTGATATTAAAAAAGTACCGTTGCTGCGCGGCAAGTCCATATTCAATCTGTTCTTCGAGCCCAGTACCCGCACTCGTACTACCTTTGAAATCGCCGCCAAACGGCTATCAGCGGATGTGGTAAACCTCAATATTGCAGCTTCCTCTCAATCTAAGGGAGAGACGCTGTTAGACACAGTGAACAATCTTTCTGCAATGCAAGCTGATATGTTTATTGTGCGACATTCACAAAGCGGCGCAGCTCATTTGATAGCTCGCCATGTGCGACCCGAAATGCACGTCATAAATGCTGGTGACGGGCGACATGCGCACCCTACCCAAGCGTTGTTAGATATGTTTACCATTCGCCGTTACAAAAGTGATTTTCATAATCTACGCGTGGCTATTGTTGGCGACATTTTGCACTCACGGGTAGCACGATCACAAATTCATGCGCTAACTACTCTTGGGGTACCTGAAGTACGGGTAATTACACCTAAAACCTTGTTGCCGACCAAAGTCGAGCGTCTTGGTGTGCATGTTTATCATGACATGGCTCAAGGACTAAAAGATGTAGATGTGTTGTTGATGTTACGTTTGCAGAATGAACGTATGTTAGGTGCGCGTCTTCCTAGTGTTGAAGAATATTTTAAGTATTACGGACTTACACAGGAAAAACTAGCTCTAGCCAAGCATGATGCTATCGTCATGCATCCTGGCCCAATGAACCGTGGTATTGAGATCGACTCAGCTGTAGCCGATGGAAAACAGTCGGTAATTCTGCCGCAGGTAACTTTTGGTATTGCAGTTCGGATGGCAGTAATGACAATTTTGGCAGGAAACTGAAATTATTAATGAATACAAAATTTTGTGTTACCGAGTAAGGTTTTTATGTTCATTTCTATAACCTAAAATAGAGTTTTATGAGAATCCTTATTAAAAACGGGCGTGTGATAGACCCTAAAAACGGTATGGATGCTGTCAACGATGTATTTATCATTGCTGGAAAGATCGTTGCTATAGGCGCTGAGCCTACTCGTTTTCAGGCCAACCACATAATCGATGCAAAAGGGCTGATAGTATGCCCAGGTCTGGTGGACTTATCAGTGCGTTTGCGTGAGCCAGGCCTTGAATACAAGGCCACGCTTGAATCTGAAATGAGAGCAGCAGTAGCGGGGGGTGTCACTAGTCTTGCATGTCCTCCTGATACCGATCCGCCGCTAGATGAACCGGGATTAGTGGAGATGTTAAAGCACCGCGCTAAGAGTCTAAATCTGGCTCATGTCTATCCTATTGGTGCTCTAACTCAGGGCTTGAAAGGCAAACGGTTGACAGAAATGGCTGAATTGCACGACGCTGGCTGCATCGCTTTTGGTCAATCCGAGAAACTGCTTCTTGATACGCGAGTGATGATGCGGGCAATGCAATATGCTTCTACCTTTGGCTTTAGTGTTTGGTTGCGCCCTGAGGATGCAGGTATTGCTAACAGCGGGGTAGCCCACGATGGTGAAGTGGCGACCCGATTAGGTTTGCCAGCGATCCCGGTGTGCGCGGAAATCATTGCCTTGTCGAATATTGTCATAATAGCAAGGGAAACTGGTGCTAAGGTTCATTTATGCAGGGTTTCCAGCGCAGAAGGGGTCGCCATGATACGTGCTGCAAAACAGCAGGGCTTACCTATCACCTGCGATGTGGCAGCCAATTACATCCATCTTTCAGAAATGGACATTAGTTTCTTCGACTCTAACTGTCACCTTATTCCGCCATTGCGAGGTTTAAGTGATCGCGACGCGTTACGTGTTGGTTTGATGGACGGGACGATAGACGCGGTATGTTCCGACCATGCGCCAGTTGATGAAGATGCGAAACTGCTGCCCTTCGGTGAATCTGAGGCTGGTGCCACGGGCTTGGAATTACTGTTGTCGCTTATATTGAAATGGGCGACAGAAATGAAGATTCCGTTGGCTGTGGCGTTGGCTAAAATCACCTCAGAACCCGCTAGATTACTTGGCGTGGAAGCCGGTCATTTGTCTCTAGGCGCCGCCGCTGACTTGTGCATTTTCGATCCGGGCCAATACTGGAAAGTCGAAGCGATGACGCTTAAAAGCCAAGGTAAGAACACACCATTCCTTGGCATGGAATTGCAGGGAAGGGTAAAGTATACCTTGTCAAACGGCATTGTCGTATACGAAGATTGAGCTTTAATTTTAGGCATACATTTTATCCGTAGCCGATATATCTGAAACATATCTGGATCAATATGACTAACCCTTTGCTCGATTTTTCTGGGCTGCCGCGCTTATCGGATATTCGAACTGAACACATCACCCCAGCTGTGGAAGAGTTGCTAACCCGTAGCCGTTCCATTGTTGCAAAGGTACTTTGCAAAGCCGCTGCACCGACATGGCAGAATTTTGTGCAGCCAATGACGGACGTTCATGAGCACCTATTTCGTGCATGGGGTCAGGTGTCACATTTAAATGCAGTAATGAACAGCCCAGAATTGCGTGAGGTGTATAACAGCAATTTACCGATAATTACTAAATACTACTCTGAGCTAGCGCAAAACCAAGAATTGTTTGAGAAATTCAAAAAACTTCATGATGACAGCGAATTTGAGCGCCTGAGCTGTGCCCAAAAAATGATAGTCGAAAATGAGTTACGAGATTTTCGTCTGGGTGGTGCAGAATTGGAGCCAGAACAAAAGAAGTGCTTTCTCAGTATTCAAGAAGAATTGTCTACACTTTCTTCAAGGTTCAGCGATAACCTGCTAGATGCGACTAATAATTTTGTGTTGCATACAGAGAACGTAGAAGACATATCAGGTATCCCGAATGATGTGCTTCAAACAGCAAGAGAAACGGCCAAAAAGGATGGCGCTTCTGGTTGGAAATTTACGCTGCACGCACCCTCTTATCAGCCGATCATGCAGTATGCTGACAACCGGGAGTTACGCAGAAAAATGTATCATGCTTATTCTACACGTGCTAGTGAGATCGAAGCATCTGACCATTGTTCTGGTAGTAAGGCTGATTGGGACAATACTCCGCTCATCTACAAGATACTTGAGTTGCGTAAGGAGGAAGCACAGATACTTGGGTTTGATTGCTACGCTGAAGTTTCACTAGCATCAAAAATGGCTTCCACGCCAAAGCAAACTCTTGATTTTCTTGTTGAGCTGGCTACTAAAGCTAAGCCCCATGCTAAGCTTGATCTGGAAGAATTGTTTCAGTTTGCCTCTGATCAACTGAGGCTGAATAAACTTGAATCGTGGGATTTAGCATACGTTAGTGAGAAGTTACGGGTTGATCGCTATGCATTCTCCGATAAGGAGGTAAAACAATACTTCCCTGAAACAAAAGTACTGTCGGGTATGTTCAAGTTGGTTGAAAATCTTTACTGTATAACTATCACTTCAGCGGAAGGGGTCCCGAACGTGCAATTTTGGCACCCTGATGTAAAATTCTTCAACATCAACGATGCCGATGGAAAATTGATAGGACAATTTTATGTTGATCTGTACGCGCGTACTGGCAAGCAAGGTGGTGCGTGGATGGACGACGCTATTACCCGCAGGCGAATTGAGACCGGAGGTCATGAGATGCAAACGCCAGTGGCATATCTTAATTGCAATTTTGCAAAGCCAGTAAACCTCAATGGCCAAATACGACCAGCACTTTTTACCCATGATGAGGTCATAATCCTATTTCATGAATTCGGCCATGGCCTGCATCACCTACTTACTCAGATGGAAGAACTAGGTGTCTCTGGTATCAACGGAGTGGAATGGGATGCAGTGGAACTGCCCAGTCAGTATATGGAGAATTTTTGCTGGGAATGGGAAGTATTGGCTTATATGACACAGCATGTTGATAGCGGTGCACCGCTTCCTCGAGAATTGTTCGACAAAATGCTTGCTGCGAAAAATTTTCAGAGCGGCCTTCAGACCTTGCGTCAGATAGAGTTTTCACTATTTGACATGCATCTACATTTCGATTTTAATCTGGATGAGGGAAAAACGGTATTGCAGTTACTAGATGAGATTCGTGAGCAGGTGGCGGTTATTATTCCACCAGGATTCAATCGTTTCCCCAATAGTTTTTCACACATTTTCGCGGGCGGATACGCAGCGGGTTATTACAGCTACAAATGGGCAGAAGTACTGTCTGCTGATGCTTATAGTATGTTTGAAGAGAGCGTAGATGGGGTGATGAATGAGAAGATCAGCGCACGTTTTCGTGATGAAATTCTTGCTGTGGGCGGGAGCCGAACGGCGTTAGAATCGTTTATAGCATTACGTGGGCGTGAGCCGAAAATAGATGCATTGTTACGTCATTGTGGCATGGCGGTTAAGTAAACGACCAAGGGTAAAATGCTTATGCCTGTTACGCAGAAAGGAGAGAATTTGATGAAAGTAGCATATGTTCTAATCCCCCTGTCATTTCTTCTGGCAGAGATTGCCAGTGCAGCAGAGATGTACCGCTGGGTGGATGCCAATGGTAAGGTACATTACACTGACACCCAGCCACCACTTACAGCGATAAGTGCACAGAAAAAGGAATTGGGAAATCAAGCAGGAAAAGCGCAAATGCCCTATAGCTTGCAACAGGCCATGAAAAATTTTCCAGTGACTTTATATAACAGCAAGTGCGGCGAGCCATGCATCAATGCAATAGAGCTTCTAACGAACCGTGGTATTCCGTTTTCTAAGAAAAGCCCTGAGAATAATCCTGCCGATGCGGAGGCTCTAAAAAAGGCCGTTGGTGGGGAGCTGGTAGTGCCAGTTCTAATTGTTGGAAACGATATACTGAAAGGATTCGAGAAGGGTAGCTGGAACAGCGCACTTGATTTGGCGGGTTATCCCAAGAGCTCTGTTTTGCCGAAATCATTCACCACACCAGATTCTGCAGCGGACTAATCCTCGCTGGAAGCGGTTACTCCGCTACATTAGACCCGCAATACAAGCAGATGAAATAAAACTGGTTCTCGATAGAAAGCTGCTAGCGATTTTGTTATTGAAATTTAATAGCATCCTAAAAAAATTACTAGGAATGTAGATTTAGGGTAAATTTAAAGCAGGTGCGTTTGCAGATGTTCTACAGTACTATTGTTGCGGGGGTTTCTCTACAGTCTTACTCGGTTTGCGGCGCAACCAGAAAAAAGCAGCAATACCTCCTCCTGCACCTAGCAACAGTGCAATTTCTATCATACCAATGCCAAAATGTCCGCCATGGCCACCGTCCTCACCTACATGTATTGGGATGCTGACCGCTGTGCTAATTTTGCCAGCTTTCTCTGTTTCTAGTAGCAGGTTATATTGGCCCCGTTCTTTCAAGTTTACCGCAAGCGTAATGCTTCCAGATGGGTATGATTTGGCAGGCATAGACATGATCGTATTTCCATCGCTTTGGCCTTCCGTTGCTGATACTAAGCGCACAGCAATCGGTGTTTCACGAGATTTAGTACCCTGCAGGTCAACGGTTAGAATGTGTTCGCCGACTTCTGGTACGTGATCACAATAGGCATGTGTGGGGGGAAGCTGGCCCTTTGGTTTTTCATAGGCGTTAAATGAGACAGGAAAGGCTCCTGTTTTTATAGAACAGTCTCCACCGTGGCCCATATGGCCAATCATTAGTTGCGCATGGGCTGGTAGTGCCACTAGTGATACCAGTACAGCGGCCCATCCTTGATGCAAAATCCACCCAAACGCTATGTTCATAGTGTTTCCATATATTTTGATTTGTTGGTTAATCATTTACTCAGCGGTTTTCCTGAGTAAATTTATCGCGTAATTGTATATCAAATAAATCAAGAATGGGAGCGACGCTTAGGTAAGAATTACACCAAAATACAGCAACCAACAAGCAACCAATAGACAACCCTAATATGATAATGAGTATGCGACGCAAATACCTTGAAAAGATTCGTAAATCTTATAGTAAGACCACGAGGAAGAAAAAAACGTTTATTCTAAGTTAGCGCTGCTTTAAGAACTTGTGTGTCAGTATATAATACGCATATCGATAAATTCAAAGTTGAGCCAGATACGATCACAATTACGACATTGGGTGACATAAAAACTAACCTTGGTATTTCGACGCATGATATTTGTGTTCAGCATGGCGAAAAAATACTGGCTTCACAGCTACTTCTCATCAAGGACAAGGGATATGATTTTGCGCCCCCATTTCTGGAAATGACGATTCATCTCTATTTGGTTGGGGTTATGTGGCGTCATGGTGAGAGCCTTAACTTGGCAACAAATCCTCGTGAACATGCTTTGGCATCACTACACACAATGCTTGTGAAAAAAGGCATGAGTGATAAGAGCGCACAGAAACGAATCGAATTTATAAACAATATGTCCCGGACAGAAGACAGTAGTGACGTATTTGCCGTAACTGCCGGTTACCAAGCTATGCTGGATGATAATAGTTTGACCCTAGTTTTAGAGGAGTATCGTGATGAGATGCGCGTTTCTGGCGCTCTCTGGAGGTTTTATAACCGTGGTAAAAAAATTATGCTCTTCGGTGGGGCTGCTGCAGCTTTTATTGCGATCTGGTTTGTTACGATTTTCATACCATCAAGTAGCGGGATTATCATACTAGCAGCAGGAGTATTTGCGGCTGTACTGGTTGTCATACCAACATTTTTGGTTGGAACTTTGGTATATCGGGTAAAGTTCAAAAAAACACTTGCTTCAACCCTGCCTTGATCATGATTTTTGATGGTGACTTTGGTGCCGAGTTGCTCGTGGTTGTTTCCCCTTGACTAGTACTACGAGTATTGGGCGGTCTGGTAATTGCTCGAAATCAGAATTCTGTGGAATCACCCTCTTGACGGGATCTACGCCAGGGGCGGATGCTGTTACTGGGAAAAGAATAATAATTACCCATACAAATACTTAAAGACATAGTCAATTTAGAGCAAATTATGAGTGCTGTGATTATAGATGGCAACGCAATTGCTAATGAACTACGAGCCGAGTGGAAGGTTCGCGCCGACAGCCTGACAGAACAAGGTATACAACCAGGACTAGCAGTGGTCATTGTTGGGAATAATAAGGCTTCCAGTATTTATGTGCGCAACAAGGCGAGGGCTTGTCGTGAAACTGGTATTTATTCCGAGGTACACGAGTTTCCTGAAAGTGCAAGCGAAAACGAAGTGCTGCGCCGTATTCAGGAGCTGAATGAAAATCCCAAAATCCACGGCATCTTGGTGCAATTGCCATTGCCACGACATTTTGGAGATAAAAGATTAATTGCTTCCATCGCAGTGGGAAAGGACGTGGATGGATTTCATTTCAACAATATTGGCAAGCTTGTCACTGGTAATGCGGTGTTTCCGCCTTGTACTCCTTATGGCGTGATGAAAATGTTGGAAAAGAGTGGCATTCAGGTTGAGGGGCAGCATGCGGTAGTGGTAGGGCGCAGCAATATCGTTGGCAAACCAATGGCGCTAATGTTGTTGGAGAAGGGTGCGACTGTTACCATTTGTACATCGAAAACACGTGATTTAGCAGGACACACAGCTCGTGCCGACATTCTGGTGGTGGCAACCGGCAAACCGCGAATGATTACCGCTGACATGGTTAAGCCCAGCGCAACAGTGATAGACGTAGGTATAAACCGCATGCCTAATGGTAAGCTTGCAGGGGATGTAGATTTTGATTCGATTAAGGAGAAAGCAGGGTATATCACACCAGTACCAGGTGGAGTGGGACCAATGACAATTGCCATGTTGCTATGTAATACCATTGAGGCAGCAAGTCGTGTTCAAGCGGGGGTTTTGCCACGGATTAACAGGGGTAATAACACGTAACAATTATAAGGTAGAAGCATGGAACCTACACCCGATATTGATCCACAGGAAACACAGGAATGGCTTGATGCGCTGGAATCTGTAATAGTGCACGAGGGGACGGAGAGGGCGCATTACTTACTGGGAAAACTAGTAGAAAAGGCGCGCAGATCTGGTGCTTATCTTCCTTATAGTGCTACTACTGCATACATAAACACTATCCCGCCCGGCAAGGAGGAGAGCTCCCCTGGAGATCATGCGCTGGAACACCGTATTCGCTCTTACGTACGCTGGAACGCAATGGCAATGGTATTACGCGCAAACAGAAACACAAATGTCGGTGGCCATATCTCTACCTTTGCATCTGCTGCAACACTCTACGATGTGGGCTATAACCATTTTTGGCACGCTGCCAGCAAGAATCATGGCGGAGACCTGGTGCTCGTACAAGGGCACTCTTCTCCAGGTATTTATGCTCGCGCTTTTATACTGGGAGAATTGACCGCGGAACAGTTGGATAATTTTCGCCAAGAGGTGGGGGGAAAGGGTTTATCTTCCTATCCACATCCGTGGCTGATGCCTGATTTCTGGCGATTTCCAACAGTGTCAATGGGGTTGGGGCCTTTGATGGCAATCTACCAGGCTCGTTTCATGAAATATCTTGACAGTCGTGGTTTGGCCAAGACCGAGGGGCGTAAAGTCTGGGCCCTTATGGGTGACGGTGAAATGGACGAACCTGAATCACTGGGTGCTATTTCGTTGGCTTCACGCGAAAATCTGGATAATCTGATATTTATTATTAATTGCAATCTTCAGCGCCTTGATGGACCAGTGCGTGGCAACGGCAAGATCATCCAGGAACTCGAAGGTGGTTTCCGTGGAGCCGGTTGGAATGTCATCAAGGTGATTTGGGGCTCCTACTGGGATCCGTTGCTAGCAAAAGACACAAAAGGTTTACTGCAGAAACGCATGATGGAATGTGTTGACGGCGAATACCAAACCTTCAAATCCAGGGATGGATCTTATGTGCGTAAGCACTTCTTTGGAAAATATCCAGAATTATTAGAAATGGTAGTTAATATGTCTGATGACGATATCTGGAGACTAAATCGCGGGGGGCACGACCCACACAAGGTGTATGCCGCCTATGCTTTAGCAGTAAAGCACACCGGACAGCCAACAGTGATACTTGCCAAGACAATTAAGGGCTATGGTATGGGTGAAGCAGGTGAGGCGCAAAACATTACGCATCAGCAAAAGAAAATGGGCACCACTTCTCTAATATTATTCCGCGACCGTTTTCGTTTGCCGATTCCGGACGACAAAATAAAAGAAGTGCCATATCTCATGTTCGACAAAGATTCGCCCGAGTTAGCTTATATGCGAGCGAAACGCAATGCATTGGGAGGGCTCCTCCATCGCCACCAGCGGCACAAGACAGAAGCATTAGAAATACTGCCATTATCAGCGTTCGAGACGTTACTTAAAGCCAGCGGTGAAGGGCGAGAATCCTCTACTACCATGGTGTTTGTGCGCATACTCAATATCTTGGTGAAAGATAAAAATATCAGTAAGCGAATAGTGCCGATTGTGGCAGATGAATCACGCACTTTTGGTATGGAAGGCATGTTCCGCCAGTTAGGTATATGGTCTTCGACAGGGCAACTCTACACACCAGAGGATGCCGATAAGTTGATGTACTACAAGGAAGACAAAAATGGTCAGATCTTGCAAGAGGGCATTAATGAAGCGGGCGCTATGTCGTCATGGATAGCAGCAGCAACCGCTTATAGCTCTCATGGTGTGCAGATGATTCCCTTTTATATTTTTTATTCAATGTTTGGTTTTCAGCGTATTGGTGATCTTGCTTGGGCAGCAGGAGACATGCGTTGCCGTGGTTTTTTGATGGGCGGCACCGCAGGGCGCACAACCTTGAATGGAGAAGGTTTGCAGCATGAGGATGGCCACAGCCATCTGGTAGCCTCCACAATTCCTAACTGCGTATCTTATGATCCCACGTTTGCTTATGAGCTTGTAGTCATTATCCAAGATGGTCTGCGTCGTATGTACCAAGAGCAGGAAGATGTTTATTACTACATAACTGTGATGAACGAAAATTACTTACATCCAGAAATTCCAAAGGGTGTAGAGCAAGGCATATTGAAGGGCATGTATCTATTTCGTGAGGGTAATAAAGAAAGAGGAAAAAATTCGAAACCAAGAGTACAACTGCTTGGTTCTGGAACCATTCTGCGTGAAGTTATCGCGGCGGCAGAGATTCTAAAAGAAGAATATGGTGTTACCGCTGACATCTGGAGTGTCACTAGTTTTAACGAATTGCGTCGTGAAGCACTGGGGATAACACGCTGGAACATGCTGCACCCCACAGAGCCAGCAAAATTATCTTACGTAAGATCTTGCTTAGAGGGGCGTGATGGGCCTGTAGTGGCAGCAACTGATTATATGAAAATCTTTGCAGACCAGATACGTGAATTTGTGCCGGGACAATATAAAGTGATGGGAACCGACGGTTTTGGACGTTCCGATACACGCGAAAAGCTGCGCCAGTTTTTCGAGGTAGACCGCTACTATGTTACTGTTGCTTCGCTTAAAGCTCTAGCAGAAGAGAGCAGAATATCGCCAGAGATTGTGGTAGAGGCGATGGATAAATATGGCATTGATCCGGATAAGCCGAATCCAGTAAAGGTATAAAAAGGCTGGTATGTAGAAGTTATCACTCTCTAAACACAGACGCACAGGTGAAGGAAGAAGCGTGGCAGAGACTAAACAGGTATTAGTTCCCGATATCGGTGATTTCGAAAATATTCCCGTGATCGAGTTACTGGTGAAACCCGGTGACATTGTCAAAGGAGAAGATCCACTGATCTTGCTAGAATCTGACAAGGCAACAATGGAGGTGCCTTCTCCTTTTACGGGTGTAGTCAAAGAAATAAATGTTCGGGAAGGTGACAAAGTCTCCGAGGGCGCGCTCATTTTAGTAATGGAAGTCAATGAAACAAATAGTTCAGCTGCGGTTGCTCACCTGTCCGCACCAGTTACCTACTCTGCCCCTGTAGAAACTATTCCTAATCCAGCTCAAGCTTCTAATCCGCAACTTGCCCGTAAGCCTCCGATAGCCTCTATGCCAGTGAACGAAGCTGCTTTTATCAAGGCGCATGCTAGCCCCTCCGTGCGCCGCTTTGCACGTGAACTAGGTGTAAATCTTGGTCTGGTTGGTGGTAGTGGTCCAAAAAAACGCATACTTAAGGAAGACATAAAGACTTACGTCAAAGCCGAATTATCAAAACCACCTGGTAGTAGCGATGGCGTGGAATTGAATCTGCTACCTTGGCCTGAAGTTGATTTTGCCAAATTTGGACCGGTGAAATTAAAACCACTATTACGCATCCAAAAAATGGCGGGAGCAAATTTACACCGTAATTGGGTAATGATTCCACATGTCACACAGTTTGACGAGGCCGATATTACCGATCTGGAAGTTCTACGTAAGGAATTCAACGAAACTGTGCAGAAAGGCGGCGTCAAGCTCACGATATTGGCTTTTCTGATGCATGCTACGATGGTAACGTTAAAAGAATTTCCTGATTTTAATGCGTCACTTGATAAAAGTGATGTCGATATGAATTTGGTGTTCAAGAACTACTACCACCTCGGTTTTGCAGTTGATACATCGAAGGGGCTGATGGTGCCAGTGATCCGTGATGTGGATCAAAAAGGTGTAGTTGCCATTGCAGAAGAGCTGGGTAAGCTGGCTATACATGCCCGTGAGGGCAAACTTAAACCCGCTGAGATGCAAGGTGCTAGCTTTACCATTTCTAGCTTAGGAGGTATTGGGGGAACAGCTTTCACACCTATTATTAATGCGCCGGAAGTTGCTATTCTCGGTGTTTCTCGTGCTAGCATCAGGCCGGTATATCTCGATGGCCAGTTTGTTCCACGTTTAATGTTACCGTTGTCGCTGTCCTACGATCACAGAGTGATCGACGGAGTATCTGCTGCCCGCTTTACTGGGTATATGGTTAAGGAGCTTGCCAACATGTCTCGTACACTTTTATGAGAGAAAATCTTTACGGTAAGGATGCAGAGATAAGAAGAGGATTAATAGTAACTTTTCTTGTACTTCTGTGTTGCTTGACCCTAATAGGCAATGTCTAAATCTGAGTTTCCTCTCGTTGGAATTTTTGGTGGCACTTTTGATCCCATACATTATGGTCATTTGCAAGTAGCTGAAGAAGTTATTGAAGCCGTGGGCTTACACAAGATGTACTTTATTCCTGCCGGTGTGCCGCGGTTACGATACGCTCCTATTGCATCGCCGCAACATCGTGCAGAGATTGTGCGAATAGCGATTCAAGGCAACTCCAGATTTATTTTGGATGAACGTGAAATTTATCGTGACGGCGTTAGTTACAGCGTGGATTCGTTACGTGAACTCAAGCAGGAATTACGAAAAAAAGTCATACTATGCTTCGTTATAGGAGTGGATGCTTTTATAAAACTTGACGAGTGGAATAGTTGGCGCGAGCTTTTTAATCTGTGTCATTTTATTATTGTTGCACGTTCAGGCCATGTGCTTACGTCAAATCATGATGTGTTACCGAAGGAGTTGAAAGAAGAATGCTCTCAGCGTTGGGTGTCTAGTGTTGATAGTCTCAGAAGCGCGACTAGCGGGATGATATTTGTTGCACCGACAACTATGTTAGATATTTCTGCAACCATTATTCGTGCACGTATTGCTGCTGGCAAAAGTGTGCGTTATTTAATTCCTGATGCAGCTCTCAGTCATATAGCAGCAAGTCAATTGTATATATAAGGTATATGAAGCTCAGTCAACTATTAAAAACTGTTGTTTCAGCGTTGGAGGATGTCAAGGCGCATGATATCAAGGTGCTGGACGTAACAAATATAACTACTCTTTTTGACCGTATGGTAATCGCAAGTGCAGTTTCAACTCGTCAGGCCAAAGCTCTAGCAAACAATGTACATGAGAAAGTGAAGGCTGCAGAGGGTGTAGTTTATGGTACAGAAGGCGAGCAATCTGGCGAATGGATGCTGTTGGACTTAGGAGATATACTAGTACACGTAATGCTGCCTGCTACGCGCGCACATTATGATCTTGAAGAGTTATGGACTGAATTAGAAACGACGGTGGCAGAGAAAGTTACTATAGATCAATCTTAAAACACCGTTTTTTCATGGCATATTGTAACTGCCAGTTATAAATTGAATTCTGCTACTAGAGAAGCAAAATCAACCAAATACAGTCATATTGGGTAAATTAAGGTGTTTTTACCATGAAATTCATTATATTGGCTGTGGGTAACAAAATGCCAGAATGGGTAGAAGCTAGTTTTGTAGAATACGCAATGCGCATGTCACAAGAGTTACCTGTTGAGTTGCTGAAAATTAAGCCAGAGAGACGTAGTAAAAGTAAAAATATTGAACAAGTACTTTGTGCTGAAGCTACACGTATCCTAGCAGCGTTACCGTCTAAGTGCCGCACGGTTGCGATGGATGAGCGCGGCAGACAATGGACTACGGCCAAGTTAGCTGATTCAATTTCTGGGTGGATGAGAAACGGTGGCGATACTGCATTTATCATTGGTGGTGCGGATGGGTTAGACTCCGGAATTAAAGATTCAGCAGATGAGGTTCTAGCGCTATCTGCCCTGACACTACCACATGGTTTGGTACGGGTACTGTTGGTGGAACAACTGTACCGTGCGGTATCGCTTATTAAGCGACATCCTTATCATCGAAAGTAATAGTAAATATAAAGTCAAAGTATGATTAGAAAATCTCTTCAAATGAACATGAATTTCTAAGGGATCAACCATCATGGCTCTTCCAGAAAATCGCATTTATCTTGTTTCTCGTAGCCCTCGTAGACGTGAGTTATTGAAACAGATTGGGATAAATTTTGAAATCTTGTTGATGCGCGAGACTTTGCCGCGCCCAGCGGATGTTGATGAAACTCCAAAGAAGGGTAAGTCGCCGACAGATTATGTTTGCCGAATTGCCCGAACCAAGGCAGAGGCAGGGTGGATGAGGTTAGTACAGCGTGGTCTACCCCTCAAGCCGGTGCTGGTGGCGGATACGGTCGTGGCGTTCAAGGGGCGTATTTTTGGCAAACCAGAAAACGCTGCTCATGCGGAAGAGATGCTGACAGCACTTTCTGGCCAGACCCTCCAAGTATTGACCACGGTAGCTGTTGCTGCACAGAATAAAATTCAGGAATGTCTATCTACTACTGCAGTACGGTTCCGTGATATTAGCCAGAGTGAAATTAGTAACTACCTTTATGGTAAGAAAACTAGTGGCGAAGCGTACAACAAAGCAGGTGCCTACGCGATTCAAGAAAAAGCAGCAGTTTTCATAATGGAAATTTCTGGAAGCTATAGTGGTGTATTAGGGTTGCCGCTATTTGAAACAGCACAGTTACTAGAAAAATTTAACATAAAGATATTCTCCAAAACTGATAAAAATCTATAGTGCATCACATATATGAGCAAAGAAATTCTTGTAAACATAACTCCACAAGAGACTCGTGTCGCAGTGATGGAGCAAGGGATAGTTCAAGAATTGCACATAGAACGTGCTAGCAGTCGTGGCAAAGTTGGAAACATCTACAATGGCCGTATTAGTCGGGTGTTACCCGGAATGCAATCAGCTTTCATTGATATTGGTCTCGATCTGGCTGCCTTTCTACATGTAGCTGACATTTGGGGGTATCGCCAGGGTGGGGGCGCCGATAATTCCATAGAAAAGTTGCTGCACGAAGGAGAAAATATTTTAGTCCAGGTCATTAAGGATCCAATTAGCACTAAGGGCGCTCGATTGTCCACCCAGATCAGTATTGCCGGACGTATGCTGGTATATCTTCCGCAAGAATCTAGTATTGGCATTTCACAGCGCATTGAGGACGAAACTGAACGCGAGCTGCTTCGGGAAAAGTTGCAACAGATACTCACTACTGATGAAAAAGGCGGCTACATAGTTCGTACCATGGCAGGAACTGCAAGCGAGTGTGATTTGCAAACAGACATAAAATATCTGCATAAGCAGTGGCTCAATATCCAGGAGAAATTTTCGACTGCTTCTCCATCTACGCTAATTTACCAGGGTTTGAATCTGAGCTATCGGGTTCTACGTGACTTTGTAACCGATGACACAGCACGTATTCTAGTAGATTCGCGCGAGACTTTTCAGAAAATGACCATATTTGCTCATGATTATATGGTGAATGTAAAGGGTCGGTTAGAGCATTATGCTGGAGAACGCCCATTGTTTGATCTAAACGGGGTGGAAGACGAAATTGAAAGGTCTCTGGCTAGACGAGTGAATTTGAAGTCTGGAGGTTACCTCATCTTTGATCAGACGGAAGCACTAACTACCGTGGATGTGAATACTGGTGGATTTGTCGGCGTACGGAATTTTGACAACACCATTTTCAAAACTAATCTTGAAGCGGCGCAAATAATTGCGCGCCAGTTGCGCTTGCGAAACCTGGGCGGCATTATCATCATTGATTTTATTGACATGGAAAATGAAGAGCACAAAAATTCTGTGCTAACAGAGTTCAAGAAAACTCTGTTGAAAGATCGAACGCGCATGACTGTTAATGGATTTACTGCGCTGGGGCTTGTAGAGATGACGCGCAAGCGTACCCGAGAAAGCCTTGCTCACACTTTGTGTGAACCCTGCCCTACTTGTCAGAGTCGTGGTGAGGTCAGAACTGCACAAACGATGTGTTATGAAATCCTACGTGAATTGTTACGTGAATCTCGCCAATTCGACGCCCGCGAATTTCGTATTTTAGCATCACAACAAGTAATTGATTTGTTTCTCGATGAAGAATCTATAAGTCTTACTCAACTTGGCGACTTCATTGCAAAACCTATCAGTCTGCATGTGGAAACGACTTATGTACAGGAACAGTATGACGTGATTCTGATGTAGCTTAAGCCAAATTATGAGTCGGTCTTGACGAAATCTAACAGTATTGATCTATTCCAATGCTGCAATGTATAAATTGTTTTTAGCGCTTAAACAACTTCGTTATGCGGTCCGAATTTGGTTGTTCCACGATTCCTTTCTCAGTAACTAGGGCAGTGACTAAATCGGCCGGCGTAACGTCAAAAGCAGGATTGCAAACATTGACTTCTTTCGCCACCCACTGGTCCTCATGAAAGCCAGTTACCTCGTCAGCATTTCTTTCCTCAATGGGAATAGCTGCTCCATTGGGGGTGGCTAGATCGATGGTAGATAATGGGCAGGCTACATAGAATGGGATGCTGTGACGTTTTGCTAATACAGCCACCATGTAGGTACCGATCTTGTTCGCCACATCTCCATTTGCTGCCACGCGGTCAGCTCCAACCACCACAGCATCAATTTCACCCCGACTCATCAAATATCCTGTCATGTTATCTGTTATGAGAGTTACTGGAATTTTCTCTTGTACCATTTCCCAGACTGTAAGCCGAGCACCCTGAAGAAATGGTCTGGTCTCACCCACAATTACTGCAATCTGTTTGCCAACTTCTACAGCGGAACGAATGATGCCAAGGGCGGTGCCCGTGCCCGGCCGTTGCTAAAGCGCCTGCATTGCAGTGGGTGAAAATTCTCATGTCATTAGATAGTAATGTGGCACCGAAAGCACCCATGGAACGGTTGATTCGAAAATTTTCGGCCAGCATCTCATGAGCTGCGCGCAGCAGAACATTGGCGATCTCGCCAGAAGTACGCCAAGCAGTATCTTTCCAAAGGGCTCGCATCCGTTTGAGCGCCCAGAACAAGTTCATTGCAGTGGGTCGACTTTCTGCCAATACTTTGAAGGCTTTGTCCATGGCGCTAGCAAATTCTCTAGGTGTAGTACTTCGCAACCTCTGTGCTTCCAACGCCACACCATAAGCAGAAGTGCAACCGATTATTGGAGCCCCACGCACCACCATAGAGCGAATACCCTCTGCTACCTCTATCGCTGAATTAAAGGTAAGATATTCAAATCGAGTGGGCAACACACGCTGGTTAAGCATTTCCAAACGTCCATCCTTCCAACGCAGCGCTTCCACTGATTGTTTCACGCTTCTTTTAATCACATTCAATCTCCTTCAAATTTACAAAGGGAGAAAACTTTTTGACCGCGTTTTTCCAGTCGCAAACTACCACCAAGATCAGGCAAATCGATAACAAAACAACACTCTACAATCTTGCCACCCAAAGACTCAATTAGTTTCACAGCTGCTTCTGCTGTGCCTCCAGTGGCTATCAGGTCATCTACCAGCAGTATGTGCTCACCTTGAGAAATGGCATCTATATGGATTTCAATACAATCGGTACCATATTCCAGCTTATAGTCATGACTACGTGTTTCCGCAGGTAGCTTGCCTTTCTTGCGAATCGGTACGAAGCCCACGCCAAGCTGGAATGCAAGCGCCGCACCGATGATAAACCCACGAGCTTCTATTCCAACTACTCTATCGATTTTTACACCAATAAAACGATTAACAAATTCGTTGATTGTGATACGAAAACCTATCGGGTCTTTTAACAGTGTTGTGATGTCCCGAAACATTACACCTTGCTTGGGATAATGAGGAACGGTTCTGATTCGTGACTTAATGGGCATAGGGTATCTCCAGGAGAAATAAGAACTAATAAATAGTAAGGCACTATAATGCGATGCTCGGAATCAGTGTAGAGTTTTAAGACAGTGCAACTTATTAAAACCCTCCCAGAAGATTGGTGAATCTGATAGAAATAATACAATAAACTGCATACTTGCCAGTTCTATGCGGTTTTAAGGCCTTGAGAAAACGGAGATCTAATGAATAGTCCAGTTTATTACTGTGGATTTTCTTTAAGCAGGACAAATTCATGAGGTAGTATAGCAACCAGTTATATATTATGAGCACACCCCGCCAGTAATTTAGGAGACTTATCTGGTGCCGCGAAAATTTTTCAAAAAATATCTTCCTTCCCACGAGAGCGTCCATCAGAATCGATTTATCGGAATGTTCGGGAATCTGCTGCATCATCACAACTTGTGGCACCTTAATCGTCACTCGGTAGCAGGCGGAGTCGCAGTTGGCTTGTTTGCAGGCCTGATACCCGGAAGCAATCCAGTTCAATTCTTTTTCGCTTCCATGCTCGCTATAGTGTTCAAAGTGAATCTTCCAGTGGCAGTATTGACCACACTTTATTCCAATCCTTTGACCATCGTACCGATTTATCTTGCTGCATATACCATTGGTAAGTTTGTAATCGGTAACGGTACAATCAATATGCTCCAAGTCGAGTTTTCTTTGTTAGACAAAAATATTAATGAATGGATTCCTTCCATGATCGATCGGCTAGCTTCTCTTGGAAGACCTTTATTGACCGGAATATTTCTGCTGGCGATACTACTTTCAATAATAGGTTATTTCACAGTACGTGGAGTATGGCGACTATACGTAATTTATGCATGGCGTAAACGGGCGCAACGATACCATTGATGATTGGTTAATAAATGATCCCAGAGCACTGGAAACAAGCAACTCAAGAGCTTGCTATGCGTGATGAAGTGATGCATAAGCTTATATTATGCTTCAAAGGGGCTACGCTACGTTCGCATGGTGATGCCTTTACTACTCTGGCGCGTTCCATCGTCGGCCAGCAGATTTCTGTGAAGGCAGCAGAAAGTGTTTGGCATAAAGTAGTCACTACAGTCTCTGAGATTACGCCACATACAGTTCATGACATAGGAAAAGACGTACTAAGAAGTTGTGGCCTGTCACAGAGAAAAGTAGTTTATCTACAAGACCTATCGCTGCACTTTATTAGCAAAGACTTCAATGAGGCTACATGGCAGAAGATGGATGACGAAGCGCTCATTTTAGAACTGACGCGGGTAAAAGGCATAGGGCGCTGGACCGCTGAAATGTTTTTGATCTTTCATATGCTGCGCCCGGACGTGCTGCCGATGAACGATCTGGGCCTAAAACGCGCTTTAAGTATGCACTATAATGCCAACCAACCTGTAAGCGAGCTTAAGATACGTACAATTTCTGAGTTATGGAAACCATGGCGATCTGTAGCGACGTGGTATTTGTGGCGCAGCCTTGATCCGTTGCCGGTAGCATACTAAAACTCCAGTCCAGAATGCGTTTTGTCGTTACTAAAAGAAAAAATAGTTTCCCAAGAAATACATTCCCGCTAGTAACAAAATACCCATCAATATGTTGACTAATGTATCTCCCTTGTCGCTAGCGAACAGCCCATTCAACCATTTTTTGACAACAACAATCGAAATTACGAAAACAGGAATAGCCATGACCAGGAAATGAAATTCCATGCTCCAAACACTGCCTAACCAGCCGCTAACCCAGCCCCCGTGACGAAATAGACCATAGGAAATACCAGAAATTCCTGCGATGACAAATGCAACGTAGAATAATGACAGAATGAGCTGAAAAGATTCTTTATAAGACTCTTTCATAGGACCACTATTAATCGATGAGAGGAAAACGGACTGCAATAAACCCAGCCTGCATTTTTCACAATAACATCTTTCATTCAGCCAGCATACCATCAACCAACTGTAATGTCCTTCCTGTCCGTTTTGCCAGAAGTGGATCATGGGTAACAATGATAAGACTTGCACCAGCGCCACGGTTAAGCTCTAGCATAAGCTCATAGACCTCACCTGCAGTGTGCCGGTCAAGATTGCCGGTTGGCTCATCAGCAAGGATACAAGCAGGTTTGGTGACTAATGCGCGTGCTACTGCTGCACGCTGACGCTCCCCTCCTGAAAGCTCTCCTGGCGTGTGAGACAGGCGGTGACCCAAACCGACCTGCTTCAATACCTCTGCTGCATGATCGTAAGATTCATTGCTGTTCATATGCCGGATTAACAGTGGCATGGCGACATTCTCAAGCGCGCTGAATTCTGGTAGCAGATGGTGAAACTGATAAACAAAACCAAGCGACTGGTTACGTAGCTGACATCTTTCTTCTTCATTTATAGCAGCAATATTCTGGCCCATAATCTGGATATCACCAGTGGTAGGCACATCTAGCCCGCCTAGTAGGTGCAGCAACGTGCTTTTTCCGGAACCGGATATGCCAACAATGGCAAGCGTTTCACCTGCTACCACATGCAGGTTTATACCCATAAGTACCGGCACCTCGAACTTCCCCTGATAGTAACTTTTACGTAAATTGCTACAGGAAAGAATTAGCTCATTCATATCTTAGTGCTTCTGCTGGATTGACCTTGGATGCCCGGTAGCTCGGATAAATCGTTGCTAGTATGGTCAACCCAAACGATACGATAGCAACCGTCACTATATCAGCGAGATGAGGGTCTGACGGGATTTTGCTGATGTAATAAACCTCGCGTGACAAAAACTGAACGGTAAACAAATACTCAATTAACGCAATTACTGATTCCACGTTGAATGCCAGCAATACACCCCCAACCACCCCCAATATCGTACCAAAGACACCAATTAGAGTGCCCTGTACAATAAAGATTTTCATGATACTTCGTGGGCTTGCTCCAAGGGTGCGTAGAATAGCAATATCAGGTTGCTTGTCAGTTACTGCCATGACCAGGGTAGAAACAATATTGAAAGCTGCGACTGCAATGATTAAAGCAAGAATAAGAGAGAGCATTCGCTTTTCAATCTGGATTGCACGAAAATAATTAGCATGCTGACTGGTCCAATCGCTAATGTATGTATTTGAAGAAATTATTGGTGCAAGTTCTCGCACCACTTGTGGTGCTTGGAACAGGTCGTGCAGTTTCAGTCTTACGCCTGACACTAGGCCACCCTTCATACGATATAATTTTTGTGCATCCGCTATATGGATTAATACCAACGACGAGTCGTATTCAAAATGTCCCGCTTTAAAAATACCGGCAATGGTGAATTGTTTGAGACGCGGCAGTATTCCTACTGGCGTCATCTGCCCTTGTGGTGAGATTAATACGATCTTATCGCCTTTGGACACACCCAAAGTTCGTGCCAGTTCTGTGCCAACAACGATGCCAAACTCTCCTGGTGCAAGGTTGTTTAGTTTTCCACTTACCATCATATGGGAAAAATCAGCAACCTTGTCTTCCATATTAGGCAGGATACCGCGCACTAATACGCCACGTACAGCTTGATTGAACGACACCATGCCCTGGGCGCTAACGTATGGTGCAGCCGCTTCTACTTGTGAGTGCTTGGTTGCTTCCTTCGCAACCCCTTGCCAGTCGGCAAGTCTTTCATTTACGCCGCTTACCTGGATGTGCGATGCTACTCCTAAAATACGCGTACGTACTTCTTTCTGGAAACCGTTCATTACCGACATCACCGTTATAAGGGCCGTCATGCCAAGCGTGATACCCAAAAGAGAAATCAATGAAATAAACGAAATGAAGTGATTGCGGCGTTTTGCACGCGTGTAGCGAAAACCAATGAAGAGTTCATAAGAAGGCACAGATAAAACACCTAAATATAAGAAGGAATTTCAGAGTTTGCCACATCCCGTCTGTGCTTAACAGAGAACCGAGTTGAACAGGATAACCACAACCCAATTTTCTTTCATTAAAATGCTTCTTTTTGCGGTTAAATAACGTTCTGTGCTACATGCATGATTATACTCTGAATTTTATAAAATTCACCGTGCGCTCTTGATGCAAGAGTTCATCCTGGAAAGGGTAAAAATCTTTCAATATGAGGTATGCGCTTATCTCCTCGTCAAACCGGTTTTTGCCCTACAAGATTCTAATGGCAATTGAATTGGTTTCTTTAATTCGAAAGCTAGCCTTAGCATTTAGTAATGTGTAAATAGTTATCGGTACTCAATGAAACAAATTTTATGAATAAAGCACTAACAAGTTTGTGGATAAAACGAATAGATTGAACATTAGCATTCTTTTCGTCCAAGAAGTTGTACAGGTTTAAATAGATTTGGGCTGTGAAATTATTGGGGTATGGAAGAATATAAATTCAGTTGATTCACTTTTCATTCACACCTTACGATACTCGCAAGTCGGTTTTACACAATCCACATAAAGTGACAGCGAGTGTTCATGAATGACAAAGCCGCGATCTTTAGCAATTTTAACCTGACGTTTTTCAATCTCTTCGTCATAGAACTCACCAACATGGCCACATTGCAGGCACACTAGATGATCATGGTGATCGCCGCGATTAAGTTCAAATACTGCTTTACCACTTTCAAAGTGGTGACGTTTTAAAACCCCGGCCTGTTCGAACTGTGTTAATACTCGATAGACAGTAGCAAGGCCGATATCCTCGCCTTCGCTTATCAAAGATCGATATACATCTTCCGCTGATAGATGCTGAATCACAGTATTTTCAAACAAACTGAGTATTCGTAGACGTGGTAGTGTGGCCTTAAGGCCCATAGTTTTAAGATCGCTTGGTTTACTCATAGTTATGTCCGCCCGGCAAATTAAATACTGTATCATATAACTCTAAATCTGCTTTGAAAACATATGTTGTCGCGATGCACGCTAAAATATTCACGTTGCTTGTTTTGTTGCTTATAGCTGGGTGTTCGTCCGTACCATCTGTGCTCTATAAAATTGATGTGCAGCAGGGTAACGTTATAACCCAGGAAATGGTGGAAAAGCTGAAACCTGGCATGACTAGATCACAAGTTCGTTTTGTACTTGGTTCTGCGTTGATTGGCGACATTTTTCATGAAAATCGTTGGGATTATGTTTACCGCCTTATGCAGAATGGTATTCTAATCGAGCTATATAAGCTAACAGTATTTTTCGAAGAAGACAAGCTGGCGCGGACCGAGGGTGATTTCTCAGAATCATTCGCCTCTGTTTCACCTCAATTAGTTGAGCCCGCTAAATTTCCTACCGAGGAAAAACGGGACACGGAGCTTTCACCAGAACCAACCGTTCCTAATTCGGAACAGGACGTGCCCACGATACTTGCTATAGAGGAAAAGTACGACACGACATCTTCATCAGAACCAACCGTTCCTAGTGTAGAAGAGGTTTTACCTCCACCTCCACCCGGAATTGCAGATGGTATAGAGGCAGATTAATCAAAAAGGTAAACAATCTTTTTAAGTGATACTACAAAAATAACTTTGTAGGCATATACAAATGACGACACTGAATATTGCTGTTGCTGGAAGCTCGGGCCGCATGGGAAGAACCCTGTTGAAGGCTGTCACACAGGCTTTAGATTTGCGTCTATCTGTTGCTCTAGAGAAGACTGGCAATTCTTATCTTACGAAGGATGTGGGTGAGTTAATTGGTACCCCTTGTAGCATTGCTATTACCGATAATTTTTCTACTGTGCTTCCTGGCTGTGATGTTCTGATTGATTTCACCCACCCTGCAGGAACGCTAGAGCATCTTTCAATCTGCTGTACTGAGGGAGTGAAAATGGTGATTGGGACCACTGGTTTTTCAGTGGAACAAAAAAAGGCACTCAAGACAGCATCAAGAGATATCGCGATCGTCTTTGCGCCTAACATGAGTGTGGGCGTAAACGTTACTTTCAAACTTTTGGATATGGTCGCCAGAGTACTAAGTGAGGGTTATGACATTGAGATCATCGAGGCCCATCATCGCCACAAAATGGATGCGCCATCAGGTACTGCATTGCATATGGGCGAAGTAGTAGCACAGGCACTTGGAAGAGATTTTTCAAAAGTTGCAGTGTATGGGCGGGAGGGGGTCACAGGCGAACGTATACCTTCCACCATTGGGTTTTCTGCCGTACGCGGCGGGGACATAGTTGGTGATCACACGGTGATGTTTGCAGGTACTGGCGAACGTATTGAGATTTCACATAAAGCTAGCAGTCGTGCAACTTTCGCCGAGGGTGCGTTACGTGCCGCCCGCTTTCTAGCAGGCAAGCAATGTGGTTTGTTTGATATGCAGGACGTACTTGGGCTACGATAACAATTTCTTCCACTGTGAGTATCACTTACGTTTTTTAGGCAGAGTAAAGAAATACTAAGACGCTCACAATGAAGGCTTTTAATCTATCTTGTAATCATATACTTAGTGTGGGAGGCTAAGTAGCATTTTCTATCTTTGCTGATGAAATCGTTAGGTGAAGTGATCTGGCTCCTTATAGAATTCGACAAAAAATTAACCATACCTAAAAGCTCCACACTATGCAACATCTCAGGTACAACAATTCCAGATTTATCCAGAGATAATTCCACATCTATTCCCAAAGTATCAACACGATATCGAAGTTTGCCCTCTATAACAACGATTTTTGCCCAAACTCCAGCTTTCGTCGAGTGATCGTTCTTCAAACCAGTGGGCAAGGATTTTTCGGTAAAAATTGGCGTTTTTTATACGTAACAAAACCATCCGGCAACTCAAATTTATCGCATAGAACACAGTTGAGAGTTCTTCCTATCTTGCTTTTACGACCCTGTTCTGTAGTAACCCAGGTTCGATTGATAAATGGTGGGGTATGCCGCACATGTTGCAGATGCTCACAACTGAGAGTAGCAACCCAATCTCCTATATCGTCATGTCCAAATCTTATAATTGCTCGTTCCATATCTTGCAGTCACTAGGTTTGAGGAAAATATAACACAACGGTTTCTTGACTAACTTTAGTGCCTAGTCTTTTTGATTTAGTGAAATTGGTATTCATTTGTTAAAAATGTACTGGCTAATACTAGGAGATAATGGATTGGAGAGTTTACCCAACTGAAAAATTCACCCCCCTTTATTACTTATTGCTACTTTTCTTTACAACAGACTCAAAATTTGACCAAATGAACCCGGCTCCGGTGCCTTTTTCACTCTAAACAAGTAAAATACTCATTTTATAAATTTCTAGAGGAAAGATTATGCAAATTCATGTCTATGATACTTATGTCAAATCTAAAGATGGTCACACAATGCACTTTGATGTATTCACTGGGGTAAAAGACGATGAAAAGCGGTTGAGTACGCTAAACAATGGCTGGTTTCAATCGACGAAGGCGATGCAGCAATTTCGAGCAAGGAATGCAGATTTTGTCACAGCCAGAGCGCGCCCGACAACGTTGTCGAATCAATTAACAAAGACGGTTATTTCATCTACAAGATGGAGGGTTGTAAATAATCGTATTCTGGCACTTCTCTATTAGATTGAGGGTATTGAGCTCTGCAAGAAGATGTTCTATTTGGAGCTCAAGTTCTGCCTGTGATTTAGATTGATCTGTGGGCGCAACTAACTTAGCAAGCGTTATTGCATCCGTTGGGGATTGTTGTAATTTCAATAGTACTTGACCGGCGGTCAAATTAAGTAAGTGGGTATCCCCGGATAGGCTGTTATAGACGACGTATTCGTTATCCCAGGAATGAAAATACAGGGCTTGATCCGATGATATTATTTGCCACTTCATTTTAAATTTACCGCTAGGATACGAATAGGGCCCAGTACGATACAGGCATAAAAAATAAAAATTTTATTTAATGCGATTAAGTTATGCCAGACTTTCCAAGTAGAAGATAATATCACCTTCGTACCAATGAACTCCTGCCGTTGGTTCGAAATAACCCTTCGTCTCGTATTCTAGGCACATATCCACGATCCTTGTTTCAGTCAATGGTGGTGTCAATCCAAGGGCCGCATTGAGTAATGCTGCACAGAGGTATCCACCCATCGGGCGTCCCATCCATAACACCTGCATCATGGACTTTCCAGGGTATTGTCTGCTGCCAGGGAACGCTTCTTGAAATCGGGTTCCACCGACCCAATTATCTACATTATTTGTACTGCTTGGATTTCCGTTACTGTTTGAATTTTCTTTGTTATCTTTATATGTGCCTGGTAGGTATCGTGTCCCTCCCCATGCTTGCGGGTTATTGGCATAATAATCCGGGTAATTGCCAAAGCACATTTCGTGAATATGGTTACTAGTATTGGCTGACATAAACCCTGAAGGGGATTTACAAACTATATTCGCCAGCACAGGTCGGCTAGCGAGGGTAAGAATAACCCCTGTTGCAGCTAAACCAGACTTGGTAAAACGTCTTCGTGAAGAGTCAACAAACTTTGTTTTATCTTCAAGACCTTCAGATGATTGCTTTTCTTTCATAATGTCGTTTTGATGTTTTTTGATGGTCAAGTTACGCATCCTAAGTTGCTACACTTAGCCGTACAACGCATAATGTTTAAAATGTCTACAAAGAATAATGCTATTGAGCGTGGAAGTCTGTGTGAGAAATCACAATATTACTTATTCGACATGTTTTTTAATCATATTCTTATTCTTTAAACACAGTAGCAATTTCTATACCATAATAATTATTTTGTTGTTATACAGACGGATACCTGCAAGACACAAGCGCATAGCAAAGAAAGTGTAAAAAAACCGACAGATCTTAACTGATATTTACTGATTTTGCTAAATAGAATTTTCCTATAGGTTTTTGGCGAGATAACGATCAAATTCCGAGATCTTTCCAGATTTCATCTACCCGAGCTTGCACTACTGGATCCATCACGATCGGTGTACCCCATGTGCGAGCGGTTTCTCCGGGACATTTGTTAGTGGCATCTAAACCCATTTTCCCGCCCAGCCCTGATACTGGACTGGCAAAATCGAGATAATCTATGGGCGTGTTTTCTACGATCAGTGTGTCACGCACAGGATCAACGCGGGTGGTAATCGCCCAGATGACTTCCTTCCAGTCGCGGATATTCACATCATCGTTGGTGACAATGATGAATTTTGTGTACATGAACTGACGTAAGAAACTCCACACACCGAACATCACGCGCTTGGCATGACCCGCGTACTGTTTTTTCATACTTACCACTGCCATTCGGTAGGAGCAGCCCTCAGGTGGTAAGTAGAAATCGGTAATCTCTGGAAACTGTTTTTGTAGTAGCGGTACGAATACCTCGTTTAACGCTACGCCTAGAATTGCTGGCTCATCTGGTGGCTTGCCAGTATAAGTGGAGTGATAAATCGGATTATGTCGCATGGTAATGCGTTCAACTGTAAATACTGGAAACGTTTCTTGCTCGTTGTAATAGCCGGTGTGATCACCGAATGGTCCCTCAAGGGCTGTTTCATTGGGGTAAATGAATCCTTCCAGCACAATTTCTGCGCTTGCGGGAACCTGTAAATCATGACCCAGACATTTTACGATTTCTGTTTTTGAGCCGCGTAGCAATCCGGCAAACTGATATTCGCTCAAGCTATCCGGTACTGGAGTAACCGCGCCGAGTATGGTTGCAGGATCCGCTCCCAGCGCTACTGCCAGCGGATATGGTTGTCCTGGGCTGGCAAGACAAAAATCACGGAAATCTAGTGCACCACCGCGATGGGCTAGCCAGCGCATGATAAGCTTGTTAGACGCGATTACCTGCTGACGGTAAATGCCTAGATTCTGTCGTGTCTTTTGTGGGCCCTTGGTGACAGTCAATCCCCAGGTAATCAGTGGGCCGACATCCCCAGGCCAGCATGTCTGGATCGGCAATTTGCAAAGATCTACGTCTTTGCCCTCCCAAACTATGTCCTGGCACGGCGCGCTCGAAAGTACTTTTGGTGCCATGTTTAGAACCTGCTTTAGCACTGGCAACTTATCCCACGTATCTTTCAAACCTTTGGGCGGATCTGGTTCCTTCAGATAAGTTAGGAGTTTACCCACCTCTCGAAGAGCCTCGACCGATTCCTGTCCCATGCCCATCGCCACACGTCTAGACGTACCGAACAAATTTCCCAATACAGGGATATTATGTCCTTTGGGATTTTCAAACAAAATGGCAGGACCACCAGACTTTAACAACCGATCACAGATTTCGGTCATTTCCAGGTATGGGCTGATCTCAGTCGTGACGCGTTTTAATTCGCCCTTACTTTCTAGTTGTACGAGAAAACCACGTAGATCTTTATATTTCATTAGGTGAGTATTTAAAAGGTTGTCTCTATGAGGTAATCGAGCACAATGCCGGTAAACACCATCGCACCGACCCAGTTATTGTGAAGAAAAGCTTTGAAACAGCATGCCGGATCTCGATCGTGAATCAGGTGGTACTGGTACATTATAAGGCCTAGCGCAGCCCCAAGGCCGACATAATATGCAACACCCAGTTTTTGGATTTGCCCCACACTGATCATGATACCTATAAAAATTATATGGCACAGCATGGTCCCAGCTACATCGAAGCGTCCAAATGTAATGGCGGAGGTCTTAATACCAATCTTGAGATCGTCAGCTTTATCAACCATTGCATACTCAGTATCGTAGGCAACCACCCAGAGTAGATTCGCTGTCATTAGCAGCCATACGATTATAGGCAGTTCATTAGTTTGTGCGGCGAATGCCATCGGGATACCGAAACTAAAAGTAATACCGAGATATGCCTGTGGGATCACAAAGAAGCGCTTGGTAAACGGATAACTCGCCGCAAGAAACAACGCACATACCGACAATACAATGGTAAGGCGGTTTAGACTAAGAATTAGGAGGAATGCACAGAAACTCAGGCCTGCCGCTAGAAGTAGTGCTTCTTTGGTGCTCACCTCCCTAGTTGCTAGCGGGCGATCCTTGGTGCGCTCAACATATGGATCGAAATTGCGGTCCGCATAGTCGTTTATCACGCAGCCAGCAGAGCGCATAAGTATCGTACCTAGAACGAACACCCACACGATGGTCCAGTTAGGCATGCCACCTGCAGCAAGCCACAAGCCCCATAGAGTAGGCCATAGCAGCAACAGAATGCCAATGGGTTTATCCAGACGCATCAGTTTTTCATAATGATTGAGGCGCTCTGTGATATTCACTATACTAACTCCAAGATGGAGGGGAGGAACACTTCGGTAACCAGTATGGGCTGTTCATGCAGGCTGAATAAGGAACGACGCGCCCACAGACTAAAAGGGACTACCTGTAAATCTAGGCAGGCTCGATGAAACAGCGGATGACACGAATTCAGCTTTTTGAATCGTAGGGGTGTACGCTTGACAACTGGGTTGGTAAACAGCACCGTACCTAGCGACTTGTTACCAAGGTTACTCAATCCGCACCACGCTCCTCGTAGGTTTTTTCTTGCCACAACAGAGTGAGCAAACACTACAGGAGTTTTGCCACAGTACAGATAGACTTCGCGAATATGTGCCAATTCTCCGGTACGCAAGCCTAACACAGCGCGCTCGTCCTCACATGCTGTTGCAAGTGATTGGAAGACAGGTTCAACACGAAAATTTCTGCAACGTAGTTGAATGAGGCGCGTAAGGGACTTGCGATTCTGCAACCAATCGCGAGTTTGCGACGAAATGGACAGTGGTGCAGAATGCCATCTTGAAAACTGAGCAGAGTTCATTACAACAAAAATGAAAAAGGAGAATTATGCCGCATAACTTGGTGCGTCTTAACCTTTTTCAGGAGAAGTGTGGAAGGTTGCCAATTCCAATCTCATTTCATTAGAGACACTTTCTACTGGTTTAATTACTCGTTCCTTTCGTACTATCACATGTTGTCTGTAATACTTGTTCTTTGCCACCTAGTTTCGATTCAAATCTAGAACTGGAATTATTGTATATAGTTTGTCTATGCAAAGTTGAACAGTAGAGGTTTTTCTGATACAGCTACTCTACTCCATTAAACTCTCGGGTATACAATCAACGTTTTCTCGACAGCAACAATAAAAGCATGGGCACACCCAGCAGTGCCGTCAACACTCCAACTGGCAATTGCTGGGGTGCCCACAGTGTACGTGCCAGTGTATCTGCTAACGTGAGAAAACAGCCCCCTAATAGTACTGACAAGGGCAACAGCCAGCGATAGTCGTTAACCCCTAGCAAGCGGACGGCATGAGGAACAATAATGCCAACAAAGCCGATGGCACCGGCCAACATCAGTGCTGCTACGGTTGCTAACGAAGCGCAAAAGTAAATTCCTACTTGCAGTGGTAGCACTGCTACACCTAGTGTTTTTGCTTTCATCTGGCCAAGACTGAGAACACTAAGGTTGCTAGAAAAGACCATGCTTACAATTGCCACAATCGAAAGGGTAATCCATGCGGGCAGTAATTCTTCGGCACGAGAAACATCTCCCATCAGCCAAAATAACATCCCTTTCACATTGTTGGCTGGTGCGAGAGTCAGGAGTAGAGTAGTTAGTGCGGTGCAACCAGCAGATAGCACTATCCCCGTTAAGAGTAATCGATAGAGGTTCCAGTCGCCAGTACGAAAGCTCAACCCGAACACAACTGCAATTGCAATCAACGCTCCTACCAGTGATGTTAAATTGGTAAGCACCAACCCCCACCCCAACAGCATTGCAGTAAGCGCACCCACTGCCGCGCCGCCAGATACGCCTAGAATATAGGGGTCTGCCAGCGGGTTACGTAGTAACACTTGTAACAATGTCCCCGCAAGTGCTAGTAAGCCACCACAGGCAAATGATGCCAATACCCGTGGTAAACGAAGTTGCCAGACTATCTGGGTAGCGGCATCATTTGCTGGGAATAACAATATGTGGGCTATTTTGTAGAAGGAAATATTCACGCTACCAAACAATAATCCAACAAACAAACTTCCTACCGCGAGCAGAAGAAAAATGATTAGTAGTGTTACGAGATTTTTAGCGAGGATCACGCGGATTTATAAAAATCAAAATGCTTTGGTACGAATTGAAATGGAAAAATATCATAGAGACAGCACGTTAACCGAAATTTTATCGAAGGCTGATGATAGGCCAGTTGTTTTTTTCCGCATAACTTTTGAGTGTTGTATCGGGATCCACTGCTACAGGGCGAGATACTTTGTTAAGCAATGGCATATCATTTAGGGAGTCACTATAAAACCAGCTTTCAAGGAACGATAGCCAAGTCAGATTACGTTCATCTAGCCAATTTTCTAACCTTGTTATTTTTCCTTCTCTAAAGCAAGGCGCTCCTGAAACTTGACCGGTAAATTCACCATTTTTCTGTTCCGGTTCGGTCGCGATTAGGTTGTTTATTCCTAGCGCTTGCGCGATTGGCGCGGTAACGAATCGATTTGTGGCCGTGATAATGACACATAAATCACCTTCTAGCATGTGTTTATTGATCAGTTCATGTGCACCCGGCGCAATCAGTGGTAAGATTTTTTTCGCCATGAATTCATTGTGCCAAACATCAAGTTGGATGCGGGAGTGGCGTGATAACGGCTTCAACTGGAAGTCCAAAAATTGATGTATATTTAGAGTTCCGTCTTTATACTGCTCATAGAATTCTAAGTTACGTGCTTCATATACCTCACGGTCAAGGACCCGTTGTTCAATCAGAAATTGTGCCCATTCGAAATCGCTGTCACTAATCAGAAGCGTATTATCAAGATCAAATAGGGCCAGATTCATGATGTAGAAAGCTGTAGTTCACGTAACATCGGAATTGTGATTTGGCGCTGATCCGTGCGTGAGTAAAGATCAAGAGCGTCGATTGTGGCCATCAATGATGGTAAGTCGCGTTGTCCATGCCGCAGTAAGTAGTCGCATACCTCCTGGGGTAAGTCAAATCCCCGACTAGCAGCATGGCTTTTCATGGCTTGTATTTTTTCTTCGTCAGACAATTCATGAACCTGATAAACTAGTCCCCATCCCAAACGTGTGACCAGGTCCTTGCGCAAAGTCAATTGTGCTGGAGCAACTGATCCACATACCAGCATAAGCGCATGACCTTCATCTCGAATGTGGTTATAGAGATTAAACAAGCCAATTTGTGTTGACGCATTGAGATGATCAATATCATCTACTGTTAAACAGTCAACCTCACTAATTGCTGAAAACTCTGCATTTACGTTATGTGTGAGGCCGCAGTTAATATAAACTGCATCCAGTTTATTTTGTGTGTAGGTTTCAACTATTGCTTGTAATAAATGGCTTTTGCCGCATCCCTCTCCACCCCACAGGTAAACAAAACGTTCTTGCTCTCGTTCTCCAAGGATATTATCCAGAGTTTGCAATAGTTCTAAGTTGCGTCCCGGCACAAAATTATCCAGTGTAGGCGGAGAGGGGGGGGCGATGTCTAGCAGCAGTTGCTTCATTTACGAATTGTAGAGAGTGCTTTCCAAATATTGCTTGCGTACATGACGTAACCAAACTAGCAGTACAGCGCTTGCTGGTAATGCAAGTAATAAACCAACAAACCCGAACAACAGGCCAAACGCAAGCAGCGCAAAAATCACCACTATCGGATGCATGCCAATGCGGTTACCAACTAGCCAAGGTACCACCACCATGTTTTCTAGTAACTGTCCAACACCAAGTACAATCCACATTGGGATCAAGTCGCTCCATCCTTGGAATTGCATCAGTGCCACAAAGGTCGCTAGTATAAGACCGATGACCATGCCGAGATAGGGAACAAATACTAGGAAACCGGCTATCACACCAATTTCCAATGCAAATTCCAGTCCTACAAGCCACAACCCCATCACGTAATAGATACTCATTAATAACATCACCGAAAGTTGTCCGCGCAAAAATTCAGCCAATACTCGATCAATCTCACGTGCGAGCACGTTAACTTGTTCATACCAGTGGCGTGAAATCATTTCGTCGACAAATTTGATCAATTGTGTCCAGTCGCGTAGTAAATAAAATAGCACCACCGTCACCAATACAAGATTCAAGAGAAATTCCATTACTGCTGCACCACCGCTGGCGAACCATTTTACTAACTTGGCAGCAATCCCACCCGCGCTCTGCCAGTTCTGTGTCAACGTTTGTTTGAGTAGAGTAATATCCAATTGTACGCTGATGCCCAATTGCGTTTCTAACCAAGGAACTAGGCTGTTTCTAACTGCTTCAAGATAGGCTGGCGCTTTCTCGATTAACTGGGAAGCTTCTCTCTCGAATAGGGGCACCATAATAAGAATAAATGCCGTAAACAAGCCTAGCAACAGTGTCATTACTAGTATCGTGCCGAGAGTACGTGAAATTTTCCATATGGTTATTCTGGTTACCAGGGGACTAAAGATATAGGCGATGGTTCCTGCCAGAAGGAATGGCGTGAGTATCGGGCTTAGCAGATAAATCAATGCACCTACGATAGAGAATAGTGCTAACCACCATAGATAATGTAAATCGTCGGAGTGTTTGTGGTCCATTTACGGTAAAATTATGGTTCCTAAAAATGGCACTCTAACTGCAACAAGGCAAGAACTCAACTTGTCTTCATCTAATCAAGGAAATTTGGACTCAACACAGATGTCCTACTATGACGCAGGTGTTGACATAGACGCGGGCAATCGCTTGGTGGAAAATATCAAGCCCTATGCCAAGCGTACTATGCGTTCGGAAGTGCTTACCGGGATCGGTGGCTTTGGTGCGCTATTTGAGATCTCCAAAAATTACCGAAATCCGGTATTGGTGTCGAGCACCGATGGTGTGGGCACCAAATTGAAGCTTGCATTTAAACTGGGGAAGCATGATTGTATTGGTATAGACCTGGTGGCAATGAGCGTTAACGACATTTTGGTGCAGGGAGCAGAGCCATTGTTTTTTCTGGACTATTTTGCCTGTGGCAAACTGGATGTTGATATCGCTACCCGCGTAGTCAGCGGTATCGCTGCAGGATGCGAACAAGCAGGATGCGCCTTAATTGGCGGCGAAACAGCAGAAATGCCAGGCATGTACTCGGAGAATGAATACGACCTAGCGGGTTTCACAGTAGGTGTGGTTGAGAAAGATCATCTCATAAGCGGCTTATCCATTACGGAAGGTGATGTGGTGCTTGGGCTTGCTTCCAGTGGCGCACATTCAAACGGTTACTCTTTGATTCGCAAGATTCTTGAAGAGAACCGCACGGATTTATCTACTAACTTTAATGGTAACACGATGATGGACGTAATCATGGCGCCGACTCGTATTTACGTAAAACCGTTGCTTGAGCTGTTGAAACGTTTCCCGATAAAAGGCATGGCGCACATCACAGGTGGGGGGTTGGTAGAAAATATTCCGCGTATTTTGCCTGAGGGTGTTACCGCTGTATTGCAAAAAAGTGCATGGGATATGCCTGCGTTGTTCCGCTGGTTACAACAGCATGGCAAAATTACTGATCGTGAAATGTATCGTGTATTCAATTGTGGTATTGGAATGGTGCTAATAGTCCCGAATGAACATGTCGAAGCTGCGATGGGGGTATTGCATTCCGCAGGAGAGGTTGTGTGGCACATTGGCACAATTCGACAATGTGGGAAAGGTGAAGCACGAACTATAGTTGAGTGATCAGCATTGAGTCGTGTCCTTCCTACAACAACCAAAATGAAATCCCTTGTCATTCTTATTTCTGGTCGTGGTAGCAATATGCAAGCTTTGCTCGAAGCAAGGCTTCCGGTCAAGGTGGCTGCTGTTATCAGTAACAATCCTGAAGCAACCGGACTGGAGATAGCTAAAATGTACGATGTCGAAACGGTCGTAATAAACCATCGGGCATATCCTGATCGCAAAGCATTTGATGTCGCTCTAGCTAAAAAAATTGACTTTTACCGACCGTCTCTTGTTGCATTAGCTGGTTTTATGCGTGTGTTGGGAGACGGTTTTGTTAACCAGTATAAAGGTAGGCTAATAAATATACATCCTTCGTTATTGCCTGCCTTCCCTGGCCTTGAAGCTCACGAAAAGGCATTGGAGGAGGGCGTGAGAATACATGGTTGTACAGTACATTTTGTCACGTCGCGAATGGACCACGGTCCAATTATTATTCAGGCAGCAGTTCGAGTACTACCAGATGATACTAATGAAACACTCTCGGCACGAGTATTGCAGCAGGAGCATCGTATATACCCAGAGGCCGTGCGTTTATTCATGAAAGGTCGGATAAAACTCTCTGGAAGTCATGTTGAAGTGAGCAACGTTGCTTCTGAAAATTCAGTTTTATATTCACCAGAATTACACAAATGAGGCCCTTATTTATTTTCTCGTTGCTTGTGTTTTTTCTTTTAATTGCAAGGAGTTACAATAGATGCGCCTTACCCCTGATCAGTTGGATATGGCCATTGCGGCACTACGTGCAGTGCAGCGGTTAGTGCACCCTACTGATGGTGTGCTGAAGCATTTTTTTCGTGACAATTCTAAACTTGGCGTAAACGACCGGGCATTCATAACAGAAACTGTATTTGGTGTTCTACGGCATTTTTTTTCCCTTGAGTATATCGTTGGCAATACTACGCCTCGTTCGTTGCTTCTTGCGTACCTTGTAAAATTTCGAGGTACGAATTTGCGAGAGTTAATGCCATTTGTCAGTGAGACTGAAGCAAAGTGGCTTACAAAAATCAAAGCGGTGAAGCTGGAATCGCAGTCACTAGCCATTCGATCAGAATTTCCGGAGTGGTTGGTGGAAAAAATGCAGGGATTCATGCTGGATACGGATATCCTTGCTTTCGGACTCTCGCTACAACAGCCCGCATCACTTGACTTACGCGTAAACACGCTGACTGCAAACCGCGATGAAGTACTTGCGACATTAAGTAAAGATGGCATTGAAGCACAAACTACTCCCTACTCCCCCATCGGTATTCGCCTTGTTAGAAAATCGACTATTAACCAGCATGACTTGTTTCTCACTGGCAAGATCGAAATACAGGACGAGGGTAGTCAACTTCTAGGTTATTTGCTAGAACCCAAGCGAGGGGACATAGTGGTAGATTTTTGTGCTGGTGCTGGCGGTAAAACACTAATGATGGGCGCGTTGATGTGTTCGAAAGGGCGTATCTACGCATTTGATATTTCTAGGAAACGATTAATCAACTTGAAACCGCGCCTCAAGCGTTCTGGTCTATCCAACCTGCATCCACGGTGGATCAGCAACGAAAACGATATCAAGGTAAAGCGATTGACAGGAAAAATTGACCGAGTTCTGGTGGATGCGCCATGTAGCGGGTTAGGAACGCTACGCCGCAATCCGGATTTAAAGTTGCGTCAGTCACCACAGAGCATTGAGAGATCTAAATGCAAGCAAGCAGCAATTCTCTTATCATCAGCAAACTTAGTTAAGCCAGGCGGAAGATTGGTTTATGCTACTTGTAGTTTTTTGCCAGAGGAAAATCAAGAAATCATCGAGGACTTTCTCGCCAGCCATACCCAGTTCACGTTACTAAATTGCGCCGAACTACTTGCACAACAAAAGATCCCACTCGATACTGGGAAATTCCTCCAATTATTGCCCAGTGTACATAGTACAGATAGCTTTTTTGCCGCCGCGTTAACGCTTGTCCGAAAGGATACATGATATGGCGCCAAACTATTTGTATTACAGAATTGGATTACACAATATTGATGTCGCCGTTCCTGTTTACTCTTTGATTGTTATCATTCGCGAACTGGGGGAGATAAAATCCGCCTAAGTGAAGTTCGGTCTTACCCGTTACAATCCGTCTAACCCACCATAAAATACCGTTTATCCCCTTTACATTTCATTAAAAATTCTCTATGTGGGTTATACCTGTTTAATGCGATCTATTGGCATAGAGAAGACATGGCTTAAAAGCCCTAACTGCGAGTGATGTTCGTTAGTAGTTACTTAACCCGCTTCGGCGGGTTTTCTTTTGTTACGGCGCGTATACTTTCCACCATGAAACAAAAACACGAAAAATGGTTGTGTTGGTTAAAAGACATGAAAGGAGAAATCCGAGAACTTGTCATGGCGAAATATATCTACCATGAAATTATAAACATAAAAGACAATAACCCTCATCTTAATAAACAGGGTAATTTGTTCTTTGAATATTTGGCACACACTTATACAGCACACGCCGTAAGTGGCATTAGGCGTCAGGTTAAATATAATAAGCAGAGCATCTCGATTGCTCGCCTCCTTAAAGAAATAATTTTCGAACCTAAAATATTATCAAGAAAGCGTTACGTTGAGCTGTATAAACCTCCTGCTATAGATTGGGCTGACAAAGATTTTAATCAATTTACATCTCCAGGTTCAGCGCATATTAATCCAGACCTTGTAACTAATGATCTTATTTCTCTTCAGGAGTCATCTGTGCTACTTGAGGACTTCGCAGATAAACATATAGCGCATAAGGATCAGAGTGGACTAAAGGACCGTCCAACATACAATGAGGTTGATTCGTGTATTGACCTACTCGAGGAACTATATATTAAATACCATATGCTTTTCCATGCAGAGTCTCTCGATACTTTGCTTCTTGAGCCATCATATGATTGGAAGAATATATTCCGTGTACCGTGGTTACCATCAACTGAATAAAGAATCGATCCTTCCAGGTAGGATTTGAAGAGAAGGCAGGTACCACTAGTATTGGACGCACTATCCTCCCCGTGTTAGAGGTACTACATAAACCTGCCTTGACACTATTTGTAGAAAAGCCCTTTCTATTTTGGCGCGAAAAGATTTTCAGAAAGAAAATCTGTGAATGTTCGCTTTCGACCCAAACGGATATTTAGGGTTCGAGTATTACAAGTATAAAATGGGAAACTTATTTCCCTATTCTTTATACATTTCTTTTCTCATTTTTTCTTGATATTTATGCCTCTCTTTTCTCGACTCATCATGCCATTTATGTCTATCTTTCCTAAATTCCTCTTCACGCTTACGATCTTCTCGTTCTAATTCCTCTTGATGTTTATACGCTTCCCGATTCATCTCTGCTTGGTGCTTATATTCCTCTCGTTCCATTTCCTGATGTCTCTTCATTGATTCTCTTTGATATTCATGCTCGTGTTTCATCCACTCATGCTCCGCCTCTCTATACTCCTTTTGTGCCTCATATTCATACTCATAGGGAAAGTCAGCAAGAATAACCGGACTGGCTAATGATACGGATAGGAACAATGTGGCAAGAACAGTATTTTTAACTTTCAAGGGTTACCTTTCTGTATTTATGAATTGTCATTTACAAACGCCAAAGATATGTAAACGGTTGACTCTATGATATGTTCTAGTGTCTACTATTGGAATAAAGCAGACATATACGAGTAACGGATGTCAACTCAAAGTCTTTTAGGAGCGTTGGTATATAAAGCAACGGGGCTTGTATGAAAACACTCAAATTAATGTGTCTTATTATTGTCTTACTCGGACTGATACCTGCTAGCTCAGTATGGGCGCGTGGTGGACATGGCGGTGGACATCATGGAGGTCACCATGGAGGCCATCATTTTGGTGGACACCACTTTGGTGGCTTTGGATTAGGCTTGGGCTTAGGTTATGGCCTGGGTTACGGTTATGGCGGATATCGGCCCTATTACGGCGGTTACGGCGGATATGGTTTAGGTTACCGTGGTTATGGCGGTTATGGTGGTTACGGTGGATATGGCGGCGGTTATCCTCCAGTTGTGTACATTCAAAAAGAGGGCGGCGCGCAAGCAGCCCCAAAATCACAGACAAACTATTGGTACTATTGCCGTAAGCCGGAAGGCTATTATCCACATGTCAAAAAGTGTCCAGATGGATGGATGCAAGTTGTCCCTCAGTCACCTGCACAATAAAGAGAAGGATAAACGTTAAAAAGAACGCATGTTCTTCTACTCGGCTAGGTGTCTACTTTGTGCCAAAAGCGGAGACTCAGGAACACATACAAAACCCGGCTCTAGGCTGGGCTTCGATTTTGCCACGATGAGGTGTGCGTACCACTCACATCAAGTCGCCATCTTTCCAGTACTTAGTTCCTCTAACCGAAGCCCTAAGTGCTAGTCCGCTCTCCGTTAACTGATAAATTGTTATACCATCGAGTACGACCTCACCTCCTATAGCTATACCTTTATCGCCAGCTTTAGCTGCAGCATCGGCATTTGCTCCAAATTCCCAGCCCTCATTGATAAATTTATTCATGGTTGCTTTGTCATGAAAGATAAAAATAGCACGAAAGTCCGGAACGCCCAATCCAAACCCAACACCAAGCTCTCCCATTTTCATAAAAACTGGCATAGCTCCCTTTGGATTTACAACCCCGTAACCAGCACCACCACTAACAAAAAATAGCGCAATATCAAAGTTACTGAAAACAGCATACCCAGGCGCAGCTGCAATCTTGGCTTTCGCCCCAGGACGTTCATTATAAAGATCCGAAAGTGCAGTATTTCTCATATCAATAACAGCTTGACGCTTCGATGCTGGGGTATTTCCCGCCGTAGTAGCACAACCACTAAAAATGAGAGCAATTATCAAGCTACACAATCCAACTTTTATGCGTTCCACGCTTTTATTCTCCATAAACTTTGGCTACCCTAAATTCAAAGTACTACATATTGTTTAGATCGTAGACTGCGTCAACAACCATTCCAGTCCCAATCGCAATCATTAGAATGTCCTGAGCAACGCGTACATAGCGGTGTCCAGCCGGGGGTCTTCCCAAATGTCTAGCCATTCTGTGGGATAATTCATGAAAAATCACATCGCTTGGCAATGGATAACCTCTTCTCCATTTATAATGTTTATAATGTTTTTCATAATGCTTTGTAGCATGATGACCCCCCGTAGAAATGTCCATCCGGTGGTCCCCACGGTGGCGTAGCTACACAAGCACCTAATAACAAACAAGATAAAAGTAAATAGGGCTTCAGCTTACCTCCAAATTTCTATGGTATTGGCTACCAAGTTGGTGATCATCAAAGTGTTAGTTAATATCTGTATAACGGATAATAGGGAGAGAAGCTTGAGATTAGAACTTGTAACTGAAAGTCCGCTTTTGGTACAAAGCAAACAGTCAACTAACTAACAATAGTTTTCAATGTTGGTGGGTGGGTGCCACTAGTATTGGACGAGGGTATGCCCCTATGTAAGAGGTACTACCTAAACCTACCTTGACGCTATTTGTAAAAAAAGCCCTTTCTATTTTGGCGCGAAAAAAATTTTCCAGAAAGAAATAATACTGTTTATAGTTTTAGCATAACCACTCATTAAACCCTTTGAATCAGGGTCGGGACTACCCAGTGCTTCTCTCCCGTAGCATCGAGTCTGCCGATGGCGACGATGATCTTTTCTTTAATAAGGTCTTTGTAACCCCATTTAATGATAACCGTACGTACACCTTTCTTAGCATCGTCCCGGTTACTCTCTATAATTTCTACGTCATCCTTGATCTGTGGCCAAATATCATCATAGAAAGTAGCGCTGTCCACCTCAACAAAGCCTGGCATCATTGCTGAATCTCCAAGGATAATATTTGTTATAAAAAAATATAAACCATGGGCTTAGCCCTTGGTCAAGAAGTTTGCGCCAGATTAAATTTGAAAGCCTTCTTTCGACCCAGAGCAGACATTCAGAAAATCAAATTTCAAATCATACAAGTCTAAACAAACCTCCTCTGGGCAAGTAACTACTAAAAATAACAAGCTGTACATAGCATTCCACATTGACAAATGCCTATCTGAAAGCATCTATGTTGAGAACTTAAATTTTTTTATAAAGGGGGTTGAACTTTTTTCCTTAACCACTATCTATTAAGACTTGTTGATCCTTTTACTAATGAATCGTCGTTTAAAACCTTAGACGTAACTGGTACTGTCTGGGTTAAATTTAAATAGAGGCCTGCACCATTTATGGCCGTAAAGGAAGAAATTGCTTATATATAGAAAATCATTACTGCGTGTATTGCCTCTGGTTTTGCTTTTGGTGATGGGGCAATTGCAGGCAAAACCTATCTATTCGTGCGCGATGATGGATAAGCCCGCGCACAATGCAATGATGGATATGGGCATGGATTTGCAAGATGAAGCAGTTTGCTGTGGTGACCTGAAGGCTTGCTTAAGTTTAGATTGCGACAATGCACTCGGTTCGAACCAGGATTCGTGTTATGAGCAAACCGTTATACTGACCATCAATCAAGAGCTGCAACAAAACATGCCGATTCTTAGTCTGGTAGTTGAATCGGATGTTGATCCACCCCAAGTGATGTTTATAACGCTTGACCTCGTCTTCCCTCCACAAACTGTTACTGCATTCGTTGTATTCCCTCATACTGACCCCATTCAATCTGGTTCTAATACCTATCTCATTACGCAACGTCTGCGTATCTAGCCACATTCATTCTTAATTCTTGCGTTTCTGATTTCGGCATCTAGCTGAAATTGAGGAACGTTGCTTTTTTTGATTGGCTTCTTGACCAAGGGCTAAGCCCATGGTTTATTCTTAATAATGATCAGCATAAAAACATGGATTTAACTGGGATCAAATACACAATCGGTAAGGTAGCAGCGCGGTTAGCTGTTACCGCTGATACGCTGCGCTACTACGAAAAGAATGGACTGATTACGCCGACATCGAAAACCGCCGCCGGCTATCGCCTTTACAATGAGGATGTCGTGCGCCGCGTCCGTTTCATCAAACAGGCCCAGTCCTGCGGATTAACGCTATCAGACATCAGGCAATTATTGACGCTGAAGCATTCGGCTAACTTCCATTGCAAGCACGTACATAACCTAGCCATCGAAAGGAGATTTAAGATCAAGCAGAAACTCACGGCGTTGCAAGCCATGTTAAACACACTCGACGGTTTGATTGAGAACTGCGACGGTGGAGAAATGTCGATTGGAACATCCTATCAAGGTTCGACATGTCTGAAGTGGAGTTAGCTCCAACCAAGCACCCATGAACAACACTACTTTCACAACAGACAATCACTCACCATTAAAAAGTGGACGTATCTCATTACGTATTGCTGGAGTGTCAGCAATTCTTGCTTCAATTTGCTACCTAGGCCCATTCTTATTGATTGCGTATGGCCTCAGCAGCAGCTGGATTTTATTGTTTTTAACGCTCTCTGAATGGTCCCGCCCGATTCTTATCGTGCTGCCACTTATCGCACTATGCTTTGCATATGAACAAATATGGCATCCCAAATCAATATTCAATCCATGACAAATTTGTGTGACCCCACAAGTTAAGAGGACTTATAAGGCTTACTTCTTGTTCATTGCTTTGCTGGTGGTGATTTTACTTATGCTTCCCTATTTTATTTCAAGCATCAACTGAATGGTATTTCGTGATCCTATGCGGAACTAAAAGAGTAAGTTGAGGTATATGCACATGTCATATTTATGCTATTATCATATTTTGATAAATAGTATATGGATACACTATGACAGCCATTGCAGTAATACATAAAGACAAGATACTAAAACGCGTCGCTAAGGGCGATAAGATTTCAGACATTGGTAAAACCTATGGAGTTACTCACTCAGCCATAAGTAAACAACTCCTGAAAGACCCTGAATGGATCGATGCACGTATGAGTGGGGCGTTAGCAAGGATCGAACATTGGGAAAAAGAAATAGAAGCGATTAATGCGGGAAGCTCACAAGTTGAGCTAGGACGGGCTAGAGAATTACTGGCACATGCAAGGTGGAGAGCAGAGAGAGTTTCCTACTCAGTGGGGTGGTGCGAAAATTAATATTAACATAAACAATATCCCCTCTATGACAGAAGCACTTGATCACGCAGCTAGTGAGTTGTTAGAGCATATAGCGAAAGAAGAGGGTAGTATTAAAAGCCCCTAGATACGGGTTATCGGCGGGAATAAGTTTTATAAAGGTTAATAAGGAAACACCCCTAAGACTATCTCAGGTTACACTCGCGCGCGCGAGGCATATCTAACTTTCTAATCGTTTAAATCTTCCATTTCTTCACGAAGTCGGCGCTTTTCTTCCGTTTGTTCTCTTATTAGTTCCCTTTGTTCTTTTAGCGCATCCATTTGTTCTTTATGTAGCTTTTTTGCCTCAAATCGCTCGTCCATTATTAATTGTTCCATGACTGGGTCTATAAATAGTTCATTTTGTGCCAGTATCAGTATAGATCCCGATACTAATAACAAAGCAATAAATAAGGCTTTCATTTCATACCATCCTACATACCCATTCAATCATACTCCGTCTGAGTTATCATAGAGAAAATCTGCTCTCATATGAAGTATATGCGGTTACATAGCATTAATGTTGTTGGCGCTATAACTATGTCTGAGGCACTCGATACTGCTGCTGGTGAGTTGTTAGATCAGATAGCTAATGAGTAGTTAGCATTAGTAACCTTTATAAAAGTAATAAGAAAAGCCTATACCCAAACTCTCTTTGGTTATACTCGCGCTCGTGAGAGTAGGTACCTATAGCTGTTATTAATTACCATCCTGGAAATACTGATCTATCCCTTCTGCGTTCTTCTCTCTTTCTATCAATGTCTCTATTTGCGCGTTGGTGTTCCATTAACTCTCTCTGGTTCCAGTATTGCTCATCTAAGAACTCTTGTTGTAACTGTCTTTGTTGCTCCATCTTTTGATATCGGTCTATCTGTTGATACTGTTGTTGCGGGTAATCTCCATATCCTTGAGCAAATACACTGGATGAAACTAACAATAAAACAACCAATATTGTTTTCATAGTTTCCTCCTATTAAGGAATATCCACCTTACACCCTTTTAAATAGATCAATTGCCGAAAATTCGGCAATTTCTCAACAGGACGCCGCTAAATTAGTTAGCTATCTTATGCGTCATGGTAAGACCGAAGGTAAGACCGAGAGTATTACATGAAAAGTAATACGTTTACTATCAAAATATTACCGTTGTTAATTGGGGGAGATAAAAGAGTTCTCAGTCATAATGCAGTTAGCTAGGAAAAATTCTGAGCAGTCAGGATAATAGATTTTAAGCTCAGATATTTACTACGTGTTCCTATACCGTATTTTACAGCCTGTTAAATTTATTCTTGATGTACCTTTTTCTTCTGGATAAACTCGATCTTGTAACCGTCAGGGTCCTCTACAAAAGCAATCACGGTGGTGCCATGTTTCATCGGCCCTACTTCACGGGTGACTTTGCCACCACGTTTCTTGACCATCTCACAGGCCAGATAAGCGTCATCCACTTCGATGGCAATGTGGCCATAACCTGCTCCTAAATCATATTTTTCCACACCCCAGTTGTGAGTCAACTCTAGTACTGCGGCATCAATCTCATCTTGGTAGCCAACAAATGCCAGAGTGAATTTTCCTTCAGGATAATCCTTGCGACGCAGCACTCTCATCCCCAGCACATTAGAGAAAAAATCTATAGATTTTTCCAGGTTTCCAACTCGTAACATAGTGTGCAGAATGCGCATCTAAATTTCAACCATCTCAAAGTCTTCTTTACGTGCACCACATTCGGGGCAGACCCAGTTCATTGGTATGTCTTCCCAACGTGTACCGGGAGGAATGCCTTCTTCTGGCAATCCATCTCCCTCGTCATATATAAAACCGCAAATGAGGCACATGTAGCTACGATATGCGAGAGGTTCAGTAGTAGGCATAATATAAGTGTTTTGGGTTAAAATGTCATTTTACGGTATTAATGCATGTTTCAGCCACCCCCTATAGTTCTTTCTTTCTCTGCTAACGACTCGAGCGGCGGTGCTGGTATCCAGGCTGACATTCTCACTATTGCCAGCATGGGCTGCCACCCATTATCGGCGATCACTGCGATTACCGTACAGGATACTGCTGGAGTGGATGACGTTATGGCATTAGACCCGGGGTGGGTGGTAGATCAAGCACGTGCAGTGCTTGAGGACATGCCGGTACATGTTTTCAAAATCGGAATGTTGGGCAGTGTTGAAATTATCACAGCTATTGCTGAAGTAATTTCGGATTATCCGGATATTCCTTTGGTGCTAGATCCTGTGCTTAGCTCGGGTCGTGGTGACGAGTTTGCTAATGAAGATATGGTGTTAGCAATGCGTGAGTTATTACTTCCCCAGGCTACCATAATCACTCCCAATAGCTTGGAAGCACGTCGGCTAGCACAGGAAGATGACTATGATGCACCAGATTTGGGCCAGTGTGGTAGCCGGCTTTTACATATGGGTTGCGAATATGTGTTAATCACGGGAACTCATGAAAATTCTCCTGAGGTGATAAATACTCTGTATGCAGCTGCAGGTATTGTGCGTTCGGATGCATGGCAGCGGTTACCCGGTTCTTACCATGGGTCAGGCTGCACACTAGCTTCGGCTATTGCTGCTACTCTCGCCAATGGTTTACCTGTCGCTGAGGGAGTGTATGAAGCGCAAGAATACACTTGGCACGCTCTGAAAGCTGGTTTTCATCCAGGGATGGGGCAGTATCTACCTGACCGTTTGTTCTGGGCTCGTAATGAACATGATGCTGAGGAAGAGACTAAGTCAGATGTCGCATCCGGGAATTAGCGGTTTATATGCAATCACTCCAGATGTGGTTGATACCGCCAACTTAGTTTCGCTAACGCAACAGGTGCTTAGTGGTGGGGTACGGTCGGTCCAATACCGTAACAAGACAGCCGATAGCGTTCTACAGTTGGAACAGGCAGCTTCGCTTGTTCGGCTCTGTCGGGAATTTCATGCCCCCCTAATTATCAATGATGATCTCGATCTTGCTGTTGAGGTTGGTGCGGATGGCGTACATTTGGGAATGGAAGATATGGCTGTAACTGAGGCACGACGCAGATTGGGGCCAGGAAAGATCATAGGGGCTTCTTGTTACAACCAGTTGAAATACGCTGTTGAAGCCGAACGACATGGTGCAAATTATGTCGCATTCGGCACCTTTTTTGTTTCTATTACAAAACCTGGTGCAGCAACTGTATCTATAGATTTGTTATATCAAGCAAAGCAGCATCTACATGTTCCAATTGTTGCCATTGGTGGTATCACTTCGGATAATGCTGCGGAGCTGATACATCAAGGTGCCGACGCAGTAGCAGTTAGTAATTCCCTGTTTGGTGCCGTCGACGTTCAGTCTGAGGCTAAAAAGATTTCCTGTTTATTCAAGCAAACTAAATATCCTATTTGCCATTTAAACGAGTTATCAAATGACTTCACTTAATCAAAAACTATTTCAACTTTCTCAGAAATATATTCCAGGTGGTGTCAATTCACCGGTGCGTGCATTCAAATCGGTAGGTGGTGTGCCCATATTTTTTAGGCGCGGACAAGGAGCTTACGTATGGGATGTAGACAATAAAACCTACATAGATTATGTCGGTTCTTGGGGGCCCCTAATTCTTGGTCATGCCCACCCAGAAGTAATCGAAACGGTACAGGCTGTGGTAAAAAATGGGTTGACATTCGGTGCGCCGACTGAGGTGGAGCTAGAAATAGCAGAACTATTGTGCAAACTGGTTCCCTCTATTGAGCAGGTGAGACTAGTTAGTTCTGGTACTGAAGCTACCATGAGCGCTATTCGTCTTGCACGAGGCTACACTGGCAGAAATCGCATCATCAAATTTGAAGGTTGTTATCATGGCCATGATGACGCGTTACTGGTAAAGGCGGGTTCTGGAGCGCTCACTCTTGGTTGTCCTAGTTCCGCTGGGGTTACTGCGGAAACCGCAAGCCGTACTACAGTGTTGGACTACAATGATCTTGTCGGTTTGGAGAAAATGTTTGGCCAAGTTGGTGGTGAAATTGCCGCAGTTATCGTCGAACCAGTTGCAGGTAATATGAACTTGGTAGTACCGAAACCTGGATTTTTGTCACTCCTACGTGAGTTATGCACGAAACATGGTAGTGTATTGATCTTTGATGAAGTGATGACCGGTTTTCGCGTTGGATTGGAGTGCGCTCAAGGGATTTACAATATTAAGCCAGATCTTACTACTCTTGGTAAAGTGATTGGTGGTGGCATGCCGATGGCGGCTTTTGGTGGTCAGCGAGACATCATGCAGTGTCTTGCTCCTTTAGGTCCGGTGTATCAGGCAGGCACGCTCTCTGGCAATCCCATTGCTGTTAGCGCAGGGCTTGCTACCTTGCGGCTAGTACAAACCTCAGGATTCTACGAGAAACTCGTTACTAACACCCTACAGCTCACTGATAGCCTCGCTGCTACAGCAAAAAAATATGGGGTCACTTTTTGTGCACAGTCATTAGGAGGAATGTTTGGTCTCTATTTCCGAAGTAATATACCGACAAGTTATGCTGAAGTAATGGAGTGTGATAGGGAAGCTTTTAATCGTTTTTTTCATGCTATGCTGAGTGAAGGCATTTATTTTGCGCCATCTGCTTACGAGGCTGGGTTTGTTTCCGCTGCACATGGCAATGAGGAAATCAGCAAAACGCTGTTTGCGGCTGAAAAAATATTCAGGGACTGGAAATAAAAAAGCCTGCTAACTTACGACAGTATTATTTTAGATTCAAATTGTTAACGTAGACCAGAGATGAACTCTGCTACAGCTTGTATTTCTTTTTCACTCATACGAGTAACTATCCCTCGCATCACGCTGTTGACATCATTGGCACGTTGCTCGGTTCGGAAAGCCCGAAGCTGTGCTACGGTATATTCTGCATGCTGTCCGGCAAGGCGTGGATAAAACGGTGGGATGCCAACGCCATTGGGAGAATGGCAGCCGGCACATGCGGGCACCCCAGATTCTATGTTGCCACCACGATAAATTTTCTCACCTTGTTCGGCAAGTTTTTTGTCTTTGGCCACGCCAGGTTTAGGGTTCTGCGAGGTGTAATAAGCACCTAGATTTTTCATGTCATCCGGTGAGAGAGGAGAAACCATTGCAGCCATGACTGGACTGTTTCGTTCTGCAGGCATATTGTCTCGTGCTTTGTAGTTTATCAATTGCTTAGTGATATACTCTGCATGCTGTCCAGCTAGAATTGGGTTTGCTGGAATCGTGCTGTTACCATCAGCGTTGTGACAGCCTGCACAAACTTGGCTTGCAATTTGCTGACCCTTCTCAGCATTGCCCTTGGCGAAAGCATTCTCTGGAGACCCAATCTTTGCTGAAGTTTCAGCGAAAACTTGGTTAGCTAGTGCCAGTGCAATTAACATTGCCAAGTTTGAAACTACTTTCATGCAGTGCATGTTTGGAGCCCTAAGAAAAATGGTGGTAATTCGATTAGCAAAGTATTTTAACAAGGCTAGAGCTTGTTAACAACAATAAACCATCAACAATGAAAGCATTATTTTTTTTGTTGTTAGTTGTTAACTTGGTTATTGTTTTCTACATCCAATCTGGTTCTGATTTCAATAGTAGTACACAGTTGCCATCAGAGCTTCTGCCAGAAAAAATCAAGTTGCTACCCTCGCCTACACCTGCAGATTGAACTGGGAACCACTATGACGGTACACATCAAATCCCCACATGAAATAGAAAAAATGCGGATTGCGGGAGAGCTTGGTTCAGAAGTATTAGATTTCATTACGCCTTTTGTCAAACCGGGAGTTACTACCGATGAGCTTGATGCGCTGTGTCACGATTATATGTTAAATATACAAAATACTATTCCTGCACCGCTCAATTATCAGCCACCGGGATACTCGCCTTACCCAAAATCCATTTGTACTTCGGTTAATCACCAGGTATGCCACGGTGTGCCAGGCGAGAAAAAACTGAAAGCTGGCAATATCGTCAACATTGACGTTACTGTCATCAAGGATGGCTATCATGGAGATACAAGTCGCATGTACTATGTGGGGGAGCCAACAATCAAGGCTAGGCGTTTGTGCGAGATTACTTACGAATCTATGTGGCGTGGAATCGAAGAAATTAAACCGGATAAGCATCTAGGCGACATCGGTTACGCCATTCAGAGCTTTGCTGAAAGTTTAGGATGTAGCGTGGTAAAAGAGTTCTGCGGCCATGGTATCGGCACAAAATTTCATGAAGATCCACAAGTTCTTCACTATGGCCATACCGGAACTGGCTTGCAACTTAGGGCAGGGATGATTTTCACTGTAGAACCTATGATCAATTTAGGTAAGGCGTCTATTCGTCAAATGGCTGATGGCTGGACTATAGTTACTAAAGATCATAGCCTGTCGGCGCAGTGGGAACATACAGTATTGGTAACTGAGAGTGGATATGAAGTACTGACACTGTCTGCTGGTGCGCCGCCAAAACCCGTATTTCGTTTCTGATCTTCATGATGGATATTGTTGGAAGATCTTTGCCAAGCCCGTTAAGTGCTGCAGTCGGAAAGAAGGCACTGCTACAAGGCCGTGAGATATTGCACCGACAGTATAGCCAGAATGCGAACAGCGCAGCATTACTACGTGGTTATTGCCGATTGGTAGATGGTCTGCTGCGTCAGGTATGGAAAGAAATGGCGTTTCCCAGCTCAATCGCCCTGCTGGCAGTGGGTGGCTATGGGCGTGGTTATCTTTTCCCTGGTTCGGATATAGACCTACTAGTATTGCTTCCCGCTAAGGGAAACAATGCGAATTCTGTGGATGACGCCACTAAGTCGAGGTTGGAGAAATGGGCGGGCTTGTTGTGGGATATGGGGTTAGAGGTGGGCCATAGTGTTCGAACACTAGCCGAATGTACGGAGGAATCATATAAGGATATCACGGTACAGACCAGTTTATTAGAAGCGCGTCGACTTGCAGGGAGTAGACAATTATTCAGTGTGTTTTCACACACGATGATGGCTGCGCTGAATCCACAGGAATTTTTCAGCGCCAAACAGCTTGAGCAACAGCAGCGCCATGGTCGCTATCACGAAGCGACTTACAATCTTGAGCCCAACATAAAGGAAAGTCCTGGCGGCTTGCGGGATTTACAAAATATTTTGTGGGTCAGTCGCGCTGCTGGGCTAGGAAAATCCTGGTCAGATCTCGTCAAGGGAGGATTCATCACGCGGCAGGAAGCTCGACTTGCGAAGCGTCACGAATCGATCTTGCAAGACTTGCGTATTCGGTTACATTATCTTACTGGACGTCGTGAAGATAGGTTGTTGTTTGATTACCAGACGCTGCTTGCTAAAGAATTCAAGATTACTGATAAGCCGCCGCGCCGTGCAGGTGAATTGTTAATGCAACATTACTACCTTGCTGCAAAGTCGGTGACGCAGATCAATACCATTCTCTTGCTTACTTTACGGGCAGAAATTTTCCCTGCTACGGATTTGATTCCAATTATCATCAATGAGCGTTTTCAGAAACGCGGTGAGTTTCTTGAGCTACGAGACGAAAATATCTTCAAGAAAGATCCAGGCGTTGTTCTAGAAAGCGTGCTTTTGCTGCAACAGCACCCTGAATTAAAAGCCCGCAGCGTTACAACTCTGCGTGCACTTTGGCATTCTACACTTTTTATTAATTCTGCTTTCCGGCACGATTTGCGTAACTGTGCTCTGTTTATGCAAATTCTACGCCAGCCTCGTGGACTTACTCGAGAACTACGTTTCATGAGCCGCTACGGTATTTTGGGGCGCTATATCCCTGTATTTGGGCGCATTGTTGGTCAAATGCAACACGACCTATTTCATGCTTATACTGTCGACGAACACATTTTAATGGTAGTAAGAAATTTGCGTCGTTTTATGGCTTCTGAATTTGCTCACGAGTATCCACTATGTAGCCAGCTAATAAGTGAGTTCGATAGACCGGAGATGCTCTATATCGCTGGTCTATTTCACGACATTGCTAAAGGCCGTAGCGGTGATCATTCGTTACTCGGAAAGAAAGACGCCAAACGGTTTTGCACACAACATGGAATATCAGTGGAGGATACAGAGCTGGTAACATGGCTGGTAGAAAATCATCTGATAATGTCAGCTACGGCACAAAAGCAGGATTTGTCAGATATGGAAGTGATTGCAGGTTTTGCCGCGTGTGTCAGAGATGAGCGTCGACTCATCGCGCTTTATCTACTTACAGTTGCAGATATTCGGGGTACCAGTCCAAAAGTTTGGAACACGTGGAAAGGCAAGCTACTAGAAGATTTGTTTTGTGCAACGCGGCGGTATCTAAGTGGCGAACCAGATTACGTCGGCGGCGCTCTGGAAAACCGCAAGATTAGGGTGTTGGAATTGCTGCAACTTGAGGTTATTTCTGCTGATGCGCATGAACGACTCTGGTCAGAACTTGATACCACTTATTTTTTACAGCATGATCCACAGGAGATTGCATGGCATACACATCAACTCTACAGTAAGGTAGATTCGCCAGTGCCAGTGGTAAAAGCACGGATTGTTCCAGTTGGAGAAGGTATCCAAGTAATGATTTATACTGCTGACCGGAAGGATCTATTCGCACGAATTTGTGGATTTTTCGAGCGCCTCAATTACAGTATTGTAGAGGCAAAAATCCATACTACCTACAATGGCTACGCTCTTGATAGTTTCTTGGTATTGAATCCGTTTAACGCAGTGGAGCAACACCGCAATGTAATTAGTATGGTTGAGCATGGACTGGTACAGCAACTGGAACAGCAAATACCTCTCAAGTCTTCGTCACAGGTGCGACTGAGCCGTCACCTTAAGCATTTTCCAATTACACCTGAGGTTGATATTGAACCCGATGAAAAAGGAACCTATCACATCCTGTCAATTGTTGCTGGTGACCAGCCGGAGCTACTGTCGCGCATTGCGCAAGTTTTGGCGCGTTCAAATGTCAGAGTGCACAGTGCTAGGGTAAATACCATGGGCGAGCGCGCCGAGGATATTTTTTTGATTACAGGAAGAATATTGAATGAAACAAGAACATTGATCCATCTGGAGACAGAACTTCTAAGGATACTGCAGACTTCAGATGAAATGATTCAGGTAAAACCAGAAGAATATATGCACTAAAATTAGTTTCTCAATAAAATATAATACTCAGACTTGGAAATTTGTGTGTTGTTTCTCTCAATGCATTGTTACCGCTTTCTCGCATTCGGTATTGAGATCTGCACAGTAGTTTTCGTAGATCCCATCGAGGAATCCCCAAAGTGCATCGCATGCTTCGGTGGTTGCAGCCAGAACCTCAGCTTTTTTCTCCGGGGTGTCAGCAAATCTCTCAATTAACGCCCATTCAGCCTGAGAATGATGTATGTCGGCTTCCTGATGCACGGTAAAGAATTCGTAACTATCAGGATCATTCATTCCATAGAATCTAGCCAGGCCATCGATTTTCACTGCAGCAATTTCTGGTACTTGGGATTCGAAAGCATGCATAGCTGCAAGGCCTGCATAGAATGGTTGATTTAGGCAAATATCCCGAAAAGTTGCAACCAGATTCGCCGTGCCAGGCAATGCTGTTGCATTGGCCAAATTCTTCTCGCTTGAGCCCAAAGCAAGGGCAAAAGTTTTCCACAAGGCAGGATGGTTTTTCTCACCATATTCTTCACTAATCAGGTTTTTCAAAACTTCTTGTCGCACGCTGATGTCGCCACTATTGGTTTCAGTGTGAATATGGGGAGTGTTGAAATGTATCGCACTCAAATAAGTCGGTTCGGCCAAAACATTATGGAAATATTGTTCCGCATATTGACGCAATTGAACCTTGGATAGTTTTCCATCGGTCCAGGCAACATAGAATGGATGTTTAAGAAGACTCTTGGAGCCAATAATTGAATCAACATTTTGCTTGAAAGATACTTCTGTTCTCATGGTCTTTCCTCTTGTCATGAACAGGAATGGTTTTTTATAAGCATATCACCACCCAATAATATCGCCAAGTAAAATTTTGGTGAATGAAGGATTATATCCTGAGTATGATTAATGATCGGCGTTAAGGAGAAAAGTATAGGCAAGCTATAGCAGTAAATACAATTTGTAACTGAAAAATATTTTATTGCTGCATTCCATTAAGGACCAATTTGCCGCTAAACTTGGGTTTACTTAAATTTGGGCAATACTATGGATGAGCAATCAAGTCTGCTGGCTTTGTTTGCAGGAAGTTTTCTTGCTGCTACACTACTCCCAGGTGGTTCAGAAGCAGTGCTGTTTGGAGTATTAAAAGCTCACCCCCAGCTTTATTGGCCTGTTCTAGGAATTGCCTCACTGGGTAATACCTTGGGAGGCATGAGCTCGTACGCTATTGGACGGTTCCTGCCAAATGAAAAGGCGTTTCTAAAGAATTCTAGTGGCAGCACACGCGGACTGGAGTGGGTACGTTGTCACGGTAGTCCTGTGCTGCTGCTGTCATGGGTACCACTAATTGGTGACGCATTATGTATTGCGGCAGGGTGGCTTCGGATCAGCTGGTTCTGGGTACTACTGTTCATGGCAGCTGGGAAATTTGCACGTTACTGGGTAATCGCAATAGCTTTCAGTCAATAACAAAATTTTCACAATAAAAAGACCGCTAACATTTGACCTTCTTATAATCTTGTCTGACCAAGCACTTTCATTTCTGAATCAGTTTCTGTAATTCTCCGTTCTGATACATTTCTGTTACGATATCCGAGCCACCGACAAATTCGCCATTGATATAGAGTTGGGGAATAGTTGGCCAGTTTGAGTATTCTTTAATGCCCTGTCTGATTTCGGGGCTGGGAAGTACGTCCACGGCAAAAAAATTATCTACCCCACACGCATTGAGTATTTTTACTGCATGGGCAGAGAAACCGCATTGTGGGAATTCTGGTGTGCCTTTCATGTAGAGAACCACAGAGTGAGTGGTGACTTGTTCCTTGATAATCTCTTGCGTATTCATTCCTGGTTCCTTGTCAAATAAAAAAACCTGTAATTCTATGTTATAGAAAAGGCTGTGCTGTTTAAAAAGGTTTTTTTCATTTCGATCAAAGCAGCTATATGCTGTATTTTAACAGCTTTCTTGTAGAAATCTTTCACATCTCCCACCACTGGCTCTCATTACGCCCGCTAAATCGTGGTGGGAAAAAATATCACTAAAGCCTGCCTTTTCAAGTAATTGTTTGCTCATTTCTGCTTGATCGTAGCCGTGTTCTAGTAGCAACCAGCCGCCAACGGTAAGATGAGAAACAGCAGAAGCAATGATGAGGCGAATACAATCCAATCCGTCTGATCCAGCAACCAGGGCTAATCGTGGTTCAAAGCGCAAGTCTCCCTGACTTAGATGTGGGTCACCGATGACAACATAGGGTGGGTTAGAAATGATAAGGTTAAATCTTTCTCCAGCGAACTCTCCAAACCAGTCACTCGCGATAACACACACGTTACTTACACTGAGATATTTTACGTTTTTTTTGGCAACAGCTAAAGCATCGACAGAAGAGTCCACTGCAGTAACATTGGCAAGCGGGCGATGTTTAGCAATAGTGATTGCTATCGCGCCACTGCCAGTCCCAAGATCCAAAACTTTACAAGGTAGATCTATGGAAATTCTCTCTAATGCTAGATCTACCAACAATTCGGTTTCCGGGCGGGGAATCAGTACCGAAGGTTTTACTTTAAATTTCATGCTGTAAAACTCACGTTCGCCAAGTATATAGGCAATCGGCTCACCATTGATACGTCGAGTAACTAACAACTGAAAGGTTTGTATTTGAATTGGTATGAGACTTTGGTCGGGGTGGGCAATGAGGTAAGCATGATTCACCTTAAGCACACTCTGCAATAATATCCGTGCATCAGTATAGGTAATGTAATTACACGCTTGGCTTAGAGCTTTTTCTATTGTAATGTGCTGTGCTTTGAAGTTCATTTTAGGATGCCAGTTCAGCCACGTAGGTTCCAAGTTTGCAGCATTACTGCAGCATAAATGCTGCAGTAATAACCTAAGACATGTTTTGTCTTTATTCGCCCATTGTTGCCAGTTGTTCCGCTTGATGCTCTGATGCCAGCGTAGAACATAGGTCGTCCAGGTCGCCATCCATGATTTGGTCTATCTTGTAAAGTGTGAGGTTGATGCGGTGATCGGATATACGCCCCTGAGGAAAATTATAGGTACGGATACGTTCTGATCGGTCGCCACTACCAATTAGCAACTTACGGGTGGCAGCCTGTTTAGCTTGTTGTTCACGCATTTGCTTATCACGAATTCGCGCAACTAGAACGCTCATTGCTTGTGCTTTATTTTTGTGCTGTGAGCGTCCGTCTTGGCACTCGACCACGATACCAGTAGGAATATGAGTAATTCGTACAGCTGAATCAGTTTTATTGATATGCTGGCCCCCTGCGCCAGAAGCTCGATAAGTATCAATTCGCAACTCGGCTGGATTTAACATTATGTCGGATATTTCATCCGCCTCTGGCATTATCGCAACCGTACAAGCAGAAGTGTGAATGCGCCCCTGGGTCTCGGTAGATGGTACACGTTGCACCCTGTGGCCACCAGATTCGAACTTAAGTTTAGAGTACGCACCGTGACCGGTGATCTTAGCAATAATTTCTTTGTACCCACCCACTTCAGAATGGCTTTGCGAAATAACTTCTACCTGCCAGTGCTGGCGTTCGGCAAAACGTGTATACATACGAAATAAATCGCCGGCAAATAATGCTGACTCATCTCCACCCGTACCGGCACGAATTTCCAGGAAAATATTGTGTTCATCATTTGGGTCCTTAGGTAGTAAAAGCTTTTGCAATTCCGATTCAATTTGCGCGAGTTTTTCTTTGCCGTCTCGTATCTCGGTATCAGCAAATTCACGCATTTCAACATCGGCACTCATTTCTTGCGCCGTCTGAATATCGTATTCGCCAAGTTGGTAAGCATGATAAAGCTCGACCACTGGTACAATCTCAGCACGCTCGCGTGTAAGTTTGCGGTAATTATCAAGATCGGAAGTTATGGTCTCGCTACTCAGTAGACAGTTTAATTCATCCAGGCGCGAGCTCAGCTGTATGAGCTTGGTAGTAATACCCTCGTTCATTCTAAGTGATCAAGTTGGTAGAGTCGGTTTATCAACTCGACTAGGTTATCGCGTTCATCTGCCGGAGCGTAATTAAGAACATTGGAAGGGGTATGTAAAAATTTGTTGGTTAGGCCGTTACTCAATGATTCCATAATTTTTTGCGGGTCTCCTCCTTTGGCCAAAAGTTTGATGGCCCGCTCAAGCTCATGTCGGCGATGGTGTTCTGCTTGGTTGCGTAACGCGCGGATGGTGGGGACCAGTTCACGAGATTCTAGCCAGTGCATGAAGTTAATTACATTTGAGTCAATGATAGCTTCAGCATGAGCCACCGCGCCTTGGCGTGAGTCCAGCCCCTCTTGGACAATATCGGCAAGATCATCCACAGTATAGAGAAACACGTCATCCAGTTCTACTACCTCCTGCTCAACATCACGTGGAACAGCTAGATCCACCATGAAAATTGGGCGATGTTTACGTGTTTTAATAGCACGTTCCACCATACCTTTTCCAAGTATCGGAAGAGGGCTAGCAGTACAGGTCACGACGATGTCATGAAGAGCTACCTGTTCGGGAAGTTCATTTAGTGTTATTGACTGCGCATTGAACCGATTTGCCAGAGCTTGTGCATGTTCGATAGTACGGTTTGCGACAGTGATGTGTTTTGGGTGGCGTGCAGAGAAATGACTGGCACTTAGTTCAATCATTTCACCCGCTCCAATGAACAGTATACGTTGTTCACTAATGTTACCAAAAATTCTTTCCGCCAGTTGTGTAGCGGCAGCAGCCATGGAAACAGAGTTTGTACCGATTTCGGTGGATGTGCGAACCTCCTTAGCAACAAAAAAAGTGCGCTGAAATAATTTGTGTAGCAACATACCAAGTGTGCCTGCATGTTCTGCAGATTTTACTGCGTCTTTCAATTGGCCGAGTATCTGCGGTTCACCCAACACCATAGAATCTAACCCACTTGCAACCCTAAAAGCATGCTTTACTGCATGTTCTCGTGGAAGCCTGTAGAGATAGGGTTCCAATTCCCGTACCTGTATCTGATGAAAGTCTGCTAGCCAGTGCGTTACTACATCTGGTTTGTCCGTACTGCAATAGACTTCGGTACGATTACAGGTAGAGACAATTGCTGCCTCCTTTACTGGATGATGACCTACCAGATCGTGCAACGCGTGTTCCATTACATCTTCTGGGAATACAACTTGCTCGCGTACATCCAGCGGCGCAGTCTGATGGTTGATGCCGAAGGCCAATAATTCCATAGATGGTTATGTAAGCAACTGGTAAAGAATATGAAAATCTTATGATTATAGTATTACAAGAGCTTGAATACTATCAATGAGAAGAATTTGTAGTGTCCTAAGTTGAAGGAGCTGATTGTGAAACTAGTTCTAATTGAGTGGCATGACTCAAGAACGGCAGAAAACGGGTGGCAGTACCTGAGAGAGCACCAAGATGTTTCTGCCGTTAAGGAAACCAATGTGGGCCATGGTGGGCACTTTTATCAAAAGTAGCTTATAAGGGAAAAACATCTATAGGTTTTTATATATCTGGTGGCCAAGGACGGAATTGAACCGCCGACACAAGGATTTTCAGTCCTCTGCTCTACCAACTGAGCTACTTGGCCTTTTGCGAGGTTGTCGCATCCTTGCATACACAACACAACATTGTTTGTATTTGCTAACTGGAGGAAGTGTTTTCTGGCGTATATAATTTTAGCACAGCGTAAAATTCATTGGAACACTCGGGTAGGTGTCCAAATTGCTACAAATTTTTGTAGTGTAGTTATTCTTACATTCACTTCATATATTTTCATATATTATTAGTAGTGTTTGAGCCAATTTGAAGAGCTGAAAATACTATGTATCGATATTCAGCTTTTGATTCCAGGAGGGTAGTTAGCTTTTCTTTAAGTTTCATAGCTCAGCTTCGAGTTCTTATGATTAAAGAAAGGGGCTTTTTACTCCGATGTTTACTATTTGGTTCAGGTAGATCAAAAACCTGAAAATTATCATAAAAAGTAATACAAGCCAAACAGTCAAGTTAAGATTTCTTTGGCTTGGCTCGTTTCTTTAGCATTGATTTAACAGCAATCTTTAATGGAGACAAAGGTAAATTTGTAGCAAATTTGCTCAGGTTTTCCATACCAGCTTGGCTTATTTTCGGTTTCTTATGGGATAAGTCATTCGCGCTGTATGTGTAGTAATTTGCTTGCACAGTAATTTGAATTGCAGTAACCTCCACATAGCCCATTTTCTTAAATTTTAATAGTAATGATGGTAGAATTTGTTTAAGTTTCGCGGCGACTGCTCCATTGCCCACTAATATGGTCAACTTTCCATATAAAAATTTATCTAGAGAGCAGGGTTTTGCTAATTGGGGCGGAATAATTTCCATGAATGCTCGCTGCATTTCGGATAATCGATCAATGTAGGTAAACAGCTCTTGATGCTGAGGGGCATCTTTGAGGGCGTTAAGGTAGAAATTGATTTTGTGTATTGTCATATTTGTAATAGTTAGTAATGTGATTTCTCACAGAGAATACCACGCTCAATAGCATTACTCTGTGTAGACAATTAATAAGTCACATGTGCTGTACGAGAGTTCGGAGGAATATATGAATATTATTCTAGTTTCCAGTCATCTGGTAAAGGCAAAAGCCTTGACTTTCACCAGAAGGCACTTCGTGCTGTTGTTAGGAGCGCTGTTACTTGTTGTTGTGTTGATGGTCTTGGGGCTTAATTATCTTTCGTTGCGATATGTGGACAAGATCAACAGTCCTTCCTTGCGGGCATTTGTGATGAGCGTGCAGCAGGAGGAGTATAAGAAAAACCAGCAATACATGCGCGATAATTTAAACGCTATGGCAATCAAAATGGGTCAGATGCAAGCGCAATTATTGAGACTAGATTCAGTAGGTGAACGACTTGCAGAATTATCTGGCATTGAGCCCAAGGAATTTCTGTTTAATCAGATGCCGGGTCAAGGGGGTGCATTATCTACTATACCGCCTCAAGACATTTCTTTTGGTGAGTTTGACAATAAAGTCCATGATTTGTCACGCACATTAGATGACCGAATGAACAAGTTAGAAACGTTTGATTCTTTGCTAAGGCAAGACAGACTCAAGAAAAAAATGTTGCCTTTCATTATGCCGGTAGAAGTGAAATGGTATTCATCTAGTTTTGGTTCCCGTATTGATCACTTTACCGGAAAAAAAGCTTATCATGAGGGAATTGATTTTGTTGCCGAATTTGGGGCGCCTATCATAGCTGCTGCAGGTGGTGTGGTGGTTTACTCCGACCTCCATCCTGAATATGGTAATATGATTGCAGTTGATCATGGTAATAATCTTGTCAGCCGCTATGCACATGCTTCCAAGCGCTTGGTCCAGTTAGGGCAGGTGGTGAGGCAAGGAGAAAAGATCGCAGAAGTGGGGAACACGGGCCGATCTACTGGACCGCACTTGCATTTTGAAGTTAGGCGTAAGGGCTTACCACAAAATCCATCACGGTTTCTAAAGAAATCTGATTAAGTCGGATCATGAACTAGCTGTGGCGGGGTGAGGCCAAAAGCCTCACCCCTTGTTTTTTTGACGGCAGTTTTTTTAGGTAGAATTCTTTTAATATTTCATGCTTAACACCCTTCTCAAGAAAGTTTTCGGTAGCCGTAACGATAGGTTGCTCAAGCAATATTTCCAGACTGTTGACACGATTAACACACTGGAATCTACGATTGCAGCACTTACGGATGCTGAATTACGTGCGAAGACAGACGAATTCAAGCAGCGTTTGAAAGATGGAGAGACTCTTGATGCATTATTGCCAGAAGCCTTTGCAGTAGTACGCGAAGCCAGCATACGGGTTTTGGGAATGCGCCATTTTGGGGTGCAATTAATCGGTGGCATTGTACTGCACAACGGAAAGATTGCAGAGATGCGAACGGGTGAGGGCAAAACGCTGATGGCGACTTTGCCCTCGTATCTTAATGCCCTAGCTGGCAAAGGTTTTCATTTGGTCACGGTGAATGACTATCTAGCTAAGCGTGATTCCGAATGGATGGGGCGAATATATCAATTCTTAGGTCTTACTGTGGGCGTGGTCCTTTCGCATATGGATCATGATAACAAGCAGACTGCTTACCGCGCCGACATTACCTACGGTACTAACAACGAGTTTGGTTTTGATTACCTGCGTGACAACATGGTGAACGACCCTGCTGAGCGAGTACAACGTGTACTCAACTATGCCATTGTTGACGAGGTAGATTCTATTCTGATTGATGAAGCGCGCACCCCACTGATTATTTCAGGTCAGGCGGAAGGCGACACTGAAGTTTACGTTCGTATGAAGGCGCTGATTCCAAAACTTATTCGTCAGGAGAAAGAAGATGGCCCTGGTGATTTCAGCGTGGATGAGAAATCTCAGCAGGTGTTACTGAGTGAGACAGGCTTCGAACACGCAGAAAAAATGCTTGCCCAGGCTGACCTATTGACGACAGGGGCCAGTCTCTATGATCCTACCAACATCAATCTTGTACATCATCTTTATGCAGCACTACGTGCCCACTCTCTGTTTCATCTTGATCAGCATTATGTAGTACAGAATGGGGAGATAGTGATAGTGGATGAATTTACTGGACGGCTTATGTCTGGTAGGCGTTGGTCGGAAGGGCTGCACCAAGCGGTAGAGGCTAAGGAAAATGTTCCAATCCAAAAGGAGAACCAGACACTTGCCTCGATTACTTTCCAGAATTATTTTCGCATGTATAAAAAACTAGCTGGTATGACAGGTACGGCAGATACTGAAGCTTATGAGTTCCAGCAAATATACGGATTAGAGACCGTAATTATTCCAACTGATCGTCCGATGATTCGTGACGACTGTATGGATCAGGTGTTTCGCACTATGGATGAAAAGAACAACGCCATTATTGAGGGGATCAAAGATTGCCACCAGCGCGGACAGCCGGTTTTGGTTGGAACTACTTCAATTGAAAACAACGAATTGCTGTCTGGGCTGTTAAATCAGAGCAAACTGCCTCATCAGCTACTAAACGCCAAGCAACACGCAAGGGAAGCAGAGGTTGTTGCTCAGGCTGGACGCCCGAAGATGATTACGATAGCAACTAACATGGCAGGGCGAGGTACCGATATAGTGTTAGGTGGTAACCCAGAGCCTGAGGTTGAGCGTATCAGCTCATACAAGAATACCAGCGATTCTGTCAAAGAAGAGCGCATTGCCAAATTGCGCGAGGAATGGCAACTTCTCCATGACGAGGTGCTGAAACAAGGAGGGCTGCACATCATTGGTACTGAGCGACATGAGTCTCGCCGGGTGGATAACCAGTTACGTGGGCGGTCTGGGCGTCAGGGTGACCCCGGTTCCAGCCGTTTTTATCTTTCACTTGAAGACTCACTTTTGCGCATCTTTGCGTCTGATCGTGTAGCCAGTATCATGCAACGTCTTAACATGCCAGAGGGAGAAGCCATTGAGCATCCGTGGGTCACCCGAGCAATTGAGAATGCACAACGTAAAGTGGAAGCTCGCAATTTTGATATACGCAAGCAATTGCTTGAGTACGATGATGTCGCCAATGATCAACGCAATGTGATTTATCAGCAACGAAATGAATTACTAGAGTCGCACGACATTTCTGAAACTATTACAGCAATGCGTGGGGACGTGTTGGATAATCTTGTCGGTTTCCATATACCACCGGAGAGTATTGAGGAACAGTGGGAAGTTCCAGGGCTAGAAAAGGCTCTTGCCTCAGAATATCAATTGCAGCTGCCGTTGCAGGAATGGTTGGAAAAAGAATCTGAGCTGAATGAGGAAAACCTGAGCCAGCGTGTTACTGAAATAGCAAACGAACATTATCAGGATAAAGTGGATAAGGTTGGTGCTGATATTATGCATCAGTACGAGCGAGCGGTGATGCTGAAGAGTCTCGATATTCATTGGCGTGAGCACTTGGCAGCCTTGGATCACCTGCGCCAGGGTATCCATTTGCGCGGTTATGCACAAAAGAATCCAAAGCAGGAATACAAACGTGAAGCCTTTGACCTATTCGCCACTATGCTAGATGAGATTAAATCCGAGGTTACTAAGATACTCATGATGGTGCAGATTAGAAGCGAGCAGCAAGTGGAAGCAGCTTCTGAAGCGCCACGATCACCAGTGAACGTGCAATATCACCACGCGACTTATGAGAAGGCGTTAGGTGAAGATGAGGGTAGTGACGGTCAAGAAACGCACCAGCCGTTTGTGCGCCAAGGTGAAAAGATTGGCCGTAATGAGCCATGTCCATGTGGTTCAGGGAAAAAATACAAGCAATGTCACGGAAAACTGGCCTAATTACTTTAGTTTTTTTATGGTACTAACACTTAGAGTATTCTACCTGCCTTTGGATACAAATTGCATCAATAACATATCCAGAGAACATAGCTAAAAAAAAGCCCTGCAAGTAGCAGGGCTTCAAACTATTTCTATTCTATTTCGACTAGATCATTTCCGTACACCGGCAATCTCGATCTCAACGCGACGGTCAGGTTGCAGGCAGGAAATCAGTTTTTTAGTTGACATGCCTTTTTCGATACATGTAGTTCCAGTTACCGGATTAGCCTCGCCTTTTCCATCAACAAAAATGTTGCTGGCATCAACACCCTTCGCTACTAGGTACTTCTTAACTGCGTTGGCGCGACGAACAGAGAGCCGTTTGTTGTAATCTTCAGAACCAATGCGGTCAGTGTAACCAACAGCAACGATTACATCATATTTAACGCTCCCGAGTCTAGCCATCAGGTTATCCAGTGATTGTTTGCCTTTCGATTTCAGCACGGCCTTATCAAAATCAAACAACGCATCTGCGGAGAAAGTAATTTTATCGGGAGAGGTGTCAACACGAACAGCGGTATCTGACACAGGTCCGAGAAGGGTTTTAATCACGTAAGCGGCCATAGTCTTAGGTGAAACAATATCCATGGCATTAGTTGCAAAACCACAGCCTCCGATCGTGGCAAGTTCATTCATAAAATCCTCTGCACCTGGTTCGTTGCCGATTTGGATGGGGTAAATGCACAGCCTATTGCCAAGTTGGTCTTTCGCCTTTTTAGCGGCAGCAATGGCACCATCCCTGCCGCCATTACCGCCAGCAGTATGACTCACAGCTGATATACCATCACTGACGATAAACATTGCTATTTGTCCAAGCCCTAGCCCTGTCAGAAGTTTGCTGTTAGCGGTATTGATACCCGCGCCCATGGGAGTCGGGCCGCCTGAACATGTAAGTTTGGCTATGCCCCCACCAAGGCCATCCCGATTGTATGGTGCTAATCCGTAGAGCACATCAGCCTTGTTATAGCAACTCCCGCTGAAAGCCGCTAGACCTGAATTAAAGTCTAATTGAGGAATTGTTTGATTCATGTTTGATAGCGTCTTTGTCGCCATATCTAGCTTAGAATGCCCCATGTTCATGTGTTGGCCGCTCATTGATGACGAGGCATCCTGAACAATCACAAAGGTATCAGCCTTTTTGCCATACTGTGCAGTACTTAGCTGTACCGCGTTAAAGCCCCCACCGGAAGGTGCTGGTGGAGTCGAACAACCCACTAGCACAGTAGCCGATGCTGCTAAAACAATTGCCCAAATATTATTTTTCATTTCAGCTCCCCTTTGATAAAAGTTTGTCTTCCGTATCTTGTAGCAGAAAACTAAGCAGTCATTTCACTTAAGTCAAGAAACAGTAGAACCCAAACTAGTAATTCCTGAGAAATTATAGTACTAGATATCATTATGATCATCAAGTGATATTTATAGGAGTTGGCTGACAGGTTATTACGTTTTGAACAGGCTGAAAGAACAAGCGTCATCAATTTACCAACAGATTCCACAAGATTTACGTACGCTGTTTACATTAATAAGGTATGGAAAGATCTTTCCAGGAATTGCTAGATAGATACAGCGATCAAGTAAACGATGTATTTAGTTCAGATTAGCTAAGTTTTTACTGGTGGCCACAGCGCGTATATGACCCTAGTAGACGATAAATGTGAAACTACAGGTTAGGAGGAGCAGTTTGAGATTAACTAAAGTTTGAAGCCGGTACCAACCAATTTTGCCGAAATGATCCTGTAAGAAAATTCTGCTGGCGACAAGCTGTCCTGTTGTTTTCCGCTAATTTCAGCGTGGGGATACATGAAAAACGGTAGCCTGCCCACAACGCTGTTGTTTGCCAGTTTGATGTCATCGCCATGATTAAACGTTACCCAGTTCATCTCCCACGAACCAAACAGTTTTTCTCTCAGCGAAACTACCTTAGGATGATTGTGTGTCAATTTTTCATCTAGTATTAACTGGTGTACGTCTGCGGGATCTACCGGCACCCAGCCCAAGCCAGTGAGATAAAATTCCGCACGGCAATGTTGTGCATAACTTAGATCACCAAACTTACCCAGACACTTGTATGTCACTGATTCATCTATGCGGATTCCGTACTGATTTCGTGCCGGAACACCTGCAGCGCGTGCTAAACCCACAAACAGCGTATTGAGATCAGCGGACTTGCCACCCAAATTATTTTTTTCTAGCATGGATTTGATGTCACCTCGCCCGCAGCCACGCGTTGCCTGATCGCGATAGGCATTATCGACCACCCAGTTGTAAATAGCGCGAGCCTTTTCTAGAGGAGTCTGGGCGTTGGCGATTTTAGTGATAGACAAAGCAGTCATACGCACAATGCCGTTTAGTGGAGCATGCTTAGTGGGTCGGAGGAAGCGTTTTATATTCGCCGGGATTTTGCTCTTGCCTTTTTCAGAATAATTGCGCAAATCGACAGAGCGATCACGGGTTTTGACTACGCTGCTTACCGTCACTCTACGCGGGCCACTGCCACGCCACTCAGCGTGAAATACTGGGAAAGCTGTTTTAGGAATGGTGTAAAATTTAGCTGTTTTAGCATTTCCACTCCACACGCTGCCTTGAGTAAACTGGTGAGGCGTATCGGCTGTGTCCGGTAATGGCAGCCATAGAAGTGCTCTTTTGCCTTTTGTTGGAAGGTTGACTTGGTAAGTCAGGCGATAGCTATTCCACTTTGAAAGATTAGCTTGCTTGCCAAAAACTGATGGCGCAATTGGAAATAAGGCGGCACTTGCCCCGGCTAATTTGATAAAATCTCTGCGCTGCATAATTCTTCTCCTATCAGTGAAACTCAGTCCAAAAAGTAGAAGTATGAATTCATTTCCGCATAAATATGAATCTAACCCCGCCTGTAGGTTATGTCAATTCTTGCCATTCACGTGCAATGATAAGCGCTACTGAATAGCCTTTATTTTAAAGATCAATATTGTTATTGGCGTACGATAAAATATAGGTACATGATTTTTATTCTTTTCCTAAAAACAACTCAAATCCTAGTCAATTAGGACGACTCAGTAAATCTGTCTGAGTAAGTTTGCGCTACTCCAAAAATTGGAATTACTCCATTACTGGCGGCAACTGTTTGACAAGTAAGTTCTTTTCCTTAGTTGCCACACCTAACAGTGCATAACCGAGAAGCTTGTTTTCCACGTCTTGGAATAACGCCTTTACACTATCTTGAGCTTCCTCGACCTGCCATTCACCTTTTGCCCCGGGGTTAGGCGGCGAAACGACGGTTGGGCATGCTGGGGTTTTTACCAACACTGGCATAGCTGGGTAGCGTGCCTGGGTTGGTTTGTTAGCTAGGGTCGCTGCAAGGGCGCGTGCTGCGTGCATAATCGGCATAACGAACGGGAGTACCCTGCCATCAACCTCTGCACAGTCCCCTAAAGCGTAAACGTCTTCGTAACTAGTTTGCAGCGATTGGTTTACTACAATGCCTCGATTTACCTTGATACCTGCTGTTTTCGCAAGATCAATGCGCGGTACTAGTCCTACTGCTGTCAATAAAATATCTGCTTTTATGGTTTCCCCATTAGTAAAAGTTAGTTGTAATTTTTCTCCTGATTTTTCAACACGTTGAGTAGTTGTATCCATATGAAAAACTACACCGGCAGCTTCTAACCTGCGTTGCAGGAAAATGCCGCCTGCTTGAGGTAGCAATCTGCCCAGAGGCTGAGCACTAATGTCGATCACGCGCACGTGGTAACCTGCTACAGTAAGATCGTTAGCAAATTCACAACCAATCAGCCCGGCACCGAGAAGAGCTATTTCCTTTTTTATTTCCAGCGCATCACGGAAGCGATGATAATCGTCTAGATCGTTTACAGACAGTATTTCTTCTGTTCCATCCCCCTCTAGAGGGAGGCGAATCTGATCTGCGCCTAAGGCCAGAACAAGTTGATCGTAGTTTAGTTTTTCACCATCTTGTAAGACTAGATTTTTGTTCGATGGATCGATAGATATCACCCGACTATAAGGGCGTATTATTGCCTTCATTTGATCGGCCATATGCTCTGCGCTGCTATTCAGGAGTGATGCAGGTGTCTTACCTGTAGCCAAAGCGTTCGACAGCATTGGTTTGGTGTAGAATCCACCATGGTCCGCAGAAAGAATTAGTACAGGTGCCTCAACATCAAATTTGCGAAACTCACGAATTACAGAGTAGCCCGCAAGCCCGCTGCCGATAATAACTATAGGCTTTCGATTCATATTTAAATTTATATCAACTCGAAACCAGTCTTGTCTTTACCACAGTCAAGGCGGAAGCTGTTTACCAAGTCTGCTCGATTATCATATTTTGTATCACAAGAAAATCGAGGCTACTTGATTATGCTGTTGCCCTTCGCTTAAGTGCATATTTTTGTACGACATTTAGCAGGCTTTCTTTGGTGAAAGGTTTGGTCAAATATTCATCGGATCCGACCATTCTGCCACGAGCTCGATCAAATAATCCATCCTTACTTGAGAGCATGATGACGGGAGTATGTTGAAAATGGGAGTTTCTCTTAATTAAAGAGCAAGTTTGATAGCCATCAAGACGTGGCATCATTATGTCAACGAAAATAACATCAGGATGACTGTCAATTATTTTAGCCATCGCGTCAAATCCATCTGCAGCTAAAATTATTTCGCACTTAGACTGGGAGAGAAAAATTTCTGCGCTGCGTCGGATAGTATTGCTGTCATCGATCACCATGACTTTAACACCTGACAAATCATCGGTATCGTCCATTTTTGCTCCTTAGATTCTTTGAATGTGGTCGCTTATTCTTGGTGACTTCCTTCTTTTAAGCATATCAGCCTTGTGGCGTTAGGTAAAATTCTATGAGTAATGGGTTGAAAATTCCTGTAATTACTTCCTCCAGAACGCAGGAACAAACACAACAAGCAAAGTAAAGAGCTCTAATCGTCCTAACAGCATGGCGAAGCTACATACCCAAGTTTGAAAATGAGTGAGTCCCGCGAAAGTAGTGGCAGGACCGACTTGATTTAGTCCCGGACCTAGGTTGTTGATACATGCTACCACGCTAGAAAAAGCCGTTATAAAGTCAAGTCCGCTAAGGGCAAGGATTAGCGTCATGGAGACTATGCTGGCTATATAGATGGACAAGAAGCCCAGTACCGCATAAACGATTCGGTTCGGTACCACGTTGTTACTAAGCTTAACAGGTGAGACTGCTTGAGGGTGCATGATTACGACCATTTCACGAAATACCTGCTTGAACAGAAGCTGGGCACGGATCATCTTAACGCCACCACCTGTAGAACCAGATGAAGAGCAGAAACAACACAGTAACAATATCCACAATGGCGCAAAAATCGGCCACAAATTATAATCGGTATTACTATAACCGGTGGTAGTGGCAACTGATACCGTGTTGAAACTGGCATAGCGCAACGCGGTGGGCAGGTCTGGATAAACCCCCATGATCCACAAGTAAAGGGTAAGCATTAGACAGCTTACTAAAATGATAGTAATGAACAGGCCAGCTTCTGGGTCGTTGCGGTAGGGTGATAGGGTCTTTTCTCGCCACACCAAAAAATGCGTGGCAAAATTCATCCCTGCAATTAGCATGAAAAGAATAGCAATACTTTCGATCAACGGTGAATTCCAGTGGGCAAAGCTAGCATCGTGGGAAGAAAAACCGCCAAGTCCAATGGTGGTAAACGCATGCATTACCGCATCCAACCATGTCATACCAGCTAGCTTGTATGCAGAGGCACAAGCAAGCGTTATCCCTGCATAGACCAGCCACAGGCCTTTGGCAGTTTCTGCAATACGTGGTGTTAGCTTGGTGTCTTTCATCGGCCCAGGCGTTTCCGCCTTGAACATCTGCCTCCCGCCCACGCCGAGTAGCGGCAGGATCGCCACTGCTAGCACAATCAAACCCATTCCCCCCAACCATACCATCTCAGTACGCCACAGATTGATTGAAGGCGGCAGCATGTCGAGTCCTGTAAGAACCGTACCACCGCTTGCAGTAAGTCCGGAAGTAGCTTCAAAATAAGCCTTAGTGAAACTCAGATTTGGTAGATGCAATAGCAGTGGCAGTGTAGCAAATGCTGGTAGTATCGACCAGACCAACACCACCAGCAAAAAGCCGTCACGTACTTGTAGTTCACGCTTGTAGCTACGTGTCGCTATCCACATCAATAAACCCGAGGCAATAGTAATTGCAGCGGACTTATAGTAAACAAACTGTATAGCGTCATTTAGCCAGAGTGAAAGTCCAAGTGGTGCTAAAAGAGTGAATCCGAATATCAAGATTACTATGCTAAGTACATTGATAACTGCAAAAAATCGATTCATAAGTAGATCCTGTTACAGGAAGGCAACACCAACCTGAAACAATTTTTCAACCTGACGAATCAGTTTCTTGTTGATGACAAATACAATAATATGATCTTCCGCTTTAATTACGGTGTCATGATGTGCGATTAACACTTGCGCATCATAATCAGATGGAACATCTTTTGATCTTTTTTCCTCCTCATTATTATTCCATACTCGACTTTCTGCCGCCGACAGGCCGCGCACAATGGCACCAATAGTTGCGCCCTTGGGCAATCTGATTTCAGCCACTTTGCGTCCCACCACGTTTGAAGAATTTGCATCACCGTGAACGACTAGTTCCAGTGCTTCTGCCGCACCTCGTCGTAGGCTATGTACGGCCGCTACATCGCCACGTCGGACATGTGCGAGCAGCGAGCCGATAGTAACTTGTGCAGGAGAGATGGCAATATCAATGTTACCACTATGTACCAGATCCACATATGCACTACGGTTGATGAGCGCGATCACTTTGCGTGCGCCCATACTTTTTGCCAGCAGTGCAGCCATGATGTTGTTCTCATCATCGTTGGTGAGCGCACAAAACATGTCCATCTCGTCGATATTTTCGCTTTCCAGTAAACCCTCATCAGTAGCATCACCGTGTAAAACTAATGTGTGATGTAGATCTGCTGCCAGACGCTGACTTACTCGCTTGTCGTATTCAATAAGTTTGACCTTGTAATCTTTCCCCTGCGCGTTATCCAACGCATTTGCTAGGCGTTTGCCGATGTTGCCACCCCCAGCGATCATTACTCGTTCGACCGGCTTATCCATTCGTCGTAGTTCGCGCATTACACTTCGAATGTCGTTTGCTGCGGCAAGAAAGAATACTTCATCCTCGGCTTCAACTACGGTATTGCCCTCTGGGATAATGGAACGGTCTTTGCGGAATATTGCTGCTACACGCGTGTCAACATTAGGCACGTGCTGACGTAATTCCCGCAGTTCTCGACCAACCAGAGTACCACCGTGAAACGCTCGCACAGCAACTAAGCTCACCTTGCCATTGGCAAAGTTAAGTACCTGCAAGGCTTCCGGAAACTCGATCAGCTTTTCGATGTATTCAGTAATAATCTGTTCTGGACAGATGACGAAATCAACTCCAAAAATTTCCGGTGAAAAGATTTCTGGATAGACAAGAAAACTGGTCGAGTGAATACGAGCGATTTTTGTCGGAGTATTAAACATTGTGGCAGCGAGTTTGCATGCGACAAGGTTAGTTTCGTCATTCTGAGTTACAGCCAGAATCAGGTCGGCATCCTTAGCACCGGCTTTAATTAGCACCGACGGGTGGGAGGCGTTACCTACCACAGTGCGCAAATCAAGATGATCCTGTAGTAGTAGGAGTGTATTTGGGACCACATCAACCAAAGTAATGTCGTTAGCTTCACTTACCAGGCTTTCTGCCACAGATGTACCAACTCGTCCCGCACCCAGAATGATGATCTTCAATTGAGTAGCCCACCTAAAATGTTGTGATTTTATCTCTGTTTTCCTGGAGCGCCTACGGCGGTCCCTTACCGGTGTACGCGCACCCAGTCACGCCACTGTAAACACAAGCTGGGATTCAATCCGGCAATTGTAGAGCGCTGCCACAGCGGTTCTTTCCAGAAATCGTCCTGATCGAAACCACACATATGCCCGCCCGCTTCTTCTAAAATTAGGCAGCCGGCGGCGTAATCCCATAGTTTTTGTCTGCCGTGTAGGTAAAGGTCAAAACGGCCAGCGGCGGTGAAACACCAGTCCAATGCACAAGCTCCGAAGTTGCGCTGAGAGGAGAATGGGGGCACAGTAGAGATAGCAGTTGCTAGCTTACTATTAAGCCGTTTCAAATCTACACTTGCCATAGCATCACCTAGAGTAGGAGTGTATTCCTTGAGCGGTAGCTTTTCACCGTTTAAATAAGCTCCTTTTCCTTTCTCAGCATGAAACATTTCATCTGCCACCGGATCGTAAACTACACCGAGTACACTTCTGCCATGGCGCATCAGTGCTACCGAAACTGCAAAATAAGGCAGGCCGTTGACGAAATTGGTAGTGCCATCTATCGGGTCTATACACCATAGTCCAGCATCACCCGCGATCCATTGATCAGTCTGCTGCCTCTCTGACATTTCCTCACTCACTACCGTACCTAGATAAATTTTTTGTAACTTGCGTAATAGAACTTCCTGCGCAGCAATATCAGCTTCAGTACACAAACTGCCATCAGATTTCTGATGACGTGCTACCTTCAGATAGCGTGGCATAATTTCTTGTTTCGCAACCTCTTTTACTACAGCAATAACTGCGTTTAGCACGTTTGCTCAGCTCGCCACTTGATCGAACAACCAATGCTTGGAATCTGGCTATCTGGTCCTTGCCCGGTTTTTGCGATTTTTAGCATACCCTCAAAAAGGTCGCGACGCACATCAACAGGCGCAGCTTCTTTACGCGAAGCATCAAGTCGCCCACGATATTGTAATTCGAATCTGTTGTTCAAACCAAAGAAATCCGGTGTACATACTGCGCCATAAGCTTTGGCAACCTGCTGAGATTCATCCAATACGTATGGGAAGGGAAAATCAAATTTCTTCGCTACTAAAACCATATTGTCAACCGAGTCCTCGGGGTAATCTGAAGGGTCGTTTGACATGATAGCTATCGCACCGATACCGTGCTGATGCAGTTCTTTCACGTCGCGGATTATGCGGTCTAGCACTGCCTTTACGTAAGGACAATGATTGCATATAAACATTATCAGTAATCCATTTTTACCTTTTACTGACTCAAAATCATAACGTTTTCCGTCAACTCCCAGCAAATCAAAATTTGCTGCTTTCCAGCCAAAATCACAAACAGGTGTTTCTAAGCTCGCCATATCCTTTCTCCTATAATCCTGTAGAAAATTACTGTTATATTATCATGGGCAAAATACTTATTACCTTACTTGAAAAACCATGCCGTTTCCGCGTTTTTACTACCCTGGTCAGATCGATGTAGGCCAGGTTATCGAATTGCCTACTAACGCTATGCATCACGCTGTACGTGTGTTGCGGCTTGAACAAGGCAATAAAGTTACCTTGTTCAATGGTGAGGGTGGGGAGTTCCCGGCATTCATTGAGCGTATTAGTAAAACTGGCGTCTTAGTCTTAACAGAAAAACATCTCAATGTTGAGCGCGAATCACCATTTCAAATTACGTTAGCTCAGGGTATATGTGCCAGCGTGAAAATGGACTGGATCGTACGAAAAACAGTAGAACTGGGTGTTGGTGATATCCAACCTATTGCCGCAAAACGAAGTTTGGTAAAACTTTCCGACGAGCGCGCAGACAAACGTGTACGACATTGGCAGCAAATAGTGATTTCCGCCTGTGAACAGTGCGGCAGGAATCATTTGCCGCAAGTGCTGCCGCCGATGTTCTTACCTGACTGGCTTGACAGACAAATAGGTGTGAAAAAAAATTTGAGTAATGAAATTTCTCAGAATTTGTTTTTTATGCTTTCACCCATAGCGGAAAAAGGATTACGTGATTTCTCCAAGTTTTCATCTGTTGCTAACTTGACTTTGTTGGTCGGACCAGAAGGCGGTTTCACGTCGGAAGAAAATGCTAGTGTTCTGGTTGCAGGATTTATTCCACTACGCTTAGGGAGACGTACTCTCCGAACTGAAAGCGCTGCATTTGCAGCGATCGCAGCGTTACAGATTTTGTGGGGTGATTTCTGATTTTGAAATGAGAGCATGCTTTAAGTTTATGATTTTGAATAGTAAACTACGGACACCTTGTCTTTTTAGGCAAATGCCATGTGCCCATGTATGTAAGAGCTTGCTAATCATTTCGTGACCTCTATGGTTTACTAAGCTTAACCGAATAGTCATAATAATAAAGCTTCACCTATTAATATAACTGGAGAAAATTAATGGTAAGAATGGTTCAATGCATCAAACTTGGACGCGAAGCAGAAGGACTAGATTATCCACCCTATCCGGGGGAGCTAGGCAAACGCATTTATGAGAAGGTGTCTAGAGAAGCATGGGCTGGATGGATAAAACACCAGACTATGCTGGTCAACGAGAATCGATTGAATCTAGCCGATATCAAGGCGCGCAAATATTTGGCTGAACAGATGGAAGCTCATTTCTTTGGTGCTGGTGCAGAGAAGCCTTTAGGTTATGTACCACCATCACAGTGAGAAATGTTCAGATTACAATCTACCTTTTACAACTGAACCTCTTGCGCTCAGTAATTTCCTAAACTGCAAACTCCTTTAAATCAAATTTAATCAGCAAGTGCTTGTTCACTCTGAGGTCACAAAAAATTCACTTTTAAAAAAAGCGACCAAAATCAGGATTTTCTATATTTGTTTCTATTTCAATAGCCTACTTGATAATAGCTTTTAATTCCCCTTTGGCGTATTTGTTTGCCATCTTTTCTAGCATGATAGGTTTGATTTTATTTGCCTGACCAGCACAGCCGAACGACTCGAAGCGAGCTTTACAGATATCTTTGGCAGCAGTGGTTGCATCCTTCAGGAACTTTCTTGGATCGAATTCACTTTTGTTTTTAGCCAAGTGACGTCGGACTGCGCCAGTCATGGCGAGGCGAATATCAGTATCAATATTAATCTTACGAACACCATGCTTGATACCTTCCTGAATTTCTTTCACTGGTACGCCGTAGGTTTCTTTCATTTCTCCACCAAATTCTCGGATAATGTCGAGCCATTCTTGTGGGACTGAACTGGATCCATGCATAACCAAGTGCGTGTTGGGGATTCGCTTGTGGATTTCCTTGATGCGTTCGATTGCGAGAATATCACCTGTTGGTTTGCGCGTAAATTTATAAGCGCCGTGAGAGGTGCCGATAGCGATTGCTAATGCATCTACACCAGATTTCTTAACAAAATCGGCAGCTTCCTCCGGGTCGGTCAGCAATTGGTCATGGGTTAGCTTGCCTTCTGCACCCTGGCCATCTTCTTTGTCACCCATACCGGTCTCCAATGATCCCAGACAACCTAGCTCGCCTTCGACCGAAATGCCAACCGAATGGGCCATATCTACAACCCTAGTAGTAACTTCTACGTTGTATTCGTAGGATGAGGGTGTTTTGGCGTCAGCTTCCAATGAGCCATCCATCATGATACTGGTGAAACCGCTACGAATTGCATTAGCACAAACGGCTGGAGTTGCGCCATGATCTTGATGCATGACTATAGGAATATGCGGGTATGATTCCGCTGCTGCCAAGATCAGGTGGCGCAAGAAAGCTTCACCAGCGTATTTACGTGCACCTGCCGATCCTTGCATGATTACGGGGCTATTGCATTCATCCGCTGCCTGCATGACGGCGTGGATTTGTTCCAGATTGTTTACATTAAAAGCGGGTAGGCCATAGCCATTTTCCGCTGCATGATCCAAAAGTTGTCTCATTGATACGAGTGCCATTTGAGTCTCCTTCAAGAATGAATCTGTAGCTATAAATTGTGGTTAAGGAATAGTACAGTTTAAAGCTAGGAAAATCCAATAAATTGTATCTCACCGTTCGCTTCCCAATTTTTTATCCAAATATGTATATGTGTGTTCTCCAACTTTAACAATCTTCATGGTGTTTGTTCCGCCCGCCTTACCTACTGGCTCACCGATAGTCATGAGGATTAGATCGCCGTTTTTTACTACTCCGCGCTTGAGTAATTCTCTTTCTGCGTGGTTCAGGATTATTTCTGGATCACGCAACCCACCGCCGAAATTCACCGGATAAACACCGCGGAACAAAGTCATTTTACGGCGAGCATCCACCTGTGGGCTTAGCGCAAATATCGGCACATTAGAGCTTTTTCTCGACATCAGCAACGCTGTCAGGCCACTTTGCGTGAGGGCAGCAATGGCAGAGATTTTCAGGCCGCCTGCAGTGAACATGGTGGCGCGTGCGATCGCTTCTTCGATGGTGTCCGGTGCGCCACCTTGCGTTCGTCGAAGGTCAAGGTTCACCAGATATTCTTTTTCCGCTTCAAGACATACTCTAGCCATGGCTTCGACTGATTCGACCGGGTATAGTCCCGAAGCAGATTCTGAAGACAGCATTACCGCATCAGTACCATCTAGCACTGCATTGGCTACGTCAGACACTTCTGCTCGGGTAGGAACTTGACTGGCAACCATTGATTCCATCATCTGAGTAGCAGTCACTACTAGTTTGTTATTAGCGCGGGCGGTGCGGATCATACGTTTTTGTAACGCTGGTACTGCTGCGTCGCCCACCTCCACAGAAAGATCGCCACGCGCTACCATGATGGCATCGGAGGCTTGTAAAATGTCATCCAATGCTGAGATCGCTTCTGTGCGCTCGATTTTTGCCATCAGTAAGCTTTTGCCGCCCGCTTGACGCATTAGATCACGTGCTTTGGAAATGTCTTCACCAGAGCGCGGAAAGGACACTGCCAGATAATCTGCTTTGAACGTCGCGGCCGTCTGGATGTCTTCCAAGTCCTTACTGGTCAATGCGGGCGCACTAAGTCCGCCCCCCTTACGATTGATACCTTTGTTGTTGGACAGCCTCCCACCTTGTTTAACCGTGCAATACACCTGGCGTCCCTTAACTTTGGAAACACCCAATACAATGCGACCATCATCTAAGATAAGAGTTTCACCAGATCCCACATCATCTGGCAGTTCTTTATAATCGAGCCCCACCCGTTCTTGATTACCAAGATCACAGTCGGCATCGAGCACGAATGTATCACCGGTTTTGAGGGTGATACTTCCATTCTCGAATTTTCCAATACGGAGCTTTGGCCCCTGCAAATCTGCCAGCACCCCTACAGCATGACCGGCAGATCGTGCCAGAGAACGAGTCAATTCAGCAATTTCGATATGTTCTTCCTTGATGCCGTGAGAAAAATTGATGCGTACTACATCTACACCGGCCTGGATCATACGTCCCAGAATTTTCGGGTTGCTAGATGCTGGACCAAGGGTTGCTACAATTTTTGTTCTTCGGATCATTTTCTAGAAGTGAGTTAAATGCTTAGTGCGCGTCAACATGCGCGCTTTTCCAATATTTCTACAGCGGGTAATTTTTTGCCTTCCAGAAACTCTAGGAACGCGCCACCGGCTGTTGAAATATAAGATATCTTGTCATAGATGTTGTATTTTTGGATTGCAGCGATAGTGTCACCACCGCCTGCAAGGGTGAAGGCTTTCGTGTTGGCAATAGCCATAGCAATGGTTTTAGTGCCGGCTCCAAATTGATCAAATTCAAACACGCCAACTGGACCATTCCACACCACAGTTCCAGCTTTCATGATGATGTCGGCTAGTTCTAGTGCGCTCTTTGGTCCAATATCAAAAATCATCTCCTCATCGGTAACCGTACCAGCATCTTTCACTACAGCTGGTTCATTCGCATTGAATTTTTTCCCGACTACGACATCCACTGCGATAGGGATCGAAGCATTGCGTCTCGCCATTTTATCCATCAAGGTTTTAGCGGTAGAAACCAGATCATCTTCACACAAAGATTTTCCAATGTTTTTGCCAGTAGCTTTAAGAAAAGTATTAGCGATGCCGCCACCAACTACCATTTGATCTACTTTTTCGGACAAAGATTCAAGCACGGTCAGCTTGGTTGAAACTTTGGAGCCACCGATAATGGCTACCATGGGCCGTGCCGGGTTTAATAAGGCTTTGGATAGCGCTTCCAGTTCTTTCGTCAACAGGATGCCAGCACAAGCCACAGAAGCATACTTGGCAATACCATGGGTTGAAGCTTGTGCACGGTGCGCGGTACCAAAGGCATCCATTACGAACACGTCACATAGCTTGGCGTATTTTTGCGCGGTTTCGTCTTTGTTTTTCTTTTCGCCTTTATTAAAACGACAATTTTCTAATACCACCAGATCACCATCTTCAACTTCAAATCCGCCCTCAATCCAATCCTTTATTAAACGTACTGGTTTGTTCAGACATGTGGCAATGTTGTCAGCAACCGGCTTAAGTGAGTTTTCTTCGGACCATACACCCTCTTCAGGACGGCCTAGATGAGAGGTCACCATCACTTTGGCCCCTTGTTTCAAGCAGTAATCAATCGTGGCCATGGAGGCAGTGATACGTGCATCCGATGTTACCACTCCGTCTTTGATAGGCACGTTGAGATCAGCACGAATGAATACTCGTTTATTTTTGAGGTTAACATCTCTAAGTCTGATGACTGGCATAGTAGGTCCAAATATATCTTATGAGTAGAGCAACTCGATGACTATCGGCTACACTCTCACTAAAATGAGAGTGTTCAAGACGTGAGAAGAAATCGGGTGTTTATATCTCACTTAATAACTTCTTGTCATATATTATTTACCATAAAACTACTTGGCAGCGATACGCGCCATCTCAAGAATCGTAGTTGAATAGCCCCATTCATTGTCATACCAAGAAACGACCTTAACAAAAGTCTTGTCCAGGGACATACCAGCTCCCGCGTCAAAAATAGAGGCACAACTTTCACCCCGGAAGTCAGTAGAAACGACCTTCTGATCGGTATAGCCGAGCACACCCTTCATATCCCCCTCGGATGCGGTCTTCATGGCTGCGCAGATTTCGGCGTAGGTGGCTTCCTTGTTCAATTCCACAGTAAGATCCACAACGGACACATCCGAGGTGGGTACACGAAAGGCCATGCCAGTGAGCTTCTTGTTCAATTCTGGGATAACCTTTCCAACAGCCTTGGCAGCACCAGTCGAGGACGGGATAATGTTTTCGAGAATACCACGTCCGCCCCGCCAATCCTTATTGGAGGGACCGTCGACGGTTTTCTGGGTGGCAGTAGCGGCATGTACGGTAGTCATCAGACCACGCTTAATGCCAAAGCTATCGTTTAGCACCTTGGCGACGGGGGCAAGACAGTTGGTGGTACAAGAAGCGTTGGAAATAATAGCTTCGCCAGCATAGGTCTTGTCATTTACGCCACGCACAAACATGGGTGTGTCATCCTTGGATGGAGCCGACATGATGACTTTCTTGGCACCAGCATCGATGTGCTTCTCGCAAGTTTTCTTAGTAAGAAAGAGGCCGGTGGACTCAATGATAATTTCTGCACCTACTTCATTCCATTTAAGTTCGGCAGGATACTTGATAGCAGTCAAGCGTATTTTCTTGCCGTTGACAACAAGAGTACTATTACCCTCGATGGAGACATCGCCTTTAAAGCGGCCATGTACGGAGTCGTGCATTAGCATGTAAGCTAAATAATCAGGTTCGAGAAGATCGTTGATAGCAACAACATCGATGTCATTAAAATCTTGAGCTGCAACACGAAATACCATACGCCCAATACGGCCAAACCCATTAATACCGATTTTAATCGTCATGTTGAAAATCCCTTGAATGAATAAAGTTACATTATAGTGGGACAAAAATTTTGTTTTTGTACCGCTGCCCCGATCGGTTAGATTATACTTTTCACTGTCTTCACAACATTCTCCACGGTGAAGCCAAAGTGTTTAAACAGGTCGCCAACAGGGGCAGATTCACCAAAAGTGGTCATACCCACCACTGCCCCTTCAAGTCCCACATATTTATGCCAGTAATCAGCGATGCCTGCTTCCACCGCAACACGCTTCACATCCTTCAGTAGTACACTGTCCTGGTAGGCTACGTCTTGTCGGTCGAATAAACTGGTACATGGCATTGACACCACCCGGACCTGGACACCTGTTTCGGCCAGCGCCGTTTGTGCGTTCATCGCTAGTCCAATTTCTGAGCCAGTGGCGATAATGATTGCTTGTGGTTTGCCGTCTGCTGCCTCTGAAAGAATATAACCACCTTTATCGATCGATTTAATTACAGCGGCATTCCGCTTTTGGAATGGTAGGGTCTGGCGGCTGAAAATGAGTACTGAAGGACCATCCTTACGCTCAATCGCACGTGCCCAAGCTACGGTCGACTCGACCGAATCGCAGGGTCGCCACACGTCCATGTTAGGAATGTAGCGCAGTGTCGCAGTTTGCTCTACCGGCTGATGCGTCGGACCGTCTTCGCCCAGCCCAATAGAGTCGTGCGTAAACACGAACAGGTTGCGGATTTTCATCAGGGCTGCCATACGCAAAGCGTTACGAGCGTATTCCGAGAACATTAGGAATGTGGCGCCGTAGGGGATGATACCGCCGTGCAGAGATAATCCGTTCATTATGGCACTCATGCCGAACTCACGTACGCCATAATAAATATAGTTGCCACCGGTTTCTCGACTGATTCCTTTAGAGCCAGACCACAAAGTAAGATTAGATCCTGCCAGATCGGCGGAACCGCCGACTAGTTCTGGTAAAACTGAAGCCAAACCCTCAATAGCATTTTGTGAAGCTTTTCGACTAGCTATGGTTTCTTCTTTTTCATTGACGAGGCTAATAAATTTGTCTACATGTTCGTGCCAATTGGCTGGCAGCTCTCCCGCCATGCGGCGTTTGAACTCAGCGGCTTCACTTGGATACTTCTTGGTATATTCATCAAGCCTTTGAATCCATTCTGCTTCTAGCTTCTTACCTTTGGTGTGGCTATCCCACATGTCGTAGATTTCCTGGGGTATCTCAAAGGGCAAGTGGTTCCAGCCGATGTGCGGGCGAGAAGCGGCAACTTCCGCATCACCCAGCGCCGCGCCGTGGACTTCGTGGGTACCGGCTTTGTTGGGAGAACCCATGCCGATTACAGTCTTGCAGCAAATCATTGAAGGCTTTCCGCTGGCCTGCTTGGCCGCTTCAATAGCTGACTCGATTGCTACCGGGTCGTGACCGTTGACGTTAGGCACTACGTGCCAACCATAAGCCTCAAAACGCTTAGGCGTATCGTCACTAAACCAACCTTCTACATGACCATCTATGGAAATGCCGTTGTCGTCGTAAAAACAGATTAGCTTGCCTAGTCCCAAGGTTCCTGCTAATGAGCAGGCCTCATGGGAAATTCCCTCCATCAGACAACCATCACCAAGGAACGCATAGCTGTAATGATTAACAATATCAAAATCGGGACGATTGAATTCGGAAGCAAGAATTTTTTCTGCCAAGGCCATACCCACCGCGTTAGTGAGACCTTGCCCTAAAGGACCAGTGGTGGTTTCCACGCCAGGTGTGTAGCCATATTCAGGGTGACCTGGAGTTTTGGAGTGAAGCTGACGAAAGCGCTTGATCTCTTCTATTGGCAAATCATAACCAGTGAGGTGTAACAGAGCATAAATCAACATCGAACCATGTCCATTGGAGAGCACGAAACGGTCGCGATCAGCCCAATTGGGGTTAGCTGGATTATGACGCAAATGGTGAATCCATAGTACTTCGGCGATTTCAGCCATACCCATAGGCATGCCGGGATGACCAGAATTGGCTTTTTGCACAGCGTCCATCGCTAGTGCACGAACAGCACTGGTTAGGTTCTTAAACACTGGCGGGTCAAAGTCTTTAAATGTTCCCATGGAACAAACTCCCTTGCTTAACAAGTAACTAAAGAAATAAAAAAACGTACAACACACCCGCACAAACAGGGTGACGATATTAACAGTGTGACGATATTATTGGGTAAAGGTATTATCGCTTAAGAAACGAAGCCAGACAACTACGATGAACTTTAGAGCATCTGCTTTTGGCATCAGCGACTTCGTAGCCTGATACCTAATAGTTTGAGTTTACGATAAAGGTGCGTGCGTTCCAGTCCTGCTCGCTCTGCCACTCGGGTCATGTTGCCGCTTTCATGATCTATAAGTTGCTCAAAATAATATTTTTCAAATAAATCACGAGCTTCGCGCAAAGGAATGTTAAGCGGGATACTCGGAACAGATTGCACCGGCGCTGGAGCCGCCAGTATCCGCTTCACGTCATCAGCTGAAATTTCTTCGCCAGTGCAGGTTAGTGCTAGAGAACGTACCGTGCCTGTGAGTTGCATGAGATTTCCAGGCCAGTCGTAGTTGCGCAAGGCATTAAGAGCAGCAGTATTGAACTGTTGCAGAAATGCGTCACCTGATTCAATACAGTGAGAGAGAATCTGGTTGGCTAGTTCGGGAACATCTTCTCGGTGTGCCCTTAATGCAGGGACATTGATACAAAGGCCGCTTAAAGCTTCATATAATTTTGGATCATAGTCGCCTTGTGCCGTTAGCTCCGCGAGCTGCAGGGATGTAGCACAAATAAGCCGGACGTTGTACTTATCCAGTTTGCCCAACAGTTGCAGCAAGCCGTTTTGTTCTAACCTGCTTAAGATGCTTATTTCTTTAATAAATAGCAGTCCATCTCTTGCCTGCTCAAGTAAATCAAATGGGGCATTCGCTAGAGATGTAATCGTATCCGGCTCTATCCAAGGTGTGTTAGGGCGATGAAGAAAGCGTGCGCATAGTTCCATCCCTACTCCTTGTTCGCCAGTGAGGAGTAGTGGTGTTTTCAGGTTGGCGATCTGTTCCAGTCTCTTTTTTAGGTCTGCGATCAACAGTCCTTTTCCCAGACTTGCAAGAGAAAGGGTGGAGGAAGGTTTGCTTTTACTCCCATGTAATGCGTGCCCCACCGTACTTAATAACATTTGTAGTGGTACTGGTTTTTCTAGATAGCCATATGCACCAATACGCGTTGCTTCAACAGCAGTTGCTATGGTGCCGTGTCCTGACATTACTACTACAGGCATGGTAAGTAGCCCATTACTTGCCCACTCTTTCAGCAGAGTGATGCCATCGGTATCTGGCATCCAGATATCTAGTAGTACCAGATCAGGGCGCGTTTGGTTCCGCCAGATACGCGCCTGTTCCGCATTTTCTGCTAATGCTACACGGTAACCCTCGTCACGTAAGATTTCAGATAGCAGTTCACGTATGCCTACTTCGTCATCGACGACGAGAATTGTATTATTGAGCATAATTATAAGATTAACTCCTCCATTATTATGTTGTGAAATATCTTATTGTTCTTGCATAGTTGGCTATGATTATGCGATTTCATGATTAATAGTTGAATTGTCACTGGATGCAATTGGTAGGGTAATGGAAATATGAGCTCCGTTAGGATGGATATTTTCAATTTGAATCATGCCATTGTGTTCTTCTACGATCTTTTTTACGATGGGAAGTCCAAGCCCCGTACCTTTGAATTTGGTGGTAACGTAGGGTTCAAACGCGTGCGTTCTGACGTGATCGGGGAAGCCCCTGCCATTGTCGCTCAGACTGAGTCGTACACCATCTTTTACTATTTCCGTGCACACGGTGATAACGGGTTCCACTGTATCAGCCAGCGAATCTTGGGTATTTTGCAGAAGATTGTGAATCACTTGGCGTAACCTAGCCGAGTCTCCTTTCACTGGCGGCAAGTCGGGGGTTAAAGCTAAGTGTATGTGTGAGAGCAGCTCCCCCCCTTCCGCTATACTTGTTGTTTCATACAATGCTAGTACTTCCTGTACCAGTTTATTGAGATCCAATAAGCGCAATTCTAGTTCTGGTGCGCGCGCATATTCGCTAAACTCATTAACCATTGTCTTTAGTGCTTCCACTTGATTGACGATAGTTTCAGTAGACTGCCTCAAAATTTCTGCCTCCTGCGGTCCTAGTTTTTCAGCAAGCTTTTGCTGCACACGTTCAGCGGAAAGTTGTATCGGCGTGAGTGGGTTCTTAATTTCATGGGCTAGGCGTCGTGCTACTTCACCCCACGCGGCAGTACGCTGTGCCTGTAGCAAATTAGTAATGTCATCAAATACTACTACACCGCCCCCTCCTGAGACATGTGGAAGACGTGTTCCACGTAACAGCAACACTTGGTTGATGCCATTGCCAGGGCGCTCTATTTGCCGTTGCCACTCGCCGGTTTTTCCAGTCTGGAATCCTTCCCGTATTCCAGTTTCTAAGGCAAGGAGCTGAGGTTCTCGCTTAGTGCATTCCTCCATGGTTAATCCCTCAAGGCTAGCCAATGGAACCTTCAGAATATACTCTGCGCTAAGATTTGCAGTACGCATGCGTAAGCTTTCATCGAATACGAGGACGCCGGATGAAAGGTTAGCTAGGATACTTTCCAGATAGGCCCTAGCACTCTCTACTTCATGCTGATTGTGTTGTGCCGCAGTACGAGCCTCTTCCAGTTGCTGGGTCATGAGGTTGAATGATTCGGTCAATACTCCCAGTTCATCACGACTTTGTACCGGAAGGCGCCTGCTGAAGTCTCCCTGAGCCACAGCGCGAGTGCCTTCTGCCACCATACCTAGTGGTTTGCTGAGCCGTTCACTGATGAGGAACGCTGCAGCTAACGCAGAAAAAAGTGAGAGCAGAAGCACCAGTGTTAAAGTTATTCCATAGAGCTCCTTCAATCCCTGGCGAGATAGCGACAATTCCTCATAATCACGATATATCGCTTGAACTATTTCCGCGTCTTCTGCAAGCTGCTTTGGTACTGGTTGCAACAATTGCAAGATGCGGATGTCTCCCTCTAGATTCAGGACATTGACAGGAACTGGTTCAACCACACGCAAATACAAGCCTTTTCCTGGGATGGACTCAACGGCGCTATAGGCCTTCTGCATTCTTACTTGGCGCATCACCGCTGTACTTGGCATATCCGGGAGTTCCATACCCTCAGTATCAGAAAACGCTATTACCTTTCCATCCTTATTAAATAGAGTTGCTTCTTGCACCTTCGATTGCTCTAGCAGTTGGTTTAGTTCCGGCAGCGGTAGAGCAGATTGCCCGGATAGAGTGAGGGCGGTGTCCTGAGCTTTCTTCCGCAATTCATCCAATAGGTTGTCTAATATGGTACGCCCAAGGCTTAAACCTCCTTCTAATGCTTGGTCAACCTTGACGTCAAACCAGGATTCGATACTTTTTCCGAGGAATTGTACTGATGTGCTGTACACCAATACACCTGGAAGAATTGCCATCAGAGAGAAAATCAGCAACAGGCGCAACGCTAGTCTAGAGCCCAATACTCCTGTTTTAAGTCTGCGCCTGAGCCTCCACAGCAGATATCCTACTAGCGCCATAAGAAATAGCACGAAGCCAACATTGAGCTGAATTAGAAGCTGATATTTTCGTTCAAAAAAATCAGTATCATCACCTGCAATTGCTAGCAAAAACAACATTACTGCGCTTAAACCGACACCAATAATAATGATATATTTCATGGTTTATCCACAAGAATAAGCCTCTGCGAAGGCAGCGTTATTCTCCATTGCAGCATACCGGAGCTTAAATTCCACTCTTTAGAACCAAAGGCTTCTACCTGGAACGGTTTTGGTAGTCGCGACAGATCGAGCCGCATACGCAACTTTGCGATATATTCCATATCTTGCTGTAATTCGGAACTCTCGAAGATAGGACGATTACGCACTCGGCTCAAGACTCGTAGCGCTTCCTTTAGAGTGCTGAAGCTTTGTTTTTGCAATAATGCGCCACTTAAACGGTATTGGCGTGTAAGCGCATAATAGCTTAACGCGTCTCGCTGTTTATTCCGGGCAATTTTTTTATCCAGCCAATACCAGCGTGGACTTACTAGTCTAAAATCGGTTACAAAGTAAAGCACGATACCTTTTTTGAGCGCTTTTTCCAAAGTAGGGTTCAACACTATCTTAAAGTCAGCGTTGAACTGGTAACCTTCGTCGATTGCATCTAGCGCAACAAATTCTACCTGTATGTCTTCTGCATGGGCTGTGAAGGCTAACAAAAGCACTGCAGTCAGCAACATTGTTGCGACCGCACGTAACAGTTGCGCAATGGGGTTAAACTTTGTGCAACAGGGTATAAAAGAAACCATCATGCTGAGAATCCGGCAACAGTTGTCCGTCAAGTACTTCCACTTTAGGTAGAGGTAATGTACGGGCATCTGAATGATGACGCAAAAATTCTTTCACCTGCAGCTTGTTTTCCTCAACAAATACAGAGCAGGTAACGTAGAGCAATTTACCATCTCTGGACAGGATCTGCCATAAAGCATTGAGAATTTTCTGCTGAAGATCGACAAATTGGTCAAGGTCACCCTCGCGTCGGAGCCATTTAATATCAGGGTGACGGCGCACCACGCCCGAGGCAGAGCATGGGACGTCAGCCAAAATTCGATCAAACAATTTGCCATCCCACCATTCTGACGGGTTAGCTGCATCTCCGCAGACGATGTGATATCTATTGAATACTAGGCGTGCAAGATTTTGTGTCACCAGCGTAAGTCGTTTAGGGTCATTGTCAAGTGCGGTTAATTCCACATCTGCTAATTCCAGGAGATGTCCACTTTTACCACCAGGAGCTGCACAAGCATCCAGTATATGCATTCCATCTTGCGTGTCCAAAAACGTCGCAGCTAATTGTGCACCTGCGTCCTGTACCGAAACCAGTCCTTGGGAAAATCCTGGTAGGTTTTCCACATTTACCGGTTGTTCTAGCCTGAGTGCGTTATCCCATATTATCTGTGCGCTCATACCGTTCTTATTTAGCCGTTCTAGATATTCCAGCACACCAATTTTGTGCTGGTTGACTCGTAGCGTCATTACTGGGCGTTGATTACTTGTTACTAGCATCGCCTTATAGTTTTGGGGATATTGCACACGGAGTTTGTCTATCCACCACTGTGGATGGGAATATTGCCCTACTTCGTTTTCAGCTGTTGCTTTCAGCAGAGTCTCACGCTGACGTATGAAACCGCGTAACACTGCATTGATTAATCCCTGTACACCCCTACCACAGCTTAGGCTCAAGGATGTGGTCACGGCATGATCAACCACCGCATAAGCAGAAGTTCTGCTGTATTGCAGCTGATACAAGCCTACTAGCAATAAGCAGCGCAGATCTTGGTCCCTCAGTGGTTTGTTCAGTAACAGTCCTAGCAAAGCATCAAGTTGCCCGTAAAAGCGCATCACACCATAGCTTATATCTTGAATAGCTCCACGTTGTTGGTCAGAAAGGGTGGAGTGCACACGCCATGATTCCTGCAATACGACAGTCAGGCTCGCGCCGGCCAGTACCTTACCCACTGCGTGCGCGGCTATACGCTGAGTTTTAATCATTCTGGTACCGTAAAGCGGTCACCAGGCTGTAATGAATGTCCTGCAAGAAATTCCACCGCACTAAGTTTCTTTCCACCAGGTTTTTGTACGACTTCCAGTACCAGCGTACCATTACCACATGCCACTGCTATGCCTTCTTGCCCTGTTGTAAGAATTTCACCTGGGTTGCCTGTGTTGCTGGTAGTTACTCTCGTTTGCAATATTTTCAGAGGAACCCCATGTACTTTAGAGTGTGTGCCAGGATGGGGATTGAATGCTCGTACGGAACGACTGATTCTTTCTGCGCTCAACCGCCAGTCTATTTCCGCTTCCTTTTTTTCCAGTTTTGGTGCATAGCTTGCATTCGTCTCATTTTGCGGTGTCGCAACGAGTTTTTCATTTGATAAGAGCTTGAGTACGTCTACAATGCAATGTGCTCCCAGTATGGCAAGCTTGTCGCACAGTGTCTTAGTGGTGTCATTATGGACAATAGGGATACTTTGTTGCATTAGTATGGCGCCGGTATCGAGACCTTGATCCATCTGCATGATGGTAATACCGGTTTCTCGTTCGCCGGCTAAGATTGCTCGCTGAATTGGTGCGGCACCACGCCAATGTGGTAACAAAGAAGCATGGATGTTGAGACATCCGAGGCGAGGGATGCTCAAAACTGTTGTAGGCAAGATTAGCCCATAAGCCGCGACCACCATTACATCTACACCGATTGTTGTTAGCTGAGCATGTATCCCAGGTTGTTTTAGCGAATGTGGTTGCAATAAAGCAAGCTCGTGTTCTTGTGCCAGCAATTTAACTGCACTAACATTTAGTTTCATGCCACGTCCAGCAGGACGGTCAGGCTGAGTCAGGACAAGTGCGATCTCATGCCCTGCATCTATTAGTGTTTCAAGTGCGTGAGCAGCAAACGTCGGTGTACCGGCAAAAATGATTTTCATGTTTAGCTAACTTAGATATCGTTAGGTGTTTTGATTTACGCTTGACGCCTCCATAAGCCGTGAATAAACATGTATTATCACGCAAGTAGCTCAATTGCCCATGGGGTATATCCGGAAATAAAGATTATCAGTTACATCACGCTTCGTTGTTGTTTTCTTAATTTTTCTCGAAGGCGCGTTTGTTTTAGCCGTGATAGATATTCAACGAATACTTTTCCTATTAAATGGTCCATTTCATGTTGAATGCATACTGCCAGCAATCCTTCAGCTTCGAGCATAAAAGGATCTCCATTAATATTTAGTGCCTTGACTGTAACGCGCTCAGCGCGCCGTATTTTCTCAAAAATTCCTGGTACTGACAGACAACCCTCTTCACAGTCAGACTCACCGATAGCGGCGGTGATTTCCGGGTTGATTAACACGTGTAGCAGGTCATGGGTGTCAGATGTGTCAATTATAATCACACATTGGTGCACATCTACCTGTGTCGCTGCTAAGCCAATTCCAGGAGCGGCATACATTGTTTCTGCCATGTTGTGTACCAAAGTACGAATTTCATCAGTTACTTCTGGCACTTTAGTTGCTACTGTATGTAGCCGTTCATCCGGGTATTGCAATATCTTCAGAAGAGCCATAAAAGCGTGCTTATTCAAGCTTTAATATTTAATAAACTAAATGCAGAATTTAAACCATATTAACCTATTTTTTTATATATATTGCCAATAGTTAACCCATGTGTCATTTTATATTACTGTGCCCGAAAACCGGGTTTTTTCTGTGACTGAGGGTTTCATGCATAATTTTATTATATCCGTGTTTTTGCTCGTGGGTTTGCTTTGTGGCCCATCGGCTAATGCTGCCAGTGTTGAGTTTCAGAGTAATATGCCTGATCGTTACGTTGTTGTTCCTGGCGATACCCTTTGGGATCTTGCTTCACGTTTTTTGAAAGACCCTTGGCGCTGGCCTGAAATCTGGGGGTTAAATCAGGAAGAAATAAAAAATCCCCACAAGATTTATCCTGGAGATCTTATCGTACTAGAGAGAACCCCTGACGGAAGCAGGTTGCGGTTAATCAGGGGAAGACCATGGTGGAAAGATTGTCTCCTCTTGTTCGACTGGAGAAGTTAGAGGCCGAGGCCATCCCAAGTATTCCAGTTGCGGCAATCGAGCCTTTCTTGAGTCAGCCCTTGGTGATCGATAAAAACGGTCTTGAGAATGCACCAATGGTGCTAGGCGTTAGTGATAACCGCGTGGTATTAAGCAAAGGTGATCTTGTTTATGCCAAAGATATGCCAAAAGACAAAGGCTCATCGTGGCAAATCTTTCGTCCTGGAAAAGACTCTAATAGATCCTGGTCCTGACTCGACTCTGACGTATGCATCGCGCCTCAAAGACTATTTGCTCCTGACGAGTCGTGATAATGACGCGTATCTTTTTGACGAGTGGGGACGCTCTGGCGAGCTTCTAGGTTATGAAGCCATTTATTTGGGGGATGCAAAGGTAGAAAAATTTGATGATGTTAGTACCATTTCCATTGTCCGTTCTGTCCAGGAAATATTCCAGGGTGATAGGTTGGTCCTAGCGCCCCCGGTGTTCACTAACTACGCACCACATGCTCCAGACAAGGATATTAAGGGGCGTATCATTTCAGTCTATGGTGGTGTCACAGAAATTGGCCAAGTATCTATTGTCGTTCTGAGCAAAGGCACGCATGATGGGTTGGAAATTGGCAATGTTTTGGCCATCTATAGTACAAACCAATCCCAAACAAGTGATGGTTTACAAGTTGTTAGTCGCAGTCTCGAAATCGGATCGCTTTTCGGTTCGTCCAAACGAGAGGTCATAGAGTTGCCCGAAGAGCGTGCTGGTCTAGTATTTGTTTTCCGAGTATTTGAAAAGGTATCCTATGCGCTGGTGATGCAAACTACGCAACCGATTCGGATTCTTGATGTAGTACAAACTCCGTAACATCTATTAAACCATTATGGGCACTTCTATGGATATTGAGCCCATGCTCGCCCTTGGTCTGGTTTTTGGCTTATTCTTCACTGTATAAGATTCCTATACGCTATCTTAGTTTGTCCTACTTGAAGAAACGTTATCAGTTCACACATAAATAATATTAACAATGCAAATGATTGGGTTTGGATGACGCATCGCGGCACAGATGCTATGACTCAGGCACTGTAGATATTGGCGCGTTGTGTTTCTGTAACAGCTTGACGGAAGAAACGGTATCCTCCATGCTATTAATGTTTAGACTGGATGGCATAGTCGTAAGTCGGTCAGGAGCTACCAGCGGATTCGATAGAGCATGCGTGGTTAGCACCCCATATTACCTATAACTAAATATTATAGAATCCACAAATTGTATTAAAAACAAAAAGTATACTTAATTTTATGCACTAAATTAAATCGCTGTCGCATGATTAATTTGCGAGTGGTAACATTTCAATCTTTTGTTCAAATGGTTTTTATCATTTATCTTTTATTGCGGTAGCTAGTCGTTGCCCTTTTAAAAGCAGTTGTTGATAATCTGCAGGTACTTACAGGAGCCTCATGGGTAAAACCTTAATCATAGCCGAGAAGCCATCCGTTGCCACAGACATTGCACGGGTATTAGGTGGTTTCGTCAAACACACTGACTATTTTGAGAGCGAAAAATATGTGTTGTCTTCAGCCATAGGCCACTTGCTTGAACTAGCAGTACCAGAAAAATACGAAGTCAAACGTGGTAAATGGAGTTTTGCAAATCTACCTGTAATTCCACCTCACTTTGATCTCAATCCCATTGAGAAAACTAAGCCACGCTTGAAACTTCTATCCAAACTCATCAAGCGTAAGGATGTAGATAGGCTTATTAATGCCTGTGATGCAGGGCGTGAAGGGGAGTTAATTTTCCATTACATTGCGCGTTATGTAGAAACAAAAAAACCGATCAAGCGCCTATGGCTACAGTCAATGACACCTACTTCGATCAGGGATGGTTTTACAAAATTGCTTGATGATGCCGCCGTGCAGTCACTAGCAAAGGCTGCTGTAAGTCGATCTGAAGCCGACTGGCTGGTTGGTATCAATGGCACTCGTGCGATGACCGCATTCAATTCCCGGGAGGGTGGATTTCATAAAACCACTGTGGGGCGAGTGCAAACACCCACTTTAGCAATTCTGGTTGAACGGGAAGAAATGATCAAAAAATTTGTTCCACGTAGCTACTGGGAAATACATAGTACTTTTCTTGCAAAAGTTGGTAACTATAGCGGACGTTGGTTTGATGAGAAATTCATAAAGGACAAAAAGGACGGCGAACAAAAAGCCGAACGTGTGTGGGATCAAAAATATGCCGAGTCTATTGGCATAAAATGTCGGGGTAAATCCGGTGTGGTCAGCGAAGATAGTAAACCTACCATGGAAATCTGCCCACAACTATACGACCTCACTAGCTTGCAGCGTGATGCCAACGGGCGATTTGGTTTTTCTGCTAAGGCAACACTTGGGCTAGCTCAAGCCCTATATGAAAAACATAAAGTGTTGACATATCCTCGTACTGATTCACGCGCACTACCAGAGGACTACATTTCAACTGTGAAGGGTACCCTGGAAGCACTTAAATCCTCCCGTTATGGTGTGTTTGCTAAGCAGATCTTAAAAGTTGGATGGATCAAACCGAATAAGCGTATTTTTAACAATTCTAAAATTTCAGACCATTTTGCCATAATTCCAACTTCGCTCAAGCCTAAGAATCTAAGTGATGCTGAGGAGAAACTTTATGATCTAGTTACCAAGCGCTTTCTAGCAATTTTTTATCCAGCTGCCGAATTTCTCGTAACTACCCAAATCACTCGAGTTGAGAATGAATCATTCAAAACTGAAGGCAAAGTAATGGTCAATTCTGGATGGCAAACAGTCTATGGCAAGGAGGTGCGGGCCGATGGGGCCGATAATGACGCAATTTTAGTTGCTGTAAAACAGGATGAGACAGTTCTTACTGATGAAGTAAAAGTCACTGTAAACCAGACCCGAACGCCAGCAAGATTTAATGAAGCTACGTTATTATCGGCTATGGAAAGTGCAGGCAAATTGGTAGAATATGAGGAGCTACGCGAAGCTATGAGTGCAAAAGGATTGGGCACGCCCGCCACGCGTGCCTCGATTATCGAGGGGCTAGTCTTTGAAAATTACTTGCAGCGTGTAGGACGCGAGTTGCATCCTACTGCTAAGGCATTTTCCTTGATTATACTTCTGCGGGGATTGAAGGTATCCGAACTTACATCACCTGAACTGACTGGCAATTGGGAATTCAAGCTGCGACAGATTGAGCAGAGCAAGCTTGAACGTAACTCTTTCATGGAAGAAATTGCTGACATGACTCGTCATATGGTGGAACAGGCGAAAGGTCATCGTGGCGAAACCATAAGTGGGGATTTTTCTACACTTAATTCACCGTGCCCTAAATGTGACGGTGTAATACAGGAAACTTACAAGAAGTTCCAGTGTAAAAAATGCGATTTCGCATTATGGAAAATTCTGGCGGGTAGACAATTTGAAATAGTTGAAATGGAAGAACTGATTACTCGACGTGAAGTTGGTCCACTGCAAGGTTTTCGCAGCAAAATGGGGCGATTATTTAATGCAAATATAAAGCTTACCGACGAACATGAAATGAAGTTTGATTTTGGTGGAAGCAACGACGAAAGCACAGAGGAGGTAAATTTCTTCGGCCAAGAATCTCTGGGTAAGTGCCCTCGGTGTGATGGTCGAGTATTTGAGCATGGCATGAGTTACACCTGTGAAAAAGCTGTTGGTGTTAATCGAACATGTGATTTCAAAACCGGAAAAATAATTCTTAAACGCCCAATCGAAGGTGAACAAATTGTAAAGTTATTACGCTCTGGAAGAACAGATTTACTGTCCAAGTTTATTTCCAAGAAAGGAAGGCTATTTTCAGCCTATCTAGTAGCTGGTGAGAATGGAAAAACAAGATTTGAGTTTGAGCCGAGACGTGCTAAAGTTGAACATGAAACTAAGACAGCTAAGACCAAAGCAAAAATACTAATTGCCAAGAAATCAATTGCTCGTTAAATATATATCCGACTTAATTTTACAGGTGGTAGAGAAGTTTGATTCTCCTTAGTCTCAATTCGAAATAACAATATACCCAAGATTTTGTGTTGTTCCTCAGAAACACCATTGTCTACAAGTGCGTGCCAAACATGGTGGGAAACACGTATTTTAATATAGATCCCACGATCCAGATCAATAGTATCAAACTAGTGATGATGGCTAATCCCTCCCCAACAGTTGATAGTAGCGTTGCTCCAAGGCCGCCAAACTCCACTTGCCCGGATTCGTTACGTCTACTGTTCTTACGTCTCCTAACCCAGATGTGAAACCAGATAACGACAGGAATAAGGAGCAAAGAAATTAACAAATTAAATTCAGGATTGTCCATAATTAATTTACCTTTTTAGTAATATATTATTGCTAACATCTTAATTTTCATTTTTAACATTGATTATGTTTGAAGCGTGGCTGGCGGAGGAATAGATTCAAGCAGCGTAGTAATCCCACGTTTTCAACTAATTCAAGCTCAAGTTATTACATCTTCTATTACAGGATTTTAGTAGAAGGTCAGTATTCCTTTTTCAAGAATGTTTAAGTCCTCGATTGTAAATCCCAATAATTTCAGCACAAAAACCTATCGTTTTCCTTGTAGTATGTCTCGCATATCAGAAAGCAACATCTTTTCTTTTGAAGACTCAGGTGGGGGTGGCACCACTTCCTATTGTTTTCTTTTTTGTGAATTAATCGTTCTTATCACCATAAATATCACGAATGCTATAATTAAAAATTAAGGGCTGTTTGTATAAACTTGCCATAAATAATCGCTACAGCGGCGACATCACACGATGCTTTCTTCAATGTGAGAGCGAGTTCTTTAAGTCTGCTTCCCTATTAGCATGCCTATCGGTGGCATAACTACATCATTGACAAAAGAGGAAACGATCTTGCCAAATGCAGCCACAATGACGATACCAACTGTCATGTCAACTGCATTTCATTTTATTGCAAACTCTTTGAATTCAGTCATCATGCTAATAGTTCTCACCCCAGTAAAATAGTATGCTGAAATACAAATTTTATTGATTCCATTAATACTGCTAGTGATGCTTTGTGATTATATAGAAAATTGTTATTTAAGCACAGTCGAACTCGCTATGTGTGACCTGATGATAAGTGCCTCGAAAATTAAACAATCTTATACTCGCCTCATGTCATGAATGAAAAATCTAGCCTTCCGATGTCAGCTGCGGTTACTGTGCATCCAGTTACAAATCGTCATGAAATAAGAACATTCATTGAGATACCATGGCACGTCTACGCAGATGATCCCATGTGGGTGCCGCCGTTACATCTCGAGAGACGCTTGCACTTTTCCAGGTTTAATCCATTTTTTAAACATGCAGAATGGCAAGCATGGATTGCATACCGGAATAATCAGCCGGTTGGGAGGATTAGTGCTCAAATTGACCAACTCCATCGTCAACGCTATGGTGCAGATACCGGTCATTTTGGTTTGCTAGAAAGCGTGGACGATACGGAGGTATTCGCAGCACTTACGCACACTGCAGAGACATGGCTTGCTGAGAGAAACACTAAGCATGTCAGCGGACCGTTTAATTTTTCCATCAATCAAGAGTGTGGTGTCCTTGTGGACGGTTTTGATACACCTCCAATGATTATGATGCCGCATTCACCTAAATGGTATGGCCGCTTATTTAAAGAACAAGGTTATCAACCGTTGAAGGATCTGCTTGCGTATTGGGTGAATTTGGACTTCGAGGTTCCCCAAATCATGCGTATTTTGTTGCAGAGGTTTTCTAGTCGGATACATCTGAGGACGATACGCCGTAATCAATTTAAAGAAGATATAGAGACAATACGTAATATTTTCAATGATGCTTGGTCAGATAACTGGGGCTTCATTCCATTTACTGAAGCAGAGTTTTCCGAGCTTGGGAGCATATTTCGTATACTTTGTAAGGATGAATATATTTATATTGCTGAGGTTGATGGTGTTCCAGCAGCTTTTTTGGTGGCGCTACCAAATTTAAATGAGCTATTTGCTAAGTTTGAAGGAAGTCTCTTCCCATTCGGATGGTTCCGCGTGTTTAAGTTTCTTAAATACAACAAAATGCGTTCGCTCCGGATACCGTTGATGGGTGTGTGTAAGCAATTCCAGAACACTCCCTTGGGTATAGTGCTAGCCTTCATGGTGATTGATACGCCACGACAATATCCGCTTGCCCAAGGGGTACGAGATGCTGATTTGTCCTGGATACTTGAGGACAATAAAGCGATGCGTACAATGCTCAATAGCATCGGTAGTAAGGAGTATAAGCGTTATCGAATCTATGGAAAAGCCCTGTGAACAACATTTTGGAAAAACAGTATAGTGCCTCAAGTTAAAATTCCAAGTGAAAAAAACAGATAAATTTGTTGCGCTAGTGTTGGCTGCAGATCGTACGACTAGCGACCCGGTTGCCAACCAATCAGGTATGGACTGCAAGGCATTCGCGCCGATCTGTGGAATACCAATGATAATTCGCGTACTAGATGCGCTTGAGGCAAGTGGTATGATTAGGTCGATTATTTTGTGCGGTCCACCCGGATCTACGCTTCCTGGTTGCCCGGAATTGGAGAAACGGATAGGAAGTGAATATGTTACTTGGTTACCTAACCTGGACTCTCCCAGCCGTAGCGCCAATAGGGGGCTTGAGCATATAGATAAGGACATTCCGGTATTATTGACAACGGCGGATCATGCGTTATTGACACCTGAAATCGTGCAGTATTTCTTACATGAGTCCAGTAAAGTAGATAGTGACGCTACTGTGGGATTAGTTAAACATGAAGATGTGATAGCTGCATTTCCGGGCACCAAGCGTACCGTAATACGGCTTCGTGATGGAGGTTTTTGCGGTTGTAACCTCTATACTTTTCTTAACCACCGTGGTCGTGATTTGGTTCCATTCTGGAGACGAGCGGAAGAGTTGCGCAAACATCCTTGGCGATTAGTTGGGGAGATATTGGGCCCAATGGCTATTTTGTTATATCTGCTCAGGATATCAACACTTAATCAAGCGTTAAATGCTGTATCGGCTAAAGCCGGCGTTAGATCTAAGGCAGTGATCATCCCTTATGCTCAAGCTGGTGTCGATGTAGATAAGACGGAGGATATAGTGCTTGTAGAATCCGTTTTGAAGGAAGCAGTGCCCCTATCATTTGATAAAAATGGAACTTCGTACCGTTTTCCCATGTAGTAAGTTGAGTCCATTCCAAGGTTTGCAAGAGAGAATTTGTGAAAATAATTGAGAGATATATCACACGTGAGCTATTAATACCGTTCACAGTGGTAATAGTGATTTTAACCGGGCTATTTTCTGGTTTAAGCAGTGCCAATTTAATCGCGGGTGCTGTGACAGAATCGCTTGGTATTGCCGCCATGCTGAAGTTAGTACTACTTAAGACTTTAATCGCCTTAGAAGTGCTTGTACCAGTCGCCCTTTATATTGCCGTAATCAGTGGCCTTGGCAGAATGAATAGGGATCAAGAAATTAATGTATTACGTTCTGCGGGTATTAGCGAACATCGCATAATATATTCTGTGCTTTTAGTTGCAATCCCAGTTGGGATTATCAGTGGCGCACTCTCTATTTTTGTTCGTCCTTGGGCTTATGAAGAGAATTATATTTTGGATGCACAGGCAGAAGCTGAGTTAAATACAGATCGATTCCAGGCTGGACGTTTCTATGGAAGCGAAAAAAGTGGCAGAGTGATTTATATTAACTCTAAGGATGAATCTGGTAAGCAAATGAGAAACATATTTCACTTCAGAGACAGGATTGACGGAAGTGAGATCCTCGTTGCCCAAGAGGGAAGGCAACAAAAGCCAGCTCTTGGTCAACGACCCCAAATACATTTGTTCAACGGCCATATTTATCGACTCATGCACTCTTCGACAAAAGATACTGTCACTCATTTTGAAAAACTAGTGTACTTCACTGATAATGGTAATGCGCTAGATTACAAGCGAAAATCGGCCTCCACCATGGTGCTGATGGACTCAAGTCAGCCACGTGAAATTGCTGAACTTCAATGGCGTCTTTCTCGACCCATTGCAACAGTCTTGTTAGCCCTGATTGCCATACCATTTAGTCGCACCTCACCACGACGGAACGAGGGGGAGGGTGTCTTTTTTGCTGCAGCTCTTGTTTTTGCAATCTATTACATTTTGAGTGGATTGGCCCAAACGTGGGTGGAGCAGGGGACAATAGGCAGCGTACCTGGAGTTTGGTGGCTATACATTTTCATGCTCATTGTTTCACTCAGCTTGCTTTTCCCTGACTACTGGAGACGGTTATTTCAGTCTAGATGAGATTAATAATAAATAGATATCTTGCTTTTCAGGTCTTTATTGGTTTGTGTATTGCCACAGCAGTACTTTTGCCTTTGTTTAGTTTCCTAGATTTGTTAGGTCAACTCGATGATGTGGGCAAAATGTCATATGAAGGCAAACGACTTTACGGCGTCCAAGACGCATTCCTGCACACCGCGCTAATGTTGCCACGCAGGTTTATTCAACTTACTCCATTTATTGCATTATTGGGTACTGTAATCGCATTAGGACGATTAGCAATTAATCTAGAACTAACCGCATTACGGGTGGCGGGTATTTCTCCCATTCGTATAAGTTTCGCTCCACTCGGTGTCGGTATAATCCTTGTACTATTTATTGCCATACTAGAACAATCTGTTGCTCCATATTTTCAGCAGAAGGCCATTTTAAACCGAGCTGTAGCACTCGATCAGAGCGTACAACTTGGTAAAACTCTTGGTATTTGGACACGAAACGAAAAAAATATATTACGTATTGGCGCGATGCTAAGTGCCAAGAGGGCGACAAATATAGAGGTGTTACATTTTGATGACAACGGTTCTCTGCTAACGTATACCTACGCCAAATATGCTGACATCCTTGATGACAATTTGTGGGAATTAAGCGAAGTCATTACCAAGACATTTACTGGGGATCAAATTGAGTCTGTAAGCACAAGCTCAATGAATTGGAAATCATTCCTGAATCCAGACGAAATCTCGATATTAAATAAAACACCGGAGAGTCTGTCAATTTTTGAATTATTTCAACATGTACATTTCTTACAAACTACAGGCCAAGAAGCGGATGCATATGCACTGGCCTTGTGGCGAAAAGCTGGCGGGGCATTGACAACAATTGCAATGATGCTGCTTTCCATACCTTTCGTTCTCGGATCTGCTCGAACTGGTCTTGTCAACAAGTTGGTGCTTGCAGCTTTGGTCGGGATTTGTGTCTATATGCTTGATCAGATTATAGCAAATGCGGGCCTATTGTTACATTTGAACCCAGCTCTGACTGCCCTATTCCCAGGATTAGCACTGATCGTCTTTGCTAATTTTTGGTTACGGAGGATCCCTTAGTCGTTTGCCTAGCATTTTTTGGTAGGACTATAAAGCACAAGAATTTATTTTTGGATGACTTGTTACTGTGGCAGTAATGTCGCAGATATTGTAATCTGCGTGGTCTTTTTTAACTAAATAGACGTTTCAAAGCGTATTGCAGAGTCATTTTTCATGATTTCAAGTCAAGATAAAATCAGAAAATAATTTAAAATCAGTAAATGACAACTTTTATTTATATCATTGGTAATAGTGAAATTAACGTCTGGGGCTTAAGTGGTCGAGAACGTCTGCAACGTATGTTAAAGGCTTTCAATAATCAGGTTACCCTGGTTGATGACCTTAGTAATATTCCAGACGGAGCACAGGCATTGCTTCTATGCGCGGATCATTTGTTTGATGCGAGAGTGTTATCAGCATTAGTCCACACGCGATTGAATCTGATACTGGATAGTAATAGTGACCAAACGGTTGCTATCCGCATTGCTGATGGCAACGTGCCAAATGTACTAGCGGATTTTCTGGGTGAAGGTAATGGACAGGCTATCTCTACTTTTCCTCGCTACAAACTGGATTACTTAAATTTAGAGCTTCAGCAAAAGAATCTGAAGAAGAAAGATGCGCCCTACGTGTTGTTTATTAATAGTTCTAATTACAAGATACTTGAATCGGAATTGTTTGCCGGATCATACAAGGGTGTAACTGATTTAGTTACGAAATGGATCTGGCCTGTGCCTGCATTTTGGTTTACTCACCTTTGTGTACGCATTGGTTTGCTGCCCAATCATGTCACCCTAATTAGCCTTGTATTTGCTGCGTTGGTGGGAGTTGCATTTTGGTACGGCCATTACGGTATAGGATTGGTGGTGGGATGGGTCATGACTTTCTTGGATACCGTGGATGGCAAATTGGCAAGGGTGACTGTTACTTCGAGTCGCTTTGGTGATGTACTCGATCATAGTCTAGATATTATTCATCCACCACTTTGGTATATGGCATGGGGTGTGGGGTTAACCACAGTATCAATATCGATACCCGACTTGCAGATACTAATGTGGTTGATGTTCATTGGTTATATTGGTGGTAGGGCATGTGAGGGGGTATTTCAGTTCTGGATAGGGTCATTTGATATGTTTATCTGGCGCAAGTTCGATTCATTTAACCGATTGATTACTGCCCGTCGCAACCCTAATTTGATATTGTTGACATGTAGTTGGTTGATAAATCAACCAGAGCTCGGATTCTTGTCAGTGGTTATATGGCAACTACTCTCTACGTCCATTCTTGCTATGAGAGCAATTATCGGCTGGCGTGTAAAGCGACATCACGGCCCCTTGAAGTCGTGGTTTGAAGAAATTACTCTAGGTCGGAATGAAGGAGAGCTGGCTGTACGGATTTTTACCCGTACACCGGTTAATATAAATGACAGAAGAGTTACGAATTAAAAAATTACAAATGGGAGAGGCTAAAATTGGGTTACTTCTCAACCCTCTTAGCGGACGAATTCGTAAGCGCAAAGATGTCATAAAGCATGCGCTAGTAGAAATTCCCGGTGCAATTATTCAAGAAGCAACGAACGTACCCGAGTTCAATGCAACCGTGAGCCATTTCTTGCATACTAGTGTTGATTTGCTGGTAATTGCTGGTGGAGATGGTACGGTACAGGCAGTTCTAAATCATTTGTTTACAACGCATCCTCTTGCAAATTGGCCGATTCTTGCTGTAATACCCGGTGGTACGACCAATATGACGGCGCTTGATTTAGTTAAATACAACGCTCCAGAAGACGCTGCACGACAATTAAGCAAATGCTTGTTGATGCGGACTTTACCCTCATTATTACGACGACATGTATTGTGCATAGAGCAAACGAGTTCTGCTAAGGTGTATGGTATGTTTTTCGCTGTTGGTATTATTGCTCGTGCTGTAATATTCTCCCGGAGCAGAATCAAGCAAATGGGGATAACTGGAGAAATTTATTCGGGCCTAATCATGTTAGGTTATATAGCTGGGTTGTTTCTTGGACGTCGCAAAGGGTCATGGGCGCCAGCACAGATGACAACTATCAAGGTAGGTGGAAAGACTTACAATGGCACCTATCTGTTTTTGTTTGCTAGTGCGCTTGATCGCTTGCTATTTAATATGAGTCCGTACTGGGGGCAGGAGCAAGAATCATTTCATGTTACATTTGTCGAGCAACAGCGGAAAAAACCTTTACGTTGGCTATATTCGCTAATGTTAGGTCGAGGCGCAATCCTTAAGGAGCATAACGGTTATCATAGCCACAATAGTAGTGTGCTGGAGCTGGCGATAGATGACGATTACATTGTCGACGGAGAATCCTACCGAGCGGCAAGTCAGAATGGGCCGTTAAGTATCTCGGCGGCTGGTCCTGTCACTTTCCTGACTTGGTAGCATACAAACGGATCCAACAGACTTGTATCAATGACAGATCATGCATCAACATTGGATAGAAAACTTCCGGATAACTTAGTTTCCGAAGTCGAATCTATAGGATCAAGGGATGTGTCGGCAGATTTTTCAATCTTTGTTGAAGAATTGAAGTCACGTTTCGAGTCATCGCTGGATGCCATTATTCTTTATGGGTCTTGCTTGCGTTCATATGAGATTGATGATGGGATAGTTGATTTTTATACCGTGGTGGATGACTACAGTAATGCTTACCAAGAACATTACTTGCGCTATTTCAATACATGGTTGCCGCCGAATGTGTTTTATCTTGAGGTATCTAGGCAGGAAAAAACATTTCGTGCCAAATATGCAGTCATCTCAATGGCAGACTTCGAGAAAGGAAACCAATACTGGTTTCACTCGTACCTATGGGCGCGTTTTGCTCAACCTGTACGGTTATTGTATGTTCGAAATGAAACTATTCGCCAGCGTGTTTACCATTCATTAGCGCATGCGGTAGTGGCATTTCTTAGTCCTACTGTGACGGCGTTGGGCGCGCGTGTAATAACTGTGGAAGAAATTTGGGTCAAGGGTTTGACACTCACCTATGCAGCTGAACTTCGGCCTGAGCGGAAATCGCGTGCACGTCAGCTTGCCGAGCTCAATTTGGATGACTACATAAAGCTGACCGAGCATGCTTTACCTTTTCTAGTAGGAATACTTGAGAAATTGCCGGAGGAGCATCAAGGACAAAGCCGCTACCGATGCTTAACTAATGAGGCTGAGTGCCGAAATTCCTTGAGGCGTTGGCGCTTGCGGCGTTGGCAGGGGCGGGTCCTCTCCGTGCTTCGTCTGATAAAGGCGACATTTACCTTCCGAGACAGCATTGATTATGCCGCATGGAAGATCGAACGCCACACTGGAATTCGTATTGAAGTTACTCTCAAATTGCGCCGTCATCCCGTGTTATGGGGTTATAAAGTTTTTTGGAAATTATTGCGACGTGGTGTATTACGCTGATGTTTGGTTCATAGAAAACAAGGAGACTAATAGCTTTTAACCTCACAAAATGATCAATCAACAGGCGTGAAAGTATCAGTTTTTATGGATGATTTCCATATTGAGTTATTCAAGAATAAGACACAGACCGTCTTTAATTAATATATGTTGGCTCCATGTTGCCATGCAAGTTTAGGCGATATATATCATTTCAGCATGTGTTTCAGATAAAAAGGATGGGCGATCTCGACTATCTAACTGGAATAGATGTAAGCTCAAGAACTGCGGTCTTTGCTATCAAATTAACTTCGTTCAAATATGAAACAAGTCTCGCCCCAATTTTTTGTTGTTTTAAACTTGACTCTTAGGCCTGCTTGCCCCATCAGATTTACTGCCTCTTGCTGTTCTTCATCAGTGGCCAATTCTACGATAACAGACTTAATAGCATGATTGCTAAGTACATTCATAGCAGCCTTAATAATGGGGATTTCTATGCCATCGACATCAATCTTAATATAATTGGGAAATGGGAAATTCCACATGGTGCACAAGTCATCCAGCGTTACTCCAAACATACCCTGGATATGATTAGCTGGAATTTTCATGTTTTTAAGATCCTCTTCTCCAAATTGTGAACGGTTTCCCCCGGGAATAAATTTAGGAATATACAGTTTAGAGAATCCACTATTTCCGGATACGGCAACACAATAGGGCGTAATATTATTTTCAAGATTATTTAGGTGTATATTCTTATTAAGCAAATAATAATTTATGCTCTGAGGCTCAAAAGCATACACATGAATTTTATTACCATGTTTTTTGACAGGATATAGGGAATATTGGCCGATGTTTGCGCCTAGATCAAAATAACATGAATCAGCTTCAAAGCTATCGAGCCAATCTAAAGTATCCGGTTCTTTAGCAGAATAAGTTTTTGCTCGTTTAAGAGTTCGCCAATTATCTACCTCAATACGTATTGACTGCCCTCTAACGTTTACTTCTGTATAGCCACCTTTTATTCTATAAAGAGTTAATAGAAAACCTGACCAAAAATTTTTTAAGAATAAATACATGTTAGAAATCATAGATTCAACTCGTTAATGCATTGGGAAAATTAATACTGAGTAATCCTTAGAAATAATATAAATTTTAAATAATTTCGTGTCCGGTTAGTTCGAACTGCTAAAGCAGAATTACAAGGAATACATGGGCCATGCTAGATAGATAATAGTACAGAGTGTTGTCCTTTTCAGTGCCGTAGATTAGCCATACCGTTCTTAGTAAGTGCAATACTTGGGTGGTAAAGCCAGGAGAATAAGCGACCAAATAATCCGTATTTGCATTAACAATACTGCTTCAGGTTAGTAATGCATTCAAATCGAATACCGTGTTCACCTGTTCTGGAAAGGGGCTTTTATCTCCAGTGCGCACACGTCCTAAGAAAGCGACATTGTTAGTCTGCGCACTTTGATAATCAATGAGTGCATCGCCAATCATCAGCACACGTGTAGGTGTAAGACTATGAGTGGATAGTATCTCTGCAATCAGAGTCTGTTTTGATTTTGGCGAACCACGTACTTCGGTGAAATAAGGCTTCAGTCCGCGGCGAGTAACGATTGTATTCAGTTCTTCTTCAGGTGTGCCTGAGGCAATAAATAACGGTATGTTAGCAGCTTCTTTATGTACTAATTCGTTGGCGCCGGGTACTGGCTCACTCGCAATTACAGCTTCAACTACCAGTTTGGAGAAGCGTCTATCAAGTTCTCGTTCTTCATCTTGTGTCAGCGGTGGCATTTCCAAAAAATATTGTTGGAAATGTCGAAATTTTTGGTAGCGTGACAGGCCACCGTTCAGGCTGTGATAACGTACTACTTTACCTACTATCGTTTCCCCATAGGATTGATAAAGACCAGCAAAGGCTTGTGTTTTAATGTCTACCGATTCAACCAATACTCCGTCAAAATCAAAGATGATGGCCTGCCAATCTGTCGCCTTCATGCTTTGTTGTCGGATGCTGACGGCGTGGCATCATCGTTTGTACCGGAGTGATGCAATTCTTTGTGAATTTCCCTAAGGCAATCTAGCAGACCTTGACCTAGGTCAACATGTTCGTTGAGCACTAATTTACGACCAATACGTGGCTGAAACGCATAAGGGGTCACCTCGTAATGATGTACCGCATTAGCTTCGTCAAAATGTAGTTCTATCGGCCACGGCATAATTTCCGAAATCATCGTCATAACATCCTTGATGCGCATACGTTCCTGCCCAGTAAGGATCAGATGGCGATTAGCGAATTCTGGTGCCAGCACCTGCACGCTCATACGTGCGGCATCCTCAACATGGATGTATTCGCGAATAGCTTCACCACTACCCTTGTAGGTGATCGAGTGTTTCTCTACTGCTTCATGCAGCATCCGGTAGATACCATTTCGTGCATCGGTACGTCTACCATACAGAGAGCCATAGCGCAGAATGCAGTAGTCTAATCCGTAGCGCTCATGATAGGTTTCGATAAAGCGCTCTGCTGCTTGCTTACTCGCACGATAGAAAGAACCAGATTCGGAGTATACATATATAGTGCTAGCGAAGATAAAACGGCGTGCGCCGGCGAGTCGAGCAGCTTCCAGTACGTTCATATTGCCCAGAATATTGACTGCTGCAGTAGCCAGTGGTTTCTCGTGGGCTTCATCGATGTCGGCAATTGCAGCAAAATTGTAAACTACAGCGGCACCCTGTGCAGCCTTTGTTACTTCTTCAAGATTCATAATGTCACCAACGATCATTTCTTGATCATGTTGTTGGTAGGGTGACGGAGAGCGATCGAACAAACGCACTTGATAGCCGTCAGTGGAAAGTGCTTCGACTACATGACTACCAAGAAACCCACTAGCACCAAACACAATTGCAATTTCTTTAGACATTTTTAACTTCACTTTTTACTAAGCCAGCATTAATCAATCCCTCTAGCAGATTTTCCGCAGCTTCAATTTCCATGCGCTTGCGCGACTCTCTAGCAAGGGAACCAATATGCGAAGTCAGAATTATCCTGTCATTCTCAATCAGTGGTCCATGGTAAGGCTCTTGCTCAAAAACATCGAGTGCAGCCATGCCCAAATGTCCAGAAATCAAGGCTTCATCCAGCGCGATTTCGTCGATAAGGCCGCCCCGAGCAGCATTGATTATTATAGAGCCGGGCTTCATACGTGCAAACGCTTTCGTATCCAATAGGTGGTGAGTATCAGCTCCATAAGGCAGATGCAGGCTAATGACATCCGCTTCAGCTAACAATTTTTCTAACGGTAACGATTCTACTCCATGCGATGTTGGATCTATATAGGGATCGTGGGCAACTACCCTGGCATCAAAAGCTTGACACAACTGGGCAACACGCTGACCAATATGTCCCAGGCCAATGATACCTACCAGCTGAGCAGCAAGTAATTGCCCCTGCATCCGTGACCACTTATTTACGCGTAGTAGTTGATCAATCTGACAGATTCGTCTCAAAGCGGCTAATATCAAACCCATTGTGAGCTCGGCTACCGCTTGAGCTGGAGCTTCTGGTGTATTAAAAACGGTGATGTCCTGGCGCTTTGCTGCGGTGAGGTCAACATTATCCAAACCGGCCCCACAGCGTGATACCACTTTTAAGCCTTTAGCTGAAACAAAAACGCGTTCGGTCAGTGGCTCAATCCCAGCGATCATTCCAACAGTGTCCTGCCCCAGGAGTTTGATGATTTCATCTTCTGTGAGTTTACGTTTATAACTATTTCCAACAATATGCATCCCAGCTTTTACTAAATGCCGAAGATGAGGGTTATTTTTTACATCAAACGAAGAAGTAGAAATGACAAATTTGCTCATAGGTCTGCTCTAATACTTTGTATATGGCTGCGGCAGAGTGTATCGAGGATTCGGATATCCAGGCTATAACCGATAAAGCTGAAGCCAATGTCAATTCGTTGTCGTAGCTCATTTTGGTCCGGTTCCACCACATGAATGCCTCCCGGCTTACCCAGCCGATTTCCCGCTTCCAATACCCGCTCAATAGCTGACAGCACCTCAGGGTGATTGAACTCGCTTATCCGCCCCATAGAACCAGATAAATCGTAAGGACCAATGATATAGGCATCGATTCCGTCAACAGAAAGAATTGAATCAATGGTATTAACTGCATCTATATGTTCGATCATTGCTACGATTACAGCATTTTCCTCTAGCCAGTGCCGATATTCCTGGAACCGTGCTCCATAACCTTGAGCGCGAGCAAGTCCAACTCCGCGTTGGCCCCGCGGAGGGTAATAAACTGCTTGTACCGCTGCTTTGGCATCAGCAGCAGATCTGACCATAGGCACCATCACGCCGGTTGCTCCCGCATCCATAACACGTTTGATCTGGTCGGGATGGTTTGAAGTCAGTCGCACGATGGCCGGGCACTGTTGTCCATCGAGTACTTGGATCAACGTTTGAACTTCGCTCAGCTCTAAGACACTGTGTTCCATGTCCAGAACTAGCCAGTCAAACCCAGCAGCAGCCATGATCTCGGCGATTACCGGGTGACCCAGTGTGATCCATGATCCAAGGGTTAACTCAGATTTGGCTAGTTTTAATTTCAATTGCATGGGTGCTCCTTAAAAAGCTGCCAGAATACGCCGGTTGTGAATGGCGCCTGATTTCAATATGAGGCTAGCAAGGGATCCGATTCCATCAATTTAGCCACGCGTGCTAAGTCGGCCTCTGTATCGACTGCCTGTGTGTCAAACTCAGTTTTTACCATCTTCACACGGTAGCCATGCTCCAGCAATCGTAGCATGTCTACGGATTCAAGTTGTTCAAGCGGCGTTGGCGGCAAACGAGTGTAATCGAACAAAGTAGTGCGCCGAAATGGAATGATGCATACTTGTTTATAGGTAAGTGTCTGCATAAACCCTAATTTATCTATGGTTGGAATCGGTTGCCGTGACATATAAAGCGCATCACCCTGTTGATTCATTATTACCTTGATAGTGTTGATATTGTAGAAGTCGGCTTCGTTATCGATACTACGCACGAGGTTTACACAGTTTAGTTGCAGATCATCTTGGAATGGTGCCACCGCTGTGTCGATCATTTTCGGGTGTGTCATCGGTTCGTCACCTTGTACCATGACAATGAGCTCTGCATCGATCTTTTCGACTGCCTCGGCCACCCGGTCACTCGCCCGTTCATGGGTATTAGCGGTCATGATTACGGGAGCGCCGAAATCTTGTGCCACCTGTCTAATTTCCTCGTCGCAAGTGGCAATGTAGGTGGCATCAAGAGAGTCACTCATAGTGACACGCTTGTAGATATGTTCAAGCATGGTGCGGCCTAGTAGCATTGCAATCGGTTTGCCGGGAAAACGCGATGAATCCATACGTGCCGGAATTACAGCAATTGTTTTCATTAGTAATTTTAAGTTTATTGGGGTTTATCTATCTTGATTTTTTCTTTTATTTGTTGATTGCTAGTTGTTTTAACCTAATGTCTACACTAGGATCTAGAACTTGTATTTTTATTAAAAGTTTGTTCTTAGAGTCTAATCCTACCACCAGAGAAGGGCTCCCTGCGAGAGGCTGAGATATCTAAGCTGGTAATTGAACACTTGCCAGTGTACAATTTTGCGCGTTTCCTCAACCTGTACATATCCAGAAAATTCCATTAAATGATAGACATATTGCTTGTCAGTAAGGTAGTAAGAATGAGGGCATAGCATGAAAGCCCTTTTTTTCCTTCGCCATTATAACGATATTGATCACATTACTCCGGTCATTTACAAATGGGTCGATTCTGGCCATAACTGTGATGTCGTTCTAATCGGTAACGTTCAGTTTCGAAGAGATTTTCGTATCGAATTTCTGAGTAAGCTTGATGGTGTGAGAGTAGTTCATGTTCGTGAGTTGTTGCCACCACTCGAATTTATAAGATGGCGGCTACAAATGCTATTGTTGAGCGGTAGCTTGCGGCGTTCATTCATAGGTCCTCTTGTCAGTGTATTGGCTCAAATTTATGATGCTAAAAGACGTGAACCTATCTGGCGGTGTACTAGCAAGCGCCTGTTGGTGCATAGTTTTGAAGGAGCTAATGAGGGTGTAGTGGCATTTGACTGGATCGAGAGAAATGCGGTCATTAGCGTTGAATGGGTCAAAATGGTGATATTAATGGCGCGCGCAAAGGGCTTTCGCACGGTATCGTTGCCTCATGGTGATAGTCCCCATGTCAATCAATTGATACGACGCCGTGAATGGAGCCTCAAGCCGGATAATACATTTGCCGCTGCACGGATGTTTGATAAGCTCGTGGTGCCAAATGAATTGTGTGCTGGACGCTTCCGCCCTTTCCTGGATAGCCAGGCGATAGCTGTGCTGGGTTCACCACGCTACTGTGACGAATGGCTGACAAAGCTGGCTGAATTATTACCCTCTTCATCACTCACCCAATCAGATAACAAACTTAAAGTGGCGATCTTTTTAAGAAAAAATAACTTTACGACATTTTGGGAGGAAGTTAGCGAAGTGGTGCAGATGATTGCCGCTTTCACAGGGGTTAAGATAGTTATCAAACCGCATACCCGCACTGGCTGGAAACAATCTTTGACAAAGGATACCACGCTTCTGCGCCTGCCAAATGTGAGCATAGCAGGCGCTAATGTCCACTCTGCTCAACTATTGAACTGGGCAGATGTTATTATCGATATTGCGACCTCAGTTGCGTTTGAAGCAGTTAAGATAAACAAACCTGTGTTAGCAGCTGATTACCTACATGCGGGTCGATCCACAGTAGCTGATTACATGCCTGAGACAGAATTGAGATGCAGAGATGACGTGTACAAAAAGATCGAAGGATTTCTTTCAAACGGTTGCGGTTCTTTTTACATAGAGGAGCATCGTCAGCGCTTCCTGAGAGAAGTAATCGATGTCATGGAGCCGGACGTGTTACCTCGTTATGTCGCCTTGTTAGAAGAACAAGCACGGGCTAGATCCATATAGATCAAACTTACTTGAGTGAGTGCATCCTGATTGTCACTTTGGCATAATTACTTTAGTTGTTCAGAGATTCTTTAGGGATATTATTGAGCTGTATGAGTGAAATGGCAGTACCGTCCGTCGATGTGGTGATCCCGGTCTACAATGCGCCTGTTCTGACACGACGTTGCATTGATTCCGTCGTATCCTACCTTGGTAAGTCTATAGCGCATGTTTATATCCAGGATGATGCGTCTGGTACCGAGACGCGTGAGATGCTTGATGATCTACCATATGAATGCGTCCATGTTCATCACTCGCAGAAGAACCAGGGCTTTGGAACTTCTGTGAACGAGGCAATTGGCCGTTCCGATGCGTCCTATGTGCTGGTACTCAATTCAGATACCGAGGTAAGTGAAGATTTCCTGACACCATTGTGTGCAGCGTTGGCGGTTGATTCAAAACTCGCCGTTATTATTCCTGCTGGCAACGGTTATGCCGACTATAATCTTAACCAGCATTCACGCCAACCAGGCGGTTACATCCTTACGCATCGTCTTGCAGGTTATGCGTTTCTGATCCGACGTAGTGTTTTCCAAGAAGTTGGTGGTTTCGATCCGGCATTTGGCCGGGGTTACTACGAGGATATAGATTTAGGCCGTCGGATTGACCAGCACAGCTGGCGCATGGGCGTGCATCCAGATACCCTTATCTATCACAAGGGTGGTGGGTCGTTTGGTCGCAGTTGGGCTTACCGGGCGCTGAAGCGCCGTAGCCGTACCCTCTACTTCTCACGTTACCCAAATGCACAGCGCAATGTCCTACTCCTTTCTGGTAGTTGCTTGCTGACTGATTTTCCATCAAATCTCCTCAATGCGATCGAGAACGTGTTCCGAGAGGGAGGGGGTGTTCATTGGCTTACGCCAGAGCTCGCTATTCATCTTTTTTGCCTTCATATGCTAAACAGTTCTGCTAATCTGTCGGTGACGGTAAGGCTTATGTTGTTGCGTGGTTGGTTACGCTTGGATAAACGTGTTTCCGATGTATGGATATTGCCTGATGCTCCACGATTGCTACGCACATCTCTTGTTCTATTGGGTCGTGCGCGAGGAGTCAAGATACTTTCGTGGGAAGGGGGTTCAGCAGCGCAAAATGGTACAGCGAGATTACCTTCCAAATAGTCTTGGAAGCCTACAGTTTACATCTTCTTTGAAGATGAAAAGTAAGGGGTCTCGATACTCTTTTGATAGGCTGATACGGCTTCGTATTAGATTTCAGTTCAAGTAATGCTCTAGATGCTATTTAACTCCTACGTTTTTATTTTCTTATACCTGCCGGTCGTTCTACTGGGATTTTTCTGGTTGTCGCGCGCAAGCCAAGCTTATGCCGCAGGCTGGCTAGCATTAGCGTCGCTGTTTTTCTATGGCTACTGGAATCTGGCCTATGTCGGTCTACTCTTAAGCTCTATTGTGTGCAACTTTACTTTCGGGCTATGGATCACCAAGGCTGGTTTACAGCATAACGAAAAACGCAAAAAACAACTACTCAGTCTTGCCATTATTTTCAACCTGCTGTTGCTTTCCTACTATAAATACGCTAACTTTTTCATTGACAGCTTAAATAGTGTTGCGGATACACAGTGGTACCTAGGCTATATCATTCTGCCACTAGGCATCTCATTTTTTACATTTACTCAGATCACATTTCTGGTGGATGCGTATCAGGGCAAGGTGAAGGAACCCAACTTTGTCCTCTATACCCTGTTCGTTACTTATTTCCCACATCTGATTGCCGGCCCAGTGTTGCATCACAAGCAAATGATGCCACAGTTTTCAGCATCGAGTGCTTATCGTATTCATTGGGAAAATATTGCAGTAGGCCTAACAATTTTCATTTTAGGTCTAGCCAAGAAAGTTTTAGTCGCTGATCCATTAGGCGAATTTGCTACCCCTATTTTTAATGCTGTTAGTGCAGGTGGACACCCGATGTTGTTCGAAGCGTGGATAGGGGCACTAGCGTACACACTACAGTTGTACTTTGATTTCTCAGGCTATACGGATATGGCGATTGGCCTATCGCTAATGTTCAATATTCGACTGCCAATGAATTTTAATTCACCCTACAAATCGACAAGCATTATTGAATTTTGGCGACGCTGGCACATGACGTTGTCACGATTTTTGTTTGATTACTTGTATATTCCGCTCGGTGGTAACCGCAGGGGTAGTTTTCGTCGATATTTGAATGTGATGATCACCATGTTGCTTGGCGGGCTATGGCATGGTGCGGGTTGGACATTTGTTGTTTGGGGTGGCTTACATGGGTTGTACCTAATGGTGAATCATGCTTGGCGGAATTTAAAACAGCGCATGGGGTGGATTGGGAAAGGCAGATGGAGAAACTTTGGTGCAGGGGCATTAACTTTTTTAGCTGTCGTAGTTGGATGGGTATTTTTTCGTGCTGAGAACTTTTCTACGGCAGTCGATTTGTTGAGAGGAATGGTGGGACTAAACGGTGTAACCTTTTCAAAAGGTTTGGGAAATACAAACTTTGCATCTATCATGAGAGGCTACGGTGCAGATTTTTTTGGGGCAATGCATTTGACTAACCTAGATGCCTTCAAGGCCATCAGAATACTTGTTCCTGGATTGTTTGTGGTTTTTATGTTGCCAAACGTACAGCAAATTATGGCGAACTATGAGTCGGTTTCGGATGCGCCTAATAAAATAAGTGAGAAGCAGACTGGTTTGGTTTGGCAATCATCATTATTAGGTGCATTTGTTTTCCTGATGATTGGTTTTCTTGTCATTATTAACTTACACAAGCAATCAACATTCTTGTATTTCCAGTTCTGATTGATTCTTATGGATTTGGTTTTTATAAATCGAAATGAAATATCACATATATCCGCTTAGCTTTAAAAAATACAGCTTAATACTAGTATGTCCATTTCTCCTCTTGGCGTTGCTGATATGGAGTATGGAGGCCCGGTTTGAGCCGCTCAATGGAGATTTAACCAGATTGGGATATTTGTTAGAAGAGGATTTTGGATGGAATATGCAACAACCACTTGTTCCAGTAGAGCACTTAAAAAGTTTCTCCATTGAAGAAGCTGATGTATTGGTTATTGGCGATTCTTTTTCGGCTGGGCTTATTTGGCAAAGTCGGCTGGTCTCAGAAGGCCTGAAACCAGCTACTTTGTATTGGAAAGCGCTACTGCTATGTGAGGATATAGGAACCGCTGTACGTCGGGCAGGTTTTAGAGGCCGTTATATGGTTATCGAAAGTGTGGAACGTTCTTTTCAGAAAGGCATGAGTTATAGTTGTGACAAAACAATCAATATTACGAAAAATGCGTACACTGGTTCAGTTCCAGTGACTGATCGGCCAAAAAGCCCTTCAGCTAAAAACCCACTTGGGGGAGAATGGATGATCAAAGCTTTATATAACAAAATTAAACTGAGTAAGTTAAATACATCCCAAGATTTCGTAGAATTCGGCCGTGTTCGAACGATTCCTATCGATGGCTGTAAATTATTTACTAATAAAATGTGTGAGTATGGACTATTCTATTCAAAAGATTTTAAGAAAAAAACATATAGTGCGACTGCCAATGTTCTCGCTGTAAATAGAAATTTGCAGAAGGTCGGCATCCAGACCATTTGGCTTGTTGTGCCAGACAAGTCAACCATTTATCTTGGATTCGGAAAATATAATAAAAATCCATACGTTAATATTTGGCAAGAACTTGCGCAATATAAAGAATTGACCGTACCAAACTTGGACGAAAAGTTCATACGAGAAAGTCAGCAGGTTAAAGATTTTTATGCGCCAAATAATACTCATTTAAGTACCAGCGGCTATCTATTTTTAGGCGATATGGTGGTTAACTACGTTAAAAATATGAGAAAGATTGATGATAACCTGAATTTCCCCAAAGATTTTTCTACTAGGGAGATACGGCAGGATATTCTAAATTGAAAAAGTGGGTAAAAGTTTTTTCTGTTACTACAAATAGATTTACATCTATTAGACTAAACAAATTTAAAATAAATTGCGTTATCGATCATGACGGAAGTCTACATAGTATCTCTGGACAGTGCGTAGTTTATTGTTAAGCTCATAGACTAGTGGGCGGCCAGTGGCTATTGATAGTTTCATTACCCGTATTCTGGATATTCCGTCTAGCTGCATCATCAATGTACGCAAGATATTTTTGTGAGAAACGATTAGAATTCTCTTCCCATTCTGGATCTCAGGTACGATTGTTCCTTGCCAATAAGACAGCATTCGTAAGTGTGCCTGTTGTAGGCTCTCTGCAAGTGGCAGTTCATTCTCAACAATACCTGAATAACGTAGTTGGTTTCCTGGGAAACGCTTATCTGCGGGATCAAGAGGCGGTGGTGATGCACTAAATTTTAACTGACAGCCAACGACAGGCCAGATACCAAATTCTTTGATGGCAGCCCAGCGATCGATTCCCTCCAAGGCACCATAGTGACGCTCGTTCAGGCGCCAGCTCTGCTGTATAGGTAATTTGCTGAGCCCCATTGTTGATAATACAATACGCAGCGTATCGGTAGAACGTTTGAGTTCCGATGAGAAACATGCATCGAATGTGTATCCTGTTTCCTTAAGCAGACGTCCGGCCCATTCTGCTTCCTGCTCACCTTGTGAACTAAGCGCGACATCGCTCCAGCCAGTAAAACGCCTATCTCGATTCCAGATACTTTGCCCATGCCGCAGCAGAATAAGTTGTATCATGCGCTACCTTGTTTGTTCAGCGCATTATCGTTGGTAATCGATACATGGCTCAACGTGATACCGATGCTTCGCCCCAAATGCGCCGTAGCGCATCCCTCATACTATTACGCATAGTTTTTAAGTAAAGCGTATTGTCACTCAGACCATTTACCAAACGACGTTGAGCCTTGCCAAGATTGTGGTAGGGCAAGCTCATGAAAAGGTGATGAGTGGCATGGTAACGTAGACCTACAGGGGCCCACAACGCAGTGATAAATAAATTACCAGGTATGTTGATTGAATCGAGATATTGTTCGGCAAACCCCATCTTTTGATTTCCGGAATTGCGGTATGCATGCGCGCTAAGCGTACGTAACGAGTTTAGAAGAAAAATAACCAAACCGACCAAATACCAGAGAACAAGAGCCTTAAAGGGCAGAATTCCCAGTATGACGCACGTGAGGACTGTTGTCGCAAATACAAAGGTTGCAAATTCCTGTAGTTGCCAGTGTTTGTCATTGCGGATACAGTTTTTCGGGCGTTTATAAGTTGGATTAATGGTGAGTGAGGACACTCGTTCCCAACAAAATTTACGTAGTGGTGGGATCAGGTAAGATAGCGGTGTAAGCAATAAATAACGGCATAAAAATATCAATGGTAATAGGAAAGAAAATAGTACATAACCAATCATCAATGCCGGATTTTGCGTCGCAAAGGGAATATATTCACCATCTTCACTGGTGCCATAGATATCGGGTTTATGGTGGTCATAATGTACACCGTCATATGTAAAAGACGGAATCAATAGTGGTATCCCACTAGTGAGGTTCCACACCAGGCGGAATATATTGAATGTGCCTTTTTTTAAATGTGCAAGCTCGTGAATGAAAATTGCTGCGCGGTAATGAGCCAATGCTGCAATAACAAATGCCAAAAGTTGCCAAGCAGAAAACGATGGCACAAGCAAGGCCGTCACAAACGCGGCCCAGCCCAGTGAGATATGAAAAAGAAAATCCAGCCAGTAGATTACGGGATTTGGTGTCATCAAGTCGTGGACAAGATTGTGTGCTTCACGGAATGGGAATTCCTTGTTAACGTTCAGATCTGTCATTTTCCATCTCTATCATGTAGTTCATGTAGCCAGTCTTCCCATAATTGAAATAAGGTATTTATACTTTTGTAATTGCCATTATTCATGTTAATCATTAAATTAATTAGTTGTTTGCTGTTAATTTGGACTTTAAATCAAAGATGACATCACCACCCAAAATCCATGAATATCCCTTGGTCTTAACACACAATGTTATACTAAGCAGGATACGATGTGATCGATGATATTACGATTAGTTGACGCACTGGTTTTGTTTACATGGCTTAAATCGGGAGCCCCTGGCCAGCCGGGATCAACAAATTCCACGCCTTTAAATTGTTTCGGCCCTGCATAGCGGGGAATGACATGAAAGTGAACATCCGGGTCGACCATCATTAGCATAAGATAATTTAGTTTGTCATAATTAAATGCACGAGACAGAGTAGACTCTATCTGCACGGTTATCTTATGTAGTTCCGTAAAGCTGGCCTGGCTGAGTTCAGAGAATGCATGGACGGGCTCATGAGCTACTAGGACCATGGACCCTAGAGTCAACTGTACCGGTCGTAATAAGATGCTCCAGTGTTGATATTTATTTATCACGGTATGCGGCGCACCGAATTTTCGCATAGTTTCGTTGGAAACAGAAGTATCCGGTCGCATCATATTGGCCATCCTAGAATTCCTAAAATATTATTCAGTTGATAAGTCTAGTCTTGGCGGTTCGTAGATTGATCTTTGGAGTATGTGCATCATGTGTTGGCCTGCAAAATATTACGGGTTGCTACCATGTGTTCTATATTATTCCGTTCGCTGAATAGTGTCTGGGCTTTTGCCAAATCTGAGGAATAATCAATTTCACACCAACGATGTCCAGATATTGCACACACATTAACCAAATGTTTGCCAGACAGTGCATCGATAATAGTGAGATACCAGGATTTGAGCTCAGATGGATGACGAAGTGCTTCTTCAACTGCATCGCGAAATATTTTTGGACCATGTGAACGAAAATAAATAAGACCGATTGATTCAGCATCAATTTGAACTTCAGGTAAAGTTTTGTTTACGTGCCTAACCCATCCTTTCTCATCTAATTGAACTTTCATGTCATCTTCATCATAAACTTTTTTATAATCTATGCTAAGTGTAATAGGCGCAGATTCCGAGTTCAGTACTTGTGCTAACAGTGATGAATCGAAAACAGTATCTCCATTTAGGAGCAGAAAGTCGCAATCCATAACAGAGCGTGCTATCCAACAACTAGCTAGGTTATCCGCAACCTCGAAAAAAGGGTTAAAAAGTGTGTTGATCCGTGCGCGATCTGGATAGCGCTGCTGCAGCAGCGCCTCAACCAAGCCAGTCTGGAAACCAGTGACCACGCTGATGTCCTCAATCCCAGCTGCCAGCAGGGTATCAATTTGCCACTCGATAATCGTCTTGCCTGAAATTGGTAAGAGGCACTTTGGGGAATCCTCGGTCAATGGCAGCAATCGTCGACCCTGACCAGCACTTAAAATAACAGCTTTGACAGAAGTTTTATATTTTCCATCCATCATATTTGTTGGCGCTCAGACGGTTTTAAAAGTTTTATTTGGGTTTCATTAGACATATCAATTTGTTGCAAGATTTCACACGTATCAGTATGAGAGTGTAGATAAAAAAAGACGATCATCGCATTTTACCAGCAGATCCGATAGGGTCATCCATCTTATAAAAGGGAACTATATACTTTACACCGGAAAATATTGTGGTATAATTCTCTTATCATGAGAGGAGGATGCCATGCCTTATAAGATCAATACTGCAATCAGTGTCTACCAGTTGATGGAAATGTTTCCTGACGAGGAAACCGCACGACAGTACCTTGAGGATCGTCGCTGGAAATATGGTGTGTCTTGCCCGACATGTCAAAGCCTATCGGTCTATACAAGATCGGGAAAACGAAAAGGGATGTATGACTGTCGAGGATGCGGCAAGCATTTTAGTGTTCGGACCGGTTCCATTTTTGAAAAATCACACATTCGACTTCACAAATGGCTCTATGCCATTTACACCGTCATGACTTCTCGAAAGAGCATTAGCGCTATGCAATTAAGCAAAGAAATTGGGGTCACGTATAAGTCCGCCTGGTTTGCGTTGCATCGGATTCGAGAGGCTTGCCGTGGCGATCTTACCCGTCTCTCAGGAATCGTAGAAATCGACGAAACGTATGTGGGCGGGAAAGAACGGAACAAGCACTGGAAGAAAGGGGATAAACCGAAAGCCGGGACAGTTGGCAAACAACCCGTCCTCGGCATGAGGGAGCGTGGTGGCAAGACCGTGGCCCTGCCAGTGCCTGCGACGGATCGGCTTACGCTGTGGACGGAGATTCAAGAGGCGATAGAAATAGGCAGCACGCTCTATACGGATGACCATGCCGCCTATCGAGGCATTGAGCGTAAAGGCTATCAGCACCAAGCCGTAAACCATTGGCATTGAGAGCGTTTGGGCGGTCTTAAAACGTGGACTGAACGGCACATTCCATCAAGTATCCGTCAAGCATTTATCGCGTTATATTCATGAATTTTCGTTCAGGCTCAATGAAGGACGTTGTGGCCGGGAGACCATGCACCGCATTGAAAGCGTCTGTGATGCGGCCATTGGCAAACGCTTAACGTATCAGGGGCTTGTCCAATGAGCGCCGTAGGGACCGGCCTCTTGGATTCGGCTGTGGATGTGCTTTTTGCTCACTCCCCACTCGTTCACCGCTTGATCCAGGGAGACGCCACACTCCGTGCTTCGATCACGAGAGAAAGCGTGGATTTAATTGTGACCTCTCCCCCCTATAACGTTGGCAAAGCATATTCTGGTGCCCAACAAGATGATTCATTGCCCTACGACGCCTATTTGAACTTTTCTAAACAGTGGCTGACGAATTGTTTTCATTGGACGAAATCGACCGGTCGCTTATGCGTCAATGTCTCGCTGGATAAAAACAAGAATGGCAAGCAACCGCTTTCAGCAGACATCACGCGATTAGCAATGGAGGCCGGGTGGTGCTATCATGCGACTATTCTGTGGAATGAAGGCAATATATCCCGTCGCACGGCATGGGGGAGTTGGAAGTCAGCCAGCGCCCCTCATGTCATTGCCCCTGTGGAAACCATTATTGTGCTCTATAAAGATACGTGGAAACGTGAGCGCCCTGGAAACAACGATATTAGCGCCGAGGAATTTAAGGAATGGTCGTTGGGGTCATGGTCATTCAATGGAGAGAGCAGGAAACGGATTGGTCATGAGACCCCATTTCCAAGAGAACTGCCGAAACGCTGCATCAAGATATTCTCGTTTATCGGGGACACGGTGTTTGATCCGTTTGTCGGATCTGGCACTACTATGATAGAAGCGATCCGACATGGTCGGCAAGCCATTGGTCTTGAGAAAGAGCCCAAATATTGTGAGCTGACCAGAGATCGGATTTTCAAGGAATGCAATCTCTCATTGAGGAAATCCTTACCGATAAGGCAGGGAAAATCTACTGCACCGTGTTGGAGCAGTTAATCTATCAACGGCCCTCTCAATCATTAAGGACGGGTGTGCTCGCTATCAGAAGCAGTTCCCGTCCAACCCTTCGATCAACGGCCGGATGCTCGAATTTCTGACCTGTGAAACCCTGAAACAAGAGGGAGTCCTCCCCTTCTACTACCAAGCCAGATTTGCACATGTGCCGAATGCGGATTTTGATGTGGTGTTATATCATCCTCGACGACCTGTCGCCCTCTCTGTGAAAACGTCACTCCGTGAGCGGTACAAGCAGGCTGATTTAGAAGGGTTGGCCTTACGGCAGGTTTATCGAGGGGCCGAATCGTATCTCCTTACATTGAGTGAAGAATGGGGATTGGTGCAGCAAAAGATTGAGTCCGGGGAGGTGACTGGTCTCACAGCCTGCCTCCTCGCCAATACCGATGCCTATGACAACCTGCTTTCCACGCTGAAACAGCGAACATTTGAGTTAGCCAAACAGATTACCCCGTTACATCCGTTACATGGCAGTCCGGTAACAACTACATAAATCCCTTTTTTTGAGCTTGGTGGTATGTTTTCATGATCTAAAACTCCTAATATAGTTGAAATTGTGGTTGAAAATTGGTTACCATTAAAATAACCGTCATAAATGACTAGTACAGGTTATCTCTATTCTAGTAACCTGTCAAGTGCTATAATGGTGGTTATTGCTTATTTATTAGTTTTCTAGATACCGACAGACCATATGGAGTTTACCGATCATGACTGAAACTATACGTCCAGCACCGTTCTTCCTCGCAGATGATCGCGCGTTAGATTTCTTAAATAGCTTGGCTACACCATGGGGAAACGAAATTGAGTGGCTCAGCTGTGGTAGTGACTTGCTTGACTGGTTCGAACAAGCTGGCATGGTGCCTACAGCGGTGTTGACACGATTCCGAGAAAAAGAGGTTTTAGTGGAGTGTGAGGCAGTAGCAGTTCAGGCGCGGAACCTACGCGAATGGTTTCGTGACTTTGTCAGTGTTCATGCAGGTCAGCCACTTAATTCATTGGCACTTGCTGAATTGGATGGACTCAACCATCTTTTAGCACAAGACAATAACTACTGTCAGATAGAAGCTGGAAGTTTGCACAATGAGGAGATTGATAACAAGGGAATGCCACTAAGTTGGAGGCAACAACGTCGTTGGAACACTCCTAACACGCTGCTGTTACCTCTTGCACAAGCCATAGGTAAGTTTATCTGCCGGAATGACTTTGAGTATGTCAAACGTTGTAAAGGCCCGAAATGCTTACTGTGGTTCCTCGATATTAGTCAAAACCACACACGCCACTGGTGCAGTATGGCCGTTTGCGGCAATCGTGCAAAAGCAGCCGCACACAGAGAAAGAAAAAAGCATAAGGTGACATAGCAATTAGAGGGCCTCGACTAGATCAGGTCTTTTTGTGTCTGAGAAAGTGTATACATCGACAGAAATGAATGTCCGCTTTGAATCGAAAACTGTCCCAGCGGCATTAGTAGTTAAACGGTCTAAAGATAAATATTTACGAGGCAAATTTAATTCCATTTACTGATAGCTAAATATTTATAATAGCAGGTCTGAGGATTTATTAGGTTGCAAGGCGTATTGATAATTAAGCCGTTGCAAATGTAACTTTCTTTTGGATATTTTAATTTCCTAATATTTTCCTATATAAGTTATTGCCTAATATATCGCATAAAATATGGGTCAAGAAATTACAAATACTTCTTTTTCTAAAAAAGATTTCAGAATATTTCGCTCTTATCTCAAACAAGAAACCAAAATATTAAATGAATGGTTTGAACAAGGTGCCTTATCTAATGATGGGCTTGTTGGTGGATTCGAAATCGAAAGTTGGATATTGGATCAAGCACTTAGTCCTGCACCGGTTAATAAAGAGTTTCTAGAACATTTTAATAATCCACTAGCCACGCTGGAGCTAGCGACTTTTAATCTCGAATTTAATAATTTACCTCGGGATTTAAAGAATGCTGTCTTTTCAGACTTCCATTCAGAATTAGAGAACACATGGAGACAAGCTCAAGATGTCGCTAAAAATCTTAGCATACCATCAACATTATTGTTAATTGGCACACTTCCAACACTTCGACTTTCAGCTCTAAACACAGATACTATGTCAGACATGAATCGGTATCGTGCGCTGAATGAACAAATTATGGCAAGATGCAAAGAGAAGTTTTTGCATTTATATATTCAAGGAAATGAACTTCTAGAGCTTGATAGTGGCAATGTAATGCTGGAAGCAACTACAACATCGTTCCAGATTCACACTCAAGTTCCCGCACAAGAGGCACACCACTATTATAATGCTGCATTAATGATATCAGCACCTTTAGTGGTTGTAGCGGCAAATTCACCATATATTTTTGGGAAAAATATATGGAATGAAACAAGAATTCCATTATTTGAACAATCTATAGATACAGTTAATCCCGTTGCGCCTATAAAACGAGTAAGTTTTGGTAGTGGTTATATTAAAAATTCAATTTTAGAATGTTTTGAAGAAAACCTTAATGATTTTTGTATTTTGCTACCCATAATCGATAAGGATGATGACACACTTTCACATTTACGTTTACACAATGGCACGATTTGGCGTTGGAATCGTCCCTTGCTAGGTTTTAATGAACAGGGCCAACCTCACATAAGAATTGAACATCGAGCAATTCCAGCCGTACCCATTTTTATCGACATGATTGCGAATGCAGCGTTTTTCTATGGTTTGCAACATTATTGGGCGCAAATGCTAAAAAATGGTCATTTATTGCCTGAATATAATGAGATAGAATCAAATTTTTACACAGCCGCTATACACAGCTTCGATCATTCAATCATTTGGTTTGGGAAGCATATAGAACCTGCTGAGTTACTCCATAATATCTTGCTTCCGCAAGCTGAAAAAGGTTTGAGTATGATGAATATTTCTTTGCCAGATATCAAAAAGTACTTGTCTGTTATTGCTGCGCGTACTGATAACCAACAAACTGGCGCAAGCTGGCAACGGAAATATGTCGCACTACATAAATGTGATATGACTGAATTAACCCGCATTTACCAGCGCTTCCAAGAATCAGGTGCGCCTGTTCATACTTGGGGTTATTAACTTTATTACTTGCTTAACGAGAATAATAATGAGCAACTTAGAGCTACATCAAATAGATAATTTCCCACAGGAGCTATTAGAGATAAGTATTGAAAAACTCTATACATTATTTCCAGGACCTACTCTCTTACATTTACAAGGCAAAAGGGCAGAGCCTATATTCGTAAGTGTTTTACTACATGGCAACGAAGGCACTGGATTGCCTGTAATCCAAAGACTGTTAAAGAAATATCAACATTCAGTTCTACCACGCTCTGTATCCATTTTTTTTGGCAATACACAAGCGGCACGTTATGGGAAGCGTGTCCTCCGTAATCAGTTTGACTACAACCGGGTCTGGCCGGGTACAGTTGAACCCAATGTGCAAGAAACTATAGTAATGCAAAAAATTGTGAATGAAATGGAACGTAGAAATGTATTTGCTAGTATAGATATTCATAACAATACAGGCTTGAATCCACATTTTGCCTGCATCAATAAGCTTGAAAATTGTTTTTTACATCTTGCCGCTCTATTTGGACATACTGTAGTGTATTTTTTAACGCCAAAAGGTGTGCAATCGATGGCATTTAGTAAGCTTTGCCCCGCCGTGATGTTGGAATGCGGTAAATCTGATTCTCCTAGTGGTACAGTCCATGCTTTAGACTACGTTGATGCAGTATTACATATGCAATATATTTCAAAGGATCCTATATGGCCACAAGATATAAAATTATTTCATACAGTTGCAAGAGTACATGTTCCGGCAGATGTAACGTTTAGCTTTACCGATCAAAATGCAAATATTTTATTTATAAGAGAATTATATAAAATGAATTTTTCTGAAATTCCTGCGGATACTTGTTTTGGGATAGTTCATTCCAACAACAATGCACGTTTATTCGCCTTCAATGATAATGATGAAGAATTAGGCGAAAAATTATTTTATATAAATAATCAACAGATTAAACTCACGAAACCAATGATGCCCGCAATGTTAACTTTAGATGAAGCTATCATACGACAGGATTGTTTTTGCTATCTAATGGAACGGGAACGACTGCCTCATCCAGAAATACCTTATGCAAATTGAGTCTTATATTTTAGTCAACTCTTGCCGTGATTCACATAGAAGATAATGAGCAGCTAAGCTTTTTATAGAATCAACACACAAATTGGTTTATATGGTGCCGACAATATGAGTCAAACTCGGGACTCTCTGATTACAAATCATTTATATTCAACAAACTACAACACGTAGCAACAAACTAAAACAATTGAATCAAAGAACTAATCTGCTCTGTTTATTGTGGTGTATTGCCCTTTTTTCTAGTTATTTATCTCTGAGTGTCCCACCAGTGTCCTATGACTTATCATATTAGGGGTAGTAGTGGGCACCCCTAGTCTTGGATTAAGCTATTCCCCTAATATACTTCTCTTCTTCAAATAGAGTAGCATCGTATAAGCTCCAATTGAAGCAGCAATATGCTTCAGCGTATGTCCGCTAACCATATTCCACAGCAAATCAAAAATAGCCTTATCAAAATGCTCTAATAACTTGGCTAACACGTACCAGCCAAGTGCAAATCCAAGATATTTCATTCCTGTATACTTAGCGGGAAACAGCCAGAATATGATGGCGATTAATAACAATGATAAAAATTGTACCAATGCGTATAAGCGTAAATCACCTTCGCCTAATGACTCGGTATAATCCCAGTAAAATACGCTGCTGATACCGACAGCTAATAATAAGGGAGAGAGAATAAGAGCAGCATTTCTATCGATACGTTCCATAATTACTAGCGAGAGAAATACCATAAATACAATTGTCATTGGTAGCCTGTCCCACACAAGTGTCGAGTTGTCTGGGTTGATGTGATAATAACCAGAACCTAGCCCTACCAAAAATACCCCGAAAAATAATACTTTCCACAAAAATTGTTCACCATGCATGGAGAACTGAGACTTGTCACTTTCTTTATTGAATAGAAAAGCCAAACCCATCAATCCAAAAATAATGAATGGTAAATTGCTCACAATATCGTCGAAGTTAGAAATGCCGAAGAATGCTCTTCTATCAGCAAAAGCATGGTAAGTTTGGTCTTGAGTTATTGGAGCAAAGCTAAATGCAGTGATGATTGCTACCAGTGTCGTTGTGTAGATAATCCCTATACGTAACTTCTTATTCATTAGCTATTTCAGTAGAGTTAGTAGTCATAGATATGCTCAATTGTAAAATCAGAGTCTAGAAACTCGGAAAGATATAACGAATACCGCCTGCGATTTTCCAGCTATAGCCACCGGGAAGATCCCGCCCAAAAATCCCGATACCAGGCCGTATAAACACCCCCCATTTCCCCACCACATTCCGACCGATTTCGAGGTCGAGGTCCATGCTACCTCTGGTACTTTGTTCCCAATTGAGAAGCCACCCGGCCCGCGCTACACTCCACCACCGCTCAGCCCAGATGGTATTGATTCGTAATGATGCGCTCAAAAATTGATGGAGTTTCAATCGGAATCACCACCGACGGATACTTGTTGTGATAACACCCCTATCAGAAAGGAGTCGAATTTGGGGAGAAATCGGACTGCGGCGATGATTGGGCCTAGCGTATACTTGCCAAGGCCCACTTTGGTATCGGTGGCGGTAGGAAACGTCGCGTTCACGCCGATTAGTAAAGCATATTCGGGCGTGTTATAGGCACGCCACCCGAGAATGACGCCAAGATCACCGAAACCATGCGCGGTGGTGGTTCCGGTCCGACCCGGAGTGCTCGATTGCAAGAATGGCGCCACCACGCGGAGCACGTAGTCTCCCCGAAACGCCAGGTCAACACGGGCCGCGGTTAAGATAGTGCTTTTGCTCTGAGGACGATCAAAGTATCGGGAAGAAAGCTGGACTCGGTTCACGATGGCTGTGGGATCCGTCCCGTATTTTGCGGTGAGTTGTCTGAGACGTTCCGCTTCTGCCCGTTGCTCCGGTGTCACCGGCTGAGGCCCCACCAGTCTACATAAAACACGACGTTTCTTTGTCACGATAGCCGACTCTTCTGCGGGATCGTCCATCTCAACCTGTGTAGCTGACGCCGGGCTGCTCATCGCCGGTGGCTCTGGCAGTGATTCTTGTCCTAGTGCTGCTGGGGGGCACGCCGTGAACAACGACATCGCACCCAGAAACCAGGTGCATACCCTTGCGAAACTATCTCCTGATTTCTTCTGCCCACCTGACCAGCCCGAAGTTTTTATACTAGTAGCTATGAGAGTGTAAAGGTTGACTCTTATAGTAGCAAATCATTAGGCAGGTACTTTTCTGAATGTCCGCTTTGTGCCAACAACGGACATTCGGCTTATCAGCATATTTACCCTCCACTAGGGAACACCTCTGTAATAAATGTTCAATCTAGAGGAATGAGACGATAACCTTCATCCTTGCTGTTCCACGATACGAAAACACCTGTAGCACTCCTTAGTAAAAATGGGATATCAGAACCCGCTGTGCTTTCTGCAATTAGCTTGGCCGGCAGCCAACTGTGGCCTCCATCTATTGACCGCATCACCAGAAGCTGCATTTTTGTACCGTCAAATTCGGTCCAGGTTAAGAAGATATGTTCCCCATTAGCCATGATGTCCGGATAACCAGGCATATTTTCCGGTGTGCCGAACGATAACGGATTGGAAAAATGTCGGCCCTGGTCGGACGAATAAGCATAGAACAATCCTTGACGGACACTGCCTTGTGTGAACCAGGCTATATGGTATCGGCCATTGTCACTAATAGAAATTGCGGGCCCATGTTCCGGGCAGCCTTTGATCTTCCATTGGTCAAAGGTAACACGCCAAGAAAGTGGTTTCTTACCTGCTGATGGTACTCGAAGAAGACCATGATCACGGATACTGCCTGGATAAATAAAGCGCGTAAATAAAATAGGCTGATTATCGTTATCAAAAGCTACGGCAATACGACAACATTCGCACAGGGTGTCTGCTAGCTTCCGATTAACTAGATTAAAACTACTTTCACTGCCAATCATAGTGGAATACATTGCGTATCCAGGTTTTCTCCAGTCAGTACGATCACGTTCATCAAGCCAAAAGATATAAGTCTGACCAGATGGACTCAAGGCTAGTCGACCTAGAAATGAAACTTCTTCAGATGCTTTATCGCTCAGGAGTATCGGTATTGAAAAACTGTGGCCGTTATCGTTGGATATGCTGAAGAATTGGGTTGTTGTCTTGGTGTTTTCAGCCGTGTAAATAACGAAGATCCGACCAGAATGATCTACGGAGATATCAGGACGATTTTGCCTACTTGCTTTGATGAGCTGTGGTTGTCTATTAATGCGTACAGGTGCGCTGAAGGTTTTGCCTAGATCGATAGAATAATCAACATAGATAAACTTTTTCTCCGGCACGATTCGCCATAGCCGACCATCAGAACCAAAAGTGGCAGTAACACGCATACCTCCGCCTTGAGGATAGTGTGTGTAATCAGCGGTACCGCCTTTGGAAGAATCATGCCCAACATGGCTAGCCATGCTAATTTCTATGAAGCAGGCTAGCAATATACAACCGAGCAACAGATTACTTCTTTGGAGGAAGCATCTAAAGCAGCACTTTTCAGATTTTAAACCGTGGATTTGAATGGTCTACTCTATGATTGGGTGATCAGGCATATTTATCCAGATTAATTTAAAATATGCAAGAACACAATTCCTGTTTAAGAGTGTTCGTGTTCAAAGGGATCTAATACAATAACGAAGCGAAAAGTAATCCGGTAATCTGGGTCTGTTTGAAAACCGTTGGTGTCTTTCACTATTGGTGTTCCGATCGATAAGGCAGTATTCCAATTGCTGCCACCAGAATATCTGATTCCCGGTGAGATCCAAACGATATTGCCTCCCGAATTGGGGTCCCTCATACCATGAGTTCTCAGGTAGTCTTGCCAGGCACCATTTATTTCCAAAATGCCTGTCCATTGGGATTGGTTACTAGAAGAGAAAAGAGCATCTTTCGCTTCACCAACAAAAGCATAAGAAAGCGCAAAATTATACTCAAAAATATCACCAAGATCGGTACTTCGTGCCCCTGAGGTTGCAACAGTATAGAGAACACTGGAATCAAACGAGAACTTTCCCATGGCACGCGTAAAGGAAAGGCCGGCAGATGGATTCCATGAACCACCGCTGGGTTGAGAGTGTACTTCAATTAGTTCACCAGCCTTATCACGTTGGCGAGTGGCGCCAGTTGGGGTTTTAAGACCCACCACTACTGATAGATGATTTAAATCATCCTCAGAACGAAAGATGCGGTATTGACCAAAGAAGGAAACACCTCCAAACCCATCAGGATTACCCTGGTCATGAAATTCTTCACCAAATCCATGTGCTGAGAGCACATCATCACGTCGCACATAAGCAAACCTAGTGCCCAATGTTAAGTCGTCGGTCACGCCAATTGCTGCAAACACTGATGGGATTGTAAGTGCTTTTGTGCTGTGAACATCACTACGAGGTTCACTCGAAGCAGCACTACTTATGGCGAGTAATCTGCCAGCCGAAACATTATCGAATTCTGAAAATTGAGTAATTAGGCCCGTTGCAATCTTACCCTTAGGGAGTGTTAAACCCGTTTGAGTAATAATCGGAGATGCGGTACCAATCCCAAACCCTATTGAACCATGATCAGCGAAAACGGCGTTACTATAAACAGCAAACGTTGATGCCAAAAAACATCGCATGAAAAGTTTTTTCGTTTGATTCATAATTAGCTCTAAGTCTAGTCGATGAAAGAATCTAGACATGCCCACTTACTACGTGAGCGTTCTTAAATAAATTCGGAGTAATTCTGAGAGAGTATTAAGACAGAATTTTACTAATTTGGGAATGTGGTAAATTGCCACATGCGACAGATTGTCGCACCCCGCCTTTGATCAAAAAGGTCTCGTGGGTGGAGCGGGTCTTCGGGGTGCGAAGATCACAAAATTCCATCCATAAATGAATCACCCGGCAAAACGTTTTCTACAACTAGTAAACTTAACCCGGCCTAGTGCCGGGTTTTTTGTGCGCATATGAATGTCTGCTCTGTGCCAAAAGCGGACATTTATTGTTACTGCAAATCCTTGCCGTTATTAATTAGTGTAAGTAGAATTCAAAAGTTTTTCGGTCACATAGGTAAAATCAAGCAAAGCCGTCGGTCATTCGTCCGGCTTGCCCAGCACGCCGAACTCGACCGGCGTTTTGACGTAGAAAAGATTCACGCCTTCTTCTCGCAAATAATCGAACAAAAGATCCACTTGTTCTTTACTGGCTACCATTACGATTTCCTGCGGCTGGTCGGCTAGTTCGAAGAAGTGAGCGGAGTGAATGTGACGATGCTGACCGTAGCTTTCGCTGGCCGCCACAACAGTTGCTCCGCGCAATCCCAGATCACGGGCGGTAAGCATGAGCCACTCTGCCATCGGTTTGTGCCCGTGGCGATGATCCTGTTGGGTATAAAAAGTGAGCTGATAACCTTTCATCGGTATCTCCTCATGAACGTTTGATTTGCTCATCATAAAACTCAGCATGACTAGTAATCGTACCCGTCTGGATCAACGACAATGGGAGCTTCTGTGGCATAGGGGTTGTTTATGCTCTTATTGCTATAAGGCGAGCCATTGACTCCAAAAGGGTTATTAATAGAATCTTGCGAATATGGCGAACCAAACTCACCATACGGATTACTCACCGAATTTTGATCATACGGATTCGCATTTAGATTACCTAAATACTTTCCCGATTGAGGATCTACAAGTATGGGTGGACCTGTGTAAGCTACAACAAAAAAAAGTAGAAAATTGATTGCAAGTATCTTTTTCATTTGTTACTGGCGTGCTTTTTAAAAAGATTCCTACAGACATGACCTAACCTAAGTCCAAAGAAATAAAATCCCGCGCTTGGTTCCCTAGCCGCTTTGATCTCGGCTTTGGAATTATGACCTAGAAAGTGATTGTATGTATTAATAGCTTGCTTTTATCAATACAAGAGTAATTGCCCCGAGGATTATGCGCGTCTGTTGTTCTTCATTCATAAAGAAGCAGTCAGTTGTTACCAAAGCACTTTCGTGTAAGTCTCCTACAAATAAAACCCCACTTACGTCCAACCAAATAGATTTTATTTCTCGGATTCTCCGTTTCGTAGCTATTGTTCCAGCCTATTGCCTGAAACAGAAAGCAATACATCAAAATTCCCAATACGGGCGCAATCGCCTTTAGTATTTCTTCCATATAAACTTAAACCATCGTGAGTTGTAACTATATACCCTATCGTAGGTGGTGCAAATCTCATATCTTGTTGGATTCTTTGCCTCGCTTAACCTCAATTAGTGATACTTAACATTGGATTTTCTTGTCTGGCGTTTAAGTATCAGCGTGTATACTAGATGCACCTTGCAAGCAAAAGACGCTGAGCTAGTTGAGTGGACCACTGAAATGAAGGCGAGATTGTAATGTCTGATTTTAATGCGCCAAATCTAAAAATAATCAATGCCATTGACAAACCCCTAACGAGTTATACTTCCAGAGTCCTATTTATCGGAGATGATCAAGCCGAATTAGGCAAGCGTCTTGAGTATATAGCGTTGGGGAAATTTAGCAGCGATCCAATTGCCGAAGAGAACTTCCTTCGTTCTTGTGGATATAAGCTTGCACAGGAAGGTCTTATTTTGACAAGCTTGATAATCTCTAGAATTGGCTACATGTGCAAGAAGCTGCCTTCTGAGGAAAAGAAAATACTCCATGTTCTAGGAGACTTTATCCTTGAAGAAATTGACCCTGCTCTTCACAACGCTTTAAATACATGTGCGTCGTATAGACACATCAATTAGGACATCATGTGGAGTAAGATTTTATCTGCAATACTGATTACAGTTTTCTTTCCCTGGTCATTACTAGTAATGATCTTGCTGTACGGATGGGATAAAACTGTCATAATCCTTAGAGAATTGGCTACAGATAGGTTTGTCCAAATAGCCTTACTCATAGTTGCCGTCATAATCTTGCAATTCTTAGTTCTACCACCTTAACACCACAACAAATTATGGCCATGATTGGCTAGAACTGACAATGATCACTTAATCCCCTCTGCCCAGCCATAGGCTGAGTTATTCACTTATCACAAAACGATAGCAGCACTTATTGCACTATGCTTTGCATATAAAAAGATATGGCATCCTGAATTAGTATACAATCCAGGACAAATTCGTGCGACTCCACAAGTTAAGAGGACTTATAGGGCTTACTTTTTGTTCGTTACTATGCTAGTAGTGATTGTACTTATGATTCCCTACTTTATTTCAAGCATCAACTGAACGGTGTTACTTGTAACACTACTATGCACTACAATTTTGAATTAAAAAATAATAGGAAGATGACATATGCTTACTATGTTTGCTCGATCTAGCTGCCCTATCACTAATGCGCTAGATATTTTCGGTGATAAGTGGACATTACTGATTATTCGGGATCTTGTACTTGGTAAAAAGCGTTATCTGGAATTTACATCCTCACCAGAAAAAAACACCTCAAATATCCTTGCAGATCGATTGGAAAGATTACAGGCTAGCGACATTGTGACTCGACATGCCTATCAGCATAACCCCGTACGCTACGAATATGTTTTAACAAATAAGGGCGAGAGTCTAAGGCCAATATTGAAGACTATTGCTTCATGGGGATTAGAACATTTTCCTGGCACTATGGTATTTGCTCAGTCAGGTAATACTAAGCATCGGCAGAACTATGATGATTCTAAAAATTAGTTCTGACAACACCTGTCAGATGTCAATTACTGGAAAGCGCCAATAACATATTTAACTTCTTGACCAAGGGCTAAGCCCATGGTTTATATTCTTTTACTAAAAAATATTAACCTTGAAGGCTCAGTGATGATACCAGGCTTTGTTGAGATGGACAGCGACACTTTCTATGGTGATATTTGGCACAGATCAAGGATGACGTAGAAATCATAGAGAGTAACCGAGATGACGCTAAGAAAGGCGTCTGTACGGTTATCATTAAATGGGGTTACAAAGACGATACTAAAGAAAAAGCCATCCTCGCTATCAGCCAACTTGGCGGTGCGGAAGAGAAGCACTGGGTAGTCTCGAGCCTGACTCAAAGGACTTAAAGAGTGAGTTGAATGTCTGCTTTTGGCACAAAGCGGTCATGCTTCTAATCAAGGCATTTTATAATGCACTGTATAAAGGATGCCATCAGATTAATTTCTATATACGTATGTGCGCGTGTTATGGAGTAGCAATACTTACATGTTTAAGAAAGGCTGAGTTCCCCTTTGTGTTTTTTCCAACAAGTGAGAATAGGTGGGGGTACACCTAGTTTGGAACTAACCCACCTCCTATCAATCTAGTACTTACCCTTCTATCCTTTCTCCAATTTTAGCGCCTAGGAATTCTGCAACATTGGCATAACCGAACGAGTTGTAAGATTTCATAAATATTTGTGGATTAACCTGTCAATACTTGTCATACGAGTATGCCTAATACAATAAGGAGGACACCGTGCAAGTATCCATCAAAAAAATTATTCTAGCCACTGACTTTTCGGATGCATCTAACGATGCCGGTTGCCATGCCTTATTGTTGGCCCACACTTACAAAGAGAAGCTCAAAGTTCTTCACGTATTTGATGTAGGTGCGTGGAACGTTCCTTCGCAGCATTACTTAACGATGAGAGGATTTGACTTAACGGTAGGAGGACTTGAATTAACGACAGAAGAACTAGACAGGTTGGCTGAAAGCCAAGAACAAGTCCGACAACGAGGAAAAGATGCCCTTAAAAAACTAGCAGATTCTTTTGACCTAGAAGTCGAAACTATCTTCACTGAGGGCGACCCAGGCCATGAGATCGTTCGCGTTGCAGAAGAACTCAAAGCTGATCTAATCGTCCTCGGAACACATGGCCATAGTGGATGGAAACGATTTACCATCGGAAGTGTTGCAGAGTTCGTTGGTAGACACGCTCCTTGCGCTGTCTTTACTATCAGACCTAAAGGAAAATAGATAGAGCCTCCTCTTTCCTTTCATCAATTGACGAAAAATTTTTCTACTGGGAAAGTTCTACTTAATTAGTCGATATCTATCGATCGGTAACAAGCCAGATAGTAAGGATAACCTCAATAATCTCCGTTTGGTTGTAGACTGAAATACGTGATACTCAATTCATCGAACACCTACTTCACCGTTTCCGGTGTCGGAAATTTCCATTTGCTGCCAAGAATTTCCTTGCATAGTTGATAGAGCCAGACGATGTAGTTCCAACCGTCCGCGATGATTTGCATTGTTAGACGCTTTTTAGCCCTTCAAACTTGATAAAAATTCCGTACCCTCGATAGAATGGAAAATAATTACCTTTAGATTTTGCGTCTGGATCATCTGTATTTGCTAAAGCAACAGATGCGAAATAACCTACCTTACCCATGTGAGCACAGTTTTGTGCTATTTCATTAATGTTATGTGGAAATACCGCCTCTTTATCAGGATACTTCGCTACACGCACGACTACCCAGTGAGCACTTTCAGATTCTTCAAACCATATTGATGGATCTATGTGCAAAGATGACTGAGCAGAAAAAACATCTTTCCCTTGTTTAGTTAAATAGGTTTTTACTGTTTGAATAGCAAAGTCGTGCAGCTCCCATTCGGACATCTCTATTAGTTCGTCAGATACCATCGCAACAGGATCGATAATCACCCCAGATTCAGCATTGACAAGGCCCCATCCAGTGTGGCAAGGCACGTATGTAGAAAGCCTTTGCTCCATAGACATTATGCAAGCAGTCGCTTTTGCTTCACGCGAAACATCCAAGAACAGTTTACTTGATTTTTGAAAGTTAAATTCGGCTGCCTCTATAAAGACAAAGAAAAGTTGATTGCCTAGCCTAAAGGATAGATGTTCAGCCATCGGAAGATTTAGATTCGATCTAATCCAATTTAATTCTTTACCATCTTTTGATTAAAGGAAACGTCCCGCGGCTTGGCAAGCATTTTTAAATTCCTGGCTGGGCGTACTTTGTCCCACTTGATACATAATCGTTTCCCATTACGTATAGCACCGCAATTTGCCTCCGCGAACCGGGGCATCCGTGTGATACGGCATTGTACTGTGATGCCTGACCTTTTTGCTTGTTTTAATTGGTGCCGACACAAAGAGTCGAACTCGGGACTTTCTGATTACAATTCAGAGTTCGCTTGGTTATTTTGTGGGATTGCGCAATTTGTTCTAAGGTATGATTCTAGAGGATACGTTCTTTTGCATCTTCCAGAATAAGCTGTTTACGGTCTAGGGGAATTAGTGTCATTACTTTTATGCTTACGTTTAGATATATTATTATAGCATAAATATGACATTAGCATATTATCTACTCCGGCTGAGTCGACGCTGCATGGCTTGCTCGGCACGGTATGCTGCCTCCAGTTCAGACAGTACGTTAGCTATGATAAAGCGGGCTTGCCCTCGATTTGAAGTTTTCTTGTCTCAGGAGCAAGCGAGTCCAGCGGTTTATGTTCACCTTTAATTCGATCAACCTTCTTTCGGCTGACATTTAGTTCACTTGTAATTCTATTTTTTACTTTAGTGGGGCAATGGTGCTTGGTACGTTTCGCTCCAATTTCTTCGCTGTGCAAGGTAATCTGCTTCACGACTTCTCTTATTTCTTCATAAACGCGCTTCACGTCAGGTTTTGTTGGTAATGTTTTTTGTAACTGTCCTTTTAACCTAGTCATCCATATCGCAGGAATTTTCTTGTTGCCATTCAGTGCCAGTAATTCTTTAGCAAAAGAATCTATAAGCTCAAACGCATTATTGTCGGTGTCCATGATTCCCTCCTACCCGGAAATTTCTGGTTCATAGATTCCACCACGCTGACAGCATGCTCTTCACTCAGGTGCAAGTAAAACTTTAGCATTTTACCACATATTGTATGACTTATGTAATATTTCTACCGAATATTGTATATAGACACATATGGATAATAAGAAGGTAACAACTATACGTGGACAGAAGACCGAGGACAGGTAGATACTTTTCTGAATGTCTGCTTTGTGCCAAAAGCGGACGTTGAATTGCCTCCCTAACCTACATACACTATCCTAAGCCTGCGAACTACTAGATATCCATTAAGGTTGTATATATTTTACTCAGAGAATCATTTTGAAGTTAATACGGCTATTCATCATGGTTTGTTGCATAACCTTTCTAAGCGGATGTTCCAGATCTGGCGATGCCCTTCTCTGTCAAATCGAAGGCAAACCGTTCCAAGGAATATTTCCTCTGGTAAAAGATTCTGCTAAAATGACAAAAGTGCTGATGGTGCATGGTGTGGCTAAGCACGAACCGGGTTACTCGACTCAACTCCTGTAAGGGTTAGCAAATAAAATGGGGCTTAATCAGATCAGCGAAATCACAAAAAATATCACCCTGACTGATTCACTCAATTCCACTAAAAAACTTGGCAATCTCAGAATCAGACAATTATCCAATGAGGATAAAGATCATAAGCTAGTATTTTACGAATTGACCTGGTCAGAAATAAATAACGGTCGGAAGAAAATACTAGCTTACGATATGTCAGGTGACTATGCTTTTCATCGAGCTCTCGTAAACGAGAAGATAAAAATTATTACTAATGATTTCATTCCTGATCAGATGCTTTATGTGGGAGACACTCGCGAAGACATACTCATTTCTTTTTCACAGGCATTTTGCTGGATGGTGGCTAAAACATGGGATGACTTGCCAGCAACCGCAAATCAGGGATGTGGTGTAGCAGAATTACTATCTGCGCATGTAAGTATGAAAAAAGATCATTATGCGTTTATAACGCATAGCCTTGGCAGCAGAATAATTATTGATGGGTTACAGCGTATTGCTAGAATGTTTGGTGACAAGGATAACGAAAGGAGGAAGAAGGTGGATGAGTACGATACGATTATATCCGACAAATTTGTACTAGCATTTAAAGAATTGCGTGTTCCTATTTTTATGCTTGCCAATCAACTGCCAATGTTTCAGCTTACTCGAGAAGCACCTGAAATTACAGGGCAATATGATGCTTATTGCCGTACAGAGGGTGAGCATTACTAATCACGTACACTTAGTGATATCGACAGCATTGCTTTTAATGATCCCAATGACATACTTAGTTATACAATAACCGAAGAATTTATGGACCAGTATTTAGACTCAAGACTTTGTATTGACACGACTAATATTAATATCCATGTAGCCGATGTTATTGGGGTATTTGGCATAGATTATGCTAATCCAATGGATGCGCACAATGCATATGAAACTGACGAGCGTGTTATTGCTATGATAGCTAATGGAATAGGCAATAAAGATACATCACCGATTGTTACCGAAAGTTGCCGAACTCTGATGACCACAGCTAACTAAGGATTTGTCTGTGAATCACTTGAGCATCTCGCACCTTCACTTAATTCAAACGTTGATTTTCTGAACATCCGCTTTGGGTCGAAAGCAGCCATTCGCAGATTTTCGTTCTAGAAAATCTTTTTCACCAAAATAGAAAGAGCTTTTTTACAAATAACGTCAAGGTAGGTTTATGGAGTACCTCTAACAAGGGGAGACGGGCATGACCAATACTAGTGGCACCTGGCCACTAATATAACTTTGTCATGGGACACTGGAGGGACACTAATCCATAGTAATATTCATAAATACAGTATTTGTATGTTGATATATTTGTCAGATTCTCTAGCCATTACCCCCATCTGCCGAATGTACAGCATCCTTTCAATTCGGGATATCATCGAGGAATTATCGATACGGTATCTGTAAGCAAATAAGGGGATTTGTAATGCATAAAGCTATTTTGATGATGCTACTGGCTGTAATTAGCAGTTGTGCAGCTTATCGTGAAATTCCCAATGCTTCGGTGTGGTTTGAGATTGGTGTTAACGACGATATTGGAACTACCTTCTACGTTGATCCCACATCTATTCGCAAGTCAGGTGATAAGTCAAAAATGTGGAGTCTATATAACTACAGTAGCGTGAGAGACACTCTTGGAGTTTGGAGTTTATCGTCAATAGCATTGAATGAGTACGATTGTAAGAAAGACAAGGTGATTATGCGTTTTCTATCTGTCCACTCTGGAAATATGGGGAGAGGTGAAGTAGCTCTAATCAACATGAATATTGATGCTAGTGAAATCCATATCCCACCTGGGAGCATAAGTAAAATTTCATTTAAATTAGCCTGTGGAAAGTGACAGGTGGATGAAAAATGAAACTACTAACGTGCTGGCTTAGTGTTGCTAACTACTCTTTAGCTATCTGATCCAGTAGCTCACCAGCAGTAATGTCTAATGCCTCGGACATAGTTACAGCACCAACGACATTGATATTTAACTTATGTCCACCCCATTGGCCAGGAAATTCTCTTTCAGCCCTTCATCTTGCATGAGCCAGCATTTCGCGCGCCCGCCCGAGTACAACCTGAGAGGTTCCTTCATTAATCGCTTCTATTTCCTTTCCCCAATACTCTATCCTTGCTAAAGCACCAGACATACGTGCGTCTATCCATTCTGGATCACTTAATAGCTGTTTACTTATTGCCTGCTGAGTAACGTCATAGGACTTGCCTATATCTGAAATTTTATCGCTAGCAGCTACACGATTTAGTATCTCTTTTTTATGTAGTACTACAACGACTGTCATAATTTATCCATGTACTGTTTATAGAGCTATGATAATAGCATATATATGACATAAGCACATTATTCTAATTAGTTGAGTTTCTGCTTTGTGTCAAAAGCGGTCATTCACCAAAATATGGCTCTCCATTTGCCCAGTATAGATCATACTTTTTCTCTAATCTTTTTAGATCAGATTCTATGTCCGATGCAATATTTATTGCTTGAAGCGTATCAACACCATATATTTCTTGTGACTCATCACTTAGACCTTCGAATTCAAGATGGCATCCTGCAACAATTCCGTCGATGGGAAAATTCACTGTACCTTCCTCGACAATATACGGAATACCAATACGAACAACTAACTCTTTTCTGTCATCACCACCTTTAGAAGAATAGAGCAATCTTCTTTCTGCTATAAACTTTTTCATTTCTTATATATATGTTCCATACAGAATATGTATGTATAACGGAATACTGAGATGGAATACTGAGGTTAGATGATGTCTTTGAATGTCTGCTTTGTGCCAAAAGTGTACGTTAAATTGCCTCCCTAACCTACATACACTATCATTGTTGGAAAAAGCGCCAATAATAACCAAAATACAAAACTAAGCCTGTGAACTACTAGATCCCTATAACGATTAAATATATTTTACTGGGAGAATCATTTTGAAGTTAATACGTCTATTCATCCTAGTTTGTTGCATAACCCTACTAAACGGATGTGCCAGTATTAGCAAAGGCATCGCTCAAGCGATACTTGAACAAAAGAAAGAAGATACCCGCCTCTGTCAAATCATTGGCCAACCATTTCAAGGAATATTTACTCTGGTAAAAGACACTACTAGTACGACAAAAGTGCTGATGGTGCATGGCGTGGGTAAACACACACCAGGTTACTCGACTCAGCTCCTGCAAGGGCTATCAACTGATATGGCACTAAATCATATCAGCAAAGTCACAAAAAGAATCGACTTGATTGAACCGTTCGAGGCTACTAAAAAACTTGGCAAACTCAGAATCACCCGATTAACCAATGATGATAAAAGTCATGGGCTGTTATTTTACGAATTGACCTGGTCAGAAATAACTGATCATGAAAAGGAAGTACTAGCCTATGATATGTCGGGTGAACATTCTTTTCGTCGAACTGCCATAAACGACGCGTTAAAGCAATTTGCTAATGATACTATTCCGGACCAGATGATTTATCTGGGGCACGATAAGGAGGACATACTTCTTTCTTTCTCGAAGGCATTTTGCTGGATGATTTCTGCAACAGAGTGGGATGACTTGCCCGAAACCTCAAAGCTGGCATGTATGCCATCAAAACTTTCAATTGAAAATATGCGAAATGATCATTATGTAATCATTTCTCATAGCCTTGGCAGCAGAATAGCCATTGATGGTTTACAGCGTATGGCTAGATTGTTTGGTGACAAGCAAAACGAAAGAAGGAAGGCGTGGGGTCTTGCCGACAAATTTGTTCAAGCATTTAAAGAAAAACATATTCCTATTTTTATGCTTGCTAATCAACTGCCGTTGTTTCAGCTTGGCCAGAATTTACCTAAAATTACAGGTCAACAGGACGCTTATTGCCGTGCAGATGGCGAGCATTACAATTCGCGTATGCTCAGTGAACTCGACATCATCGCCTTCAGTGATCCCAATGACATGCTTAGTTATTCGATACCTCCTGGATTTACTAGCCGCTATATAGAGTCAAGACTATGCGCTAAAACGACCAATATTAATATCAATGTGGCTGAAGTTATCGATATATTTGGCATAGAGATAGCCAGTCCGCTTACAGCGCACAATGGCTATAAAACTGACGAGCGTGTTATTGCTTTGATAGCTGATGGAGTAGGCAATGAAAATACATCACCGATCGTTAACGAGCGCTGTACAACTCTAATAACTACAGACTAAGAAATCGTACGTAAATAACTTGAACATCTCGTACTTTCACTTAATTTTAATGTTAATTTTAAATATCCGCTTTGGATCGATTGCAGTCAGTAAAAGATTTCCCTGCTAGAAAAATCTTTTTCACCAAAATTGGAGAAAAATAAATGGGGTAGGCGCTGCCTTGATAGAAGAGTGGGATAAGTTACAGACTAGGTGTGCCTCCCTATTACCTTTAACTATATGTCGTGAATATTTATACTCTGATTTTAAATCTTACTTGATTTGTTAGCTAAAAATACCTTATGCGTTCAATAATTATCTTGTTGGTCACATCGCTTCTTGATGGCTGCGTTGGCCCGCCGGCATTGCACAAATCGGTGCTCGGTTATGACGAGACGACCAGCCAACTGGAGCAGGAAATCCTGTTGCTCAACATCGCCCGTTTAAGCCAGGAGTCTCCAATCCACTTCACTGTGACCGGCAGCATCGCCGCCACCTTTGACTTTACCACCAGGGGCAATTTTGGTGGCAGTATAGTGACTTCGCCGGGGAACAATGTTTTCGACTTCAGCTTGTCTACCAGTGCTTCGGAAAATCCCACCTTCAGTATCGTTCCGATTAGTGGCCAGGACTTCATAAAACGGGTCGTCACTCCCTTTCCTGAGGGCGCCTACGCAAAACTCGGCTACCAGGATCTACCTATTTCAATCATCACGCGCTTGATGGCTAGTTCGGTCGAGATCGATGACAAAAAGGCTAACCGTGTAGGGTTCATGAGAAATGACGCTAGTCATCTTGACGAATACAAGGCGTTCCGGCGCTTCGTTTTGCACCTGGAATCACTACAGATGCAAAACCAGTTGTTCGTGAACAATCTGATTTTCGATAAGGTCATATTGGATGGCGTCAAGGAGCCGTGGGACAAAGCTCCCTCGAGCCTGGCAACAGGGGTCGATAGTGGATTGCGTTGGCGGCACAACGACGATGGCACCTATACGGTGATGAAGCGAACGATCGGGCGGGTTCTGATCAGCAACTATGATCAGCGCATACTAACAGACGAAGAACTTAATGCTCTGAACGAGATTGCTAATCACCGGCCCGACAACTATGTGCTGGTGGATATACGCCCGGGTCATCCGGGCGGAGAATTTTCGCTGTTCGGCGCGATCGAGCTGCGCAGCTTTTATCACATTCTCCACTTTGTGAGTAAAGGCGTCGGGGGAATCCAACAGGATTTGCAGATAACCATTACTGCAGACCCTCGAACGCACGGTAAAATCGAGTACAATCCGCGTCAGACCCTGACCATCAATGTCTCCGATAATGCACCCTCGGACGACGTACTGCATATTCAATATAAGGGACGCTACTATTCGGTCGGCGATAGTTCGTGGGATCGGACCGCCTTCATGATCTTAAATAGCTTGTTTCAGGCCACGGTCACCGACGTATCGAATGTGGGAATCCCAATTACGATTTCAAAGTAACGAGTTTGGTTTTGTCTTTCGGGTCGAAAGCGAACATTTACAGGTTTTCTTCAAATTTTTTTCGCCGAAATTGGGGAAAGGAAAGAGGGGTAGGTACCTAGTTTATGGGGGCATAGCCTGATCCAATACTAGGTGTACCCCCCTATTCCGATAAATACACAATCCTTCGACTTAGATTGCATGTATATTTCTTATCTAAATCCTTTGTATAAAGTTACCCCTGTGTTACCCTAAAAAGAACAAGGAGTTAGCATAATATCTAGCTCCTTGTTTATATGGCGCGTCCGGAGCGATTCGAACGCCCGACCCCTTGGTTCGAAGCCAAGTACTCTATCCAACTGAGCTACGGGCGCCAAAGAAGATCTATCACGGCTTTAGCCACTTTCCATCTGGTAATAAGTATGCTATTTTGCCGCATTTCATAAACAGGCGTTAGCCCACAGGAGAAAGCAATATGAATGATATTATGTCTATCAAGGGAAGTAAAATAACGGACGTTAAGCTGACGAAAGGCTTAAATGAAAAAAAAGACTCTTACGACTGTTTACAGCTTACGCTGGATGACGGGCGTGAGATAGCGTTTTCCTCTACAGACGTTGAACAAGATTCACCTTCCTGCCATTGGCACATCCACCCTGTGGAATACACCATAATTACACCATAAAATGAAAGTCCAGCTATTTGAAGATTCTGAAATCTGCCAAAATTAAAGTCGATGTAAGGGTATGTAGTACCTTTATATACACTCCCCACTTAATCCAATACTAACCGCACCCCCCTGTTTCTAATTTCGAAGCTATAAGGATGGGTTTCTCTCGTTTTTGCCTACACAGTACGGATATATGTAAGGCTGGCGTTGCTACCCTAGCCCCATCTATCTTGCATATTACTATCCGTATCCATGACGGGATTTAATGCATTATTTGCTCATAAGGTAGCAATAGGGTAGCAATGACAAGATGAAGACCTAGGAGGTTAAACCTAAGTCTTTGTTATAATGGTGCCGGCACCAAGAATCGAACTCGGGACCTCCTGATTACAAATCAGCTGCTCTACCAACTGAGCTATGCCGGCACAAACATAATTATAGTAACTGTGAAGAAAAGGGCAAACCAGAGAAGGAGCAATAAAAGGCACTCCGAAGTTATCTGATGTCGCGAAATGGATACTTGCTACTACTGAGAGTGGTACTCTTTTAAAACTTTTTCATTTCCGCATCGCTTTCTCAGAAGCTGTCAGCGCCTCAATAAATGGTGGTCTGCTGAACAGACGTTCGGCGAACTTTAACAGAGGTGCGTCTTGCTTGGGAAGCTGAATTCCATAATAGTCGAGCCGCCACAAGAGTGGCGCAATTGTCACATCAAGCATAGAAAACTCATCACCCAACATGTATTTCTGTTTAACGAATACTGGCGCAATCACGGTCAGATTGTCACAGATTGCTGCGCGCGCTTTATCCGCCGCTTTCGGACTGCCGTTCTCGACTGTGTCAATGTGGCAAAAAAGTTCCTGTTCAAAGCGATGCAAGAACAATCGTGCACGAGCGCGCATTACCGGATCCGCAGGCATCAACTGCGGATGGGGAAAGCGATCATCAACATACTCGTTGATGATATTCGATTCGTATAAAATAAGATCACGCTCAACCAGAATCGGCACTCGGCTATACGGACTCATCACTGCCAAATCTTCAGGTTTGTTGTACAGGTCGACATCAATAATCTGGAAATCCATGCCTTTTTCGAACAGCACAATACGGCAGCGGTGGCTGAAAGGACACGTGGTAGCTGAATACAGTGTCATCATGATTTAACCTCGACAAGAGAAATTGAATTGAACACTGTTAATAGATAAGGAATTATCAATGGACCTCCTTCCAGAAATCATGTTTCAATGCATAAGTAAGCCCTAGCATACCGAAAAGGAAGAGCATAACAAAAATTCCTAACTGTACCCGGTAGGCAGCAGCAGGCTCTCCCAAGTAAACTAGATAATTCACTAAATCAGCAACATAAATGTCATATTCTGTTTTAGTAAGCAAGCCTGGTTTGCTCAATTCTAGTTTCTTCACTTCATGCTTACCACCGTGGCCATCGTCAATAGTCTCTACCTTGAGCAACTGCTCTCCCTGAAGTTGGTATAACACATGGGGCATTGCAACTTTGTCAAACACCAGATTATTCCAACCAGTGGCGGTGGATTCGTCACGATAGAACTGGCGCAAATAGGTGTATAGCCAATCTGCGCCACGTGAACGAGCAATCACAGATAGATCCGGTGGGATTACTCCAAACCATTGCTTGGCCTCCTTCTTTTTCATGGCAATCGTCATTAGATCACCTGGCTTCTGTCCTGTGAAAATAAGGTTATCACTAATTTGTTTTTCGCTTAGTCCCAGATCTCTGAGTCGGTTGTAACGCATGAAATCAGCACTATGGCAAGTCAAACAATAATTAACGAAGATCTGCGCTCCACGTTGTAGAGAAAGTGAGTCTGTTGGCCGAATAGGGGCTTGATCCAATGTTACTTTCGATCCACTGGCAAATGCTGTAAGCGAAACCAGACATAAAAAAAATAAAAAAACCCTTATTCTTCTCATCCAGTTAATCTCTTTGGCTCAGGCTTGCATTTATCTATTTTGCTGTACCACGGCATCAGAATGAAGAACGCAAAGTAGATAACCGTAAATATTTGTGCTAGCAGCGTATATAGAGGTGTAGGGGTCTTTGTTCCCAACCAGCCAAGGACGAAAACGCTAATGACAAAAAGGGTGAGAGCCGTCTTAAAGTATGGCCCTTTGTAGCGAATTGACTTTACTGGGCTACGGTCCAGCCAAGGCAGTAGACAAATGATCGCGACCGAACCGCCCATAAGAACTATGCCCCAAAGTTTTGCATCTATCCAGAGGAAGTTGACAGTAGCAGCACGTAACATCGAATAATAAGGCGTGAAATACCATACTGGCGCAATATGATCAGGTGTCTGTAGCGTATCGGCTGGAATAAAATTGTTATACTCGAGGAAATAGCCACCCATTTCCGGTGCAAAAAACATAATGCCACAAAACAGGATCAGAAATACCACTACCCCAAAGATGTCCTTCACTGTGTAGTAGGGATGAAACGGAACGCCATCTATTGGAATATTTGTCTTGGGATCAAGGTTTGCTTTAATTTCGATGCCGTCAGGATTATTCGAACCAACCTCATGTAGAGCTATTATATGCACCACCACCAGCGCCACCAACATAACCGGTAATGTCACGACATGGTAAGCAAAGAAACGATTAAGTGCGGCATCTGAAAGCGTGTAGTCGCCTAAGAGCAGGTTTGACAGCGGCTCACCGACTATCGGAATCGCATTAATCATGCTTATAATTACCATTGCGCCCCAGTAAGACATCTGCCCCCATGGTAGAATATAGCCCGTAAATGCCAGCATCATTATGACAAAAAAGATTGCCGAACCAATAAGCCACAAAAGCTCTCGTGGCTTGCGGTATGAGCCATACAGCATCCCGCGGAACATGTGCAAATAAACCACCACAAAAAACAAAGAAGCACCAGTAGAGTGCATGTAGCGAATCAACCAGCCGAAATCTACATCGCGCATAATATATTCCACCGAAGCAAATGCCATACCTGCATCCGGCTTATAGTTCATAGTGAGGAAAATGCCAGTTAGAAGCTGATTCACTAGCACCAACATAGCCAAAGAACCGAAGTAGTACCAGAAATTAAAGTTTTTTGGTGCGTAGTACTCGGTAAGGTGAGCCTTCCAGTTAGAGGTTAAAGGAAAACGCTCATCTATCCACCCTACGATCAAGGTCAATCGTTTACCCATTTATGCAGCCTCCTTACTAACGGCACCTATTAGCAAAATATTTTCGCTTAAATAGGTGTGAGGTGGAATAAATAGATTGGTAGGTGCAGGAACATTTTTGTAGACGCGGCCCGCCAGATCAAACTTGGAACCATGACAGGGGCAAAAAAACCCACCTAGCCAATCGGGACCAAGATCTGCTGGAGCAATCTCTTTGCGAAATACTGGAGAACATCCCAAGTGCGTGCAAACACCTGAGGTCACCAGAATCTCTGGCTTGATTGAACGCGTTAAATTCTGAGCATATTCAGGCTGTTGCTCCCTTTCCGATTTAGGATCGGATAGATTATCATTAAGCTTCGTGAGAGTAGCTAACATCTCAGGGGTACGTCTCAGTACCCATACTACCTTGCCACGATATTCCACCAGCAGTAGCATGCCTGGTTCAAGCTTGCTGATGTCGACCTCAACCGGTGCCCCTGCCGCCTTAGCACGCTCACTAGGAAACATGCTCATCATGAAAGGTGTCGCCCAACCGATACTCGCAATTCCGCCCGCTATTGATGTCGCAGTAATTAGGAAGCGTCTTCTTCCGCTCATTTCGTTTTTTTTATCAATATCTTCCATGTATCTCGGTTCCATCTTCCTTAGCTAAGAAGACCGCAAAAAACTCGGGGACAAAGCATGATACTTTAACATAATAAATATGGTGAAATAAACCTCACCCCTCCAATAACAGCTCTCCACAAGCTAATTTTATCAACATCCTTGATTAGCAATCTCTTCCACAATAGGTAAAATATTAATCCATAGTAAGAAAACCCGCGTTAAGCTGATGGTTGACAAATCATAATAATATGTTGGGAAGCTCGCTAGTAAAACCAGCTTCAAAAAGGTATTATCTTGACCGTCTTTATAAGGAAGCGTGGCTGAGCGGTTTAAGGCACTAGTCTTGAAAACTAGCGAAGGGGCGACTCTTCCGTGAGTTCGAATCTCACCGCTTCCGCCATTCAATTGATATAAACCTCATGGATTTTAGTCATAAAGAATTTGTATGAGGTTAAATCTACAAATAAATCTACAAATCAGATTGAGTCCATTTAATAATAATCATTAGACGACTCACATGTGAAAACAACGATCCTAGTTTTTTCATGTCATCACCTCCAAAGTGGTAGTCTCGAGGTCGACATTGAGAGTTTAGGTCGAGAGAGAGCTTCATATTGTGCATGGAAAGGGTGGGAACAAAAGAAGATCAGCGATTTCATAACCCACAATATCGGCTGCTTCTCCGAGCGATACTGACTCATAATCTTCGGCCCATACTATAGGGATATTTTTCAGGGCCGGTTAATACTATTAGTGGTAGCGATTCGTTCTCCCCATCTACAGGCAGACTAATATCACTATCAAGTATTCCCACGACCGTAACTTCTGAGTATTTGACGTAAATTTCCGAATCTAGAGATTTAGAGATTTTAACAACAAAATCTCCTTCGCTCGGTTTATATAGCCGTGGATGTCCCGTGTAATCAAGGGAATGGAAACGTACCTGTATTAGGTTAAAATCTTCTTTGTTTTGTACATCGATAATAAACCCACCCCAGCGCACAACATCATTCTTGTGGCTGCTTGCTTCTGTATAGGAAACATTAACTACGCGCGTGTCCGTGAGCAATGGTGGTGTGCTTGTTTGTGGTGCACCTGAACGGGCATCAGCGGGATCTAATCTTGCTTCGCTACAGGAATTAACTTCATACGTGGTGGATAGCAGAGGCACAGTTGGCGTTGCACAGGCGCTTAACAACAAATAAGATAAGAATAAATACGGTTTCATTTTTCCTTCCAAATCTCAGTGATATTGGCTACCAAGATAGCGGAATGGGGTTACAAGCGAGTTACAGGTGACTTACAGATGACTTATAACTTCATTAGACAGGTGCTTATTTACTATGCCCATCAATTCAGGAGATTTTCCGATTTTTGAAACAGCTATTCCTGTTGCAACCATCGATGCTTACCTTGTGACAGACTACCAGGTGAATACTGTTGAGCGATTTGTTTTGAATGTTGGTCGACCGAGCCCTGAGCTTGCTCGATGGTTCCAAACCAATAAAGAGAATCAAGCAGCATTCATCACAGCATGGAATCCATTGGGTAAGTCAACTTCTGACACAACCAATCGTATTGCTGAGCAAAAACTAATTGCAGAGATAGAGGCCTGTGGTTTTCCTTATCTGGAAGGAGAAGGCAAAGATCCATCAGGTCTATGGCCTAGTGAGCCAAGCTTATTGGTTTTTGGAATCTCTCTTGAATCTGCCAAGGCACTAGTAAAACGATTTCGTCAGGATGGATTTATTTACGTAGGTGGCGATGGAACACCACAATTGATTCTGTTACGATAAAAAATTTTTATGATCACTCCCAATTTCAGTATACCCCACTAGGCAGAGTCAACTTAATTCTTATACGATACCTTTGATTACCTACTTTATGATATGGAGATGAGCAGCGTTTGCATCAAGTATGTTGTTACCCTGTTGATAACTTGTTTGCTCCCTTCCGAGAATCTCTTTAATTATTTCTTGAAATTGCTCACGTGCCTCATCTTCGATAAAAACCTGCGCTATAAATTTTTGCACCCACATATCGGGAACAATACTTGCATGGTAAGTGATGCGTGTATGATCACCCTCTAGCAATAATTGTGTAGTCTCCTACATCTTGCGCATATTGCCACTAATCATGCGCTCTCGAATTTTCCAGAAGGGAAATAAATTAATTCGTCGTACAGATTCAAAAGAAAAGGTAAGGAAGCCAAATTTTATTATTGAGTTCTGTGAAACATGCAACATGTTTTCTGTTCTGTTGATAATTTGACTGGACTGTACGCTAGAAAGGAAGTTATGTATATTATCGAAATCTGTCAATGTCTCCCATACTCGCTGTGGCTTAACTGGAACAGTAAAGGTTACATCAACAATAATTTGGTGGCCGTCATTTTGTATCGTGATCTCGATATCTTTATTGTAGCTTTCAGTGGTCAGATCAGCTGAAATAGCCTGCTCAACTCCTACTGGGCCATTTTTAACAACCGCGTCTGTTAACGCCACATCTTCAGTCTTACTGCCAAATGAAACTAGTGGTGCAAGAAGGGAATAAACCAGAATTAGTTGTTTGCTGTACATGGCTGCACCATTATTCAATTAATCTAGCATTCACGTGGTTACACATGATTAACTGGCGGAAGCGGTTCCGCTTAACGTATGTTCGTTACAATTCGATAATATCCTCTAAATCCACCATATAGTGACTATTTGCATCTTTGCATTTTCGTTAGCGTCCGCCATACTCAGTTAAGTCCATATTTTTATGCTTATTAAGATTAATACTAAACCTTGGTTTAGGTCCATGGTCAACGGATTACTTGATAAAAGCGGCTTCAACCGTAAGGTTGAAGCCGCTCTGATTTACGACTCTGACGAACTCTTCTTATTTATTTAGTTATCGGTCCTGGTTTTTTGGTTTGTTCCATGAGATTGTTGTCCCATTTGCCTTCAACTTTCACATGCGCAGCTGCACCTAGCAATACTGCCTCAAGCAGGTTGTGACTGAGATACACATACAACCCATTTTGCTTGAACTGATAGCCAGCAGCAGTGGCTGAGCCACCTGGAACAAACCAGGTTTCACGATTGGTTTTTGGTGTATCACTAAATGAGCCACCGTCCCACACCAGGTCAGCATGGCCACCAATTAGGTGTGGCCTAGAATCGCGGTTAGAAACGTCTAAATCCATGCTTTAAGGTAAGACGGATGGTAAAACCGAATACTTTGGCGGAGGATTTATGGCAAAGATCAAATTACTGACGGCAAGACAGGTTAACACGCTTTCTGCTGGATTTCATTCTGACGGTGGAAATTTATATTTAAGAGTACGTGATACTGGATCTAGATCATGGGTGTTTAGATACAAACGTAGAGAAAAGTGTGACGAAAAGGTATCTGACAAGGTAATCGAAATAGGTTTGGGTGCAGTAGGTAGTCGCACACTGTCTCAAGCACGCGAAATAGCTGGTGGAATGTGGGTTGCAATTATTAACGGCAAAGACCCACTCAAGCTAGATAGGGTGAAGCGTGATGGCACAGTGATGATGGTATAGCGATAGCGAATTCATTGTTCAGTGGTCTGCTCTTGGGCAATATAATCTTGATAAGCCGAGAGTGCCACTTCTGCAAAAATACCGATAATTGCAAGCACAGCCATTGACATGAGTAGATTACGGCCACGTTGTGTCTGTTTTAATTTTATTTGTTTCATTAGTATTCGATACCTTTTACCTAAAAGGTTTTAATCACACCATTTTTTCACCTGATGTTGTTTGATCTGTTGTAAGCGTATACTTAGAGGCAGCAGTCGGAACAAAAGAGGCGAACTTATGGCTACAAATCAGAAACGCATCGCAAAGACTCTTATACTGGTTTTGGCAATAATTATTTTTGGCATTATCGCATTCTATGGAGATGCATTCTATTGAAATCCAGTGAAACGATCTTCTTTTGTGTGCCGAGAGGCAGATGGTCCCGTTCACACGGAAGAATCTATTTTTGGTTGTGGTTGGATTTTTGATTGGAAACGCTGCACTAAAGAGTCCTACATAGATAATACCTGCACTGAACTAAGGATTGATGTTTCGATGTAATGCGCACAGTAGTTCAACTTTGACAATTTCATTCCATAGGTATACGATTAATTTACCGTCATAAATCTGACGGTCGGGTTTTAGATCCCGGAAGAGGCCGATAAAAAGAAATAATGCGCTGTCTAGATACAATTATCCTTAACCCGCTTCGGCGGGTTTTTTCTTGTACTACAAGTGAGCATCGCAGAGTGTATACTTGTTCATAGTATGAGCAAGTTTAAATTTTATGTGTGGCAAAGGATTCTTGTATGCCCAGGCAATAAGGCTAGAACTATATTAAAAGCTACTCACAGGTTCGAAAACAATTACTACTCAATGCGACATCTTACTGAAAGATACAAATATGATTGGGTAAATGAAATATTGTAATCACCTATCTAGAATAACACCTAGATTACTTAATCCCCTTTGCCAAGACATATTGCGTTAGCGTACTGGTTACTCCTTGCATGGATGCTACCCCTATCACGTTCACGTCAGTCCACTACAACACTAATACATATGTGCTACTGAGAGATGAGAGAGACTAACTCCTAGAGAGTCACTATAGGGAGATATAAGGGCTTGACCTAGTACTCAAGATTGGTATGAGGTATAACGTGGCGTAACATTATGTTGGCAAGCAAGAGGAGTTGTAATGCAAAAAGATCATTACCAGGTACTAGGTGTCATTCAAGATGCTGAAGACATTGTTATTAAGGCAGCATATCGCACTTTAGCTCAGAGGTATCATCCAGATAAGTGGGTAAACTCCCAGGAAGAAGGAACAAGACGTATGTCTGAAATCAACGAGGCTTTTGCGGCATTGTCTGATCCAACCAGGAGAAAGCAGTACGATCAAAGTCGAACATCAAATGAATATAACTTTCCGGAAGAAGATTTCAGCAATACCGGAACTGAAGATGACCTTTGTAATTCTTTAAATGATGGCTGGAGCGCAATAGTTAAATATTTTCCAGATGTAGAAGATATTATTAATGATTTGTCGAAGATTTCAAAACCATTAGCACAGACGTATAAGGTATCTCTGCTCGAAAATAAAGAATTTACGAAACGCAAGGAAATAGCAGAACAACTTGAAAGAAAATTCCTAGAAAAATACTTTGGAACTAATGAAGAAATAGTTGGATTCTCAAGATTTATAATAAGTTGGGGTGCTAATAATGCAGCAAAAGAACTCAATATGGCTCTTAACCTATTGAGCGATAATATTAATTCCAAATTAATTATTAATAGAATTCTTGATGACCATCCACATCTAGTAAAGTCATATTATCAGTCGCGACAATCAGTGAGTTGATCCTTCCAGGTAGGATTTAAATTTAGAGAATCCTACCCCTATAGAATCACAATTAGAAACGAAGGGGGTACACCTAGTCTGAAACTAACTCACCTCCGTAGCAATGTAGTATCTACCCCACTTTCCTTTCTCCAATTTTGGCGAAAAAGTTTTCTAGAATGAAAAGCTGTGATGACCGCTTTCTACCCAAAGCGCACTCTAATTAAAATTCTTAACCTCATTATTGCGCCCTATCGCAATACTGTTAGTGTTCAAAACACGCATCAAGGCATTAATTTAAACATTTCTCTGACGGCATAATCTAAACGCTGACGCGTCACCTCCACTGTCACATTTTCCTGAATTTCTGCATCCGCCACACCTAACCAGACAATATCTCCAGAAGCAACTTCAATCAAGGCAACAACAAGGGCAGCTTTAGGAATTTTTTTATTCAACTCAATCTTGGTATCCGGGTCTAATTTGAGTATCTGATTTTCCATATCAATCCCAACAAGAAAAATAACTGACAGATCAGGGGTGCCCCTAGCGCGCTCTATTCCATTTCTGCGCAATTCACGATCAATCAGAAATTTAATATCACCGGCTATGTTTATATCAGGTGGTTGCCATGTATTGTTGGGATCATTGAGGAGGCTAAATGATCCCAACCAATCATAAGTTTTATAATTGTGGATTATCGTTGCACCAGGAGCTGCCTCGGCACCCACTCTTATATCACTGGTTACAGAGGCACAACCGGATAACAGGAGGAACATAGCAGACAAAAACAAAAGATAATATTTCTTCATATTTTGGCTCCTTTTATACGCTACAAAACTTTGCTTTATAAAATAGGGCCTCGGCGTGGAATTATAGTGCAACTAATTGTTTTTTTATGGTGCTTTTAAAAAAGTATTAGCTTCACCCATAGTAGTTTACGTGGGTATTTTTTGAGGGGTGCTACGATATCAGTACGTTGGGCTAAAAGCCGTAATTTGACTGATTATTACAGGGTCGCAATCATGATTTATTTTACCGTGTACCCCCTACCCTCAAGGCAAGCAGAATAGGCGCGATCATAACCGCTTCTTGCCGCACTATGCTGTTGCTGAACTTGCTGAACTTGCTGAACTTGCTGAACTTGCTGATTCGCCTGTTCCTTTTGCCGCCGCCTGTTTCTTTGTCGCGCCCCACCTACTGCACCGCCGCCTATGGCGCCAATTGCAGCACCTTTTCCGGCGTCACCTGCAATGGCACCTATCACCGCGCCTCCTGCAGCGCCTTTCGCACCTCCACGCAGAACACCACCCGATTCATTAGTTTGTTGATAAGTGGGTGCGGCTTGCATAGGATCATGACCACTACTATTTTTTGCCCAGCCATAACATTGAAACTTATCCTGCTCCATTTTCTCTTGGCTCTGTCCTTTAGCAGGATAAATGATAGGGTTCTGAGCCATTGCAGACCCAGCAAAAATCAGCATTGAAAATAATATGACTGATATTATTTTTGTATTCTTCATATTAATAGAACCTTTTATTATTAATAGAACCTTTTATTTAATATAGTTCCGATGCTCCCTGCAAAACTTTCTACCGAAAAGGAAATAACAGATTAAACAGTAAGGAAGAAGAAAACTTAATTACAAATTCAGCTATGATGCCACGACAACACAAGTTAAGCTAACGAGGAAACCGATGCTACGAATTAAAGTATGGTATCGGTTAGCACCTTCGTCAAAATAGATAAATTGTTAGGCTAGTTTCAGACTAGGTTACCCCACCCACTAACATTGAAAACTATTGTTACTTAGAAGTATGTCTGCTTTGTGCCAAAAGCGGACATTCATATTCGTCAATATGTACGTTTCTTCTAGAATACAAAAAGCTTTGGTTAAGGTTCTTAACTGCTATTCAGCACCTACGCATAAAGCTTAACTACCTTTCAAAAGCGGTTATTCGCCGATTTTTCTTCTGGAAAAATTTTTTCGCCAAAATTAAAGTCGATGTAGGGATATGTAGTACCTTTATATACACTCCCCCTTAATCCAATACTAACCGCAACCCCCTCGTTTCTAATTTCGATTCTATAAGGACGGGTTCCTCTCGTTTTTGCCTAACTCAGTGTCATTATCTTGTTATCTCAAGCATCATTGTAAGACTGATGGTAAGACCGAGAGTCTTATTTATAAAATAATACATTCTATATCAATGTATTACCGTTGTTAATTGGCGGAGAGAGCGGGATTCGAACCCGCGGTACGGTTGAAACCATACGCACGCTTTCCAAGCGTGTACCTTAAACCACTCGGCCACCTCTCCTAGAAGGAATCTGGCAGCACAGAATCAACTAGGGAGCAAAGGATAAACTAGAACAAACTTTATGGCAACTTTTCAAGATGTTACCAGAATGTATGCGCGCACAAGGACTACCATACAATGCCTCTATATTCATGCCTATGGAAAAAACTTCAAGTTTGCGGAATTTTATAATATTACTCGCGCAGGAAGCATCATCAAGCCGATTTCTTAACTACTACTTACTTGGTAACCCGAGCCAGCTTTCCAAGCCTCGAGCGTTGAGGTCGACATCCATACTCAACAGGTCGTAAATTTTTTCCTGTGGCAATGTGCATCCATGAACTGTTATCCGTTGTAAAAGCAGTTCTCCAAGCTCCCTCACCAACAAAATATGTCTGCCAGATGCGTGATTGCGATTTTTCTTAGCTATTGCTACATAGGCATCAATCAAATCATGCAACACGTTAGCATGGCGAATTAAATTACCAATACGAGAGTAATGTGTAAGAAAGGCATACTGTGGGTCATAGCTCATGAGTCGGTCTAAAGAAATATGAGCTGCAACTGGGTCAAATTGCACCGGTGTGGTGGTCGGAAAAACAAACTCCATTCCGTCCACATCAAATTCCCGATAGGAGATACCAAAAGTATCGCCCGTAAAAAACGATCGGCTTTGTTCGTCGAATATGCAGTAGTGATGACGCGCGTGGCCTGGCGTATCAAGAAACAACAGTGACCTGCCACTCAGTTCAACGCTAAATCTGTCTGATGCCTCAATAATACGGCTTGCTTCCACCGGACGAATCTTGCCGTACATGCGCCTAAACTCTGCTTCACCATAAACCGCTATAGCGCTTTCAATGAGTTTAGTAGGGTCGAACATGTGACGCGCACCACGCGGATGTACTACCAATTTCGCATTGGGAAAACGATGCATAAATTCCCCAGCGCCACCTGCATGATCAAGATGTACGTGAGTAAGAAAGACATAGGTAACACTCTCAGGCGCAATATTTCTTTGACATAATGTTTCCATCACTCCAGGAACAGAAAACGAGGTCCCTGTATCCACTAATGCTGCCGTGCTGCCCTCAACAATTAAGTGAATCGCAGCAAATCTGGTGCGATAGTATTCTGCATCGATAGCACTGATGCCATGATCGTAATCAGTAATATGAGGTAAAGTCATGAGCGCTGCTTAAAAGTAGAAGAGCTCTGGGTGGCCACTTGGTGTTGATGTTTGTCTGATAGCTTATGCTATCGATTGCTTCAGCTGTTCAAGTATTGCTGGGTTCTCCAAAGTAGAAATATCCTGAGCAATTTTTTCTTCTCTAGCTATAGCACGTAACAAACGACGCATAATTTTTCCAGAACGAGTTTTTGGTAGATTGTCACCAAAGTGTATCTCCTCAGGCTTTGCGATTGGGCCTATTTCTTTCGATACCCAGCTACGTAATTCGGCGGCGATTTTCTTAGCATCGTCTGCTTGAGGACACGCGCCTTTCAGTACTACGAATGCTACTATCACCTCACCTTTGATCTCGTGAGGTTTGCCTACCACCGCAGCTTCCGCAACTAAAGGATTAGCCACTAGTGCCGACTCGATCTCCATGGTACCTAAACGATGGCCAGAGATATTCAACACATCATCAATACGTCCCATGATCCAAAAATAACCGTCCAGATCGCGGTTTGCAGAATCGCCAGCCCGATAATATTTGCCTCCAAGATCCCTGGGGAAGTAGGTCTTCCTGAAGCGCTCTGGGTTACCCCAAATAGTGCGTGCCAGTGAAGGAAACGGACGCTTGATGACCAGGAGTCCACCTTTTCCATTTTCTAACTCATGGCCAGCCTCATCCACAATGGCCGCCATAATGCCGGGTAGTGGAAAAGTGCAGGAACCTGGTTTAAGTGGTACCACACCCGGTACTGGAGCGATCATGTGGCAACCTGTTTCAGTCTGCCACCAAGTATCCACAATGGGACAGCGAGACTGGCCAACTTCGTTGTAATACCACATCCAGGCTTCTGGGTTGATCGGCTCACCTACAGAGCCTAGCAAGCGTAGCGAGGAAAGGTCATATTCCCTAGGCAACTCCGGACCTAACTTAATTAGTGAGCGAATCGCCGTGGGTGCGGTGTAGAAAGTGGTAACTTTGTGATCCTGAATTATTTTCCAAAAGCGCCCCGCGTCGGGATAGGTGGGCACGCCCTCGAAAATGATTTGAGTAGCACCCATTGCCAGCGGACCATAGGCAACATAACTGTGACCGGTAATCCAGCCCACGTCAGCAGTACACCAGAAAATGTCAGCTGATTTATGGTCAAAAATCCACTTCATACTCACCATCGCGCCCAGTAAATAACCGGCAGAAGAATGTTGTATGCCCTTGGGCTTGCCAGTGGAACCGGAGGTATAGAGAATAAACAGGGGATGCTCGGCGTTGACCCATTCGGGCTCACAGTAGTCAGATTTATCAATAACAAGATCGTGCCACCAGATATCGCGTGAGTTATGCCACTGTACGTTTTTTCCAGTACGCTGGTATACCACTACAGACTTGACTGAGTCGCTCCCACCCATGTCGATCGCCTTATCTACTACCGGTTTCAGGAGAATTCCTTTACCGCCACGCTTTTGTTTATCTGCGGTAATAACGGCTACTGCAGCGGTATCAACAATACGTTCGTGCAGGCTTTTGGCTGAGAAACCACCAAACACCACCGAATGAATTGCGCCAATACGAGCACAAGCTTGCATCGCCACCACCGCCTCAATACTCATAGGCATGTAAATAATAAGACGATCACCCTTTTTGATGTTAAGCGATCTAAGTCCGTTGGCAAATTGACATACTTGTAAATGAAGATCGCGGTATGTAGCCTGAGTTACCTTGCCATCGTCTGCTTCAAAAATGATGGCAATTTTGTCTGGATTGGTTTCGAGATTCCGGTCGAGACAATTGAAAGAAACATTCAATTCACCATCATCAAACCACTTAAAGAAAGGATGGTTGTTTTCATCCAGCACTCGGGTGAAAGACTTGTGCCACCGAATGTGCTCTCGTGCTAGCTTGCCCCAGAAATCCAAGTAATCTTCTTCTGCTTCCCTGCAAAGGGCATGATAGGCTTCTTCGCTCAATAAGTTGGCTTGACTAACAAAAGCATCGTTTGGAGCGAAAAGACGGGTTTCATGTAAAACTGATTCAATAGTTGTCACTGAAAATCTCCAGAAAATTTCCTTTTTTAAGATTAGGCTGACTTCTGGGAAATTGTATCACCTGCATTAGCTGAATCAAAACCATGTCTTAATCCAGCATGAAGAAACGCTTATTAAATTTGCACCATTAAAATAATAAGTTGAAAAAAGTATTACGATACTGTTTGCGGACCTATCTATGTCAATAAAACTATTTTAGAAGAAGATATGCTATTAATAAGAGTTTTAATGTTTAAGAAGTATCTATTTCATTAATTGTAAATTTTTGCTATTATATAAGGTGAATTTTTGTGGGCTCTTTAGCCCCTTTTTTGTTTCTGGCGAGGCTATGGAGCTACATGAGTTATTGGGAACAACCCTAACTGGCATGGGTTATGAACTGGTTGAAGTGGAACGATCCGCACGTGGTAACTTGTTGAGGATATTCATTGACAAGCCCAGCGGCGTTAGTGTTGAAGACTGTGTTGCAGTAAGTGATCATTTGAGTCGACTGTTTACGGTCGAGAATATTGTTTATGATAGGTTAGAGATATCCTCACCTGGCCTAGATAGACCGCTAAGAAAAACGTCTGATTTCATCCGTTTTGCGGGAGAATTGGTTAAGCTAAAATTGCGTGTAGCATTGCAAGGACAAAGAAATTTCGTTGGAATTTTACATGAAGTGGACGATGGAATGTTAAAGTTGGAAGTAGACGGAAAAATGCTTGATCTTGAGTTGAGCAACCTTGAAAAAGTTCGTCTGGTTCCAAAATTATAATTACTGAGAATTTGGCTGGAGGTAACATGAGTCGCGAAGTTTTACTGTTGGTAGATGCGCTAGCACGCGAAAAAAATGTCGAAAAGAACGTAGTTTTTGCTGCATTGGAATTGGCGTTAGGGTCAGCCACTAAAAAGCGATTTCGTGAGGACGCTGGTGTACGCGTATCTATAGATCACGAGACAGGAAACTATCAATCTTTCCGTCGTTGGCAGGTGGTGGCTGACGATACCGTCGAAGATCCCGCACGTCAAATCCCCTTAAGCGAGGCGTTGCAGCGTGATGCCGAAATCCAGTTGGAAGAATTCATAGAAGAACCATTGGAACCTATAGAGTTTGGCCGTATTGGCGCACAGGCGGCAAAGCAGGTGATATTTCAGAAAATACGTGACGCCGAGCGCGAAGCAATTCTGAATGCTTTTCTAGAACGTAAAGAATACATGGTAACCGGTACCATAAAACGTATGGAACGCGGTAATGCCCTCATCGAATCCGGTAAAGTTGAGGCCGCGTTACCGCGAGACCAGATGATCCCCAAAGAAAATTTGCGAGTTGGTGACCGTGTACGTGCCTATTTGTCTAAGGTCGACCGCACAGCCAGGGGTCCGCAGTTGGTATTGTCACGAATAGCCCCAGAGTTTCTGATGAAACTATTTGAATTAGAAGTGCCAGAGATTGAAGAGGGACTGCTAGAAGTCAAAGCCGCGGCAAGAGACCCCGGTTCACGTGCAAAGATTGCGGTAAAGTCAAATGATCAGCGAGTAGACCCGATTGGTACTTGCGTGGGCATGCGCGGTTCCAGGGTACAAGCTGTGACAGGTGAACTAGCAGGAGAGCGAGTAGACATCATTTTGTGGTCGAATGATCCAGCCACTTTCGTCATCAATGCGCTAGCGCCTGCTGAAATCAGCAGCATCGTAGTCGATGAAGAAAAACACTGTATGGACATCGTAATCGACGAGGAAAATCTCGCCCAAGCGATAGGTCGTGGTGGTCAGAATGTGCGCCTTGCATCAGAGTTGACTGGCTGGGAACTCAATATCATGTCAATGGAAGAATCACAGGTAAAAAATGAAGAAGAATTTTCTGTAATACGCAAACTCTTTATGGAAAAACTGGATGTGGATGAGGAAGTAGCATATATCCTTGCACAGGAAAGCTTTACCACCTTGGAAGAAGTGGCCTATGTGCCGATCAGTGAAATGTTGGAAATCGAATCGTTCGACGAAAAAACTGTCTACGAATTGCGCACCCGAGCTCGCAACATGCTTTTGACCGAGGCTATCGTCAGCGAGGAAAATGTAGAGAAGATGGCGGAAGACCTGCGCTCCTTGGAGGGTATGGACAGTGAAACTGCACGCGAACTAGCAGCTAAGGGCATCAAAACTCGAGAGGACCTCGCAGACTTGGCTGTGGATGACCTAGTGGAAATGATCGAGATAGATACTGAGCGCGCCAAGGATTTGATCATGACAGCGCGCGCACCATGGTTTACCTGATCTCACCGAAAAGTATAAATTAAGGGTTCTATATTTAATGGCTCAAACGAAAGTAGAACAATTAGCTAATGAACTGGGACTGTTACCAGCAGCATTGTTGAAGCAACTCCAGGCTGCTGGCGTGAGTAAACAACTAGCCAAAGATAGTTTAACTGAGAAGGACAAAGCTCAGCTTCTCAACTATCTTCGCAAGGAACATGGTCCTAAGGGCGAAAAGAGTAAGATTACCCTGACTCGCCGACAAACTTCCGAAATTAGAAAATCGGACAGCACCGGAAAAGCTCACACAATTCAAGTCGAAGTACGTAAGAAACGCGTATTTGTGAAACGTGATATATCAGAAAGCGAAACAAGCAAGAGTGATTCCGACAAACCTACATCATTAACTGCCCCACCTGTGCCTAAACTTGCCCCCGTGCCATCCATAGATACTACACAGCAAGCTTTACGTCAGGAAGAAGCAAAAAAACAAGCTGAATTGATCGCACGTCAGGCTGCAGAGGTCAAGGAAAAGAAACAACGTAAAAAGAAATCAGTGGCGATCGATGTTAAAGAATCTGAGACGGCCCCTATTGCACCTACCGGAACCCCAACTATAGTTGTAGAAACAGGAACGCTCCAACCTTCCCCGACGGAAGGCACCTTGCATAAACCAGTGGTGAAGCCGGAAGACAAGGCAGCCAAAGCCGAAAAGAAAAAGAAACAGGCAAAACAAGTTATTTGGAAAGACGATATTTCCGGAAAACGAGGGTATAAGCCGCGTGGTGATCTATCTGGAGGAAGAGGGTGGCGTACACGCAGAGATAAACACAGCAAAACCCCTAGCGAAGATCAAGGGACTCATGCTTTTTCCGTCCCAACAGAGCCTGTCGTACATGAGGTGATGGTACCTGATACCATCTCCGTCGGGGCGCTTGCGCAGAAAATGACGGTTAAGGCCGCCGAGGTTATCAAAACTCTGATGAAAATGGGTAGCATGGTTACCATTAACCAAATGTTGGACCAAGAAACCGCTATGATAGTTGTAGAAGAAATGGGGCACATTGCAATATATGCTGCTTTGGATAACCCTGAAGCTTTTCTATCAGATACCGAGCTACCCACAACAGAACTTAAAATAGAGCCGCGTGCTCCGGTAGTCACAGTAATGGGCCATGTAGATCACGGCAAAACCTCCCTATTAGACTATGTACGCCGCACACGTGTAGCTAGTGGTGAAATAGGTGGTATTACGCAGCATATTGGTGCCTACCACGTCGAAACGGAAAAAGGCATGATCACTTTTCTTGATACACCTGGTCACGAAGCGTTTACCGCTATGCGTGCTCGTGGTGCTAAGGTTACTGACCTCGTTGTACTTGTGGTAGCAGCAGATGATGGCGTGATGCCTCAGACCATCGAGGCAATACATCATGCCAAGGCTGCCAAAGTACCAGTTATAGTGACTATCAACAAGATAGACAAACCAGAAGCAAGTTCTGAACGCATTAGGCAAGAATTGATAACGCATGAAGTGATGCCAGAAGACTGGGGTGGTGACACTATGTTCATTGAAGTTTCAGCTAAGACTGGTCAGGGTATCAATACATTACTGGAGGGTATACTGCTTCAGGCCGAGGTGTTGGAACTCAAGGCGGCAAAAGACGGGCCCGCCAAGGGTATTGTCATTGAATCGCGTATAGACAAGGGACGCGGCCCAGTAGCAACAATATTAGTGCAGTCAGGAACCTTGAAGCGAGGTGATATTTTGCTCGCGGGCGCAGTATTTGGTCGTATTCGAGCAATGTTGAACGAAAATGCGAAACCGATAGAAGAGGCAGGGCCTTCTATCCCAGTGGAAATTCAGGGCTTGTCGGAAGTGCCGGTGGCGGGAGAAGTGGTGATGACGCTAACAGATGAGCGCAAAGCGCGTGAAATAGCACTGTTTCGCCAAGGTAAGTTCCGCGACGTTAAGCTTGCTAAGCTACAAGCCACAAAACTAGAGAACGTGTTCGAGCAGAAAGGTGAGATCAAAGTGCTTGCACTTATCATCAAAGCCGATGTGCAGGGCTCCTGTGAAGCATTGGCACATGCACTGGAAAAACTCTCAACTGATGAGGTCAGAGTTAACATCATCCACAGTGGCGTAGGTGCAATTACGGAGTCTGATATCAACTTGGCACTAGCTTCTAAAGCTGTAGTGATAGGCTTCAACAGTCGAGCAGATGCAATTGCACGAAAGTTAATTGGATCAACCGGGATCGATGTGCGTTATTACAGTATCATCTACGAGGTAGTAGATGAAATCAAAGTAGCACTATCAGGCATGATGGCCCCCGAACGTAAGGAAAACGTTGTAGGTCTTGTAGAAATTCGCGAAGTATTTCGTATTTCCAAAATTGGCGTTGTAGCTGGTTGTTATGTGCTTGACGGTACCATAAAACGTGGTTCGCTAGTACGAGTAATGCGAGACAATGAATTGATTCATACTAGCGAGTTGGTTTCTTTGAAGCGCTTCAAGGATGATGTAAAAGAAGTCAGATCAAGTTTCGAGTGTGGTTTATCACTAAAAAACTTTAATGATCTCCAAGTAGGCGATCAACTTGAGGCCTATGAGATCATCGAAGTTGCGCGAAGCCTGTAATATGAGAGCGAGTTTTGCCTGTACTGGAGCATCATGCCCAAAGATTATTCCCGCACTTTGCGAATTGCAGGCCAGATTCAACGTGAACTTGCCGATCTGATCCGCAACGAACTCAAAGACCGGCGTGTTGGTATGATTACCCTGACGGATGTTGAGGTAAGCCAAGATTATGCACACGCCAAAATTTTCTACACCACGCTCGGTAGTGAAGAAGATAATTTCTTAACCGGTAAAGGTTTAGAGCATGCGGCTAGATTTTTGCGTAGCCAATTGTCGCATCGACTAAGGCTTCGGGTAGTTCCGCAACTGCATTTCATCTATGACGAATCAGTTGAGCAGGGAATACGTCTGTCACAATTAATAGACAAGGCAGTAAAACAGGATGAGCAAGGGGATCCGGTTTAATGTTGTCTGATTCGTGATTTGCTTTTTCAGAATCCACCTCGCATGTTAAGTCTACAGATTTTTCGACCTAAACCAATCAAACGTTACATCAGTGGCGTTCTGTTACTGAATAAACCTTCTGGGATTTCGTCCCATCAGGCACTACAAATTGCTAAGCACATATTTTCTGCATCCAAGGCTGGACATACCGGTACGCTAGATCCGATGGCAACTGGTTTATTACCAGTGTGTTTCGGTGAAGCTACAAAATTCTCCTCTGTATTACTGGGTGCTGATAAAACCTATGAAGCCACGCTAAGACTTGGCTACATCAGTACTACCGGTGATGCTGACGGTGAAATTTCTGTCGCAGGTGAGGTAAATCTAACACTGCAGCAAGTTGAATCAGTACTACAACGTTTTATTGGGAAAAACATGCAAACTCCACCTATGTATAGTGCCGTGAAGCATCAGGGGAAACCTTTGTATACCTACGCAAGAAAGGGAATAGAAATTGAACGGCAGCCTCGCGAAGTAACCGTTTATGACTTACAAGTACGAACCCTTGAAGGAAATAAGATGAGCATTACGGTCAAATGCAGCACGGGCACCTACGTCCGCACTCTAGCAGAGGATATCGGTAGGATGCTTGGATGCGGTGGGGCATATCTTACTTCTCTGTGCCGCAAAACCATTGATGGCCTTGATTTGTTGGGCGCTTATACGTTGGATATGCTTGAAAACATGCCACTGCAGCAACGTGATGCTTGTCTAAGCCCTGTAGACACTCTCTTACATAATTTACCAGCTGTGTTTCTAGACAGTGCAGCATCGGTACGTCTATTGCAAGGACGGGTGGTAACCAACTTAACTTTAGTAGATAGGTTGCCAGATCGAAAAAAAATCAGACTGTATAACAGGGAGAAATGCTTTCTGGGATTAGGAGAAATCACAGCTTGTGGTGGGATAATCCCCAAAAGATTAATGGTATTAGCTTCTACAGATTCTTTACTCAAGGAATCGTAAATCAGGATAAAGGTTCGTGCAATTTAACCCAGGATGAGCTGCTTATAAAGCTTGCCAGTTTTGATCTTGGTATAAATGTAAAACTGGACTCCAATTTATAGTGGTTCAGTTTTATACAAGCAGAGTGTCAACGCGCATCGTTATATCCTTGGCGAGCGTTCTTCAAAAGTTGGCGGGCGGCTTCAACATGCTCTTCCAAAATCTGCTGCCGTCGCCAATATGCCTCCGACAGACGCGTACCACGTCCCACAATGCCAAGGCGCTCACCCGGCAGGGGCTCAATTCCCGCCTCGCGATCAATCTCAGCTACGCGCAGATCGGCCTCAGCAGTCTGCACAGATTTAAGCGTCTCATCCAATACCCGTGAACGTTCCTGGGCACGTCGCTCTATACTCTCGATCTCGGTCTTTGAGAGCGGCTTTACCTCTGTGTTGCTGGTATCTACCGTAGATTTCTTAACTGTACGCGCGCCTGGCTGTGGTTGCTGACCATACATCACACGTCCGTCTGGCATCACTGACTTGAAGATGGATTCAGCCATAGCGTCAGGTACGAGTATCTGAGTACTAATCAATATCAACCATGCTGTCAGGACAACTCGCATACTCTTAAGTGGCAGGTGACTACAGCCGACATTGAAATAAATTGGTTCGATTAAACCACGTGGCACTACCCACCGTTTGTCCTTATCTGTCCTGGTCAGAGAAACAGCCTGGGGGATTGAGTTTCGAGCCTGTGCAATCGATCCTTTGGTAAAAAGTTGTTTACACATTTCTCCTCCTAATCGCTTTCAGTATTTAACGTATGCAAAATTATTTCGATGACATATTTAGAATTTCGATACCTTTTTATTCAAAAGAATCAAGCACTAGACTTCAGAAAATTTGTAAAGATAATTTTTCTGCAAATAACGAAATTCTAGAAACAGATAGATAATCTACCATGGAATTATCTGTCCATCATAGGCAATAAATTTTCCTGAATCAGCTAAGACAAGTTGGCAAATAACGTTTCGCATACCAGACACACTCTGCTTTGTAGAAATTAACCCACTTGGACCACCCATATCAGTTCTCACCCATCCTGGATGTAATAGGACCGCAATGATACCAATCGATCTCAGGTCAATAGCAAGACTCTTCACAACCATATTCACCGCTGACTTACTTGATCGGTATATGTAGCTACCTCCACGACTGTTATCGGCAACGCTACCCATCTTGCTAGTAATAGTCACAATGATTTTTTTGCTACTTCGCGTAATCTGAGGTGTAAATGCCTCAGCCATCCTTAGCGGTGCCATGGTATTGACCAAGAAAGCATATGCCCATGCCTCATAATCAATATTACCAAAGCTGCATCCCTTAGGGCCTGAATAAACTCCCGCGTTACTAATAAGCAAGTCGATGGATTTGTTGGCTAGAGTCTGCGCCAACCTCTTAATCTGCTCATGATCAGCTACATCAAGTGCATGCACGGTAATCTGCTCAGGATACTTTGCTGCCAGTTTGTTAAGCGCATCTGATTTTTCAGGATGACGACTACAAGCTAAAACACACCAGCCATCAGCAGCAAATTGCCTTGAAAACTCTAGCCCAATCCCGCGGTTTGCGCCAGTGATCAAAGTGGTTTTCATACTTTCCTCCAAACAAATACATAGGATTACGAGACTTCCAGATTTTATCAAATACACTAATTACACAAAGTCACAAACTAGAGTACAATCTAAGTAATTACACCCCTTGCATACCGCCTTTTTGTTTATTTAATGCTTTCTAAACGCGCCAATTAGATCAAATAGCTAAAGAGTAATATAGAAAAAGAGACACTTTCAATTTATCGTGGCATAATTCTGGCACGGTTTGTTTGATAAGCCATTTTTATACCCCCTGACAGGGATATGACCCCTCTTAAATTAGGGAACTATATACTTTACACCGGAAAATATTGTGGTATAATTCTCTTATCATGAGAGGAGGATGCCATGCCTTATAAGATCAATACTGCAATCAGTGTCTGCCAGTTGATGGAAATGTTTCCTGACGAGGAAACCGCACGACAGTACCTTGAGGATCGTCGCTGGAAATATGGCGTGTCTTGCCCGACATGTCAAAGCCTATCGGTCTATACAAGATCGGGAAAACGAAAAGGGATGTATGACTGTCGAGGATGCGGCAAGCATTTTAGTGTTCGGACCGGTTCCATTTTTGAAAAATCACACATTCGACTTCACAAATGGCTCTATGCCATTTACACCGTCATGACTTCTCGAAAGAGCATTAGCGCTATGCAATTAAGCAAAGAAATTGGAGTCACGTATAAGTCCGCCTGGTTTGCGTTGCATCGGATTCGAGAGGCTTGCCGTGGCGATCTTACCCGTCTCTCAGGAATCGTAGAAATCGACGAAACGTATGTGGGCGGGAAAGAACGGAACAAGCACTGGAAGAAAGGGGATAAACCGAAAGCCGGGACAGTTGGCAAACAACCCGTCCTCGGCATGAGGGAGCGTGGTGGCAAGACCGTGGCCCTGCCAGTGCCTGCGACGGATCGGCTTACGCTGTGGACGGAGATTCAAGAGGCGATAGAAATAGGCAGCACGCTCTATACGGATGACCATGCCGCCTATCGAGGCATTGAGCGTAAAGGCTATCAGCACCAAGCCGTAAACCATTGGCATTGAGAGCGTTTGGGCGGTCTTAAAACGTGGACTGAACGGCACATTCCATCAAGTATCCGTCAAGCATTTATCGCGTTATATTCATGAATTTTCGTTCAGGCTCAATGAAGGACGTTGTGGCCGGGAGACCATGCACCGCATTGAAAGCGTCTGTGATGCGGCCATTGGCAAACGCTTAACGTATCAGGGGCTTGTCCAATGAGCGCCGTAGGGACCGGCCTCTTGGATTCGGCTGTGGATGTGCTTTTTGCTCACTCCCCACTCGTTCACCGCTTGATCCAGGGAGACGCCACACTCCGTGCTTCGATCACGAGAGAAAGCGTGGATTTAATTGTGACCTCTCCCCCCTATAACGTTGGCAAAGCATATTCTGGTGCCCAACAAGATGATTCATTGCCCTACGACGCCTATTTGAACTTTTCTAAACAGTGGCTGACGAATTGTTTTCATTGGACGAAATCGACCGGTCGCTTATGCGTCAATGTCTCGCTGGATAAAAACAAGAATGGCAAGCAACCGCTTTCAGCAGACATCACGCGATTAGCAATGGAGGCCGGGTGGTGCTATCATGCGACTATTCTGTGGAATGAAGGCAATATATCCCGTCGCACGGCATGGGGAAGTTGGAAGTCAGCCAGCGCCCCTCATGTCATTGCCCCTGTGGAAACCATTATTGTGCTCTATAAAGATACGTGGAAACGTGAGCGCCCTGGAAACAACGATATTAGCGCCGAGGAATTTAAGGAATGGTCGTTGGGGTCATGGTCATTCAATGGAGAGAGCAGGAAACGGATTGGTCATGAGGCCCCATTTCCAAGAGAACTGCCGAAACGCTGCATCAAGATATTCTCGTTTATCGGGGACACGGTGTTTGATCCGTTTGTCGGATCTGGCACTACTATGATAGAAGCGATTCGACATGGTCGGCAAGCCATTGGTCTTGAGAAAGAGCCCAAATATTGTGAGCTGACCAGAGATCGGATTTTCAAGGAATGCAATCTCTCATTGAGGAAATCCTTACCGATAAGGCAGGGAAAATCTACTGCACCGTGTTGGAGCAGTTAATCTATCAACGGCCCTCTCAAGATTGAGTCCGGGGAGGTGACTGGTCTCACAGCCTGCCTCTTCGCCAATACCGATGCCTATGACAACCTGCTTTCCACGCTGAAACAGCGAACATTTGAGTTAGCCAAACAGATTACCCCGTTACATGGCAGTCCGGTAACAACTACATAAATCCCTTATAAAATACCTTGTATAGAATTGTAGTTAAAGTTTAGTTCACCTTACCCAGGTAACCCTGTGCGATTCGGTAATACACACTACGCAGTTGTTTGTTGTTTCGAATAATAGCTCGATACAGTATCGGACCAGGCCGATCAAGCATCTGATCAAGATCATTGCCCAGCTGATCATGTTCAAGCTGATTACGATTCATGCTTACCAGGATGATTGGCCGGGTTGAGGGCGATTGCGACGGAGACCAGAAATCATACATGGCCCCACTGCCACCAAACATATTACGCGAGCGAATGTCCATATCGTTCCCACTCTGCTTGTAGTACGACAATGCGCTCGCAACTGACCATTTACTCATACCAACAACGATAGGATTCTGTCCAGTCTGGCGTCGCACCTCTTCTACCACTTGCTCAACTTCTATCGTTGTTTCTCGCCAAAAATAATGCTTCATTAAGGCTGGGTATGGAATCCCTGGTATTCCAAGTACTACATAGTGCAGTACGAACGCGTAGAAGAATATTGAAGCAACAACTGTTGGTTTCCAGGCAGACCGTAAACGGCGTGCTACGTTTTGCAGATCACTTGTAGTTCCCATCATCCACGCTATCGTCGGTAACACCGCAAGCCACAATGGAGTTGTCCAATGAAACCGTGGCGCATTAAACATGCTAACAACAACAAACACTGCTAAGGGTACGCCGGTAAATATCCACACAAACAGGCTACGCTTTCGTGCATATGGGCTTTTGTGATCACCACTTGACAGTAACGCCAATGTTGCAGCAATCAAGCCTACGGGAGTCAGTAGTACCAAAATGTGCAGAGGTAAATACTGAATCGAGAATTGGTTGTCCATCCCTGCCCCTACCACCCGCCTTGACTGGAACAGGAATGATGCCCAATCATGCTCCCAATTCCAGATGATTACCGGTGAGAACAGCAACAATGCAAGTGCCGCTGCAAGATACGGATGTGGACGGAACAGCCAACGGCGTGCAGTTGGATCCAGGATCATAAATAGCAAAGCTGCAAACCCTAGGAGGCCAAGTGTATATTTGGACAGAATACCCAGGCCGAACGCAATACCCATACCAAGCCAGGCTGAGCTACGTCCAGCGATCAGCGCTCGTTCCATGTAGTACAGCGTAGCAGCCCAAGTGGCTAACAACGGTGCATCTGGGGTCATCAACATGCCATGAGCGAAACTTACTGGAAGTATGGCCAGCAGTAGCATCGTGCGCATGCTGGTTGATTTGTCGTATAGATTGAGCGTCAGTGCGTATAGGTAGCCCATTGTCACCAGGCCACAAATAAATGCGCTGATCCGCACCCCGAATTCATTGTCACCAAAGATTGCGGTACCCAGCCAGATTAACCACGCGACCATTGGTGGGTGATCAACAAAACTTAAATCCATGTGTTGAGCGTAATTCCAGTAATACGCCTCATCTGGAATCAGTTGCGCCTGCCCAAGGTAGATCAGGCGTAGCAGTAAGATGAACACTACAACTCCGACCGAAGCGATGCGCCAGCGCATATCCAAAGATGGTGGATTCTCCTTGACTGGAAACACGTAGAAAGCGGATCCTAGATAGTTAACAACTGCCGTTGCAGCAATCGCTGGAAATATTGCCAATTCGGCTGGCACATGCCAACCATAGACTAATAAGGCTAGCACACCGCCTCGCAACAATAACGCGAACATGCCAATCATCAAAAAGCGACTGAATTGATCCCAACTCAGATAACCTGCATGGTGCGATCGGAATGACCATTTGGAATTGAGCGCATAGTTTACTGTTGCGGCAGCGAAGAAACTCACGATGTGTGCTTGCGCAAGTCCGGTTTCGTAGATCACTAGTACTTGAAACAGCAGCGTATCAACTATTACGCCGCATAGTCCGACCACTGCAAACTTGCTAGCCGTACTGACAGAGACCGTGCCTCCTGCCAGGGTGATCAATCGTTGCAAGTAGGTCCACTGATGGGAAAACGACAGCTTTGAAATGCCGCGTGTTCGATCACGAAAGCAGATTGGCACTTCCACCGTCCTAATCTTTCCCTGGCCAGCTACCAGCAATTCGAGCAGGATCTTGTATCCGCGCGCACGTTCAGCAATAGTTGCGATCAAATCCTTGCGAACTGCAAAAAATCCAGAAGTCGCATCATTGACATCACAGATGGGACGCGCTAGCCAACCACCGATACGTGACAACCATTGCCGATGCAGTGGCCAACCCTCGGTGCCACCGCCCGGTACGTAACGACTGCCAACAGCGATGTCGTAACTACCATTTAGCACTGGTTCCACTACGGCAGCTAATCGATCTGGTGGATGGCTCAGGTCTGCGTCCATTACCACGATGACATTGCTGCGCGCTATTGCAACACCGGATAGGATCGATGCTGTCAGATCTGGCTTTTCCCGTCTCTCAACGAGTCGCACGTTCGCCCTTTTCTCCCAGGCACGTACCTTGTCTGGCGTACCATCGCATGAGCCATCATCGACAAAAATGACTTCAAAATTGTCAGGTGGAAGGTTAAGTGCGAAAAGACAGGTTAACAGTGGATCAATATTATCTGCTTCGTTGAGAGTAGGAACTACTACAGAAAATTGTGTCGTTTTAATTGTAGTATCATTAAACACACTGCTTGACGTTAATGAGGAAGCTAAAGATGGAGAATCAATGGTATCTGGCAATTTGATTGAATAAATTAAGGTGGCTGTTATTCTTTAACAGGGTGAAGTGTTCGTAATTATGTAAGTATTTGATAGATCAGCGTTCTGAAGGGTTTAGTCTACCATTAAATTTGTGAAGAATCGATGAACGATGCCCATTTGCAAAAAGCGTACCTTAGCGCTTTGGAAGAGGGGTCCTGTTAAATACAATTTAGAAGATTAATATATCAGCCTATTTCAGATCGTTACCCAATTGCAATTTTATTTGTTGTTTGGTTTGCAAGTAGCTTGCACTATGGTGATATGGCACCGAGTACCATTTTTCAATTTGCCAATACCTTTGAAGTTTTAGTTGGGTTAGATGTTAATGGGAATTTATGTAAATATTTCGGCCTGCGCTAGTGGTAAAGCGACCTTATCTTTGGTCGAAAGTTGTGGTTCTCCATTAAGAGGCCATTGGATACCAATGGTTGGGTCGTTCCATAAGATACTGCGCTCGAATTCGGGAGCGTAGTAGTCAGTAGTTTTGTAGAGAAAGTCAGCACTATCACTAAGTACAAGAAAGCCATGCGCAAATCCCAAAGGAGTCCACAGCTGGCGGCAGTTATTTTCCGTAAGCTCAACACCAACCCACTGGCCAAAAGTGGGTGAGGATTTTCGAATGTCTACAGCCGCATCAAATACCGCACCACGTACTACGCGCATTAACTTCCCCTGAGGTTGCTGGATCTGGTAGTGCAGACCCCGTAGCACGCCTCTGGCTGAGTGGCTATGATTATCTTGTACAAAGTTCACATTAAGTCCCGTACCTTGACTGAATTCTTTTTCATTAAAGCTTTCAAAGAAGAAACCCCGATTATCGCTAATAACATTGGGTTCAATAATAAGAACTTCAGGGATGGAAGTAGGGATTGCTTTCAAAGAACTATCCGCTCTTTCAACAGCTGCAAAAGATACTGTCCGTAACCATTTTTGGCCAGTGGTTGTGCCAGTTTTTCAAGCTGCTCAGCGTTAATGAGGCCCTTGCGATAAGCAATCTCTTCTGGGCAAGCGACCTTGAGACCCTGACGGTGTTCAATGGTTTCGATAAAATTACTGGCTTCTCTCAAGCTCTCATGAGTGCCGGTATCTAACCAAGCATGGCCACGCCCCATGATTTGGACATTGAGTTGATCACGTTTCAGGTAGATTTGGTTAGCATCGGTTATTTCTAATTCACCTCGGGTGGAGGGCCTAAGATCTGCAACGATGTCAACAATCTGATTGTCATAGAAATACAGGCCAGTGACAGCGTAGTTACTTTTTGGCTGAGAAGGTTTTTCTTCCAGTGAAGTCGCTTGGCCCTGGGTATCAAAGGTGACTACACCGTAATGCTCAGGGTTTTGTACATGATAGGCAAATATGGTCGCACCTCTTGTTTCTAACATAGCGCGATCAAGTTGCGTAGGCAAATCATGGCCATAGAAAATGTTATCTCCCAACACCAGAGCACTGGGACTCTGAGAAATAAAATTCTTACCGATTATGAAGGCTTGAGCCAGCCCATCAGGACTGAGTTGCTCGGCATATTGAAAATTGAGACCCCAACTTCCGCCATCTCCTAAGAGTTGCTGAAAACGTTGAGTGTCTTGAGGGGTAGAAATAATGAGTATGTCGCGAATACCCGCAAGCATGAGGGTGCTCAGGGGGTAGTAGATCATTGGTTTGTCGTAAATTGGCAGTAATTGTTTGGAAACTGCTTTAGTCACGGGATAGAGTCGTGTGCCGGAACCGCCGGCTAGAATGATACCTTTACGTTGGGTCATAATTGCTTTTCAAGAATTTCGGTAAGCATACGTGCTACCCCAGTTTGCCACAATGGCAAGGTTAAGTCGAAAGTACTTTCTATTTTTCTGGTGTCCAAGCGTGAATTTCCGGGTCGTCGTGCAGGTTGAGAAACTGCATTAGTTGTAACAGGTAGAACACTTTCTGGCGCAACTTTAAGTTTGATTCCAGCTTGACGCACTATATCAAGTATGAACCTGGCGTAGCCATACCACGAGATTTCGCCTTTGGCAGCCAGGTGATACAAGCCTGATACTTGCGGTTGTTGAAGGGCTGTACGAATTGAATGGACGGTAACATCTGCTAGCAAATCAGCACCGGTAGGTGCACCTATCTGATCGTCAATAACAGTGAGATGGTCGTGCTCCCGTGCAAGACGAATCATGGTCTTAGCAAAGTTCTTACCTCGTGCAGAATAGACCCAACTGGTACGAAATATCAGATGTTGGCAGCCAGAATTAAAGATGGCTTTTTCACCTTCCAACTTTGTTGAACCATAAACATTCAAGGGTACAGTGGGATCAGTTTCCTTCCAGGGCTTGATTCCATTACCTTCAAACACATAATCGGTAGAATAATGAATCAACCAGGCACCTAACTTTCGAGATTCCTGTGCAAGTATTTCAGGAGCCAGAACATTAATGGTGCGGGCTAATTCTGGCTCACTTTCAGCCTTGTCTACAGCTGTATATGCAGCAGCATTGACTATTACATCTGGAGAAATTGCATGAATAGTTTGAATAATGCCATCTGGACGAGTAAAGTCACCACACAGTTCCTGGTCATCAACACCTAGAGCTACCAGCCTTCCCATAGAAGAGAGACTTCGTTGTAGCTCCCAACCTACTTGGCCATTTTTACCGAACAACAAAATTCTCACAAAGCACGCTCTTTATAATTTTTATCAATCCACTTCCGATATGTGACTGACTGCACATTGCGGACCCAGCTTTGGTTGTCAAGATACCATTGCACAGTTTTATAGATACCAGTTTCAAAGGTTTCAATTGGTTTCCAGCCTAGTTCTCTCTCTATTTTTTTGGAATTGATAGCGTATCGACGATCGTGACCGGGACGGTCGGTAACGAAAGTAATTTGTTGTTGGTAGCATTTGCCATCAGCGCGCGGATATAGTGTATCGAGCAATGCACAAACGGTGTGTACGATATCGATGTTTGGTTTCTCGTTTCGACCACCAATATTGTAGGTTTCCCCAAGGGTGCCTGCTTCCAGCACCCGACGGATTGCAGCGCAATGGTCTTTTACGTAAAGCCAGTCTCGGATCTGTTGACCATCTCCATACACAGGTAATGGTTTGCCTGCGAGAGCATTGACGATTATCAGTGGGATTAGTTTCTCGGGGAATTGGTAGGGGCCATAGTTATTGGAGCAATTGGTAGTAAGTACTGGTAAACCGTAGGTATGATGGTAGGCGCGTATTAAGTGATCACTAGCGGCTTTGCTTGCCGAGTAAGGGCTATTAGGCTCGTAACGATGCTCCTCATCAAAAGCTTCATCTCCACTTGCCAGAGAGCCATAAACTTCGTCTGTTGAGATGTGAAGAAAGCGGAACTTCTGCTTTATCTTGTCTTCTAGTGTGCTCCAGTAAGCTCGTGTAGTTTCTAGTAACCGGAAGGTGCCGACAATGTTAGTCTGTATAAATCCTTCAGGGTCATGGATGGAGCGATCCACATGGCTTTCAGCGGCAAAGTTAATGATAGCACGAGGTTGATATTTAGTGAGTAATCTGGTTCCCAGGGTAGAATCACAAATGTCACCTTGAACGAAGATATGTCGTTTATCATCGTTTAGTGAAACCAAATTTTCTAAATTACCCGCATAAGACAGGATATCAAGGTTAATAACCTCTTCATCAGATTGTGTTAGCCAATCCAATAAAAAATTCGTACCAATAAATCCAGCGCCCCCTGTTATTAATATCATGCACAGTCCTTAAGCTATATTTTCTTGCCATAATACTTTACAGTATTCTTAAGGTAGTATTTTACCTTACTATTGTACAATAGATTCGATCAAAGATCCTTACCATTCTGTTCAATACAACTATCCATTTTTTTCGGCAACGTATTTCGTGCTCACAAATGAGCGTATACGTTTGAATATATTTTATGAAATTTTTGTCGCACTAATGTTTGCATGTTGCTGTGTTTAGAAGTATCGGGACATTATAATTTGAGCCCTTGCACCTATTCAGTTAAAATTCGTTTTTCTTAGGCGCGTAGCTCAGCTGGTTAGAGCACCACCTTGACATGGTGGGGGTCGTTGGTTCGAGTCCAATCGCGCCTACCAAAACACCTAGTAAAGCCTATCTTCTGCCCAAATTGATATGCTTTAGAATATTCTCTCGTCTACTAGGCGCACATTATCAAGCTCAAGTGTGGGCCATTAAAAATTCAGATCAGGTTGTGATCAATAAATGAGTATACGAGATGTGAATAGGGATACCCCTATTCAGGAGACATATAAATGGTAGAAAGAGCCGTGATGGTAAGTTCGTCTATAGTATGTTCATACTATATGGCAATAGAAAGTTTTTAATCTCATTAACGCCCATAAACATCTTCAAAGCGTACAATATCGTCCTCGCCCAAATATGATCCTGATTGTACTTCGATTATCTCAAGCGGTACTGAACCAGGGTTTTCCAGACGATGACGAGTGCCAAGTGGAATAAATGTAGATTCGTTTTCGGATACCAGATACTTGGTGTCACCACGGGTTACTTGTGCGGTTCCACTAACCACGATCCAGTGTTCGGCACGGTGATAATGCATTTGCAGTGATAATGATGTGCTTGGCTTGACAACAATGCGTTTAACCTGAAAACGTTCACCAATGTCTACACAGTCATACCAACCCCATGGTCGAAAAATTTTGCGGTGCAGTTGTCCTTCAGTACGCTTTTCACGATTTAGGCTGTCAACAATTTTTTTTACATCTTGAGTCTTGTCCTTGTGGGCTACCAGAATAGCATCAGGCGTTTCAACTACCACTATATTCTCTACTCCTATGCATGCTACCAGGCGGTTTCCTGACATAACCAACGAATTTTGGCAGTCATGCAACAATACATCGCCCTGTGATACATTGCCCTTATTGTCTTTGGGTAGTATTTGCCACAGGGAATCCCATGCGCCGACATCAGACCACCCTGCCGAGAAAGGAATTACCATCCCTGTTGGTAACGAATCCACACCAGTGGCAATGTTTTCCATTACCGCATAGTCGATAGAATCGGTTGGGCACTGCACAAATGCTGTTTTTTCCACGCGTAAAAACTCACCATCGACTGAATTCTGATTCCAGGCTATTTGGCAAGCCGTAAGAATGTCTGCCCGGCAATAGCCAATGGCTGAAAGCCACACCGAAGCACGCATCATAAATAATCCACTGTTCCATAGATAAGAGCCAGCATCTAGATAAGACTGTGCGGTCTCAAAATCCGGTTTTTCGACAAAGCGTTCGATGTAAAAAAATCCATCTTCCTCAGACGCTGCACCAGACTGGATGTAACCATAACTCGTTTCGGGTGAATCTGGCGTGATACCAAAGGTAATTATTGTGCCTTCTGCAGCAAGTTTTATACTTTTGTGTATCACAATATGAAAGGCTGCTGTATCCATAATCATATGATCTGCAGGCATCACTAGAAGGATCGGATCATCTCCATTCTGCATCGCTGCCAATGCAGCAAGCGTTAAGGCTGGTGCCGTGTTACGCCCAACGGGTTCGAGTAGAATCGAGGCCACCTTATTCATTACTCGTAGTTGCTCGGCGATTACAAAACGATATTCCTCATTACAAACTATCATTGTTGTCCCAAGTTGTACGCCTGTAAGTCCCTCCATACGACGAACTGTGGCTTGCAACAGGGAATCTTCACCGTTTAGCAGTGGCAGAAGTTGCTTGGGATATTGCTCACGCGAGAGTGGCCAGAGGCGTGTACCAGAGCCACCGCAGAGAATAACAGGGAGCAATGAATGCATAGAGGTTTCCAATATGAGTAACGTATTTTATCTGTTTAACCAGTATTTGATCATAATGCATTTAATACAACTTCTGTGTAACGCTTCTCGATGTTTTCTATCAACCATGTGCAAGTTTTTTCGCAAGTATTTTGACGATTCGCTCTGCTGCTTTGCCGTCCCACATGTTTGGCCTACGGCCTTGTTTGCCTTTTCCACGCAGTATTTTGCGCACCTCGGCGATAATCTGTATAGGATCCGTACCTACTAGAACGTTGGAGCCTTCTTCCACAGTGATCGGTCGCTCGGTATTTTCACGGATGGTGATATACGGTATGCCTAGGGCAGTGGTTTCTTCTTGTAAACCACCGCTGTCAGTTAGTACCACGGCAGCGTCTTTCCATAAGTTAAGGAAAGCCATATAAACCTGTGGACCAACTATCGTGATATTTGTCCCAAGATCTATGTTGAATTTCTCCAAATTGGTTTGGGTACGCGGGTGCACTGGGAAGATCATCGGTAACTCAACTGCTATTTCCTTCAATGCCTTGCTAATTCGGGTCATCATCTCGACATTATCCACGTTACTTGGTCTGTGTAGTGTAATCACTCCGTATTGTTTGTTACGAAGTACATGAGTTGTCTTAAAACTATTAGTTTCAAAACCTGAGGTATCGGTATTGGATAACTTGTTTGCTTGGAAAAGCAAATTGTCGACCATTACATGTCCGACGTAATTGATTTCTGAATCCGATTTTCCCTCGCGCTGTAAATGCGCAATTCCGCTTGGCTCGGTTACAAAGAACCAATCTGAAATACTGTCGGTGACCAAGCGATTAATCTCTTCCGGCATGGTCATGTCGCCACTGCGTAGACCAGCTTCTACGTGGGCTACTGGGATGTTAAGCTTTTTTGATACAATGGAGCAGGCCAGTGTTGAATTTACATCGCTCACTACCAGAACTACATCAGGCCGTTTAACTTGGCAGAGTTCCTCAAAAGCTATCATGATCTTGCTAGTTTGCTGAGCGTGACTACCGCTACCGGCCGACATAAAGACGTCTGGTTCAGGAATACCCAGTTCCTCAAAAAAACATCATTCATCTCCCGGTCGTAGTGCTGGCCAGTATGAATAATTTTGAATGCCAATCCACCATGTGCCTGTAGGGCACGTACGATTGGGGCAATTTTCATAAAGTTTGGGCGAGCCCCAGCAACCAAATATATACTTTTCATATATAAAACGTATCCCTTATTAGGATAGATGTCTGCAGATATCTGTTATTGGAAAACTGATATCAACCACAAGCATAATCAGGCAAATGTTTAGTGACAGTGTAGATGTGATTCTTCTACAAGAAAGTAACGTCCTATCTTTCTAAAACTTAAGAAAACCAACAGCAGGTTTCGCCTATCTCGTGTGTAGTTCAAAGCAGGCGCTCCTTCCTACCCCAAGTTTCTTTGATGTAAACGATGTTAGCTTATGGAGCTTTAATAAACTATCCGTATAGGCATCTCTTCCGATGGTAATGTTATCTTGTCATAATCAAATGTATTATGAAGCACCGTTCTCGATTTCAGCAAGTTTAAGTTAAGTAACTAAATCATGGTAAATCGAAAGTTAGCCATGCATACGTTTGAGTGAATAAGTGACTTTAGTATGGCTTGTACTGCTTGATCAAATGGCATTGTGTTTTCTATCTTATAAGACCATAAACGTCGCAGCAATGTTTTCTTGCCCTGGTTCGCTCTTTGCAACAGATTTTTCTTTGGGACAACTTAAGAGTTTTAAGTGTTAGTTTTAGTCTGCAGTTGTCTATAGTTGCGTTGATCCTTATTCTTGCTGGGCATATATTTAGACATGAAGGGTTTAAATTTACATCCTTTTAACCATACCTAATTGTTGCCTAAAACACCCGCTAAAGAATCTGTGCGAACATGATCCAGACCGAATTATTCCGGCGCCTCGTAACTAACAAACGTTTAAGAATAAGCATCGGCGTTCTTGTTATTATCGTTGTTCTTTTTGGATTACTTGGTTATTTCTGGCTTCCTGGCTATGCCAAGAACAAGCTTGAAACAGTGTTGGCTGAAATTGTGCACCGACCTGTGTCGGTCCAGTCTATAGACATTCAACCTTACACATTAGAGGTTACCATTCGTGGCTTTCGGGTAGGAGAAAAAACGGAGAGTGCTGACTCTGATAAGGTCTTATTTTCTGTTGATGAATTGTATGTCAATCTCAGTGCAGCATCTATTACTCATCTTGCTCCGGTAGCTAGTTCAATAATAGTGAAGGCGCCAATGCTGCGTCTGGTTCGCGAAGGTGAGAACCGCTTCAATGTTACCGATTTGATTGAAGAATCTTCGGAACCGCTAGAAGATGTTAAAGAGACGTCTGTACTTGGCAGGACGATGTTCTCGGTTAGCAACGTCGTCATTGAAGATGGTCGTTTTGAGTTCGTTGATCAGTTCAAGAAGAGTCATCAAAAAGTGTCTGAAATTAACCTCGGCATTCCATTTATTTCTAGCTTTGAAAGTCATCTGACAACTTGGATCGAGCCGTACTTTAGCGCAAAGGTAAATGGTGCACCCTTTGCTCTTAACGGTAAGTTGCGACCCTTTTCAGGAAAACGTGAAGCAACACTTGAGCTTAAGCTCAACAATATTGACTTGACGCATATAGATGAGTATTCGCCGATCCCCCATGGCATTAGTCTACTTTCAGGATATTTCGATAGCGATTTACAGTTAACCTTTACACAGGAGACTGGTGAATCATCAAGTATCGTCTTGTCTGGCCATGCCTCGCTGCGGAAGTTTGAAATTGAGAATAGGATAATGGAAGCACCATATAACGTTAAGTTTGACCAGCTTGATGTCATGCTAAATGAAATTGACCTGAGTGGACAGACACCGGCACAAGTCGCGCTGGTCCTGGCCGGTGCAATGTTAATGCAACCGGACAAGACAGAACCTATCTTGAGCCTTCCGAAACTGAGTGTGAACAAGATTGTAGTTGATCCCACACAGAAAAACGTTGCACTTGGCGTGGTGAAGCTTGATCAGTTCAAGGCATCGATACGTCGCGAAACTGATGGCCAGCTTAATCTGATTCATCATTTCACGCCACTTCCTGACGAACAAGCATCCACATTCTAGAGACGATCAGCGGTAGCAAAAGCCGGCGAGCCATGGGCAGTAAGTATCGATAAATTGAAATTAGCGGATGCGGCACTGCATTTTGAGGACCTTACTCTTACAAAAGTGGCGCCGATGGTGGTCGATCCGCTCAATTTAACCATCGACAACATTGATCTTGATGGCGCTGATCCGCTGAAGTTAGCACTACAGGCTACAGTGAATCAGCGTGGTAACCTTGAAACAAATGGTTCTCTAGCTTGGGTACCGTTGGCATTTGATTCTGTTATTGATGCAAAAGATATTGATCTTGTATCGCTACAAGGTTGGGCTGGCGACCAATTGAATGCGTTGCTCACTTGTGGTGAAGTGTCCTTCCAGGGCAAGGTAATGGCAGACGGGGAGCCTTTGAAGTTAGTATTAAGCGGCAAGAGTGGATTCTCTAATTTTAATTTCTTCGACAAGGCGAGTGCGACAGATCTTCTACGCTGGCGAAGATTCGACGTTGGTGACATTAAATTCGTAAATGAACCCTTCCGCGTAGATATTGATTCAGTTGCGATTGCCGATTTCTTTGCGAATGTGACGATCTCCCCAAAGGGGGGAGATCATTCTCAAGAACATTGTTCGGCAAGATAATGGCACAGAGGAAGTGACATCTGCTCAGTCCACACCTACAACCACAGCTCCAGTAAAATCGCAAGCGGGCAAGGTCACTCCGATTCACATCGGTCGAGTGGTATTGAAAGGTGGCAATATCAACTTCCACGATCAGTTCATTAAACCCAATTATCAAGCAAACCTGACGGGAATTGCTGGCCGAGTTGGCCCGTTGAAGCCTGGTAAGCATGGAGAAGTCAATATTCGTGGTGCAGTGGATAAATCAGCGCCACTTGAAATTAAGGGGAAAGTAGATCCGTTTGGTAGTGAGCTCTTCCTCAATATTACGGCAAAAGCGACGGGTATTGACCTGCCGACATTCAGTCCTTACTCAGGTAAATATGTAGGCTACGTTATTGAGAAAGGTAAGTTGTCAGTTGACATCCACTATCACATCGAAAAGGGTGAACTAAAGGCAGAGAATAATATTTTTCTTGATCAATTTACCCTTGGTGAGAAGATTGAGAGTCCAGATGCACTGGATCTTCCTATAACTCTTGCTATAGCGTTGCTAAAGAATCAGCGTGGCAAGATAGATATCAATGGGATTTATGTAGTTGTTACCGGACTGCCATGTAACGGATGTAACGGGGTAATCTGTTTGGCTAACTCAAATGTTCGCTGTTTCAGCGTGGAAAGCAGGTTGTCATAGGCATCGGTATTGGTGAAGAGGCAGGCTGTGAGACCAGTCACCTCCCCGGACTCAATCTTGAGAGGGCCGTTGATAGATTAACTGCTCCAACACGGCGCAGTAGATTTTCCCTGCCTTATCGGTAAGGATTTCCTCAATGAGAGATTGCATTCCTTGAAAATCCGATCTCTGGTCAGCTCACAATATTTGGGCTCTTTCTCAAAACCAATGGCTTGCCGACCATGTCGGATCGCTTCTATCATAGTAGTGCCAGATCCGACAAACGGATCAAACACCGTGTCCCCGATAAACGAGAATATCTTGATGCAGCGTTTCGGCAGTTCTCTTGGAAATGGGGCCTCATGACCAATCCGTTTCCTGCTCTCTCCATTGAATGACCATGACCCCAACGACCATTCCTTAAATTCCTCGGCGCTAATATCGTTGTTTCCAGGGCGCTCACGTTTCCACGTATCTTTATAGAGCACAATAATGGTTTCCACAGGGGCAATGACATGAGGGGCGCTGGCTGACTTCCAACTCCCCCATGCCGTGCGACGGGAGATATTGCCTTCATTCCACAGAATAGTCGCATGATAGCACCACCCGGCCTCCATTGCTAATCGCGTGATGTCTGCTGAAAGCGGTTGCTTGCCATTCTTGTTTTTATCCAGCGAGACATTGACGCATAAGCGACCGGTCGATTTCGTCCAATGAAAACAATTCGTCAGCCACTGTTTAGAAAAGTTCAAATAGGCGTCGTAGGGCAATGAATCATCTTGTTGGGCACCAGAATATGCTTTGCCAACGTTATAGGGGGGAGAGGTCACAATTAAATCCACGCTTTCTCTCGTGATCGAAGCACGGAGTGTGGCGTCTCCCTGGATCAAGCGGTGAACGAGTGGGGAGTGAGCAAAAAGCACATCCACAGCCGAATCCAAGAGGCCGGTCCCTACGGCGCTCATTGGACAAGCCCCTGATACGTTAAGCGTTTGCCAATGGCCGCATCACAGACGCTTTCAATGCGGTGCATGGTCTCCCGGCCACAACGTCCTTCATTGAGCCTGAACGAAAATTCATGAATATAACGCGATAAATGCTTGACGGATACTTGATGGAATGTGCCGTTCAGTCCACGTTTTAAGACCGCCCAAACGCTCTCAATGCCAATGGTTTACGGCTTGGTGCTGATAGCCTTTACGCTCAATGCCTCGATAGGCGGCATGGTCATCCGTATAGAGCGTGCTGCCTATTTCTATCGCCTCTTGAATCTCCGTCCACAGCGTAAGCCGATCCGTCGCAGGCACTGGCAGGGCCACGGTCTTGCCACCACGCTCCCTCATGCCGAGGACGGGTTGTTTGCCAACTGTCCCGGCTTTCGGTTTATCCCCTTTCTTCCAGTGCTTGTTCCGTTCTTTCCCGCCCACATACGTTTCGTCGATTTCTACGATTCCTGAGAGACGGGTAAGATCGCCACGGCAAGCCTCTCGAATCCGATGCAACACAAACCAGGCGGACTTATACGTGACCCCAATTTCTTTGCTTAATTGCATAGCGCTAATGCTCTTTCGAGAAGTCATGACGGTGTAAATGGCATAGAGCCATTTGTGAAGTCGAATGTGTGATTTTTCAAAAATGGAACCGGTCCGAACACTAAAATGCTTGCCGCATCCTCGACAGTCATACATCCCTTTTCGTTTTCCCGATCTTGTATAGACCGATAGGCTTTGACATGTCGGGCAAGACACACCATATTTCCAGCGACGATCCTCAAGGTACTGTCGTGCGGTTTCCTCGTCAGGAAACATTTCCATCAACTGGTAGACACTGATTGCAGTATTGATCTTATAAGGCATGGCATCCTCCTCTCATGATAAGAGAATTATACCACAATATTTTCCGGTGTAAAGTATATAGTTCCCCAACATTTGGTGTTTACATGTTAATCATATGCAATATCCTAAAATTTCTTTTTCGCTAAAAATTAAATGTTGGTTTATTTAATTCAGTACCCTAAATTTATAGAAGCTAGTGTTATTTAGATTCTTTTTTTTCTTCGTCGCCACCACATGGTTACTCCACCTAATAAAAAAAGAGTGGAAGAACGATAAGGAAGCCAGTGACAATTACCGTCAAAGCAGACTTGCTCATGGTCAGATTGCTATCAAGCGTGGCACGGGGTTGGATTATAATGAGGTTTTCGTCGTCTACAAGCCAGTTGATGAGATTGATGCCGAAATCTAGATTGCTACCGTTACCTATATAACTGTTAGCTATAAAATGTCCGCTACCGATTACCGCTATGTGTTGTTCTCGGTCTTGCAAGGTGCGTCCGAGAGCGGCGGCGATGCTTATCGGGCCGGCTACATCATACGTTTCATCAAAAGTGATATTGCTTTCCAGTTTACCTGTTTCTACCCATCCGTCTTGCGCAACCTCTACCAACGAGACACTGTTCCATTCCTTACTTTCGTTCAAACTTATCTGGCGTGCAAAGGGAAAAACTGTGATGTTGTTGAAATCACGTGTGACTGGATGTTGTCCATAATTTGCACCCAAAGCGAACGTGATAGGTGCTTTTAGTTGTTGTGCTTGAGGATCAACAACTACACCCGGTGTGAGTGTTAAACCTAATTTCTCCGCCAACGGTTGCAGTCCACGTAAAGACTCCTGATCGATTAGCCACAATAGGTTGCCACCGCGAGCAACGTACGCAAGGATTTTATCCACTTCACCTTTTAGTAAATCCACCTGTGGTGAAGCAATAATGAGCACACTTACGTTGACTGGTACGTCCTGTGCAATGGCTAGATTAAGCGCATCAGTTTTAAAACCTTTCATAGACAACTGCTTACCAAATTCTCCCAGATCATGATTAGCACGGCCGTCGAGTCTACGTTCGCCATGGCCACTAAGATCCATCACTAGCTTTTCACCAGAACGAACCAGCCGTATCAGTAAATTAGTAAATACCTGTTCATTGACTATAGTTAAATGTTCGCTTCGACCATTGAAATCTACTACCATTTCGCCGTTGACTTTGATTCCTGCTTCCTGAGTGACCTTCGGATGCTCCGTGGTATCGATAAATGTGAACGTAAAATTAGGTTTAATGCGTTGATAAAGTATAAGGAAGTCACTTATGATCTTGCGAATATCTCCTAATCGTGCATCCTGAGCCGTGGCATAGATAGTGACGGTAATTGGGCCATCCATCTTTTGCAGTACCTCTACGCTCACCTGGCTCAAAGTATTGCGTCCATTCTGGCTGATATCCCACTGAACACTACTTTCTCGTCCTAGGTAACCCAGTAATCCGACCAATAGCAATAGCAGTAAAACAAACAGACTATTTTGTATTAATAGGCGAATACGTAACTTTTTGTTTACCGTAATCACTCGTGCACACTTATCCAATATTCAGCCACGTAGACGCTCTCCATCTAGTTTGCGGATAGACAACACTAAAAAGGTAAGTGTAAACAACACAAAATATGCAAGATTAAAAGTGTCGATTATGCCTCGATTAAAACTTTCATAATGCTTAAGGAGAGAAAAATCTTGCGCAATGCTGTTTATGTCATTCGTAGTAATGTCTATTGCCCATATCACCAGTAGTGCGCCCAACGCACCTGCGGCAGCAATCGCCGGCTGTGCGGTGAGGCAGGATATATATAATCCCATAGAGGCAAAACAAGCGGCTATCAGAAACAGTCCAGCGGCGTTACTCAATAATAAACCGAAATCTAACGTACTACCAGCCAACAGCGAGATCGATAGCGCTACAACCAGGGCGATTACTGTAGAGAAGAAAATCATCAGACCTAGAAATTTACCTAACACGATATCAGTCATGGAAATAGGCGCAGAAATGAGAAAAGTCATGGTGTGATTATGGCGTTCCTCGGCAATGAGTCGCATGGCCAGAAGTGGAGTGGCCATCAGTAATACTACTGCAGCCGTGGCGAATACTGGTGCAGCAATAATTTCTGTTACTCCTGGTGGGTTGGCGATTTGTACTAGTTGCGGTTGTATTTCAAGAAAAGCGTCGAGACGATCAAGAAATATCCATGCCAGAATCAACTGCATCAGAGCGAGTAGTGTTCAGGCAAGTGGTGAAGCAAATAGAGTTTTTAATTCTTTATGAGCTATGATGAATATCATAAGACTACAGGGTTTCTGAGGTTTCGTTGTTCAGGGTAAGTTGCGCGAACATTTCCTCCAGGTTAATTCTTTTTTGTTTTAGCCCGGATAGCGTGTCGTTAAACACCATCTGTCCTTGGTGCATAATCTGCACCCGATCACACACGCTTTCAACCTCTGATAGAATGTGAGTGAAGAGAATCACACTGTGCTTTGTGCCAAGTTCACGGATTAGGGAAAGAATTTCTCGCATCTGATTAGGGTCGAGCCCTACTGTTGGCTCGTCAAGGATGACTACATCGGGGTCATGAATAATCGCTTGAGCAATTCCGACTCGTTGTTGATACCCCTTCGACAGAGAGCCGATTAAATATTTACCCGCATCTTTCAGCCCGCAGTGTAGCTTAACTTCATCCAGTGCAGAATATATTTTAATGCTGCTGACTCGATGTAACTTGGCTGCGAGTCGTAAATATTCGTTTACTGTTAATTCTCGGTAAAGAGGTGGTGTTTCGGGAAGATATCCTATGTGTGTCTTGGCTTCACGTGGCTTGTCCAGTAAATCTATACTACAAATTTCCACACTACCACTACTGGGAGCAAGATTGCCAGTAAGCATACGCATGGTAGTAGTTTTACCAGCGCCATTAGGACCAAGGAATCCAAGTACTTCCCCACGCTTCAACTCCAGATCGATTTCCCGGACAGCAGTATAGGCACCGAGGTCTCGGCTTAGGTTACGGGCAGAGATGGTGAGCATAGAATTTTTTTCAGTCATGCGAATATTTTTCTAAGCAATAATTTGCGAACAACCGTTATATGGTATATGTGTTTATCTTTCTTCATTTTTTAAGTATCAGATGGGTTGATTTATAACTTTAAACTTGTAGTAATGCCTATAAAAGTGAAAAATTGTATTGAAACCTCAAGGTTATCGGTAGTCTACTTGTGATGAGCGTAAAATATACCTAATATATGGGTTGTATTAAAGCCTACCTGTGTCCTTTATAACTTTAATTTAGAACTTTGTCTGGATTTATTCATGAATTTTAAACTTCTTGGCTCGTTGTTGCCCTTTTGCCTTGCTGCCTGTGCACAGATTCCAGGAAAAGCTGTGGTTGAGGTAGATAAGCTGGAGGAGCAAAGCGAAGTCGGACAGCTAGAATTACCCAAACAGGATTTGACTGTTCCCATGTTGTTTGATTTCTTGTTGGGGGAGACAGCTCTGCAGCGTGGAGATTCAGAAATCGCTACGGAGAGTTATCTCAGGCTGGCAAAGACGACCCGAGATCCGCGTGTAGCTCAGCGTGCTACCGAGGTAGCACTTCTCTCACATAAACCCATTATGGCGATGGCTGCAGCAACGATTTGGGTGGAACTCGACCCAAATTCGGTAGTTGCTCACCAGACTTTAGCGGCGCTGCTGGTGAGTGCTGGTAAGCTGGACGAAGCTCGGCCTCACTTGGACAAGTTGCTAGCTGTGGAAGGCGATGTTAGTAAATTTTTCATGCAGTTGAACAATCTATTGGTACGTAATGTAGATAAGGCTGAAACGCTTGAATTGGTGCAGCAATTCGCTGAACCTTATCCCGAGTTGCCAGAAGCTCATTTCGCCGTGTCCCAGGCGGCATGGCTCGCAAATCAGTTTGATGTTGCGCAGCAACGGATGAAGATCGTATTGACTTTGCGCACGGACTGGGAGATGGCTGCAATTCATAACGGACGTATACTGCGTCGTATCTCCAGCGCGAGCGCCATAGAGTTTTATGAGAGCTATCTAGAGACTTATCCCAAGGCCAACAAAACACGTATCACTTTTGCCCAGATGCTGGTAGCAGAGAAAAATTACATCAAGGCTCGTAGCCAGTTTCGACAACTTCTGACAGAGAATCCAGAAAATGCCAATGTTGTTCTAGCAGTGGGGTTACTGTCTATGGAGTTGCAAGACTTCGATGCTGCTGAGGAAAATTTTAAAAAAACGTTAGAGCTGGGTTATAAAGATTTGAATACGATACGTTTTTATCTCGCTAGAATTTATGAGAAAACCCAGCGAATCGATATGGCTATGGAGTGGTATCGTTCGGTGACCAGAGGAAATCAATTCCTTTCAGCACAAATTAGATACGCTTTCTTGCTTTCCAAACAAGGAAAGTTGAGTGAGGCTCGCAAGCATTTACAACAACTACCAGTCAAGAATGATCAGCAGCGTGCTCATCTGATAGTCACCGAAGCAGAATTGCTACGTGAGGCAGGCGCCCATCAGGAGGTGTTTTATTTACTTAGTAATGGCCTAGAGAAACTGCCTGATTATCCCGAATTGCTCTACGATCGTGCTATGGCTGCTGAAAAAATCGGCAAACTTGATGTTTTGGAAAGAGATTTACGTAAGCTGATTCAGTTAAAACCAGACCATGCTCACGCCCACAATGCGCTCGGCTATAGCTTTGCAGAACACAGCAACCGCTTGCCGGAAGCGCTGGAGTTGATCGAAAAAGCCATTAAACTTTCTCCTGAGGATCCATACATCATAGACAGTTTGGGCTGGGTGTATTACCGCATGGGTAATCTTAATAAAGGAGTAAGTTATCTGAAGCAAGCGTTCGTGATTAAACGCGATCCAGAAATCGCAGCTCATTTGGGCGAGGTTTTGTGGATGCAGGGCACGAAGGAAGAGGCGAAAGAGGTTTGGCGTTCCACCATCAAAAGTCATCCAGGAAACGAAGTATTGCTCAATACCATGAAGAAATTCATGCCTTAGTGTTGCATCTGGAAAATGATAAATCATTTTGGCGGGAGACACTTTTTGTATAAGGTGTGGCTGCCTGAATTTGCTGGAAGAAGATTCTCTTTTCTTCTCTATCAGTTGATCTTTTGTATGTTTTCTTTGCTTGTTGGTTGTGCCTCATTTGCTCCAAAGGCCTTCGTTGTGAACACTATCGTTGTTGAACCGGAAACAGGCGTGGCACCCGTAAATTTTGAACTTATGGGTAGAGTCTCGGCAAAAGATGGAGAGCATGGTTTTTCCGGTGGGGTACGCTGGCGTCATACCAACGCAGACGATGAAATTCACCTTCTTTCTCCATTTGGGCAGATTGTGGCGCAAATTCGGCGCAATCAAGATGTTGTTTTACTTACAACCTCGGAACAGAAGATTTACCGTGCTGCAAATGTAGAAAATCTAACTAAACAAATATTGGGCTGGCGTTTACCCCTCTTAGGCTTGCAATACTGGGTGCGAGGCGTGAGCTCGCCCACAACGAAGTCGGAGATAGACATGGATATAGAGGGACGTGTTGTGGCTATACGGCAGGATGGCTGGGAGATTACATATTCAAGTTATTTTCCATCGCAATTAATACAAGCTGCACGTCCTAGAGCGTTGGTTCTTAATCGTAGTGATCTTAAAATTAAATTAGTAATAGATAACTGGGAGACTAAATAGCTAATTGCTAAATGAAGTGAACATTAATTCAATGGTCAAATTCACTTACTCTGCTCCTGCCAAACTTAATTTGTTCTTACATGTGGTAGGTCGTAGAAAGGACGGCTACCATTTACTACAAACAGTTTTTCGTTTACTCGATTTTTCTGATCAGTTGAGCTTCATCGTGCGGGAAGATGGTGAGATCAAGTTACATACTCCTACTTCTGGAGTGCCAGTAGAGAAAGATTTGTGCACCCGTGCCGCGAAGTTGTTGCAGCATGAAAGTGGAATTCCTCTTGGTGTAGAAATATTCCTGGAAAAACGTATTCCAATGGGCGGTGGGCTTGGCGGGGGTAGTTCGGATGCGGCAACTACGCTCTTGGCGCTCAACCGCCTGTGGGGTTTGGACTGGGGCAGGGAAAGGCTAATGAAGTTGGGCCTTAGTCTGGGGGCAGATGTACCCGTGTTCATATTTGGTGAGAATGCTTTTGCCGAAGGGATAGGTGAAAAGCTCGTGCCTATCGCGTTGCTACCGGCCTGGTATCTGATTTTGGCGCCACCTGTGCAAGTGCCAACAGCAGAGATTTTTGCCAGTAAAGAATTGACACGAAACACAATTCCGGTCAAAATACCGCCCTTTTCTGTCAGGCACGGACATAATGATTTAGAGTCGGTGGTATGCTCGGCATATCCCGAAATAGGGCGTCACCTAGAATGGCTCAAACGGCTCGACAGCGCTACGATGGTGGCAATGACCGGTTCTGGTGCTTGTGTGTTCGCCGCGTTTGTTACAGAGTCGGCAGCACGAATGGCGCTTGCACGTGTTCCTATCGATATGAGTGGTTTTGTAGTGCAGGGATTGGATCGGCATCCCATGCAAGATTTTGCGAAACAGTAGTTCGTAATTCTGGGGAGTCGCCAAGTGGTAAGGCACTGGGTTTTGATCTCAGCATTCGTAGGTTCGATCCCTACCTCCCCAGCCATATATAATAGGTACTATTAGTTCCTATTATAAATTGAGTAGTTTTGTGGTTCAGAGATTGGATCGGCATTCCATGAAGATTTTGCGAAGCAGTAATTCGTAATTCTGGGGAGTCGCCAAGCGGTAAGGCACTGGGTTCTGATCCCAGCATTCGTAGGTTCGATCCCTACCTCCCCAGCCATATATAATATAGGGACTAATTATAGGGACTAATGTCCAGGCTACTTTTCGATATGATGTTGTAAGGAGTTATTTTTGTTTCCCAGTATCTAGTCTATAGCTATGTCTTACGATAGCCTAATGGTTTTCACCGGTACCGCCAATCCTAAGCTGGCTCAGGATGTCGTGCGGCATCTTCACATCCACCTGGGTCGTGCAACGGTCGACCGTTTTAGTGACAGTGAGATAATGGTGGAAATTCTTGAGAACGTGCGCGGCAAGGACGTGTTTGTGTTGCAGTCTACTTGCATGCCTTCAAACGATAGTTTGATGGAAATTTTGGTAATGGTGGATGCGTTAAAACGCGCTTCTGCTGGACGTATTACTGCAGCAATTCCTTATTTTGGCTATGCACGTCAGGACAGAAGGCCACGTTCAGTACGGGTGCCAATTACCGCAAAAGTAGTGGCGAATATGCTAACTACTGTTGGAATCGATAGATTGCTGACGATGGATTTACACTCGGATCAGATTCAAGGGTTCTTTGATATTTCAGTGGACAATATCTACGGTATGCCGATTCTACTAGGTGATGTATGGAAGTGTGATTACCAGAATCTAGTAGTAGTTTCGCCCGATGTAGGAGGTGTGGTGCGAGCAAGGCAAATGGCGAAGCGTCTAGAATGTGATCTAGCGATTATAGACAAACGACGTCCTAAGCCCAATGTGGCCAAGGTAATGAACATTATTGGTGAAGTTAAGGGACGCGCTTGCGTTATTATGGATGATATGGTGGACACTGCTAACACTTTGTGTGAGGCAGCTAGAGCATTGAAAGAAGAGGGTGCACAAAGTGTGGTAGCTTACTGTACTCACCCGGTACTTTCGGGTGAAGCTGTGAAGCATATTGAAAATTCTGCGTTAGACAAGTTGGTAGTTACGGACACCATTCCCTTGCGTGACGATGCAAAGGCTTGTAAACGCATTCAACAGTTGAGCGTGGCGAGTTTGTTGGCAGAAACAATGTTAAGGATTAGTAATGAGGATTCAGTAAGTTCGCTATTCATGGAGTAAGGGTGAAAGAGATATCATTTTTGTTTTGATCATCTGGTCGTGGGTAATCCTATTTTGGAGAAGTAAAATGCAAATCGAAATCAGCGCTAATAAGCGTGCGTTACAGGGCAAGAGTGCGAGCCGCCGCCTGCGTGGTTGCGGGAAGGTTCCGGGAATCATCTATGGTGGAGAAAATCCAGCACAAGCTATTGAACTTGATCACAACAACTTATATAACAAGCTCAAGCTAGAAGCTTTTCATGCTTCCATTTTGTCCATTGATTTGGGAGGAGAAAAAGAGCAGGTATTATTGCGCGATCTGCAGATGCACCCGTTTAAGTTGCAGGTGTTGCACATTGACTTCCAGCGGGTTGACCAGAACAAGAAGATACATATGAAGGTGCCGTTACACTTTGTTAATGCTGAGGTTTCACCTGGAGTAAAAATATCTGGTGGTATCGTCAGCCACGTACTCACTGAATTAGATATATCCTGTTTAGCTAGAGATTTACCAGAATTTATTCAGGTTGATTTGACTGAGTTGGCTGCTAATAATTCAGTACACCTGAGTAACTTAAAGTTGCCGCATGGAGTAGAAATACCTGCGTTGACAAGAGGGGACAATTCAGCTGTGGCAACAATCATAATTCCACGTGCCGTGATTTCCGAGGAGTCAGCCGCTGCTCCAGTGGCCGCTGAAGACATTCCGACAACAGTTCAGAAGAAAGAAGAAGATGTGAAGGAAATTGACAATAAAGATGCTGGGAAGAAGAAATAATATTCACCAGTTACTCATTGCCCGCTGGAGTTAGACTGGTTCCGGCGGGCTTTTTAATGGGCAGTTAATATAGAGATGTTTCCAATGAAACTTATCGTCGGTCTCGGAAATCCTGGGAAAGAGTATGTTGCTACACGCCACAATGCAGGGTTTCAGTGGATGTCACAACTAGTTGAAAAATTGCAGGTCACGCTTAAAGCAGAGGTGAAATTTCATGGCCTATGCACTCGTATCGGACAAGTGGGCAATGAATTGTGGCTACTTAGCCCTCAGACCTACATGAACGCCAGTGGGCAAGCTGTGGCGAGGCTGTGTCATTTTTATAAAATCCAACCCGCACAAATTCTTGTGGTTCACGATGAGTTGGATTTGCCTCCAGGGATATCCCGGCTGAAGTTAGGTGGAGGGTTGGGGGGGCACAATGGGTTGAAGGATATCGCTACGCGCCTTGTTACTAGAGACTTCTGGAGGCTGCGCATCGGAATCGGCCACCCTGGAGACAAAGATTCAGTGGTGGATTATGTGTTGCAGTTACCGCGTAAGGAAGAAGCGATCAAAATAGATGAGGCTATCCATCGTAGTCTAGAGATATGGCCACTGATTGCCCGATGGGATTGTCAGGCAGCGATGCTAGCTTTGCATACGAAGAGTAGTGAAGCGTGAAATATAACTCATGAAGAAAATCATTATCCTTATTTCACCTCTTATTTTTTTATTATTTATAGTTAAATAAACTTATGAGTCTGCAATGTGGAATCGTCGGCTTACCCAATGTAGGGAAGTCCACACTATTTAATGCATTGACCAAGGGTGGCATCGCTGCGGAAAACTATCCTTTCTGTACTATCGAACCCAATGTTGGCATAGTCAAGGTACCTGATCCACGTTTACCTAGACTTTGCGAAATTGTTAAGCCACAGAAGGTTCAGCCTGCCATTGTTGAGTTCGTAGATATTGCCGGTCTTGTTGCTGGTGCGTCTAAAGGGGAGGGGTTAGGCAACAAGTTTCTTGCCACCATTCGTGAGACCGACGGTATTATCAACATGGTGCGTTGTTTTACCAATGACAAGGTTGTTCACATTGCTGGAAAGGTGGACCCTCTCTCAGACATCGAGACTATACAGACTGAATTGGCATTGGCTGACTTAGCTACAGTGGAAAAAACACTGCATCGTGAAACGAAACTAGCTAAATCTAGTGGTGATAAAGGAGCAATCAAACTGGTTGCACTGTTAGAAAAAACTCGAGCGCACCTTGATCAAGGAAAACCGGCTAGAAACCAAGAATTGGACAAAGAACAGCAGCAGTTGCTAAAGCCACTATGCTTGCTTACTGCTAAACCAATGATCTATGTGGCCAACGTTGATGAAAAGGGATTTACTGACAATCCTCTTCTAGCACAGGTAGAAGAATATGCCGCTCAGGAGGACACGCCGGTAGTGGTGATTTGTGCAGCACTAGAAGCTGAAATTGCTGAGCTTTCTGATGAGGATAAAAGGATATTCCTGGCTGACACTAAGCTGGAAGAGCCAGGTTTGAACCGACTCATCCGAGCTGCCTACCAACTACTTGGATTGCAAACTTATTTTACTGCCGGTATTAAGGAAGTGCGCGCCTGGATCATACACAAAGGCGATACCGCCTCGAAAGCTGCTGCAGTGATTCACACAGATTTTGAGAAAGGATTTATTCGTGCTGAAGTCATTGCGTACGAAGATTTCACCGTCTGTAGGGGTGAACAGGGCTCAAAGGAAGCGGGCAAGTTGCGGTTAGAGGGGAAGGAATATGTGGTAAGGGATGGCGATGTGATGAACTTTCGCTTTAATGTTTGAGTAAACTTCATTTACAACGAGTAATTCTGCGCCTTTTTTTCTGATCAAAAATTTTTGCCAAATTTTCCGTACTAGTATAAAGCGGAATATAATAACGCTTAGCCTTGTCGTATGAGGAAGAAATTTAAATAATATCAAAGCAAGACGTGGTAAGTTGGTATCCCTAATGAAATATAGAGTGGTAAAAATATCTATATGTATTACCTGCGGTGTATGGGTTCTTTCTATAATCTGAATGTGGGACTTAATTTAATCTGATTTATTTTTTTATGGAGTTGAGTTGCTAATGAAAACGATGCTCAAATTGCTGCTAATACTATCGGTGTTATTCTTTTTCTCGCCCCATGTGACAATGGCACATGAGTATCCTACTAAAATAGGTGAAAAACTTGGTAACGGTGTTGCTAATATCGTTACCGGTTTTGTGGAGATTCCTAAGACCATGATTGTAACCAGCCGTAGTGATGGTATTGCTTATGGCATGACGAATGGGTTTTTCGTTGGCCTTGTGCATGCGGTCGGACGCACAGTAAGCGGGGCTATAGACGTGGCAACGTTTATGGTTCCCACTACACCACTAGTCGAAGCTGATTACATCTGGCAAGATTTTGACAAAGAAACCACCTACACGGCTCCGCAAATGCGTTGACGTATTCTTAAAATGCAAAGCTCGTATATTATTAAGGTATGAAAGGCTATAGATAAATAGGCGCCAATGTAACGGCGTTAGTCTAACGCCGTGCATGTGGCAATTGATTTTCGGACATGGTTGAGGGCGTAATATGATAGCCTACAACGCGATACCAGGTAACTGAGAAGTATATAGGCAGGCAGCAATTGCAGTTTAGAGTTTGCACCAACCCATCCGTTTTGTGGTGCCCAACGTTGTGCCAAAACAATATAAAAGTCCTGAATAAACTGGACTTTGTCTTTTTATGCCGCTCTGGTTTTCAGTTTTATAATCGATCCTTATTTGCGTAAAAGCACCTAAATCTCCAAAAATGGTGTAGTACTCGAAACAGTTTGTGCAGAGATATTATTTTTATATAGCTTCATTAAGTTTGTCGAAGCGTGATCAATCTTTTACCCGATTGTTCTACGTATCATGAAACAAAGCTGATTGGATCATATAGATGGAAAAGGATTATTGGCTGGAACGTTGGGAGCAGGAAGAAATCGGCTTTCACCAGAGCGATATTAATCCTTATTTGTGTCGGTATTGGCAGGAATTACGTCTTGCTCAAGGCAGCAAGGTATTCGTACCCCTTTGCGGCAAAAGTCGCGATATGTTGTGGTTATGTAACCAAGGGTATTCGGTGTTGGGTGTGGAATTTAGCGTTATCGCCATAGAAGCGTTTTTTGAAGAAAGCGGTCATACCCTGTATTACCTTGGTGGGGATAAATTTAATCGTTATGAAACAAATGGGATTTGCATTCTTGGCGGTAATTTTTTCGATTTAGGCCAAAAAGACTTAGCGAACGTGAGCGCAGTATACGATCGCGCAGCTCTGATCGCGCTGCCGCCTAATATGCGAGAAAATTATGTACGTCACCTTATTGGCATCCTTCCGCCCACAACGCAGGTTTTACTTATTACTTTAGATTATTCCCAGCCGGAAATGTCGGGTCCACCGTTTGCGGTTTCAGGAGGTGAGGTAGAAGAGCTCTACAGCGAGCATGCCAAGATATGTCTTGTAGCACAACTTGATGTACTGGAGCAATATCCACGTTTTCAAGAGCGTGGGGTAAGTCAGTTGCAGGAAAACATCTTCCTGTTGACTCTGCACAATTACCGAATGCAAAGGTGACTCTAAAAAATGTTAGTAAAGAGCTAGACTCATCGCTGTACGTTCTTAGCTTCACGATTGTAGTTGACCTACTAGCGTGTTGCCGCGGAGCTTAGTTTTCAGTGTGGTCGAGTTTATCCATTATATTGTCAGGGATATTAAACTTCTTTCTGCCGACTAGTGCGTAATAGAACAACGGACGCCCGTCAATGGAAATACGATGCCGATACCGTTCTAAATGATGAACTTCCAGCGCACCACTTACAGACAGTGCCTTAATCAAGCGAGAGAAGCCCGAAATATCACTCTCAAGCAGGAATGAGTCCTTGATATTGAAGGCAACCCATCCTGATGATGCAATCAAATTGAATGCATGGGCAAAGGCTTTTGCTGGAATATCACCAAATCCAAGCGCGGCAACACAAGATAGACAATCAAACTGCCATGCGGCCAGTTTTTTCTTTGTTATAGAGTCCAGATCACAAAAATCACGTACATAATATGCATCGTATACTCCTGGCCTGTCACGTTCACAAGCGATATAGGCTTCTTCGCAGATGTCGACGCCAATGACCCGGGCTACGCCCACAGCGTGCAATTGCTCTCCAAACATCCCGTTTCCAGCTCCTAGATCAAGCACGCGTAACTCTGTCATTTCAACGCGGTTATCTCGTAAAACCTTATTCAGGGTATCACTAACTTTTTTTGGGGAGATGCACTTAAGGCGTTGATAAAAAAGTTGTTCGTATAGACCAGGATGTTTGTAAAGTTCGCCATAATCGTGAAAGCGGAGCTTAATTTCCTGTTCGTTCTCGTTGAGGCTGAAAAAAGCATTATCCTGTTCAAGCTGATGAGGCTTTGTAACAGGAAACTTGATATTGTATTGTTGATGTTCCATGGATAACCTCCGTTGAAACAAACCCTAATCGGGATGGGGAAGGGCCTCGTAGTCCCTTCTCGTCCATACCACCGTGTGCTCAGGTCACACACATACGGCGGATCAATAATAAATTCTTACCACGATGCAAGAGCAGCGTTGCCCCGTTCTACTGAAAGACTGCACCGAAAGAGCCAGTGTGAGCTCAGGGGACTTCGACAGCTGTGCTATATGAACCACGTAAAAGGAAAAATGCACAGCAAGTGTGCAGTATAACATGATTTTGAGAGAAGAAGGGCGCTTAGCTCATCCTAAGCTAAGATCATGATAAGCATAGAAAGTTGAAAAGTGAGGAAATTCTATAGTACCAATGCTCATGTGCGTTGGTTGCACACATGCTCGGACTGTGAAGATACTGTGTTCTACCATCCGTAGTAATAGGGTGGATAATAATACGCACCGTAACCACCAAAACCTATGCCCGGGCCGTAGCCACCAAAACCGCGACCATAGAAACCCCGACCATAGAAACCGTGACCATAGAAACCCCTTCCACCTCCTCTAAAGTGTCGACCACCGCTAAAACCTCGGCCTCCGCTAAATCCCCGGCCTCCTCCTCTGGCACCCCGGCCGCCTCTTCTGGCAACTTGTAGCCCGCTAGCATAGGGTTGACCTCCACTAAAGTGGGACCCTCCAGCAAGCTGGCCGCCTACAGCATGGTGATCACTTCCACTACCATGCCCACCCCCGCTACGTGCTGCCGCCCATATTGAGCCACTTGTAATTGATCCAAGTAGGACGATGATAAGGCTCAGTAATTTGATCGTTTTCATATCAACCTCCCCTGAAGAGTTATATAAGGTTAATTTGGCCTTCCAACTACCTTGTCTAGTCAGCACAAGCCACCGCTTAGTTTTTTGTCCTTCATCTGTGACATGAGGTTACTTCTCGATGAATGGATGACAGGATATAACGCATTAAGGTCAACTTGGTTGTCATTTGCCGATACAGATAAGAAGGGTTCTTATAAACTTATGTTTATCAAATTTTTATTTAGAGAGACCTTTGGAAGTTGTCAAGCTCAAATAGTTGCTATAAAATATATGTGTATCTGAAAAAGGGCAAACCCATCGCGAGGTGGGGACGCAAAGCTTACGGTCTTGCAAAAAGATAGCGGAGTTACCAGAAAATCAAGACTCATGTGTCTTGGTGCTTCTTGTGCCTTAATCAGAATTTTATTAATGTACAAGGATGCTGACATGTCACACCAGTATAAGTTTCCCGCCCAGTTTTCTAAAAATAACCGTTGTTATCTATTGGGAACCACGCCTGATTTTTCATGTCTATTCATCGTACCCGCCATTCTGGTTAGCCATGAAAGTTTTAGCTATATTGTGCCTTTCCAGCTCACCTATGTAGAGCGTCTGCCGTTTCGAAACGGAAAAGAATCATCCCATGATTAAACTAACTACTTTCGATGATTTTGAGGCTGCTAGCCGTGCGACCTTAGCGTACTTGCATCAGCGTCTTGGATTTGATCTTTAGATGATGACAAGGGTGGAGGGTTCAGACTGTCTCGTATTGCAGGCTGAGAATCACGGTTACAACGTAGAAGAAGGGACAGTGTTTCGCTGGGGTGATTCCTTTTGCTCAGAGATGGTCCTTGGACACGGTCCCCGAATTGTTCCACATGCCCAAAATGTACCCCTTTTTGCAGCGTCGCCAATCGCCCAACAAGTCCAGATTGGCGCATACATCGGTGTGCCATTGGCAAGTACAGATGGCTCACTGTTTGGAACGTTGTGTGCGATCGATCCAAATCCACAGGATGAATCGATAAGAGATGAGCTACCCTTGATTGAGTTCCTTGCCAGACTTCTCGGGACTGTTCTTGTCGCTGATCTAAAGGCTGCCAAACAGGCAAGACTCTTGGAACGCAGTCAGCAGGCAGCACGGACTGATGTATTAACGGGCCTATTAAATCGCCATGGTTGGGAACAAAGTGTCGCCACAGAAGAAGCTCGAGCAAAGCGTTATGGTAGCCCCGCATGTGTATTAATCGTAGATCTGGATGGACTCAAGCAGGTCAACGATACAAAAGGACATGTGCACGGTGATGCGCTCATCCGGAGCGCATCTAATAGTATTAAAAGCGTTTTAAGGGAGAACGACATCGTTGCAAGAATCGGTGGAGATGAATTCGCCATATTAGGTATCGAATGTGATGCGGACGGATGTGAGGCAATTTTCAAGAATGTCACAAATGCGTTATTGTCCAACGGAATTAGTGCTTCCGTTGGTAAGGCCCTGCGAGATCACAGACTAGGACTATTCGAAGCAATTACTGCAGCGGATCGTGCGATGTATGTAGCAAAGTCAAAGCGAAGGATGAGATGTTCAAGAGAGCATTCCTAACCTTCGTTCTTACTCGGGTGGGGGTTTGATGGTGGAGACGAGGAGAATCGAACTCCCGAGCTTCGCATTGCGAATTCATAGTAATCAACTAGTTACAACACACTGCGACAAACTAGAACAATTCAATCAATGAGTTAATCTACTCTGTTTATTGTGGTGTATTGTCCTTTTTGGTAGTTATTTATCTGTGAGTGTCCCACCAGTGTCCCATGACAAAGTCATATTAGGACTAGTGGGGGTATACTTAGTCTGATTATAATCCCACCTCCTATCAATGTAGTACCTACCTCTCTTTCCTTTCCCCAATTTTAGCGAAAAAAATTTTCCCTAAGGAAAATCCGCGAATAACTATTTTCGTCGTAAAGCAGACGTTCACGGTTTCCTACTTGTTTGGTTATTTGTTTTTTTAGGCAATATGGATAATATGCGTGTTCAGCCTTTATAATTATTCTTGATCGCACTGGTAACATGAAGAAATATTGATACGACGTATGTATAATAGGAGGTGGAAACAACGATATGTTTACTATCAAAAGATACGTATGGTTAACGGCTCTGTTACTTGGAACTGTTGCGGCAGTAACAGTAATTGCCCCTGCACAAGCTGGCAAATCATTAGATGCCCAAGTAATAGACAATGATGTAAATGTTGCCTTGGAGAAACTTTACAAGTCGAGCCATGCTGCCAAGGGGCTCCGGGCAAACGCTAAAGGAATCCTAGTGTTTCCTAATATTTATAAAGCTGATTTCGGATTTGGTGCCCAATATGGCAAGGGGGCACTTCGGGTAAATGGGACGACGACGGGTTATTACAATACCTTAATGGCGTCCTTTGGTTTTCAAGCTGGTCTCCAGGGGTTTGGATATGCGTTATTCTTTATGGATGACGACTCATTATCTTATCTCGACAATAGCGGTGGATGGGAGCTTGGTGTAGGTCCGAGTCTCGTCATTGTAGACGTAGGTTTCGGCAAGAATTTTTCATCGACTACACTCAAAGGCCAAATTTATGCCTTTATCTTTGATCAGAAAGGAGCCTTTGGTGGAATAAGTATCGAAGGCGCTAAGATCACCAAAATCAATCCATAAATAAATCATTCGGCAAAACGTTTTCTACGACTATTAAATTTAGCCCGGCCTAGTGTCGGGATTTTTTGTGCGTATATGAACGTCCGCTTTTGGCAACTAAGTGCAATGTAGTACCTACCTCCCTTTCCTTTCCCAAATTTTGGTATGGCTGAAGCGTACCAAGCACCCTAAAAAAATAGTGAGACCGAAACCAGCAAGTGAAAGACTACTCTCAAAATTAGAGAAGGTTACGCCAAAAGGAATCTCCCAAGCGACACATCAGAACCGTTTGAAAAACTAAAAGCAGTCATATCGCCGTGAAAATAATCGATCACTTAACAATGACAAGGAATATGTTTGTAACTATTTGAACCATATCTAATAGAATAAATTTGTGTTATTCATGGGGCATCTATGAGACACTTAAAAACAGAAATGCACTATATATGATATGTTTTTTGGCACTTAGTGAATTATTGAATTAGCTATAATTGTTATTTATTAGTGTCCCACTAGTGTCCCATGGAAAAAATAAAAACGGATCACATTTCTGTAATCCGCTTGTTTATTGGTGGAGACGAGGAGAATCGAACTCCCGACCTTCGCATTGCGAACGCGACGCTCTCCCAGCTGAGCTACGTCCCCCTAGTTAGTGCATTTTATATCAAAAACTATCAGCGTAAAATTGACATTACCTGAGAGGCTGCGGATAATCTTTCGAGTTGACTTATTCCTATTGTCCTATTGTTGTTAAAACATATTGCTATAAAAGGACAGAAGTCAGATGTTCTATTCTTTGGTGGCATGGTTCCACAGTGCGGCCAAGATGAAGCCGGATCTGTTTTGTAATCGTTATGCTGGCCGGATTATCAAAGCGTCAGGTATGGATCGCAAAACAATTAAGAAGTGGGCATCCACTATTTATCCCTCACATCCGGTTTCCAATCCTATTTGTGAATAGCAAATCCCGAACACATAAGGAGCGAGCATGAGCAAAGACTCCCTGATCAACGGCACGTTTGCAAAGTTGGCCGATATTTCTGAATCCATAGTTTTGTACAGCCTTGATCTTGGCCTTACCAATGCGGCGGGTGACCCGATTAAAGTGCCGTTGATCCTGCTTTGGCTTGCTGCGGCCTCGGTGTTTTTTACGTTCTATTTTGGCTTTATCAATATCCGTTATTTTAAACATTCGGTCGCGGTGGCTTTTAACCGTTATCCGGAACCGGATGCCGACGGACAAATCAGTTCTTTTCAGGCTCTTGCAACATCGCTTTCGGGCACGGTGGGACTTGGCAATATTGCAGGTGTGGCTGTGGCGGTTACAGTCGGCGGGCCGGGCGCGGCCCTGTGGATGGCTATCATGGGCATGTTCAGCATGTCGACAAAGTTTATTGAGGTGACCCTCGGCGTGAAATACCGCCATCATCCCGATCCAGAGGACAGGAAAAAGATTTCAGGCGGGCCGATGTATTATCTCCGTGATGCGCTGAATAATCGTGGCATCCCATATTTGGGAACAGTTCTGGCTACATTATTTGCAGTGGCCTGTATTGGTGGCGCCATAGGCGGCGGTAACATGTTTCAGGCCAACCAATCCTTTGCACAGGTCCTCAATGTCACAGGCGGCGAGGCAAGCTGGTTCTACGGCAAGGGCTGGGTTTTTGGCCTGATAATGGCTGCTATGGTGGCGGTTGTTATTATAGGCGGAATTAAATCGATCGCTCGTGCAGCATCGAAAATCGTACCTTTCATGGCGGGAATATATCTGCTGGCCGGGTTTATCATTATTGCGATGAATTTGCCTGCCTTGCCAGGTGCGCTTGGTATTATTGTAACCTCTGCTTTCTCATTGCAGGCCGGGGTCGGCGGTTTTATCGGTGCCTTGCTTGCCGGGGTACAGCGGGCGACGTTTTCCAATGAAGCAGGTCTTGGTTCATCGGCTATCGTTCACGCGACAGCGCAGACGAATATTCCGGCTAAACAAGGCATCGCCGGGATGATGGGGTCTTTTGTTGATACGATTGTTATTTGTATGATGACGGCCCTGATTATCGTGATTTCCGGTGTGTATGAAACAACAGACGGCATGGCCGGAGTTGAGCTGACCTCCGCTGCGATGGGAAGTGCGGTTTCATGGTTTCCTTATGTGTTGGCTTTGTGTGTTGTGCTATTTGCTTATTCAACGATGATTACCTGGTATTATTACGGCGAGAAGTGTCTGACCTTCCTGTTCGGGGAAAAGCGGTGGGTTGCGCTAGCCTTTAAACTTATATTTTGCGTGTTCGTTGTCATCGGTGCGGAGACGGAACTGAGGAATGTTATTCGTTTCTCTGACGCCATGTTCCTCTCGCTCGGTATTCCGAATATTATTGGGCTTTATATTCTAGCACCAGAGGTGAAGCGAGATCTTAAAGAATATCTGCAAACACTTAAAAAATAAACATAGCACTTGATCTGTAGTATTTTTCTTGTTTTTCTCTATTAACTATTCATTAGTATAGATATGGATACGGTTTCGGTACGATGTTGTATTGCGGGAGCTGGTCCAGCTGGAGTAATTTTGGGATTACTGCTAGCTCGCGCAGGTGTTGAAGTATTGGTTTTAGAAAAGCACGCAGATTTTCTGCGTGACTTCCGAGGAGATACGCTTCATCCATCGACGTTGGAGGTCATGCATGAACTTGGACTCCTCCAAAAATTACTGCATTTGCCACATCAAAAAGTGTTGCAGATTAATGTACTGTTTGGTGATTTAGCACTTACAGTAGCGGATTTCAGTCACCTACAAACCGAATGTCGATTCATTGCCTTTATGCCGCAATGGGATTTTCTTAATTTTCTCACTCTGGAGGCAGCTCGATACCCTACATTTCATTTGCGCATGCAGTCGGAAGTTACCGGGCTCATCGAGGAAAAAAAGTGTGTCATTGGACTCAATGCAATATCTTCGGGGAGACCATTGTCGGTACGTACAAACCTGGTGGTGGGGGCCGATGGACGACACTCGGTTGTCCGGACCCAAGCTAACTTGAAGGTGCAGGATTTTGGTGCACCCATGGATGTTCTGTGGTTTAAGCTTACACGGCAGTCTGGTGATCCTAAAGATCCAGTAGCCCGATTTGACACAGGACGGGTTTTTATTATACTGAATCGAGGTGAGTACTGGCAGTGCGGCTTCGTAATCTCGAAAGGGTCAATTGGGCAGATTCGAGAGCGAGGGCTACCGGCTCTCCGCGACGATATCGTAAAACTTTCACCTTTTGTAAGTGGCCGTGTTGGTGAGCTCCAAGATTGGGAAGAAATTAAGCTACTAACCGTCCAATTAGATCGGTTGCATCAGTGGTTTCGCCCGGGGCTTCTTTGCCTTGGTGATGCTGCGCATGCTATGTCTCCGGTTGGCGGTGTTGGCATTAACCTCGCAATTCAGGATGCGCTAGCCGCAGCGAACTTATTGGCTGGCCCATTGCGCTCAAATCGGCTTATCACGGAGGATCTACGCCGGGTTCAGCGTCGGCGAGAGTGGCCAACTCGTCTAACTCAGCAAGTACAGCTTTCCATACAGAATCGTGTTATCAGTCGTGTGTTGCGGGACGATAGTTTTCTCTCACCTCCTTTCCTCATTCAACTTTTAGCACGGTTCCCGTTTTTACGTCGGCTTCCTGCTCGGTTAATTGGAATCGGGTTTTGCCCAGAGCATGTAAGTACACCTTGTGCGACTGAACTGAGGTAGGATCTAATTCTCTTGTGAAAGAATATTAGAGCACGCCCTTTTTTGGTTTCTACTGGTTATCTGACTGTCTGCGGTTCGATTTACGTCGGTCTTCTTTACGTCGCTCTAAATGCTTGGTAGTAAGAACAGCGCACGGGGCGTGTCTGACAATATACTCTGCAACACTTCCGATGGTAAATCGTTTCCATCCACTATAGCCATGTGTTCCAAGGACGATGAGATCCGCATTGAGTTCGGTCGCAACACGAACAGTCTCTTCCCCAGCACGGCCCTCAGTAAAAACAGTATCCACTTTAATATCAAACTCCTCTTTTAATTTACGAAGAGTGTCTTTTCCTCGTTGTTTGCTATCTTCAACCCCTTCAACTACTCCATCGAATCCTGGCTTTAAGTAATAGTGTGATGGAATATTCCACACTGCTGTATCAAATACGTGCAGGGGTATGAGTTCTGCTCCTAGAGTCTTGGCTAACCACAGGGCATATAAGCTTGCATCTTTAGCAGTGTCTGAGAAGTCAGTAGCTAAGATGATCTTTTTAATGGGGGCCTGCATCAGTACCCTCCTTATTGTTGAACTCGATTAATGTCAATTATAAATATTAAGCAACATACTAGCCTATTCATGGCGTATTCAATTGGTACATGAGTTGAATTGTTGATTCCATACCCCCATTAATACCCCCATTTTAACTTGGTACCCCTATGATTGCGGGGTAATTTAAGGGATTTATGTAGTTGTTACCGGACTGCCATGTAACGGGGTAATCTGTTTGGCTAACTCAAATGTTCGCTGTTTCAGCGTGGAAAGCAGGTTGTCATAGGCATCGGTATTGGCGAGGAGGCAGGCTGTGAGACCAGTCACCTCCCCGGACTCAATCTTGAGAGGGCCGTTGATAGATTAACTGCTCCAACACGGTGCAGTAGATTTTCCCTGCCTTATCGGTAAGGATTTCCTCAATGAGAGATTGCATTCCTTGAAAATCCGATCTCTGGTCAGCTCACAATATTTGGGCTCTTTCTCAAGACCAATGGCTTGCCGACCATGTCGGATCGCTTCTATCATAGTAGTGCCAGATCCGACAAACGGATCAAACACCGTGTCCCCGATAAACGAGAATATCTTGATGCAGCGTTTCGGCAGTTCTCTTGGAAATGGGGTCTCATGACCAATCCGTTTCCCGCTCTCTCCATTGAATGACCATGACCCCAACGACCATTCCTTAAATTCCTCGGCGCTAATATCGTTGTTTCCAGGGCGCTCACGTTTCCACGTATCTTTATAGAGCACAATAATGGTTTCCACAGGGGCAATGACATGAGGGGCGCTGGCTGACTTCCAACTCCCCCATGCCGTGCGACGGGAGATATTGCCTTCATTCCACAGAATAGTCGCATGATAGCACCACCCGGCCTCCATTGCTAATCGCGTGATGTCTGCTGAAAGCGGTTGCTTGCCATTCTTGTTTTTATCCAGCGAGACATTGACGCATAAGCGACCGGTCGATTTCGTCCAATGAAAACAATTCGTCAGCCACTGTTTAGAAAAGTTCAAATAGGCGTCGTAGGGCAATGAATCATCTTGTTGGGCACCAGAATATGCTTTGCCAACGTTATAGGGGGGAGAGGTCACAATTAAATCCACGCTTTCTCTCGTGATCGAAGCACGGAGTGTGGCGTCTCCCTGGATCAAGCGGTGAACGAGTGGGGAGTGAGCAAAAAGCACATCCACAGCCGAATCCAAGAGGCCGGTCCCTACGGCGCTCATTGGACAAGCCCCTGATACGTTAAGCGTTTGCCAATGGCCGCATCACAGACGCTTTCAATGCGGTGCATGGTCTCCCGGCCACAACGTCCTTCATTGAGCCTGAACGAAAATTCATGAATATAACGCGATAAATGCTTGACGGATACTTGATGGAATGTGCCGTTCAGTCCACGTTTTAAGACCGCCCAAACGCTCTCAATGCCAATGGTTTACGGCTTGGTGCTGATAGCCTTTACGCTCAATGCCTCGATAGGCGGCATGGTCATCCGTATAGAGCGTGCTGCCTATTTCTATCGCCTCTTGAATCTCCGTCCACAGCGTAAGCCGATCCGTCGCAGGCACTGGCAGGGCCACGGTCTTGCCACCACGCTCCCTCATGCCGAGGACGGGTTGTTTGCCAACTGTCCCGGCTTTCGGTTTATCCCCTTTCTTCCAGTGCTTGTTCCGTTCTTTCCCGCCCACATACGTTTCGTCGATTTCTACGATTCCTGAGAGACGGGTAAGATCGCCACGGCAAGCCTCTCGAATCCGATGCAACACAAACCAGGCGGACTTATACGTGACCCCAATTTCTTTGCTTAATTGCATAGCGCTAATGCTCTTTCGAGAAGTCATGACGGTGTAAATGGCATAGAGCCATTTGTGAAGTCGAATGTGTGATTTTTCAAAAATGGAACCGGTCCGAACACTAAAATGCTTGCCGCATCCTCGACAGTCATACATCCCTTTTCGTTTTCCCGATCTTGTATAGACCGATAGGCTTTGACATGTCGGGCAAGACACACCATATTTCCAGCGACGATCCTCAAGGTACTGTCGTGCGGTTTCCTCGTCAGGAAACATTTCCATCAACTGGCAGACACTGATTGCAGTATTGATCTTATAAGGCATGGCATCCTCCTCTCATGATAAGAGAATTATACCACAATATTTTCCGGTGTAAAGTATATAGTTCCCATTAAAATGGCTAACGTTAATCAAATATCTGTTCTAATTAAAACAGGTGCGCAAGGAATGGCAGCTGGAACTCATGGCGATGCTTATTTGGGTATTGGGTGTAAAGAATTCTATCTTACCGAGTTTAGGGACAAAGACTTTCAACCAGGACCCGCTCAAACGATCGTATTATCGGGATTAGCCCAAGCAATTGTATCTGGTGAGAAAACAAATATCGAGACATCTCTAGATGACAATGATTCGTGCTCCCCATATCAGATAGTTACGGAAAACCTGCCCAAGTGTCTACTCTACATTCGTTTCGAACCGTGGTCTCGATATGACTACTGGGATCTCGACGAAATAAGGGTGACTGTTAATCCAGGTTCTGAACAGATTGTTTTCTTTGCTTTAGGAGAAAAATCATATTTGTGGCTCAATAATAGAGGCACCAAGATCTTGCATTTTGGGACATAGGTTTTCCCTTGATTAGAAATGGACGAGGGGTTTGGGCTGAACGTGATCTATGAACGACACCGGCATAGTCCCAATTCAGCGGAGTCTCCGGAAACTATCGCGCCGCTTGTCCACCCTTTTTTAGCGGCGTTGGGATATCTGTTACACAAATACGCGTGACATGCCAATTTGGTGATCTTTTTCAAGATCTCAGTGGTTTCTACGTACGTCAGACTGGTATCTACACTTCGCGCAACCACTTGTTCTTCAGCCAGATCGGTACAATGAGGCCAGGACTCATTTGTGCCCAATGCTGATAAGTGTAGGATTGATACCAACATCTAAAAAATATAGAAACTTATTTTCCAAGCTGGACGTAACAATATCTACTATTGGCCAAAACAAACACTCAATTTTTTAAGGCGACGGGATTTCGGCCAACAAGGAATACTACCGCCAATAACAGTAGAAAATTTTATTTCTCTCGGATCAGTAGGCTGGGACTGAGTAACTAGACCAGAGACTAATCCTCGGTGATCCAGCGATTTGCATCTTCGATGCCAGAGTTGTGAAACACCTGAACTGGTGCCCGTACCAATGGAGCGAAGAGTTTTACAGACTGACGCACCCATTCAATGTCGGATACGACTGCAATCTTCAAGAAATCTCCCAAATGCATCAGTCCGAACCGTGCATCGTCCCACATCGCACCAGCAGAGAATCCTTTGAATTCCTCGCCACACCAATAAAGCAGCTTGATCTTTCCATGTGCTCTGATTTTTTTCTCGACTATAGGAATAAGAGTTTCCTTATAATCATCGCGCGTGATTACACCCTCAGCTCGGAAAGCCACAACGTTGTCTGGATACCCACCTAACGTTAAAAAGTGCCCGGAACGCACCTCTTTTGAGGCCGCCCACGTTTTGGCTTGTTCAATGTCGGAGAAAGAAAAATTCCGGACCTTAGCATTCATGAAATGATCGACAAGGTATGGCGCAGCGGATAGAAGTCGGCTGTCGCTCACAAGCGCAACTTTTTGTATCGCTTTGTGGTGGTTTCGGATGAATCTGATGTGGGAGATAAAAGCTACTAAATCCTCCCAACCCTGAAATTTCTCGGACGCAATAACTAGCCCACGCAAGCTGTCGTGGTCTTTCAAATAATCGTCAATAAGGTCTGTAAGCAGCCTAAAGTCGGCCTCCGACAATCCGTGCATTTGCTCTGGTCGAATGACAGCAACGCCCTCAGCTTCGTTCAATTCAGAGTGTATCATCTAAGACCTCCAAGGCAACTGTATCCCCTTTGTAGCTATCCATCAAGTGATTGGTCATTGCTTAGAGTGGCATGCGATTCCAGTTGTTCAATTTTTTCATGATCCATTTTCTTTTATATCAAAATGAGGGAATGTTCGCTTTTGGCACAAAGCAGAGGTTTAGTTACTGAGTTCTGGACAAGGCATATGACATATTAAGATTATATCTATAATGCCGTTGTTATATAGATGAAACAAAAAAGACTTGTTCTTTTCGGAGTGATGCCAGTAACAGAACCAGAGATCCAAAAATGGATCAATAAAGTCGTACCTGGAATATCCCAACAACAAAGAAAAGAATATGCACGGCAGTGGAATGTAATCGACAAGATTAGACCAGCAAAAAGTAACGGGGGATTCTAGACAGTTTCATTCCTCCTACCAACACTCCTATTAATGAAACCTAAATATCCGCTTTCGACCCAGATGGACATTCGGCAGACTAACTACACAAACGATGGGGGTTACGCCAGAGGCAACATAGGGCGCTACCTACAGCATTGCAATGCGCGTTAGTCCTATTGTCCGTGCTGGTTCTTTGTCATGAATTGCTTTGAAGGAAGCCCGAACATGCCCCAATAATTCTTTGGCGCGCTATCTAATTGTCAATGTAATAACAAAACTGTAGCATCAAGCCCTTAGCATCTTCTGTGTTTGCTTTGCCTTTTCAAATATCCAAAGCATCTGAAAAAATTCTGCTGACGAGAGATATTTTAGTGATGGATCCTCCTTGCTATTTTATCTCTTTCGTTAAAGTGGTAACACGTCAGTAGCTTTCTTTAGTTCCACCACTTCCATGGTAGCATTTGTTGCAGTATTAACGCTCGCCCTTACCGGGTTGAGTAATGGCCTTCATTTTTAGCGGGTAAGCTTAGAATGTTATAAGTCTTTTCTTCGTGTGATAGGGCCATAGCTTCTCTATTTTTTCAGTTCACCCTAGGGGTATGCCACTAACCCCCCAAAATCACATGTCTTTGAGTGTACAGGTGAATCTCTACTTATAGGGGCAGGTTAGAAAAATAATGCAGGACTGGCATAAAATGTGGGACGATTCGGCATGATCTCTACGTGTTATGTGAATGGATTTATGAACACCGATGACCAGCCAGTAAATTTACCCATTTTATTTATGGAAAATAGGAAGGATAAAGGAATATGCGTCAGTTATTAAAGTGGGTGTTGTTGAGTTATCTATTTACATTTGCTTTGTCTGCCCAGTCTGTGGCTGATATGTTATCAGATGCCAAGCTATTAGATGCTAAGCGTGCCTATTTTACGGGTGATTTTGAAAGAGCAGAAAAATTAGTTCGTCATATGGCAGAACAGGGAAATGGATCTGCGCAAAATATTCTTGGCGTGATGTATTTTAATGGCCAAGGTGTAGCTCAAGACTTTCAGGAAGCAGCAAGACTGTATCTCCTGTCTGCGACGCAAGGGAACGCAATTGCACAAAACAACCTTGGCTTGCTGTATGAAGATGGCCAAGGTGTCATCCAGGACTATCAGGAAGCTGCAAAGTGGTATCGACAGGCTGTGGAGCAAGGGTATGCATTTGCGCAAAATAACCTTGGTTTGCTATATAGACGTGGCAAAGGAGTGGATCAAGATTACCAGGAAGCTGCAAAATTATATCGACTCGCTGCTGAGCAGGGGATTGCCAATGCGCAATATAATCTTGGTTTGCTGTACAGACGTGGACAAGGTATAGATCAAGACTATTCGGAGGTCGCTAAGTGGTACCGTTTGTCTGCGGAACAAGGAAACGTGTTTGCACAAAACAATCTTGGTTTACTGAATGCTAATGGTCAAGGTGTAATTCAAAATAATCAGGAAGCTGTGAGGTGGTATCGAATAGCTGCTGAGCAAGGGTATGCGCTTGCGCAGAATAACCTTGGCGTAATGTATTGGCGCGGCAAAGGCGTAACTCAAGACTATCAGGAAGCCGCAAAATGGTACCGACTAGCTGCTGAGCAGGAGAATGCAGATGCACAATATAACCTTGGTTTGCTGTACAGGCGTGGACAGGGCGTAACTCAAGACCATCAGGAAGCCGCGAGATTATATCGCCTTGCAGCGATGCAAGGGAAAGTACTTGCACAAAACAACCTTGGCTTGCTGTATGAAGATGGCCAAGGTGTCATCCAGGACTATCAGGAAGCAGCGAAGTGGTATCGACAGGCTGCGGAGCAAGGGTATGCATTTGCGCAAAATAACCTTGGGTTGCTATATAGACGTGGCAAAGGTGTGGATCAAGATTACCAGGAAGCTGCAAAATTATATCGACTCGCTGCTGAGCAGGGAAATGCCAATGGACAATATAACCTTGGTTTACTGTACAGACATGGACAAGGTATGGATCAAGACTATTCAGAGGCCGCTAAGTGGTACCGTTTGTCTGCGGAACTGGGGTATGCACGTGCACAAAACAATCTTGGTTTGTTAAATGCTAATGGCCAAGGTGTAACTCAGGACTACCAAGAGGCTGCGAAGTGGTATCGAATGGCTGTAGAACAGGGGAATGCACTTGCACAATATAACCTTGGCTTAATGACTTTTAATGGCAAAGGTGTAACCCAAGACCACGAAGAAGCAGCGAGATTGTATCGACTTGCGGCAGAGCAAGGGTTAGCATCAGCACAATATGCGCTTGGTTGGATGTATGCAAATGGTCAAGGGGTAGAACAAGACCATGTACGAGCACATATGCGGTTCAATCTAGCGGCAAACAAGGGAAACAGTAATGCAGAAAAATGGAGAGTTTCAATTTCCCGAGAGATGACCCCTGCACAAATTGCACAAGCACAACAAATGGCGCGGGAGTGTGAGGAGCGTAACTACAAAAATTGCAATTAAGACATATTGTAGCGACCTATTGAATTTCTTAATCAAGTCTAGGCAAGTGGTGCAGGAATTTTTATTTGATATGGTGATATCTTATCTTCATAAATAGTAGATGCTAATAAAAGTTCGTTTGTTTAAGAGGTCTTAGGCAGCTACGGTGTCACATGTAGTTAGTTGAAAGACCAAAATTACACCCCATGAACACGTCACGTCTAGATTTCTCACCACCTGTTCTTGCCGCGCTAGCTGCTGCTGTTTTATTTGGGGCTAGTGTTCCATTTGCGAAACAGTTTGTAGGTGAGATGCCGGCCATCTTGTTGGCTGGCATCCTCTATTTGGGTAGCGGCGTAGGGTTGTGTGTGCTACGTGTATTTCGTGATCGTGGCTGGCGTAATCCGGGGCTCACACCTAAAGAGTGGCCCTGGTTGCTTGGTACAGTTGCCTTTGGTGGAGTGGCGGGTCCTATCTTATTGATGTTGGGTTTGGTGCATACCACAGCAGCCTCAGCTTCTTTGTTACTCAATCTTGAAGGTGTATTTACTGCTGTGCTTGCATGGATCGTGTTCAAAGAAAACACCGACCAAAAAATAGTGGCGGGTATGCTGTGCATTGTGACAGGAGGATTACTACTGTCATGGACCGAGCAAGACGGTAGTTTTGGAACTGGCAGCATGCTCGGTTCATCGTATATATTAGCCGCTTGTTTGTGTTGGGCCATCGACAATAATCTGATGCGAAAGGTCTCCGTATCAGACACTCTTTTTACTGCTGGTTTCAAGGGCATAGTTTCGGCAGTGGTCAACATCGGATGGGCGCTACTACTGGGATATACAATTCCTACTTGGCTCGTTAGTGGTACGGTTATGTTTATCGGGTTCCTAGGATATGGGTTGAGTTTAGTTCTATTTTTGCTGGCGCTACGCGGTCTTGGAGCAGCGCGCACAGGAGCTTACTTTGGGGCGGCCCCATTTTTTGGAGCTGCCTTTGCAGTTGGGTTTTTCCAAGAAAGTACGTCAGTCTGGTTTTGGGGTGCAGGGTTGTTGATGGCCATTGGTTTGTATCTACACTTGACTGAACAACACGAACACATTCATCAGCACATAGGATTGCGTCATGCACACCGCCATGTGCATGACGAACATCATCAGCACACACACGTTCTTTCGGATGAAAAGGAGCCGCATGACCATGTTCATGAGCATATGATGTTGGAGCATAGTCACAGACATGTACCAGATATACATCACAGGCATGCCCATGCTGAGAAACCAAGTCCAGAATCTGAGGAAAATAGGACAACATCATACAAATAGTAAAAATCGTTGCATTATATGTTCTATTTGGGGTTACTGCGAAGCGCTTTAGCAACCTGTGTATTGTTGCTCGAGAATTGGGTAGCTAGTTATTTTTTTTATACCGATACTCAGCCGACATAGCGTGTGCCTGCAAACTCTCTCCGTTAGCGAGTATCGAAGCAATTGCGCCAAGCCTAGCTGCACCTTGTTTCGACACTTGGATGAGGTTACTGCGTTTTTGAAAATCGTACACGCCCAATGGCGATGAAAAGCGTGCAGTGCCAGAAGTGGGTAGCACATGATTGGGACCGGCACAGTAATCGCCTAGAGCTTCGGAAGTGTAGCGTCCGAGGAAAATCGTACCAGCATGCCTGATTTTATCCACCCATTTTTCTGGATATTCAATTGATAATTCTAGGTGTTCTGGTGCGATGCGGTTAGCAATATCACAGGCTTCATCAAGGTCACGTACCTGAATTAAAGCACCACGATTGACAAGCGAGGAACGAATTACGGTTTTGCGAGACATTCCTTCCAGATGTCGGGTTATACTTTCTGCGACCGCTTTGATGAACTCAGCATCAGGTGATAGTAGAATTGCTTGTGCCAGCTCATCGTGTTCGGCTTGTGCAAATAAATCCATTGCGATCCAGTCGGGGTCGGTTATGCCATCGCAAATCACCAAAATTTCTGACGGGCCTGCAACCATATCTATACCTACCACACCATATACCTGGCGCTTGGCTGCAGCTACATAAGCATTGCCAGGGCCGACCAACTTGTCTACCTGAGGAATAGTCTTGGTACCATAGGCAAGCGCTCCAATAGCTTGAGCACCACCGATAGTGAACACACGATCTACCTCGCAGATCAACGCTGCTGCAAGTACCAAGTCATTTTTTTTGTTTTCTGGAGTCGGCACCATCATGATAAGTTCATCTACTCCTGCTACCTTGGCGGGTATCGCGTTCATTAACACCGATGAGGGGTAAGATGCTTTGCCGCCAGGAACGTATAATCCGGCACGGTTTAGAGGAGTTATTTTCTGGCCAAGTAGCGTACCATCAGGTTCGGTATAGCTCCAAGATTGTACCAACTGTTTTTGATGGAAGGCGCGCACTCTCTCCGCAGCCTGCTCTAGCGCCTCTCGTTGAAACGCAGGTATGCTCTGCAAGGCCTGTTGCAGGTCTTTTCTGGACAATTCAAGTTTTGCTATCGAGGCCGCATCCAGATGGTCGAAGCAGCGTGTATATTCTAGCAGGGCCTCGTCGCCGCGTTTTTTTATGTTTGTCAGAATATCGGCAACCGTAGAATCTACAGCCGCATTCTGTGCATCTTCAAAGACCAATATTTTTTCTAGCGCTGCAGTGAATCCAGAATCGGTGGAAGAAAGCTGCTTAATTTGGTTCATAAGAGCAGACTCCTGCCTTTGTGTCGCTGCTTTTGACACGTCATACTATTTTTCTTGACTGCTACTGAGAATGCCTCCAGCATCGGCTGTATTACTTCTCTTTTTACTTTTAATGTCGCCTGGTTGATAATCAATCGTGCTGAAATCGGCATAATCTCTTCAACCGCCTTAAGATGATTGACATTAAGTGTGTGGCCGCTGGAAACTAGATCTACAATCGCATCTGCCAGTCCTACCAGCGGAGCAAGCTCCATCGATCCATAGAGTTTAATGAGGTCAACATGCATACTCTTTTCAGCAAAATGTTCCTGTGCCGTATGCAAATACTTAGTTGCTACCCGTAAGCGTGCTCCCTGTCGCACGGCTGCTTCATAATCAAAACCATCGTGCACCGCAACCATCATGCGACAGCGGGCAATATTCAAATCTAACGGCTGATAAAGTCCCGCGCCACCATGTTCAAGTAATATATCTTTTCCAGCTATCCCTATGTCCGCAGCACCATATTGCACATAAGTTGGTACGTCGGAAGCGCGTACGATAATAAGCCACACGTCGGCGCGGTTAGTGGCAAGTATTAGTTTACGCGACGTTTCAGGATTATCGAGCACAACGACACCCGCTGCTTTCAACAGTGGCGCTGTTTCATCAAAAATACGACCCTTTGAAAGAGCAATAGTGATGCCAGTCATAATGAGGCCCATTAAAAACCGTATTTTACCGCAGAGAGTTAATATCTTCTGCGATAAATATCCTTAATTTATACGCTTGATTTTCGCTCCCAACCAAGACAATTTTTCCTCGATTCGCTCATAGCCGCGATCAAGATGGTAAACACGGTCAATGATGGTTTCGCCTTGAGCAATTAGGCCGGCTAAGACCAAACTGGCAGAGGCACGCAGATCGGTGGCCATGACGCTAGCACCGTCGAGATTAGCTACACCGCGTACCACCGCAGTATTACCTTCCACTTCAATACAAGCGCCCATGCGTTTCAATTCCTGTGCATGCATAAAACGATTTTCAAATATAGTTTCGGTGATTATTGCGGTGCCCTCTGCTACGCTATTTAACACCATGAATTGTGCTTGCATATCTGTAGGAAAAGCAGGGTAAGGTGAAGTTCGTAGGCTCACAGATTTTAATGCGTTATTGCTTTTTAAATTGATCCAGTTCTCACCTGATTCAATCGTTGCGCCAGATTCTACCAGTTTATCAAGTACTGCATCGAGTATGTCTGCACGTGTTTTCTTAAGGTGAATCTCGCCACCACTAGCGGCAGCCGCTACTAGGAAGGTACCTGTTTCGATACGATCAGCCATAACTTGATAGGTTGTGCTATGCAGCGATTTGACCCCTTCAATAGTGATGATATCACTTCCTGCCCCGTAAATTTTTGCGCCCATTGAGACAAGACAGTTAGCAAGATCTGCAACTTCTGGTTCACGTGCTGCGTTTTCTAATACTGTTGTTCCGTCAGCTAAAGTTGCTGCCATCATTAGATTCTCGGTGCCGGTAACAGTGACAATATCCATAACGATATGTGTACCAATAAGCCGATTTGCTTTCGCATGGATGTAGCCGTGTTCGATATCAATTTCCGCACCCATCGCTCGCAGTCCTTTAATGTGCTGGTCTACTGGACGTAAGCCGATGGCGCAGCCACCAGGCAAGGAGACTTTCGCTTCACCTGTACGTGACAGCATTGGCCCTAACACTAAAATAGCGGCTCGCATTGTTTTCACCATTTCATAAGGCGCAACTAGGCTAGAAAGATGCCCAGCCGTTAATGAAACCTCGAATTTCTTATCTATTGAAATGTTTATTCCCATTTGCTCAAGCAGGTTGATCATCGTGGTTATATCTTTGAGATACGGGACATTCTCTATCCTGAGAGTTTCGCGAGTGAGAAGGGAAGCACACAAGATGGGTAAAGCAGCATTTTTTGCACCAGAAATGCGCACTTCCCCTGAAAGAGGTGTGCCCCCATGGATAATCAGTTTTTGCATGAAGTGGAAATATTATATTTGAACATTTATGCTAATCTTTCTAGCCATATTGATGGTGGTAAGTAATATCGTAATAAATTTTACTGGTTGAAATGTATCATGGTTCCCTTCATCATATCGCAATGGGCAATACTATAAATCCCAATTTTTGGGTTTCTACTTCGTGCTTATGGTACAGCGGCACACAGGTAATCGTACACATCAGGAGATGAAATGAAAAAGCAGACGATTCAAACTGCCGATGCACCTCAAGCTATAGGCACCTATTCTCAGGCAATCCGTGTCAGTATGGGAGATACCGTTTATCTATCCGGTCAGATTGGATTAGACCCAAGTACAATGCAGATGGTAGGCGGAATCGAGGCTCAAATCCAGCAGGTATTTTTGAACTTAAAGGCAGTAACAGTGGCTAGCGGTGGCGCTCTGGGAGACATCATCAAGCTAAATGTTTACCTGACAGATCTTGATGATTTTGCCAAGGTAAATAAAATAATGGCAAGTTATTTCGATCAGCCATATCCTGCGCGGGCAGCAGTAGGCGTGGTGGCGCTTCCGCGTGGGTCATTGGTGGAGATGGATGCGATAATGGTACTGTAAGGGTGAAAGGGAACACCGAAAATAATCCTGTTTTACCTTTTACTACTACTGGTTTTACAAGCAAGGCTGTGCAGGAAAAATTTGCCAAGCTTGGAGTCATCAATGAATTCGGCCTAATACTGCATTTACCACTTCGCTACGAAGATGAGACGCATCTTTGTCCTATTAGTGATGTGTCTGAAGGCAAAGTTGTACAAGTTGAAGGTACTATCATTCACAGCGCAGTTATGTACCGTCCGAGACGTCAACTAGTGTGCCAAGTGGAAGATAGTAGCGGCATACTCTTCATACGTTTTCTCAATTTCTACAGCAGTCAGATAAAAACATATTCCGTAGGTGCTCGGGTGCGTTTATTGGGGGAGACTCGTCCAGGTTTCTTCGGTACTGAAATGGTACATCCAAAGTGCCACATTGTACGCGAAGGTGTACCACTACCCGATGCTTTGACGCCGGTTTATCCAACTACAGCCGGGCTTTCTCAAGTGGTGATCCGTAAGTTGGTTAGGAAAGCGCTGATTGGCGAAGATAGAGTTAGTAATCTGTCAGAAACCCTGCCAAATAAGACTCTCAAGCGTTACCGGTTGAATAGTTTTAGGGATAGCGTTATGTTTTTGCATCAACCACCGTCAAATGCATCAGCCAATTTGTTGCAGGAGCGCACTCATCCAGCTTGGTTCAGGATCAAATTTGATGAATTACTAGCGCAACAATTATCTATGCGTTTGCATTATCAGCAACGTCGCAGGCATAGCGCACCTGCATTGCCAGGTAGGAACAAACTGACGAAAGCACTGCTTGAATCCCTTTCTTTCAGCATTACTAGTGCACAGAGAAAAACGTTTTCAGAAATTAACCAAGATCTTTCCAAGGTCTATCCGATGCAGCGTTTGCTGCAGGGAGATGTGGGTAGTGGTAAGACAGTGGTTGCAGCATTAGCAGCACTACAGGCCATCGAAAACGGTTATCAAGCGGCTATTATGGCCCCTACTGAAATCTTGGCTGAACAGCATTACCAGAAGCTTTCTAACTGGTTCTCCCCTTTGTTTGATTCCTTAGGAATAACGATCGCCTGGTTGTCCGGCAGTCAAAAAAGAAAGCAACGTCAAACTGCGCTCTCCAATATCGCTAAAGGCAATGCCATGCTTGCTATTGGCACTCACGCTTTGTTTCAGGAGCATGTGGAGTTTGACAAACTGGGGCTTGCTGTTATCGACGAACAGCACCGTTTTGGTGTACACCAGCGGCTAGCATTGCGTATGAAAAGTACTAAAGCAGGTGTGGTTCCGCATCAATTGATGATGAGCGCAACTCCCATCCCACGTACACTTTCGATGAGCTATTATGCTGATCTCGATGTATCAGTGATAGATAAGCTGCCACCAGGTAGAACCCAGGTGGTTACTAAATTATTCGTAGATACCCGTCGCGACGAAGTGATCGTACGTATCCATGAGGCATGCCGCGTAGGAAAACAAGCCTACTGGGTGTGTCCGCTGATAGAGGAGTCCGAAGTTTTACAACTCAAGACCGCTTTAGAGACTTATGAAACATTGAGTCTCACTTTTCCAGACTTGAAGGTTGGCTTGTTACACGGACGACTTCCTGCACAGGAAAAATTATCAGTAATGGAGTTATTCAAGCAAGGCGATATTCAGTTACTGGTTGCAACTACAGTAGTTGAAGTTGGTGTGGATGTGCCTAATGCTTCACTGATGGTAATTGAGCACGCTGAGCGTATGGGGTTGTCACAGTTGCATCAGCTACGAGGTCGCATAGGGCGTGGTACAGAGGCTAGTGTATGCATACTGCTCTACCAGAGACCATTATCGGAAATTGCACGCAAAAGGCTTCGAATCATTTTTGAACATACCGATGGTTTTGAAATTGCCCGCCAAGATTTGCTCCTGCGTGGACCTGGAGAATTTTTTGGTGTTCGCCAAAGCGGCATCCCCATGTTACGTTTTGCTGATCCTGAGCGAGATGAAACCCTACTTAATGACGCTCGTAGTGTTGCAGAGGAAGTGTTGCGTGATTATCCTGAATTGGTGCAACGTCATCTCCAGCGCTGGTTAGGAGAAAAAAACAAATACATAAGGGCATAAATACTAATAAAACAAAGGCTTGTAGTTTTCTGAATATGCTTTAAATTTGAGAGTTAAGGCTTAAACAAATTAGTGGGTTTGGGGGTACCATTATATGATTCTTCAAACAAAAAATTTAATCCTTCAATACCCAGGAAAGTTATTGTGCCGTGACCTGAATCTAACCGTTAATTCTGGTGAGTGCTGGGCGGTACTAGGCCAGAACGGTTGTGGCAAGACTACCCTGATACACGTACTAGGTGGTTTACGTTGTGCAGATGGTGACAGTACAGATAGTGTGACAGTGGCTGGGAAAGCACCCCAAACGTGGCCACGACGTGAACTCGCACGCAAGCTGGGAATCATGTTGCAAGAAGAACCGGGTGAATTCTGGGGTAACGTAAGGGAATATGTGTTGCTAGGGAGGCATCCTCATGTTAAGAATTTTTTTGGCTGGGAAACTGTCGATCATGACATCGCTATCCGAGCTATGAAGCGTATGGAATTGACAAATTTTTCACAACGTTCCCTCAATACACTCTCTGGTGGTGAGCGCCAGCGTGTGCGTATTGCCTTGCTACTTGCCCAGTCACCACAGTGTTATTTGTTAGATGAACCGTTGCAGCACCTCGATCTTCGCCACCAACTTTTAGCTATGATGTTATTCAAGGAACTAGCAGCACAAGGTAGCACGGTAATGATAGTGCTGCACGATATCACTTGGGTCAGCCGCTATTGTGACCATGTGTTAATGCTATTTGAAAATGGCCGCGTTTTAGCTGGCTTAGTGGGAGAACTGTTAACTCGAGATATTCTGGAAGAACTTTATCAGTGTAGTTTGGACGAATTTGGCATAAAGGACTTGCGTCTTCCCGTTTCAGGCACAGTACTAGATGTATAATTTACAACTTAGTTTTCCCCACATTTCGTAATGATCCATAAATTTTTTCGCCGCGTTTTTAGCCAAGATTCCCCTGTCCCTTCTGATTCTGCCTCTACTGAGCTACGCATTATTCTGCGTAATCAACATGGCGTAGCCCGTAATAGCATTAGTCCCTGCGCAATTAAAATTACATCAGGCTTGCAGCAAGCAGGTTACTCTGCTTTCGTGGTGGGTGGTGCGGTGCGTGACTTGCTATTGGGACTGAAGCCAAAAGATTTCGATATCGTCACCAACGCTACACCTGAGGAAGTGCGTGCTGTTTTTCGTCGTTCACGTATTATCGGTCGCCGTTTTCGTTTGGTGCATGTCATGTGTGGAGCGAAGACTATCGAAGTATCGACATTTCGTGGTAATTCATTTGCCAGTAAGAAAAATAAAACTATAGTGCACAAACATGCAGACGAGCATGGACGGATCTTGCGCGACAACGTATTTGGAAGCCAAGAAGAGGATGCAAAGCGGCGTGATTTTACAGTCAATGCATTATTTTATAATCCAGATAGTGAGGAAATCTGGGATTATCTGGATGGATACGACGACATTCAGGCAAAGCAATTGCGCATTATCGGTACACCGTTGCAGCGTTATCGTGAAGACCCAGCACGCATGTTGCGAGCAGTTAGACTTGCAGCCAAACTCGACATGCAGATAGATACTGCTACTGCTACACCCATTGGCGATCTTGCTCCACTATTACAAAATGTGCCACCATCACGGCTGTTTGATGAAATGTTAAAGCTGCTGTTATCCGGTCATGCTCAAACCTGCGTAGCAGATTTACGGGCGCGTGGGTTGTACCATGGTTTGTTACCAACGCTGGATATGGTGCTTACACACCCACTGGGCGAGCGTTTCATCACACTTGCACTCAAGAACACTGATGAGCGCGTGCAGCATGAGAAAACGGTATCTCCGGGTTTTTTGTTTGCTGCACTGCTGTGGCACGAGGTATTGACAGCATGGAATACTCGCAAGGCTACGGGAGAGAAATCTACTCCCGCCCTACATATGGCAATGAGTGACGTGCTGGCGGTGCAAGCGAAGAAACTTGCTATTCCGCGCAGGTATGATGTCATCATGCAAGAGATCTGGGCAATGCAACCACGTTTTCTGGGGAGAGCAGGGCGTAGGCCATTTCGTTTACTGGAACATCCGCGCTTTCGAGCGGCCTATGATTTCATGTTGTTGCGTTGCGAGAGTGGAGAAATGGATGTGGAGCTAGCACATTGGTGGAAGACATTCCAACATGCTAAAGTCAATGAGCGAGAGAACATGCTTCTCAAGCGCGAAGTGTCAAAGAAGCGCAGAAGAAGACGTGGTCGTGCTGAAATTGTAACCGGGGATATAGCAAATCCTAATAATTCGGTTTCAAATGCGGCTGAATAAATTGATATTGAGTGCTAAATTGAATCCTATTTTTCAAGTTTTTATTGCGTTAGGTAGTAATTTGGGAGACCCAGTGTTTCAAGTACGGAAAGCGTTCGATGAGCTTGCAAGGCTCCCCGCAAGTCGTCTACTAGCCTGCTCTTCGCTCTATCGTAGCGCGCCAGTTGGGAGAAACGATCAGCCTGATTTCATCAACGCCGTGGTGCAGATCGAGACGGGCCTATCCCCGCACGGCTTACTTAAGGCTTTGCTCGAAATCGAGCAAAGCCATGGGCGTGTACGAAGGTTACCCAATGATCCGCGTACACTTGATTTAGATATGCTGATGTATGATGAATTAGAATGTAATGGTCACAGCTTGACTTTGCCGCATCCACGCATGCATCAACGTGCTTTCGTATTAGAGCCTCTTATGGAAATTGCACAGGATTGTTTTATTCCTGGACGTGGTACTGTTGTCGAATTACTCGCCGCCTGTGCTGAACAGCAGCTTGAACGAGAGCAAAATTAGTGAAGCTGGAAAAATATCGTTACATCGTAGTTGAAGGTCCAATAGGAGTAGGAAAGACTAGCTTGGCGCGGCGTATAGCTGATCATCTAAAAAGCTCGCTGCTACTGGAAGTGCCAGGTGAAAACCCGTTTCTCGAAAAGTTTTATGGTGATATTTCCCGTTATGCTCTACCAACGCAATTGTTCTTCCTTTTCCAGCGTACTAACCAGGTGCAGAGCTTAGCGCAAATGGATATGTTTACCCGAGTGACCGTGAGTGATTTTTTGCTTGAGAAGGATCAATTGTTTGCCAAGCTTACGTTAAGTGATGCCGAGCACGATCTTTATCAGACGATCTATCGTCATTTGCAACCCAAGGCTCCTCCACCTGATTTGGTGATTTACTTACAAGCTTCAACGAATACTCTTATTGATAGGGTGAAGCGGCGTGGCAGCTTTTATGAGAAAAATATTTCTGAGGAATACTTATGGCGATTGTCTGAGGGTTACATACGATTTTTTTATCAATATGAAGACGCACCGGTTATGATCGTCAACAGCGAGAATTTAAATTTTGTCGATAACCAACCTGATTTTGATTTATTGCTACAACGAGTAGAACAAATGCGCGGTCCACGTGAATATTTTAATTGGGGAAGTTAGGAATTTAAACATGCGAACCACACAAATATCCCTACAGAAAATGCGCGATAACGGAGAAAAAATCTCCGTACTTACATGCTATGACGCAAGTTTCGCTGTGTTACTGGAGAATTCTGGCGTTGATATTTTATTAGTGGGCGATTCTCTTGGAAACGTGTTACAGGGGCAAGAGACCACATTGCCTGTGACACTGGATGACATGGTCTATCACACACGATGTGTGGTACATGGATCGAGCAAGGCGTTTATCATGGTTGACATGCCTTTTGGTACATCTCAAATATCACCAGAGAATACTTTTAGAAATGCGGCTGAACTTATGGCCGCGGGCGCAAACATGGTGAAAATCGAAGGTGGCCGCATCATGACTGAGACAATTCGATTTCTAACTCAGCGTGGCATTCCGGTATGTGCCCACATTGGTTTGACGCCTCAATCAGTTCACCTGTTGGGTGGTTATAAAGTACAAGGCAAGACTCACCACCAAGCCAAACAGTTGCTGGAAGATGCGGTTATATTGGAGAAGGCTGGAGCTGGCATGTTGTTGATGGAGGCTGTTCCTGCCACGCTCGCAAAGAAAATAACCAAGACACTTGTTATACCCACCATAGGTATTGGTGCGGGTGTGGAGTGCTCTGCGCAGGTGCTGGTACTGTATGACATTCTTGGAATCTATTCGGGTAAGAAGTCTAGATTCATAAAAAACTTCATGGTCGGTGCGGGCAGTATCAACGAAGCGATAGAAAATTATGTTAAAGAAGTCAAATCTGGGAAATTTCCGGGATTAGAGCATGGATTCTAGTTTATAAATTGAGCATGGAGATAATTACCGACATTTCATCCTTGCGTGCACGACTAAAGTGCGAGCCTTACGTTATATTTGTTCCAACCATGGGTAACTTGCATGAAGGCCATTTGTCTCTGATACGAATTGCAAAACAGAAAGCAGGTTGCTTAGTGGCAAGTATCTTTGTGAACCGCTTGCAATTTGTGCAGATTGAAGAATTTGATCAATATCCACGTACTCTGGCGGACGACTGCAAATTATTGGAAAATCATGGTGTTGACGTACTATTCGTGCCTGATGAAAAAAGTATTTATCCGGTACCACAGGAATTTCTGTTAGAGCCTCTGCCGGTAGCAAACACACTAGAGGGTGAATCTCGCCCCGGTTTTTTTCGCGGTGTAGTGACGCTAATACTGAAGTTTTTTAACCTCGTACAACCACAAGTAGCTATATTTGGCAAAAAAGATTATCAGCAACTGTATATCATGCGTGAAATGGTACGGCAGTTAAATTTATCAATAGAAATTGATGTAGGCGAAACTGTGCGTGCATCTGACGGACTAGCGTTGAGTTCCCGCAATCGTTATCTGAGTGATGAAGAGCGTGCCGAAGCTGCGCATTTATACCAAGTTTTATCTAAAATAAAACAGGAAATAGTGACCGGCAACAGAAATTTCCATGAGTTGCAGGAAAATGCAAGAGAGACTCTTGTTAACTATGGCTGGAAAGTTGATTACATAGTTTTACGACAACGTGATACGCTAGTTCCAGTTCAAGCGGATGACCGAAACCTGATAGTGCTTGGAGCGGCACGGTTAGGTACAATCCGGTTAATAGACAATCTAGAGATGTCCATTGAAGTCTAAAGTAATTGTTAGATACATCCCGTGGTTCCCTACTGGTTCACCTAACCCTGCTCACTGAATAAACAGGGAGCAGGGGGGACGTAGGAGGGCATTTACGATTAAAGCCGATTGTTTAGAATGACCTTGCTTTGGTTGTTCCAGATCACATCTGTCAGGTTGGAGTAGCGAGTGATGATCTGCGCTGCAACCCCACCAGCAAACAGACCAGACCAACCCAGAATCACGAAGCCCCAATGTAGCGGTGCACTGAAGAGTTCTTCCATGAACCAGAAGGCATGACCCCATTCGTTAAGACCAACGTTTGGCAGAATCATCAGCGGCCCAGCAATCGCGAAAACCAAAGGAAACGATACGCCCCTGCTGTACTGTGGTAAACGGGTTATAGCATACAGATAACTGGCTACCCCACAGCAGATGTACATCGGGAAGGAACCATAAAATACGACAACATGACTAGGTGTAAAACTAGTATCGCGTATGATCACTTGGTGCCAGGAGGCATCTTGTTCGGTGAAGAAGCTGCCACCCCAGTAAACTCCAAAGAGGTAAACCCCCAGCCACATCATCCAGTAGAAATAACGTTTGACTTCCTTCTTCGGATCTAGGTTATCCAGTTGTTCTTTGGTGTCCCGCGTCTTCCACAGCCAGCCCCAGGTAACCAATGCAAATGTCGGCCATACAACCATATGTACGCGCCACAGACCCATCCAGACTCTTTCAAATTCTGGTTCCATCGAGTCCATTCCGTGCGAGTAAGCATAGGTGCGCTGAAACCAAATCCAGAATATTGCTACCCCTAACATGGTAAGCAAGCCAACCCAATACAACTTCGAGTCATACCACTGTGACCGGTCCCAGCCACCCGACGTTGTGGCTGCCGTCCCAGTCGTTCCATATGTTGTTGCCATTTTCGTTCCCTCCTATCCCATTAAATATGAACAACGACTTTCAAAACCTTCGCGTCGACAATAGCTCCTGGTGATCTAGTGCCTTAACTTTTTTCGCCGACTATCAACCCACTCAGGTTAGCTGACAAAAGTGCTTCAAGTCAAGCAATTTGTTGGGCAATTCGCCGGAATACATTGGGCTCTAGATAAGGGCATAAAAGGGCTTATTTAGTTGATAAATTCGGTTGTACTATTACACGGTTTAGTAAACAAAATAGCGAGTTAATTTGTGGTGTATCGTAAACATTCGAATTACAAAAAAAGAATTTAAGCCGATTCTCTATTCGCAAACTTATCTTATACTGTTTCAACTCTATTATTTAGCCATTAAATGAACTCGCTTACACCGTTTGAAAGTAGACCAAGTACAAATGTTGGTAGATTACTCTTATCAACGTTTTCTGAATCAGAAAGCATTTGCCTGATTCTGATGCTTAGTGACTATTATTTTCAATAATATTGTTATTTCTTTTAGGAAGAATAAATTAACCTTAGATTTTCATGGATAATGCGTTAAAACTGTCCATATAAATCTGTGTTTATCAAAATCTTTCAACATGTCCATCATTCGCGTTGTTCTTGATGTTCCTTTAGATATCTTGTTTGACTATATTGCGCCAGATGTAACGATGCAACACATTGGTGCTCGCGTACAAGTTCCATTTGGGAGAAAATTAGTAACGGGAGTCATTGTTGAGGTGACTTCTAACTCCTCTGTCTCTGCAGACAAGCTTAAATCCGCTATATGTATTTTCAGCGATGTCCCTCCATTACCTAAAGCGTTGTTAGATCTTTTCAAGTTTTGCAGTGATTACTACCATTATCCTCTTGGACAAGTAGTGATGAATGGATTGCCCGCTAGGCTACGCAGCACCAAACCATTTATGCAAAAGCCTCAGGTCGCCTTTCAATTTTGCATTACAAAAAAAGGGTATGTGGCAGATATATCATCCATTTCTAGCCGGAGTTTTCTCAAGCACCGTCTTTTGACGTTATTAAGAAAATCTGGGGTTATCAATATCATGGAGATAAAACAACTTTCACCGCGTGCACCTAAGGTGTTGAAGGAATTTGTAAAGTTGGGATGGGTAGAAGAAGTACTCTCTACTTCCACTTCTACCCCTGAAACCTCCTTAGAGTTTGCGCTTACAACAGAGCAGGAAAACGCCGTCAGTGACATCGTTGCTGAAGCCAGCCAATTCAACACTTGGCTGTTGCATGGCATCACTGGAAGTGGCAAAACTGAAGTATATTTGCGGTTAGTTGCTTTTCAGTTGCTTCAAGGGCGACAAACACTAGTGTTGATACCAGAAATTAGTTTGACGCCGCAGCTAGAGGCGGTGTTTCGCACACGCTTTCCAACTACGCCGTTAATAAGCTTGCATAGTGGGCTTAATACATCTGAGCGTGCAAACGGCTGGCTACAAGCTCTGCAGGGTAAAGCCCAAATAATATTGGGCACACGTCTTGCGGTGTTTACACCGATTCCAAACCTTGGTTTGATCATCGTGGATGAGGAGCAGGATAGCTCGTTCAAACAGCAAAGTGGATTGTGCTACTCGGCACGTGATGTTGCTATCTTTCGTGCCAAATATACAAACATCCCAGTAATACTTGGTTCCGCCACACCATCATTGGAAAGCTATTACAACGCAATTAATCGCCGCTACCGTATGTTGCGCTTATCATCACGCGCTGCTGATAAAGCCGTGCTTCCTAACGTGCGTTGCATTGATACCCGAGCTGTCAAAGTTAGAGAAGGATTGTCTGAACCGCTGATTGTAGCCCTGGAAAAAAATCTTGCACTAAATCAACAAAGCCTAATTTTCATCAATCGGCGCGGTTTCGCACCAGTACTGATGTGCAAATCGTGTACATGGACTGCGACCTGTACCCGTTGTACAAGCCGCCTTGTAGTACACATGCAAGAGAAAAAATTACGCTGTCATTACTGTGGTTATAAAGAACGTATTTCATCCGCCTGTCCCGAGTGTGGTGGCCAGGATGTTGCACCTTTTGGTCATGGTACGCAGCGGGTAGAAGCAGCACTAGCAGCACGTTTTACTGATGCGAGAATTCTGCGAATAGACCGGGACAGTACCCGCTGCAAGGAGGCATGGAAAGAAATACTGGAAGACATTCACGAACAGCGCGTAGATATTTTGGTTGGCACACAAATTCTCGCGAAAGGACACAACTTTCCTAACCTAGGCCTTGTGGGCATTTTGAATTCTGATGCTTCGCTTTATAGCACTGATTTTCGCGCAGCGGAGCACCTATTTTCACAACTCATGCAAGTAGCAGGTCGCACTGGACGTGCCAACATCACAGGGGAGGTGTTGATCCAAACTAAATTTCCTGGTCACCCGTTATATCATGCATTACGGCAACACAATTACGAAACACTCGCACAAACGCTACTGACTGAAAGAAAGGTAGCAAGTTTCCCGCCGTTTGCTTATCAAGCTTTGTTGCGAGCAGAGGCGTCTCAGCTTGCGACTGCATTGGATTTTCTTGCTAGCGCAGTAGCAATGGGGCTGCCGACTAGGAATGTGGAAGTGTTCGACCCAGTTCCTGCGCAAATGGCGAGGCTCAAAGGAATGGAGCGGGCGCATTTGTTAGTACAGTCCAGCTCGCGCAAGGAGTTACAGGTATTTCTCACTTCTTGGCGCACAAAGCTAGACAAACTTCCCACTCGTAATATACGTTGGGCACTTGATGTAGATCCGTTTGAATTTTAAACCAGACAATGTTTCTTGAACCAACATACCCTCGAATAGTCCATGCATCGACTACTGATAGGACAGAGTTTATATTACTGCTACGTTGTAAAGATGATGCCTACCATTTTACAACTAGCCTAGTGAATTTCGGCAAGTAGTTTGCTCATCATTTGTTCTGCCTGGTATAGATAGCTTTTTCCAAACAGATTTAGGTGATTCAGGATGTGATAGAGATTGTAGAGTGTCTTGCGAGTTGTGTAGCCAGAGTCGAGTGGATAAGCTTCCCTGTAGGCTGCATAAAAGGTCGTGGAAAAACCACCGAAAAGTTCAGTCATAGCAAGGTCCGTCTCGCGGTCACCATAATATACTGCCGGATCAAACAATATGGGATGTCCCATGGAATCGAAACTGTAATTCCCATTCCATAAGTCGCCATGTAATAATGATGCAATGAGTGGTGTCTCCGGAAAGAAAGCATCCAGTTCCATCATTAGAAACTCGCCTTGTTTCTGTAATTTTCTTGTATAGCCGTTGGTTTGGGCAAGCCGCAATTGATAGCCAAGGCGATACTTACGCCAGAATTGTATCCAGTCAGAAGAGAACTCATTAATCTGTGGCGTAGAACCGATAGTGTTGTTCTGCGTCCAACCGAATTTTTCAAAGGATACTCGATGCATCGTTGCGAGCCCTGTTCCTAGGGCTGCACTCCCACTACTGGAAGTGTTATCCATCTCAATATATTCCAACACCAGCCACGCGTTAGTTTCACTTCTTCCCCAGCATACTGGTGTGGGAACACGTAGGGTGTGTGAATTTTTAATTTCTTGTAGACCTGTCGCTTCCACTTCAAACATTGATATGCTTGTTACATTATTTAGTTTGACGAAAAAGCGATGGCTGCCACCTTCAATGCAATAAGTTTGGTTAATACAACCCCCGCTGATGGAGGAAATCCTTTCCACAACAAACGGGGTGCCGATGGAAGCTGAGATTTGTACAGCAATATCTGGCCAAGATGACATGTGTTGGTGGTTTACCAAACTGCACTACTTCAGGAAAGTCCCTTTCTTGCCAACTTGATCGCTTTGCGTACCTGTGACGGTGCAGTGCCACCAGTGTGGTTTCGGCTCTTTATCGAACCATCTATAGTCAGCACTCTGAAGATATCTTTCTCAACTAACCGAGAGAACTTCCGTAACTCAGGCAGAGTAAGTGCACTCAAATCGCAGCCTTTCTTCTCAGCGAAACGTACTGCTTGAGCTACTGCTTCATGCGCATCGCGAAACGGTAGTCCCTTTTTTGTAAGATAGTCCGCAAAATCGGTTGCAGTCGAGTAGCCGCACCTTGCTGCGCTACGCATAGTATCCTTGTTAACATAAATACCATTAAGCATGTCGACGTAAACACGTAGTGTTTCGCTGAGTGTATCTACTGTGTCAAACAGAGGTTCCTTGTCCTCCTGGTTGTCTTTATTATAAGCAAGCGGTTGTGCTTTCATCAGTGTCAGCAAAGAAATAAGGTGACCAGTGACGCGTCCAGTTTTGCCCCGCACTAGTTCTGGTACGTCTGGGTTCTTTTTTTGCGGCATAATAGACGAGCCAGTGCAGAAACGGTCGTCAAGTTTGATGAAATCAAACGACGGGCTCACCCACAAAATTAATTCTTCAGATAAACGTGACAAATGAGTCATGATCAGTGCTGCACAAGCGCAGAATTCGATGGCGAAATCCCGATCGGAAACCGCATCAAGCGAGTTTTTGCAAACGTCTTCAAAGCCTAATTTTTGCGCTACCATTTCGCGGTTGATAGGGTAGCTGGTTCCAGCTAATGCCGCTGCGCCAAGTGGAAGTTTGTTTACACGTTTTCTACAATCAGATAACCGGTCAGTGTCGCGTTTCAGCATCTCGAAATACGCCATGAGATGATGACCGAAGGAAACCGGTTGAGCTACTTGGAGATGAGTTAAGCCCGGCATCACAGTATCTGTATGTTTCTCAGCAAGATCCAATATTGCCTGTTGCATAGTTTTGATGAGGTTGATTATGTTATCAATAGAGGCGCGTAAATAAAGCCGCACATCAGTTGCTATCTGATCGTTACGTGAGCGCGCTGTATGGAGTCGTTTGCCAGCATCGCCAACTAGTGTGATGAGACGCTTTTCAATATTGAGATGTACATCTTCTAGCTCTACCAGCCAATCAAATGTACCACTATGGATTTCATCGCTAATCTGATGCAAACCTTTCCCGATGGTGACCAGGTCTTTTGCACTGATAATTCCCGAGGCAGAGAGCATCTGAGCGTGTGCAAACGACCCCTGAATATCGTACTCCGCTAACCGTTGATCGAATCCTACCGATGCAGTATAACGCTGTACCAGCTTAGAAACTGGTTCTTCAAATCGTCCTGACCAGATTCTTTTATGGCTTTTAGCTAATGAGTTTTTCTTTTTTGGAATTTTCATAATGCCTTGTCAAAAATGAAAGTATGTGCAACCCTTTCCGAACTTCTAATCTTTATTTAGACTTTTGAAGTGATAAGTATAAATCAAAAATCGCATCCGGACTCCCTGCCAAACTTTCGCAACCTTGGCATAATTCTGCGCATCTTGGTTATCGTGAACGTTATCGGCTTTATGGCGGCGTTGCTCAAAGCCCCAACATGGTCTGGGGTTATACAGGAATTCACGGAAATTGCGGTCGTTATCCAACCTATATTATTGATGAATTTGTTACTATTGTACGGCCTATATAAACCACTTTCACGTTTATCATACGCTGACGGAGTCTCCATGGTGCTAGTACTGGAGCTGATTTTGGCAACAGTAATGTATTGGTTTGGTGGAATGGTGTCCGACAACATGGATATGGGAGTGGTTTTTCGCTACTGGGTGTTGTGTCTTGCCGTTACTGGTGTGTTGCTAGCATATTTTAACCTACGTAGTCGCGCACTTTCTCCAGCCTTTGCAGAGGCGCGCTTGCAAGCATTGCAGTCACGTATTCGCCCCCATTTTCTGTTCAACTGCATTAACGCAGTTCTGTCGTTAATTCGCGCTGATCCAAAACGTGCTGAGCATGCACTGGAGGACATGGCTGACTTATTTCGGGTATTGATGGCCGATAATCACCAATTATCACCATTGCAACGGGAAATCGAATTGTGCCGCCAGTACTTGCAATTGGAACAACTACGTCTGGGAGAACGGCTCAAGGTCGAGTGGCATATCGACAACTTGCCGTCAGATGCGCTGATCCCGCCGCTGGTGTTACAGCCACTACTTGAAAATGCTGTCTATCACGGTATTGAACCTATAGTTGATACCGGTATCATAAACATTAATATCTATAAGAGCCGCGATGAGGTTCACATGGTTTTGCGTAACCCTTATCAGCCAGAATTCAAGCACCATAGTGGTAATAAAATGGCGCTGAACAATATTCGCGAGCGATTGGCATTGCACTTTGATGCAGAGAGCAGACTAGAAAGTAAGGTCAGCGATGGTGTCTACCAGGTTCATATCATCATCCCATTCGTAACCACGGTATAAATCAACGAGGAAGCAAAAGAAATGAGTATTTCCCCGTTAAAAGTTATGGTTGTAGACGATTAAACCCCAGCACGTAATCGGCTCAAAGATTTATTGAACGACAGCATGGAAAAAATACCAGTGCAATTGGCAGGAGAAGCATCAAATGGACTAGAGGCACTGGCACTGTTACAGATACAGCATGCAGATGTGGTGTTACTTGACATCCGTATGCCTGAAATGGATGGGTTGGAACTTGCGCAGCATTTGCTCAAACTATCAGTACCGCCCGCGGTTATTTTCACTACTGCTTATGACGTCTACGCTATCCAGGCATTCGAACTACATGCAGTAGACTATCTGCTCAAGCCCATACGCCTGACACGATTACTGGAGGCGCTGACGCGCATTGGTACGGTAATTCCTCTACAGCAGGAAGTGTTACAGAAAATTCGTCCCAGACCACGCACACATCTTAGTGTACATGAGCGTGACAGAATTCATTTGATTCCTGTAGGCGACGTAGTATACCTCCGTGCCGAGTTGAAGTACGTGACAATCCGTACCTGTGAGAAAGAGTATCTACAGGAAGAATCATTGACTCGTCTGGAAGAGAAGCTTCCAGTAAGCCGCAGACAACAATATATCATGCGAGAACTAGGATAAAGTTTGCTAGCTAATCTTGTTGGTTGGGTAATAGTTTTCTTGCTCTTTAGATTGCCACGACTTCAATGTTGGGTTCTATCGATCTCAACAGATTTTCAATACCCCTGAGCGTGCCAGAAATCGAGCTTGGGCAGGTACCACATGCACCTTGATAATGTACACTGAGCACATTATCTTTCAGACCGAGTATGTGAAGATCGCCGCCGTCACCTTGCAGGTAGGGTCTTATTTCCTCATCGAGTAAGTCGTTAATCTTGTCGAGGCGCAATTGGTCCTTAGAACTTAAACCTAAGATGGCAGTGGTTGCCGTTGCTATTGTGGCCGCCGATTGTGTATCCGCCGCTGGAGCAGCGCGGATCGGGTCAGCAACTTCACGTGCTAAATCTGGCCAGTTTGCACTTCCATCTTGCGTGACAGTGATCCAACGATCTACATAAAACACATTGGTCACGTGATCAATTTCGAACAACTCGGCAGCAAGGGGATCATCTTTTGCTTGCTCCGCACTGTCGTAGGAATGAGTAACCCCCCAAGTCAATGGTTCCTTTAGGACGAATTTAAGTGCGTTCGGGTTTGGTGTGCCCTCTATTTCAGAAATTTTTGGCATCTTAATGTCCTATCAAGCATTACCGATTGAGACATGCATTGGATCATCATCGGCTTCGGTTGAGATCGTGGCGACAGAATTTAGTGCTGCATGTAGCGTATGCCACGGCAGGATCGCGCATTTGACACGAGTAGGAAGATCGCGTATTCCGGAAAATACTGTTAGACGTCCAAGATGGTGGTTGCTATCAGGTTCAAGCTTACCAATCGCCATCTCACGGAATTCTTGGATCAGCGTTTCGGCGTCCGCTTGTGTTTTTCCCTTAACGTTAGCAGTCATCATCGACGCTGATGCTTTACAAATCGCGCACGATTCACCTTGAAATACGATGTCGCTGATATACCCTCTACTGAGATTGAGTGCAATATTCAGGTGATCGCCACACAGCGGATTATGACCCTCAGCCGAGCAATTTGCGTTGTCGAGTGATCCATAATTGCGCGGATTCCTATTGTGATCAAGAATTACTTCTTGATAGAGTGATTTTGTGTTCATTATAAAAAAATCTTCTGTACTTTTTGAATACCTGAGATTAAAGCATCAACCTCGATCATGCTGTTGTAAAATGCAAAAGAGGCGCGCGTGGTTGCTGGCACTTTAAAGTGTTGCATTACTGGCTGTGCACAATGGTGCCCTGTACGCACAGCGATGCCTTCTTGATTCAGGAGTGTGCCTATGTCGTGTGGGTGTACTCCGTCAACAGCAAATGACAGGACCGCAACCTTCTCTGCGGCGGTACCGATAATGCGTATACCTGGCATGTGGCATATTTGCTCGGTTGCGTAGTTTATCAGATCCTGCTCGTATGCTGCGATCATAGACATGTCGACCGCCGATAGATAGTCAACTGCAGCACCGAAACCAATCGCAGCTGCGATTGGTGGTGTGCCTGCTTCGAATTTATGTGGGACCGTATTGTAGGTGGTTTTCTCAAACGTCACCGATGCTATCATGTCTCCACCACCTTTGAATGGTTGCATACGCTCAAGTAGAGCAGTCTTGCCATAGAGAATACCGATTCCAGTTGGACCACATAGTTTGTGGCCTGAGAATGTATAAAAATCGCAATCAAGATCTTGCACGTCGATTTTCATGTGTGGTGCAGCTTGCGCGCCGTCGACTAGTACCGGCACACCACGAGCATGTGCAAACTCTATCATCTGTTTAATCGGATTAATGGTGCCAAGTGCGTTCGATACATGCGTAACACCTACGAATTTTGTGTGTTTGTTAAAGAGCTGCTTATATTTATCGATCAAGAGTTCGCCCGTATCGTTGATTGGCACAACACGGATTTTCGCTCCATTTGCTTCCGCCAGCATTTGCCACGGTACGATGTTCGAATGGTGTTCTAGGGTGGTCAGAACAATTTCGTCACCGGAACCAATAAATTTGCGACCGTAACCATGAGCAACTAGATTAATCGCATCGGTGGTACCGCTGGTGAAGATTACCTCCCGATCTTCACTCGCGTTAATGAAGTGTTTTAGCCTACGGCGGGATTCTTCATATTCTGCAGTAGCCGTTTCTGACAGGTAATGTACCGCACGGTTGATGTTGGCATGCTGCGTAGTTTGGTACCTTACCATGCGATCGATCACTGGCTGTGGCATCTGGCTGGAAGCGGCGTTGTCTAGATAGACTAGCGGCTTATCATCAATCTTAAGCTTAAGGATAGGAAAATCAGTACGGATATGTTCGACGTTGAACATTGAGGTGCTGAGTGACTTCAAAGAAGATTCAACGAGTTTCATGGTCTAGCTTCTCTGGGTCTGTTCAAGCACTGTTTGCTCTAGCTGAAATTTGAGCGATGCAACAGGTATGCGGTCAATAATTTCGGCGCCAAATGCATATGTCAGTAGATTACGTGCTGTGACTTCCGCTAATCCACGGCTCTTGAGATAAAATATTTCCTCATTGTCGAGCTGGCCGACGGTTGCACCATGCGCGCATTTCACATCATCTGCGAAAATTTCGAGCTGCGGCTTGGTATCGACTCGCGCCTTGGAGGTTAGTAGAAGGTTGCGGTTCGACTGCGAAGAATCTGTGAGCTGCGCATTCGGCCGTACCATGATTTTGCCGTTAAACACCGCGTGTGCAGCATCGTCAACAATGCATTTATGCAGTTGGCGACTTGTACAATGTGGCTTCGTATGATCAATACAGGTATGCGTATCAGCAAGTTGGCGGTTAGAGATCAGCGCAAGTCCATCAGCCGTACACTCGGCGCCCTCATCTGCCAACAGCACATTCAGGTTATAGCGTGAAATGCGCGCTCCAAGCGCAACACTGATCGACTGATAGCGACTTTCCCGTGCAAGTGACACCGCACAGTTTGCTATATGAAATGCCTGATTACTGTCGCGCTGTATTCGGATATGATTAACAATCGCATTATCGGCAAGTACGATTTCGGCTACCGTATTGGTGACATACGCTTCTTCTTGCAATGCGACGTAATCCTCGAGAACTGTCACTGCACTGCCGGATCCAGCAATCAACAGGCAACGTGGGTAGCTCGCTACTTCTTTTTGCGTCGCAATAAATAATAGATGTACTGGCATTTCAACTGATACCTTACGCGGCACGATGATAAGTGCTCCTTCATGTAGGAACGCAGTATTAAGTGCTGCAAAAACATTGTCCTGAAACTCGGTATGATGGCCGAGGTGAGGCTCTATAGTTGCCAGATTTTCAGATGTTGCCGCTGACAGATTTGAAACTACCACGCTAGAATCTTCGGATGTATCCGACAACTGCGCGGATAAATGAGGTGCATACACGCCGTCAACAAACACGAGTCGAGTTACCGCTTCTGAAAGATAGAAGTGCTCTACATCGGAAACCTGCAGGGGTGATGCTATGCGTATTGGCTGGAACGACATCTTGGTAAGTGGCGAAATATCGGTGAAACGCCACTCTTCGTCGTGTATATTTGGCATCCTTAGTGCACTTACGCGGTCAACCGCGTTGGCACGCAGCCGGTTAAGTCTCTCCAGCGGACTCGCTGCCAGTAGTGACTGTCCTTGGAGCAGACTTTTGAGATAGCTATCACCCGTAACTACACTCATACTTATGTCCCTACTGTGGCAGGCTGTTCGACACTAACCCAATCATAGCCATGAGACTCAAGATCGACTGCAAGCTCTTTACCGCCCGTCTTAACGATACGTCCTGAATCCATTACATGTACGTAATCCGGTACGATATAGTTCAGCATGCGTTGATAGTGTGTAATCAGTATGGTTGCATTATCCCTATTAGCAAGCTGATTAACACCGTTAGCGACGATCCTGACTGCGTCAATGTCGAGGCCGGAGTCGGTCTCATCGAGAATAGCAAGCCTGGGGTCAAGTAGTGCCATTTGTAATATTTCATTGCGTTTTTTTTCCCCTCCGGAGAAATCTTCATTAACGCTACGATCCAGAAAATCTGGATTCATTTTAAGTAGCTTCATCTTCTCGCGGACGAGATCGTCAAACTCAAGTGGATCAAGTTCGTCTTTGTTTCGTTGTACTTGTGCCGTGTTGTAAGCAAGGCGTAGGAACTGGTTATTCGCAACCCCTGGAATTTCTATAGGGTACTGGAAGCCAAGAAAAATGCCGGCCCTCGCGCGTTCTTCCGGTGCTAGATCAAGCAGATTCTTACCTTCAAAGACTACCGTGCCGCCCGTGATTTCATAAGCGGCGTGACCGGCGAGTACCTTGGCAAAAGTGCTTTTACCTGAACCATTTGTTCCCATGATCGCATGCACTTCGCCGCTTTTGACAGTAAGATTAATTCCTTTGAGTATCTCAATGCCATTAACGGTTGCGCACAACCCGTGCACATTAAGTAGTGTTTTGCTGTCTTGGTAAATCATCCGACACTTCCCTCAAGCTTCAAACCCAGAAGATTAGTTGCTTCTACTGCAAACTCCATCGGTAGTTGTTGAAAAACATCCTTACAAAATCCGTTGATGATCATCGACACTGCTTCCTCGTTGCCGATACCACGTTGTGCGAAATAGAACAGTTGGTTCTCGCCGATTTTTGATGTCGACGCTTCGTGCTCGACTTTAGCGCTGTTATTACGCACATGAATGTAGGGGAAGGTGTTTGCGCTACACTGATCACCTATTAGCAGCGAATCGCATTGTGAAAAATTGCGGGCACCTGTAGCAGTCGGCGCAACCCTGACTAGTCCACGATAGCTATTGCTGGCGTGACCAGCCGATATGCCTTTACTAACGATGATGCTGTGTGTATTTTTACCAATGTGTACCATCTTGGTGCCGGTGTCGGCTTGTTGATAATTATTAGTGACTGCTACCGAATAAAATTCGCCAACTGAGTTGTCACCCTGCAACACACATGAAGGATATTTCCAGGTAATTGCTGAGCCAGTCTCAACTTGGGTCCACGATATGCGAGAATTTTTACCTTTTGCTAGACCGCGCTTGGTAACAAAATTGTAAATACCGCCGACGCCGTTCTCATCCCCTGCGTACCAGTTTTGGACTGTCGAGTACTTGATATCTGCGTTGTCGAGTGCAATTAACTCAACCACTGCTGCGTGAAGCTGGTTGGTATCAAACTTAGGTGCGGTACAGCCTTCAAGATAGGAGACTGTTGCTCCTTCCTCAGCGATGATAAGCGTGCGTTCGAACTGTCCTGAATCCTGAGTATTAATACGGAAATAAGTTGATAGGTCCATCGGGCATTTGACGCCTTTCGGAATGAAACAAAATGAACCGTCGGTGAACACTGCTGAGTTGAGCGCAGCATAGTAATTATCACCGATTGGAACTACGGTACCAAGATACTGCTTTACAAGTTCGGGATGTGTATGAACGGCTTCCGAAATCGAGCTGAAAATGATGCCGACCTCAGCAAGCTTCTCTTTGTAGGTGGTCGCCACCGACACGCTGTCGAAAATTACGTCAACCGCAACACCAGCAAGTGCCGCACGCTCGTGCATCGGCACACCAAGTTTTTCGAATGTACGCAGCAACTCGGGATCAACCTCATCCATACTAGCTAGCTTTTTCTTTGCCTTTGGTGCAGAGTAATAGCTGATTGCCTGGAAATCGATCTTCGGATATTTAACATTTGACCACTTCGGTTCTTCCATTTTGAGCCATTGCTGATAGGCTTCGAGGCGAAAATCGAGTAACCACTCGGGTTCATTTTTCTTGGTCGAAATTAATCGAATGGTGTCTTCACTAAGTCCTTTTGGGGCAACGTCAGACTCAATTTCTGTGACGAAACCATGTTTATAGGGCTGGTTAACTATATTTTGTAGCGCTGCGCTCATTCAATACTCCAATATCATTTGGCAAAGGGGTGATCTTTGGATCGTTTATTCAAAGTTCTTCGCATATTTCTCTACTAAGCTTTAATCGGTTCTTTCAGGCTGAAGCTCTCACCACAGCCGCACGTGTTATCGATGTTGGGGTTGTCAAACTTGAAAGAATCGTTGAGTCCCTCTCTGATGAAATCAACTCTCGAGCCATCCAGAATCTGCAGACTGCTGGCATCGACCACTATGTTGGCGTTATGCGACTCGAACAATTGATCATCAGCGTGTACTTCATCGGCGTAGTCAAATGTGTAGGCAAAACCGGAGCAGCCAACTTTCTTTACACCGACGCGCAAAGCTACTCCTTTGCCACGCTGTGCGAGCTTTTTCCGAATTTGTTTTGCCGCGTTCTCAGTCAATGTAATTGCCATTACTCTCTCCATTTACTATCTAAAAATATGCTTGCAATAGATGAATATCTTTTTCCTAACGGATTAAACTGAAGCCACAGTGTGCTCGTGATCTGGCATAGTTTTACGCATGTCTAGCATTTGCATAGCACCGTCTTGCCTTACTCTTACTCGCTGGTCGTCAACTAGTTGTTTTAGAGTCACTGCGCCCAAGTGATCAAAAATGAGTTCATTAAGTTTTTTCCATAGATCGTGTGTCATGCACTTCTTATCGTTGTGGCAGTTTTCCTTTCCGCCGCATTGTGTCGAGTCAATTGGTTCGTCAACAGCAAGGATGATATCGGCCACCGACACATGCTCCATATTCTTAGCAAGGCAATACCCACCACCAGGACCACGCACACTGTCAACAAGTTTGCGTTGGCGGAGTTTAGCGAACAATTGCTCAAGATAAGATAACGATATTTGCTGGCGTTTGCTGATTTCAGCAAGCTTCACCGGGCCACTGCTGCGTTGCATTGCAAGATCTAAGAGCGCCGTAACTGCGAACCGTCCTTTGGTTGTTAGCCTCATAAAAATGTCTCCTTACTTAGAAAAGCTACCAGAATATGGCGTAATCAATGTCGCTAATACTCAATCTATGTTATCAACTATAGAATACTTGATTAATTTAGTCAACTATAGATGTATATGTTGTGTAAGCTAAATTTATATACCAGGTGCAAGCTAAGTTGTTGAACATCTGTCGATAGTTAGGGGACGGACAGGGTTAACTAGTTCGTTTAGAGGACATATCTTTTAATGATGTCGGAGGCGCATGTGGGCTTTGATCAGTTCAATTGCCCGATTTCGAAAATGATTGCCCTCCGAGTCTCTCACCCACATAAGCAACAGACCAACAAAGAATAATTGCGTATCAATGGCCAGCTGAGCAGGATCATGTGAGGGTTGTAGTTGCCCTTGCTCTTTTGCTCTTTCATAAGCAAGCTGCATTTTTTCTTCTATTCCTGAACTAGTTAATAAAGTTTGCCGTAAAACAGTCGAAAACTCGCCCACATACTCGCATTTGATCATCATGATTTCGTACATTTTACGAGTCTCTGTGTTTTCATTTAGCATCTGTATTGTATTACATAAGAAGTTCTCTATACGAGCAATAGGATTTTCAGAATCTTCAACTAGTAAAGTATCGTCCATGCGATCTATCAATGGCAGGAATACTTGTTCCCGCATAGCTTGGAATAGATCGGTTTTGTTGTTGAAGTGCCAATAGACTGCTCCACGTGTGACGCCAGCTTGGATTGCGATATGTTCCATGGTGGTACGGCTAACACCGCGAACTAAAAATACCTCACGCGCCGCGCGAATAATATCCTGTCTCGTCAGCTCTGCGTCTTCTTTAGTTTTACGAACCATAACTGACGCCCCTTCAGATTTTTGTTTACATACCGTATTGTATGTATATAATTACATACATTCATGAATGTAAGCAAGTTATTTTAGTCTTATTTATGGAATTAATTCAATGGTGTTTTGTTATTTTAACCGACACGGTTTTTACAATCTGACGACTGGTGCTCACGTAAAAATGGTCATTACGCTTGCTATTAGTGTTGCGCTAGCTGCTTGTAGCAATGGTGATCAGGAAGCACTTAGCAATCCTACTCCCAAAAAGACCATGCCTGTCAGCGTAATCAAAGTTCAGCCTACCACAGTGCCAATTAGTGCTGAGGCCGTAGCACAGACCGAAGGCGCTAAGGAAGTTGAAATACGTCCTCGTGTAGGGGGTATTTTACTCAAACGCTTGTACGAGGAGGGTACTGCGGTTAAAGCAGGTCAACCCATGTTCTTGATTGACCCGATCCCTTATCAGAACGCACTAGCACAAGCAAAGGCTCAACTCGCTGAACAAAAAGCCCGCATTGAGCAAACCAGACGGGAAGAAAATCGTTTACAAGATTTGCTTGTGATGGAGTCTATTAGTCAACGTGAGTACGACAACGCGGTTTCTGATAATGCGGTTGCAAATGCTGCCTTGCAGCAGGCCGAAGTACGTGTACGCGAAGCAAAACTCAATCTTTCTTATACAACTGTAACAGCCCCTGTTAAAGGGGTATCCGGTCGCCGGCTGCTTTCTGAAGGGGTGTTGGTGGAAGCCAATTCCAGTTTGCTAACGACGGTTATTCAGTTGTCACCAATCTGGGTGCGTTTTAGTCTTTCCGATAATGAACTGGTAAAACTTGGTGGATATCTAAGTGAACAGAACGTACAAAACGTAACATTAATACTGCCGGATGGCACGGAATACGATCAAAGAGGCGAGCTGAATTTTGCTGCTAGACAAATCGACCCCTCGCTAGGAACGCAACAATTACGTGCAACATTTGATAATTCTGAACAGCGCTTGCTACCGGGACAGTTTGTTCGTGTCCGCGTTACAACAGGCGAACGCGAGGGCGTTTTCCTTGTTCCTCAGACTGCGGTACAGACATCTGATCTGGGTAGATCAGTTTATGTGGTAAATGAAAAGAGCGAAGCTGTGATGCGACCAGTCGTGACTGGTCGCTGGATAGGAAAAGATTGGGTAATTCTTGAAGGACTTAAAGCAGGTGACAAAGTAATTGTCGACAATCTTATCAAGCTTCGTTCTGGCACTCCTGTGTCGCCCCATTCTGTAGGCGAGAATCATGTGCAGCCACCCGAGCATACCAACCCCGGCGGGAAAACGTAACTAGAATCATCATGACGAGATTTTTCATCACACGGCCGATTTTTGCGTCGGTATTGTCCATTATCATCGTTCTGGCAGGGTTAACATCAGCGATGCAGCTCCCCATCGCGCAGTATCCACAGATTGCGCCGCCCACTGTACTGGTGACTGCAACCTATCCTGGGGCAAGCGCCGAAACCTTGGCTAAAACAGTTGCCGCACCAATTGAAGAGCAGTTAAGCGGTATTGAAGATCTACTATATTTTAGTTCCAGCGCTGATTCCAGCGGCACACTAACGATAACCGCAACGTTTGAGATTGGTACAAATATTGATCGGGCAACTTTTAACGTACGTAATCGCGTAAATATCGCTCTACCGCGTTTACCTGAGGATGTTCGGCGCACTGGCTTGGTAATACAAAAACGCTCCAACGACATTCTGATAGTTATCATGCTGATCTCTAAGGAGGATAAGCATGACACATTGTATTTAAGCAACTACGCAACGCTTAACGTCCTGGATAAATTAAAACGTATTAAAGGCGTAGGCGATGCAAGAGTCTTTGGTGGCCAGGATTATTCCATGCGCATATGGCTACGTACCGATCGCATGGCGCAACTAGGGGTAACGACGTCGGATATTGCCAGTGCCATTCGGTCACAAAATGCGCAGCATGCCTCCGGCGGGATAGGACAGGAACCCGCACCCGCTGATCAACAACTAGCGTATACCGTCATAGCCAAAGGCCGATTGTTGGAACCGGAGCAGTTCGGCAACATAGCCATTCGTGCCAGTGGTTCTCGCGGCGTCCTCTATCTCAAGGATGTCGCTCGTATCGAATTGGGCGCACAAAGTTATAACGTGCGTACCACACTGAATGGGCAACCTGGAACAGGTATTCCAATCTTCTTGCAATCCGGAGCCAACGCAATTGATACGGCAAATGCTATTAAGGACAAAATGGATGAGTTAAGACTACGTTTTCCTGAAGGGATGGATTATGTAGTGCCTTACGATACCAGCAGGTTCGTTAAGGCATCAATGTGGGAGGTAATCAAAACACTCGGTGAGGCGATGCTGCTTATTGTATTAGTTGTATATCTTTTCCTGCAAAGCTGGCGCGCCACACTGATTCCAATTATCGCCGTTCCCATCTCCTTGATTGGTACCTTTGCCGGTTTATGGTTATTTGGCTTTTCAATCAATACACTAACGCTTTTTGCTATGGTGTTGTCCATCGGCACTGTGGTGGATGACGCAATTATAGTTCTGGAAAACATTGAGTGCTTGATGGAAGAGGAAAAGTTATCACCAATAAATGCAGCCATCAAATCCATGAAACAAGTTTCACGCGCAGTCGTTGCAATTGTGCTGGTGTTGTGTGTAGTGTTTGTGCCCGTAGCTTTTCTTGGAGGTATTGCCGGTGAATTATATCGCCAGTTTGCCGTAACCGTGGCTGTCGCCGTGGTCATTTCCGGCGTGGTGGCGCTAACTCTAACACCTGCTCTATGCGCTATCCTGCTGAAAAGAACTCATGGCGAGTCTACGTTCTTCAGGATATTCAATCATGGGTTTAGTAACTTGAGAAATTTCTATACCCGTACGGTTGATCTAACATTACGCCACACAATTATTGGTACATTCGTATTTATAAGTATCATCGCTATTGCAATCTATTTACTTAAAATAGTTCCCGGTAGTTTTGTGCCGCCTGAAGACCAAGGGTATGTGGTAACTGCAACAATCTTACCCGATGGGGCAACACTTGCACGAACTACTAAAACTGCTGAGGCAGTACGTGCTGCTATTGCGCAGGACCCAGCAGTTTCGCATCAGTTTGTTGTCAATGGTTTTGATCTTATTGGTGGTGGTAATAAAACTAACTCAGCAACCATGTTTGTTGCGTTCAAAGACTGGTCCGAGCGCACGGCTACAGCAGAAGATATTGTCAAAAAACTGACTGTCATCGGCATGATGCAGCCTGATGGTTTGGCGGTGGCATTTAATCCACCCGCAATCCGCGGTATGGGTAGTTCAGGTGGTTTTGAAGTCTATGTGCAAAGTCACGGCGATCCGAACCCTTTGCGTTTATCCGGTGTAGTCAATAACTTCATTGAGGCACTGAATCAGGAGCCGCGTCTATCTAGTATCAATACTTTTTTTCGCCCTACGGTGCCACAGTTTTTTGTTGAGGTAGATGAAGCTAAGGCAATTTCTCAAGGTGTTCCGATTACCGATATATATGCCACCTTACAAAGCACCATGGGCTCACTCTATGTCAACGATTTCAATCGGTCTGGACGGACTTATCGTGTACAAATGCAGGCAGAGCCACAATACCGCATGAAACCAGAAGATGTTGGCAGAGTATATGTGCGCTCGCAATCTGGCGCGATGGTGCCTTTATCAGCCCTGAGTAAGGTCAGTGATTTAGTTGGTGCTGAGCAGCTAGAACGCTACAACGGCTTACTTTCTGCAAGAATACTTGGGAGTGCAGCGCCAGGTGTTAGCTCTGGTGAAGCTATCAAACTGGTGGAAGAGATTGCAGCAAAAAACTTGCCGGATAATTACCAAATTTCCTGGACAGGACAAGCCTATCAGGAGAAACGCACCGGTTCAGCGGCGATCTTTGCTTTTAGCTTTGCCATCATCATGGTGTTTCTGATTTTAGCTGCACAGTTTGAAACTTGGGCACTTCCGCTGGCTGTGATTATGGCTGTACCCTTCGCACTAACTGGGGCGTTATTTGCCGTGTTATTACGTGGCATGCCCAATGATATTTACTTCCAAGTAGGCTTGATTGTCTTGATAGGGCTGACGGCGAAAAACGCCATTCTAATCGTGGAGTTTGCGAGCCAGAAAATGAAGGAAGGTGTACCCATTGTACAAGCTGCAATTGAGGCCGCACGTTTGCGCTTCCGCCCAATTGTGATGACCTCAATGACTTTTGTACTGGGCATTGTGCCACTTGTGATCGCCACTGGTGCTGGTTCAGCTGCACGCCAATCAATGGGTACTGGGGTATTTGGCGGCATGATATTTGCGACCTTTATTGCGACTATATTTATTCCTCTATTCTTTGTTTGGCTTACCCGTAAACGCACAGAGAAACCTGCTGATAATCTAGCCGAGGAATCAGAATGAAACCGCGGCTAAGACGATTACATCTATTGATAGTGGCTACCGTACTTCAGGGATGTATGGTTGGTCCTGATTACAAGCGCCCTGATAGTGGTGTTCCGACGGAGTTTGCCATCGCCAACAATGCTACAGCTACACAAGATCAGATAGCAGCTCCCATTTCGAGTACCTGGTGGGAGCTTTATCAAGACCCCGTGCTGAATGATCTAGTAGCTAAAGCGCTAGAAAATAACACGGACATAAAGCTAGCTGTAGCGCGAGTAGAAGAAGCAGATGCTCATTTACAAGAGGTGGGAGCCGCACTGTTTCCGACTATTGATTTTCAATCAAACGCTACACGTTCCCGTATCTCAGAAGTAAGTGTGATTCCCGTTTTTGCGGGGCTTAATCCTGTACGTCAAATTTATAATATTTCCCTTGGCGCAGAATACGAGCTAGATTTTTGGGGGAAGATACGTCGCGCGAAGGAAGCAGCACGTGCACAGGCGCTGGCAACACACTACGCCAGAGATACTGTTTATCTATCACTTTCTGGTCTGGTTGTGACTAATTACTTGCTGTTACGCAGCCTTGATGCGCAACTCTCCGTGTCCCGTAGTATCTTGCGTGACCTTGAAGAAAGTTTGAGAATCACCAGGCAACGTTTAAAGTCAGGCTTTAATTCGGCGCTGGATGTTTACCAAGCCGAAACGATCCACTCTAATAAGATTGCAGAAATTACTGAGCTAACACGTCAGCGCGCCATTAGTGAACACCAGTTGGCTGTTCTGACAGGTGTGCTTGATCTGAAACTGGAAGAGGGCGATATCGAAACCTTACCAATACCACCTACGCCGCCAGCGGGCTTACCTTCTAACCTACTGGAAGCCCGGCCTGATGTGCGCCAAGCTGAAGAACAAATAATCGCGGCGACTTCCAACATTGGTGTTGCCAAAGCAGCGCTCTTCCCGAGCATCACGCTCACGTCCCGCTTTGGGAGGGAAAGCATAACGTTAGGTAACTTACTTAAATCGGCTGCAGATATATGGACGGCTGGCTTACACTTGAATCTGCCCATTTTTGATGCCGGCAGACTGCTTGCGCGGTTAGACCAAGCCAGTGCACAACAAAAACAAGCCTTAGCCTCATACGAGAGTTCAATACGAGCGGCATTCAGAGAAGTGAATGATGCATTGATTAACGTACGCCAAAGTTCAGAACAGGAGACTGCTTTGCAGGCTAGTAAGAACTCAGCCAGAAAAGCACTACAAATTGCGGAGAATCGCTATAAATCAGGTTTTTCTGGATACCTTGAGGTATTGGTTTCGCAGAGAGCACACAACGATGTAGCATTAGCGGTTATCCAGAGTCGTCAGAATCGGTTGGTAGCAACCGTTGATTTATTTAAGGCACTAGGCGGCGGTTGGAAGGCTGAAACATTGGGGCGTGCACCCTTAGGGCTTTTAGAGATTTTTAGTAATTGACCTTGTCTTGGCTGTACTACATGAAATTGCTAAGCTGAGAGTCATTTCAAATAAATGTTTTTGAAGAATTACGCTTTTCTTCTCGTCATTATTGCAGGTGCTTCTTTTAGCAAAAATTCTCTGAATGCCTGCGCTGCACCCGAAAGACGCTTATTTTTACGGTGCACCACATGCCAGTGACGTACAATAGGGAAACCCTGTACTTCTAAAGTCTTGAGTCGATTTGTTTCTAGCTCTAGCTCTGCGGTGTGCAGCGACATAATGCCAAGTCCCATTCCTGCCTGAACTGCCTGCTTGATTGCTTCATTGGTATCTGTTTCCATGCCCCTATGGATACTTATTTTATGTGCTATGAAAAAGCGCTCCATCGCACTGCGTGTACCGGAGCCGGATTCGCGCACAAGGAAGGTTTCTTGCTCCAATCTTTTTACCGGAATCTTGCGTACCTTACACAATAGGTGATTGGGAGGAGCAATCACTACAAGTGGGTTCTCCATGAAGGATTCGGTAGCGATATCCAGACCATCTGGCGGTTGTCCCATGATGGCGAGATCCGTTACGTTGTCAGCTAGTTGTTTTAGAACGTTTTCACGGTTGGAAACATGTAGACTCACAGTGATACCGCTATAACGCTGACAGAACTTTGCCAACAAGTTCGGGGCGAAGTAATTGGCAGTGCTCACTACAGAGATTCTAAGTTTACCCCTTTCCAATCCTTTCAACTCATCTAGCGCAAGTTCCATATCAGCTAATTGCTGGGTAATTGCGCGACTATAATGAAAAAGCTCGTCTCCCGCATCTGTCAGAAAAATTCGCTTGCCTATTTGATCGAATAGCGGCAGGCTAATATTTCCTTCCAATTGTTTGATTTGCATTGAAACTGCAGGTTGAGTCAAATAGAGCTCTTCGGCAGCGCGTGAAAAGCTCAGGTTGCGGGCAACGGATTGGAAGACCTTTAGTTGTCTAAGCGTGAGATGCAGCATGGATACCTACAGCTAGATCGATTTTGAGTAATAACTATATATAAGTATAATCTTATCATAACAATCAAAACATGTGACTTTTGTTTATAATAATTCCAGTTAGAATTGGTCCTGTAGTCACTTTATTTATTTAGCTACCCATAAGAGGAGAGAATTGTCATGAGCGAAGCATTAACCGGAAAAGCACGCTATAAAGCTGGAGTACTTCCCTACAAACAGATGGGGTACTGGGATTCTGATTACGTTCCCAAAGACACGGATGTACTCGCATTATTCCGTATCACCCCACAACCAGGTGTGGATCACGAGGAAGCTGCTGCGGCCATTGCTGGTGAGTCTTCGACCGCAACCTGGACTGTAGTGTGGACTGACCGTCTAACCGCCTGCGATCTGTACCGAGCCAAGGCCTATCGTTCTGAACTGGTGCCTAACACCGGTCCTGGTACAAAGAATGAAGCCCAGTATTTTGCTTACATAGCCTATGATTTGGACTTATTCGAGCCGGGCTCCATAGCTAACCTGACCGCTTCAATCATCGGAAACGTATTTGGTTTTAAAGCTGTAAAGGCATTACGTTTGGAAGACATGCGCATACCCGTTGCATACCTGAAAACTTTCCAGGGTCCTGCTACAGGTGTTGTTGTTGAACGCGAACGCCTGGATAAATTTGGTAGGCCATTGTTGGGCGCTACTACCAAACCGAAGCTAGGGCTTTCTGGTCGCAATTATGGACGCGTTGTGTACGAAGGACTCAAGGGTGGTCTCGACTTCATGAAAGATGACGAGAACATTAATTCGCAACCTTTTATGCATTGGCGTGACCGTTTTCTCTACTGTATGGAAGCGGTCAAAAAGGCTTCCGCCGCTACTGGCGAAGTTAAGGGCCATTATTTAAACGTCACAGCTGGAACCATGGAAGAAATGTACGAGCGCGCCGAATTCGCTAAGTCTCTTGGTTCAATCATCGTTATGATTGACCTTGTGATTGGTTACACTGCGATTCAATCCATGGCCAAATGGTGCCGCAAGAATGACATGATTTTGCACTTGCACCGTGCTGGGAACTCAACCTATTCACGCCAAAAAAATCACGGCATGAATTTTCGCGTAATCTGCAAATGGATGCGGATGGCAGGAGTTGATCATATTCACGCTGGCACGGTCGTTGGCAAGCTCGAGGGTGACCCTCTCATGATTAAAGGCTTTTACGATACTCTGCTTCAGACACATTCACCTCAAAATCTAGAACACGGTATTTTCTTTGAGCAAGACTGGGCTTCGTTGAACAATGTTATGCCTGTTGCATCAGGTGGCATACACGTTGGTCAGATGCATCAACTACTCCATTATCTAGGTGAAGATGTGATACTTCAATTTGGTGGCGGCACAATTGGTCATCCCATGGGTATACAGGCTGGTGCAGTCGCTAATCGTGTTGCGTTAGAAGCGATGGTACTGGCGCGGAACGAAGGTCGAGACTATATGAGAGAGGGACCCAAGATTCTACAAGACGCTGCTAAGTGGTGCACGCCACTTAAGCAAGCGCTGGATACATGGGGGGATATTACCTTCAATTATGAATCTACTGATACTGCCGATTTTGTACCGTCTACTACGGCCAGTGTCTAATAGAAAATACTAAGGAGAAAAAATTATGATGACTAACTTGGGAAATCGTATCACGCAAGGTCAGTTCTCTTTCTTGCCCCCGCTAACGGATGAGCAAATCTCTGCGCAAATTAAATATGCTCTGAAGAATGGCTGGGCGATTGGTATTGAGTACACAGATGACCCGCATCCGCGTAACACTTATTGGGAAATGTTTGGTAACCCAATGTTTGATCTGAAAGATCCTGCTGGGATTTTATCGGAGATAAATGACTGTCGTAAAACGTACTCGAATTACTATATCCGGGTGTCCGCGTTTAACACTAAGCGTGGGGTGGAAAGCCCGGCTATGTCGTTCATCGTCAACCGTCCGAAGAAAGAACCTGGTTTTGCTGTAGTACGCCAGGAAGCGGAAGGTCGTAATATTCGTTACACGATCCATTCCTATGCGACCGACAAACCCGAATCCGAAAGGTATTAACGAAATCTCCCTTCCCCTTTGGGGGAGGGAGCAATCTGAGTTGTAGGTGAGCAGGTAGAACTATTCAAGTAAGCTGGGTGGAAGTTAATTACTTCGATGAGCCCATGTTGAACATGAACTTCTTGTATGGGCCTGTTTAATTTAAATATAAAGATAAACAAAGTATGTGACGTCTAATACCCCTGCATCTTTACTTTGTGTGGATAAAACGTGAAAAAAGATCCGAAAGACCTCGCCCCCTCCGATAGTAATTCAGTTGATCTGGATGCCGAGTTTCACACTTCCAATATCAAGGAAGTGCTAGATAAGCTTGATCGTGAGTTAATCGGTTTGAAGCCTGTAAAAACTCGTATTCGTGAGACTGCGGCCCTATTGCTTGTCGATCGTGTACGTAAGAAAATGGATTTGACTGCTGGTGCGCCTAGTTTACATATGAGTTTTACCGGTAACCCCGGTACTGGGAAAACCACGGTTGCGTTACGTATGTCAGAAATATTGCATCGTTTGGGCTATGTGCGAGAGGGGCATCTTGTATCTGTTACACGTGACGACTTAGTTGGCCAATATATTGGTCACACCGCGCCTAAGACCAAAGAAGTATTAAAAAAGGCTATGGGGGGTACTTTATTCATTGATGAAGCCTATTATCTATACAAGCCTGAGAACGAGCGTGATTACGGCGCTGAATCCATAGAAATTTTGCTACAAACAATGGAAAATAACCGCGACGATCTAGTCGTAATCTTGGCCGGCTACAAAGACCGAATGGACATGTTCTTCCATAGCAATCCCGGTATGCGTTCACGCATTGCACACCACACCGACTTCCCCGACTATAGTGCCGATGAATTACTTGAAATTGCCAATCTTATGCTAACAGAACAAAATTACCGTTTCAGTTCGACCGGAGAAGCAGCATTTGGAAAATATATCCGGTTACGCATGAAAATGGCACACTTTGCCAATGCTCGTTCAATCCGTAATGCTCTCGATCGTTCACGGCTTCGTCAAGCTAATCGTTTATTCGCTGGAGCCAAGAAAGCATTGTCCAAAGCAGATCTCATGACAATTGAAGCAGAAGACATTCTAGCTAGCCGTGTATTTCTTGAAGGTAAGTCTGATGGCCCATCAGGTACGGATGAGGAAACAAAAAAATCCACCTAATTTTTATATTGAAGCTGAGGATAATTTATTGATCTAGCCTCTAGGCAGGAGAAGAGCAATAAAAAGAAAAGAACAAACTAGTCTTTGCTTAGAAGCGTGTTAGTGGGTTCTAACCACGCTAAATCCAAGAGTATCATGTACATAGTTCTTACCAAAGCGGATTTGACCTGTATTCACTACAGCATAAGTAGAATGATCCTTACAAAATAGAAAGGTGAAGGATGATGCTGGAACCGGTATGAATACGTTGACTCTTCCATGGCGCATGCTCCCTAAGAAGATTGAAGCAACATGTTATAACAGGGGGCGTCTCGCTTTGTTGCGATATGGTAGTCCCCTACGTGTAACACTGTCACAGCATCGCGGTTTAGAAGTAATTCTTAACAGCGAAGTTTGGTTGTGCGTTGATAGTTTGGCTAACGATCAACCAGTATTGGCATGGCGTGAATTTAATATTCACGCACGTGATAATTTGTATAAACCTGTTTCATGTAAATTATATCTATATCATAATTGTGCAGGTCTCATCATGGGTTCAGCGCTAGATGATTTACATCAGGCACTCGACCAGATTTTGATTCATAAGAGTGAAGTGTAAATTTACACATAAAGCTATAGATAGGACATGCTGCACTTGAAAGTGTGAGATATGATGGGCGCTTACATATCAACCATAGTTACAAAAATTTTACCGTGGACGTAAATCACACCAACGGTATTGAGAATTTCTGAGACGTATCACAAAATATGGATATCCAAGTTTCGGGAGATGAGCAAAAGCACGTTCTAATTTGTATTCCAAAGAAAGAGCGCGAATTCTGATCTACCTACAACAACCAGAATTTGTATTTTTCGTCCTAAAAATTGTCAGGTTAAATATATTGTCCCAGTCATGACTTTTTTCGGAAATTAAACAATGCGCCCCGCTCGTTTAGAAAAGCCATCAGCCAATCGCAACGACTGGCAAACTATTCGTGCTTTATTACCTTATCTGTGGGAATTTAAAGGTAGGGTAGCGTTGGCATTGTTGCTACTGGTAATGGCCAAACTTGCCAGTGTAGCGGTGCCATTGGTGCTGAAAGAAATCGTCGACGCACTCGATCAGCTACATAGTATGCTGGTATTACCCATATTACTGGTGGTGGGCTACGGTGTATTGCGCCTGTGTAGTACGCTGTTCGGTGAAATACGCGATGCTATATTTGCAAAGGTAACGCAACGAGCAATTCGGCGGATTGCGATCAGGGTGTTTGGGCACTTACATGCGTTGTCGCTTCGCTTTCACTTAGAACGCCAGACTGGCGGCGTATCGAGCGATATTGAGCGTGGTTCACGCGGCATATCTTTCCTGCTCAATTTTATGCTGTTCAATATCTTACCGACACTATTAGAAATTGGCTTAGTGGCGGCAATTCTTCTTTCTATGTACGACATCTGGTTCTCTGTGATCATATTTACAACGTTGGTTGCTTATATTGCGCTCACGCTGATTATTACTGAATGGCGTATGATCTTTCGTCGCACCATGAACGATATGGACTCAAAAGCTAATACCCGCGCTATCGACAGCCTGCTGAATTATGAGACGGTAAAATATTTTGGAAATGAATCATGGGAAGCGCAACGCTACGATGAACATATGCAGAAGTGGGAGATTGCAGCGGTACGCAACCAGACTTCACTTGCAGCACTCAACGCAGGGCAGAGCGCTATTATTGCACTAGGAATGACCTTGTTAATGTTACTCGCGTCTGATGGTGTGATCAAAGGATCCATGTCATTGGGTGACCTGGTGTTAGTCAATGCTTTTATGCTGCAGCTTTACATGCCACTGCATTTCCTTGGATTCGTTTATCGTGAGATTAAGCATTCACTGGTGGACATGGAAAAAATGTTCAAGTTATTGACTGAAAGCGAGGAGATAAAAGACAGGCCAGGTGCAGCTGATCTCATTCTGGGAGATGCAGCAGTTCGCTTCGAAGGCATAAATTTTAGCTACGAATCCAATCGTCAAATTTTATTCGACATGAGCTTTGACATTCCTGCCGGACACAACGTAGCGGTAGTTGGACACAGCGGGTCAGGTAAGTCTACGCTCTCACGTTTATTGTTTCGCTTCTATGATGTGACTAGTGGCCGTATTCTAATAAATAATCAAGATATCCGAGATATAACTCAGAAGAGCCTGCGAGCGGCGATAGGCATTGTTCCTCAAGACACGGTTTTGTTCAACGACAGCATCTATTACAACATTGCTTACGGACGTCCCGATGCAAGTTGTGAAGAGGTTTTCGAAGCGGCCAGGTCGGCACACATTCACAATTTTATTGAGAATCTGTCGGATCAATATGAGACCACAGTGGGAGAGCGAGGGCTAAAACTTTCTGGCGGGGAAAAACAGCGGGTTGCAATTGCACGTGCGATTTTGAAGAAACCAGATATTCTTATTTTTGACGAAGCTACCTCGGCGTTAGATTCAAAATCAGAAAAAGCTATACAGGGAGAGTTAAAGCGTATCGCTTCGAACCGTACTACGCTTACGATTGCTCATCGACTTTCCACCATCGCTGATGCTGATCAAATTCTGGTGATGGACAAAGGTAGTATCATTGAGCGTGGTAGCCACCGAGAGCTTCTTGTGGCGGAAGGCTTTTATGCCCATATGTGGAAGCTGCAACAACAGGAAGAGCAGTCGAGGCTGCAATTGGTTGATGATATGGATAATCTGGATGCTATAGTAGGGGCAGATTCATAAACCATTGATTTTTCAGGATAGCATAATATATGCTTTTTCTCAAGAATTGTTATAAAGTTCTTATGCGGTCTTCCGATATCAATTAAGTTAGCTGGAATCAGTTTTCAAATCCGAAAACAGAGGGTATTTTTTTCGGTCGGAGTAAGAATAATTCAAAAAATAATCCTGACATTATCTGTAGTGTTCATATTCACTAGTGGTGCTTTTGCACAGCCAAGTGGTTTGAATCTCAGGTCCCAATCTGCACTTATTTTAGACGCTCAGCAGGGGAGTGTTATTTACGATAAGAAAGCAGATAACATTATGCCAATTGCCTCTATTACCAAGCTGATGACGGCGATGGTGGTACTTGATGCACAATTGCCACTGACTGAAAAGATCACTATTAAGTCTGCTGATGTTGATCACCTCAAGAATACTCGTTCACGATTATTTGTAGGAGCTAGTCTTACTCGTGAAGAAATGCTGCGATTGGCGCTGATGGCTTCCGAGAATCGTGCGGCAGCGGCATTGGGACGCACTTATCCGGGCGGCACTAAAGTATTCGTACTAGCAATGAACAATAAGGCGTTTGAACTTGGCATGGGGAATAGCTATTTCGTTGAATCTACTGGACTAAGTAGCGCGAATGTTTCCACTGCGCGTGATTTAGCGAAACTGGTTGAAGCTGCATACGGCTACGAGATTATCCGTGAATTTACTACTACTGCGGCGCATGCAGTAAAACTCTCACATAGAAAACGTAGCCGTAGCCTACGATTTATAAATTCCAATAGTCTTGTACGTCGTGGGGTTTGGGAGATTGATGTATCAAAAACTGGTTTTCTAAAGGAGGCCGGACGTTGTTTAGTTATGTATGCAACAATAATTGGCAAACCGGTCATTATTGTGTTGCTTGACTCTTGGGGAAAGAACACTCGCATCGGTGATGCCAATCGTATTAAAAAATGGATGAAGAAGCGCTTTCATTCTAAAACACATAGTGGTTGAAAGTGTTTTCTCCAGCACCACTATAGTAGTCTTTCCCTACTCGTAATTTTTGAACTCTAATATAGTCTTTTGGGATGCACCCGCTACTTGCGGTGCTAACAAGTAATTCTTACAGAAATCGTTTTGTCTACCCTTTCTCTGTAGCTTCAATATTTTGTTTGCCACATAGGTTGTGCTACGTTTGGCTTGGTACACTTGCTAATAGCAATATATTGTCAGCTGCAAGCAGGTTTAAATAATGAAGACCGAAAGTGGTAGCTTACGTGGTGGAAGGTAATCAGGCTGTTAGTTCAAAGCAGCTGAAACGCAAGAATAGAAAGGAATGTAGGTGGTAACGCGGCTACTAGTAGTCCTAAAGGATGGATCGCATCGTCTTCAAACGATCCTTTGAGTATGGCGAAACCTGCCGGATTTGGGGCATTGGCAATGACTGTCAGACCCCCACCTGTGACTGCTCCCGCGACAAGAGAATATTGGAACTCTGCGCTCGTTCCTTCCAGCAAGGAGCCAAGGAAAGTTAGCGCTGCATTGTCAGTAAATGCTGTGAGTATGGTAGCGCCGTAAAAGAGTGTGGTGGTGTCCATTCCCACCAACATAGGTTGTAGCCACCACTTTTGTTGTCCTCCAAGAATAACAAGGCCGGCAAGAAAGAAAGCAACCATCAGTCCTTCACGTAGGATTAACCGGTCCTGGTAACGCTCATAAGCGTGGGCAAAACCAATAAAGAAGAGTAGTAAACCCATGAAGACCTCTGGATGATGAGCGAATACCACTACGCCTACCAGAAAAAATAGGTGGATAAGTAGTACTGGCAACGGAGTCCTTGTTTGCTGGGGTTGTTCTTCGTATAGCATGTCGGACAGTTCCCGTCGAAAAAGAAAGGTGGCCACCAAAGCATTTACTAGTACAACCAGCACGGCTTTCCAACCAAACGTAGTGAACATGAAGGTGAAGTCCCATCCCCACTTACTTGCTACCATGAGTATCGGCGGGGCAGCGAACGTCGTCATCGTTCCACCAATTGAAATGTTGACGAATAGAACACCAAGTGTGACATATTTAAGTCGGGTCGTAATTCCCTTGGAGTAATAGTGATCAAGAAGAATAAGTCCAGTCAGTGTCATAGCGGCTGGTTCTGTGATGAAGGAGCCTAGCAGTGGTACAAACGATAACGTAACAAAGTAAAACGCCTTTCCGTCTGACCATGGAATGAGCCTCGCAATTGTTTTGACGCAGAGCATCGAAAATTGGAGAATCGGACGACTACCCGCGATCACCATAATGGCAAATATAAACATTGGCTCAGTAAAACTTTGCTGCTCAAGGTAAGTCGTGGCAACTTGCTTACCATCTATGATCAAAAACGCTACGATCAACACCATTGCCCAGAAGCCGAAGACGACTTCGACTTCGCCCAGAAAATGCCATATTCCAGCGTGAGCTGGACGTGTATGAGCCAAATGCTCGAAGTATTTTGTTGAAAAGATATGAATCAGCGCGAGGGCGAACAATATTGCGCCGATTAATTCAATTGAGGTTGGATTCATTTATATTTGGCAGGTAGGCCCATTCTGGACAACCGAGTTATGCTGTAAGTTAGTATCCGTGCTTTCTAATTAGAAGTGAATATTGTGTAATTATATGCTTAATGATTTCGTTGTCCTGGGCGCCCTAATTTTCGTTACTAAACAAAATATCTGTTATTTGTAAGTAAGTAGCATGTATTTTACATCAAGGGATTATTCAGTACAGCTGGTAGTTTTGTCCGAGGTAACAGAACGGTCTCTCGGGAAAGGCATCAGATACCAGATGGCAATTCTCAGTTCTGAGCAACCACCGCGTATTATCACGAATTATGAAGATGCATTCAATTCTTCCCAAAATAGCCCTGATATACTCTTTGCGAGGGGTATGTACCTTAAAATTTTCAGTTTAGTTATCCATAGTTAGTTTACAAATTTAACTGTTTGTTGTATCTGTCTACAACGACTAACTAACCATACCGAGTATAATACTTGAGTGTTTAACACCCTAGTGCTCTGCTTTTCTAACAAACATGTCCTTGTACATGATCTCTTTTCTAAAAGTAACAAACTGAAAGATACTAGAACAGCAGGTTGTTCCAGATTATAATCTAACGTTTTTAATTTATTCCTCTGAGGTGACCATGACCAAAATAAACACTTTGCTTAATTTAAGCGTATTAATTCTCGGCATGACATTGCTACCCCAACATGCATTTTCTGAAATTAAGCAGGACGCAATCAAAGTGACAGAACTCATGCAAACCGATGTCAAGATAGGAACTGGTGAAGGGGCAACTGGTGGTCATGTGGTTAAGGTTCATTATACGGGCTGGCTTTACGATGCAACCGCACCGCAAAAAAAAGGAGAGAAATTCGACAGCTCAGTCGATCGTGGCACGCCCTTTACTTTTCCACTGGGTTCGGGACGCGTAATTAAAGGTTGGGATCAAGGGGTTGTCGGCATGAAAATCGGGGGGCAGCGAACCTTAATTATTCCCGCCCATCTTGCATATGGTTCGCGAGGAGCTGGTGACTCGATTCCACCAAACGCAGTATTAGTTTTTGACGTAGAGTTGCTTGGTCTACAATAAATGCATGGGGTAATAATATAGGGTAAAAGCGAGTATATTTTATTTGCACGCAGAGTTTTATTGCCATTAATGCGCAGATATTAAGTCAGAGTGTGTTCGAAATGTTCTTGTTTCAAGTAGCTAGGCTTGTTTACTATGCGTAGTCTATACTGAAGGAATGTTGCCATGGCAGGGCTAAACAAAAACACTCCTAGACCCATTGAAATAAAATTGCATAAGCAATCCAGGTTACTGGAAATTTCCTTTGCAGATGGAAGGACTTTTCAATTTTCCTTCGAATTTCTACGGGTCTATTCGCCCTCGGCAGAGGTGCGTGGGCATGGTCCTGGGCAAGAAGTATTACAAACTGGAAAGCAGGAAGTAAATATAAATAATATTGATCCAGTAGGCAGTTACGCAATCCAGATAAATTTCTCCGATGGTCATAATACAGGCCTCTATTCGTGGGCTTTGCTCTATGGATATGGCATGAACCATAATGATATGTGGCAACATTACTTACGAAGAATGGATGAGGCAGGTGCAAGTCGAGAGCCAGTTGCAGAATTGCCTACATAAAAAAATCGACGCCATACGACAAAGTAACCTCAATCGGCCAGTTCACGAAAAACCTTATTTACGTTATGCGAAAAAATATACATTTATGACCAAGACCACTCATTTCGGTTTTAATTCCGTTCTTGAAACTGATAAAGCGCACAAGGTAGCAGGTGTGTTTGATTCGGTAGCAGAACGTTATAATTTGATGAATGATCTCATGTCAGTGGGATTACACAGATTGTGGAAACGTTTTGCTGTAGAAACAAGTGGAGTCAAGGTGGGTAGCCGGGTGCTCGATATTGCTGGTGGTACCGCAGATTTGAGCACATTGTTTATTGAACACACGGGTGAGAGTGGAGAAATCTGGCTCACCGATATTAACAATTCCATGCTCACCATAGGTCGTGACCGGATTTTAGATCATGGCATAGATGCACCGGTAGCGCAGTGTGATGCAGAGAAGCTACCCTTTCCCGAGAATTATTTTGATTGTGTGAGTGTTGCTTTTGGTCTCAGAAATATGACCCACAAAGACGTAGCATTGAAAGAAATGCTGCGAGTGCTCCGTCCTGGCGGGTGCGTCATCGTGCTTGAATTTTCCAAAGTATGGAAACCACTGCAACCTTTCTATGATAACTACTCATTCAAAGTGTTGCCGGCTATAGGTAAATTTATTGTCAATGACGAAAATAGCTATCGTTACCTGGCTGAATCTATTCGTGTGCATCCTTCTCAGGATGAATTGAAGCAACTGATGCAGAAGACTGGTTTCGAGCGGGTAGAATTCTTCAATCTTGCTGCCGGAGTGGTTGCGCTGCATCGAGGTATCAAATTCTAGAATCTAGTTTTTCTCGCGGATCAGGTACTTTGTCTCCAGACTGCAAGAACACAATATCTCCAGACACCACTTCCTCTGCTGGAATCAGTTTCCTTGTTTTCTCACGTAACACTGTGGCTTGCAGCGAGAGCATCCGTCGGATGGCATCCAACGCCTTTTTCGCTTCGCCCTCCTGGACAAACCCGATAACGGCATTGATTACCACCACGCCGAGAATTACGCCTGTATCAATCCATTGCCCAAGAAAAATAGTCATCATTGCTGCGGCTAGCAATACGTAGATCAACACATTATGAAATTGTAATAGAAGGCGAATGAACGAACTCTGCTGTTTAGGTGGCTCCAGCTGATTGGGACCGTGATGCTCAAGCCGACGCTCTACTTCTGCTTGGAAAGACCACTGCAATCGGATTTAAAAGCAACTAGCACTTCTTGTGGCGAGTTACTATGCCAGGCAGAACCTGAATTATTTTGCTTGAAAACCTGTGAGTTCCCCGCTACCTGTTCTTCCTTATGCTTTTTTATTTCTTGTTAAAGTACTGTTTTTTCTAATTCTGAATTGCTTTAATACAATGTTGCTTGATGTAGACAAGCCAACTCTATTCTATGACATTTTCACTCAATCTATCTTTGGTGCAATGACGCATCTAACACCTGCGGAATAAGGATATAATGTGGTTTTTGTAGATCAGTATATGAAACAGCCCTGTGGGAATTAATAGTACTGTACTTATTTTTTTACCGCACGTTTGGAGTCTTTCATGAAAAAATACTGGCCTTGCCAACCTTGATCATTCATGTACAGACAGAGCCTAAAGACTCCAGGTTTGTTTGGTTGCTAGCTAGAATTTAACAAATTTCCTGGATTTTCAAAATCGCAATGTTGGCTTCTGTCTCGTTAGCCCCACTTAACCACTTTCTACCCAGTAAAAGCTGGGCGGGTAAACGACTTCAGCCCTATGTAGGTAAGACAGTGCGGCTTTGCATTTCGTCTTTTTTTAATATCGTTCTGACTGTACAAACTAGTGGCGAGTTATCAGCTGCGATGAGTAGTGTCACTGTTGATACTACCATCACTCTTACCCCTGGTTTGCTACCGCGCTTGCTTGCTCATGACGAAGAAGCCTATCGTAAAATTAGTATATCCGGCGACAGCGTCTTTGCTGAGGAACTTCTCTGCATTAGCAAGAACCTGCACTGGGATGTGGAGCAAGATTTGAGCCGGATTATGGGTGACATTCTTGCTCACCGCGTGGTGCGGATTAGTAAAGGCCTTAAGCAATGGCACAATAAATCAATCCGTAATCTATCGGAAACACTAGTGGAGTACTGGATGGAAGAACAACCGCTATTGGCCAAACCTGTCCGTGTACATGAATTCATTAGTGAGGTTGGCGCATTAAAGGACGATGTGGGGCAGTTGGAGAAGCGGGTAGAAAAAATTAATAAGGTAGTATCTTAATAGTCCTTAAAAGAATATTTAACAATGGATGAACTATTGTTCGCAAAGTAAATGCGTTTTTTTCGTCTTATCAAAATATTTTCTGTAGCTTTTCGTTTTGGACTCGAAGAGTTTTTTCCAGGCCGCGGATGGGCGCGTATATTTCGGATCCTTGTTAGGCTACCAACATTTTGGCGGAGACATAAGAGGCCGCGTGCTGAGCGCCTGCGTTTGGCGCTAGAAGCATTAGGGCCCATTTTTATAAAGTTTGGTCAGATGATTTCTACCCGCCGTGACTTGCTGCCGAATGATATTGCCGATGAGCTGGCAAAACTTCAGGATCAGGTCCCACCTTTTTCCTCCAGCCTCGTAATTGCTACACTCGAACGGGTTTATGGTAAATCTGTTAATGAAGTATTCTTGCAGTTTGACCCCAAGCCGATAGCCAGTGCTTCGGTTGCCCAGGTGCACTTTGCGGTGCTACACGATAATTCTGAAGTCGCTGTAAAGGTTCTGCGCCCTGGGATTGCTAAAATAATTGCAAACGATGTTGCTTTGATGGAAACCGGCGCATGGTTGGTGGAAACTTTGTTGCCCGATGGTAAACGCCTAAAGCCACGAGAAGTGGTAGCAGAATTCGCACATCATTTGGATGATGAGCTTGATCTTATGCAGGAGGCATCCAATTGCAGCCAATTGCGGCGCAACTTTCTCGACTCGTCGTTGTTATTGGTACCAGAAGTTTATTGGGATTATTGCGATTCCGAGCTCATGGTAATGCAACGTGTGAAAGGTACGCCCATCAGTCATGTACCAACATTACGTGAGCAGGGTTTAGATATTCCAAAGCTTGCTCGAATGGGAGTAGAAATATTTTTCACCCAAGTATTTAGAGATGGTTATTTCCACGCTGATATGCACCCAGGAAATATTTTTGTTGGAAGAGACGGTCGTTATATTGCTGTTGATTTTGGTATCATGGGCACACTTACTGACGAAGACAAGAATTATCTAGCGCAAAATTTTCTAGCTTTTTTCGACCGTGACTACAGGCGCGTCGCGCAGGCTCACGTCGAGGCAGGTTGGGCTCCAAAGGATACAAGGGTAGACGATTTCGAAAACGCAATCCGTGCAGTATGTGAGCCAATTTTTGATAGGCCGTTAAAGGAAATTTCCTTTGGTCGCTTACTGTTCCGGTTATTCCATACTTCACGCCAATTCCATGTTGAAATCCAGCCGCAACTGGTAATGCTACAAAAAACACTACTAAATATTGAGGGGCTTGGACGAGACCTTGACCCAGACCTTGACCTGTGGTCAACAGCCAACCCATATTTGGGTGACTGGATGTCCGAGCAAATGGGTTGGCGTGGGATGCTTCGGCGCCTGCACAAGGAAGCACCTAACTGGGCCGTGATGCTGCCACAATTTCCGCGCTTGATGTACCAAACCTTGAGTGAGGATCGCACCCAAGGGCTGGAAAAAAGAATGACTGAATTGCTGATAGAAGAAAAACGGCAGAGCCGCTTGTTGATTATTCTTTCGATTCTATTGACTGCATTGTTAATTTGGCAGGTGTGGCAATAGTGGCGTCTCAAAGATTTGCCTTGTAAATTCGTTGATGAATTTTGATAGAATTCCGGTTTTTTAAATAGCGAGGCTATGGCGTTACTCGAAATCCGCGACGTGACACGACGCTTCGGTGATTTCACCGCGGTAAACAACGTCAACATCACAATCGAGACAGGTGAGTTTTTTACCCTGCTAGGGCCCTCTGGCTGCGGTAAAACCACACTGTTACGCATGATAGCTGGGTTTGATCTGCCTGACTCTGGCCAAATCCTGCTAGACGGCATCAACATTGTCAGCATGCCGCCTGAAAAGCGTCCTATCCATACCGTGTTCCAAAGCTATGCGTTGTTTCCGCACATGACAGTAGCGGGCAACATTGCTTTTCCACTCAAGATGGCCGGCAAGATGCCCGATGAAATCAAATCCAGAGTGAGAGAATCCTTGGATAATGTGCATCTTTCTAGTTTTGCTAATCGTTATCCACACGAACTATCAGGAGGACAGAAGCAGCGAGTGGCATTTGCTAGAGGGCTTGTTAACCGTCCGCGCCTACTATTGCTGGACGAACCACTAGGTGCGCTGGATGCAAAGTTACGCGAGGAGATGCAGATCGAGCTCATTAATTTGCAACAAGAGGTAGGGGTCACATTTGTGTTCGTTACTCACGCTCAGAATGAGGCGCTGGCACTTTCACATCGCATTGCGGTAATGAATCAGGGTGATGTGGAGCAAATTGATGAACCTTCCAAAATCTACGGCTTTCCCAGGAATCGTTTTGTCGCAAACTTTATCGGCAAGATCAATATGATGGATGTGCAAGTACTTGAAGCTACGTCCTCTCATCTGAAACTTATTGTGGCGGGACTAGGTGAAATAACAGCCCCCAGTAAGGAAGGAGTTAAGGCTGGAGACAAAGGTACTATGGCTATCCGTCCCGAACAGGTACAGATTCTACATCACTCAGAGGATACAGAGGTGAAGGACCATTTTCCCGGAAAAGTTCATGATTACCTCTACGTAGGCGATGTTACAACTTATATCGTGGAACTTGCTAATGGCACCCGCATCGAGGCTTTGCTGCCAAATTCTACACCGGGACGAGCCAAATTTTTCGAGGTGGGTGATTCAGTGGTAGTCACTTGGCGGCATGATGCGAGTACTTTTCTCAATGACTAAAGAAGAAACTAAAGGAGGCCGCATTGCCAAATGGTTAGTGAGCGGGCCACCGCTACTGTTTTTGCTAGTATTTTTTGTTGTGCCTAGTCTGATCATGATTGTCACTTCGTTTCGTTATCCTGGGGAATTTGGTGGCTTGGCACCCCTAGTTGCTCCAGCGGGAGAAGTCGGTGACGAGTACGGTCTGACTCTGGAAGCATACCAGTTCTTTCTAAGTGACAGTCTCTACGCAGAAATTTTCCTCAAGTCCTTTGGTGTTGCTGCAGCTACTACTCTAATCTGCCTTATAATGGCTTATCCGCTTGCGTTCTTGATTGCGCGTAGCGAAAAACGTTTTCGAAATTTGATGGTGTTGCTGGTAGTGCTTCCATTTGCTAGCAACTTCTTGATTCGCATTTATGCCTGGATGATTATTCTTGGCCCAGAATCGGGACTTAGCCATTTCATCAATACTATTCTAGGCGTGTTTGGTATTGCCCCGCTAACACTGCTGTTCTCATCGTTTGCAGTGCTGGTAGGTATGGTTTATGTACACCTACCGTTCATGGTTTTGCCCCTATATATCAACTTGGAGAAACATGATCTGGCGCTGATGGATGCGGCACAAGACCTTGGTGCCAGCAGCTGGCAATGTTTCTGGCGCGTTACTTGGCCGTTGTCGTTACCAGGTGTGTTCGCAGGCTCTGCACTGGTATTCATTCCTGTGTTGGGCATGTTCGCAGTTCCTGAGATACTCGGCGGTACCGGTGACATCCTTATTGGAAATCTGATCAAGGATCAATTCCTCGGTACCCGTGACTGGCCCTTTGGATCTACTTTGTCAATTATGCTGACTTTAGCAGTGCTATCCATTGCTGGGTTAGCCACATGGCTTGCGCGTCAATCAGGAGGAATGAAGTATGCAGAGTAGCAACTTCAGGCTATTGCTTGCAGCAGCACTGGTTTATGCCTTTCTCTATATTCCACTTGTTATCGTAGTAGTGTATTCGTTCAACGATTCCAGGTTAAATGCTGAGTGGGTGGGTTTTACATTGTTCTGGTATGAAGCGTTGTTTAATAACAAGGAAATGCTCACTGCAGCACGCAATTCACTGATCATAGCAGTCAGTGCAAGTGTTTGCGCCACAGTACTTGGTACTATGGCTGGTCTTGCGATACATCGATACAAGCTTAAAGTGTTACCTATTCTTGTGTTTACACCCGTGGCGATGCCTGAAATATTGCTGGGTGTATCGCTACTGTTATTTTTTTTGCAAGTGCTTAACCTGACGCTTGGCATGGTATCCATAATTATTGCGCACACCACTTTTTGTATCGGCTTCGTAGCCATCATCGTGCGGGCCCGACTGCAAGGTATGGACTGGAGTGTCTTTGAAGCAGCACGCGATCTAGGTGCATCCCCCTGGCAGAGTTTTCGTCTTGTCACGCTGCCGCTGATTATGCCAGCAGTGGTTGCAGGTGCGCTGATGTCGTTTACCCTGTCCATCGACGATTTCGTTATTACTTTTTTCACCAAAGGTGTGGGCGAGCCAATTCTTCCAATCCAAATTTACACTATGATCAAGGTCGCGGTTACGCCAGAGGTAAATGCCATTTCTACTCTGTTAATGCTGCTCACACTGGTTATGATCATTATTGCCACTAAGCTTGATTCTGGTGTGTTGCGTGGAGATGCAAGTCAATGAATTTGCGCAAGTTATGCGTGCTTATGTTTGTGACCATGCTGGTATTGTTGTCGATACTATCTACCGCAAGTGGTGCTGGCAAGGAAGCGAATACGAATTCCACCGCTAGAGAAAGAAACATCTTGTATTTGTTTAACTGGAACAACTACATTGCACCGGAAACTGTTAAACGCTTTGAACAATCCTGTAATTGTGAACTCTCTCAGGATTATTATTCCGACAATGAGGAAATGCTGGCAAAGCTTGCGGCCGGTGCGACCGGTTATGATCTTATCGTGCCTACTGGAAATGCAATGGACTCCCTTATACGCCAAGGTGCCTTAAAACCGCTAGACAAATCACTGCTGTCAAATCTCAAGAATATCAATCCCGCATATCTCAACACCGCATTTGATCCGGAGAATAAATATTCGGTTCCTTATGCATATACTCTGACGTTACTCGGCTTCAACCGAAAAAAAATGCAGGACCTAGGTCTGCCTACTAATACCTGGGCGATTATTTTCGAGCCAAGATATCTGGAAAAAATAAAGGGACGGATTACTGTGCTTGATAGCCAACGTGAATTGATGGCTGCTGCACTCAAATACTTGGGTTATTCAGTCAACGATACCAATGAGGAACATTGGAATCAGGCCAAAAAAATGATAATACGTGCCAAGCCTTACTGGGCGGCTTTCAGCAACACTAGCTACATCAGGGAATTGGCGGTGGGTAATCTATGGGTGGCACATGGCTATTCTAATGACATGTTTCAGGCAGCGCTTGACGCTAAAAGAACCGGACGAAATTTCACTATTGATTATTCAACACCTAAGGAAGGTGGGGTACTAGCGCTTGATAGTATGGTGTTGCATCAAAGCGGCGTACGCACTGATCTAGCTTATCAGTTTATAAATTTCATGCTGGATGGAAAGAACTCCGCCGAACTTACTAATCTAATCGGATCAGGTAACCCGAATATGGATGCTATGAAGGCTATTCAGCCGAATATCGCTAGAAATAAAGCAATATTTCCTGACAAGAAATTACTTACTAGGCTAGAGATGCTGCAAGATTTTGACCGAAACCGGCGTCGCTTGCTAAGCCGGTTGTGGACTGAAATAAAATTAAGGTAGTTGAAGTTTTCGTAAAGAGCGGTCTGGTATCATATTGGTGGTAGTTTTGATCCAGTTTTCCTTGAACAGCTTGCTTGATTGTAGGGATTGTACTGAGCATATTGGAGGATAGACTATCCGTGTCCATGTTAAAGTTGTTTGATTGGCATCATGGTAATCAAATACCGAGTTTCAATAGCCTTACTCGTCTGCTGGCTGAATCATGTGCGATTTTAACGTTGCTACACTTACAAGTGTTTAACAGAAAAAAGAAACTATAATTCGGCAGAGACACGGAACCTTAGTCTGTCGATAACAAATTAACTAGATATACCGATCTATCAAAGAAATACGCAGTTAGTAGTAAGGGGCTTAATCTTACCCTAATGGCAGAGAGGGTTGTGCACTCCCTTTTCCCCGTGCAATAGAAGGCGTAATAAACCGCTTCCCTTCCAATATCTCCTGAGAGGTCAGCATTTGCATTTTGGCATATTTAACTCCTAGTACGTCTAAATCACCGGCCTCCGACATTTCGCGTTTGAAGTTGGCGGTTTTCCTGTCGCCCAGGTGTTCCATTACAATCAACCCTGCCATCAAAGCATTATCCCGTTCCAGCACACCACGTAAAGACCGCACGGATTCAATGTTCACGGTCTCTCCGCCTTTGACCTCCAGCACCATACTTTGTAAGTCCTTTTCATTGGGGACAGCAAAGTACAGGCGACCATCAATTCCGCCGTCTGCTGTTCGTTTGGAGGTAACGAACCCATCCACCTGCTCCACTGCCCACTTCTGAAAATGATATTTATCACGAATCCATAAATCTTTTGCCCCTTCTATTGTGCGGGGAATACCTTCAATCTCGTAATCTGTACCGGCAACCAATCCAAGCCTGTCTGCCAGTCGTATCTTTGCTACCCGCTTGACAGCGTGTATGGCGATATCTATGCCAATCCATTGGCGACCCAGAATATGGGCAGCTTCAATCGTAGTGGCACACCCGCAGAAGGGGTCAAGGACGACATCACCCTCGTTACTGCTGGCTTTGATAATGCGATCCAGCAAAGCTAGCGGTTTTTGGGTGGCGTATCCCATGCGTTCATCAGCCATTGAATTCAGCATGGGAATCGTCCACCAGTCTTCAGCCAGCTTGCCTTGTTCAGTCAATGAGAGAAGCTTGTCTTTTGTTCCGGACTTCCAGGTTTTTCCATGTCTAGTCAGCGGCTTTTTATATGGGATTCTAACGGCTTTAGGGTTGAAAGTTGATTGGTTAATATTCTTAGCGTAGAACAAAATAATATCATGTTTCCTTGGAAACCATTTACCCGATTGCGACATGCTGGAATAACACCAAACAATCTCATTTTTGAAATTGCTATGCCCGAATATCCCGTCCATCATAATTTTGATGTAATGACTGGCGGTGGGATCGCAGTGTAGATAAATAGAACCTGTCGGCTTCAAAATACCATGCATAGGCAAAAGTCGCTGTACCATATAGCTTAAGTAGGCGAGTAAGCGAGGTTGTGTCTTACGAAGCGCGTTCATCCATATTTTCCAAAACTGTGTCACTTCGTCATCAAGACCAGCCCCACGCATCAACAGCGGTATTTGACGAATAGCTCGCTCACGTTCTTCGTCCAATTCCCACATATCGCAGAATGCCTCAATCTGAACAGGTAGTGGACGCCCTGTCTCATCTTTATAAATAGCGTTATAGGTGCGGTTGGAATTAAATGGAGGGTCTAAATAAATCAAGTCCACACTAGCTAACGCCATTTCCTGCATGATGTCGAGGCAATCCCCATAATATAATGTATTCATGCGAAACACCCTTGCATGAATACTCCAAATGTGTTGCTGACCTTCTTCTGATTGTATTTCCAGCACATCTCAGCCACGTAAAGCGGCATATTTTTCTTGTTGTAATGATGATGGGTGCCATACCATGCCCGCTTGAGCAGAGACCAGAAACCCTCAATTGTGTTGGTATGGATATATCCGTTAGCGTACTCTCTCTTGCTATGATTGACTGAGGCGTGTGCAATGGTAGAGCGTACCGCATTGTATGCCCTGTATTCATCAGTAATCAGAAGCGAGCCGGATGGCTCTGCAACGTCTTTGATAAAGCGGAGTACGCCTTTTCCTGACAGGTCATCCAGCTACACGGGCAACTCATTACCACCTCGTTCAACCGCACCGATTACTGCTGTTTTACGGGTGCCACGACCTCTCGGATTTGAGTAGTGGGGGGGGGGTGATAACTTCCTGTTATTATTTCTCTTTCTTGGCTTTCCGCCAACATACGTTTCGTCTGCTTCCACTATACCCTGCAACCTGATTTCACTTTGCTTGCTAGCCATTTCTGCACGAATACGGTGGAGCAGGTACCATCCTGATTTTTGGTTTAAGTCAAGGTCGCGGGCAAGTTGGCAGCTTGACAGGCTCTTTTTAGCGTTAACAATTAAACCGATTGCCATAAACCACTTTTGAAGTGGTATCCTTGTCTTTTCAAATATTGTTCCTGACAAGGCGTTGAAGCTGGACTTGCAGTCATGGCAGTTCCAGCGACCTATGCGACCAGAATCAGTCTTTGGAGCCACACTTAAGCTACCGCAATGAGGACAACTTGGGTGTTCCCTCCAGCGTACATTCTCTAAGTGTTGGATACAGGCCTCCTGATCGGGAAATCGGGTAAAGATGTTTAGAAGATTCATGGTGGACTCCTTTAGTTGATATAATCATGATAGATTAACTCAAACTAAATGTCAAGCCCCTTACTACTAACTGCGAAGAAATATCATCATTCCGGTATAATCTTCCTATGACTATTCTCGAAATATTCGGATGAGCTATTACCGACAGCATGTATTCTTCTGTGTTAATCAGCGAGAAGAGGGGGCATTATGCTGTAATGACCACAGTGCTCGGGCGATACGTGATTATGCTAAGGATCGTATAAAAAGGCTAAAGCTGGACCGCAAGGGGGGGGTTCGGATCAACATGGCGGGCTGCCTCGATCGATGCAATGAAGGTCCGGTGATCGTGATCTACCCAGAAGAAGTTTGGTATACCTACGTGGATAAAGAAGATATTGACGAGATCATCGAAGAACATCTAAGAAATGGGCGTGTAGTTGAGCGACTGAAAATTTGATACATTACTTTTTTCATATGGGAAGAACAACATTAATTTCATTTTGAGTTTTGGAATTGATTCGACATATGTTTAGAAGGCATAATTGCATTACTAATGAGGGTTAGTTTAGATTTAACTACGGAAAAACTAAACAACAGCTGAAAATATTAATGGAGCGGGAGGTGTTTAGCTGAAAATATACTTCAGCCCCTCCTTCAATTGTATTGTTAAACTCCTATATCCCCCAGAAAATTTTTATTGATGGTCCAGCAGGTAAACTCGAAACGATTCTGGGCGAGCTGAATTCTGAGCATCGGAATGGCATCGCTGTCATTGCACACCCTCACCCGTTATACGGTGGAACCATGGACAATAAGGTAGTACATACCCTTTTTAAGGCCTTATTAGAACTAGGGTTTGTCACAGTTAAATTCAATTTCCGAGGTGTAGGGAAGAGCGAAGGAGTTTACGGCGAGGGTGTGGGTGAAACAGAAGATGTGATTACAGTAGTTGAAGCACTCCAAAAACAGTTCGATGCAAAGGCTAATAATCTACCATTATTGCTGGCTGGATTTTCTTTCGGCGGTGCAATTCAGGCACATGTAGCACAAAACCTCAGGCCACAAATTCTGGTACTGGTAGCACCATCGGTGGGCCACCTTAATACACCACCCATTTCTGACTATGTAGTCAGACCATTGATCATTCACGGTGATCAGGACGAAGTGGTTTTGCTTAAAACTGTATTACATTGGGCCACTCCACAGGATCTACCAGTGGTCGTGATTCCTGGTGCAGGACACTTCTTTCACGGTAAATTGCGTATTCTCAAACGCGTCGTACTCGATTCGTGTCGATCTTAGTCGTTAGCAATCAGAAAAGATGTTATAGGGATTTTCAGATAGTTTCTGATATTAGTTCCGAGCCGAAAAGTGATAAATACTTTGATTTCACCTACGTCAATATCCTAAGATGATATTTCTATTGGAATAAGACATATCCTTAAATGCAGCATATGTAAGATTACTTATTAAATGGGAAGATATAACGTATACATCTGTTGTAGTGTTAGACCCGAATTAAATTCTACATAAGACAGTGATGAAAGTATTCTTTACAATTTTAATCTTGGTATCTGTGCTGAGCAGCACGCCATCTTTTTGCCAGACGTTATCGGTTTGCTACCATGCTAATTGTTTCAAGAAAAAAACTTTTGAGATTTCGTCAAACACACGCGATCAAGTTTCGGCGTTTTTTCATCAGTAACCTCTGCTGCCGATGAGCGTGAGGCTCTTCGTTATGCTGTACGTGAGCTATATTTGGAGGCGGCTAAATACAGCCCCATAGCCTCTGATCGTGGTGGTAATTTTAGTGATATTGCTGCAGATGGTCGTATGGATTGTGTTGATCACAGCAGAAATGACTTTACCTTCCTTACTTATATGCAACAGCAAGGCTGGCTACATTATCATCGAGTAGGAGAAATTGTTTGGCGTAATCCTCTGATTATTAATTTACACTACGCCAGTCAAGTTCTTGATATCAACACTGGAACTTCATGGGTAATTGATACATGGTTTCATGATTTTGGGGAATTAGCTGTAGTAATACCATACGAACAATGGAAGAACGGCTATTATCCGTAATTGCGGAAGGGCGAAACGGGCATGATGGAACTTAATAGTATACATCGACAAATTTCAAACAAAATTACTACCGGAGGACAGGAATAATTGGAATTATATGAATCTATGTTGTTCTGGTTTGCTAAAGAACTTATAAAAGTCATCTTGGGTCTAGGATTTATTTTAGGATGTGTCGTATTCTTGTTGTGGATTAAAAATGATGAGTAAACGAATTACTGACAGGAGCTTTAATATGTTTTACTGTCATGCTAGGCTTGCACTAAGAGAGACCACTCTTTTCTTATCCAAAAGGCCCAGCTAGACCGTGGTGTAATAATACAAAAGGGTTAGGTTCAGGAATTTTGTGGTCAGCGGCGTAAAATCTGTGCGGGCACTACGGGCACAATTGATTCCATTTGTACATCGGATTGAATCGCGTCCGTGCAACCACGGATAATCGAAGCATAACGGACGCATCCCTGTGTTCGTTTTTAAAGTGAAAGTAAATCTGCCCTAAAAAATACCCAAATTGATTCTGAATACCTCCAGCTGGCTTAATTTGGTATAAATAATCTGATCAATAGAGAGGGGCTGTTAACCCAATTGTTTTCTGCTGTGCCTATTTCATATTGATACCCGTATTTTCCTATGGCAAGATGCAACGGGGGTTGTTATACAGCAGCGTTAGCTTAGTAGAAGCAAGAGAAAGGCGTTTAGAAATGAACTGGCTCGAAAATATAGAACTATGTGGAGCGATTGTAACCCTAGAACCTCTCAACATGAGTCATGTTGAGCCCTTGAAGGTTGCAGTCATGGATGGAGAATTTTGGAAACTACGGTTTGCAAATGTACCTTCGCCAGATCAAATGGAAAACTATGTAAGTGACGCTATTGAAGGTGCGAAAAAGGGAAATACCGCATTTGCTGTCAGGCTCAATGAAACAAAAAATATAGTTGGCACAACACGATTCTATAACGTTGATGAGTTAAACAAAAGGCCGATGCTTGGCTACACATGGTATGCAAAATCAATGTGTAGAACAGGCGTTAACAGTGAGAGCAAATTTCTGTTACTTCAATATGTGTTTGAGATAAAAGAAGCTATCGCGGTGGAGCTCAGAACACATTCTTTTAATGAAGTCTCTAAAGACGCAATTGAAAGATTGGGCGCAAAACAAGACGGAATTTTACGTAGTCATCAAATAATGGCTGATGGTTCAATACGTGATACCGTTGTCTATTCAATACTTCAGGAAGAATGGCCAATAGTTAAAAGCAACTTGCTGAGTAAGCTCAGCTAAAAAGTATAATAGGAGAAGAGTCTTCGGAAGCTGGTTATTTGAACTTGTTGAGGAACGTGCGTCTTTATTGTCAACGTAAAGTTTTAAGTAATTCATAATGGCCATTCATAATTGGAAAATTTAGTTTATGGATCGACGAGAGATGATTGCCCTACTTGGGACAGCCGGAATAGATATGCTTATGGGACGCTCGTCCCACGAATATGGAAACAAGGAGGTGAATACTGTATCGCTTTCTTGTGTCGCCACACCTCAACAGACTGAAGGCCCCTATTTTGTAGACGAGCGTTTATATCGTTCAGATATTCGGATTGATCCGTCAGATGGTTCGAAGAAAGAAGGGCTGTCGCTTGATCTTAAGATTCGTGTTTCTGTGGTTAGCAAGGTTAGTTGCGAGCCACTTGTAGGTGCTTTGGTAGATATTTGGCATTGTGATGCTGAAGGGGTCTATTCAGATGTTCTGGACCAAAGTTTTAATACGATTGGGAAGAAATTTTTACGCGGCTATCAAATTTCAGATGCCACTGGTAGCGTGCAGTTCACTACAATCTATCCTGGCTGGTATGAAGGTAGAACGGTTCACGTCCACTTTAAGATCAGATCAAAGCAGAAACCTGCGCAGGGTTACGAATTTACGTCACAGCTTTATTTCCAGGATTCAATTACAGATCAAGTGCATGCAAAGCAGCCATATATCAAAAGGGGGCATCGTGCACCGAGAAATGAAGGGGACAGAATTTTTCTGGCTGATGGCGATCAGTTGATACTTGCACTTGTTCAGACAGATCAGGGTTATGCTACGACGTTCGATGTCGGGCTTGTGATGGACTAAGTTAGCGTTCTTGTTACCACTTCATTTACCCCTATCTTACGCGGATGCTGCTTGTCTGCTACGCTGTTTGCTATAATTGTCCGCCCGACTAGCACGAAAAAACGGCACTAATCTATTTAACACTTTGTTCATATATTAAACGTGAGAGATGTCAGTTTCTATAGTCCTGATAAGATCTAGGAGGCAAATCATGGTAAAACGAACGTTGTTGTTACGGTTGAGTTGTAGTGGTGCTTGTATACTTTCTGGTAGAATTGCAAATTTTAGAGTAGCACTACGCAAGGGAAAGGAAGAACAACCATGACTTATGTTGTAACCGAAAGCTGCATCAAGTGTAAATACACAGACTGTGTAGATGTCTGTCCGGTGGACTGTTTCCACGAAGGTCCTAATTTTCTGGTAATTAACCCAGAAGAATGCATTGATTGCACCTTGTGTGTGGCCGAGTGTCCGGTGGAGGCGATTTTTGCCGAGGACGATGTACCAACGGATCAGCAGCATTTTACAGCACTCAACGCCGAATTATCGAAAGTTTGGAAAGTCCTCATTGAGAAAAAGGACGCTCCGTCTGATGCTGACGACTGGGTGGATGTGGCTAGCAAATTAGATTTGTTGGAACGTTGATCTTATAGCGGTAGATTGCTCCACCGCATGTCTTCCATCCATGAATTTCCGCAAGTCGCCCTCACTGAAGTTTTTTCGTACCTTTCTGCTGGGCTAAAGGCTAGTGTTACAGTCGTCACCCCCAACCGACGGCTTGCATTGGTGCTTAAACGCAAGTTCGACAGTACCCAGGTTGCTCAGGGACGTACCACCTGGGGCACACCTGATTTCCTTCCAATCACTGCATTTATTGAACGAGTCTACGAAGAAGCACTTTATTCCAAGCACGCAACCAAATTACCCATTTTGCTTTCTCCCGAGCAGGAGCAGGCTTTGTGGGAAGATACCATTCGCCACTCTGATACAAAAGTTTTACTTGCTGTTCCAGAGGCCGCACATCTTGCGCGCGAGGCGTGGCAGCTTATTCACGCATGGCAACTCATTCCACAACTTAAGAATTATCCTTTAAATGAAGATGGTAAGGTCTTTCAGGCCTGGGCACAGAGCTATGAGCGCATCACCGGACGTGAAAGGCAAACCGATAGCGCACGTATTTGTGATCTAGTAGCCGGATTATGGGAATACGCTGAAGTCAAGAAACCAAAACGTCTGGTTTGCTGTGGCTTTGACATCGTCACACCGCAGCAGATAGCATTGCTGACTAAACTTACAAAAACCGGTTGTGAGGTAATGATGACGCTGTCACAGTCGCAACTTCGATTACGTAATGGCAACGTGCAGCGTATCAGTTATTCAGACAATCGTGATGAAATTTACCATGCTGCGTTGTGGGCACGTGCACGAATTGAGGCTGACAGTACAGTACGTATTGGTGTTGTTGTTCAAGAGTTTACCAAGTATCGCAGTGAGGTCTTGCGTATCTTCAGCTCTGTGATGGAGCCCGATATACAACAGGCGTTGCCGGGATCTACTCGTTGCGTATTTCCCTTTAACGCTTCGCTTGGCATGTCCCTGGTTTCGTATCCACTTGTCAGCACAGCGTTCCTAGTACTCGAACTAGCTGGAAAGGAGATTGAATTTGAGCGTGTGAGCCGTATGCTTCGGTCGCCGTTTATTGCCGGTGGAGAGACTGAAATGGCAAAGCGTGCGCTGCTCGATGAACAATTGCGCAAGCGAGCCGAACCAAGGATTACGCTTGAACAGTTACTTATGCTAATCGAGCGTAAACATAGCAGTGCAAATTGTCAAATTCTCATGCAGCAGATATCTACCCTTGCAGAATTTCGCAAAGCAAATTTGTTCAGTCTACAGGCACCCTCGGTTTTAGCCAGGGCTATCTCCGGAGTGCTTCAGATTTTCGGTTTTCCGGGCGAGCGCGTTCTTGACTCTTCGGAATACCAGACTCTGAAAAAATGGCACGAAGTTGTCGCTGAGTTTGCGGCACTTGATCGTGTCATTCCACGAGTCGGATACATCGAAGGGGTATCACGCCTACATCGTATGGCAGCAGAAACACTTTTCCAGCCAGAAACGCCCGATGTTCCAATCCAGATCTTGGGCGTATTTGAGGCTGCTGGCATGGATTTTGATCATCTATGGGTGATGGGATTGTCAGACACAGTGTGGCCGTTCCAACCGCGCACGAATCCGCTTCTTTCGATTGAGCTGCAGCGTTCAGCAAAACTACCACGGGGGTCCGCTACTGAATCACTTGAGCTCGCCCGTCGTTTTACTCGCGAATGGTTGTACAGCGCAGATGAAGTTATCCTCAGTTATCCACGGTATGGTGATAAACATGACGACCGCGAACTTACTCCCAGTCCATTAATCACAGACATTGCCCAGAGTGAGCTGGTGCTGCCTTCTTACATGAGTCATCGTGAATTGATTCATAATACGCAGAAGCTAGAGTACAGGGAAGATAATAAAGCGCCAGCGCTTGATCAAGCAGTAATGACCAATAGCGTAAGTGGTGGCACTGCGGTGATAAAAGATCAGGCAGCTTGTCCGTTCCGTGCACTGGCTCTCCACCGTTTGGGTGCGAAAGGATTGAAGACCCCACATACTGGACTGGATGTGATGGAACGCGGGAAGTTGGTGCATCACGTTCTGGCACGAGCATGGAGTCAGCTCAAGACCAAAAGTGCGCTCAATGTGATCAGTGATGGCGATCTTGAAGTGATGCTCTTGGGCGCGGCTAAAGAGGCGATCGCGGATATTCAGCAAGATCGTTCGACAACACTCTCAAAGCGTTTTACAAAGATCGAACAACAGCGTTTAGTGCGATTGACACTTGGATGGCTGAATGAAGAAAAGAAGCGCAGCAACGACTTTGAGGTCATTGCGATCGAAGACAAACGTAGCATTGAACTCGGCGGACTTGCATTGACTACATGTCTCGACCGCGTTGACAAGCTCAGTAATGGACAACGTATCATCATCGATTACAAGACTGGGGTCTCATCAGTTGCTGCCATGCTCGGCGAGCGCCCGGATGAGCCACAACTGCCACTGTATCTTGTCGTCTCTGAGCCGGATGCTTCAGCAGCTGTATTTGCACAAGTGAAAACGGGAAAAATGAAATTCATCGGACTGGCGCGTGACAGCGATCTTTTGCCTGGTGTGAAAGCTTTTTCCAAATGGGAAGAACAGGTCGCTACCTGGCGAGTTGATCTTGCTCGCATTGCTGTGAGCTTTTCCGAAGGAGATGCTCGGGTTGACCCCAAAGAATATCCACACACATGCCGCAACTGTGACTTGCAGCCTTTTTGCCGTATCTATGAGCGGGTTGAAAGTGCGTATACAGGGCAGGAGGATGGTGAATGAGGAACGCCACACATATTCCAGATTTTGCTGAGCGTCGCCGTGCGCTTGATCCTGCTTGCTCGTTCATCGTTCAGGCACCAGCAGGATCAGGCAAGACCGGGCTTCTGATCCAGCGCTATCTTATGCTACTTGCACATGTTGATGCGCCGGAGGAGATAGTTGTGATCACATTCACAAATAAAGCTGTGGCAGAGATACGCGAACGAGTGCTTGCAGCGCTTGCACAGACTGACAATATTTCCAAAAATGAGCACGAAAAATTAATTTGTAAGTTAGCTGGTGCGGTTTTGCAGCGTGACGCTCAGGCGGGTTGGCAGATCGTAAAGAATCCAGCAAGGCTGCGCATCCAGACTATCGACTCACTGTGCGCTTCACTTACGCGCCAGATGCCGATACTGTCGGAATTTGGTTTCCAACCGCAGAGCATCGAAGACGCATCTGATTTCTATCTCGAAGCAGCGCGTGCGACTATTGATCTAGTTAAAAGCAACAATATAGTAGCGCAAGATGTTGAGCAGTTACTAGAACACCTTGACAACGATGTGACTCGAATCGAAAAACTGCTCTCCAAAATACTTGAGCAGCGAGATCACTGGTTGCGCCATATTCATAAAGGTAAGGATCGTGAAGGGTTGGAAGTGGGGCTAAAGAATGTGCGGCATGACGCACTTAAGCGCGTATCCAGCATCTATCCTGAATCGATGAAGGATGAATTGATCAAACTTGCACGTTATGCAGCTACTAATCTCAAAGATAGTGGTAGCAATTCACCACTCGTTACTTGCGAGAAACTCAGCACATTACCTGGCAGCGAAGAACATGATGTCCCCCTCTGGCGTGGCATAGCCGAGCTGCTTACAAAAGAAAACGGAGGTTGGCGAGCAAAGCATAATGTTAGTAATGGTTTCCCGCCAGGTAAGACCAAGGATGAGAAAGAATATGCAAAATTATGGAGAGACCGCGCACTCAAGCTGATCAGCAAGCTCAAGGAAAATGACAAACTACTACAATGGTTGCACAACCTGCGTGCTCTTCCACCGCCTACTTACACCGATACTCAGTGGGAAATACTTGGTTCAATCACCCGTTTATTGCCGCATGCTGTCGCACAGCTCAAGCTTGTGTTTCAAGCGCAGGGCAAGGTGGATTTTACCGAAGTCGCGCAGGGCGCTTTACGGGCGCTTGGAAAACCCGATGCGCCAACCGATCTTGCACTCGCACTCGATTACCGTATTCGGCATTTGCTAATAGATGAATTTCAGGATACATCGATCAGTCAATATGAGCTAATTGCTAAACTTACTGCAGGTTGGGAATTGGGTGACGGACGTACCCTGTTCGTGGTTGGCGACCCGATGCAATCAATCTATCGTTTTCGTGAAGCCGAGGTAGGATTGTTTTTACGTGCCCGTGCGGAGGGCATTGGCAGCGTTGCATTGGAACCGATTGTTCTACATGCTAATTTCCGTTCACAGCACGGTATTGTCAATTGGGTCAACAACACTTTTGCGCAGGTAATGCCAGCAAAAGAAGATGAAGATATTTCTGCCGGCGCAGTATCCTACACAAAATTAGTTGCAACGCACACGGCACTGGCTGGCGATGCGGTCAGCGTGCATCCATTCTTTAATAAGGATCATGCTGCAGAAGGCAAGAAAGTGGTGGAGATCGTTGAGCAGGCACAGCGTGATGACCCATCTGCTATTGTTGCTATTCTTGTCCGCAACCGTGCCCACCTGCGTGATGAAATTTTACCGCAACTAAGAGAAGCTGGACTGCGCTTTCGCGCAATTGGGATTGAAGAGCTAGGCTGTCGGCCAGTGGTGCAGGATTTACTGGTACTAACACGTGCATTAGTGCATCTTGCAGACAGGTTAGCATGGCTTGCGGTGTTGCGTGCACCGTGGTGTGGTCTCATGCTCGCTGATTTCCATTTGCTTGTCTCAAAACAAACTGCCCATGTCTCTAATGATGTAAATGGTGCAGAGAATAGTTTAAGAGAAGGCATTCAGACAGTATGGGAAATGCTCAACGATGAGGCATTCATATCGGCAGTCTCTGCTGATGGCGCTGCTCAATTGCTGCGCATGCGGGATGTGTTAAGTGACTGTATCGACAACCGTAATCGACAGTCTCTGCGCACAACCGTTGAGGCGGCATGGCTGGCGCTCGGAGGCCCTGCTTGTGTTAAAGATGCAACTGATCTCGAAGACGCCGAGACTTATTTTGATTATCTTGAGGAACATGAGGAAGCAGGCGGCATCTCCGAGCTTGCAGCATTCGAAAAAGGGCTTGCCAAGCTCTATGCGTTGCCTGACCTGGAGGCTGACAACACTCTGCAAATTATGACAATCCACAAGTCCAAAGGACTTGAGTTCGATTACGTGATCGTACCTGGCCTCGGCCGTCCGCTACCTAGCAACGAAAAAAAGCTGTTCATGTGGATGGAGCATTGTGCTGATTTGTTACTTGCGCCGATTCAGGAAACTGGTGCAGCCAGTGATCTCATCTACCCCTGGCTGGAGAAACTTGACCGTGAGAAAGAGCATTTTGAGGAGAATCGTCTTCTCTATGTTGCAGCAACGCGTGCAAAAAAGTTCCTACACCTGTTGGGTAACACGGGTCTTAGTTCCGACATCGACCGCGTGATCGAGTCAAAGTCGCCTGCCGGAAAATCACTGTTGAGTAAGTTATGGCCAGTGGTTCAATCAATTTTTGCCAAGGCTGCTCCATTGGCAAAGTTTCCGAATACATCTCTCCTTGACAAAAAAGAAATTAGTGGTGAAGAAGACCATTCAATCGACCAATCACTACGTCGTCTTGCATCCGGTTGGGTACTGCCTTCCGCGCCCTCGCGTGTGAAGTGGAGCCCACCACGGGACATGGTACGTACGCAAGAAATTGAATTCTCGTGGGCTGGAGAAACTGCACGCCATATCGGAAGCGTTGTGCATCGGTGGTTGCAGCATATCGCCGAAGATGAGGTAAGCGGGTGGGACATGGTTCGGATTAAAGGGTTACACAATACATTTAAACAGAATCTAATCGTGTGCGGCATGAGTGGTAGTGATAGCGACATGGAATCTGCAGTTGCACGCATAACAAAGGCGCTCATCCATACGGTAAGTGATACACGCGGCCAGTGGCTACTCGGTCCACAGCAGGATGCTCAAAACGAGCTACGTATGACATCTATAATTGGCGGGGAGCTTATGAGTCTGGTGATCGATCGCACTTTTCACAGTATGTATGGACAGCGCTGGATCGTAGACTATAAGACCAGTAGTCATGAAGGTACGGACGTGGAGTTTTTTCTTGACCGTGAGCAGGAGCGCTACCGCTCCCAGCTCAATTGCTATGCTGCATTAATGCGCGAGATTGATGGACAACCAATTAAATTAGGGTTGTATTTTCCGCTACTAAAGGGATGGCGAGAGTGGGTGGATGATGGGTAAAAAAGAAGCAATTGCAGCATAAATGGAATTAATTTAGACGTCAGAACTATCTTGATAGGTGTCGTTAGAACGTTAATTTCTAAAATCGGCCAAAAGTAGACATTCAAACATCGAATTGGAAGGCTCACCATATAGTTTAGAATAGATGCTCTCAATACTTCATAATATGTTTTTTACAATGGAATACTGTATTTATCACACTCCCGTGCAATCAATTTTTCATCCTCCTCCATATGTTATAATGAGTTCCTTTTCTCGTACGAACAATCTGCCTCATGCTCAATATTGATCTACACTGCCATTCTACGGTTTCTGACGGCTTGTTGACGCCCACACAGTTGGTGGAGCATGCTGCTAGACGAGGGGTGAGTGTGCTGGCACTAACTGATCATGATGATGTGGGTGGGCTGGGTGAAGCTCGTCGTGCTGCTGCTGAAAAAGGCATCACTTTCATCAATGGTGTGGAAATATCCGTTAGTTGGCGTAACAAGATACTTCACATTGTAGGTCTCGATGTAAACCCAGAATATCCCCCATTGGCACAAGGTTTGGAAGCTATTCGCAGTGATAGAATATTGCGTGCACGCAATATTGCCGCACAACTCGATAAATTTAGTATCCACGGTAGTCTAGAGGGGGCTTATTCCTATGCTGGGAAGGGGGGGCTGATTGGGCGCACTCACTTTGCTCGTTTCTTGGTTGAGCAGGGATATGCCAAGGATGTGAGGTCTGTATTCAAAAAATATCTGGTAAAGGGTAAGCCTGGATACGTATCGCATCAATGGGCTCCATTAAGTGATGCTGTGGCCTGGATATGTGGTAGTGGTGGTAGGGCTGTAATTGCTCATCCAGCGCGCTATAAACTGGGTAAGGATCTGCTGGACGAGTTGCTGCTTGAATTTCGTACACTTGGTGGCGCAGCCATAGAGGTTATTACTGCCAGCCACACTCCTGAACAGTCTTTGTTGTTTGCACACCATGCCCAACGACTAGGTTTACTTGCTTCTCGTGGCTCGGATTTTCATGGGCCGGGCGAAAGTTATTTTGATCTGGGGCGGATGCCAGAATTGCCTATAGGATGTACGCCTGTGTGGCATGATTGGAATAGGATAACGTAGTGCTGGCAAGATAAGTTTCGCTATAATAATTCAACATTGAAACTATAGACTATTTTTATCGTGGCTCAATTCTTTTCTATCCATCTAGACAATCCACAGTCACGTCTGATACGTCAAGCAGCGGCAATTGTGCGTGCTGGGGGTGTGATTGTTTATCCGACCGATTCTTGTTATGCCTTTGGTTGTCAACTAGGTGACAAGAGCGCAATGAGTCGTATTCGTGCCATACGACAGGTGGATGAGCAACACCACTTCTCTTTAGTGTGTCGCGATCTGGCTGAAATATCGCATTACGCTAAGGTTAACAATAGTCAATACAGGCTACTCAAAACTAGCACACCAGGCAGTTATACATTTATACTTGAGGCCACTCGTGAGGTCCCCTGTCGTTTACAGCATCCTAAGCGCAGCACTATTGGTCTTCGAATCCCAGATCACCCCATGGTACAGGCGCTGCTAGCGGAGTTAAATGAGCCGTTGTTGAACTCTACTTTAATTCTGCCTGGAGATGAACTTCCTCTCAATGATCCAGGGGAAATTCGTGATCGTCTCGAACACCAAGTGGAGTTGATACTGGATGGTGGTTCCTGTGGCTTAGAAATGACAACTGTAATTGACTTAACTGGGGATAAACCAGAATTAATACGGAACGGTAGAGGTAGCCTGGTCCCCTTTGGAATGGTGTATGGATAGTATTATTCAGGGTATTGCTATTTATGCGCTTCCAGTAATATTTGCCATTACTTTGCACGAGGCCGCACATGGTTACGTAGCCAAGCACTACGGTGATCTTACCGCTTATGCTCAGGGGCGTGTTACTTTGAACCCCCTACGACATATCGATCCGTTGGGTACAATTATTGTACCATTGCTGCTTATAGCAGTTGGTTCACATTACATATTTGGTTGGGCAAAACCGGTGCCGGTCAACTTTGCTAACCTTCGCCGCCCCAAACGTGACATGCTTTGGGTAGCCGCTGCTGGACCGGGTGCTAACCTTTTAATGGCATTTCTATGGGCTCTAGTTATCAAGCTTAGCCTTGCTATGCCAGAAAGCGATTTGGCCGAGCCAATGATATTAATGGGTAAAGCTGGTATTTTAATAAACGCAATACTATTGGTTCTTAATTTACTACCGTTACCACCTCTGGATGGAGGTCGTATAGCAGTGAGCTTGCTGCCTCGTCGCATTGCATACCGTTTTTCGCAGATTGAACCTTATGGATTTATTATTTTACTGATCCTGTTGTTTACCGGCGTACTCGGTGCAGTCATAGGACCTTTTATAATAATTACCATAAGAATGGTTACATGGTTTGTTGGGCTGCAAGTTTGACAAGAAATTTAGCCACGGAATAATCAAGGATAAAGTAGGATGTTTACTGATCGAGTTTTGTCTGGGATGCGTCCCACGGGTAGTCTACATTTAGGGCATTATCATGGCGTACTGAAGAACTGGGTAGAATTACAGCAAGAGTTCGAATGTCTGTTTTTTGTTGCTGATTGGCACGCCCTTACCACTCACTATGACGAACCAGAAATTATTGAGCAAAATATCTGGGACATGATGGTAGATTGGCTTGCTGCAGGGGTAGATCCGGCGCAGGCAACCTTGTTTATCCAGTCACGGATACCAGCACATGCCGAATTGCATGTGTTACTTTCTATGATTACGCCACTGGGTTGGCTGGAGAGGGTCCCCACTTACAAGGATCAGCAAGAAAAACTAACCGATAAGGACTTAAGCACGTACGGTTTTCTAGGCTACCCTCTCTTGCAGAGTGCAGACATTCTTATTTATCGTGCTAACCGTGTGCCAGTTGGAGAAGATCAAACACCGCACATTGAGTTCACCCGCGAAATCTCGCGTCGCTTCAACCACATTTATGGTAAGGAAGCTGGTTTCAGGGAAAAAGCTGAGTTGGCGATAAAGAAACTTGGTCCCAAAAAATCTAAGATCTACCGAGAACTGCGTAATCGTTACCAGGAGCAGGGCGATAATGAAGCATTAGATGCTGCAAAGTCATTGCTCGACGAACAGCAGAACTTGAGTATGGGAGATCTGGAACGGTTATTTGGCTATCTTGAGGGTGGCGGTAAAATGATTCTTTCTGAACCTGAAGCGATGCTTGCCCAGGCGTCAAAAATGCCTGGCTTGGACAACCAGAAAATGTCCAAGTCCTACAATAATACTATCAGTTTGAGAGAAGGGCCTGATAGTGTTAGAAATAAAATTCGTACCATGCAAACTGATCCAGCGCGCATACGGCGTGGAGATCCGGGCGATCCAGCCAAGTGTCCCGTATGGCAATTTCATTTGGTTTATTCAGATGATACGATCAAGGATTGGGTGCAACAGGGCTGCAAGAGTGCGGGTATCGGTTGCTTAGAATGTAAGCAACCGGTGATTGAAGCAGTGCTGGCGGAACTACAGCCTATGCGTGAGCGTGCCAGAATGTACGAGGATGATCCTACTTTAGTACGCAACATCATCGCAGATGGTTGTGAAAAAGCTGATAAGCTAGCGCAGGAAACCATGCGAGACGTAAGAGAGGCGATGGGGTTAAGTTATTCTTAATACTTGTGTTATGAAGAAATGTAACTATGGGCTGGTACGGTATAATAGAGATTAGATAATGTAATTTTCATTTCAGCGTGAGCCAATTCCTCAACCCTACTGTTACTAATCCTATTGCAAATATCCGCGGTGAACCGCTGATGGAGGTGCCACGGGACTTGTTTATCCCACCGGATGCTCTGGAAGTGTTTCTCGACACTTTTGAGGGGCCACTGGATTTGCTACTTTATCTTATTCGTAAGCATAACCTAGAAGTCTTGGATATTCCAATGGCAGAGCTAACGCGTCAATATATGGCCTATATTGAGATCATGCGTGCTAATCAACTAGAACTAGCGGCGGAATACTTACTAATGACTGCGCTTCTGATCGAAATTAAGTCACGCATGCTGCTACCGCGTCCTATTATCCGAGCCAACGAAGACGATATCGATCCACGTACTGAACTAGTGCGCCGATTGTTGGAATACGAACAGATGAAGCTGGCTGCACTACGGTTAAATGAGATGCCCCAGGCCGAGCGTGACTTTACACTTGTTCAGGTGCTAATTGAACAGACAGTAGTTAAGCGCCTGCCGGAAGTCAATGTAGATGCTCTACGTAACGCATGGATTACACTAGTAGCGCGTGCCCAAGCTAATCGCCATCTTCGTATTACCCGAGCTGAGCTCTCGGTGCGAGCGCATATGAGTCGTATTATGCGCGATTTGCGGGGATGCGAGTTCATTGAGTTCTATGAATTGTTTGGTCCCTCTACCGGGGTGGCTGAAGTAGTAGTAACTTTTCTTGCGTTGCTGGAGCTTGTTAAGGAAAGCCTAGTAGAAATCACGCAACCTCAACCCATCGGAATTATTTATGTCAGATCAATCGATTTCCTTACTGCCGTCTAATTCATCAGAGCCGACAGATCCTGAACAAGTCAAGCAGGTATTAGAGGCAGCTTTACTCACTAGTCAGGACCCATTGCCACTGTCGGAATTGAAGAGATTGTTCGACGATGAACTAAGTACAGAAATTCTGCGCAGGTTGCTTGAAGAATTACGTGAGAAATGGGCAGAGGGAGGGGTAGAGCTGGTATGTGTCGCCAGCGGATGGCGTTTTCAAGCTAAATTGGAAATTCAAGAATTTCTTAACAAGCTTAATCCACAAAAGCCTCCGCGCTACTCACATGCAGTATTGGAAACACTTGCCATCATTACCTATCGGCAGCCGGTGACACGTGGTGATATTGAGGAGATTCGTGGTGTGACAGTTTCCAGCCCAGTGCTCAAAGTTTTGGAAGCACGTGGTTGGATAGAAGCCATCGGGCGTCGTGATGTTCCTGGCAGACCAGTTTTATATGCTACTACCAAGGATTTTCTTAATGATCTTAACCTACGCTCTCTAGATGAGTTGCCTCCATTGGAAGATCCTGGATTGCTAGTTGAACAAAAAGGAAGCATGGAATTGTTATCTATTCCAGAGCGGATTCCCACTTCTGGTACTCCTAAAATATTGCAACCCCTACAAGGATTAAAGCAGGAGGCGGAGTAAAATGTAAAAAGCGAACAGCGTTTTCAGCATAGTAAGAAAAACCGTTGACTAATTTTGTTTTGGACGAAGTAGACGTGGGGGGTGTATATGCGAGCAATTTTGATGGCAAATCCTAAGGGCGGCTGTGGTAAAACCACATTGGCGACCAATTTGGCTGGCTATCTAGCTAAACAGAATCAGCGGGTTGTGATGTGGGATCTAGATCAGCAGAAATCATCACTGAACTGGCTCGCATTGCGAGCTCCTGAGTTACCAGCCATTATTAGGCTAGGTTTGGAGCGTGGCGAAGCATCCCAAAGAGTTACGGAAGAAAATGATTGGCTTGTGCTGGATTCTCCGGCAGGAATTCATGGAAAGAACCTTTCCCACGCTTTGAAACTTGCACACAAAATCATTGTACCAGTACAACCATCAGTGTTCGACATGGTTACCACGCGGGATTTCATAGATCGCTTGATGGAAGAAAAGACCATACAAAAACACAAGGCTTCTATCGGTATAGTTGGAATGCGGGTAGATCCACGCACTCGTGCAGCATCTACCTTGGAGCAATTTCTAACGCAGTATAATCTGCCTATTCTTACCTATTTGCGTGATACCATGGTGTATGTCAATGCTGCCTTTAACGGCAAAAGCATTTTCGATTTACCGTTCTACCAGGCTGAACGCGATCTAGTACAGTGGCAACCACTTACCAAGTGGGTTAAGGCATAAAGTTTAAAACTTATAACTCAGGTTGCTAATAGAGGAGGGTGTTCTAGGTTCACTGATTCTGTATCCTAAACGGCTCCATAGTCTCATATTCATTATCTAAGACGAACGATGCCCGCGGCGCGGCGTTAGGCGCGTGATCTTCTGTCCCTGTACTTACACCTCTGTGGCGCAACAAGATGGACTTACAATATCCCTACCATCAAAAAAACCGATCCACCTTCCCGTCATATGACGGGGGGGGGCGGATCGGTGTCATGCCTGTCTTGCCTTAGAGCTTGGTAAAGACTGGAATAACAGGACCGGCTATGCTGTTGATGTTGCGATCACCCGAATCGGTCCAGGTTATCACCAACCCACCAAAACGGCTTTCCGGATCGCCCATCAAGGCCATTAGTCGCTGCACTTCCCACAGCGCATCCTTCGCTTCCATTTTTACCTCACGGGTCTCACCGGGCTCAATTGGCGTAGGGTCCGCCAATGATAAACCAGTTGCCACGAGCTCCCTTGGATAGAACCGATCGAGATACTTCAGCCCCACTTTGTTGATGAACCGAACACCTGCTGTGGTGAATTCCCCGAGTCTAACGGCTTCATCTCCACTGTTGGTGATCAACATGGTTACGCGCAGAGCACGCCCCGGTACGTCGTAGTTCGCATTCGTCACCTTAATCGCGATAGGGTTAGGTTTCACCGGAAGCGGCTTGATCTTTGTCTCACCGGCCTGGAGAGGAACGGTATAGGGATACTTGGTCTCCGTATAACGGTAGCCTCCCCACACGAGAGCAGAAACCAGGATCAGGTAGATCCATGCCAGTCTTGTGTCCGCCGGGTCAATCATCGGCTCATCCCCGTATGCCAAGAGAACCCGGCTACGTGGCAGAAACATCGGCCGAGCAACATACCAACCAATCCAGAAGAGCCCAAGACCCATCCATATAAGATGCCACGTGACAGCATTGGCATGGTTGAAGGTTTCTGAATCGATGGTTTGCCCTGTCAACAGCTTTACCGGGTTTTCAAAGTCATCCCAGCTACCTGAGATACTCATCCAGGACCCCGGTCCAGCAATCGGCCCCGCATCCTTTATGTTTACCATCGCGTGTATGTGGTGACGACCTGGTATCCGCGCCTTCAGCCTAGCCACGAACTCGTAGTCCCGACCAATAACCATTGGTCCTGCAATGAACGCTGGCTCACCATTTAGTTTTACGCTCAAGCGCACAAACACCGGACTTGGGCTACCTATGTTGAAGAACGCACGATGAGGTTTGCCAACTGTAGCTGGCCAGTCTTCAGCCAAATGGAATTTGCCTTTCATGATCGCTACATCGTTGACTTTGGTCGCCTTTCCTCCCTTTGATTCCTCTCCCCACTCCACGTCGTACCATTGGATGGTACGCATCCGTAGGAACGGTTCTTGGGCGCGTTCGCCATGGGCGGCAACGGGAGAAACATCAACTACCAGAGCAAGGGTAAGTATAGCCATTCCGTATAGGCCAAGGACACACCCTTTAAATATTTTTTTTATGTTCATTATTTTATCCCCTCTGGAAAGCCTTCTTCGCCAAAAGCGGTAACATCCATCTTCTCTGTTACCCGCCCTCTAGGACCCTTGACGTAATAGAACGCGGTGCAGAAGAACGCTCCTAAGTACCACCAGAGAACGAACACCAGCATAGACATAAAAGCTGAGAAGAACGCGGCAATTACCGTGGTATGACCACCGAAGGTACGTAGCGAGCCTTGTTCAATTAACCGCACATACTCAGGTGTGCCAGTACGAACATAGAGGAATCCGGTGTAGTCAGCTAGCGAGAGCAATGTTCCTTCTACCACCAATGGGAGGTGAGTCGGTCCAAAGATTGGCCAGTTACCCGGATAAAACAGTAGCCCAAAAGCGCCACCACCAACCAGTGCTGTGATCATCCAGTTACGGGTCAACAATAGCACCGTGTCCATGATCAATGCCCCAGGAATCATCGTAGAGGGCACGACAAAGTTGATTGGATAATGAGACCACCAGTAGAAACCCCAATAACGCGTTAGCCACTCACCAGTAAGCAAACAACAAACACATAGTGTTGCGCCAAATGGTTGCCGGTAATTTACCCAAAGATAGTACATGATGGTGGAACAATAGGTAATTCCTACAATGGGAGTTATCACTGGCCACCATTGACGGTCTTTCCAGTCAAGCCAGAAATCCCAGTCCCCTGCAAGTAACATGAAGTGCATGTGGTAGGTGCCGACCAAAAGTATGCATAGAATCGGAAAATAGACCAGATCTATGTACCTAGACATGCTTACCGCTTCTGGCGGCATCTTTGCCAGCTTTATAATTTCGTCTGTTTTAAAAATTGCCATTGTTTCCCCCTTCAGGTATGTCGTACGATCTTAAACATGAAAAAATCTGTGTGCAAACCTGCCGCTCTTCTCTCTTCTATTACGGTAACTCTCGGCGGATATTACAACTGCTCCCTACTGGTTCACCTAACCCTGCTCACTGAATAAACAGGGAGCAGGGGGGACGTAGGAGGGCATTTACGATTAAAGCCGATTGTTTAGAATGACCTTGCTTTGGTTGTTCCAGATCACATCTGTCAGGTTGGAGTAGCGAGTGATGATCTGCGCTGCAACCCCACCAGCAAACAGACCAGACCAACCCAGAATCACGAAGCCCCAATGTAGCGGTGCACTGAAGAGTTCTTCCATGAACCAGAAGGCATGACCCCATTCGTTAAGACCAACGTTTGGCAGAATCATCAGCGGCCCAGCAATCGCGAAAACCAAAGGAAACGATACGCCCCTGCTGTACTGTGGTAAACGGGTTATAGCATACAGATAACTGGCTACCCCACAGCAGATGTACATCGGGAAGGAACCATAAAATACGACAACATGACTAGGTGTAAAACTAGTATCGCGTATGATCACTTGGTGCCAGGAGGCATCTTGTTCGGTGAAGAAGCTGCCACCCCAGTAAACTCCAAAGAGGTAAACCCCCAGCCACATCATCCAGTAGAAATAACGTTTGACTTCCTTCTTCGGATCTAGGTTATCCAGTTGTTCTTTGGTGTCCCGCGTCTTCCACAGCCAGCCCCAGGTAACCAATGCAAATGTCGGCCATACAACCATATGTACGCGCCACAGACCCATCCAGACTCTTTCAAATTCTGGTTCCATCGAGTCCATTCCGTGCGAGTAAGCATAGGTGCGCTGAAACCAAATCCAGAATATTGCTACCCCTAACATGGTAAGCAAGCCAACCCAATACAACTTCGAGTCATACCACTGTGACCGGTCCCAGCCACCCGACGTTGTGGCTGCCGTCCCAGTCGTTCCATATGTTGTTGCCATTTTCGTTCCCTCCTATCCCATTAAATATGAACAACGACTTTCAAAACCTTCGCGTCGACAATAACTCCTGGTGATCTAGTGCCTTAACTTTTTTCGCCGACTATCAACCCGCTCAGGTTAGCTGACAAAAGTGCTTCAAGTCAAGCAATTTGTTATGCCACTATGCTAAAACTGAACTAATGTGGATATGACCCGCCGTCAAGCTCGCCTTTCTAGGAAAAACGATCGGCTCAATCTTGTGCAACAAGCTGCAGATGACAATACTCTTTTTATGGGAATTGTATACTTAAATCCGCAGAAATATATTGACATTCAGGCCTTTTCATATTATAATCCGCATATACTAAGCACAACGGTCGATATGAAAAAGCACGTAGCCAAAACCATAAGCATCATGGAATTGTTAGAAAGATTTGATACCGAAGAAAAGGCAGTACATTGGTTTGAAGAAGTTCTTTGGAACCATAAGCGAGTTTGTATGCATTGTAGTTGCGCTGATAGAATCAGCCGGGCTAAGGCTAAGAATCATACGTATTGGTGCGGGGATTGCCGGAAACATTTTACTGTCAGAAACGGGACGATTATGCAATCATCAAAATTGAGCCTGAGGAAATGGGCGGTAGCAATATATTATGTATTGACCGCAAGAAAAGGGATCTCAAGTTTGCAATTATCTAAAGAATTGAGTATGACACAAAAGACGGCATGGCACCTTGGGCACCGCATCCGTGAGGCTTGCTCACAAGACGGCTCTTTGGTTTCTGGTATCGTTGAGGCAGACGAAACCTACATCGGCGGCAAAGAAACAAACAAACACAATGACAAGAAACTAAAGGCTGGTCGTGGTGCGGTAGGCAAGACTGCGGTAATGGGTATGCGTGAGCGGGGCGGGCGGGTACAAGCTATGCCAATTTCCAAAGCAGACAAGGCTACCTTGCAAGGTAAGATTGTTAGACACGTTAAGGCGGGCTCAACTGTTTACACAGATAATCACAGGGGCTATATTGGTTTACAAGGGTTTTACTATCAAAGTGTAAACCATTCAGCAAGAGAGTATGTGAACGGAATGGTGCACACTAATGGTATAGAGAGCGTATGGGCGTTGTTGAAACGTGGTTACAATGGGGTGTACCATAGCTTCAGTAAAAAGCACCTGGGTCGCTATGTAAATGAAGTTACCTTCAGGCTGAATGAGGGGAATGTGAGCAGGGATACGCAGGACAGAATGAAGAGCTTGTGCAAGAGCATGACTGGCAAGAGACTTCCTTATGCTGAGTTGGTAAAATGAGTGTGGTATTAGGACAGGCGGTGCAAACAGCCTCGATTTATAAAGGGGATTGCCTAACCCTTATTCCCGAGAAAATACCTGATGACACTATAGATCTGATAATCACCTCACCCCCTTATGCGGATCAGCGAAAAGACAATTACAGGGGGGGGGTGTGCAAATGAATATGTTGATTGGATGCTCCCCAGAACGGAGCAATTAAAGAAATGCTTAAAACCCTCAGGGTCGTTTGTCTTGAATATCAAAGAACGCGCCATTAACGGAGAACGGCATCCTTACGTGATTGAGTTGATCCAGGGGCTTAGGTCTCAGGGCTGGCTTTGGGTAGAGGAGTATTGCTGGCACAAAAAAAACAGCTACCCGGGTAAATGGCCGAATCGCTTTCGCGACTCATGGGAACGCTTGCTGCATTTTACCAGGCATAAAAAATTCAAAATGAATCAAGGAGCAGTACGTGTGCCTATGGGAGACTGGAAGGACTCCCGTTTAAGAAGTCTGTCTGATACAGATAAAAGACGTGACGATAGCGCTCATGGAAACGGGTTTGGGAAGCGTGTGGCTAATTGGGAAGGCAGGGAGATGGCTTATCCTACAAACGTACTACACATGGCTACTGAGTGCGGCAATTCAGGCCACCCGGCATCGTTCCCCGAGGCACTACCTAATTGGTTTATACGGTTATTCATGGACGAAAGAGACACTGTGCTGGACCCGTTCGCGGGGTCGGGGACAACTATTATTGCTGCACACAAGCTAAACCGAAACTCGGTAGGGATTGACCTTTCCAAAGATTATTGTGCGTTGATGCGTAAAAGACTGAAAGAGTTGTGAACAACCCTGAATGGTGGTGCCAGGCTGAAGCAGAGATAAGTTTACATGTCGCTGATTTTGCAGATAAGATTAAAGGAAAGTTAGATAACCTGAATCCTAAAGACTTAGTTACAAGAAAGAATCCATACCTTTTTTGTTTGAGAGCGATTAATGATGAGGAGAGCTTTTCAACAGCTATCCTTGAGGCCTACTTGTCGTCTAGCGAAGAAACCATGTTTGGTACGTTAGCAGAGCAGTGCGCGGTAGTGATATGCCGATTTGGTAAAGGTGGCATGAAGTCCACGGCAGAGGGCATTGATATTGAGTATGTTGAAGGTCGGATAAGAACCATCATTCAGGTAAAGTCTGGCAGATACTGGGGGAATTCGTCCCAACGTAAGAAAATGGAAGACTACTTCACCAGAGCTAAACGTATTGTAACTCAGGGCGCGGTTATACCGATAAAGTGCATTGAAGGCGTATGCTATGGACATGCCGGCACAATAAACAAGGGAAACTACTATACCTATGTAGGATCTGATTTTTGGAAAGAGATTAGCGGATGGGAAGACACCTATCTTGCTATATTATGTATATTTTCAACGCATGCCCAAAATGGGCTCACAGAAGCAAAGACAGCCGCCAGGGCAGTAATTAGATCGTTCCTTAGAGAAAACCGGATTTCTTTAGACAATCAAATTAACTGGGCCAACTTGGTTCAGTATGTGAACGGGAGTAAATTATGAAGCACAGACCAACCGAGAAGGAAGTAAAGGAAATTGCGAAAAGTATTCTTGTCAGAAAGTCAGACAAGCCCTTAAGAAACTGCAGTGAACATCCTACAAACAAGCAATTAAGGGATGTGTTCAGGTTTGAGAAAAGGCCTGAATGTCAATATATTTCTGCGGATTTAAGTATATAATTCCCCTTTTTATCTTTGACCCCAAAATGAAATGGTTCCTTTCCCCTTCAATGTGTCGCGCTCCTCTGTACTCAAATCGAGCGAAAGGTCACGAGGAAAACCAGCACAGAAGCTGCTTTCACAGTCGGGACAATACCTCGTCTAGTTGCTCTAGATTACTGTAATGAATCACTACATTCCCCGAGTTTTTCTTCCCGGGTTTGATGGTTACTTGTGCACCCAGTTTAGCTGAAACCTCTTCTTGCAAACGAAGCAAGTCGCGGTCGCGCTTGGGGTATTTTTTCACCGGCGGGTGCTCGATCCGATGCACTAACATTTCGGTTTCACGCACGGACAACTGTTTGTGTACTACCAAATTTGCGGCTTCACTTTGCTTGGCCAAAGGAAGCGCAAGTAAGGCACGGCCATGACCCATATCGATCTTCCCTTGCATCATCAATTTTTGTACTGCCGCTGGTAGAGCGAGCAAGCGCAATAAGTTGGAGATGGCGCTACGCGAACTACCCACTGCTTGGCCCGCTGCTTGATGGGTCATACCATATTCTTTAATAAGCCGCTGCACTCCCAAGGCCTCTTCCAATGGATTTAAATCCTCTCGCTGGATATTCTCGATCAGCGACATGGCTAGCGCAGCTTCATCCGCCACTTCGCGGATCAGCGCAGGCACCTCCAAAAGCCCAGCCATTTGTGCCGCACGCCAGCGCCGCTCACCTGCAATGATTTCGTAACGACCGTCAGAAACTTGTCGCACCAGCACCGGCTGCATCACACCACGCGCCTTGATAGATTCAGCAAGCTCGGCTAAAGCTGCTTTATCCATACTGGTGCGTGGCTGGTATTTTCCTGGTTGCAAAAAGGATGTCTTCAGATTCAGCAACGCCTCTCCAGCGGCGCTATTATCGTCGCTCCCCGCTAATAACGCGTCTAGTCCTCTTCCCAGCCCCTTCAATTTCGCCATCTTTTTCCTCGCTTATCTCTTATACGTTGTGGCTATGAATTTGGTCTGCCCCCGAACCTGTTCTCAAATAGACACCACCTTGGCGGAATACCTGCTGAGGATCTCTCCCGCCAATGCGAGATAAGCTTGTGTGCCTTTCGATAATTTGTCGTGATACAACCCCGGCTTACCATAGCTCGGGGCCTCTGCCAACCGCACATTGCGCGGAATCACTGTGCGGTAAACCTTGCTACCAAAATGATCCCTCAGTTGATCCGACACCTGCTGCGTCAAGGTGCTTCGCGGGTCAAACATTGTGCGCAACAGGCCCTCGATCTCCAGCACCGGGTTTAGATTGGCACGCACCCTTTTTATGGTATTTACTAAGTCGCTAAGTCCCTCTAGCGCGTAGTATTCACATTGCATCGGGATCATCACAGCATGCGCTGCACACAGGCCATTGAGCGTAAGCAAATTGAGCGCTGGCGGGCAATCAATAAGGATGAAATCATATTCGCTTTTTACTTTTTCCAGGGACTCTCTCAAGCGCACTTCGCGCCTAGGCAGGCCTACCATTTCTATCTCAGCACCAGCCAAATCACGATTAGCAGGAATCAGGTCATACTTACCACTAGTCAAGGTAATACGAATATCCACGATGCGATGGTCGGTCACCAATACATGGTAAACCGTGCGCTGCAGCTTGCGCTTGTCCACACCGCTGCCCATGGTAGCGTTACCCTGCGGATCCAGATCAATCAACAACACGCTACGCTTTGCAGCTACAAGGCTCGCGGCTAGATTTACGCTTGTGGTAGTTTTTCCTACTCCGCCTTTCTGGTTTGTTATCGCCAAAATTTTTGCCACTCCACCCTCTCCCAAATCAGTGCTGCCATAAACGAAAAAATTCATCTCATAGAAATGCCGCAACAACTATACTCGTTTAATGATTACCAAATGTCGTTTCGCTTCAAGACCCGGAACTATAACGGGAAACACTTTGTCAATGGCAAACTGTGCCGGAAATTGCGCTAGATCTTCTTGAGGATAAGCACCCTTCATCGCCACTATCTTGCCCCCTCCATTACCCTCTCTACAAAGATGCCCCGACAGTTTGACAAAAACAACCAAGCTTGAAAAAGCGCGAGAGATCACTGTGTCGAATTTTTTAGTCGGCTGAAAATTCTCGACCCGTTCTGCGACTACCTCAACATTTTTTAGTCCTAATTCGATACGAGCCTGCTGCAAAAATACGGCTTTTTTGTGATTACTCTCAAACAGCACCACATGCCAATCAGGCCGCACTAAGGCCAAAGGAATCCCCGGCAAACCCGCGCCACTACCTACGTCAGCTACATGGGGCCCAACCATGTGTGGTAAGACAACTAAGCTGTCAAACAAGTGCTGCGACAACATGGCTTCCGGTTGACGTACTGCCGTCAGGTTATACACTTGGCTCCACTTTTTAACTAGCGTCAAATATTGCAACAAACGAGCCGGGGTTTCATGTGGAAGTGCAACCCCTAAAGCCGCAATTCCGTCAGCCAGCTGAGTTGCCAGATTCATGCACTTTTCTTTTTTTCTGTTCTATAAAGCCCCGCTTTAGGTGTACCAGCAACAACGAAATCGCTGCTGGTGTAATACCAGAAATCCGTGTCGCTTGACCTACTGTTTCAGGTTTGTGTTGGTTCAGTTTTTGTTGCGCCTCGTGGGAAAGACCACGCACGGTTTGGTAATCCAAATTTTGCGGCAAACACATTTCTTCATAGCATGCATTGCGCGCCACTTCAACTTTCTGGCGCTCGATGTAACCATGGTATTTGGCCTGGATTTCAACCTGCTCTGAAACCATTGCATCTACGACGGCCCCACCAACCCCTGGTAGCGACATCAGACCCGCATAAGTCACATCAGGGCGGCGCAACAGTTCGTGAAGAGAGGATTCGCGCTCGATGGGTTTACCCAGCACCCGCAACACATCTGATTCGGGCATAGAATTTGAACCCTCTTTTGGACCAAGAAAAATTGTTTTCAATCTATCCTGCTCGCAGATAATGGCTCCTCGCTTGGCTTCAAACACGGACCAACGCGCATCATCAACCACGCCCAGCTCGCGCCCGATTTCAGTCAAGCGCAAATCAGCATTATCTTCACGTAACTGCAAACGATATTCAGCGCGACTAGTGAACATACGATAAGGCTCGGTCACGCCACGCGTAATAAGATCATCTACTAGCACGCCAAGATATGCTTCATCGCGTCGTGGGCACCATGCGCTCTGTCCCTGTGTTTTGAGCCCGGCATTGATACCAGCCAATAAGCCTTGTGCAGCTGCCTCTTCGTAACCAGTAGTGCCGTTGATTTGTCCGGCAAAGAACAGCCCCTCGATGGCTTTAGTTTCAAGTGATTTTTTAAGTCCTCGTGGATCAAAATAATCATATTCGATCGCGTAGCCAGGACAAGTAATATGTGCTTTTTTCAGCCCCTCGATAGAGCGTACGAGATCAACTTGCATGTCAAACGGCAAGCTTGTAGATATGCCATTGGGATATATCACGTGGGTGTTGAGTCCTTCCGGCTCGAGAAAAACCTGGTGTGATTCTTTCGCAGAAAACCGTACCACCTTATCCTCGATGGAGGGACAATAACGCGGGCCGACGCCTTCTATCGTGCCCACAAATAGTGGCGAGCGATCTAAGCCGCCACGAATGATGTCATGCGTACGCTCATTGGTGTGGGTGATCCAACACGACAATTGTCGGGGATGCTGCGCAGCTCTTCCTAGAAACGAAAAGACCGGGACAGGATTGTCTCCAGGCTGCTCCAGTATCGCCGAATAATCTATGCTACGACCATCTATGCGCGGAGGCGTCCCTGTTTTTAATCTTCCCACGGACAGGCTCATTTCCCGCAAACGATGGGCAAGAGTAACTGACGACGGATCCCCCGCACGGCCAGCCTGAAAACTACTTAGCCCAACATGAGCAAGACCAGCGAGAAAAGTCCCCGCAGTTAGCACCACGGCACGGGCAGAAAATTTTATCCCCAGTTGAGTAACGACTCCTGTAACTCGGTCGCCCTCTAGAGTGAAATCATGCACCGCTTGTTGAAACAACCTAAGGTTAGGCTGGTTTTCCAAACGACGGCGGATCGCTTGGCGATAAAGTATTCTGTCAGCTTGTGCGCGGGTTGCGCGCACCGCAACCCCCTTGCTGGCATTCAGAATGCGAAACTGGATGCCTGCCTCATCCGCAGCAGCGGCCATAACGCCGCCAAGCGCATCCACTTCTTTAACTAAATGTCCCTTACCAATGCCCCCCACGGAGGGATTGCATGACATTTGCCCCAACGTTTCGATATTATGTGAAAGTAGCAGGGTTTTCCTTCCCATGCGCGCAGCAGCAAGCGCGGCCTCGGTGCCTGCATGTCCGCCCCCTACTATGATCACATCAAATTTTTCAGAAAAAGCCACCAGAGCCGCCACCTTTTAAGCTCTATTAATAGAATGTATTCTACGGCAAACCAGTCAAAAATGTTAGCACGAACGGCCTGACCCTCTGCAACAAACAAGGTTGGCGCTTTTGTAATCTAGAGAATGTTTCACGTGAAACACCCTCCTTGGAGGTTTGAGAATGTTTCACGTGAAACACCCCCAGGGGAGATATCCAGCCCAACAAGTGTAATTTCTGAAAAAACGTGATCAAGGGGTTAGCAGGGAGTAAATTACTTCCCAATACAAAAACGCGAAAATATCTCGCCCAGCAAGTCATCTGCGCTGAACTCACCAGTAATAGATGCTAGTGTTTGCTGAGCAAGCCGCAGCTCCTCCGCTAATAACTCCGACTGGATCTTTTCCTCGGTTATTTTGGTAGCGCTCTCCAAGTGTTTCTTGGCTTCCGCAAGCGCCCACAAATGGCGGCGGCGCGCCATAAACAAACCCTCACCCGCAGAATGCGGCCGCCAACCAACGATTTTTAACAGTTTCTGCCGGAGTAACTCAATGCCTGCACCAGTTTTTGCAGAAAGGTAAATTTCTAATTTGTCATTCTCATCTTTGATTCGCGGAACTTCTTTTAACAAATCTATTTTGTTGAATACGCGAATTAGTGGCACTCCCACCGGAAGTCTATCAAGTATCCTCTGGTCTCCAGCAGTCAGGCCCAAACGACTATCGGTCAGCAAAAGCACCAACCCCCCTTTTTCTATGGCTGCCCAAGCGCGGGCAATGCCAATTCTCTCTACTTCATCGTCTGTTTCTCGTAGTCCAGCTGTATCAATTAGATGCAGCGGCACACCTTCTATTTGGATTGACTCGCGAATGGCGTCTCGGGTGGTGCCAGGAGTTTCAGTAACGATGGCCACCTCCTCCCTTGCCAACCTGTTCATTAAGCTAGATTTCCCCACATTGGGCTGGCCCACTAAAACCACGTGCACCCCTTCACGCAGCAAGCTGCCCTGCCGAGCGGAGGTAAGCACGTGCTCTAGTTGTGTCTGTATGCTTTTGAGCTTGTTATAAACGTCTGCGTGTTGCAAGAAACCCGTGTCTTCCTCTGGAAAATCCAGCGCCGCTTCTACAAACATGCGCAAATCGATAAGCGCCTTTGTCAGGCCGTGAATAGCAGCGGAAAACTCACCTTGCAATGAACGCATAGCGCAACGCACAGCTTCGCCAGTACTGGCATCAATAACGTCGGCTACACTTTCAGCCTGAGCAAGGTCAAGTTTGTTGTTAAGGAACGCGCGCAGTGTAAACTCTCCAGGCTGGGCTAGCCGAGCGCCAGCGGAGAGACAGCGAGATAGCAACATGTTGATTACCGCCGGTCCGCCGTGGCCCTGAAGTTCCAACACATCTTCGCCGGTATAGGAATGAGGGGAGGGATAAAAGATAGCGATGCCCTGATCTATGATTAATCCGTTTTCATCCCTAAATTTGCTTAGGCTAGCGTATCGTTTCTTTGGACGAGCCCCCAGAACTACTTGGGCGATTTGTTGCAGGTTTTTACCGGAGATCCGCACTATGCCAATTCCACCTCTTCCTGGCGGAGTAGCGATGGCGGCAATGATGTCTGTGTTTCCCATGGGAATAAATTGAACCTGGGCCCAATTATATACGTTGCGGTCTTTCTCTCAGCTCATTTTTTCTTGATTGCCGGAACAGTGGGGGTAGAGGGGGCATACATGCGCGTAATTTGCCATTGCTGCGCAATGGAAAGTGCATTATTGATTAAGGAGTACAACACCAGTCCTGCGGGAAAAAAGAAGAAAAGCACGCTGAAGACTACCGGTAGAATCTGCATTACCTTGGCCTGAATTGGATCAGTCGCTGTCGGGTTGAGTTTGGTTTGGATAAACATAGAAATCCCCATAATGACCGGCAACACATAATAAGGGTCGGGGGAGGACAGGTCCTGTATCCAAAGTGCAAATGGTGCGTAACGCAACTCCACGCTAGCAAGCAAGACCCAGAAAAGTGAGATAAATACCGGGATTTGAACCAAGATAGGCAAACAACCCCCCATGGGATTAATTTTTTCAGCTTTATAAAACTCCATCATTGCCTGGTTCATTTTCTGGCGATCATTTCCATGTTGTTCGCGCAATCGCTGCAATTTAGGAGTAACTGCTTTTAGTTTTGCCATGGAACGATAACCTGCCGCCGACAGGGGAAAAAATAGTAACTTGACCAACATTGTCAGAAGAATAATTGCGACCCCCCAGTTTCCGGTCCAGGAATGAAACAAAGACAACAACCAAAACAAAGGTGCGCCGATAACGGTAAGCCAGCCATAATCAACCACTAAATCAAGGCCTTGCGCTAGTTCGGCCAGCTTGCTTTGCTCCTGCGGGCCCGCATAAAAGGGAACAACGACCCTAGCCGTTTCACCTGGTTGAATCGCGCCTACTGGCACAATTACCCCGGCGGTATATAGATTTTTTCCCAGGCTCTTTGCATAGTACTCGCGCAAAGATTTGTCCTTGGGTAACCAAGCAGTAAGAAAATAATGCTCTTGCATAGCAATCCAGCCATTGTCGGCATTTTTGGGGTAAGTGGCTTTACCTGTATCCAAATCGGGAAATTTAATTTTCTGGAATTTCTCCTCCTCGGTATAAACCGTTGCGCCCGTATATTGAGGAACCATCAAGCCTGAGCTTACTGAGGGTGTGCCATCACGCAACACCTGAAAATAAGAAAAGGGCTGGATTGCGCTGCCCCTCTGGTTGTCAATCTCGAAACTAACGTCAACAAGATAGCTGCCACGATGAAAAGTATAAATCTTGGTTACACTTATCCCTGCAACCTCAGGAGCAAACAGTCGTACCTCTACTTTGTCTTGGCCCGCTACTAACCTATATGTTCTGTAGTCGGCCGTATAGCGCGTCTTGTGGGTAGGAAGATCGTCTCCTATTAGCCCCGCCTGGGCAACATAAACCCGTGCAAATTGACTTTGTAACAAAGCAAAAGGCTTGTTTTTATCTTCCCTAGCTGGGTGACGCAACAATTCGAGATGACGCAAATCGCCGCCCGCGGTGTCGATTTCCGCTAACACCATGTCTGTTTTGACTAGGATTTTTTCTCCTGATTCCAGCTTGCTCGCTACGGCGGTGGAAACAACTCCTTCTTCTGAAGTAGGCTCCTTAGCTGGCTGAGCAGAGATAAGTTTTTCTCCCGGTACCGGAGGCTCGTCTTGAAGCTGGGCGGTCGGCCCACTTTTTGGGTCTTGTGTCGCAAGGCTACTGGGAGGGGAGGAGCGCTGTTCCCCTTGCCGTCGCTCAATATTATTGTCGGAAGATTGTGGTTTTTGTTCCTTCTCCCATTCCTCCCACAAAAATAATGACGACGTGAAGAAAATCATGACAAGAACAAGTTTTTTTATATCCATCTTGCTTTGTTATTTTGTTTTTACAATAAAGGTTGCAAATCATGTTACAAATAATTTCAGCATGGCGTACACCTAAGGAACGGGATCATGTCCGCCGCTGACCCACGGGTTGCAACGCAGAATCCGCCACATGCTCAGAAGTGTTCCTCGCAACAACCCGTGCTTAGCCAGCGCTTCGCGCGCATAATGCGCGCAGGAGGGGCTAAACCTACACGAGGGCCCAAAAAACGGGCTCAGGTAATATTGGTAAAACTTGATGAAGCCGATAATTATCCGCAACATCGTTGTAATTGGGTCAATAGCGCGCTAGCTTCATCGATCATTCGAGATAAGTCATCCCTGGCAACTGGGCGGCGTAAACGAATCACCAAATCTAACCCTGCTAAATCTCGTTGTTGCTCTCGAAATAATTCGCGCAATAAACGTTTTGTTCGATTTCGTTTGGTTGCAAGTCGCTCAATTTTTCCAACAACAATTAGACCTAATCTTGAATGGATAAGATCGTTGGGTTTAGCGAAAATTTGGAGAAATTCACTGCTTGCTGAACATCTAAACTGAATGACCGAGGAAAATTCTTTGGCCTTGTGCAACCTGTGACTTTTTGGCAACAAGCAAATAATACAATTCCTCAAGCGTTAGATTTCTTTAAACAAGTTAAATTTTAAACCCCTAAACGGGTGCGCCCTTTCGCACGACGGGCTCTAATAACGGCGGCCCCTCCACTAGTTTTCATACGAACCAGAAAACCATGGGTTCGCTTTCTCCGAATAACAGATGGTTGATACGTGCGCTTCATTATTTATTCCCCTTCGCCCTTTAGCTTCAAAACTTTGGTTGACCGAAATTAGCCCCGAATTTTGTTCTGTGTTCTGCTAAATAAACCCCGTATTACAACTCTTGACAGGGGACAATGTCAACTTTTATTTGTTCTCTGCTTGCATTTGCAGCAATGAAACTATTTCTTCTCTATTTGTTTCGATAGCAAAGCAATTAAAATACCACCGGGGCATTCTCTTGTACTATATCCTTCTTCGTTGGATATTATTAATCCTCTTGAGGACAAAATTCATTAAAAGCTCTTGATCTAGTTTAACAAATGGCCAAGCCTTCTTTTTCTTTTCCGGGACACTTCAATCCTGTGGATAAGCAAGCTGAAAAAGACTAGAATAGAAAATCTTGTACACCGCTTTTAGCGTTCCTCTTTTCCGAACGAATATCTTAAAACCATGGCAACAATGGATACCTTTTGGCTTTCTTGTCTTGAACACTTCGAGAAAGAATTGAACGCCCAACAATTTAATACTTGGATTAAGCCGCTACAACTTAACTTATCCAGCGCACATAATGAACTCATCCTTGTTGCCCCCAACCGTTTTGTATTGCAATGGATCAAGGATAATTTTTTGCACCGTATTGAACAAATAGCAGAAAACCATTTCTCCAGAGATATCCATTTTCAACTAAAACTTGCTGACAATGTACTAGAGAAAACAACTACCGCAATAGAAAAGGATGAGGCGAATGCTCCGCCTCCTTTGGCTCCAATAACGTCCTCCCCTATGCTGCGACGCCCCCCCATAGAAAAACACAAGAGTCGACTAAATCCATCTTTCACTTTCGACAACTTTGTTACCGGAAAAGCGAACCAGCTAGCACGCGCAGGAGCAATCCAAGTTGCAGAACGTCCGGGTGTTGCTTATAACCCGCTTTTTATCTACGGTGGGGTTGGGCTCGGTAAAACGCATTTAATCCAAGCTATCGGCAATTTTGTTCTCTTGCATTATAGCCAGGCAAAGGTTCGATACATTCACTCAGAAAAATATGTTTCTGATGTAGTCCGAGCATATCAACATAAAGCTTTCGATGAATTTAAACGATATTATCATTCCCTAGATTTGCTTCTGATAGACGACATCCAGTTTTTTAGAGGGAAAAATCGAACACAGGAAGAATTTTTTTACGCTTTTAATGCGCTAATCGAGGCACACAAACAAGTGATAATCACTTGTGATTCCTATCCCAAAGAAATCTCTGGTGTGGAAGAGCGGTTAATTTCCCGCTTTGGCTGGGGTTTAACCGTTGCGGTTGAGCCGCCAGAGCTAGAAATGCGGGTTGCTATCCTCTTGAAAAAAGCTTTAATAGAAAAGGTTTGTCTGGATGAAGGTGTTGCTTTTTTTATTTCTAAGCATATTCGCTCGAACGTGAGAGAACTAGAGGGAGCACTGAAACGTGTACTTGCTTATTCTCGCTTTACAGGTCATCAATTATCGTTAGACCTTGCGCGTGAAGCATTGAAAGATTTGTTGGCGGTACAAAATCGTCAGATTTCAATTGAAAATATTCAGAAGACTGTTGCCGATTACTATAAGATTAAAGTTGCGGAGATGTATTCCAAAAAACGTTCGCGTATAATCGCCCGACCGCGACAAATGGCAATGGCTCTAGCTAAGGAACTGACTCCATTAAGTTTGCCTGATATCGGGGAAGCTTTTGGAGGAAGAGATCACACGACGGTACTACATGGATATCGAAAAATTGCTGAGTTACGCGCCTCGAATTCCTCTACAAACCAAGATTTTAATACTTTGCTACACATTTTACGCGGCTGAAAACTAATGAACGTTTTGGGGATAATTGCCTATTCGCTTAAATGGCTAAATCTATTAACAATCTATCCACATTAAATACCTATTTAATACAGCCTTCTTTTAAATCTTATCTCACTAACAATATTAGTTTTTTTAAAAAAATACCGGACTTAAACAAAGCTTATTATTAATTATTAAAGTTTAAAAGAAATGATACTAATACAAACTGATAAGGAAACCTTACTAAAACCACTACAGACAATTACAGGAATTGTTGAGCGTCGCCACACATTACCAATACTTTCAAACGTACTAATAGAAAGTAAAAACAAAGAAATATTATGCGTTGTAACTGACTTAGAGATTCAAATAACTACTACTACAAAAAACAGCGCTGCTACCAAAGACAAAGTGTGTTCTATTACAGTCGCAGCAAAAAAACTTCAAGACATATTACGTGCCCTTCCTGACAAAACCCAGGTTACGTTAGAAGCTGAAGAGAGCCGACTGTTGGTGAAGGCAGGAAAAAGTCGATTTAATTTACAAACCCTTCCAGTAGAAGATTTTCCTAAGCTTCCAGAGAGCAATGAATTACAGGAGAAGATAACAATAAAACAGGGAGAACTAAAAAGCCTTCTACTTCTCGTACAATATGCGATGGCACAACAAGATATACGATATTATTTAAATGGGCTTCTTCTAGTAATGGAAGAAAACCACTTAAAAGCGATTGCAACCGATGGCCACCGCTTAGGATTTGCCTTAATTCCACTCAAAGTGTCACAGGAAAAGAAAGAAATTATTCTTCCACGCAAAGCAGTGCTCGAATTAACCAAGCAATTAAGTGACAATGAGGAACCAGCAGTAATTGAGATTTTGAAAAACCAGATACGCTTCACCTTTTCAAATGTTGTGTTAGTCTCGAAAGTAGTGGACGGAAAATTTCCAGATTATAACCGTGTAATTCCATCTGGATACCAAAAGCAAATTGAGGTAGATCGCTTACTTTTTTTACAAACGCTACAGCGAGCATCGATTTTGTCTAATGAAAAGTTTCATGGAGTACGCCTGATTTTAACAACGGGTAATCTGCGCATAGTTTGTAGTAACAATGAGCAAGAAGAGGCACAAGAAGAACTAGAAGTGAAATATGAGGGAGAGGCGCTAGATATCGGGTTTAATATCTCCTACTTGCTAGATGTGCTTAATAACATAACAAGCAAAACCGTACAGTGTTCTTTTGGCGATGCAAACAGTAGCGCGTTAATTACCATTCCAAACAATGATAATTTTAAGTATGTTGTAATGCCGATGCGAATATAATAGCCCTCCAAAGATATAGAAAAAAGCCAGTGGGTACAAAAGTCACTTAGAATGCAGGGCGTCCGTTGCAACCCCCCCGAAAAACTGAACGTTACTTGAAAAAACAACTTTACTATGAGCGCAAAACCCCGTTCCAAACAACAAAAGAACCAAAATCAGGAAGAATACGGTTCGGATAACATAAAAATCCTAAAAGGATTAGAACCGGTTCTAAAGCGCCCAGGCATGTATATAGGCGATACCAGCGACAGCACAGGGTTACATCATATGGTGTTTGAAGTGTTAGACAACGCTATTGATGAAGCCTTGGCCGGAGAATGCAACGAAATTACAGTCATCATTCATCCAGATAATGCTGTTAGCGTACAAGATAACGGGCGGGGGATCCCCACGGGAGTCAAGCAAGACGACGAACTGAAACGCACTGCTGCAGAAATTGTCATGACAGAACTTCATGCAGGCGGAAAGTTTGATGATGATTCCTACAAGGTGTCAGGCGGCTTGCATGGCGTTGGAGTATCCGTAGTAAACGCCTTATCAGAATGGCTTCGTCTTACCATCCGACGTGATGGACAGATGTACCAAATGGAATTCCGCATGGGCGCACCGACTACCCAACTAACCAACATGGGCAAAACCGAGCGGCGCGGCACCGAGGTACATTTTCTTGCCAGCAAAGAAATTTTTGGAGATATTGAATATCACTACGATATTTTTGCAAACCGGCTGCGTGAACTTTCCTTTCTTAATAATGGCATTAAGATTAACCTAATTGATCAGCGTACTAGTAAGGAAGAAAGTTTTGCCTTTGTAGGTGGGGTTAAAAGCTTTGTTGAATACATCAATCGTACCAAATCGGTTTTGCACCCCAATACCTTTTATGCTGCCGGAAAAAAAGAGAACATTCAAGTAGAAGTGGCGATGCAGTGGAACGATAGTTACGCTGAACAAGTTTTGTGTTTTACTAACAATATTCCACAAAAGGATGGAGGCACTCACTTAACTGGCTTGCGTGCGGCCATGACGCGTACTCTTAATAGCTACATCGATAAGAATGAGTTGGCAAAAAAAACCAAAATTGAAACAACGGGCGATGATATGCGAGAAGGATTATCCTGTGTTTTATCGGTAAAACTATTTGAACCTAAGTTTTCTTCCCAAGTAAAAGAAAAATTAGTATCATCTGAAGTACGTCCGGCGGTGGAAGAAGTCGTAGCACAAAAACTTTCAGAGTTTTTGCTTGAGCGCCCGCTTGACGCCAAAACCATCTGTGGCAAGATAATAGATGCAGCAAGAGCTCGCGAAGCTGCCAGAAAAGCCCGTGAATTAACCCGGCGTAAAGGAGTACTAGACGGGATGGGTCTGCCCGGGAAGCTTGCTGATTGCCAAGAAAAAGATCCAGCGCTATGTGAGCTCTACCTAGTCGAAGGTGATTCGGCGGGCGGGTCTGCTAAACAGGGGCGGGACCGCAAATTCCAGGCAATAATGCCGTTGAAAGGAAAGATCCTGAACGTCGAAAAGGCCCGTTTCGACAAACTGATCACGTCACAAGAAATTATTTCGCTTATTACCGCACTTGGAACCGGTATTGGCAAAGATGAATACAACCCTGATAAGTTACGCTACCATCGTATTATCATAATGACCGACGCGGACGTGGACGGTTCACATATTCGTACTTTGCTGCTTACATTTTTCTACCGGCAAATGCCAGAACTAATCGAGCGTGGATTTGTCTACATAGCCCAGCCGCCGCTCTACAAGGTTAAACATGGTAAACGAGAGCACTATGTTAAAGATGATCACGAACTCAAGCAATACCTGCTAAAACAGGCGCTGGCCAAAGCTGAACTACACACACATGAAGGAGTGCCGCCGTACACAGGAGAGAGGCTAACAAAGATCGCCAACAAATATTTGTTGGCGGAAGCTGTGATTGACCGCATGAGTCGGCTGATTGATAGTGAAGTGATGCATGCTTTGTTTCGTCATCCTGACGTAGATTTGAGTAGTGAAATTTCTGCTGCGAAAGGAGCTGCCAAACTAGCAGCGTATGTTAACGAAGTAGAAATTGTGCAAGAGTATGATCCTGTAAATGAAAACCATCGCTTGAAAATAACCCGCATGCACCATGGTAATAAGCGTGTTAGCTACCTCGACCAAGATTTCCTACATAGCGGGGATTATGTTCATATAAAAGAAGCCGCTAAAGCACTTGATGGTTTGCTTGGCCCCGGCGCTTACGTTAAGCGAGGCGAACAAAAGCAGGTTGTCAGCGAATTCAAGCAAGCGCTTGATTGGTTGTTGCGGGAAGTGGAAAAAGATTTCAGCACCCAACGATACAAAGGGCTGGGCGAAATGAATCCAACCCAATTATGGGAAACCACTATGGATCCCAAGAACCGGCGTCTATTGCGCGCCCAAATAGAGGATGGCATTACGACCGACGAAATTTTTACTACCCTAATGGGTGATGTGGTAGAGCCACGCCGGGCATTCATTGAGAATAATGCTTTAAGTGTTCGAAATTTGGATGTGTAGGCAATCTTTGGTGGAGTTATGGTGCACATAACACATAAAGTAGGGGTGTGCCGTTTTAATTTTGACGGCGAGGTTTGCGAATAAAATTTCAAGTAGTAGCAACTCGACCCTCTCGCTTTTTCGCTGTGAGCGCATGGTTGCCAATCTTCATTAATACTTCCCAAGCTGGCCCTGGGAACTTGTGGAGTTTTACCATTACGTCTTCTAGGGCGCCAAGGAACCAATCGACATCCGCATTCTCGATATTGAGGGGTGGTAATATTTTTATAATTGGTACGGCATGACCAGCTACCTGGGTGAGAATATGGTGGTCATCTAAGAGGGGGATAACGATCGCTTGGGCAAAGAGATTCTCGTCTATTTTGTTGACCATAGCCCAAGCCGCTTTTAGCGACATTGAATCAGGTTTTCCAAACTCAATACCGATCATCAAACCGCGCTGATGGACACCCTTTAAGAATTCAAATCGGGGTACCATTGCCTCAATACCATGTCGAAAACGAGCGCCGAGCTCATTCGCGCGTGCAGCAAGATTTTCATCATCGAGAACAGTAAGAGTAGCTAATCCTGCGGCCATTGCAAGACTCCCCATGCCAAAGGTGGACGCATGTACGCTGGCACGATCCATCGAATCGAAGACGCAGTCATAAATTGCTCGGCGCGTTATAGTTGCACCCAAGGGAACATACCCACCCGAAAGTGCTTTAGAGAGACAGATGATATCGGGCTGTAAACCTTCAATCCATTGACAAGCCAGGAAGCGTCCAGAACGCCCCATACCGCACTGGATTTCATCACTGATCATGAGAGTGTTGTACTTGCGGCATAGATCCTGTGCTGCAAGCAGGTATTCATCGCTGAGAATGTTGACGCCCTTTCCTTGGATTGGCTCAAAGACGAAAGAGGCCACATCACCAAGAGCGAGTCGTGCTTCGAGACCTTTGAGATCGCCCGGTTCTACTGCGGAACTGCCTGGGAGAAGCGGCTCAAATCCTCTACGGAAACTTGCCTCACCATTCAATGACAACGCTCCCGTAGTTAAACCATGGAATGCTTTTGTAAGATGTACTGTACAAGGACGCCCAGTTGATGCGCGCGCAAATTTGATCGCGGCTTCTATAGCTTCCGTTCCAGAGTTGCAGAAGAAAACGGTATCGAGATCGCCAGGCATGCGTTTCGTAAGTTCGCGAGCGAGGGCTGCTGCGAGTGGCGGGGCATCGAAGCCGATCCACCCTGGAAAATCAGAGTCGAGCACTTGCTGCAGTGCGCCACAAATAGTCGGGTGACGGCGACCAAAGTTAAAGACGCCCCAGTTGGCAAGAAAGTCAAGGTAGCGCGTACCCTTTTCGTCCCAAAGGTATGCGCCCTCACCGCGCACCCAGGAACGATTGAATCCGATAATGCGCAGCACCTTGACGAAGACAGGATTCACATGCTTTTCGAAAAGGTCGAAATTCTTTCCGCGGGTTTCGGCGAGAATGGTGTTGATATCAAGCGGCATGAACTAGTCCTTAAATTCCAAGATGACGTGCTAATGGGTTTTCTCAAGCCCCTGCCAGCGTAGCGCAACCGGCACGTTTGAGCTGCGTTAGTAAAAGACGCTCGACAAATAGTGGGTTGTTATAGAACCAATGTAACAATTGTGATGCCTTTTCTAAATAAGTTACTTGGCGTACCCCCTATTATTGAAGAGGAGCTCGGCCTGGTTACTCTTGAATAAATCAACAACGCATGAACACATCCAGTTCTTTACTCGCTTAAATCGCTGCGCGAATACGCTCTATGACTGTTTAAGGCCATAAAAACTGACAAATCGGGAATTGGGCTGTCAATGTGTTTAATGCTAATTGACAAACATAAGGTGTTTTTCATAAACTCCATTGAATCAAACTTATCAGGCGAATGTTAATTGTGTTTTGTCGAGGCCAAGAGTCCTCGGTTAACAATCACACATTGTGCAGTGCCGATGTTAACCAGTCGGACAAACAATTGCAACGTGAGGCTTCTCCCAATTTTACTTTCTGCGGGGTTTAATATGTTGATGTGCTTATTGTGGCGCCATATTGAAAGCACATCTCAAACGAGCTCATGGATGAAGTGCAGAGGCAACATTTTACAGAAAGGAGCTTTTCCTGCTTTAACGAAACTGTCTGATTGTTACTAGAGAACGCGCAATCGTCATAAAAACGATGTCTTTTGAATCCCCCCCACGATACTTAACCGATGGTGGTAAAATCCGGTGTCTAACATTTCCTCGGCGTCTATACTTCCATGTATTCCCCAAAGCAAACCATTGAAAGCATCGATCCTGCTGTATGGCAAGCGATTAAAAGTGAAATTCAACGCCAAGAAGACCATATTGAACTAATTGCTTCGGAGAATTACGCTAGTCCTGCTGTTTTGCAGGCGCAAGGGTCGGTGTTGACTAATAAGTATGCTGAAGGCTATCCTGGCAAACGCTATTATGGTGGTTGCGAATATGTCGATCTAGTTGAGCAGTATGCGATAGACCGGGCGAAATCGTTATTTGCCGCCGAGTATGTCAATGTCCAGCCGCATTCTGGTTCGCAAGCTAACGCTGCCGTTTATTTATCTGTGCTGAAACCTGGCGACACTCTTCTTGGTATGTCGCTTGCTCATGGCGGGCATTTAACCCATGGGTCGCCAGTCAATCTTAGTGGTAAAATTTTCCACTTCGTTGCCTATGGCCTTACTCCTGAAACAGAGGAACTTGATTACAAAGAGGTAGCGCGGCTGGCACATGAACACAAGCCGAAAATGATCGTTGCCGGTGCTTCTGCCTACTCTCTAGTGATAAACTGGAAGTCTTTTCGCAAGATCGCTGATGATGTGGGGGCCTACCTATTTGTGGACATGGCTCATTACGCAGGACTAGTGGCGGCAGGATTTTATCCTAATCCTGTCGGTATTGCAGATTTTGTTACCAGTACCACCCACAAAACATTACGCGGACCACGTGGCGGCATTATTATGGCTAAACCTGAGTATGAGAAAGCGCTCAACTCGGCGATCTTTCCACAGACCCAGGGAGGGCCTCTGATGCATGTGATTGCTGCTAAGGCGGTTGCATTCAAGGAGGCCGCCAGCAAGGAATTCAAGGGCTATCAGGAGCAAGTAATCGACAATGCACGTGTAATGACGAAAGTTCTACATGAACGTGGTTTACGCATTGTCTCCGGGCGTACTGATTGTCACATGTTTTTGGTGGATCTTCAGGCGAAAAACCTTACGGGGAAACAAGCAGAGGAATCACTGGGGCTGGCACACATTACTGTTAACAAGAATGCTATCCCTAATGACCCACAGAAACCATTCATCACTAGTGGCATTCGCATAGGCACTCCTGCAGTGACCACGCGTGGTTTCAAAGAAATTGAAGTAGAACAACTGGCAAATCTGATCGCCGATGTACTAGATGGACCTACCGACAACACGGTTTTGTTGCGTGTAGCGCATGAAACGAAAGCCTTGTGTGTTAAATTTCCAGTTTACGGCGGTTGATCGCCTAGCAGTTATACAATGCGGGTTGTTCTTAACTTGGGCAAATTTGATAGCGGTTACGAGCCTCCTCATTTTTCTGAACTCTGAATCATGAAATGCCCCTTCTGCAATGCCGACAACACGAGCGTGATCGACTCCCGCGTTAGCGAGGAGGGGGATAAAATACGCCGCCGCCGCCGTTGCCTAACTTGCGACAAGCGCTTTACCACGTACGAAACAGTGGGGTTACGTTTGCCACAGGTAGTAAAGCAAGGTGGTTATCGCTCCGAGTTCAATCGAGACAAATTGCTTACGGGTTTCATGCGTGCATTACACAAGCGCCCTGTTCCTACCGAGCACGTAGATGCGGCGATAGACCGAATTATGCAAAAGCTTCTGAGTTTAGGGGAGCGTGAGATACCTTCGCGTAAGATTGGCGAAATGGTAATGCGAGAACTATACAAGCTAGACAAGGTAGCATATATCCGCTTTGCTTCAGTTTATAGAAGCTTCCAGGATGTGGATGATTTTCATGATGCAATCAAGGAAGTGCAGAGGCCGCGACGGAAGAAATAAAAAAGAATCTTGAAAAATGGGCGCCAGCTCTTTCCTTAATCGTATATAAGAAGCAATCAGATATGTCACATAGTGGGCAAGCGTAGTCTTAGGATAATAAAAACTCCAATATGTTTTCTTCAGCCGATCATGCCTACATGTCCCAGGCGCTGCAGCTTGCCGAGAAGGGATTGTATAGCACTAGTCCCAATCCCCGCGTGGGTTGTGTGATTGTACGCGGTAGCCATGTAGTCGGCAGCGGATGGCATGTTTGTGCAGGCCAGCCACATGCGGAGATTAACGCTCTCAATGCTGCCGGAGCAGCAGCACGGGGCGCGACTGTTTATCTTACACTAGAGCCCTGCAGTCATTACGGACGCACCCCGCCTTGCGCTGAAGCGTTGGTCAAAGCCAAAGTTGCCAAGGTGATAATAGCAATGCAAGACCCGAATCCTCTGGTGGAAGGGGGAGGGTTGTCGCTGCTGAAACGATCCGAAATCAAAGTACAAAACGGCTTGATGAAAATGGAAGCCGAAGAACTTAACATTGGTTTTGTCACACGAATGAGGCATAATCGCCCTTGGGCGCGGATGAAAATTGCCGCAAGCCTTGACGGCAAAACGGCCCTCAACAATGGCGTCAGCCAATGGATTACAGGCGAAGCAGCACGATGTGACGGGCACAGGTTTCGTGCCCGTTCTTGCGCGGTTCTTACTGGTATCGGCACGGTGCTTGCAGATGATCCACAGTTAACGGCTCGCCTTGTTGAAACACCAAGACAGCCATTGAAAATTGTTGTGGATAGTCACCTAGAAATTCCTATTAACTCTAAGATTCTACATGGTGATGGCGAATTAATTTTTACTGCAAGTGCCAGCGAGGAAAGAATGATCGCACTAAGTAAAGCAGGCGCTCGCCCAATTGTGTTACCAGATGAAAAGGGTAATGTAGCTCTAGCAAAGATGATGCAGATGCTTGCTACACTAGAAATCAATGAGGTGCTGATTGAAGCAGGTAGCAGGTTGAATGGTTCTTTTATTAGGTCGGGACTGGTAGATGAACTGGTAATTTATCTTGCGCCACACTTTATAGGCGACACCGCACTAAGCATGTTGAATCTGCCAGAATTGACCAACCTCTCGGAAAAGCACGAACTTAAAATTCAGGATTTAAGAATGGTTGGACATGATATTCGAATTATCGCCCGATTTTTATAACTGCTTTTAATAAAAGCTCATACAACTTAGTGGGGGTTTTTATTAAGTTTGCGTTGCAGTGTGCGACGATGCATGTTAAGTCTTTTTGCAGTTGCAGAAATGCTGCCGTTGTTCTCAATTAAAATGCGCTGAATATGCTCCCATTCAACCTGGCCGACTGACAGAGCATGTGTGCTGATTTGAGCAGCGACATCCCCCTCGTTGCGCTCGAAAGCCGTCATGATTTCATCGGCATCAACGGGTTTCGCAAGATAATGCATTGCACCAAGTTTAATCGCCTCCACGGCCGTAGTAATGCTGGCATAACCAGTCAACATGACGATACGGGTGCCAGAGTCCATTGCCCTTAATTTGTCAACCAAAACCAACCCAGAAGTGCCGGGCAATCTCAGATCGATAATTGCATACTCAGGCGAGCAAATGTCGGCACATTTCAATGCGTGTTCGACAGTATGTGCACAATTGACGTCAAACCCACGTTTTGTCATTGCTTTTGCAAGCACGCCACAAAAAATTAGGTCATCATCAACAATTAATAAACTCGGGCGATCATCATCTAAATTTATCGTTGGTAGGATTGTCATGTCGCAAGCTCTATCAGGGGTAATCTAACTTGTGTGCAGGCGCCACCATTTTCACGATTAGTCAAACGAACGCTTCCACCAAATCGTTCAATAGTTGCATTTGCCAAAAATAAACCAATTCCAAAGCCATGTCCTGGTTTACTAGTGAAGAAAGCTTGCCCTGCTCGTTGTACGGTTTCCTCACTGAGGCCTTTACCCAAATCAAGGATTTCTAGACGTAATTCTTTATTATCCCAGTCGCTTTTGATCTCAATATTTTCTAGTGACGCGTCGGCTGCATTATTTAGCAAGTTTAAAATTGATTGGCCTAGGGATTGTGTATTTATTATTTGGGGCGCCGGATGTACACCATTACAGTGATAAGTAAATTTGACGGTAGGGCGCATTAATTTCCATTTGTCCAATATTTCTCGTAGAAAACGATCAACGGTTTGCCCGCTGGCATCTTCGGCTCGTGTTTGCCCGGCATCGGCAAGTAATTGTGTTAGCGTATGTTTACATTGAGTGATTTGGTCGCGCAGGATGCTTATATTGTTTTGTAGTCCACTGTTTTCTGCATGATCTTTTTGCAGTTCCCTGCTAACGACTGCCATGGTCGACAATGGCGTACTGAGCTCATGTGCGGCACCAGCAGCCAAGGTTCCTAGGGCAATAATTTGTTCGTCGCGCAAGGCTTGCTCGCGTGCTCGTGATAGGTCCTTATCACGCTCACGGATTGATATACCCATCTTGACAACAAACCAAGCGATTAACACGGTGCTTAACACGAACGCCAGCCACATTCCAGATACATGTAGGTTAAATTCGCTATTGTGTTCACTGTGGTCATGTGGCAAAGGCACATAATAAAACAGCAACAGCGAATAACAACCTATCGTAATTGCTGCCATTACCCATGTAAATGCCCATGGCAAAGCGGCAGCAGTAATTGTCAACGGCAACAGATACAGGGAAACAAATGGATTTGTTGAGCCGCCACTAAAATACAATAATGCGCCTAAAGCGAGAACATCAATTAGAATTTGCGTAAAGAATTCTATGTTGGATACGGGCCAGTTACGGCGTAAACGTAGCCATGTTGCAAAATTTAGTACCGCAAGAAAGATTACCACCGTGACCATTTCTGTCCAAGGCAGCGGCATCTCGAGCCCCCAATGTACCGAGGCAAACGTCAGGCACTGGACAACAATAGCTATGCTTCTGAGTAGGAACAGGCGTTGTAAATTTTTGCTTGGCGGGGATTGACTTAGATCCTTGAACATTTCAACAGCTCATCATAGATTCGCTTTTATTTCATTTGAATCGAACATTAGCCTATATTGTACTTTCTGGCTATGCGACAAATTGCCGCATAGCCTAGCACCGTGAACATGATTGACCTATTGGAATTCTACCCTAGATTCAAAACCCTTCGTGATATCCTCATGAAGACGATACAATGACATCAAACATTGTTAAATTTTAGATGAGAGTGCAAATAAGGATGAAAACGTTTCTTCTATGTAAGCTGTCAAGCCGGGGTATTTTACTAAAACGAATCAATACATAATATAAACGATTCCTGTTTTTAAAAAGGGAAAGAAACTGATGTTTACTGGAATTATCGAAGCGGTTGGCGAGATAAAGAAAGTTGCGTCTTTGGAAAGCGGCATACGTATAGAGGTTGCTCCAGGCAGACTAGATTTATGTGATGTCAGTATAAGCGATAGCATTGCAGCAAATGGTGTATGTCTTACCATAACCGCTTTGGTAGGCGGCATGATTGCTATGGAGGTGTCACGAGAAACCTTAAACTGTACTCAGGGTTTGAATATACAAGGGCAACGAGTCAATCTTGAAAAAGCTATGCGACTGTCCGACAGAGTAGGCGGGCATCTGGTGAGCGGTCACGTGGATGGAATAGGAAAAGTTGTGAAGTTTGAGCCGGCGGGAGAAAGTTGCCTGTTAGCGATAAAAGCTCCAGTTTTGATGTTGAAGTACATAGCAAAAAAAGGCTCAATCGCAGTAAATGGTGTGAGCTTAACGGTAAATTGGATCGCAAAGGATGAGTTCAGGGTTAATCTTGTCCCGCACACATTAGCCAAGACAACGCTGCAGGATCTAAAGCCCGATACGAAAGTAAATTTGGAAGTCGATATGCTGGCACGTTACATCGAGCAACTTCTAACGGCATCCAAGTAAGTTTGTAAAAATAATGAGGATAATTTAGCAAGATGATCATCAGTCCCATCCAAGATATCATCGACGACATCAAGACTGGGAAAATGGTAATCCTTGTCGACGAAGAAAATCGTGAGAACGAAGGTGATTTAGTTTTAGCGGCAGATTTTGTCACGCCGGAAGCAATAAATTTTATGGCAACACATGGTCGTGGATTGATTTGCTTGACGTTGACTGAAGCGCGTTGTCGTCAGCTCAATCTGCCATTAATGGTGTCTACCCCTACCAACCGCTCGTTGTTAGGGACTAACTTTACAGTTTCTATTGAAGCGGCAATTGGGGTCACAACCGGCATTTCTGCAGCTGACCGAGCGCGCACAGTAAGGGCGGCAGCAAAGCCGGACGCCAAACCAGAAGATATTCTTCAGCCCGGCCACATTTTTCCACTAATGGCGCAAAACGGTGGAGTACTTGTACGTGCTGGTCATACCGAAGCAGGATGTGATTTAGCGAATCTGGCAGGTCTTACGTCTGCATCTGTGATTTGCGAAATCCTTAAAGACGACGGTAGCATGGCGCGTTTGACAGAGTTGATTGAGTTCGCCGCGAAGCATCAACTCAAAATCGGAGCGATTGCCGACCTTATTCATCACCGCAGCCGTACTGAAAGCCTGGTAGAGCGCGTGGCAGAACGTCTTGTCCAAACAATTCATGGGGAGTTTCGTCTTGTCGCTTATCTTGATAAGACCATCAATGCGACTCATCTTGCGCTGATTAGGGGTGAGATTAACCCTGATATTGATACCCTAGTGCGGGTGCATGAACCATTGTCTGTTATTGATTTGCTAGACGTAAATGACAACGCGCATTCTTGGAGTATAAGTGACACGCTTCGTGTAATTGCCGATGCTGGGTGTGGAGTAATCGTTTTGTTGCATCGCAGGGAAAGTCCTGCGGAGTTAATCGAGCGCATCACGAGGACAAAATCTGAGCCCCGTGTTTTTACTAGAACCGATTTGCGTGACTATGGTATCGGTGCGCAGATATTAATAGATCTTAATGTGAGTAAGATGCGATTGCTGGCTGTCCCACGCAAAATGCCAAGTATGACGGGTTTTGGTTTAGAAGTTACGGGATATCTGGAGCCGGAGAGTGTAGAGCAGAGTTAAAACTCCATTTTTTCTCTTCATTCTTTTGGGTAATGTTTTTAGGAGAACATGTGGTGCGTTACGAAAACATTCTTGAACTTGAATCTAATCTGAGTGGTGCCGGGCTACATATTGGCATCGTTATGAGCCGTTTTAACATTGATATAGGTGAGGGCTTGCTCGGCGGTTGTACTGCAGAGTTGGAAAAAAACGGAGTACAGGCAGCTAACATTTTGTTGGTTACGGTTCCGGGGGCACTGGAAATTCCCTTGGCGTTGCAAAAAATGGCGTTGACTGATCAGTTTGATGCACTAGTGGCATTGGGCGCGGTGATACGTGGCGACACCTATCATTTTGAGATGGTGTCGAAAGAATCGATCAGTGGCGTGACCGCGGTACAGCTTGACACTGGCATCCCGGTCGCCAATGGAATACTTACTACCGATACCGACGATCAAGCGCTAGCGCGAATGAACCAAAAAGGAGCTGAAACTGCACGAGTGGCGATAGAAATGGTCAATTTACTGAGAAAGCTCGATGAAGTGGTCCAATGACGCGGAAGATATTGCCAGCCCAGACAAAAACGAAGTTAGAACCCAAGCCGCACCGCAGGGGCCGGCGTCGGCGTTCGCGCGAATTGGCTTTGCAAGGTCTTTATCAATGGTGTGTGGCAGGAGGAACCGTTGAAGCTATTGAAGAGCAGCTACAGGAGACAAGGGAATTCCTCAAGACGGATGAAGAATATTTCTCCGATCTGATACAAGGCGTTCTAACAAATTTAACAGAGCTGGAAAAGCATATTCAACCTTGTCTAGACCGCTCCCTCAAAGAGCTTAGCCCTGTGGAATTTGCCATTTTGCTACTGAGTGCATACGAGTTTACTAGCCATCCGGAAACACCTTATAGAGCAATAATCAATGAAGCAGTGGAGTTAGCTAAAACCTACGGTGGGACCGACGGACATAAGTATGTAAATGGTGTGCTGGACAAGTTGGCCGTGCAGTTGCGCGCAGAGGAAGTCAAGTTACAGGTCCGAGTTAAGGCTTAAACTTTAAAACAACATATACCAAGAATGATGCGAAGGCTAATGCAAATAGCACCAACAATAGGTACTGTCTCATTTTATGGATAAAGCGAATGCACAAGTAAATTTTCCGAACATCTGTAGGCATCATTGGCCAATCAATTACAGGTTGTAATAATGCTCTCCGAGTCAGAGATTGTCCGCCGCTTTTTTACTCATCCTGATTCCAGTGTGGTGCTGGGAGTGGGGGATGATTCCGCGCTAATTAGGCCAGTTACGGGAATAGAGCTGGCAATTTCTACCGACATGTTGATATCCGGCCAACATTTTTCCCCTGATACCGCTCCCCGCAAACTAGGATATAAGGCTCTTGCTGTGAATCTTTCCGACATGGCGGCGATGGGCGCAAAACCACGCTGGGCCACACTTGCGTTAGCACTACCAGAGCCTTTGGTAAGGACCAATGAGAAATGGCTAGAGGCATTCGCCGGTGGTTTTTTTGGGCTTGCACGCACACATCAAGTGGCGCTCATCGGTGGAGATATTTCACGCGGCCCCCTTACTATTTGCGTGCAAATTATTGGTGAAGTAGCAAAAGGAAAAGCTTTACATCGCAGCGGAGCCAAGCCAGGAGACGATATTTGGATGTCAGGCCGGCTGGGCGATGCTGCGCTAGCGCTATCTCACGAGCAACAACATATCAAGCTTGAGCCTAGCGAAATCGCTGCCTGTTTGCCCGCGTTGCATGCGCCAATTGCTAGGGTTGAACTAGGGCAACGATTGATTGACCTTGCCCATTGCGCTATTGATATTTCCGACGGGCTGTTGGCAGATCTGGGACATATTTTGGAATGTTCCAAAGTTGCTGCTGTTATCAAAATGAATGAGGTAAATTGCTCAGTGATCTTGGAAAAGTATCTTCCCCAATCGCCGGCGATTAATTGCTTGCTGGCAGGTGGGGACGATTATGAACTTTGTTTTACCGCACGAAAGGCGAAGCGCGGTAAAATTGAAGCCCTTTCCCACGAAATGGATATTTCTTTGACGCGCATTGGTAGAATTGATGCGGGGGAAGGTTTGGTAGTGCTAGATGCGACGGGTAACGCAATAAAGCTGGGAACAACAGGCTATGACCACTTTCGCTCCCTCTGATCCTCAAATAACTTCCGAGCTGGGACGTGATCCAACGCTGAGGAGGGCCGCACCTACCTACCCGCACCCTGGCAAGAGGTTTGTGTTGCAACATCCTGCATTCTTCATTGCATTTGGTGGCGGCACAGGGTTAAGCCCAGTAGCACCGGGTACTGTAGGGACGCTTGTTGCGTTCCCTTTGTTCTGGCTGATTAATCAAAACCTAGACCCGGTTCAATTTCTACTGCTAATTGATGTTATGTTCATCGCTGGTATTTGGGCCTGTAGTTTAACCGGCAAAGTGCTCGGTATCCATGATCATAGTGGAATCGTATGGGATGAAATTGTTGCTTTTTTGCTGGTGTTGTTTTTTACGCCAGATAACTTGGTTTGGCAGGCATTTGCTTTTTTGCTGTTCCGTCTATTCGACATATTCAAGCCGCAGCCAATCCAATATTATGATAAGAAGCTACGCAACGGCTTTGGTGTGATGTTTGACGATTTACTGGCAGCATTTTTTACCTTGCTTTGTTTGGCGGCATGGAAAGCATTTGTATTATCGTAAAGGTACCTGAATTTGGGTGGAATCATAAATGCGATGAATGACCAGACGCTTCAGCATCTTGCTAGGCAAGTTGGTTCAACACTCGCCCAGCAAGGGCTGATGCTCGCTAGCGCCGAATCCTGCACGGGTGGATGGTTAGGGCATATGGTTACTTCGATTGCAGGCAGCTCAGCTTGGTATGAGCGGGGCTTCATTACATATACCACTATTTCAAAGCAGGAAATGTTGGGTGTAAGTAGCAAAACACTAAAACAATATGGCGCGGTGTCTGAGCAAACTGCTCGGGAAATGGCACATGGTGCCGTTGCCCGGAGCCGTGCACAGGTTGCTGTTTCCATAACAGGCATTGCTGGCCCCGGAGGCGGTACAGTGGAAAAACCGGTGGGCATGGTGTGTTTTGCTTGGGTGATGAAAGACAACCATGTGCGGAGCGAAACCCGACATTTTACCGGCGACCGTGAGGCAGTAAGACAGCAGTCAGTGGCAGTGGCCCTACAAGGGATGATGGCTCTGCTGCACGATACGAATTCTTCAGTTGCCTGAACCAACGCCTTCATTTTTTGTTGTCTTTCTGCGCTGAATTACATGTGCGATAATTCAACAAATTTCTAAAAAGGTAAACTCATGGATGAAAATAGAAGCAAAGCGTTGGCAGTAGCTCTTTCCCAAATCGAAAAACAGTTTGGTAAAGGTTCAATCATGCGTCTTGGTGCCAGCGATACTATCAGTGATATCCAAGTAATTTCCACCGGCTCTCTGGGGCTTGATATTGCGTTGGGTGTGGGCGGGCTGCCACGTGGGAGAGTAATAGAAATCTACGGACCAGAATCGTCCGGCAAGACCACGCTCACGTTGCAAGTTATCGCAGAAATGCAAAAGATTGGCGGCACTGCAGCGTTCATTGATGCGGAACACGCTTTAGATCCACAGTATGCACAAAAGATTGGCATCAACGTTAAGGAATTGCTTATTTCTCAGCCTGATAATGGTGAGCAGGCACTGGAAATCACCGATATGCTTGTGCGCTCTGGATCGATCGATGTGGTCGTAATAGATTCGGTTGCGGCCTTAACGCCGCGTGCAGAAATTGAGGGTGAAATGGGAGAGCCCCAAATGGGCTTACAGGCGAGATTGATGTCGCAGGCGCTACGAAAGCTTGCCGCTAACATCAAGCGCAGCAATACAATGGTAATTTTTATCAATCAGATACGCATGAAAATTGGCGTTATGTTTGGTAACCCAGAAACCACTACCGGTGGTAATGCTTTGAAGTTCTACGCATCGGTTCGTCTCGACATCCGGCGTATTGGTACCATCAAGAAGGGCGACGAGGTGCTTGGCAATGAAACTCGCGTCAAGGTGGTTAAGAATAAAGTTGCGCCACCATTCAAGAAGGCTGAATTCGATATCCTCTACGGCGAGGGTATTTCGCGTGAGGGTGAGATCGTGGAGCTCGGCGTTTTGCATAATTTAGTCGAGAAATCCGGTGCTTGGTATGCTTACAATGGCGAAAAAATTGGCCAAGGTAGGGATAACACACGCGAATATCTGAAGCAGCATCCCGATATTACAAAAGAAATCGAGTTAAAAATTCGCTCCATTGTGGGAGTTGCTGTCCAAGCTGAAGCTATTTCTGTGGAATAAGCATCATGTCTTCCGGGCCGAGTTTGAAAATCCGCGCCCTCGATTATCTAGCACGGCGTGAGCACTCCAGGCTGGAATTGGAAAAAAACTTGCGCCTTATGCCCCAACTCTTGAAAAGCTGTCTTTTGTGTTGGATTCATTGGAGCAGAGTGGTCTTTTGTCAGCTGGGCGTATGGTCGAGCAGGTAGTACACGCTCGTAGGAGCAAATTTGGTCGCCGCCGCATTGTGCACGAGTTGCAGCAGAAAGGCATTGATGAAAATTTTATTGCTGCCGCGTTGCCCCACCTTAAGGAAACTGAACTCGAAACAGCTCGCACGGTATGGCGGAAAAAATTTGGCGCGATGCCTGCAAACGCAAAAGAGCGGACGAAACAAATACGATTTTTGATGGGCCGGGGATTTGCGTCAGAGATAATCGGGCAAGTGTTGCGGCCTCGGGATGAGTAGTATGGTCGGCCTTAAATTTTTTCATCAAATGAATTGATATGAAAAGCAGCGAAATAAGACAAAGATTTTTGGAATTCTTTGAGTCACATGGCCACACGATTGTGGCGTCAAGTCCTCTTGTTCCTAGTAACGACCCCACTCTGTTGTTCACCAACGCGGGGATGGTGCAGTTCAAGGACGTATTCCTCGGCCAGGACAATCGTCCCTATATGCGCGCAGTGAGTGCACAATGCTGCGTGCGTGCAGGAGGCAAACATAACGATCTCGAGAATGTCGGCTATACCACGCGCCATCACACATTTTTCGAGATGTTGGGCAATTTTAGTTTCGGGGATTATTTTAAGCAGGAGGCCATCCAGTTCGCATGGGAGTTTCTTACCGTAACGCTGAAGATTCCACAGGAAAAGTTGTGGGTGACAGTCTATTATGAGGACGATGAAGCAGCCGATATCTGGCTCAATGAAGTGGGTATTGTTTCTTCACGGCTGGTACGCGTAGCCACTACGGACAATTTTTGGCAGATGGGAGACACTGGTCCTTGTGGTCCGTGTTCTGAAATTTTTTACGACCATGGCCCAGAATTTTCAGGTGGTGCGCCAGGTACACTAAAGAGCGGCGGCGATCGCTACATCGAGATCTGGAATCTAGTGTTCATGCAATACAATCGAGACAGCGTGGGCAAACTCCATCCATTGCCCCGTCCAGCTGTAGATACCGGCATGGGGTTGGAGCGTATTTCTGCTGTAATACAACACGTGCATTCCAACTACGAGATTGATTTATTCCAAAATCTTATTCGCAAAGCAGCGAAAGTAACCAATACCAGCGACCTAACCGAGGATTCCCTTAAGGTGATCGCTGATCACATTCGCGCATGTTCCTTCCTCATCACTGATGGTGTGATTCCCGATAATGAGGGGCGCGGGTATGTGCTTCGCCGCATCATTCGTCGTGCCATCCGTCATGGTTATAAGCTGGGACAGAAGCAACCCTTTTTTTATAAGTTGGTAAAAGATCTTGTAGATGTAATGGGACCGGCCTATCCAGAATTGGTCAAAGCCAAAACGCGAGTAGCCTCAGTATTGAAACAAGAGGAGGAGCGTTTCGGTGAAACGTTAGTGAGTGGTATGCAGCATTTTGAAAAAATGATTGGACTAAGGCGCCGTGGCGTTGATTACATACGGAAAAACTTTATACTGCCGAATAAATTTTTTACTCTTGTTGACAGGTCGGTGACAAAAGAAGCTCAGTTTGATGGCGAATTTCATCTAGATGAAGATGAAGATGATCTTGTAGTAAAAACAAAGAAACTCTCTGAAATAAGCGATATCCATAAATTTGCAGAGGAGTTTACAGATGATGTTAATAAAGATAGCCAAGAGAAAAATAAATCAACTCTTGGCCACGCAATAATAGTTGGTAATTCAAATAATGCGGATAGAGAGGCGGATAGAGATAAGATACATTTTCACTATTTTCCCGATGAAAGTTCAATGCCTGTTGCTGGTCTAGATGTATTTACTCTGTATGATACCTTTGGTTTCCCTTTTGATTTAACGCAAGATTTATGTCGCGAAAGAGGGCTCTCTATTAATATGACAGAATTCGAAATTGAAATGGATAAACAACGTGAGCGAGCGCGAGGGGCGAGTAAATTTACTATGCAAAGTAGGATGGAATACGACGGGTGTGCGACGCAATTCCACGGTTACGAGAGCCTGCAACATGAAGGTCAGATTCTTGCTATCTATAAGAAGAGTAGTCGGGTAGATTGCATCAAGGCTGGGGATGAAGCAGTAATTGTACTGGATCACACGCCGTTTTACGCTGAATCAGGAGGGCAGGTGGGAGATCGTGGTGAGTTATTGTCTGGCAGCGGTACTTTTACTGTAGCAGAAACGCAAAAAATTCAGACAGATGTATTTGGGCATAGAGGCCAGCTAAATAATGGGAGATTGGCTGTTAACGATAAGGTTTCGGCAGAGGTTGACCCGATTGGTCGAGCGCGCACTGAACGCAACCACTCTGTTACTCACCTAATGCATAAGGCTTTACGTGAGGTACTTGGAGCCCATGTGCAGCAAAAAGGTTCGCTAGTTGATGCTGACAAGACTCGGTTTGATTTCGCTCATAATTTACCGATGACGGACGCAGAGATACGTGAAGTAGAAGTTATGGTTAATGCTGAAATCTTTACCAACACTAAGACCGATGCACGTGTAATGAAAATGGAAGACGCGCAAAAAACGGGAGCATTAATGCTGTTCGGTGAGAAATATGGCGACGAAGTGCGTGTGTTGGGTATAGGATCTTCGCGAGAATTGTGCGGTGGAACACATGTCAATCGCACAGGCGATATCGGATTATTTAAGATTCGTGCCCAAAGTGGAGTGGCTGCAGGTATTCGGAGGGTAGAGGCAGTCACAGGGGAAGAAGCACTAGAGTACGTGCAACAAAACGAAATACAGTTGCTGGAAATTGCCAGAGCATTAAAAACGCAGCCAGAAGAGGCGACACAAAAGATCTCCCAGATTATTGACAACGTCAGGCGACTAGAAAAAGACTTATCACGGTTGAAGTCGAAACTTGCCAGTGCACAGGGCGACGATGTTGTCGATCAGGTACGGGAAATAAAGGGCGTTAATGTGCTGGCAGTTAGCCTGGAAGGTGTGGACGCCAAGACTATGCGTGAAACTTTGGACCGGTTCAAAAATAAATTGAAGTCTTGCATTGTAGTGCTCGGCACAGAACAGGCTGGCAAAGTTACATTGATCGCAGGCGTTACGGCCGATCTGACGGCAAAAGTAAAAGCAGGCGACCTGGTTAATTTTGTCGCTTTGCAAGTTGGCGGTAAAGGTGGTGGGCGTGCAGATATTGCACAAGCAGGAGGCACTCAGCCCGACAATTTACCCACAGCGCTGGACAGCGTTGCCGATTGGGTTAAGCAACATTTATAACAAGCTTGTTTTTTAAATACTACGCCCTATATACCAAGCTTATGACAACCAAACATTCCCGACTTTTAATTCTTGGTTCCGGACCCGCCGGTTATACCGCAGCAGTTTATGCTGCACGCGCCAATTTGAGCCCCGTAGTTATTACCGGGATGGCCCAGGGCGGCCAGTTAATGACCACCACTGATGTGGATAATTGGCCAGCAGATGCAATGGGTGTGCAAGGCCCAGAATTGATGGAGCGCTTCCAGAAACACGCAGAGCGTTTTAACACAGAGGTTATTTTCGATCACATTCATACGGCAAGGCTTACTGACAAGCCTATTACTGTGATCGGCGATCAGGGAACTTATACCTGTGATGCACTCGTTATCGCTGCCGGTGCATCTGCCCAATATTTGGGGCTGCCCTCTGAGGAGGTGTTCATGGGCAAGGGGGTATCTGCCTGCGCTACTTGTGATGGGTTTTTTTATAAGGGACAGGACGTGGCAGTGGTAGGCGGGGGCAACACGGCAGTGGAAGAAGCACTTTATCTTTCTAACATTGCACGCCGGGTTACCCTGGTACATCGGCGAGACAAATTCCGAGCGGAAAAAATCCTAATAGATAAACTAATGGATAGGGTAAAAAATGGCAACGTGACGCTAGAGCTCCATCATGTTCTGGAAGAAGTCCTTGGCGATAAATCTGGTGTAAACGGAATGCGCATCAAAAACACCCAGGATGATTCTACTAAAACCTTGGAGTTACAAGGCGTATTCATTGCAATTGGCCACAGGCCGAACACCGATATTTTTCAGGAGCAACTTGAAATGAAAAACGGCTACATCATCACCCAAGGGGGTACTCAGGGCAACGCAACCGCTACCAGCATTCCCGGCGTATTTGCAGCTGGCGATGTGCAGGACCATATTTACCGCCAGGCAGTGACCAGCGCAAGTACTGGCTGTATGGCTGCACTAGATGCGGAAAAATTTCTTGATGATTTAAGCTGAGCGACTATCAAGTTGAGGTTTCGTATGAAATCAAGCAACAGTGTGCTTGCAAGTAGTGATGATGAAACGTCGTTATTCCGAGATGCGGTTCGGGACGTAGAGCCATTGATTGTGCCTGACAAGGCAGCCCATTCTCACAAGCTTCCACGACCCATTATTAAACACACCCTACGTGACAAGTTATCAACACCAGATGATTCTTTCTCCGATCACGTCCTGCCGGGAATGGAAGCAGGTGACGAATGGTCATTTTTGCGTCCTGGATTGTCGCGCCAAACTTTACGGCGACTTCGACGCGGCTATTGGAAGATTGATGCACAGCTTGACCTACACGGATTTTCTCGCGACGACGCACGACAGGAGTTGGGGGCATTCCTTAATACTTGCAATAAGAGAGGATTTCGCTGTGTGCAAGTAATACATGGCAAAGGGTTAAACTCGAAAAATCGTGAGCCAGTATTAAAGATCTTGGTCAGGGGTTGGCTTGCACAGCATAATCACGTTCTGGCTTTTTGTCAGGCAAATCCAGCTGAGGGCGGTAGTGGTGCGGTATTAGTATTGCTCAAAACATCTATGTCGAAGAGGGCAAAATAAGCACTTCTACACTGTACCCAGTTTTTGATTCGAATTCATAAAACCACTAGATTGCATAATCAATCTTTACAAATTCTGCAGTTTTTTCAAGTCTTCTAGTACCTCGATCGAATTGCGTGACGCGCTGGCCGACAAATAAATTTTTGCGATTTTTCCTTTTGGGTCGATTAGAAAGGTATTGCGTTTGGCAAATTTGATGATACCTAGATTTAGTAGAGAACCGTATTGGGCGGCAGTTTCACCATTATTATCAGCGAGAAGTGGAAACGGAAGATTGTATTTCTTGGCGAAATTAGCATGGCTAGTTGTATCGTCCACGCTTACACCAACCACATTTGCACCCAGTGCCGTGAGTTTGTGGAGATCATCACGGAACTTGCATGCTTGCTCCGTACAGCCGGGCGTGTCGTCCTTGGGGTAAAAATATAATGCCAACCATTTACCACGAAAGTCCTCCAATGTGTGGACCTTGCCATTCTGGTCGGGCAGCTTGAAGTCTGGTGCAGGCTGCCCTATTTTAAGGGCATCGGCACGCGCTACATGGTTCCAGGAAAACATAATTACTCCTATCAGTGTTGCAATTATTGCCAGCCATTTCATGGCGCATCTCCTTTCTGAGTCTTTAGTCTACTCTCTAACTGTCTATGCTCACAACTGCGAGAGTGGGTCCTAGAGAGCTGCTAGTCTATTGCATTGGTTGCTACGACTTTCGTTCGGAAGGTCAGGGCAAACGGAATAGCGTTATCAGATTTGAAGTCATAGAATAGACTAACCGGACTAAGGCTAGCTTACCGTGTACAGCAATTTTTTGCACGCGATTGGGGGGTAGATGTTTTGTAATGGACCTGCTCAAACTTTTTCTTCCTAGGGATTTTGGCGTAAAATATTACTAGCCTTGGTAGCTCAGTGGATAGAGCGACCCCCTCCTAAGGGGTAGGCCGTACGTTCGATTCGTGCCCAGGGCGCCAACAAGGAGTTAGCATAATAGCTAGCCCCCTTTTCGGGGACACACCGGGGACACGATTGGTGTGGATAGAGTTAGTAAAAACCCACCATCGAAGAAAGTGGGATTGAGCAGACAGTATCGCTTCGACAAAACAACCGCCAAAGTAATGCGACAACAGACGATCACAAACATCATCAACAAGATTTGACGAAATACTTCTACCAACGCATTTAATCACGCATACAGCTTATCAATCAATTCTTCTAGCTTCCTACCTTCCTCTGTCGGACTGTGGTAGGCATCAAACCCATGCGTTTCTAACCGATCTGCACATAAGTCACTTAGCTCGTCCGATACTTCATCCGGGATTAACTTCTCTTTTTTCGATGCCAGCTTATCGAATAGCTTAAGATGACTTTCTGACAATGAAAGCACTGTCTGCATAAAACGAATATCTGAGAGGTTAAGAGTAATCATTGATTTTTCGCTCCTCGATAGAAAATGCTCTACCGTTTTCGTTGATGTAAGGTTTACTGAAAAGATGTCCCCAGTTTCTAGATTGTGAGCACGCATCTGGATAGTTGTTAATTACTATGAACAAAAATGATGTCGCATCCATGATTAGAATCCATTACAACCACAATTTGGTTTATGCTTATATAACGGATTCCTGGAAGGAATACTTAGGGTATGAGAGCCTATGAATGTCTGCTTTGTGCCAAGTAGACATTCGTGAATAACCGCTATCGACCCAAAGCGGCCATTCATATATTAATTACATAAACTGAGTGAGTTATGTCTTAGAATTTTGTAACATTAGCATAACCGAATGAGTTCTGAGATTTCACAAATATATGCGAATTAATTTGCCAGTACTTGTCATATATGTCTGTGCAACACTATAAGGAGATTACCGTGCAAGAACCCATCAAAAAAATCATCCTGGCCACTGATTTTTCAGACATTTCTAAAGGTGCCGGTAATCGTGCCGTATTTTTGGCTCACGCCTACAAAGCAGAGCTCATAGTTCTGCACGTATTAGATGTAGATGCGTGGAGTTTTCCATCCTACTATTTTTTTACGGTAGAAGGTTTTGACAGGTTAGCTGAAAGCCAAGAACAAGTCCGGCAACAAGGAAAGGATGCCCTTAAAAAATTAACAGATTCTTTTGATCTAGATGTTGAAGCTATTTTTACCGAAGGCGACCCAGGCCATGAGATTATTCGTGTTGCTGAAGAACACAACGCCGATCTTATTGTCCTTGGAATACATGGCCATACCGGGTGGAAGCGATTTACAATTGGAAGCGTTGTAGAGTTCGTCTTTAAACATGCCCATTGCGCCATTTTTGCTATCAGACCTAGAGAGAAATAGATAAAATCCGCGTCTTACCATTTTGGCAAAAAAAACCCCAGAAAAAATAGGGTGGATTACTAGGGTAGAATAACTGGAACCTGATAAGTAGAGAAATACATCAGCAACTTCATCGCCAATCGTCAATGCATCAAGATCAACGTCCACTTTCGGTTGGAAACGGAAAACAAATGAGCCAGGAACTGAAAGTCAATCTATAAAAAAGGCTCCATGTTTTCGTTCAAGTTTCCATTGATCCGAAATTCTAGAGCGGCAAAGGCCGTAGCGGAAAGAAGGCGCAAGCCCAGGCAATGTATACCGTAGATCAACAAACCAGACACAGACCCCGATGTTATTGATCTCGATCTGATCGAGTGCGGGGTATCGTGCGAAGCGGCGGAAATCGGAGAATGCTGCGTTATTCCAAGCTTCATGCACAAATGTTTTTTGCGATGGCACCTCGCCAAATCGTAAGTGGTGCTTCCATACCGCTCTAGAGACTGGCTGATAGGAGGTGGCGATTGTAGTTAGGGCGCCTGCCGGTAGATTAGGTGAAATGAAACTTTGGGTGCCCAACAAGTCTACCAGCGCTTCATAGTAGCTATTATTATGACTCACGATGATTTTCCAGTTAGATGGCAACAACGGCTGTGCAAGGGCATAACTTTTCGCACCACTCAAGCCGTGGTCTTTCGCATATGCCTCGCCAACCCTAACCGCTTGCTGATGCAGCGTCATCTGTAGGCCTACATAACATCCAAGAATGATTAGCGCGGCACTGGCAATGTGGCGCTGTTTGGGCCAAAAAATAGCAGCCACGAGACCCACTATGATAATTGCGGTAAAGAAGGGATCAAGCAGAAAAATAATTGGCAGGGATACACGCCACAAGATGAGTGGGGCAAGTATCATGGTTCCATATGAAGTGAACAAATCACCTAAAATATGAATTGCGATCCCTAGTGAGACGATACCGAAAAACGCTTGCCAGGGGTAGCGGTGCTGTGTGGAAAAGGAGAACAACCCAGCCAGCAACAGTGCCCACAATGGTAGCAGAATGATGGAATGGGTTACGCCCTGGTGAAGATTCAGGTAGGTAAGAGTGTCCACCAGGCGCAAAACAAAATCGCTATCGGGAAATGCAGCAGACAAAAATCCCGTTGTCATGCGGAGACGAAGGTTGAGTTGGTCAGGACGGGGCACCGCAGGCGCAGTAGCGCGGGCCAGCAATGCTCCGCTTAAGGCATGGGTAAGCGTATCCACACGAAGTGGGATGCTAAGATACTATTCCTAGCCCTCGAGTAGGTAGGAGACCAGAAAAATAAGGTTTGTAGGGGCATATAGTTGGCCAACTATAGTCTTTACAATAATGTCTCAGGGTAGCTTTTGATTTTTTTGGCCAGTTTTTTAGGTTGGGTTGAGCCTGTTTGTTTTATGGGCATGGAACTAGTAGTTTCTTTTGCGGTAACGCTGCAAATACCCACACACAATAGCTGGTCTAGTTTTTCGGTCGTTCCAAGCAATCCGTCGAGAAAACAACTGGTTTTTCCCGAGTTCGGTGTATTGTCTTTCATCCAGTAAAAAAAAGTCATCAGGTAAATGCTAGTGAGGCCAGTTTCCTCCAATGCTCGTCGTACATGGGTAGCATCAAGATGGGCGGCTTCGCGTATCCACTGTACTGTACGGCTGACTCTCATGAGTCCTGGAATCTGGATATGCACGTGACCCAGCTCCATTTTGCCGTAAATCATCTGGCACGTCACATTGCGATGGGGAGCCAGGGTGGCGAGCCAGGTCATGATCAGTCGGTGCAGGCGCTGTCGTGGACTAAGTACTTGGAAGTCTGGTGCTTCGGCTTCCTGAAGCATAGCGCTATCGGCGCGGTCAAACCATGCGTCCACTAAGTCTTCTTTTTCTCGGAAATAAAGTCGTTCTTTGTTAAGTGAAATACCTGTCGCTTCAGCTACAGCATGGAGACGCACGGCTTCCCATGACTGTTGCTCCCCAAGTTCGAGAGCGGCCTCAACAATTCTGTTTCGTTCGTTGTTTTCCATGCCATGCTCCTTTAAGGGAGTTTCATTTTATCACTTCAGGCACCATGTGCCCATCAAGTAAAATAGACTCCGCTTTACTCCAAATCGTTCCCTAATCAATTAGAAGACTAGTCGAACTTCATTTTCCTGATGTAAGTCGCAGCGGCATCCGCGAGCACATCACGAAACATCCGGTCGGAAATGTCGAAGAAAGCGAGGCTAATCTCTCGATCAACCGAGCGCGTAGCCAGCAAAGTCAGCATTGGTGTCGGCGGAAAATAAAGTTCCTTGTACACGAGGCGCATACCTTCCTTCTCAATATGCAGTAGGCGCTTAAAGTACTGCTTAGCGAGGTCTCCGTTTCGGGCCAGCACCGCTCCCTGCGTCGCCACACGCAGTTTCTTCCACTGTTCGTGTGCTATTTCCTTTTTCCAGGCTATGATTTGCCGATGCATGGCGTCAAGCTGACTCTTGGCCGCACCTGCAATGTTCGCCTTGACCATCGGCAGCATGCGCTGCGTAAACGAGTACAAATCTTTAGTACTGAACCTTTGCTGTTCAATGACGGTTTTAAGGAACCGCTTCGAAACGGCAAGTATAATCTTCTGCCGTTCAAGATCTGTGGCTTTCAGGCCAATCTGATCAATGTTTTTCTCCACGTGCTTCATTTTTTGGTGATAGCCGCGTAGTTGCTGCAAGCGTTCGAAGTCGAGTTTGCCGGCACCTGGAGGACCAAGCATGAGATAGATCGCCACTGGAATGTGTGCAAACATCTTGAATGTGTTGTACTCCGGAAGGATGATGTTGGCGGCGGTTTCGGTGTTGTTGCGGACAAGAACAAGTTGCCCGGCGCGGAGAAGAATGATGGGCCCACCTATTGCAAGGTCGAGCTTTCTAGCAGCGGCGTGGGCATTAATAAAGGAACTGTTCAGATTGACAAGTGCCATGTCAATCTGGTTGCCAGACTCTGCAGCGTAAACCGGGGCAACCAGTAAAACCATAACAAAGTTGGCCAGGAAGATTCGTCTCATGCTCATTCTCCAGTGAAATAGATGGATCACCTACCAACTTGCAGGGAGGCGATGTGTTGCAATTTGGCCTAACTATTACAAAAGGGTAAACTCAGTTCGTATATGAAGATAAGAAAGCAAGTAAGCAGTCAGTTGACATTCTCAACTCTTTGTCGCTATACGTACTCTCAACGTCAGGATGGCGTATACAGTTGTGAATATGGGTGGGTAGCGTTGCACTATTAGGATATTGTTTCCAGGGCCTGTTATTTGGTAGGTTTTTAATTCTTTGCAAATACTCTTCATCAAAAGTTTTCACAAATTCTCTATTTTTGTGATTAGGTGCTTCATCTTGAAATTTTTGATGTAGTCTGTCATATAGTTCATTGTGGTAAGCAGTGCTTGGGATGTTAAATACGTTATAGGTTACACTGGCGTAAGTGGAAGACTGTTTAGCTAGTTGTTTTTTTATGGTTGAATCATAAGATTTTATGATTCGAAAATTTCTACTTAAATTATTTTTATCAATCATATAGTTTGAATGCGTTGCAAAGAAAACAAAATTATGCCTATCATTTTTTGTTATCTTAGTAAGTTCGCTAAGTAAGTGCTCCTGCGCTAGTGGATGAAGATGCGTTTCTGGCTCATCAAGTAATAAGATTGTATTGGAAAGTTCTTCATTTGTATCCTGCGCTGAAATGGTTAGAAGAAATGAAATAAACAGCTTAAAGCCATCACTTCTTTGGTCGGCCGTTTTCGCCTTACTCATGCTGTCATCATCTTTCACATGGGAGTGAATCGCTCCGTCTGTGATGAGAAAGGTAATTGTTATAGGGTGATCAGGCCAAACGGTTTTTATATGAGCAGTAACACTTTCTCCAAGTATCTTTTGCAAATGCTCAATCTCAGTTGAGTCACCTCGAATATTAGATATGCTCTCTTGTATGTCTGTTATACCTGCTAAAGAAAAACAATTTTTTAAGGGAATGGAGGTTTGTTCTGGTTCTGCGGCAAACTGATCCAAAGGAATAGGATGCGAAATTAAGAATTTATCCTCAGTTGTCCATAAAACTGAACGATGTACAGCATTCAAAATGATTGAAGTTAGTTTTTCTTTAAGTAAGGCGGCTTTGGCATTAGCATCCGTATTCTTAGTGATAGAAATAATTTTTTGTACGGGTACAGTAGGGTTGGCTATAGAAAATGAGACACTTAGGGTAACAACATTCCCTAAAATGTCATCTATACTTAATGATGAATCAGAAGCTGTGGTTTTTATGTCCAACAAATCGCTGAACAATACAATGTCTGCATAATTTAGTTGATAAAAAAACAATATCTTAATATCTTTTGATTTATCCTTAAAATCCTTCGAAGTAGGTGCTACCACTCCTTCTTTTAATGCAAGTGCTATTAATATGCTTGATTTTCCGGCCTCATTTACCCCTATTAGTCCATAGGTAAAAGAACCGTCATCAAGAGGATCAACATCTAAGGAGAGATCCTCTATGCTTCTAAAATTTTTTATTTTTAACGAAACAAGAATAAGGCAAGTAACGTAATTAAAAACGATGCCAGGTCAGCGTGTTAAGCAGCTTTATCTGGCTACCATAGTACAAAGACACGCTGGCGTAACCCATTTGTCTTGAGAAAGAACGAGTTATTCTGCTATGCCCGTGTAATCTAAGGCATTATTAAAGCATCCTTTGTCTTTAATAGCTAATACTCTGGCCGCGCAGACCTTTCTATTTTTTTGCTCCGCAAATTTTACGTAGTTTCTTTCGTCCGAATTTCATTTGTGTTTAATTAAGTAGAATGATTATTGCGCTTTAGGCATTGAAATTCCTTAGTTGTATTCGACGGTTTTGTAGTAATGGCACACCGTAGATATAATTCCTCTGTTATATAAACAAAATTTAAAGATGAAAAAAGCCGCCATATTATTGCTGATGACAGTGTACGGATGTGCATCAATACCGTACAATGGGAAATATACTTTAAATGGAGAGGACGTTGACTACACTATAGAAAGAAAACAATGTCGAATATGGGCAACTGAAAAGGCAATAGAGAACTTACAAGGAAATGAATTTGGCGCAACTTGGATGCGTCTTAGGAGGAAAAATATGTTGGCATGTATGAAAGAGAAGGGATTTGAATGGGTTCAAGAATAAGCAGCTAGTTTTTGCTAAGGTATCTAGCTACATTTGCATACTGCGAGAAAATGATCAAGGAACTAATAAAGAGCATGGTTAAATTTGGAAAAAATGCTTTGTATCGACCCCATGCGCTATTCTTTTGATCGCGAAATTCTTGTTAGCTGTTTGTCATATGATGCGCCACGCAGAGAATTGCGCATTAACTGCATCAATGTACTTCCAGCAGTCACCTCGCTCAAGTAGCAGTCCACGATGCGCCACATTATTTTTGAGCTTTACACCTGCTCTGATTAGTTTGAAGTCGCACCAAGGCAGCGCTTTTTCACTACACTGGAGCAATTCGCCAAGAAAATGGCTATTACAAACGAAGTAGCCTTCACTCTTGAGTTGTTCAAGTACGATATTGAGCACTGCAAAGGCGTGAATGAAAGGAAGGTTGTACGCGGTGTTTACAAGTGTAGATGGATGGATGTCACCTGTAATACCAGCCGACGCAAATGCGCTGCGTTGGAGCTGTTCTCTAAGAGCGCCCACTCCAGCCCACTCCCTTTGAATCTCCGCAAGTGTGACGCTATCACGAATCATAGCTATGTTTCCTTTTCAGCTAACAATTACGAAATGGATCAAACAGTCTGAGCTATCGAAAATAGAGAGGGATGTGGTCTCACCATTTGCGTTTGACTCATTGACGAGGTCATAAATTTGTCTGTCAACGTAGGTAATAATAATACAGTCAGATGAAGTGCGCTTCTTTCGTTTGATCTAATTGGAATCTCTGATCCCTGAATGTCCATTTTTGGCACAAATCGGACACTGGCGAATAGCTAGTTTCGACCTAAGGCAAATGTTCATATCTATTCCTTAGATGGAAGAGTAAATTGCCAATTGGTTCACGGAACAAATCAAGATTTCTTTAAGTCTAAGTTTTTATAAACTATAACGAATGCAAGGACTTGTGGGAGTTAGTGTATATGGGAAGGACAATCCAAATCCCCGTCCTTAAAACGTTTATAGCCTGTGTTGTTATTGGTACTTTTGTACATTTGTATTTTCGTATGAGGAGGCCATCATGGACTTAATGCCAGTAGTTATAATAGCTATAGTAGCAGTACTTTCCTTTGGTGCTTGGTCCTTAGACACTAAATAAGGGCGTTCTAAATACAACACGTAGAATACAGAACTAATGTCTCTAGATGGCCAATGCGCTCGTGACTCGTGTGTTCGTCCGGTGCATCGGTTTTTTTGTAACTTTATTGTTCTAGCTCCTGTATATAGTTGGTACGTCTGATATTCTTGAGGAAAATGAAACCATCATTATTATTACCTTGTTTACTATTAGGTGCTTGTACAAGTATGCCGCAGGCAATGAGGGATGCGCGTGTAGTAGATATTCCCTATACCCAAGCAAGTCAAAACATAGATAGTCACAAGGATGTTCCCGTACGTTGGGGTGGGGTTATTATTGATGTGGAAAACGAAGAAAGTTTTAGCCTTGTTCAAGTACTGTTTTATCCTCTCAATTATTTAGGGCGCCCTCTACTAGACGAACCACAAGGAGGACGCTTTGTCATTAAAAGTACTGAATTTCTTGATCCTATAATTTATGCTAAGGACAGGAGAATTACTGTTGTGGGAACACTTAATGAGGACATTGAACGTGCGGTAGGGAAAAAAGTCATTCGGGTGCCGTTGCTAATATCCACGGCTACTCACCTCTGGCCGAAATACCATTATTATGGCTATGGTGGATATGGATATGGATATGGATATGGATATGGGTATGAACCTTACTATGGATCTTATGGCCATCCTTTTTTTTCCGGGGAGGATGGGGAAGATACTATAGACCATATTGGTACTAGCAGAAATGAATGTTGGCTTATATTTCATTTTTCCTTGATCTTTTCAAATAGTTGGAGCGTTGCTACATCTCGTTCACAATTAAAATACTTATCAAGAATACGGGCAAACAATAAGCTGCGACTATCTATGCACGCAAATAGTGTCATGGAAGACTTAAGCTTCATATCATCAGGGTGGCCAAAGATTTCCGAGATTGAGTGTCCTTCAATTGCAAGAATCACTTTCGCGCATTCCAATAGCCTTTTTCCAAGAACAGGGTGATTTAGATATTGTCGAGCTTCTTCTATGCTCTTAATGGAATAGCGTTTTGAGGTTGTACTGTGCCCCAATCCATCAATCTGCGGGAATATATACCACATTCAGTGGGTTTGGGTTTGTTTCTTGCCGTCTTTTAACTCTGCGAAAGCGTTAACATATGTGTTTCTTTGTGCTTTCGTGAAGCGGTGTAAGTCGTACGGGTCATCACGACAAATAGTTTCGCTTATTTTTACCATGTTTGATTCGTTTGCAATACAGTTTTTTGTTTGTAAGTATATACTTAATATTAAAATCGGCACGTTAAGTTTATTGTTACGGCATATCATTGATAGATTTTAGGGATGGAGTCTAAATAGCCGAGTGTGCTGTATATCGTTACAAATATAGGGATAGGGGCTAATCCTTTGACCGATCTTAAAACAACAGATAACAAGGCAACATTTAAGCGTTCATGCTGCTCTATCACCAATGCACTAGATATATTCGGTGATAAGCGGACATTGCTGATTATTCGGGATCTTGTTCTGGACAAAATGCGTTATCCGGAATTTATAGTCTCGCCAGGAAAAATTGCACCAAATATCCTTGTAGACCGATTGGAAAGATTACAAGCCGGAAACATTGTGACTTAACATGCCTATCAGCATAACCCTGTACGCCACGAATATGTTCTAACAAAGAAGGGTGAATCTCTAAGGCCGGTGTTGAAATCCATTGTTACATGGGGGATGAAGTTTTATCCCGGAGCTAAGGTATTTCCAGTAGTTGGACAACAACACTAAGAACCTGGTATATCTGCGTCATTTCAAGAGTTAAAGCTGGCATTACCTGCCATAGAAAATCGAAACCTCTACACCTAAACAACTACCGTTTTGGCATTAAAGTATTAAGGTTTTGCACATAGGGAACTATGGAGAGAAAAAAAGGGTATATTCACTAAATAGGCATAGATCCTTGCCCTGCTTTGCTTGCAAAGATAATTTGCTAATTCTGCCTCTATAATACTTGTGCTAATATTCATAGCTTCATGTGGCGCTGTATGAACGATGAAAGCATGGATTTATTCGCTGACGTGTTTATGGTTACCGGTTTGTGATCGATTATCTTTAGGGGGGCGTTTTTAGTATGAGAGATTTGAACTACAATCTACCTCCCGTCCAGGATGTGTCTTCCAAGCCACTGGAGGTCGAAGTAGTTATTGAGATTCCGCGAGGCAGTTTTCTCAAACGCGGATCCACCAGCCACATCGACTTCATCTCGCCGCTGCCGTGTCCATTCAACTATGGTTCCGTGCCGAATTTCTTGGGACTTGAAGGCGATCTGCTGGATGCGCTGATTCTCGGTCCCCGATTGTCCCTCGGCACTCGCATAGGAGTCAAGGCATGGGGAGCAGTGACGCTGACTGACCGTGGCATGATGGACGACAAGCTTATCTGCAGCAACCATCGTCCAAGCTTGTCGGAATGCCAAAATGTCCTACGGTTTTTTCGATTGTATGCGAAGTGCACGGGGGCCTTGAACATTTGGCGAGGCCGCCCTGGGCGCAACGCATGCGAGGGTTGGTGCGAAGTCACTCAAGCGATCGCTCGCGCTGCGCCACTACTCAATTCATGGAAAACTTCGCCGGTTAAGTTCTGATCTTAAGCCCGTCCTAGTACCGGGTTAATTATGCGCAAATGAATGCCCGCATTTGGTTCATAGCGGGCATACTGAAAGCAGCTTATGTTGTGACGGCAGTGTTTTGCCAAGTGTCCTACTAGTGTTCCATGAAGTTTTAATCCAGGTCGTTACACATATTGCTTGATTCAAATTCAACTTTTCGAACATAGTATGTATGGGTTCCTTACGTCTATTCTGTGCAAGTAAGAAACGACCAAATAGTTTCGAGGCGGATAAATATAGTACCCCTTTACTTTAGCCCAGCCGTGTTCTTGCATCATGCACTTGTCGACTTGTTTTTTCAAGAAGGATGCATTGTCTTCAAAGCCAATGTTACAGGCAAGTCTAGCGGTCGCTAACTTGCAATAGAATAAATCCATCTCTCCTTCGCCAGTAAGCTTCGTTTGGTGTTTCTAAGTTGCGCATCCACTCATGGCTAACGCAAGCACAATTAATGCTATATGCTTATTCAACTCATCATCCTTGTTTCACCATAATCTAAAGTATCCGGCTTGTGGCGGCAAAAAGCACATAGTTTTGAAAAATTGATAAAGTAAATTCTAGTACATGGGTACTAGTTTGACTACTGTTGGAAGTTTCAGAATTGAGAAAAACTTTGCGAAGGGAATTGCCGTTGTAAATATTGGTTTTTATTGGTTAAATTTAAGACAGAAGCATAAGAACTAAGAAACAGATCACCTATAAAAACTATCATTACGATATTTATAATCAGTTCTTTTCCATAATGCTTGATGTAACTCCGCCAAGTTAACTAGCAGATGATTCTGTGTCCAGATGTTGTCCTGCCGAAGGTATTAACCGAATTTTCGCACTAGGCTCATCTGATCCGTGCTTCAAATAACTCCTATATTCTTCAGTTAATTGTTTGCGCTCTTCAATTTCTCTCTGTAGGTAGTTTGCCTTATTTTGTAGGCGTAAAATAATTTGTTCATCTTGTTTAAGCGAAAGGGACATTGCCTCAATGTATTGAACCTCATGGACAATAATGCGCCGCAACATATCTCTCGCATCCTTCATAGTAATTTCCCAGATTGCTCCATTCGCTTAAGCCCAATTAGTTTTATTTAGAAAGCAGTGGTTTTCGGTTAAACCTTTAGCGTACTCAATCCATCTTTTATAAGCATTTTTCGTGCCACAATCTGACACCTGAGCATGTGCTCTATATAAAATAAATTGTTACGGTATCACAATAAATATTCAGTGTTTGTATAGACGCGATTAAAACCTGGGTGTAAAGATTCTCGACACATAAACGAAATTCTTAGTTGCCAATAGTAGTAAAAGGCTATTTAGATTTACTGTTTTCTAATATATATTTAGCCAATCGTTCTGCTGCTTCATCTTTTATATTAGGGAAGGAAGGCATAGTCATGCCACCTGTCTGTATCTTTTTGATAATAGTATCCTTGTTTGCTTTGTCAGCGCTCAGTCTCATCACAGCACCAACTTCTAGCTTATGACATTTGGTGCAATTAAGATTGAATATTTCTTCCCCACTGATGATATCCGAAGGCGTGTAATTATCGGTTTTCGAACAGCTAGCTAAAGCTATAAATGCGTAAACCACCAATATAAAAGTTAGTTTTTTCATTTTTATGAGCCGGTTTATTTTAGCTAGGAATTAAGAATTTAAAAACCGTTTTTTATCTAACACTGGAGATGAGCATGGCGCACTCTGAGCTGTTGATATTATCATACGAACGAACGCACCTATTCAAATGAGAACAGTGGCACTAAAGAAAGTGCTCGCTGGATCTGAAAACTCCAGTAACTGAGAAATATTGGTTCTAATCATCAGGCGTGATGTCCTGTGCGTCTGCCTTTCGACCCAGGAAATAGACGACAGCGTGGATTACCCTGGTCATCTCATATTTGCTTAGCATGATATCCAGATACTTATGGGATAACTTCCTTAATTATGTTAAAGTTTTCATTCTTTATGTCACGTTGCGTAAACCAGATCATGGATATGTACGAGTCTGAACATACTAAATTTATGCGTGAACTCTTGAAGAAAAACCCACAGTTTACTGAGCAACAGAAAGAAGCGCGCGCTATTTGGTGGGATAAGAAACTAGATAAGGAGGAGCGCAAACGCTTCAAAGAATCGAAAGTGCCGCAGAAAGCTTACGTTTATTTCGGGCAGAAATAGTGACACACGTGCTTGCTAGGGCATGCTGCTTGTTTTCTTTAGCGGTGTTTCTGAACAAAAATGAGCAAAAGATTGCGCACAGTGGCAACAAGATCAGTGTTTTTTGAGCTATGAGGGCTGGTCATGTAGACACCTTGCATACTTTTTTGTAATTCGCGACGGGTTCTCAGACACGTGTTGTTGCCCCAAACTCATCCCAAAACCATTTCCTGATGCCTCGTTAGATTCCCAGTCTAGTTCTGACAGGATTTGGTTCATAACGACATCGCCAGGTTTTTTCTTTAGGTATCCACTCTTTCAGGATGTCGTTATCGAGTAGAGGTATCGTTTGACAGTGTTACGGCTTAGACTACCAAGGATATACGCGTGGATATCATTTGGATCGACAACAAACTAACGCATCCACTTTTAATCTAACCCCGCTAAATCTTGTACTACTAAAGCATTTATTTCTTAATGACGTAACATAAGGTTAGTATTTCTTATAACCTTCTACTTAAGTTATGGCCCCGATATATGGTAAATTTTCCTAAGCCACGCATTCCTGCGTCGCCAGTTTTGTCACTCGCATCGTTCAGCTATGCTAAACATCAGCACGTCCCTTCAGTGCTTGATGCTGGTGGAGTAAGGTTTGTTACTAGCGGTAGAGCGGCGATTGCATTGGCGCTCCAGCAAATGAAAATCGGGAAGAATGATAAAGTTTTGCAGCCTGCCTATCACTGTATCGCTTTGGTGGAACCAGTAATCTGGGCAAAGGCTACACCCGTATTTTATAAAATCAATTCAGACACTTCTGTTGATCTCGATGATATTTAAGCTCGGCTTGATGGCTCTACAAAATTGCTTCTAGTAGTACATTACTTCGGATTTCCGCAGAACTTATCAAAATTACGCATTTTTTGTGATGAACATAACATGTTGTTGCTGGAAGATTGTGCTCATTCTTTTTTTGGGGAGTATGACGGAAGGCCGCTAGGGTCGTTTGGTGATTACGCTATTGCAAGTGCTATGAAATTTTTTCCTATTTATGAAGGTGGGTGCCTTGTTTCTTCGCGTCACGCCATTTCTTCTTTGCATTTAGAGCCATCCGGAGTGGGTTTCGAAATGAAGGCTGTTCTGGACGTGTTAGAAAGAGGGTTTAAATATGGCCGTTTTGGATTTATCCAAAAATTAATTTACCTACCAATGTTGCTCAAGAACTTTATCTGAGGACTCGTAAAAAAGAAAGTTTCATCAGAAAAAATTGATTTTGGACCGGGATCATCAGAAGGGAGCTCCGGATTTGAAGAAAAATGGCTCTATAAGGAATCCTCTTTTTTTCTAAATATTTGACCAAGAGAGTTTCCCAAATGCGAATTGCTACAAGACGGCGCGAAAACTATCTTACCTTGCTGGAGGCTTTAACAGGGCTACCAGGATGTCATCCTTTGTTTGCCAGGTTACCCGATGGGGTTATTCCTCACGTATTTCCATTAATTGTAGAGGAACCGGAAAAGATTTTTAAACCTTTAAAAAATCTAGGTGTTCCAGTGATTCGCTTTGGAGAGTTCTTGTGGCAAAGCATTGAAGCAGATATTTGTCCTGTCAGCACTAGTTTATCGAAGAGAGTATTCCAGTTTCCTTGTCATCAAGAGCTGACTCCGGCAGAGCTGGACTAGATGATCAGAGAAATAAAAGGCGTGTTTATATCAAATAAGACCATCAAAAAATGAGCTGGAAAATATATCCCATCAGCGAATTTAAGAATCATCAGGATTGCTGGCAGCGGCTCAACCAGGAGGGCACAGACTCGCCGCTGCTTGAGCTGGCATTTATTTCTCCTATGCTTCACGCATTTAGTAGTGGCAAAGAAATCCTTGTTCGTTATGAGAGTGATAATACTCTACTAGCGATGGCGATACTTTCTCCAGATAACCGAGGAAGGTGGACAACTTTTCAGCCGTCACAGGCGCCGATTGGTGCCTGGATACATAGTGCTGGTGCTGATTGGTCCATGCTGCTTTCCACTCTTATCAAGAAATTGCCCGGATATCCATTGGTTATCGGGGTTACACAGCAAGACTCGGATTTGACGCCGCGTCCGCAGAATCAAGCGACATTAAAAACGCTAGACTATGTTCAGACCGCAAGAATTTCGCTACAGGGAGATTTTGATTCTTACTGGAATGCGCGTGGTAAACGTTTACGTCAAAATATGATAACGCAAAGAAACTGGCTCGAAAGAAATGCTATAACCACTCGCTTACAGGTAAGTACAGCACCAGAAGAAGTGGCACTGGCAATTGTGGATTATGGAAGAATTGAAAGCGCTGGTTGGAAAGCAAAGGGTGGAACTGCGATTCACTTACAAAATACCCAGGGGAAATTCTATCTGAATATGCTGGAAGAATTTTGTCGGCAAGGTGCTGGCCGCATTTATCGCTATTGGTATAATGACAATATTGTTGCTATGGATATGTGTATTGAAGGCAATGGTAGTCTCGTTGGCCTGAAAACTACTTATGACGAAACCCTTAGCAACCATACATCACCAGCTTTATTAATGCGACATGATTTAGTTAAGCAGCTGTTCAGCGATGGCCAGATAAAGAGGTATGAGTTCTATGGAAGGGTGATGGAGTGGCACACAAAGTGGAGCGATGAAGTGCGTACCCTGTACCACATTAATAAATACAGATGGCCAGCTCTAGCGTTATTACACGAAATTATCAGAAAGCCAATTGCTACAAGCAATAAAGGCAAATAAAGAAATATTTTTGTTTTAAGTATGTGGTGCGTTAAGAGTGGGATGTACTTACGAGACGCCTTGGTCTGGAATGAGAATACGTTGAGGTATATTGGTGAAAGTAGCTTGAATTTAACTTATATACAGGCGGGCGGGGAATCTCTTGGCATTCCTTTCTAGCTACTCATATCCGTATTCCAGTCAGTTTGTATCTAATTATTCTGGAAACTAATTTACTCAGGATTCAAAAAAACTTCTTTTAGTCATTATTGTGTTTCTTTAACGCACGTAATATTGGAAATCACTATTCCACTATGCGAAATATAACAACAACGGAGTAATTATGCAGAGCCTTGTTGAAGTGAGAGATATTTTGTCCGATGTGCTCAGTCTTGGTGAGCGAAAGAATTTTCTAAAAGTGGATTCGAGCTTGCTGGGAAGTATTCCAGAATTAGATTCGATGGCGGTTGTCAACGTGATTACAGCTTTGGAAGAGCACTTTGGTATCACGGTGGAAGACGATGAAATTAGCGCCAAGACTTTTGAGACTCTTGGTAGCCTTACCTACTTTGTTGAACAGAAATTAGCTGAATGAAGGGATCTCCCAGAAATCCTCCTGCCGAATATTTTTTCTTGAAAACAGAATCTGGGGATCGTTTTTGCCTTTACCATGCCCCTCATCCAAACAAGGAATGTCGCGGGGTATTCATCTACGTTCATCCTTTTGGTGATGAGATGAACAAGTCAAGGCGTATGGTTGCATTGCAGGCGAGAGCATTTGCCGCCATGGGATTTGGTGTGTTACAGATGGATCTATTTGGTTGTGGAGACAGTAATGGTGAATTTGGAAATGCACGTTGGGATATCTGGAAGCAAGATCTCGGAATCGCAAGGAGTTGGCGCGAAAATCGTGTTACCGCTCCAGTTAGCCTTTGGGGTTTGCGTCTAGGCGCGTTGCTTGCGCTGGACTTCGCCCGGAGTTCTACGAATATAATTGACAAGATTATTTTGTGGCAGCCTGTGATTAGCGGTGAATTGTTCTTAACCCAGTTTTTGCGGTTGCGTTTGGCCAATGAAGTGCTTGCTGGCGGTCTCGAGAAGACTACGGGGACGGCAGGCCATGCGTAGTTCTCTAGCTGTCGGAGAGCGGCTCGTAGTAGCTGGCTATGAGCTCACCTCTGATCTCACAGTAGCGATTGATAGTTTGAGGGCAATCAAGTTGCTAGTACCCAAAGTCCCTGTTCATTGGTTCGAGATTGTATCTGAGTCAGGCCGCACCATGCCACCTGCGGCGGCAAAAGTGGTGAGATCATGGGAGAAAGAAGGGAGCAACCTGCAGGTACATCTCGTCCCTTGCGTGCCTTTCTGGGCAACCCAGGAAATCTCAGAATGCCCTGAGCTTATATCAGCCACAGCGAGGATTCTCAGTAAAGTGTAACCATGAACTTTGAAGAGCGCGCCCTCAGTTTCTCCTGCCATGATTCCTGGCTGTATGGAATTTTGAGTTTGCCTGAGAAGGTTATCTCTCGGGGTGTCCTGATAGTGGTGGGCGGCCCGCAGTATCGAGTGGGAAGCCACCGCCAGTTTATGTTGCTTGCATGCTATCTTGCCGCCCATGGTGTGCCTGTAATGCGCTTTGATTGTAGGGGGATGGGCGATAGCGAAGGAGAGACTAGAAATTTTGAGGGTATAGAAGACGATCTACATTGTGCAATTGATAAATTTTTCGAGGAAGTAGATGCTCTTAAGGAGGTGGTGATTTGGGGGTTATGTGATGCCGTGTCGGCTGCACTTTTCTATGCTTACCAAGATCAGCGCGTGACTGGACTAATATTGCTGAATCCTTGGGTAAGGACAGATGAGGGTATCGCTAAAGCCCGGCTAAAACATTACTACGTTGCTCGCCTACTTGAGCCAGAGTTTTGGAGAAAGATCTGGCAAGGACATTTTAATTTTACTGAAGCAGTTCAGTCTTTTTTAAAGATTGTTAGTGAGGTTCTGGCAGGGAGAAAAAGAATTACGGCCACCCTAAAAGGCAGGACTTCCAATGAAACTTGCGATCTTACTTCGCTTCCGGAAAAGATGTTTGACGGACTAAAGCGTTTCGAGGGAAAAGTGTTGCTGATCACAAGTGGCGATGATCTTACAGCTCAGGAATTTACAGATTTAGTTAAAGCGTCACCCAAATGGCAAAAACTATTGGGTTCCCCTAACGTGAGACATTTTGATATCCCTGAGGCCGATCATACTTTTCCCCGGCATGATTGGCGCGACCAGGTGGCTTCTTGGACAAGAGAGTGGATTCAGTCATGGTGAAGCGCGTTCTGATGATCGCGTTTCACTATCCACCCTTACGTGGGAGTAGCGGTATCCAGCGTACGCTGAAGTTTTCCAAATACATGCCAGAATTCGGCTGGGAGCCCATAGTGCTGACCGCGCATCGAATGGCATATTCAAGCTTAGGTGACGATCAAGTCGGCGAAATTTCAAATCAGGCAACCTATCGATCTTTTGCTCTAGATACTTCCAGACATTTGTCAATTATGGGACGATACCCGAGCTTTTTATCGTTGCCAGATCGTTGGGTTTCTTGGTGGCTCGGGGCTGTTCCTTTGGGCTTATATTTGATTAAAAAATACCGGCCAGACATCATCTGGTCAACTTATCCAATCGCAACAGCTCATTTAATTGGGCTCAGCCTATGTCGTCTAACAGGGGTTCCTTGGGTAGCTGATCTCAGAGATCTAATGATCGAGGAAGGCTATCCACATGACCCACTGACTCGCCGGATACAACAATGGATAGAAAGTAAAACAATTCTTCATTGTACTCGGACAGTTCTTACTACTCTAGGGGCTATTAAAGATTATGAAGTAAGATATCCAAAAATCCCTGCTTCGCGGTTCTGCCTGATTGAAAATGGTTACGATGAGGAAAGTTTTGCGACAGCTGAAGCGGGTGTTGCAAGGAGAGGGAGCGAAAACAAACAAATTGTGTTGGTACATAGTGGAATTATTTATCCTTCCGAGCGTGATCCCGTCCCATTCTTCGAGGCCTTGGCAGCTTTATCCCAGCAGGGGCTAAGTTCTCCTAAAAATCTCAAAGTGATCCTCCGTGCGACCGCACACGACAAGTTTCTTTTACAGATAATTGATCAGTACGGTATAGGGGAAATTGTTATGTTAGCACCCCTTATATCTTATCAGGATGCTTTGTCCGAAATGTTGATGGCAGATGGCTTGTTAATTCTTCAGGCATCCAATTGCAATAATCAGATACCAGCAAAACTTTATGAGTATCTGCGTGCTCGTCGTCCCATACTGGCCTTGACTGATCCGGTTGGAGATACTGCTGCTGCGCTGATAAATATGGGGATTAACACAATAGCCCCTCTAGATTCGAAGGATGGTATTATGCATGATCTGCTCCATTTCCTGGCATTGGTCAAGGAGAACAATGCTCCGATCGCGTCAATGGAAAAAGTACTGGAAAATTCCCGAAGATCAAAGTCGAAAGAGCTCACTTCACGTCAAATATAAGAAACCTGATCAAAGGTGAAACGGGTTCTATTGGAGGCGATATCGGTTACACTTTAAGGGTATTCCCAAATCACTATCCGGCTCTGATCGCATTTGCTAAACTTATTTTGAGAGATAAGACTGCTGTGCGTCCAGATGATGAATTATATACGGTTGAATGCTATTTTGACCGTGCTATACGTTTCAGGCCAGGGGATGCCAATGTGCATATGATATATGCAAACTATTTAGGACTTCTTGGTGGGAGGCAGAATGATGCCATTGAACAGTATCAAGAAGCGCTTAGGCTGCAGCCAGAAAATGCCATCGTCAACTACAATCTTGGCTTGATGTATGTGAAAGAAAAGGATTACGAGCAGGCAATAACTTATGCAAAGAAAGCCTATGGGTTGGGTTTCCCATTACCTGGCCTTAGAAAAAAGCTAATGAAAACAGGAAAGTGGTACGGAAAGTTAGATGAAGAAGTACGTGATGAGGCAGAGGGAAATGTAGACGAAAAGATAGATGTTGAACCGCAAAAATAATTTTTCCACAGTATGTTAGCTGTAAGAAAGATACTAGATATAGTCACCCAGTCACCAGTTATTCCGGACCATAGAGTTGTTACTCAATTATAGGAACTCGAGTCGGCTTAAGGTACTCTGCCTCATGTGCCAAATCGGCCCGTAAGTTAACTCAGATTGAGACCCATTAGTGGCCCCCAGATCAAGGGAATAACGGCATAAGCAAGCCTTGATTTGTTATTTTATTTATCAAATAATAATGTGCCTCTTCGCCGCTAATTGTTTTGCCTGCCTTGCAAGGCTCGACGAAGCTTACGCATAAGTTCAAGAAAACCCGATAGCTCCGCTTCGAATTCCACCTGTGTTATGTGTTCCCCATCCAGAAACCGACGTAACGCAAAGCGTTCTGTGTTGAGGTAGTTGAATCCAGAGAGGCAGGTGGTTGCGCTTTCAATTCCCAGCTTTTTCAGCCAGGGAAACTGTGAAGGATGGAATTCGCCGCTGGGATAGCAAAAATGCTCAAGCGGACCACTGACAATACGTTTAAGAACTTCACGGTTATTACTGATCTCGTTTTCAACACCTTCTGGATCGCCGATGGGTAGACGGCGACGGTGTGTATGTAGTTGCAAATCCATGCCCGCTGAGGAAAGCTGCGCCAGTTGCTCCATGGTCATCAGGCGAAAAAGTGGATTGCTCTGATCCGAATTCCATTCCACACCCGAGATCTCCGCGAGTTTCAGTAGTAAGGCTTGTCTGTTGTGATCATCCCAACTCTTACTTATATCACTGATGTGGTATGCGGCACGCTCTATTTCATCAGGCGAACTCAAAAGAATGGTTTCAGGATCCAACCCTATGAAACGTAAGTCTAAAGTTTCATCTTGTATTTTCCATAATCTTGTATTTTCCATAGTAAATAACGGAGAGCGACGTCAAAGACAGGAGTTTGACTTAATACTTCTTTAGTAGTTACATACAGTGTTGAGGGGAATCCATATTTCTTTAGCAGAGGCGCTGCCTTGGTACCAATTCCAAGCCAGCCATCATCGAACGTTATAACCAACGCTCGCGGGGGTAGCGTTTCCTGATACAGATGTGATAAGGCTTCTTTTAGCGAAAGAACCTGGTAGTCATTCCGCTTGAAATACTTTATGCGTTCACGGAAGGTGTCTTCTTGCATGAACAGCTTTGGTTGAAAACAATGTTCGTCACGAAGCGATATACCGTGATAACAAATTATCTGTAACCCTCGCGTTGTTAATCTCGTTGCTAAAGCGAATCCCCCTAGCGCTTTGACGACGGCCAGCATCACTTGACGAAATGACATATTATCTGAGCATAAGCACAGCCTTCATCGTGCTCCAGTTGTGTTCTCTGAAGAATAATAATTGTGATCTAACACAATTACATTGAGAGGCCGCTCTACTTATTCGAAAAGAAGTAATCATTTTATAAAAGATAATTTTGAGACATTTGTCTACATCTTTACATGCGAATTGGTTGTAGTAGCAGGGTTTCCATTCAGCATTTTGGTAAAGTCCAATGAAGAGGTATTATTAGGTTATAAAGAATGTACAGTATTGCACGTAATTTTTCTGGTTGGTGGGTTGACGTTGTCTTAGGCCACAAAGTAACAAAGTAAATATACTTCTTTGTAGATTACACCCTTTCTTAGAAGTTCTATTAATACGTTGTCATGTGAGCAGTCTTAGTTGCCTATGCTCAGCGATATCGTTATGTTTTAGAGTCCCAGTATTTCCGACAATTCGGTTTTTGAAACTACTTCTCATTTGCTTATGTTATCATTTCACACTGAAACGGCATATAGTTATGCATATTGCCGATGAGGCTAAAAAATAGTTAAGGGTTGAAGCTTCTTCATTCAAGCTTCCGCAGTGTTTTTAAAGCCATATTGTTAACTATTACGTCAATACTTGCCCAATTTTTCAGTTGGTTGTGTAGGCACATGTTCTAGAAAACCGTGTTCTTAAAGCTATCATTGCGACCTTGTTGACAGAGATCAATGTGTGCGCTGCAAAGGGTATCTAAAAAATGTCATGCTCTGTAGCCTTTAGCCAAGGAGGAAACAGATTGATGAGAATTTAGGTGAGCCTGCTTGACAAAATCAGTCAGATGCTAGTTGTACATTTTGGAATTTACGTACCAGTCGCTACCTGTTCTTATTTAACAGCCAACGAATCCAGCCAACTTGGTTTTTGGATCAGCACCAAGTTAATTACGTACTTATCAAAACTTGTTTTTGGAGGCCGATTTCGGTTCTGCGAACGAGATTTAGACATCTGAATTACCTGCCCGTTTTGTGAGAGAACGCTTGAGCGCCAGTGCAGCTTTGACAGGGAGTGACTACAACAGCAGTGACTGATTCTAACCAATAAGGGAGTGGTAGCTGTACCTAAATTAGGGTTGGACTTTGACGATGCTACAATTTACAGATTGAGGTTTCTCTGCTTTTTTCCGACAGCGGAAAAATTTTATGATCTCGAATGCAGACTCGAAGTAGAGTAAGGTGCTCATGCATCACCGTAAGATCTGTAGGTCTCTCCAGTAGAAAACTTTCCTGATAAATGCTTTACATGAATACATCAAAATACACTGAGACTAGGTTGAATCAAATACACGATAAATATGGCGGCAAGCGGGCGTGGCTACGTGCTCATGCTTACCACTTAATGGGTAGATTTTACCTGTTACCATCTGGTCCTAATAAAGCTCAATTATCGGAACTCAAGCGTCTCGTTTTCGTATGCCAAGGCAACATTTGTCGCAGCCCCTATGGTGAGGCACGTGCTCGACAATTGGGCATTTCCTCGGCATCTTTCGGCCTCCACGCGGACACGGGTAAGCGAGCTAATCTTTCAGCGACCCGTATTGCAAAGCAACGGGGGTTGATATTGGACGACTATATCGCTACCCATATATCCCAGTTTTTGTTCAATACTGGGGATCTAGTGCTGACTTTTGAGCCTCGGCAATTGGAGGAGTTGCTATCTCCTGGCGTATTGCCAGATTCTATCGTCGCGGTAGATCTGTTGGGAAGATGGTGCGCCCCTTCCTTTCCATATATACATGATCCGTATGGGCTAAACGACGCTTATTTCAACATCTGTTTTGACCGAATTGATCTGTCACTGGCTCGTCTAGCACCGCTTGTCCCATCTTCCTTATTGCCACACATTGAAGTTTCAAACTATTCTAGTCGTTGATGCCAATGTAATGGGATCGTTAGCCTGCATTCGTTCGTTAGGACGTGCTGGGCACCGAATAATAGCCACCGCAGAATCTCCTAGAGCAATCGGATTCGACTCACGTTACGCCAACATTTCTCTAGTGCAACCGCCATATAGTCCGGCGTCATCGTTTGTTGAGTGGCTGGACCGTTTAATTGAGCGATATGACATCGACTGTATCATTCCCACCGAGGGGCTATTATTAGCGATCAGGCCTTGGATAACAGGTTACCAGCATCTGATACCTATCCCGCAAGGCCAGGAAATGTACCGTGCTAATTACCCAGTCTGCAACTACACTGGATACACTAAAACTAAAAAACCATGAGCGGCCCTACTACATCAAAGCAGATGCCAGTTACGCTAAGAACGAGCCGGACAGCCTAGTCACAAAAATTCCCACTTTGGCGGACGTCGCATTGGTAGTTCCAGAGTACCTGAAGCAGTATTCACGCTTCATAGTACAATCCCATGTTAAGGGTCAAGGGTAAGTTTCTTCCTTCTCCGTTGGCAAGGAACCGTCATGGCCCAATTCATGCACCTTCGGCTACATGAAGTCCCTTGGGAAGGGGGGGTTTCGTCCTTTAGGACGAGCTGGTGGCACGAGAAGATTTATCAGGATGCCATAGCACGTGTTGATTATCTCAACTGGAATGGTGTGTCCATGTTTGAGTACCGCTGGGATTCGTCAACTGACGATTTTTTTTCATCGAACTGAACGCTCGATTCTGGGGCTCACTGCACCTGCCGATCTATGCTGGAGTTGATTTTCCAAAGCTTCTTGTATCAGCCTGGAACAATGAGTTGTTCCCGACACCTGAAGCCAGGATAGGAGTCCGTTGTCGGCATACTTTTCCAAAGGAAATCGAATATGTTATTTCTCGTATGAAGGCATCAAACTTGGGTGTGTGGGAAAAGATCTGGACATTGCTGGAGTTTATTATGCTTTCTGTTGACCCCAGGGTTAAGTCGGACATGATGTTCCCTGGGGACAGCCATCTATATTGGCGGTCAATTTCCGATACGGTCAGGAAGTTGCTGTCCTGAGCCAAGCCTCGCCATAAATGTAGATGAGTGTCACATCAAAAAAAAGCGGCTTCAACCGTAAGGTTGAAGCCGCTCTGATTTACGACTCTGACGAACTCTTCTTATTTATTTAGTTATCGGTCCTGGTTTTTTGGTTTGTTCCATGAGATTGTTGTCCCATTTGCCTTCAACTTTCACATGCGCAGCTGCACCTAGCAATACTGCCTCAAGCAGGTTGTGACTGAGATACACATACAACCCATTTTGCTTGAACTGATAGCCAGCAGCAGTGGCTGAGCCACCTGGAACAAACCAGGTTTCACGATTGGTTTTTGGTGTATCACTAAATGAACCACCGTCCCACACCAGGTCAGCATGGCCACCAATTAGGTGTGGCCTAGAATCGCGGTTAGATTGGGAGTGAATGAAAAGTACTTTCTCGCCCACTTTTGCTGTGAGTGAATTGTCACCCGTCAGCGCACCCGCGGTACCATTGAAGACGACGTGGGTCGGAATAAGTCCCTTTCCTACTTCTAGCATGTCAGCCATACCTTCGAGGGGCGTATTATATTTTTTGTATTTGCCATTCTTATCCTTGGGCAGATAAAGATCTTGTTCGCCAACGTAATAGGCCCGATCGTAACGCCATGGCTTACCCTTAGCATCTGTCAAGCCACCCCGAGGTAGTACCATGAGAGCACCATTCATCCCAGAGATAGTATGGAACGGAATCATAGTTCCGCCTGGGGCACAGTGATATACAAATACTCCGGGTTTGATCGCCTTCCAGGTCAGCACTACTTCTTCACCTGGGGCTACTTTATTTAAGGATGCACCACCCAACGCGCCAGTTGCAGCGTGGAAATCGAGATTGTGTGGCATCGTACTGGTTCTTGGATTGACTAGCGTTAACTCAACCCAATCTCCCTCATGCACCACGATCATTGGGGCGGGTACCGAACCATTGAAAGTCAAAGCCCAATAACTTGAATTTGCATCCGCTTTTATCAGTTTTTCTATGACAGTCAGTCGTATCGCTACAACTTTAGGTCCACCCTTAGCTACCTGATCATGCTTTGGCAGAAAAGGTGGGGCTACCAATTTTTGTGTTACTCGAGGTGTACCGGATGGCGCATTTGCCATAACTTGCGTGGCACCGATACAAAATATTCCAAATCCAATAATTAGTTGTACAACCTTGTTCATATCTCCCTCCATTAAATATTAATTACCGCGCAAAAATTATATGCGCCATCTAATTGCTATTATATTTAAAGTTACAGAACCTACTATTACATCCTAGGATGCGATAATTTGCCACATTCCATAATTTTTTAGACCTTGTTATATTCGCGTTTCACTATCATTGCGTTAGCCTAATGATCTCTCGGGCAAAGCAATGCCTGTACAAAGAAGCACCATACTATACATACTAAAGTTACCTCTGTCCACGTAGATTTTTCTCATTATGATGTGAGGGATCGGCAGGGGTTTAACTCATAGTGCTTCGAATACACTTGCTGCTCCCATACCCGTTCCAATACACATGGTGACCATGCCATATTTATGCTTATGCCGTCGTAAACCATGAAGTAGTGTGGCAACACGGATAGCGCCGGTCGCACCAAGAGGATGACCAAGCGCAATCGCTCCCCCTAAAGGATTGACCTTGGCTCGATCCAGTCCGAGATCGTTGATGACTGCAAGACTTTGGGCAGCGAAGGCTTCGTTTAATTCAATCCAATCAAGGTCGTCTGGTTGTAACCCAACTTGCTTTAGTACTTTTGGGATCGCTTTGATCGGGCCAACGCCCATTATTTCAGGCGGTACGCCGGCCACTGCAAATCCAATGAAGCGTCCAATTGGTGTGAAGTTAAAGCGTTTCAGTGCCGCTTCACTTACAACGATCACAGCACCCGCACCGTCAGACATCTGCGAGCTATTACCTGCTGTTACCGAACCCTTGGCCGCAAATACTGGCCTTAGTTTCGCAAGGGTATCTTGATTGGTACCAAGGCGCGGTCCCTCGTCGGTATCTCTAACTGCAGATACACTACGGATTTCATGTGCGGCAAGATCAGGTTGTCTTTCTTCAACAGTGTAATGCGTAATTTCCTGACTAAACTCACCCATCTCAATGGCTTTAAGTGCTCTGGTATGACTTGTCACCGCAAATTCATCTTGAGCCTCGCGGCTCACTTTCCATTGTTGTGCAACTTTCTCCGCTGTCATGCCCATGCCGTAGGCAATCCCGATGTTCTCATCGTGCAAGAATATCGCCGGATTCATCGCTACCTTGTTGCCCATCATCGGCACCATGCTCATGCTTTCGGTACCTGCGGCTATTATCATGTCTGCCTCACCCAGGCGGACGCGGTCTGCGGCTAGCGCTACCGCCTGAAGTCCTGAAGAACAGAAGCGGTTAATGGTCATGCCTGCCACGTTATTGGGCAACCCAGCTAGCAGCAGCGCAATGCGTGCCACATTCATGCCTTGTTCTGCTTCTGGAATGGCACACCCGACAATAACATCATCAATTGCTGTCGGATCAAGTCCGGCACATTGTTGCATAGCTGCAGTCAGCACATGTGCCAGCATGTCATCAGGCCGCACGGTCTTGAACATGCCGCGTGGTGCTTTACCAACTGGTGTTCGTATTGCGGAAACTATATAGGCATCTTGAATTTGTTTTGTCATGGTGTGTCTCCTGTAACACTAGCTTAATTTCTCAGTGGCTTGCCTGCCTTTAGCATGTGTTCCACTCGTGCTTGCGTTTTTTCAGTTGCCAGCAGTTCAATAAATGCTGTGCGTTCCAATTCCAGGAACCAATCTTCGTCTACTAAACTGCCAGGAGTGAGATTGCCGCCACACATGACATACGCGACTTTGCCGCCTATCAAGTAGTCATGTTCAGAGATGTAGTCGCCCTCTAGCATGTTGACAAGCAGGGATTTTAGGGTGGCTACTCCGGTGGAGCCCGCCACAGGAAATTTACCTGCCCTCAGCGGTGGACGATAGCCTGCTTCGGCCAACGCAATGGACTGCATCTTGGCGGCGTGGAGCAGCTCGAAACGGTTCATCACTACCTGGTCAGCAGGGCGCAGGTACCCTAGTTCTTTGGCCTGTTCTGCACTTTTTGCCACCTGGGCTGTAGCGACAATCTTAAAATAATTATTCAGCAACGTAAAAGGATCATCTTCTTTTGTGTTTTGTGCTGCCCGCAAAGCAAGTTCCTTACAACCGCCACCTGCTGGCAATAACCCTACACCTACTTCCACAAGCCCTATGTAGCTTTCGAGTGTGGCTACTGTACGGTCACAGTGCATCACAAATTCGCAGCCGCCACCTAAAGCAAGTCCATCCACCGCTGCCACGGTAGGGATCATCGAGTACTTGAGATCTTGTGACGTCTGCTGGAATTGCGCAATCATAGCCTCAACCTCGGCCAGCTTACCGGCCATTAGTGCATCTGCGAGATTAAGATTGCGGGCGGCTTTAAGTATTGTAGATTGCGCTGCTTTCTTAAGTTTTTTTGTCAACAGGCTTAATGTAGAAGGCGTGGCGTCATTTTTTAGACGCTCCGTTGCTTTTCGCAAGTTGGCCCCAGCAGAAAATGGTGGCTCAGTTTGCCAGATCACTAATGAGCGCCAATTGCGCTCTGCTTCGTCTATGGCTTGTTGCATTCCATCTAGTACATCGTTGCCGATGGTGTGCATCTTGCTCTTGAAGCTGACTATTGCAATGTCGTCTCCGGTATGCCACATCCTTACTGCATCAGTTTCGAATATGGTTTTGCCGTATTGTGCTTCCTCACCTAGCACCCGATCGGGAAACAATTGTCGCTGGTATACGGGCAACGTTGAACGCGGACGCTCGGTTTTTGTAGATGGCGCATATGAGCCTGACTTTGTATGTACTCCACTGCGTCTCGCTTCAAGCACCCAAGTAGGTAGCGGTGTTGTACTCAGGCTTTTACCTGCGGCGATATCCTCATTGATCCATGCGGCAATCTCTCTCCATCCTGATGCCTGCCAGATTTCAAATGGACCCTGATTCCAAGCAAAACCCCAGCGGATGGCGAGATCAAGATCACGTGCATTATCTGCAATCGTAGCAAGATTAACAGCGCAATAATGAAATACATCACGAAATATTGCCCAAAGAAATTGTGCTTGTGAGTGACGATTTTCACGGAGCGCAGCAAGTTTCTCTACCGGATTTTTGCGCTTAAGCAGTTCCTTGATCTCATCGTCACAGCTGCCCGTAGAAAGGTGATATTTTAGTGTGGAAAGATCAAGTACATGAATCTCCTTGCCCACTTTTTGATAGATGCCACTTTTAGTTTTTTGTCCAAGAGAGCCGTTGTCTATTAAGCTTTGTAGCCAATCTGGTACGACAAAAAATCTATGCCATGGGTCGTCGGGCAGCGTGTCGCGCATGGTGTTGATCACATGTGCTAACGTATCTAACCCCACCAGATCGGCAGTACGGAAAGTGGCGCTCTTGGGGCGGCCAATCAAGGAACCAGTCAAGGCATCTACTAGATCAAAGCTTAGTCCAAATTCCTTAGCGTAGTGCATGGTTACGAGCATGGAAAACACACCTACTCGATTGGCAATGAAATTAGGCGTGTCCTTGGCTCGAATGACTCCCTTACCGAGGTAAGTGACCAAAAATTTTTCCAGATCATCGAGTATTGCAGCATCGCTTTCTTCGCAGGCAATCAGCTCTACTAAGTGCATGTAACGTGGTGGATTGAAAAAATGGATGCCACAAAAGCGGTTACGCGAATCTTTTGGAAATGCTTGCGCCAACTGGTTAATGGAAAGCCCTGAAGTGTTACTCGCAAAAATTGTGTGCGCACCAAGATTTGGCGCAACCTTTTTATACAGCTCGGTTTTCCATTCCATACGTTCGGCAATTGCCTCAATCACTATGTCGCAATCCTTGAGCAGCTCAAGATGCTGATCGTAATTGGCGGGTTGGATTTGAGCTGCTTTGGTTGCGACCGAGAACGGTGCGGGTTGTTGTTTTTTTAGATTTTCCACGGCTTTTGCCACATTGGTGTTGAGGTCGCCCTGTTTCGCCGAGAGCTCAAACAGCAGCGTTTCAACGTTGGCGTTAACCAGATGTGCAGCGATTTGTGCGCCCATTACTCCCGCACCCAGTACAGCAACTTTGCGCACGATGAAGTTATTGTCGCTCAACCTCTTCTCCTGTTTGAACCAGCTCTAACATCATTTCTGCGGCACTATTCGTGGCCTGCGTTTTTCATCTATCACCACATACGTTAGCACTGCCTCAGTCACTTTTATGCATATTTCTTTACCCCCCTCGCGGGGTCCTCGCTGGGCATACACGGCTACATCCACTGTGATTGAGGTATGCCCTACCTTGATAATTTCAGCATAAAAGCTAACAAGATCACCAACAAACACGGGTTGCTTGAACACGAAATTATTCACAGCCACTGTGGCCACCCGTCCGCGAGCACGGCGGATCGCCATGAGACTACCGGCCATATCTACCTGTGACATTATCCAGCCACCAAACACATCGCCGGCATGGTTGGTGTCCGTTGGCATGGGGACTATGCGCAGTGTCGGGTCACGGCCTTGTGGCAATGATGTGTGGATTTCTGTGTTGTTACTCATTTTGGCCATACCTCAATTTTGTTAACAGTTGAACGTTTTTATACGTAGACGGATAAGTCCTATTAATGTCCTTCGTAGAGCCTACTCACTTCATCCTTGTAACGATCCAGCACTTGTGCCCGCCTCAGTTTCAGGGTGGGCGTTAGCATACCATTCTCGACGGTCCACGGCTCTGGTACCAGCGCAGCACGATGTATTTTGGCATAGCCAGGGAACTCGCGTATCTGATGAACAATTCTATCTAGCACGATTTCTTCGACCTTGTTGTCTTGTACCAAGTGTCGCAGTTCTGGATCAAGATTATGCTGTGCGGATACGCTTACCCAACTGTTAGAATTGAGAACGACCAGCACGCTTAAATATGAGCGCCCTTCCCCAACTAGCATCACTTGCTCAAATAGCGGGTCGCGCAAAATCGCCGTTTCCATATCTACCGGCGGAATTTTCTCACCATTGGACGTGACAATGATCTCTTTTATACGCCCGGTAATGGTTACTCTTCCCGTCTCATCGATACGTACCATATCGCCTGAATTAAGCCAGCCGTCCTGAGTTAATACTGATCTGGTGGCTTCTGGATTGTTCCAGTAACCTAGCATTACGCTGGGACCGTGAATCAGCAACGCATTATTCTCACCGAGTCTTATTTCTACGCCGGGAAGGGCACGACCTACGCTGGTGGGGACATTATTCTCAATACTATTGACGCATGCTACGCAGCATTCGGTCATACCGTAACCTTGCAGGATCGGCAGCCCCAAGCCAATAAACATCCGCGATACGTTACTTGACAAAGCAGCGCCACCACCCATCGCAAGCCGCAACCGCCCGCCTAGCTTGCTCATTACTTCCCTTGCTACAAGCTTATCCAGAAGTGGCCACAACAGGTGCGAGATTTTCCATGATCCTCGTCGCTGTTGGAACTCGAAGCGACTGTAGCCTACTTCTACCGCAAGATTGAATATTAGGCGGCTCAGGGCAGATTTCTCCGCAAGTTTGGCATGAATTGCCGCGTGAACTCGTTCATAAACTCGTGGCACCGAAATAAGAAGTGAGGGGCGAACAGTTACCAAATCTTCTTGTAGCTGCTGGATTGACCGCGCATAAGCAACAGTGACCCCGCTCATTAATGCAAGGTAGTATCCCACTGTACGCTCAAACACATGCGAAAGCGGGAGAAACGAGAGGAACAGGTCATCTTGCTGAACTGGCACAACTTGTGAGCAACTATTTACGTTGGTAAGCAAGTTATGATGGCTAAGCATCACACCCTTGGGGCGACCGGAAGTGCCAGAGGTATATATGATGGTGGCTAGATCACCTGGATTATGGTTACCGTGCTGCACTTCCCCAGCTTTTTCAGGCAGCCAATCACGAAGCGCTATCACAGCACCATCATTGACTTTGTCGGAAGTATTTTCAAAAGAATTGATCGTTACGATTCGTAACAGACCATTGATTTGATCACGCACCTCATAAAATGTTTTCCACTGTGCCAGATCTTCCAGCAGCAATAATCGGGTGCCAGAATCACGCAGAATATAGACCGCATTTTCAGCATGGTCCTCTGCATAAAGTGGTACAACCACGAGTCCTAGCCCTAACACTGCCTGATCGAATATCACCCATTCTGGGCAGTTTCTTAACATTACTGCTACTCGGTCACCAGGGACTAGACATTCCTTAGAGAGAGCAACCTGCCAGCGTGCGACTTCTCTATCAATTTGCGCCCAGGTATGGTCGTGCCACCTTCCAGTTGACTGATCATAATTTCGATAAGCCACCATCTGGGGTGAGCGTCGTACCCGCTCGCTGAATAGACCATCCAGCGTCCTGGCCACCTCTGCCGGGATGATACTTGTTATGTTGTTTAGTTCGGTTGTTATGATCGTGTCTCCACAACTTCGTGAAACATGTGTAGCCAGGGTCAAGTGGTCGTTATCTTCTAGCCAAAATCTGGTAGGAAGTCGTCTACCATGATCACGCTGCGGCGAAGAGATTTCATTTTCTTTAAAGATTCCGCTTCAGTAGTAGTAATAACGCCCTGATCCAGCGCCTCGGCAATTTTCTCATCACCCCACGCTGAAACTTGTCCGACTTTAACGGCCGCACGTATTTTAGAATCGGCTACTTTGCATACCTCTACACATTGTAATGCCAACTCCAGAACTCCAAGTGGTTCGTTAGCAGATGTCGGGACGTAAATACCCGCAGTTAGGCGATCACGTGCATCTCCTGGCGCCATCATTACTTTGACAACTTTGTGCCCTAATTCATCTGACGGGGGGGAGAATGATTTGCCCAGAGGAAACACTAGCAATCTCAACTTCCATGCCGCGATACGGACTGGGAAATTGTCCAGTAGGCCAATGAATGCTAGTTGTATACGATAAAGTGCATCTTGTATTGACCAGTGCAGCAACGGTAAATCGGATGCAGGGCGACCATCGTCCTCGAATCGCTTTAATGTAGCTGAGCACAAATAAAGCATACTGAGGATATCTCCCAGACGGGCAGAAAGTTTTTCCTTGCGTTTGAGAGAGCCGCCAAGTATCAGCATGGAGACATCAGCAACCAGCGAAAAAGCAGTGGAGAACCGTGTCAGTTGTCGATAATAGCCCGCGATCTCTACACTGGCGTTGTTGGGTGCGCTTGCCAGGGATGCGCCGGTTAGTCCATACAGCAAGCAACGCAAACCATTGCTAAAACTGAAAGCGATGTGTCCAATCAATGCCTGATCGAATTCCTTCAAAGCACGAGCGCTATCACTGTCATTAGCTGCGTGAATTTCTTTAAGCACATAGGGGTGGCAACGTATTGCTCCCTGGCCGAAAATAATCAAACTGCGAGTGAGAATATTAGCGCCTTCCACCGTAATACCAACAGGGATTTGCTGATAGGCGCGTCCCAGATAATTGTTTGGTCCCATGCAGATTCCCTTACCCCCATGTACATCCATCGCGTCATTGATCACTTGGCGAGCTCGTTCGGTAAGATGGTATTTGACGATGGCAGAAACGACCGAGGGTTTTTCACCTAGATCTACTGCGCCTGCCGTCATTATCCGCGCCGCATCCATCATGTAGGTGTTACCACCAATGCGCGCTAATGCTTCTTCCACACCTTCAAAGCGCCCGATTGGGATCTTAAATTGTACCCGCACCATGCAATAGGCGCCGCTGGTACGCGTCGCAAGCTTGGCTCCGCCAACACTGGTCGCAGGTAACGAAATTGAGCGTCCTGCGGCAAGACAATTCATTAGCATGCGCCAGCCGTTGCCTACACCCTCACGGCCGCCGATCACCCATTCGATAGGGACGAACACGTCTTTGCCAGTATTCGGGCCGTTCTGGAATGCAGCGTCGAGTGGGAAATGACGGCGACCGATGGAAACGCCCGGTATATTGGTAGGAATCAATGCTAGCGTAATGCCGAGGTCTTTTTCTTCCCCAAGTAGTCCATCAGGGTCATAGAGTTTAAATGCAAGGCCCAGTAGCGTTGCTACTGGGCCCAAAGTAATATAGCGTTTTTCCCAGGTAACGCGCATACCCAGGACGTCCTGCTTGCCATTAAATTCACTGCGGCAGATGACACCCAAATCGGGAATTGCTCCAGCGTCTGATCCAGCATCGGGTCCAGTGAGCGCGAAGCACGGTATTTCCAAGCCTTTTGCTAAGCGTGGAAGGTAGTGATTTTTCTGATCTTCCGTGCCGTAATGTAAGAGTAGCTCTGCAGGCCCTAGTGAATTTGGTACCATTACTGTTACTGCCGCTGTGCCGCTGCGCGAACTGATTTTCATCACCACTTCAGAATGTGCCAGGGCTGAGAAACCGTGGCCGCCATATTGTTTGGGGATAATCATGCCGAAAAAGCCATTGTCTTTGATGAATTGCCAAACACTAGGCGGAAGGTCATGCAGTTCGCGCGTAATATGCCATTCATCCAGCATCGCACATAATTGTTCTACCGGGCCATCAAGGAAAGCTTTTTCCTCGACGCTAAGTTGTGGTTTGGGATAAGCTAGCAGCTTATTCCAGTCCGGTTTGCCACTAAACAGTTCTCCGTCCCACCATACGGTTCCTGCATCTAGAGCTTCTTGTTCAGTTTGCGACACCTGCGGCAGGATTTTCCGATAAAATTTCAATAGGGGGCTGGAAACAAAAATACGGCGTAGCGGACGGACCAATAAAACAATACCAACAAGGGTAACCAGACCTAGAAACAGAGAAAAAAAGAACTGAACCATAATATTTTTCCTGCGTATGCGATGTAAAGTGAGATCATCATACTACCTCATGTCAGCATGGTGAGTCAGAAATATGGATTGTTAACCCGTGTGCTTCCGCTGCCTTGATTTTGAATTTGCCGCACTCTTTAGCCCGCTATCTTGCAAATATTCCAAGACCAGTTGCGGCAAATTTTCTGCAAAGCAATTAAATTCTTTAAATCCTTTCATAGAGCGCAGCCAAGTGAGCTGTCGTTTTGCCAATTGACGTGTGGCAGCAAGGCCCATTTCTCGCATTTCAGTCAGGCTGATTTCATTGTCCAAATACATCCACACTTGTCGGTAGCCGACACAACGCATCGATGGGGTCTCGGCTTCAAGCCCAAATTTATCCCGGACAGCACGGACTTCGCCGATCAATCCTAGTTCCAGCATTTCTTCGAAGCGATTTGCTATGCGCTGATGCAGAACTTCGCGATCATCCGGAATCAGGGCGATGCTGCTTACACGATAAGGAAGATATACATATCTGGGTTTTTTCAGCAGTTCCGACATAGGTTTATCGGTAAGGTAATATACTTCCAATGCACGTTGGATGCGCTGGCTATCGGTGGGTTGGATACGCGCAGCGATGGCTGGGTCGAGCTGTTGTAACTCCTTGTGCATTTCAGGCCAGCCGTTTTCTTCGGCCTTGGTATCAATCACCATACGCACGCCCATGTCGGCAGGTGGAAGCTCAGACAGCCCTTCTAGCAGTGCCCGGAAATAAAGCATGGTACCGCCAACTAGTAGTGGAATTTTGCTGTGCTCGGTAATCTCTCGCATTGCAACCAACGCATCATCTCGGAACCGTGCAGCAGAATAACGCTCATGTGGTTCGATCAGATTGATAAGGTGGTGCGGCACTGCTGCCAATGTTTTCGCACTTGGCTTGGCGGTGCCAATGTCCATACCTCGGTAGACCTGGGCAGAATCCACACTAATGATTTCTACCGATAAATGGTTGGCGATTTCCAGTGTGATACTGCTTTTCCCGCTGGCAGTGGGACCCATCAAAAAAATAGCGGGTGGGTAGTTCACAACTTTCTTAGTTTTACGTTGTAGAGGTAGAGTTTTCATTGGTGAGCGGGGAAGACAAATTCAGCCTTATATTGAAAACCTATTTTTTTCTTTGAGCAAGGCTTTAAGTTCGGCGAATGGTCGATGGACAGCTTGTGATCCCAATTCATTACCAGACTCTGGTTTACCACTTTCAGCATTATCCAAATGCCGGGCATGCTCATTCTCATGACAGTAAATACATAGTAGCTCCCAATTGTTGCCATCGGACGGATTATTGTCGTGGTTGTGATCCCTGTGATGCACCGTAAGGGATTGAACGTTCTCACGGGTAAATTCGCGCGCGCAGCGTCCACAGATCCACGGATAAATTCTAAGCGCTAACTCGCGGTAAGTTGTCTCCCGTTGTTCCCGGTTACGCCGGGCTTCAGCAACAATCCGGTTCAGCTTGTTGCGATCTGGCGGAGTCGTTTTAGATGGCATGGGGTAGTGAGCAAGTCAAAAATTTTTCCTGGAGAACGCTCTTACACCAGAAATTACGATTAAACGCCATATTCAATTGCATGGCAAGTGGTGGTTGTTTCAGTTAGAATTTGCTTACTTTGTAACTTGCACTACTGTACTTGTGTGTCGATTCTGACAATACCACTCTATGATTCTCATCCTGACCCCAGACGCACGCGCTGATAGCCCTGAATACAAGCAGTTAATGGCACATCTTGCCAACCTGCCGGGTATTTCCACACGCGTACATTTCGAAACTGGCGTTGAACAGACGCTTACAGAGGTATATTTGATTGGCAGCACCAAAGCGCTACCCATCGAAGATATGCAAAGCTTGCCTTGCGTCGATAAGGTGGTGCGGATTTCGGAGGTGTATCGTGTTCTCGGACGGCACAAGAATGACGACCGCCCCACTTATTTCGATTACAACGGAGTATGTTTCGGCCAGGATACGCTTAATGTGTTCGCCGGATTGTGTGCAGTGGATACGCAGGAACATGTCGAAATCATGATGAAAGCGTTGCACGACCATGATCTAATCTGTGCCCGAATGGGAGCCTATAAGCCGCGTACCAGCCCGTATTCGTTTCAGGGCCATGGCAAGGATTGTCTGCCTTACGTTTTCGATCTGGCTGGAAAATATGGAATCAAGGTTATCGCCATGGAAATCACCCACGAATCCCACGTCGATGAAATTCACGAGGCACTTGATCGGGCCGGCAATCCCACCGGTGTAATGCTACAGATTGGAACCCGCAACACGCAAAATTTTGAGCTACTGAAAATCGTTGGGCGCCAGCAGGATTTCCCAGTACTGATTAAACGCGGTTTCGGCATCACTTTGGACGAGTCGCTTAATGCTGCAGAATACCTGGCTTCCGAGGGAAACCGCAAGGTGGTGTTTGGCCTGCGCGGGATGAAAACCAACACCGCTGACCCTCACCGTAATTTCGTGGATTTTGCTCATGTGCCAGTGATTAAGCGCCTAACGCGCATGCCAGTGTGTATTGACCCTTCACATTCAGTGGGTGCGCGCACTTGTTCGCCAGACGGCATACTTGATATCATGCAAGTCACCGCTCAAGGCGTGATCGCGGGTGCCAACATGATCCTGGCGGATTTTCATCCAGTACCGAGCAAGGCACTGGTGGATGGACCGCAAGCACTAACGATTAAAGAGTTGCCACATTTTCTAGAAGACATTTCCATCGCCCGCAGGGCCTACGAACAACGCGCAGCCCTAGTCAAAAGGATAGGCGGAAGTACCGTTTATCCTGACTGACGATTGCGCATAACGTCCACAGATCCACGGATAAATTCTAAGCGCTAACTCGCGGTAAGTTGTCTCCCGTTGTTCCCGGTTACGCCGGGCTTCAGCAACAATCCGGTTCAGCTTGTTGCGATCTGGCGGAGTCGTTTTAGATGGCATGGGGTAGTGAGCAAGTCAAAAATTTTTCCTGGAGAACGCTCTTACACCAGAAATTACGATTAAACGCCATATTCAATTGCATGGCAAGTGGTGGTTGTTTCAGTTAGAATTTGCTTACTTTGTAACTTGCACTACTGTACTTGTGTGTCGATTCTGACAATACCACTCTATGATTCTCATCCTGACCCCAGACGCACGCGCTGATAGCCCTGAATACAAGCAGTTAATGGCACATCTTGCCAACCTGCCGGGTATTTCCACACGCGTACATTTCGAAACTGGCGTTGAACAGACGCTTACAGAGGTATATTTGATTGGCAGCACCAAAGCGCTACCCATCGAAGATATGCAAAGCTTGCCTTGCGTCGATAAGGTGGTGCGGATTTCGGAGGTGTATCGTGTTCTCGGACGGCACAAGAATGACGACCGCCCCACTTATTTCGATTACAACGGAGTATGTTTCGGCCAGGATACGCTTAATGTGTTCGCCGGATTGTGTGCAGTGGATACGCAGGAACATGTCGAAATCATGATGAAAGCGTTGCACGACCATGATCTAATCTGTGCCCGAATGGGAGCCTATAAGCCGCGTACCAGCCCGTATTCGTTTCAGGGCCATGGCAAGGATTGTCTGCCTTACGTTTTCGATCTGGCTGGAAAATATGGAATCAAGGTTATCGCCATGGAAATCACCCACGAATCCCACGTCGATGAAATTCACGAGGCACTTGATCGGGCCGGCAATCCCACCGGTGTAATGCTACAGATTGGAACCCGCAACACGCAAAATTTTGAGCTACTGAAAATCGTTGGGCGCCAGCAGGATTTCCCAGTACTGATTAAACGCGGTTTCGGCATCACTTTGGACGAGTCGCTTAATGCTGCAGAATACCTGGCTTCCGAGGGAAACCGCAAGGTGGTGTTTGGCCTGCGCGGGATGAAAACCAACACCGCTGACCCTCACCGTAATTTCGTGGATTTTGCTCATGTGCCAGTGATTAAGCGCCTAACGCGCATGCCAGTGTGTATTGACCCTTCACATTCAGTGGGTGCGCGCACTTGTTCGCCAGACGGCATACTTGATATCATGCAAGTCACCGCTCAAGGCGTGATCGCGGGTGCCAACATGATCCTGGCGGATTTTCATCCAGTACCGAGCAAGGCACTGGTGGATGGACCGCAAGCACTAACGATTAAAGAGTTGCCACATTTTCTAGAAGACATTTCCATCGCCCGCAGGGCCTACGAACAACGCGCAGCCCTAGTCAAACGATACTTGGATGCATAGCTTACGTGCGAGTCAGTGCAGATGACACAACCATATCAACCCGTCAAAGATAATAGACTTAATGACCTTGAATTCATCGGCAATGGTTCTGTCATAACGGACCAAGTCTGAGATCTGATCTCGAAGACCAAGTTATTTGGTGTGCTTGATCGATTTGACATAAACTTGTTGGCAAGTTACATGAGTCTTTATCGAACGAAAAAAAAGGACATTATTCTCACCGAAAGGAAAGTGAAGATGGTGACTACATGTTGCTGTTGATCGAGGGTAGTGTAGATATTTTAAAGCAGGATAATCAGCACCGCATGAAGCTCATTACTACTCTACATCCGGGTATGATAATGGGTGAAATGGCGGTAGTGGATGGTGAAAAGCGTTTTGCCACCTGTATTGCTGCAGAGCCTTCGGTATTCGCAGTGTTAACACGCGATGCCCTGGTTCAAATTATTGACAATGAACCCAAACTGGGCGCAAAAATTTTGGTACAGCTACTTGCCATGATGAGTGAGCATCTGCGCGAAACCGGTGGAAAGCTCGTGGGTTATCTTAAGGTAAATTAAGGCGCCAGGCCGCCCAATTCTTGATGAAGATATGGTGTGGTGTCGTATCACTTCCGCTGTTTATATTTTCAATACTCTTGCATGCTCCTTTTGGCGCTGCGGCGGATGTCCCGTTTATCCTGACTGACGATCGCGGACGCAGTGTCCGTCTTAATCATTCCGCCAGACGTATCATCTCGCTTTCTCCAAATATCACTGAACTGGTGTTTGCTGCTGGCGCGGGTGACAAACTCGTAGGTGTCAGCAGCTATAGTGATTATCCTGATGTTGCTAAATTTATTCCGAGTATTGGAGATTCATCTAGTCTAGATCTGGAGAGAATCGTCGCACTCGAGCCTGATCTGGTAATCGCTTGGGGAAGTGGAAATAAAGTGGCGGACATTGACAAACTTGAGAGACTAGGTTTGACAGTATTTGTCACAGAGGCAACCAATTTGGAAGATATTCCGAGGTTATTGCGGAAGACCGGTAAGCTAGCAGGAACATTAGAGATAGCAGAACTTGCGGCGAGTGCTTATGATGTAGACTTGCGGAAAATCAAGCAACGCTATAGGACTCGTCAACAGGTTAGGGTGTTGTACTTAATCTGGCATCAGCCGTTGATGACCGTGAGTGGCAATCATATCATCAGCGACATCATCAACATTTGCGGTGGTATTAATGTGTTCGCCGCCGCACCTTCTTTGACGTTGGTGATTTCTGCAGAAAGTTTACTGGAAACTGATCCTCAGATCATTATCAGCAGTACGCCGATCGTATCTGCTGGAACTGGAGCGAGAGAATTGTGGCAGCGATTTCCGCATATTAGGGCTGTGAGAAATAATCATCTCTTCTTTGTGCATCCTGATTTGATCCATCGCCAGACACCGCGTATGCTACAGGCAACGAAAACAGTTTGTGAGCAAATTGAAGGCGCTCGGTCGGGGAAGCAAAAAGGATAATCTTTGTAGGATGAGTTATCGCCTTTTGATAGATAAAATATATTTGCCAGTTTTTGGTGTTGACAGCTACAATTTAGCGAGGAGGATAACCAGTGGTTGACGTATTGCTAGCAAATCCCAGAGGTTTTTGTGCGGGGGTAGACCGAGCTATTGAAATTGTCGAACAGGCACTGTCCAAGCATGGAGCGCCGATTTACGTTCGTCACGAGGTGGTACACAATCGCTTCGTGGTGGAAAATTTGGAAAATAAAGGAGCCGTATTTGTCGAAAATCTTGATGAAGTACCAAAAGGTAGCATCCTGATTTTTAGTGCTCACGGTGTTTCACATGAGGTGCGACGAGAGGCCGAAGTTAGAAAGTTCAAGGTGTTTGATGCCACCTGCCCGCTGGTCACAAAGGTTCATGTTGAGGTAGCTAAGATGAGGGCGCAGGGCAAGGAGATCATCATGATAGGTCATCAAGGTCATCCGGAGGTTGAAGGTACTATGGGGCAGGCTGAAGGTGATGGCAGTAGCATGTATCTGGTGGAAACAGAAGACGACGTGGACAATTTACAGGTCAAAAACGCTACCAACTTGGCTTATGTTACTCAGACTACGCTATCGGTAGATGATGCTAGCCGGGTGATCAAAGCATTAAAGCGGTGTTTTCCAGAAATTACAGGACCCAAAAAAGACGATATTTGCTATGCCACACAAAATCGCCAGGATGCAGTCAAGCTGTTGGTTAAGCAATGCGATCTAGTCATTGTGGTTGGCTCCCCCAACAGCTCTAATTCTAACCGCTTATGTGAAGTGGCGCGAAACGCTGGTGTGGATGCATACATGATAGACCGCGCCGAGCAATTACAGGACAAGTGGTTGGAAGGAAAAGACCGGATTGGTATCACCGCTGGAGCCTCCGCACCAGAAATCTTGGTGCAAGAAGTCATCCTACGACTCAAACAAATAGGAACAGGACAAACAGGGGATGGAGTGAAGGTGCTAGAACTAAGTGGCGTGGTTGAGGATGTGGTATTTCCGCTACCGAAAAAAAAATAACCATGGCGGCGTTCAACCGCCTCGGTTAATTTTATCCTGTTAGTGGTTACTGCCAGCTATTATTAGTTAACTCGTTCACGCCAGGAGACGCGTTTCCCACCCGCGCCACTAGAGCCGACATTCATGCCCACGGTACCCTTAGCGCCGGTACTTTCGGTCTTGATGATTTTATAGCCCCACTTGGCAATTTCACCACTACAAAGCCCACAGTAGCATTGCTGGATTTGGTGGCTGCCACCGCATTCGCAGCGGTCGTCACAAAAGTTCCTTCTAGGTAATCGAGCTGATAGAGCCAGCTTTCTCCGCCCACGCTACAAGCCGTGTTCGCCGGAACATTGGTCGCAAATATTAACGTTCCTAATATCAGTTGTGGGTCCACATTCAAACGCTCGCCCGGTGAAGCGTTACCCGGATTAAAATCAACATACCAACCATTCTTGGTGACCCAGTTCATTGCCGGAGTGCTGGTAGTGGTACGGGTCGTGGCGGTGACCGTAGTTAACGTCCGAGCCTGTATGTCTGAGCGAATACGTAAATCTCCCAAATCAGTTTGCAGGTCTTTAAAGGGATTTATGTAGTTGTTACCGGACTGCCATGTAACGGATGTAACGGGGTAATCTGTTTGGCTAACTCAAATGTTCGCTGTTTCAGCGTGGAAAGCAGGTTGTCATAGGCATCGGTATTGGCGAGGAGGCAGGCTGTGAGACCAGTCACCTCCCCGGACTCAATCTTTTGCTACACCAATCCCCATTCTTCACTCAATGTAAGGAGATACGATTCGGCCCCTCGATAAACCTGCCGTAAGGCCAACCCTTCTAAATCAGCCTGCTTGTACCGCTCACGGAGTGACGTTTTCACAGAGAGGGCGACAGGTCGTCGAGGATGATATAACACCACATCAAAATCCGCATTCGGCACATGTGCAAATCGGGCTTGGTAGTAGAAGGGGAGGACTCCCTCTTGTTTCAGGGTTTCACAGGTCAGAAATTCGAGCATCCGGCCGTTGATCGAAGGGTTGGACGGGAACTGCTTCTGATAGCGAGCACACCCGTCCTTAATGATTGAGAGGGCCGTTGATAGATTAACTGCTCCAACACGGCGCAGTAGATTTTCCCTGCCTTATCGGTAAGGATTTCCTCAATGAGAGATTGCATTCCTTGAAAATCCGATCTCTGGTCAGCTCACAATATTTGGGCTCTTTCTCAAAACCAATGGCTTGCCGACCATGTCGGATCGCTTCTATCATAGTAGTGCCAGATCCGACAAACGGATCAAACACCGTGTCCCCGATAAACGAGAATATCTTGATGCAGCGTTTCGGCAGTTCTCTTGGAAATGGGGCCTCATGACCAATCCGTTTCCTGCTCTCTCCATTGAATGACCATGACCCCAACGACCATTCCTTAAATTCCTCGGCGCTAATATCGTTGTTTCCAGGGCGCTCACGTTTCCACGTATCTTTATAGAGCACAATAATGGTTTCCACAGGGGCAATGACATGAGGGGCGCTGGCTGACTTCCAACTCCCCCATGCCGTGCGACGGGAGATATTGCCTTCATTCCACAGAATAGTCGCATGATAGCACCACCCGGCCTCCATTGCTAATCGCGTGATGTCTGCTGAAAGCGGTTGCTTGCCATTCTTGTTTTTATCCAGCGAGACATTGACGCATAAGCGACCGGTCGATTTCGTCCAATGAAAACAATTCGTCAGCCACTGTTTAGAAAAGTTCAAATAGGCGTCGTAGGGCAATGAATCATCTTGTTGGGCACCAGAATATGCTTTGCCAACGTTATAGGGGGGAGAGGTCACAATTAAATCCACGCTTTCTCTCGTGATCGAAGCACGGAGTGTGGCGTCTCCCTGGATCAAGCGGTGAACGAGTGGGGAGTGAGCAAAAAGCACATCCACAGCCGAATCCAAGAGGCCGGTCCCTACGGCGCTCATTGGACAAGCCCCTGATACGTTAAGCGTTTGCCAATGGCCGCATCACAGACGCTTTCAATGCGGTGCATGGTCTCCCGGCCACAACGTCCTTCATTGAGCCTGAACGAAAATTCATGAATATAACGCGATAAATGCTTGACGGATACTTGATGGAATGTGCCGTTCAGTCCACGTTTTAAGACCGCCCAAACGCTCTCAATGCCAATGGTTTACGGCTTGGTGCTGATAGCCTTTACGCTCAATGCCTCGATAGGCGGCATGGTCATCCGTATAGAGCGTGCTGCCTATTTCTATCGCCTCTTGAATCTCCGTCCACAGCGTAAGCCGATCCGTCGCAGGCACTGGCAGGGCCACGGTCTTGCCACCACGCTCCCTCATGCCGAGGACGGGTTGTTTGCCAACTGTCCCGGCTTTCGGTTTATCCCCTTTCTTCCAGTGCTTGTTCCGTTCTTTCCCGCCCACATACGTTTCGTCGATTTCTACGATTCCTGAGAGACGGGTAAGATCGCCACGGCAAGCCTCTCGAATCCGATGCAACACAAACCAGGCGGACTTATACGTGACCCCAATTTCTTTGCTTAATTGCATAGCGCTAATGCTCTTTCGAGAAGTCATGACGGTGTAAATGGCATAGAGCCATTTGTGAAGTCGAATGTGTGATTTTTCAAAAATGGAACCGGTCCGAACACTAAAATGCTTGCCGCATCCTCGACAGTCATACATCCCTTTTCGTTTTCCCGATCTTGTATAGACCGATAGGCTTTGACATGTCGGGCAAGACACACCATATTTCCAGCGACGATCCTCAAGGTACTGTCGTGCGGTTTCCTCGTCAGGAAACATTTCCATCAACTGGTAGACACTGATTGCAGTATTGATCTTATAAGGCATGGCATCCTCCTCTCATGATAAGAGAATTATACCACAATATTTTCCGGTGTAAAGTATATAGTTCCTATAAAATCGGCCATCTTCAAAAGTGAGTCGCGCTTTGCTCGTCGACAATAAAGCGTAGAGTAAATAGTTAACCAACAATTTGGCAAGGTAAATCAATCCGGCCAACAACAAACTGAAGAACACCACTGGAGGATATATGACTTGATCGTTCTGTTTTGAATCCATCAATGCAGCCTTTAGCTCTGGAGGAAATATGAATTGAAAGTTCTGTTCTGAATCCATCAATGCAATTATTAAAATTGGCCATAAAGCTGCGACAGTCAGGAAGATTATCCAAAAAACTATCAACCACGAAGTAATTTCAATAATTTCTTTTGCTAGACATTTGAACAAGCCTTCTTTATCCAATTTTGCTAGAAACTTGAACAAGCCTTCTTTATCCAAGAAAGTACTATTATCCAAGAAAGTACTAGCGCCGATTGCCACAAGAGCTCCAACCAATGGCAAAATCAGAAAAAAATGGTAGCTGTCGTCAGAATTCTCCGAAAAATCCTTAACCGTTGGGAATAGGTTATATACAGCCGTCAACATAGCTATCCATAAAAGAATCCGAATCACAAACTTAAATATATCCGAACACTCCTGAGACCCTGAAGTGTCGGCTTTAGAAAAGCTGGTGGTGTTATGTCCTTTATTTATGGTCCTGTAGACCCATCCTTCGGGATTATATGTGTCTCTGAAACTCCTGAAGATCCATATAGTAATAGCTGATAAAGTTAAGGTTAAAATGATTATCCAATTTGATTTAAGAAGCCCCGACTCCAACCAGTCTACTTTTAAACCACCAAAGGTAATCAGCCACAAAATAATAATAAACGGAGGAATCAATACAACTAAGTTTACAAAAATGCCTCGAGCTACAGCAGCTAATAATGCTGCAAGATTAAGGCCATCACCGGGTGTTAGATAAGATGCATGTCTACGGATAGACCCCACCAGTTTTTCACCACCATCGAGGCTGAAAGGAAATTCCTTTTTTACCTGTCGTTGCAAGAACCAGGTTAGGGAAGCACCTATGTAACCACCACCAGAGACTGTCGACAGATAATCAACACGCTTAAACAACTTAAATTTATCAAGCGCTTGAAGCACACCCAAGTTGAATGCTGCTGAGCGTATGCCGCCCCCGGATAGAGCGAGACCAGTAATAGCATTTATCGATGTTGTTGAACTTGATGTTGAACTGTACATGTACTTGAGTAGAAGTACATCGTCAATCCACTTTTTAATGGCAGGCTGGGCGCTTGGATCTGCTGTATTAGTACAGGTTTCGCGTGCTTTGCTTTCGAAGAGATTTAAGGAATCCGAGATTGTTTTCTCTGAAGTGCTGTTTACTTCATCCTTATTATCTTTAACCTTTTTGTAAAGATCTGCAACCGTTTTGTGAAGAGTTTCGAGAGACTTTTTTAACCTTTTCTCTTCGTCATTCGGCACCCCAGAATCAAAGGTCTTACCCTTGCAGCCATCCAATCTGTCGACAAGAATCTTAAGGCGTCTTTTCTTAATCTCCTTACACTCGCCGGCTATTACTATGTCTTCATTATTAGCATTATTAGAGTTATAAGAGGAATCCGTTTGTGCGTTCATCTGTAACCCCTTTATAGCTACATCGAATTAATTACGAGGGAATTTGCTTAGTTTAGTTATTACATCATTCTGGACCTACGCGATTATTTTAACAATACCAATCGGTTTGCTTTTGGCACTAAGCAGACATTCAAAGGGGCCAGCTTTAGTGCAAAGGCATTGCTAAATGAAGTAATGCAGCAGCATACAGGCTCTAATAATGGACACCTTCAACTAAGTACAGAATGGCTTTATACTCGCGACTGGAAATCTTCCGGAACAATCCAGAAAGCGAAAGAGGGGTTAATCAAGCGTGGACTTTCATAATAAATATGAAAGAAATATACAACTATTCTATTTCTTTATTTCTAAACGTATATTCGAAATGACCGGTAAATCAGGCTCTTTGGTTTCTTTGGATGGTTTCTTGTACTCAAAATAAATTTTTAGATTTTGACCGCTAGATATTAACTTTTCCATCAACGTTCTACTATTTCTATCCACCACCGAAATAGAAATCTTTGCGGAATCTTTTTCAATTTTCAAAGATGATGGAGTGACCTCCAACTTAATTTCTTTATTCTTAACGCCCCCAGGCTACTCAATAAAAGCATTTATGGAAGCATTGCGAAGCGCAGGGAAAGCAGTAAGCGCATTACGTTTAAATTTTAACTCGACTATTTGTTTTTTTAAAGGCGATTTTATTGTAGTTTTAGTTGGTGGTTTTACCGTAACGTTCAAAACCTCATCTTCATCATAAAGTACTATCTTTCCAATTGGATTTGATTCGGTAGGTTTGCCCTTTTCAAATGTGACTTTGGCTACTTCTAGAATAGGATTCTGCCCCTTTTTGAAGTGACTAAAATCTTCATCCTTATTCTCATCAATTATAAATTCAACAGTATCGTCCGTTCTCGCAGATGTACGAGAATAAATGGGTAGATGTTTTTTTCCTTGTGATCCTACAACACTAACCGAAAATTTCAGGTTCAGGTCGTTTATCGAAGTCTTATTGGGTTCAAAATGAATGTTGAATTCTATTCGTTTATTCTTACTTGGAGCAATAGTCAATTTCTTGATTACGTGGTGAGTTGTAAGTTTTGGTAGCTAGGATGCCGGATTTTTCCCAGCGGTTGTCGTATCTTTCTTTTTACAAGAGACGAGGCTTAATGGACTGGAGGCCACATTTTTATCATCCGTTACTGTCAATGTACCTGTTCTGTTCGGCTGATTTGCTAGGATTTTCTTGGCATCAAATTTAACTTGAAAAATTCCAGTGCTTGTAAACTTTTCATTTTCATCGCCCTTGTTCTCATATATCAGATTCTCATTTATCAGATCTCCCTTTATCCCATCTATAAAGAATTTTATCTTCTCCAATTCAGGATTACCCTTCTTAAGTTCTCCGATTTTAGGATCAATATGAAAAAGTTGTACGACAATATTCACATCACCACAAGCAGGAATCCTTATTGGGGACGTCCGCACAATGGCCAAATGATCTTCTCTTGTAGTTGCAGCTAAGGAAAATGTAGATTTACAAATTGCCTTCCCTTTTTCATCAATAGAGCGTACTCCATTAAAGGGTATGGCCAAAGTATCGGACCCATTTTGACTCCACACTGTTAAGGGAATATGCTGTTCAAACCCTCCAATGTCGTTCAAGGTGTTTTTGGTATTTAGCATTTGGGCAATATTAAAGGTAACCTTTACTCCCTCCATGTCCGGAAGGACATGGAGGTTTTCGCCTTCTGTACCAGCTAAAAATACTCGGGTACCGCGCCAGATATTGGATCCTAATATTTTCAAAGTTACTTTGTCTTCACAGGCCGTTAAATAGTACGGTTCTACTTCGCGAATATCAAGCAACTCTTGCGAATTGCCATAAATTTTCTTGGACAAATGATTAGTTAGCGAGTCCCAATCGGCTGTCCTCTGTGGTAGGGGGCGCCAAAACTCATCAATAACACCACCGTGATCTGTTTTTTCCACTTCACGTATCATGGCTCCCGAGTTCTTCCAATTCCCGATCCAGGCTTTTTGAACTGTAATCCTCACCCCGGGACACCAGCCAGGGATGGAAAGATCTGCCGCTACATTATGATGCTCGGGAGAATGAATGAGTTGAATTTCACGTGTGGCAGGGTTTAATCGTGCCCGAGGCCCAAAAACCCAGCCAATTTGTGGAAGTTGTTGTTGGCCAGATTCATCTAACTTGCACACGCGTGGCATTTTTGAATAAGACTGTTCACAAAACTTTGCCTGTTTGGCAGATGAACTATCTCGCGAAGCAAAACCCACTACAATAGGATTGGTTTCCAAGGCTTCTACAGCAGCCGCCACACGGTCAAATGAAGCAAAATCTCCACCTCCTTTTGCACCTTTGGTAAGAGCTGTTGCGGCTAGTGAGAAGGCGGTTTCCATAGAGCTAACGCTCTTTGCAGAGGTGGAACTAACCTGATCTTGTCTGGCAGGCATGATGGAATAAGAATAAGCGTTTCCCTTAGCAATCCATTTTTGATTAACTAGGTGCTTTTTAAATTCTTTAGGAACCAGGCTTTGATTCGAGTTCTCAGTAGAGACAGATGTAAATAATCGCATTAAATTCTTCTGAACGTAATGATTTTCGAACTCTTCGGACTTATATAAATCTTTTACAAAATCGGTTTTTCGATTTTTCTCAGTTTCATCCTCTTCCTTCTTTTCTTCCTTAAAGAATTTATTAAGTATTTTATTAAGCGCTTCCTTGTTTGTACTTTTAGGAGGAATAATAATAGGACTACCCAAATCAATTCTCAGTTTTGAAAATGCCATTCTATTATGTGTTTCCACCATATCTTTATATTTGTCTGGAATGATTGGGGGAATAGGGAGGATGATTTTACATTCCTTGCCATTTTTCATTAGGACAGGTATCACTTTTAAAGTGAACAACGCGACACTACTCTTACTACTCATAAAACTTGAGTAACCCCTTGCTGGTCTTGGACAACCTCTGCGAGCCTCATGCAAAGGTTGATTCAACCTGAAAGCCATATGGTCCAGCCATAGCAAATAAATTTTTTGGAATTTTTCTTCATCGAGTTTAGGTGGAGAAAACGTGAAACGAAGAATCCCCATTTTGTCCTTATCTTTTCCGGGGAATACACCTACTTTCACTTGAAAGCGATATATAGAGTTTCCATTTGAAGAGTGCAGGTCATCAAGATTGACCTCCGCACGGGCTTGACGGAGCAAGGAACGGTAGGCTTGTAATCCACGAAATTGTTCGATAGGTGAAAGGCTGCCTTTCTTTTCGACTTTTACACGAGTAAGCGTTTTGTTCAAATCCTCTCTTAATTTGTCGAGTCTGGCTTGACCGAAGCATATGGATCGTCGCTAGGTTGATTCGACGCATCAGCGTTTTCTGTTTTGATATTTTTGCTAAGTTTTGGGTCCATAGCTACATGGGCACGGGCTATTACCGCGGACACTGCTTCTAAATTGCGTAGTATTTGTGGCTCAGAGAAATTTTTGAGAAACAAAGGGTCTCTTGAAGCTTCTAATAAATCATCCAGTAGTTTGATTTCTTCCAGACGATCATTTATGAGGGATTCTCGGGAATAAATTTGGGGATCGCTGATGGTAATAGCAGCGGGTTGTTGAATAGGACCCTCATTGAATTCCGTTACGGAAATTGAATAAGGCATTAATGTATTACAGCCTGAAATACTCATTAAAGTAATGGCGGCAACACACACTCCCCAAATTTTTAACATATCTTCATGTTTCCTTTTCTTTATTGTTGTTTATATATCGTATCGATATGTCAGTACGATTGAAGATAATTATTAAGCTAGGAATACGAATAATATCCAATCTATCAATTTATAACAATTAAATTTACAAAGAAGAAAAAACCTTGATAGCCTGTTTTTAATTAAACTGTATTCTCAGATTTTCTGTCTAAAATATTTTTCGCTAGAATTGTAGAAAAGTAAGAGAGTAGGTTCTACATTGATAAGGGGCTAGGTTTATCTAAGACTAGGCATATCCAGCAATTTTGGGAATAATATTTTTGCTTGGGTTTTTATGTTTCTCCGTAGCGTTCCATTTCGTAACACGTTTTACCAATGCTTTTAATCCTTACTACGTTTTGCTCGGGATTGTATCGTTTTCCGTAGCGTTGCATTTCGGAACACGTTTTACCATCACTTTCAATCGTTACTACGTATAGCCTGTCGAACTCGTTATCAACGTCGATCTTGCCGGGCCCCGGGATACCGCCCAGCAATGCAACCAACTCAGGCAAGGTACCGCTATGGGCCACTACTAAATTACGACCACCACTTCTGCGCAATGTATCGATCAGTTCCTCTGGTTTATCACGTACATAAAAGTTCAAATCTAGATCGAACTCTTCGGCGGTCGGTTCGGCTGTTTTTTTAGTTCGGACATAATCCCTCGTAATGTATATATCGATATTTGGACTACTGAAAATTTCGGCGAGTATTCTAGCCCTTTCCTGGCCAGCTTCAGTTAGTGGTCTGCTCTTATCCTTTCCTTTCCATTTTTTATCTGTGTCTTTTTCTGCATGGCGTACGAGGAATACTACAAGAGGCTCTGCTCCCTGTGCAGGTGAAAATCCGGGTAGGATGATCGATAAAATTAAAATAGTTGAACTTAATGCCTTCTTCATAATTAAACCTCCTTCTCCTTTGTAGGTATAGTATCTAACCGGCAATTACAAGTTTCCTGTATATCTACTATACGTATGGACAAACAGCAAAAAATGTCTGCTTTGTGCCAAAAGCAGACATTCAGGATTTTTTAACTTTGGCATATTAAATACTTGTTGTAGAGAATTGCCGCTATCATGGTTTTCTATAATCTATAGACAGATAAGAATCTACTTAATACACTACTGTCGATAAGAAAAAAATGAGGGTAATGTTGATAACAAACTATATTTTAATTGACTTCGAAAATGTTCAACCAAAAGATCTCTCTGTTTTTGATGCCGAACATTTTAAGATTATTGTCTTCGTCGGAGCAAACCAGAAAAAAGTTCCTATTGAACTAGAAAAAGCATTACAGCCCTTTGGTAGCAAAGCTGAATACATTCAGATTACAGGTAGCGGATCTAACGCTCTTGATTTTCATATAGCATTCTATATCGGTTGGCTCGTAAAACAAGATTCGTCTGCACATTTTTATATTATCTCCAAAGACAAAGGATTCGATCCACTGATTAGACACCTCAAGGCTAAGGGAATACCTGTTACGAGATTGCTAGGTGTCAGTAATCGCCCATTGGTAAATCCTAAAAATAAGATAATGCCTGTTGCGCAACTACGTGATGACAACAATATCCCATTGGTGAAGTCTACAAATAAGAAGTCATCTTCGGAGAAAATCGAAATAATTATTGAAAACTTTCAGCAGCGTGGTTCGGCAAAGCCTCGAACCGTCAAGACACTTTCAAGTACCATTAATTCATTATTTCCAAAAAAATTATCGGACAAAGAATTAACTATATTGATCAATGCACTAAAGAACAAAAAATTTCTTACAGTAAGTGACGCAAATAAGGTCTCATATACTGTTAAGGAATAATTTCCAGTCCTTTTATAATGTAAGTATTAGCTACTGCTGGAAGCTATGTACAACTAGTCAAAAAAGCTACCGTTTTTTGAACGTCTGCTTTGTGCCAAAAGCAGACGTTCAATCTTTATTCAGTTTTGTGCCGCAAACATAGCAATCGTCTTCTGGAAAATGCCACATCTTTGGAATGTCTTCCCTAAATATTTGCACCTTTCTTCATTCTGGGTTTGGGCACCTCAGCGTTAATGAATAGTATGCAAAATAAAATAGGACCGCCATTCCAAGCCAAAAAACCCAGCTACTATCGGATAAATCATCAGAATCTGAGTAGAAAAATACTTGATTAATAAATCCTAAAAATATACCCGAAATTATCAGAGCTAGTAATTTCTTTTTATGATAGCTCATTACTATTTACATCCATCCTTATTAATTGTGACTAAGCTAATACATATATTACGGATATTTGAGGTGGAATACTGAGGATATGGCTTGTCTTCGAACGTCTGCTTTGTGCCAAGCGGACATTCAGATTTGTCTACGTACATTTTATTCTGGCATGCTTACTGAGGGTTCATCAGAGTTAATATACTTAAAGTAAGAAACTAGCTTACTTTTACTGTCAAATGAAGATCTCTCAGAAATAATCTTATAGTCATATCCAAAATCAAAATCGGACAACATAAATATAAATGATGGAGTTTCTGATGTGACTATCCAGTCACAGGCAAAATATCTAATTTGACCTGCTTTTATATTGAGTGTTCTTTTATCCGTAAGAGTTGTACCTAATTCAAATATAGTAGCTATAGTTGCCTCCCAATAGACTTCATAAACTCCTGGCAACAGGTCAACAGCAAAGTGCTCTAAATAAGCTGTGGAGCCGACTTTTAGATTATCAATGTAAACAGGCCCAATGTTATGTGGATATTTCAAATTAATGCTAAAAATAGATTCTGGATCAGTTCCACTTCCCATACTTTTACCTGCGGTGAAATAAAGACGTGCCCAGCCTTTTTCAAGTGGCGGAATATTTGTGTATTCTGGTCGGGGTGGTGGGATTGATTCGCACCCCGATAAAATTAACACTATTAATAGTATGACTTTTTTCATGTCACCCCCTCCTAAAACCTGTGGAGTTAGTTACCAACATAGCATAAAGATGGTTACTGATGGGTTACAGGTAACTTACAACTTTACTAGGTAGGTGGTTTTTCTGAATGTCTGCTTTGTGCCAAAAGTGGACATTCAGAGTTAGTTTGTAGGAGTATCGGCAGAAGTGATCAAACTGCCTAACAATGCCCGTGCTTTTTGATCAATTTCTTTCCATTGAGGCAAATACTCTAAACTAAAGGTATAAATTATAGCTAACTTATCACGATAAATAGTGTTTACCTTACAAATTGGATTAGGTGGTGGCGGCGGAAATGGGGTATTTTGCGGATCAACACAGCGCATTTTTGTTATCTTTTTTTCAGGGTTCACATCACTAAAATATACATCAGAAAATTGAGACTTTGGATCTCTATATCTAAGCATATTTGGTGCTACAGATGATGCAGGTAAAGGAATTAATCTTTTAAAGGCGTTGTTAAAATAATATGGCCAGTTTATACGTGGTCTGCTTATGTCAATTCTTAGACGTTTGCCCCGTCCTAATGTATCAAAATCAGCAGCATTAGATTCTTTATATGGTGCCATATCAGGCAGCAGGACTTCAACACTGATGTGATCGACTTCCCGTCTACTGGTACCATCAATTTCACCTTGTGTAGGCCTAATCCACCGACGACCAGTTGTTTTATAGTTAAAATAAGTATATAGCACGGGCACATCAAAATTAACATTTTCTAACGTTACCTGATATTTTAGTTTCTTTGCTTCTTCTACTGTTAGAGATTGACTATCTGAGCACCCAGAGCAAATAAGTGTAGAAAATATGAAAGTATAAAAATAAAAGGTGCGTGGCCTGCCTTTTACTTTAGTTATCTGATTAAATATTGCTATACAGAATTTTAAATATTACTCTGGGTAGGATTTGCCATTTTTGGTTTGTATTTATATAACGGATTGCTTAGCTGAAACACTGAGTTGGGAATGCTCTTGAATGTCTGCTTTGTGCCAAAAGCGGACATTTAACACATCACGATACAAAACCAGCTTGGTTCTTTAAGTTGGTGGCCTTAACTGCCGTTTATATCAGTTAATAAACGGAGCGTTAAGAAAAGTATGGAAGAACCTAATCTAATATTTATAGGTATCTTTGCGGTTGTATTTATTGCCGCATTAATAATTATACCTTTCTCTTTTTTCCGCATGCTAACCGCCAAAAATAAAAAAACGTATTGGAAAAGTGTCGCATTCTTTGCTGTCCCAATAATTCTAGTTTTCGTATTAGCAGAAATTGGTGGTTTACTTCCAATAACAGACCAGATAAGTAATCCACCACCAGAATCTCCTCAGTTGGTGATGCCTTCGGCTCAATGGCTCCATTTAATCTATTTCTCTTGGTCGCTTGTTTTGCAATTTGGTTTGTTGGCGGCCATGCATTGTTAATCGCTCATAGAAGAAGAACTAATAAGAAATGGTGGCATCAACTAAACCCTCTTAACCCGCCATTTATGGACTTTAATGGAAAGGAGTGGCTGATTTTGATGTTGTTAGTAGTTGTATCTTTGGTACTAGGCACGGTTGCCTTAGACCTCAAATGATACTTCCTTTAATATTTGTTGTAATTAGCACCCTACTTTTTCTGATATGGGAAAGAGGGGAACGTCCGCTTTGTGCCAAAAGCGGACGTTCGATTCTATCGCCCACACTGTTCAGTACTTGGAGGAGGTTGTGTAGAGAGCAGTGCGTCATCACGGCCCTTTCTCCTCATCGCATCTTGTAGCCAAAGCGTTGCAGCAATCAGCGTACGGGGCCTACTGTTGTCAAGATCCTACGTACTAAATTGGTGGCATCGATGCTGATGCGTAAAGCAATCCACAAAGCAGACATGCGAACAGTGCGTGGGAAAAGATAGTAGAAACTCTCGTGTGAGGAGCGACCGCTAAATCGCTGTTTATACAGTGAGTCCGTACATCCTAAGTCGTAGCAATATACACGTTCGTTGGAGATCAGGTCCTCGATAACGGCCATCAAAAGATACATGCCGACATACTTTTTCGCCCACGACGGATCGTAGCCGATTTCCTGACCGTAGTGCACGCCTTCAAGTACGTGTCCCACCTGAAAGGCCACTGGTTTACCGTGCACTCGTAGCAAGTAGCCACGGAACCAGCCCAGACGCGCTGTATGCTCGAAGCGATCACGAAGCACTTGTGGATCGCGAAGTCCGTCACCCTGCTGCTGGTACTGTCATGTGGTACTGGAGACGGCACATGCGTCATCCACGAAACGCGCTATATCCTCGACTCTCAGGTACTTCTCAACAATGCATTCACCGGCACTGTCTTTTTCCAGCCGTCTCCGGGTGCGACGGATACCATATCTATTCGTGGCGCCCAGAGTGCCGAGATATTCGTCAAAGGTTTTCGGGAGGTCGATATAGTGGTGATTGTATGGAGGACCAAAGGGCAGAATATGATAATTCCGCCTAAGCTCTTCTGAATTTCGCAGGCACTTACCCAACACGGAATCCTCCTCAATGCCTTCCAGGAAGATTAGACCATTCCCTTCGAGAGCGCGGCGAATTGCAACCAGTCCATTCGCAACCAGCGGCTCCTCATCCGTACGCAGCATACGTATGACGTGCCGTGTCACAGGGACCGATGCTAGTACCATTGGGCCTAGAGTAAACTGCAAGGTACCGTTATGCACGAAACAGGCTATTAGCGCGTCCCAGCCCCGAGGACCAGTGTGCATAAAAGCCTTCACGCGTTGATCAGCGCGAAAACAGTGAAGCCACATCCAGCGAGGTAACGACTCAATGTTTCCAGGAATTATGTGTGATCCCACTGCTGCAGCTGTCTCTGCTTGCGTTGCGTCTTCGAAGCTGGTTATCGGGCATAAGTGCCAATTACCACCGAGGCTTGTGGAAGTCATTGTACCCATATTAAGATTTAACGCCCAAGCATAGTACGAAAGCGTGAATATAAATAGAAACCGTTATCCATGAAGAATGGTATTGGGTCTCGTAGTGAGAATATGTAATATCTTGTTCTAAGGTGCATAGAAGTCATTTGAGTGATTTGTTTAATTTGACAACTTGCAATGTGAAGAAAAATGTCGACCTGAAGATTTTCCTGGGAACTTTCTCGATATCATTTTTCATATTGATGTGGTGATTTAACCTAAGTATGGTTTGTCGTTTGGAGCGCCATGTTTGTATGCACATAAACGGCATATTCTACAAATACATTACCATTAGTATTGCAAGTATAATAAACATATCCTCAAATCCCCAGTACAAAGAATTACGTCAAGACCGATTCTCAATCATGGGTCATCCTAATTTCAACTGGAATTTCTAATAAACTCGTCTTTTTCTGCTCGTATTCAGCATCATTTCTGAACGTCCACTTTTGACACAAAGCAGACACTCAGCCGAGTAGAAAAATATGCGTTCTTTTCCAACAAAGGGGAGTAGGTGGGGGTAATCCTAGTCTGGAACTGGCCCCGTTATCAATGGAATACTTACCTCCTTTCCCTAATTTTGGCGAAAAAATTTCCAGAAGGAGAAGAATCTGTGGGTGTTCATTTTCGACCCAAAGCAGACATTAGAGCGATGCATAGATGCCTGAGATATATGCTGTATGAAACAACAGTCATATAAAAAGTGTGGCACACTGACAGGTAAAAAAGAGGAAAAGGTGAGAGTAGACAGGAGCAGCTAGTAAATTGATTTCACTACTCTTGTTTGTTTTGTACTATGCAGGGTTCTTCTATTTCTCGGATTGTGATTCCGGTTGTCGTGGGTTCGAGCCATCAGCCACCCCTACATCTTAATATTCTCGCATATACCATAGTTATAGGGTTTGTGGTATCCTGATTGGCACCTACAGTCTGGCACCTACACCCTATTTTAATGGATACCAAGTATCTTCAAAAACGCGGTCATCAATGGTCGGTTCGTATAACCGTACCTCGTACCTTAAAACACTTGTTGGGTACGCATCTTCGTAAATCACTTCATACCTCAGATTTAAAGGTTGCTAACAGGCGCAAGTTCCAAGTACTGGCAATATTAAAAGACCAGGTAGCACAAGCTCGCCAAGAATCCCTTTCTACCAATATAAGTAGAGCTGCCTCGTTCAGAGAATCGTTGCGGGAAGCACACGCAAAGGATGATTTTAATACAGCTGAGCTTCTTCAGTCTCTAGCAACCGATGAAGCTGAAGAAATAGAGCAGAAACACGGATTAGCGGCTGCGAAGGTATTCTATGATGAAGCAACCGCTCTTACTCCCACATTATCTGAAGTTACTGAGGATTGGCTGAATTCAACCGAAATAAAGGAGAGCACTCGACTTAAACGGCGCAAAGCCTATGAAGGGCTTCGTGACTTTCTAGGGGGAGATACCCTTCCTCACAAGCTTACAGATGTACAGGTACGCGATTACGTTGATTTACTTAAGTGTTCTAAGTTAGCCCCCAACACTATTAGGGATAAGCTGTCGGCCCTTGGAGGGTTATGGCAGTATATGTTCGAGCGTTTGATTCTCCCGAAGGGTATGAACCCATGGAAAGGATTTACAATTAAAGGAGGCTCTACTGAATCGTGCAATGCCTTCACCAAGGAAGAAATGCTTAAAATACTCGCTGCTACCTTTCCACAGCCTTGGCATAAAGATGTTTTTATCTGCTTGCTACTCACAGGAACGCGGCCTCAAGAGTTATGTGGGTTAAAACATATTGATGTGGACCTTGTAAGAAAGAGTATCACTATTTCTTCAAGTAAGACAAAGGCTGGGGTGAGAAACTTGCCAGTTGAACACAAAGTCTTACTTTCAATTTTAAAGAAATACAAAAAGAAAAAAGAGAGTGGATTTATCTTTCCAGTAACTTGCGGGGGTGCGGACAAATCTCCAGCAGCAAACTATAGCAAGATGTTTGGTAGAGTTAAGAAAGCGCTAGGCTTGTCCTCAGAGGCCCAACTATATAGTGCCCGTAAATCTTTCATATCAACTGCTTTGGACTTGGAACTTCCACGGACTGAAATAGAGCGTTATGTAGGACATGAAATTGGAAGGCTAATCTACACGGTATACAGTCAAGGCAGGGGTGAAAAAGGCCTTAGAGAAGTTGCGAGGGGATTCAAGTATGGCAAAGCAGTAGAAAAAGCATTAGTTAATTGTCTCACGTGAACTAAATAGATAACGGCCAGTCTTATATCTTCTACCCCACTGAAGTGGGGTATCAAGTCCTCCTTCGATCTTCCCTCCCCTGGTGGGTCAAGGAGGCCACTAGGATTGATCTCCTGGTGTTGTTAACCGGCGACCTCTAGGCTAACTGCTTCCGATCAAAGCAGCGCTCTGGAGAGAGCCCTAAATAATTTCACCACAAATTTCTCGAAGGGTAATCTATATACTGCCCGCTAGAGATTTTCCCCCTCGGCCCAATCAAGTACAGATAATTCTATCTTGTGTGATTTAAGATTTACGAGGCGCAGTAATCGATAAACTGAAATTTACCAATTATTGGACGAGGAATCCGAGATTGGAACGAAAGCTTCCGCTTTATTGAATAGAAAATGCTTCTCGAATAATGGGAGAGCATCACGGCCATATGCGGCTCCCATACCACGTATACGATTTATCATATCAACACTATCAAGCTTAAATTTTCCTACAGTAACTTTGGGCTGAAAAGAAAAAAAGCGGGGGGATTCTTGCATGTGATTAGAAAGCAACTTTGCGGTTCCATCTGCACCACGCGACTGTCCTTGCATGAATAGTGCAGTCGACTTGAGTAGCAATCCTGCATATCCAGCGTCAATAGGAATATCTAATGCTTCTTCGGTGCACCCTAAACGGATGATGTATAGATCATCATCCTTCCATCCAAGAATGCTACGGGCTTCAACAGCTGCCAGGCCAGCTGGATTATTTGCCCAAATTCCGCCATCAATTAATGGTGCTCCACTTGGCATTAGATGTGCTTGAAAGTATGTTGGTGCTGCTGCGGTAGCAAGTGCAACATTCACCGCGCTCTCTTTCCAATCGAGTTGAAGCCGAGGATGGTGTTGGGTCTTGAAAATGTATACGTCTTCATTGTCAGCATGGTAGGCAGGTATGAGGAGACGGGCGCTACTATCGCCTAATCGTTTAGATTTGAATGCACGCTCTAGTGCCTTACATAGTTCTGTCGTGTCATATTTCGAAGCAACAAGTTGTTTACCCATTTTTTTTCGTTTACACAGCCAATCCCTGAGTTTTGTAATGCGGTTATGCGTATCCAGTGGGTTGTTCTGATTGAAAATTCGTGGGCCATCATTTACGTAGAACTGTGTAATTTCTCGAGCAGACATTCCAAGCCCCAAACCAAGAGCAATAATGCCACCCGTTGATGTACCAGCAATTAAATCAAAATGTTCGGCAATTCGCTTACCCGTAGCATCTTCAATGGTTTCTAGAAATGCAGCAGCAAAAACCCCCTTAATTCCGCCACCATCAAGTGCGAGAACCCGTCGTATATTCTTTTGCATTAATTTTCTCCTGGGTGTTCACCACCGCCTAACCATTCATCAGTTGCAAGCCAGTGCTCGAAGTGTATTAACCACAGATAAGACCAGGGAACAATCGTGTCAGCTAGCGATTTATCTATTGTCCATTCGTCATGCTTTGGAGAGTATAGACATAGTTGTACCGGTTTAACCGAGTACAGATGTGGTAAATATCTGCCACCAGCTAATTCATTAAGATTTGTCTTAAGTACTGTTATTTTAGGTGGTTTAGGGCGTTTGAATCGGATTCGCAGTAGATATGTACGGCTCAATGAACTTGGTTTTACGTTAAAGTCCCAGATAAGTTCTCCCATTCGTACCAAACCATGCCCATGGCAAATCAAACTAGATTTGAGTCGAACCCACTGTTGCACAGGACTGAGCGCCCTAGCCATATTTACAACTCCTACCTTCTTCCAAAAAATGTATTGTTTGGCACAGATACAGAACCAAGTGCGGATGTTGTGACCAATCCTAGTCCAGACGCAATAGTTAATGAGCCTTCAGCCCGTGCATTACTGATAGGCTTGTAAATACTTGCAAGCATTTCACGAATTGGCTCCTTCTTTGCGCCAAATTTAGTATGAAAACATTCGGCGAATCGGTCTATCCCTTCAACTAGTAGTAGCGATTCGATAGATTCCAGCACATCCTTGTGCCATTCGAAGAACGAAGAAACTAAACGTGCATCTTTGTTCCATTTATCAGCGAAGTTTTCGCCTTCAGTCGTTTCGTTTTCGATGATGAAAAACCGTTGCGATGAGTGTGTCTCAATCTTGATAAAAGACGGCATTCCGCGAATAACAGCGGTAATGAAATCGAAAGCATCTGCGTAAACCTGTTGTGTAGCACACTGAGCATATGACCAACTCGCTAGCGTTGTAATAATCACAGAGATTGGGGCTAAATCTGAGCGGTCAGTTCCTGTGAACATCTGGTCCCGGTGGCGTTTCAGAAGTTGTACAATCCGCTTAAGGAATGGCTTGCTCATTGTTTGTTCTGGTAATGGATCAACCTCAGCACGAGCTTTAGCAATAGTTGTTTCATCAATGTTAAAACGTGGTGTTATGGCCACGTATTTTTCAAACTTTTTTATATAACCTTTGGGATTAGTAGGCTTCCATTGCATCAATGCTTTGTCAGGTACTAGTTCCCCCTCGTAATTGCAGTATGGATTGCCGATGGATGGTGTAATGTCAAGATGAAACTCATTAGCGTAGTTAATGCGCCAGCAACGCTGCTTCTCTTCTTCGAGCATGTCACAGTATGTTTCGTGTTCTTTCAAACGTGAACCAATTAATGATTTTACTGCTTGAGCCGCAGATGTAATGTCCAAGTCTGGTAAATAACATACCAAATCTACATCAAATTCATTGCGACCAATTGGCTTAACAGCTGTCCCAAGCGCAATGGAACCCTGAGGGTAAATTAGCGCTTTCTTTAAGTGGGGTGATGTTGATTCAGCCAGCCATGAACCGATAGCCTTGTAGTGGTCAGTCGCTGTTTGGTACTGAGTGGCGGTAATTTCAAGTTGTTGACAAAGTTGGTCGAGCAAGCCAACGACCATTTGTCTTTTCTGTGCTACTTCATAGTTGTAATGCATAATAATCTCCTTTCATATACCTAAAACTCATGCTAGAATTTATTGTCGATAACGACAACCGTGGTTACCCTATAACCTTCATTTATCAGGGACAATAGTAACATAGCATGTCGAAAACATCAAGTTCAAGATATCGATATCGACATATAATATTTCTTATGGGGGACATATGGAAGAACTAGGTAGAAAGAAATTTGCAGAGAGGTTAAGGTACGCCCGCGAAAATCTCCGTGGGTTAAAACAAGCACAATTAGCAGAAAAAACAGGGTTACCAGCAACTTCAATTTCACATTTTGAAAACCCTGATGGTACTCGCAAACCATCATTTGATAATCTGCGGCTACTGGCAAATGCTCTTGAGGTAACGACCGACTATCTTTTGGGATTCTCAGAGGACCATGTAAAAGGTGTGACTGCGGGTAATACATTGTATCGGGATGTTCAAAACCTTACTGAGCATGACAAAGAAGTTGCCCAAGCCATGATCAAGAAAATGCTAGAAAAAAACCAGCCCAAGCAGTAGCAATGTCAAATATTAGACTCAAAGACGCTACGTTACACGCTGAAAAGCTTGTCAAAGATAAAGGACTTAATCTTCCAATTGATCTGCTGGCGTTGGCAAAGAATCACGATATTTTAGTTGAAGCTAAAGAGGAGAGCGCTAAAGGAGTGTCAGGTATGCTATTACAAGTCAATAATAGTTTTACCATTTGCTACGCGACACATATCAAAAGCGTAGGTTTCCAGCGCTTCAGTATTGCCCATGAATTGGGGCATTACTTTTTACCAGGTCATTTCGAGTATGTTTTTAATGATGGTAAATTTGTGCATGAGTCACATGCAGGTTTTGGTTCGGCGGATCAAATTGAACTAGAAGCAGACCATTTTGCTGCTGGCCTGTTGATGCCCTCGTATCTATTTCAGGCTGAAGCAGGAAAATATTCGGATGGTTTTACTGCAATTGAAAACCTGGCAGAATTGTGCGAATCCTCGTTGACAGCCTCTGCAATTCGATATGCAGAGGTGACAGATGCCGCAATTGCCGTGGTTGTCAGTACTGGGGTAACTGTGAATTACTGTTTTACCTCCAGCTTAATGCGCGGAATTCGAGGTTATAAACATCCGCTCAAGGGCTCCTTCTTGCCACTGGATTCATTGACACGAGAATTCAATCAAATTCAAAGCAACGTCATAGCCTCACAGCGAGACGATGATAGTGCTGATTTAATTGCATGGTTCCATGCAGATGACGAAATTGATGCTTGCGAAGAAGTCATTGGACTTGGTGACTACGGAAAGACCCTTACAATTATTACTGCCAATCTTCCAGACCAAGAAGACGAAGAAATCGAGAACATAAGTTCGTTTTCACCACGCTTCAAGTGATTCATTGTCTGTTTCTTACAGCCCTTCTGATTAATTGTGTAAGTTTAAGGTATACCCTATATCAACAGTTCCAGCCTGACAGATAGGTGTCAGATTAGGATTAGTATCTGTATTTATTGACATAAGCAAGAAAGAGTTATAGACTCTACCCTGACATATAAATAGGGAGGAGTACTATCATGAAAGGTCAGAGGGTAGGGTACGTTCGGGTAAGCACACTAGATCAGAATACGCAAAGACAGCTTGAGGGAGTTTCTCTCGATAAAATATTCAGGGATAAAGTTTCAGGCAGAGACACCAATCGTCCACAGCTACGAGCTGCTTTAAATCATGTTCGTGCTGGGGATATTCTAATTGTTCACAGCATGGATAGATTAGCCAGGAATGTAGAGGATATGCTGAGGCTTGTTAGGGAACTCAATGGTAAAGATGTATCTGTAGAGTTTGTGAAAGAGAACATGGTGTTTACTGCGGGTAGTGATGACCCTAGGTCTGTTCTGATGTTCACTATGCTTAGTGCATTTAGCCAATTTGAACGGGCTCTCATCAAGGAACGGCAAAGAGAGGGGATTGCTTTGGCAAAGGCAAAAGGGAATGTCTACAAAGGCAGGAAACCAGCTCTAGGCCCAGATAAGGTTACCGAGCTCCGTAAGCAAGTATCAGCAGGGGCAAATAAATCAAAGCTAGCAAAAGACTTCGGTATAAGTAGAGAGACTCTTTATCAGTATTTAAAACCAGGGCGGGTTAACAAATAAAACTGTCCGAATGTTTTTCACTATTGTTTGTACCTTTTAACAGTGGACAGGTTGTTAGCTGCATACCTTTATTTGGTGTTGGAACACTGGATAATGATTTTCTTTGATCTCTTTGAGAATATAACGATAGCTTTCCTTCAGTTCCGGCGATGGAGCAGGCTCTCTCTTAGATAAAAATGCAATTCTATCGGCTATGAGACTTGTCAAACACAGGCCTTCTCTTGCAAGATTGCACAGACTCTTTGTGGCGAGAACTCCTTCATCTGCATCATCTACTGACTTCTTTAGATCGTTCGGAATATCATTTATGAACTTTTTAATCTCTTCTGGACTTGCGTTGTCTGGGAGATTTTGAATAGGGTTTTCGATTGGCTTGTTCAAGACACCGATCATTTCTATGCTATCTATGTCGATGTTAAGAATCCTCCTATAATAGCTAATCAATAAATTATCATTTTTCTGTATCAAACCCAAATGTCGCTTAATTTCTTCGATACTCATTAGATGTCCCTCACAAATTAGAGATTTAAAAAAGTAGAGCGTAATCGTATAAATTGGTAATTAGGTCATGTAGTTAAGGGTGAAAATTGTACCTAAAACCTCACTATTGCAGAACCCCCCTTTGATATACCTATAGTGTTAATAGTAGTGTTACTAGTAGTGTACTTAAAGTGTACTAGTGGTGTAACTAAAGTAGCTACTACCTTTTGTGTTCAATGTGGTGTAGTAGCGCCTACCACTTCCTATAGTGTCTCTTACTACTACTTACTACATAGACCATCCAACCATGTTGAACCTACAGTTTAAGATACTTAGTTAGCCCAGTAGGACTACTGCAGTGTTCTCGTAGTAATGTGTTCTCATCACTGATTCAAATTCAATAAAGGAAAGAAATAGCTGTTCAGTCCCTTATGGGGCTACAGTGGACTGAAATTTTACTATGTATTTGTTATTTGCTCTCTACGGTAGTAAGTCAACACAACTGTTCTGAGTACATACGATGCAGCATTACATTCCTCACTTCATAACTAGCCCCTAGTCTGAACAGTCACTAGTTTTATTTCTGGTCTCTGTCTCTTACCAGGGGTATTTTGTATGAGCGATGGTTTACTTCAGAACACCTTAAGGAACCATAGGATTCAATAGGGGCCATGAGTTGGTGCGCTCCATTGAATTCAGGACGAAACGAAAACTCCAATATTACTTCATTAAAGAACTAAAAGTATTAAACAAAGCATGAGCATAAAGAAAAAAGGTAAAATGGGTTTCTACTGGTGTGACTTCTATCTCGCTTCGGGAGTGAGGGTGCGGAAGTCGTTACGTACTAGAAACCAAGCAATGGCAGAACAAGCTGAAGTTAAATTAAAACTAAAGTATTTGAATAAAGATGAGTTATCAAGTGAAAATGACCTAACTTTATCTCAAGCATTTATTCACGCTCATAGCGCGCGTGATAGCTGGAGGTCAGCCAAGAGTTTTAAGTCCATTCAGGGCGACTATGATGCTGTAGTTTCTCATTTTGGAGAGTCTTGTGGGCTATGTAATCTTACTGATGACGTGTTACTAGACTATGGAGAGAGGTTATTTAATTCAGGATTATCCGCAAGTAGTATCAACAAGAAATTTAGTATTATTTCTGTATTGTTTGATGAGGCCATCAAGTGGAGGATATACCGAGGACTCAAACCCAGAATCTTTCGTTATAAGGTAAATGGCCATCGCACAAGGATTGTTACTACTGAGGAGGAGGCACTAGCTATCTCCATATTAAAGGAAGATAGGGACAATCCTTGGTCTTTAGCAATGGCTGATCTAGTAGTAGTTCTAGCTGATACTGGTATGAGACTATCAGAAGCATTGAAACTGAAAAAAGTTAACTTCTTTCCTGAACACAAGTCTGTATTGGTAACTGATACTTTGAATGATGAGAATAGGTCTATACACCTCACAGAACGCTCCTTAGGCATCCTACAGGCACGAGCAGAGCAAGGACATGCAACGCCTCCTACATCCTCTTACAAGTGGCACTACAGCTTCTAAAATATGGTGCAGAGTGCGTGTTCAGATGGGACTGGAGGATGACCTAGAATTTCTCTTAAGCTCATTCAGAAATACATTTGCTAGTGCCTTAGCAAATGCTGGTGCTAATTCATTTCTCTTGCAGAAAGCCATGGGGCATAAGTGCATTGTATCCACTCAGCGATGTGTTAGCGTATCCACAGAAGCACTGAAAGGATTAGAAAGTATCATCGAAGAAAGAACAAATAACCATAAATTACTTGCTGCTTAATCAAGTAAATATCAATACTTGGGGCAGCCTTTCATACAGCAGTTTATCCTAGGGTTACAGTAGTTTGTCTTGCTACTTTACATTAATGTTATTCACTCATTAATGTGTTTATCTCTTGGAAATCCACTTCAGATATCCAATCAAGTTGCGCTAAATTAATTAGTTTAAAGCTCTGTAGGTGAAGAACCATAAGCAAAGATAGATCAATATCTGCCCAAATTTTATTCGACGGCCATCTATAACAAACTTTCTGTTATTGGCTGTAAAGGCACTTTCAATTGCTATTGTGTGTGGCAAGCACGAGAACAGTAATAGCAGCCGTTTGATTGTGGATAATATTTTCTTGCTTCCCGAACAGCAGGGAAGCAAGAGCTAAAATCACCTAAGTAAATCCTGTTTTCTGGATTGGGCAAAAAAGCGCATCCTGGTGTATGTACTTCGTGGTCACCATTGGCTTGCGCATTCTTGTTGACATAGTATCTAGACATTCTTTGCTCCAAATAAGTTAAAAGGGCTAGCTGAACATGCTTATGCTTATCTTTAACGGATTACCTTGAAGTGAGCAGCCCTCAATGCTTCGTAGGATCGACAAGAACGTATTCTTGGCCTCTCTTAAGGGTCGGGGGTAACGGTTCACCTTTAGTAACCGTTCTTTCCTTGCCGATTTGTATGCCGCGTGGGTTAACAATTCCGTACTGGCCAGAACGAGGGGCTTTTTGACCTGGGCGATATTTTTTCATAATTAAGCTCCATTTGAGAAAATCTTAAAAAACACGATTGATGAAAGCTATTTTGCATAATCTTTAGAGGTGGCGCATATCTATCTTTTTGATTAAATTTTCGTTATAATCACAATTTCATCATTATTGGCGTAAATATTTCAATATAACGAAATTATACGTGCTTTAACGAAAATTACAACCCTAAATGCTGTAGGAGGATTAAGTGGTTGATACTATTGATAAGAGACAGTGGATTGGCAATAGAATTAGCGCTCTAAGAAAAATAAAAGGACTGACATTACAGAAGCTTTCTACTGAAACTAACATTAGCATTGGTTATTTGTCAGATTCTGAGCGTGGCGCGTCCGCTCTCTCAGGTGAAAAGATTGCATTACTTGCTAGAGCATTATGTACTAGTACCGATTATCTTCTATCTGGAGTAACACCACCTTCTAGTTCCAATACAGATGAAATCAGCATTCCACGGGCTTTGTCAGAAGCTGCCGTAGAATTAGGCTTAACGTATGATCAAACTAAACGTCTTCTGGATGGCAGACAATCTCTTGTTGCTAGAAGATCCAGTAACAAAGAGCAAGATTGGGACTTGGAAAAATGGATTATCTTCTATAAAACAGTTAAGGATTATTTATAATGCGAGCTTATGAAGTCAGGAGTACATCGCTGGAACACATGCATCGTTTGGATGCGATACGTGAATATATGGACGTCAAAGCAAAAGTTAATGACCCGGATTTTGAAACAGAAGTAATCGTGGCTAGTAAGAGAAAATTAGAAAACAACTACAACAACTCAGCAATGGTCGATAATGGCGAACACTTCATTTCGAACATTGCATCAAATCTTAACATAGCGTTTGAAGAAATTCGTACTCCTGAAGATGTAACTTATCTTCAAAATAAATGTTTAAAACAAAATGAGTTGGGATTTGGTCAGTTGGAATTAGAACTTCAAGTTCCGAATGTTGATGCGCTTTTATTTAAACGTCAGCATAAACCTAGCCATTATGTTGCTGTTCTCAATCTTCAAGATACAGAGGCTCGAGTTTATTGGAATAAAGCGCACGAGGTTTCCCACCGACTCATTGAGCCGCCTCAAAAAGAATTATTTCATCGACATAGGACCAATCAGAAAAATCGCGTCGAACATATAGTAGATTTAGTTGCAGCAGAAATCGCTTATTACACGCCATTATTTAGGCCTATTGTCGATAGATATGTAAATAAGCCATTGACATGGGATGTTGTTGAAGAGATACAAAAAAGTTTTTCGCCAACATCCAGCTTAATTGCTGTTACCAAAGCAATTATCAAACATTGGCCAGCACCTGTGTTTCTTATTGAATCAAAATTAAGAGGTCGGAAAAATAATAATTTGCAGGATCAAGCGTTACGCGCAGCTGTTACTGACAGGAATGTATCGGCAAATAATTCGAATATATTTTTCTTTCCAAATATGCGAGTACCTGAATCAAGTTCGATCCATTACTCATTTATGACTGCATCGCGGCAAGATGCTATTGAAAATCTATCTAACTGGGTAACTTCTAGGGGGGATAAACTTTTATCCCGAAAAACATTCACTTCTGCGAGACCATATGGACAGCAGGGTACATTGGCCTTGATCTCACTTGTTTAATCTAGGTATGACTAGGCTGCTGCACCTAAAGCAGAGACTTCCTCTAATACTTTAGGGTTTCTTAGAGCGACCTTGACGAGCGTCACCGCGGCGCTGTCAGGCTGTTTACGTCCTTGCTCCCAGTCTCTGATTGTAGCCACAGGGACACCCAACAATTTTGAAAAGGATGGTTGGGATTTTTTTAGCTGTTTCCGAACGGAAATTACCAGTAGCTTTTCTGGTGTCCAGACTTTGGCTGGGGCACCAGCTTTGATAGCTAGCACATCATCAAGCAGAACTTGTCCAGCTTTACTCATTTTCTTAGCCATTGATAGCCTCCTTAATTTTCTTCAATTCATGAGCCGGAATGTACTCACGCTCATTCTTTGCATACATGGTGAGAAGCCAGATTTCCTGGTCAGAACTGTTAAAATAAACAACCCGTACGCCACCTTGTTTTCCTGCACCCTTCTTACCCCAGCGAATTTTTCTGACACCACCAGAGCCTGGAACAACTTCGCCCGCATTAGGGGTGCTGGCTATATACACAACAAAATCTTCATACTGTTTGGGCGCCCAGACTTTAGCTGCTTTTGCACTGAATTCCCTTGTTTCGATGACTGTATTCATGTTTTATGATATACGGCTGTGCCGTACCATGTCAAGTTTAATTTAGCTCCTATATCAAGTTTAATTTAGCTCCTATATCTGGCACCTACAGTACACCTTAAATCCGTATAAGCAATGGGAATTATATACATTAGTCACAAAATCCAGCTATCCTATGCTTCTTATAGGTCTGAAAATCGCCTTTCGAACAGTTTTTCTACTTACTCCGGGCATATTCACTATCTGTTCATTTTCAGCTTTGGATGGTTGATACTTATTCTGTTGCGGCATATCTATGACTCTCTCCGGCGTTTTGATTTCTCTTTTATTCATGACTGCCCCCTGTGTACTGTTCCAATAATTCAGGAATTTCACCTAGGGGAAAAACATAGCTCTTTGGCGGTGTTTCCCTCTGGTTCTTTCTCAACTCTGTGATTCGTTGACGATCGCGTTCTTCGTAGTACGCTCCGTCTACTATAATCAACAAAACAACATCACGATTTTGACACTGCAAAAAGCGTTTCATCAGCTCTGCCATTTCCTTGTACTGACTGTCCTGGTTTCCCCCGCCTTCCTGTGTATATTTATGCATAGCGTAAAATGTCTTGCCCCCGGTTCTCCATCTGAAGTCGAGAGATTTTCCGGGCAGTTTACGTCTGTTCGTTTCTGATTCGATGTTTCCATCACTGGAAACTTTAAGGGCATTCTTGCCGGACTTCTGTAGCACTTCAAAATCACTTACCCATGGTAAAGTCTCTATCCACCCAGCCGCCGCTACTTCATGCAATCCGGTTCGGCGAGGCTCTTTTGCAAACCATGCAGCAAACATACTATCCGTTCTTATCTTCTGTAATACGTCATTTTCTCTGTAGCCAAATCTCCACATAAACCCCCGTACACGCTTGATAAGACGTCCTGTTCTGCTTTCTGCTTCCTGTGTGACATCTTCATGTGCTTTCTTCCATTCCAGTCGTTCTATAGACTTATAATCAGGCGGCGGACTGTGTTTAACCGACATGATGAATAATACCTCGTGCCAGTGCCCAGTCGCACCTACGGCGATATTTACCGTCTTGCCTGACTCCTTTATAGCAAGTCATCAGAACATCGTAAGTTTTATTTCGGAACTCTTTAATAATCCTGTTCCATTCATCAATTCTTATTTGCCCGTCAACCATCAGCTTCGTTATATGTCGCCCGGTGGATTTAACCTGATAATCTGATAACTCCTGCACATCACAAAACCGGATTGATTCTTCCTTTGTATTATCCAGCGCAATCAGTCCTACATTCCCGTCAGGGTCATTAAACCTGACGTTGATACCTGATTGTTGTTGTTCAGGTTTTAATTTTTTCAACAGAGACAGCAGACCAATGTGCCGGTCTCCTGACCATATATCCACATCATACACAGAGTCAGGAACGAACAACGCCAAGCCTACGGGATGCTGTGTTTCAGCGAACATTTGAGCCGTAAGTGATACAAATGACTTAAGCCTGTCCTGAAAAATGTCCGCAGTGATAAATGATTCAGGCACAAGTGCTGCTATATACTGACAACGTTGGAGGCATCTTTCTAATGCTAACTTATAAATATCGTCATAGTCGCATTCAGGATAAGCTAAACCCCTTACAGTAGCACTATTCTTTGCCAGCCATGGTGGATTGGTAACACAAATATCATATCCCCGCGGGAAGTGAGACAGGGTGTCCTTTCGTCTTACATCTTTACCGTAAGGGGTAATGTCGTAAGATGTGGAATTATGGCATAAGTTCATACCAGACAATAGTTTTATCAGGCTGTCAGACCCTGCGAATGGCTCTAAAATACGATTGTCGGGCAACCCCGCCTGTCCTGCCCACTCTTTGAATGGTGCATTATTAAATGGGTTCCCTTGTGTGTAATACCTGCCATTCGCTCTCTTTGTGTTTGCCATGGCTGTCTCTATGCAATCAGGTCATGGTATTTAAGTCTCTTGCCTGTCATGCCTTTAGCGAGGACTGCCATTTGTTCGACAGTGTCTTGCTCCCGGATGTTATGGCGACCTGCGAACTCCTGCACATATCGGTTCAAATGCTTTTCGCTCATATGGTGGTGAATGCCGTGATAGCCCCGTTTCAGTAATGCCCAAAACGACTCAATGCCGTTGGTATGTGCCTGATTACGCACATACTCACTCACACTATGCCTGACTGTTTCATGGCGACAGGATAGCCCCGAATAACCCTTGTGGTCATCTGTATAGACGGCGGCGTTCTTTTCAGTATGCTTGTGTACGAAATTATGCAGAGTACGCTGGTCGGTACATGCGATCTTACCAGCACTTATCTTGTTTGTTTTGCGGTCTTTAGCCCCTATCACAATCTCTTTGCCAACACCACCACGTCCTACGTTACGTCTTTTTCTTACATGTTTGTTCTTTTCTTTACCGCCTATGTAGGTTTCATCTGTTTCAACAGGGCCGGAAAACACCCCAACCTCAAGTTCAAAAGCCTTACGCAAGCGGTGAAGCATGAACCAGGCTGCCTTCTGGCTAATTCCTAATTCCCGATGAAGTTTAAGAGACGAAATCCCTTTGATATTCGTTGTGAACAGGTAAATTCCTACGGCCCATATCCTGTATTTCAGGTTAGAACCTTCCATGATTGTCCCCGTTCTGACTGAGAACATGGGCCTGTCTTCACAATCACGGCATCTATGCGTCATACTGCTGTGGTTAATGTCGGACTGGACGTTATCGGAATGGCAATACGGACAGGTTGGGACATCATCCCATCGTTGCTCAGACAGCCATTTCTTTGCTGCTGTTTCATCAGGAAACATCCCGATAACATCAAAAAGTGTTAACCCTTTACGATATGATTTACCAGCCATTTTGTTATCCTCTTTCACTTAAATTGTGACTAAAGAATAACATAATTGTTACCGTACGTCAAGAATTATTTGTGACTAATGTATATAATTCCTTAAGCAATAGAGTAAAATATATATGTGTAGTGCCTATCATCTGCCTCATCCAATTTTCAATCCTTCATACTTTAACTTTTCCATCTGGTTCGCTAATCGTTTTAGAGACGCGCCTGAACCGTACGTACTACCAACATTGCCACCTGCATGCCCCGTGATTAAGTTGAAAGAACAGGTGAATTAATAGAAAAATTCCGCTTTGATGTTCAAGTTGGTAAGGTCCCTACAGATAGAAACAAAGCAAAGATATTTCCCGAAGAACTTCACTATAATGAAATGATTAATCGGTTATCTTTTGAAAACGAATGCTACACTGCTGATTTGCGTGGAAATGAAAGGCCGGAAGACCCTCTCGAACATAATCGAAAGGTGAAAGCAGGTAATACAAAGAAATCTAATCTCTCACTTTTTAGTGATGTGGAAGATTAAATCGCCAGTTTCTCAGACTTGTATAATACTAGCTCTACTACGTGAAGTGCGTGGTAGATGTATTCTAAATTGACAGGTGCTCCTATTAATTACAGTTCGTGAATACCTGCTGCTACTGTACTCTGTCCAAATGGCGCTTACCGTTGTATCTTTTTCTTCAAATAGACCAACCAATCGAAGAGGCACATCATAAACTTTTTCTTTTGCCAATGCAGATAATTGATTCTTGGCTTGCTCGTAGTATAAGGTGCTATTTGAAGCGGGGAACATATGTGCCTTGGTGACAATTAAAATTACTCTGACTGGCGAAGTGTGTAACGTAGTTTTAGCTTGATAGAATAGTTCAGACCTTAATAAATTATTAAGCAAAAATGGATAGTTAGAAAACTGGACTTCAACTAGAATGCTATCATTAATAAAATCAACATCCGTGCCAAGGAATTTATATTGGTCTGGAATTGCTACATTGGAATTCCATCCATTGAGTTGGGTTAACCTCGCCTTTATATACTCATTTGTACCTACTGGGTCGAATATAGCATTACCTTGAAGACCAGTTTGGTCTGATGCTTAAAGATGGAGCGGCATGTTCGTTAAAACGGATTCTATATCCACCCATTGGGCTGCATATTGATTATCAAATAATTCTTTTGCGCCATTATAATCTTCCGTTTCGATTAACATTTTATTCTAAACGTCCGAGTAGTTTCTGAACAAACTCCACCGAGTTTATTTCAAGTGCATCCGCAACTTGAAGAAACTCAATTAAGTCTAGCCTGCGTTCCCCAGTCTCATATTTAGAAACAAATGATTGAGGAAGCCCAAGTCTCTGTGCAACGTCATGTTGGGTCAGGCCATTTGTAGTACGTGCTTCAAACAGCATCTTGCAGAATAGTGCGTTTTTCGGGCCTGATGACATATTTGGAAGAGTCACGTGTGAAACGAAGGGTTTATAATGATAATCCTGATTTAGGATTATCCCATTATGGGATAATATTCAGTCTGACGATTCCCGCCATCCAGGAGATTGAGTGTCTGCTTTGTGCCAAAATCGGACGTTTACTTCTCATTACTACTTATCCGATCATTGGAGATTTAAAAGTAGAGCGTAATTGTATAAATAAGTAATTAGGTCATTGAGTTATAGGTGAAAATTGAGTCTAAAACCTCAGTATTGAAGAAAGGAAGCATTTCCCCCCCTCGTTTGAGTAGCTAGCAAATATCTTTTGATCTTTGTCTCTTACCAGGGGTTTTTTTATCAACTGAGAATAATGAATACGAATTTACTAAATATTCATTTACTACTCACCTCAGAACACCCCAAGAACACTTAAGGACACCTTTATGAGCACTGATATGGAAAAACTAACTTTGAGTGGTACTAATGAATTTAATCCGTTTACAGATGGTGTATCCATGACCTCAATTATTCGGGACACCACGCTTCAGGTACGAACGCGACTTGAGGATGGCTTAGTTAGGAAATATGCCCGAGAGCTTCGCAATGGGGCAATCTTCCCCCCGATTCTACTAGCCAATATTGATAGTAAACTTTTCCTTATTGACGGGTTTCATCGTCATTCGGCTTATCACAGCGCGGGGATGCAAGAGATACCTGCAATAATAGAGCCAATTAGTCGCAGGCAAGCCTTATGTAGGGCGGCAAAGGCAAACTTAGGCCATGGTAAACCTTTAAACGCAACAGAAAGAAGAACGGCTTTTCGAAAGTTTATTAGGGGTGGTGGTTACCGCCTTCCTAAGAATAAGTGGATGAGCTACCGCGAACTGGCCGAAGCCTTGGGAGGCATTGGTGGACACACTACAATTCGTAGCTGGATGGCTAAGGATTTCCCTAGGATCTATCAAGCTATGGGTGATGAAAGAATTATAGGTTCGAGTATTGGAGAGCCTCCTAGGATAGATGTAGAGGCTGAGAATGACCGACAAGCAAAACAAGCGTTAACAGATGCTCTCAACTTTTTTATGTTACTTACACACCCATGGAATCGTTTTGAGAGGCATGAGCAAGCATTGAAGTTGCTTGAAGAAATGAATAAAACAACAATGGCAGAACCAGAGTTTTGAAGTACGGAAGAACAGGTAGATATTACAATAAACCTTTATGTTACCTATTAGTTACAACTATAGGTGTTCATTTTGAACACTTGCATTGAACGATGAGGGAAATAATTTAGCTAAAGTACATATAGATACTCGTTCTTCACAGAACTAAACTAACTAACAAATTAAAAATTCTTTAGGTTATTTGATCTTTTAGAATACCTTCAATGTCTCCAGCAAGTGGTATAATGTGCGAAGCAAGATAGCGCAAGAAAACAATAAGACACAAAGAGGGAATTTGGCACCTACATCTGGCACCTACAGTACTATTGAAAGCCGCATAAACATTAGTAATAAATATATGGGTGTAGCCCCCCATCAGCCACCCCACAAAATACAATATCATTAAGTTACGTTATATTTACTAAATCCCATCTATTTTTATGGGAATTATATACTTAAATCCGCAGAAATATATTGACATTCAGGCCTTTTCTCAAACCTGAACACATCCCTTAATTGCTTGTTTGTAGGATGTTCACTGCAGTTTCTTAAGGGCTTGTCTGACTTTCTGACAAGAATACTTTTCGCAATTTCCTTTACTTCCTTCTCGGTTGGTCTGTGCTTCATAATTTACTCCCGTTCACATACTGAACCAAGTTGGCCCAGTTAATTTGATTGTCTAAAGAAATCCGGTTTTCTCTAAGGAACGATCTAATTACTGCCCTGGCGGCTGTCTTTGCTTCTGTGAGCCCATTTTGGGCATGCGTTGAAAATATACATAATATAGCAAGATAGGTGTCTTCCCATCCGCTAATCTCTTTCCAAAAATCAGATCCTACATAGGTATAGTAGTTTCCCTTGTTTATTGTGCCGGCATGTCCATAGCATACGCCTTCAATGCACTTTATCGGTATAACCGCGCCCTGAGTTACAATACGTTTAGCTCTGGTGAAGTAGTCTTCCATTTTCTTACGTTGGGACGAATTCCCCCAGTATCTGCCAGACTTTACCTGAATGATGGTTCTTATCCGACCTTCAACATACTCAATATCAATGCCCTCTGCCGTGGACTTCATGCCACCTTTACCAAATCGGCATATCACTACCGCGCACTGCTCTGCTAACGTACCAAACATGGTTTCTTCGCTAGACGACAAGTAGGCCTCAAGGATAGCTGTTGAAAAGCTCTCCTCATCATTAATCGCTCTCAAACAAAAAAGGTATGGATTCTTTCTTGTAACTAAGTCTTTAGGATTCAGGTTATCTAACTTTCCTTTAATCTTATCTGCAAAATCAGCGACATGTAAACTTATCTCTGCTTCAGCCTGGCACCACCATTCAGGGTTGTTCACAACTCTTTCAGTCTTTTACGCATCAACGCACAATAATCTTTGGAAAGGTCAATCCCTACCGAGTTTCGGTTTAGCTTGTGTGCAGCAATAATAGTTGTCCCCGACCCCGCGAACGGGTCCAGCACAGTGTCTCTTTCGTCCATGAATAACCGTATAAACCAATTAGGTAGTGCCTCGGGGAACGATGCCGGGTGGCCTGAATTGCCGCACTCAGTAGCCATGTGTAGTACGTTTGTAGGATAAGCCATCTCCCTGCCTTCCCAATTAGCCACACGCTTCCCAAACCCGTTTCCATGAGCGCTATCGTCACGTCTTTTATCTGTATCAGACAGACTTCTTAAACGGGAGTCCTTCCAGTCTCCCATAGGCACACGTACTGCTCCTTGATTCATTTTGAATTTTTTATGCCTGGTAAAATGCAGCAAGCGTTCCCATGAGTCGCGAAAGCGATTCGGCCATTTACCCGGGTAGCTGTTTTTTTTGTGCCAGCAATACTCCTCTACCCAAAGCCAGCCCTGAGACCTAAGCCCCTGGATCAACTCAATCACGTAAGGATGCCGTTCTCCGTTAATGGCGCGTTCTTTGATATTCAAGACAAACGACCCTGAGGGTTTTAAGCATTTCTTTAATTGCTCCGTTCTGGGGAGCATCCAATCAACATATTCATTTGCACACCCCCCCCCTGTAATTGTCTTTTCGCTGATCCGCATAAGGGGGTGAGGTGATTATCAGATCTATAGTGTCATCAGGTATTTTCTCGGGAATAAGGGTTAGGCAATCCCCTTTATAAATCGAGGCTGTTTGCACCGCCTGTCCTAATACCACACTCATTTTACCAACTCAGCATAAGGAAGTCTCTTGCCAGTCATGCTCTTGCACAAGCTCTTCATTCTGTCCTGCGTATCCCTGCTCACATTCCCCTCATTCAGCCTGAAGGTAACTTCATTTACATAGCGACCCAGGTGCTTTTTACTGAAGCTATGGTACACCCCATTGTAACCACGTTTCAACAACGCCCATACGCTCTCTATACCATTAGTGTGCACCATTCCGTTCACATACTCTCTTGCTGAATGGTTTACACTTTGATAGTAAAACCCTTGTAAACCAATATAGCCCCTGTGATTATCTGTGTAAACAGTTGAGCCCGCCTTAACGTGTCTAACAATCTTACCTTGCAAGGTAGCCTTGTCTGCTTTGGAAATTGGCATAGCTTGTACCCGCCCGCCCCGCTCACGCATACCCATTACCGCAGTCTTGCCTACCGCACCACGACCAGCCTTTAGTTTCTTGTCATTGTGTTTGTTTGTTTCTTTGCCGCCGATGTAGGTTTCGTCTGCCTCAACGATACCAGAAACCAAAGAGCCGTCTTGTGAGCAAGCCTCACGGATGCGGTGCCCAAGGTGCCATGCCGTCTTTTGTGTCATACTCAATTCTTTAGATAATTGCAAACTTGAGATCCCTTTTCTTGCGGTCAATACATAATATATTGCTACCGCCCATTTCCTCAGGCTCAATTTTGATGATTGCATAATCGTCCCGTTTCTGACAGTAAAATGTTTCCGGCAATCCCCGCACCAATACGTATGATTCTTAGCCTTAGCCCGGCTGATTCTATCAGCGCAACTACAATGCATACAAACTCGCTTATGGTTCCAAAGAACTTCTTCAAACCAATGTACTGCCTTTTCTTCGGTATCAAATCTTTCTAACAATTCCATGATGCTTATGGTTTTGGCTACGTGCTTTTTCATATCGACTCCGTTGTGCTTAGTATATGCGGATTATAATATGAAAAGGCCTGAATGTCAATATATTTCTGCGGATTTAAGTATATAATTCCCATTTTTATCATATTCATATTTGATAATTGTCAAAGTTAATCCTTTTGGAGTAACATTAGAGGTTCGGTCTAGAGAAAAGAAGCCATAACCAAGGCACACCAACTTGTAGTTTGAACATACGATATTAGAATATAAGAATCGATCAAATCTATGAATCTACCTTTACACAGTGAAAATGGAGCAGATCAGTAGAGAGATTGTAGGTAATCATAACCATGGCATGGAGACTTAATTAAAATGAGCATCGACATCGTAGCTCCAGATTACGTAAAACATTCAAAATTGAAAGAATGGGTAGTCAAAATTGCTACCCTGACAGAACCTGACCATATTGTGTGGTGCGACGGCTCACAGGAAGAATACGACCAACTGTGTTCCAAACTGATCGATACTGGCACTTTTGTCAAGCTCAACCCAGCCAAGCGTCCTAATTCTTTCCTGGCCTGTTCTGACCCATCTGACGTGGCACGAGTAGAAGATCGTACTTACATCTGCTCTGAGCAGCGTGATGACGCTGGTCCTACTAACAACTGGGAAGATCCAAAAAAGATGCGCGAGACACTTACAGGTCTGTTTAAGGGATCAATGCACGGCCGTACTTTGTATGTGGTTCCGTTTAGTATGGGGCCACTTGGATCACCTATAGCACAAATTGGTGTAGAAATTAGTGATTCGCCTTACGTGGTAGTCAACATGCGCATCATGACACGTATGGGCAAAGCGGTGTACAACGTGCTTGGCACAAATGGCGAATTCGTACCCTGCCTGCACAGTATTGGCGCGCCCCTGGAACCAGGTGATCAAGATGTTAAGTGGCCCTGTAACCCGACCGTCAAATACATCGTGCACTTCCCAGAAACGCGTGAGATCTGGTCCTACGGTTCAGGATATGGTGGCAACGCGCTACTTGGCAAAAAGTGTTTCGCCCTGCGTATTGCTTCGACAATGGCGCGTGATGAGGGTTGGCTAGCTGAACACATGTTGATCCTTGGAATCGAGTCGCCTACTGGAGACAAGAGCTACGTGGCTGCAGCTTTTCCTTCTGCCTGTGGTAAAACTAATCTTGCTATGTTGATTCCACCGAAGACTTTCGATAACTGGAAAGTTACCACAGTGGGAGATGACATAGCCTGGATCAAACCTGGCAAGGACGGCCAGTTCTATGCTATTAATCCAGAAGCAGGCTTCTTTGGTGTTGCCCCGGGTACTTCCGAAAAAACCAACCCCAACGCTCTGATAACCCTGAAGGAAAATGTCATTTTTACCAACGTTGCCCTGACCGATGATGGTGGCGTCTGGTGGGAAGGTCTGACTAAGGAGCCTCCAGCACATCTAATCGATTGGCAAGGCAAGGACTGGACTCCAGAAGACGGTAAGACTGGTCGTAAGGCAGCCCATCCTAATTCGCGATTCACTGCTCCAGCCAGCCAGTGCCCATCTATTGATGCAGCCTGGGAAAATCCGGAAGGTGTACCGATTTCTGCCTTTATCTTCGGTGGTCGTCGTGCCACCACGGTGCCTTTAGTTTACGAAGCATTCGACTGGGACTTTGGTGTTTACATGGCTTCTACACTTGGTTCTGAGACTACTGCTGCCGCTTTCGGCAAACAGGGTGTGGTTCGACGCGATCCTTTTGCCATGCTGCCATTCTGTGGCTACCACATGGGCGACTACTTCAACCACTGGTTGAAGATGGGTAAAGTGATCAAACATGCCCCGAATATTTTCTGTGTTAACTGGTTTCGCTTGAATGAGAAGGGCGAGTTCATGTGGCCCGGTTTCAGCGACAACATGCGTGTGTTGAAGTGGATCGTAGATCGCGTAAAGAAGCGTGTTTCAGCTCATAAAACCGCTTTGGGTTGGATGCCGCGCTTTGAAGACATTGACTGGTCTGGAGTAGAAATTAACGAGACTGAATTTGATAAACTGAACCAAGTAGATGCGGACGCTTGGAAGCAAGAGCTGGCTCTGCACAAAGAATGGTTCGAGAAAATGGGTGAGAAACTACCTGGTCAATTAGTGCAGAACCGCGACTTGTTTGAATTGGCGCTGACTGACTGAATGAATTGGAGTTAGTAGAGGAACCAAAAAGGCGATCAAAAGTTTTCTAGAAACTTATCATTCATACAATTGCTAGATTACACCAGTATGTATGGATAGATTAGTGTGGTGGTCTCGTCCCGAACAAACATGAATTGACCGCCTCGGATGTGGCGATAGTCAATTTAGGCTTCAGTGATAATTACTTCTTGCCAGTCTGATGCACAGTTGTAGCATGATTTGGTTGAATTCCTAGCTCCATACCTGCATACAACACTACTGTCGACAGGGTGGAGCGTGCAATACGTAGCTCTGCCGCAAGGCGCAGCAATGTGCTTAAGGTCACGGATCGTTGTAGCAGTAGAGATAGTATCCGCGCTAGATTGGCACTGCCGTCTGGGTGTACCGCATCGAGAAGGGCTGAAGGTGGTGAGAATTCCACAGGGTCTGCAATTGCACGTATTACAAGGAATGGTATGCCGGCATTTGCGGCCACCTCAGCCACTGCACCACTTTCTAAATCTACCGCGCAAGCACCAGTGGATTTTGCCAGCTCACGTTTTTCAACCACCGAAGTGAGCACCTGCTGACTTGCGGCTAAATTACCACCGAAGACACGTAGGTGAGAGGGTAAGCGTTGTTGTATTTGAGCTCTCCAGCCTAAGGATACGGGTAGTAAACGTCCAGCATAAATCGACTCAGGTAACACCAAGTCTCCTGGACGTAAGATGGGGTCTAGTGCTCCCGCAATCCCGAAACTAATTAGAGTGGTTGCGCCCCCTACTTGCAATCCAGTTGCAGCACTGCGCGCGGCTTCTTCACCCATTCCACAGAGCCATATCGCCGTACTTTCTCCAAGATTTACCATTTTACCTAGGGGTAAGTGGCGTGTAGTAATACAGCGGGCTTCAACACGCATGGCTGTGACAATACCCACCAAATTCAAACAAGATCCCTTTGAGTAAACGCTTGGTATCTTGCTAGAGCCCACAGAGGGAAATACTTCGAGTACCCATGATATTTTAAGTAGAAAACCCGCGGGAATCCTGGTGCTGTGAACCATGGGTCATTCCACAGGCCATCGCTGTCCTGTCTGTTTAGAAGGAACTCGATTCCTTTGCGTACTTCTTGGCTATGTGTTTCTCCCGCTGCCATCAGGCCAAGCAAAGCCCAAGCGGTTTGAAACGAGGTACTTGTCTCAAATTGCCCAGCTAATTGCGGATTAAAATAAGTATCGTTGTTTTCTCCCCACCCTCCATCCTTGCGTTGAACGGACTTTAACCACTGTACAGCGCGAATGAACGATGCATGAGCAGTATCCACTTTTGCCAGTCGCAAAGACTCTAGCACTGACCAGGTGCCGTAAATATAATTACTTCCCCAGCGACCAAACCAAGCGCCGCTAGGTTCCTGTTCTTTGAACAAGTAAGCTAATCCTTGTTTCATGGAATTTTGTTGCTCAGGTTTTCCGTATAAGGCTAGAAAGCCTGTACAACGAGCACTGACGTCACTAGTGGGCGGATCAAGCATCGCGCCGTGGTCAGCAAATGGAATTTCGTTAAGGTAATAATAAGTATTGTTCACATCGAAGGCTGCGAAACCACCGTTTCTGGATTGCATGCCGCTAAGCCAGCTTGCGGCACGCGCTAGGCTTTCACGATAAGCTTGAGGATCTGCCTGGTGCATTGCCCAAGCTATTGCTGCTGTATCGTCTAGATCAGGGTAGTGTGGGTTGGCATACTGAAAAGCCCAGCCACCTCCAGCTAGTCTTGGATTTTCTTCTTGCCAGTCTGCAGGTGCGTCACGTATTTGGAGGGGCACCAGCCAGTCGAGAGCATCCCGGACCGGTTTTTGATCTGCACCGATGTCTTCCTGTAAGGATAGGATTGCAAGGACAGTGTCCCACACAGGCGATGTGCATGGTTGACACCAAACTTGTTCGCCTTCATCCACCAACAATCCTAATAAAGCCTGGCGACATTGTTTCCGGTAAGGATGTTCGTAGGGATGTCCTAGCAGTGCAAGTGCCTCATTGGCATTAACCATAGCGGGGAAAATTGCTCCCAGACCACATTCGCCGTTAAGTCGCTCTACTATCCAGCGCTCCGCACGGTGCAGCGCAACGCGGCGTAGAGCATTTGGAATGAGCGGTTCAAATAGTGAAGCCGTGCGTTCGATGAGTAAGAATAAACGATTAAGAGGAGTACGCACTGGGAAATAATTACGTTCTTCCTCAGGGTCTACGGTGAACAACTCACGAACGTTAATTTTACGTGGATTTACAGCGTGTGCCCTTAGGCTACACAAGATTGTCAGCGGAACCGTCACAGTACGTGACCAATAAGCAATTTTGCTCAGATGGAATGGAAACCACTTCGGCAATAATATAATTTCTACCGGCATAAATGGTACACCACGCCAGGGGAGTTGGCCGTACATTGCAAGCAGTATCCGAGTGAATACATTAGCTCGTGCTGCGCCACCATGTTCCAGGATAGCTGTGCGAGCAACTACCATATGCGGAGCATCTGGAGAATCGCCAACTAGTTTTAATGCATAGTAGGCTTTGATGGTGCAACTCAGATCAAAATGACCACCATAGTACAACGGCCAACCACCATGTTTTGGATCCTGTTTCTTACGAATAAACCGTGCTAGCTTTGTTTCAAGTTCGATATTTACATCGTCCATGAAGTGCATCATCAGCACGTATTCGGCAGGAATTGTACAGTCTGCCTCTAATGGAAAACACCAGTGACCATCTTCTTTTTGCAAAGATAGTAGAGCTGTGCGTGCCGCTGTCAACGCATCTGCCAGCGTTGCTATGTCTCGATTCGACGACCGCTGGCGGACAGAGTGAATTTCACCTGTATGGGAAAAGTTAGTATCTTCCCGAGTCACACCGGTAAGGGTACCGAGACCCTTCATTAATTTTTGTCCAATGTGCTAGGTTGAGTATATTCAGGTCGTAGTTCACCCTCAGAGTCATGATGAGCATCACCGATTTTGCTAGGAACATTTTGATCGCGCTTCTTGGCCTCGTAAGCGAAGAGTGAGCAATCTTTTTCGTTATGGCTACCGAATTGTGCTTGCTTGTTATCATTTTCTTCTAGTATAAGAGGTGGATGCCAAGTTTGCTGTGTAGTAAATTTATGCTGTACAGGTGTTCCCAAGCAAGGTTCGGTATCTTGACTGGTCTTAGGGTTAGGGGTAAACAATAGCTCATCTTCAAAGAGATCATCGTAGGTTTCAATTGGCGGTTTGCCATCAAAGACAAGATTTTGGCGTTGTTGCCAATACGCTTCACGCGTGAACAAATAAGGGTCGAGTGCTGCTTGGTCACGATGGCGCATGTCCTCTGCATGCCGCGCACGCGTATCAATTGCTCCCAAAATACCTAAGGGGACAGTTATTGGGGCACCGATCACAAACCCTGCAATAAATAGCATGTTTGAGGCTATGGTGACAGGAAGGCCCAACACGTCACGATTACTGCTAGGTCCAAGAATAGGAAGATACATATAAGTTGTTTTGTCAACACCCCAAACTCCAAGTGTTTGTCCAAAATCTTCATCGTGCTTTTTCAAACCCATGGTTGTTGCCACATCAAAGATTCCAGCCAAGCCAATTGTAGTATTAAAAACGAAGCGCAGAGTGTCTTCAGCCCCTTGAATCATTTTGCCCTGCAGAAAACTATTCAGAATCACGTTCGGGTATCCAAGGTTGTCATAAAAATTTCCGATAGAGTTTCGAACTGGGTTGGGAACATAATCTATGTAGATGTTAGCAACCGGGGCCAAAATATTGCGATCAAAAGACTCAGTGAAATCATATAAAGGACGATTAACGTTTTCATAGGGGTCAATTGAACTGGCATCCTCGTCCGGTGGCGTGACACTCTGGCCCTCTTGGGGTACGGTGGCACAGCCCGCAGACAGTACGGCAAAAAGTAGCAACAGATAGGTAGCTAGGTAGCTAGGTTTCATGATCGGGATCCTGATACTCCCATTCTCTATTTGTAGTATGGTAATTCTTTTTGAGTTGTAATGTACAGACAAAAAAACAAGATTGCTACATGACTTTCCTCTGCTTAGAACTGCTTTTGCACCGTACTTACGTAACAGATTGAGCCGCGTACTACCTCTAACTCAGACGAGACCTGGACGCTCGGTAGTTCCAATACTCTGACTGTTTCACCTTGCACAAGCAATTATTTTACTGGATGCGATCCGATGAACCCGTTACCACCAGTAACGTGAGAGTAATCACTGCTCAAAGTTTTACTTTCTGAGTTGAGGTTTGCAACAGTACTGGCAATATAACGAGTGTGCAGATAAGAGTAAAAGTCAGCCCCACGGCGAGTAGTATTCCCATGCTAGCGGTGCCCTGGTGCGATGAGAACATTAGACTCGCAAAGGCGACTAATGAAGTCAGAGCGCTGTAAAAGATAGCTCGTACTGTACTGGTTTGGATTAGAGTTTCACTCACTAGCTTATCATTGCGACTTCGGTGAACCATGTGCAGGCTACTGTCAATTCCAATACCAAGTAACAGTGGCAAAGCAATAATATTTGCAAAGTTAAACGGCATATTCAGTAAGACAGTGAAAACACCAATAAAGATGCTAGACAGAAATAGTGGAATCAGCACTAGTAGTGTGTACTTCACGCTGCGCAATAATATTAGGAGCGCTATTACAATCCCTATTAACGCTAGCGAAAAAGCTTGTACGAAAGCTTGTACTACGGCCTCGCCTGCTTCCAGACTCACCATTGGAGCCCCTGTAGCCTGAGGTGTTACTTGTTTTATTGCCCGTACGAAACGTTTCAATGCCTCGTTATCATTTATATCTTCTGCTGGATAGACGGCGATTTTATATTCTCCTGCTTGACTGTGCCAACGGTTGCTCAACGAAGTTGGAAGGTCTTGCTCGCTAAACGTGCTGGAAGCTTCGATAGCAGTCTGCAAGCGTTGCAGAGAAGTTGATAAAGTTACGAGTAAATCATTATCTACTGAATGCAAAAGATTGATCCTATCGTTAATGTTTTCGTTGTTGAGATAATCGAACAGTGGTGCAAGCGAGTTTCTCAGAGTGCGAGCGGATGCTAACACAGGATGATCAGGCTGTTCAGTAATGAACCGATCTAGTGCGGTACTTAGTTTGTCCAACTCTTTTCTTTGTTTTATCGATATCTGTTCGCTTTTCACAGACGAAGGCGTTGATAGCGTAATCGGTCCTGTTACAAGTGCCATCTCCGCAATGAGTGGGAGTTTTTTCTGCTGTTCTACTGGTACAAAATCAAAGATTGTTACTACTTTTTTCACTTCCGAAAGTTTTGTTAGATTTACTACCAAAAGATATATTTCTTCACGATTGTTAGCCAGTACAGCTACATACCAAGGTGAGTTTTCTACTTCAGCAAGTAACTCCTTAAAGGTACTCACTGCTTTTCCCTTTGGATCTTGCATATTCAATAAGTTATAGTCAAATTTTAGCTGGGGCAACAGTGCCACAGCAGCAAGTAATCCTACAAAAATAGTGACATACGTCAATTTATGCCACTTAAATGATATTTCAAGTATTCTGCTTAGAGAAAACTTAGTGCCAGATTTTGTTTCAGGCTGTTTTGGTATGTAACGTAGCAGGGCGGGACCTATAGTAAGGGTAACCAACAGACTGATCAGCATCCCGGTACCAGAGATCACTCCCAACTCTGCCACACCACTGTAATCGGTAGGTATAAAAGCGTAGAAACCAATAGCGTTCGTGATGGCACATGCGGTTAGTGCACCTCCAGCCACGCCGCCAGCTTTATACATAGCACCTTTCACTGGTAGGCCACTTTCTAGTATCTCGCGATGTCGCAGTAGAAAGTGGATAGCGAAATCTGCGCCAAGACCTATGTATAATACCGCAAAAGCGATGGAAATAATGTTTAGGTGACCGATTGCAGCAGTGGCGAAGGCTGCGGTAAGAATCAGACCTAGCGTCAGGCATAGCAATACGGCGAGTACCAGCCGAATAGTACGCATTGCAAAAAAGAGTACCATCACAACCAGCACGAACGTAATTATTCCAGCATACTCCATGCCGCGCAGTGCGCTGTTGAGTTCCTCATCAGCTAAGGCTACTTCACCGGTAATACGCATTCGTACTGGACTATCATTCGTTAAGCCGATATCCGTTGCTGCAATATGTATTGCAGAAATGGATCGTTCTGCTGGGTATAACCGGGTGAAATCTTGATTTGGTTTCACCATAACAAATTCTTGATATCTAACTTTCTGAGGTTCACCACGAAATAGAGTTTGCCATGAAAGAATTCGTGGCACGCCTGCAAGCCGAGCATTTAGAGTTGCACTCAAGCTATTTAGTAATGGCCCTAGTTCCAAGCTTCGTCCTTTACGTAATTCTTCTACTGCACCAGTGAGTACAGAAGTAAAGGTATGCAACGTTGGGTTCCGAGCAATACGAGCGATCAGCGGCTGTGCGCTTGCCATGTGATCAGTAATTCTTTCCAATTCAGGAATGCTTTCATAGAGCAGACTGTTGTGTACGAAAAAAGAATCTACATTTGGAGCGTAAACATCTTGAAAATTTGTAGTGTCTTTTTTTAAGCGAGCAGAAAGAAGACCGGCGGCGGCATAAGCTTGCTCGGGTGTGGGAGCATCTAGTACCAGTAACAAGCTTTCCATTTCCTGGGGGAACGTTTTATTGTAGTGTTCCAAATTGACACGAAACGGCAAGTGTTCAGAGAGCATATCCGTGGTATCAGTATTCATGCCAAGATTACGTGAAATATACACGGTGCAGGTCACAGCAGTTAGCAACGCTGCAAGAAGAATCCATGGAGCATAGAGATAAGAGGCAGTAGCCCAACGCGCAAAAGTGCTATAGATATGTCCTTGCGAGGCTTCCACTATCGTGGGTCGTCCTTCAGGAAGTAAGTTGAAACAGTTAATCCTTAGTTTTTCTCGGCCAGAGCAATCTTTTCCTTTAGCATATCGATGAAGACTGGAAAGCCCTTCTGCCTAAGAATGGAACGGTACTCAACACGTTTCAGTGCAAGGTCACTGACACCATCAGCCAAAATATTGATGATGAGCCAACCCTTTTTTTTCTGATGTAGGATGTAGTCAAAACTTACGGTGTCGCCATTGGCTTGGATCAATTGACTGCGCACCAGTATATGATTTCGAGGCATAGTTTTTTGCTCTATAAATTCAAAACGCTCGTTCTCATAGTTTTTAAACCATCCTGCATAGGTGCTAATGCTGAGCTTACGAAAGTGCTCGATATAGATATGTTGTTGCTCGCGGTTTAGTTTAGTCCAATTCTTTCCTAAAATAATATGTGCAATGAAATTAAGGTCGTAGGAGCGATCAATTACGGGAGCTAGTAAGTTAAAGCGACCTTGAAATCCCATCTTGTCTCCCCCTCGCATTCCCTTGAGCAGAGTCTCGTGCAGACTGTTTACAGTCTGCATCGGACCAGTGGTGTCCGGTTTCTGGGCCCAAGATACGGGCATGTACAACAGCATCGCTGTCATTATTAGAAGATGAAATATTGATTTAATTTCGGGCCAATTTCTCATGTCTGCGGTCCTTTCAACAGGTGCACTTCGAATCGATAGCTTAGTGCTAAATTCGTATTATATCTAAGTATAAAGTAAGGACGATAAGCAGTGAATGGTAGACGGTGCGTGCTATTCTCTCACACGGATTGACCACAAGATTGAGATAATGAATGTTGCTAGCAAGGACAGAATATACACCTATTGTAGCTGATCAATGCGTCGGGCTAGAATTGACTAGGATCGCTTCGTACCTAAGCATCGAGATGGAGTATACACATGTGGGTCTCGCGCGGAAACCTCGATCGTGCTGTGTAGACGAATGAGGGCTTCGTTTGTTGCAGTAAATATTAATCAGAGTTACAACAATCAAGCAATCGTATACTCACTACTATCATGGTAGGTAAGTACAGGCTCAGTTAAATGCTTGTTAGGCAAACAAGCACTACCGTATAACCGTGATAGGAATCCCAGAAAGTTTATTTTGCTCTTCCAGCTCCTCGGTTATCCATTTAGGAACAGGATCGGCTACCATTGCTCCCACAGTCTTTGGACCTCGGATAGAGGTAAGTAGCCCTTTCAAAGGATGTCGCAACATATCTTCAACCGCAGTTGCTTCATAACCACAGTGAGCCATACATTGCACGCATTTGGGATTGTTAGTATTTCCATATTTCTCCCAAGGTGTTCCATCCAGAAGTTCTTGGAAACTTGACGCATAGCCCTCGTCTGACAACAAATAACAGGGTTTCTGCCAGCCAAACACGTTACGTGTCGGGTTGCCCCATGGGGTGCAATCATAGCTCTGATTACCTGCCAGAAAATCAAGATAAAGCGTGGAATGATTTAATTTCCAGTTACGTTTCTTGCCAAGTTTAAAAATAACACGAAACAAATTCTTGGTGTCTTTACCTTTAATAAAGACATCTTGCTGGGGTGCACGCTCATAGCTAAATCCAGGTGCAATAGTTGCGCCTTCTACGCCTAGCGTCATAGCGTAGTCCAGAAATTCAGCAACGTCTTCCGGTGTTTCACCTTGAAAGAGAGTGCAGTTCACAGTGACCCTAAAGCCTTTTTTTACTGCTATTTTTATAGCTTCAACTGCTCGATCAAAAACGCCGTTCTGACAGACAGAGGTGTCATGTCTTTCTTTCATTCCATCCAGATGGACAGATATGGTCAAATATGGAGATGGTATATAGTTGTCAATTTTCTTTTTCAACAAAAGCGCATTCGTACACAGATAGACGTATTTTTTACGGGCGACAATACCTTCAACTATTTGTGGCATTTCTTTGTGTATTAGTGGTTCTCCTCCCGGAATTGATACCATTGGCGCACCACACTCATCGACAGCTTGCATACATTCATCAAATGAAAGACGTTTGTCCAGAATTTCATCAGAATAATCTATTTTGCCACAGCCCCCACAGGCTAAATTACAACGAAAAAGGGGTTCCAACATTAGAACCAACGGGTATTTCTTAACCCCTTTCAATTTTTGCTTAATTAGGTAACTACCTACAGCTATTTGTTGACGTAACGGAACTCCCATGAACAAGTTTCTCCAAAAATATTTTAATAGGCAGAATGATAGTCATACGTAAGCAAAATAGCTACCCCTATCTTCTTTTTTGTTACTTACAATCACAACGATTTCTGGTGCCGCAATAGTGCTGTCGGGAGTTTGAACGTGATATCCTCCGACACTCCTTCCATTTCGTGGATACTGCTTACTCCAAGATTTTGCAAACGATCGAGAACACCTTGCACCAATATCTCAGGAGTAGAAGCACCAGCAGTTACGCCGATTTGTGAGCTATTAACAAACCAATTCGGTGAAATCTCATCAGCATCCTGAATTAGATAGGCATCCACGCCATTCATTTCGCCTACTTCTTGTAAACGCGAAGAGTTCGAGCTATTTCGCGCACCCACCACCAGGATTACATCAACCTTTGCGGCCAGGTTTCGCACGGCGTTCTGACGATTTTGTGTCGCATAGCAGATGTCGGATAACTCAGGGCCATGTGCGTCCGGAAAGCGATTTTTCAGGGCCTGCACTATGAAGTGTGTATCGTCCAGGCTGAGGGTGGTCTGGGTGACGTAGGCTACCCGTTTTGGATCGGAAACCACTAAGGCTTGGACATCTTCTACAGAACCAACCACATGTACCGTTCCACGTACTCGTCCATAGGTGCCCTCCACCTCAACATGGCCTCGATGGCCGATGATCACCACCTCGTACCCGTCTTTGCTATAACGTTGAGCTTGTAAATGTACCTTGGTAACTAGCGGGCAAGTTGCATCGATAATTTCTAGATTTTGGGTACGAGCAGCTTCCATAACGGCGTCAGAAACACCATGGGCACTGAGCACGATCACCGAGCCAGATGGGATACTCTCCATGTCCTCGGTAAAAATAACCCCGCGGGCCTCCAAATCGTGAATTACCTGTTGGTTGTGTACGATCTGGTGCAGCACATAGATTGGTGCTCCATAAAGTACCAGTGCTTGTTCGACGATTTCTACGGCGCGCACCACGCCAGCACAGAACCCTCTCGGGTTAGCAAGTACGGCCTCTATGGCACTCTCCTTATTATTAGCGTTTTGTTAAGTTTCCACTACGACAATATTTTAACACGTATGTTGCATAAATTCTAAACCGTAGCTTCTACCATGCCACATAGGTCAACAGAGTATTTCTGGATTAATCATTATATGGATAATGATCGACATGAACTAGATCCGACTTAATCAGGGAAATTCCAACTTGCTGACTAAATAAATAAAACCCATCAGGGCTCTTGTAGAAAAGAGAATCAAACCACTGTCACTGTGTATTTGTATGGAGATTTAATTCTAGCTCAGCATTCCCTTACATTAAATTGATTAACCGCTATCAAATCATCCCAGCTAGTTGTATACCTTGGACTTCTATTGCCCTGTTTCATTTTCCACGGCTGTGTGATGCCTTCGGCTGCGATTGCCAGCATTTTCCTTCCCATCAGCGCATTGACCTGATCTAGCACTATCATTAGATTGGTTGATTTGCCCTGCACCTTCTTTTTACCAAACAGGCTAGGCTGTCGTTCTTCACTCGACACGAGTTTGGATAGCATGACCCCTGCCTTTTGGTACTTATACCCACTATGGTAAATCTTACGTAGTCCACATGATGCGATCCGCATAAGTACTAAGGTATCGTCTGTTTGTTCCGATAATGGAATGGTCATATTGTTGGCGTAGCAAGATTCTTTCTTGTTGAACGGGCTAGTGCGGATGTAGACATGGATTGACCCTGCATAGGAATTTTGTTGGCGTAGTTTCTCGGCAGCACGGCTAACATAGAGGGCAACGGATTGCTCTAGACTTTCGAGGCTAGTTATCGGCACACCGAAAGAGCGGGAGCAAATTATTTGTTTCTTGGGCGTGGCTATTTCTTCCAGTTCAATACAGATTACATCATTGAGCTCGTGGACGATTTTCTTCAACAATACCGAAAACCGCAAACTTAGTGTTTCTGGATTAGCATGTTTCAGATCAAGTGCGTTATAAATGCCGATCTGCCGCAACTTTGGTGCAAGCTGCTTACCGACGCCCCATACTTTTTCAATTTTAATCTTGTGTAGCCATCTATTTTGCTCTTGTGTTGTCATTGCGTTAAGGTCACATACGCCTTGGAACTGTGAGTTTTTCTTGGCGATATGGTTCGCGAGTTTCGCTAGTGTCTTAGATGCTCCAATTCCTACGCATACAGGTAATCCCGTTTGTTGTCGAATGCGCTTGCGAATTCTCTGTACATAGTCAGTCAGGTTGTATCTACAGTACCCTGTGAGATCGAGAAAGCATTCATCAATGGAATACACTTCTTGATTAGGGCTGAACTCGGAGAGAATGTTCATCACTCGATTGGACATATCGGCATAGAGCGCATAATTGGAAGAGTAGGCGATAATGCCATGTTTTCTTGCTAAGTTTTTGAACTGAAACCAAGGTTGCCCCATTTTCACACCGAGTGCCTTCACCTCGTCGCTTCTGGCAACCACACAGCCGTCATTATTGGAAAGTACCACCACTGGTTTACCTTCTAACTTTGGATTAAATACTCGCTCGCAACTGACGTAAAAGTTGTTGCAGTCAACGAGAGTGATGGAGCGGCTCATTTGAATTTACGCATGGAGCCAGTGACCACACCCCAGATTTCAAGTGACTGGCCTTTCTTGATTTCAATGACAGGGTAGTTCCGGTTGGCTGGAATAAGTTTCACGCTTTTTCTAGACCAACCCAGAGTTTTCACGGTGAATTCGCCGTCTAGTACTGCAAGGACAATGTCACCAATCTGCTGAGTTCTAGAACGATCAATAACCAGTACGTCATTATCGAAGATGCCAGCTTCTATCATTGAGTCACCTTTGACGCGCACGAAGAAGGTTGCAGTATCGTTTTCCACGAGATAGTCGCTTGGATTGAGTCGCTGTTCGACGTGGTCATCAGCCGGGGAGGGGAAACCGGCAGACACCTTCGACGTATAGAGTGGAAGAATGACACGCTGCTTAGCTTGTGCGAATTGGATCAGATCAACGATATCGGCCTGTCCCTGTAACGTGTGCTTTCTTTTTAGGGTAGAAACAAAGTCTTTGATGGCTTCGGCTGTATTTACCGGAACACGTATGACTGTAGTGGGCTGAGCCACGCTATTACCAGGTTTACGCCCGGCTCCGGGGCGTCTACCACCATGGGTTTTTATAGTGTTGTTCATCGTGCAACTTGATTATGTAACAAGTAATCAAGTTTACGCTTGAGTCTCTTAAATGGCAAGAATTAACGGCCCAGAATTTATATTTTCTCGCACAGTTGTTTGTTTGCTGTGCTTATTTGGGTCGTTCATTAGGCTAAGTTGGTGAAAACGAGATTTCTCTTTCCTCCTCTTACTATTGTCTGTTCCTTAGGTCTGTCCCTTAGCTTGCTTGAATGATCATTTTTGCCCATAATCTTTAACACAAATATAACAATCAAGAATTTTCTTATACTACACAGTGAACAGGGGAACAGTAATGGAACAAATTTTACTAAATGACCTAGTTTTATTCGGTTACCAACTTTCGCCAGCAATGGTGTCGGGTCTGCGCATTATCTTCATTGCTACGCTAGGGTGGGTTGCCTTAACTTTCTCCCATAAGCTGATTCGCACCTTCCGTCTCCGCCTCACGCAAGATTCTAAGGATACTGAGAAGACGAAGCGCGTCGCTACCCTAGGCCGGGTGTTCCGCTACATTGCCTCTGTCCTCATTTCTCTAATTACCGGTATCGTGATACTGGGCGAACTAGGTATTTCCATCGCACCCATACTCGGCGCCGCCGGCGTGATGGGCCTAGCTATTGGCTTCGGTGCCCAGAGCCTCGTCAAGGATTATTTCACCGGTTTCTTCCTGTTGCTGGAGAACCAGCTTCGCGAGGGCGACGTAGTCGCGGTCGGCGGCCATTCCGGCATAGTAGAGGAGGTCACTTTGCGCTACGTACAGATGCGCGACTACGATGGCCACGTCCACTTCGTGCCCAATGGTTGCATTACTACAGTCTCTAACATGACCCGCGGCCACGCTCACGCGGTGGTGGATGTGGGCGTGGCTTATCGTGAGGATGTTGATCAGGCACTCAGGGTAATGGGCGAGGTGGGTGCCGAGTTGCGCGCCGATCCAGTTTTTGCCCCCAAGATCTTGGAGGAGATGGAACTCGTCGGTGTAAATGAATGGGCCGATTCGGCGATAATTCTGCGCTGCCGCTTCAAGGTGGCGCCCATTCAGCAGTGGGGAGTACGCCGCGAATATTATCGTCGTCTCAAGTATGCCTTCGACGCTGCTGGTATTGAGATTCCCTTTCCCCATCTTACGGTCTACGCCGGCCAATCCAAGGATGGCTCAAGCCCACCCTTTAACCTATCTCAGGAAGCAGGTGCGCAGCCGTCTCGGGATGATGGTGCGCAGCCGGGAGGTGCGCGATAAATCTTACGACTGTTGTACTTTCGCATACTCTCTTTAGCAAGCACGACATCTACCTCTTCCGCGAGGGTACCCATGGCCACCTCTACGAGCATTTTGGTGCCCATACGGCAGAAAAGGCTGGCCAATCCGGTTTCCAGTTTTGCGTCTGGGCACCCAATGCCGAGCGTGTGTCGGTAATCGGTGACTTCAATGGCTGGCAGGTAGAGCACCATGTCCTGTATCGCCGAGACGACGACTCAGGTCTTTGGGAAGGATTCATATCGGGGTCGGCTATAGGCGATTGTTACAAGTTTCATATCACAATCTCCGGTGGTGGGGTAGCCGTGAAGGCCGACCCTTTCGCCCACTATGCTGAGGAGCCGCCGTGCAGTGCTTCGCGCCTCTGGAAGTTAGACTACGCTTGGAGCGACGGTGAGTGGATGGCTGGACGCCGCACTGCTAATGCTCTTGACGCCCCCATGTCCACCTATGAGGTGCATCTGGGCTCCTGGCGGCGTGCTCCTGAGGATGGTAATCGCTTCCTCAGCTACCGGGAGGTGGCGCCCCGACTCGCGTCCTATGTGAAGGAGATGGGCTTTACCCACGTGGAACTGCTTCCGTTGACGGAGCACCCCTTCTACGGATCCTGGGGCTACCAGACCACGGGTTACTTTGCCCCGACGGCACGCTATGGCACTCCCCAGGATTTCATGTTCCTGATCGACACCCTGCACCAGGCTGGCATCGGCGTCATCTTAGACTGGGTACCTGCGCATTTTCCTGCTGACGGACATGGCTTAGCTTGCTTCGACGGCACCTGCCTCTACGAGCACGCTGATCCGCGCCAAGGCTTTCACCCGGACTGGAAAAGTTCCATATTCAATTTCGGGCGCAATGAAGTACGTGCTTTCCTCATCTCCAGCGCCCTTTTCTGGCTCGACAAGTATCATGTGGACGGCTTACGCGTCGATGCCGTCGCCTCCATGCTCTACCTCGACTATGGGCGCAAGGAGGACGAGTGGATACCTAACGTCCACGGCGGGCGCGAGAACCTTGAGGCCATAAGTTTCCTGCGCAGCCTCAACGAAGCCGTATATCGCGATTATCCAGACGTCCAGACTATTGCCGAGGAATCCACCGCTTGGCCCATGGTGTCTCGTTCCACCTACATGGGTGGCCTGGGTTTTGGCATGAAGTGGAACATGGGCTGGATGCACGATACGCTGAAGTACTTCCAACAGGATCCGCTGTTCCGAGAGCACCACCACGACCAACTTACTTTCGGACTTTGTTACGCCTTTACCGAGAACTTTATCCTGCCCTTATCCCACGACGAGGTGGTGCACGGTAAGGGCACCCTCCTTGGCAAGATGCCGGGCGACGAGTGGCAGCAGTTCGCTAACCTGCGCCTGCTCTATGGCCTGATGTGGACTCACCCCGGCAAGAAGCTGCTGTTCATGGGTGGAGAATTCGGGCAGAAGTGCGAGTGGCAGCATGAGGAAAGCTTGGAATGGAATGTGCTCCAGTATCCGCTGCACGAAGGGGTTCAGCGCTGGGTGGCCGATCTCAACCGCGTCTATCGCGAGCAAGCCGCGCTTCATGATAGGGACTTTACTTCAGACGGTTTTGCCTGGGTGAGTTTCCACGCCAGGAAGGAAAGCGTCATAGGATTTTTGCGCTACGGCAGTCACCTGGACGATGTCGTCCTAATAGTGTGCAACTTCACCCCGGTGCCGCGTCACAACTACATCGTCGGAATACCGCGTGGCGGTCAGTGGGAAGAAATCCTCAATAGCGATGCAAATTATTACGGTGGTAGTGGTATGGGCAACTTTGGCCGACTCGAGGCAACATCTCTTGCCGCCCAGGGCTATTCCTGCTCCCTGGCGCTGACCTTGCCGCCGTTGGCGGCACTGGTCCTAAAGCCCGCGACCAGAAGTGGAGGAACATTATGATGAACCGTGCCCTCTCCCAAGCCGGTCGTACCCGCGTCGTAATCGAGCGGGTCAGCCCCGAAGTCGACAGCGGTCGCTTCCCCATCAAGCGTACTGTGGATGAGGATGTAATCGTTGAGGCGGACATCTTCGTCGACGGCCCCGATCAGTTGCGCTGCCTGCTGCTGCATCGACTGGCTGGAACCCAGTCCTGGGTAGAGGTGTTGATGACTCCTGTAAGCAAAGACCGCTGGCAAGCCCGCTTTTCTGTTGATGCCGTAGGCCGATACGAATACACCGTAGTTGCCAGTGTAGATCGCTTCCTGACCTGGCGCCATGACCTTGCCCAGCGTGAGGAAGTCGACGATATCGTTGTCGCTCTGCAGGTTGGCGCTGTTCTGGTAGGTGTTGCTGCGGAACGTGCTGGAGGTGATGATAGTCGTAAACTCAAGGACTGGGCCTCCAAACTTCGCTCTACTGTCACGCCAGAGGCAGGGCGGGAAATAGCCCAAAGCGAAGGCTTGGCTAACCTCATGGCTGCAAATGGGGAGAGACTCTTCGTCACCGAATACTACCATGTACTGGAGGTGGTGGTGGATATTGAACGGGCACGTTTCTCCTCCTGGTACGAGCTTTTTCCACGTTCCTGCCTTACCGGCGACGATGCGCATGGGACCTTTACTCAGCTGATTGGGAGGTTGCCGTACATCGCCTCCATGGGTTTCGATGTACTCTATCTACCGCCTATTCATCCTATCGGTCACACCTTCCGTAAGGGTCCCAACAATAGCCTTTCAACTAGCCCAGACGATCCCGGTAGCCCTTGGGCCATTGGTGCTATCGAGGGTGGCCACTGTGATATCCATCCCGAACTAGGCAGCGCTGCAGATTTTCGTCGGTTGGTAGTACGGGCACGAGAGTTTGGCATTGAAGTCGCTTTAGATCTTGCTTTACATTGCTCACCGGATCATCCTTATGTGGCACAGCACCCCGAGTGGTTTCGCCATCGTCCGGATAAAAGTATCCAGTATGCGGAAAATCCCCCTAAGAAGTATCAGGACATCTATCCCTTCAATTTTGAGAGTGATCGATGGGAAGAACTGTGGTACGAACTGAGAAGCGTGGTGGACCACTGGATCGGGGAGGGGGTGCACATTTTTCGAGTGGATAATCCACACACCAAACCCTTTCCCTTCTGGGAGTGGTTGATCGGGGGTGTCAAGTCGGAGCACCCAGACGTTATTTTTCTCGCAGAGGCCTTCACTCGTCCAATGGTCATGCACCGTCTGGCAAAACTGGGTTTCACTCAATCCTATACCTATTTTACGTGGCGCAATACCAAGCAGGAGCTGACAGACTACTTTACCGAGCTTGCTCACCACAATTCTCGCGAGTATTTTCGTCCTAACCTATGGCCCAATACCCCAGATATTCTTCCAGAGTCCCTGCAATATGGAGGCCGACCGGCTTTCCTTTTACGGGTGGCTCTAGCGGCGACTTTGGGTGCCAACTATGGTATCTACGGCCCATCATTTGAGCTGATGGAACACGCAGCGTGCGAGCCAGGTAGCGAGGAACCGCTGGATTCGGAGAAGTATCAACTGCGACGCTGGGATCTCGACCGGCCTGATAGTCTGCGTGACTATATTGCCTGCCTCAACCGCATCCGTCAGGACAATCCTGCCTTACAGTCAGACTGGAGCCTACGCTTTCACATGGTCGACAACCCTTTCATGCTCTGCTACAGTAAGTCGGCTGGTGGCAATGCCCTGGTCATGGTAGCTAACCTTGAACCACATAACGTTCAGTCCGGCTGGATTGAGCTGCCTCTTGCCGATTTTGGTGTACCACCCGGTTTACCCTATGAGGCGCACGACCTGCTTTCTGGTGCCAAATTTGAATGGCAGGGAAGGCGTAATTTTGTTCGACTTTATCCGCGGGCATCACCGATGCAAATCCTCAGTTTGCGCACCACCTGCGAAGCGAAAGCAACTTCGATTACTTCCCCTGAGTTGAAAGCGTGATGGACAAGGCTAACAATAAGAACCACAGTGCTTCCTTTCCCCCACTCGACCCTGACTGGGCGGGTGATCCGCTTTGGTACAAGGATGCCATCATCTATGAAGTACACGTTAAGGCGTTCTTCGACAGTAATGACGATGGCATAGGTGACTTCAAAGGATTGACAGCGAAGCTGGACTACCTTCAGGATCTCGGCGTCAACACCCTGTGGCTGCTGCCATTCTATCCCTCGCCGTTCAAGGACGAAGGATATGACATCTCCGATTATCGCAACGTGCAACCAGAGTACGGCACTCGTGCGGACATTCGTAATTTCATTCGTGAGTCCCACAAGCGTGGAATGAAGATCATCACCGAGTTGGTCATTAATCACACCTCCGACCAGCATCCTTGGTTCCAGGCCGCGCGCCGCGCGCCACCTGGTTCAAAGAAACGGGATTTCTACGTTTGGTCAGACACTGATGATAAGTTTCCCGAGACGCGGGTTATCTTTACCGACTCGGAAAAATCCAACTGGACCTGGGACGAAGTAGCCGGCGCCTACTACTGGCACCGTTTTTTCTCCCACCAGCCTGACCTTAACCACAATAATCCGGAGGTTGTGAAAGCAGTCATCCACATTATTCGTTTTTGGCTCGATCTCGGTGTTGACGGCTTACGCTTAGATGCAATTCCCTATCTGTGCGTGCAAGAAGGTACTGACAACGAAAACCTGGAAATAGCCCACGCGGTCATCAAGCAGATGCGTGCGGCCATCGACGCCAGCTACAAGAATCGAGTGCTGCTCGCCGAGGCCAACCAGTGGCCTGAGGATGTGCGCGAGTACTTTGGTGATGGCGACGAATGCCACATGGCCTACCACTTTCCACTCATGCCTCGCATCTTTATGGCTGTGGCCCAGGAGGAACGCCATCCTATAGTCGAGATATTGCAGCAGACACCGGACATTCCCGATAATTGTCAGTGGGCTATCTTTCTGCGCAATCACGACGAATTAACCCTGGAAATGGTTACCAAGAGTGAGCGTGACTATATGTATGAGATGTACGCCATCGACCCGCGCATGCGCGTCAACATCGGCATTCGACGCCGTCTAGCACCACTCATGGAAAACAATCGCGACAAGATCGAGCTGGTGAATTTTCTTCTAATGACCCTTCCAGGTTCCCCCATTATTTATTACGGCGACGAGATCGGCATGGGCGACAACATCTATCTCGGCGACCGGGACAGCGTGCGTACTCCCATGCAGTGGAGCCCGGATCGCAACGCCGGGTTTTCCAAGGTCGACCCGCAGCGACTTTACCTGCCACCCAATATGGATCCCATCTACGGCTATGAGGCGCTCAATGTTGAGGCGCAGGCGCGTAATCCCTCGTCTCTGCTGCACTGGATTAAGCGTGTCATCGCCGTACGCAAGAACTATAAGGCCTTTGGCCGGGGCCGCATCAAATTCCTTGAACCTGGTAACCGCAAGATTCTTGCCTACGTGCTCGAGTGGGAAAACGAGACGCTGTTATGTGTGGTGAATCTCTCGCGTACTTCCCAGCCGGTGGAACTCGACCTTTCCACTTTCATTGATCGGGTTCCGGTCGAGCTGCTCGGGCACACCGCCTTTCCTCCAATCGGTGCCCTGCCTTATCTACTTACCCTCAAGGGTTATGGTACCTACAGTTTTCGTCTTGCTACTGATGCTGAGGTTCCCTACTGGCACGAAGATCGCTTGGCACGACCGGCGCTGCCTGTTCTGGTGCTCACTGAGGGCTGGCTTACCCTCTCCAAGGGTCGGGCCAGAGCTAACAACGTTCGTGGCGCTATCGCCGCTACCACCCAGGAACAATTCCAGCACAAGGTGCTGGCGCCTTATCTTGCTACCAAGCGCTGGTTCTCCGCCAAGGGCCATCGCATTCTTCGTATAGAGTTATTGGAACAGGACGAGTGGAATATGGCTCAAGGCAGTTGGTTATTTACCATTATCGAAGTGCATTTTGCTGACCTATCACCCCAGCTCTACTTATTGCCTCTGTCCATCTGTTGGGAGGAAGAGGGTGGTGAGGAAAAACTCCAGGAACTAGCACCCTGGACGTTAGCAAGGATACGGCAGAAGGAGCATACCGGAGTTCTTTTCGAGGCCATCGGCGACGATCGTTTCTGCCGCGCGCTGGTCCAGGGTATTGGCCAAAACATCGATCTCCCGTTTGGTAAGGGGCGGGTCGAGTTTCGCTCCTGTCCGGCGTTCGGCAAACTAGCCGACGGCATCAAGGAGCCGGTACGTTACCCTGCGCTGGAACAAAGTAACACGGCGATCTATTTTGGCAACCGCCTCTTTCTCAAGGGCTACCGTCGCCTCCAGCTTGGGGCCAACCCGGAGGTTGAAGTGGGGCGCTTTCTCACCGAGCAGTCTCCCCTCCAACACATCGTGCCCGTCGCTGGTGCAATAGAATTCCACAGTGCGAGTGGCCAGACGCTAACGCTTGCGTTGCTTCAGGCCTATGTAGAGAACCAGGGTACGGCCTGGAACTTTGCCGTGGATTATCTTGAACGCTACCTGGCTGAGCAATTGGCCGAGCCGTCACCCAATTCTGCAGAGTTTCAAAGCGACCCACACGGCTACTTCCTTACCCTGATGGGCGTGCTCGGCCGCCGCACCGCTGAACTTCACCGAGCTTTCAGCAAATCCACAGGCGATGTCGCATTCGAACCCGAACCAATTACGCCGGAAGATCTCACTGCATGGTCGGAGCGGCTACATATAGAGGCTGTTGTTACGCTCGATAAACTGAAAGATCACCGCGATAATCTGCCCTCCACGTTGCGAGCGGCAGTCGATCGTTTGCTGCAACTACGATCATCGCTGCTAGAGCGTATTTCCCCGCAAGTTTTGGTGGGTATTTCCGCCGCCAAGATGCGATATCATGGAGATTACCACCTCAGCCAAGTACTGCTAGTGGAGAACGATTTTGTGATTACGGACTTCGAAGGCGAGACAGCCCGTCCCCTGGAAGAGCGGCGGCAGAAGCATTCACCGCTTCGAGACGTCGCTGGCATGCTTCGCTCTTTTAGCTATGCCTCGTCTGTGGCCGCCGATCGTACTACCACTGAACGTCCAGTAGACCGTCACCATTTAGGTCCCTTGGTGTATACCTGGGAGAAAAAGGTTAGTGAGGCATTTCTTAAAAGCTATCACGACAACATTCAGGGCTGTGGGGTTTGGCCGACTGAACCCGGCGCGGCGGAGCGGCTGATTGAGTTTTTCATCATCGACAAAGCCCTCTACGAGCTTCGCTATGAAATGGACAGCCGGCCTGACTGGCTGGCCATCCCGCTCTTCAGTTTACTTAGAACATTCCATCAGCAAGGAGGTACAGAAGTCCTCACAGGAGATAACTCATGAAAGTACTCGCTATGGTTCTGGCCGGTGGCCAAGGTTCCCGATTAGGTCCTCTTACGGCAGAACGATCGAAGCCAGCGGTTCCCTTCGGTAGCCGATACCGCATCATCGATTTTGTCCTTAGCAACCTGGTAAATTCGGAGATATACAGCATCTACCTGTTGATACAGTATAAATCCCAGTCATTGATCGAGCATGTAGATAAGGCATGGGGATATGCTAATGGTTACACAGGCCAATTCATCACCCTTGTACCTCCGCAGATGCGCGAGGGGGATGGGTGGTTCCAGGGTACGTCTGATGCTGTGTTTCAGAACATCAACCTAATAAAACAACATGCCCCCGATATGGTTGCGGTGTTTGGCGCCGATCATATCTACCGTATGGATGTGCGGCAGATGATTGATTTCCATCGGCAGCACTCGGCTCATGTTTCGGTAGCGGCGATTCCTGTGCCGCTGAGTAAAGCTACCAGCTTTGGTGTCATCGACACTGACGGAGATGGCCGTATCCGAAGATTTCTGGAAAAGCCGGAGAATCCACCGCCAATGCCTTCCGACCCGAATCAGTCATACGGCTCCATGGGCAACTACCTGTTCGAAACAGATGTACTGCTGACGGCGTTACATGAAGCAAAAGAACGTGGTGAGAGCGATTTCGGCCGCCATATACTGCCGCGTCTTGTCCACAGCCACCGTGTTTATGCATATAATTTTGCCAACAACCATGTTCCGGGGATCTCTAGCTACGAGGAGCAATCCTACTGGCGCGACGTTGGCGACATTGATACTTTTTATGGCGCTCATCACGACGTACTGGGTGGTGAGCCTAAGTTTGATCTCTTTAATCCGCAGTGGTTTATTAATTCCAGTAATTACCAGGGACCTTCACCACGTATCCTCTCTGGTGACATCCAGGACAGTGTCATCGGTGCCGGTTCACTAGTGACGTGTGCTCGCATCCGTAATACCATCCTACGTCGCGAGGTAGTCTTGGAAGAGAATGTCGAACTCGAGGATTGCGTCATCATGGACTACACTACCATCCGTCGTGGTTCGCAACTCAAGCGAGTCATCGTCGATCGCCACAACGAAATCAATTCACATAGTCGCATTGGCTTTGATGCGGTAGAGGACCGTGCTCGCTATCATGTGAGCAAGGGTGGCGTAGTGGTACTGCCTAGGGGGGTAGACAGGCCGGAGAAAGGGCGTTACCGAATATAGGAAGACTAGAATGAACCTACCTATTAGCTCTGTCTGGCCAGGGGAACCTTTCCCTCGTGGAGTCACTTGGGATGGCGAGGGCGTTAACTTTTCTCTTTTTTCCGAGAACGCGGAGCGTGTCGAGCTCTGCCTGTTTGATCCGAGCGGAGAGCGTGAGGTGCAGCGCATCGAGCTGAGCGAGCAGACGGAGCTGATTTGGCATTGTTACCTGCCTGAGGCCCGCCCTGGTCTACTCTATGGCTACAGGGTGTACGGTCCAGAAGACCCGGAGAGTGGCCATCGCTTCAACCCCAAAAAGTTGCTGATTGAGCCATACGCCAAAGATATCGTCGGCCAGTTGCGCTTGAATGATACCCACTTCGGCTACCGCATCGATCATCGCAAAGAGGATCTGTCTTTTGATCACCGTGATAACGCTTCCGACATGCTTAAGTGCCGGGTCATTGATCCAGCCTTCACTTGGGATAACGACAAGCTACCATGCGTTCCTTGGGCCGACATGGTGATATATGAGTTGCATGTACGAGGTTTCACCAAGAACCATCCAGACATTCAGCCATCCCTTCGCGGCACTTACGCTGGCTTAGCAACCGTGCCGGTCATCGACCATCTCAAGCGCTTGGGGATCACCTCGGTGGAACTAATGCCAGTACACACCTTTATCGATGAACGTGATCTCATCATGCGTGGCTTACGTAACTACTGGGGATACAACTCCATCGGCTTCTTCGTTCCCGACAATCGCTACAGTTCAAGCGGTGAGGTGAACGAGTTCAAAAATATGGTCAAGACCTTTCACACTCATGGCATTGAGGTCATTCTCGACGTGGTTTACAATCACACCGCTGAGGGCAACGAGCTCGGGCCGACGCTTTCCTTTCGCGGTATCGATAACTCCACTTACTATCGGCTGCTTGGGGATAATCCGCGTTACTACATGGACTATACCGGCTGTGGTAATACCCTCAATCTACAGCATCCACGTGTACTCCAGCTTATCATGGACTCATTACGCTATTGGGTGTTGGAGATGCACGTCGATGGTTTTCGTTTCGATCTGGCCTCGGCCCTGGTGCGCGAAATGCATGAAGTAAACCGCCTCGGCGCCTTCTTCGATATCCTGCTTCAGGACCCTGTCCTTTCTCAGGTCAAGCTCATCGCCGAACCTTGGGATCTAGGTGAAGGTGGTTACCAAGTGGGAAACTTTCCGGTTGGTTGGGGGGAGTGGAACGACCGCTATCGTGACACCCTGCGCGCCTATTGGAAGGGCGACGGTGGCCTGATCGGTGATTTTGCGCGCCGCCTCACCGGATCCAGCGATTTATATGATCACAGTGGCCGCAAGCCCTTCGCAAGCGTGAACTACATTACCGCCCACGATGGTTTTACCCTGCACGACTTAGTGAGCTACAACGACAAGCATAACGAGGCTAATGGTGAGAACAACTGTGATGGCAGTGACAACAACAACTCCTGGAACTGCGGCGCCGAGGGGCCGACCGAGGATGCAGATATCAACACTCTGCGCGCCCGCCAGAAACGTAATCTGTTGGCGACCTTATTCTTCTCCCAAGGCGTACCCATGCTGGTGGCTGGTGACGAGATGGGGCGCACCCAAAAGGGTAATAACAATGCCTACTGTCAGGATAATGAAATTAGTTGGGTGAACTGGGATCTTTCCAGCACCGATAGTGAGTTTCTCGTTTTTGTACAACGCCTCATTGGTTTGCGGCGTGCACACCCTGTGTTCCGCCGTAACAACTTCTTACAGGGCCGTGCGATTCGCGGTTCGGGTATCAAGGATATTTTATGGCTCAAGCCAGACGGTTCCGAAATGAATGATGAGGAATGGGCTCACGACTTTGCGCGTTGCCTGGGTATGTATCTGGGCGGCGAAGTGATGGAAGAACGAGATAGGCGCGGCAACCCCATCCTCGACGATAACTTTCTCTTGCTCTTTAACAGCCATCACGAGGGCATTCACTTTCACCTGCCCGAGTTAGGCGAAGGTTGCCAGTGGCATAGCATCCTTGACACTAGTTTAGCCGGCGGCCTAGAGGTAGACGGCTATTTTCAGGGCGGCGATATTTATACCATCGAAGGCCGCTCACTTGCTCTCTTGGTTCAGCGGAGCTAAGCGTGAAGCGCCGCCACGTCATGCCATTCGGCACCGAGATGATCGAGGGTGGCGGTGTTAACTTTCGCTTTTGGGCACCAGCTGTCACAGCGGTCAAGCTTCAACTTGACGGGGTACAGGGAATGCCCATGACAGCCGTGGGTGCAGGTTGGTTTGAGCTAAAGGTGCCCGCAGCACGCAATGGCAGTCGTTATCACTTTCAGTTGCCTGACGGATTGATCGTTCCAGATCCTGCTTCGCGCTTTAACCCTGAAGATGTGCATGGTCCCTCCGAGGTAATCGTTCCAACCGCCTTCGACTGGTCAGATGACGATTGGCGTGGCCGACCCTGGGAGGAAGCAGTGATCTACGAGTTGCACGTTGGTAGCTTCACACCGACAGGCAACTTCGGCGGCGTGATGGAGCGGCTCAATTATCTAGTCGATCTGGGAGTGACCGCTCTCGAGATCATGCCTGTGGCCGATTTCCCTGGTCGATGCAACTGGGGTTATGATGGCGTGTTACTTTTCGCGCCTGATGCTGTCTACGGTCGCCCGGATGATTTCAAGCGTTTCATCGATGCCGCCCACGACCGAGGACTAATGGTGTTGCTCGACGTGGTTTACAATCACTTTGGCCCAGAGGGCAACTATCTACATACCTATGCTCCAGTCTTCTTCAACTCCAGTCACGTTACTCCATGGGGTGCGGCCATCAACTTTGACGGTAAAAGCAGCCGCACGGTGCGCGACTTCTTCATCCACAACGCCCTCTACTGGATGGAAGAATACCATCTTGATGGTCTACGCTTGGATGCTATCCACACCATCAGCGACGATAGTTCGCTGGATATCGTCGAGGAACTTGCCGAAGCCATCAGGCATGGTCCGGGACGGGAGCGCAACGTGCATCTGGTGCTGGAAAATGATCGGAATCAGGCCCACTATCTTAGTCGCGACGCTGCCGGCCAGAAGCGCTATGCAACAGCACAGTGGAACGACGACTTCCACCACACTCTGCATGTTCTCGCTAGCGGCGAGACAGAGGGTTGTTACAACGACTATGCCACCGAGCCGGCACGCCTTCTAGGCCGCAGCTTAGCCGAAGGCTTTGTCTTCCAGGGAGAACCTTCACACTTTCGAGACGGCGTACGGCGTGGGGAACCGAGCGGGCACCTTCCGCCTACCGCCTTCGTTAGTTTCCTGCAAACCCACGATCAGGTTGGTAATCGTGCCTTCGGTGAGCGTCTGTGCCATATAATCTCTCCTGCAAAGCTGGAGGTTCTTACGGCTATATTGTTGCTTGCACCGCAGCCGCCCTTGCTGTTCATGGGCGAGGAATTTGCTGCGGCGCAGCCTTTCCTGTTCTTCTGCGATTTTAGTTCAAAGCTTGCCCGTGCCGTGACCGAAGGCCGCCGGCGTGAGTTTTTAAAATTCGATCGCTTTGCTGATGCTGCCGAGCGGGAGCTCATCCCTGATCCCAATGCCATTACTAGCTTTACCAACTGCGTGCTTGACTGGAGTGCCCTTGAGCACGCACATCATTGCTCTACCCTAAAATTGTATCGACAACTGTTAATGTTGCGCCGGCAGTGGATCGTTCCGCATCTTGCCGGTATGAACAGCGGGACATCCCAACTAGTGCTCTTATCAGCGCGCGCTCTTTCTATACGCTGGCGCTTGGACAGCCACTGCTCGTTGTCACTCGTCGCAAATTTTGGTGAAGAAGATATCAAGGTAGACCCCGTTGACGGAACCTTGATCTTTGCTACAGCCAACCTCAGTGCTGCCATGCTAGACACAGGAAGGATGCCGCAGTGGTCGGCGGCATGGCATCTATTACTCGAAAGTCACCAATGAGTCGTTCTTCCACCCAAGGTACATCTGAAGCGCTAGGGAAACTTGCAGCTCGCTGCGGCATCGCATCAGAGTATCAGGACATCTGGGGCAAGCGTCACGCTACCTCAGACTGCGTCCGACGGGCGATACTTGCTGCCATGCAATTCTCTTCAGAGGTCAGCCCCGATGATTCGCTACGTGAAATAGAGGAACGCGAATGGCGCCGGTTATTGCCACCTGTAAAGGTGTTACGAACCGGCGAGGTGCCTGCCATATCACTCTCACTGCCGGTGGCGTCTACAGGGATCCAACATCGCTGGATTATAACACCGGAGAAAGGTACGGCGATGATGGGAGAGTTTTTACCCAACGAGCTACCAAAGCTAGATGAACAGTATCTGGGCGGGGTATATTTTCTACGTGTTGAGCTCGGCATACCACTGCTTTCAACACCCGGCTACTATCGCTTAGAAATTGAGCAGCAAGGACGTGAAACCGAGCTGCAGGGAACTATGATCCTCATCATTGCGCCGGAAAATTGCTACCAACCCGAAGCTGTGAGAGGAGAAAACCGAGTGTGGGGGCCAACTTTGCAGCTCTATGGACTACGTTCACGACGTAACTGGGGGATTGGCGACTTCAGTGATTTGCGTGCTCTGGTAGATCTAACCGCTGATGCTGGTGGTGGTGTGGTTGGAGCTAATCCACTGCATGCCTTATTTCCAGACGATCCTGGGCGGGTCAGCCCCTACAGCCCATCGAGCCACTGCTTTATTAACACCCTTTACCTCGATGTGGAGGCTATACCAGAATTTGTAGAATGTGAAGCCGCGCGCCATCTTGTTGCCTCTGATCGTTTTCAGACTCGGTTGCGACGGCTGCGCGCAAGCGAAAAGGTCAACTACAAAGAGGTATCTGCAGCCAAGCACTCGGTATTGTCGTTGCTTTACCGTCACTTTCGTGATCACCATCTTGTGAATGACACCGATAGGGCGCACGCATTTCGATTCTTCCGCGATGAAGGTGGTGAGGCCCTTGAATATCATGCGCGCTTCGAAGCCTTGCAGGATCATTTCAGACGCGAAGACCCCGCTGTCTGGGGCTGGCCGGTTTGGCCGGAGCAATATCACAAGCCCGAGTCGCAAGCGGTGGCAGAATTCGCAGCCGAACACGCAGTTACCGTGGAGTTCTTCGTCTGGCTGCAATGGTTGATCGACGAACAGCTTGCTGTCGTTGGTCAGCAATCCTGGCGCCGTGGTCTGGGCGTGGGTCTTTATCAGGATTTGGCAGTGGGTGCGAGTCCGGGCGGCTCAGAGTCCTGGGTCTGGCAAGACGTTCTTGCTTCTAGCGCCTATACTGGGGCGCCGCCCGACGAGGTAAATCTTCTCGGGCAGGATTGGGGACTGCCACCATTTGTGCCGCATCGTCTGAGGGAGGTGGCCTATATGCCCTTCATCGACGTGCTGCGTGCAAACATGCGCCACTGTGGCGCATTGCGCATTGATCACGTTATGGCGCTCGCTCGCGTTTTTTGGGTGCCTGCAGGTTTGACCCCAAAGCAAGGTACTTACGTTTCTTATCCCATGGAAGACATGCTTGGCATTGTCGCACTTGAGAGCCAGCGGAACCACTGTCTAGTGATTGGTGAGGACTTAGGTACGGTACCAGAGAACTTCCGACCCCGCCTCGCAGCAGCCGGCGTGCTTTCCTATCGACCTTTCCTGTTTGAGCGCACGAAAGAAGGTGGCTTCAAATCACCGATCGATTATCCACACCAAGCTCTGGTGGCCGTGAGCACCCACGATCTGCCAACTTTGTGTGGCTTCTGGAAGGGAAGTGACCTCGACGCCCGTGCTGCTCTGCAACTTTTTCCCTCGGAGGAGCAGCATGCCCGTCTGGTCGTTGAGCGTGTTCAAGATCGTGCACGCTTTCTTATAGCCTTGGAGCGCGAGGCCTTGTTACCGAAGAGCGCAAGCATAGATCCGGTTTCCGTGCCCGACATTACGACGCCCTTTGTGATCGCAATCCATGCTTATCTAGCGAGGACTAAGGCGCAGGTCATGTTGGTGCAGCCCGAGGACATTCTTGGTGTCCTCGAGCAGACCAACCTCCCAGGTAGCCAAGATGACCAGCATCCCAACTGGCGGCGGCGATTGCCATTAGATCTTGAGGACTGGTGGGATGATGGTCGCTTTACTGCTGTTAGAGAAGTGTTGTTCCGTGAGCGCGGTAGCGGGGTAGCTCCTAAAGATGAGGAACTATTGCCGTCCCGCCAAGCCGTAATACCGCGTGCAACCTACCGGCTCCAGTTCAACAGTGGATTCACTTTCACACAAGCTGCGGCGCTAACGCCTTATCTTGCTGAGTTGGGAGTGAGTCATTGCTACGCCTCATCCTATCTCAAAGCTAGACCTGGTAGCAGCCACGGATATGACACCGTTGCCCATGGCTTCCTCAACCCGGAAATTGGCACACAACAGGAATATGAGGATTTTGTAGCTACGCTAAAGTCACATGGGTTAGGTCAGATCCTCGACGTGGTTCCCAATCATATGGGCGTCATGGGTGCTGATAACGTATGGTGGCTGGACGTGCTAGAGAATGGTCCGGCCTCAGTCTGGGGCTCTTACTTCGACATCGATTGGGAGTCGCTTAACCCTGACCTTAAGGGTAAGGTGCTCTTGCCCTTGTTGGGTGTCCACTACGGAACGGTGCTTAATGGCGGTGCGTTACATCTGGATTACGACATAGCACGCGGCGAATTTAGCCTATATTACTACGAACATCGGTTACCTGTGGATCCCGCGACCTATCCAAGTATCGTTGGTCTTCACATGGAGCGCCTTGCGGCCGTTCTCGGGGAAAATCACGAGGACTACGTCGATCTACAGACCCTCCTCGCTGCCTTTGGGCGCCTGCCGGCGCGTACTGATAAGTCTCCGGAACGTGTAGCTGAGCGTCAGCGTGATAAGGATGTACATAAGCGCCATCTAACTGTCCTGAGCGAAGCTTGCGTCGACATCTCGCGCCATATTGCAGATAACCTGGTGGAGTTCAACGGTCGCCCTGGCGATGCGGCCAGCTTCGACCTGCTTCACGAACTGATTCAACTTCAAGGCTACCGCCTTGCTTACTGGCATGTCGCGCTCGATGAAATAAACTATCGGCGTTTTTTCGACATCAATGATCTTGCAGCTCTGCGCATGGAGGAACCCGCAGTGTTCAAGGCCACACACCACTTCGTTCTCGATCTAGTAGCCCAGGGCAAGGTCGAGGGGCTACGCATCGACCATCCGGATGGGCTTTACGATCCAGGTCAATACTTCCGTCGCTTGCAACAGGCCATCGGTGGCAAGATCTTCGCGCCGGGTGAGCGGTTGCCGCTCTATCTAGTGATCGAAAAAATCCTCGCCGACCATGAGCGCTTGCCAGACGATTGGCTGATCCATGGAGATACCGGCTACCGTTTCGCCAACTTGGTGAATAACCTTTTTGTGGATAGCGCTGCTGAACGTCGAATGACTCGTATCTACCATGATTTCACGAATACGGACGTCGACTTCGATACACTTGCTTACGAGGCTAAGAAGCTTATCATGCACAAAGCCTTAGCAAGCGAGCTAAATGTTCTCGCCAACCGCCTGACACGCATTGCTTCTGCAAGCCGTGATACCTGTGACTTTACACTCAACGGGTTGCGCGATGCTCTTATGGAGATGACAGCTTGCTTCCCAGTCTATCGTAGCTATGTAGCCTACGGGCGTTTATCTGCAGACGATCGCCACCACATTGCCTGGGCTGCGGCGGTGGCCAAGAAGCGTAGTCCAGCCGCAGACTCTAGTATTTACGATTTCCTCCAAGCGGTATTGACTACCGATATTGCCCGCGGTCGTAGCGTCTCCTTCCGCGAACGGATACAGGACTTTGCAATGAAGTTCCAACAGGTTTCCCCGCCAGTCATGGCTAAGGGGGTGGAGGATACGGCCTTCTACCGTTATCATCGACTGATCTCGCTCAACGATGTTGGCGGAGACCCAAGTCGCTTCGGAATTTCCGTGACAGCCTTTCACGCGGCTACGCGAGCCAGCGCATCCCGCTGGCCCCACAACCTGCTAGCCACATCCACCCACGACAGTAAGCGCTCGGAAGACGTGCGAGCCCGACTCAACATCCTCTCTGAGATGCCGATGGAGTGGAAACAGATTCTTAAGCGCTGGAGTCGTCTGAACCGTGGTCGCAAGCGTGTTATCGATGGTATTGAGGCACCCTCCCGTAACGACGAGTACTTGCTCTACCAGACCCTGGTGGGTACTTGGCCGTTAACCCAACCTGACGAGTCGGCGCTTGCCGAATACCGGATGCGTATTGTCACCTACGTGATCAAGGCCTTGCGTGAGAGCAAGGAACACAGCAGTTGGATCAACGTGAACATTGATTACGAGGATGCCTCGAGTGCCTTTGTCCAAGCTCTGCTGGCGCCCGGAGAGAATAATCTTTTTTTGGTTGACTTCGCATCCTTGGTACAGCCCATAGCCAACCGCGGCCTTCTTAACAGTCTTGCTCAGACCCTAATCAAGCTTGTCTCACCCGGTGTGCCAGATATCTACCAGGGCTGCGAGCTGTGGCAGTTCAACTTAGTTGACCCGGACAATCGACGCCAGGTAGATTTTGTCCACAGGCGCAAGTTGCTTGCGGAAGTAAAATTGCTTGTTGATGCTCCACCGGAGCAGTGGTCGCAGCGCTTGCAGCCGCTGGTAGTGGACATGGCAGATGGTCGCATCAAGCTATACACTCTCTGGCAGAGTCTTGCCCTACGTGCGCGCTGGCCTGAAGTTTTTCGGGATGGTAACTACTTGCCACTCACAGTGCATGGCGAGCATGCTGCTCATGCCTGTGCGTTTGCCCGCCGCTGTGGAAATCGTTCCATAATTGCTCTCGTGCCGCGCTTGACCACGCGCTTGCTGGGTGAACGAAACATCCTACCCATGGGGCCAGAGGTATGGGGCGATACAGTGCTGGAAGTGCCTAGCGAGTTGGTTGGTATTGAATGGAGTAATGTCTTCACCGGCGAACGCTACATGGCGACTAACAAATTTGAGCTGGGGCGGTTACTTGCCCATTTTCCGATATGTCTGTTGGCTGCAGAAGGCGCATGATGTTATCATCCCGTGAATTTGAGTCTGGTGCATTGAGAAATCAGCATGATTCAGAGTAAGTAACAACAGTTGAATCTTTACCTTGCTTATTCCTGTTTTTCTCTACTTTTGTACCTCACTATGCCTTAGGTATGTCATGACAAAGTCATGCCAAAGTTGAATATCTTTTCCGACTGACAATGATCACCGTATTTATGTTGTTCTTCTTAATGTAAGGCAGTATCGACTGGTGCGTAAGTCAGTTTTGACTGGTGCATAAGTCAGTTTCGACTGGTGCCGGGAGGGGGAATCGAACCCCCATGATGTTACCATCGCGGGATTTTGAGTCCCGTGCGTCTACCAATTCCGCCATCCCGGCAAAGCTTTTCCCGCTAGATTAGAATCTCGGAAGATCATTATTTATCAGTATATTGCAGCTTACATATAAGATAAATAGTTTGTGGAGCGTACAATTAATTGTAACTCAGACTATGGTAAGAATGTTGGTTTCAGTGTGAACAAATTTCAAAAGGATTAGGGCACGCGTACACTTACGTTCCCAATATAAATCGAGGTTCTTACTTACTGCTTAGCTTTTTAGAGTCATCTAAAATATGAGTATCGTTATTGATATGACACTAAAATTTGTCGAGCAAATTTACATTTTCAATGATGTGGTATTCTAAATATGTTGATATTATGTAGTAATTTTTAGAGGCACGAATTTTGCATGGATGTTTTCGGGTAGAACAATATTATTTGTTCGATGTAGCTAAAAGGGATCTTTCGTTTTTCAATTAACCTTTAATTGAATTCTCACTTAGCTTATCCAACAATTTTTCAACTATTCTAGGAATTGATTAGATATGAATAAAATTAATATGGACGAAGCTAGGATACTCCTTGACTGTAAACACTTGGTTACACACTTAAAAGAGATAAAAGAGGCAACAAGAAAAATGCACAAAAAGCCCGATGAATCGTTGTTGGCTTTCTATCTCCAAGTGTTTAATAACCTGAAGGCTTTAAAAGACTCTTGTATAGAAAGTGCGGTTAATGTTTCAGAGAGAGCCAACTGGTGGAACAAAAAGGTTGCTCACAACCTAATTAAGGATATTACTCATCATTTCTCCCATGTAGAGCAGGAACTTAACAACCTACAAACAAATACAAATAAATTGTAACTTAACCAGACAGTGTCGTAATAACGAATAGAGGCACACTGTATGAGAAGATTTGGTGTGCCTGTCTAGAGAGTAATCAGATAGCGGCCCAAGAAAAATATAAGCTTAACCCTCTCCATTCATTGCCCCGCCACATGTAGTTAGAAACTCATAGCCAGTGCTACCGTCAAAAATGTATTGCTATTCTTGGCGTCATCGTCTTGCCTGGCAAAAATACTATCCTTCTAAAAATTTTTTCATATCTTTTCGGCCAAGAGGTCGCAACTATCATGGAAAACATAGGAAGCCACAACCCAGGTGGGTGAATGCACAGAGCGACGGTATAATGTATCGGATGAAAATTCAGGATTTTGATTTTTCTCTTCCACCAGAACTCATTGCGCAGTTTCCAATCGGACAACGTACAGGTGGGCGAATGCTATGTCTTGATGGCAGAAGCGATGCACTGCAGGATGCAATGATTGTCGATCTCCCCCAGCATTTACGCTCCGGTGACGTGATGGTATTTAATGACACACGTGTCATTAAAGCACGCTTGTTCGGTATGAAAGATAGTGGTGGCAAGCTGGAGGTTATGGTGGAGCGCATTCTGAATGAGCATTGTGTGTTTGCGATGATACGTGCAAGTCATCCTCCTCGATCTGGTTCTAGGCTTATTCTTGCTGGAGTGATCCCGGTGACGGTATTAGGGCGTGAGCATGATTTTTATACATTACGTTTTGATCACAAGGATACAGTCATCGAATTGCTTGATCGTTACGGCGGTCTACCGTTGCCATATTACATCCCGCGAGAGGTGACACAGGAGGACGAGGTACGTTACCAGACTGTCTATGCGAGAGAGAATGGTGCAGTAGCGGCGCCGACCGCGGGGCTACATTTTGATGAGGTCATGCTGTCAAGATTGCGAGAAATGGGGGTAGTAATCACGTATGTAACGTTACATATAGGTGCGGGTACGTTTCAGCCAGTGAGAGTAGAAAATATTATTGATCACAAAATGCATAGAGAAATTTTTCATGTTCCAGAAGAAACAGTGGAAGCTATCCGGTTTGCAAAGACTTCAGGCGGACGAGTACTAGCAGTTGGAACGACATCGTTGCGAGCATTGGAAGCGGCGGCTGAGGCTGGTGGTGAATTAATACCTAGCTATGGTACCACCGATATTTTCATCACGCCGGGTTACCGTTTGCGAGTAGTCGAACGATTGCTGACAAATTTTCATTTACCTCGCTCCACCCTACTGATGCTGGTATCCGCATTTGGAGGCCCGGAAAATATATGTCGTGCATATCAGCATGCGGTAGATGAGTGCTATCGATTTCTCAGTTATGGTGACGCCATGCTAATCGAAAGGCAAACGTGAGATTCCAAGTGCACTCTAGTGACGGCTTAGCTCGCCGCGGAACCATAACGTTGGCTCATGGTAAGGTAGAAACACCGACCTTCATGCCAGTGGGTACCTATGGTGCAGTTAAGGCAATCTCACCAGAAGAATTGCGAGAAACTAACGCGCATATCGTACTCGGCAACACGTTTCATCTGTGGCTGCGGCCCGGCTTAGACGTAATTGATGCGCATGGCGGCCTGCATCGATTCATGGGCTGGGATGGACCGATATTGACTGATTCTGGAGGATTTCAAGTTTTCAGTCTAGGCAGGATGCGAAAAATCACCGAACAAGGGGTAAAGTTTCAATCGTCGGTGAATGGCGATACATATTTTCTTACGCCGGAAGAGTCCATGCACATTCAGCGTACACTAAATTCCGATATCGTAATGATATTTGATGAGTGTACGCCCTATCCAGCAGATGAATCGATGGCAAGAATATCTATGGAGCTAAGTTTGCGCTGGGCAGAACGTTCGAGGCGTGCTCATGACGACGATGGAGGAAACTCCAACGCACTATTTGGCATCATTCAGGGTGGAATGCACGAAAGCTTGCGTGATTATTCTCTCGCTGGGTTGCAGGATATAGACTTTGATGGTTATGCTATAGGTGGGCTGTCGGTGGGCGAGCCCAAGGGTGACATGCAGCGCATTCTCAAACATACTGCCCAACAATTACCTGTTGATAAGCCGCGTTACCTTATGGGTGTTGGAACCCCGGCTGACATTCTCAATGCTGTCTCACAGGGTATGGACATGTTTGACTGTGTGCTGCCAACACGTAATGCTCGTAACGGCTGGCTGTTCACAAGTAATGGAACACTCAAGCTGCGTAACAAACAATATCGCACGGATACAGCGCCGCCAGATGAGCAATGTGGTTGCTACACCTGCTGTCATTTTACTCGTGCCTATCTACATCATCTGCAGCGTATTAATGAAATTCTTGGTTCGCGTCTTAATACTTTGCATAATTTGTATTACTACCAACAATTGATGAGTGAAATTCGTGCTGCCATCGAGATTGGACAATTTGGAGAATACGTACAAGAATTTCAAGCCAACGTCGCATCATGCTAAAATGCACTTCCATTGAAATCTCCTTTGGAGAAACGCTATGTTGATTAGTGAGGCTTATGCTCAGGCTTCTGCCCCAGCTGGAGGAGGAATGTTAATGGAGTTGCCGTTGATCGCACTGGTCATCGCCATATTTTACTTCGTGGTAATTCGTCCTCAGACGAAGCGAGTGAAGGAACAAAAGTCGATGGTTGAGGCGCTGCAGAAGGGTGATGAGGTAGCAACAAGCGGCGGCGAGCTAGGGCGAGTAACCAAGCTTGCCGGGAATTACGTGATGTTGGAAGTTTCCCCAAACGTGGAAGTTATAATGCAGAAGACGGCCATTCAAACCCTGTTGCCAAAGGGAACATTGAAGAGTATCGGAAAGGAATAATTAACAGTAGCAAAGCTGAAACGTAAAGGGAAAAATGTAATCCTTCCCACATCGTCTTTCTATTCGCACCTATCTAAAACCATGAACCGCTATCCCCTCTGGAAATATCTGATTGTCGTGGTTTCAGTTCTACTCGGGCTAGTTTACGCCCTACCAAATTTTTATGGCGAATCGCCAGCAGTCCAGATCTTGCCCTTGCGTACCACTGTTAAGGTCGATACTGTGCTGCTAGCGCGAGTGGAAGATGCGCTGAGAAAAGACAATATCCCCACCAGAGGAATGTTTCTTGAAACAGGTGGTGTCAAGGTGCGTTTTGCTGATACTGATACGCAGCTCAGGGCTAAGGATATGTTGCAGTCGGCACTTGGTAATGGATATGTAGTTGCACTCAATTTACTCTCCGATTCTCCTCAGTGGCTGACTGATATCAGCGCATTGCCTATGTATTTGGGGCTTGATCTGCGAGGTGGGGTACATTTCTTGTTGCAGGTGGATATGAAAGGCGCACTTTCCAAAGCGCTCGATCGCTATAGCGCCGATATGCGAGGTAGCCTGCGAGAGGAGAAAATCCGTTATAAGGGATTAGATAGGGAGGGTTCACAGATTATCGTAAAGTTTCGTGATTCCGAATCGCGCGCTAAAGCGAGTGACGAGATTAATAAGAGTTATGACGATTTAAGACTGCGCGAGAAGAATGTGGAAGATGAATTCCATCTTGCAGTGGTCCTTAAGCAAGAAGCGTTAATACGCATGCAGGACTCTGCCGTGCAGCAGAATATTGTTACGCTGCGCAATCGTGTTAATGAGCTAGGTGTGGCGGAGCCTATTATTCAGCAGGCTGGTGCTGATCGTGTCGTAGTGCAATTACCTGGTGTGCAGGATACAGCAAAAGCTAAGGACATACTGGGTCGAACTGCCACGCTGGAGTTGCGCATGGTAGATGAGGAGCATGACGTGAGTTCGGCATTGCGCGGACAGGGTCACATTGGCTCGGAGCTTTACACTGAGCGCGGTGGTGGTCCATTGTTAGTGAAAAAACGGGTAATGTTGACGGGAGAACGCATTACTGACGCGCAACCTGGTTTCGACAACAACAATCAGCCGGCAGTGCACATTAGTTTGGACAGCAATGGCTCACGTATTTTCAAGCATTTGACTCGAGATAATGTTGGTAAGCGCATGGCAATTTTACTGATAGAGAAGAATCAGAAGGAGGTTATTACCGCACCAGTAATACGAGAAGAGATACCTGGTGGACGAGTGCAGATTACTGGGAGTATGACCATAGAGGAAGCCAGAGATGTTGCGCTATTGCTACGTGCCGGTGCGCTAGCTGCGCCCATGGATATTATTGAAGAGCGTACCGTAGGTCCTAGTCTTGGTGCAGAAAATATCGATCGTGGCTTTAATTCAGTTTTATTTGGTTTTGCAGCTATCGCTTTTTTTATGACCATTTATTATTTAATATTCGGTTTTATCTCGGTAACAGCACTCGGTGTAAATTTGCTGCTGTTAGTTGGCCTTCTCTCAATCTTACAGGCAACGTTGACGCTTCCCGGTATGGCGGCTATCGCCCTTACGTTGGGTATGGCAATCGATGCTAATGTGCTGATAAACGAACGAATTCGCGACGAGTTGCGTAATGGTGTTTCGCCACAAGCAGCAATTAACGCTGGATACGAGCGTGCATTTGGAACCATAGTAGATGCCAACATTACCACCTTGATTGCCGGTGTTGCGCTCTTTGCTTTCGGTTCTGGCGCGGTGAAAGGGTTTGCAGTAGTGTTGTGTTTAGGAATTCTGACCTCAATGTTTAGTGCGGTAATGGTCTCGCGCGCATTAGTTAATCTGCTGTATGGAAAACGTCGAAAACTAGAACATGTTCCTATCGGCCAGGTGTGGAAGCCGGCGAGCGACAAACGATGATACCTAAGGCTAGTAGGGTAACAATCTACTTTTCAAGATAATAAGGGTTCTACATGGAATTTTTCAGATTCAAACGTGATATTCCCTTCATGAGTTGGGGGAAATATACTACCACCATATCACTAGCAACTTTTATCGTAGCCGTGTTTTTTCTCGTTATCAAGGGGTTGAATCTAGGTGTCGATTTTACAGGTGGTACCGTGATGGAAATCGGCTACTCCCAGACTGCTGATCTTAACAGGGTGCGGGGTACCCTTGCCAAAATTGGGATGTCGGATGCCAGCGTGCAGAATTTTGGCACCTCTAGCGACGTACTGATACGTTTGCCCGCTAAGCCAGTAATATCTAGTGCTCAACTGTCTGAGATTGTGATGACGGCGCTACGTCAGGACGACATTACGGTAGAAATGCGCCGGGTGGAATTTGTTGGTCCACAAGTGGGTGAAGAGCTAGTCGAAAATGGTGCGCTCGCGCTACTGGTAGTTTCACTAGGCATCATCGCCTACTTGGCGTTACGTTTCGAATGGAAGTTTGGTGTCGCCGCTATTATTGCTAATCTGCATGACGTGGTAATCATTCTTGGTTTCTTTGCATTTTTTCAATGGGAATTCTCGCTCACAGTGCTGGCCGCGGTACTGGCGATTCTGGGTTATTCAGTGAATGAATCGGTGGTGGTATTTGATCGTATACGTGAGAATTTTCGTAAGATGCGTAAGACCTCAGTGGCGCAAGTCATAGACAATGCAATTACTCGCACCATGTCGCGCACCATTATCACCCACGGCTGCACCCAGATGGCAGTATGCTCAATGCTATTCTTTGGTGGTGAGGCACTACATTACTTTGCTTTGGCGCTTACTATTGGAATCCTATTTGGCATTTATTCCGCGGTTCTGGTAGCGAGCCCCATTGTCATGCTGTTAGGCGTTTCGCGTGAGGATCTTGTCCGGATAGAAAAGAAAGAGAAAGAAGCGGAAGCGTTGCCTTAATTTTAGCCACCGATTTACCAAATCTTTTAATTAGGTCGTTTTGGAACTCCTTACCGAATTCATCGATATTATTCTGCATTTGGACCGCCATCTTATCTGGCTGATTCAGAATTACGAAAACTGGATTTACCTCATCCTATTTTTGATTATTTTCTGTGAGACCGGACTGGTGATAATGCCCTTTCTACCGGGTGATTCGTTGTTATTTGTGTCGGGTGCAATCGCAGCAAATGGTGTGATGGATGTTCAGTTTCTGGTAATACTACTCATACTTGCTGCATTCTCTGGTGACAATACCAATTACTGGATCGGGCGTTATTTAGGTCCCAGGATATTTAATCGCACAGAGTCGCGCTTGTTGAACCGTAAGCACCTGGAAAGGACTAACAGATTTTATAAAAAACATGGTGGGAAGACTATTATTTTTGCACGTTTCCTACCTATCATTCGTACTTTTGCACCCTTTGTTGCGGGTATTGGACGTATGTTTTATACGCGTTTCATGACATATAGTGCATTCGGTAGTATTTACTGGATCAATTTCTTCATATTCGGTGGTTACTTCTTTGGCAATGTACCCATAGTGAAGAATAATCTTTCTTTTTTCATCCTTGGAATCGTTATAATTTCTATCATTCCAGGTATCGTTGAATTTATACGAAACTGGATTGAGAGCAGCGAAGAGAGTAAAAAACACGATAAAGTTGAGTAGAACAATTCGGTGAAGGGTATTTTTCTATACTCTATTCGCTAGTTGTCTCTTTTATTACTCCTTATTATTACTCCTTAGCTCCCATTTTTATTCCTCGCTGTCGTGATTGTTCAGCTTCCTCTTCTGATTTTTCTAAGCCAAGCCACCCTTGTAAATTGGCGAGAGTGATATCGGCTAACACGTGTATCCAGTCATCACGTTCATTAAGGCAGGGAATGTAATGAAACTCTTGACCTCCAGCTTGAACAAAAGTGGTTCTGCCCTCTATAGCGATCTCTTCCAGTGTTTCTAGACAGTCAGAGACAAAGCCAGGGCAAACTACATCTATTCGTCTAGCGTTCTGTTTGCCAAGTTGTTCTAGAATTTCCGTAGTATAGGGTTTCAACCATTCCGTTTTACCAAAGCGAGACTGGAAACAAATCTGGAACTGGCTTGTACCCAGATTTAGTGCCTCTGCCAACAGCCTCCCAGTTTTCTGACATTCGCAGTGGTAGGGATCACCCTTGTCCAGTGTGAAGCGTGGCACACCGTGGAAGCTCATGACCAGTTTGTCTGGTTTCCCAGTTTTCTTCCAGTAATCTCGCACATTTTGTGCTAGAGCATTAATATAGCCAGGGTGATCGTGATAATGTTTAACTGTGCGGATGGCTGGGACATTGCGCATTTTTCTTAACTGTGTGAACACTGTATCAAGCGCTACTGCGGTGCTGCTGGCGGCGTACTGGGGATAGAGTGGCAACACCAGAATGCGCTCACAACGATGTTGTTTCATACGTGCTAGGACTTTGGAAATAGAGGGATTTCCAATACTCATGGCGTACTCCACCAACGGTACTGGTTTAATGCGTTCTCCAATGAAGCCCAGCAACAATCTGGTCTGGCGTTCAGTGTGAACTTTCAGTGGTGAACCTTCTGGTGTCCAGATTAGAGCATACTTTTCTGCCGATTTCTTTGGACGGGTGTTGAGGATGACGCCGTTCAGGACTAGCCACCAGACCCATCGTGGAATTTCAATTACCCGAGAATTACTTAGGAATTCTTTGAGATACGGCCTCAATGCTCTTGGAGTAGGAGCATCTGGGGTGCCAAGATTGACTAGCAGGATGCCAATCCTGCTAGAAGAGCCATGCTGATAAATAGGTTCGGGGGACATTTGTCTAGCTTTTAATTTTGCTGCGTCAAGTAGGCCGTCTTTCCTAGATCAACGACAAGTAGACCTGGATCACGGCCAACTAATTAATCAATGGTGAGACAGCGCGCTGGAGAGTAACTTGGCAGTCACATCTACAATCGGAATAACACGTTCGTAAGCCATACGTGTAGGTCCGATCACGCCAACAGTGCCGACAATTTTTCCATCTACCTCGTAGGGTGCAGTGACAACGCTGAATTCGTCCAGTGTTAACGTACCCGATTCACCGCCAATGAATATCTGTACACCTTGCGCCTGGCGGCTAAAATCTAGCAATCGCAGTAATGCGGTTTTTCGCTCGAACAAGCTAAATAGCTTCTTCAAGCTGGCCATGTTACTTGATAGATCATATACATCGAGCAGCCTGTGCTCACCTGCCACTACCATAGTTTCACTGCGTTCACTGATTGCCTCACTACCGGCCTCGATAGCTGCGGTCATGAGGCTGGTCATGTCGTGGTGCAATTTTTTTAGCTCGTTATGAAGGCGACTTCGGATTTCCTTCAATGCGTAGCCAGCATAATTCTGATTCATGAAGTTTGCCGCTTCGACTAATTCTGCTTGGCTATAGACTCTGTCGGTGAAGAGTACTCGATTTTGCACGTCACCCTCAGGCGTGACAATAATGAGTAGAACACGTTTCTCAGACAGAGTCATAAATTCGATATAGCGAAATACTGTGCTGCTACGCTTGGAAGTGGCAACTATACCCGCAAAATGTGTCAATTCAGATAACAACTGTGAAGCCAAATTGATCAAGCGCGACGGATTATTCGGAGGCAACTGATCTTCGAGATGATGGATCTCGATTGAGTCAAGAGGTTTAACAACTAGTAATGTGTCCACAAATAAACGGTAGCCTCGTGGAGTAGGGATGCGTCCAGAGGAAGTGTGAGGACTGGTTACAAAACCCATTTCTTCAAGGTCAGCCATCACGTTGCGTATGGTAGCAGGGCTCAGATCCAGTCCGGAGAACTTAGAAAGTGAGCGGGAGCCTACCGGATGACCTTCTCTAATATAACGTTCAACCAGTGTTTTGAGTAAGATTTGGGCACGCTGATTAAGCATATGATCATTCTACACCAGGATTAAGGATTTTGAACCTACCGAAAAGCAAAGGGTGGTGGCTAAGCAGAATCTGGAATCCTTTGTCACTTGTTGTCCAATATGGTTTAATCACGAAAGCGGCACCACTACAATTCAGTTCAATGGTTCTTTTAGGTTTAGGTTCAGCCCAGTGATGAGTTCTCTGTTTAAAACCATAGCCCTGATTGGCAAGCATGATAATCCAGAAATCATGATGCCACTTCTGCGACTGGGACAATATATGGAAAGCCGCAATCTTGGTGTGGTGCTGGACTGTCTTACTGCTCCACATGTTCAAGAGAAAAAATACCCCATCCTGTCTCTCGACGAGATCGGTACGCGAGCTGATCTAGCCATTGTTCTAGGAGGTGACGGCACCATGCTAAATATTGCACGTAGGCTTGCACCTTTCGATGTGCCGTTAGTTGGCATCAACCAGGGCCGGCTCGGGTTTCTCACCGACCTTTCTATCGACACAATGCTAGAAACCCTCGGCTCCATTCTCGATGGCAAGTATGTCACCGAGCAACGCATGTTGCTATCCGCTAAGGTGATACGCAACGAAGCTAGTTTGTTTAGCGCTCTAGCGTTCAACGATGTAGCAGTTAACCGGGGGATTGGCGGGGGTATGATTGAATTTGAAGTGCACATCGATGGAGAATATGTTTATTCCCTACGCTCAGATGGCCTGATTGTAGCTACTCCCACTGGCTCTACAGCATATGCATTGTCATCGGGCGGCCCGATTTTGCATCCTAGTCTCGACTTGATTGCGCTGGTGCCGGTTAGCCCCCATACACTGAGCAATCGACCCATCGTGGTGGGGTCCAACGCTACGGTGGAAATTTTGATGCATCGCACTGAAGGTGCACGAATCCATTCTGACAGTCACTCTCATTTTGACTTGGATGAGAGTGATAAAGTTGTAATATGGCGCTCCCCACACACAGTGAGATTGCTGCATTCCTCTAATCATAGCTATTACCGGATGTTGCGAGAAAAGCTTGGTTGGAGTGGATTTTCCTAAAAAAGGCCGTTTATCTACCATCATGTTAAGGTTTTTGAATATCCAGGATTTTGTCATCATTGATCGGATGGAAATGGAGTTTGTCCCTGGTTTCACCGTTCTTACAGGAGAAACCGGCGCGGGGAAGTCGATCTTGATCGATGCACTCTCACTTGCATTGGGTGAACGTGGTGACGCGGGGGAGGTACGTAATGGATGTAAACGTGCCGAAATTAGCGCAGAGTTCGATGTAAGCGAATCACCAGAATTAGTAGACTGGCTGCACGAAAATGATCTAGAAGGTCACGGTGATGATAACAGTGTGTGCTTAATGCGTCGGGTGATAGAGCTAGGTGGGCGTTCCCGCAGCTTCATTAATGGTCGTCCCGTCACCTTGCAGCAATTACGTACGGCAGGGGAGAAGCTGGTGGATATCCACGGCCAGCATGAGCATCAATCTTTACTACGCAGTGAAGCACAACGCGATTTGCTTGATGCGTTCTCAGGCAGCCGTGAATTGGCACAGGCTGTGTCCACAGGCTATCGTTGTTGGCAAAGTTTGCAGCAGCGTCGCATGGCTTGGGAGCAGAATGCTGCTACATTTGTGCAGGAGCGTGAACAGTTGGAATTACAAAATCGTGAACTCACCACTTTGAATTTTTCACCTGATAAATGGTTGACACTTAAGTCTGATCATAGCCGCCTATCGCATTCCGCAAGCTTACTGGAGGCTGCGCAGGCATGCCTAGCGATAATGTCAGAGGGTGAGTCGGCTTCTCTCACGCAAATCAATTCAGTGACTTCGCGCCTGAAGGGGTTGCTTCAATACGACGCCAATCTAAAAGGCGTGCTTGATATGCTGGAGTCGGCACAGATCCAGCTGCAGGAAGCAGTCTACGAATTGGGGCATTATCAGCAGCGCCTCGATCTCGACCCGCAAAGCCTACAGGAAATGGAAGAGCGATTGTCCGAGGTTCATGCGGCCGCTAGAAAGTATCACGTTGTCCCGGATGAATTACCAAATTTGTTGAAAACAGTGACCGAGCGGTTGGAAGAGTTTAGCCAAGGCGGTAATTGTGAGGCGATAGCGAAGGAGGAGGCAATTGCGAGAGACGTATACTTAAAGCTTGCAAAAAAATTGAGTGTGGTGAGAGATGGGGCGGCCAGGAAGCTTACTCAGCAAGTTACTTCTGCGATGCAGACTCTAGCGATGGAGGGTGGAAAGTTTGCCGTGACACAAATACCCCTTGAACAAGGCAGTGCCCACGGTATGGAACAAATTGAATTCCAGGTTTCCCCACACCAGGGATTGCCATTACGCCCCTTGGCAAAGGTTGCCTCGGGCGGTGAGCTATCGCGAATTAGCTTGGCGATACAGGTGATCACCAGCAAGGTTGGCGTGGTCCCAACGCTGATATTCGATGAAGTGGATGCAGGTATCGGTGGACGTATTGCGGAGATTGTCGGTGGATTACTAAAAAAATTGGGGGCAGAACGTCAAGTGATGTGTGTTACGCATCTGGCGCAAGTTGCATCGGCAGGAGACCAACAGTGGCAGGTTGCTAAATCAGGTGATCCGACCAATGGCGGAAATATTTTGAGTCGCATTACTGTACTTAAGAATCAGGAACGAGTCGAAGAAATTGCCCGCATGCTAGGTGGCGTGAAAATAACCGAAACTACCCGTAAACACGCGGCTGAAATGCTACGTGTGGGTGAGGATTAGAGACTGATTTTTTAGAGTTATCTAACAATCCTGACATGGTTTCATCTTGCATACTTATTCGAGTATTCCTACATGATAGCTGAAACTCATTGTTAGCAGTATCCTCGTACAATATTAGTAAATTTCGGATGATGAATGGGTATCTATGCGTTAACTGCAGTGGGAGTAGGTGCGGCATTGGGAGCATGGCTGCGGTGGGGGTTCGGCCTGATGTTGAATTCAGTTTTTCCTGTACTTCCCTTTGGCACTCTGGCAGCAAATCTGGTTGGTTGCTATCTTGTCGGCATTGCGGTCGAATATTTCTTTCACAACACCACACTTCCGCCCGAGGTGCGGCTGTTTGTTATTACGGGGTTTCTGGGTGGATTGACTACTTTTCCACATTCTCCGCTGAAACCGTTACGCTGTTATTGCGTGAACAATATAGCTGGGCTTTTGCCATAATTTCTTCTCACTTGTTTGGTTCTCTGGCGATGACGGTGCTGGGGATGCTGACTATTAGATTACTCGTACAGTACTAACCTAGTATCAATTGTAATAGGGAGATGGTGTTTCCGTACTAAAACAATATCAGAGATCTAGATTGTTTTTTTAGTTCCAGCGCTAACTGCCTTGGGTACTAAGTTTGTTCCTATATGAGAGCTATCGCTTTAAAGCTGCATAAGTCGAGAAAATTACTTACTATAAACTAAGGCAGGTCCCCCTATATCCATATTTCTTAACAGGATATCACTCATGTACGTCAGCTCTAATATCTTCTCCTGTATCAGGAACCAGGGTCCCCATTATTAAATATCAGTCTTTTTTTTCGCCGTCTTTTTTGCGTGGCAGAGTCCACCATATGATAATGACTAATAACGTCAGTACCACGCCAATTTCCACTAGAAATATCCACAATTTTTCCACTAGCATTACCCACGTATCTTAAAGGTTACTGTATATTTACAAAGTACAACTTTAACCAATATTCAATGAAAAACCAATTAAGTTTCCTTAATGTTACGCTAATGCTGTTGCTTAATGCCTGTTCAACCGAGCTGATTGTTCCTTCAGCTGTTCCAGAGAAGCCGCCGGTATCTGTTGTTCCACCACATATTGTTTCACCTGACGTGGCTACGCTCAGAGTGACTAAATGGGGTGCGCTACCAGGCTGGGTAGCTGACGATATTCGGCCGGCTTGGGATGCGTTCTTGCAGAGTTGTACTGTTTTGAGGAATCAGCAGCTATGGGAGGAAATCTGTGCCCTATCGAACTCAATGCAGAAACGGGATAACGCTACACTACGTCAATTTTTCGAGCGTCATTTCGTACCATATCAGGTATTGAATTCCGATGGAGGCAGTGATGGTCTTATCACTGGATATTATGAACCATTGTTAAAAGGCAGCCGTAGACCATCAAAGCGTTATCGTTACCCGCTCTATACTACGCCCGATGAACTTCTTATTGTTGATTTGAGCAAGGTTTATCCCGAGCTTAAGGGTCTGCGGCTGCGTGGACGTTTGGAGGGACGCAGAGTAGTGCCTTACTACAGTCGCTCAGAGATCGAGAACGATGTGAGCAATGGTACATCACGGTTACAGGGACACGAACTTTTATGGGTTGAGGATGCTGTTGAATTATTTTTCTTGCAAATTCAGGGGTCGGGACGGGTGGAAATGGAAGGTGGTGAGATCGTACGGGTAGGTTACCAGGAACAAAACGGTCACCCCTATAAGTCTATTGGAAAATTGCTGGTTGAACGTGGAGAATTATCGTTGGATGAGGCTTCGATGCAAGGAATCAAAGAGTGGGGTAGACGAAATCCAGGCAGATTGAATGAGCTACTACATCAGAATCCAAGTTATGTTTTCTTTCGCGAGCGACCCGCCGGCCTTTTTGGGCCGCTTGGTGCGTTTGGTGTGCCCTTAACTGCGGGCAGGAGTCTTGCTATTGATCCTCGTGTTATTCCACAGGGTACGCCAGTATTTCTTTCTACTACTTGGCCTAATAGCAGTAAGCAACTTCATCGGCTGATGATGGCGCAGGATGCTGGTGGTGCTATCAAGGGCGGCGTACGCGCAGATTTCTTCTGGGGTTTTGGCGAAGAGGCCGCGAATCATGCAGGAAAAATGAGACAAATTGGCAAGATGTGGGTACTGATGCCGAACGGCTATGAGCCGCGTATTCAGACTCCATAGGGAACTAATTGAGCGCATCAATTTGTGAGTTCATTCAGTTTCTTCTCGATTATTTCGGCAGGTATCATTCCCGATACAACCTTTCCATCGGCAAAAATCATCGTCGGGGTACTATTGAAGCCGTGTTTTTTGCCTAACTGGAGGAGGGTATCAATTGGTGTTTTGCAGTTTGTCGCAGTAGGTTTGATATCATTTAACATAAAATCATTCCAGGCCTTGAACCGATCGTCGGAACACCATATTGTTTTGGCAACTTCTTTCGAATCATTGAGTATCGGGTAGAGTAGTGTGTAGATAGTGACATCGGTAACATTGACTAACTCTTTTTCCAGACGCTTGCAGTAGCCACAATTAGGGTCGGAGAAAATAACCATTTTACGTTTGCCGCTGCCTTTGACTTCTTTGATTGCAAGCCCTAGAGGCAGAGAATTGATATCAACTCGCCGTGCATCCTTTATTTCCCGTAAGCGTTCTTCGGTTATATTTTTCTCCATCTTTATATCAAATATATAACCAGCAAAGAAATAATTTGCTTTTTCGTCGACATAAAAAAGTTGATCCCCAACCACGACTTCGTATAGCTCCAGAAAGGGAGTCTTTTTTAGTATCTCAACTTTTTCGTTGGGAAAATAAGCCTCGAGGGATTTTTTTAGTGATGCTTCGTCTGCGTGCACCGTACTGGAGAGAAGATACAACAACAAGGAGAGAAGAAACAGTTTTATGTGCATAGTAATGTGTTTTATTTAAAGAATTGTTACGGCATCCTCATACTAATTCGAGAAATCCCTCATTTTGTTAACTCAACTTAGTGCGTGCTGCATAAGGTAATTTTTTATTAGTGGAAGTTGGTTGGTGATTCCCAAACCTAAATTGCGCAAGCGAGCAAGAGTTGGATTTTCGTTGTTGAATAATTTTTGCAAACTGTCTGTGGTAAGTTCCATTGATAGAATGTCTTCCTTGCGTGCCCGTTCGTACCGGCGTAGCAACATATAGTCTCCGCAATCTGACCGAGAATCCCGTTCAATAATGGTCGTAGCTAGCTCGCACGCGTCACGCAAACCCAGGTTTACACCTTGCCCGGCAAGAGGGTGGATGCCGTGAGCAGCGTCGCCAATGAGAGCGAGACGAGGTTTTATTAGATTCTTCACGTGTACAAAATTTAGTGGAAAAGCAGCAGGCCGCGTAATGAGTTGTAGCTTACCCAGTACATAGTTGGATGCTTCATCGACCTGCTGGCAGAGATCTGCCTTAGGCAAGTTTAGTAGAGCGTTAGCTTGTTCTTCATTGGCTGACCACACCATGGATACCAGTTTGTTAGGTAAAGGTAGCAACGCGAGCACTCCATCACGACGAAACCATTGGCGTGCAACATTCTGGTGAGATTGCATGGAGCTGAAATTAGCCACCACACCGCTCTGCTGATAAGAATGCTGCGAAATTTCTATTTCTGCTTGTTTCCGTACCCAGGAATTTAGACCATCTGCACCGACGATTAACGCAGCTTGCAACACCTTATCATTCGTCAATCGTACATTAGCATGAGATTCGTTCCATTCTATTGAGGTACACTGCATGGGACAAAAAACTTTCACTTTAGTTTTCTGTCGCTTAAGTGCGCTCCATGTTGCTGCTTGAAGTTGGCGGGTTTCCACAATGAATGCTAGCTCTGTCATTCCGGCATCGTAGGCACTAAAATCAAGACGTGCGGAACTATCATCGCCGAACACTGTCATTTCGTAGACTGGTGTTACGCGGTCTCTATCAATTGTTGGCCAAACGTTGAGGTTTTCTAGAAACGAGGCGCTACCTGGGCTAATTGCATAGATTCTACTGTCCCAGCTTTTATCGTCAGGAAGGGAGGAGGGCAGGAGTGATTCTACCAATGCTATTTTCAGGCCGCTATCTTTGAGGGCTAGCGCTAGACTTGCTCCCACAATTCCGCCGCCAATAATTACGACTTCAAATTTCATAGAAGGATTATACAGGTGCGTGGCATCCGTAGTGATACCGCATTGTTGTTTTACAAAACTTGAAATAGATACAAAGAGGCCGGGAGAAAATCTTGCACACAAAAGAATTTATACGTCAGATTTAGAGTTTCATTTTTCCCGGTGAGAATCTAGTGTAAATCCTTGTAAATCTTGACAGAGAATTTGTCCAAGAGCAAAATGCCATCTCCTTCAAGTACTCCATGGCGAATTAGCTCAGTGGTTAGAGCAGCGGAATCATAATCCGTTGGTCCCCAGTTCGAATCTGGGATTCGCTACCATTAATTCAAAGAGTTAGGATTAGAAGCCTGTTCATTTTTCTTTTCTGACACACTTTTGGCACAATGTAGACTTTTCTGAACGTCCGATTTGTGCCAAAAGCGGACGTTCAACAGAATTGTAGTTGACTTCCTTTCATGAAGGTATACCGAACCCTGTGCCCGGCGTCAAAGGCTGAATTTCAGGTAATGTTCCTGGAAATTGGAGAGATGACGCAGTCTTCATAAAAATGTTCGGACGAGAGGCTGAGCGGAGCTCTTTGGCTGCCTCTTCAAAATGAGAGTTCTGCTTTGATGAAACGCTACCAAAAATTGGGACTGCCCGGCTGGAGAAGTTTCAGGTAGTATGTCATGAGCTCTTGCCATTCCACAAAAGAAAGAGTAGATTCCTTTGCAAAAGGGTACCGAACTTCCTTTGTTGCAATGGTTTGCAATCACCAATTTGACTGATCGGGCCTCGTGCTTTTGTAAGAATAGGTTAAGTCAGGCTCTCTGTAGATTCCGGTCGCTGAAAGAAACGTTGGGGAAGGTAATCTCTAGACTGGTTACTTCTCTGTGTGAGAGTAACACCCGTTCTGTTTTCGAAAAAAAGAACGAGATCAAGCATTTGTGCTGTCTTTGGTTTACTGTTGTGTATCAGCATCGATGCCTCGACATGTGGTGTTGAGTTTTGTGGCAATATTTTAGGAGGATTTTTGCATGAGGAAAATTAGACTGGCCATCGCCGGGGTCGGCAACTGCGCGAGTTCTCTTGTACAGGGACTGGAATATTATAAGGGACGAAATGAGGATTCTGCCGGCCTCATGCATGCTCGGATCGGTGATTGGGGGCCGAGCGACATTGAGATTGTGGCCGCTTTCGATATTGATCGGCGCAAGGTGGGCAAGCGGGTAGAAGAAGCGATTTTCGCCAAACCCAACTGTGCCACGATTTTTCAAACTGCCCTGCCGGTATCCGACGTTGTCGTACGAATGGGGCCAATTCTCGACGGTGTGGCACCGCACATGGCCGACTATCCCGAAGATGAGGCTTTCCGCCCCTCTGATGAGGAATCAGTTGATATCGTCCAAACCCTCAACAACGCCAAGACCGAGGTTCTGGTTTGCTACATGCCAGTTGGCTCGGAAGCTGCGGTCCGCTACTATGCCAGCGCTTGCCTTGAGGCCGGTGTGGCTATGGTCAACTGTGTTCCGGTGTTTATCGCTTCCGACGCCGCCTGGGCTAGGAAATTCCGTAAAGCCGGTCTTCCCATTGTCGGAGACGACATCAAAAGCCAGGTTGGTGCTACCATCGTTCACCGAACACTCACGCGTCTATTTGGGGACAGGGGTGTGGAGCTTGACCGAACCTACCAGTTGAACACGGGGGGCAACACCGACTTTCTCAACATGAAGGCCCTCGACCGTCTGAAGTCCAAAAAGGTTTCCAAGACGGAATCTGTGCAATCGCAGTTGGACGAGCGGCTGGATTCAAAAAACATCCATATCGGGCCATCTGATTACGTGCCGTGGCAGAATGACAACAAGGTCGCCTTTATTCGGATGGAAGGCCGCGGCTTCGGGAATGTACCGTTGGAACTCGAACTCAGAATGTCGGTTCAGGACTCCCCCAACAGCGCGGGTGTGGTCATCAATGCGATCCGTTGCGCCAAGTTGGGGTTGGAGCGCGGCATTGGCGGTCCGTTAGAGGCGGCCTCCGCATATTACATGAAGAGTCCGCCCGAGCAGATGCGCGATTCGCTTGCCTGTGAACTGACAGATGCATTCATCCAGGGGAATGAAGTCGTCGACGATGCCAGTATGAAAGCCGCTCGAACAACCATCGGTGAATAAATCCGACAGTCAGATTGCCAACAATGGCCCGGACGGAGGAAACACAGCCCGGATCGTGGCGCAGCAGCCCTGGGCGGAGCGATTGCTCTTGCTCTACCGCCAAGTGCGGAGCGCGGTCGCGAAAGCCGACCGTGCGGGAACTGGGTCTAAGAATGCGAAGGGCGATGGCGTCAAACACTTCGACCTGGCCGCCAACGATGCGGCTTTGGCTGTCCTTGAGGAATTCAAGCTGTCGCTCGTCGTTGATTCTGAAGAAAGCGAGCGCCAGAAAATCGGTTACGGCACGTCGCGACACTGTGTCGTCCTCGATCCGGTGGATGGGTCCGACAACTGGGCGAGTGGACTGCCGTTGTCCTGCGTGTCCTGCGCCGTGCTGCCGGCCGACGCCCCTCTTCATCTCGATTGGGTCGAAGCGGCCTTGGTCGGGCCGCTTGACCAGAACACACCACTGATTGCCATCAAAAGCTCCGGCGTTTGGCGAGGGAACGACAGGCTTGAAACCTCGCAGGTGCATAACATTAGCGAGGCCATGATCTCGGTTGAGCTCAATCATTATTCTCCTTCGCCGGGTCTTGCGCGTCTGATGGCTACAGCCAGAGGTGTACGTTGCTACGGTTGCGCGTCCCGAGCCCTCTCTCTGATCGTCGAGGGTGCTACCGACGCCCATGTAGACGTGCGTGGTCTTCTGACTGCGGAAAGCTACCTCGCCGCCGCGCGATTGGTCATCGAGGCGGGCGGTTGGGTTGCCGGACTAGATGGTGCACCCCTTACAACGTCGGAAAACCTGACTCATCGCGTCAGTCTGATCGCGGCGTCAAGCAAGAAACTGTGCGATGAGATTGTGAAAGTTTTGGGCAATGAACAACACTGATCTGACCAATACAACACCGGATACGGCGCTGATCCTGGCCGCCGGATTGGGATCGCGGCTGCAATCACAAACCAATACACCAAAACCCCTGATCAGTGTGCTCGGATTGACTCTTGCGGAACGGGTCGTTTGCACATTGATGTATGCCGATATCCGCCGCTTCCTCGTCACCCTCGGTCATGAAGCCGAAACGGTCAGAGGGCATTTTTCCGATATAGCCCGGCGGCGCGGCATCACGATCGACTTCATTGACGCCGAAGGCTGGGAGCGGGGTAACGGCGCAAGTGCTCTGGCTGCTGTGGGTCGCACAGGCGAGATGCCTTTCTTCCTGGTCATGATCGATCATCTTTTCGACCCTAAGATCGCGCGGGCGCTGGCTAACGACCCGCCAGCGCCAGGAGAAATGCGCCTTGCCGTGGATCGCGACAAAGACGCCATTTTCGATCTCGATGATGTCACCCGGGTCAAAATCGATAATGGACGCATTCAGGCAATCGAGAAGACACTCGACGATTGGGATGCCGGCGACACCGGGGTCATGCTTTGTACGTCCGGTCTGTTTGAGGGTCTCAGACGCGCAGCGGCAAGCAACAAACATGGGCTTTCCGATGGGCTACGGGATCTGGCACGTGAGGGCCGGGCGAGAATAGTCGATGTAACGGGGTTGTCATGGCTCGACGTGGACACACCCGACGCATTGCTTGAAGCTGAACAGTGGCTGATGCGCGACCAGGGTCGTAAAACCCGGGACGGGCCGGTGGCGCGGCATCTCAACCGGCCAGTTTCCCGGTGGCTCAGCCGCTATCTGGTGCGCACAACAGTGACACCCAACCAAATCTCTCTGCTCTCGTGGATGCTGTCGTGCGTTGCCGCAGGATTGATGGCGGTGAGCGGTTATCCTGCTCTAGCCGCTGGCGGCGCGTTAGCCCAACTGGCCTCGATCGTCGATGGTTGCGATGGCGAAATCGCCCGGTTGAAGCATACGAAAAGCGCATTTGGCGCCTGGTTCGATGCGGTCCTCGACCGGTATGCCGACGCCGTTTTATTGTTCGGCCTGATGTGGCACGAATTCGCTGCAACCGGCACGAACCTGTCCGTCGTGTTAGGGTTCGCGGCGATTGTGGGGTCGTTCCTAAATAGTTATACGGCGGACAAGTATGATGGGTTGATGGCGCAGAAGCTGCAAGGCGCCTCATACTTTCGGCTGGGTCGGGACGTGCGGGTGTTTGTCATCTTCCTTGGCGCCGTCTTAAATCAGCCCCTGGTCACACTGGGTATCCTCGCTTTGGTGATGAATGTAGAAGTGGTCTGGCGAATCGTCATTTGCGCCCGCGCCGACGCTAAGTGACGGACAGTCAGGAATTCCGTGTACCTGCGGGTTACTACTATCATTGCAATTATTTTCGGAGTTTATGCCGGTTAATGGAGGCCCACTGGTCGAATATTTGTCTCCAACAATTCGTTGACCACAACAATGTGGTTGGGCTCAATCAAATGCCAGCTTGCATCCGGCGTCAGTGGCTCCGATGCCACCAGCACGGTCGGTTCTTCACTAGGCAAGAGTTTTGTGTTGCCAGCCTCGCAGCTGTAACGGTGACCAGTGTGGACATACAGTGAATTCGGTGTCGTGCCTTCAGTACTGTACCTTGATACAATAGCTGACCGTCCATCGCTCACCACCAAGTTAAGATCACATCCTGCTGTATGTCCAGCAGATTGAAGTAGTGACTCAATTGATTCTATGGTGGCCAATACTGCTGTTGCCATTTTTTCTGCTGAAGACTCACCCTTGAGGGAAGAGTAAATATCTGCGAACAAAGCAAAAATCGTTTCACTATCCGTTGAGCCTTGCATCCAGGCATAGCTTGCATCCGACAAACTGCGCCGGAGCTGCCGTTTAACTGTCTGGAATTCTCTAATTTCACCATTATGCATGAATGTAAATTGTTTCCATGCGAAAGGATGACAATTGAACTGTGTCAGCGGTAATCCGGGTGTTGCCGCACGGACATGGGCAAGAATACAACGACTGTTGATCTCACGGGAAAGACTGAGAAGGGTTTGATTATTCCACGCTGGCGATACCGATTTGAATACGGTAGGCGCTTCACCCTTGTCGGGCGGATACCAGGCAACTCCAAATCCGTCTCCATTGAGTGGTTCTTCGCGCTCTTTGCTTCGGTAGCTTTGAACGATTATCGAATGTGTTGGCTCCGTAACCAATGAACCCATTTTAATTTCGGGTCCCATATATAAAGCAAGTCGGCACATGGAATAATAAACGGCATTTCTTAAGAAAAATAAAATCCTTTGTAATCAAATTGGGTCACGAAAAATTTTCCAGAAGAAAAATCGGTGAATGACTGCTTTCGACCCAAGATATGGGAATTATATACTTAAATCCGCAGAAATATATTGACATTCAGGCCTTTTCTCAAACCTGAACACATCCCTTAATTGCTTGTTTGTAGGATGTTCACTGCAGTTTCTTAAGGGCTTGTCTGACTTTCTGACAAGAATACTTTTCGCAATTTCCTTTACTTCCTTCTCGGTTGGTCTGTGCTTCATAATTTACTCCCGTTCACATACTGAACCAAGTTGGCCCAGTTAATTTGATTGTCTAAAGAAATCCGGTTTTCTCTAAGGAACGATCTAATTACTGCCCTGGCGGCTGTCTTTGCTTCTGTGAGCCCATTTTGGGCATGCGTTGAAAATATACATAATATAGCAAGATAGGTGTCTTCCCATCCGCTAATCTCTTTCCAAAAATCAGATCCTACATAGGTATAGTAGTTTCCCTTGTTTATTGTGCCGGCATGTCCATAGCATACGCCTTCAATGCACTTTATCGGTATAACCGCGCCCTGAGTTACAATACGTTTAGCTCTGGTGAAGTAGTCTTCCATTTTCTTACGTTGGGACGAATTCCCCCAGTATCTGCCAGACTTTACCTGAATGATGGTTCTTATCCGACCTTCAACATACTCAATATCAATGCCCTCTGCCGTGGACTTCATGCCACCTTTACCAAATCGGCATATCACTACCGCGCACTGCTCTGCTAACGTACCAAACATGGTTTCTTCGCTAGACGACAAGTAGGCCTCAAGGATAGCTGTTGAAAAGCTCTCCTCATCATTAATCGCTCTCAAACAAAAAAGGTATGGATTCTTTCTTGTAACTAAGTCTTTAGGATTCAGGTTATCTAACTTTCCTTTAATCTTATCTGCAAAATCAGCGACATGTAAACTTATCTCTGCTTCAGCCTGGCACCACCATTCAGGGTTGTTCACAACTCTTTCAGTCTTTTACGCATCAACGCACAATAATCTTTGGAAAGGTCAATCCCTACCGAGTTTCGGTTTAGCTTGTGTGCAGCAATAATAGTTGTCCCCGACCCCGCGAACGGGTCCAGCACAGTGTCTCTTTCGTCCGTGAATAACCGTATAAACCAATTAGGTAGTGCCTCGGGGAACGATGCCGGGTGGCCTGAATTGCCGCACTCAGTAGCCATGTGTAGTACGTTTGTAGGATAAGCCATCTCCCTGCCTTCCCAATTAGCCACACGCTTCCCAAACCCGTTTCCATGAGCGCTATCGTCACGTCTTTTATCTGTATCAGACAGACTTCTTAAACGGGAGTCCTTCCAGTCTCCCATAGGCACACGTACTGCTCCTTGATTCATTTTGAATTTTTTATGCCTGGTAAAATGCAGCAAGCGTTCCCATGAGTCGCGAAAGCGATTCGGCCATTTACCCGGGTAGCTGTTTTTTTTGTGCCAGCAATACTCCTCTACCCAAAGCCAGCCCTGAGACCTAAGCCCCTGGATCAACTCAATCACGTAAGGATGCCGTTCTCCGTTAATGGCGCGTTCTTTGATATTCAAGACAAACGACCCTGAGGGTTTTAAGCATTTCTTTAATTGCTCCGTTCTGGGGAGCATCCAATCAACATATTCATTTGCACACCCCCCCCCTGTAATTGTCTTTTCGCTGATCCGCATAAGGGGGTGAGGTGATTATCAGATCTATAGTGTCATCAGGTATTTTCTCGGGAATAAGGGTTAGGCAATCCCCTTTATAAATCGAGGCTGTTTGCACCGCCTGTCCTAATACCACACTCATTTTACCAACTCAGCATAAGGAAGTCTCTTGCCAGTCATGCTCTTGCACAAGCTCTTCATTCTGTCCTGCGTATCCCTGCTCACATTCCCCTCATTCAGCCTGAAGGTAACTTCATTTACATAGCGACCCAGGTGCTTTTTACTGAAGCTATGGTACACCCCATTGTAACCACGTTTCAACAACGCCCATACGCTCTCTATACCATTAGTGTGCACCATTCCGTTCACATACTCTCTTGCTGAATGGTTTACACTTTGATAGTAAAACCCTTGTAAACCAATATAGCCCCTGTGATTATCTGTGTAAACAGTTGAGCCCGCCTTAACGTGTCTAACAATCTTACCTTGCAAGGTAGCCTTGTCTGCTTTGGAAATTGGCATAGCTTGTACCCGCCCGCCCCGCTCACGCATACCCATTACCGCAGTCTTGCCTACCGCACCACGACCAGCCTTTAGTTTCTTGTCATTGTGTTTGTTTGTTTCTTTGCCGCCGATGTAGGTTTCGTCTGCCTCAACGATACCAGAAACCAAAGAGCCGTCTTGTGAGCAAGCCTCACGGATGCGGTGCCCAAGGTGCCATGCCGTCTTTTGTGTCATACTCAATTCTTTAGATAATTGCAAACTTGAGATCCCTTTTCTTGCGGTCAATACATAATATATTGCTACCGCCCATTTCCTCAGGCTCAATTTTGATGATTGCATAATCGTCCCGTTTCTGACAGTAAAATGTTTCCGGCAATCCCCGCACCAATACGTATGATTCTTAGCCTTAGCCCGGCTGATTCTATCAGCGCAACTACAATGCATACAAACTCGCTTATGGTTCCAAAGAACTTCTTCAAACCAATGTACTGCCTTTTCTTCGGTATCAAATCTTTCTAACAATTCCATGATGCTTATGGTTTTGGCTACGTGCTTTTTCATATCGACCGTTGTGCTTAGTATATGCGGATTATAATATGAAAAGGCCTGAATGTCAATATATTTTTGCGGATTTAAGTATATAATTCCCCAAGATATACAATCTAAATCCATACAAGTTAATGTTTCAGTCAATTTCAAAACACAAGTATGTATAAGATGTCTGGGCAGTATACGTACTATCCCCTTGATAATTGTCCACAACTGCATAGGTAACATGAAGAAGTAGCGATACGACGTATAAACAATAAGGAAGGGAGATCAACGTTAAGGTGTCGAAACCGGTGGGGATCTATCAACTCATCGGTCACCGTCCAATTCTGGCATTCGGCAATTCCGACAGCGATATGCAGATGAACGAATACACCATGGGTGGTAAAGGCCGTCGATTGGGACTCTTTGTTCACCACACAGATGCGAACTGCGAGTTTGCCTACGATCGCAAAAGCCATGTCGGCAAGCTCGACAAGACCCTCGACCAGGCGGATGGCCAATGGCTGGAGCATTGGGGATATGAAGAAGGACTGGAAGGAGGTGTTTCCCGCAAGGTAATGAACGTTTGTTTTTGGCACAAAGCAGACATTCAGAAAATTAACTTTGAACTAAGTGAAGGTGCGAGATGCTCATGTTATTTACGGACGATTCTTCAGTTCGTAGTTATCAAAATTCGGCAGCTTTCAGTAACGATCGGTGAGGTATCTTTATTGCCTATTCCATTAGCTATCAGAGCAATAACACGCTCGTCAGTTTCATATGCATTGTGCGCATCCATTGGATTAGCATAATCTATGCCAAATACCCCAATAACATCGGCTACATTGATATTAATATTAGTCGTGTCAACACAAAGCATTGAGTCTAAATAACGGTCCATAAATTCATTAGTTATTGTATAACTCAGTATGTCATTGGGATCACTGAAAGCAATGATGTCGGCTTCACTAAGTGTACGTGAATCGTAATGCGGGCCATCTGCTCGGCAATAAGCATCATATTGACCTGTAATTTCAGGTGCTTCTCGAGTAAGCTGAAACATTGGCAGTTGATTGGCAAGCATAAAAATAGGAACACGCAATTCTTTACATGCTTGGTTAAATTTGTCAATATTCCTAAATGGGGATTTATGTAGTTGTTACCGGACTGCCATGTAACGGGGTAATCTGTTTGGCTAACTCAAATGTTCGCTGTTTCAGCGTGGAAAGCAGGTTGTCATAGGCATCGGTATTGGCGAGGAGGCAGGCTGTGAGACCAGTCACCTCCCCGGACTCAATCTTGAGAGGGCCGTTGATAGATTAACTGCTCCAACACGGTGCAGTAGATTTTCCCTGCCTTATCGGTAAGGATTTCCTCAATGAGAGATTGCATTCCTTGAAAATACGATCTCTGGTCAGCTCACAATATTTGGGCTCTTTCTCAAGACCAATGGCTTGCCGACCATGTCGGATCGCTTCTATCATAGTAGTGCCCGATCCGACAAACGGATCAAACACCGTGTCCCCGATAAACGAGAATATCTTGATGCAGCGTTTCGGCAGTTCTCTTGGAAATGGGGCCTCATGACCAATCCGTTTCCTGCTCTCTCCATTGAATGACCATGACCCCAACGACCATTCCTTAAATTCCTCGGCGCTAATATCGTTGTTTCCAGGGCGCTCACGTTTCCACGTATCTTTATAGAGCACAATAATGGTTTCCACAGGGGCAATGACATGAGGGGCGCTGGCTGACTTCCAACTCCCCCATGCCGTGCGACGGGAGATATTGCCTTCATTCCACAGAATAGTCGCATGATAGCACCACCCGGCCTCCATTGCTAATCGCGTGATGTCTGCTGAAAGCGGTTGCTTGCCATTCTTGTTTTTATCCAGCGAGACATTGACGCATAAGCGACCGGTCGATTTCGTCCAATGAAAACAATTCGTCAGCCACTGTTTAGAAAAGTTCAAATAGGCGTCGTAGGGCAATGAATCATCTTGTTGGGCACCAGAATATGCTTTGCCAACGTTATAGGGGGGAGAGGTCACAATTAAATCCACGCTTTCTCTCGTGATCGAAGCACGGAGTGTGGCGTCTCCCTGGATCAAGCGGTGAACGAGTGGGGAGTGAGCAAAAAGCACATCCACAGCCGAATCCAAGAGGCCGGTCCCTACGGCGCTCATTGGACAAGCCCCTGATACGTTAAGCGTTTGCCAATGGCCGCATCACAGACGCTTTCAATGCGGTGCATGGTCTCCCGGCCACAACGTCCTTCATTGAGCCTGAACGAAAATTCATGAATATAACGCGATAAATGCTTGACGGATACTTGATGGAATGTGCCGTTCAGTCCACGTTTTAAGACCGCCCAAACGCTCTCAATGCCAATGGTTTACGGCTTGGTGCTGATAGCCTTTACGCTCAATGCCTCGATAGGCGGCATGGTCATCCGTATAGAGCGTGCTGCCTATTTCTATCGCCTCTTGAATCTCCGTCCACAGCGTAAGCCGATCCGTCGCAGGCACTGGCAGGGCCACGGTCTTGCCACCACGCTCCCTCATGCCGAGGACGGGTTGTTTGCCAACTGTCCCGGCTTTCGGTTTATCCCCTTTCTTCCAGTGCTTGTTCCGTTCTTTCCCGCCCACATACGTTTCGTCGATTTCTACGATTCCTGAGAGACGGGTAAGATCGCCACGGCAAGCCTCTCGAATCCGATGCAACACAAACCAGGCGGACTTATACGTGACCCCAATTTCTTTGCTTAATTGCATAGCGCTAATGCTCTTTCGAGAAGTCATGACGGTGTAAATGGCATAGAGCCATTTGTGAAGTCGAATGTGTGATTTTTCAAAAATGGAACCGGTCCGAACACTAAAATGCTTGCCGCATCCTCGACAGTCATACATCCCTTTTCGTTTTCCCGATCTTGTATAGACCGATAGGCTTTGACATGTCGGGCAAGACACACCATATTTCCAGCGACGATCCTCAAGGTACTGTCGTGCGGTTTCCTCGTCAGGAAACATTTCCATCAACTGGTAGACACTGATTGCAGTATTGATCTTATAAGGCATGGCATCCTCCTCTCATGATAAGAGAATTATACCACAATATTTTCCGGTGTAAAGTATATAGTTCCCCCTAAATGCCCCCCTTCTTGTGAAATCCTCGTCATTAAGGCGTGCAGCAATGCGCTGTAAACCATCAATGATTGTTCTGCTGCCAAGACTATGAGAAATAAATGCATAATGATCCTCATGCATACTTATAGTTGCAGATTGATATTCTGCTCCACCACATGCCTGATTTGCAGTTACGGGCAAGTCATTCCATGTTTTACTAACCATCCAGCAAAATGCCTGTGTAAAAGAAATGAGTATGTCTTCGCGAGTGTCTCCCACATAAAGCATCTGATCAGGAATGAAATCATTAGTAATAATTTTTATCTTCTCGTTTACGAAAGCACGATGAAATGTATGGTCACCTGACATATCATAAGCTAGTATTTTCTTCCGATCGTCATTTATTTCTGACCAAGTCAATTCGTAAAATATTAGCTCATGGCCTTCATCTTCATTAGCTAGTCGTCTGACTCTGAGATTGCCAAGTTTTTTTTCGGCATTAATCGCATGAGTCAGGTCAATATTTTTTGTGATTTTGCTGATCTGATTTAACCCCATTTTATTTGCCAACCCCTCATAGAATTGAGTCGAGTAACCCGGTTCGTGTTTACTCACACCATGCACCATCAGCACTTTTGTCGTATTAGTAGAATCTTTTACTAGAGGAAACAGTCCTTGGAACGGTTTCCCTGTGATTTGGCATAAGAGGTCCTCGCTAGATCTGGTACATCCGTTTAGTAGGGTTATGCAACAAACCAGGATGAATAGACGCATTAACTTCATAATGATCTTTACAGCAAAATATATGTAACTGTAATAGAGGTCTAGTAGTTCACGGACTTAGTTATGTATTTTGGTTATTGGCACTTTTTCCAACAATAATAGTGTATGTAGGTTAGGGAGGCAATTCAACGTCCACTCTTAGCACAAAGCAGACACTCAACCGAGTAGAAGAACATGCGTATGTGTTTCATTTGGTGACGACACCAACTGACATTCCAATAGATTTTTTTAAAACGTCAGCTATCCAACGATAGCGAACATTCCGTTAAATCAATTGAACTAGCACTTTCCGCCAACAGCGATCGTTAACGTCATTCAGTGATGGCACAGTGGCGCCATTCATTGAAACGATTATTAGCCGATTCTATTTCGTTACTTTGAAATCGTAATTGGGATTCCCACATTCGATACGTCGGTGACCGTGGCCTGAAACAAGCTATTTAAGATCATGAAGGCGGTCCGATCCCACGAACTATCGCCGACCGAATAGTAGCGTCCCTTATATTGAATATGCAGTACGTCGTCCGAGGGTGCATTATCGGAGACATTGATGGTCAGGGTCTGACGCGGATTGTACTCGATTTTACCGTGCGTTCGAGGGTCTGCAGTAATGGTTATCTGCAAATCCTGTTGGATTCCCCCGACGCCTTTACTCACAAAGTGGAGAATGTGATAAAAGCTGCGCAGCTCGATCGCGCCGAACAGCGAAAATTCTCCGCCCGGATGACCCGGGCGTATATCCACCAGCACATAGTTGTCGGGCCGGTGATTAGCAATCTCGTTCAGAGCATTAAGTTCTTCGTCTGTTAGTATGCGCTGATCATAGTTGCTGATCAGAACCCGCCCGATCGTTCGCTTCATCACCGTATAGGTGCCATCGTCGTTGTGCCGCCAACGCAATCCACTATCGACCCCTGTTGCCAGGCTCGAGGGAGCTTTGTCCCACGGCTCCTTGACGCCATCCAATATGACCTTATCGAAAATCAGATTGTTCACGAACAACTGGTTTTGCATCTGTAGTGATTCCAGGTGCAAAACGAAGCGCCGGAACGCCTTGTATTCGTCAAGATGACTAGCGTCATTTCTCATGAACCCTACACGGTTAGCCTTTTTGTCATCGATCTCGACCGAACTAGCCATCAAGCGCGTGATGATTGAAATAGGTAGATCCTGGTAGCCGAGTTTTGCGTAGGCGCCCTCAGGAAAGGGAGTGACGACCCGTTTTATGAAGTCCTGGCCGCTAATCGGAACGATACTGAAGGTGGGATTTTCCGAAGCACTGGTAGACAAGCTGAAGTCGAAAACATTGTTCCCCGGCGAAGTCACTATACTGCCACCAAAATTGCCCCTGGTGGTAAAGTCAAAGGTGGCGGCGATGCTGCCGGTCACAGTGAAGTGCACTGGGTTCTCCTGGCTTAACGGGCGATGTTGAGCAACAGGATTTCCTGCTCCAGTTGGCTGGTCGTCTCGTCATAACCGAGCACCGATTTGTGCAATGCCGGCGGGCCAACGCAGCCAGCGAGCATAAGGACTAACGCGCTAATCCACAGTTTCGCTAATAGGATGATCTTCATCTGATTTATAGCGATGCCGTTTGAAATTATTTTGTTAACCAGCAACCTGTACCCCATTCATATTTGATAGTTTTTGACTCCAGAAACTTCTTAATATTATGAAGTTCTTGCATACTTTCCGCAGATGGTTTCAATGGTGTCACTCAATATAGCGAATACATAGTTTTCTTCACCAAACTGGATATCTCACCATTAGCTGACACATCGGGCGAGTCGTTTCGCCTCAACTCGCGATTGGCCGCGCCACGAATAACAATAGATAGTGACATTTGCACCAAAAAGGGAATAAAAGTTGATAAAACAGCAGTAAATCAAAACCCCATGAAAGGACGACTATGTCCAGTTGAGTAACTGCTCCTGGCCGACTACTACCGTTCAATAGGATAAGATTCTTTGAGTATTTTATAAACTGTTAAAGTGCTTCGATAAATATGAATGTTCACTTTCGACCCAAAGCTGACACTCGGAAGGTTAGCTGTTCCGATGAGTTGTGACCCTACCTACTTTGCCTAGTCCTTGGCTAGGTTGGCCATAGGAAAGGAAGCGCTCGGCCAGCGAACTATAGAGTGGGTGGGGGCAAACTATGCGGGAAACGGCAGTAGCAATCAACGCCGTAGCCATCAGGGGCAGCACCATCTCATGGTTGTCGGTCATCTCCATGACGATAAGGAAGGTGGTGATAGGTGCTTGCACGACCCCCGCAAAGTAGCCCACCATGGATAGCAACACAACGGCACCGACTGGGACGGAGGGTATAAACTGTGAGAGATTGAGGCCGAAGCCCGCACCCACTGCGAGGGAAGGCGAAAAGACACCACCCGGGATGCCACTGACGTAGGAGACGATGGTAGCGAGGAACTTGAATATGCCGTAATGTAACGGCAATTCCTGGCTCCCTTCGATAATGTGCCTAGCTTCTGTGTAACCGGTACCAAAAGTAGTGCCACCTGAGATTAGACCAAGCAGAGCAAGAACGAAACCACAAGAAGCGGCAAAGGCTACTGGCCGCTCACGCGCAAACATGCCAACACGTCCTGGTATGCCGCGCGACATTGAGATCAGTACAGCGAGCAAACAGCCCACCGAGCAGACCACCAGATATGCCGCATAACAGCACAGGAATCCAAGCTTGGTCAAGTTGCAAGGAGGCAGAATTGTGGCCGAAAAAAGGGTAGTCTCCAAGCACGCTCATGGAAGTCACACCTGCTAGGATCACGCCCGTCAGGATGGTTCCGTTAGTGCGGTGTACGTGCGAGCGACTTAGTTCTTCTATGGCGAAGACAATACCTGCGAGCGGCGCATTGAATGCAGCTGCAATACCAGCGGCGCCACCTGCCAATATCAGGCCCTTTTTCGCTTGCAGTCGCGAAAAGCGTACCAATCGACCGAGGGAATGCATGATAGTGGCACCTACCTGCACCATAGGACCCTCGCGACCGATAGATGCGCCGCAACACAGTCCTATCAGGGTGAACATGATTTTGCCGAAGGCAATACGCAGGGAAAACATTCGATCGCGTATCTGTTCGTTATCAAGAGCAGCGATGGTCTGAGGAATGCCGCTGCCTTGAGAGCCAACGAAAAAACGACGTGTTACCCAGGCAACTGTGCCCAAACCCAACGGAGCGACAATCAACATTAGAAATGGAGTAATTTCCAACAACAGCTGATTATAGTTGTTGGCCCACTCAGCTCCAATGCCGAAGAAAATGGACGTTATTCCCACACAGATCGAACCGCCCTAGAAGACTAGGGACCGTATCCATAGGCGAGGCGAGAGCAGCCTATGGCGAAGGCGTTTCAAGGGAAGAGATCGCAGAGCTCGTTCAAGCTGTCTTTCAAGTTGTCTTAAGAACAAGAGCATTACTGTTCCATATCCGTTTAAAAAATATTTTGTTCCAACACCGTATGGACCAAAAAGAAAGGTGCTTCGTAACAAGCCTATTACCCGAACATGTAATGCAGGGGACTACGGATACTTGGAGTTGATTATAAACTTAATCGAACTCGGAATTATGGCAAAAAATAGCTAGACTGCCTGTATAAGCTGTTCTCTGTTTCGAGTCCATGTCGAATGGTCAACCACGATTCGAATATTGAACGCCTGCTTAGCGTTTAAAGTGTACAACATGCAGCACGCTACTGAATTGGCATAGGGTGTCCAGTTAAGAGCGCATTACTTGATGACTTTATTGAGCTGGATTGCCTCAGTTCGCTTGTTTTTTCGGACACGAATATTTAATAGCTCAATACTTAAAGAAAACACCATTGCAAAGTAGATGTAGCTCTTAGGTACGAACACGTCAAAACCTTCTGCCACTAATGTGATGCCTATAAGCAAAAGGAATGAAAAAGCTAGCATTTTGATTGTTGGATGCCTATCAACAAATTCACCAATTGGTTTTACAGCGAACATCATCACAGCAACGGATATGACAATTGCGATAACCATTATGGATACATTATTTACAAGACCTATCGCCGTGACCACAGAATCAAAAGAAAAAACAAGATCCAATAAAGCAATTTGAAATAGGATTGCCATAAATCCGCTTGTAGCGATGCTTGGCTGGCTTACGTGTACGATTTCCAAACTGTTATGTATTTCATGTGTAGATTTTGTCAGAAGGAATAATCCTCCCAGAATTAAAACAAAATCACGTCCCGAAATGTCATTGCCAAATATTGAAAACCAGAGATATGTCAACTTTGTAATCTGGACAATACTAAATAGCAATGCAAGTCGCATAAGCATTGCCAAGCCCAAACCAATTTGTCTTGCACTATTTCGTTGTTGCTCAGGTAATCTTCCAACCAGTATCGAGATAAAAATAATGTTGTCGATACCTAATACGATCTGCAGAGCAATCAATGTGCTTACAGCAATCCATGCTTCTGGGTTTACTACCCATTCAAACATGTTTTCCTCATTTATATTGAGTACGAAAAGGCTGGCGTAAAATGCTATACATATTTTCTATCGTTGCCACGAACACTTGTTAGCCAGAAATGTAGCATGAGTGTAAATTCTACTCCATCTGTGTAGGTTATCTTAAGTGTTTAAGGTGCGTTTCGTTATCCCATAGCTTGATCGGCCACTGGTGCGACCTAATTACTGAGCAAGAATTATCCGACGTGATTATCGAAAGGAGACATAGGGGAATGGGCTTGTTCAAGACTAAGTGTATCTCCACCTACTCCCCTTGTTGTAAAAGAACACATATTTTTCTACTCGGTTGAGCGTCTGTTTTGTGCCAAAAGCAGACATTCATATTGGAAGTAAATTTTGTTTCATTTACACTAACTGGCGCTAATACTTATCACATGGCAGGTGATAGCAAATACTTCAAATACTTTGTAGTGTTAAAATGTGATTTGAACCTTAAAGCCACCAAGGTAGGGTATGAAATGTGATCATGTCAAAGTGTTAGACCTTGCTCGTGAGGGAAGCTGGGACGAGGCTCATAAATTAGTACAACAATATTCTGATGAATTGTCCTGTCTTATTCATGCTTACCTACATCGAGTAGACGGCAATATAAGCAATGCTAAATACTGGTATAAACGTGTTGGCGTTGATATGCCAAACAATAATCTAGAAGATGAACTAAATCGTTTGTATGAGATGACCGACAAACCAAAGAAAGATCATTCGAAGTCGTGATCTGGCAGTTGATATTGCATGTCTGCTTTGTGCCAAAAACGGACATTTAAAAACTGTCAATTTACATTACTTATCGACAAAAATAATTAAATTATTTTCAATATCAGGGTTTAATGAAATAGATTATTTTCATAAAACTGGTATCTATTTTTTAATAACAATATCATTTTTGTTTAATTCGTTTAGTAAAAAAGCTAAAAAATATTTGCTTGCAAGTCTTATTATTTTTGGGCGGCGTTAAAAAATTAACCGGAATTTTGTTATTGTATTGGAAAATCAAAGTAGTGATCTGGGTATGGCTCGTTTTCCAAGGTAAAGTGCCACCACTCTTCATTAAGTGGCTTAAAGCCATGTTTGCTCATCACATTGTATAGAAGCACTCTATTAGCGCGTTGTTGCGACGTTACTATAGAGCTTTGTGGCCACGAGCTTGGGCTAAAAAAATCCCAGTTTGTGCCCATATCCAGCTCAACTAGTTCAGTATCGCCTAAAAAGACAATCGTTACATCCACGGCGCTACCCCTGGAATGACCGGATCTATCAGCAATATAACCTTCGGTAAATAAATTTGCTTTATCAACTTCAGGGTAATATTTTAGTTTCATTTTTATATCGTTCAAGTCTTTTGCCCAGCGCACAAAATGATCAACAGCACGCTGTGGCCGATACGCGTCATAAACTTTCAAACTAAGCCCAAAGGCTGCGAGTTCGGTTTGAGCACTTTTAAGCGCCTCAGCAGCTTGCGTTGTGAGTAAGGCTTTAGGGCTTTCGTAACCATCGATGCGTTCTCCAACAAAGTTGTCAGAAGTGTAATAGCGAATATCCAGTTTGATGGTAGGAATAAACGTTTCAAGCTCGACAAAACCATCAGATAAATCCTTAGCAATAACGCTGTTAAAGACTATGTAGCCTATAATAATAAAAAACCAAATTACTCTTTTGCACATTTTAGATTTGCGTCTCCCAACAGTTGAAATTCTTGATTTCGAGCGCTGGATTTACTCCAGGCTAAACCGATTTCACAATAATATTACTTTATCCTTTATCTTTTGTTTGGACTTTAGTATTTTTTATACCCCATTGTTCACTACTATTTGTACCTATAGAAAGATTGGTATTTCTCATCGTTCCTTGATGTGTTAGTTGGCAGGATTTTTCTGCAATATATCTACTAAGTGCCAATAGCAGATATTCAGAAGATCAATTAATGATGACAAGACACGAAAAAAAGTGTCAGTTATTTTTACACTTGTTTTCCCTTCATTGGTGTTGGGCAGTGTCGATGGAGCGCGTAGATGAACTCAAGCTACTGATGGATATGAGGAAGTTGATGAAGTGCGACTTACCTAATAGGGTTATCATTGACTTCGCGTCCGGCCCGCGTATCAAGGCCAAACCGATAATAAATGGTCGCAATAGCTCGCTACGTGGTATAATGACAATGCAAAGGTTGTCGAAAAGGCGGACTTACCAAGTTGGTGACTAAATAGCCGCAGAGGTTAGCGTGGCTAGTTGCTGTTAGAAAGCATTTTCTGCATAAGTTTGTAATGGAACGTTGATTGAAAAAGTGGCAGCACTCTACATCCTATTCACATAAATATTTCTAGTAATGAACCTATGAATGAAATTTTGCAATTCCTAAAAAAGCATGGTGAGAAACTTGATATGGAAATTGCTGTAGCTACAGGCATCTCACTTGCCAATGTACGCCTTCATTTGTCTGAGCTTGCTACCAAGGGAGAGATAATGACATGCCATTTGATTAGGCACGAGAAGGGCAAGACAATTGAGGGAATAAGTTGCCGAATAGCAGGATATATTCCTCCTGCAGCACCTGGCAGGAAATCGAAGGCACAGTTGATGGGGGCTGATAAAAGTTGAGTGGTATTTAATCAAAACTTGTTGACAAGAACTAAAAAGCCCAGCGAGTAAAATCTGATCAATCAAACTATTCTAGTGGCTAAAGAAGCCAACGACCGCAACCCCACCATCTCCTCAACGGAGATCAAAACGGAATTCAGACTGCCCTGTGCTAAACAATACGGCGAATGATCCGTCGCCGAACGAAGTAGAGTTTGGATGACTACTTCAAGGCAGTCCCAATTCCGCCATTAGGTTGGTCCCAGTGTTAAAGGCAACAGCGAGGTTTTGGTTAGCAACACCAACAACTAGAGAAGGTGGTTCAGGGGTATACCCGAAAGAATGTCGAACGCTCCTGACAGCGTATTGGTTCGACCAGCGAAACCTTCAGCAAAACTCCGCCAGCTGAAACGATAATCGCGTCGTAATTCGTGTTAACACCAATTCCCACGTCCCACCTTCCACCTCACGATAATCTTGAGTAACGCCTTTATTACTCTTATACATCAAGCCGAGCATATATTACGCAACTTCATTTCCTTGTTCTGCCAAGGAATGCACTAATTTTTCTGCTTCCGCATAGTCGCGTACAAGGAAAGCTTTCTATGTGTCGAATAATGAACTGGCTATTGCTTGCGTAGTCGATACGTACAAAAATAGACAGATCAATAACACCTGTTTTAGTAAATCTCCCATTTTATCGCTACATTCGTATAGACCCGAACGCGTGTCATCCCTGATTTGTAGCCTTGCAGAGTAGCTTCAGAAAAATGACATGATTATCGTCAGCAAAGATGTTACTTCTCAAGTTATTACGCGCGGTTAAGAATCTTAGCACCTAAGAATCATTAGCCTTCTAAAACGAGCGATATAGGTAATCTAAGCTGTAATAGGTACAAAAACAAGAATTGACCGCTTCTAACTAACAAATCAAATCGTTAAAGCATCAGAAAAGGAACTGAGGCAGAAAAGCACTGTTCTTTTGTGATTTAAATAGCGTGGGCTATTTTACCATTTAACCATTCGACCAAATCGTCCGTTAACTCTCTAAACATTGCCCAAAGATGCGGCAGGCATTTTGCTCGGGTGAACGAGGATGAAACGGCACAAGGACACCATGAAAAAAATAATTAAGATCGTATTAATTTGCTTTGCTCTGCTGACGCTTCCTACTTTTGCTGGAAATTTTGAAGATGGGATGAAACTTTATGCTAGCAAGGACTACACCGGAGCAGCAGAACTTTTTAAGAAATCTGCCAAGCAAGGAATTGTAGAGGCACAGTACAACCTAGCGATCATATACGCCAGCGGCAAAGGGGTTACTCAGGACTATCAGCAGGCTGCAACTTGGTATCACAAGGCAGCTGAACAAGGGCATGCGCAAGCGCAATATAATTTGGGACTTTTGTATACGCCAGTGGACAAGGAGTTGCTCTAGACTACCAGCAGGCCGCAGCATGGTATCAAATGGCAGCTGAGCAAGGGCATGCGAAAGCGCAATACAACCTGGGACTCGCATACGCCAATGGCCAAGGAGTTACTCAGGATTACCGTCAGGCGGCGAATTGGTATCACAAGGCAGCCATGCAAGGGTATGCGCAAGCGCAATCGAATTTAGGCATCATGTATGACAAAGGTCTGGGGGTTGCCCAGGATTCCCGTCAGGCAGCGAATTGGTATCACAAGGCAGTCATGCAAGGGTATGCGAAAGCACAATCGAATTTAGGTGTCATGTACGTAAAAGGCCAAGGAGTTACACAAGACTTCCATGAAGCCGCAATCTGGTGGTACAAAGCAGCTAAGCAGGGGTATGCAAAAGCACAATCGAATTTAGGTGTCATGTACGTAAAAGGCCAAGGAGTTACACAAGACTTCCAGAAAGCTGCACTATGGTTTCGCAAGGCAGCTGAACAGAAACATGCTTTAGGACTTATGTACGTGAAGGACCTAGGAATTACACTAGTGGACTACCAGCAGGATGCTATTTGGTGGCGTAAGGCAGCCGAAGAAGGATATGCAAACGCGCAATCAAATTTGGGCGTCATGTACGCCAAGGGGCCAGGGAGTTAAGCAGGATTACCAACAGGCGGTGACTTGGTATCGCATGGCAGCGAATCAGGGATATGCTAAAGCGCAATTAAACTTGGGCGTCATGTACGACAAAGGTCAGGGAGTTAAGCAGGATTACAACCAGGCCGTAGCTTGGTACCATAAGGCAGCCGAGCAGGGATACGCAAAGGCCCAAGACAACTTAAGTATCATGTACTATGAAGGACTAGGTGTTACATAGGACTACGTAAAAGCACACATATTGTGGAAACTTGGGAGTGTAAATAGCGATGTGAATTCACTCAAGAATTCCTCTAAGTATCGAAGTGTTGCGGAAGATAAAGTAAAAATATATAACAGAGACATAGTGACAAGTAAGCTAGCAGAAAAAGTCGCATTTAAGAAAATTAGGACAAATTAACTATCTGACTTTCTCAGACTGGCATGATAGATTTGTACAAGCCGATTAATTCTTTTATATGTCAATTTGTGTCGGCATCACACCGTGTCTTACCAACATAGCTGCTAGACTTCTGTTTTCAGTAGAAAATTCAGGAGAAAATTTGTCTTGACTTTTTGCAGTAATCCACATTTGTTACTACAATTGCATAATCATCTCGGGCAAACCCGCATGCATCCTAATTGTGTAAATAACTATATGTTTTACATGAAGAAATTTTAAGTTCAAAAATTAATCTAACTAGGAAATATCCTTATGAAAGGGCAGCTTAAGGAGTATAAATTCAAACAATCCACAAACTTATCCACAGTAACTGTGGATAAGGAAATTTGACAAAGAAATGTATTTTACCGGATCAGATAGAGTCTTTCTTCGTGGAATGGTATCGGAATAATTTTCACACCATTATTAAACCCATAGCGTGATGTAATTTAAATAAATGTTTCCATAGCAAGGGAATAACCTTCCTGGAGAAGCATTGCTCAATGGAAGCTATCTCTATACCATATGATTTTATTGATACTCAAATAACAAGCTCATTAACCCAGACTCAACTTAGAACGTGACAATACAGAATACGTCGACATTTTTTGTTTTGCTATTATTTATGGTAGCTGGGTTGTGACTATTATGATCTAATCTAGGTTATTAACTCCCAATGTTACTTGTACGAGGTCTTGCTGCTAATCTAATAAGAGGTGACTACCATGATAGAAAACTTCCGGGGTGACGAAGGATTTAAAAGGCTAGTCGAAGAAATTCTTAAACAAAAGATTGTTTTTGATAATGAGGAACTAGCTAATGCTTTGGCACAGTCGTGTTTCCTGTTTAATCACGCTCCGAATTCCACAATCATTTCTCATAATGGAACTGATAACGATTTTTGTCTTATTATCAGTGGCCACGTATCTATACAAATTGATGGCAAAGAAATTGCACAGCGAGTTTCTGGCGACTACGTTGGTGAAATGGCGGTGATTGATCCAACCTGTCTGAGATCAGCAGATGTAGTGTCAATTGATGAAGTTACTGTGGCGCGTATTACAGAGCTCGCCTTCAGTTCGCTGGCAGACAAATACCCTCAACTTTGGAGAATCCTAGCTTTGGAACTTGGAGCTAGGCTTCGCCAACTCACTGAAAGTGTTTTCGCTCAAAAGTAAAGTTTTGCAACATGAAAAAGATAGGCTTGCCTGAATCAGGCACTGCTAACCCATCCACCCTATTAACCCTACTACCCGTTTCCTAGATCACGGTATATAGATTCTTTTAGGCCTTTGTTTTCCCTTCGTCCTCCAATTTCAGCATTTCTAATAAAACGTTGGTTTCTCTTTTCAGTTTGCTTTGGGGGCGATCGTGCGGCTTTTCTACGTGCTGTACCCCTAAAGCTGCCATTTGATGGCATATAAAGGTATCATCATTTACTTAGCCTGCGTAAGAGAGTACCCAAAGAGTGTGATTTACGGCAGGTCCCTCACCAATATTAATGAGAACTAGGTTTATCTATGAACTATACCGTGCCCCGACGATCTTAGTTCTTAACGCATAGGAGAAGATTCCATGAAACGACGAGTTCTACTAAAAAGTCTCACTACGCTTGCTATCTTGCCCCTAATTGCGGCATGTTCTCGAGGGCAGGCGATCGCAAGTACCACGAATACGGTTATCCCTCTAGACAAGCCAAATGAGGCATGGCTCAAATCGCTCTCACCTGAGGCCTATCAGGTGCTGTTTGAGGAGGATACCGAGCGCCCGAGTACCAGCGCGCTAAATTATGAGGATCGGGATGGTGTCTTTATTTGTGCCGCATGCTATCTGCCGCTGTTTGAAAGTGCATATAAATACGAAAGCGGCACCGGTTGGCCTAGTTTTAGCCAACCTATTGCAGGTCACGTAGAAACAAAGCGCGACTTTAAGATGATCATACCACGCACCGAATACCACTGCGCGCGATGTGGTGGACACCAAGGGCATTTATTTAATGACGGCCCACCACCGCGCAGAGAACGCTGGTGCAACAACGGCGTAGCGCTACGATTCGTACCAGATGGAAAACCACTACCAGCACTTAGGAGTTGATCCTGACAAGAGTCAACCCATTTACCTTCTGCAAGATGGCTAGTAGCTATGTAGTAATTCTCGGCAGTGTAGCAGCACTTACCATACTTGCCGCGTGTGAACAGATAGATGCCCAAAGCATGAGCACAACTGACAGCCAATCAACTCATTCAACGATGGGTATTGCCACCTTCGCTGGCGGTTGCTTCTGGTGTACTGAGGCGGATTTCGACAAATTGCCAGGAGTGATATCCACTACTTCCGGTTACGCTGGGGGTACAGTAATCAACCCGACCTACAAGCAAGTATCCTCCGGTTCCACTGGGCACATTGAGGTAGTACGGATAAAATTCGATCCTGCCAAAACTAATTTCACTAAACTATTGGAGGCATACTGGCTAACGATCGATCCACTTACACCCAATCGCCAATTCTGCGATGGTGGCCCGCAATACCGAAGCGCGATCTTCTATCATGATAACAACCAGAAAAAACAAGCCGAAGCATCCAAGGTTAAACTAGCTGCTTCTGGTCGTTTTAGTCAACCTATTGTGACCGAGATATTACCTGCAACAGAGTTCTATCCAGCAGAAGAATATCATCAGAATTATTACATCAAGAATCCAATCCGTTATGCATACTACCGCAGTGGCTGTGGTCGGGATGGACGCCTGGAAGAAGTGTGGGGTAAAATGTAATATCCTCAAAATTATGAACAGATAATTGTGAGCTTGATGAACAATAGCAATGAGGAATGTAAATAGGGGCGCTAATTTACAGCCATGAGAACAAAGAAATTTGAGCGCTATGTTTATTTGCTTTTGTCTATGATGAGATCACCTAGCTCTGTACCTTCGCTGAGTCGCCTAAGATGCAGAGAGACCAGCGGGTCATCTGGATAGCGGGCACCAAGATCACGAAAGTTACGGACAGCAGTTTGATCCTCGCTAGCCATCAGATTGTATGCCGTCTGGTAAACTTCGAGTGGCGCGTATTTCCCGATGCAATGAGTAGCAAGCGGCTCAAATACTTTCAATATATGTTTCTTACCCTTGAGTCTCACACGGCCAACTGGGCGTACACTAGCGTTGGGACATCCGCTTAGCGTAGTTTCAGATATACAAATGTTGATTCCGATAAACTTGTTTAAATTTTCCAGGCGAGCGGCAGTATTGACCGGGTCACCTAGGGCTCGGTAATCGAAAATGGTTGAGCCTCCAAAGTTTCCCACGACGACTTCACCGGAATGAATTCCAATACGCGTCTTGCCGAAATCAATACCTTTTGTGGCGAGTTTTTCCATGTAGTTGGTAGCGAAGACATCCATTTCTAAGGCACAAGCGAGAGCGCGTGCGCGGTGGTCTGCCTGTGGCACAGGAGCAGAGAACATAATGGCCACTGCATCTCCAACGATACGATCAGGGGTGCCTTCATATCGGAAAGCAATGGCGATCATCTGATCTAGATAAGTGTTGAGCATGGTCACTGCATCTCTCGGATCGATACTTTCTATCAGTTAAGTAAAGTCAGTCAGGTCAGTAAAAATGAAACTGCATTCCTGCAGGCTGCCGCCTAGTTGCATAGTATCTGGATGGTCAACTAGGTAGCTTACACGATTGGGCGAGACATAACGTGCGAAAGCCTCCTTGATCCAGCGTTGCTCCCGTTCGCTGATAAAGTGATGAAGCAGGCTACCAAGCACAAAGGTTAAGGAGAAAACTAGCGCTGGCATGGCTGTGTTAAGGAGTAGTTCGTGATGGCGGAAGGCGTACCAACCACCAACGAGTAGCACTACCAGGCAGGTGAAAGTTATACTCGCTGCGAATAGTGCTTTGGTACGTATCGAAAGAAACCCAATGAGTAGGCCGCCAATAATTTTGGTTATAATTTCGGCTGCTTGTGCCCATCCAGGCCGCTTTAGGATATGGCCGGATAGCATATGCTCAAGTGCCTGGGCATGGACTTCGACGCCAGGAGTGATACGGCCAAGCGGACTAAATCTGAGATCCATCAAACCTTGCGCAGAGCTGCCAATCAACACCATGTGGCCGTCGAGCAACGCGTCTGGAATCTCCCCAGCAAAGACCTTCCAGGCAGGTAAATAGCGGTTAGGCACATCTCGGGATTAATAAATCCAGATCTCGCCTTGGGCGGTGGTCGGGATTTTGAACTGACCAATCCGTATCTCTGCTAGCCCGAGGTCACTTCCTTCAGATTTCAAAACATGGTTGCGTTCACCCTGCGCAACACGCAGAGTTTCTGAAACCAAGCTTGGAACTGGTTTACCAGCCACTTGTAGCACCAATAGGACTCGGCGGACAATCCCGTCACTATCTGGTATGAAGCTTAGCGCACCGGTTCCTTTGGCTGCCCTATCTGGTTCAGGCAACGCTGGAATCGTACTGTCAAATGTATGTAACCAGCTTCCTGGTGGTTCGCCTATATAAATGTAACGGAAAGGGCGTGACGGTCCTGTTGAAACTGCAACCGACGTATTTTTTTCATTCAGCTTGTTACTCATGGAGTTGCGCTCGACAAGAAATCCAAGAACGACGTCGGCTCTATTCAGGCTATTTGCCAGCATCTCGTCATGGTCAGGCAGGTCTTTCAGCGCATTGCGTAATGGAACTTTCAGAGACCATAGTTCAGCCATGGCTTGTGGAGAGGTGCGGTCTGGCTCGGCAAATACTATGTCGAAACCGATGGCTGCGACATTAGCCGCAGTAAGTTTTTCTATAAGTTCTGTTATCCGAGTACGCGGCCATGGCCATTGGCCGAGGTGGGCCAGGCTTTCCTCATCTATGTCGATGATTCGCACTGGAACCTCGGTATAATCGCGCGGGTGCCATCGCTGATACTGGTCAAAAAGATTGTTGCGCAACGTTTGTAGCGGCAATGGGTCAAGCAGCAGAAGTATCAGGCCAAGAACAACTGAAATGAACGGCAGAATGGTGCCAAGGCGTCGCAGTGAGATAATTGTCATTTGTTCGATCGGTCAGTGGCATCTGGCCCAACCAAGACCATTTTTCCTAATATTGACTACTGTTGCTCAGATTCCACCAACAGCAGCATATCTTGCCACCTTTTGGCATAGCCTTATGATATGAAAAAGCCGAAATGAAATTAAGGTGCGCCGATGCTTATCAGTTTTGTTAAGTCCTAGTGTACAAAACGGTTTTCTTGGGAACTATATACTTTACACCGGAAAATATTGTGGTATAATTCTCTTATCATGAGAGGAGGATGCCATGCCTTATAAGATCAATACTGCAATCAGTGTCTACCAGTTGATGGAAATGTTTCCTGACGAGGAAACCGCACGACAGTACCTTGAGGATCGTCGCTGGAAATATGGTGTGTCTTGCCCGACATGTCAAAGCCTATCGGTCTATACAAGATCGGGAAAACGAAAAGGGATGTATGACTGTCGAGGATGCGGCAAGCATTTTAGTGTTCGGACCGGTTCCATTTTTGAAAAATCACACATTCGACTTCACAAATGGCTCTATGCCATTTACACCGTCATGACTTCTCGAAAGAGCATTAGCGCTATGCAATTAAGCAAAGAAATTGGGGTCACGTATAAGTCCGCCTGGTTTGCGTTGCATCGGATTCGAGAGGCTTGCCGTGGCGATCTTACCCGTCTCTCAGGAATCGTAGAAATCGACGAAACGTATGTGGGCGGGAAAGAACGGAACAAGCACTGGAAGAAAGGGGATAAACCGAAAGCCGGGACAGTTGGCAAACAACCCGTCCTCGGCATGAGGGAGCGTGGTGGCAAGACCGTGGCCCTGCCAGTGCCTGCGACGGATCGGCTTACGCTGTGGACGGAGATTCAAGAGGCGATAGAAATAGGCAGCACGCTCTATACGGATGACCATGCCGCCTATCGAGGCATTGAGCGTAAAGGCTATCAGCACCAAGCCGTAAACCATTGGCATTGAGAGCGTTTGGGCGGTCTTAAAACGTGGACTGAACGGCACATTCCATCAAGTATCCGTCAAGCATTTATCGCGTTATATTCATGAATTTTCGTTCAGGCTCAATGAAGGACGTTGTGGCCGGGAGACCATGCACCGCATTGAAAGCGTCTGTGATGCGGCCATTGGCAAACGCTTAACGTATCAGGGGCTTGTCCAATGAGCGCCGTAGGGACCGGCCTCTTGGATTCGGCTGTGGATGTGCTTTTTGCTCACTCCCCACTCGTTCACCGCTTGATCCAGGGAGACGCCACACTCCGTGCTTCGATCACGAGAGAAAGCGTGGATTTAATTGTGACCTCTCCCCCCTATAACGTTGGCAAAGCATATTCTGGTGCCCAACAAGATGATTCATTGCCCTACGACGCCTATTTGAACTTTTCTAAACAGTGGCTGACGAATTGTTTTCATTGGACGAAATCGACCGGTCGCTTATGCGTCAATGTCTCGCTGGATAAAAACAAGAATGGCAAGCAACCGCTTTCAGCAGACATCACGCGATTAGCAATGGAGGCCGGGTGGTGCTATCATGCGACTATTCTGTGGAATGAAGGCAATATCTCCCGTCGCACGGCATGGGGGAGTTGGAAGTCAGCCAGCGCCCCTCATGTCATTGCCCCTGTGGAAACCATTATTGTGCTCTATAAAGATACGTGGAAACGTGAGCGCCCTGGAAACAACGATATTAGCGCCGAGGAATTTAAGGAATGGTCGTTGGGGTCATGGTCATTCAATGGAGAGAGCAGGAAACGGATTGGTCATGAGACCCCATTTCCAAGAGAACTGCCGAAACGCTGCATCAAGATATTCTCGTTTATCGGGGACACGGTGTTTGATCCGTTTGTCGGATCTGGCACTACTATGATAGAAGCGATCCGACATGGTCGGCAAGCCATTGGTTTTGAGAAAGAGCCCAAATATTGTGAGCTGACCAGAGATCGGATTTTCAAGGAATGCAATCTCTCATTGAGGAAATCCTTACCGATAAGGCAGGGAAAATCTACTGCACCGTGTTGGAGCAGTTAATCTATCAACGGCCCTCTCAATCATTAAGGACGGGTGTGCTCGCTATCAGAAGCAGTTCCCGTCCAACCCTTCGATCAACGGCCGGATGCTCGAATTTCTGACCTGTGAAACCCTGAAACAAGAGGGAGTCCTCCCCTTCTACTACCAAGCCAGATTTGCACATGTGCCGAATGCGGATTTTGATGTGGTGTTATATCATCCTCGACGACCTGTCGCCCTCTCTGTGAAAACGTCACTCCGTGAGCGGTACAAGCAGGCTGATTTAGAAGGGTTGGCCTTACGGCAGGTTTATCGAGGGGCCGAATCGTATCTCCTTACATTGAGTGAAGAATGGGGATTGGTGCAGCAAAAGATTGAGTCCGGGGAGGTGACTGGTCTCACAGCCTGCCTCCTCGCCAATACCGATGCCTATGACAACCTGCTTTCCACGCTGAAACAGCGAACATTTGAGTTAGCCAAACAGATTACCCCGTTACATCCGTTACATGGCAGTCCGGTAACAACTACATAAATCCCGTTTTCTTTTGGCTTTTGGTAGTCTATCCTATGGCAATAAACGAGGCAAAGGCTGTTTGACCCAACTAGTGTAGGAGAATGTAATGTTAAGAGTAATGCTGATAGGTGCCTTGCTACTGACGACTGGTGTGTGGGCCGATGAAACTCCAATCGGTTATGTCAAAAACATTACTGGTGAAGCCACTATTACGACCGAGGGAGACATTATTAGCGCTAAAATTGGTACCCCTATATACCAAAGCAGCGTGTTGCATACCCGTGCCCAGAGCAGCATGGGCATCACTTTAAAAGATGCAACCGTTATTTCTTTAGGGCCTGAGACTGAATTTGCCATAGATGAATATGTATATGCACCTGCCCAAAACAAACTCAAACTTGGTAGCAGGATAACCAAAGGCAGTCTAAATTACGTTTCAGGAGTCATTGCTAAACTGCAGCCAGACGCAGTAACGGTCACCACTCCTAGTGGAACTATTGGCGTACGTGGCACCCAATTTGCTGTCAAGGTGGAGTAATGACTTATGCAATTTAACACTCAGAATCCGTTTAGCTGTACAGCACTAGACTGTCGTATTTTGATTGCCGGCGTTGCATCTTTGATGATTGCTGGCTGTGCTTCATCCTATGTTGTTTTACTTGAAAACCCGGACGGTTCGACTGGGGAGTTAATAATCAAGGGTCAAAAGGGTGAGCAAGTCCTTAGTAAATCACACCAGGGAGCACCGCTTGACGGCTCCGCCCCGCCCGCTCCGGTCAGTAAAGACAAGTTGAGCAAAGATTTTGGCGAAGCGATGGCAGCGCAACCCAGGTTGCCTGTTAGTTATCTTCTCTACTTCAAAAAAGATGTTCTCTTGACCAAAGAATCAAAAACATTGATTCCGAAGATTGTTGCAGAGGCAGCTGATCGGCAGGCTGTAGATATTTCGGTGATTGGCCATACTGATACTGTTTCTACGGCAGAGGTTAACGAGAGACTCTCCCATCAGCGAGCCGAAAAGATTATTGAACTACTGGAGGACAAGGGTATCCATATGCATGCTATTACGTTGGAATCGCATAGTGAGCGCAACTTGTTGATCCCTACGCCGGATAACACATACGAGCCAAGGAACAGGCGGGTCGAAGTGTTGATTCGTTGATCCTGGATTTTCCCCGTTTTCATCGCTGTAACCGAAATCCATTTGGTGGGTCTGACACTGATTAACTTTGAGAGAAATATGAATTCTCGTTATGGGAATAAAATTTTAGCCCTGATAATTTTTGTAATAGGTATTTGTTTTTCATTTCCGATACAAGCAGCGGTGAGGGAATATTGGATTGCTGCGGAAAAGATATCCTGGGATTATGCTCCTTCTGGTCAGAATCTGATTGATCCTGATGCTGGTCTCGGTGTATGGGGTAAGTCCCTAAAGTACATAAAATATCGCTATATAGGTTATACGGACAGTAGCTATACCATTCCTTTACAACAGGCTGAATGGTTGGGAATATTGGGACCTCAGTTACGAGGTGTGGTGGGGGATACCATAGTTGTTCATTTTCTGAATAAAACAGACCGCCCGCTTTCCATGCATCCTCACGGAGTACTTTATAGCAAAGATAACGAAGGAGCAGATAGCGGTGCAGGAGCAAGCGTGCCACCGAATGGATCCAATAATTACACCTGGGTTGTAGATGAAGCTGCAGGTCCAGTACCTAGTGACCCCTCGACCATTGTTTGGCTTTATCACTCTCATCTCATGGGAGAGGAAGAAATGAACCTCGGTCTGATTGGCGCTCTCGTCATTACGCGAAAGGGTATGGAAAGTTCTACTTCCGATCCTTTTCCGCGGGACGTAGACCATGAATTTATCTCATTGTTCATGATATTCAACGAAGAAAACAATGAGGAAAGCGGGTTGAAGCATGCGATTAATGGCCGAATTTTTGGTAATCTCAAAGGATATGAAACCAGCATGGGAAAACGTGTTCGCTGGCATGTAGCCGCACTAGGTAACGAACAGGATAACCACACCATTCATTGGCATGGACAAACTGTTCTTGATCACGGACGCCGAACTGATGTAATTGAAGTGCTCCCTGCCAGTATGGCCTCAGTCGATATGGTTCCTCGCTCGCCAGGAATCTGGCTTTTGCATTGCCACGTCAACGACCATATGACGGCAGGGATGTCTACGCGCTGGCACGTATTACCATAAAAGCAATACGGTTTTTGTGTGCAATATTTTGAGAAATACCAAGCTAAGAACGGCCTCGAGTTAATTCACGATATGGTTTTAGTAATTTCTATTTTGGGTCGAAAGCCGGATTGCCCTAAATTAGCAATTTCGTAGTAGTTAAATAACAAAGACCTAGGCGGCTAAACCTAAGTCTTTTTTTTCTGGTGGGTCGTGAGAGGATCGAACTCTCGACCTACGGATTAAGAGTCCGCTGCTCTACCAGCTGAGCTAACGACCCAGAATGGAAATATTATTTACAATTTATGGCTGGCACGTATAGACAGACTTATCAGGGTATATAATTGTAACCTGAAATAAACCTGCAGGACACTGTTGATATAAGCAGGTTTTTAGTTCACCTGTCTGAATTGGTTCAGTGGATCGCAATGGGGTGAATTTGTCTTATAAATATTTCAATTGAAAAAACAAGGTTTCATTAAATTCTTACCACTTTATTAGACCCTTAGTTTAATGAGATTAATTACAAAAATTTATTAAATATCTATTTGCTATGAATTCTTTTTCCCAATTTTTACCGAGGTTAAGAATGGAGATAAGATCATGCAGGATTCGTTAAAGCACGCAGGAAATCATATTGGTCGCAAGATTGGTTACGCATGGGATAATTTGCCTGAAGGTTGGCGCGAGCTGCTCAGTCGAAGTAACAGTGCACTTACCCATTTTTCTCGTGGCGAGGAAGAGGATCAAACACGGATTCACGAGCAAGATTCTTTCCCACACTGGGGCCTACTAGCCGTGGAGATTGAAGAAACGGACAAGGAGATATTGGTGCATATCGAGATTCCAGGATTGGGAAAAGACGATTGCCATATTACAGTCCAGGGCAACAAGCTCTGCCTATATGGGGAAAAGCGCTTTGAGCAAAAAAGAACCGAAAGCACCTGCCATATTATGGAACGTGCGCATGGAACTTTCCAACGCAGTATTCTTTTGCCTCTTATCATAGATGAGTACAAAGCAAAGGCGAGCTACAAGAATGGAGTGCTGACTGTTTGTTTGCCCAAAGTTGATCGCAAACCAGCAATATCTATTCAGATATCGTGAAATGACTTTTTTAAATCGTGTGGTGTAAGCAATCGCCTATCGATTGTGGGAATTTATTAATTGAATATTAAACTTGACCGTAAGGGTCATCAACGTAATGATAGTTGGACGCGTCTAGCTCCGCCAATTAACAACCGTAATATTTTGATAGTAAACGTATTGCTTTTCCTATAATACTCTCGGTCTTACCATCAGTCTTACCATGGCGCTTGAGATAACAAGATAATCCTACTACGCTAATAGGATTAGGCATTGACTAAAACCAATCCTCCCGTTGGCAAAAGAGAGTATCAGTCTTGTATTTCACTCAGAATGCCAGAAGGGGGCGGTACACCTAGTATTGGGTCTGCCCCACTCCCCGTGTTAGAGGTATTCTGTACTCATACCTTGACGCTATTTGTAAAAATGCCCTTTCAATTTTGGCGAAAAAAATTTTTCCAGAATAAAGTTGGTAAACGTCTGCTTAGATCCAAAACGATCATTCAGATAAACACAGAAAAACACTTTCAAGCAACCCTATCTACTTTACCAGTTTCCAGGTTATAAACACCCCCCACAATGCGAATTTTCTTCTCTGCAACCAACTTGCTGAGAATAGGGGCTGCACGCTTTAACCTTGCAACATTAAGAATGACGTTCTGTTTGATGACGTTATCAGATTGATTTCCTTTCATAGACGCCGCCGCACTGACCGCCGGTGCAATGGCTGTCGTCACGATTTGAATATGGCCGGGGAACTGCTGATGTTTTTCCACTGCGGCAATGGTCGCGCCGACTGCACCGCAATGTTGATGTCCAAGCACCATAATCAGTGGAACCTTCAGAACTGCCGCGCCATATTCCAGACTGGCAAGCAAATCTGAGGTAACGTATCTGAGGTAACGTAATTGCCAGCCACCCTTGCCACAAAAAGATCCCCGCGCTGCTCATCGAAGCATATCTCTGGCACCACCCTTGCATCGGAACAACTCAAAATGCTGGCGTAAGGATTTTGTCCACCAACCAATGCAGCGCGATCTTTGGCAAAATCAAACGGTCGCGTTTTTCCAGAAATATAGCGTTGATTGCCTTTTAGCAGGCGTTCAAACGCAGCATTCGGTGTCAGGACGTTTTCTGCCTTAGGTGGGGGTTTTTCTGCTGCGGCAAATGCCTCTGTTCCCGATAGTCTAGCGGCACCTAAACTTAAGGCCGAGATTGAAATTCCTTTTAGAAATGTTCGTTTACTTATATTTGCTTTCAGATCCTGATTTGGTGCGTCACAACACTTAGACATAAGGATTCCCTTTAAGTAGTTAACTTTCTGCAGCATTATTCTTCTTGGGGGACAGACCCCAAATGGATTATGAGTCCTTTGTAAACAACAATCTACAACACTTAGCAACAAACGACTACTATATAAACGTTTGTTTGTAATTGGCGCCGGCATCGTATTCGGCTTGGCTGTAGCAGGTTCCGTCATGCAAATCACCAGCCTTGGTGAATGTCCTAAGACAGCGAGTGGCTTCCCAATGTGTTATGTTTCACTCGCTATCAGCTCACTACTAATAGTATTTTTATAGCAAGAGAGAGTTCGCACTACAATATAGCGCTTATCTGAGTCCAGTTTTTCTACTTCTTTATTTATCTAAACTATTCTTCAACTATCTCTTGTACGACACAATTTGTCCATGTTTCCTAATATCTCTTGTAGATGTCGACAAGCTAAATTGTATTACGGAATAATTACAAGGCGATCGAATTAAAGGTACTAACTGGTAAATGTCCGCTTTTGGTACAAAGCAGATTTTTAATTGTAATGTACGATGAATCAGCGATTGAACAATTCCAGATAAACTCGTAAACTTTCACAAACCATGGACTACCACCAAGGTTTATTCGTGAATAAATATTACCAACCAAATACTGTAGTTATTTGCACATCTTCGATATCAATAAAATAAACTATTTTTAGGGAGAATAGAAATGAAAAAAATTATATTATTATCATGTGTCGCCGCTGGATTAATCAGTACTTCAGCTATTGCTGAAACTGTCGGAAAAGCAGTAGGTGGTGTTACTGGAGCTGCCGTTGGTGCAGGCGTGGGTGCGGGCGTAGGTGCTTTAAATGCCCCTGCCAAAGGTGTTAATAGTGCATTGAAATGTGTTAACGCAACAGGCCTGCCTGTCCTATGTACTACAGCAGGTGCCATTAATACCGGTGCTAGCCCCGTGGAGGGCACTTAAAAGGTACTGCTACAGGCGCAGCAGTAGGTAGTGGGAACTAGTCAACTATTGGATATTAATAATAAATCATGAACGTATAACTACAACAAAATTTAAGCCCGGCCTAGTGCCGGGTTTTTTTGTATGTAACCGTCCACTTTTGGCACAAAGCGGACATTCGGAAATCAATCTGCCTATCGAAGTTGTGAATCATTCACGTCAGCTAGCAGACACACTTATAATGTTTCGTAAACTAAACAGCTTTACTGAGTACAAGTATGTTGATACTGGAACGCCTTGTAGTGGCCTAGAAAAGGTATGGTACGTGGAAATTTATATATCTGGTTAGCAAGAATCTTAGATTATATAGAGAAATTGTTTTCTGGGGATGTTCTGCAATCTACCATTGAATCAGAGTTTGATGACGAATTTGGTACGGATACTGAGGTTATCCGAGAGATTGGTTCATTAGATATTGCTTTTTCTGAGAACGCTCTTCATGCTGTAGCTTACGAACCTTCACCATATCACATTACAACAAAAATAATCCAGGAACTATCTATAGATCATACGCGTTTTAGTTTTTTAGATTTTGGTTCCGGGAAAGGTAGAGTTTTGCTCATTGCTAGTCAATTACCATTTAAGTCTGTGATTGGTATAGAATTTTCACGGGAACTTTGTGAGGTTGCAAAGGGCAACATTGCCAAGATTTTCCCCTCAAAATGTGCAGCGTCATGGGTAGAGTGCGTACATACTGACGTCATGGAATATAGATTGCCAGGCAACCCTTTGGTGTGCTATTTCTACAATCCCTTTGATCAAGTAATAATGGAAGTAGTGGTAGGCAGATTAGTTGAGAGTTTAAGAGAAATCCCTCGGGAGATATATGTCATCTATCTTAACGCAAAGTATCGTATGCTTTTCGATAATTCTGGACTATGGGATGTGATTAGTGAAAGCGATCTGGATGTGATTAGTGAATGGGATCCTTTCGTAATCTATCGTTTCCATCACTAGTCCAATTTTAAGAGCGCTCATATGCATACCAACAGCATCTAGCATGTTGTTCCATTTCAATCACCGCGATGAGCCGAGTTTTTGTGTGCATACGAATGTCCGCTTTTGGCACAAAGCAGACACTCAACCAACTAACAATAGTTTTCAATGTTGGTGGGCGGGTGGGACTAGTATTGAACACACCCACTCACCTGTGTTAGAGGTACTCTCTAAACCTATCTTGACGCTATTTGTAAAAAAGCCCTTTCTATTTTGGCGAAAAAAATTTTTTCAGCTTTATACTTAATATGGCATTGTCATAATCAGTTATATTTTGCAACTATAAAGTCATACTTTACTAGACAAGTACATACGTGTTTCAATTAGTTTCCTAAAAACAAAAAAGTATCTTAATTAGATGAAGAAAGAAACTAGATTTAAATTAGTCTTAACCATACTACATATATTCGGTTGGGGATGGCTGCTTGTGTGCGGAATACTGTTTCTCAGTTTGCCGCCTACTGGAGATGATACTGCTAGAGGTATTTGGCAGATACTTGGATTCCTATTTATAGGCGCGCCCGGTTTCGCTGCCATATATTGGGCATTCTGGAAACCCAAGCAAAACTAGTTAGATGAATAAAGGAATGTTTTCATTCTTCATCATCTGATCCATCCCCCATCAATGTAATATCTACTTCTCTTTCCTTCCCCAATTTTGGCGCAAAAAATTTTCCAGAAAGAAAGCAAGTTGAACAGTCTTTTGTGAGAAATATGTAGCAAACTACGAGTTCAGCATGCACAGGATTTAATGACAGGAATAAAACCGAATCACTGCGCAAGATCCGCTTCCATTTCGTTAATTAAGATGGATATACTGTCGTGGCTGACACGGATAAATCCATCAACCGGTTGATCGAAATCAAGGATAACAAGCATTACTCCCAGGAGAACAAAGGCGAATGTCGTCATCCGCAATCGATTCAGCCGACCTGTAATTCCCGCATTAAAACCAGCAACTGATAAGGATGCAGATGCGACAAAAATCAGCATTATTATTACCGCGAGGGGTAACTCGTCAAATTTCGCTGCGACCCGAATCGTGTGTACATTGATTACTTGATTCACCGCAGCAATCACCCTCCACGGGCTATCAGATGACGTCTGCTCTAAAATTTGTTTTGTGATGGGCCGTAACTTTGACTGCGCTTGTAAAGATTTCTGAATAATTTCTTGCATCTGTTCTTGAGAAAACCGTTGGCCCCGCTTTGGTATACGTGTACGGGTATAATCGAGTAACGCCTGTTTTAGCTCAGTGCGTCCCGGTTCCGCAACCGCATCAGCAAGTGAAAACGCATTTTGTATTGCGTTTACTTCCAGGACGACCGCCTGCTTTCTTGCGTCGAACCGGGTTACTCCGGCTCCATAGGTAAAAGCCAGGATTAAGCCAAGAAGAGCAAACATTGAAGTGAGGATATGTTGGCCACCACTGGAATCGGCACCTTTCCATAATTCACGCCGGCTAAGTCCAGCACGGTACCCGAATTCTAGCGCGGCAAGTAAAATAGAAATAATTAACAAACCGGCTAGCCATATAGGTAATTGATGAATTAATCCGGCATTCATAAGCAATGATCCCCGCTATTTCATTTGTTAGATGCGTTAACGCTAAATTGCCCGTCTGCATTACGAGTAACATTGAAGCTTCCGGAATTACATTGAACGCTCCATGAGTTTTCACCGGTGGATTGCAATTCAAGCACCTTTGCGCACGGATGATTGGCAGAACGTATAATTCCAGCCATTTGGCCATTGCTCATTTCTTCCGCATACGACTGCGACGCGAAAGCCAATATTAGAACAGCAATAAATGCTTTGCTATTTGGTCGTACTAGCATGTTTACGAGGTCTATTTTTGAGGCAAGCCAAGCATAAAGATCTCAACAAGTTTCTTGCTTTCAGGTCTGAGGTTTTCAATTCCTTCGTAGGGCTTACCATAAGTAGGCGGTCTGTCTGGGTATTTTTGCTTAAACGCCAGATGACGCTTGACCATACCAGCGAACTGACCACCAGCCCATGGGCCATATTTGATGGAATCGATAGGACGTTCTTCTCTAGAGTCACGATAGAGATCAAATATAGAGGTTGCAATTGGATTTGACCCTGGCGGGGGCAAATGCATTTTGTACTTGTTCTTGACCACTGACTTAAGCGCGGGGCCCTCATAGATATGCACGTAATCGCGCCGTCCGTGCGTTTCACCCAGCAGCAACACACCGCTCTGATCCACGCCGTCGATCACTCTGTCCCTGGGAATACCCTCCATCGCATTTGCCAGACGCACGAAAGTAGTGAACAAGTCGCTAACATGAATAATATCCTCGGCATAGCTACCTGCTTCAATAACACCCTTCCATTGCACCCAGGCGTTAACCCTTACGCCACCTTCCAGATGATCGGTTTTACCACCACGATAAGTCCGGTCGGATTGTCCAGTGAAGCCGGCATACAGCATAAAGGGACCATTATCTCCCATCACCACAATGATGGTGTTCTCGGCAATACCCAGCTTGTCCACTTCTTTGATGATCGCTCCAACCCATTCGTCCACCTCAACAAGAATGTCGGCCATCGTACCGCCGTTGAGGGTGTTGTATTTGCTGTTATGTTCCTGAACGAATGAGAGCGGAAATAGTGGCCAGTAATTCAGGAAGAAAGGCTTATCCTGTTTGGCGAGGGTGCGGAGCTGATCCAGCACATTTCTCTGGTAACGCTCGTTCATCTCTCGGTACTTCTTCTGATTCCATTCTTCGCCGTCTTTCATATGGACTTCGTAGAGTTTTCCGTCGCGCAGTTCGACACCGGTAACCATATGGGCAGGGTCGGGTACGAAGAGCTTGTCCAGAGTAAAGGTTTGCGCTTCACGGCTGGCATCCACACCACGGATTCTATCGGCGTCCTCCATGTCTTTCCCCATAAGGGCGAGCTGCCCCTGCTGGTGAATAGGATGCTCGGCATGGATGAAACCCTGGTTGCTGGCATAAGCCTCCTTGATCTCTCCCAAATGCCACTTGCCCACGTGGGAAGTGTAATAGCCCGCATCTTTGAGTACCTCGGCAAGGGTGACCTCATCACCAGACAATCCTTCGCCGGAGAGTGTGGCTTTAGCCTCGGTTAATCCGGTACGCGTTGGATAGCGCCCGGTCATCATCGCCACGCGGGTAGGCGTACACCACGAAGGCTCGGTATACATGCGTTGCAGGCTCATGCCTTGTTTGGCCAAGGCAGTTATGTTAGGTGTTTTATAACCACGAATTACACTGAGTTCATCCATGCCAATTTCGCCGAAGCCGACATCATCCAGCAGGATGTAGACAATGTTGGGTGGTTTGCCCCCGTTTTTCTTGCGAATCTCGGCCAACTTTTTGTCGAGCACTTTGTCATCGGCAGCCCATGATTTGCCATTTTGCGCCTCAATAATGGCGTACTCGGCATCGTGGATAATACCTGCCGCAAAAAGGATGGCCCAACTCATAGAAAGTACAATGAATACTAATGCTTTCATTAGCATACCTCCTAAAGAATTAGCTTGGGAAAGGAAAAGATATACTCTGCTTATTTTTCTGGGCTCAATATACAATAAAAATTGTATCCTTACCAATTTTCTACTCTTTCACCCTGTAGTAAAAGCCATCAATTCGCAAATGAAAATGAACAGAGAGGAGCCCGCCTGAATCCGTAACACCTGCCCTTCTAGATCTTAGCTTGACTGGATTCGGATTTAGTCGGCGTAAAATTAAGTCGTAAATGTCTCCTGCAACTTTTAAACTTAACCCGGCCTAGTGCCGAGTTTTTGTGTGTATATGAACGTCCGCTTTTGGCACAAAGCAGACACTCAATGCTAATTTAACAGTGTTGTAAGCGAAAATAATTACTGATTTAACTTTCATCTAACTTTATCATTATATTTTCTGTGTATAGTAAGCACATCTAATCTTCTTGGGAAAGAATGAAACCATACTTATTTTTATTTTGTTTACTATTAGGTGCTTGTACAAATATGCCGCAGGCAATGAGGGATGCGCCTGTGGTGGATATTCCCTATACCGAGGCAAGTCAAAACATAGAAAGTCACAAGGATGATCTCGTACGTTGGGGTGGGGTTATTATTGATGTAGAAAACGAAGAAAATTTTAGCCTAGTGCAAACACTGTTTTATCCGCTCAATTACTCATCACACCCTCGGGTAGACAAACCAAATGAAGGACGCTTTGTCATTAAAAGTGCCGAATTCCTTGATCCTATGATTTATGCCAAAGGCAGGGAAATTACTGTTGTGGGAACACTTGATGGGGACATTGAACGTACGATAGGAAAAAAAGTCATTCGTGTGCCATTGCTAACATCCACGGATATCTACCTATGGCCGAAACATTATCACAATGATTATTATAGCTATAGTCATGGCTATACCTACAGGCCTTACTTTGAATATTATGGCGACGGTTTTTACTGGGGAAGACGCCATAGGGAATATTGGTAATAGCAGAACAGAATGGTTCATATCGCGCCTGTTTTAACAGGCAGCCATATCTATGGGATTGCCTCTCAGGATCGAATGACTGCTTTTGGCACAAAGCAGACGCGCTTATGGCAACTAAGTGAAATGTAGTACCCACCCTCTTTCCTTTCCCCAATTTTTGGCGAAAAAGATTTTTCTAGAAAAGAAATAGCCGTGCTCACAGATTTGGAAGCAGTAGAGCACTCCCGCGTTCGCCTAACCAAGCTTTTGGCTCACTATTTCTAACTGCTTTTTAAAGAGGGAGTTAAAGGGAAGCTAAGGGCGGCGGAAGGAACAAACTTAATCCCTCCATCCCTTTTTTTCATTTTCTTACTCCCAATCAACCTGCTTGCTGGTTTCATACTGCAAGCTTGGACTGGGGTTAAAGGGCCTGTCAGGGTCTCTCTGGTAGGGGGTCTGAACAGTGTGAGGGAATTTCTTGATCATCTTATTGTGCTGCTCAAGCATTCTGGTCAAACCATAGGTGTAACCAGAGTAATTAATTTCCCTTGGATACCTTTCAGCTGGATCGTGCATCAGATTGTATTGATCAGGAAAGATACCGCTGCCAAAGCGCATTTTGAACCAGTCTTTGCGCACCGATTCCAGTTTACCTTTGTTATAGAGAAACACGTAGTCACGGCGGCCATGGTCCTCGCCCAGTAACAACAGAGCGGTCTGGTCAACACCATCTACCACTCGGTCGTTGGGAATTTTATGTTTAACGCCAGCGATAGAGGCGAAGGTCGTATACAAGTCTGCGACATGAACTATATCAAGCGGCTCCTGACCCGACTCGATGACTCCCGGCCACCAAGCAATAGCGGGCGCCCGGACGCCACCTTCCCAGGTTTGTCCCTTCTCTCCATGATCAAACATCGAATAGCCGCCGTGAGGGTGGAATCCGTACATGGGACCGTTGTCGGAACTCCATACCACGAGGGTATTTTCAGCAATACCCTGGTCTTGCACCGCCTTGATTATGCGTCCGACGTTGTAGTCGTGCTCAGTCATCTGTGCCGCGGTATTGGTCTGGGCGGGAGTATCCATGAAATCGGGGTGCGCGCCATAGAAATGGTTCCCTTTGCCGCCGACATAGAGGAAGAAAGGTTTGTCACTGTCAGCATGGCGCTTGATGTAATCGATCGCCAGATCGGCTACTTCCGTGTCGTAAATGTTGTATTTTTCAATTGAATAACGATAAACCAGTTTAGGCTTTTGGCCCTTTTTGGCACGCAGAACGCCACCTTCATCGTAGTAAATCTGCGGCTCCTTGGGAGCCCAGTTAAGTGCCCGGGAATTGACGTGGCCCACCATATCCTCACCTTTGAGTCCATAAATCCAGACCGCCGGGTTGCCCTCGGACCACTCGGCTACGTCAAAACCATGTTCCGTAGGCGCATATTGATCACCGAAGCCCATATGCCATTTGCCGAACATAGCCGTATGGTAGCCCGCCTTAGAAAAGAGTTCGGCAAGCGTCACCTCATCCTTGGGAAGGCCTAAACCTCTTGTACCAGGGAAATCAACCTGATTGACGCCAACACGGACATTGTGTCGGCCCGTATTCAGAGTGATGCGGGTTGGGGTACAGGAGACCTCAGAGTAAAACTGGGTAAACCGCATGCCCTGATTAGCTAGTTTATCGAGATTGGGTGTTGGGGCTCCGCGCAGTTTGCCGCCGCCATATACGCCCAATTCGGTATAGCCAATATCGTCCGCCAGGATTTTGATCACATTAGGCTTCTTACCGAATTTTTTCTCTAGCTCAGCAAGTTTGGCACTGACTTTTTTATCATCAGCCAGCCACTGGTCGCCGAATTGTTTTTTCAGCTCGTAGTACTCGGCGTCATATTGGACCGCGTGAGTGTTTAGTGAAACAGCCTGCAACAGTATCACAGTAACACCCGAAGCAAAGACTAGTCTAACTTTTGACTTGATGTCCATTGTGCAACCCCCCTTAGTTTGCAGTTTAGGTTTTGTCTATCTTAGAAATCCTTGCTGACTAGCAGCTAGTGTTTTGCAACCGATATAAATTAATACCATAGGTGGAGTAAATTTGTCCAACTTACAACGAAGCGCAAAATTAGAAAACTCGTACAGTAGAATCATATGCTAATGTCATATTTATGTTATCATTATATTTCTATATAGAACATGGATACATTATGACAGCCATTGCAGTAAAGAATAAAGAAGAGATACTAAAACGAGTCGCTAAAGGTGACAAGATCGCCGATATCGGTAAAACCTATAATGTTTCTCATGCGGCAATAAGTAAGCAATTACTAAAAGACCCTGAATGGATCGATGCACGTATGAGTGGGGCGTTAGCAAGGATAGAGTATTGGGAAAAGGAAATAGAAGCGATTAATGAAGGCACATCACAAGTTATGTTAGGCAGAGCTAAAGAAATGTTAAACCATGCCAGGTGGAGAGCAGAAAGGGAGTTTCCTAGTCAGTGGGGCGGGGCAAAGGTTAATATTAATGTTGTTGGAAAGATAGAGATGAGCGAAGCTCTTAATCACGGAGCTAGTGAGTTGTTAGATCAGATAGCAAGCGGGTAGTAGTAACAGTATTAAAGCGTTGGGAATTATATACTTGACGATCCCTAAATTCTCCCTTGACTACAAAACTTACTTATCCCTCCGAGGCTTAGGACATGTAAGAGCTTGTTTTTACCCGCTTGTCCCTTAACCCACATTTCAGCCCCTTTCCCATATCCACCACCATCTAAAACGATAATGGTCGGAAACTCATTGAGTTGAATTGAAAGCAACTCAAACGGATATTTTTCATCAACACTTCCAACAGAGGACTGCCACTTGCATTGAATAACCAGACAACTCGGCCAACGCTGCGGATGATATAAAATGAAATCAATTCGTCTTTGCTTTCCGTATATATCGTGACCTATCGTGCATTGTTCGGCAAATATGGGTTGTTTCAGATCACGCAGTGCAAAAAACCGTAATGATGAGACCGCCTCATATTCCTCACTGAGTAAATCAAAAATGGCGTTCTCCAGTGTCTTTCCGCGTGTATTTGCCCTGCTACCTCTAGTCATAAGAGGTGATGATGACTTCGGCACTGGCACCGCGACCAGAAGCTTTTGAATTAATAAAGCGCGTGGCCTCTATGCTATGCGTTCTGTAGTGCGCCCCCCCCCGATAGAGACGACGAATAAAGGGTGTGTCAGAATTACTTAGCATTACCATTGCACCTGATTCTATCCAGTCATTAACAGTATTGTGCAAACATTCCTGATCATCTTCGCTAAACCCCCCCGCCTGATATTCCGTGAAGCAATTATGGTAAGGCGGATCACAATATATAAAGTCATCAGCACCGGGCTTTACGACCCGTTTAAAACTACCAAGTTTGATAATGGCCTTCTGTAATACGGCACTGGCTGCATGCAAACTGCTTTCGTTGCAAATTGCTGGATTTTTGTAACGTCCCTTAGGAACGTTGAATTTCCCTGCCTTATTTACCCGATACAAGCCATTGTAACAAGTCTTGTTCAAGTAGATAAATCGTGCGGCGATCTCTATTGCTATTTCCGGTTGTTGTGCCCGCATATGTAGATAATAGCTCTCATTCTTATGATGTACTTCATGCATCCGCAGGACTTCAATCAATTCGCTGACGTTATTTTTCACTTCCTGATAGGTAATAATCAGTTCCTCGTTAGTATCGGATAATATTGCCCTGTCAATACGATTTGCCATAGTAAAAAACATCGCTCCACCACCAACAAACGGCTCCCAGTAAGTACCAGTATGTTCGGGAAAATACTTTATCAGTGAAGGAATCAAAGACCGCTTTCCACCGGCCCATTTAATGAATGGTGTTGCAGGCGCCTTCTCTGCATAAGGATGTGCAGTATGTAGCAATACCTTTTCAAAATTAAGTATATTGCTCATGCGATTAATTCCTTGTAGGAAAGTCTGGTTGTCATACCTTGATGCAGCAAAATGGATACTCGTTCATGGTGAGCCAGCTTCTTTGTATTCAATCGAAAAACACATCCATCAAGATATTTCTGCGTATGCTTGCTGCTCCAATGGTGATGAATACCAATGTATGATCTTTTGACCAAAGCCCAGAAAGATTCAATCCCGTTTGTATGTACAGCACCCCTTACGTATTCCTTTGCGCTATGATTAACCCGGTTTACATCATAGAAGTTGTCAAGTGAGGAATACGCACGATTATCGTCAGCATGTACGGTGGAACCAAGAGCAACATTTTTGATAATGTGTGGCAGAATATTGGCTGCATTTGCACTTTTAACATGGAACACCCTGGTTTTGCCTTCGCGTTCCTTTATTCCGAAAGCTACGGTCTTGGTCTTTGTACTGCGTCCCTGGTTTCCTTTTGTCCTCTTGGACAGATGCTTGTTCTTTTCTTTGCCGCCAAGGTAAGTTTCATCTACCTCAATACTTCCTCCTAACATTGAACCTCTGTTGTTACCTGCTGCCTTACGAATGCGTTGCAACATGTGCCACGCAGTCTTTTGTGTTACTCCAATGTCCTTGGATAGTTGCAAACTGGAGATACCTTTGCTGTGGCAAGTGTCAATCCAGGTTGCTGCAAACCACTGCGGCAACATCTTAATCTGGCTATCTGAAAAAATAGTGCCCGCAATGATTCTAAATACTTTACGGCATACGCTACACTTGTGCCGCAGATCATCGCTGTAATGGTATATCTTATCGTAACTTCCGCAATGAGGACAATACTCACCATTTGCCCAGCGTATTTTTGTTAGATGCTTGATGCAAATTTCAGGCGTAGAGAACTTTTGTGTAAATTGAAGCAAACTATCCATGTATAATACCTCCATTTCCTTATCCTAAGATTATTATACATCTATATTGTGGGATCGTCAAGTATATAATTCCCAAAATAATATTAAATAACATTAAAAATGGACAGTCGAAGTATTTAAGCTCAGACTGTTACTTGAACATTCATAGTGCCAACTTATTAGTATGCGTCTAGATTAAATCGCCGCCTCGTTTAGCTCCCCAGTACGTATCCTTACCACTTGCTCTACGCGAGTAACAAAAATCTTGCCATCACCAATCTTGCCAGTACGGGCAGCTTTTACAATCGTTTCGATAGTGCTATCTACCAGCTTTTTGGCTACCACTATTTCTATTTTTACTTTCGGTAGAAAATCCACCACGTATTCAGCACCGCGATAAAGCTCAGTGTGGCCTTTCTGCCTACCAAAGCCTTTTACTTCTGTAATGGTCAACCCGTTCAGTCCAATCTCGTTAAGAGATTCACGTACCTCGTCAAGTTTGAAAGGCTTGATGATGGCTTCTATTTTCCTCATGATACATTCCTTTGATTGGATGTTCTAATAACGTCGAATTGATAATTTAGCCTGTATTTTAGTCTGACTATACAAAGTTCCGAGAAACTCATTTTCGAAGCATATTATATTAACTAACTGTTAAAACTCATCTTTATATTTAGATGTAATCGGATAGTACCAGTCCTTGCTGAAACTACGCTGAGAAACACAGATACCCATCGGGGATTGGCAACGTTTGTATTCACTCACACAAATTAGATCTACGATACGCCGCACGTCAGTCTTGGCATAGCCCATACCAATAATTTCATGCAATGACTTATCTTGTCCCACGTAAGCTTCAATGATGCCATCAAGAACGTCATAAGGTGGAAGACTGTCCTGATCCATCTGGTTTGGACGCAACTCAGCAGAAGGTGCGCGCTGGATAACGCGCTCTGGGATTACCATGCTTAAACCGTTACGATACTGGCAAAGCTGGTAGACCATGGTTTTACTGATGTCCTTTAGTACCGCAAAACCGCCTGCCATATCACCGTAAAGTGTACAATATCCTATCGCCATTTCAGACTTATTACCGGTAGTAAGCACAATAGCGCCATATTTGTTTGATAGTGCCATTAAGAGAGTGCCACGAATACGTGCTTGTAGGTTTTCCTCTGTGGTTTCTGCTTCATCGTTTTTTTGCGGCCCTTGGAATTCACTCATTAGCGCACTTACAAATTGGTCAAATATTGGTTTGATCAAAAGTTCACTGTAACGTACGCCTAGTGTCTCAGACATCGTGCGTGAATCTTGTAGGCTTATGTCCGCCGTGTATTCCGATGGCATCATTACCGCCCATACCCTATCAGGGCCCAGAGCATCAACTGCAATTGCCAGCGTAAGGGCTGAATCAATACCACCAGATAGTCCTAGTAGTACGTTAGTAAAACCATTTTTACCGATATAATCTTTCACTCCAAGACACAGCGCACTATAAATACTTGCTTGCAGAATTTGCGATTGGAGAACTGTCCCCCGTATAGGCAAGCTATTTTGTAGTTCGACCAGGCCTAGTGCTTCTGTAAACTCATCAAACTGATGAGTAAGCTCACCTTTATTATTTATGACGAAAGAGGCTCCGTCGAAAACCAACTCATCCTGTCCACCTACTAGATTAGCGTAGATAATGGTTATGCCTGCTTCGCAGATGCGTTGGCGTATTATCTTGTGACGTGAGGCTTGCTTGTCTATATGGTAAGGTGTCGCACTTAATACTATTAATACCTTGGCCCCTTTTTCTTTGGCATGGATTACATTAATTCCTTGCCAGACATCTGTAGAAATATTTACGCCAAATTTTATTCCTTCAACACAAAAAATACAGATGTCTGAACCAGGCTCAAAATAGCGACGTTCCTTAAATACGGCGTCATCGATAAGATTGTTCTTGAGATACGTAACAATAATTTTACCGTCACAAATTACTGAAGCAGCATTGTAAATTTTGCTGCCAGCAAAGTGAGGGTGTCCCAACAACAAAGTGACATCATTTATTTCTTTTACAAGGTTCTCAAGCGTATTTATGCAGGCAAGACGAAATCCCTTTCGCAGCAACAAGTCTTCGGGCGGATAACCAGATAGCGCCAACTCTGGTGTAACCACTAATGAAGCGCCCTTGTTTTTGGCCTGGTTAGTGAAGTCAATAATTTTTTTGGCATTGCCAGCAAGGTCGCCGACTGTGCAATTGATTTGGGCAACGGCGAGTTTCATGGTGAAGCGATTGATTTAATTTAGTATCTATCCATGACAAATCATATCAGAATAAGTCTTCTTGCGCGGATACTATGTAGGTGTAAGAAATTTTAACGCTACGAGAGATAGCAAACTATTGCTGCATTATCGTCGACTATACGTGAAACGTTGTCCACATGTTAAAATTCCATTGTGCTCATAACTCGCTCAACGACATGCACGAGACACTCTGCTAAGACACCTCAATGAAATATTGTAGCAACTGCGGAACCCCAGTGGAGTTACGTGTCCCCAAAGGCGACACGTTACTGCGTTACGTATGTCCAGCGTGTAACATCATTCATTACCATAATCCAAAGATGGTGGTGGGCTGCATACCGGAATGGGAAAACAAGATATTGTTATGCCGCAGAGCCATTGAGCCACGACATGGATTTTGGACTTTACCGGCAGGATTTATGGAAAATGCCGAGACCTTGGTTCAAGCCGCTGCACGCGAAACCATGGAAGAAGCTAATGCCCGAGTGGAAATGGGTGCTCTCTATGCTATTTATAATCTGCCTCATGTTAATCAAGTGTACATTCTATTTCGTGCACGATTGCTGGATTTGAATTTCAAGACTGGAATCGAAAGTTTGGATGTAAAACTTTTCGGTGAAGAAGAGATTCCTTGGGATAAAATGGCTTTTCGTGTCATACGCACTCCTTTAGAACGTTATTTTGATGAATGCCGCCAAGGTCAACTTCATTTCCACATGGATACCATAGAAGACATCCACCGGTCAGCCCCATGATTAACGCGAACGCAAACGACTTCATGATAATTGTAGAGTTTAGTATAAAGCCAAAAGCAAGTTCAGAAAACAATTGTGAAGAATAAGCAGTAGTAACTATAGCAGATTCTTCCTCAACGGGAGTGACGCTTCTGAAATATACAACTACCAGTAATACCAGCGCCGCAAAGTCTACGAGAGTAATCATAAAGCGAGGTCGTCTCTTGCGACTAGTTAGATCAGCAGTGTCGCTTCTATCAATTTTTAATTTGGATAAATCGTCGTTGGCAACAAGGACACCTTGGATATTTCAACGGGGCGATTATGGCGTAGAAGTAGTGCCACGACCAGGAATCTATCGAGAACTCAAAATAAAATTCACTAAATATGAGAAAAAGCTATTCTAACCTCACCATTTTTGAGCGTGGTGACAGAGGTGGATTCTTAGCTAAATAGCGCTTAATTCCCACGAGCATTGCTTTAGCCATTTTGTCCTGATAGGCACTGTTTCTTAGTTTCTTCTCTTCATCTGGATTACTAATAAAAGCGGTTTCCACCAAAATTGAAGGGATGTCAGGCGACTTGAGCACAGCGAATCCTGCCTGCTCTACATCGTTTTTATGCAGGTGGTTAATTTCGCCAATTTCCGATAGTACCTCCCTGGCAAGTTTAAGGCTGTCGTTGATAGTTGCTGTTAGCGACAAATCCAACAGAGTTTTCTTGAGATAATGATCCTTGATATCTAGATTAACACCCCCGATCAAATCAGCATCGTTTTCCTTTTTTGCCAACCAGTGTGCAGCAGCTGAAGTTGCACCGCGTTCGGATAGTGCAAACACAGATGAACCTCGCGCATGTGGCTTGACAAAAGCATCAGCGTGAATAGATACGAACAAATCTGCATTTAGTTTTCGTGCCTTATCTAAGCGCATTTGCAGTGACATAAAGTAATCTCCGTCCCGAGTCAACGCTGCCCGCATGTTGGGCTCTGCATTTATCTTGGCTTTAAGTTTTCGGGCAATCGCAAGAGTAATATTTTTCTCGTATGTGCCCCTCCGACTCATTGCGCCAGGATCCTCTCCCCCGTGACCGGGATCAATTGCAATTGTGATAAGTCTTATTGTTTCAAGATTGCCTTTGTTGCTAGTCGCATTGTCCTTTGCTTTTACATCATACTTAATATTGGCACGGGCGTTAGCTTGCGCCGATTTCATTGCATCCTCATTTAGTAATGCCATCAGTGGGTCAGGCGGGAAGACTGGATAAACATCAAGCACTAGACGATGCCCATAATTTGCTACAGGTTTAAGCACAAATGCTTGCGGCAAAACTTCAGTTTTTAAATCTAGTACTATCCGCAATATGCCTAGTTTAAATCGACCAATACGCAGAGCGCGGATATATGGGTAATCGACACCTATTTTTCCCGGAAGTCTTTGAATTTCCGAAGTAAGCGTGACATTTTCTAAATCCAATACCACTCGATGCGGATTCTTAAGTAAACTGAGCGAATAACTTATAGATGTGGCTGATTCTAGTGTAAGGCGAGTGTACTCTGAAGCTGGCCAGATACGGGTAGAGGTAACTATCGTGTCGGCAAAAGCAGCACCCACATGTAAAGAAAACTGTGAAGCCACTATAAATAAAAAGGTATAGAAACTTGATGGAAAAAAAAGCTTTCGGCAATCGAGTGATACCATAGTCAGGAATGCTTTTGGGTTTGCCAATCGTTCAAACACTGTCTACCTACCTCCGTACCAGCCTGAATTTCAATGTTGCGGCCTGTTTCGATAATTTTGAGAAAAATCTGTAAATCCGCTATGGGTAACAGTTTTCCAGCTTTTTCAGGCCATTCCACAAGACAAATTGAATTCGCATTGAAATATTCGCGGAAACCTGCTTCCTCCCATTCTATGGGATCATCGAAACGATAGAAATCAAAGTGATACAAGTATAACCTAGAAAATTTATAAAGTTCAACCAAATTATATGTAGGACTTTTCACTTTGCCATGATAACCCAAGCCACGCAAAATACCTCTTGCGAACGTGGTTTTACCTGCACCAAGATCGCCTTTCAGAAAAATAATTAAACCAGGGCGCAATATCGTTGCGATTTCAGCGCCAAGCGCTAGAGTTATGGATTCATTCTCAAGGTGGCATGTTGTAGCGGAATTGTTATGATGAAAACTATGCAAGAAAGTATTTCCAATAATCCGTCTGTAGATCTCGTCTCGCTAACGAGCGATATCAAAACTTGGAGCAAAGAACTTGGATTCCAAGGTATTGGTATCTCTGATGCCAGTACTGATATGTCATGTGTCGAGTCGGGTCTGCTCGAGTGGTTAAACAAGGACTATCACGGCAATATGGATTATATGGCAAAACATGGCGCTCGACGTTCTCATCCAGCGAAATTAATACCTGGTACGCTACGAGTAATTTCAGTACGCATGAATTACACATCACCTAAAGCAAAAGACAGCTGGAAAGTAATGCAAGAAAGTGACAAGGCGTTCATATCCCGCTATGCGCTGGGCCGTGATTATCACAAGGTATTGCGTGGTCGTTTGCAAAAACTTGCTGATAAAATAGCTGCTAAAGTGGAGCACTTTAACTATCGTGTATTTACTGACAGCGCCCCTGTAATGGAAGTGGAATGGGCGCAAAGATCTGGCATTGGATGGCGCGGAAAACATACCCTACTGCTCTCGCGTGAGGCTGGATCAATGTTTTTCCTTGGTGAAATATATACCGACTTATCACTATCTGTCGATAATCCCACCGACAATCATTGCGGTACTTGTACGAAATGTATGGATATCTGTCCAACTCAAGCCATCATCGAGCCCTATCGACTAGATGCAAGACGCTGCATTTCCTACCTCACTATAGAACATAAGGGCAGCATCCCAGAACCCTTACGTCCCCTGATCGGAAACCGAGTCTATGGCTGCGATGATTGTCAACTGATTTGCCCCTGGAATAAATATGCTACATTCACGGACGAAGACGATTTCACTGTACGTAATGGCCTAGATGATGCATCCCTAGTCGAGTTATTTAGCTGGAACGAAGAAGAGTTCAACACTAAGCTTGCTGGAAGTCCAATCCGCCGAATCGGCCATGAACAATGGCTTCGCAATCTGGCAATAGGATTAGGTAATGCTTCATCATCCAAAAATATATCCAGCGCGTTACAGTCTCGGTATAACGATAATTCGTCTTTGGTGCGCGAACATGTGCAATGGGCGTTGCGACAGCATGATTTGTCAGGCAGCTCGTAATAAGAATAATCTGCCAAACAGATAAATAGTTTTCCAGCTATTACATATCGAGATTAATTTTGTAGCAGCTTATACGAACTCGATATTCCCAACTAATCGCTAGATAAACATGCTGCTCGCCAACACCATACTTGTTATTCATTTTCTGTTTGTATTGTTTGTAGTTGGTGGCTTGCCAGTAATCTGGATCGGTGCATGGCTAAGATTGAATTTCGTGCGAAATATCTGGCTCCGAATTGCGCATCTCGCCGCTATTCTTTTCGTCGTTGGAGAATCCCTTCTTGGCATGGTCTGTCCCCTTACAATGTGGGAAGATAAGTTACGCCAGTTGGAAACTGGCGATAGCTTCATTCAGCGATGGCTGCATCGCATCCTATTTTATGATTTCCCTGAAGGCTTGCTAACGATAGTTTATATTCTGTTTGCACTCCTGGTCGTGGCTACGTTCATACTGATTCCACCATATCGTCGTAATCCCCGCATCTGATTCCCGATTTACCTTGATTATTGAACAATCACTAGATAAATCTCGTCCATACCCGTTAATTTTATCCTTTACTGCCGATACCGAATTTCTATACATGCCATCGAATATGGCTGCCCTAGGTTACCACCACTAGTTTGGATCCAGATCTAAATCCTACTCAAGCCTCTCGACTTCTTCTGACCTAAGCTCGAATGACACTTGATCAAATGCCATATCACTACCAACAACAGGTTTGTTACCCACTTTGAGTCCCTGAAAATCATGAAGCACATTGTCGACCAAATGCGAGGGTTGTACGTTACGCAATGCTGTAAACATAGTTTCCAGCCTACCTGGAAATTTTTTATCCCATTGCCGCATCATATCTTTTACCACTTGGCGCTGCAGATTTTTCTGCGAACCACACAAGTTGCAAGGAATAATGGGAAAGTCCACAACCTCCGCGTAGGCTGCTAGGTCTTTTTCCTTACAGTAAACAAGTGGACGAATCACGATATGCCGCCCATCGTCACTCACTAGCTTGGGTGACATAGCCTTAAGCTTACCGCCATAGAATAGATTAAGAAACAAAGTTTCAAGAATATCATCGCGGTGATGACCCAACGCGATTCTAGTTGCACCTATCTCACTGGCGACACGGTAGAGTACGCCCCGTCTTAGACGCGAACAAAGACTGCAAGTAGTCTTACCTTCAGCAATTATACGCTTTACTACACTGTAGGTATCCTGTTCAACGATACGAAAGGGCACGCCAATTTTAGTGAGATATTCTGGCAACACATGATTGGGGAACCCAGGCTGCTTCTGATTCAGATTTACTACGATTAATTCAAACTGTAATGGTGCATGGGACTGAAGACTACGCAGTATGTCCAGCAACGCATAACTATCCTTGCCACCGGACAGACACACCATCACACGGTCACCCGCTTCAATCATGTTGAAATCAGTAATGGCTGAACCAACAAGGCGCCTTAATCGTTTATGTAGTTTATTGACGTTATATTTTTCCTTCCTAGATATAGCTTCCATTACAACCCTCGCTATTTGAAAAAATAGGCAACCGAATAGACTTGGAGCAGATCAAAATACCCTTTACAACACAAGGTATCTCTAGAGAATAGACAGGTTTTAACACTAAAGATTAATAAATTCAGTGAGATATTTAAGTAACTCGTCTTCCTTATAGGGTTTGCCAAGAAACGCATTAACGCCCAATTGCTTGGCAACATTGCGATGTTTTTCCGCCGTACGTGACGAGATAATAATAATTGGAATATTCGCGGTTCTGGGATTGGAGCGTACAGTCCTGATTAGCTCAAAGCCATCCATCCGAGGCATCTCAAGGTCGATCAGCATAACGTCAGGAATGATATCCTCTAAAAGCTGGATGGCAGTCACACCATCTTTGGCAATCAACACATCACAGCCCTCTCGCTCAAGTAGGCGGCTGGTTATTTTGCGAACAGTCAACGAATCGTCTACTATCATTACGGTGGCGACTTTGTCTGGCTGCGTCTGTGCTGTTGATAATGCCGACGTCTCCGAGGTAAATATCGCCTGCACCTTGTCGCGGTGCATTAGTTTGAGAGGATTGATAATAAGAATAATGTGGCCGTCTCCCATTACCGCGGCACCCTCGACACCAGGCACCCGTGACAACTGTGCGCCAATATTTTTGACCACTACTTCTCTGTTACCAATCAGCTCATCAACGTGCACTGCAAGTCGTAAAGCACCACTACATAGCAATAGTACCCTGTTATGTCTCTTAATTTCTGGTGCCTGCTCTTGATCGCCGAGCAAGCGTGGAAAATAGGCAAACAGAAAACTATTTCCGCTGAAATTTACCCTATGATCACGGTAGGCCGTGTTGAGTGCATCGGTATCAAGTTCCCACACGTGTTCAACTATTGCCGTAGGTATCGCATAAGTATGTCCTCCAGCTTGTACCATCAGAGTTTGTGACACCGCTAGGGTAAGCGGCAAATAAATAGTGAAATTTGTGCCTGTATTAATTTCTGAGGTAACTTCTACTCGTCCGCTGAGAGAAGTAATTTCGTTTTTCACAACATCTAAGCCGATACCACGCCCTGCAACCTCAGAGAGTTCTTGCACAGTAGAAAGACCATGAGCGAATATAAACGATACAATTTGCTTGTCGCTCAACATTTCATCAGCCCGCATTAAGCCCTGTTGCAGGGCCTTCTCACGAATACGATCGATATCTAACCCAGCGCCATCGTCATTTAAAGTCATGACAATTTCATTACCTTCCTGGCGCAAGGCAATTGTGATCTGGCCAATTTCGGGTTTGCCCATTTCTAGTCGTTTAGTTGGGATTTCGATACCATGCGCAACAGAGTTTCGTAACAAATGCTCTAGTGGGGAGTTAATTTTTTCTAATACGCTACGATCCATTTCAATATGACCACCTGGAATTCTCAGGATAGCTTTCTTGTGCATGTCCCTAGCCGCTTGCCTTACAACGCGGTAGAAGTGCTCTGCAAAATTGCTGAACGGCCTAGTGCGAATATGAGTCAAAGCCTGCTGTAAATCTCGATTCATACGCGCTTGTTGAGTCAATGCCTCTTCAGCTGCATTATGGGTAATCAACATGCTCTGCTGCACAGTGAAAACATCATCAACGCTTTCCGCCATCAATCGGGTAAGTTCCTGGAAACGCGTAAATTGATCAAACTCCAACGGATCGAAAGACTGCCCACTCTCCTGCGTCTGTGCCAAGTGAGATTTCATTTGTGTTTCAGCCTGAATCTCTACCTCGCGCAACTGGTTGCGTAAACGTACTGTACTTTCGGTCAAATCAAGTAATGACTGTTTGAAGTTATGCAATTCAGTCTCAATTCGAGAACGTGCAATACTCACTTCGCCTGATTCGTTCACTAGATGGCCAATCAACTCTGCATGAACACGCAGCAAGGTTTTCTGCAGAGGGATCCCAATTTCTTCAGGTTGTCCAGGTAGTGCCTCTTCATTTTTAATTGGCTGCAAAGCGGGCGTTATCGGCGAGCTCACTGGAGGAATTGATTCTTCTGCCTCCTCTATTTCCACAACCTTTTTTCCGCCTTTAGGTAAGCTTTGTAGTTGCTCGATATTCTCGCTTATAAGATCTAATTCGGTCTCCAGTGAATCGAATAATGGCGTTGACGATCCATTTTCTTTTGGTGCAGCTTCCACACAACTTTCCATGTTATGAACTAGCTCTCCAAGACTCATGGCACCAGCTATGCGAGCACTCCCTTTTAGGGTATGTAAGGCACGAAGGAGGGCTTTGCGGAAATATTCATCCTTAGGATCGGTCCGCCAAGAGCGCAATGCACTGCCGATTACAGGTATTAATTCCCGAGTTTCCTCCATGAATGTTTCCAACAAATCTGGATCAATATCGTCTCGTATGGAATACCATTCATTCTATGATGACACACGTACCCCAGGTTTTTCAATCTCCCGTAGATTTGCAAGCTCCGTTTCAGATACTTGTTCCGTACGTTCCGGCATCAATGCCATTTCATGTGACAGTGTTACGCCAGCTTGTAGATCGACCTGATCTGGCAAGCGTTGGTTACACACCGCACTTAGCATCCTGCTCAATAGCTCAATGACATTCCTCATGAGCTGTAATCCAGCCTGGTCTGGCTGGGTAGATTTTTTCAACAGAAATAGTTAGCCATTGCTCCAGAACGTGCCCAATATCCGCTATGAATTCAAGATTCAAGTTACGTGAGATGCTAGCCAGCGTATGGGCAGCAAGCATAAATTCATGACTTACTGGTTTGTCTGGTCTTCCTATGAGGCTATTCAGCTCACTCTCAAGGGTTGCTAAATGCTGGTTGACCTCAGTCGTAAATACTGCAAATAACTCAGGGGAAATTACGGCATCACCAATAACTATATTTGGTTTTGATTCAGTTACGGTTTCGGGCACAGTTGTTGCAGCTACAGTTTGTGCGTCCAGATCGGTATCTACTACTTCCGCTTCCGTTTCTGCTTCCACCTCCGTTTCCGCTTCTGCTTCTGCTTCTGCTTCAGACTCCGTACTACTCGCAAGTCTTTTAGTTGGAACTGGCAATTCATCTGTGCTGATCTTAGTAGCCGCGCCCTGATCTTTCAGACTTGCACACCACCCACAAAATTCTTGGTGCACTTTTGAGACCAGATCAAGTAATTCATTGGTTACAGGTTTACCTTCGCTCAACCACCGGCTCAGGATCTGCTCCATGTTCCAGGCTACTTCGGCAATCTTAAGCAACCCCACTATGCGCCCGCTACCCTTTAGAGTATGAAACCCTCGACGCATGATTATCAGGGAATCACGATCACTAGGATTGTTACGACAAGCCTGTATGTGGGTTGCTATACTAGAGAGCACTTCTGCAGATTCATCTAAGAAGACCTCTAGGAGAGCCTCCTGTGTTCCTGGGCCAGTTTCCCGAGAAGTGGGCGCTACCATCCGTGCAGTCGGTTGGTCAGACAAAATTGGCGGAATTAATGTGATTAACTCATCTGAAGCAGTCGGTACAAATTCATAACTTGGTAGCGGTACTGCTGCAACCACATCGCTACCAAACTGGCTTATCGCCGCTTCGACAATGTTGATACGATCATGCTGTTCATATTTCAGCGCCTCGATGAAAAAACCAATACTACTCAGCCCCTCTGCCAACCGTACCTGCTCTGACTGCTTATTTTCACTATCCGAATGCGAAAACTCTTCTATCAGGTTACGACAGGCAACCAGCAATGCGTTAGCACGTTCAAGTTCAAGCATTACTAAAATGCCGGATATCTGTTTAAATAAAGGAAACAATATTGGCAAGTCGTAACTCTTAGTAGAGTCACGGAAAAAACCATCCAAAACTTCTTCCACCTGTTTAAGATTGGCACAGCACTCGTGTGACAGCTGTGCCATCAGTTCTTTCTCCTGTGCTTTAGAACTGATTCCTTCCGGCCCCAGAAGCATCGACATCTGTCTCTCGTCCCACTTGCCCTGTACTGCAGAACGCAAACGTGTTGAAGTAACTTTGACCTGACGTGTAAATTCGGGTGACAACTTGTCAAAATCGTCTAGCGCACTTTCCACTAACAACAGCGAAATGGCAAATTCTAGCGCCAAAATTTCGCTCATGGCTTGTGGTTGAACATTCAAATGTGCAGTAGTCCCGCCAATTACAGTAATGAGTTTTTCCAAAGACTGGTGTTTACACTGAACCACCAACTCCTTAAGCTTTCTGATGCGAATAAGCAACAACGACAGATTATTCTTTTGACCATCGTTGTATCTAATCCACGCATCCTTGGCTTCCATTAAGCTAGCGTGCATATCCTCAAGAATAGTCTCTAATTTCTCTTTTTCGACGACTTGCTCGCTGGGCAATATTTGTTCGTGCCAGCCGTAGGCGCTAAAAATTTCGCGAATGTGCTCAGTAACTATCTTGTTGCGTGAAACTTTATATAATACCTCCCGCATTAATTGTTCATCGACAGCTACGGTGGTGTTATCTGGGCGGCGGATTTCCTGTTCTATTCTGGCGCACAACTTGCGTACCGGTAAATCGACAGTTAATCCTTCATTCAGAAGACTATCGAAAAAACCCAGAGATACCCACCAAAATGTTTTCTGCTCTATTGGGGCAGGATTTTTTTCGAGGTATTTCACTACATCAAGCATTTGTTGCATGCTGCTTTTGTCGGTTGCGTCACGCAACCATTTGAGCAGACTTACCTGGAATTTAGCCTGCTCGTTCTTAGTGGTTGTCTCCACAATAATAGATGAATCTAGAGATGGAGACTGGTTCCGTAGTGGAACGTGTACACTCAAGTCTGGAAAAAATAATGCGCCCTCGGATACGCCATGCACCCCATGTGCCTGCACCAGGTCTTGGTAAACGGAAAACAGTCGTAATGGATTATTGTCCGCGCCGTTGATTAACTCGTCAAAATAGTGAGAAAGCGCCCAAGTCGCACGAATAAATAAATCAAACTTAAGCTCTGGTTTACTCTCGTTGTTCATAAAAACATCGATGAGTTTTTCCATCTGCCGACTGACGGCAGCCACACCATTCAAGCCGAGTATTTCGATCACACCATTTACCTGATGTATATGATCGTGGCAAGATTTTATCTGGGTTATGTCTTCTGGATTACGCGCGTAATTCCCTAATTGCCGTCGCACCAGCTCCAACGCCTGGTCAATCTCATTCTTGACCCAGACAATAGACTCGATGTTGAGGTCAGTTTTGGCGTTCATTTAGAATGGTTGTTAGGCGTTTAGCAATAAAGAAATTCAAATCTTGAAGCTTGAAACTGATGCCTTTAATTCAGCGGCAAATCCGGCAATCTGTTTCGCAGAAGTAGTCGTCTGAACTGTACCATTAGTAGTCTGACGTGTAATTTGGAGAATCTCTTCCATATTTTTTACTACTTTGTCAGCAGCCTGAGCCTGAGCCTGAGTAGCATCTGAGATACCAGCAATAAGTTGCGCCAGATTTTTCGACACCTGTTCAATTTCTTCCAGTGCCTGACCCGTTGCATCAGAGAGCTTGCCACCCCTCAACCACTCCGAGGGTACTTTTCTCCATAGCTGCCACCGCTTCACGAGTATCACCCTGAGTAGTTTTCACCAGCACACTAATTTGCTTGGTCGCTTCAGCAGAACGCTCTGCCAACCGTTGTACCTCTTGAGCCACTACCGTGAATCCACGCCCAGCATCGCCTGCAGAAGCTGCTTGAATTGCTGCATTTAACGCTAGCACATTGGTCATCTCGGTAATATCAGAGATCAACCCTACGATCTCACCGATCTCCTGTGAGTTTTCACCTAAACGTTTGATTCGTTTTGCAGTTTCCTGAATATGAGTACGGATTTCATTCATGCCAATACTAGAGTCCCGTACTGCAACCGCACCTTTTTCTGCGGCAGCCAAGGAGCGCTTTGCCACCTGGGCAGATTCTGCGGCAGACTTGGACACCTCACCAATGGATTCGGCTATGCCTAGCACAGCGATTGTGGTTTCCTCAATATTTTCTGACTGTTTTTGCGCTGCAATTAATAAATCCGAAGAAACATTTTGTGCTTGACCAGAAGCCTTAGCTACTTGGGTGCTTGCCTTATTGATACTCTCCACTAGGATATGCAACTCCTCAATCGTATAATTGATCGAATCTGCCATCGCTCCGGTAATATCTTCGGTTACCACCGCACGAACTGTCAGATCCCCGTCAGCAAAACTACTCATATCATCCAACAAACGTAATATTGCTTTCTGGTCGCGCCGGTTCTCTTTCTCACTTGCTAATACCCGGCTCCGCGTATCGTCTATGTACACTTTAATGAACAAAAATAGAGTAAAAATGGCTAGTGCGCCCGTGACATAGGCCATGATACTAAGAGGAGAAAGGGCGAACCCACCCTGCTCTTGAAGTGCGTTGTCAAGTTTCTCAGCAGCAATCAACATGCCCTCACTGTTTTGAAGCATCTCGTGAATTACAACCCTTGCAGCGACCACATTAGGTGCCTGCTTTTGAACAACTCTAGAATGATTGTCAATCGTCTTGAACAGCGATTGCGCCTGTGCCAGCATCTCTTTAGAATTTTCATCTTTAAGAGGCGATATCTGTAACTCGGCATTACCTTGAGCAAAAGCAATAATAATGGTTCCAATCCCCTCCCGATCATTTTCTAACTGAGAAACAATTTCAGAAATTATGGCTTCACTCAATAATAGCGCGTTAGCATTTTTCACAAAACTTTGGGTAAGCATCTTCAATGCTTCAGTGGCAGCAATTTCATTCGACAAACCCTCAAACCGTTCCATTCTAGCAATCAGTTGCCCGATTAATTCCAGCATCTGCTTATTGGTAACATTAATCAGGTCTACCGCATTTCCCAAACTAATTAGAGAAGTTCTGCTGTCTAAAATCAGACTTATATTCTGTTCCTCTATATGCCATTTCTTAACGTACTCTTCCAGAAACACCGCTGGTTCGTCGCTTATCGCCGGAATATTACTACCGCGATATTTCCCACCTTGGGTCAGGGTTTTTACGAAACCCTTAATACGGTCACGACTATCTTGTAATTGTACGAACGAAGATAAGTTCCTTGCGCTGTTTGCTGAGATGCCTTAGCCAGACGCTGACCGTACATTTGCATACGCCCAACAATTTCTAAATATGCTGCGCTATGTCTCGCCTGCCGTGTGCTTATTGTTGTAGCAATCAAAACAATCAAAAGAAACAACGCGAACAACCCACCCAAAAGCCTAAGCCGCTTGCCAACCAATAAAGAACCAATTGTCAGGGTTGGGCGAACTGTATCACCAGCCACATCATCTTTGCCGACTACTCCGAAAACCGGCTGCAATTTTGATAAAAAGCCTGACATCTTAATCTGTGTCTCCGTTAGCTCTCTAGAAAACTTAATTTACGTAGCAGTATGATCAAGTGTTTATCAAACTGATTCCATGCATCTCGTTAACTTAACAAGCAATTTTCCAAAACCTCAGATTGCTTATGCAGCAATTTGCAAAAAATCCTCATCTCGCACTAAATCTTGCAGGTTCAGCTCGTACCAGCGCTGCCCCCGCCTGTCCTTATAGATTCCAGCAATACCCATCTGGGAATGAGCGCCGTCGTCAACGCGCTCAAAATCGGTAACGTTCCTTATTCCTAATGTACGCCTAACCAACAAACCACTATTAATTTCAAATCGTGGGGACGCCAGTAAGATCCTTGTTTTTTGCTCAACTGTAGTATGCAATCCACCAAAATAAGCAGCTAAGTCAGCAATGCCGTATAGGTTACCTTGTACGTTAGCTACGCCCAAAAACCACGAGTGAGTTAAAGGTACTGGCGTAATTTTTGGCATCTGTAACACCTCACTCACGTCATTCATGTGCACCAACCAACGATCCTCGCCAATTAATACTCCCAACATGGTTGACATGGACTCAGTCATGGCAGCGCTTCCTAATTTTTTAGAGAGTGTTGCCTGGAAATCCTTCATGCTGATACGTTTAGACATCAATTCAGCCTAGTTCTGTTATTTTTTGCAACAATTCAGCCGCCTTAATGGGCTTAACTAAGTAGCCTCTAGCTCCTTGCCGCATACCCCAGATCTTGTCAGTTTCTTGTCCTTTAGTGGAATATATGATAATGGGAATATGTTTGGTAGCTGCACCCTTGGAGATTGTACGAGTAGCATTAAAACCATCCTGTCCCGGCATTACCACATCCATTAGAATCAAATCTGGCATGATCTCCTTGGTCATTGCAACCACCTCCTCTCCACTTGCGGCAGTCGCTACTTTATAGCCACTTTTGGTAAGAATTTCTAATAGTATGTGTCGCTCAGTAGGGGAGTCATCCACCACCAGAATGTTTTCAATTGCCATAATTTATCTGAAGTATCCGGAAGCTTTGCTCAGTCAGTTACAAAATAACTAGTTAAAAAAATAGATTCCGGAATGTTATTAACTTCATAAATTTTATTGCGAAATTGAGACGCTTACGGTCTCCTCTTTTCAAAGACAATAACTAATAAATAAAATATACTTACGCATGTCTTACAGATTGATTTTTCGCTAGTATCTTTGTGATACGGCGTCACCTAAGAATTTTTGTAGATAGAATATATCACCCAAGTAAACCCAATTAAAACATAGATTGTTGCTTGATAGGAGATTTGGATGAATCTGAGGTTGCATTTACCATTTCTTCGATAACTCCTATACTTACTACATAACTATATAAAAGTTGATATTCAAGCTATTATTAGATGCGGGCTAAATGCTTAGGACGGTTGATGAAACACATGCAATGATTGCTAGCAAAAATCATTCGAGAATTTGATCTAGATCAAAATAAAATACAACCATTTCCGGCATTATTATTAAACAAACTGTATTTTGCACGTAGCATCAGCAACATAGGTATGATGACATCATATTCATCTTCACGATTTTTATCCGATACGGGCAGCGATGAATAATAGAGAAAGGCACTGCAATTCAGCATCCTTTTTACTTTCTACAGATTTTTTTGGCTAATATTCTAAATAATATTGTCCTTTTCATTATCTTTTGGCAGAAGAGGCGGTGTTGAATTGAACTAGTTTTGCAGAAAAAGACGATCGGCTGGATTTCGTTAATGTGGATAAATCATCACTTTCTTATAGAGGCAGATTACCGTTTATTTAAATAGGGTTATTATTAATATTTAGGCTAGTGAGATTGTAATTCTTTCTTGTGTGAGTAATTCTGCCATGTTAGCATTTAGAGTTGTTTTATTCGTGGAATTACTCTAGTAAGTAACTATTTATTTGCGGAGAATATCTACCTAATGATGCTCCACGAAGAACCGCATACGCGATCCTAGGAAACCGGCTAAGAACAAACAGAGTGAACTTTCAGATTTAGTAAACTTGTAATTCACACTGAAAAATTAGAAATTTTAAGTGGGGGAAAATATGGGCAGCAAAGTAGCAATAACACTGGCGTGGATCTCTACGCTCATCCTATACCCAGGTATGGCAACAAGCGCTAGTAAAATAAATTTGCCGGCGCCGCAAAGTAGTATTGCCGCCGAGATGTATGATTTACATACATTACTCTTGTGGATTTGCTTGGTGATTTTTATTGGCGTGTTCGGTGTCATGTTCTACTCGATACTCAAGCACCGCAAGTCCGTGGGTCACAAGGCTGCAAACTTCCACCATAGCACCACGGCCGAGGTCATCTGGACTGTCATCCCATTCTTCATCCTCATCGCTATGGGGTATCCCGCCACCCAAACCATCATTGCTATGAAGGATACTACCAATTCCGATATCACCATCAAGGCCACCGGCTATCAGTGGCAATGGGGTTATGACTACCTTAAGGGCGAAGGGGAGGGAATCAGTTTCTACAGCAAGATGTCTACCCCAAGGGAACAAATCAGAAATGAGGCCCCTAAGGGCGAGCATTATCTACTGGAAGTTGACAATAATATGGTCGTTCCGGTCGGCAAGAAAATTCGTATGCTCTTTACCGCTGGTGATGTCATTCATGCCTGGTCGGTGCAAGAACTGGGGGTCAAGCAGGACGCCGTTCCGGGTTTCATACGTGATGCCTGGTTCAAGGCTGACAGACCCGGTATTTTTCGCGGTCAATGTTCAGAATTGTGCGGCAAGGAACATGCCTTCATGCCGATAATCGTGGAAGCGGTGGAACCGGCGAAATACGCCCTGTGGGTAACTTCCCAAAAAAAGAAATCTGTGGCAGCGGTTGTTGATGTCAACAAAGTGTTTACGATGGACGAGCTGAAAACCCAGGGCGAAAAGGTGTACGCTGGAACCTGCGCAGTTTGTCACCAACCGAACGGCAAGGGCATCCCAGGGACATTCCCTGCACTGGATGGGTCGAAAATCACCAATGGCCCTAAGGAAGAACATATCAAGATAGTAGTAAACGGCAAGGCCGGCACGGCGATGGTTGCATTCAAGCATTTGTCGGACGTAGACATCGCAGCGGTAGTCACCTACCAGCGTAATGCCTGGGGTAATACAACTGGCGACGTAGTTCAGCCTTCCGAAATCAACAAATTCAGAAATTAAGCAACGAGGAGAAAATCATGGCAGCAGTAACCCATCCCGATCATAGTCACGGCCACGAACACGGACACCATGGCCCCCCCAGCGGAATCATGCGCTGGCTGACCACTACCAATCACAAGGATATCGGTACGCTATACCTTTGGTTTAGCTTCATCATGTTCCTAACGGGTGGGGTGATGGCGATGACCATCCGCGCCGAGTTGTTCCAGCCAGGCTTACAAATAGTCGAGCCAGAAATGTTCAATCAGCTCACCACGCTACACGGCCTAGTGATGGTATTCGGCGCCATCATGCCGGCCTTTGTTGGTTTTGCTAACTGGCAGATACCGATGATGATCGGTGCGCCGGATATGGCGTTTGCCCGTATGAATAACTGGAGCTTCTGGCTGTTGCCGCCGGCAGCTCTGTTGCTGATAGGATCGTTCTTTGTTCCGGGCGGAGCCGCAGCAGCTGGCTGGACGCTTTATCCGCCGCTTTCTACCCAGATGGGCATGGGAATGGACATGACAATTTTCGCTATCCACATCCTGGGAGCTTCTTCTATTATGGGGTCAATCAACATTATTACCACCATCCTCAACATGCGCGCCCCAGGCATGACTATGATGAAAATGCCATTATTCGTATGGACCTGGTTGATTACTGCCTATCTGCTGCTTGCAGTGATGCCGGTGCTGGCGGGCACGGTGACCATGTTGCTAACCGATCGTCATTTTGGTACCAGTTTCTTTAATGCGGCAGGCGGTGGTGATCCGGTGATGTTTCAGCATATTTTCTGGTTCTTCGGGCATCCTGAAGTCTACATCATGATATTGCCAGCATTCGGCATTGTTTCTCAGATCATTCCGGTCTTCTCGCGTAAACCATTGTTTGGTTATTCCTCGATGGTGTACGCCACTTCTTCAATCGCAATCCTGTCATTCATCGTTTGGGCGCATCACATGTTCACCACAGGCATGCTAGTGGTGGGACAGTTGTTCTTCATGTACGCTACCATGCTGATCGCGGTGCCAACCGCTGTGAAAATATTCAATTGGACAGCCACCATGTGGCGTGGCTCTATGACCTTTGAAGCTCCTATGCTGTTTGCCATCGGATTTATTTTCCTGTTCACCCTCGGTGGCTTTAGCGGCTTAGTATTGGCAGTCGTGCCGGTAGATATTCAGCTGCAGGATACCTACTATGTGGTTGCGCACTTTCACTATGTATTGGTATCGGGTTCACTGTTCGCCATATTCGGCGGAACTTACTACTGGCTGCCGAAATGGACCGGTCACATGTATGACGAGACCTTGGCCAAAACGCACTTCTGGTTATCTATGATTTTCTTCAATCTTACTTTCTTTGTACAGCATTTCTTGGGGCTGGCTGGGATGCCGCGTCGCATTCCCGACTACGCCTTACAGTTTGCCGACTTCAACATGATTTCCAGCATTGGTGCATTCGGTTTCGGCTTAAGTCAATTGCTGTTTCTGTACGTGATACTAAAGTGCGTACGTGCCGGCGCAAAAGCAACCGATCACGTGTGGGAAAGTGCGGATACGCTGGAGTGGACTTTGCCGTCACCGCCCCCGTACCACACCTTTGAGACGCCTCCAATGATGGTCAAGTAGGCGGGAGAATGGTAATGTCACGGAACTCAGATTTGCAGCGCAGGAAAATGAGAACCTTGTTGATACTTTGGACCATCGTAGCATTGATTTTTGTAATATTTTTTGCAAAGCACTGGGAATGAACGTAGCGCAGTCCAATCTGGCGATGTTAAAGAAGCTGCTAATTATAACAGTAGTGATGTTTGCTTTTGGCTACGCGATGATACCGTTTTACGAGAAAATTTGTGAAGTTACCGGAATAAACAACCTGCTACAGCCAGATACGCTAGCGGAGAATGCTCAGGTTGATATTAACCGTTCATTGACAGTCGAGCTGGATGCTAATACACATGGATTACCTTGGCAATTTAAGCCACTGCAATCAAGTATACAGATACATCCAGGTGAGCTGGTAGAGGTGATGTACGAGATTAAGAACAACTCGAACCGCGAGATTGTCGGCCAAGCGATACCCAGCTACGCCCCACAATTGCTTTCGCAGTATTTAAAGAAGCTAGAGTGTTTTTGTTTCAGTAAGCAAGTGTTAAAACCATATGAGGTTAGGCAAATGCCTGTGCAGTTTCTAATTGAATCAGGACTACCGGTCGACATAAAAACTGTGACTATTTCATATACTTTTTTTGAGCTTAGCAATGACATTGCTACTACAGTTGTTGCTGGTAAAACAGGTAAAACTTGATGGAAGAAACTGATAAATCTGGTAAGGCTACACCCATACAAGTAGCAAAAGCTGTGTTCTGGGCTTTCTTCGGTGTACGCAAAGAAAGTGACCACGCTGCTGATGTATTGACACTAACGCTAGGGCAAATAGTAATTGGGGGCATTATCGGTGCAGCCTTATTTGTTGGATCCTTGCTGCTGTTGGTCAAATTTGTGACAAGTTGAGAACCGATTAAAATATACGCGGGAGAATGCGCATGAACCAAGAAACAAATCATTACTATATTCCAACTCCGTCGCCCTGGCCTATTATCGGAGCGACTGCCATTCTTTTCATGGGGTTTGGTGCCGCGTTCACTGTCAACAAGCTTCCGATTGGCTATGGGATGCTGGCAATTGGCTTTGCTATTCTTGTCTACATGCTTTTCGGTTGGTTCGGTACAGTCTCGCGAGAGAGCGAGGGTGGTAAATTTAACAAACAGGTAGATAATTCCTTCCGCTGGGGAATGAGTTGGTTTATCTTCACCGAGGTGATGTTTTTCGCTGGTTTCTTTGGCGCGCTGTATTACATGCGAATACTAGCAGTTCCCTGGCTTGGTGATCTGGATCACAAAATTTTATGGCCTGATTTTGCTGGTGGGTGGCCTACATCTGGCCCTGGTATAACCGATAAGTTTACGCCCATGGACGCGTGGGGTCTGCCGGCCATTAATACCGCTTTACTGTTATCTTCCGGTGTGACAGTTACTTGGGCACATTGGGCGCTTAAGCTCAACAAACGTAGTCAACTCAAATGGGGGTTATTTCTTACAATTCTGCTGGGCGTCCTTTTTATATGTTTCCAGGCTTACGAATATGGCCATGCCTATTCTGAACTCAACCTAAAGCTTTCAACTGGCGCCTATGGTTCAACGTTTTTCATGCTGACCGGCTTTCACGGTTTCCATGTGACACTGGGCGCTATCATGTTGACAGTAATTTACTTTCGCGTGTTGGCTGGCCACTTCAAACCTGAGCATCATTTTGGTTTCGAGGGAGTGTCCTGGTACTGGCACTTTGTGGACGTGGTCTGGCTGGGGCTGTTCATATTTGTTTACTGGCTTGTGTAGCTAAGTACGTTGAGATCTATTGCCTGCCGGGGATAATGCTGAAATAGTATCCCAACATCAGCATGGCGAATAGAACAACCGATAAACTGATACGAATCGTGAGGGACTTAAGCATACGCGTGCTTTGACCTTTGTCCTTGACCATGTAGTACAGCGCGGATGCTAGACTAGCAAATATGAAGAGAAAAAATAAGGCGGCAATAATTTTCAAGATTTTTTCTGTACATATAAGTATGGGAACTGGGCGAGAGTTTAGCCGAGATTAGCGTACTATCCAATGACTATTTCAGGTTGGCAGTTCAGGGTCAAGTTGTGGCCAACAGTTGCTGCTACTTTAGTCATAATAGTTCTGTTGATGCTGGGCAATTGGCAGCTCTCTCGGGCTCAAGAAAAAGAAGTACGTCAGCAGCGGCTAGATCGACTTTCACAGCAACCAGTAATATCGTTGCCTACAACACCAATTAGGCTTGAGGATTATCAGTTTCACCAGATCGAGGTACATGGAACGTACGTCCCATCACATACGATCTATTTGGATAACAAGATACATCGGGGTGTAGTGGGTTATCAGATCATCACACCAGTTAAGCTAGGCGCAAGCTCTATGCATGTTTTGATTAATCGCGGATGGGTAGCTGCAGGCCGAGACCGTAACCAGTTGCCGAATGTGCCCACTCCGTCTGGCGAAGTAATAGTTTCAGGAATAGCAAACTCGCCAACACAAAGAACTCTGGAACTTTCTGCAGAAACAGTATCAGGACGGGTTTGGGAGAATCTTCATCTGGATCGTTATCGCGAGGCTACGGGACTTACGCTGCAAACATTGGTAATATTGCAACAGGATGACGTAAAAGATGGGTTGATACGTCAGTGGAGTCGCCCTGATTCGGGAGCAGCCAGGAACTTAGGTTATGCGTTTCAGTGGTTTTCCATGGCGTTAGCGGTATTGATATTATATTTGGTGTTAAGTGTTAAAAGAGATCGCTCCAAGAACACACAAACGTAAACTGCTTCTGTTGATGGGGCTGATGATTGCGCCGATAGCGCTTTCCTATCTGCTCTTTTTCTGGGGGGGGGCACCGTCAGGTAGTGTGAACTATGGAGAGTTGATTGAGGTCAAGGTCCTACCAGATGTTGCTTTGCGCAAAACCAATGGCGTAACATTCAATATTAGCCAGCTACGCGGAAAATGGATAATGCTAGTGGTAGATTCTGGAAAGTGCGATGAATCATGCCGCAAAAAACTTTACTATATGCGGCAAGTGCGACTGATGCAAAAAACTGAAATGGAGCGCATAGAACGTGTATGGTTGATCGACGATGGTAGAATACCAGAAACTAACATCACGGAAGATTTTAAGGGAACCGTTCTTGTCAATGCAAAAGATAACGAGCTGCTGAAGGCAATCCCGGCAAAAATATCACAGCACGATCATATTTATATGATTGACCCACTAGGAAACTTGATGATGCGTTTTCCTAAGGATGTCGATCCATCGCTGATGGCTAAAGACATTAAGCGATTGCTTAAGGTTTCACAAATTGGATAAGAGCAGGTCTATCTGCAACAGGTTCGGAGATAGGTGTTATGGCTACTAGCTTGGTTTGGCAACATACAGCGTCGCGCATGCAGCAATTTTATCGGTTAACTAAGCCGAGAGTTGTTTCGCTTATTGTTTTTACTGCAATTATAGGCATGTTTCTTTCCGTACCCGGTGCTGTTCCATTAAACGCTCTAATTTTTGGTACCCTAGGAATCGCTTTGGTCGCAGGTGCAGCCGCAGCGGTAAATTGTTTGGTGGAACAGAAAATCGATGCTGTTATGGCGCGTACGCGTGGCAGACCCTTGCCAAAGGGGGAAGTCAGTTCTCCAGAAACCATATTTTTCTTGGTAGTGATTGGTGGGGGCGGGCTATTCATGCTTCACCAGTGGGTGAATCCCCTGACCATGTGGCTTACTCTAGTCACATTCATAGGTTATGCCATTATCTACACAGTGATACTTAAGCCTATGACGCCACAGAATATTGTCATTGGTGGCGCTTCAGGTGCGATGCCGCCAGTACTCGGATGGACAGCAGCAACAGGAGAAATTTCTGCTGATGCTTTGCTTCTGTTCCTCATAATTTTTGCATGGACCCCGCCCCATTTCTGGTCTCTCGCGCTCTACCGCAAACTGGAATATGCCAAAGTTGGTATGCCAATGCTACCGATAACCCATGGCGACAAATTTACCCGTTTGCATGTACTACTTTACACATTGATACTCTGTGCCGTTACACTGATGCCGTACGCTACCCAAATGGGTGGATTGATTTACCTTATCAGCGCGGTAATTTTGGACACAGTATTTCTATACTACGCAGTAAAAATCTATCTTGATTACAGCGATCAGCTTGCACGTAAAACTTTTCGCTATTCAATCTTTTATCTGACAGCTCTGTTCACTGCATTGCTAGTTGATCATTACATCCTCTTCTAAGCGATATTATGAAGCGCCTCGGCTCTTTCGCACTTGTAGTTGGGCTGGCAGCTGGAGTTCTTTTAACAAGCTGTACTAGTAAGGTCGAGCCTACATTCCTTTCTACAGATATCACCAACGCCAATTTCGGTAGAGACTTTAGGCTCACTGATAACAATGACAAAATTCGTTCTCTGAATGACTTCAAAGGCAAGGTGGTAGTGCTTTTTTTCGGCTACACGAATTGTCCGGATATATGTCCTAGCACCATGGGTAAGCTTGCCACTGCCATGAAAAAATTGGGTAAAGATGCCAAGCACGTACAGGTACTATTTGTATCGGTTGACCCGAAACACGATACCTCTGCATTGCTTAAGCAATATGTAACCGCATTCAATCCCACGTTCCTTGGCCTATTCGGTGAAATGCAAACTACAAGAAGTATCGCCAAGGAGTTTAAAGTCATCTTTCAAAAACAGGTAGGAGGAACCCAGGATAACTATACAATGGACCATTCTACTGGAACCTACATTTTTGACATGATGGGAAGGCTTCGTTTGTATGTAAACTCTAGTAAGAGTGCAGATGTATTTTCTCACGACATTTTAGAGTTACTGAGAACATCTTGATGGCAATTGAATGGTGGAAAGGTGTAACACCTTTCATTATCACTACTCTACATTCCTTTCCATTTGGTAAATCACGCTGTGCTTAAAGATTTTCCCAGTTTATAGAAATAATTTACCTGGGTTAAGAATATTGTTGGGGTCAAACACCTGCTTTATATCCTTCATCAAAGCCAGCGTTGTCGTATCAATTTCCTTGTCGACGTATCCGCGCTTTTCTCTACCGATACCATGTTCTCCTGACAATGTGCCATTGAGTCTGATCACCAAATCAAAAACCTCATTTAGGCATTTATCTGCACGAGCCATTTCATTAATATTATCCGGGTTTACCAACAGATTTACATGAATATTACCGTTGCCAGCGTGGCCGAAATTAACGTTGGTAACTTGATACTTTGAGCTCAGTTGTGCTAGCCCATTTAGAAATTCCGGTAATGTAGTAACTGGTACAACCACATCCTCATTGATTTTCTCCGGCGCAATATCGCGCAATAGTGGCGATAGTGCCTTGCGCATTTGCCACAAATTGGTGGCATCGGAGACTTGTTCAGCTTGCAGTAGTCCCTCGTTACGACAGGCGGAAAGAATGGCGGTACTTGAATCTGTAATCTCACGAGGTGACCCATCAACTTCGATCATCAGCATGGCGCCAGTATCAGCCGGCAACATGTCAGGGGATCGCCCACGAATAAGGTTGAGCGAACCAGTATCAAGAAATTCAAGTGCACTAGGAATCTGGGGAAGAGACATAATTGAAACTATCGCTGCAGCACAACTTGCAGCATCCCGGAAATGTGCAACAAGCCCGCCAATAGCTTGAGGTAAAGGAGTAAGTTTAAGTGTTGCTTCGGTGATAACCGCCAACGTTCCCTCAGAACCAATTAGAAGCCGTGTGAGATCATATCCCACTACACCTTTGGTGGTATAGCAACCTATCTTAAGAGCCTCACCCTTACCTGTCACCACTTTCATCCCCAGCACATGATCACGAGTGGTCCCATATTTCACTGCGTGAGGACCGCCTGCAGACGTGGCAAGATTTCCGCCTATGCTGGAATAGGCTGCACTGGAAGGATCGGGTGGCCAAAAAAACCCATGGGGCTTCACCGTATTCTGCACGGTCTGGTTCAGTACACCAGGCTCAGCTACAATTACGCGATTAGCAGGATCAACTACAATGATTCGCAGCATACGTTCCAGAGACAATGCGATGCCGCCTTGCTCCGGAAGACTTCCTCCTACGGTACCTGTGCCACGTCCGCGTGGCGTGAGTGGGATTTTGTGTATATTACAAAGCACCACGATGGCCTGCACCTCGTTAGAGGTGAGTGGGAATGCAACCACATCTGGTGGATATATTTTTTGGCTATTATCGTAAGCGTAAGCGTAACAATCTACTGGGTCAGTATAAGCTGTTCGGGAGGCAGTAGAGACTGGAGTTGGGTGAGGAAATCAGTCGTTAGCATTAGAGACGGGCAACAATACAATATAGCAATCTATCAGGAAATCAGATATTAACCAATGCTTGAAATGATTTCCTTACTGAATGGAAAATGGCACGGGCTACCTTATAGTGTAGCGATCGATATTAGAGAAATTAGCATGAATCCCATGTATAACGAAAACATGATACAAAAAAATACATTATATGTGGTTGCCACCCCGATTGGAAACCTTCGTGACATTAGTCTGCGTGCACTTGATGTGCTCATGGCAGTTGATGTAGTTGCTGCTGAGGATACACGCAACACTAGGCATTTACTGGCACATCACTCGATTACCAAGAAAATGATTGCCCTACACCAGCACAATGAACGTACTGCAGCGGAAAAGATTGTGGATCTACTCGCGACGGGGAAGTCTGTTGCTTTTGTTACTGATGTTGGTACGCCGGGAGTTTCTGACCCTGGTGCGATTCTAGTTAATCTGGTGAGAAAGAAAAACTACAGTGTAGTTCCGATCCCTGGCGCCAACGCAGCACTATGCGCCCTGTCTGCAGCTGGAATTGTCACAACACATTTCTTGTTCTATGGCTTTCTTCCTGCCAAAACAGGGCTACGCAGACGTAAGTTGGAAGAATTAAGGTCGTTACCATACACTCTAGTATTTTACGAAGCGCCCCACCGCATACTAAAGTGCGTGGCGGACTTGTCCGAGGTGCTGGAAGCAAACCGCCAACTTACCATAGCTAGGGAGCTGACAAAAATGTTCGAGACCATCCACACTTGTGCCTTAGGTGATGCTCTATCGTGGCTTAATTCCGATGCAAATCAACAGAAAGGCGAATTTGTGCTGCTTCTATCTGGCGCCGAAACCCTGGAGAAAACTGGGATCAGTGATCAAGCCCAGCACACGCTGAAATTATTGTTGGAAGAGCTACCCTTGAAACAAGCAGTAAAACTTGCGTCGGAAATTACCGGTAAAAATAAGAATCAATTATATTTAATAGCACTATCACTGAAAGAAGATAGGAAACATAAGAAGGCCCTACCGAAGTAGGGACAATCCTCTTACTTCTTCATTTCACCATGAGAGATTGAATTGTTAGGACTTGTTTTAGGTTTGCTCTTGGCTACATAACTGTCTGCTTCATTTTTGTCAACGGAACCATCCCGATTAGCGTCTACCTTGTCAAATATAGCCTCGTTATATTTGAGAAATTCTTCCTTGCTGACTTTGCCGTCCTTGTTTTTATCCATCAATTCCATACCATACCCGCCGCCTCCTGTTTTTGCTCCTCCGTATTTTTTGGGATCTACCATGTCGGAGTAAGCTAACATGTGGCTCTTCATGTTTAGGGGTTGCGGGGCCAAAAGCTTATTAGCTGCAGAGGAGATTGAGGTATTACCCAGTGTAACGGCAAAGATAGAACCAACAGCGATAAAGGCGATAGTTTTTTTACGGCACATAATGCTCTCATATAGATAGGCAAGAATTTTACGTCAATATTTACCTGAACTTTGGTATTTGTTCATATGAAGAGCCGTATTTTAGTATTTCTGCTAAATTACATTAACAAGTTTCCCATAAATTAATATGCGCCAGCTTAAAATATGGCTGTTATAACTGTTGGCCTTGAAAGTCATTGTAATTTAATCTGATTTAGAGTCAACCTAATGCAGACAGAGACAGATCAAACATACCGAGGCGGCGCACCTTTACAAAAACGGAGCTGCCTTGGGAAATTTTGGTAACCAGTTTTCTTGAAGAGCAAATATAGTCGGCGTTGCTTCAGGAGTTTGACACGTAAGAACCAGATAACTATGGCCAATGAATATTATTTCAGGTTGACGTAAGTTGTGATGATTGAGTGTTTCTATGGTTTCCCTAAAAGATATGGCTACCGAGTCGACACATCTGATTACTTATTCGTCAATAGTAAGCGAAAGACGGATGTAACCACCCGCCATTTTTTCGCTAGCCCTTCAACGCGGACATCGGGGCGCCAAAGTTGATGTGGAAAGGCGCTCCACCAATTACGATTGCTGGAACTGATTTAACGCCAGCAGCTTCAATTCGTTCTTTTTGCTCGCCTAAGTGTACGATTTCCACATCGTAGCGAGTAGGATCCAAAGCTTCAACTACTTGATGCTCAGCTTCGACACATACAGGACAACCAGCATGATAAAAAACAGCAGATGTTTTCATACACAATCTCCAAAAGGTTTAAGAATCTACGGGTATATTCACATTCGCAAGAAGCAATTCAGCTGTAACCATGTGATGGTGTAATTATAATCGATACTAGTAACTTTACACTAGCTTAGATACTCTTACTTTTCTGGTTTTCTCTCCTCTGCAACAAATTGCATCGTCAGATATTCTGCTTATGAAATATTTTTGCAAGAAACACTTGCATTTTTTTTTTCAACTCACTAGAATTAGTCATACATAACTTGATTGGGCACTATATATAGTGGTTAAGTGCTATAAGTAACATCTAGCCGAATCGATGGAAAACCACAGTTTTACCGCGTAAACACAACAGGGGAGAAGCCAAATTATGCAGCTTGCAACAGATAGTACAAGTTCCACATTAGTATCTGGTTACGATTTTTCTTCAATCCCCTCCTCCCAAGATTCAAGTTATTCCCAATACAAAATCATTCGTCGCAATGGTTCGGTTGTTGCGTTCATGCCGAATAAGATTTCGATTGCCATGACTAAGGCGTTTATTGCCGTTAATGGTAGTCAGGGTGCGGCATCTGCTAGGGTACGTGAAGCAATAGTAAGCTTGACCAATGATGTGGTTAGCGCGTTGATTCGCCACCATCCTGCGAGCGGGACTTTTCATATCGAAGATATTCAGGATCAAGCAGAACTTGCTCTGATGCGTTCTGGTGAACACGATGTGGCGCGCGCTTATGTACTTTACCGCGAGGATCGAGCGCGGGAACGGGCAAAACAGAAAGAGAAGACTACGGCAGAGACATCAGTCAGCATTCTGCATGTGCTGGAAAATGGCTGTAGGACTCCGCTAGACACGGCACGATTGCTAGCGCTGATTGAATCTTCATGCGCAGACCTAGGCGAAACAGTAAACGGCGAACTGATACTTAAAACCACGTTAAAAGATCTGTACGATGGGGTGCCGGTAGAAGAGGTAAGGAAATCGATTATTCTTTCGGCACGTGCATTGATCGAAAAAGAGCCGGCCTACAGCTATGTCACCGCGCGGCTTTTGTTGCATAGCATCCGACTAGAAGTACTAGGAGAAGAAGTAGCTCAGCAAGAGATGGTGTCCCGCTATTCAGATTATTTTCCTGGTTTCATCAAGCGTGGTATCGATGCTGAGTTGCTGGACAAACGTATGGCGCAGTTTGACCTGCCGCGTCTAGCGAAAACGCTTGATGCCTCCTGTGACCTTAAATTTGATTACCTTGGCCTGCAAACCTTGTATGACCGCTATTTCCTGCATGTGCAAGAGCAGCGTATTGAATTGCCACAAGCATTCTTTATGCGTGTAGCGATGGGACTCGCGCTGAGTGAAGCTGACCGTGAAGCGCGGGCAATTGAGTTCTACCATACCCTGTCGAATTTTGATTTCATGAGCTCAACCCCAACCTTGTTTAATTCAGGTACTTGTCGCTCGCAATTGTCTTCGTGTTATCTCTCAACAGTAGCAGATAGCCTCGATGACATTTTCGAATCAATCAAGGAGAATGCCCTGCTTGCTAAGTATGCTGGAGGATTAGGTAATGACTGGACACCAGTACGGGCAATGGGCTCATACATCAAAGGAACCAACGGTAAATCGCAAGGTGTGGTGCCATTTCTAAAAGTTGTATCTGACACTGCAGTCGCAGTAAACCAGGGTGGTAAACGCAAGGGTGCAGTTTGCTCTTACCTGGAGTCATGGCATCTGGATATTGAGGAGTTTCTGGAACTTCGCAAGAATACCGGTGATGATCGTCGCCGAGCCCATGACATGAACACAGCAAACTGGGTTCCCGACCTGCTCATGAAACGAGTGATGGAAGGTGGTGAATGGACCCTATTCTCACCTTCTGACGTACCCGACCTACATGAAAAGTTAGGCAAGGAGTTTGAACAATCTTATCTTGCTTATGAAGAGAAAGTTGCACGCGGGGAGTTTGATCTATACAAAAAAATTCCCGCGCAACAATTGTGGCGCAAGATGCTCAGCATGTTATTTGAAACTGGTCATCCGTGGATTACTTTCAAGGACCCGTGCAATATTCGTTCACCTCAAAATCATGAGGGAATAGTGCACAGTTCTAACCTTTGTACCGAAATTACCCTGAATACAAATGATCAGGAAATCGCTGTATGCAATCTGGGGTCAGTCAATTTGGCGGCACATATCAACGATGGAAAACTGAACACGCACAAGCTCAAACGTACAGTAAGTACCGCCATGCGTATGCTGGACAATGTAATCGATATAAATTTTTACGCTGTTGATAAGGCGCGTAATTCCAACCTCAGGCACCGCCCGGTAGGACTAGGAATCATGGGTTTTCAGGACTGCCTGCACATGTTACGCATTCCCTATGCTTCTGAAGAAGCGGTGGAATTTGCCGACCGCTCAATGGAGGCAGTAGCTTTTCATGCCTACTGGGCCTCTACCGAGATGGCTGAAGAACGCGGTTGTTATGCCTCCTATCACGGAAGTTTGTGGGATCGAGGAATTCTGCCTCAAGACACTCTTGATCTGTTGAAGGAAGAGCGTGGTGGTTATGTCGAAGTAGATATGTCAACTACGCTGAAATGGGATGAACTGCGAAAGCGTATTAAAAAACATGGTATGCGTAATTCCAACTGTTTGGCGATTGCGCCGACTGCAACCATTTCCAATATTATCGGTGTGTCTGCTAGCATCGAACCGACCTATCAAAATCTCTACGTAAAATCTAATTTGTCAGGGGAATTCACCATTGCCAACAAATCCCTAGTGGGAGACCTAAAAAACCTTGGGCTTTGGGATGAAGTAATGATCGCTGATCTCAAGTATTTTGATGGCACGCTGAGCAAGATAGACCGGGTACCAACTGACATCCGTAAACTTTACGCCACCGCGTTTGAAATCGAGCCACAGTGGTTAATTGAGGCTGCAGCAGGGCGGCAAAAATGGATCGACCAAGCACAGTCACTTAATATTTATATGGCAGGTGTTTCAGGCAAAAAATTGGATGAAACCTACAAGCTCGCATGGCTGCGTGGTCTAAAAACTACTTATTATCTTCGCACACTAGGTGCAACATCGGCTGAAAAATCTACGGTCAAGGCAGGTGCCTTGAATGCGGTACCTGCGGATGGGAGCATGGCCGCAATGAGTGTGGCGCCGACGGCTGCTGAGTTGACGTATTGCTCAACCGATGACTCTGAATGTGAGTCGTGCCAATAATTCACGTAACACTAGGAACAAAAGGAGAAAGGTATGCTGACATTTGAGGACAAACAGGCGCAATCAGAGACTCCAATGCTTGAGGGGATATTGAATGGCGCACAAGTGTTACCAACTTCCGAATCACACTTGCAAACCGTTAGTTCCGTAATTGGTATTAAAGATATTGAAACCGAAAACAATGGGAATAGCGAACATTATGCTGGCGATGACGCCAACCGTCGCGTATCAGTAGAGGACAAACGAATTATCAATTGCAAGACGGATGTCAACCAGTTAGTACCGTTTAAGTACAAATGGGCATGGGAAAAATATCTTTCCGCTTGCGCCAATCACTGGATGCCCCAAGAAATTAACATGAGTCGTGACATCGCTCTCTGGAAAGACCCTAATGGGTTAACTGAGGATGAGCGCCGCTTGGTCAAACGTAATCTGGGATTTTTTGTTACTGCTGATTCGCTAGCAGCTAATAATATCGTGCTTGGGACCTATCGCCACATCACTAACCCGGAATGTCGTCAATACCTGTTACGTCAAGCGTTTGAAGAAGCGATTCATACGCATGCTTATCAGTACATCGTCGAATCACTTGGACTAGACGAAGGCGAGATTTTCAACGCCTACCATGAAATATCATCAATCCGTGATAAGGATGAATTTCTGATCCCATTCATTGACACACTTACCGATCCACAATTCAAAACCGGTACACCGGAAACTGACCAAAAGCTATTAAAAAGCTTGGTCGTGTTCGCCTGCATCATGGAGGGACTATTCTTTTATGTTGGCTTTACCCAAATTCTGGCGTTAGGAAGACAAAACAAGATGACCGGCGCAGCGGAGCAATATCAATATATTTTGCGAGATGAATCTATGCACTGCAATTTCGGCATTGATGTCATTAATCAAATTAAGATGGAGAACCCGCATCTTTGGACAAAAGAGTTCCGCGACGAAATTAATGAGCTAATGCAGAAAGCGGTGGAGTTGGAATACCGTTATGCTGAAGACACGTTACCTCGTGGTGTTTTGGGAATGAACGCACCGATGTTTAAAGAATGTCTACGCTATATTGCCAACCGCAGATGCCAGCAGATCGGCCTGGATAGGCTCTATCCAGGCGCCAAAAATCCTTTTCCATGGATGTCTGAAATGATTGACTTAAAGAAGGAAAAGAATTTTTTTGAAACCCGAGTTACTGAGTATCAAACCGGTGGTGTACTAAACTGGGACTAAAATGAGGAGATGGAATTAATGCATCGAATTATATCTTGTTGTGCTAATAATGATTACAGCCTGTGGTTACATTTTGAAGATGGTGTAAAGGGTATAGTAAATTTGCATGACTTAGTTGGTGTTGGAATTTTCAGTGCATGGAGAGATATCGAAATATTCAAGAAAATCAGTATTGATCCGATAAAAGAAACTGTGTCATGGGAAGGAGGAATTAATCTAAATTCCGATGTGCTCCATGAGTACCTTGCTAGCAAAGCTCAAGAAGCTATGCTGCATCAAAAGAACTACAGCACAATTTGGAGGATGCAATCAGTAGTATCTTTTTGCTGACCCATAATTGAGCCAGTAGTAGTAAGTGTGGTAAATGTAATAAGTTGTAATCTTATGTAACTTTAATTTGGAGGTTGAAATGGCAACTACCAAGAAGAAACCAGCAGCAAAGAAGAAACCAGCAGCAAAGAAGAAACCAGCAGCTAAGAAAAAAGCACCAGCAAGAAAAAAGGTAGCCGCTAAGAAAAGACCAGCAGCTAAGAAAAAAGCACCAGCAAGAAGAAAAGTAGCCGCTAAGAAAAGACCAGCAGCTAAGAAAAAAGCACCAGCAAAAAAAAAGGTAGCCGCTAAGAAAAGACCAGCAGCTAAGAAAAAAGCACCAGCAAGAAAAAAAGTAGCCGCTAAGAAAAGACCAGCAGCTAAGAAAAAAGCACCAGCAAGAAGAAAAGTAGCCGCTAAGAAAAGACCAGCAGCTAAGAAAAAAGCACCAGCAAGAAAAAAGGTAGCCGCAAAAAAGAAGCCGGCAAGTTCGCCAGCTCCGGTCAGCAGCAGTCCCGCTTCCAGCTGGCCGTTTCCACTTTCGGGCTCTCGCCCCTAAGAGCCTATACGCGGTCGTTACTGCGAACAGCCCTAACTGCAAAGGTAATGGCTGTTCGCAGATTTTAATTTATGCTATAAATTTTTCCTACTCATGTTTCTTCCTGTCAAGTTTTGCCTTTAAAGTCTCATTCACCTGCGTAGGATTTGCCTTCCCTTTGCTAGCTTTCATAATCTGGCCAACGAGGAAATTAAAAGCTTTTTCTTTTCCCTTGCAATAATCAGAAGCCTGTTGAGGGTTATCGATAAGAACAGTGTCAACAAGTCTACTAATCTCATCACTGTTTGAAATCTGTTTCAGTCCCTTTGCTTTAATAATAGCATCAGCTGAGGCACCATGCTCTCCGTCCCACATGGCACCGCATATGTCTTTAGCGGTTTTCCCCGAAATAGTTCCATCGCAGATGCGCAATAATAATTCTGCTAACTGCATAGCAGATACTGGAGAAGTGGTAATATCTTCATTGTTTTGATTTAAGCGTGCAGCCACCTCGCCAATCACCCAATTAGCACACAGCTTTGCATTTTTACTACCAACAATTTTTACGACTTCTTCAAAATAATCAGCCGTGCCTATATCAGTGGTTAACATCGTTGCATCATATTTGGAAAGCGCATAAATTTCCTCAACACCATAGTGAGGAGATAGTTGCATAGGATGCTTAGAATGAATGTCGGACTCTCCTTCAGTCAAAGTCCTATATTCATCTACATCATGAGCTATAAAGCGACGATAACGCCACATTGGAAGCTCCGGCATAGATTTCATGATTTTATCGATCAAATCTTGAGGTATTTCTAGTGGTAACAAATCTGGGTCGGGAAAATAGCGGTAATCATGCACGTCTTCTTTACTACGCATGATATGAGTTTCACGTTTGTCTGAATCGAATAGCACCGTTGCTTGTCTAATCTCACCTCCATTTTCTAGTATAGATTTTTGATATTCAGCTTCATAATCAATAGCTTGCTGTAAAAAACGAAAGGAATTTAGGTTTTTTATTTCTCGACGAGTACCAAATTTTTCATCTCCCTTCCTACGTACCGACACGTTGGCATCACAGCGAAATGATCCTTCCTCCATGTTGCCATCACTGATACCAATCCAGCGCACCAAAGAGTGCAGCGTTTTGGCAAAAGCCACTGCTTCCATGCTACTACGCATATCCGGCTCAGAAACAATCTCCAGCAAAGGTGTGCCAGCACGGTTCAGATCAATGCCTGTCATACCATGAAAATCCTCATGTAATGATTTGCCTGCATCTTCTTCTAGATGCGCCCGGGTAAGACGTACGACCTTCTCATACTCGTTATTATCGCATCCAGTCTGAATCTTGATATAGCCACCTTCAACAACTGGCAATTCATATTGACTAATCTGGTAACCCTTTGGTAGATCTGGATAGAAATAGTTCTTGCGTGCAAAAATTGAGGGCGAATTAATTGTTGCACCTACAGCCAAACCAAATTTGACTGCCCGTTCTACCGCGCCAAGGTTCAATACCGGCAATACCCCTGGCAATGCTATGTCAACTGCACAAGCCTGCGTATTGGGTGCTCCTCCAAAAGCAGTTGAGGCGCCAGAAAATATTTTTGATTGAGTCAAGAGTTGGGTATGTACCTCAAGACCAACAACGATTTCCCATTTCATTTCGTTATCTCTACAGTTCAAACCTTTGTTATATCTGGCATTTGAATATGCCAGTCCATTACCTGTTGGTATTGATGGGCAACATTTAGCATTTGTGCTTCAGAAAAATAATTTCCAATGATGTGTAATCCCACTGGTCTGTTTCTATTACCAAAGCCTGCAGGAATCGACATGCCTGGCAACCCAGCTAAACTAGCTGCAGCAGTGTAGGTATCTGACAAGTACATCTGTACAGGGTCACTACTCTTCTCTCCTAAGGCAAATGCAACGGTGGGCGAGGTAGGCCCCATGACTATTTCACATTGCTTGAACACTTCAGCGAAATCCTGTGCGATTAAACGTCGCAGTTTTTGCGCTTTAATGTAGTAGGCATCGTAATAACCATGCGACAATACATATGTACCGATCAGAATACGTCGCTTCACTTCAGCACCAAAGCCTTGGGTGCGGCTTTTTTGGTACATGTCATTGAGATCATCATATTCCAGGGCACGGTGACCATATCGCACACCATCGAAGCGGGAAAGATTGCTCGATGCTTCCGCTGGGGCCAGCACGTAATAAACAGGAATCGAAAGTTTCGTGTTGGGCAACGATACTTCCACCATTTTTGCACCCAGCTTGTTATATTCTGTGATGGCCGCATCTACCACACGCGATACATCATCACTCATCCCTTCAGCGAAATACTCCTTTGGAAGACCAATACGCAAGCCCTCTAACGGTTTCTCTAAATCGCGTGTGTAGTCCTCTTGATCACGTTGTAGACTGGTTGAATCACGTGCATCGAAGCCCACCATGACATTCAACATTAACGCTAAGTCTGCCGCCGATTTTGCTATTGCCCCCCCCTGATCAAGACTCGAAGCAAACGCGATCATGCCATACCTTGATACTAGTCCGTAAGTCGGTTTTATTCCGGATACGCTGCACAGCGCCGCCGGCTGGCGTATAGATCCACCCGTATCGGTACCAGTAGCAGCTGGCGCCATGCGCGCTGCTACTGCACAGGCAGAACCTCCAGAGCTGCCTCCTGGCACAGTCGTAATATCCCATGGGTTCTTCACTGGTCCGTAAAAAGAAGTTTCATTACTAGAACCCATAGCGAATTCATCCATATTGGTTTTACCAATATTTACTGTACCAGCCATATTGAAACGCTCAATTACATGGGCGTCATAAGGTGAGATGAAGCTTGACAACATTTTCGACCCGCAGGTAGTGAGCCAGCCCTTGGTGCAAAAAATATCCTTATGGGCAATAGGAATGCCAGTTAATGGGTGCGCCTCTCCGGAAGCAATCATTGTGTCAGCGGCGCGTGCCTGGTCAAGACTCATTTCTTCATTAACCGTAATGAAGGCATTATATTCTTGGTTTAAAGCTTCCACGCGCCTAAGAAATTCTCTAGTAAGTTCTACACTAGAAACTTTTTTTGCTTCAAGTAAAGTGGAAAGTTGCTTGAGACTCGAGTTCAACATGACATTTGCGTGGCAGGGGAGTTATGGAAAGAAGTAAGAAAAATCTCAATGCGGCGCTTATTCTTCGCATTTCACTCAATAACCTTTGGAACTAGATAAAGTCCCGCTTCTACTTGGGATGCTAGAGACTGAAACAATTCGTGTTGATCTGACTCGGTTACCACATCCATTCGTAAACGCTGCACAACATCCTGAGCATGAGACATAGGAACAATTGTAGAGGTATTTACCGCCTGCATTTGTTCGATCAGGTGAAAAATTCCTGTTAGCTGGACTAACGTAGTACGTGCCTCTTCGTCACTGATCTCAATACGAGCAAGATTTGCGACACGTTTTACATCTTCAAGAACCAGTGACATTGGCTACCATCCCCCCTTACGTTCAAAAACATAATAGAGTATCATAAAGTTACGTTCGAAAACGCCGTAATAGAGTATCATAGCTCAATTTTCTAACGTATTCTTTTCGTGCATTTTTTCATTATTACTACTAACGGATTCCGCCCCCATGACGAATTTTATTACCGATTTCAAGAATTATTTTTCGACCGACCTTGCGATTGATTTAGGTACTGCCAACACCCTGATTTACATTCGCGGTCAAGGTATTGTACTAAACGAACCATCGGTGGTGGCAATACGTCAGGATGGAGGGCCCAATGGTAAGAAGGTGATTCAGCAGGTCGGATTAGCTGCTAAGCAAATGCTAGGTCGTACCCCTGGCAACATATCCGCTATCCGTCCAATGAAGGACGGCGTAATTGCCGACTTCACCGTTACTGAACAGATGCTGAAACACTTTATCAAGAAAGTGAATCCAGCGCGTCTGTTTTCTTTCAACCCACGCATTGTGATCTGCGTTCCCTACGGTTCTACTCAGGTGGAACGTCGTGCTATCCGGGAAGCCACCTATGGTGCTGGTGCAAGCAAAGTAAAGTTGATCGAAGAACCGATGGCCGCAGCCATTGGTGCCAATTTACCAATTGAGGAGCCCACTGGCTCGATGGTGGTTGATATCGGTGGTGGCACTACGGATGTTGGGGTGATTTCGTTAGGCGGTATCGTTTATTCGACCTCGGTACGCGTAGGTGGTGATAAATTTGATGAGGCCATTGTTAATTACATTCGTCGCAACTATGGTATGCTGATCGGCGAAGTTACCGCCGAATCAATCAAGAAAGAAATCGGCTCCGCCTACCCAGGCTCTGAAGTACGTGAAATGGAAGTTAAAGGACGCAACCTAGCAGAAGGGGTTCCGCGCAGTTTTGCCATATCTAGCAATGAAATCCTAGAATCTTTGGCCGACCCTCTAAACAGTATCGTCAGTTCCGTCAAATCCGCACTAGAGCTCACACTACCAGAGCTCGGTGCAGACATTGCTTACAAAGGAATGGTTCTGACCGGCGGCGGTGCATTGCTGCGCGACATTGACCGTCTGCTAATGGAAGAGACTGGCCTACCGGTGATCATAGCTGAAGATCCCCTTACTTGTGTGGCACGCGGCTCAGGCGTTGCACTGGAAAATATGGATGAATTGGTTAGCATATTTGCCAGTGATTAAACGGTATTCGGCATTGAGGTTAGTGCCCTTGGACTGGACACGAACCAGAAAACCCTGAAACGCCGTATGTAATGGAATCAACTCCACAGTTTTTTAGGCATGGCCCTAGTCCACTAGTGCGGCTAGTGTTCTTTGTACTGCTGTCACTAATACTGATGGCGGTTGATACTCACTTCAAATATCTCCACGAAATTCGCCAAACTGTCGCTGTAGTAATATATCCGGTACAAAGATTGTCCTACTTACCAACAACTATCTACGACCTGGTGAGCGAATTATTTGTTACTCAGAACTTAGCCAATGAAATTGCGCATCTTAAACAACAACACCTTGTCGATTCAGGACAGCTCCAACAGTTGTTGGCACTAAGATCTGAAAATGAACATCTGCGCAAACTGCTAGAAACTACACCGCGAAATAAAAGCAAGGCGATTATGGCGGAAATTCTTTCCGTTCCACGTGATCCTTTCAACCTCAAAATCATGCTCGACAAGGGCTTTCAAAACGGCATTCAGTCTGGCCAAGTTGTAGTGGACGATTTGGGCGTGGTAGGGCAGATTACACGTAGCTATCCGTGGCATTCTGAAGTCACACTTATTACTGATAAGGATCATTCAGTACCGGTGCAGGTATTGCGTAATGGCCTGCGCTCGGTAGCATCCGGTACAGGTAAGTACAGAACACTAGAATTACATTATATGGCAAACAACATCGATATCGAAAGTGGTGATGTACTGGTTACCTCTGGAATAGATGGCGTCTATCCCTCAGGCCTACCAGTAGCGTTGGTATCGAAAATAAAACGTAATAATGCATCTCATGCTTTTGCCCAAATCGCCTGCACTCCGATCGCTGGGGTAGATCGAAACAAGCAGGTGTTGATACTATCCCCACGGTTGCCTAGTCCGGAAAATCTAACGGGATCGGAATCAACCGATATTCAACCTAACGATAAGGAACGAAAAGAAATTGGTGTCCGTTAATTACTCTGAAGAAGAAATTTTGCTACCTGCCAAAGGCTCGGTCATCATTCTTAGCTTTATGGTAGCACTATTACTAAATCTGTTGCCACTACAAGGTATCGTGCTAACACTACGCCCGGATTTTGTTGCATTGGTATTACTTTACTGGAGTATTAATCAACCTCAACGGGTCGGCATGAGTGCAGCCTTTGGTTTAGGCCTGCTGATGGATGTTGGCAATGGCAGCATGTTTGGACAACATGCCCTTGCATATAGTGTAATGGTTTTCGTTGCATTGTTGCTGCGCCGACGTGTGCATATATTTGGTTTACTCAAACAAGCCCCACAGATTGGACTAATGTTACTCGTTGCCCAACTTATCACGCTCCTAACGGAGCTACTAAACAGAGCCCATTTTCCTGGTTGGTATTTTTTTCTGGCTAGTATTACTGGTGCGTTGTTATGGCCCTTGCTCTGCTCTTTGCTAAAGATTCCCTATAGTCCGAAACATGATCCAAATGCGCTATGAACCAACTGTACGAGATTCGGAACCACCTGCGTGAGTTGCATCATTTTCAGACGCGGCTTGCTATCAGCGTAGGCTTTGTACTGTTTCTATTCTTTTTACTGTTTGCACGTTTCTATTATTTACAGGTATTGGAGCGTGAGCACTATCACACACTAGCGGAAGATAACCGCATATCTATTTCACCTGTCGTACCCAACCGAGGTCTGATTCTTGATCGTAATGGTGAGGTATTGGCACAGAATTACTCAGCCTACACGCTAGAAATCGTACCGAGTAAGCTCGCCGACATTGAGTCCACCATTAACAAACTGGCTACCGTGATTCCTATTGCGGAAATAGATCGCAGACGCTTCAAGAAACTGAGAGAGGAAAGCAAGCTGTTTGAAAGTTTGCCCATCCGCACTCGTTTATCTGATGAGGAAGTAGCACGCTTTGCTGCCAACAGCTATCGCTTTCCTGGAGTAGAGATAAAAACTCGTTTGTTCCGCCAATACCCAAAGGGAAAGAGCTTTTCGCACGTGGTGGGTTATATAAACCGCATTAACGATAAGGATCTTGAACAGTTGGAAGCCGACAAAGTTTCAGCTAATTACCGAGGAACCAGTCATATAGGCAAAATTGGCATAGAGCAAAGTTACGAGAAGGAGCTACACGGAATCGCTGGCTTTGAAGAGCTGGAAACCGACTCAGCTGGTCGAAAAATAAGGGTCTTATCACGCACACCGCCGATCTCCGGTAACAATCTGACACTAACACTCGATGCCAGATTACAAGAGATTGCGGTAAAAGCATTCGGCGACCGGCGCGGTGCGCTGGTAGCAATCGATCCTAGCAATGGTGACGTGCTCGCATTTGTAAGTAAGCCGGGCTTTGACTCAAATCTTTTTGTAAACGGTATCGATTTTAAGAATTGGGACTTACTCAACAACTCCATCGATAGACCGCTTAACAATCGCGCACTTCGTGGTCTTTATCCGCCAGGCTCTACATTTAAGCCATTCATGGCGTTGGCGGGTCTTGAACTTAACGTACGCACACCTCAGTACACCATCAGTGACCCTGGATACTTTCAACTGCCTGGTAGCAGCCGCCATTATCGAGATTGGAAGGCAGGTGGTCATGGCAAAGTGAATATCTACAAATCTCTGGTTGTTTCATGTGATACGTATTACTACAAGCTTGCCAATGACCTTGGTATAGACAATATTTTCAATTTCATCGGAAAGTTCGGTTTAGGTAAAAAAACTGGTATCGATATTGAGGGCGAGTCCGCAGGCTTGTTGCCATCGCGAGAATGGAAAATGAGACGTCACAAACAAAAGTGGTGGCCAGGTGATACTATTTCTGTCGGCATTGGTCAAGGCTACAATCTAACTACGCCCCTACAACTTGCCTTTGCTACCATGATAATTGCTAACAAAGGAACCGCCTTCCGTCCACACCTTGTGAAACGAATTCAAAACAGCAGGACCGGCGAAACGTATGAAAGCACCCCTCAACTACTGTACACACTCAATCTTAACCCGGTCAATCTGGAGCTAGTGAGAAATGCGCTTATAGATGTCACCCGGCCCGGAGGTACCTCAGAACGAGCGAGTGTAGGTGCAGCCTACACCTTTGCTGGTAAGACTGGAACAGCACAGGTAATCGCCATGAAACAAGGAGAAAAGTACGATGAAAGTAGCGTACAGGAGCGTCATCACGATCATGCGCTGTTCATTGCCTACGCACCGGCGAAAAATCCAAGGATCGCGTTATCAGTGTTAGTAGAAAACGCTGGTCATGGTGGCTCCGTCGCTGCACCGATTGCACGGCTGGTAATGGACTACTTCCTACTCGGTAAACTACCGGTGAATGCAACGGAAAAATCCGTGGATGAAGGCATAGAGGGTGCCCATGACTAGATCTGTGAGTCTATGGCACTACCTTACACGCTATATAGACAATTTTTTGCTGGGTGGTATTTTTCTATTAATGCTGGTTGGTTTAGTAACACTCTACAGTGCTACCGATGGGGATTTAAGCCGTGTAACTAGCCAGGCAATTAACATGTTTGCGGCACTAATCATCATGTGGTTGGTTGCTAATATGCCTCTGCAGCACATGATGCGTCTTGCATTGCCAATATATGTGGTCGGTCTCGTTCTTTTGATTGGTGTAACGTTATTTGGTGAAATCCACAGTGGTGCCCGGAGATGGCTAAACATCGGCATTACTCGCATCCAACCTTCCGAATTGATGAAAATTGCTGTACCGCTGATGATGGCATGGTATTTTGACAAACACGAAGTCACCTTACGACTCCGAGACTACGTAGTGGCAACGTTGCTACTATTATTACCAGTACTGCTGATTATACGCCAGCCAGATTTAGGTACAACGTTGCTAATTATATCCAGCGGTTTCTATGTACTGTTTCTTGCGGGACTATCGTGGCGTATCATGACTGGACTACTAATCGCTGGAGCAGCCAGCCTGCCATTGCTATGGTCAATGATGCACGACTACCAGAAACTACGTGTCATGACTTTACTTGACCCAACACAAGATGCATTAGGGGCGGGTTATCACACCATCCAATCGACTATTGCCATAGGTTCAGGTGGCATTATCGGAAAAGGCTGGCAAAACGGTACCCAGACACATCTCGATTTTCTTCCCGAAAAAAGTACTGATTTTATCTTTGCAGTGTTCTCTGAGGAATTTGGGCTAGTTGGTAATTCATTACTGTTACTGCTATATCTGGTGGTAATAGGTCGCGGCATGGTCATCGCTGTCAATGCTTCGACTCAATTTACTCGCCTCATTGCGGGCTCGATCACGCTGACTTTCTTCACATATATATTTGTCAACATAGGTATGGTAATTGGCATTCTACCGGTGGTAGGTGTACCGCTACCGCTTATCAGTTACGGAGGCACTTCGATGGTGACAATGCTTCTAGGTTTTGGTATTTTGATGAGCATACAGATGCATCCTAAACTGGTAAAGACATAATGAATAACAACTTTGGATTCGGGAATGTGTTAAGCCATTTATCCACTATCCCCAAACCTGCCAGTTGGCTCATAGTAGTAATTGCTTTTATTTTTCTTGCGAGCTGCAATACCCTGGGACTTGATAATTCGCTACAGACATCCTCTTCCACAGTATTGAAGAAAGGAGATAAAGGTGGTGGTTATTACCTTGACGATGGCCCTGGTGATAATCCACCACCCAACCTCGCCTCCATTCCTAACGCCATTCCCCGAATTGAGCCTTTACGTAAGTCCAACATGCAGCCTTACGTAGTGCTTGGTAAAACCTACATACCAATGACTGCCCTAGGACCATATAAGAAACGTGGGATTGCTTCGTGGTATGGTCGCCGCTACCATGGAAAGAAAACTGCATCAGGCGAAATCTATGATATGTACGATATGACTGCCGCACACACCACGCTACCTTTACCTAGCTATGCACGAGTTACCAACATTAAGAACAAAAAATCTGTGATAGTGCGAATCAACGACCGTGGCCCGTTTCTTTCTAATCGTTTAATTGATCTTTCTTACACGGCCGCCTACAAGCTTGATGTGCTTGATAGTGGCAGCGCCTGGGTAGAAGTAGAAAGCATACTCCCAGGAAATAAGATCACGCAGGATACAACAGAACCGCCCACCCCCTCCACATCAGTAGACAGATCTGCTTCTAACACTATTGATACTACTCCCGATACAAGCAGAATCTACCTGCAGTTGGCTGCATTCAGTGCCTATAACAGTGCGGATACCTTCCTCGCACGTATGCGCACCGAGCTTCCCGAATTTACCAATACTCTCGACATCACTGCAAAAGATGGTCTGTTCAAAGTACACGTTGGCCCTTATTCCGACCAGATACTAGCAAGACAGGCTGCAGATAAAATCTCTCAGGGCCTTTCAATCAGGCCGATATTTCTAGTGTGGTAAGTTGCTAAGCAGGGCGAAGTAGAATTTAGAGGACAATTTTTTTGACTAAGATTGTTTCTTGATGCTTAGTAAAGAAATATCACGTAAGCAAAATTCCAAACACTCAGAAAAGAAAACAGGTTATGAGGAATATGCATACTTACACAACCGTACTAAGCTAAATACCAGATTAGTTCAATGCCGCTGATAGCCAATTGCTCAATCACTTGATAAAATCGACATTTTTCATTTGATTAATCCAGCACATCTCTACTTTCAGGATCATTTATGACTTCCACAGACTTTTACCCCGCAAAAAAAATCACCACATTTTATCCACCACAACGCACCTTGATGGGACCAGGACCATCAGATACTCATCCGCGAGTGCTCTCTGCCATGGCACGCCCGACCCTAGGTCATCTTGATCCAGTTTTTACCGACATGATGGAAGAATTGAAAAGCCTGCTACGTTATTCCTTCCAAACCTCTAATCCGATGACCTTTCCGGTATCCGGTCCGGGCTCCGTAGGAATGGAAATGTGTTTTGTCAATATGGTTATCCCTGGTGACAAGGTGATTGTGTGTCGTAACGGTGTGTTTGGATCACGTATGTTAGAGAACGTACAACGCTGTGGTGGTGTAGCAGTGGTAGTAGATAACCAGTGGGGAGAACCTGTGGATCCACAGAAAGTGGAAGATGCGTTGAAACAGAATCCTGATACGAAAATCGTTGCTTTTGTTCATGCCGAGACATCTACCGGTGCCCTATCAGATGCGAAAACGCTGTGCGAGATTGCCCATCGCTACAACTGCCTCACTATTGTAGATACGGTTACTTCTCTGGGCGGCTCCCCTCTTAAGGTTGATGAATGGAAAATAGACGCAATTTACTCTGGTAGCCAGAAATGTCTGTCGTGCCCGCCAGGTCTATCCCCCGTGAGCTTTTCCGAGCAGGTAGTAGAGCTAGTCAAAAACCGCAAGACAAAGGTACAGAGCTGGTTCATGGATTTAAACCTACTGCTAGGCTATTGGGGCACCACTCGAACTTATCACCACACTGCACCCACCAACGCACTCTATGCGCTGCATGAGTCGCTATTTATGCTATATGAAGAAGGACTAGAACACTCTTGGGCTCGTCATCAGCGTAATCACAAGGCATTGAAGGCAGGCCTAGAAACCTTTGGTACTAAGTTCTTGGTTGAGGAAAAATACCGACTACCACAATTGAACTCTGTATATGTACCAACTGGTGTGGATGAAAAGGAGGTACGCCGCAGATTGCTTGCTGAATACAATCTTGAAGTCGGCGCAGGACTAGGTGATTTTGCCGGAAAAATCTGGAGATTTGGCTTAATGGGTTACTCGAGCAAAATAGAAAACGTGATGTTATGCTTGAATGCGTTAGAGACAGTTTTTGCGAATATGGGTAAGAAGATTGATATTGGCGCGGCAGAAGCAGCAGCATATCGAGTATATGAGGCTAGTCCACTAAGTGCTGTGCCAGCAAAAATAACAGCCTGAAACGGACCTCCTTCTCTTCTGCTTTTGGAGAGAAGCTAACAATAGTTCGCTCTATCTAAGAACAAAGTTGTTACAGTCTCAGTTCGAAAGTTAAACGAGATTGTAACGTGTTAACACCAATGGTGGTTGGGCGAAACGTGAAAGAGGAAGTAACAAATGTTACTGGGATTATATTTGCAATCCAAGCCGTTGCCAAATGGTAGTCGTCAGTCCTGCTGAGTTCAACGTATAGAAATGTATTCCCGGTGCGCCAGCCTCAAGTAACTGACTACATAGATCGGTCACGACATCTAGCCCATACGCGCGAATTGATGCACTGTCATCACCATAGCCTTCCATTTTCTTTCTAAGCCAGCGTGGGATTTCCGCGCCACAAGAGTCTGAAAATCTTGCCAATTGGGAAAACTTATTGATTGGCATTATGCCAGGCACAATAGGAATCCTAATGTTCGCGGTTTCACATGCATTCACAAATCTGAAGTATGCATCCGCATTGTAAAAATACTGGGTAATGGCAGAGTCAGCTCCTGCCTCCACCTTAAGCTTGAAATTCTGCAAATCATCCTGAGCCGAACGTGCCTGGGGATGATATTCCGGGTAGGCTGCTACTTCGATGTGGAAAACATCACCGAATTCCTTGCGAATAAACGCCACTAATTCTGTGGCATAACGAAACTCTCCCGGTTGCGCCATCCCTGAAGGAAGATCACCACGCAATGCAACGATATAGCGGATACCACTAGCTAAATATTTTTGGAGCAAACAACGGATATTTTCTCTGGTCGAACCAATACAAGAAAGATGGGGGGCGGCTTCCGTATATCCCTCAGCCTGAATTTCCAGAACTGTTTCAAGCGTGCGGTCACGTGTTGAACCACCTGCACCGAAAGTCACAGAAAAGAATTTTGGATTGAGTTTAGCCAATTGTCGGCGAGTGGTACGCAATTTCTCCACGCCTTCTGGCGTTTGTGGGGGGAAAAACTCAAAACTAAAAGTGCGGGTGAGTTTTTTTTGCGATTCCATTTTCGCTACCCATGAAAATGCAAAAATACAGGGAAGACAGACTCTAATAACAACTTTTCTGCATTTCCCTGTATTCCAACTGCTAAGGCATCAGTACCGATACATCTCTGGCTTAAATGGCCCATTTTTATCTATCTTAAGGTATTTTGCTTGCTCGTCGGTTAGCTCAGTTAGATTGACGCCCAACTTTTTAATGTGTAGACGAGCGACTTTTTCATCCAAATGTTTCGGTAGCACGTAAACATTTTTCTGGTAATTCTCTCCATGTTTCCAAAGCTCTATTTGTGCCAATACCTGATTGGCAAATGAACTCGACATGACAAACGAGGGGTGGCCAGTAGCACAACCTAAATTTACCAGACGTCCCTGCGCCAGCACAATGATTCGATGACCATTTGGAAAAATGACATGATCTACCTGTGGTTTAATGTTCTCCCACTGATATTTCTGGACTGAAGCAATGTCTATTTCAGAATCGAAGTGACCGATGTTGCAAACGATGGCCTGGTCTTTCATTTTCATCATGTGATCATGGGTAATGACGCGCAGATTACCGGTAGCGGTAACGAAAATATCAGCCTGATCGCAGGCCTTGTCCATGGTTACAACACGATAACCTTCCATCGCCGCCTGTAGTGCACAAATCGGGTCTATCTCAGTTACCCACACGGTCGCTCCTAGTCCACGCAAGGATTGGGCACAGCCCTTACCTACATCACCATAACCACATACCAAAGCAATTTTTCCGGCAATCATTACGTCGGTTGCACGTTTGATGCTATCCACTAGCGACTCGCGACAACCGTATAGATTATCAAACTTTGATTTGGTAACTGAGTCATTAACGTTGAAGGCTGGGAATGGCAACTCGCCGTTATTCTGCATTTCGTATAAGCGGTGAACACCAGTAGTAGTTTCCTCCGTTACACCACGAATGTTAGCCAGAATATTGGAATACCAGCCGGGTTGAGTGTCCAGTCGTTTTCTGATTGCTGCGAACAATTCATGTTCTTCTTCGTTGCTGGGGCTGGCAATAACTGATGGGGTCTTTTCCGCCTTGCTTCCAAGGATGATCAGAAGCGTCGCGTCACCGCCGTCATCAAGAATCATGTTGGGTGTGCCCGATTTTCCATCACCAGACCAGTTGAATATCTGGTGAGCGTATTCCCAGTACTCCTCCAATGATTCGCCCTTAAAAGCGAATACCGGCACGTCCTTCACTGCGACAGCCGCAGCAGCATGATCTTGAGTAGAATAAATATTGCATGAAGCCCAGCGCACCTCTGCACCTAGTTTGACTAGGGTTTCGATCAACACTGCAGTCTGGATGGTCATGTGAAGAGAGCCTGCAATACGCGCGCCCTCTAAAGGCCTTTGACCTGCATATTCTTCGCGTAGCGCCATCAGACCAGACATTTCAGTTTCAGCGATGGCAATTTCCTTGCGCCCCCACTCTGCCAGGGACAAGTCGGCAACTTTGTAATCAGTAATTTTGGTGCTATTGTGACTAAGCACAGCGTTCATGGAACAATCTCCTAAGAATGAACGAGCGCCGTTGTTACGATGTCCTTACATGCCAAGCCTCGCGGGATAGTACCCACTGCAGCGCTCCTCAGCGTAAGGGGGAAAAGCTAACCTCTGCGTTTAAATCTACAGACTTACTGTTGTTCAAGCTTCTACCGTGCTCTCAATTCCTGCGCTGACACGAAGTTGTGCCGCCTTATCAGTGGCCTCCCAAGTAAATTCTGGTTCGTCACGCCCGAAGTGTCCATAGGCAGCAGTTTTGAGATAAATCGGACGTAACAAATTGAGAGAGCGAATAATCGCACGTGGACGCAAATCAAAATTTCGCTCGATCAATTTGGCAATTTTGTCGTCGGAAATTTTCCCTGTACCAAAAGTTTCGACCATCAACGAAACAGGTCGCGCTACACCAATAGCATAGGCTAGCTGTACTTCGCACCTGCTGGCAATACCTGCTGCAACAACATTCTTGGCCACATAACGTCCAGCATAAGCAGCTGAGCGATCCACCTTAGAAGGATCCTTGCCAGAAAAAGCGCCGCCGCCATGATGCGCTGCACCACCATAGGTGTCTACGATGATCTTGCGACCAGTTAACCCACAGTCCCCCATCGGGCCGCCAACTACAAAACGTCCAGTGGGATTAACCAAGTAACGAGTATTACCATTCAGCATATTTTTTGGAATAACTGGCTTAATAATTTCCTCAATCACCGCTTCAGTTAGAGCCACGTGAGAAATTTCGGGGTGGTGCTGGGTAGAGATCACTACTGTTTCAACCCTCTGCGGTTTGCCATTCTTGTAACTCACTGACACCTGTGATTTGGCGTCGGGGCGCAACCATGTTAAGTGCTCACTTCTTCTCAGTTCTGCCTGCCGCTCCATCAATCGATGAGCGTAGTAAATCGGCATCGGCATCAGTTGCGGTGTCTCGTCACAAGCATAGCCGAACATCAACCCCTGATCACCTGCACCCTGATCCACTTCTTGTTCTTTAGTACGATTGACTCCTTGAGCAATATCAGGCGATTGCTTATTGAATGCTGTCAGCACCGCGCAAGTATTGGAATCAAATCCAATATCTGAACTAGTGTAACCAATACGCTTGACAGTTTCACGAGCAATTACATTGTAATCTACCAATGCATTGGTAGTAATTTCGCCCGACATAACAATTAAACCGGTGCTGCATAGTGTTTCGCAGGCTACCCGTGCATTCGTATCCTGGGTTAAAATTGCATCTAGGACTGCATCGGAGATCTGATCTGACACTTTGTCGGGATGGCCCTCGGACACTGATTCGGAAGTAAAAAGATATTCGCTCATATTTTTGGTTAGTTATGATCTTAAAGGACTTTACAGGGTATCAGATTATGCTTGCCTATAGAAGTCATAAGAAGAAAGTGACAGTGTCTAATACGTGGTGTGCTGGCGTGACAGTGATAATAGAGCATACATATTGTATGATTGGTTAGGAATAGCCATGACCATGAGGTAAATTAGGTTAACCGATGAAATTTAAGTTCACCAAAATGCATGGTCTGGGTAACGACTTCATCCTCATTGATGGCGTGAATCAGTCTGTGCAGCTCAGTCTGGAGCAATTGTGCTTACTTGCTGATCGCCATTTTGGTGTCGGCTGCGACCAGATTCTGCTAGTAGAAAAAGCTAAAGGTAATGCTGATTTCCGATACCGTATTTTTAATGCTGATGGTAGTGAGGTAGAGCAATGCGGCAATGGAGCACGTTGTTTGGTCCGCTATGTACACGACCATGGAATGACCCAGAAAAATGAAATCCGCGTGGAAACACTTGGTGGGCTCATTATTCCTAAATTGGAAAGTAATGGCGAAGTCACCGTTAACATGGGTATTCCTAAATTTGAACCACAAGAAATCCCCTTTATCGCTGAAAAACGCATGCTGACATATCCACTGGATATAGATGATAAGCAAGTAGAATTCAGTATCCTTTCCATGGGCAACCCTCACGCAGTACAAATTGTTGAGGATGTAAATCTTGCGCCGGTATTAGTTGAGGGCGCTTTTATAGAGTGCCACCCGCGCTTTCCCCAACATGTGAATGCCGGATATATGCAAGTAGTAACTCGCAATCATATTAATATTCGGGTATATGAGCGTGGCACGGGCGAGACTCTCGCATGCGGCACTGGCGCTTGTGCTGCTGTAGTAACAGGTATAACCCGTGGATTGCTAGATTCAACGGTCAAAGTCAGCACTCTTGGGGGTAATTTGGTCGTTCACTGGGAGAGTCAGTACCACCCGGTCTGGATGACCGGGCCTGCCGTTGCTGTGTTCAATGGTGAAATTGAATTATAAAATTCAACCAAGGGGAAAATATGAAATTCGGTGCAGAAGAAGTGGCCCAATACCTGAAACAACATCCACAATTTTTTGACGAATATGCCGACCTGTTAGCTGATATTTATGTTCCACACCCTCACGGTGGTAGAGCTATTCCTATCAGCGAGCGGCAAATTGTCACATTACGGGATAAGAACCATATTCTGCAGGACAAATTGCGTGAGTTAATTAAATTTGGTGAAGAGAACGACACTATAAGCGAAAAAATGCACCGTTTGGTTATTGCACTGCTTACTTTCGCCCATCTGAATGATTTTCTGTACGAACTTAATTCCAACCTGCGCGACAATTTCTCTGTACCGCATGTAGCGCTACGGCTGTGGAATGTAACCGGCGACGGTATAGAGCTGTCTGAATTTGTTACCACCAACACTGATACTCACGCCATTGCTAATAGCCTGTTACATCCCTATTGTGGAACCCAACTATCCGACGAAATCAAGGGCTGGTTTGGTGAAAGTGCCGCCCACTTGCGCTCGTTTTCAATGATTCCCTTGCGAATAAAACAAACTATTGGCTTATTGGTTCTAGGAAGCGAAGAATTACAGCGATTTTATCCCGAAATGGAAACGCTCTACTTGAAGCGACTTGGAGAGATCGTAAGTATTGCTATAACACGGTATGTTCTAATTGAAAAAGATGAAAAAGAAGTGTAAACAGGACATAAAAATTAAAGGTAAATATGACATCTAGTAATAATCCGACCTCACTTGTCGTTGCCTATATATTTCATCTTGCCAATGAACGGCGGTTATCACCGTTGACTTGTGAAAGTTACTCGCGTGACATTACCACTCTACTGAAACTCGCTACAGAAACACCGTTTAACCAGCTGCAAATCCATCACGTTCGTCGTTTTGTGGCCCGTCTTCATAGCAAAGGACTTTCCGGAAGAAGTCTGGCGAGAATGCTATCAGCATGGCGTGGCTTCTACAATTATCTAGCACGGGATCATGGCTACACCCACAATCCTTGTGCCGGGCTACGCGCACCTAAATCTCCAAAAACTTTGCCCCATGTACTCTCGCCCGATGAAGCGGCAAAACTCTTGGAATTTCCGGCTAATGATTTAATGGCATTACGGGACAAAGCCATGTTTGAGCTGTTCTATTCCTCGGGACTACGTTTAGCTGAACTCATTAACCTTAAACCTGAAGATTTAAGTTTTTCGGATAGCACTGTGCTCATTCTCGGAAAAGGCGACAAAACTCGAGTCGTACCAATTGGTAGTCAAGCTATTCAAGCACTACGCGAATGGATGAAACTACGAGAGACATTACTCAAACCTGGAGAAAAAGCACTGTTTCTTTCACGAAACGGAAAAGGCATCAGCCCCCGGTCAGTTAGTCAGCGCCTAAAAATACGGGCTATACAGCAAGGTATCAGTTTTAATGTCCACCCCCATGTACTGCGGCATTCATTCGCTTCCCACTTGCTACAATCTAGCGCAGACTTACGAGCAGTGCAGGAGATGCTAGGACACGCCAGCATCAGTACCACGCAGACTTATACCCACCTTGATTTTCAGCATTTGGCAAAGGTCTATGATGTCACTCATCCACGAGCGAAGAAGAAAGGCTAAAACTTATAAGAACACTTTTGCCCACGAATTGGCGTTATAATTTAATTTTTGCGCAATCTCAAGCCAATTCAATGCATCAACTTCATGGTACCACTATACTTTCGGCACGACGAGGCACGCAAGTTGCACTTGGTGGTGACGGTCAGGTAACTCTGGGCGCTGTAGTGGCCAAGGCTAGTGCCCGTAAGGTACGTAGGCTCCATCATGAAAAGATCCTTGCCGGATTCGCTGGCGGTACCGCCGATGCTTTCACCTTATTCGAGCGTTTTGAAGGTAAACTAGAAAAACACCAGGGCAACCTTATGCGCTCTGCGGTAGAGCTAGCAAAAGATTGGCGTTCCGACCGTATATTGCGTCGCCTAGAAGCGATGCTGATTGTGGCCGACAGGGAAGCCACTCTCATCATCACCGGATCAGGCGATGTGATCGAACCAGAATTAGGGCTTGCTGCTATCGGCAGCGGTGGTTCTTATGCTCATTCTGCTGCCCGCGCGCTTCTGGAAAATACCAATCTAACGTCACTGGAAATTGTCAAAAAATCGCTCGCTATCGCTGGAGATCTATGTATTTACACCAACCAAAACCACAGTATTGAGGTTCTTGAATAGCATGAAAGTCAAAAAATAGGTAGTAAACGAAAAATATAGGAAAAGGTTTGTCTCCTTAAGCTAATTTTTGAGAAACAGAAAAATAAAGCGTTGACGTACTACCTGTATTTCCCCTACGCACCACGCCTTTTATCTTAAATTTATTACACTTCACCACTAATTCTAAAATCCATGTCCCAAATGACCCCGCAGGAAATCGTACATGAACTCGATAAGCATATTATTGGCCAGGATGCCGCTAAACGTGCTGTTGCCATCGCGCTTAGAAACCGTTGGCGCAGACAGCAGGTAGCAGATCCCCTGCGACAGGAAATCACGCCAAAAAATATTTTGATGATTGGTCCTACCGGCGTTGGCAAGACTGAAATAGCACGTCGCCTGGCCAAACTTGCTAATGCACCGTTCATTAAGGTTGAAGCTACTAAGTTCACAGAAGTGGGTTATGTTGGACGTGATGTAGACTCCATCATTCGCGATTTAGTGGAATCTGCTATCAAACAGTTGCGTGAGCAAGAAGCTCTCAATATACGTCCACGAGCTGAGGACCATGCGGAAGAGCGTATTCTTGACGTGTTGTTACCACCTGCACGGGATCTGAGCTCACAAACAGAAGGCGACGAAAAAGACAACGCCACCCGGCAGAAATTTCGAAAGAAGTTGCGTGAGGGTAAACTCAACGACAAGGAGATTGAAATCGAGGTTTCAGCAGCACACTCGCAGATGGAGATCTTTGCCCCTCCGGGGATGGAAGATCTCACTACGCAAATTCAGGGCATGTTCCAAAATTTGGGAGGCGAGAGGAAAAAAACTCGTAAACTGAGAATCCGCGAGGCGATAAAAGTCATCGCAGATGAAGAAATTTCCAAACTGATTAATGACGAAGAGTTGAAGCTACAGGCAGTACAAAACGTTGAACAAAATGGTATCGTGTTTCTGGATGAAATCGACAAAATTACTAGTCGCTCCGAAACATCAGGAACAGATGTATCACGCCAAGGTGTACAACGAGACTTATTACCCCTAGTAGAGGGCACCACCATTTCTACCAAACACGGCATGATAAAAACCGATCATGTGCTGTTTATCGCCAGCGGAGCATTTCACCTTTCCAAACCCTCCGATCTGATCCCCGAACTGCAGGGGCGCTTTCCAATTCGTGTCGAGCTGGCTAGCCTCAATGCTGGTGATTTTGTACAAATCCTCACCAACACCGATGCCTGCTTGACACGTCAATACGAAGCACTACTGGAGACCGAAGAAATCAAGTTGGAATTTATGTCAGATGCGATCAAGCGATTGGCAGAAATTGCTTTCGCGGTCAACGAAAAAACCGAGAACATTGGCGCAAGGCGACTTTACACTGTTATGGAAAAACTTTTGGAAGAAATTTCCTTTGATGCTGCAAAGTACAGTGGAAACACCATCTCAATTGATTCCACCTATGTAGATATAAAGCTCAAAGACTTGTCCCAGAGTGAAGACTTGGCCCGCTACGTGCTTTAAAACAAACCATGTATCTGACCACATCAACAGCTTCACCGAAGAAATAAAATTTAAGAATTTTTTGTTTTATAGTTTCATATAACAGTTTATAAGCATTTATACTGCCGAATATCACCAGCCATTGATGCGTCCATGACCTTACCAGTCCACACCAACTTTAAATCTCACTTTGCAGAGCTGCTGAGCCGCGCCTTGAACACATTCTCAAACTCGGACTTGGGTATTAATATCGAGTTTGCTCGCCCAAAGCAAGTTAAACATGGCGATTACTCCTGTAATCTGGCAATGCAGTTGGCCAAGCCACTGCGTCAAGACCCACGCACCATCGCTACATTACTGATTAATGCGATGCCTGCCTCACCCTACCTGGAAAAAGTTGAGGTTGCAGGGGCAGGATTCATCAATCTATTTCTCAAGATCGCCACTAAGCAGCAATTTCCACGCATTGTGCTGGAGAGCAGCAAAGAATTCGGCTGTGGCGACTTTGGCGCAGGTAAGAAAATTCAGGTGGAATTCGTTTCAGCAAACCCCACTGGACCGTTACATGTTGGACACGGACGTGGCGCAGCATTTGGCGCAAGCCTTGCCAATGTACTGACGGCAGTAGGTTTCTCTGTAACACGTGAGTACTATGTCAATGATGCAGGGCGGCAATTGGACATTCTAGCGGTTTCTACATGGTTACGTTATCTTGAATTGAATGGCCTAACCAGACCCTTTCCTAGTAATGCCTATCAAGGTGAATACGTTCGTAACATGGCGCAGTTGATTTACAAGGCACATGGCAACCACTATCTGCGTCAACCTAATTCGCTACTAGACAACTTCATTGTGAACGTAAAAGGAGAGGCTGACTCTGAGGCACTACTTGATCAATTAATAGCCGAGACCAAAAATCTGCTGGGGCAAGATTACAAATATATTCACAATTTCGTTTTAACCAAACAACTAGGTGAGTGCCGCAATGATTTGATGGAATTCGGTGTGGTGTTCGATACGTGGTTTTCAGAACAATCGTTATTTGAAGACGGCACGGTGCCCCGTGTGATCCAATTGCTTGAACAAAAAAATTACCTGTATCAGCAAGGTGGTGCCAAATGGTTCCGCTCCTCTGATTTTGGTGATGAGAAAGATCGGGTCGTGCAGCGGGAGAACGGGCAGTTCACATATTTCGCCTCTGATATTGCTTATCATCTCAACAAATTTCAGCGTGGTTTTGATCGAATTATTAATGTGTGGGGTGCCGATCATCACGGTTATATTCCGCGAGTGAAGGGAGCAATTCAGGCGTTAGCGTTTGACCCATCAAAACTCGAAATTGCATTGGTGCAGTTTGCTGTGCTTTACCGTGATGGCGTTAAGGCACCCATGTCAACCCGCTCAGGGGAATTTGTAACATTACGGGAGTTACGTCAGGAAGTAGGTAACGATGCAGCGCGATTCTTTTACCTGTTACGCAAAAGCGACCAGCACCTAGATTTTGATTTGGATCTGGCAAAATCGCAAGACAATGATAACCCTGTGTATTATGTACAATATGCCCACGCGCGGGTGTGTAGTGTTCTGAAACAATGGGGTGAGAATCCTTCAACTCTTGCCACTGCTGATACAGCTCTACTCACTAGTACTGTAGAATTGTCACTACTGCAAAAACTGATTGATTACCCTGAAATAGTAGATGTGGCAGCAAGGGAGCTTTCCCCCCACCTGACTGCCTTCTACCTTAGGGAGCTGGCGGGCGAGTTCCACAGTTACTATAATTCTACACGCTTTCTTGTACCGGAATTACCACTCCGGCTCGCCCGATTGGCACTAATTGCTTCGATACGGCAGGTGCTGGTTAACGGATTAACACTGCTGGGTGTGAGTGCACCTGATAAGATGTAAATATACAATTCTGGTAAGAATTTCTATGAGTCGAGACTACAAATCCCCTTCAAAATCTGCTTCCAGCAAAAAAGGATCCACTCTTCTGTTAGGATTATTTATTGGTTATGTACTAGGTCTTGTCAGCGCCATCGGTGTGTGGATATATATCCACCAGGCGCCTAGTCCGTTCATTTTAAATGATAAGCCCGAAGTTAGTACGGCGACAAAAAGCACAAATAACGGAGCTCTAAAAGGGGCGCAAGTATCTGACAACGAGCACAAATCAACTAAAACTACAAATGGAAAACCACGATTTGAATTCTACAAAATACTGCCAGGTAGTGAAGAACCAGTCACCGAGCAGCAATTCCAAAAAGCCGTACAACAACCATTGTCCAAGGACAAATATTATCTCCAGGTAGGATCGTTCCAAAACGCAGAGGACACGGAAAGTCTAAAAGCAAAAATTGCCATGCTTGGCATGGAAGCATATGTTCAATCAGCCGATTTGTCTGAAAAGGGTATGTGGCATAGGGTTCGCATAGGACCCTTTACGAAAATTGTTGACATCAATCAGGCACGCTCGTTCCTACTGAAGAACGGAGTTGATGCCAGTCTTATCAGGGTTCATGGAGGAACTCAATAAGGGAACTTCGTACCAAAATCATTGCGAAGAAACTATCGAATTTATCTAGAGGAGAAAAAATGAACCCTATGCGTTTCTTTGCGGCCTTTCTCTTATTTATTAGCTTGGGTCTCACCGGTATTTCTGGTGTACGCGCCGAACTTACCGAAGGCCGCGATTACGCTGTCTTACTTAGACCTCAACCAACTGAAAGTGGTAAAAATACTGAAGTTCTAGAATTCTTTTGGTATGGCTGCCCGCACTGCTACAAGTTACACCCTTACATCAAAGTCTGGCTGAAAAGAATGCCTAAGGATATAAGCTTTCGCTACGTTCCGACAATTTTTCGCAGCAGTTGGGTTCTTGGTGCAAAAACTTTTTATGCGCTGGAGGTTCTGGGGGCAAGGGGCAAGTTACACGAGAAAATCTATGATGCTATTCATATCAAAAAAATTGATTTAACCAAGGAAGAGTTGTTATTTAACTGGATCGCGAAACAAGGAATTGATCGGAAAAAATTTGTTGATATTTACAACTCTTTCTCAGTTGGAAATCGAACGTCTCAATCCTCGCAAATGTCTAAGAAATATGGTCTAAAAGGTGTTCCATCATTGGTAGTAGACGGCAAATACCTAGTTAGTGGAAGAATGGGTGGCACTCCACAAGACACCATTAGAACACTAGATGAATTGATTAAAAAAGTGCGTATGGAAAGAACAAAAAAATAATTGTTACGCTGTCTTCTTGCCAGCTACAACCTTTTCAATGCCATTAAAAGTTATTATTAGCGGTGCTTCCAGCGGATTGGGAATGGCGTTAGCAAAGCACTATGCAACACTAGGTGCGACGCTTGGATTGATTGCTAGAAACAAGGAATCATTAGAAGCTTTAGCGAAGGAGCTGCCTAGTGCCTTTTTCTATGACGTTGATGTTCGCAATGCCCAATCTATGCAATCTGCCGCACGTGATTTCATACAACGCTACGGCTGCCCTGACATTGTCATTGCCAACGCCGGGATCAGTCGTGGCACCCTCACAGAGTATGCTGAAGACGGCGAAGTTTTTGAATCTGTCTTAGCAACTAACGTCACTGGAATGGTCAACACTTTCCAGCCATTTATTGTTGCAATGCGGGCATCCGGACAGGGTAGTTTGGTTGGAATCTCTAGTGTAGCAGGCTATCGTGGGCTTCCCGGTGTAGGTGCTTACTCGGCATCAAAAGCTGCTATTATATTGTATCTGGAAAGCCTACGCGTAGAAATGTTTGGAAGCGGTGTATCCGTCATCACTGTTTGTCCCGGCTACATTGTTACACCGATGACAGCGGATAACCCATTTCACATGCCCTTTATTCTGACGGCAGAGGCCGTAGCCAAAAAAATTGTACACATCATAAAGCATAAAAAATTGTATGCTGTGATTCCCTGGCAAATGGCAATTGTTGCACGTGTGCTAAAATTACTTCCCAATTTTATTTACGATCGCCTGTTCGCTATCATGCCGCGTAAACCGAGATGATCCCCCTAAAGCGTACCCGATCTCAATTTTCTAAGACAAATATTATTTATCTCAAATAGATGACGACAATGCCGAGGGAAAAAGTAATTTTTGGAGCAGGTTGTTTCTGGGCCGTAGAAGTTGCTTTCCGTCGAGTCCGAGGTGTCAATGAAACAATATGTGGATATTCTGGTGGCCACCTCAAAAACCCCACATATAGCGATGTATGCACGGGTGAAACCGGTCACGCCGAAGTGGTGCAGGTAGAATATGATCCTTCCCAGGTCACTTACGAAGCATTACTTGATGTGTTCTGGAATTGCCACAATCCAACTACCCGCGATCAGCAAGGCCCAGATGTGGGCACGCAGTATCGTTCGATAGTATTCTTTTATACGACGGAGCAGGAAACCACAGCAAACTCATCCAAGGAAAAATTACGGCTAAGTAGGCTTTGGCACGAACCTATCGTAACGGAAATCTTACCTGCCACTGAGTTTTATCGCGCTGAAGAATATCATCAAAAATATTTGGAGAGGCGCGGCCTTATGGGTCGTCACACTGGATAAAACTTCATTATCAAACTAAGCCCTTGCTCTCAGTTATCTAACTATAAGAGATCAAGCTAGCCGACTTTTGATTTCAGCAATACGTGCTTCTCGTACCTTTGCATTAATTGAAACCGACAAAAGGGTGGGATCAGAAACAATTTTTGCTTGGCTAGAAGCAATTGTACTGCCATCTACGCTACTGGCTGCATTGAATGCCTCACGTAACCGCATAGCCTGCGGATAGGGTTTTTTGACAAAGCCAGAGCGCCCATGAAAATCGCATGCGCAGGCTTGAATAAATTTCTCAAAGCGTTCTGGCTTACGATAAGCATCCACTGCTAGTAGCATATCGCCTATAGTTGTTGGACTTAATTCCGCTATACGATGCACATTGCTATGGAAACGTGCCACTAGTAATGCAAGATCACGACTGTCCTTAGGGATCTTGATGCGCTCGCATAGATCTTTAACTAGTTTCACGCTATGGGATTCATGGCCGACATGGTGTGGCCATGAATCCCGCGGCGTAACTCCCTTTCCAAGATCGTGTGTAAGTGCGGCAAAGCGCACTGGTAGAGAATAATTTTTTGATGCGGCATAATCAATAACCTGCATTACGTGCACACCTGTATCAATTTCGGGATGCCATCGCACTGGCTGGGGTATGCCGAACAATATATCCACTTCCGGCATAATGCGTGCCAGTGCACCACATTCGCGTAGTACATAAAACAGGCGCGAAGGATTTTTCTCCATCAATCCGCGAGCAAATTCCTGCCATACTCTCTCTGGCACCAAAGCATCGACTTCACCGTTGCGTACTAATTCATTCATCAACGAGAGGGTCTCTGGAACAACACGAAAACCAAAACGTGCAGAAAAACGTGCTGTTCGCAACACTCGGACCGGATCTTCGGAGAACGCTGGACTTACATGTCGCAGCAAACCTGCTTCAAGGTCAGCAACACCATTGAATGGGTCGATAATATTGCCATCTTTATCCTTGGCAATTGCGTTAATGGTGAGATCTCGTCGCGCTAAATCATCCTGCAACGTAACTTTAGGAGACGCATAAACTTTAAAGCCCTTATATCCATGTGCAACTTTACGTTCAGTTCGCGCCAGTGCATATTGGTCTTGGCTTTTGGGATGAAGATAAACCGGGAAGTCTTTACCCACTGAACGATAACCAAGCCGCACCATCTCCTCTGGGGTAGATCCCACAACAACATAATCATGGTCTTTGACCGGAAGCTTCAACAGCTCGTCGCGTACTGAGCCGCCAACTAAATAAGTTTCCAATAGGGAACTAATTTTATCGCCCCGCTCGATCACGGAAAACGGTATACCGCTCACGCGGCATATGATGTGCTAAGTATAGTGGCGCCACTTCTTCCAACTCCGTGGGGTGGATACCGAACTCTGCTACCAAATTATTAGCTTTAACACAGCTGCATATACTGTCAACTTTCATCGAAAAATAGTTGTCGCGGGTCATAAGCTTGCCCGGCAAAAATTCCATAATCATCGCTTGCAGGTAGGAAAGGCTGTTATTTAATCCAATAACGGTAAGATCGTGTCCCGTTATAAAGGCCACATATTCCACTAGCTGCTTTAGAGTGTAGATTTTTGGGCCACATAAATCATAACTTTTACCAAAAGTGGTGGGAGAAGAAAGGCTTGATACGATTACCTGTGCCACATTTTCTACAGATACCGGCTGAAATTTCGCATTGGGTGATGCCAGTGGTAACACTGGTAGACGCCGCACTAGATTAGCAAATAGATTGAGAAACGAATCTCCCGGACCGAATATGACCGACGGTCTGAAAATGGTCGCCTTCAAATCCGACTCCATTATGACTCTCTCGCCTTCACCCTTAGAACGCAAATAAGCGCTTGCACCGCTAATATTGGCATTAAGAGCACTCATGTGCAACAGTCGTGATATTTTATTACGCTTGCATGCTGCCACAATTTTTTTCGGTAATTCAACATGTGCAGAAACAAAATCGCCATTCAAGATACCGACCAAATTAATAACTGCTTCCATACCAACCAGCAGCTGATCAAGTTCTGTGGGATCATGAATATCAGCTTCCACCACATCCGCAGTCGGTAGAACCAAAAGTGACTTGGCGCGCTCGCGATAACGGGTTGGAACACGCAGATGGATTTCTTGTGCAGTGAGCAAGTGCGCAATATGCCCCCCCACAAACCCGCTGCCGCCAATAATGCATACATTATTAATTTTCATGCTACTGGTTCTTTCTCATTCGTAAGTCATTGCTATTTATCTGATTTAGGCGCAACTATGTCCAGACGCTGTTTCAAGGTCCGCATTTGATGACCGAAGGTACTGGCATAATACATGGAATTGCTCATGACCTTTTTTACGTAGTCACGAGTTTCGTTGAAAGGGATAGTTTCTGCATAAATTGAGCCTTCCAGTGGCTTAAACCGCGCCATTGCTCAGCCCGTCTAGGGCCAGCATTATAGGCTGCTGAAGCCAACAATGACTGGTCATCGAATAAAGTTAGTACGTGCTTAAGATAATATGTGCCCAACATTAGATTGGTATTCACTTGGGAAACTAGCCTTTTACGGTACTTTCGCATCCCTAATCTTTTTGCTATCCATCTAGTGGTAGTTGGCATCAATTGCATCAAACCAATTGCACCTGCGCCAGACTTAGCGTTAGTGATGAAACGACTTTCCTGCCTAATCAGACCGTAAACCAAAGCCTCATCAAGCTCTTTTTGTTTCAAGACATCTTGCATCACTTCACGATGAGGAGCGGGGTAGCGTAGATTGAAATCATGCAGTTGCACGGTTTTATTGGCCGTATTGATAGCGCGATCATAGATTTGGTTACGACGTGCTATTTCGGCAGCAGCTAATAAACGCTTGTCATCGAATCCACGTATCGCCCAAACCCACTCGCGTGTGGCCTCAATTCGTAGACTCAGACGATACAAGGTAAGTGCCCGTTGAATTCCTGGTAGTTGCTCTACAGCTGTAATCTCTTCTGTCTTAAAATTATAGGATTTAGGAAGGGCGCCAATTACAACCCCTAGTTCCTCTTCCGCTAGTTGGCCATAGAAATGATGTTCGGTGCTTAAGGATTCGAGTATAGCGGTGGCTTTTGCAGTTTTACCTTTCTCCTTCAGAGCGCGAGCCTTCCAATATCGCCAGGCTGCTGCCTGCTGTTCATGAGTAGACATAGCCTCGATGCTAACTAGCACCGTCATCCAGTCATCAGCACGTAGTGCAGCGCGTGTTTTCCATACAAGTTGTGCATCCGAAAGTCGGACTGGATCACTAGTGTTGGCAGCTTCCATGAACCAATCAAGCGCACGTGGATCATGTTTATACGCCGCTCGGCTTGCCAACTGTGCCATAAAATATGATTGCTCGCGGTGAGAAAATTGCTCACGTATCTTGGGCCAAAAGGCATGAGCTCGATCTACACCACTACGAAGCAAGCGCAACATTGCGAATAGAACCACTTCACGGTCAGCGCGAGTTTTGATCTTTTTCCGGTGTCTTCCTAGGTAACGTAATGGATTTTTGGCAGCGGAGTTCAACTTGCGTTTGTTGAGCGCCTGTTTTTTCAGCAGATACTGGTTAATGTGTTTTGCAACACTAACATTGCCTACTTCCAAGGCCAAGCGTAGCCGCTGCCACACGTCCTCCTCCGTTAGAAGATCAGCCGCAATAAGCGAATTGAACAACGGCGTACAACTTTCTGGCATGTCTTGCCCGTTAAACCATAGCGGAATCGCATCATACAACGCATCACTATCGTTTACGTATAGCCGCTGTTGCAAAGAGTAACAACTAAGCTCGGTATCCTTGTTGATTAGTGCCGGATACTGCTCAGCAAACAACTCCCATTGATGTGTTTTACCAAGAATTTTTAGCCATTCGCCTCGTATCTTGTCAGCAAGAAGACTGTCCTGATAACGAAAAAGGAACTTCCTAGCCATGTCTGCATCCACATCTGGTTTCTCCAACTGCAGGCTCAACTGATAATAGAGTGCATAAGATTCCAGTACATAGCCTTGCAGATGCGGGATATTAACGGCCAAGCGAGCAGATTTCCCCGCATGGAATGCTTTTCGCGCGGCGATGAAATAATCATCTTGGCTAGCTGCAAGTGTTCCAACGTAACCAAGAAACAATAATGCTAGAAAAATATTTTTCATGGACTTGATTCTAGCATCTGGAATTATGATGCCGGACACGTTGGGATAACTACCCAGAAGACTCACGCTGGATTCAGCTTTATTAATGTTATGGTCAAGTCTGATCCACATCTACCCTTTGGCGGCATCAAAAATTCCGGCTTTAGTAAAGAGCTATCGTATCATGCGTTTGGTGAATTCGTTAATGCCGAGACATCCTGGATCCGGTAATTTATTGGTCTCACATTTAATAAATTTTCAAATAACAGTGCTTATGTTATCCGGCTAGATGATACTTAGACCACACCCTGACCGAGCATCGCATCCGCCACTTTGACAAAGCCAGCTATATTTGCTCCATCAACATAATTGATACTTCCGTCTTTTCGCTTACCATATTGAATACAGGAGCTATGGATAGCTTGCATGATCTCCAGCAAACGGGCATCCACCTCTTCTCGTGGCCAAGAAAGGCGCATGGCATTCTGGCTCATCTCCAGTCCAGAGGTAGCCACCCCACCTGCGTTACTGGCCTTACCCGGGGCAAACAGAACCCCACCCTTCTCGAAGAGTTTTATGGCGCCCGCCGTAGAAGGCATATTGGCACCCTCGGCAACACAAAGCACACCATTTTTAATCAAGGTAGCCGCATCTTTTTCATCTAGCTCATTTTGAATTGCACAGGGCAGCGCCACATCAACCGGAACGTGCCATGGGCGCACATCAGGAGTAAAAGTGGCCTTCACTCGCTCAGCGTAGTCGCTGACTCGACCCCTTAAGTTATTCTTCATTTCCATTAGCTCTGTAAGTTTCTCGGGGGTGAAACCTTTCTCATCAACCACTGTGCCGCTCGAATCGGAAACTGTTACCACCTTGGCACCCAGCATCATCGCTTTTTCAATAGAGTACTGAGCTACATTACCTGCGCCTGAAACAGAAACTCTTAGACCATCTAGCGAGCGGCCAACGTGCTTGAGCATTTCCGCGGCGAAATATACTGTACCGTAACCAGTAGCCTCTGGACGAACCAGTGAGCCTCCAAAACTCAGCCCCTTGCCTGTAAAAACGGCGTCGGATCGATTGGATAATTTCTTAATCATGCCGGCCATAAAACCCACTTCCCGCCCACCGACACCTATGTCCCCAGCTGGCACGTCAGTATCGGAACCGACATGACGGAATAGCTCAGTTACGTAGGCCTGGCAAAAACGCATCACTTCCCCTTGACTCCGCCCCTTGGGGTCGAAATCGGCACCACCTTTGCCACCACCCATGGGCAAGGTGGTTAAGGCATTCTTGAAAGTCTGCTCGAAAGCCAGAAATTTGAGAATAGAAAGATTCACCGAAGGATGAAAACGGGTGCCCCCTTTGTAGGGACCTATGGATGAGCTGTGCTGTATTCTATAACCACGGTTAACTCTCACCTCGTTCTGATCATCCACCCAAGATACTCGAAAAATTATGGCTCGCTCCGGCTCAACGAGACGATCCAGAAGACCGTGCTCAGCATAACGCGGGTGGCTTTTGATAAAGGGCCAAATACTCTCCATGACTTCATCAACCGCTTGTTGGTATTCTGGCTGACGTGGATTATGCTCAGCTATAAAAGTACAGAATTCTTGAAAGCTTTGGTATCTCATCTCGATTCCCCTCTAAAAGAATAATTGTACCAATGGTGCATATTCTGCCAAATTAATCAAAGGATCGCACAGTATTTTTACGTAGCTGTCGAGTAACTAACAATATAGATTATAAAATCGTCCCATACTTGTAACGTGTAGGATCAGGAACGTTTGCCGCTTCGAACCCCGCTCGGCGCAATCGACAGGAGTCACACATCCCACAGGCAAGCCCTGCTTCATCCGCCTGATAGCAAGATACCGCCAGGCTGTAATCTATACCGAGCGACTCACCTTGCTGGATTATTTCTGCTTTGGACAAGCTAATAAGCGGAACTTGGATACATAATTTGTTGTCTTGGGTTCCAGCCTTAGTTGCCAAATTCGCCATTTTTTCAAATGCTGCAATATATTCGGGCCGGCAATCCGGGTAACCAGAATAATCCACTGCATTGACACCGATAAAAATATCGCTGCTTCCAAGCACCTCAGCCCACGACAGCGCAAGTGATAACATTATTGTGTTGCGAGCGGGAACATAAGTGACCGGGATGCCAGCCTTAATTCCTTCAGTAGGGACGGTGATGGATTCATCAGTGAGAGCCGATCCGCCGAACAAGGTCAAATCAACATTTATGATCTGATGCCCGCACGCTCCCATTGATCGCGCCACATCCGCTGCCGCAACCAGTTCCGATCTGTTTCGCTGGCCATAATCTACACTCAGGGCATAACACTTGTGCCTCCTGTCACGGGCGATGGCAAGAATAGTGGCAGAGTCTAATCCACCCGATAAGAGCACCACGGCTATCGTCATATGATCAAAAACAAAAATTTATGTGAGAAAATGCTAGCTGGTTTTTCATCGCCCTGGCCCCTCGCCCCACAGCAACTTGTGTAGTTGAATCTGCACCCTTACACGTAAGCGATCACGTAGAACCCATGAAGCGAGCAATGCAGGGTCAAGCTTGCCATAAACCGGCGAAAACAAAACTGGACAAATATCGTCCAGGCGGTGCTTACGCATGGTCTGAATTGCCCACTGGTAATCCACTTCATCACATAGGACAAACTTCAATTCATCTTGGTGTGCAAGATATTCGAGATTAGTCCAGCGGTTCTTCTTAACCTCTCCTGAACCGGGAGTTTTAACATCTAGAACTTTTACTACGCGCCCATCTACCTTAGATATATCCTGTGCACCACTGGTTTCAAGCGATACTGAGTAACCCGCGTCGCATAACAATCTAAGTAATATCAGACATTTTTTCTGCGCTAAAGGCTCACCACCAGTGACGGTAACATTGTGTGCTTCATAACTAGACACTTCCTCTAGAATGGAAGAAATTGACATGCCCTCACCACCATAAAAGGCATACTCAGTGTCACAGTAACTACATCGTAAGGGACAACCGGTCAAACGCACGAATATAGTAGGCAGCCCTACACGACTGGTTTCACCTTGTAGGGAAAAAAATATTTCACTTACGCGCAAAACCCCCATTTCAGGTGTCTGTGCAATTGTGTGTTGCAATGAGGGAGAAGTAAGAACCATATCCAACATTAAATGGCGCAAGCCAAGACCACGCCCTATTTTTGTTTGGCTAATCGTAGCTTGGCTTTTTCTGCAGCATCACTGATGGGGTATTTGACGATCAAATCATTGAGGGTATTTTTTGCGGCAGTTGTGTAGTTTATTTCTCGCTGGCTACTTGCGATGTTAAGCATGGCATCGGGAGCTTTAGCACTATCTGGGTAAGTTTTGATCAGCTTTTGCTGCGTGCTAATGGCACTCTTGAACTCACGCAGAGCATAATAAGAATTACCAATCCAGTAGTGAGCGCTGGGTACAAGTTCGGATTTAGGATAGTTCTTGATAAAACTTTTGAATTTAGAAATGGCGTTCTTGAATTTGCCGATCTTGAACAGACCGAAAGCGGCCTGATAGTCACGATTCCCATCATCAGCCCCCACCGTGACTTTTTTAGCTGGTAACCCCCCTGTGGCAGCTGAAGACTTCGTATTCGGTTTTGCATCAGCAGATGCGTCAGGCTGCTCGATCCGTCTTAGCCGACTATCAAGATCAATATAAAAATCCTTTTGCCTATTTTGCGACAACCCAATCTCGTTGGTCAGCACCTCAATCTGACCATTTAATTTGTTGAGGTCATGCCTTAACTCCTCGATCTGGTTATGGAGTCCCAAAAGTGCCTGATTATTTATCTCTTCCAGCTTGGTAATACGTGCTTCTAGCACTTCCCCTTGTTTGTGCAACCCACCAATTTGTTTCTGTTGCGCAGCATTCTCCTGCCGCGCGCCCTTATCCTCAAACAGTGCAGCGTAACTCGAATTACAACCGATCAACACTGACAATAGCAAAAGGGCGCGCAAACACATATTCACTCGCCCTGATAGCGAATGTCTGCACGACGATTCTCCGCCCACGCGCCCTCGTTATGACCGATAGCACGAGGCTTTTCCTCTCCATAGCTGATAGACTCAATTTGGCTTTCTTGAGTGCCCGATAGCGTCATTACTTTTTTCACGCTGTCGGCACGACGCTGACCTAGCGCAAGATTGTATTCGCGGCTACCACGCTCGTCAGCGCTACCTTCCAGACGAACACTGGCATTAGAGTTCTCACGCAAGTACCGGGCGTGAGATAACACCATGGATTTGTATTTATCCTTCACTTGATATTTGTCAAAATCAAAATAGACACTACGTTTGGACAGTATATTGTTTGGATCAGTAAGCGGGTTAAGGGTGGGACTGCCCGAAGTATCTTGCGCGCTAAGACTTTCATCAGTAGGTGGTCCCTCTGCACCAGTAGGTTTAGTGGTTTCGCTAGCACACGCTGACAACAAAACAATCAGAACCACACTTAAAATTTTATTCATGATTTTCTCCTTATAATTTAAATTACTCTGAATTACCGAACAAAATCGGAATTAACGCCACTTTGGTAAAGGACCCCATGCCGGCTCCCTTATGTCTCCAGTCTGAGCTGATAACCGCTGTCTTATTCTGCCATCGCTTGATACTGCAGCTAATATACCACGTCCCCTAATTTCTGTCGCATACAGGATTATCTTGCCGTTCGGGGCAAAACTAGGAGATTCGTCGAATAGTGAATCTGTCAACAGTTGCATTTGGCGGGTATCCAAATCCTGAACGGCTACATTGAATTTCGCGCCATTACGATGGATGAAAGTGAAACTTTTACCATCGTGACGGTAATGTGGGCTGACATTGTAATTGCCGTCGAAGGTGAGACGTTCAGCTACTCCGGATGCGACACCCGTTACTGGCATACGGTAAATTTGCGGGCTGCCACCTCGGTCGGAAGTAAAAATAATTGACTGCCCATCAGGTGAAAAGCTTGGCTCAGTGTCAATTCCAGAACTTCGGCTAAACCTTTTCAAGCCGCTACCATCAGCATTTATCAAAAATATTTGCGAGCCACCTCGTACGCTGAGCACTACCGCAAGTCTTTTGCCGTCGGGCGACCATGCTGGGGCACTGTTGCTGCCCTTAAATTTGGCTACAGCCTTACGCGCTCCGGTTGCCAAAGTTTGTATGTGAACCACCGGCTTTTTATTCTCAAACGACACATAGGCTATCTTAGTACCGTCTGGTGACCACGCAAGTGAGATAATTGGTTGTGTGTATTCAATCGCCGTCCGAGCATTAAAGCCATCTGCATCTGCCACTTGCAACGTGTATTTTTTTCCCTTTTTCACCACATAAGCAATACGAGTACTGAAAACACCCACATCTCCTGTTAGTTTTTCATAAATATTATCAGCCATTCGATGGGCAACAGCGCGTAATCGCTTCACAGAAACGGTCTCCATATCGCTGATCAACAGTACCTGCCTTGCTACATCCATCAGGCTATATCGCACCTCCACTTGCCCATTGGGCAACATCCTGGTGCTACCAATGACTAGCGCATTGGCACCAAGCATTTGCCAGTTAGGATAAACAATGTCTCTGGGGTCATGAGGCACAAGACCACCCGAATCAACCAGTCTAAAAAAGCCGCTACGGTGCAAATCAGACGCCACAACTTCCGTTACACTTTGCTTAAGTTTTTCTTCGGTAGCGAATGGAACAATAGCAATGGGGATTTGCGAAGCACCACCACCGAAAATCTCGATGTTGAGTGCGGCATGGAGTGGAGTGCCAATCAAACACAAGAATACGACAAACGTACAACAGGAAAATTTACGTAAACAGATCTGCATAGAGTCAACTATTGAAAAAACATATTATAACGATGAATTATACTAGTCATTCTAGGTAATGTACCTTAAGAATTAAATTTCGAAAATTTGGAAATAGCATAGGATCGGGTGGCAGCGGCAGTGGTCTGGACAAAACGATTGCACGCTCCACAGCTAGATCAAAGGTGGTAAATCCACTGCTTGTTCGCAACTTCACATCAAGAATTTCACCACCAGGAAGCAGTGTAATATCGAACTCTGCAACTGGATTCTCTGGTAAATCAGGAGGCATAACAATATGACTTTTGATCTTTGCCAAAATTTTTGCCTTGTATTCATCTGTCAAATTTTTCTTAACTGCTGCTTGTGCTCCCACCGCCTTTTGTTGGAGCTTTCTCTCCTCTTCCTGCTGTTCTTTCTGAAGCCGCTTTACTTCAGCCGCTACTCTCGCTTTTTGTTCTTTATCCTTCTGTTGTTTTTTGTCAACTGGCTTGGGTTTTTTTATTTTTTCTTTCTTAAGTGCAATATCCGGCTTCTTGGGTGTTGCCAGCTTTTCCGGCTTCGGTGGCAAGGGCTTTACTTTTTTCGGCGGTTGAACTGGCTTTGGTGGCAAAGGTTTTGCTTTTTGGGTAGGCGGTTGTGCCGGTCGAGGTAGGCTACTCCACAAATCTACCACCACCCCTTCCGGTGGATAAGTTTTCCAGTTGAGTCCAAAAGTCATAAAAATAAAAAACGCCACGTGTACAAGCAGCGCTAGCACTCCTGCCTGCAACAATCTCTGATCACGATTAGCAGAATCTAGCTGCGCCATTGCGCTCATCGAGTGTTCGTTTTACTCGTTTGTTTAGCCAACAGCCCGACTTTCTTAACCTTTTGCTTTTGTAGGATATCCATCACTTTCATCACTTCTTCATAACGTACACTCTTATCGGCAGCAATCACCACAGGTTGATCAGTATTTTTTGCCTGTTTTTGCTTGATCGCCTCTATCAGTTCAGCACGATTGACTTTTTGTTCAGTGTTTGTCAGAGCAAGATCTCGAAGCGTAAGACTATTATCAGCCTTAATAATCACTTCCAGAGGCGCAACTGGTGGCTTCAAAGATTTGCCGATCTGGGGCAATTCAATTTGGCCGGAATTGACGAGTGGTGCGGTAATCATAAAAATCACCAACAACACCAGCATTACATCTATATACGGTACAACGTTGATCTCGTTCATCAAACGTCGACTTGAGCGGCGCATATTCATGATACCTGTCCCATTAAATCACTTTTACCCGGTCGCCTGTCGTTGCAGTACATTTGACAGTTCTTCCATAAAACTCTCAAAACGCGTCGCCAGTCGGTCGATATCGCGAGCATAGCGGTTATAAGCAATAACTGCGGGGATCGCTGCAAACAATCCCATCGCGGTCGCAATTAGCGCCTCAGCTATGCCTGGCGCAACATGGGCGATGGTAGCCTGAACGACATTAGATAGACCACGAAAAGAATTCATAATTCCCCACACGGTGCCAAACAAACCAACGTAGGGGCTTACTGACCCTACTGTGGCCAAGAAAGAAAGATGCGATTCAAGTCTATCCATTTCTCGCTGATACGTAGCCCTCATAGCTCGGCGTGTACCATCCATTACGGCGCCGACGTCCACTCCTGCCTGGCGATTGTGTTTGATGAATTCACGGAATCCAGACTCAAAAATCTTCTCCATGCTGCCTGCTGTGTAGCGTGCATTGATAACACTTTGGTAAAGCTCATTAAGATCAGCACCTTTCCAGAAAATATTTTCGAATTCATCACTCAGCTTTGTTTCTTCCCTAATGGCAAACTGCTTTCTAAAAATAAACCACCACGACAAAAATGAAGCAAGCAACAATATCACCAGCACCAACTGTACCGGTATACTGGCAGCGCTAACAAGATTCAAAAGAGACATGTCCTGAGTAAGGGTTGCATTCATGAGAGATTTCCAAATTTTTGTCGTAGCGGCACAGGCAGACTTACTAGTTTAAGTGTATCAGCACCTACACATACCACATGGGTGGTTGCGCTAGCTAGCGTAACATGGCCGCGCAGTATACGCTGAAAGAGTGCTATGCGAGTTCTGCCAAATTCTGTCGCCTGCACTGTCACATGTAACAAATCATCCAGCAACGCCGGCTTGAAGTATTCAATATTGAGCGAACGTACCATAAAAACTACCTTGTAAACCTGAATTAATGAATTAATATCCAACCCCAATTCGCGCATCCACTCGTAACGAGCGCGCTCCATGAAATTGAGATAAGTTGAATGATAAACCACACCCCCTGCATCTGTGTCTTGGTAATAGACACGAATAGGAAGAGTAAAAGCGGCATCTTGTGTCAATTGTTTAGTGCCGAGGTAGTTATAAAATCAGTCTTCATGTTTTGGCATATCCCTCATTCTCCTTCCCACAGATCACTGCTCAATCCACTTTTCGACGGCATTCCAAAATGTTGGTAAGCAATGGCCGTGGCCATACGTCCACGTGGGGTACGTTTCAGAAAGCCCTGCTGTATCAGATAAGGTTCCAACACATCTTCGATAGTATCGCGTTCCTCACTGATAGCCGCAGCGAGATTGTCTACTCCAACCGGGCCACCATCGAATTTTTCTATCACTGACAGAAGTAATTTTCTGTCCATCACATCAAGGCCAATAACATCTACATCCAGCATCAACAATGCAGCGTCTGCCACGGTACGAGTGATATGGCCTTCGGCCTTGACTTCAGCAAAATCTCGTACCCGACGCAAGAGCCTATTAACGATCCGTGGCGTTCCGCGTGAACGGAGTGCAATTTCTGTTGCGCCATCGGGGGAAATTTTCACGTTCAGCAATCCTGCTGAGCGCGTCACGATTTTGGTCAGCTCTTCAGCTGAATAAAACTCCAGTCGCGAAACAATGCCAAAGCGATCACGTAGCGGGTTGGTCAGCATACCAGCGCGAGTAGTAGCCCCTACCAAGGTAAACGGTGGCAAATCGAGCTTAACCGAACGTGCTGCGGGGCCTTCACCAATCATGATGTCAAGCTGATAATCCTCCAACGCAGGATAGAGAATCTCCTCCACCACTGCAGAGAGGCGATGGATTTCGTCAATGAACAGTACATCATTGGGCTCAAGGTTGGTTAGAAGTGCAGCCAAGTCGCCAGGGCGCTCCAGCACCGGACCAGAAGTATGACGTAGGCTCACACCCATTTCTCTTGCGATAATATGCGCAAGCGTAGTCTTGCCTAAACCGGGTGGACCATACAACAGCACATGATCGAGCGCTTCCTTGCGTTTTCTTGCGGCATCGATAAATATCTGCATCTGTCCACGAATCTTTTCCTGACCAACGTATTCATCCAGACGCTTCGGGCGCAAAGCCAGCTCCATAGCTTCTTCCTGAGGAGAGGTGGGCGTGGTAGTGATTAATCGATCATTCTCAATCATTCAACAATACCGGCTTAGTGCCCATGCTACCTTTCCTTTGACAGGAGTTTAAGTGCCTGCCGTATGCCTTCAGACACGCTAACGTCCGAGGGTAACTGTTTAATTACCCAACTGGCTTCACGGTCATTATAACCCAATGACAACAGCGCATTGAGTACGTCACTGCTTACTTTTGAAGAAGGTATAGAACTGTCAATACCAACCATGCCGGAACTGAGTTTGTCACGCAACTCCAGCAGTAAACGCTCTGCAGTTTTTTTACCAATTCCAGGAATTTTGATAATCCGCCTACTATCCTGAGCTATCACTGCCTGATGCAAATCAGTCACACTCAAGCCCGACAAAACAGCTAGCGCAGTTCTTGCTCCTACGCCAGAAATTTTTACGAGCTGGCGGAAGACTTGTCGCTCAGCCTCAGTCGCAAAACCGAACAGCAAGTGCACATCTTCGCGCACCACTAGGTAAGTGTGAAGTGTAATTTTCACCCCTACGGCAGGCAGATTATAGAACGTGCTCATCGGTACGTTGATTTCATACCCCACACCTTGCACATCGACCAGCACCAGCGGCGGTTGTTTCTCCAACATCAAACCCGTCAACCTGCCTATCATGCCAGTCTTCCGCGTTTCATACTGTAACCTGTTGTGGAGATTCCGCCTAATCCTAACCCACCGTGAGCATGGCAAATGGCACAAGCAAGAGCATCTGCTGCATCTGCACCGGGTCTGCTAGGAAGACCTAACAGTCGTTTTACCATTTCTTGTACTTGTTCTTTTTTTGCATGACCATTGCCAACAACTGCCTGCTTAATTTGTAGTGCAGTGTATTCGGCAACAAAAAGATTATTCAACACAGCTGCACAAATTGCCGCACCGCGAGCATGCCCGAGCATCAGCGTAGACTTCGGATTGATGTTGACGAATACTTGTTCCACTGCAATCTGATCAGGATGGTGCTGCGCGATAACTTCGTTGAGATTGTCCATGATTGATTTCAGGCGTAATGGCAGTTCAACGTCTAACGTTTTGATACAACCGCTACTGACATAAGTTAACTTATTGCCAGTTTTATCGATGGCCCCAAAACCAGTGATGCGCAAGCCGGGGTCTATACCAAGGATGCGAATATGTCACCTATTAAATAAAAAAACTAACTATCAATCACAGCCGACGTAAAGACTTCCTGCACGTCGTCGATATTTTCCAGTGCATCCAGTAACTTTTGCATTTTTACTGCACTATCACCTGTCAACACGACTTCATTGTCTGGTTTCATTGTCACTGTAGCGAGCTCTGCCTTGAAACCCATTTTCTCCAAAGCCAACTTGATGATGACAAGCTCATACGGTGGAGTAATCACCTCAATGCTGCCATCATCGTTGTTGATCACATCCTCGGCACCTGTTTCCAACGCAGCTTCCATCAGCTTGTCTTCGTCGGTACCAGGGGCAAAAAAAAGTTGCCCGCAATGCTTGAACAAGAATAGAACTGAGCCTTCGGCCCCAAGGTTGCCACCATACTTGGTAAAAGCATGGCGTACATCCGCAACAGTTCGTGCCCGGTTATCAGTCATGCAGTCCACCACTACGGCTGCACCAACGATGCCATAACCTTCATAACGAACTTCTTCATAATTCACACCCTCCAGATCACCACTGCCGCGCTTGATCGCGCGCTCAATGTTGTCCTTAGGCATATTTTGTTCGTAGGCCTTGTCGACCGCCAAGCGCAGTCGTGGATTACTCGCTGTATCACCCCCACCGAGTCGTGCAGCAACGGTGATTTCCTTGATGAATCGGGTAAAAATTTTGCCGCGCTTGGCATCCGTAGCAGCTTTCTTGTGTTTGATATTTGCCCACTTGCTGTGCCCGGCCATGATGCCTATGCTCTTTGTTGAAGTACACTAATATTACCACCCCGTCCTCTGTGGATAAAGCCCAGAAAGCTCTTGGCGCATAATAGGTGCGTTGTGCAAAGGATGCCATTCCTTGGCATTCATGCAGGCCATTGATAGGGAGTAACATCAAACGGCTGAGAATTGTTCATGAGCATGTTGGATAAAAGGTGGGCACTACCTGGTGCCATAGTCACACCATAACGGTGATGGCCGCTATTTAGATAAAGATTGTCTATAGCAGGGTGACGGTTAATAACTGGAATATTATCTGGCGAACCCGGGCGCAGCCCCGCCCAGTGACCAACCAACGTCTTTTCAGTCAGTGTGGGCAATAGCGCATGCGCCTTCTCAAGTAACGCCTTACGTGCACCTGCAGTGATGCTTTGATCGAACCCAACCTCCTCCATAGTGCTGCCTGCAAGGATGTATCCGTCTTGGCGTGGTATCAAGTAAAAACCGTTTTGTAGTACAACCGTGCGTAGCAGGTTTGGTGCCGCTTTGAAGAGTAGCATCTGCCCTCGCACCGGGTGAATGTCGAGTTTTAATGCATGTTCACCGAGAATCTCGCGGCTCCACGCTCCAGCAGCAACAACATAATTCACGCCTGTATATTCCCCCCGATCGGTGATAACTGATTCGACACACCCCCGCCCAAGCCGCCAACCTGAAACTTCGGTATGTTCAATGATTACGCCCCCAGACAACTCTACCGACCTTTTCAGTGCCTGCAATAATCGTGGGTTACGCACCTGTGCCACTGACGAGAGCCATAGCGCTGACTTATCCGCTAGTTCATCATCAAATATCAGCCTCGGCACAATTTCACTCGAGCAAACTCTTTTCATGGGGAAAGCGTTGCGAGCGCACCAAGCTTCTGCCCTATCATATTGAGCATCCTGCACATTATTAGAATTGGGAAGCACCAGCATGCCGCAGGCTTGATATTCTGGATCGACACCGGTTTCTTGTCGTAGGATTTCAATCAATCCGGGGAACAATCGGTTACTCAATTGCGTTAACTGAGTCACCGGCTCAGGATAATTCCAAGGCAACAGCGGCGAAAGTATCCCCCCGCCCGCCCAGGAAGCCTCACTCCCGCAGCAACTACGCTCCAGTATGCTCACCCCTGCACCCAGCCGCAGTAATTCATGCGCCGTGGTAAGCCCGATAACTCCCCCACCTATAACAACAACATCAGTTGCCAAAAAAATGATTCCTCGCGTAGATTACCGTCCATTCCAAGGAATTGGAAATGGGTTTTGCTTAGCAGATTACCATCTTAAACACGTGTTCGGAAACACTCTATCTACATATAAGACGAATCAACACGAACTGGATGGGTACCGTTCATTCTTCCAATAAAAGGGATTTATGTAGTTGTTACCGGACTGCCATGTAACGGATGTAACGGGGTAATCTGTTTGGCTAACTCAAATGTTCGCTGTTTCAGCGTGGAAAGCAGGTTGTCATAGGCATCGGTATTGGCGAAGAGGCAGGCTGTGAGACCAGTCACCTCCCCGGACTCAATCTTGAGAGGGCCGTTGATAGATTAACTGCTCCAACACGGTGCAGTAGATTTTCCCTGCCTTATCGGTAAGGATTTCCTCAATGAGAGATTGCATTCCTTGAAAATACGATCTCTGGTCAGCTCACAATATTTGGGCTCTTTCTCAAGACCAACGGCTTGCCGACCATGTCGGATCGCTTCTATCATAGTAGTGCCAGATCCGACAAACGGATCAAACACCGTGTCCCCGATAAACGAGAATATCTTGATGCAGCGTTTCGGCAGTTCTCTTGGAAATGGGGTCTCATGACCAATCCGTTTCCTGCTCTCTCCATTGAATGACCATGACCCCAACGACCATTCCTTAAATTCCTCGGCGCTAATATCGTTGTTTCCAGGGCGCTCACGTTTCCACGTATCTTTATAGAGCACAATAATGGTTTCCACAGGGGCAATGACATGAGGGGCGCTGGCTGACTTCCAACTCCCCCATGCCGTGCGACGGGAGATATTGCCTTCATTCCACAGAATAGTCGCATGATAGCACCACCCGGCCTCCATTGCTAATCGCGTGATGTCTGCTGAAAGCGGTTGCTTGCCATTCTTGTTTTTATCCAGCGAGACATTGACGCATAAGCGACCGGTCGATTTCGTCCAATGAAAACAATTCGTCAGCCACTGTTTAGAAAAGTTCAAATAGGCGTCGTAGGGCAATGAATCATCTTGTTGGGCACCAGAATATGCTTTGCCAACGTTATAGGGGGGAGAGGTCACAATTAAATCCACGCTTTCTCTCGTGATCGAAGCACGGAGTGTGGCGTCTCCCTGGATCAAGCGGTGAACGAGTGGGGAGTGAGCAAAAAGCACATCCACAGCCGAATCCAAGAGGCCGGTCCCTACGGCGCTCATTGGACAAGCCCCTGATACGTTAAGCGTTTGCCAATGGCCGCATCACAGACGCTTTCAATGCGGTGCATGGTCTCCCGGCCACAACGTCCTTCATTGAGCCTGAACGAAAATTCATGAATATAACGCGATAAATGCTTGACGGATACTTGATGGAATGTGCCGTTCAGTCCACGTTTTAAGACCGCCCAAACGCTCTCAATGCCAATGGTTTACGGCTTGGTGCTGATAGCCTTTACGCTCAATGCCTCGATAGGCGGCATGGTCATCCGTATAGAGCGTGCTGCCTATTTCTATCGCCTCTTGAATCTCCGTCCACAGCGTAAGCCGATCCGTCGCAGGCACTGGCAGGGCCACGGTCTTGCCACCACGCTCCCTCATGCCGAGGACGGGTTGTTTGCCAACTGTCCCGGCTTTCGGTTTATCCCCTTTCTTCCAGTGCTTGTTCCGTTCTTTCCCGCCCACATACGTTTCGTCGATTTCTACGATTCCTGAGAGACGGGTAAGATCGCCACGGCAAGCCTCTCGAATCCGATGCAACGCAAACCAGGCGGACTTATACGTGACCCCAATTTCTTTGCTTAATTGCATAGCGCTAATGCTCTTTCGAGAAGTCATGACGGTGTAAATGGCATAGAGCCATTTGTGAAGTCGAATGTGTGATTTTTCAAAAATGGAACCGGTCCGAACACTAAAATGCTTGCCGCATCCTCGACAGTCATACATCCCTTTTCGTTTTCCCGATCTTGTATAGACCGATAGGCTTTGACATGTCGGGCAAGACACACCATATTTCCAGCGACGATCCTCAAGGTACTGTCGTGCGGTTTCCTTGTCAGGAAACATTTCCATCAACTGGTAGACACTGATTGCAGTATTGATCTTATAAGGCATGGCATCCTCCTCTCATGATAAGAGAATTATACCACAATATTTTCCGGTGTAAAGTATATAGTTCCCCAAGAATACTGCATGTCATTCCGAAATTATTTATTTTCATTTGTCTTTTCCTTAACGAAATTGTTAATTCATTGAGGCGCAAATCCTGCAAATATTCTCACGTAACATACAACTATCATTAATTCTTCGTACATAACGATACACTAAAAAGTTAGCTTTGGGTCGATAGTGGTCATTCGACGTTTTTCTTTCTGGAAAAATATTTCGCCAAAATTAGGGAAAGGAAAGAGTGGTAGGTACCTAGTTTGAGGGGGAGTGAAGTCGTTCCAAACTAGGTGTGCCTCCGCTAACCATGATATGACTTTGTCATAGAACACTGTGTTCCAATCTGTTGTAGTTTTATTGTGTTTAATGTGTATAAAGACTGCATAATTCCCTATTTGTTAGCTTGGATCCGGCTGGATCTGCCTTCTCCTTCACCGTATTTGCCGGCCCTTACTTTTCATGCTCTCAGCCGTATAAGAAGTTAGGCAGCGTGCCAAAGGCGCGTTGACTTGTAGGCATAATACATTCATAATACCTGGTTTTATTTGGAGGGGTTCCCGAGCGGTCAAAGGGATCAGACTGTAAATCTGACGGCACTGCCTTCGAAGGTTCGAATCCTTCTCCCTCCACCAAATTAGGTGGCTGTAAGGATGCAGGAATGGCGGCTCCGGTAAGCATAATGAGTGATGTTTGGGGGGGTAATGGCCAGTTCTGCAATTAGTTGACATGGCTGGTTCTTTCTATCTGAATTGATTGCTAGATGCGGGTGTAGCTCAATGGTAGAGCAGAAGCCTTCCAAGCTTACGACGAGGGTTCGATTCCCTTCACCCGCTCCAGATTTAAATTTGAGGGATTTTGTAGGGATAGATTATTCTCTCTCGATTATGCTGCAACAGTGCTTGCCCATGTAGCTCAGTGGCAGAGCACTCCCTTGGTAAGGGAGAGGTCGCCAGTTCAATCCTGGCCATGGGCTCCATAAGCTTATTAGTCCACAAACCAGGATGCTAAAGGCGTATTAGAAAAGGAAACAATCATGGCAAAAAGCAAATTTGAGCGGACGAAGCCGCATATAAACGTAGGCACGATTGGTCACGTAGACCATGGTAAAACTACGTTGACGGCTGCGATCACAATGATATTGGCAAAGAAATTTGGTGGTGAAGCGAAAAGCTTTGCTCAGATTGATTCGGCGCCGGAAGAGAAGGCCCGTGGTATTACTATCAATACTTCCCACGTCGAATACGAAACTGAGAAACGTCACTATGCTCATGTTGATTGCCCTGGCCACGCTGACTACGTCAAGAACATGATTACTGGTGCGGCGCAGATGGATGGTGCCATACTGGTTGTATCAGCTGCCGATGGTCCCATGCCGCAGACACGCGAACACATTTTGCTTGCACGCCAGGTAGGTGTGCCCTACATTGTTGTCTACATGAACAAAGCTGACATGGTGGACGATGCTGAACTACTAGAGTTAGTTGAGATGGAAGTACGTGAATTACTGACCAAATACAATTTTCCTGGTGACAGTACGCCGATCATTGTTGGTTCTGCCCTGAAGGCTCTCGAAGGTGACCAGGGCGACATTGGTGAACCGTCCATACACAAGCTAGCAGATGCGTTGGACAACCATATTCCTGAGCCGGTACGCGTCCTAGATGGCACCTTCCTCATGCCGGTAGAAGACGTATTTTCTATTTCCGGACGTGGCACTGTTGTCACTGGTCGGGTTGAACGTGGCGTTGTTAAGGTGGGTGAGGAGATTGAGATTGTCGGTTTAAAGCCCACAGACAAGACTGTTTGTACTGGTGTAGAAATGTTTAGGAAGCTACTTGATCAAGGCCAAGCGGGCGACAATGTTGGGGTACTGTTACGAGGTACCAAACGTGAGGAAGTCGAGCGTGGCCAAGTGTTAGCCAAGCCAGGCTCTATTACCCCCCACACCAAATTTACTGCTGAGATCTATATTTTGAGTAAAGAGGAGGGTGGACGCCATACTCCATTTTTCCAGGGTTATCGCCCACAGTTTTACTTCCGTACTACTGACGTAACTGGTGCAATTGAGTTACCGAAAGGTACGGAAATGATAATGCCGGGCGACAATGTTTCGGTAACGGTGAGTTTAATAGCGCCGATTGCAATGGAAGAGGGTTTGCGTTTTGCTATTCGTGAGGGTGGCAGAACCGTTGGTGCGGGTGTAGTGGCAAAGATTATTGAGTAACGATAGGGGGTGGAGATCAAGTCTAGGGATTGAAGTTTTGTGTGCTCATAAATTTTGTTCGTCAGAATCTCCAGATTTTTGGCCCTTGTTAGTTCCTAGTCCATGAAGGAAATTATAGGCCAGTAGCTCAATTGGCAGAGCGTCGGTCTCCAAAACCGAAGGTTGGGGGTTCGATGCCCTCCTGGCCTGCCAAAACAAGGATTTCTGTGAAAAGATTAGTTATGTGCCGCCGTGTATCCCAGATGGATACAGAGTTCTTAATGTCACGAATACAAGAGACTACAACAGTTTCTCATGCAAAAACTGCATTTTACGTAAATCAGTTTCTGAATGACTTTTTCTAATATATGAGCATTACGGACGAAGTGAGATAGAGTGGATAAGATCAAACTCGGGTTCGCGCTTCTGCTAATGGTGGCAGGTATTGCTGGTTTTTATTACCTACGCGATAGCGCCATGGTGATTCGTGTGATTTCAGTACTATTGGGCTTTCTTCTGGCTGCCACAGTAGCTTGGTTTACCATTAAAGGTAAGCAGTTTTACGCATTCAGTAGAGAGTCTTCAGAAGAAACGAAAAAAGTGGTATGGCCAAACAGAAAGGAAACGGTTCAGATGACAGGTCTCGTGTTTGCCTTTGTTGTTGTGATGGCAATATTTTTATGGATGGTGGACGCTGGTTTATTATTGTCAGTGAAGTACATGATGGGGCGCGGAGAGGGTGATGGATAAAAAATGGTTTGTAGTTCACGCCTACTCTGGCTTTGAGAAAAGCATACAGCGTGCGTTAGAGGAACGAATCAAACGCGCTGGTATGCAAGATAAATTTGGACAGATACTAGTTCCAGTAGAGGAAGTAGTTGAAATGAAGGGAGGCCAGAAAAACCTCAGCGAACGAAAATTCTTTCCTGGGTATGTGCTGATAGAGATGGAGATGACTGACGAAACATGGCACCTTGTTAATAGCACTGCCAAGGTTACAGGTTTTGTCGGAGGCTCAGCTATGAAGCCGACACCGATTAGCGTGAAAGAAGTACAGAATATCCTCAGGCAGATTCAAGAAGGGGTGGAGAAACCCAGGCCTAAGATACTTTTTGAGACTGGAGAGGCAGTACGAGTCAAGGAAGGTCCCTTTACAGATTTCCATGGTAATGTAGAAGATGTAAATTATGACAAGAGCAAGATTAGAGTATCAGTTTCAATTTTTGGTCGTCCCACCCCATTGGAATTGGATTTTAGTCAGGTTGAGAAAGCCTAAAATATTATGAGACGGAGAGATTTTATAGTTAGACCTAGAGGGCTTATTTACGTTGAGTGATGGCCATGTTGTTTTTTAACCAGGGCGCGTGCTTTAAGGTTCATATGCGCTTAACAGGAGAATTGTTGTGGCGAAGAAAATAGTCGGTTATATCAAGCTGCAAGTGCCGGCAGGTAAGTCAAATCCCAGCCCGCCTATTGGTCCCGCACTCGGTCAGCGCGGCTTAAACATTATGGAGTTTTGCAAAGCATTCAACGCAGCTACCCAGAAAATGGAAGCGGGGCTCCCGGTTCCAGTTGTGATTACTGCGTACGCTGACAAGAGTTTCACGTTCATCATGAAAACCACGCCGGCGGCAGTATTGATTAAGAAAACAGCAGGAATACCGAAAGGTAGTTCTACGCCACACAGTGACAAAGTAGGCAAATTGACACGCGAGCAAGTAGAAGAAATTGCCAAGGTAAAAATGCCCGATTTGACTGCCGCTGATACCAATGCAGCAGTTCGTACTATTGCTGGGAGTGCACGTAGCATGGGCATAGAGGTTGAGGGCTTATAATATGGCGCACATATCTAAACGTTTTAAAGAGATTTCTGGAAAGGTGGATCACAGCAAGGTCTATTCCCTGCTGGATGCGCTTAAGATTATCAAGGAAACGGCTACGGCAAAATTTGATGAATCAGTTGATATAGCTGTCAATCTAGGTATAGATGCAAAAAAGTCGGATCAGACTGTACGTGGTGCGGTGGTGCTGCCAGCAGGCACGGGCAAGACAATGCGTGTAGCTGTATTTGCACAAGGTGAAAAAGCCAAGGATGCTCTTGCCGCTGGCGCTGACATTGTTGGGTTTGAAGACTTAGCTGAACAGATCAAATTGGGCAATATTAATTTCGACTTAGTTATCGCTAGTCCTGATGCCATGCGTATTGTTGGGCAATTGGGGCAGATACTTGGTCCACGTGGCTTGATGCCCAATCCTAAAGTAGGCACTGTGACACCGGATGTTGTGGGCGCAGTCAAAAATGCAAAGGCAGGCCAGGTTCAATATCGTGCAGACAAGGCTGGAATTGTTCAATGTACTATTGGTCGTGCATCGTTTAGCTTGGATGAGCTGAAACAGAACACGCTGGCGCTGGTGGAGGCGCTTAACAAATCGAAACCAGTCACGTCCAAAGGTATCTATCTGAAAAAAATGGCAGTATCCAGCACCATGGGTGTCGGGGTACGGGTGGATCAGGCTAGTTTGACATTGTAGAAATTTTATTAAATGAATTTGTAAGGCTTTGGGCTACCGGATGGGCGTATTTGGTCAATCCGGTGGGCTATCAAGGACCGTTGGGGTTTTCAGGTTTTAGTGAGCATGACAGACGGTGTTTTATCATGTTATCAACAGTCACTTGAGAGCTTAATTGCGAGATAGGAATAGGGGGTAATTAAGTAGGTGTATATGCTATACACCTCTAATTTCTGGTCATCCATTATTTCTAGCGCCCAGCGTAGATGGCGTATCCGAAAAAACAGGAATAGGTTTATCTCCTGATCAAAGGTTGCCGGTTCGCGGTATTGGGTTGGGGTTGCGAGATTGTGCTCGACACCAGAAACTCAACGCCGAATATAACTGATGGAGAATGTACCTTGAGTCTTAATCTTGAAGAGAAAAAAGCAGTAGTCGCAGAGGTCAGTGCTCAGGTAGCAAAGGCCAAGGCTATTATTGTTGCGGAGTATCGAGGCCTAGAGGTTGGGCGCATGACCCAGTTGCGTACAAAAGCACGCCAGTCAGGGGTCTATTTTCGTGTATTAAAGAACTCACTTGCACGACGTGTAGTTGCAGACACACCATTTGCTGAGCTTTCTAAGCACATGGTGGGCCCACTCGCCTATAGCATTGGAAGTGATCCGGTAGCAGCAGCAAAAGTGCTGCATGAGTTTGCAAAGGACAACGATAAGTTAGTGATTAAAGCTGGAGCAATGGCTAACTTAGTGATGTCCCATAAAGATGTTGCGAATCTCGCTACCATGCTGAGTCGTGAAGAGTTGCTTTCGAAACTGTTGGGTACAATGCAGGCGCCCATCGTTAATTTTGTTAGAACGCTTAACGAGGTGCCAACAAAATTCGCACGTGGTCTTGTTGCAGTACGTGATCAAAAGCAGGTTGTTTAATTCAGTTTCAGGTGCTCAACTTAAAGACTTGAAACTGTGACCAAATTAAAAATTTATACTTATTAGGAGAAAATTATGGCTGTTGCCAAAGCAGAAATTCTAGATTTAATTTCCAATATGACCGTGCTGGAGCTTTCACAGCTAATTAAGGAAATGGAAGAAAAATTCGGTGTCTCTGCCGCTGCATCTGCGGTTGCGGTAGCTGCTCCTGTTGCTGCAGCTGCTGAAAAGGCGGAGGAGCAAACCGAGTTTTCTCTGATGCTCACCGCCGTAGGTGCAAGCAAGGTTAACGTGATCAAAGTTGTGCGTACGGTTACCGGTCTGGGCTTAAAAGAGGCTAAGGATCTGGTGGATGCTGCGCCCAAAGTAGTGAAGGAGGGGGTTTCCAAAGCTGATGCAGAAGCCATGCAAAAGCAACTAACAGAAGCCGGTGCAACTTGTGAACTTAAGTAATGTGGTTGTTCAAAGAGTAAGACAAGTGGCACAAAATATGCCGCTAGCGTCGGCTTCTTAACCTAGTGATTTTTTTGTATTACTGAATGCATAACACAGTAGTCAGGAACATAAACTTTGTTTTCTGCTCCCCCGGAGAAATTCTATGAGCTATTCGTTTACCGAGAAAAAGCGTATCCGTAAAAGTTTTGCCAAGCGTGCTAGTGTTCTGCCAATTCCTTTTCTGCTTGCTACCCAGCTTGAATCCTACGCAGCTTTTTTGCAAGAGCATGTCCCGGCAACCCAACGGGAAAATCGCGGGTTGCAAGCGGCATTCAGTTCGATTTTCCCAATTGAAAGCCATTCCAAGAATGCTCGTCTTGACTTCGTCAGTTATGCACTTGGTGCTCCCCCATTCGACGTCAAGGAGTGCCAGCAGCGTGGTCTCACTTATGCTTCTCCGTTACGTGCTAAAGCACGACTAACCATCATGGACAAAGAAGCTTCCAAACCGACAGCAAAGGAAGTAAGAGAACAGGTAGTTTACATGGGGGAAATTCCTCTGATGACCAACACTGGATCGTTTGTTATTAACGGTACTGAACGCGTGATAGTGTCGCAATTGCATCGCTCACCTGGCGTATTTTTTGAGCATGACCGCGGTAAGACACATTCGTCTGGCAAGTTATTGTTCTCCGCGCGAATCATTCCATATCGAGGTTCCTGGCTCGATTTTGAGTTTGATCCCAAAGATTACCTCTATTTTCGTGTTGATCGTCGCCGTAAAATGCCGATTACCGTGCTGCTAAAAGCGATAGGTTATACATCGGAGCAAATCCTTGCAGGATTCTTCGCATTTGATGTTTTTCATATTTCTAAAAAAAGTGTTCAGTTTGAGCTGGTTCCAGAACGCTTACGTGGTGATATAGCTCGCCTTGACATTGTTACCAAAAGCGGAAAGGTTATCGTTCAGAAAGACAAGCGTATCACCATCAAACATACTCGTGAATTGCAGCAAGCAGGGATAGACAAACTTTCGGTGCCAGAAGATTTTCTACTGGGGCGGGTGCTGGGTCACAATGTGTTGGATAAGGAAACAGGCGAGATTATAGCGCTGGCTAATGATGAAATTACTGAGGTTCTTATTGCTAAGTTGCGCGAATCTAATATCGAAAAGATTTATACCATTTATACAAATGATCTCGATCAGGGTGCATACATATCACAGACTTTGAGGATAGACGAGACTGCTGATCAATTGGCTGCTCAAGTAGCAATCTATCGCATGATGCGTCCTGGTGAGCCTCCTACCGAGGATGCTGTCAAGGCACTATTTAATGGATTGTTCTATGCACCCGAACGCTATGATTTATCCGCAGTTGGACGGATGAAATTTAATCGCCGCGTTGGCAAGACTGAGTTGACTGGTTCCACTACTTTGTCGAACGAGGATATCGTCTCAATAATAATGATACTGGTAGAACTGCGTAATGGCCGTGGTGAAGTGGATGACATTGATCACCTTGGAAACCGCCGTGTGCGCTATGTCGGAGAATTGGCAGAAAACCAATTTCGTTCTGGACTTATTAGGGTTGAGCGAGCTGTGAAGGAGCGCTTGAGTCAGGCGGAATCCGATAATCTTATGCCGCACGACCTGATTAACGCTAAGCCAGTATCGGCGGCAGTACGTGAATTTTTCGGCTCTAGTCAGTTGTCTCAATTCATGGATCAGACCAACCCGCTTTCTGAGATTACTCATAAGCGACGTGTTTCTGCCTTAGGGCCAGGTGGTCTAACTCGTGAGCGCGCAGGGTTTGAAGTGCGTGATGTACACCCAACTCACTATGGTAGGGTATGTCCGATTGAAACGCCGGAAGGCCCAAATATTGGGCTTATTAACTCGCTTGCGTTATATGCTCGTACTAATAAATATGGTTTTTTGGAAACGCCCTACCGTAAGGTAAAGAACAAAAAAGTTACTGACGAGATTGATTATCTGTCGGCCATTGAGGAAGGTCAGTACGTGATTGCCCAAGCAAACGCGCAACTAGATCGCCATAACAAGTTTATAAAGGATATCGTTTCTTGTCGCCAAAATAATGAATTCACCTTGGCGACACCGGATCGTATCGAATATATGGACGTGGCCCCAGCGCAGATCGTTTCAGTAGCAGCCTCACTAATTCCATTTCTAGAGCACGATGACGCTAATCGTGCTTTGATGGGGTCCAACATGCAACGTCAGGCGGTACCTTGTCTACGTGCTGAAAAATCACTTGTTGGTACTGGAATTGAGCGTGTAGTGGCAATAGATTCTGGTACTGCGGTAATGGCTGGACGCGCTGGTATAGTAGATTATGTGGATGCGGGACGTATTGTGGTGCGAGTGCATGATGCCGAAACACGCGCTGGTGAAGTAGGTGTAGATATTTACAACCTGACTAAATACACCCGATCTAATCAGAATACTAATATCAATCAGCGCCCTTTGGTGAAAGAGGGTGATGTGATTGCTTGTGGTGACGTAGTAGCAGATGGCGCTTCTACCGATATGGGTGAGCTGGCGTTGGGGCAGAATATGTTAGTCGCGTTCATGCCGTGGAATGGTTATAACTTTGAGGACTCAATTCTGATTTCTGAGCGCATCGTTTCTGAAGATCGTTTCACATCTATTCATATTGAGGAACTTTTGGTGGTAAGCCGTGATACGAAGTTGGGAACTGAAGAGATTACCGGAGATATATCAAATCTATCGGAAGTGCAGCTCGGGCGCCTGGATGATTCCGGCATCATTTATATTGGCGCAGAGGTCGAGGCTGGTGACGTACTGGTAGGCAAGGTTACCCCTAAGGGTGAGATCCAACTGACGCCGGAAGAAAAGCTATTACGCGCGATTTTTGGCGAAAAAGCTTCCGACGTAAAGGATACGTCATTACGTGTGCCATCAGGTATTTCCGGTACAGTAATCGATGTACAGGTGTTCACCCGCGAAGGTATCGAGCGTGATACACGTGCTCAGCAGATTATTGATGATGAGCTAAAACGTTACAAGAAAGATCTTGTCGACCAGATGCGGATCGTAGAAGCTGATACGTTTGCACGTATCGAGCGTTTGCTCAAGGGTAAGGTGGCAACTGGTGGACCTAATAAGCTCGCAAAAGGCACACGTATTACCAAGGAATATCTTGATGGCATTGAGCCACACTATTGGTTTGATATCCGTTTGTCCAATGAGGATGCGAGTTTACAGCTAGAACAGATCAGGGAAGGTCTTGTGCAGAAACGTAAGGCGTTCGACGCCTCTTTTGAGGAAAAGAAAAAGAAACTTACCCAGGGTGATGAATTGCCACCTGGCGTGCAGAAAATGGTGAAAGTCTATGTGGCGGTGAAGCGGCGTCTGCAGCCCGGAGATAAAATGGCGGGGCGTCATGGAAATAAGGGCGTAATTTCAAAAATTGTTCCAGTGGAAGATATGCCTTACATGGCAGATGGCACTCCAATCGATGTTGTATTAAATCCTCTGGGTGTGCCTTCGCGTATGAACGTTGGACAGATACTGGAAATCCATCTTGGATGGGCAGCTAAAGGATTGGGTATGAAAATTGGTAATATGCTTCGTGCTCAAAGCAAGACTGCTGAAATCAGGAAATTTATCAATAAGATTTACGACAGTAGCGGCAAACAGGAGGATATTGCTTCACTCTCCGATATGGAAATCTTGGAATTAGCAAAAAATCTCCAGGACGGCGTACCTTTTGCTACTCCCGTATTTGATGGTGCCACAGAGAAAGAGATCAAAGACATGCTTGAACTTGCTGGTTTACCACAATCTGGGCAGGTTGCGCTATATGATGGCAGAACCGGCGAAGCTTTCGACCGCCTTGTCACAGTGGGCTACATGCATGTTCTGAAGTTACATCATCTGGTGGATGACAAGATGCATGCGCGTTCGACAGGCCCTTACAGCTTGGTAACTCAGCAGCCATTAGGTGGTAAGGCTCAGTTTGGCGGCCAACGATTTGGTGAGATGGAGGTGTGGGCATTGGAGGCTTATGGTGCTGCTTATACACTACAGGAAATGTTGACCGTCAAATCCGACGATGTGAACGGACGTACTAAGATATATGAAAGTATCGTCAAGGGTGACCACAAGATTGATGCTGGAATGCCTGAATCATTCAATGTCTTGGTAAAGGAAATCCGTTCACTTGGGATGGACATCGACTTGGATCGGCATTGATAATTTCTTTTTAAAGGCACTGAGAGTTAATCGCTAAATTCTAGGTATTGTTGCACTTTATTGTCGAAGTTTTTTGTATTGACCCCTGATTAACAGGAGTGACAAATGAAAGCACTACTCGATTTATTCAAGCAGGTTACGCATAAAGAAGAATTCGATTCAATCAAGGTCGGCCTTGCTTCTCCTGAGAAAATACGTTCCTGGTCTTACGGCGAGGTTAAAAAGCCGGAAACTATAAACTATCGTACTTTTAAGCCGGAGCGAGACGGGTTATTCTGCGCTAAAATTTTTGGCCCAGTAAAGGATTACGAATGCTTATGCGGGAAATACAAACGCTTGAAGCACCGCGGTGTGATCTGTGAGAAATGTGGCGTTGAAGTCACCTTGTCCAAGGTGCGGCGAGAGCGTATGGGACACATCCAACTAGCTTCTCCGGTGGCGCATATCTGGTTTCTGAAGTCTCTACCGTCTCGCCTTGGGATGGTGTTAGACATGACCCTGCGTGACATTGAAAGGGTTCTTTATTTTGAAGCCTTTGTAGTAACTGACCCTGGGATGACACCGCTAGCACGATGCCAGTTACTGACCGACGATGACTATCGTGCCAAGATGGAGGAATACGGTGACGATTTTAATGCCAGCATGGGTGCGGAGGGTATTCGCGACTTATTAAGCAACCTGAATATTAAAGTTGAAATTGAAAACCTGCGACGTGATATGGAGGCTACTAACTCAGAAACCAAGATAAAGAAACTTTCAAAGCGCCTGAAGATATTAGAGGCATTCAACAAGTCTGGTATCAAACCAGAGTGGATGGTGTTTACGGTGCTGCCGGCATTGCCGCCTGAATTACGCCCACTTGTGCCGTTAGACGGTGGACGTTTTGCTACATCTGACCTTAATGACTTGTATCGCCGAGTCATCAACCGCAACAATCGTTTGAAGCGCTTGCTTGAGTTGAAGGCGCCCGAAATAATTGTGCGTAATGAAAAACGCATGTTACAAGAAGCAGTAGACTCTTTGCTAGATAACGGGCGCCGAGGTAAGGCAATGACGGGTGCAAACAAGCGCCCATTAAAATCCCTTGCTGACATGATCAAGGGTAAGGGTGGACGATTCCGTCAGAATCTACTGGGTAAACGAGTTGATTACTCTGGGCGATCAGTAATTGTGGTGGGTCCGCAGCTTAAACTACATCAGTGTGGTTTACCAAAGAAAATGGCTTTAGAATTGTTCAAACCATTTATCTTCAGCAAGCTTGAAATAATGGGTATTGCCAGCACAATTAAAGCGGCCAAACGAGAAGTAGAAAACGAAACTCCGATAGTGTGGGACATTCTAGAAGATGTTATTCGCGAGCACCCAGTAATGTTGAATCGGGCGCCGACGCTGCATCGCTTAGGTATACAAGGGTTTGAGCCAGTGCTGATCGAAGGAAAAGCTATCCAGTTACATCCACTGGTGTGCGCAGCATTCAATGCCGACTTCGATGGCGACCAGATGGCCGTGCATGTGCCATTGTCTCTGGAAGCGCAAATGGAGGTCCGTACTCTAATGATGTCATCCAATAATATTTTGTCGCCAGCCAATGGCGAGCCAATTATCGTGCCGTCACAGGATATCGTGTTGGGTTTGTATTACATCACTCGTGAAAAAGTTGGTGCAAGTGGTGAGGGAATGTTGTTCCCCAATATAAGTGAAGTATCGCGTGCCTACGAAAGTCGTGCAGTTGAGTTGAATGCTAGGAGCATGGTTCGGATAAATGAATATGACGTGGACGTCGATGGTGAACGACACGAAAAAATCACGCGTTATGACACCACTGTGGGACGCGCACTTCTGTCTGAAATCCTGCCAGTTGGGCTGCCATTTCCTTTAATCAACAGAGTGCTCAAGAAGAAGGAAATCTCCAAGCTTATTAATGCTAGTTTCCATCTCTGTGGATTGCGTGAGACCGTAATTTTTGCTGACAAATTGATGAATTTTGGCTTTACTTATGCTACTCGCGCTGGCATTTCTATTTGTCTAGATGACATGCTAACGCCGGTTCAGAAAAACGATATTATTGCTTCTTCTGAGAAGGAGGTACAAGAAATCGAGTCTCAGTACACTTCTGGTTTGGTTACTCAGGGTGAGCGCTATAACAAGGTAGTAGATATTTGGGGGCGTGCCGGTGACCAGGTTGCTAAGGCCATGATGGATCAACTTGGTACTGAACCGGTGTATGACTCACAAACCGGAGAAGTTAGAAAAGATAAGAAGGGCAAACCATTAATGCAGGAATCATTCAATTCCATTTACATGATGGCCGATTCTGGTGCTCGTGGCTCTGCTGCTCAGATCCGTCAGTTGGCGGGCATGCGTGGCCTGATGGCAAAGCCGGATGGGTCAATCATTGAGACTCCCATTACTGCAAACTTCCGTGAGGGGCTAAATGTGTTGCAATACTTTATTTCCACTCATGGTGCGCGTAAAGGGTTGGCTGATACCGCATTGAAGACCGCTAACTCTGGTTACCTTACTCGTCGTTTAGTGGATGTAACCCAGGATCTAGTTGTGACCGAAGAGGACTGTGGGACTGGTAACGGCGTGGCTATGAAAGCGCTGGTTGAAGGAGGTGAAGTTATTGAAGCCTTGCATGAGCGGATACTTGGACGCGTGGCCGCAAACGATATCATCAATCCAGAAAACCAGGCAGTGATTTATCCTGCCGGTTCTCTACTAGATGAGGATGCTGTGGGAACTATCGAGTCTCTTGGTATAGATGAAGTAAAGGTGCGAACTCCACTTACCTGTGAAACTCGTCATGGATTGTGCGCCAAATGCTACGGACGTGACTTAGGACGCGGTACTATGGTTAACCTCGGCGAAGCCGTGGGTGTAATTGCTGCACAGTCTATTGGCGAGCCAGGTACTCAGCTTACCATGCGCACATTCCATATTGGTGGAGCTGCATCCAGAACCACAGTGGCAAGCCAGGTAGAGAGCAGATCCAACGGAGTTGTGCGCTATTCTCCCACGATGCGCTATGTGACTAATTCCCGTCATGAACTAATAGCAATATCCCGCAGTGGCGAGATGGTGGTACACGATGACAACGGACGTGAGCGCGAACGTCATAAAACACCCTATGGCGCAACATTGTTGATTCGTGATGGAGAAATGGTGAAGTCAGGGCAGGTGCTGGCAACGTGGGACCCGCACACCCGACCAATCATCACCGAATATGCCGGTAAGGTACGTTTCGAAAACGTCGAAGAAGGCGTGACTGTGGCTAAGCAAATTGACGAAGTGACTGGCTTATCTACGCTGGTAGTGATCGATCCGAAGCGGCGTGGCGCGTCTCAAGCCAAGGGTTTGCGCCCATTGGTGAAGCTTTTGAGTACAAAAGGAAAGGAAGTGAAACACGAGGGTGATCTATCAGTTAATATTACCTTCCAAACTGGCTCTATCATTATCGTGCGTGACGGGCAGCAAGTAAGCGTGGGCTCTGTACTGGCGCGAATTCCACAGGAAAGCTCAAAAACCCGTGATATCACTGGCGGTCTGCCGCGCGTAGCAGAATTGTTTGAAGCTCGTTCCCCCAAGGATTCTGGCGTACTGGCGGAAGTTACCGGTGCTGTATCGTTTGGCAAGGACACCAAGGGTAAGCAACGTCTAGTAATCACAGATCCAGACGGTGTTGCCCACGAGTATCTGATTCCTAAAGATAAGCATGTTATGGCGCACGATGGTCAGGTAGTAAATAAGGGGGAAAGTATCGTAGATGGTCCTGCCGACCCGCACGATATTTTGCGCCTGTTGGGAGTGGAAGCATTAGCGCGTTACATTACTGACGAAGTACAAGATGTTTATCGTTTGCAAGGTGTGAAGATCAACGATAAGCATGTTGAGGTAATCGTGCGCCAGATGCTACGCCGGGTTCAGATTGTTGATGCCGGAGAAACGCGCTTCATTTTAGGTGAGCAGGTGGAACGCGCGGACTTGTTGGAAGAAAATGAGCGGATGGTGACCGAGGGTAAGAAGCCGGCAATATACGAATTCATGCTATTAGGTATCACCAAGGCGGCACTTTCTACAGACTCGTTTATTTCCGCTGCTTCCTTTCAAGAGACCACGCGAGTGCTAACAGAAGCGGCCATCATGGGTAAGAAAGATAACCTGCGTGGTCTTAAGGAGAACGTAATTGTCGGGCGGCTTATTCCGGCTGGCACTGGCTTAGCTTTTCACAATGTACGCAAAAGGCAGAAGCTCTGGCTTGACGCTGGTGGAGAACATGGTTTTTTGAGTGAAGAGGACATGGGAGAATCACAGAACAGTGAACAAGCTATCTAGATGACTATCAGTACCGTAGGTACAACGGTTACTCTAGAATTATGGGCAGTCATGCTTATATCTTATTTCGAGATTCGGCGTGAGTTAGCGAGGCTCTGTTGAACAGGTAGTCCGAACTCCATTTTCGACTGAGTCGTAAGATTTGTAAGAATTTCACCTGGTGCGCTTCATTTTCCTTTCTTGTCTCATGTGGGATCTTGCACTGGATAGCCGCTTAGTTTCCTGCTATATATCAATTCATGCAGCTCAGCTATCTATCGCCAGACTACATCAGCGGTTCTTAATCAACTTGCCTTGGTTAGCAGCGTAAACTTAATTTATCTACCTTTCCACCGATAATATCTGTTGTTTTGCCATCTCGAATATCAATAGGCCGTTTTCATGTAGTCTCATTGACCACCTCTGAGGTTCCTAAGTGTAAAATCGTTTAGGTTTTTATTTCTATTTTGGCTTTTATTTTTTGTATGCTAAAGAAAAAAATAGATTTCATTTTTGCAGCTTGTCATACAATTGTTGGAACGCTTGTCACGGATAACCATAAAAACTTTAAGTGCTGTAAAGCTGGCAAAGAAACAACGATTAATTATTTTATAGTTATGTACAAGTAGCAATGAATGGGAAAGATTTTTAAGAGAGCTTCTCTTTTGCAAAGTGGGATGCTGGCTTTGTGGTTTATCTAATCATAATAATTAGTGAGTCACCCATAAACTTTTAAAGTTAGAGTATAGAATCTACTGAATCAACAATTGGAAAGGGCTTAGTTTATAGATATGTGTTTTGTGTGTCACGAGAATGTAACATTTCTGTCGTAATATTCAATTTCTTCGGGAACCACCCTAAATAGGTATTTGTTCGTGACACCACAGTTCCTTGCCGAAACAAGTCAACCCGGAAGACTCGGATATAGTCATCGCCGCCATTTGCGTGAGCGTTTTATTGAGACATTGTTACTTTTGATGGCATTTGTTTCGGTAGCAATTACGCTAGCAATTGTGGTGATGTTAGTTAAAGAGTCGCTTGTATTTTTCCAGCAAATTCCAGTCTGGGACTTTCTTACTGACACCCAATGGACACCACTATTTGAGGATGCGCACTATGGTATACTCCCACTAATTTCAGGCACTCTCGTAAGCTCTGCAGTTGCACTTTTAGTAGCGATTCCCCTCGGAACCATAATCGCCATATATCTTTCTGAATTCGCGCCTTTCGCTGTGCGTGAGATAGCCAAGCCATTTCTTGAGATGCTAGGTGGAGTGCCAACGGTCGTATATGGCTATTTTGCATTATTGTTTGTAACACCCCTACTGCAAAAAATATTCCCAGAATTGCCTGGTTTTAGCCTGCTTTCTGCCGGGTTGGTGATGGGCATTATGATTATTCCTTATGTTAGTTCCATGGCTGAGGACGCAATGCGTGCGGTACCGATGCACTTGCGCGAAGGCTCCTATGCAATGGGTGCGACACGATTTCAGACTGCTATTCGGGTTGTGATACCAGCGTCTTTTTCAGGTATTGCTGCAGCATATATTCTTGGTATTTCTCGTGCAGTGGGGGAAACCATGGTGGTAGCAGTGGCGGCTGGTATGCAGCCAAATCTTACCTGGAATCCAATGGAACCGGCGGCCACTATTACAGCCTACATTGTGCAGGTGAGCTTAGGAGATTTACCACACGGCAGCATCGGTTATCAGACCATTTTTGCTGCTGGGCTTACATTGTTTCTGTTAACTCTCACATTTAACATTATTGGTCACATTTTGCGCAAACGATATCGTGAAGTGTATTAATCTTAACTCGACTATAGAGTACATATTTTCAATGTAATATTAGGGTTTGTATAACCACATGAATTATCTACTTTTTAACATCCTGATGGATGTGCTGCACTCCATACTACCAGGCCAAAGTTGATGCGAAACACTAAGAATCTTCAAGAGATTCGTCTCATCATTGTCCGCCACAAGCGTTTGGACTTTTTGTTTATGGTTATTGGCGTGGTTGCGCTGATGATTGCAGTACTTACGTTTATAGCGCTGTTTGCTCACATGCTTATCGATGGAATGCCGCGTTTATCATGGGATTTCTTTACTTCTTTTCCATCGCGGAGGCCAGGTTCAGCCGGTATACTTTCAGCCTGGGTTGGTACAACCTTGGTGATGGTTGTGACCGCCGCTGCCGCCGTACCGATAGGAATTGGAGCGGGTGTTTACCTGGAGGAGTATGCGCCAAAGAATATCATTACTGAGATAATAGAACTCAATGTAACCAATTTAGCTGGAGTGCCATCAATTGTTTACGGCCTGCTGGCGTTGGGTATATTTGTTTATCAGCTAGGATTTGGTCAGAGTATTTTGTCGGCGGGATTGGCACTTGCGTTGCTGATTCTACCAATAGTAATTGTCGCGACTCGTGAGGCGATACGATCCATTCCTATAGCCATTCGTGAGGGTGCTTATGCCCTTGGTGCGAGCAAGTGGCAAACTGTTTCTGATCATCTGCTTCCCTATTCTGCAGCAGGTATTATGACTGGTGTTATTATCGGCCTAGCTCGTGCAATTGGTGAAACTGCCCCTATCATCACTATAGGTGCGTTAACTTTCATTGCTTTTCTGCCACCATCTCCAATCAAGGCCGAGTTTCCTTTTCTGTCATTTGAGTGGTTAACAGCACCCTTTACCGTGATGCCGATACAGATGTTCAACTGGGTCTCGCGGCCTCAAGAAGAATTTCAGATCAATGCAGCAGCAGCGGGGTTAGTGCTGGTTGTAATGACACTTGCCATGAACGCATTGGCTATCTACGTGCGTTATCGTATGCGTAAGAACATAAAATGGTAGAAGATCACATACAGGGTAATGTCTCTACAGGTGTTGTTCCGACCCAGTACAAATCTGAAGTCAGAAATCTGAGTTTTTACTATGGTGCGTTCAATGCACTTAAGAACATTAATATGGTTCTGCATGAGAAACAAGTAACTGCACTAATTGGCCCATCCGGCTGTGGTAAAACAACTTTTTTGCGCTGCTTCAATCGCATGCACGATCTTTATCCTGGTAATCGATATGTCGGCGATATAATCTTGCATCCAGATAACGTCAATATTCTTTCACGTAACGTTGATCCAATTGAAGTACGTATGCGTATTAGCATGGTGTTCCAGAAACCTAATCCCTTTCCCAAATCTATTTATGAGAATGTAGCCTATGGCCTACGCGTGCGGGGGATAAGGCAGCGCGCAATATTAGATGACAAAGTTGAAGAAGCTTTGCATGGTGCAGCGCTATGGGATGAGGTGAAAGATCGCATGAATAGTCTTGCTTTTAAGCTTTCCGGTGGTCAGCAGCAACGCTTGTGTATCGCCCGAGCACTTGCCACCGATCCCGAAATGCTGTTGTTCGACGAACCTACTTCGGCGCTTGACCCGATTGCCACTGCAAGTATCGAAGAGCTCATTACCGACCTTAAAAAGAAGATTACTATACTCATTGTCACCCACAGTATGCAACAAGCAGCGCGGGTGTCTGATTACACGGCCTATATGTATCTGGGGGAGTTAATCGAATTCGGTGTTACGGACACCATTTTTATCAAACCTAAGAATAAACAGACAGAAGACTATATCACTGGTCGTTTTGGGTAGTATGCAACGCACAAAGTTTGAAAGCGGTGCATAACAGTGAATATGGGGGGCTATACCGACTCTTGCTCGATATTGTCATGCTCTAGATGTAAAATGGTTTTCCTTACAGCACAAAGTTGAAATAGGATATCTTAAGGTCTGCGTGTCAGTCATTTTTCTCACTCTAAGCCGTTTCTATGCTTTTATTCTGACTGCGCTAATAAGGTTTTCCATGATTGACCCAATTTCTATTCACGGGTAGCATTCTACGCTTTTGAGGAAGAACAGCCATGCGCTTAAAACTAGTTGCGGGCAACTGGAAGATGCATGGCGGAATTGAGCAGAATCGAGATTTGCTAAACATGATTGTTGCAGGGACGGTAGGGATGCAAAAAGCGGTCTGTGCAGTGTGTGTACCTTATCCTTATTTATTTCAAGTGCAGTCACTGTTGAAAAATACCCATGTTTCTTGGGGTGCTCAGAATATTAGTCAGCATGAAAAGGGAGCTTACACTGGTGAGGTCTCAGCAGCTATGTTGACTGATTTTTGCTGCTACTACGTGATTGTCGGTCATTCGGAACGGCGTACCCTGTACGGTGAAGACAGTCATATGGTTTCCCTAAAGTTTAAGGTAGCACAGGACGCTGGCTTAGTTCCTATTTTGTGTGTTGGCGAAACCCTGGAGCAGCGCGAGGCCGGGTTTACCGAGAAAGTAGTAGGGGAGCAATTGGACGCGGTGATTGGACTAGTGGGTATAGATGCGCTGGCTAGATCAGTGCTAGCTTATGAACCAATATGGGCTATCGGTACTGGTAAAACTGCCACACCCCAGCAAGCCCAGGATGTGCATGTTTTTATCCGCAACAGGGTTGCAAGTCATAATGTCAAGGTCGCCACCGAGTTACGAATCCTTTATGGAGGTAGCGTGAAGGCAAGTAATGCTGCGGAGTTGTTTGCCATGCTAGATATTGATGGGGGATTGATCGGAGGTGCTTCATTGGCTGCTGACGAATTCATTCCTATTTGCCTTGCAGCGCAGGGTTGATTATTTTGGAGTAAAATTGGAAACATTCATTTGGGTTGTAAATGTGCTATCAGCCATTAGCGTAATTGTCTTGGTTTTGCTACAACACGGTAAGGGAGCTGACATGGGCGCCGCTTTCGGTAGCGGTTCGTCCGGAAGTTTGTTTGGTGCTAGTGGTTCTGCAAATTTTTTAAGCAGAACAACAGGAGTTCTCGCGGCAGTATTTTTTGTTTCCACCCTTGGACTTACGTATTTTTCGGGCCATGAAACAGAAAGCAAGGGTGTTATGGAGAATGCAATATCAGTCCAGTCATCTGTTCCGGTAGAATCCCTCCCTGCTGCTCCACCCCTAATTCCTACGGACAGTGAGGTCTCAAAGGCTGGGGAGATACCCCAATAGTTTAGAGAAATAGGATTTATTTAATTGACTAATACCATGGTATAAAAAAGATTAATCTTTAAACTCGGATCTCAAGTTAAGCTGCCGACGTGGTGAAATTGGTATACACGCCGTCTTGAGGGGGCGGTAGCGAAAGCTGTGCGAGTTCGAGTCTCGCCGTCGGCACCACAATTATCTATAAATCAACATGTTACGTACGTACTGTCCTAGTTTTTCTTCCAGCAAAAACAGCTCACAGTTTGAAGGAAAAATTAAATAAAAGACTGCTGTTTCTGGCAAGTTCCTAAACTCATATAAGAAGATTGCGTTTAAGAAAATTTCACATCATAAATAATATGATCCGCACTAATCTGCCCACGTAGTATACGTTTTATATCCTCCACTAGCTGCTCTTCATTTAATGATATTTCAACTCTTGAGTGCTTTCTGGTCATCTTTAGATTAAATTGGCCGAAATCCCCTGCTAGTATTTTCTCTGGAGTTCCTTCGTTGTACCATTTTCGAACCCACCACGCCCATAAATCGGCGGATTGAAGTGGCAGGAATTTTTCATCATCTTCAAACCTAGGGGCGGCTCCATAGTACTTCTTGACCTCATCAGGTCGCGCTTTTATATACTCATCCCAAATAGAAAGAATAGTTTTTTTCTCATCTCGGTAATCGAAAATGAAATCAACCTGCTCATCTAATGGAATCACATCAGCCATCTGGTCGCGCTCTAAATGGAACATATCAAGCAAGCATCTGAAGGTTACATAATAAGGATTAGACAGTGCGTCCCAATTTATATGTACATTAGGGATTCTGATTCGGGTCAAAGCTCGCTTCAATTCAGATACATTTATCTTCGCTGAAATAAATCCAAGGACATACTTCTCTATAATTTTTAAGAATAGCGGGACACGTGACATCCTTTCTTCATTTAAAGCCATCTCTGACATCTTGAAATGGTATCTACCTTGTTTGTTTAGTATTCCATATTTCAGCACCTCTTCCCATTCCTTGGTGAAGGCCGCCCACGATTCAGCATTCGATATGCAACCTGCTAGGACAAAAACACCGTCCTCGTCACAGCTTTCATCAATGTATGCTTGTAGGACCATTAGTAAACGCCTGACGGTTTCACTAGGGTGAAGTTTGCTAACATGTGCTCGCCTATGCGCGGTATTGAGCAGCAGACAACACCAAATTGTGATCTAAAAGGGTATCACACCTAACCACTAAACTTTAATCTCGCGGTTCATTACTTATCCCCTAACAAATTACATGACTAGAGATCCCTGAAGGATAGATATGACATTATGATCAGAACTAACAACACGCAACATAAAAGACATTTCAGTTTTTCTGAAACGGGTAGTCAGTACTATCTACGAGGATCTAGGGCGCCGCCCTCAGAATGTGCCTCTACCCTTAAAAATACCTGGTAATAACAGGCTATTGTGGCTTGAAACTGATGTGATAGAATGATTTTAAGGCTGTCGGCAGAAACCTGAAAACGATCGAAGAAGTAGGGCGTAGAGAAGCTAAATATTTACGTTAAATTTACGACAACTCTACTGAAACGACCGTATATCACAGCTTAGAGGTGCCTCGCCGTCGGCATCAATTTTAGAGGATGGCGTTCCATAGGGAACAGCTGTAAATTAAGCGAGTCTAATTCTTTTACCTTTAATTCTGGTTACAAAGATGCTAGAAAATTATTTTTCAATTCTGTTGTTTATCTTTGTCGGTCTTGCCGTAGGTGTGGTGCCAATGGCACTTGGTTGGCTACTTGCACCTAATCGTCCCGACAGCGAGAAACTCTCACCCTACGAGTGTGGTTTTGAAGCTTTTGAGGACGCACGTATGAAGTTCGATGTGCGTTATTATTTGGTTGCTATTTTGTTCATTCTTTTTGATCTAGAAATTGCGTTTTTATTTCCCTGGGCGATAGTGCTGAACGAGATTGGCCTGTTCGGTTTTGTTGCAATGATGATATTTCTTAGTATTCTCATCATTGGTTTCATTTACGAATGGATGAAGGGAGCATTGGAGTGGGACTAATGGTATGAGTATTGAGGGTGTACTTGAAAAAGGTTTTGTTACCACCAGTCTGGATAAGATCATTAATTGGGGGCGGACTGGTTCTATGTGGCCGATGTCTTTTGGACTTGCTTGCTGCGCAGTAGAAATGATGCAAGCTGCTGCATCGCGCTATGACCTAGACCGTTTTGGCGTTGTGTTTCGTCCCAGCCCACGTCAATCAGATGTAATGATAGTTTCTGGTACCTTGTGTAACAAAATGGCTCCCGCATTGCGCAAGGTTTATGATCAGATGGCCGAACCGCGATGGGTAATTTCCATGGGATCTTGCGCCAACGGGGGTGGTCCTTATCACTATTCCTACTCGGTGGTACGTGGTTGTGACCGTATCGTACCGGTGGACATCTATGTACCCGGTTGCCCGCCGACAGCAGAAGCCCTGCTCTACGGGATTATTCAGCTGCAGAATAAAATCAAGCGCACCAACACCATCGCCTGCTGAGGCAATAATTATGTCGTTCTCTCGCTTGGAAACGCTCTTCCTTTGTTTGCAAAAAGTGCTTACCAATAAACTTGTAAGCACAAATGAGCAATTGGGTGAACTGACCATCGAGGTGGCCCCAACTGAATTGTTGTGGGTAATGGAAACCCTGCGTGATAATTCTGAGTTAGGTTTTGAAATTCTCATTGACCTGTGTGGGGTCGACTATTTGTCCTACGGTGTCGAATCTATCACTGAGAGTGATCGTCAGGAAAAGCGCTTCGCAGCTGTTTATCATTTACTTTCCATTAAACATAACTACAGGTTGCGGGTTAGGACGTTCGCTACTAATAACGAATTTCCCATGCTGGATTCGGTTATCGGAATATGGCCGGTTGCAAACTGGTACGAGCGCGAGGCATTTGATCTTTATGGTATTGTTTTTACTGGGCATCCGGATTTACGCCGCATTCTCACTGATTATGGTTTTATCGGCAACCCGTTTCGCAAGGATTTTCCCTTAACTGGAAACGTAGAAATGCGCTATGACCCAGACCAGAAAAGGGTAATTTACCAGCCGGTCAGTATTGAGCCGCGTGAGATTACGCCGCGTGTAATCCGTGAAGAGGGCTATGGAGATAATAAATGAGGTTTTTGCTGTGGAGAGCACTGAAACATGGCTGAGATACGTAACTACACTATGAATTTTGGTCCACAGCATCCGGCGGCGCATGGGGTATTGCGTCTAGTGCTGGAGCTAGATGGCGAAGTAGTACAACGCGCTGACCCCCATATTGGGTTGCTGCATCGTGCTACCGAGAAATTGGCTGAAAATAAGCCATATATCCAGTCGGTTCCCTACATGGATCGGCTGGATTACGTTTCGATGATGGTAAACGAACATGCCTATGTAATGGCAATCGAGAAATTACTTCAGCTTAAGGTGCCGTTGCGTGCGCAATACATTCGTGTGATGTTCGATGAGATCACTCGCATCCTTAATCACCTCTTATGGTTAGGAGCACATGCGTTGGATGTAGGTGCAATGACAGTGTTTCTCTATGCTTTCCGCGAGCGCGAAGACCTGATGGATTGTTACGAGGCTGTATCTGGAGCTAGGTTGCATGCGGCTTATTATCGCCCCGGTGGGGTCTATCGAGATTTACCGGATTCAATGCCGCAATACCAACCATCGAAAATTCACAACGAAAAAAAAACCAAGGCGCTAAACGAGAATCGCCAAGGTTCGTTGCTAGATTTTATTGAGGACTTTACTGTCCGTTTCCCTACTTATGTGGACGAGTATGAGACTTTACTTACAGACAATCGTATTTGGAAACAGCGTTTAGTTGGCATAGGTGTGGTTTCACCCGAGCGAGCTATGGCGCTAGGGTTTACAGGACCGATGCTACGTGGTTCCGGCGTAGAATGGGATTTGCGCAGGAAGCAGCCATACGAAGTTTACGATCAAATTGATTTCGACATACCTGTAGGAGTCAACGGCGACTGCTATGATCGTTACCTAGTACGTATGGAAGAATTCCGTCAATCCAATCGTATTATTAAACGTTGTGTTGAATGGCTACGCAAGAATCCCGGTTCAGTAATAACTGATAACCACAAAATTGCGCCACCTTCGCGTGTAGAAATAAAACAGAATATGGAAGAATTAATTCACCATTTCAAGCTTTTTACAGAAGGCTTCCATGTGCCGCCGGGTGAAGTTTATGCTGCGGTTGAGCATCCCAAGGGTGAGTTTGGCATTTATCTTATATCGGATGGCGCAAATATGCCCTATCGTTTAAAAATACGTGCTGCAGGCTTTCCCCATTTGGCGGCACTAGATGAAATGTCGCGTGGTCATATGATTGCCGACGTTGTGGCAATCATCGGTACGCAGGACATTGTGTTTGGTGAAATAGATAGATAGTAATATGAATATAGACTGTCAATTGAGATGTTAAGCGCGTTATCACTTAAAAAAATAGATTGCGAGATTGAGAAGTATCCAATCGATCAGAAGCAATCTGCGGTGATGTCAGCGCTCGCTATTACTCAGGATGAGAAGGGTTGGCTGGCCAACGAGACTATGGATTTTATTGCTCAATATTTAGGGATGCCGCCGATCGCGGTGTATGAGGTGGCGACTTTTTACAATATGTATAACTTGCAACCCTTGGGAAAATACAAGCTTACCGTTTGCACTAATCTACCTTGTGGCTTGTCTGGTGGGACCGATGCAGCTGCCCATTTAAAACGAAAACTAGGTATTGGTTTCAACCAGACTACGACCGACGTAAAATTTACCCTTAAGGAGGGTGAGTGCATGGGTGCGTGTGGTGATGCACCGGTGTTGTTGGTCAATAACAAACGTATGTGTAGCTTTATGTCTAACGAAAAAATTGATCAATTACTGGAGGAGCTGAGTAAATGACCCAGCTAACCCAGATACTTCCGCCTGGAATACTTCTCCCCGGGGTAAATCCGTCCGACCCAGATAACTGGCGGCTTGGCCATTACGAACAGCGAGAGGGGTATGCCGCACTAAGAAAGATTCTGGCCGAAAAGATTCCGCCAGATAAAATTATCGAGGAGGTGAAGAAATCAGCGCTACGTGGACGAGGTGGGGCAGGCTTTCCAACCGGATTGAAGTGGAGCTTCATGCCCAAACAGTATGAAGGTGACAAATACCTAGTATGCAATTCCGACGAGGGTGAGCCTGGCACCTTCAAGGATCGTGACATCATGCATCACAATCCGCATATTCTGATAGAAGGAATGGCCATTGGTGCCTACGCAATGGGTATCAGGACTGGCTACAATTACGTTCATGGTGAAATCTGGGACACATACGAGCGCATGGAGGAGGCAATAGATGAAGCGCGTGCTGCAGGTTTATTAGGTGAGGACTTATTAGGTTCCGGTTTCAGTTTTCAGCTTTACAATCATCATGGCTACGGGTCATATATTTGCGGTGAGGAAACCGCACTACTGGAGTCGCTTGAGGGTAAGAAAGGAATGCCGCGTTTCAAACCACCATTTCCTGCGAGCTTTGGTCTCTATGGCAAACCAACCACTATCAATAATACTGAAACGTTTGCTGCGGTACCTTGGATCATCCGAAACGGTGGAGAGGAGTACCTACGGATTGGCAAGCCCAACAACGGTGGTACCAAGATCTTCTCAGTATCTGGCCATGTCAACAAGCCGGGAAATTACGAAGTACCACTGGGCACACCCTTTGTGAAACTACTGGAAATGGCAGGTGGCATGCGCGACGGAAGAAAGCTAAAAGGGTGTATTCCTGGCGGTTCATCTATGCCGGTACTGCCCGGTGACATTATGATGCAGACTGATATGGATTTCGACTCGATTGCTAAGGCCGGATCCATGCTGGGTTCCGGTGCGGTCATCATTATGGATGACACCACCTGCATGGTGAGAGCGCTAGAACGGCTGGCGTACTTTTATTTCGAGGAATCCTGTGGTCAGTGCACACCGTGCCGCGAGGGCACTGGCTGGCTCTATCGTGTGATACATCGTATTGAGACCGGCAAGGGACGAATGGAAGATCTAGATCTTCTCAACAATGTTGCCGACAACATTGAGGGGCGAACAATTTGTGCACTGGGGGATGCGGCGGCGATGCCGGTGCGTGCCATGATAGAGCATTTTCGTGACGAGTTTGAGTACCATATTGAACACAAGAAATGTATGGTGTAGTGCACATGCTCACCGATAGTATGAAGCGAGTAAAGTGTGTCATTATTTGTTATCTGTGATTACGTGTAGTTAATCCAAGAATTTTGCCCAATGATAAATATTGAAATCGACGGTAAGCAGGTATCGGTACCCAAGGGTGGAACCGTCATGGATGGTGCCAATCAGCTAGGTATATATATCCCGTATTTCTGTTATCACAAGAAACTGTCTATTGTTGCTAACTGTCGCATGTGCCTAGTGCAGGTGGAGAAGGCGCCCAAGCCCTTACCGGCCTGCGCTACATTTGCTATGGAAGGAATGAAGGTATCCACGCATAGTGAACAGGCGATTACGGCACAGAAAGGAGTGATGGAGTTTCTGCTCATCAACCATCCGCTGGATTGTCCAATTTGTGACCAAGGAGGTGAATGTCAGTTGCAAGATCTGGCAGTAGGTTATGGGGAAAGCGCATCACGATATACAGAACCTAAACGCGTAGTGGTGAATAAAAATCTTGGTTCACTTATTTCCACCGATATGACTCGTTGCATCCATTGTACGCGTTGCGTACGTTTCGGCCAGGAAATTGCTGGCATCATGGAACTAGGTATGATTGGTCGTAGTGAACATGCTGAAATCTTGTCGTTTGTTGGCAGTACAGTGGATTCGGAGTTATCTGGCAACATGATTGATCTTTGTCCGGTGGGTGCACTTGTCAGTAAGCCGTTCCGATATTCTGCTCGTACTTGGGAACTATCGCGTAGAAAGTCTATAAGCCCACATTGTGGTCTCGGCACAAACCTAATAGTACAGGTGAAGCAGAATCGTGTAATGCGTGTATTACCGCGTGATAATGAAGAGGTCAACGAGTGCTGGTTATCGGACAAAGACCGTTTTTCCTACGAGGGGCTTAATTCTGAAGATCGTCTGACCACACCTATGATGAAGCACGATGGACAATGGCAGGAGTGTGACTGGCAAACTGCGCTTGAATTCATTGCTAACGGGCTGAAAGCGACAAAAGAAAAATACGGCGCGCAGAGTATCGGTGCGTTGGCTTCCCCTCACAGTACCCTAGAAGAACTATATCTGCTACAAAAGCTTATACGGGGTCTGGGTAGTGAAAATATAGATCATCGGTTACGCCAATCTGACTTTCGTGCGGATAGTCATTTGCAAGGTGTGCCCTGGTTAGGAATGAGTATTGCCGACACTTCAGAACTAAAATCAGTGCTGGTTATAGGCAGCAACTTGCGTAAGGATCATCCTCTCATCGCGCAGCGTTTTCGTCAGGCGGTAAAGCGGGGGGCGGAATTGAATCTGATAAACCTTGTGAATGACGATTTACTTCTAGAAGTAGCTAATCAAGCCATCATTTCGCCTTCTAAAATGGTTGCGATGCTGGCACAAGTTTTGCAAGTTATAGTTGAGTCAAAGGGTGTAGGGGTTCCTGATGCCGTGAAGTCTGTGGTAGGAGCAGTTGATGACGTAACTGATACCGCACGTTTAATGGCAGTCAGTCTCATGAATAATAAGCCAGCTGCAGTTTTTCTCGGTAATTTGACGCAGCATCACCCTCAATATGCAGACATCCATATACTGGCACAGCATATAGCACAACTTTCAGAAGCAAATTTCGGCATGTTGGGTGAGGCTGCAAACAGTGTTGGTGCCTACCTAGCCGGGGCGGTGCCTGTGAGTAGCTCTTTGGGAGCGTCGTCGAATAGTGGGCATAACGCTTCGCAAATGTTGGGAATGAATGTAGATGAACCTAGTATTGAACCGTGCCGAGCTTATGTGCTGTTAAATCTAGAGCCAGAGCTCGATACTTATAATCCCCAAGCTGCAATGAAAACATTGGATGCAACGGAATTGGTTGTTGTGGTGAGTACGTACAAGATCAATGCCTCTACTTGTATCGATTACGCTGACGTGATGCTCCCAATTGCTCCATTTACTGAAACTTCTGGTACTTTTATCAACACAGAAGGTCGTGCGCAAAGCTTTAATGGGGTAGTAACCCCATTGGGGGACACACGTCCAGCATGGAAAATATTGAGAGTGTTGGGCAACCTGCTAGAACTTGAGGGTTTTGATTTTGAAACATCGGAACAAGTATTCGCGGAGATTATTCCCCCCGGGAGTGATATCAGAAGGCATCTGGATAATAAGTTAAAGAACTTTGCCGTAAGCGAAGTAAGACAAGAAAGTGACGGAATCCAGCGTATTGGCGAAGTACCCATTTATCAGGCTGATCCCATTGTGCGCCGTGCTGAATCGTTGCAACTCACCCGTGACGCAAGTGTGCCAGTAGCATGGATGTCAGGTGAAATGCTAGAGAAACTAGGGGTGTGTGGGGGTGACAAAGTAGGACTAAAGCAAGGTGAGGGTGAAGTGCATTTGCGAGCGGCCTGTGATGACAAACTTCCAACCAACTGTGTTCGCTTAGCTTCTGCACACCCACTGACTGCAACGCTGGGAGATATGTTTGGTGAAATTATAGTAAAAAAATTGTGATGGGCAAGATCAAGGCTCTTTGATGGTATACGCACAACAATTATTCGGACAGTTTTTCGGGACAGAATGGGGGCTGATGCTATTCTCGCTTACCAAGAGTTTGCTATTAATCTTCGCTATTGTGCTCCCGTTGTTACTTGGTGTGGCTTATCTCACGTTAGCAGAGCGTAAGGTTATTGCTTTCATGCAGATTCGTGTCGGACCTAATCGGGTAACTTTTTTCGGTATTCCATGGTTGGCTGGATGGGGGCAACCTATTGCTGATGCGGTCAAGGCAATGATGAAAGAAATCATTGTGCCTAATGGTGCCAACAAGTTTCTGTTTGTGCTGGCGCCAGTTCTGACTATCGCACCTGCACTAGCGGCATGGGCAGTAGTGCCATTTTCACCAGAAATGGTTCTAGCAGACATCAATGCTGGATTGCTTTACATTTTAGCGATGACTTCAATGGGTGTTTATGGCGTTATCATTGCAGGCTGGGCATCCAACTCCAAGTATGCTTTTCTTGGCACAATGCGTACTGCTGCGCAGCTTGTCTCGTACGAACTAGCAATGGGATTTGCGCTGGTATGCGTGCTGATGATGTCGCAGAGTCTAAATTTAGGTGATATCGTCAAAGGTCAGCAAGGCGGAAGTCTTATTAACTGGTATTTGATTCCATTGTTTCCCATGTTTCTAGTGTATTTCATTTCTGGTGTGGCAGAGACTAACCGTGCTCCATTCGATGTGGCTGAAGGGGAGTCAGAAATAGTTGCTGGCTTCCATGTTGAGTACTCTGGTATGGCTTTTACAGTATTTTTCCTGGCGGAGTACGCCAATATGATTCTGGTAGCGACCCTTGCTAGCATCATGTTTTTAGGTGGTTGGTTGCCACCGTTTAATATAGTGCCATTTACTCTGATTCCTGGTTTTATCTGGTTGCTGTTAAAAATTGCGTTTTTGCTATTTTGTTTCTTCTGGTTTCGTGCAACTTTTCCACGTTATCGCTATGATCAGATCATGCGCCTGGGCTGGAAAGTATTCATCCCCATCACGCTGGTGTGGATTGTTCTACTGGGTGGGCTGATGCAACTACCATCGTCGGTTCTGGGTATGTTCCCGCTCAATTTGTGGTTTCATTGAGACAGGAGAGATTGGTGAATCGTATTAAGGACTTTTTCAGTACTTTTCTGTTGTTTGAGCTGCTCAAAGGTATGGTGCTTACTGGACGATATTTATTTGCACGAAAAATTACGATACATTTTCCTGAAGAAAAGACGCCACAATCGCCTCGCTTCCGCGGTTTACATGCATTGCGTCGATATCCTAATGGGGAAGAACGTTGTATTGCTTGCAACCTATGTGAAGCAGTATGTCCACCACTTGCGATTACTATTGATTCTGAGCAACGTGACGATAGTACGCGTCGTACCACTCGCTACGATATCGATCTTACCAAGTGTATATTCTGTGGCTTCTGTGAGGAAGCTTGTCCGGTAGATGCGATTGTTGAGACTCGTATTCTCGAATATCACGGTGAGAAACGAGGCGACCTAATCTATACCAAGGAAATGCTTCTGGCGGTGGGAGATAGGTATGAAGAACAGATAGCGAAGGATAGAGAAACGGATGCGGCTTATCGGTAATTTGTTATTAAGTACATATGAGCTTTCCAGAAATAAGTTTTTATTTTTTTGCGACAGTACTTGTGCTATCTGCGCTAGGTGTTATTACGTCTCGTAACCCGGTGCATGCAGTATTGCTTCTGGTTCTGGCATTTTTTACTTCTGCAGGATTATGGTTGATGCTAGGTGCGGAGTTTCTTGCAATTACGCTGGTGCTGGTGTACGTGGGGGCAGTAATGGTCCTATTCCTATTTGTGGTAATGATGTTGGATATTAATCTTGATCGTCTACGCGAAGGTTTTTGGAAATGGTTTCCATTTGGCGCACTCTTAGCACTAGTAATGGCTGCCGAAGTGGCAATGGTTCTGATAAATAAGAGCTTTGGTATTGATCAGATGCCCGTACCACCGCCACATGCAGCTGATTACAGTAACACCAAGGAGCTGGGCCGTTTGATTTATACCGAATATGTTTATGCGTTTGAATTGGCGGCGGTGATCCTGCTGGTAGCGATGGTTGCTGCTATCGCTTTGACCTTGCGTCGTCGCTCAGGTAGCAAATTTCTAGACCCAGCTCAACAGGTGGTAGTAAAGCGGAAGGATCGAGTAAGGATAGTTTCGATGCCGTCCGAGAAAAAAGAATAATAGCAATCTATAAACCATGTTTTGGTGTTATTCAAATAAGGGGTGGTTCATTTGGTATCGTTGTCTCATTACCTAGTACTTGGTGCGATTCTGTTCGCGATTGGTATTGTTGGCATTTTCCTTAACAGGAAGAATGTGATTATTCTGTTGATGGCTATTGAACTGATGTTACTAGCGGTAAATATGAATTTTGTAGCGTTCTCGCATTATCTGCAGGATCCATCTGGGCAGATTTTCGTATTTTTTATTCTTACTGTAGCAGCAGCGGAGTCTGCTGTTGGCCTAGCGATATTGGTAGTGTTGTTTCGAAATTTACGCACCATCAATGTAGATGATCTAGATAAACTCAAAGGGTGAATTCCGGGTGGTTAAGGACTGGAAGAGAGTACCCGTAACTGAACACTGAATTCCATGATCGAAATGCAGGAACTTTATTTGCTGGTCCCGATGGCCCCGCTAGCTGGGGCACTTATTGCTGGGTTGTTGGGTCGCCTGATTGGTACGACTTGGAGTCATCGCGTCACTATTGCATTGATGTTCGTATGTGTGGCTGCGTCTATTATCGTTTTCGTGGATGTTTTAAAGGGTAATGTCTACAACGGCAGTGTTTACACTTGGATGACTTCCGGTGTCACTCACTTCGAGATTGGTTTTTTAATTGACCGGCTCTCAGCCTCAATGATGGTAGTGGTGAGCTTTGTGTCTCTTATGGTGCACATCTATACCATCGGATACATGCGCGAGGATCCTGGTTATCAGCGGTTTTTTAGCTATATCTCGCTTTTCACTTTCTCGATGCTGATGCTAGTGATGGCTAATAATTTCCTTCAGCTTTTCTTCGGTTGGGAAGCGGTGGGATTGGTTTCCTATCTATTGATCGGCTTCTGGTATACCCGTCCGACGGCGATCTATGCCAACTTGAAAGCTTTTTTAGTCAACCGTGTCGGTGATTTCGGTTTCCTTCTTGGCATTGGTATAGTTTTAATGTATTTCGGAACACTGGATTATGCAACGGTATTTGCGCAAGCACCACAGATGGCAACCAAGACAATTGAAATCATCCCCGGATTACCGTGGATGCTGATGTCAGTAATATGTATTTTTCTATTCATCGGTGCGATGGGCAAGTCCGCACAATTTCCGCTGCATGTATGGCTACCCGACTCTATGGAAGGGCCGACACCGATTTCAGCTTTGATTCATGCAGCAACTATGGTAACCGCAGGTATTTTCATGGTGGCACGTATGTCGCCATTGTTTGAACTATCTGATACGGCTCTATCAGTGATACTGGTGATTGGTGGCATTACTACTTTGTTTATGGCACTGGTGGCGATGGTACAAAATGACATAAAACGTGTAGTGGCATATTCAACCCTATCACAATTAGGTTATATGACGGTGGCATTAGGGGCATCAGCTTATTCGGCGGCAATATTTCACCTCATGACACACGCATTCTTTAAGTCAGTGCTGTTCCTGGGAGCGGGTTCAGTAATCATAGCATTGCATCACGAACAGGATATGCGAAAAATGGGAGGGCTTAAGAAATATATGCCCATTACCTACTGGACTATGTTTTTTGCTGCATTGGCAAATGCCGGAGTTCCTGGTTTCTCTGGATTTTTCTCTAAGGACGCTATTATTGAGGCGGTACATTTTGCTGCCGTTCCCGGTGCAAATTTTGCGTACGTATGCGTATTAATTACAGTGTTCGTGACTGCTTTTTACACGTTCCGTATGTTGTTCATGACTTTTCATGGCAGGCCTTGCATGGATCATCACACTATGGAGTATTTACATGAATCGCCATGGGTGATTACTTTGCCACTTATTGTTCTGGTAATACCTACTATTGGCGCAGGCTGGCTAATTGAATCAATGTTATTTGGGGATTATTTTGGTAGCGCTATACAAATCGGATCGCAACATGAGGCAATTGCCAAAATGGTGACACAATTTCACGGTGTATGGGTAATGATGACTCATGCGCTTACTACTATGCCATTCTGGTTTTTATTGGGCGGGATTTTTACTGCCTGGTATTTTTATATAGTGAAGACCGATTTGCCGGGAAAAATAAAACAAATCTTCGGACCCTTTTATACCTTGCTCGACCGTAAGTACTATATTGACGAATTATATTCTTGGCTCTTCGCTGGTGGCGTGCGAGCTTTAGGCCGTGGTCTGTGGAAGTTCGGTGACGTAAAGATTATTGACGGATTCTTTGTCAATGGTACGGCGCGGGTGGTTGTGTGGACTGCCATGTTGGTGCGTCGCTTCCAGTCGGGCTATATCTATCACTACGCTTTTACCATGATCGTCGGTGTATTCGTACTGATAAGTTTGTGGTTGTATCGGACATGACAGAACGAACAGCAAGGTAGAGAGCGCCGTGTTCTCCCAGCTTACAGCCTAACTACGCGTCAATAAATAAAACGGAATAAATATGTTGTTTGGTTTTCCCCTATTAAGTTTGGTTATCTGGCTGCCAATTTTTATTGGTGTTGTAGTGTTTGCCACCGGCGGTGACCGCAATGCTCGATTGGCAAAGTGGCTGGCGCTGATAGGATCGGTATTGAGTTTACTAGTGGCAATTCCGCTATATACCCAGTTTGATCCAATCATGAGCGGCATGCAATTCGTTGAATACCATGCCTGGATCGAACGTTTTAACGTTCATTATCACCTGGGCGTAGATGGCATCGCTATACCATTAATTCTGCTTAACTGTTTTACTACACCACTGGTAGTGATAGCCGGGTGGCAGGTAATAAGCAACCGGGTGTCCCAATATATGGGTGCGTTTCTTGTCATGTCTGGAATTGTCAACGGTGTATTTTCATCACTTGACGCAATTTTGTTTTTCGTATTCTGGGAAACATCGCTAATTCCCATGTTTCTTATTATTGGTATTTGGGGTGGTCCTAATCGTGTGTATGCGGCGATCAAGTTCTTTCTTTACACACTTATGGGTTCCTTACTGATGCTAGTAGCATTTATTTATCTTTATAACGTTTCTGGTGGCAGTTTCTCGATACTTGATTATCACAAGCTACCGTTGCCGCTAGCCCCTCAAATTCTGATATTTGTCGCTTTTTTAACAGCATTCGCAGTCAAGGTGCCAATGTGGCCGGTACATACTTGGTTACCAGATGCGCATGTAGAAGCACCCACGGGCGGTTCAGTGGTATTGGCAGCCATATTATTAAAACTGGGTGGTTACGGTTTTTTGCGGTTTTCCCTGCCAATTGTGCCAGATGCTAGTCAGTATCTTTCAGGCATGATGATAGGGTTGTCATTGATCGCGGTTGTATACATCGGACTAGTTGCACTAGTACAGGCAGACATGAAAAAGCTCATCGCCTATGCATCAGTTTCGCATATGGGATTCGTCACATTAGGATTCTTTTTATTTAATGCTTTAGGAATCGAGGGCGCAATGGTACAAATCATTTCGCACGGTTTCATTTCCGGCGCGATGTTTCTTTGCGTGGGGGTGATGTACGATCGATTACATTCGCGCCAAATTTCTGATTATGGTGGTGTAGTCAACAAAATGCCTATATTTGCTGCGTTCTTTATGTTGTTCGCATTGGCGAATGCTGGATTACCGGGTACCAGCGGTTTTGTCGGAGAATTCATGGTAATTATGGCGGCAATTAAGGTTAATTTCTGGTATGCATTTTTCGCTGCTACCACGCTGGTTTTTGGCGCAGCCTATACTCTGTGGATGTATAAGAGAGTAGTGTTTGGTGCGGTAGCTAGTCCTGGTGTGGAAGGGTTGAAGGACGTTACCGGGCGAGAGATTTTGATATTGTCGATTCTAGCAACGGCGGTGCTATGGATGGGAGTTTACCCACTGCCGTTGACGGAAATGATGCATACCACGGTTGATGACCTGCTGGCGCACATAGCGCACAGCAAATTATAACTGAAACAAGATACGATTCCTTTGCTCCGTTTAAGGATGATTGATGAATTTTCTGCTGCCTAATTTAGCTCCTGCCTATCCAGAGATATTTCTTCTGGTAATGGTGTGCGTGTTGTTGCTGGCTGATCTTATGGTAGGAGAGAAGATGCACTATGTCACTTATCTGTTGGCACAGATTACGCTATTCGGTTGTGCCTTAATTACTTTTACTACTTCCGTTCCTGATGTGATCCACACCTTCTCCGGTATGTTTGTAGATGATGCTTTGGCCGATGTACTAAAGCTGATGGTATATATGACAGTGTCGATGTTTCTTGTGTATTCACATAAATATCTTGCCATGCGTGGCATCTTCAGTGGTGAGTTCTTCAGCTTGGTTTTGTTTGCTACGCTAGGAATGATGGTAATGATCTCGGCCAGTAATTTTCTGACCCTTTACCTGGGATTGGAACTCCTGTCACTGTCACTCTATGCCATGGTAGCTTTGCGTCGTGATTCAGTAGTTGCTACCGAGGCGGCGATGAAATTCTTCGTACTAGGGGCGCTAGCTTCCGGTTTTCTGCTGTATGGTATGTCGCTAGTTTACGGTGTTACTGGCGCTCTAGATATTACTCGCGTTACTGAAGTGATTCAGAGTGGTGTTGTTAATCCTACCGTGCTTGTGGTGGGGTTAGTGTTTATTATTGCTGGCATTAGCTTCAAGCTAAGCGTCGCACCGTTTCACATGTGGGTCCCGGATGTTTATCAGGGCGCACCTACAGCAGTGGTGTTGTTTATTGGCTCGGCACCTAAACTGGCCGCCTTTGGCTTCGTCATGCGTCTACTGGTAGAAGGAATGGGGGGAATGGTGGCCGATTGGCAAGGGATGCTCATCATTCTGGCGGTACTGTCAATGGTGGTCGGTAATCTCGCCGCTATAGCCCAAACAAATATTAAACGCATGCTGGCATATTCCACTATCTCTCACATGGGTTTTATGTTGCTTGGCATTATCAGCGCAGATGGGAATGGCTACAGCTCCTCAATGTTTTATATTGTGGTTTACGTGATAATGACCCTGGGTACATTCGGTATGCTCATGTTGTTATCGAATGAGGAATTTGAGGCCGAGAGGCTTGATGACTTCAAAGGGCTTAACCGACGTAATCCTTGGTATGCGTTCATTACTTTGCTATTGATGTTCTCGCTGGCGGGTATTCCACCCACGGTCGGGTTTTACGCCAAGCTATCGGTGTTACAGGCAGTTCTCGGTGCAGGTTATGTATGGTTGGCTGTGGTAGCGGTGTTGTTTTCACTAGTTGGTGCGTTCTACTACTTGCGCATCGTCAAGCTAATGTATTTCGATGAGCCTGAAAGGGATACCCCAATTTCACCGCATGGCGACGTTCAGTTGCTTATAAGCGCAAACGGTCTAGCAGTGCTTGGTTTCGGTATTTTCCCCCAGACACTAATGACACTGTGTGTTTACGCCATCCAGCAGCCAATATAGATACAAGTGGTAGTTTCACCACCAAATAGTAAAGAAATAGAGCTTAAGTTTTTGTGGCCGCGATGTGATAAGTTGTCCCGGCATTTTCACCGGACACTGATTGAGCCTTATCATGGGTTTGCAATATATGCACTGGCTTGCCCATGTGTTTCCTTTTTGTAGCTAACAGCTTGAAATTTTCTGATTTGCCCCCATAATTTTACTGCATTTTTTCAAGGAGAAAAAACTATGGAAGCCGCAGTTACCAAAGAACATCTAAGTTTTCAAACGGAAGTTAAACAGCTTCTAAAACTAATGATTAATTCCTTGTACAGCAACAAGGAAATATTTTTGCGAGAATTAATCTCTAATTCATCTGATGCCGCTGACAAGTTACGTTTTGAGGGGTTAACAGATGGCGCGTTGTACGAAACTGATTCAGACCTAAGAATTCGTGTGAGCTATGATGCCAAGGCACATACCATTACTATTTCCGATAATGGTATCGGAATGTCGCGACAAGAGGTAATCGATCACATTGGCACCATTGCTAAGTCTGGTACCCGAGAATTCTTCAGTACGCTGACTGGTGATCAGACCAAGGATGCACACTTGATTGGTGAGTTTGGAGTTGGTTTTTATTCATCTTTCATTGTTGCTGATAAGGTGACGCTTATTACACGTCGCGCTGGATTGACTCCAGAATATGGGATACGCTGGGAATCCGGGGGCGAGGGGGATTATACGATAGAGACGGTAGAGAAAGCAGATCGCGGTACAGATGTTATTTTACATTTGCGAGAGGGTGAGGATGATTTGCTCAATGGTTGGAGGTTACGGTCTATCATTCGCAAGTATTCAGACCATATCTCATTACCTATCGTCATAAAAAAAGAGGAATGGTCTCAGGAAAAGAACGAAAACATAATTACCGACGTAGACGAGACCATCAATCAGGCAAGCGCGTTGTGGGCACGACCAAAAAACGAGATCACTTTAGATCAATATGAGGAATTCTACAAGCATGTAGCACATGATCCTGAGCCACCATTAGCCCATGTTCATACAAAAGTAGAAGGGAAGCACGAATACACTCAATTGCTTTATATCCCGTCGCACGCGCCGTTTGATATGTTTGATAGGGAGCATCGACATGGAATAAAGCTTTATGTGCAACGTATATTTATTATGGATGACGCAGAGCAGCTATTACCAAATTATCTGCGTTTTGTACGAGGTGTAATTGATTCAAATGATCTTCCGCTGAATGTTTCACGCGAGATATTACAGGAATCTAAAGACATCGAGTCAATACGCTCTGGTTCTGTGAAGAAAGTGCTGGGACTACTCAATGACCTATCACAAGGCGAGCAAGAGAATAACAAAGAGAAATACAAAACTTTCTGGAAGGAATTTGGACAGGTTCTTAAGGAGGGTGTGGGAGAAGACTATGCAAACCGAGAACGCATTGCAAAGCTATTACGTTTTGTTTCTACTCATACTGATAGTGATGAGCAAATTGTGTCATTGAGTGATTACATAGGGCGCATGAAAGAGGGACAGGAGAAAATTTATTACGTTACTGCCGATAGTCTAAAGGCGGCTAGGAGTAGTCCACACTTGGAGGTTTTTCACAAGAAAGGCATCGAAGTGATACTGTTGTTTGAGCGTGTGGACGAGTGGCTTGCTTCAAATCTGACAGAGTTTGAGGGTAAGTCGCTACAGTCAATAGCAAAAGGTAATCTTGATCTAGGTAATCTTGAAAATGAGGAAGAGAAAAAGGAGCAGGAAAAAGAAGCGAATGAATACAAAGATCTCACCGATAAAATTAAAGGTATTCTTGACGCACAAGTAAAGGATGTACGTATCACTTTGCGTCTGACTGAATCTCCAGCCTGTCTAGTGGCAGAGAGTCACGATATGGGTGGCAATTTGGAGCGCTTGCTGAAATCAGCAGGGCAGAAAGTTAATCATACTAAGCCAATACTTGAAATTAACCCTCATCATCCAATGGTGCAAAGGTTGAAATACGAAGAGACGCGTTTTGCTGATTGGAGCCACATTTTGTTTGACCAAGCGTTACTTGCTGAGGGTGGCCAATTGGAAGATCCGGCTGGATTCGTCAAAAGACTTAATGAGTTGCTGCTGCAGACGGTTTAGACTGTCAGGGCATTGTGCTGTGAAAGAACGATGAAATATCTTAGATAGCAATTCACAGTGTAAAATAGCCATAAATTTATTGAGAAGAATCATGCCACTATCTACATTGACCGCAAACGAAAAAGCCATAATACTGGCTGAAGCACTGCCGTATATCCAGCGTTTTCATGGCAAAACAATCGTTATTAAATATGGCGGCAATGCCATGACAGAGGAAAACTTGAAGCAAAGTTTTGCTCAAGATGTGGTTTTATTGAAGCTGGTAGGAATGAATCCTGTCATCGTTCATGGCGGTGGACCCCAAATAGACAATATGTTGAAGCGTGTTGGGAAAAAAGGTGAATTTATACAGGGCATGCGTGTAACTGATACAGAGACTATGGATGTGGTGGAAATGGTACTAGGGGGATTGGTTAATAAGGATATCGTTAATCTTATCAACCACCATGGTGGTCGTGCAGTGGGTTTGACAGGCAAAGACGGTTCTTTTATTCGCGCAAAAAAGATGCAGATTCAGAATAGAGAGAATGTAGATGAACGGATCGATATCGGCCAGGTGGGAGAGATAGAGAGCATTGATCCTGCTCTGATTGCATTGCTGGACACGCGTGATTTCATTCCGGTAATTGCACCCATAGGCGTGGGTAGGGACGGTGAATCCTACAATATCAATGCCGATCTAGTCGCAGGGAAGTTAGCAGAAATCCTGAATGCGGAAAAATTGATACTACTTACCAATATACCCGGTGTTCAGGAAAAAAATGGTAATTTGTTAACTGGATTAACCGCAAAGAAAATAGAAGACTTATTTTCTGATGGAACTATTTATGGTGGCATGCAACCAAAAATTGGATCAGCTTTGGATGCAGTAAAAAATGGAGTCAAGTCCTGTCACATCATTGATGGACGAGTGGAGCATGCATTATTGTTAGAAGTATTGACGGATGAGGGTGTGGGAACGCTAATTACAGAGAAGTAGTTTGAACAGTATTCAGATTACGGGATTATAAAGGCATCCTTCACTTGGTTGAAATGTACATGTCAGAAATTAGGCTAAAGAATAGTAAACTTTGCAGGACGTAGCACGAATGTTGGAGTGCGCGCGCAGAAAAAATCTAAGCTAAGGTTATTCAACAAGTTTGATATTGTTAAAATAGCAATTTACTGGTTTTTTGCTATCCAGGAAAAGATGTTCAATAGATTTATAAAAACAGAATCATATTAATCTTCATCAATAAGCTGACCACACCAAAGAAACTAGGTCGTTGGTAGCTTAACACCACCACACACCATGCATGTTGGGTCTTTATTTAATTTGACTGAGCGCCATTCCATAGTTAAGCCATCAAGCAACAGAAGACGACCGTTTAGCGTTCTTCCTATTCTGAGCAAAATCTTGAGTGCCTCTGAGGCTTGTACGCAACCGATGATTCCTACCAGTGGGGCAAATACACCCATTACTGCACAACGCATGTCTTCATTGTTGCCACCTTTTGGAAACAGACAGTGATAACAGGGGCTGTTAACGTCGCTTAAATTGAATACGGCCACTTGCCCGTCGAAGCGGATGACAGCACCGGATACAAGTGGTTTTTTGTGAGTTACACAGGCTTGGTTTATTGCATGGCGGGTAGCGAAATTGTCACTCGCATCTATTACCACATCAGCTTCTGTTACCAATTGCAACAGTCTTTCCTCATCAACATACTCCTGAAGTGTAACTACATTTACTTCAGGATTGATTTCTGCAATCGATTGCATCGCAGAGCGAACTTTTGATATGCCAATAGTCTTATTGCTGTGAATAATCTGTCTCTGAAGATTAGTTAGGTCAACATTGTCGTTATCACAAATGATAAGTTTGCCAATTCCACTGGCAGCAAGATACATTGCAACTGGCGAACCTAGCCCACCCAAGCCGATAATGAGCGCACGAGACTCGATCAGTCTTTCTTGCCCATGTATGCCGATTTGCTGCAACAGAATGTGGCGACTGTAGCGTAGTAACTGATCGTCGTTCATAACTTACGACGTAATTATTTTTTCAGTTTTCTGCACTCTTAATTGCTAATTTTCGCAGATTTATTTTCTGGTATTGTAATACCTTTAAAATGATTCATTGCTTGTTTTAGTAATAAGTCATTACTAGAGCCAAGAACTATTGGCGCTTCAATTTGTTTGTTTTTGTTGTCATTACTATTTGACTTGGGTATCTCAGTTTCCTGATTTAACATTATTTTCGCTGCCTCGATTGCTTTGTTCTCCTCGTCTTGTCCATTAGACAGATGACCGTCTAGATCTGCTTCACGTAAACGCCCAGATTCGTCCCTTGCTGATTCGTCGATAATGTCTGGTGTGATCCCCTTAGCCTGGATGGATTGTCCATTAGGCGTGTAGTAGCGTGCAGTGGTGAGCTTGATAGCAGTACTGTTACCTAATGGCAGTATAGTTTGTACTGAACCCTTGCCAAAGGTCTGGGTGCCCATTACTACGGAGCGATTATGATCCTGCAATGCGCCCGCAACGATCTCTGAAGCTGAAGCAGATCCACCATTTACCAGTGTCACCATGGGCACAGTCTTGATTTCAGGCGGCAACTCTTTCAAATAATCTCCTTTGATATTACGAAGATAGAATTCAGGGCTGGCCCTGAGTTTCATCTTGGCATCATGGGTACGTCCGTTGGTATAAACCACAAGCGAGTTGACCGGCAGGAAGGCGGCAGACACTGCTACAGCGCCGTTAAGCAACCCACCTGGGTCATTTCGCAGATCTAGTATTAGTCCTTTCATAGGTATCGGGCTTTCTTTGAACAATTTATCTATTGCCTTAGCTAGATTCTCCCCTGTTTGTTCCTGAAACTGCGTTATACGTATGTACGCATAGCCAGGCTCAATCAACTTTGATTTAACGCTTTGGATCTTGATAATGGCACGTACTATAGTAAATGTAATTGGTTTGGGTTCTCCTTTACGTAGCACGCTGATAGTGATGGAAGTATTAGGTTTGCCGCGCATAATTTTTATAGCATCGCTAAGCGTCATACCTTTGACTGCTGTATTGTTCAGTTTGATGATGAGGTCGCCAGATCTCATGCCGGCGTGAAATGCAGGTGTATCCTCTATTGGTGAAATTACTTTGACAAAGCCATTTTCCATGCTTACTTCAATGCCCAGCCCACCGAATTCTCCCTGAGTACCAATTTGTAACTCGCGATAGGCATCTACGTCCAAATATGCGGAATGGGGATCAAGTCCAGTCAGCATACCATTGATGGCCTCAGTAATTAACTTTCCGTCTTCGACTTGTTCAACGTAATTCATTTTAATGCGACCGAATACTTCGGTAAATGCACGTAACTCTTCAACCGGAAGAGGGAGCGTAATTCTCTTGGTTTCTTTGTCAGCCACAGCGGAAAAATTAAGGCTGAGCATTACACCTGCAACCGCACCGATTAGAAGCAGGCCAAATTTTTGAAGTTTGTTACGCATTGCAGTTTCTCCAAGCTTGTCAGTTATGATGGTGTTGTTTACTTTAATTTAACCCATTTTAATGGGTCAAATGGTTTGCCTTTATGGCGCAGTTCAAAGTATAAACCGGAATCCGGGTTACCACCGCTGTTTCCTACAGTTGCAATGGTATCACCACCATGTATTGTATCACCTACCTTCTTGGCAAGAATGTGATTATTACCATAAAGACTCATATATCCGTCACCATGGTCCACAATCAGCATGTTGCCAAATCCTCGTAGCCAGTCCGCGAATACTACCTGCCCATAAGCAATGGCTTTCACATTCTTGCCGATAGTTGAACGGATGAATAGACCCTTCCAGGTAATCCCTCCATTGGAGCGTGGACCACCAAAACGATTAGCGATTTCCCCGCGTATTGGCAAACTTAAGAGTCCTTTTAGCGACGAAAATTCTTTTCTATCCACCAGTGCATCAGGCAAACTATTGCTTCTTAATGTTGTAGGCCGATCTTTGTGCGAGCGTAGTTTGCGCTTACCAATTTTTTCTACTAGGCGCGAGAGGCGTTTTTCATCACGCTTAAGTTTGCTAATTTTACGCCGTCCCTGATCAACTTCTTTGGAAATACTCGTGAGTAGTTCTTTGTACTTAATTTCTTCTTGTTCCAGAAGCTGCTTTTGCCCGTCTTGTTTTGCCTGAATTAAAGTAATCTCTGTGGTTTTCTCGTTACTTTCATGAGCAATTGCTCGAAGTTTCTCAAGGTTAACGCGCAAAGTATTGATGTTTTTTGCGCGTGCGCGGGAGAGATAAACGTAGTAATACATTTCACGTGCAAGCTGGCTGGGGTTCTGTTGATTGAGTAGCAATCTAAAGTATTCATGTTTTCCACCAATGTATTGCTGATAGAGTAGCTTGCTAAGATATGTCTGTTGCGCAAGAATTTTATTCTTGATCAGGTCAAGTTTCTTTTGTAACTGATAGAGCTTGTTCTGTACTTCGTATTGTTCGTGTGTAAGCTCAGCCAGCTCGCGACTAATTTTACTGATAGCCTGTTCTGTTTCACGCAGAGAATCTGATACTTCTGATTTTGATTCTTCCTTATTTTCAAGATCCTTTTGAAGGGATTCAATATGTTCACGCAGCTGACCCAAGTTTTTTTTACTGGCCTCAGGAGCAGCGTAGAGTGCATGTGATAGCAACAGAATACAGAGAAAGACGAGCCTAAGAAATGTGTTCAACCACATATTAGCGAAAATTAATATGGCGGATTTCAATCGTGCCTTTACGTGGAAAGAGCCATGCACCTACATGAAAATATAAATTTATTTTGGTGGATGGGCTGAACTACTAAGATACCCCATCCTCACATAGTTGTATGTATGCAAATAGCTTATGGATTAGACAGTATCTTGCCCTGATTTGCTACAGCTTGCATGGCTTTTTCAATCTCTGCTTGATCGCCCAAGTAATAATGCTGAATAGGCTTCAAATTATCGTCAAGCTCATAGACTAGTGGAATTCCGGTGGGAATATTAAGTTCCAGAACGTCTTGATTGGAGATATTATCAAGGTGTTTAATAAGCGCTCGTAGCGAATTGCCATGGGCAGCTATGATGACACGTCGTCCGGATTGTACCATAGGAACGATGGTCTCGCTCCAGTAAGGGAGGAATCTTTCAACCGTGTCCTTAAGGCATTCGGTCAGAGGAATGTTTCGCTTAGTTAAATTCTGGTAGCGTGGATCAAGTCCAGGATAGCGAGTGTCATCGAGAGTTAAAGCGGGTGGCTGAGTGTCATAGCTACGCCGCCAAATCAAGATTTGTTTTTCTCCATATTTGGCTGCAGTTTCAGCCTTATTCAAACCTTGTAGTGCTCCATAATGCCGCTCGTTAAGTCGCCATGAATGATTGATAGGAATCCACATTTGATCCATTTCGTCCAGTGTGATCCACAGTGTGCGAATGGCGCGTTTTAATACTGAAGTAAAGGCAAAATCGAATACGAAACGTTCTTTCTGTAACAATCGGCCACAATTCCTAGCTTCTTCCAAACCTTTTGTCGACAAATCCACGTCTGTCCAACCAGTAAAGCGATTTTCTTTATTAAAAACACTTTCCCCATGTCGCAGGAGAACAATTTTTTTCATGTTTGCCTTTATAAAAAGGATGAGATTTTCTGTAGAGTAACTTGAATTACCATGATATTTTAGTATATTTTAACGAACACTGCGGCATATCAAATAGATAGAGATAATTCGTAAGGTTATTTGTAAATTAGCCAAATGAAGGAGGATGGCCTGTGACCGCTTTGTTAGTGCTTCGTTTAAGTTAAATGGATTGACTCAGTAGCTCTAAACTTTGAATCCCTTTCAACGCCACGCTAGAAGTTATTGCAACAAACAGGAAAACGTACAGATCTATCAGCAATTATCCTGGGACTTGGTTTTAGCTTGAACAAGAGAGCCCCAGAGTATTCCAGTCTCTGATAAAATCGAATGTTGAGAAAATAAAAGGGTATGAAATTGGAATTTGTGCAGAATAATATTGTGTTGGTCATGATCGTCGTGGTGAGCGGCAGCATTTTATTATGGGAATTACTCTCGCGGAGCTCTGGCAAAGAGGTGGGTACATTAATTGCGGTACAGCTTATTAATTACAAGGATGCGCTGGTACTAGATGTGCGGGAGGAAAGCGAATATGATGCAGGCCACATAGCGAACTCTAAGCATATACCCGCTGACAAGATTAAGGACCGTATGGAGGAACTAGAAAAATTCAAGGACAAACCAATAGTAGTCATATATAGAAGCGGTGTTCGTTCCGGGGCAGCAAGCTCGACTTTACATGCCCATGGATTTTCTCATGTACATAATCTTTCAGGGGGCATAGATACGTGGAAGCAGGCAAATTTACCAATAGTGAAAAAATAAGAGCAAAAATATGACTAGAATAATCATGTATTCCACTGGTTCTTGCCCATATTGCATAATGGCGGAAAAGCTCTTACATTCTAAAGGCGTAGAAGAAATTAAAAAGATTCGTGTTGATTTGGAACCAGCTCGACGTACCGAAATGTTGGAGAAAACCGGGCGTCGCACTGTACCACAAATCTATATCGACGAAACTCATGTCGGAGGATACGACGATTTGGCCATGCTTAATCGAAACGATGGGTTGGTAAAACTGTTGGCAGTTTGAGTTTCATGGCCACTATAAAGATGCAGATGTGCTCGTTGAGATATTAAGCTTAGAGTTACGAACAAATGCGACAAATGCGCATTTAAGGAATGGTTTTCACATCACACATCTCTCTTTTTTGCGTTATATTTTGTATTTATACACTCAATATAGGATCCAATATGAAAGAACAGCAGCAGCGCATATTCAACATTGAGAAAATCTACGTCAAAGATTTGTCGTTAGAGATTTCTAATGCGCCATTAGTCTTCCTTGAGTCCGGAGCACCTAAAATTGATATGCAATTGCAGATTAATGATGAGAATATCAGCGAGGGCATGTATGAAGTAGTGCTAACGGCAACCATCACTGCTAAGACCAAGGATAAGACTATATTTTTGGTTGAAGTACTGCAGGCCGGAATTTTCCAGATACGTAACCTAGAAGAAGTAGAAACGGCCCCTATATTGAATATAGCCTGTCCCAATGTCATATTTCCATACATGCGTGAAACTATATCAGACATAGTCACACGCGCTGGGTTCCCACCAGTAATTTTGAGCCCAGTTAATTTTGAGGCACTCTATAATGAGAGTAAACAAAAAGCTACGACAAACGGATCTGAACAAGTTACAAGCGTGCCAAAGTAGTAGCGTGAGCGCTGATATTTGTAGGGGATATATACTGAAATGAAGTACAACATATTCAAAGAAACTTTATTTCGACGATACCAGGTTCGGGCCACGGTGTTAGTTTTTTTGTTGGGCCTTCATGGGCATGCTGTTGCTGCGCTAGAGTATCTTTCTATAGCTGATAATGCTGTAATTATGTACAACGCTCCTTCACTAAAAGCCGATAAATTATATGTAGCAAGCCGTTACTTGCCAGTGGAGGCGGTGGTGAAAGTTGAAGGGTGGGTCAAGGTGCGTGATAGTAGTGGTACTCTTGCCTGGGTCGAACAGAAAGCAGTAAGTGATAAACGCTTTGTGATCGTTATCGAATTACAGGCTGAGGTGTATCAGGCAGCAGATGCAAATTCTACATTGGTATTCCAGGCCCAGAAAAACGTTATCTTGGAGTGGCTGGAGCCCTCCATAAATGGATGGATTAAGGTGCGTCATCGTGATGGACTGAGCGGTTACGTTAAGATTACCCAGGTCTGGGGTTCATGAAAATAGCAGTTTTAGGCGCAGGTGCTTGGGGCACCGCACTAGCTATCAGCCTTATAGTTAACTCTAATTCTCGCCACAAGATTATTTTATGGACCAAGGATTCAGATCATCTCGCTGAACTTGTTTTACAACACACCAATCAACGATTCTTTCCAGATTTTCCGTTGCCTGACTCTATACAATTTACCTCTGATCTTGATGTGGCAGTCGACGCTGAACTTGCGCTGATCGTTATTCCTACTGCTGGATTACGCGAAACATTACGCGCAATTATTGCATGTGGAAAAGCTGTGCCGGTAATCTGGGGAGGTAAGGGATTTGAAGCGCAATCTGCCAAGTTACCATATCAGGTCGCGCAGGAGGAATACGCCGGTGTAGCTCCTTATGGTGTATTGTCAGGGCCTAGTTTTGCTCAGGAGGTTGCTCAGGGATTGCCCGCTGCCTTGACCTTGGCGTCACACGATGAGAAATTCTCAAGAAATACCGCGGCACAATTACACACTTCCCGATTACGGGTCTATTCAAGCAACGATATTGTAGGAGTAGAAACAGGTGGGGCGATCAAAAACGTGATCGCCATTGCTGCCGGTATTTCTGATGGTATGGGTTTAGGCTACAATGCTCGCGCTGCGTTGATCACAAGGGGACTTGCAGAAATTAGCCGATTGGGTTTAAAACTAGGCGGCAATATGGAAACCTTCATGGGACTAGCGGGAATGGGTGATCTGATGCTTACCTGTACTGGGGATCTTTCACGTAATCGACAGGTGGGGCTGATGTTGGCAGCAGGTAAGTCGTTGCCAGATATTCTGCGGGAACTTGGGCACATTGCAGAAGGCGTTTATACGGCGCGAGAGGTGCTAAAGCTAAGTCAAAAACTGGAAGTTGAGATGCCAATCACTCAGGCGGTATGCAGCATACTTCATGATGGAGTGCCGGCCAAGATGGCATTAGAGGTGTTACTCAATCGTGAACCGAAGACAGAGGGGCTTTAATTTTTTAATATGAAAGGCATGTGGTCAATCATGGTAGGCATAAGTTCCTCTTTATCTTGATATACCTTACAGAAGGCAACCCTTCTGAAAAAACACCGTCTAATATTTAATCAGTTGTTAAATTATATTACGTAAAAAATTGACAACATTAGCTTAATCGCTGATGATTTGTTGCATTCTGAATAACACATGACATGGAATGAATCAGTCACAATCCAGCCAAATAGGCAACATAACAAAAAAGCAGCCAGACCGCAGAACCAATACAGCATCTACTGACTCGTTGTTCTGGAGTGTTTCTCAAATTGAAGCATTGCTAGATTTGCCGTTCAATGATCTGATTTATCAAGCTCAGTCTATCCACCGACAACATCATGAGGCCAACACTATACAGTTGTCTACGCTGATTTCGGTTAAGACAGGGGGTTGTTCCGAGGATTGTGGTTATTGTCCTCAGGCTGCGCGTTACCATACTGGAATCGAAGACCAAGACATGCTATCGCTAGATAAGGTGGTTACAACAGCGAAAGCAGCAAAGGAGCAAGGCGCATCACGTTTCTGTATGGGTGCGGCTTGGCGTGGGCCTAAACAACGCGATATAGCGAAAATGACAGAAATCGTCAGCGCAGTGAAGGCGCTAGGACTTGAAACTTGCGCCACACTTGGCATGTTGAAGCCTGGGCAGGCTGAGCAACTTAGTAAGGCTGGACTAGATTACTACAATCACAATCTTGATACTGCACCGGAATTTTACGGTGAAGTCATCACAACTCGAGATTATCAGGATCGTCTTGATACGCTGGAGAACGTACGCAGAGCAGGTATGTACGTATGCTGCGGTGGCATTGTTGGCATGGGTGAGTCGCGTTATGAACGTGCCGGACTGATTGCACAATTAGCGAATCTTGATCCTTACCCAGAATCAGTTCCCATTAACAATCTGGTACAAGTTGAAGGTACCCCACTGTATGGCACGGAGATGCTTGATCCACTGGAATTTGTGCGCATCATCGCGGTAGCTCGAATCACCATGCCTAAGGCAATAGTAAGGCTATCTGCCGGTAGAAGCGAGATGTCTGAAGTAGTGCAGGCATTGTGTTTTCTTGCCGGTGCCAATTCGATTTTCTATGGTGATAAACTGCTCACTACTGGTAACCCTGAGGTAGAACAAGATAAAATCTTGTTCAAAAAGCTGGGACTTCAATCACTGTAGTCTAACAGCTAGAATGTACTCAGATCCTACTACACGGTTACATAACCGGAAAAGTAATGGGCTGTATCGACACCGCCTAACTTTGGAAGGGCCACAAGGTACTCATGTCTCGATAGCAGGACGTAAATATCTTTCGTTTTGTAGCAACGACTATCTTGGCCTTGCCAATCACCCCGAGTTAATTGAGGCAGTTTGTGAAGGTGCAATACGATATGGAGTGGGGGCGGGCGCCTCACATCTGATTGTCGGCCATCATTCGTCTCATCATAGACTAGAAGAGGTCCTAGCATATTTCACAGGATTTCCTCGGGCGCTGTTATTTTCTTCCGGATACATGGCTAATGCTGGAGTAGTGACCGCGCTGGTTGGCCATGGTGATGCGGTATTCACTGACAGGCTCAATCACGCTTCTCTCAATGATGCTGCGTTACTTTCACGTGCAAAATTGACTCGATATCCACACCTCGATTTAGCCATCCTGGAACAACGGCTGGCTGTATCTCAGGCTAAGCGCAAGCTAGTGATGACGGATGCAGTATTTAGCATGGATGGAGATATTGCACCAGTTGCTAAACTACTAGAATTGTGCGAAAAATACGACGCTTGGCTGCTACTTGATGATGCACATGGTTTTGGAGTGCTAGGACAGCAGGGACGGGGAATTGTTTCTCATTTCAATATTAGTTCACCACGGATTATTTACATGGCAACCCTCGGTAAAGCGGCGGGTGTATCCGGCGCTTTCGTTGCTGGGCAAGCGGAAATTATCAAGATACTGATTCAATATGCCCGTAGCTATATCTACACCACAGCCACACCGCCGTTATTGTCTCATGCTGTACTGAAAAGCTTAGCGCTGATCGAACGGGAAGAGTGGCGGCGCAAGAAGCTGATGCAACTCATTGGACGGCTAAAAAGAGAATTGCAATCGCTGCGCTGGAAGATGTTGCTGTCCGTTACTCCTATCCAACCTGTGATCATTGGAGAAAGTAGCGAAGTCTTGCAGATCAGTAATGCATTACGAGAACGGGGTTTCTTGATACCAGCGATTCGCCCACCGACCGTGCCGCAAGGTTCGGCGAGGTTGCGAATTTCCTTATCTGCTTCACACAGCATAGAAGACGTCAAGCAGTTGGCAATGGTGTTACGTGAATTAGAAAAAATATGCTGAATTGCTTAAGAGGTGGGTAAAGAACAGAAGTGTGTAACAAATAGCTAATAGTGACTGTACAAATAGTCTGAATTGCTATGTGGGAGTCAGATAACTATATGGCGTCAACAGGTTTTAATTGGATACGTCTTTGCAATTAGGGAATTTATGAGAAATATTCACGTTGAAACCTTTGGTGAAGGCTCTGATCTCGTATTATTGCATGGCTGGGCTATGCACAGTGGCATCTGGAGTGGTGTACGTAACCGATTGGCACAGTATTTTCGTTTACACCTGGTGGATCTACCTGGACACGGGCTTAGTCCGACTCCTTGGATTGATGCGCCAGGTACGCTAGAGCACATGGCTGAAATAGTTAAGGAGGGGTTGCCCGAAAGCAGTATTATTTGCGGTTGGTCGTTAGGCGGTCAGGTGGCAATAGAACTAGCATTGCATAAACCGGAACGAATCAAGAAGCTTGTCTTAGTATCCACAACACCTAGTTTTGTTCAACGCAAAGATTGGATATGGGGAATGGAAGCAGCCACGCTAAAACTATTCATGAAGAATTTAAAACGGGATTATGTATCCGCCTTGAATAGATTTCTTGCCTTGCAGGTAAGTGGAGACATCAATACTTCGGTACTGTTGACACAATTGCGTGAAAGCGTTTTCCAAGAAGGTAAATTGGATGAAGCTGGATTACAAATGGGGCTACAAATTTTGTTTACGACTGATTTACGTGAAAGAATAAAGAGTGTTGATCAACCAGTAATATTGCTGCATGGAGAGAATGATGCCATTGCTCATCCTAAAGCAGCAAGATGGATGCATGAGCACTTGCAGAACTCTGAACTAGTAATGCTGCCCCACTGTGGTCATACACCATTGTTATCGCATACTAATCAATTTATAACCAACATAATCCGGGCAGCCTATATATGAATTGTGAATACACCATAAATAAGCGCCAATTACGACGCTCCTTCGAGCGAGCGGCGGCTGGTTATGACAAATCAGCAATGCTGCAACGTGAAGTATGTGACCGAATGTTATCGCGGCTAGATTACATCAAATGTATCCCTAGCGCGATTTTAGATGCTGGTAGCGGAACAGGTTACGGTAGTCGTAAGTTGGCAACGCGTTACCCAGTTGCCAGAATATTGGCGGTAGATCTTGCGCTGGCAATGCATTTTCAGGCCCGCCCTACTTCCACTTCTTCGTGGTGGAGGCGGATGTTGTCCGTTCGGGGGAGTAATACAAGCTATGTGTGCTGCGATATCGAACAATTGCCATTACAGAATTCTTGTGTCGGCATGGTATGGTCAAATCTAACGTTGCAATGGTGCAACGATATTGAACGAACGTTTGCAGAGGTGCACCGTGTTCTGCAAACTGAGGGTTTATTTATGTTCAGTACCCTCGGTCCGGATACTTTGCGTGAATTGCGCCAGGCTTTCATAGGTATGGATGACTACAGCCATGTTAACCACTTTACAGACATGCACGATATCGGTGATCTGCTGGTGTATAACGGTTTTGCTATGCCGGTCATGGACATGGAGTACATTACGCTTACTTATGATGACGTGATTAGTGTGATGCGAGATCTCAAAGCCATAGGTGCTCACAATGTTGTCCAGGGTAGAAAGCGAGGGTTAACTGGGAAAATTGGATGGCAAAAGGCATTGAGCCATTATGAAGTTTTACGAAGGGAGGGAAAGTTACCGGTTACCTTCGAATTAGTTTACGGCCATGCATGGAAATTAGAACCTCGAAAAACTGTCGATGACAGGAAAATAATAGAGTTCGACCCTAAAAGTAGAATAGGGCGTATCTAAATTGAAGAAAGTTATGCATCGACAGCTTATTGAATAGTTATTTCATGCCACAAAGCTATTTCATTACTGGCACAGACACTAGTGTTGGGAAAACTCTAGTGAGTTGTGCTTTATTACACGCATTTTCTGCACGCGGGAAAACCACTTTAGGCATGAAACCAATAGCAACTGGTTGTGTGAACGGAGAATGGATGGATGTTAAAGCAATTGTTGCAGCGAGTTCCGTTACTGCTCCCCGTGAATGGGTCAACCCTTATGCTTTAATCCCGCCAATTGCACCAAATATAGCAGCGAAACAGGCAGGCATCGAAATAGATATCGTAGTCATCCGTCAAGCCTGTCTCAAATTACAGAATATTGCAGAGGTGGTTCTTGTTGAGGGAGTTGGAGGGTTTATGACCCCGCTTAACGATTGTCACGACGGTGCAGATATGGCGCAAGTTTTAGATCTTCCAGTAATACTGGTGGTGGGGATGCGTCTGGGCTGCCTTAATCATACACTGGTGACAATGAAAGCTGTGCAGGCAATTGGATTGCAACTTGCAGGTTGGGTGGCGAATCAAATTGATCCGCAAATGACCTCATTTGATGAGAACGTACATACACTGACGCAGCGACTAAATTGTCCGTTGCTGGGGGTGCTGCCGTTTGAACAGAATATTAATGCGAAGAAATTTTCCGTGTTTCTAGATATAGCGCAACTAGATTAAAACCTCTTGCTTCCTAAGAACGCCGAGAAGCCAACCAATCTTGCATTCGTTTCGATTTCACAAGTTTGTACCCAAGAAATGTAAGCAGCAATGATGCGATCATTGGTACCATCGCAGAACGAAAAGCATTTGCATAATTAATCTGTTGTACCCGCAATGGGTACTGGTAACGCACCGGAGGCACACCCTCGCCTGTTATGAATACCGTATATTGCCCTTGATCTAGGGTAGCCTTTGCTCCGATTACCCCATCTGGATGGTAACTGGCGCGCAAGAGCGACACTGTCTCATCTTCCGTTTCGCTGGTTCCTTTTACTACCCGCATTGCTACCGGCATGTCACGTAATGCCTGACTGATGAGATCCACCACCAGAAATGTTTCGCCTTGCTTGGGAATTTCCATGCAATATTGAGCATTTGGCTCATATTGTGGCTGGTAAGTGCTTAGATGCACCATACTTCCTACAGCTCCACGTACACATCTATCTTGTTCCAAAGACTCCCTTCCATGAGCACTGGCTATACCAGTGTAGAGCGCCATAACAAGGATAAAAACCGCCGTAGCGATCACCTGTTCTAGTTGTCTAACCATGAAACCCTCCGCTTTTTGGCTCAGTTCTTAGTAAACCTAAAAAACCCTACCCACTCTCCATTCATCAGAGAGCGGGTAGGTTAGGAGGGGAGAGCTTAAGATTAAAGCCGATTGTTTAGAATGACCTTGTTTTGGTTGTTCCAGATCACATCTGTCAGGTTGGAGTAGCGAGTGATGATCTGCGCTGCAACCCCACCAGCAAACAGACCAGACCAACCCAGAATCACGAAGCCCCAATGTAGCGGTGCACTGAAGAGTTCTTCCATGAACCAGAAGGCATGACCCCATTCGTTAAGACCAACGTTTGGCAGAATCATCAGCGGCCCAGCAATCGCGAAAACCAAAGGAAACGATACGCCCCTGCTGTACTGTGGTAAACGGGTTATAGCATACAGATAACTGGCTACCCCACAGCAGATGTACATCGGGAAGGAACCATAAAATACGACAACATGACTAGGTGTAAAACTAGTATCGCGTATGATCACTTGGTGCCAGGAGGCATCTTGTTCGGTGAAGAAGCTGCCACCCCAGTAAACTCCAAAGAGGTAAACCCCCAGCCACATCATCCAGTAGAAATAACGTTTGACTTCCTTCTTCGGATCTAGGTTATCCAGTTGTTCTTTGGTGTCCCGCGTCTTCCACAGCCAGCCCCAGGTAACCAATGCAAATGTCGGCCATACAACCATATGTACGCGCCACAGACCCATCCAGACTCTTTCAAATTCTGGTTCCATCGAGTCCATTCCGTGCGAGTAAGCATAGGTGCGCTGAAACCAAATCCAGAATATTGCTACCCCTAACATGGTAAGCAAGCCAACCCAATACAACTTCGAGTCATACCACTGTGACCGGTCCCAGCCACCCGACGTTGTGGCTGCCGTCCCAGTCGTTCCATATGTTGTTGCCATTTTCATTTCCTCCTATTTCAGTATTCATTAAAAACAGCCTTATATCGGCTTGGAGCTCTAACTTATCGCAAAGTTCAAACCATTTGAGTACTTAATGAACTAGCTGGTTAAGGTGCCTATGAAAGGAAAACATAGATAATTAATTACATTCATAAGCTTATACAATAGATTGATAAATACAGTAATACTACATTTTGAAATAGCTGGCTTGAGTGGGAGAGCGCCGTGGGAACGTTATAAATCAAAAATGCAAACTTTCATTGTAGAAAGATTGGGATATGCTTCGGAAAATTGTGTTCAAAAATTGATCATCAACTTACTGAAACATATTTTGTATTCAAACATAAGATTGAGAGAGATATCGCTAATACCCCGGTTTCTAAAACAGGTGATATGGTGTCTATTTTTGTTTGCGTTGACTGGATTTGTATTCGCCGACTTGTTATCAGACGCACGACGGGCCCACCGTGCAGGTGATTATCAAGAAGCTGTAAAATTGTTTCGACTTGCTGCAAAAAATGGGGATGCAGATGCGAGATATGCTCTTGGTTCAATGTATACATATGGTGAAGGGGTCCTATCAGACTATCAAGAAGCCGTTAAATGGTACCGTTTGGCGGCAGGTCAAGGGCACAGGGATGCGCAATATACCCTAGGTTTGATATATGGAAGTGGTCAACAAGGATTACCTCAAGACTATCAGGAGGCCGTTAAATGGCATCGCTTAGCTGCAGCGCAGGGACATAGAGAGGCATCACTCAATCTTGGTGTGATATATGAACGAGGCTATGGCCAGGGCATACCCCAAGACTACCGTGAGGCTGTGAAATGGTATCGCTTAGCAGCAGAGATGGGTAGCGCAGGTGCGCAAGCTAATCTTGGCATGATGTATATTCGCGGGTTTGGTGTTTCAAGGAATCTTATTCGTGCGTATATGTGGCTAGATTTAGCGTCGGCTAAAGGGATAGGTTTAGCACAGCAGGGTCGGGCTGAGGCAACTGAAGAGATGAAACCCTCTCAAATTTCCAAAGCAAAAAAGATGGCAAAAGATTGTAAATTACGCACTTACAAAAACTGCGATTAGAACATGGGATGTCGTATTATCCACTGCATATTAACTTAGTTGTGGATGTGCTTACTTATAGCTGTGTTATCTTTTTTTATTTAGATTGATCTTTTGCCACGTAGTTGTGTTTCTGCCTATTTTTCATCGCTGTGCTCGGTTGGTTTGATGGTAAGGACGGCGCAAGGGGCATGTCTGACAACATATTCTGCGACACTTCCAAGGGAAAATCGATTCCATCCAGTATAGCCGTGTGTTCCAACGACAAGTAAATCGGTATTGAGTTCGGTAGCAAAACGGATTATTTCTGGTCCAGCTTCGCCTTCGGTGAAGATAGCATCGGCCTTCACGTTGAAGGAATTTGCTAGTTCATTGAGGATGTCTTTTCCTCGCTGCCGAGTTTTCTCAAGATCTTCGTGTTCATGATCATCCTTTTTTTTTGGTTTGTAGGACGGAACACCTAGTGGTCTTGGGTTAAACACGTGCAGAGCTTTGAGTTCTGCATTGTAAGTTTGTGCCAACAATATTGCATGATAACTAGCGTCTCTAGAGGCTTCTGAAAAATCTGTGGCCAGAATGATCTTTCGGATGAGTGGATCCATTAAAGTTCTCCTTAGTAAATTACGCGCGCTCAACAGTAATCATAAACGTGAAATTCTACATCCGTCAAATTTTAGGGGCAGGGGACAACCCCAAGTGCTTCAAAAAGATTTACTGCAAAAGCGTCTTAAACACAGTTAGCAACTTCTAGAGTGATCGGTAAGGTGGCTTACGTGTTTAAAATCAAGTTGCAGTATTGTGGCGAGCTGTTACTTCGATTTCAATTCGCATACGAGGATCAGATAGGCCAGCAGATATCATCATTGCTGCGGGTTTAACTTCACCGAAATACTTACGTAGGGTCGGCCAACAATCGGGGAAATCTGCGGCGTTAGGAAGTACGTAGGTAACCCGAACAACGTTCTGCATACTTGCTCCCACTGTATTAAGAGCCTCCAAAATATTTTTAAGGCATTGTTCAGTTTGCTCTACCAAGTCTTCAGAAATTGTCATCTTGCTATAATCAAATCCGGTTGTACCCGAGACGAAAATCCAATTGCCATCTACTACAGCACGCGAATAGCCAATTTCTTGTTCAAACGTGGAGCCTGAGCTTATTAATTGTCGCGACATAGAGTCCTCCATATATTTATGAATTTCATAGATGTTTGGTTATTAGATACCGAATAGATTTAACGAAAAATAATCAAATAACAGGGTCTTATCGTATTGGTCAAGTGGACTATGTTTTAGCACATTGTTTGTGGAGTCTCTTCCAATAAGTGGTTCCTACAAAACTTGATCCACCAGTGATGGTTGTTAGCCCAATTATCCGATACACACAGGCTCGTGTAATTTTTACTTGGCGATCTGGGTTTAGCACGCTAGGTGAGTTTTTCAACAGCTTTAGCGTTTCCCCACCAAACAAAATTGGCCACATGCAGGCAAGACGCAATCTTATTTCAGATCGTGGGATGGCCATCGTATAATTCCAGCCTTGATCTAGATGTCCTATGGCTTGCCGAATAAGTTGATTCAGTATAGGCTGAAACGCGGGCCAGGACTCTGGCTGAAGGAGAGAATTCGTAGTTAGTCCAGCGGTTTCCAATAATGAAGCAGGAATGTAACATCGTCCACGCCTCATATCCTTCGCCACATCTTTTATGATATTAGTCAGTTGTAGTCCCTTGCCAAAGTGTATACCGACATCACTCATCTGTGCTACATTCCAGTGTGACAACGTAGGTTGGTGAGCACACATAAGGTTCGTCCAGTATTCTCCCACACATCCAGCAACATAATAGATGTAACGATCAAGTTCTTCGGGCGTCTCCAGTGGTTTTGGATGCTCAGCAGTGCCATCCTGAAATACTTTCAAGTCCATTTCCATTCCCTTTGTGAGAGTTGTCATGAGATGCCGGATACGAACCTGATCAGCAGGTTTACATTCCAGATAGATCCGGAAACAATCTTCTAGCCGTTCAAGAAGAATTCGTTCTGCTGGAAGCGCTTGATGGGAGACTAATGCGGCTTGAATAGACTGAACTATTTGCCAGTCTATGGTATCCAGAGTAAAAAGTTTCTGGAAGTCATTCAGATAAGTGATGCGTTTCGACTGTGCAATCAAGTCAGTATCGGTAATAGTGTCAGCTGCGCGGGCAAAAAGATATGCAAGTCCCACTTGAGTGCGTACAGATGCCGGTAATACTGCAAGGGTAAAATAAAACGACCGGGATACTTGGGACAGAAGATTTCGGAGGAGATACGATTTGATAGTGGGAGAAGAGGTCACTGGTGTTCGCGGAATTATTTACTAGCTTCAATCATGGCGTCAATTTTTTTTCGGTCAATACGGGCCATCAGATGTTCATAAGGATTAATTTGATGTCCTTGCGGTAAAGTATTCCATAAATCTTTCCAATGCAAAGGTTCAACATTCAGAAAAGATTCAGCCTTTTGGGCCAACTCCGGTAAAATTGGTTTAAGAAAAATAGTAAGGATTCTAAAGCATTCAATCGTCACACTAGATACCATATGCAAAGCATGTTCTTGTGTTGCATCATCTATATGCTTAGCTTTATCCCACGGTTTTTGCCGATCCCAATATTCGTTTACTTTACCAGTAAGCACCATCATTGCAGATATGGCTAAGTTATAACGGCGATTTTCCATATGTATTCGAATAAGATCTGCATTTTCCAAAAGTTCATCAACCAATCCAGCTTTACCAGCTTTACATTGTTCTGGTTCTTGTAAAGATAAAGATTGCAGAGTTACATTAGCTACACTACAAGCAAAATAGTTGACTAAAAAGCCAGCTGCACGACTGGCAATGTTGACGTATTTTCCCACTAAATCGCTGTTTACCCGAGCTATAAAATCATCGAAATTAAGATCAATATCTTCCATCGTCCCATTTAATTTCGCTGCGTAGTAATAACGGAGCCATTCCGGATTCATCCCTTGCTTCAAATAATTTTCCGCAGTAATGAATGTACCGCGTGATTTACTCATTTTTTCACCGTTTATGGTAAGAAAGCCATGGGCAAAAATTCTGGTGGGTGTACGGTAGCCAGCATTCTCCAGCATTGCTGGCCAGAACAATGCATGAAAATAGAGGATGTCTTTGCCAATAAAGTGATAAAGTTCGGTGGCAGAATTCTTTTCCCAGTATTCGTCAAAGTTAATACCACGTTGATTGCACAAATTCTTGAAACTGCCCATGTAGCCGATCGGCGCATCTAACCATACATAGAAATACTTACCCGGCGCATCAGGTATTTCAAATCCAAAGTATGGTGCATCGCGTGAAATGTCCCAGTCAAAGAGGTTGTTTTCCTCAGCTCCTCCTAACCACTCTCGCATTTTGTTAGCAGCTTCAGGTTGCAGGTGATTTTCTTCGTGTGTCCAACGACGTAGAAAACTTACACAACGGTTATCGGATAGCTTGAAAAAGAAATGCTCAGAAGTTTTCTTTACTAGAGCCGCGCTAGATACTGCAGAATAAGGTTTTTTCAGGTCTGTAGGAGAATAAGCTGCACCACATATTTCACAGTTATCCCCATACTGATCTTTCGCGCCACATTTTGGGCACTCACCCTTGATGAAGCGATCCGGCAAGAATATGTTTTTGATTGGATCATAAAATTGTTCAACAGAGTGGGTGGTTATCAGGCTAGGAACAGCAGCCTTTAGCTTTGTATAAATATCTTCCGAGTATTGACGAGTTTCTGACGAGTGTGTGGTGTAATAATTATCAAATTCGATATGGAAACCTGTGAAATCTCTAAGATGTTCGTTATGCACTCGTTCAATCAGCACCTCCGGAGTAATGCCTTCCTTTTCTGCACCTAGCATAATGGGGGTTCCGTGAGTATCATCAGCGCACACAAAATAAATTTCATGCCCATCTTCTTTAGGAAGACACATTTTCTGGAAGCGCACCCAGATGTCAGTCTGGATATATTCCACAAGATGACCGAGATGGATGCTACCGTTAGCGTAGGGCAGCGCAGAAGTAACCAGGATTTTTCGTCCGTTCATTAACTGTTTGTGGAGATCTGATAAATGCAAATTGTAACAAACTGCATGCTTTGCCCCGATATTTGTTAAGATTTAAAATTCCTTCGCATATTTACGCACAGAATAAAGGGAAATGAAAAGTGGCTATTTCAGAAATACAAGTACAATCCGTTCTCAAGGAGATCATTGATCCAAACACTGGCAAGGATTATGTGACCAGCAAAGAAGTAGGTGATATTAGGATAAACACCAATAACGTGTCGCTTGACATTGTATTGGGTTACCCGGCAAAAAGCTTAATTGAGAGTATTCGCAGTCAGGTAGTCGAAAAACTTAATACGATTTCAAATATTGGTGTTGTGGACGTCAATATCACTAGCAAAATTGTTTCTCGCAGTGTGCAGCGTGGAGTGCAGCTCATACCTGGTGTGAAGAATATCGTCGCTGTGGCCTCTGGTAAGGGTGGCGTGGGTAAATCTGCTACAGCAGTCAATCTAGCGCTTGCGTTGGCTGCAGAAGGTGCCTCAGTAGGAATTTTAGATGCTGATATTTATGGCCCTTCGCAGCCCCAAATGTTGGGCGTTAGTGGTCGTCCCGAATCTCTAGATGGCAAACATATGGAGCCGATAAAGGCGCACGGTATCCAGGCCATGTCCATCGGTCTCTTGATTGATGTAGAAACGCCTATGGTATGGCGCGGTCCAATGGTGACGCAGGCGCTACAACAGTTACTAAGCGATACTCGATGGCGCGATATAGACTATCTGATTGTGGATATGCCTCCTGGTACCGGTGACATACAATTGACGATTGCACAAAAAGTACCGGTCACAGGTGCTATTATAGTTACCACTCCGCAGGATATCGCTTTGCTAGATGCACGTAAAGGACTAAAGATGTTCGAGAAAGTGGGTATCCCCATTATGGGCATCGTGGAAAACATGAGTATTCACATTTGTTCCAAGTGTGGTTTTAGTGAGCACATTTTTGGAGAGGGTGGAGGCGAGCAAATGTGCAAGGATTATGATGTTGAATTACTGGGTGCACTACCGCTAGATATCAAAATTCGTGAACAGACCGATTCTGGTGTTCCAACCGTGGTCGCGGAGCCCGATGGAAGTGTGGCAGAGATTTATCGCAATGTTGCGCGTCGTATTACAGTGAAAGTAGCTGAATTGTCGCAGGATCATTCTTCGTTGTTCCCAAAAATCGTGATTCAGAATACTTGATGAAGCATATGAAAAGTATGAGCGTCGTGGAAGTAAGACTTGTAGGGTGTATTTGTATTTCATCATTTATTTTCATATAAAATGACCATAAAATCAGATAGATGGATCCGCCATATGGCGACAGAGCATGGTATGATTGAGCCTTTCGAGCCAAATCAAATCAAGCATGTAAATGGCAACAAGATTGTTTCTTACGGCACTTCAAGCTACGGCTACGACACACGTTGTTCGGACGAATTCAAGCTATTTACCAATATAAATTCCACAATTGTCGATCCAAAGAATTTTGATTCCAATTCCTTTGTTGATGTGAAAAACGGTGTTTGCATCATTCCGCCCAATTCTTTTGCTTTAGCTCGCACCGTAGAGTATTTCCGTATTCCACGCAATGTCCTTACAATTTGTCTTGGTAAATCTACCTATGCACGTTGCGGCATTATCGTAAACGTCACCCCCTTTGAACCGGAATGGGAGGGTTATGTAACTTTAGAATTTTCTAACACCACACCGCTTCCTGCCAAGATTTATGCAAATGAGGGAGTTGCACAGGTAATATTCTTCGAATCCAATGAGGTGTGTGAAACATCATACAAAGACCGTGGGGGCAAGTATCAGGGACAGCGAGGCGTGACCCTGCCAAAAATCTAAAATTTAATGTATGGCATGAGGCATATCTTGTTTAGTTGTGTGATAAACATAATGAGCGCGAAGATTACACCCTTCATTTTTACAGATAACTACAACCTACTATAAATATGCCAGCATTAAATCTCAATATTTTTCAATCCAACTTTTTCGCAATTATATGATTCAGAGTGTTTTTTTCAGAGTTTTCACAGTGAGCTGTTTCATTTTTTGTTTCATCTAAAAAAAAGACTTGATTCCACTGAAATGCAGTCTATAATCCGCCTAATTTTTTGCGATATTGAATTAATGGACAGGAGGTCATCATGCAAAACAAAACAAACTATTTCGTTCCAGCTGATCTGGTTAACATTCACATTCCCGTAACGTAGTACCTCTCTAAGGGAGATTCTCATGCAAATTCGTGCCACCGCTCTACGAAAGAAAATAGAGGCCAATGTAGTATTCGACACCCATCCCGAAGTTAGCCTAGATTTTGAACATGTACGGACAGCCCTGAGCAAAGGCTATAGCAGACCTTTTCTGCTAGTTGATAGTAGTATTGTCCGTGATAAAACTCACCGTTTCAAAGCTGCAATGCCACGTGTGCAACCGCATTATGCGGTTAAAGCTAATCCAGATCCGCGTGTGCTGAAAACATTGACCGAGGAAAGCGTAGGATTTGAAATTGCGTCTATTTCCGAATTGGATCTTCTAATTAGTTTGGGTATACCTGCTAAAGAAATCTATTACAGCAATCCGATGAAATCACGAGTTTACCTTGAATATGCCGCGTCTAAAGGTGTCGAGTGGTATGTATTGGATAGTATTGAAGAGTTACGTAAAATCGTGAGTGTCAAACCAGATGCGAAAATGTATTTGCGCATAGATACTCCCAACGTTGGTAGCGACTGGCCACTGGCAGGCAAATTTGGGACACATATTTCTGAGATAAAAGAAATTATTGTTGAGGCGGTTAAACTTAAAGCTGATCTCGCTGGTGTGACTTTCCATGTTGGCTCACAGTGTCGTAATCCCCAGAACTGGCAAGTGGGAATTGAACGTGCCAAGAAAGTTTTTATCAATATGCGTCGTGCCGGCCTAAACCCACGCCTGCTCAACATAGGTGGTGGATACCCAGTGCGTCATGTCAAGCCAATTCCCTCGATTGAAGTAATAGGAGAGATTGTGAATGCGGCTATTGCAGATTTGCCAGAGGATATTCATATCATTGCCGAGCCGGGGCGTTACCTAGTATCGGATTCAGCCTATTTTGTCTGTCGCGTGGTAGGTACTGCTACTCGCAATGGTAAGCGTTGGATGTATTGGGATGCAGGTATGTTTGGCGGTGTGATCGAGGTCACTGAGGGATTGCGCTATGAAATTCTTACTGACCGCAAGGGTCACTGCATTCCTTGGGCCATTGCGGGACCAACCTGTGATTCAGTTGATATTCTAATGCGCGATGAAATGTTGCCGGCTGATATTCTGGAAGGGGACTTTATCTATATTCCCAATGCTGGCGCATACACCACTGCCTATGCTAGTAACTTTAACGGTTTTCCGTTGCCAGATGTAGTTGTTCTATAATTTTTTAGTTTAGCCTTGCTGGCAGTTCTTTTGGGATTTTCCTTTTTGGGTATTCGTTTGTATATAATGTGTTGGAAGTAAAATCCAATGTCCTTTTTTTGATCCGGAGATTGTATTTTTCTAGTAGCAATATACCGACGTCCTCGGTGAACAATCTCCCATTCTAATTCGTTAATCTCTGGGAAAAACGTGTCGCCTCTGAATAACTCGAACAATTCACCAGTTCGATTCTTATTTTTTTTTTCGATTCTAGTTAAATATATTTCATCAGCTAATGAAATAGTGGATGCATATAGCTGTCCCCCGCCGATAATAAAAAATCGTTTTTTATTACCAGATATATCAAAGGCCTCATTGAGTGAATGAACTACTTCACAGCCAGGCGCCACATATTCTGGATTCCTTGTTACCACTATATTCTTACGATTGGGGAGCGCTTTACATTTTAGTGATTCATAAGTTTTACGTCCCATTATTACTGGGTGCCCTGAAGTCTTGCGCCGAAAGTAGCGGAGATCACGGGGCAAGTGCCATGGCATTTCATTGTCATATCCAATGATGTTACCTGGTGCTACTACTGCGATTAGAGCGATCTTCGGTTTCATACTGCGATCGGTGCCTTAATCATCGGGTGAGGGTCGTAATTCTCTAATGTAAAATCTTTAAATCTAAAATCAAAAATATTGTTGACTACAGGGTTTAGTTTCATTAAAGGTAATTTTCTTGGCTGCCGAGAAAGTTGTTCTTGTGCCTGATCGAGATGATTGAGATATAGGTGGGCATCGCCTAGAGTGTGAACGAAATCGCCAGGTTCTAAATTGCAACTTTGAGCTATCATTAATGTGAGCAGTGCATAAGAAGCAATATTGAATGGAACACCAAGAAAAACATCAGCACTACGTTGATAAAGCTGACACGAGAGTTTGCTATCAGCGACATAGAATTGAAAAAAAGCATGGCATGGTGGTAGTTTCATCTTGCTCAATTCACCCACGTTCCATGCTGAAACAATCATACGTCGCGAGTCAGGAGTATCTTTAATTTGCGTGATAACCTGTGTAATTTGATCGATGTATTGTCCATCTATACTTGGCCAGGAACGCCACTGGTGTCCATAAATCGGGCCGAGATCTCCGCTTTCATCCGCCCATTCATTCCAGATAGAGACACCGTTGTCATTGAGATATCTTATATTTGTATCGCCTTGTAGAAACCAGAGTAATTCGTGAATGATAGATTTCAAATGACATTTTTTGGTGGTAACAAGCGGGAAGCCATTTGCCAAGTTAAAGTGCATTTGGTAACCAAATACAGAAAGCGTACCGGTACCGGTACGGTCTGACTTCTTGTGGCCGTGTTTGAGTACGTACTGCATTAGTTCGAGGTACTGGCGCATGGTAGAGCAAACTATTATGAGATCAAGAAAACCTACGGTATAAAGTTGCAATAGGTAATGGGGACATGGCGTATATAATAACAGTTAATATTTATAGGATGGTTACTTATGCTTGCAACACTAATACAAAATGTTTCGTCCTTGAGTGAATCCAACGATACAAAGCAATTCTTAGTAGTGCTGCCAAAATTGGATAAGTCGTTGGAAAAATTTCAAAAGAAGCATGTTTTTTTTGGTAAAAACGTTTTAGAAACCGTGTTATTGCGGCGCAAAATGAAGCTCGAAGAAATCTGTGGGGCGCCAGTCAGTGCCAATCTTAAAAGTGGTGCATTGTGTGCATGGGTCATGGTGGATTCGGGTAATTCTATATTTGAACAACAAACCTGTATTTGCAAAGCTGTTCAATTGTTATTAGAAGAGAATCCGGAGGAAATTCATCTTGCGGTTTACGGCAACGTTAAGGAAAAGCGAGTACTCGCGGAGTTGGCAGTGTATACAACATGGGTAAACGGTTCGGTATTGCCATCGCGGAAAACTAATAAGAAAGAACGGGTCAGGAAATCACTTGCCAAAATTATTTTGTATGGACACAAAGATGCTGATGGCTTTGCGTTGTTTCGTGCCAAGGCAGAAGGCAATTTACTTGCGCGTGAGCTTACAGTTCTGCCGCCCAACGAATTAACTCCCTATTCTTATCGTAATCGTGTCAAGAAGCTTGCAAAGCATGAAGGTTGGAAATATCAAGAATTTGACCTAAGGATGCTACGTAAAATGGGTGCGGGTGCATTTGTTGCTGTGGCTCAAGGCAGCGACCCGGAAGATGCCGCCATTATTCATTTGCAAAGATCTGTCAAGGGCTCAGCCAAAACTGTGGCGCTGGTGGGTAAAGGTATCTGCTTTGATACGGGAGGCCACAATTTGAAACCAACGCGCTACATGCACGGCATGCATGAAGATATGAATGGTTCGGCAGTAGCTTTGGGTATTTTGTTAGCAGCAACTCGTGCTAACTTTGCAGTAAATATTGATTGCTGGCTCGCCATTGCACAAAACCATATCAGTCCTCGTGCTTATAAGCAGAACGATGTAGTTTCCGCATTGAATGGCAACACAATCGAGATCATTAATACAGATGCTGAGGGGCGTATGGTATTAGCGGATACACTGACTTTGGCGGCAAAACAAAAGCCCGATGTGATAATAGATTTTGCAACACTCACCGGTACCATGTGTATTGCTCTGGGATCACGTTATAGTGGTATTTTCAGTAACCGTGATGATTTAGCACAAAAAGCCTTGGTTGCAGGAAAACTATGTGGTGAGAGAATCTTGGCGTTTCCAATGGACTCCGATTACGAGGTGGACTTGGAAAGCAAGATTGCCGACGTCAAGCAGTGCTCATTGGAGCACGAAGCTGATCATATTCTTGCGGCGCTTTTTCTTAGGAGGTTTGTCAGCGATATGCCTTGGCTACATATGGATCTTTCCGCTAGTAGGAGTACGGGTGGACTGGGGGCAATTGGTAGCGACGTTACAGGTTTTGGTGTGGCGTGGGGAACACAGATGTTGCAGGGAATATTACGAACCCAGTAGCTATACTCGCAATTGTGCGTGTTAAAATTGATGTATTGATTTAACAAGAGAAATAAAATGTCTGGTAATACCATTGGCAAGCTTTTTTGTGTTACTTCATTCGGTGAATCTCACGGACCGGCTATTGGTTGCGTGGTAGATGGTTGTCCACCTGGGATGGAATTATCCTCTAGCGACATCCAGCAAGAGCTGGACCGGCGTAAACCTGGAACCTCTCGCCATGTAACCCAGCGGAAAGAATCTGACACTGTAGAAATTCTTTCTGGCGTGTTCGAGGGTAAAACCACCGGCACTTCCATGGCTTTACTAATTCGCAACGAAGATCAGCGCAGCAAGGATTACAGTAAGATAATGGAGACTTTCCGCCCTGGGCATGCAGACTATACCTATTGGCAAAAATATGGAATACGCGATTATCGTGGTGGGGGACGTTCCTCCGCTCGCGAGACGGCAGTACGGGTAGCTGCAGCGTCCATCGCAAAAAAGTGGTTACACGAGAAATATGGAGTAGTGATACATGGCTACATGGCACAATTGGGACCAGTAAAAGTTCCGTTCAAACAGTGGGATATGGTAAATCATAATCCGTTTTTTGCTGCCGATGAAGATATCGTGTCCCAACTTGAAGAATTCATGGAAAAGTTACGTAAATCTGGTGATTCAGTTGGTGCAAAAATCACCGTGGTGGCAGAAAACGTTCCAGTCGGTTGGGGTGAGCCGGTTTATGACCGTCTGGATGCGGAAATCTCCTATGCAATGATGAGTATCAATGCAGTAAAAGGTGTAGAAATCGGTGCGGGTTTTGCCAGCGTTGCACAAAAAGGTACCCAGCATTCTGATGAAATAACTCCCGAAGGTTTCTTGAGCAACAACGCTGGAGGCATACTGGGAGGTATTTCAACTGGCCAGGATATTGTTGTGAATATTGCTATCAAACCCACTTCAAGTATCCGCTTAGAGCGGCGATCGATAGATAAATCTGGTAAGCCAGTAATTGTGGAGACTCACGGCAGACACGACCCCTGTGTGGGAATTCGCGCTACTCCTATTGCTGAAGCAATGTTGGCACTGGTTTTGATGGATCACGCTCTGCGTCACCGTGCACAAAATGCTGATGTGGTGTGTTTGACGCCAAAAGTTTCCGGTAAGATTTCCAAAAAAATGTCTGCGTTATCTAGAAGTAGAGCAAAACCTGAGCCCACAGAAAATCCAGATCCTGATGAAGCTTGAGTTTGAATTCTTTTCAGTTTGTATAAGCTAAGAAACTAAAATGACGAAGGCCATCTCTTGCTTGTAATTGTCATTGACAACTAAATTGGAAGATTTTTTTACAAAGTAGTCTTTCAGGGGTCATTCGGGAGTGTTATTGTCGCGCTCAATGAAGCTACGTTGGGATATTTTCTGTGCCATTGTTGATAATTTTGGTGATGTCGGTTTCTGCTGGCGACTTGCGCGTCAGTTAGTGAATGAGTATGGATTGGAAGTAAGGCTTTGGGTAGATGACCTTGCCAGCTTTACCCGTATTACGCCGGACATAGATTTAGATTTAGATCAGCAGTGGTTACAGGGTGTTGAGATATGCCGCTGGCGGCAGCCATTTGTGAAGATCAAACCTGCCGATGTGGTAATTGAGGCATTTGCCTGTGAATTGCCTAATATCTACATTGTTGCAATGGCGGCATTGCCGCGGTCACCGATTTGGCTGAATCTGGAGTATCTTAGTGCCGAGAATTGGGTAATAGGCTGCCACCTTTTGCCATCATTCCATCCGCGTTTACCTTTGATAAAACATTTTTTCTTTCCGGGCTTTGTGCCAGGGACTGGTGGGTTATTGCTGGAGAAACATTTATTATCTTCCCGAGGCGCATTTAGTGACGCGGCACAGGTGGCGTTTTGGCAGCGTCAGGGTATGCAACCACGCAGGACGGGAGAATTGCACATTTCGTTGTTCTGCTACGACGGCGCCCCAATACATGAATTACTTTCAGCATGGGTCATATCGGACGTTCCTGTATGTGTGTTGGTTCCGCAAGGTTCAGTTGTTGATGCTGTTACGCTCTTTTTTGGTGTTGATCCACCAAAAGTTGGCGAGATACTGCAATCCGGGCAATTGAAAGTATGCTTTATTCCATTTTTGGAGCAGAACGAATATGACCAGCTACTCTGGGCATGCGATGTCAATTTTGTACGTGGTGAAGATTCATTTGTTCGTGCTCAATGGGCGGCACGACCTTTTGTCTGGAGTATTTATCCGCAGGCAGAAGAAGCGCATCAAATTAAGCTAGATGCTTTTCTCAATCTTTATACCGCAGGTATGTCACCAGACATGTCTGCTGTCGTATTCTCTTTATGGAATGTATGGAATGTATGGAATGGTGGTGGCCAGATCATGAATGCCTGGCGCGCATTTGCTACACAGCTGACTGCCTTGACCCAGTATGGCGAAAAATGGGTCAAGCAGCTATGCCCTATAGGGGACCTGGCGTCTAATCTGGTGCAGTTTAGTAGAAAAGATCGGATATAATTTGAGAGTTATAAAGTAAAAAATTATTATTGTGGTTCGTCACTAGGCGAATTTGCTTAGATTTTAATTATCAGGATGAAACATGAAGACAGCAATGGAACTCCGGGCGGGTAACGTCGCGATGATCAACAATGTCCCAATGGTTGTACAGAGGTCTGAATTTACCAAATCTGGTCGGAATGCATCGGTGGTTAGAATGAAGCTTAAGAATCTTCTCTCTAGTACAGTAACAGAGTCAGTGTACAAAGCAGATGAGAAATTCGATATGGTTGTGCTCGATTACAAAGATTGTTCCTATTCCTATTATGCTGACCCACTATATGTGTTCATGGATAGTGAATATAACCAAATTGAAGTCGAAGTAGATAGCATGTCCCAAGTGATGAATTATTTGATCGACGGTATGGAAGACATTTGCAAAATAACTTTTTACAACGGCAAGGCAATTTCGGTTGAACTTCCAACCACTGTTGTTCGTGAAGTTGAATATACTGAGCCAGCTGTACGTGGGGATACTTCTGGCAAGATAATGAAACCGGCTCGTCTAAAGCGGACTTCTTTTCAGGTTCAGGTTGCTGCTTTCGTTGAAATTGGAGACATGATTGAGATCGATACTCGTACTAACGAGTTCAAGAAGCGCGCCTAGTTGCCGTTGGAGTTTGTTTTGGCGAATGGCGAAAGTTGACCAACACTAGGTGAGCACGAAAAAATGATCTGATGCAACCACTTCCCTATTGGCGCCTTTCTGGCTTTTATTTCTTTCATTTCGCATTCATTGGCGCATTTGCTCCTTATTGGAGCCTCTATCTTAAGTCTCTTTCCTTCAATGCTCTTCAGATTGGCGTACTGATGTCCTTGTTGCACGTAACGCGTATTTTTGCTCCAACAGCGTGGGGCTGGCTTGCTGATCACACTGGTAAGCGAATACTGATCGTGCAACTGGCCGCGATTACAGGATTGGTAAGCTATTGTGGAGTCTTTTTCGGTGAATCATTTCTCTGGATGTTTGCCGTCATGATGCTGATGAGTTTTTTTTGGAGTGCATCGCTTCCACTGATCGAGGCAACAACTCTTTCTCATCTGGGTAAAAGCACGGCTAGATATGGGAGTATTCGTTCATGGGGTTCGTTAGGGTTTGTTCTTGCAGTGATCGGCATCGGTTATTTATTAGATGCTACGGAGATCACGTTGTTATTGTGGGTGGTGTTAGGATTTAAACTAGGCATCGTAATTTTTTCCTGGCGGATTCCAGAGGCCGAAATAGCATCTCATCCTACCGATATTCTTTCCGTGCAACAGATATTTAAACAACCAGGAGTCCTAGCTTTTTTCTTCGCCTGTTTGTTAATGGCTTTTGCTCATGGCCCCTACTACACGTTTTATTCGATCTATTTAGTGGAACATGGCTACAGTAAGGGCGTCATCGGCTGGCTTTGGGCGGTTGGAGTGATATGCGAGATTGGTGTGTTTTTCTTAATGTATAGTGTGATGCGCCGATTCAGTTTAAAGCAGGTTCTTGCTTTCAGTTTTAGTTGTGCAGTAGCACGGTTTCTAATGATAGGTTGGGGAGTAGAATGGCCAATAGTCGTGTTGCTTGCACAAATTCTTCATGCAGCTACATATGGCGCTCACCATGTTGCTGCAATGATGGTGGTGCATCATTTTTTTCGTGGACGTCATCAGGCAAAAGGGCAGGCATTCTATACAAGTTTCACATTCGGAGTTGGAGGTACATTAGGCGGTGTATTCAGCGGTTTTGCCTGGGAGTGGTTAGGGCCGGGTTTTACATTTAGTATAAGTGCAGCAGCTGCACTGCTCGGTTTGGGGTTAATAGTTCGGAAAGTGAGTATCTAGTAATGAATGAGAAAAGAAAAAGGTATGTTACCTGTTTCTTACAGTTACATTATGAGATAATTCAGGGTTCATTAGGATTCTTTAACGATGCAAACTTTATACGACAAACTCTGGAAAAGTCACGTGGTACAAGAAGGATCTGGCGATACTGCATTGCTTTATATTGACCGTCATCTGGTGCATGAAGTTACTAGTCCGCAAGCATTTGAAGGACTCAGGATTGCTGGGCGCAGACCTTGGCGCCTAGATTCAGTGCTTGCAGTAGCTGACCACAATGTGCCTACTACTGAGCGCACTAATGGAATCAGTGACCCGATATCGCGGTTACAAGTTGAAACTCTTGATCGGAATTGCGAGGAACTCGGTATCACCGAATTCAAGATGAATGATCTACGTCAGGGAATCGTTCATGTGATTGGTCCAGAGCAAGGTGCGACACTACCAGGCATGACAGTAGTGTGTGGTGACTCACATACCAGTACACATGGTGCATTTGCCTGTCTTGCTTTTGGAATAGGTACATCTGAAGTAGAGCATGTGCTCGCGACTCAGTGTTTGTCGATTAAAAAAGCAAAGGAGATGCAGATTTTGGTCGATGGTACGCTCGGCCATGGTGTTACTGCAAAGGATGTTGCACTAGCTATCATCGGAAAAATTGGCACAGCAGGTGGTACCGGCTATGTCATTGAATTTTCCGGCAGCACCATCCGTGCACTTTCCATGGAAGGTCGGATGACACTTTGCAATATGACTATCGAAGCAGGCGCGCGCGCCGGCATGATCGCGGTGGACGATATCACTATCGAATATATCAGTGGACGACCTTTTGCACCAAAGGGAGATTCATGGGAGAAAGCGATTGCTTATTGGCGCACCCTTAGAAGTGATGAGGGGGTAAAATTTAATCAAGTAGTGAAGCTGGATGCAGCACAAATTAAACCGCAAGTAACTTGGGGGACTTCGCCTGAAATGGTTACAACAGTGGATGGTAGGGTTCCCGATCCATTGCAGGTTACTGATTCAGTGAGGCGTAATGATATGGAGCGTGCTCTAAAATATATGGGGCTTGCACCCAATACGTTAATCAGCGAGATTTACCTAGACAAGATCTTTATTGGTTCCTGTACTAATTCACGTATTGAAGACTTGCGAGCGGCAGCAGAGGTAGTAAAAGACAGACATATTGCAACGAATATTAAACTTGCAATGGTTGTTCCGGGCTCTGGCCTGGTGAAGCTTCAAGCGGAGAAGGAAGGGCTCGACAAGATATTCCGTAATGCAGGATTTGAATGGCGTGAGCCAGGCTGCTCAATGTGTCTTGCGATGAATGATGATCGCCTGTCACCGGGGGAACGCTGCGCTTCTACGTCTAATCGTAATTTTGAGGGACGACAGGGACCAGCTGGGCGCACTCACTTAGTAAGTCCAGCGATGGCTGCGGCAGCAGCTGTAGCTGGACATTTTGTAGATGTACGGAAAATACATTAGACTGCAAAGAAGATTCTTAATTATTTTGAATGTGGAATGATATGGATATTGTTGTTTACAATTATAGAGCTTAAGTTCGGCTTCCTATTTCCAACGTGCAAACCAATCTAGTGAATTATTAAATATTTTTATAAGGGTAGAGAAAGTCGTCTAAATGAAAGGAGTAAACTAGCCAGTGGAAGAATTTCGCTACTGCAAAGGGTTAGCTGTACCCTTAGACCGTTCCAATGTCGACACAGATGCTATTATTCCCAAGCAGTTCTTGAAAGCAATTAATCGTTCTGGTTTTGGTCAGAATTTGTTTGATGAGTGGCGTTATCTGGATCATGGTGAGCCGGGAATGGATGCTGCACGCCGCAAACCCAATCCAGATTTCGTCCTTAATCAAGCACGTTATCGAGGTGCGCAAATCTTGCTCGCACGTGCAAATTTTGGTTGTGGTTCAAGTCGGGAACATGCCCCTTGGGCACTTCAGGATTATGGTTTTCAGGTGATAATCGCTCCCAGCTTCGCTGACATCTTTTTTAATAATTCTTTTAAGATTGGCTTGCTGCCTATTGTGCTTAACGAAAGCATAGTGGATCAGATGTTTCGCGAGGTATATGCAACCGTAGGCTATAGTTTGGAAGTAAACTTGGAGAATCAGACGGTTGTTACACCTAGCGGAAAATCCTGCGTCTTTGATATTGATCCATTTCGCAAAAATAATCTGCTGAATGGGCTAGATGAGATTGGTTTGACGTTACAACATGCGGAGAAGATCAAGGCATTTGAGGATAAACAACGCATAGAGCAACCATGGTTGTTTACATAGCAGATATTGTATCGGTTTGAGTTTCTGATTTAGAAAAAAGGTTTTATGAAAATTGCAGTTTTAGCTGGTGACGGTATTGGTCCTGAAATTGTTGCTCAAGCGGTGCGAGTGCTAGAAGCGCTAACGAGCGATGGAATGAAATTTGAGATAGAGCCAGCTTTATTGGGTGGATGTGCGGTTGACGCAACTGGCAAGCCATATCCGGAGGCAACTCGCAAACTTGCCACTGAAGCCGATGCTGTGTTGCTGGGTGCTGTAGGTGGTTCGCAGTATGACAACCTTCCACGTGAGCAACGTCCAGAGCAGGGCTTACTGGCCATTCGCAAAGATTTGAATCTATTTGCTAACTTGCGTCCAGTGGTACTTTACTCAGAACTAGCGAATGCTTCGACGCTGAAACCCGGAGTGATCTCGGGACTGGATATTCTGATCATTCGAGAGTTGACTGGTGACATTTATTTTGGTGAGCCGCGTGGTATTAAATTGCATGATGACCAACGTGTCGGATTTAATACCATGATTTATAGCGAGACTGAGATACGTAGAATTGCCCATGTTGCTTTCAGGGTGGCGCATAAACGTGATCAGAAACTTTGCTCAGTGGATAAAATGAATGTACTCGAATGTACGCAACTGTGGCGTGATGTAGTAACTGAGATTGCTAAGGAATATCCTGATGTGGAACTTTCAAACATGTTAGTAGATAATGCTGCAATGCAACTGATACGTAATCCCAAACAATTTGATGTGATAGTAACAGGTAATATGTTTGGCGATATTTTGTCAGATGAGGCTTCAATGCTCACTGGTTCTATCGGCATGCTACCATCAGCATCTCTGAACGATAAAAATAAGGGTTTGTATGAGCCAATACATGGTTCAGCGCCAGATATAGTAGGCAAAGACGTTGCTAATCCGTTAGCAGCAGTCTTGTCTACAGCAATGATGTTGCGCTACACTTTCAATCAGGAGGCGGCGGCGGTGCGAATTGAGAGCTCAGTGAAGAAAGTGCTGGCTCAAGGTTATCGTACCAGTGACATCTACCAATCGGGAATGCGAAAAGTTGGTACAAGAGAAATGGGCGATGCGGTATTGATGAATTTATAGGTAAGCCAGAGGGATTCTATTTATGTGTTGCGCACATTTTTAATCTCGTCTAGCTCTTGAAAAGAGAGGAATTCGAATGAAGCGAGTAGGTTTTGTTGGCTGGCGTGGTATGGTCGGTTCGGTACTAATGCAGCGGATGCGTGAGGAAAAAGATTTCACACTGATAGAGCCAGAATTTTTTACTACTTCTCAGCTAGGTGGTAAAGGTCCAGAAATTGGTAAGGAAATTTTACCGCTCAAAGATGCGTACAATATCGATGAGCTGAAGGTGATGGACATTATCATTTCCTGTCAAGGTGGAACTTACACCACTACGGTTTATGAAAAATTACGTCAGGTAGGGTGGAAGGGTTATTGGATTGACGCAGCTTCAACACTGCGCATGGAGCAGGATGCCGTTATTATACTTGATCCAGTAAATCTACCGATTATCAAACAGGCAATGCACGATGGCGAGAAGAATTATATTGGTGGTAATTGTACCGTGAGCTTGATGTTAATGGCAGTCGGCGGGTTGCTTAAAAATAATCTAGTGGAATGGATGAGTGCTATGACTTATCAAGCAGCTTCTGGCGCGGGTGCCCAGAACATGCGCGAACTATTAATGCAGATGGGTGAAGCTCACCGTGTGGCAGAGAAACTGTTGGACGATCCGGCCTCGGGTATATTGGACATCGACCGAGAAGTGGCAGAAACATTGCGAGATGAAGATTTTCCTACTACGAACTTTGGTGTGCCGCTTGCGGGAAGCTTGATTCCTTGGATAGACAAGGATCTTGGTAATGGCCAGAGCCGTGAAGAATGGAAGGCCCAAGCTGAAACCAACAAAATCATAGGGAGCACTAATCAAGAGGTTCCGGTAGATGGGATTTGTGTCCGTGTCGGATCCATGCGTTGCCACAGTCAGGCACTAACCATAAAATTGAACAAGGATGTTCCTCTAGACGAAATTGAGGATATTCTTGCTGAGTCCAACAACTGGGCACATATTGTCCCTAATGAGCGAGAATGTACACTAAAAGAACTGACTCCAGCTGCTGTAACGGGTACGTTAAACGTGCCAGTGGGGCGATTGCGCAAACTTACAATGGGTGAGGATTATTTATCTGCATTCACGGTAGGAGATCAGTTGCTTTGGGGAGCCGCGGAACCACTACGCAGAATGCTGAGAATTCTGGTAGAAGCTTAGAGCTAAGATAGATCTTCATTTAGAGATTTATCAGCATATTGCTCAGTAAAAGTTACTTTTATGCCGTAAATGTAATTTCAATTGAAAAATAATTGTATTGGTCTATTTTGTAATAGGTCAAGTTTGACTTGAATCGATAACTATATGATGTTAATCTATTTCTTCTCAAGAACCTGAGGGTACTATAGTGCGCAGATCTATTATTAGAGTGTGTCTATTTCTGGTTGTATTGGCGTCACCCTGTGCCGTACATGCAGTAGGCTTGGGAAATCTTACGTTCAATTCTTATCTAGGGCAGCCATTTAAGGCCGAAATCGATCTTGTTGCTGTAGAGGAGGAAGAGATTCCTTCCTTAGTGGTGAGCCTTGCTTCGCGTGATACTTTCCGTCAGGCAAATGTAGATTACGCACCTTTTCTGTTTACATTCGAATTCAGTGTTGAAAATCGTGCTGACGGTCAGCCTTACATTAAGATTACTTCTCCGCATCGTATCGTTGAGGCATCTCTGAGCATGCTAATCGAACTGAATTGGTCATCGGGACGCTTAATCCGGGAATATACAGTACTACTCGACCCGCCGGAGGATGCGCTTCGGCCAACGGCACCAGCAATGCAGGTCGAACCCGTTGTTCCCAGTTCCGTCAAGTCTGAACCAGCTCCAGCTGAGCAACCTGATTCCATAATTGAGGAAGCGGTCAGCGACGAAGAATCAGCAGTACAAGAGGCAGCTCCTGTTCAGGAGGTAGCCTCGGTACAAGATACAGCTCCGTTACAAGAGGCGGCTCCAGTGCAAGAAGTAACTCCGGTACAAGAGGTAGCTCCAGTTGAAAAGTTTGATGTTATTACCTATGGGCCGGTAAAAAGTGGTGACACCCTAGCCAAGATAGCGCTAGAGGCGGCTCCTCGTCATGTACAGCTAACTCAGATGCTTGTAGCACTGTATCGTGCGAACCGTGAAGCCTTTTCTGGCAATAATATGAACCGGCTTAAGACAGGTCCCATATTACAGATACCAGATGTGAGCGAAATTGCAACCATTTCTCCAGATGCAGCGGACAAAGAAGTAAAAATGCAGACGGCTAATTGGGAGGCCTACCGACAGAAACTAGCTGCAGCAGCTTCTATTAGCTCAGTAAGCGAGGAGCCAACGCAAATGGCAACGGGTAGGATTACTACTACCATCGAGAGTAGTGCCGCAGAGGTCAAAGAACCGTCTAAAGAGTTGCTGAAGATTTCCAAAGGAGAGGGGACAGGAACAAGTAGTAGTGAAGAGGCTCAGGATGAAATCCGCTCTATGCAAGAGAATGCTATAGCTCGGGAAAAGGAATTAAATGAGGCCAACGAACGCATCGCGTTGCTTGAGAAGAATATAAAGGAATTGCAACACCTTCTAGAATTAGAAAGCCCAACCCTTGCGGTTCCTCCGGTGGAGTCTCCTAAGGTAGAACAACCTTCTGTGGAAGGAGAGGAGCCAAGTCCGCCCACCGAGCCGCCATCTGTTGTAGAAGATGAGCCAATCCCGAAAGCAGCTCCACCGTCACCTCCTGTTAAACCGGCTCCAGTTCTTGTTGAAGAACCCCCTCTGCTTGATGGGTTAATGGAAAGCATAGGGACCATAATTGATAGTATGATGGAAAACATCGAATATGTGGGTGCTGCGCTTCTTCTGTTGTTAATGGGGATATTTGGGGCATCTGCAATACGTCGAAGAAAAGAAGCATCAATTGATGATGACTTAGATGTAGATGAAATTTCTTCTACTCCAGATTCACCACTACCAAGTGAACCTCGATCTGTGGGGACCGCAGCTACACAAGTTGATGATGAAGATCCGGTCGCCGAGGCAGGACAATATCTAGACCATGGGCGCGATGTTCAAGCGGAGAAAATTCTCAAGGACGCCCTGGCAAGAGATCAAAGTAATCCTGAAATATTGGCCAAGCTACTTGATGTGCACTCTCTGCGTAAAGACAAATCCGCATTTGAGACCACTGCACGTGCGTTATGGGCGGTGTCGCCCACGGGTTCGCTGTGGGAAAAGGCAGCTAGATTAGGGCTAAGTATTGATCCAGAGAACCCTTTTTATGGTGGCTCAGTCGCATCTTCAAGTTCCGATCAAATAAAAGGCGCGGCGTTGAACGGAGATTCCCCAACATTACCACAGGATGCAAAGACGTCCGAGGAGATTTCTAGTGTAAGTTCGGGCATGGAAATGCCAGAGTATAAACCGGAAACATCAGACCAGTTGGATGAGCCTAAGCCAGAGTATAAAACGGAAACATCGGATCAGTTGGATGAGCCTAGTTTTGGGATTGAATTTAGTAGCCCACAAGAGGACAAAACTGACTCTGAGTCTGCCGTTAACATGAATCCACCTACCTCTGACGATACGAGCATAGATTTCCCAAGCGTATCCGAACCTGAGTCCGAGTCATCCATACCTGAACCAAGTTCCATGGCATTGCCAGAATCTGACTTAGCTGGTATAAATTTAAATATAGATGATACGGTGTCCACTACATCAGTAGATATACAACCTGTTGAAAAAAGTGCCCAATGGCATGAAATTGCTACCAAGATTGATTTAGCGAGGGCCTATCAGGAGATGGGCGATAATGACGGTGCTAAAGAAATTCTCCAGGAAGTTGTAAAAGAAGGAGATTCCGCACAGCAGGAAAGTGCAAGAGTTATGCTGGAGAGCCTGTAGGGTTCCTAATATTAAGTGTTGTAATTGTGTGTGTATATTGATCCGTGGTCAGTTAATTAATGGCGGTTTCTCGTGGGATATACTTTTACGGGAATCCATATGTTCAGTCCACACATTTATTCCTCTCAAATTTTATCCTTAGCTATTCTGGTACTAATCTGGTCATTCCAGCAATAATGGTAGCTATCCAGTGAGAATCGTTCTGGGATTGGAATACGATGGCAGTCATTTCTGTGGCTGGCAAAGTCAGCCCTCTGGTTGTTCAATTCAGGACACGCTAGAAGCGGCATTGTCAAGAATCGCTCAGAGCAGCATTCAGGTAATCACAGCAGGCCGTACCGATGCAGGTGTTCATGCTACGTACCAAGTTGTACATTTTGACACGCAGGCACAGCGCCCACTTAGTGCTTGGGTACGAGGTGTAAATACATTATTACCTAACAGTATGGCGGTGCTGTGGGTGTTAAAATCATCGGATAGTTTTCATGCCCGCTACAGCGCTAGAGAGCGTTGCTACCTTTATTTAGGGAATTATATACAATAGTGCCGAATCACACATCAAGAGGTCATTCAGTAAAGCGGCCTGGTTAAGATTTCGGAAAGGCCAGAATTGAATTGTTATTCTGGAACACGGCTTAATGACTGTCCTACCAGCCGTGCCGTACTAGGCAAGTTCATCTCAGCATCTCCTGATTTCTTAAAGGACCCGATCAGGGCAAATGTCACTATAATCGTGATGGACACAATCGGCGCAATGGCCAGAAAAACGATAACATCTTCCAAGCTCTGCCAAAGGGGAGGATTATACAGAATAAACGTTTCCAGAACACCTGCTGCGATTACGGCGAGGATTGCGACAATGACGGCAACCCATCGCAGTTTCATGTGGTGTTTGTCTAACTGATTCAGTTCCCCGATTGCATCCTTATCAAGGGCTTCGGCTCCAATGTCGGGATCATCAGTGAGAGGTATCGTCATTTCTTGATCTTTTCAGCTTGTCTTTGAAATGCTCTGCTATCAACTCATTCGGGATAATGATGCCTCGCTCTCCCTTCTTGTATTTGGTGTACCAGGGACCATCCTTAATGTGCGTTAAGGCCGATAATTGGCTCGCGGAGAGAGATCCATATATGTCGTAGACGGAGGATATCAGGTCATCAACATCTTGATCAAAAACACTCTCATGAACAAGCGGAATCGGATTGAGGTTATATACCCCATGCGGACGGAACGAATAGTAAATGCCTGGGATGACAGGTCCGTATTTCCACGCCTGAACATAATCGTTGACCAAAGGACGTTCTAAAACCGCTAAAGTCCAACCATGCGTCATGTACGTGAGCTTGAGCAACCGCATAATCGACATGGCGACACCACTCTGATTCGAAAGATTGATCAGACGATTAGCGACCTGCCGACTATCGTATGGAGAGACCATAGATCTGGATTAGATTTGATCAAGTTGACTCATATCATGTGGTTTTATTGGCTCCGATGTCAAACATAACCTCAAATGTCAGAAAGGCCAGAGTCCATCGCTCTGGCCTTTTTACGTTGAGGATTACAGTTAATTCGTAAAAACGCTTGGCAATTTCGGCACTATCCTATAAAATACAGTTATTGAAGACAGGAGATTGAAATGACCAACGCACCCGGAAAACACTATAGGAAAGGAATCATGCTTAAAGGGATATTCAAAATGTTCCCGGATGATGCGACAGCCGAAGCGTGGTTTGTTGCTCAACGATGGGCACATGGTGTAACTTGCCCACATTGCAATTCCAGCAATGTTCAGACTGGCGCAAAACACAAGACCATGCCCTACCGGTGCCGGGAAAGGGAATGCGCCAAGCGTTTCAGCGCAAAGACGGGTACGATTATGGAAGGTTCAAACATCGGATTCCAGGATTGGATGATTAGTATTTACCTGATGACAACCAGCCTGAAAAGCGTTTCATCCATGAAGCTCCATCGGGAGTTAGGCATCACACAAAAATCAGCATGGTTTATGGCGCATCGCTTGAGAAAGGCACTTGAGACCGAACAGTGGGAGTTTTCCGGTCCGGTTGAAGTGGATGAAAGCTACTTTGGCGGGCAAGAGAGAAACAAGCACAGTAACAAACGCCTAAATGCTGGCCGGGGTGTGGTTGGTAAAACTGCCGTTGTCGGGGTTAAAGACCGAGAAACCAATGAAATTGTAGCCCAGGTGGTACAACGCACCGACAAGGAAACCCTGCAAGGTTTTGTCCATGCGAGCACAGAACCTGGCGCGGTAGTCTATACGGATGAAGCTCGCGCTTATATCGGACTGGATGATACTTACCGACACGGAAAGGTGAATCATTCAGCCGGGGAATATGTCAAGGCTCAAGCCCATAACAATGGCATTGAATCTTTCTGGTCAACGCTCAAGCGAGCGCACAAGGGCACTTTCCACAAGTTAAGCCCGAAACATCTGCAACGCTATGTAAACGAGTTTTCAGAACGACACAATCTTCGCAATTTCGATACGCTGGATCAGATCAAGACAATATACCAACAGGCAGAAGGAAAGCGGATTCGATATGCAGACCTGATTCAGCCCAATGGATTGGATTCTACTGCGAGAATTCAATAATGCTGGATAAGACATCGCATGACCATCTGTGGGGCAAAGTATACTTTGGCGATTGTCTGGACATCATGAGAGATTTGCCAGATGATTCCATAGATTTGATTGTTACTTCACCCCCCTATGCTGATGCTCGTAAACACACTTATGGCGGAGTCCCGCCAGAAGAATATGTTAAGTGGTTCTCTGACCGTAGTGAACAGATGTTACGCATCCTTAAACCGACTGGCTCGTTCGTTTTGAACATTAAGGAGCGGGCAAAGGACAGCGAAAGACACACTTATGTTCTTGACTTGATTCTTGCCATCAAAAGAGATGTTGGGTTTCGGTGGGTAGAGGAATATATGTGGCACAAAACAACAGCGGCACCCGGAAAGTGGAAGTATAGATTCCGCGATTCATGGGAGCGTTTGTTACATTTTTCAAAGACGAAGGAACTGAAAATGAATCAGGACGCTGTAAAGGTTCCGATTGGAGATTGGACGGTAAAGCGCCTGAAAAACATGAATCAAAATGATTTGACTCGACAGGAATCTGCAACCAATTCAAAGGTGGGCCGATGTATAGCGAATTGGGATGGAAAATCCCTTGTGTATCCGACAAATGTGGTACATAAATCTCCTGTAGCTCATAATACCGGACATAGCGCGGCCTTTCCCGAATGGTTGCCAGAGTTTTTTATCAAGCTATTCACGGATGAAGGCGACATTGTTCTGGACCCCTTCCTGGGTTCTGGCACTACTTACAGGGTAGCAGCCCGCATGAACAGGAAACCGATTGGAATTGAAATGAACGAAACCGCTCCCTTGTGTCTGGATGAAGTGGATGCCGCTCTCTTGGATTAGTGCAGATTCTTTAGCACATCACATTGATGTTTTGCAGGAGGCCGCAAGCCGAGCATCTTCTGGCGCGGCGACAAGGCGCGTGAAAAACGTGGTAGACCCATTTTCATCGTTGTTGGTTGCATCGGCTTATGACGTGGAAAAAGCCGACAAACTGATCGAATTACAAAACGCAGAATCAGGATTGCGCGGAATGAGCAATGCGCTCGGACGATTTCACCAAAGCGTTTTGGCTTCCGTGTCTGGATGGGATGACCATGATGCAGGATATGATCTTGAATGCAAAAACCGATGTATTCTTGCCGAAGTAAAGAACAAGTGGAACACTATGAATGCAGGCAACCGGCGCGAAGTAGAAAGCGAATTAAAAACAGCCGTAAGGCAGAAGTCCGGGCAATGGCAGGGATACCTTGTCCTGGTCATCCCTAAACATCCTGAACGATATAAAATCCCGCTAGGCCATCGAGTCCATGAGATCGACGGGGCATCCTTTTATCACAAGGTAACAGACGACCCAAACGCCATACATACCTGTTCGATCACCTTTGTCGCGTGATGACACAATCAGCGGACATTGTGGGGCACTGTCGCGCCATTATGGAAAACACACTACCACCGAGGAAGTAAATGAAACCAACTGCCAAAAACAAACGACCAGTCGTTACCCTCAAGCATTATACGTATCAGCCGAGCAAAGCAGAATTAGAAGCGGATGTTCGGGTAAAAGCCACATTTGAAGAAGCGGTTAGCGCAATGGCCAAGACTGTAGAAGTTAGGCACGAACGGAAAAATTTAAAATAGAGATTCACATCAGAATCAATCACTTATCCGGGTTTCGGCACTATTGTATATAATTCCCATCCGTATCCATGACGGGATTTAATGTTTTATTGGCTCGTAAGGTAGCAATATGGTAGCAATGAAAAAGAAAAAGGAGCTAGCTGTTATGCTAACCCCTTGTTTTAATGGCGCGCCCGGAGCGATTCGAACGCCCGACCCCTTGGTTCGTAGCCAAGTACTCTATCCGACTGAGCTACGGGCGCCGAAATGGCTGATTAATCTTTTCTAAGAATTTCTGGATAAAATTATATCAGACTGGAAAATTTAGTTTTTATTATTCACAATAGTTACTGAAGCTCTGCACCTTCAACTATCTCTTCAGTAACATGAAAATTCCCTCGGCTACGTTGTTTCAACCAAGAAATGTTATTTAGTTGAACACTCTTGCTGTTAATCTTAATTAAACCATCTTTCTGCAGCCTGGAAAAAGCGCGACTAACAGTTTCCAGTTTTAGTCCCAGATAGCTACCAATTTCTTCTCGTGCCATGCACAAATTGAAATTTGATGAAGAATAGCCTAGTTTGGCGAAACGGTCCGACAAATTGAGTAAAAGGGTGATCAAACGCTCCCTCGCTTTCATGCCGCCTAATAACGCTATCGCTTCATGATTATGCACAATTTTACGACTCATGATTTTGTGGAAATGATGCATCAGAGAAGGAATATCACGACCGATTTCTTCCAGCCTTGTAAAAGGAATTTCGCATATCTCACTGTTTTCCAGTGCCACTGCGTGACAAGTGTGTACATCTGTGCTGATGGCCTCCAACCCCAACATCTCTCCTGGCATATGGAAACCGGTAACCTGCTCCCGCCCGTCCTTATGTAGCACATAAGTTTTGAAGAACCCACTACGAACGATATAAAGAGACTGAAAATCCATGCCGGCCCGATATAAATAGCCACCACGTCGGATCTTACACCATCGATTAATTAGAGAATCGAGAGCGTTGATTTCGTCTTCTTCAAGCCCCACCGGTAAACACAACTCCCGCAAACCACAGGAGAAACAACTAGTTTTTCTGTGGGGTAAATTAGGGTTCTGCAGCATGTAAAGGTCAGGCAGGTAATGTTTTTTAGATCTTGATATCGATTATCAATCGGGAATTTGACTTAGACCAAAATTAAACAAAATTATTTCAAGCATTATTTTATCCATATTGCTACTAATAATCTATCAATTAAAGAGGCTAGATAATGAAATATCTTTTCTTGGCTACAGTTTTGGTGGCATTGATAGTGACTTTTCTAGCCTACAATAAGCTGACTGCAGAAAGTATCCTAATCCTGAAACCTATGGGTAGACTATCATTCCTGATTGGCATGTTCCAGAGAAATATTAGGGCAAAAAGGACAAAGCGGCCACTTGACCTATACAGATAACAACCTTATAAGTTGTTATCTGAAACTTAACTTTAGGGAGGAGAGATCATCATGATAAAAGTTGCTTTATTCGTAAAATTACAGGCTAAGCTTGGTAAAGAAAAGTTGTCATCAACTTTCTTGAAAGCGGGTTCGTGCTTGCGAATCAGGAAACTACTACGCCGGTCTGGTTCGCTCGACAGTTGGCCCCATCAACTTTTGGCATCTTCGATGCCTTTTCCGATGAAGCGGGACGTAATGCACATCTAGCCGGTCCAATTGCATCAGCGTTGATGGCCAACGCGCCGAACTACTCTCTGAACCACCACAGATTAAACATGTTGACGTTCTCGCAGCCAAGGTGCCAGGATGAGAAAAATATTTTTTATGCGTCGTAGAAAAGTCCTAACTAAGGAAGCGAACCTGAAGCCAGTATTCTCTTTGTATGAATAGATCAGCAAACAATGGGTGTGCGTCTAAAACTATTTTGATGCTGCTGCTAGCTGTTGTAAGCAGTGGCGCAGTAGCGGAGTGGATTAATGTTTCCACAGACGATAGCGGCTCTTCTATTTATGCCGACCCTACTACTATTCAAAAAGTGGGCAACCGGGTAAAAATGTGGGTTTTATTCGACTATAGGAAGGCCACATTAGATGCGGGTGACAAAATCATGTCAATAAAGAAACATGAAGAATACGACTGTAAAGAAACACAAACTCGATTACTTTATCTATCTAAACACTCTGGGAGATTTGCAGAAGGAAAGGTGGTATATCTCAACGATATACCTTACGACAAGTGGGTGCCTGTCGTGCCTGGCAGCATACTCGAAGATCTATGGAGGTACGCGTGTAGGTAATGATAAGTGGAGACAGCTACTGGCATTATGTAGCGATTGGCAATAGATAAGTGTTGAATCTATAGGTTTCAACGCTTGGTAGAAGCATCGGAGTCGACAAATTTGTAAAACGCTGTGTCGAGTGCGGGTAGGTGTACCTCAAGGAGTGGGTTGGCGCGGTAGGCATCAGCAAGCGACAGCACAGTATCGCTAAATTCCTCATCGCCAGTTTTAAACGAGAGGACAATGTGGTCTTCTTTGTTCAACTCATCGTCCCAGCGTGCTCGTACCACCGACCAGAACGGTGCGGTGGCTTTCCAATAAGTAAGTCCTGGTCTGAAATTAAAGCCGGTAATACGCCGGTAGTCGTTGAAGCCAAACTCACGTACCAGAATGATATCCTCTCCATCTTCGCGCACGACCTTGGTATTGTCCTGCTCGTGCGTCCAGCCCTGTGGGGTAATCGTATGGCGGTTCTCAACGTTGAGTAACTGGTAGTCGTTGCGCGTGGTGTATTCACGTCGTGGCAGTGGGCGCCAAGTACGCTCCGAGGTCCAAGTGGACACCCCGTAACGGTGATTCCAGCGGCCGCTGCCTGCATAACGTGGTCCATCGTTGACTTCAAATACCAGTTGCGTCCAGGTGCCTGGTATGGAGACTGGCTTGCGATAATGTTTCTCAAAACGCTGGTTACCTACATAAACCCAGTGAGAAGGCTGTTCGTAGATCCACTCCTGCCGCCAGTGTTTGATAGTCATGCCTTTCGCGCTGACTAGGATGTGTTGCATCGATATACTCGAGCCGCTGTCATCCACCAGTACCACTATCTCGAATCCTCCGGAATGCTTAGGGTTTTTCCTTACGTAACCGGGTCTAAGCACTGCGGTCTCATTGAAGTTGAAGGCTACCTGATATTCACCGAGCATGGCAAGGATGGCGCGACGGTCACAGTCGAGTGCACGTTCGTTGAGCGTACAGCCAGCAACAGGGCGTTCGACGGGTGGATAGCTAAAGGGTCTATCGCTCTTTGCTATGTACATCTTACCTGCACACGCAGTGAGCAGCGAGAATAGCAACAGCAGGAACGTAACTCGGATAGTTTTAATAGTAACCTCTAAGAATTAAAAACATTTAGGCAAATGTATTGATGCACCAACTGACGCCTTCCAAAGTGGCGATGCAACTGTTCAAAATCGGACGAGCCAATGAGAAGCCTTAACACATTTGCGGATAGGGGCAAAAAGGATGCAATCTAGGAAAGACCAATGTCTATGCACGGCGAGTCCTACCTCCAGACGATACGAATTAATTTTACCATTTGTCCCCTATTGGGCTATATAGTACTTTTGGATTATAACAAAAGGGACAAAAATTTTAGTGCGCTATCCTATCTGATACAGCCACTGCCCCTAACTCATGCATCGAGTTTAGCCATGCTGGATACTGCTCAAACGTTATCCCAACAGATTCTGCTAACTCGGCAGCATCTATCCAATCCACGACGCCATCAGCACCCTCGGTTAGAACAAGAGCACGTTTCTTTATTACAGAGGAAGAAGGAGGTAATTTTTTCATACCGCCAATATATGGGTTCTCACTACAATCACAAGTAAAAACAGAAATATCAAAAAGTTTTGTAGATTCTTCAAGATTATACAGACGATGAAGGAACATCCTGTACAAACCTAGTTGCCAAATAGTGTTTACTTCCTTCAGAACAATCTTAACCAGCCACTAAAAAACTATTAAGGCATTGAAGTGAAACAGTTTTAACAACAGCCGTTTTCTCAGATTGTTAAATGGCAATATTTCCAGCAATACGAATCAAAATACTTTGTTATATATTGCATTCACAGTTCCTAATAGTGCTGATAGATTGCTGAAATAAAATTCATCCAGCAGTTATTGTCAAGGCACAACACGCGGTTTGTATAAATGGCGACAGTACATACTTTTAGTTTTTGTTATTCTTCACCCGGTGGTATCTTACATGTATACAGAGTTCGACAGTCTGTTTGATGCGTAACCCATGTTTCATGGTTCTACTTTCTTATCGAAAATCTGATTATTTTTTTTCTTAAAAAGAATTTTAGTTGGTAAATAGAATCCCATGATAATGGAAGCAATGGGTAATAAATCTACCTTCCAACCCCCTTTTTCAAGTCCACCTGTTATTGCTAAAACCCATACTAGAAATAACGCTATAACGATTGATGTAAAATAAATAAAATAAGAATTCTTATTTATTCCCTTCAAATCTCGCTCTATCGCGTAAATGTATTGAAAGCCAACTAAAACACCCATAGCTGAGAAACAGATCAAATGAAATACTACTAGTAAGAATGATGGCGCACCTATGATAAAAATCCTTTACATTCGTAGCTAACAAATAAACACTCAGGCTAATATCTGTATAACGGATGATTAAGATGAAATCATTAGGTCATGAGATACCTTCAAATGACCGCTTTAGATCCATTACGATCATTCAAGGAAGTCTTCTTTGTTCCAAACAGACATTCATTTAGCGGCCTCGAATCATCTAACTTTAAGTGCTTAAATAATTTGATGATTTTTCTAGGAAGAAAAAAAGTAGTTTCCCGATGAATTTTCTATGACGAACATACTCTATATAATTGGTGGTGTACTACATCAATGAAACCATGGTCGTGTGTGTTGCCAAGTTCCTGTTTTACCTAAATATTAGGAGGGAATAATGTCAAGGAAACCAATCACAGCAAGTAAACCTGACCCTGTTGGACCAGCCGGAACTATTGTCAGCAAATCAGTAGCAAACCTCAGAAGTGTCCCAACCAAGCAAGCACAAAGTGTAGCAAATAGACTAGATCGTCAACAACTGATCGCTGTTGCTGCTTATTATCGTGCTGCACGGCGTGGTTTTGAGGGGGGTTATGAAGTACAAGATTGGCTGGAAGCAGAAGTGGAAATAGATGGTGTTCCGCTACCAGGAGGATTCTGACTACCAGTCTTCCTGCAATTAGGTAATGTTGGTAGTAGTTAATGAACATTTAATCACTTCAAGGGAGGAGATTAAAAAGGGATTTATGTAGTTGTTACCGGACTGCCATGTAACGGGGTAATCTGTTTGGCTAACTCAAATGTTCGCTGTTTCAGCGTGGAAAGCAGGTTGTCATAGGCATCGGTATTGGCGAGGAGGCAGGCTGTGAGACCAGTCACCTCCCCGGACTCAATCTTTTGCTGCACCAATCCCCATTCTTCACTCAATGTAAGGAGATACGATTCGGCCCCTCGATAAACCTGCCGTAAGGCCAACCCTTCTAAATCAGCCTGCTTGTACCGCTCACGGAGTGACGTTTTCACAGAGAGGGCGACAGGTCGTCGAGGATGATATAACACCACATCAAAATCCGCATTCGGCACATGTGCAAATCGGGCTTGGTAGTAGAAGGGGAGGACTCCCTCTTGTTTCAGGGTTTCACAGGTCAGAAATTCGAGCATCCGGCCGTTGATCGAAGGGTTGGACGGGAACTGCTTATGATAGCGAGCACACCCGTCCTTAATGATTGAGAGGGCCGTTGATAGATTAACTGCTCCAACACGGCGCAGTAGATTTTCCCTGCCTTATCGGTAAGGATTTCCTCAATGAGAGATTGCATTCCTTGAAAATCCGATCTCTGGTCAGCTCACAATATTTGGGCTCTTTCTCAAGACCAATGGCTTGCCGACCATGTCGGATCGCTTCTATCATAGTAGTGCCCATAGTAGTGCCCGATCCGACAAACGGATCAAACACCGTGTCCCCGATAAACGAGAATATCTTGATGCAGCGTTTCGGCAGTTCTCTTGGAAATGGGGTCTCATGACCAATCCGTTTCCTGCTCTCTCCATTGAATGACCATGACCCCAACGACCATTCCTTAAATTCCTCGGCGCTAATATCGTTGTTTCCAGGGCGCTCACGTTTCCACGTATCTTTATAGAGCACAATAATGGTTTCCACAGGGGCAATGACATGAGGGGCGCTGGCTGACTTCCAACTCCCCCATGCCGTGCGACGGGATATATTGCCTTCATTCCACAGAATAGTCGCATGATAGCACCACCCGGCCTCCATTGCTAATCGCGTGATGTCTGCTGAAAGCGGTTGCTTGCCATTCTTGTTTTTATCCAGCGAGACATTGACGCATAAGCGACCGGTCGATTTCGTCCAATGAAAACAATTCGTCAGCCACTGTTTAGAAAAGTTCAAATAGGCGTCGTAGGGCAATGAATCATCTTGTTGGGCACCAGAATATGCTTTGCCAACGTTATAGGGGGGAGAGGTCACAATTAAATCCACGCTTTCTCTCGTGATCGAAGCACGGAGTGTGGCGTCTCCCTGGATCAAGCGGTGAACGAGTGGGGAGTGAGCAAAAAGCACATCCACAGCCGAATCCAAGAGGCCGGTCCCTACGGCGCTCATTGGACAAGCCCCTGATACGTTAAGCGTTTGCCAATGGCCGCATCACAGACGCTTTCAATGCGGTGCATGGTCTCCCGGCCACAACGTCCTTCATTGAGCCTGAACGAAAATTCATGAATATAACGCGATAAATGCTTGACGGATACTTGATGGAATGTGCCGTTCAGTCCACGTTTTAAGACCGCCCAAACGCTCTCAATGCCAATGGTTTACGGCTTGGTGCTGATAGCCTTTACGCTCAATGCCTCGATAGGCGGCATGGTCATCCGTATAGAGCGTGCTGCCTATTTCTATCGCCTCTTGAATCTCCGTCCACAGCGTAAGCCGATCCGTCGCAGGCACTGGCAGGGCCACGGTCTTGCCACCACGCTCCCTCATGCCGAGGACGGGTTGTTTGCCAACTGTCCCGGCTTTCGGTTTATCCCCTTTCTTCCAGTGCTTGTTCCGTTCTTTCCCGCCCACATACGTTTCGTCGATTTCTACGATTCCTGAGAGACGGGTAAGATCGCCACGGCAAGCCTCTCGAATCCGATGCAACACAAACCAGGCGGACTTATACGTGACCCCAATTTCTTTGCTTAATTGCATAGCGCTAATGCTCTTTCGAGAAGTCATGACGGTGTAAATGGCATAGAGCCATTTGTGAAGTCGAATGTGTGATTTTTCAAAAATGGAACCGGTCCGAACACTAAAATGCTTGCCGCATCCTCGACAGTCATACATCCCTTTTCGTTTTCCCGATCTTGTATAGACCGATAGGCTTTGACATGTCGGGCAAGACACACCATATTTCCAGCGACGATCCTCAAGGTACTGTCGTGCGGTTTCCTCGTCAGGCACCACAATACCCCATGAATAAAGGATATTATGTATAATAATGGGATTATTACGGAGACTTTCTAACTTCTTCGTGCATAATCAGCCATGAATCTACTGTATCTGCAATCCATATACGCGCCCTAGTGCCTTTTATTATGACAGAGGGTGGAAGTGTCTCAGGTCTTCTCGATAAGTCCTCTATGATCGTACGTGGGGTTTTGTGGAATAGTTTACTCATTTCCGCTACACCGTAAGTTTTCATTAACCCTTTACCTCTTTAAGCAGACCATCTTTAAGTAGGCGGGTGAGTATATTTACTTGTTTTGATATTACTACTCTGGATAAATACATAGTTTCACCGGCACATTTCATTACTTCTTCTAAGGTATACCCTGGCGGCAGGATGGTTCTGGTCTACTGGTTGAGGTGGTCTACTTAGCATTTAACTACGCCTCTATCAAGAACAAAACTATCAAAACAATAAGAGCTAATTTAGCCAGAGTGATTTTGTAGTTGATATCCACGCTCTCTGCACCTCCTTCTTCATCTGGTTTTTTGTTTATCGGATTACTCATTACACACTCTGCCCCGACTCGGTTAGCGCCAGGTTAAGTTCGGTCATTTTGGATGCGCCACCATTAAGTTTGTCAGGGTGGTATTTGCTTGCCAGTTTTCGGAAAGCTAATTTAATAACTGTTGGTGATGCGTGCTCACCAACTTCTAAAACTTGCCACCATGGTTTTTTACTTTTAGGGGAGGGTAGGGACTTAAAGCCATGAAATGTTGCACGAACTAGCGCCAATGTGCCATGACGAAGCTCTACACGCCTTGATTCAATAATGTGATGGATTGCTTGTAGATTGCTTTCTACGCTGCTGTATCGATCAACAGGAATACATACCTGCATATTGTCCCAGGTGAACCACACGGCTACACCAGTACCATCAGGGTTCACTGCCAGAGTTACGTTGCTGCTAATAATCAAGTCTTCCAGTTCTTTTTCTGAATCTCTGGCAAACAGTTCCAGGCTTTTCCGTACGTTCTTGAGCGCGGATGAAAGGGTAGAGCTAAAACGGCCTTTATCACGTATCCTGGTACGTGGAAATTGTGATGGCCAAGTTAAAGGAAAGGCATTTATAGTATTCATTTAACCTCTCTAAGTGCGTGGGGCAGGGGTCTTGAATAGTTGGTTAAGGTTGTAGTCGTTCGTTACTCGATCCATAAGGTATGTATTCTTTTCGAGTACCGCTCATACGATAGTTAATAAAATTTGCACCTTGTAAAAGAATCAACATTGAAAGAAGACTGGGAGGCTTGGGAATAACTTCATATTTCTTAATTTTCCTTATTCGTTGTTTAGGCAACTCAAGAGAGCAAATTCCTTTCCTCATTATTCATCTCCTGTTTCTGGTCGTTCGCCCGCTTCATCTGCCTTGCGAATTTTGGTTAGTACGCTGCGATACAAAATTTCTTTTCCATTTATTTTTATTCTGTTTTTACCTAGAATTGCCCAAACAGCTTCCTTAAAGTCTGAATTACTGTCAGTGGCTTCTCTGTATAAGTCGTAGGCTTTCCATTCAAAACCTTCATCTAGTAATTCCATAATATTTACAGAAATTCTCTGAACCTGATCCTGCTCACTAACAGAGAGAGCCGATAAAGTGTCACCTACAACGCTTCCATGTGCGGGAGTTACATCTTTTTCTTCAAACTTAATACCTTCGTTAGAAACATCATTCAGATAGTGCACAGCGTTATCCAGGCGCTCTCTGCGAGGCCAGTATTTACTGGCTTGTTTTACTACTGTCTTTTTAATCATTTCCCCTTCATCAGAAGCCCAAGGACTCTGAGGTATATATTTTTCTCCGTCATTAATTTTGGCTTGGCGAGATTTCCATGATTCAGAACGATCACGAATAGCGAATATTTCATGAATAGGGACAGAGTGAGTTAAGTAATCCTCTTCATCTGTTTTTACTACAACGTAACAACCTATAATTTCTCCCCTATCTTTATTGAAGGGGTTAAAAGTATGTTTAGGTGGTTGATCTATACCCTGTAACTCAAAGGTATCGTTTTTATGTACGATTACCGCCTGACCCCATTTAATAGCGCCTGAAGTCTGAGCTATGTGCATTACTCCCATATAGCTAATATCAAGACATACCGCTTGCATTTTATTAACCTTACGCGGTACTAAATAAGCTAGCTTCTGAGCAGGGTTTAAACTGATACCGATAGCTGCCACGTTATTAACAGCGGCGATAATAGACGGCTTGTTTTGCATGGCAACTTTATAAAGATAATCGTTACTCTCAATTACTTGAGTAGCAAACTGCGCCTCCCGGTCAAAATTAATATCTTTTGAGGCCACAGCCATAAACTGATTGCGCTGGCTTTCTATTATTGTCGATAAGTCGTTCATTCTTCCTCCTCATCCATTTTTTGCTGATCGAGAGCATCAAGATCAACTGTCCCACCAAAAAGTTTGTCTACCATTTCTAAAATTGATTCTTCAGTAGTTGGGAAGTTAGTAAAGTTCATAAATCCCCCGCGATAATATCCACCACCGAGTCAAGGTGTTTTTCGTAATCATCTTGTCTCTTGGTAATGAATGGCGCTGTTGTTTTAGATATAGTGGCGTAGGCAAAATCAGAATATGACCTTATGGCTGCATCCAGACTTGCCCGTAACGCTTCTTTATGTGCCTGGTCTATCATTTGCCCTCCGCTCTTGCGCGGCTTAAATCTTTCTCTACCTGTTGATATGTCTTAGCCATAATATCTATCAAACTCATATTCCTGGGTCTTCTCTACTACCAACTCAATCTTCTCATCCTGCAATTCCTTTTCTTCATGCGCCGCTTCTACAATTGCGCCCACTCCAAATTCCTCTACTAGTTCAGGCAGGATTTCCTCAAACTTTTTCCAGTAATATTCTCTACGCATTTGATCACCGCTTTTCATCGTGATCTTCCTCTCGTTTAAGGATTGCGGCGGCTAGTAGGTCACACCACTCAGTTTGGCATCAATCAGGTTGGCGCGATTCAGGTTGGCGCCACTCAGGTTGGCCTCAATCAGGTTGGCATCACTCAGGTTGGCGCGATTCAGTTTGGCATCACTCAGGTCGGCGCCAGTCTTTACCGCCTCTTGCACGCATAATTTCAAGTTTTCACATTCCAGTTCAAAAAGAACTGCTCCGGTTGTTTTGTGTGTAATCTGAAAATTCATACTGTCTCCTTTATCCGTGTATTTCGTTCAGCCATTTCATCCTCTCCTTGAAATTCAATTGTCATGGGGTAGGTGTTATTCATCGTGATCTTCCTCTCGTTTAAGGATTGCGGCGGCTAGTAGGTCACACCACTCAGTTTGGCATCAATCAGGTTGGCGCCACGCAGGTAGGCGCCACGCAAGTAGGCGCCACGCAGGTAGGCACCAGTCAGGTCGGCGCCACTCAGGTCGGCGCCATTCAGGTTGGCACCACGCAGGTTGGCATCACTCAGGTTGGCATCACTCAGGTTGGCATCATTCAAGTAGGCGCCACGCAGGTTGGCACCACTCAGGTCGGCGCCATTCAGGTTGGCACCACGCAGGTTGGCATCATTCAGGTAGGCATCATTCAAGTAGGCGCCAGTCAGGTCGGCGCCACTCAGGTCGGCGCCACGCAGGTTGGCATCACTCAGTTTGGCGCCACTCAGGTCGGCGCCATTCAGGTTGGCACCACGCAGGTTGGCATCACTCAGGTTGGCATCACCCAGGTTGGCGCGATTCAGGTAGGCGCCACTCAGGTTGGCCTCAATCAGGTTGGCATCACTCAGGTTGGCGCGATTCAGTTTGGCATCACTCAGGTCGGCGCCACTCAGGTCGGCGCCACTCAGGTCGGCGCCAGTCTTTACCGCCTCTTGCACGCATAATTTCAAGTTTTCACATTCCAGTTCAAAAAGAACTGCTCTGGTTGTTTTGTGTGTAATCTGGAAATTCATAATGTCTCCTTTATCCGTGTATTTCGTTCAGCCATTTTATCCTCTCCTTGAAATTCAATTGTCATGGGGTAGGTGTTATTCATCTCTATCTGCCATTTGTTTAAAGATTGCTGCTGCCTGGCATACTGCATGGCGTAATCCATTTCCTTTTGCGTGTAGTTCTATATCTGCTCCGTCCAGAGCGTGTACTCTTACTTCCCATCCAATTAAGTCATTAGTAATGTGTGGCATTTCAACCCAGCTAACGTAAGTGTCCACCCAATCCAATATCTCCGTATCGGACATAACTAGAGGTTCGGGTGGTTCCAGGCGGTCTATGGTTGGGTTGGTGGACATGGGGATACATTACCAAATGGTAATACGTATGTCAATACCATTTGGTAATTATTTTATGAGTAATAAAAAACCCGCGAAAGCGGGTATATGGAAACAATAGACTTGTTTACTTACATACGATGTTCATTAATGCTTATCCTTCTGATGATTCTTTCTTTCTTAGTTGTTTTGGCTTTACTGGCTTAAACTTAATCGTAGTGGTTTTGTCAATTTTCTTCATACTCTGTGCCAGCATCTTTTCTATAAGCTGAGGGTTTGTCCTTAAAAAGTTTATTAACTTAATAAAGTTAGGATCATCGTCAAAATTCTCAAAATAATCAAATCGCAAACCAAGGCCTTTAGCTAAAGATAATCCTTTCTTCTCACCAAATGATTTTTTCTTTAGGAGCAAAGAAAGTTCCCCTTGGTTTATTTCTTTTTCAGGGTTTCTTTTAGCCCAATCCTTAAGAAGATTTGCCTGTACTCCTTGATATTTATCATCAATAAGGTCTTGTAGGCGTTTCCGTCTGATTTCCACTTTATTCATACCCGTATTGTGGACTAGGCTTTACCAAATGGTAAATTACCAAATGGTATTGACATATAATATTACTGTTTGGTAATATTCACTCATGGAAAAATTACTTGAATATCTGAATAACCTTTCAAGAGAAAATCGAACCATTTTTTGTGACAAGTGCGATACGTCAGAAGGCTATCTGCGTAAGGCTATAAGCATAAATCAATCATTAAATGCCTCCCTTTGTGTGGCCATAGAAAAAAATTCCAATGGAGATGTTGCTCGTAAAGACCTACATAAAGACGATTGGTGGCAGATATGGCCAGAATTAATTAATAAGCGAGCAGTGGCTGCATAAATCATGGCTCACAGTCTATTTTTTTACCCTAAATTAGTCTTTCCGAACGTTTCCGAATTTTTCGTAAGGATTCGGAATGCAAGGTGAAATGCCTTTCTTTGATAGCCCCGAAGACGCTTTAAAAGGCGTTATACAGCAACTTGGCGGAGCCAAGAGGGTAGGGCAGCTAATATGGCCTGACAAGAGCGTAGATGCTGCTAGTAGAACATTACTTGACTGTCTTAACTCGTCTCGATCCGAGAAGTTGGAACTCACTCAAATCATACAAATTTTCTCGTTAGCTAAAGAGCAAGGGTATCACGCTGCATTCGAGTGGTTTTCTAACCAAGCCGGATATGACTCACACCCGATCACCAAAGCCGAGAAGGTAGATCGGCTTACTTCGGTTATAGAAAACTCGACAAAAGAATTATCAACAGCGTTGGCACATTTAGAACGCATTAAACGAACAGACACTTTGAAAGTTACTTAATTTCTCCTCCCAGAGAGAGTTATAGCGGAGTGTAACTATAAAAAGACTCCGCACCAACAAGTAAGGCGATTGTACAAAATAGCGTATCTCTACGGTTCCCTCTATAACCAAGGGACGTAATAGACATGATTGGGTGGTATCCCAATGAGCCGGTGCCGAGTACGAAGGTGTCTAAATCTGGAGCGTAAATACCAACAGAAGTATCCGGGTGGGCTGATAGGAAAGGAGAAAAATAAATGAAACGTCCGTCATTTCAGTTTTACCCGGGCGACTGGCAATCTAACAGCAATCTTCGCAGATGTACGCATGAAGAAAAAGGCATTTGGATTGATGTTTTATGTCTGCTTCATGATCAAAATTCCTATGGAATTGTACGCTGGAATGTAAAAGAAATGGCACAGGCGATCGGTTGTAGTTATCGGAAAATATACGGTCTCGTATCGAAAGGAATATTAAAGGGATGCGATGCGGGTGAAACTTGTGAAGAACTGGTCTTTGTTCCCCGCCATGGAAGGACAGATGGCCCGGCAGTCACGTTGATTGCAGCACAAGAAGGACCCATCTGGTATTCCTCCCGAATGGTGATAGATGAGTACAAAAGAGCGTCCCGATCCGGTGAGTTATCTTCACCTAACCCATCACCTAACCTTTCACCAAAGGGGGGCATTGGTGCAGCACCAAAGGGTACATCCAACCCATCACCTGACCCATCACCTGACCCATCACCCTCCCGCGCGGGTAGTTCTTCTTCTTCTTCTTCTTCTTCTTCTTCTACTTCAAAGTCAAAATCAAAGTCAAAGTCAAAGTCAAAGTCAGAAGATATGTCCGCGCTTACAGCGCAGACCGCGCCCGTCGAATCCAGAATTGCGCCCAAAATTCGTGGTTCCACCCTGCCTGCAGACTGGTTTTTACCGACCGAATGGGGCGAATGGGCGTTATCTGAAAAACCAGACTGGAGCATTGTGGACGTGAAAAAAGTAGCCGAAAAATTTAAAGATCACTGGCTTGCGAATGCGAATCAGGCGAGAAGCAAAAAGCTGAACTGGTGCCGTGCCTGGCGCAACTGGGTACGCAATGAGCATGACATCAGAAGCAGTAAGAACCAGAAGTTTGACGGCTTAACTTTTATCTAGGAAGAACGAAAAGCGAGGCTCAGAAATGAAAAAATTATCGATCTCTGAAGCAGATTTGTCTTTAAAAATAAAGTACGAAAAAAATATCTGGTTGCAGACCGACATCGAAAACGGTGTGAGTTTGATGGATCATTTGTACGCCAGACTGGATGCGATGTACCCGTTGCGCTGGCGTTCCGCACACCCTACAGAGATGAGTCTCAGCTGCTGGCGGCACACCTGGGCGGAGGCTTTTGAGGAAGAAAGAATACTACCTCACCAGGTTAAGTCTGGAATTACCGAGTGCAGAAAAATGTATGACTGGCCACCTTCCCTAACTGAGTTTTTAAAGGCTTGCAGGGTAACGGTACCAGTTATGCACAGGAATTTTCCAAAGGGAATAGAACACAAAATTACTAAGAAAGGAATGAAGGAAGGATTGGAGAGGCTACAGATTGTGAAAGAAAAATTGTTTGCCAACGCCTGATCTGGATCAACCTGATTTGCTTAAAGGTACATGGACAAAGTTATAGCTGAAAAACCTGTAACAGGTTATTGCAAAGAAACTTCTGAAGAAAAGCAAAAGAGAGAATGGGAAAACAAAATCTCAAATACTTACTGCAAATTACCTCCAATGTATCAGTACATCGCTGTGAAGACCAAGAAGGAGAAGAAGTGAGCAAGGTATTTTTTGGCGATTGTAGGGAATCCATGCGACAGATGATCGCTGATGGCGTGAAGGTACAAATGTGCGTGACCTCTCCACCTTACTATGGACTAAGGGACTACGGACATGGGGGTCAATTGGGGCTTGAGGCAACACCGGAAGAGTTTATTAAGAACATGGTGAGAGTATTCAGGCTGGTACGTGATTTACTTAATGATGATGGTGTGCTGTGGCTGAATATTGGCGACAGTTATAACGCAAACCAGGGATCAGGATTCAATGGAAATAAAAGGCTGTCATTAGAGAATAGATCGACAGTTAGAAAACGTCCCTCATGGTTAAAACCAAAAGACTTAATGGGTATTCCCTGGATGCTGGCTTTTGCGTTACGTAATGATGATTGGTATCTCAGGCAGGATGTTATCTGGTCCAAGCCGAATCCAATGCCCGAATCCGTAACTGATCGTTGTACCAGGAGCCATGAATACCTTTTCCTGCTGACCAAAAATTCAAAATATTACTATGACAGTGAAGCTATAAGAGAAAAGACGCTGACTAAAGACAATACTTTTCGGGATCGTGACTCAACCAGGCTTAATAACACCCCGGGACGAAAGCAAATGGGCGGACTAAAAACCAACAATTACGAAACCCGTAACAAGAGGTCTGTTTGGTCAATCGCTACCAAACCGTATAGTGGGGCTCACTTTGCCACATTTCCTTCCGAATTAATTAAACCTTGCATACTTGCCGGATCACGTCCTGATGATGTCGTGCTTGATCCATTCTTTGGAAGTGGCACTACTGGCCAGGTTTGTGAATCCCTGGGAAGACAATGGATAGGTTGCGAACTAAACAGAGAATACGAATCCTTGCAAAAAGACAGGACCGCGCAAAAAGGGCTGGTGTTTATATGAGCGCCAGCCAGCGAAACAAGGGAAACGCAGGAGAGCGAGAATTATTCAAACTGCTCTCTGGGGAGCTTGGCTTTGTGGTGAAACGTAATCTTTCCCAGGCAAGGGGAGGGGGTGCTGATTGTATACAAATTCCCGGGTGGTCGGTTGAGTGTAAACGCCAGGAGAAATTAAATTGTAATGCGTGGTGGCAACAAACTTTGGATCAATGCGGAGAAGGCGAGGAGCCAATACTTTTTTACAGGCAAAGTAGACAACCCTGGCAAGCGATAATGAGGTTATCGGGCATAAATGACAGGTTATACGGTGACTATACGGTTATCTTGCCATTTCTGTCCGCCTGTATGTTGATAAGGGAAACATTGTGAATAAACAAACCTTCCGCCTCATCCACGATCAAGCCAGACGGGGCGCTTGTGAGGCGATTAAAAACGCCCATGAGGGGTATGTGGTGACTATTACGGAACCCAATCGTAATCTGGAGCAGAACGCCAAGATCCATGCGCAAATTTCGGATATAGCCAGGCAATGCAGGTTTATGGGCAGGAGATTCTCTGTTGAGGACTGGAAACGTTTACTGATTGACGCATTCGCCAGGATTAAAGTAGCTGAGGGAAGTCCATTGAGAGGGTGGGGGAGAATACTTCCTAATCTGGACGGGTCGGGATTCGTACAGCTTGGCGTTCAGTCAAGGGATTTTAAAAAAGCAGAGGCAAGCGAGTTTGTTGAATATCTCTATGCATGGGGAACCGGGAATGATGTGGCATGGAGTGATGAAAAAGTGAGGGTTTCGGCATGACTCCTGCTAGAAGACACATATCTATCGTTGCTGATTTAGGTTGCGTGATTCATCGGGAGTTTCTTGATGAGCGGGTTTCTCCCGAAGTACACCATATTGCGGAGGGATCAGGCAGGCGAAGTGACTTCATGGTAGTGGGTTTATGTTTTGAATGTCACCGGGGCGCAGGAGGCTTTCACCATAACCCTAAAGGTTTTCTGAGACGGTACAAATTACCCACTGAATATCATTTACTGGATTTGGTGAATAGGTTTCGCGCGCAGGACGGAACTTAGTATAATACAATATGTTGATTCTGGTATCAAAAAAGGCGGGTTTATACAAGATTCTATCTATATGTAGTGGGTAAGGGGCAACATTGATCGAAGCGCTGGTTATAAGTAGATTATTGCGTTGGGCTAAGTGGAAGTTTAAAAACAACGAGGCAGCAGGATATGCAAGTCAGGTAAACTTTGTACGCTTGGCTCCTACAACTACACACTTTGTTGATCGTGACCCTGGTATTGATACTGAATGTGAGCTTACAGAGAAAGCTTTTAATTCAATGCCTGTAATATACAAGTCAATTATATGGGTGGAATATCTATCTACTGATAGAACTCTCTATGATAAATCTCACAGGTTTGGACGCTCAAAGAGACACTACAGAAGAACGCTTGAAGAAGCGCATGTTATGATAGGCACAGTGATTGATCAGTTGTATGAAAGGCGTCAGGAGAGTGTAGCGTGAATATTGGGAATTATATACTTATTGCCCCTAAACTTCTTAGTGTTCTGATAATTCAAGGGTTTTCAAATTCAATTTGTACTTAGTCTCAAGCTCTTTATTGTTTGGCTGATGATCGGGCTTCTTGGGCGGTTCTTTAGGCTTAAAGCCGCCTACTTTCTTGACCAGTCTGCCTAGGTTATTCAGGTCTTTATCTTTCATAACAATCTCCTTTTATGGTGTAACACCAATCAAAACCAATGGGACAGATGGTACGCCTCGACCCTGGCGAATGACGTTGACCAAGTCCCGCTCATAATAGGGCACACCGCTAGACATATCCCTTTCTAATTCCTTCATGGGAAGTATTTCTATGCCAACATCGATAATATCTGAAACATAGAAACTTAAATGCTTCACAAACAGATCATGCGCAACGAATGCGTATTTACCAAATTGAACCTCCACCGCTACACGGCTCTTTACGAAGTCGGTCTGGTTGTAAGACATAATAGGAGTGTGCCCTGCTTTTTCAATTGTTTTTTTCTGATCATCTGCCGGTTGATCGTATGTACTACGTACAAGCTTTTCATCATCTGTTACCCAGAATGTATGTTTACGTTCACCCCACCCCTTTGCCTCAAGCCCATCCTTAAAAGCGGCATTCATTTCACCAGGGGAGTATAAAAGCTTTCCCGGCATGGTCTTTTCCTTCGATACCTTGTTCTTACATCTATGAGCATCAACGCCCTTAATCACGTCCTGAACCTCCTGCCATAGCTGCGGTTGATGGACTAATAAATATTCCTCTCCATTTAAATGGGAATACTTTGCTGCGATTCTCACTAATGCCCGCCATTTAACAACGCCGGATCATATATAGGCTTGCCCATTGGCCTTGTCCGTAACGACCCCGCTGCAAGATCTTTGATACGTTCTTGGGCTATCGCGACATACTCTTCTACTGTGTCGCATCCGTAGCCCTCCCTTCCGTGTTTAAGGGCTGCAATGATAGATGACCCCACGCCCATGTAAGGATCAAACACCGCATCCCCTTCGTTAGTGAGAGAGAGTACCAATCGTTCTACCAGCTCAACGGGAAACTGGCATGGGTGTATGGTCTTTTCAGGGTGCTTGCTCTTGACGTTGGGAAACATCCACACGTCAGATGGGTTCTTGCCTTTGGGGTTGCAAGACAACTTACCTGCATTCGGTCCCTTGAAGTGCCTCTTATTCGGATATTTACACGGCACCCGAATCGGGTCTAGATTCCATATATAGTCGTCACCCTTAGTCCACCAATTGATTGTCTCATAACGTCCTGACAATCGCCTGGAGCAGTGAAGACCATGACCGAAGTGCCAGATGATTCGGTTACGAAGCTTAAGCCCATGATCTCTGAAAAATGGAAACAGCATAGAATCAAGTGGAATGATTTCTCCATTCTCTACGTAGTTACCGACTTGCCAGCAGATTGAGCCTCGATCATCAAGGAGCCTGACACATTCATTAATGATGCGTTCCTGCATGGCAAGATATACGTTTATCTTTGAGCGGCTTTCGTAGGATTTGCCAAGGTTGTAGGGAGGGGATGTGATAATCAGATTGAAATTTCCATCAGGGAATGGGCGCATGAAGTCTATATTGTCCTGACAATTGACAACAGCACGGGTCATGCAATCAACCCCTTGTAAGTTAACCGCTTACCTGCACTGGCAGCACATACAGACTTGATCCTGTCCATTGTATCAACCAAGCAATTTCCTTCATTCAGCCGGAAGGTAAACTCATTCACATATCGGTGTAAGTGCTTGGTGCTGAAATGATGGAAGGTGCCATTGTGCCCACGCTTCAATACTGCCCACACACTTTCAATCCCGTTGGTATGAGCCATGCCGTTGACGTATTCCTTAGCTGAATGATTAACGCTCTGGTGTCGATAAAAGATACTGTTTAGCCCACAATACCCCCTGTGGTCATCCGTATATAATTGGGCACCTACCTGAACATTGGAATGAATAGCATCTTGTAGGGTCTTCTGGCTGGTATTAGCAATGGGCATGGCTTTAACCTTGCCCCCGCGTTCACGCATACCCAGCACGGCTGTTTTACCAACTGCTCCTCGACCTGCTTTTAGTCTCTTCTCTGCATGTTTGTTGACCTCTTTGCCACCGATGTAAGTTTCATCAATTTCAACCCCACCGCTTAGTAGACTGGCATTAGTGTGGCAGGATTCTCTAATGCGCTGTAGCAGAAACAATGCGGTTTTCTGAGTGATATCTAGCTCTTTAGATAATTGTAAGCTGGACACCCCTTTACGGGCGGTCACTACTGTGTACATTGCAAATAGCCATTTATGCAATGGCAGTCTGGAGTTCTCGAATACAGTACCTGTTCTCACTGTAAAGTCCTTCTTACAATCCGCGCATCTATGACCGCCACGGCTCCTCCTTGGGTAGGTCTTGATGTTGCCACAATAGCAACAGATGGGTGTATCGCCCCACATCTGTTTCTCCATAAATACTCTGGCTTTTTCCTCGTTAGGGAATAACCGCATGAATGAATATACCGATAGTGTTTTGGCTTTCTGAGTAATAGTTTTTATGCAATCCATTTTACACTATACGCCCCTAAAGTCAAGTAAATTACTGTGATTTATACTTAACTTTAGGAATTATATACATTAGTCACAAATAATTCTTGACGTACGGTAACAATTATGTTATTCTTTAGTCACAATTTAAATGAAAGAGGATAACAAAATGGCTGGTAAATCATATCGTAAAGGGTTAACACTTTTTGATGTTATCGGGATGTTTCCTGATGAAACAGCAGCAAAGAAATGGCAGTCCTCGCTAAAGGCATGACAGGCAAGAGACTTAAATACCATGACCTGATTGCATAGAGACAGCCATGGCAAACACAAAGAGAGCGAATGGCAGGTATTACACACAAGGGAACCCATTTAATAATGCACCATTCAAAGAGTGGGCAGGACAGGCGGGGTTGCCCGACAATCGTATTTTAGAGCCATTCGCAGGGTCTGACAGCCTGATAAAACTATTGTCTGGTATGAACTTATGCCATAATTCCACATCTTACGACATTACCCCTTACGGTAAAGATGTAAGACGAAAGGACACCCTGTCTCACTTCCCGCGGGGATATGATATTTGTGTTACCAATCCACCATGGCTGGCAAAGAATAGTGCTACTGTAAGGGGTTTAGCTTATCCTGAATGCGACTATGACGATATTTATAAGTTAGCATTAGAAAGATGCCTCCAACGTTGTCAGTATATAGCAGCACTTGTGCCTGAATCATTTATCACTGCGGACATTTTTCAGGACAGGCTTAAGTCATTTGTATCACTTACGGCTCAAATGTTCGCTGAAACACAGCATCCCGTAGGCTTGGCGTTGTTCGTTCCTGACTCTGTGTATGATGTGGATATATGGTCAGGAGACCGGCACATTGGTCTGCTGTCTCTGTTGAAAAAATTAAAACCTGAACAACAACAATCAGGTATCAACGTCAGGTTTAATGACCCTGACGGGAATGTAGGACTGATTGCGCTGGATAATACAAAGGAAGAATCAATCCGGTTTTGTGATGTGCAGGAGTTATCAGATTATCAGGTTAAATCCACCGGGCGACATATAACGAAGCTGATGGTTGACGGGCAAATAAGAATTGATGAATGGAACAGGATTATTAAAGAGTTCCGAAATAAAACTTACGATGTTCTGATGACTTGCTATAAAGGAGTCAGGCAAGACGGTAAATATCGCCGTAGGTGCGACTGGGCACTGGCACGAGGTATTATTCATCATGTCGGTTAAACACAGTCCGCCGCCTGATTATAAGTCTATAGAACGACTGGAATGGAAGAAAGCACATGAAGATGTCACACAGGAAGCAGAAAGCAGAACAGGACGTCTTATCAAGCGTGTACGGGGGTTTATGTGGAGATTTGGCTACAGAGAAAATGACGTATTACAGAAGATAAGAACGGATAGTATGTTTGCTGCATGGTTTGCAAAAGAGCCTCGCCGAACCGGATTGCATGAAGTAGCGGCGGCTGGGTGGATAGAGACTTTACCATGGGTAAGTGATTTTGAAGTGCTACAGAAGTCCGGCAAGAATGCCCTTAAAGTTTCCAGTGATGGAAACATCGAATCAGAAACGAACAGACGTAAACTGCCCGGAAAATCTCTCGACTTCAGATGGAGAACCGGGGGCAAGACATTTTACGCTATGCATAAATATACACAGGAAGGCGGGGGAAACCAGGACAGTCAGTACAAGGAAATGGCAGAGCTGATGAAACGCTTTTTGCAGTGTCAAAATCGTGATGTTGTTTTGTTGATTATAGTAGACGGAGCGTACTACGAAGAACGCGATCGTCAACGAATCACAGAGTTGAGAAAGAACCAGAGGGAAACACCGCCAAAGAGCTATGTTTTTCCCCTAGGTGAAATTCCTGAATTATTGGAACAGTACACAGGGGGCAGTCATGAATAAAAGAGAAATCAAAACGCCGGAGAGAGTCATAGATATGCCGCAACAGAATAAGTATCAACCATCCAAAGCTGAAAATGAACAGATAGTGAATATGCCCGGAGTAAGTAGAAAAACTGTTCGAAAGGCGATTTTCAGACCTATAAGAAGCATAGGATAGCTGGATTTTGTGACTAATGCATATAATTCCCCTTAGTTAGGTGAGCTTTAGTAAGGATTGTCGTCAAAAAACTCCCTGTACAACCTTTCTTCCCTCCTCATGTGCTGAGCCTCTATCTTTTCTAGTTCCCTCATGGACTGATCAAATTCTCGGTTTTCTTTGGCAATATGGGCAGCAATATCAGCTTGAGATTGCCTTAACTCGATATCATAAATATCTGATTCTATCGCTTGGAGACGAGATTCCTCATAAACATCCAGCTCCGCATAAGCAGGGAAAGCAAACATTGTGGCAAGTACGAATATAAGAGTTCTCATAATTGTGATCCTATAATATAACGACAAAGAGCATTAACAAGTTGACTAATTTATTGTCTACCTCGGTATAATGATTGTCAAATGATATATTTAGTTCAAAATGCGCGTTTCTAAGAGATTATTTTATGTCCGGCAATGGTAAGGTATAGGGTAAAATAACGTATTCAATGGGTTTCAGACTATGAGGATCTAAGATGGATGAATGTAATCATATGTCTTTGCAGCGCGCAAAAGTGAAGCCGGCACTATTCAAGTGTAGTAGCTGTGATGCTCAGTTCACCACAACGGAAATATTCACAAGGCTTTCAGAAGAGAAACTGCAGCCGCGTGCTGTCCTGATGGATGACGAGGTATTCAATATCCGATTGATGCCGCAAACCGGCCCTGATGTAATATTCGGCGGCAAATGAAAGCTGACAAATAAACATAATTTAGCCGATCAGCTAATAGATACTAATTCTAGAGAAAATTACTACATTTAGTATTTATTTATCCAAAAAAAGATAGAAAACCACTAGATATTGTGGTAGAGTAATTTCATTGTAGTATGTAACCAAATTTGTTTCTGAATAGATTATTAACTCCATAAATGGAGGAATTATGTCTACACAGTTACAAGGCGGCTCACATACTGCTATCCAGCAGCACTCAGTAATTACAACCAAAGTAAGGTATAGGCTGAAATTACGTATTCAATGGGTTTCAGAGGATATGAAATGACAAATCTAGAATTGGCACAACAGTTATTCGATGCTCAAGATAATGCAATCCAGTTGCATGCTTCCATAAAAGAACAAAACAGATCAGCCCAGCCTGAAAACGTAGACAAAATGCTGCTGGAATATATTGATCTGCAGCTCAAGATCAAAGAACTCCTGGCATGTGCTGGAGACAAGTAACACCATTCATCCAGAATCATGATCAATCAATCAACGCAACTGGCCACTACTTCGAACAGGATGACAAAGGCAATCAAAGGAAAGTCTACATTGCTAGACACTGTGACGTCTGCTTTGAAACTCAATCTGCCAGGTATGGGAAAGACGGAAAGAATTACTGTTCTAAATGCTGGCAAGATTATTGCGCTATGAAGGAAGGTGATTATGAGGTATTGGTGTAGTGCGGTCATAAGGGTAGCCCACGAAGGAGGGCATTACTTTTTAGATTTTTTCCCTGCTGTTGATTTAGAGAAGGCACACGAACATATAAAAAGTTCTGTTGAATTTTATAATGATACTAAAAAATGGTTTGATAACGGTAGTGAATTAAGTTATATGGCTCATGCTGGAGTATATGAGGTTTCTAAGCGGACTCACGATGAAATGAATAAAGTTCAAAATAAGATGAACATATTTGACGAGAGTTGGTAATTAAGAAGTAAGGTAATTACTAAGACAGCACCATTCCAAGGTGAATCTGAGAAGGCAGATTACAAGAAGAAGGCTAAATTTAGACAAGTGGCTGATAGGTACTAAATATGCACAAGCTAATATTGGTTGAATGGCTAGATTCCAGAGTATCAGATTCAGGATGGCAGTTTCTAACAGACACAAAAGAACCGGATGCTTGCAAGGTACAAACTATCGGATGGCTTATAAAGCAAGGCAAGAACGCAATACTGTTAGCTCAGTGCTTATCAGATGAAGGAGAAGAACATCAACAAACTGGAGGAAGAGCAACCATTGCTAGATGTCAGATACAGAAGATACTTGATCTATCTAATCTAGCTGGAAGTGAGATTGAATTGAGCTATGAATTGGAAGATGGTAAAGCAATCAGTTCTTATCAGTGAAATGGTAGATATTCTTCCCTTATTAAACAGAGAATGGCTTGCGTGTGCACATGTGAAAGAAGGGATATTTGCGTCAATTATTGGTAACCAATGAATAGAATCAAACACTTATAAGACAAATGGATTCCTATCAAGGGAATCAATGCCAGGATCAACGAGGCCATACATTTATTGACCGCTCAAGGTAGTCTATATGAATCATAGACTTAAATTAAGAAGGGGGGTGTAGGGGGGGTGTACCCCGAAATCCAAATCGGCACCCCCGATGTAACGGGGTGGTCAGCACACACGATTTTATTTTATAGGGCATAGGAGAAATTATTAATGATAAATAATAAAAAGGTACTTAAAGTAAGAAAGTACAAAGTTGGCTACAAAATAAGAGACGAATTGCTAACAGGTGATGAGGCTTGTGGGTTAGAAAACTTTGTAATGAAATCGGCTTATTCGCCTGACGGTCATTATATTGGCTCGACGAAAGACGCTCATCGTCTAGTTGTAAAGCGAGGTATTAAACCTGAGCCGATGCCAGCTTCATGCGTTGGATCGCCGTTAGCTGGACTGCATATTTGCTCGATTGGGTTTTGTGAGCGTGAGCAAAAATGGTTTGGATGGAGTCATAGAGCGATCCATGGATTCAGGATAGGCGACAAAGTAAAGAAAGGAGATTGTACGAATTCGCCCGGTTGCATTGACGAATATATTAGAGAGCATCCCGAAGCCGACTTGTCTTTGCCGGCTGGGTTTGAAGCTAGAAACTTAGATGATTGCAAACGTATGGCAATTGCTTTTTCAGATTCGGTTTCATAATACGTGATTGAATAATGACTGCAGTTAGCGGAGGTAATGGAAGGGAGCGTTGAATTTGTAGAATGTTTAGAGAAGTGTACCCCGCGGCAGGCAGAGTTCGTCAGAAAGTATTTGGTAATAGGTAATGCGACGGAGGCATATAAGCAAGCCGGATATACGGGCAAGGCTGTTGGGGTAAGGGCGTATGAGGTTTTGAAGGTACCGAGGGTTGCGGCAGCGGTTAAGGCTGGTAAGTTAGATATAGCGAAGGCTACGCAGTATGACGCTAAGACGGCGATGAAGGAGTTAGAAGATTCAATAACGTTTGCCAAGGAAACAAAGAATGCTACAGCGGTTGCGAAGCTTGTGGAATTGAAAATGAAATTAACGGGATTATTAATTGAGCGAATTGACCAGAGGCAGGTAGGTTCGTTTACGGTGGAAATAAGTGGAATCAATAGATCGAAGAATTAAATACGAACCGGCTGGGCCGACTCTTAAACGGTTTCACGAATCCGAAGCTTTTGTTCGCGGGATTAAGGGGCCGATTGGTTCGGGTAAATCTACTGGGTGTGTAGTTGAGCTTCTAAGTCGATCAGAGCTACAGGTTCCATATGTAGATGGTAGGAGTTATACACGCTGGGCCATTATTCGAAATTCCTATCCTGAATTAAAAACTACGACGCTTAAAACATGGGGCGAGTGGGTGCCAACGAATTTTGGCAAGATTACATTTGACTCTCCGATTGTGCATCACATCATTAATGACAAGATTGATATGGAGGTTTTCTTTCTTGCTCTGGATCGGCCAGAGGATCAAAGAAAATTACTATCTCTTGAATTAACCGGCGCGTGGATTAATGAAGCTCGGGAAGTGCCCAGGGCGATACTCGATGCATTGACTGGTCGTGTAGGTAGATTCCCTTCAATGGCGAAAGGTGGGGCAACCTGGAGCGGTATCCTTATGGATACTAACGCGCCTGATGACCAAAGTTATTGGTACAAGTTTGCAGAAGAAGATAGGCCCAAGGGGTATGAGTTTTTCGATCAACCTCCTGGTGATGGCCCTGACGCTGAGAATCTACAGAATCTACCTCCAGGCTACTATGATCGTATCAAAGCGGGTAAGGATGAAGACTGGATAAAAGTTTACGTGCGCGGCGAATATGGATATGTGACCGAAGGTAAACCAGTATTCCCGATGTTTAAAGATAGTACACATACCTATCCCACACCATTAAATCCTGTTGCGCGAGTTCCATTATTGATCGGTGTTGACTTTGGATTAACCCCCGCAGCGATCATTGCTCAAAAACTCACAAATGGAAGATGGTTGATCCTTGATGAATTCATAGCCACAGAATGCGGCATTACTCGATTTGGCGAAGCATTGAAAAGTTACATGGCCACAACTTACCCTGATCACAATGTAGATGGTTGCTGGGGCGATCCTGCTGGTAATACTCGAGACAATGATGAGAAAACCGCATTGCAGATTATGAAAAATAAAACGGGCTGGCCGTGTAGGGCGGCACCTACAAACGTAATAGCACTTCGTACAGAGGTTGTGATTCAGGCATTAAATAGATTAATAGATGGTACGCCAGGGTTTGTGCTTTCCCCGAAGTGCAAAATGTTACGCAAAGGTTTAGCTGGTGGTTATCACTACAAGCCAATTCAGTCTTCTAATGGAACGCAGTTTCATGACACCCCAAGTAAAAATTCTTACAGTCATCCGTGCGATGGGCTGCAGTATCTACTATTAGGCGGTGGTGAGCATACGGTTGTAATGAGGAGGCCACGACAAGGACAGTCAAGACGACAAACAGTAGCAAGAGATTCTAATTACGCGGTGATATAAGGAGGAAGTTATGGGCGGATTATTTGGTGGTCCAAGTACAAAGCCAAGTAAGTTTTCAATATTTCAGGCGCTTGCTGAGAAACACCAACTTGAAGCACAGAAAGCGGGAGAAGATGAGCGTAGGCGTGTTCTTAGGGCGGGTGGCAGGGCATCTACATTCTTTACGGCGCTAGAAGATACAGATGCGCCAGATGCTAAGAAATTTCTAGGCACATGAGAGAAGACGACATTGTAGAAGACGTAATCCAGTTACACGGTCGCACGGTAACTGATCGAGCAACACTGGATGCGCAATTGGAAGAAATTGCACAGGTTATTTCGCCCGTGCATTCGGGTACATTTGGTTCTAGTTTTTCTCATCAGGAAGGCCAGAAGAAGACTGAGAAAATGGTAGACACGACGGCTGTATTGGCCTTAGAAAGATCTGCCTCGATAATTGAATCATTTATGACGCCTAGAAGCTCAACTTGGCACACGTTAGAACCAAGTAATGAATTTTTATTGAGAGATAGAAGAGTAATGGAGTGGTTTGAGTTTTTGAACAAAACAGTATTCAGGCTTCGGTATGCCCCAAGAGCAAATTTTGTTTCACAAAAACATGGCGACTATTCTTCTTTGATGAGTTTTGGGACTGGTGTTTTATTTACTGATAAATTAGTAGATAGAAATCAAAAAGGACTTCGTTATAAAAATATAAATATCGGGAAAATAAATTTCATACAAAACCATCAAGGGATTATTGATGGTGGGTTGCGCAAATTTCGTCTTACCTCTAGGCAGGCGTTACAGCAATTTGGTAAAGAGAATCTTCCCAAAGAAATTATAGATGAAGCAGAAGATCCAAAGAAATCGCTGAACATGCATTGGTTTATTCATTGTGTAAAACCAAGAACAGAAGAAGAGGGTTTTGATCCTGATAGAAAAGACTCTCTAGGATTTCCTTTCACAAATTACTATGTATCTGAAACTGGCAAGGCTCTTGTTCAAACTGGCGGATTCTCAACGTTTCCATATTCAATCAGTCGTTATAAAGTTTTTGCTGATGATGTGTATGGAACAAGTCCGGCAATGATGGCTCTTCCAACCATTAAGGTTTTGAATGAGGAAAAGAGAACAGTTCTAAAACACGGACATCGCTCTGTTGCCCCACCTTTGCTATTACATGATGACGGCGTATTGGATACTTTCTCTGTTAAGCCAGATGCTACAAATTATGGCGGGGTAACTGCAGAGGGTAGGGCGCTTGTCCATACTCTGCCTGTAGGCAATCTAGCTGTTGGTAGAGAGATGATGGAAGATGAGAAAGCAACGATCAATGAGTTCTTCCTTATCTCTTTATTCAAGGCCCTAGTTGATAACCCGAATATGACGGCTACACAAGTTCTTGAAATAGCAAAAGAAAGGGGCGCCCTTGTGTCCCCTGTTTTTGGTCGGCAAGAATCAGAATCTCTGGCCCCTATGATTGATCGAGAAATCGATTTAATTATGCAATTAGGACTCATTCCCCCAATGCCAGAAGTTCTAGTTGAGGCAAAAGGGGAATATAAGATCACTTATACAAGTCCGCTTTCTAGAGCACAGGAAACAGAAGAGGCAGCAGGATTGCTAAGAACAGTTGATTGGTTGATGCCGGTTATCAATGTAACTGGAAATACTGAACAATTGGATTATATAGATTGGGACCAAGCAATGCCTGATTTGATGAGAATTCAGGGGTTGCCTCTAAGGTGGCAACGACCAATTCAGGACGTATTAGCGAAGAGAGAGGAAAGGGCTGAAGCCGCTCAAGGTAAGCAGTTACTAGAAGCTGCGCCTTCTCTCTCTTCCGTGATTAAAGGTGCACTTCCAGCATGAGTTTACCAGAGTGGGCAAGAAACATTATTAGGGAATTATATACTTAAATCCGCAGAAATATATTGACATTCAGGCCTTTTCATATTATAATCCGCATATACTAAGCACAACGGAGTCGATATGAAAAAGCACGTAGCCAAAACCATAAGCATCATGGAATTGTTAGAAAGATTTGATACCGAAGAAAAGGCAGTACATTGGTTTGAAGAAGTTCTTTGGAACCATAAGCGAGTTTGTATGCATTGTAGTTGCGCTGATAGAATCAGCCGGGCTAAGGCTAAGAATCATACGTATTGGTGCGGGGATTGCCGGAAACATTTTACTGTCAGAAACGGGACGATTATGCAATCATCAAAATTGAGCCTGAGGAAATGGGCGGTAGCAATATATTATGTATTGACCGCAAGAAAAGGGATCTCAAGTTTGCAATTATCTAAAGAATTGAGTATGACACAAAAGACGGCATGGCACCTTGGGCACCGCATCCGTGAGGCTTGCTCACAAGACGGCTCTTTGGTTTCTGGTATCGTTGAGGCAGACGAAACCTACATCGGCGGCAAAGAAACAAACAAACACAATGACAAGAAACTAAAGGCTGGTCGTGGTGCGGTAGGCAAGACTGCGGTAATGGGTATGCGTGAGCGGGGCGGGCGGGTACAAGCTATGCCAATTTCCAAAGCAGACAAGGCTACCTTGCAAGGTAAGATTGTTAGACACGTTAAGGCGGGCTCAACTGTTTACACAGATAATCACAGGGGCTATATTGGTTTACAAGGGTTTTACTATCAAAGTGTAAACCATTCAGCAAGAGAGTATGTGAACGGAATGGTGCACACTAATGGTATAGAGAGCGTATGGGCGTTGTTGAAACGTGGTTACAATGGGGTGTACCATAGCTTCAGTAAAAAGCACCTGGGTCGCTATGTAAATGAAGTTACCTTCAGGCTGAATGAGGGGAATGTGAGCAGGGATACGCAGGACAGAATGAAGAGCTTGTGCAAGAGCATGACTGGCAAGAGACTTCCTTATGCTGAGTTGGTAAAATGAGTGTGGTATTAGGACAGGCGGTGCAAACAGCCTCGATTTATAAAGGGGATTGCCTAACCCTTATTCCCGAGAAAATACCTGATGACACTATAGATCTGATAATCACCTCACCCCCTTATGCGGATCAGCGAAAAGACAATTACAGGGGGGGGGTGTGCAAATGAATATGTTGATTGGATGCTCCCCAGAACGGAGCAATTAAAGAAATGCTTAAAACCCTCAGGGTCGTTTGTCTTGAATATCAAAGAACGCGCCATTAACGGAGAACGGCATCCTTACGTGATTGAGTTGATCCAGGGGCTTAGGTCTCAGGGCTGGCTTTGGGTAGAGGAGTATTGCTGGCACAAAAAAAACAGCTACCCGGGTAAATGGCCGAATCGCTTTCGCGACTCATGGGAACGCTTGCTGCATTTTACCAGGCATAAAAAATTCAAAATGAATCAAGGAGCAGTACGTGTGCCTATGGGAGACTGGAAGGACTCCCGTTTAAGAAGTCTGTCTGATACAGATAAAAGACGTGACGATAGCGCTCATGGAAACGGGTTTGGGAAGCGTGTGGCTAATTGGGAAGGCAGGGAGATGGCTTATCCTACAAACGTACTACACATGGCTACTGAGTGCGGCAATTCAGGCCACCCGGCATCGTTCCCCGAGGCACTACCTAATTGGTTTATACGGTTATTCACGGACGAAAGAGACACTGTGCTGGACCCGTTCGCGGGGTCGGGGACAACTATTATTGCTGCACACAAGCTAAACCGAAACTCGGTAGGGATTGACCTTTCCAAAGATTATTGTGCGTTGATGCGTAAAAGACTGAAAGAGTTGTGAACAACCCTGAATGGTGGTGCCAGGCTGAAGCAGAGATAAGTTTACATGTCGCTGATTTTGCAGATAAGATTAAAGGAAAGTTAGATAACCTGAATCCTAAAGACTTAGTTACAAGAAAGAATCCATACCTTTTTTGTTTGAGAGCGATTAATGATGAGGAGAGCTTTTCAACAGCTATCCTTGAGGCCTACTTGTCGTCTAGCGAAGAAACCATGTTTGGTACGTTAGCAGAGCAGTGCGCGGTAGTGATATGCCGATTTGGTAAAGGTGGCATGAAGTCCACGGCAGAGGGCATTGATATTGAGTATGTTGAAGGTCGGATAAGAACCATCATTCAGGTAAAGTCTGGCAGATACTGGGGGAATTCGTCCCAACGTAAGAAAATGGAAGACTACTTCACCAGAGCTAAACGTATTGTAACTCAGGGCGCGGTTATACCGATAAAGTGCATTGAAGGCGTATGCTATGGACATGCCGGCACAATAAACAAGGGAAACTACTATACCTATGTAGGATCTGATTTTTGGAAAGAGATTAGCGGATGGGAAGACACCTATCTTGCTATATTATGTATATTTTCAACGCATGCCCAAAATGGGCTCACAGAAGCAAAGACAGCCGCCAGGGCAGTAATTAGATCGTTCCTTAGAGAAAACCGGATTTCTTTAGACAATCAAATTAACTGGGCCAACTTGGTTCAGTATGTGAACGGGAGTAAATTATGAAGCACAGACCAACCGAGAAGGAAGTAAAGGAAATTGCGAAAAGTATTCTTGTCAGAAAGTCAGACAAGCCCTTAAGAAACTGCAGTGAACATCCTACAAACAAGCAATTAAGGGATGTGTTCAGGTTTGAGAAAAGGCCTGAATGTCAATATATTTCTGCGGATTTAAGTATATAATTCCCCATTATTAATACCCGCGCTGCTAGTTACGGTCGTCTTTTTAACAAAGAGGACAGAGACGTGATAAGAGTGTTAGAAGATCTTTCTAAGTTTTGTAGAGCACACGAATCTACTTTTAATCCTAATTCTCATGTTGCATCAAAGTTAGATGGTAGGCGTGAAGTGTGGCTACATATTTGCAATCACATAAATTTATCTGAAGAAGATTTGTATCAACTTTATAGTAAGTCATTAAAAGGAGATTAAGATGCTACCAAATTGGTATTTTAAAATGGATGGTGCGGGTGACGGTTCTGGAGGTGGCGGCGGTGGTCACGGAGGCCAAGGAGATGGCGGTGGTGACAAGGGCGCTGGAGGTGGTGATGGCGGCGCTCCTCCAGCATTTGACTGGGGCGGTGCCGGACTTGATGAACAAGGTGTCCAGCTAGTTAATTCGAGACAATGGAAGGGACCGGCAGATGTAGTTACTTCTTATCGTAATCTGGAAAAAACAATAGGATTTCCGCCTGAGAGAATAATAACTCTTCCAGAGGGTAATGAACCCAAGGATTGGGACCCAGTATTTAAAAAGCTTGGAAGACCTGACACCGCAGAACAATACGTTATCCCTTTGCCTGATGGAGACGATGGGGCCTTTTCAAAGATTGCAGGTAAGTGGTTTCATGAAGCAGGTATGCCTCAGAGCATGGTTACTTCTGTCTCAGAAAAATGGAATAACTACTTAGCCGAGACAACTAAGCAACAAACTGAACAAGCAGAGCTTAAAAAAAAGGAAGATGTGAAGGCACTTGAAGCTGAATGGGGGTCTCAGTATGAAGATAGATCCAAGCTTGTTGATCTTGCATGCACCACTTTTGAAATGACTCAAGAACAGCTTAGCGCATTGAAGTCTGCACTGGGACCAAGAGCGGCAATGAAATTTATGTATAACATTGGCTCAAGGGTTGAGGTCGAATCTAACGGTCTTATTGATGGTGATGTACCTAGAAAGATTGGTTCTATGACTAAGGAGGAAGCTATTGCTGAGATAAAAGCCAAGAAATACGACAAAGATTACCAACAGCTTTTTCTTAGTTCAGATCCAAAAGTCAGATCAGAAACACGTCAAAGGTGGAGCACGCTTCATAAAATTGCTTATCCAGAGCAATAAGCACTTGACAACTAGATATAGTAGTAGTAGATTAAACCAACTACTACATATAGTAGTAAAGTTTTGCTGGTTCGGTGCCCTTGGTCCAGTTACTTTGGGCTCCGAGTAATACCGAGAAGTCATCCAAGTGATCCGGTTGACTGATGGGGAAAGACCCATCATAGCGTCGGCGTAACGGCGAAGAGCACGGTTCCGCATAAGCGGGGAAGCCTACTCGAAAAAATTAGTTATTAACTTTTTCGTGGAGGTGGCCGTGTCCATCAATATCCCAGACCATTTCGTACAACAGTATAGCTCTACAGTACAACTGTTGCTCCAGCAGCAAGGAAGTATGCTGGCACCATTTGTAACGCATGGGCAATATTTCGGCGAAGATGCGTCGCCAGTAAATCAAATCGGGAAGGTCAAAGCAAATAAAGTCACGGGGCGTTTTGAAGACATGCCTCGCGTCGATGCAAAGCTAGAGCGTAGATGGGTTGCGCCTAGTGATTATGACGTTCCTCAATTACTAGATAAGTTCGATGAACTTCGTCTTTTGGAAGATCCTGAGTCTGCTTATGTTCAAAATGCTGTCCTGGCTCTAGGCCGTGAGAAAGATTCTGAGATCATTACTGCATTTATCGGCGCAGCAAAGACAGGTCAGAAGGGCGCAGGTTCTACAGCGTTTCCGGCTGCTAATGAAATTGATGTTAGCGTTGGTGGCACTAATTCCCGGCTGAATGTCGAGAAGCTAAAAGCAGCTAAGAAGTTCCTAAGACAAAAACACGTTCAATTTGACAGAGATCCAGTTTTTTGTGGGCTGACCGCAGAAGACGAGGAAGCTCTCCTAGGCGAAATTCAGATCACATCTAAAGACTTTAATGGGCAAGATAAGCCGGTTATGGTGGATGGGAAGATCGTACGATTCCTGGGGATCAACTTCGTTTATTGCGAGCTAATTGAAGAGTTGGCCACAGCGGGATCAAACGAAGTGAATGTACCTGTATGGGCATTGAGCGGTATGCACCTTGGAGTGTGGAATGACATTACTGCCAAGATCCATGAACGGCAGGATATCAGAGGCATACCAATTCAAACGTACGCCTACGGGACTTTCGGCGCTACTCGTCTTGAAGAAGACAAAGTAGTAAACATCGAATCCTACAGATCGTAAGGGGGCATAAATGGCTATTGATCTAACATTAAAATCTGCAGCAATTACTAATAGGGAAGCATCGCCCCTTGTTAAGAATAACCCTGGTGCTGGTGGCCAGAACGTTCTTAAGAAGGTATATAGCTTACTTGCATCTGTTACTGCCAGCTTGAGCGCAACATCAATCATCCGTCTTGTGGAGGTTCCAAGTAACGCGATAATTTCTACGCTCAGATTGTTCAATGAAGCACAAGGCGCTGGTATAGCTGACTTCGGCGTTTATCGGAACAACAAAGACGGCGGTGCAGTAGTTGATGCCAACTATTTTGCCTCTCTACAAAGCCTTGCTACCGCAGTGAATGGCACGGACATTAGTAATGAGTCAACTACTAATACGCCTGCTAAACGTGCTCAACCATTGTGGCAAGCATTGGGCATGTCGGAAGACCCGCATAGTACGCTTGATATTTGCGCAACAATTACCACTGCAATTACAACTGGTACAGGCGCACTTGGCTTAGAAGCTGGTTACGTTCAGTAATAAACGGGTTGGGAGTGAAAGCTCCCACCCAAATTTTGTGAGGAAACTATGTCAGATAACATTGATGCGGTAAAACAAGGTGCTGGTTTAATCAAAAAGGGTACGGCGTTTACTGCTGCAAAACCGACTTTCACTATTGCTGATGCAGAAGGAACGCCTGATGAAGCAATCCAAGCAGTCACAAATACTTCTCCTTATGGTTTTGTAAATGCCGCCGAGTTGATTACACTTTTGTACAAAGTACAGAATATGCACACTCGCATAGGTGAAATGGAAGCATTGCTTGAAGCTAACGGTATAGCTACCGCCAATTAGTAGGGAGAGTTCATGGTAAATATAGCTTCGGTACCTAAGTATGCTGGTAATACGCTGCTTGTCTTATGGGAGACATTAAAGGGTGACACTACCGATATTGGAACTCCCATACTGTCATTCGACCATTCAGATGTTTCTATTCAGGTTGTTGGTAATTGGGGAGTTGGTGGATCTATCAACATGGAAGGATCCAACGATAATGTGAACTGGCATATCCTCACAGATCCTCAAGGCAACGTCATTACCAAAACTGCAGACTTCCTAGAGCAAGTTACTGAGATATGTAAATACTATCGTGTCCAAGTAACTGCTGGTGACAGTGCAACTGATCTAGATGCTTACTTGTTTTTACGGAGACAAAGATGAGCGCGAACATTCAAATTGCCCTCACTGAAATACAGCGAATAAAGAAAATTTATAACGGTCTTGCTGATATAGAAGACTTGCTGAAAACAATGCAAGGGCTAGACCAGAACCAGAAAGAACTTAGGAATGGTGTAGCTAAAGCAAATAAAGAATTTCAGGAAGCAACTGAAGAACGCGACAAAGAAAATAAGGCTCTTGTTACTGATAAGGCATACCGCAAAAAGTATCTGCAAGAAACAGAAGATAAAGCTAACAAGATTCTATCAGACGCGGAAGCTAGTATTGCTGAACAGCAAAGACTACTCAAGGAAGAACGCAGTGCGGTTCAGAAAGAGAAACTTGCCATTCAGAAAAAGACTTCTGCGATTACAGCAGATTTTGTTGAGGCTGGCAAACAATTGGATGAAAGAAATAAGGATATTGCAAGGGTGGAAGCACTTCTCAACAGTTTGAAATCAACAGTAAAAAGTTAATCCCTCTGTGTGGCATTAGGCGGAGGCCACAAAAGGCTAAAGACTATGACACACGCAATTAGAACTAATACAACAATTAGCGGCCTTGAGTCGCTATTTGTGCTTGTGGAGGTATAAATGGAAATATTAATTAATAGTCTTACTAACGGTTGGCGTGAGGTGGCAACTTAATGGAATTCCTGTTAATGGCAATACCACAAGATACGCTGTATGACAAATGGGATGTAGTAGCTGTAAATCCTGATGGTTTTGAGTGGGGAAAAAGAGATTTTCGATGATGAACTTTGCTTCACCAATACATTTTGCACCAATGTTTGAGCCTGATGGAGCGATTAACGCAGATGATCGGGCGCACATGATTAATTTGTATAGTGGAATTGCTCTAGATTCTCCAGGCGGAGGGCCGACAGTAATTAGTGAATGGATAACAAGAGCGCGTAGGCGCAGACGGAGGTAAGAATGCCAGCATCGGAAGTTTCCATATCGAATCTTGCCCTACAGAAATTAGGGGCTAAAGCCATTGTTACTCTAACTGAGGATAGTAAAAGTGCTAGGGAGTGTAACAAATGCTATGAATTTCTTAGAGACCAACAGTTAAGAGCTCATGTGTGGAATTTTGCGAAAACAAGAAAGACTCTAGCGCCAGATGCTGCCGAACCTGATTTCGACTTTCTATACGCGTTTACTCTTCCAGCAGATTATTTGAGATTACTGCCACCTAAACGTCTCAATCTTGACTGGAGAATTGAGAACCATAACGGAGCAAGGTCGATTCTTACAAATGATGGCGATACTTTAAAAATTATTTATATCGCCCGTATCACAGATCCCAATATGTTTGATGAACTCTTTATTGAAATGTTTGCATCGAAAATGGCATGGCATATGTGTGAGGCTATAACGCAATCAAATACAAAGAAGGATGATGCATTAAGAGATTATAAGATTGCCAGAGATGAGGCCAAACGTATTAATGCATTTGAAAATATTTCTGATGAAGAACCAGAAGACCCCTGGTTAGCAGCGAGGAGATAATGCCTAAAGTCTCTCCACTCAAGTCCAATTTCAATGCAGGTGAGCTTTCTCCCCTGATGTTAGGGCGTGTTGACTTTGATGTTTATAAAAATGGGATGCTCAGTTCCGTTAATCTCATTCCTTATATTCAGGGAGGGATAACTAGGCGACCGGGTACTTATTTCGCTGATGAAGTAAAAGATTCAACTAAGAAGACTAGAGCGGTTGATTTTAAATTCTCTACTACCCAAGCCTACATCATAGAGTTTGGCGATCTTTATATCCGCTTCAAGAGAAACAATGGTCCGGTTACTGAGACTGGCTTAGTTATTACTGGAATTACTCAAGCAAATCCTGGTGTATTGACATATACCGGCACAGATCCATCAAACGGCGATCATATGGATCTAGCCGGAATAGTTGGAATGTCTGAACTGAATCTCTTGCGCGTGACTGTAGCTAATGTAGATACAGGCGCCAATACATTTGAACTATCTGGAGTTGATACATCTAGTCTTACCGCTTACACAAGTGGAGGGACAGCCTCTAGGGTATATGAAATAGTTTCTACATATTTAGAGGCCGACCTTTTTGACCTGAAGTTTACTCAGTCAATTGATGTTCTCTACATAATGCATCCAAGTTATAAGACTCGGAAACTAACCAGAACAGCACATACAGCATGGACGCTTAGAGAGATAGATTTCAAAGATGGTCCTTATTTACCAACGAACTCTGGAACAACAACCATAACCCCTAGCGGGACAACTGGCTCTATAACGCTAACAGCAAGTGCAAGTTTATGGGTTTCTACTGATGTTGGTAGATTGGTAAGGATAAAACACGGCAGTACATGGGGTTATGCAAAGATAACTTCTTATACTTCCGACTTAATAGTAAATGCTGATGTAAAAAGTGATTTTGGTGCTACTACTGCACAGGCAGCTTGGAGGCTTGGCTTGTGGTCTGATACTACAGGCTACCCATCATGTGCAACCTTTTTTGAAGATCGACTCTGTTTCGGAGGAAACACAAATACAGAGCAGCGTTTAGATGCATCAAGGACCGGAGATTATGAAAACTTTGCCCCTACAGATATAGACGGCACGGTAGTAGCTGATCATGCGATTTCGGTAACACTAAGTTCTGATGACGTTCAGGTTATACGCTGGATGAAAGGTACGGATCGCTCACTTCTAATTGGCACTGTTGAGGGAGAATGGGAAGTACGGCCATCTACTCAAGGGGAAGCACTGACAGCTACTAATATCGCAGCGAAACAGCCAGGATCACGTGGCAGTTACAACGCTCAAGCCATCCGTGCTGGAGATGCAATTCTTTTTATACAGAAAGCCAAGCGCAAATTAAGGGAACTGGCCTATGTATTTGAGAGTGATAAATTCAAATCCCCTGATATGACCGTTATTTCTGAGCATATTACACGTAGCGGTCTAGAGGAAGTTGCATATCAAAAAGAACCTCAGTCAATCGTTTGGGGTAGGCGTACGGATGGGGTTTTACTAGGGTTTACATACGAGCGTGATCAGAAGGTTTTAGGTTGGCATTCTCATACATTAGGAGGATTCTCTGATGCGGCAAAGACAAAAGCGCCTGTTGTTGAATCCCTGGCAACTATACCCGCCGCTGATGGTTCGAGGGATGAGCTTTGGGGTGTAGTTAAAAGGTACATCAATGGTGGCACAAAAAGGTATTTCGAATACTTATCGAAAATGTGGGAGAACGGAGATGATCAGAAAGATGCGTTTCATGTTGATTGTGGGCTCACTTATGACGATGCCGCGGCAACGACAATATCAGGATTACATCACCTTGTAGGAGAGACACTTGAATGCTTAGTTGATGGTGCAGCGCATCCAGACGTAACGGTTAATTCTATCGGGCAAGTCACTTTAAACAGTTCAGCAAGTGTTGTTCATTTAGGTTACGGATATAAAAGCGATGGAAGGGCACTAAGGCCAGAGGCCGGCGCTGCAGATGGTACGGCACAGATGAAAACTCAGCGTACTCATAGGGTTGGTTTAAGACTGCTAGACACCCTTGGGTTAAGTATTGGCCCTGATTTCGATAACCTCACACCAATAGTTTTTCGTAAATTCTCAGATCTTGCAGATCAGGCAGTTCCATTATTCACTGGTGATATTTCTGAGCCATGGGAAGGTGATTACACCATGGAGAATATTATTTCTTTCAGATTTGATCAGCCGTTTCCAGGGACTATTTTGGCCATCGGGCAACAATTACACACTCAGGACAGATGATTACATTAGTACCTTATAAAGCAGAACACCTGAGCAGACTTACATTGCAGCCTGCACAAGAACATCTGCGCCCGTATCTGACAGAAGAAAATCTGAAATTGATGGAGGGTGATGACTCATACACGATGCTAGAGGATGGGGTTCCTATTTTTTGCGGTGGTGTAGTTGAGTTGTGGCAAAACCGTGGGGTGATGTGGTGCTACATCGGTGGTGTATCAAGAAAGGGATTTATTGGCATTCATAATATTACAAAACAATACATTGATCTTTTTCCACAAAAAAGACTTGAGTTCTATGTAGATGAAAATTTCGAGAATGGTCACAGGTGGGCAAGGGCTCTGGGATTTCATTTAGAGGCACCCAGAATGGAAGCTTTTACGATAAGCGGTTCTGCTAGTTCGATGTATGCATTGATTAGGGATAGAAATGGCTGATCCTATATCCATAGGTCTAGCAATAGGTGGTGCGCTTATATCCACCATAGGAGCTATATCGCAAGGAATTTCTCAATCCAATGCTGACAAGTTTAACGCTGAGGCTGCAGAACGTAATGCCATTCTTGCAAGGCAACAAGCAGCGCAAGATGCTGAAGCAAAGAATCGTGAAAATCGAAGGCGATTAGGTTCTATACGTGCGCAAATCGGAGCTGCAGGACTTGATGCGGAGGGCTCACCCTTGGATATTATTGAGTCTAGTGCTTTCGAAGCGAAGTTGGATGAACTGAACATTATTTATAAGGGTGAGTTAAGGGCTGCAGGGTTTCTGGATACAGCAGCATTAGATCGTCAATCTGCTGACGTAGCTATAGGGCAAGGAATATTGAGAGGTGCATCAGGATTTTTAACTGGAGCAGGGAAGACGTCAAGAATAATATCGGAATCGAAGGCATAGTCTAAAGGAATAGATAACAAATGCCCAATATAAAAGAATACACAACAAACGTTTCGGTCCAGGGTGATATATCTGGGCGTAGAGCAACTGTCCGTGATTTCGGTGGGGATGGCTTAATTCGTGTTGGTGCGGCTGCTACTGAAGCGGCAAGAGATATTGCCAGAGGCAATAGATTTCTTAGAGCACTAGAAGCGAAAAGAGAAGTTACGGATGCAGGCACAGAGATCGCTAGAGCTAACGCAGACTGGACGTTGCATTTACGAGACAGAGCTAATGAAGCTCAACCAGGAGATCCTTCATTTGTTCCAAAATTTATTGAGGACTTTGATAATTTTAGAACTAAGTCTTCTGAAAAATATAAAACTCGTGATGGTCAAGCTGAATTTGAAAAGAAAACTGAGGCTCTAAGATTACAATTAATTACTGAAGCCGGAGATTTGGCTGCTGAGTTAGAGGGCGCTCATGCAAAAAGCCAGTTTGGCGCAAGCCTTGATGCTTCTAGTAACGTTTTGGTAAATGATCCACTACAGTTTGATAGCTTATTTCAATCTGTTAAAGACGATCTAAATAATCCAAACAGTACCTATTCAAACATTCCTGCTGCTAAACGTGCTCCACTTGTGCGTCTTGCTGAAGAACAGTTATCGGAAGCCGCTGTTCAGGGGATCATAAATTTAGATCCTGTGAGAGCATTAAAAGAATTAAAAAATGGAAAATGGGATGAACATCTTGGAAATGGCAAGCGCGTATCTCTTGAAAGTGCTGCAGAGCAAGCCATAAGAGCGGAAGAAATAGAGGAAGGTCGTATTTTAGCTGCTCAAGAGAAAGCTAGAAAAGAACAGGAGAGGGCTACGCAAGAGACTATTGTTCAGAAACTTGCTGATAATTCACTCACGACTGATTTTATCCTGCAATCAAATTTGCCACCAGTAGGCCAAGGATCAAAAGAACATTATCTGGATGTGCTTAGTAGAAGAAATACAGAGAATGGCGAAAAGCCAATTACAACGAAGCCATCAGTAATGCTGGATCTGTTTACTAGAGTTCACTTGCCAGTAGGTGATCCTAGAAAAATAACTGATGAAGCGCAGTTAAACCAAGCCTACATCGACGGCAATCTTTCTTTCCCTGATTTTCAGAAATTACGCGGCGAGGTTAATGAATCTAGAACCCCAGAAGGCGAGAAGTTGGGTAAACGTAAGTCCGCTTTCATAAGCGGCATAAGTGCACAAATTGACAAGTCAAATCCTCTTCTTGGGAAAGTAGATCAAACAGGCAAACAACAACTGTACGAGTTTAGTTTCTTCGTTGACAGGAAAGTAGAGGAATACAAAAAAGAAGGGAAAGATCCATATAATCTATTTGATCCAAATAAACCAGATTATCTAGGCAGTAAGAGTGTCCTATCCGGTTATCAAAAAACAGTTCAACAATCAATGCAAGAGGTTACTAAATCTATACGTGGGGTACCTGGTAACAATGCTCCAAGATTGCCACAAGGAATGATTAGGCCTGGAAATATAGATATGAGTAAGCGGGTACGGGTTGATAGCAAGGACGGTTCATTTAGCACAGTTGTATCAAAGTCTTTTGATGTTGGTGGTGAAGAGGTTTTGCTTCCAACACTTGACCCGCAAGGGAAGAAAATGACTGACAAAGAGACATTAGATAGGTTTTTTAAAACGGGTGATCATTTAGGAATATTTGATTCTCCTACTGCTGCTACCAATTTTGCCAAATCACTAAGTAAGGGGAAGGAAAAAACACGTAGACCAGGAGAATCAATAGCGCAATATCGTGAGCGTACTAAATGACATTACAAAGTGAAATGGTTGAGCTTCAAGAGGTCGGGTTCACTGGTGAAGAAATCGGTGAGTGGGCGGCTAATGAGCGCAAGAAACTATCTCAAGTAGGATTTAGTGAGGTAGAGATTGATGCTGAGTTCGGCCAAAAGGAACTTGACGGCAAAAAACTTAGCAAGCAGTTCACAGAAAGCTTCGAGAAAGCACAACAGCCAGAGGCAGAAGGTGGAGAACTAAGGCCGGTTACGAATTTCGATGACGCTTTCTTTGCTGGATTTGGGTTCTCTGCATCTAGTTTAGCCGTGAAGAAACCAGAAACGATCTTATCAGAAGACGCGCCTAGATCCTCCAGAATTGCATCAAATATCGGTACGTTAGCTGGAGACTTTCCGTTTATGGCTATAGGTGCACTTGCAGGGGCAGGTATCGGTGGGATCCCTGGGGCTGTTATTGGTATGGGTGCCGCATTTGCTCTGCCAGAGGCATTCAGGGCTACTCTCATGGATGCTTATGAGAAGGGTGAGTTTACAAACTTCTCTGAAGCATGGGACCGAATATCAGGCATATTTTTAGATACCGCTAAAGCTTGGGTAACGGGCGCTGCGACTGGAGGAGTGGGTGGCAAGGTTGGTCAAGTGCTCCAGAAAAGTAGTCCAGCTCTTGCCTCTCCAGTGGTGCGAGAATCATTAAAGACGGCCTCAGAGATCAGCACTATGGTTACGGTAGGTAGTGCCCTGGAGGGTCATGTACCTGATGCTGATGAGTTCATAGATGCAGCAATCGTTATTGGTGGATTGAAAGGGGCTACTCGCGTTGCTGAAAAGGGAAGGAATTTATATTTAAAGACAGGCATTCGTTCGCGTGACTACATAGCTGACGCACAGAAAGATGTGACCATAACGCAGGATATGGCCTCTAAGAATATCGAGGTACCAAGGGCATATCAAAAGATAGTTGGTGAGACCAAGCCAGAGACAAAAGTAGAGCCTACAAAGCAAGTTCCCGAGCCAGAAACAACAGGTAAGCTTGAATCAGCTAAGAAAGGGATTCTAGGAAAACTCAATATAGGCGGAGGTACTAAGAAAGATCCTCTAACTGTCGAACGTCTATATACGATGGTATTCAGTGACCTGAATCCAATTCGTCAGGCTGTAAAAGATGCGACTGGTAAGAAGGGACTTAAGGTTAGTGAAGATCCTGCAAAACTCGCTCAACTCTTACGTGGCGCTCCAGGCAAAGCAGATCAGATGCTTGAGTTCTCTACATTTGATTTCAAAACGCTAAAGAATAATGGGAAATCGTTAAAGCAAGTTTTAGGTCCGGTTCGTGAGAACCTTAATGACTTCCGTGCCTACATTACTTCCAAACGTGCTATCGAACTCGAAGGCAGGGATATTAAATCAGGCTTAGATATTGAGCAAGCAAAACAGGTTGTAAAGGGAGATGCCAAGTTTGAACCTATATTGAGAGAGTTAGTAGATTATCAGAATAGGGTAGCAGCTTATTTGCGTGACTCTGGCGTTTTATCTACTGAGTCATATAACTTGATGCTCAAAGCTAATAAGGATTATGTGCCGTTTTATAGAATGATAGAGGAAGGTACTGGTCTTGGTAAGGGGCTCACTGTTAGAAACCCTATAAAGGCAATCAAGGGCTCTGAGCGTGATGTGATTGACCCTCTAGAGTCGATCATCAAGAACACTTATCTCTATACCACAATGGCAGAACGTAACGCTGTAGGGGTCAAGTTCATAAAGATGGCCAATGATTCTGGTAGATCACAAGACTTCATAAAGAAAGTAAAAACAGAAATAAAGGGCACTCAGATTGAAGAAGCTGAGATGACTAGATTCTTAGAGCAACATGGTATTAAGAATCCACCAGCGGAACTCCTTACAGTGTTTAGGGCCATACGCTCACCCCTGGCTGAAAACGAAATAGCTGTTTTTGAGAATGGTAAGAGAACAGTATATGAAGTTGAACCTGATGTAGCCGCAGCGTTTAAAGCTGCTGATAATGAATCTGCTGGATTACTTATCAAGATTCTATCAGTTCCAGCAAAGACTCTTAGAGCCGGTTCAGTTCTATCTCCAGATTTCATGATTCGAAACTTCGTACGAGATCAATCATCTGCTTTTGTAATCTCTAAAGCAGGATATCGAATGGGTATTGATTTTGTAAAAGGCATGTTGTCGATAGCTAAGAAAGATGGTGATTTTCAGAACTGGCTTAAATCAGGCGGGGCGAACGCTGCTTTAGTTGCGATTGACAGACAGTATCTAAAGGAGAATGTCTTTAATCTAGCTGGCAAAACTGGATTGACCAGCAGGGCATGGAATGTAGCTAAAACACCACTTGAGATATTACGCATAGCATCAGAGTTGATAGAGAACTCTACCCGAGTAGGTGAATTTAAGCGTTCTGTTCGGGATAAAACTTCTAAGGCGGCAATACAAGAAGCTGGATTTTCATCAAGGGAAGTAACCCTAGATTTCTCACGCATTGGTTCAAAGATGCGCAGCTTGAACATGATCTCAGCATTCTTGAATGCTCATCTGCAGGGTGTTGATAGGGTGGCTAGAGCAATTGGTGGAAGGCCCGTAGCGACCATGGCAAAGATCGGGGCAAGCATCACACTTCCATCTATTTTGTTATGGATGGAGAACAAAGATGATATTCGATGGAAGGGACTCAATCGTTGGGAGAAAGACTTATTTTGGATCGTTCTTACTGACGACACAATATGGAGGATTCCAAAGCCATTTGAGCTAGGGGTTATATTCGGCAGCGTCCCAGAGAGAATATTAGAAGCGTACTATGCCGTCAATCCAGATGCATTCAAGGATATGGCTCAATCTATTCACCAAGCATTTACTCCTAACATGATGCCAACATTTGCGGCTCCAATTATTGAACAGTTTGCAAATAGAAGTCTGTTTACAGATAAGCCGTTGATACCTCATAGCTTGGAAAAAATGATGCCAGAGTATCAATACAACGACTACACCACAGAGACAACGAAAGCTCTAGGTGCGTTGATAGGTGCTTTCCCAGGGATGAAGAAAGAATCTATCAGTGAGAATGACATCTTTACTGGTGGTGTGGCGAGAGCACTTACCACCCCCATCTTAATGGAAAATTATTTACGCGCATGGACAGGTGGTTTGGGTACTTATGCGCTGAAGATAGCAGATAAAGCTCTCAGGGAAGCAGGAGTAGTACCTGATCCCGTAAAACCAGCCTCAACACTTGCTGATGTACCTGTGGTAAAGGCTTTTATTATCAGGTATCCATCTGCATCAAATCAACATATTCAGGACTTCTATGATGCATATGCGGAGCGTGTTAGGACTAACACAACGTTCATGAGCAAAGCAGAGGAGGGAGATGTTGAGGCAACGCAGAAGGTTTTGGAGTTTGATAATGAAGCATTAATAAGATTCGATGGGATCAAGGACACATTGACTGAGCATTCTAAATTGATTCGATTGGTAACCAAAGATCCTGAATCCACACCAGAGGACAAGAGGCAGATCATCGACACGCTCTATTTTCGAATGATAGAGATAGCTAAGTTGGCCAATGAAGACTTGAAGGCAATGAATAAAGGAAATTAATTATGACTATTTCATCGACTATAAATCGGAAGGAATATACGGGCAACGGATCTACTACCTCGTTTTCTTTTCCGTACTCTGTTCTTTTAGCAGCAGACTTAAAAGTGTATCAGGCTGGCGTCCTAAAGACGCTGACAACACACTATACATTATCTGGTACAGCTCCTTATACAAACGGGACGAACGTTCAGTTTCTTGTGGCGCCTGCTAGTGCCGAGTCAATTGTAATCTTACGTGATCCAGCTTTAACACAATTACTGGATCTATTAATTAATAGCGCACTTCCAGCAGATGAACTAGAGAAGTCTTATGACCTGCTGACTATGTTGCAACAAAGATTGTCAGAACGGGTTGATAGATCATTTCATTTCTCAGATACCGATGTTTCTGGAGCATCACTTGAGCTACCCATACCGGCAGCATTAAGGTTAATAGGATGGGATGCTGACGGACTCGCACTTGTTAATTACTCGACACTTTCTGGAAGTATACTGGCTTCCTCATATATAGGGACTTTACTTGTTGCGATAGATGCTGCCGCTGCGCGCGCTGTTCTTGGTGCCATTTCAATTGACGGTGGAAGCATTATCAAATCACTAACGCCTTTTATTTTAGAGGGTGCGGTTGAAAACGGATTTGAAACATCTATCAAATTAATAGAGCCAACTAAAGACAATGATATTGAGATACCAAACATCAATGCCAGGATTTGGAATCTGCCTGCTGGTCTAGGTCCACTTCCTTTTTCTGGCTCTAGTATTCCCGAAGGATGGTTAGAATGTAATGGTGCTGCCGTGTCCAGAACCACGTATGCAGCCTTGTTCGCAGTAATTAGTACTACTTGGGGTGCCGGTGACGGTTCCACTACGTTCAATATTCCAGATATGCGTGGGCGTTCTCCTATTGGAGTGGGTAGAGGTACAGCTACTGAAAGTGGTGTTGATGGTGATGTGACCCTTGCATCTGAAAGATTAAGAGTGCCATCTAATAACAAGAAATGGATTACCGGTATGCCGGTAGTGTTCAATCTTACCAGTGGCACGATTACCCCGCTTGTTTCTTCCACGACTTACTATGTAATCAGGATTAGTGCTACCGGTATTCAGCTTGCTACCACTCTGGCGAATGCTCAAAACGTCGTATCAATTAATTTCACCGCCAAATCAAATCCTGTTTGGGATATTACGCATTCTTTCCAAACTAGAACTCTAGGTGACCAAGGAGGCGAAGAATCCCACGCAGCGTTAAAGACAGAGACTTTAGCTCATACCCATAATGTGGGGCATGCGCAATCGCAGTGGATAGGGCAGGGATCAGTTACTAGTAACTTTGCCGGTAATGCAGCACCAACAACCAACCCACAAGCAACTTCATCTGTAGGCGGAAATAAAGCTGCAAATATTATGCAGCCTTTTGCTGTAACTAAATACATTATAAGTTATTAAACATGAGCCACCAACCATTTAAAAACAGGCAATCGACCAAACCGCTCATGAAACCATTTAAAGACCAAGCGATGTTATTTTTTATATTGTGTGATTGACATGGATACGGGTGATGGTCGTGCGCCTATCGACCGGTCGGATAATCCGGATTTGAGGAGGTAGCAATGCAAGGGGTAGAACACGTTAGTACAGCAACAAAATCAGCTTATTCCAGCTCTGGAATCCTGGGATTTTTGAGTCTATTTACGCTCAATGAGTGGGCGTTAATTGCAGCAATGGTAATAGGAGCTGCAACTTATTTTACTAATTTATTTTTTAAGATCAGGGAGGACAGGAGAAAAACAAGAGCTGATAAAAGAGCAGACGAGTTGCACCGCATTAGCGGAATGAATAAGGAGGACAGAGAAGTCTCTAGTAAAAACATAGATGTTGTTTAATTAATTATAAGGAGTAAATCATGGCAATAACTTTAGAAACCGTAGAAAAGAAAATACGCGAGCTGGATACAAAGTTTGACAACCTGGCAGATAAAGGACTGAATGCATGGGCCAGGAAATCGTATTCGGCATGGATCATGCTCGGTGTGGTAGTGGTGCTGCCACTGATTGGCGTGGTGGTCGGGTATAACTTGAAGTAATGTCCAACTGGCTTAAGTCTCAATTCGAGCACGGCGTGCTCATGCGGCGCATCGTTCTTATTTGGGCAATGGGGATTACAACCTACACATTGCGCTGGACACTTGATTTTGCAGATACCAATGCAGCCAGCGCCCAGGCGGCTTTCATTATTGCCAGTGTCTGGGCTCCCATAACAGCGGTACTAGGCTGGCTCTTTGGCAGCTATACAAAATCGAGGCAATAATGAAAATCAGCCGGAACGGAATTGATCTGATTAAAGAGTTCGAGGGCATAAGACTCAGGGCGTATATTCCAGTGAAAGGTGATATTCCCACTATTGGATATGGATCTACTCAAGATGTGAAGATGGGGGACATGATCAGTATGGTGGAAGCCGGTAATTTGTTGAAAAAAGATTTGGCTCGTTATGTTTCGTGTGTGAGCAAGTATATGACCGTTCCAGTCAATCAAAATCAATTCGATGCGTGTGTCAGCTTTGCTTTTAATCTTGGTTGTGCGGCTTTCAGGAAATCCACCTTATTAAAAAGAATCAATGCAAAACAATTCAGGGAAGCATCTGATCAGTTCCCCTTGTGGAACAGGGCAGGGGGTAGGGTGCTGGCCGGATTAACCAGGCGCAGAAATGCCGAGCGTGATTTGTTCTTACGGGCGGCAGCATGATCGCCGCCGGTTTCTTCACAATAAAAACTCTTCTCAAGGTGACCGCCTGGGCGGTGGTGATATTGGCCATCGCCGGATCGATAGCCTGGACGGTCAATTACTTTTATCAGACGGGATATGTCAGTGGCAATGATGCGTCTGAGTCCAGGTGGGAGAAGAAACACGCGAAGGCTATGGAACTCAAGGCGTACAACTACAAAACCCTGTTGGAAACATTACGCAACCGAGAAACCGAATTTGGCGAGATAGTTGACGCGCTGGCCGGTTCACATAATGAGGATCAAAAAAATGCGGAACGTGGCAGAGAAATGGCTGTTGATGCTGCTCTTACTGGTGCTTTCAAGTTGTACGACCCTACCCGAAAGTGGCAAGGAACTGGACAGCGGGCTAACCACGGAGGAAATGGCACAGAAGCCAAACTACCAGGCACCGCCCCCGGATCTGATGGAGCCGCCGAGGGGGAATTATCTCCTGAATTTACGGCGTTTCTCGCAAGGGAAGCAATCAGGGCAGACGGAACTACCGACAAACTAACCAAGTTGCAGGTCTACACGAGGGAATTATTTAAACAGTGTAGCGGCAGAAAATTGTTGTATTAATAAAATTGTTGTATTAATAAAGATGCTATTCATTCCAATGTTCAGGTAGGTGCCCAATTATATACGGATGACCACAGGGGGTATTGTGGGCTAAACAGTATCTTTTATCGACACCAGAGCGTTAATCATTCAGCTAAGGAATACGTCAACGGCATGGCTCATACCAACGGGATTGAAAGTGTGTGGGCAGTATTGAAACGAGGTTATAACGGCGTTTATCATAATATGAGTATGAAACATTTACACAGATATGTAGATGAATTCATATTTCGTTTGAATGAAGTGGATGTAAAAGTACATACATTAGAGAGGATTAATAGTTTAGTAGATCAGAGTGTAGGTAAGAGATTGACGTATGAGGAATTAATTGCATGAAAGAAACAAGAGAAAAATGAGCGTAAGAAGAATAATAAATGATTTATGAAAAGTTAATATTAACTCCACTATTATTATGATTGAAAAAAACTTTGTCGAAATAGGAATTAGTCAAAATCATATAGAAATTTCTAATGATGGTAAAAAGATAACCTATGTTAGTCAAAATAAAACTTATAAATTTTCTGATCCTGAAGAAAAAGTAAGAGCAGAATACTATGTTGAATTAATTGAAAGGTATCAATATAGCCCAAGTAAAATAAATTTTGAAGTAATAGTTCCCAGAAGAACGCCTTATGATTTTGCCGATATGGTTATTTTTGAAGATGATAATCAAAAAAAACCATATGTAGTCATTGAATGTAAAAGAGATGGTATTTCTGACGCAGAATTTGATCAAGCTATAGAACAATCTTTTGGTAATACACATTCTTTAGGGGCGTTATTTACGGGTATTGTCGCTGGTAATACACGTAGATTTTTTGATGTAAAAAAACATGATCAACTAGAAAGGGAAAAAAATGTTATTGCGGATATACCAATTAATTTTGGTAAAGTCCAAAATTTTAGATACAAGAAGGGAGATAAAGATTGGGATATAAAACCAGTTCAAAAAAATAGTTTAATCCGTATTTTAGAGAAATGTAATAGTACATTATGGGATGGTGGGAAAATGGCCCCCATTGATGCCTTTGACGAATTAAGTAAAATTATTTTTATAAAAATTCGTGATGAACAGATAGCTAGAAAGAAGGGTTCTCCATATGACTTTCAAATAAAAACACATTAAACTGCTGAATCAGTTAATAAAAGAATTATCAAACTTTATGATGATGCAAAAAATATTGATCCAGAAGTTTTTGCAGATGCAATTAAAAGCCCCGCTTCAAAAATATTTACCGTTATAAATCATTTACAAAGTGTAAATCTATCAAAAACTGATTTAGATACAAAAGGTGTAGCGTTTGAAAAATTTATGGAAGATTTTTTCAAAGGAAAACAAGGACAATATTTTACACCTAGAGAGGTTGTAAATTTTGTTATTCAATTGTGTGATATTAATAATAATTCAAAAATTCTTGATCCTGCTTGTGGAAGTGGTGGATTTTTACTCCATGTTTTAGATTTCGTTAGAAATTTAGCCGGAGAATATTACGATGAAGATTCTGCCGAATATTTTAAATTTTGGCATGATTTCGCAGCTAATAATCTTTTTGGAATTGAAGTAAACGAACGTATAGCACGAGTAGCAAAAATGAATATGATTATCCATGACGATGGCCATACCAATGTTATTTGTTCAGATGCTTTAGAGAGATTTAATAAAATCCAATCAATTAATCAAAAATTCCAACAAAATTCTTTTGATTTAATACTAACAAATCCTCCATTTGGAGCAACGATTAAAAAAGAAGAAAAAACGTATTTAAACGATTTCATTTTCGGAAGAAAGGAAAATGGGGAAATACGAAAGACACAAAAAACAGAAATTTTATTTATTGAAAGATGTTGGCAATTTTTAAAAGAAGGTACGGGACGATTAGCAATTGTTTTACCAGATGGAATTTTAACGAATAAGACCTTGAAATATGTTAGAAATTTCATTCAAGATAAGTTTGAAATAGAAGGAACATTTTCATTACATCAAGTTACTTTTGTTCATTATGGTGCAGGATTAAAGTCAACAATTTTAGTTTTAAGAAAAATATCCGAGAGTGAAAAAAGAAAAGACAATGATGTATTTTGTGCTTTGATTGATAGGGTTGGATATGACAGAACTGGAAGAAAAGATAAAAATGAATTTCCAAAAGTAGTAGATAAATTTAATGAATTCAAATCTGGAAAAGTATTCAATACACATTCAATTTTTGTTAAAAAAGTAAATCAGCTTAATAATAATAGACTGGATGCTTATTATTATTCCCCTATGTTTGAAGATATAATAGAAAAAATTAAAACGTCAAAGTATCCTCTAAAAAGACTAAAAGATATTTGCTCTAAAGTCAAAATTGGTGACAAGGAAAGTATTGGGATATTTAATGGTGCTACTCCTGCAAAAGACAACTATTCAGAAAATATCAATGATCCCAAAATCGTAAAAGTCGCTTCATTAAAAACAGGTAAAGTTAATTTGAATCGTGTTGAAAATGTCAATCCTGATTTTGTCTCGCAAAAAACAATTAAAGATGGTGACATATTAATATTATCATCCGCTCATCAAGCAGAATATCTAGGAAGGAATCCATGTATTGTTAATATTACAGAAGAGTTAAAAAACGAAGAAATTAATTTTGTTGGTGAACTTATAAATATTAGAGTAAATAATGGATTAGTAAACCCTTATTATTTACTGCAACTATTTAATACACGTAATTATTATTTACTAATTAATAGGGAAAAAAGAGGACAAACATCGCACTTATATCCTAGCGATATGGAAAATATATTGATCCCGGTTCCAGATAATATTGATATTCAAAATAATAATGCAACAGAATATATTAAAAGCTATGATAGGTATGAAAGATTAATAAATGATGCGGATGAAACACTACAAAAATCATATAGTAACTTTGAGAAGCAATTTTTAAAATAGTGATTTGAGGTGAAAGAGCAAACAATCTCTTGGCGAGAACGAGCGGGAAGTTAACTTAGGGAATTATATACAATGTTAGCCAATAAAAGATGGCTCATTCTTCCTCTATTTTTATTAGGGCCTGTATTTATTATTTGGACTAATTGGTCTACGGGAATTCCCGTAGACCTTCTCAACTCCACTAAAAACTCAGTTGTACGATAAAATCGTACAACTCAGATATACACCTTTAATTTTTTATCTGTATACAACATTCGGACAGCGATTTGTGCAGACACGAAGTTGGTTGGCTAGCTATGTATATAGGTCCCATTTTAATGATGTCATTAAAAAGGTCCAAACTGGCTCTGGAGCACAAAGAGAAACTAATGATATACATCTCACAAGGTACGCTTGTTATTTGATTGCTCAGAACGGGGATTCACGTAAAAACCCCGTTGCATTTGCTCAAACCCCAAGCCGGATCATGAAGCTCAAGTGGTATTTCTTTAAAACCTTCATTATTTACAGTTTCCATATCAGTTATTTATCATTACGACACGTATTATTTATATAATACAATAATATACAAAATATTTAAAGTTTTATTATTTAACAAATCAATAAAGCCTAAATGTCATTAAGGGTTAAGATTGGCTTCTTGTAAATTTTGTGAAAAGGTTTGGTAATGCCCTAGTTTGAATTTTTTTCTGCTCCTATCCTAGTTTCTTAGCTAACTCTTTCGCTGTGGCATTATAGTAAGTTAATAACTGATTTAAGTTTTTATGTCCTACCATTCTAGCAAGCTCTAAAGGGTTAAGTTTCTTGGCCAACCTGGTTATTGCTTCATGTCTTGTATCGTGGAAATGCAAATTATCTATCGCTAAACTGGTTTTAGCTCTTCTGAATAAAGCATCAAGAGTGCCCGACTCAACGCCGAATACCGTATTAAATTTTGTACCTTTTACTTGTTTTAATATCCTGACTGCTTCACCGGATAAAGGTACATCACGTTTTGTTGTCTTGGTTTTGTCAAGGTGAGCAATTCTTGAGGTTATATCAACCCGATCCCATGTAAGATTTACTATCTCTCCTGCTCTCATAGCGGTTTCAATAGCAAACAGGAATATTGCTCCAACCCTGGCCGAAGTTGTCTCGCATAACTTATCTTTCTTATAACCTAAAGAATAGGTGATATTTTCTATTTCGGACTCAGATATAAGCCTGTCTCTGGCTGGCGGATTAGGCGGAAGTCTTACACCCTTAAAAGGGTGATTATCTAGCCATTTCCACTCATTTAAAGCCACTGTACACGCACTGGATAACAGAGTCCATTCGCGCCTTACTGAACCACTGGAAACTGCTTTTAAGCGCCAGTCGCGCCATTCTGAGACGTGTTTTTCTGTTAGCACTGGTAACATGACTTGAGCCAACAAATCCTTCTTAAAAGCTTTAATTCTGATTACTTCCCAACGATGGCCTCTTTTTGTGGGGGACACTTCTCTACTATATCGATCTAACAGGTCGCCAAAGGAAATATTTGGTATACTACCTTCGCCCTTTCCTAATGCTAATTCTGTAGTAGATCCCCACGTCTGAGCTTCCTTTTTTGTCTTGAATGTGGCACGCTTACGAGTAGATCCTCTCTGTACTTCTACGTGATACGATTTTTTTATTTTTCGTATATACATTATAGGAGAAAATAACGGGATTTTACGGGCGGAATAGTCAGTATACATGTTTTTAGGTGTCTGTGAGTGTTTTTAAATGTGTATAAGAAATAGGCTCAAACCCAATGAATATGCCGTTTAGCTTGATATAGTTAGGACGTAGCGAAAACAGGCGCTTTGCTCGCCGTCAGGAAACATTTCCATCAACTGGTAGACACTGATTGCAGTATTGATCTTATAAGGCATGGCATCCTCCTCTCATGATAAGAGAATTATACCACAATATTTTCCGGTGTCAAGTATATAGTTCCCATATCAATCTACCGATAAGTGGTTCACTTAATGACCCTGAATTTAGTATGGGCGGGATAATTGTTAAGGTCTTTGTCAATCTGCTTACGAAGGCGATCACCGCGCCTTTCGCATTGCTCGGTTCTCTTGTCGGTGATGGGGAAGAGCTATCAGAGATCGATTTCTTACCTGGTTACGGACGAGTCGAACCGGAGGCTGAGAAACGTCTACAAGCGCTATCCAAAGCACTGACTGATCGTCCGGCACTCCAGTTAGAGATTACTGGGTACGCCGATCCCGAGAACGATCATGATGGCCTGAAACGAGCGATTCTTGAACGCAAAGTCAAGGCCCAAAAATTGTCAGAAGGAGTAGAGAAAGGTGAAGCAGGTGGCTCGCTGCAGGACGTTAATTTGGAGCCAGAGGAATATGAAAAATTTCTGGAACTTGCTTATGAAGAAGAAAAGTTTGCTAAACCAAAAAATGTGATTGGCCTTACAAAGGATCTACCGGTACCAGAAATGGAGCAATTGATGCTTGCTAACATTAATGCTGGTGAAGACGAGTTGCGAAAACTTGCCCTGCAGCGTTCAAAAGCTGCACGTGATTGGTTGGTCGAAAAAGGTAGCATTTCGATAGATCGAGTATTTATATCAGAGCCTAGAATTGAGTCAGAGGTTGATGGTGAGAAACTCGGCAGCAGAGCAAAGTTTTCTATCAAGTAATGTAATGGTTCTACTTGAATGCTTTCCAGCACGCGAGATCGTGCTCTATTATTGTATAAATTTGAAAATATCTTGATTGTTAAGACGACTTTGCGCCTATAACAAAGGTTTAAGAATAGGTTCCAGCTTGTCTCGAGTGATGCGGCCAAGATGGGTACTGGTGATTTTTCCGTCTCGATCAAATATGACAGTAAATGGCAATACTGCATGGCGGTTTCCTGCTGCTTCGGCAAGTGTCATGGATTCTATGCCCCCCAACAGAACGGGATAATTGATACCAATTTCTTTGCTATATCGCATCACCTTTGTCTTTTGATCTAACGCAACGCCAATAAAAATCAGCCCTTGATCACGGAATTTATCCTGAAGTTCAATGAATTCTGGAATTTCTCTGCGGCAAGGTTCGCACCATGTTGCCCAGAAATTCACTACCAGAACTTTTCCGCGCCACTGTGAAATGGACTGGTTCTTGCCTTGAAGGTCGGGTAGGGTAGCTGCGAGAATTATTTTTTCACCCTTATTTGTTACAGGCGCATCGATAGTCATAGGTTCTGGATCTCTGCTAGTCAGCTTGTCCTGCAGAAAGAAGCCGGCAGTCACAGCAAGTGCTACTACGCCTATATATAACAGTGCCCGTCTAAATGTAGTCATCTAGATCAACACGGCGTCGAGTATAGTGAGAAAATCTTCCTTGTTTTGATAGCCAATGACTCTAGCATCAGGAATTTCACGCCCATGGCGGTCGAAGAATAGAATTCCAGGAGGGCCAAATAGTTTGAAATGCTTGAGTAGAGCGGCATCATCAAGCGTACTCGCAGTGACGTCAACTTGCAGCAATACTACATCTTTCAACCTAGATTTCACTCTTGCATCAGTAAATGTGAAGTGCTCCATTTCCTTGCATGAAATACACCAGTCAGCATAAAAATCTAACATTACGTATTTGTTTTGTGACTGGACAATGCGCTTATTAAGTTCTGTTAAAGAATTCACTCGCTGGAATGGCAGGTGTCCAACTTCGCTAGTATTTACCCTGTTAGTATCTTTTTCATTGATGCTGGAAAAACTTATCTTTGATAGAGGTTGTAGAATGTCACGGCTGCCGGACAGAACGCCTGCTAATAGGGCAACACCAAAAAGCAAAGCAATGATGCCAAGTCCTTTGAAAAGTTTGCGAAATCCGGAAGCTCTTGTTGGTAACGAATCAACAGCGTGCAAATAAATGGCTGAGACGATTAATAGGGCTGCCCACATCAGCATGTGAACAGCTGCAGGGAGCACTGGTGATATCAGCCAGATCGCTACACCGAGAAGCAGTACGCCGAAAAAACGCTTAACTGATTCCATCCAGGGTCCTGCTTTTGGTAAAAGTGCCCCAGCAGATGTACCTAGTAGTAATAGTGGTACACCCATGCCTAATGCCATAATGAATAGCGCTGAAGCGCCTAGTACTACGTCTCGAGTTTGGCTGATGTACAGTAGCGCTCCTGCCAATGGTGCGGCTACACAGGGCCCGACTATCAGTGCGGATAGGGCGCCCATACCAAAAACGCTGGTCAAATGCCCGCCTTTTAAATGTCCCGCTTCTTCAGAGAGTTTGCTCTGTAGAGAACTCGGTAATTGCAGTTCATAGAAGCCGAACATGGAAAAAGCCAAAGTGACGAACACGAGTGCAAATCCTCCTAACACCCAAGCGTTTTGCAGGACAGCAGACAGCATTGCACCGGAGAGCCCAGCGGCCACACCTGCTGCGGAGTAAGTGAGAGACATTCCCATAACGTAAGCTAGTGCCAGAATAAATCCATGGGTTTTAGTAATATGCTGTCCCCTATTTGCAATGATCCCTGACAAAATTGGAAACATAGGGAATACACAGGGTGTGAAGGAAAGTAGTAGGCCAATGCCAAAGAAGCTTGTCAGGATCAGCCAGAAATCACCGCCCTCAAACATTCGGTCTATTCTTTTTGATTCCGTCTCAATGGAAAGGGGCCTGTCTAAGGGCTGGAATAATTCAGGCGCAGGATCTGGTTTGGTACCTATAAAAGCTGTTGCCGCAGTCGCGTCATTGCTCACTGTGTCGGCCACCACTCCAACCGCGGCCTTTGCCACTGGGAGAGTTAATTTAATTACCTCATCAATGGGCGCATAGCACACACCTATAGGCTCGTTGCAGCCCTGATAAGTGGCTGCAAGAGTAAGTTGGTTCGTTGCTGATGCCCCACGTTTCAAGGAAATTATAGCTTGGAATGGTTTGTAATAAACCTCGGTTTGGTCGAAGGTCAGATCATTCTTCATTTTTCCTTGAGGCAGCAAAATCTTTTCGATTAATGTTCCATTACTTTGCAGCTTAAACGCAATTTTGTCTTTATAAAGGTAATAGTTTTTTGTAGGCTCAAATTCTGCAACCAACGTATTCGCATTGCGCACCTTGATTGTCAGTTTGAAAGCCTGATCAGGGGGCAGTAATCCTTGTTCATTTTGTGTAAAGTTTGTACCGAGCTGTTGCAATCTGGATAGTAGGCCAGAAGGCTTTTCCTTTTCAGCAAAAGCGTTGAGGCTAGTAAAGCAAAGTAACAGCAGGGAAAATCTAATTAGGTGCATAGGAACTCGGATTTGTTCATTTTTTATCTAAGATCAGCGTTTCATTTGCAATCCACCGCAAATATGCAGGTAGACCGCCGCTTATTGGGACAGTAATAATTTCAGGTAGTTCGTCGGAGTGTGCCGCTTTTATTGCCTTTTCTACTTGGAGGTAATGTTGTGCCAGGGTTTTGATAAATATTGGCACCTCACTGGTAGTTTCGATTTTATCCTGCCATCGGTAGACAGAAGTACATTCTGCCTGTACGTTAACGCAGGCAGCCAGTCGCGTACTAATCAACTTTTCTGCAAGCGTCAAGGCGCTCATTTTGTCTGGCAGATTGGTTATGATAAGTATTGGGTTCATTGAAATAATTCGTGCCCGCTAATTTGGCAGACAGAATTTTACCTGCTTTCTAGTTTGACTGCTTTATATGCAGTAATGCCCTCTGTTACAGTTGGGTAACGCAGATTTACATGTAGTTCATTTTTAATGCGTATATTCATTAGTTGTCTTGATTCTTCTATATATGACAGCATGCTGACCGAAATGTGCTCATTGGCCTTGGCACGGGCAACACGAGGCGGGCGTGGTATACCAATGCGATCGGCAATCAGATCAAAATACTCTCCCATTTTTAGGCGCGAATCGTCGCAGGCATGGTAAATCCTTCCTGGTTTTGCGTGGCGCAATGCTGCAAAAATAATATGTACAAGATCATCGGCATGAATGCAGTTAGTATAGCAATCTTCGTCCGGGAGCAGCATCGGGGTGTTCTCCCGTAAACGAGCCAGCGGCAAGCGGTCGGCAGCGTAAATCCCTGGCACACGCAGAATCGATACTCTCACACGATTGCGCAGACCCCAGTTTCGTACCTGTATTTCTGCGTTGGCCCGGCGCACTGAGAGTTCTGTTCGTGGGTTGATCGGGCAGGTTTCGTCTATCAGGGCGCCATTGCAATCGCCGTATACTCCACTGGTGCTTATGTAAATAAACCGTTGTGGTAAAATTATCCTCTTCATAGTTAGCCGTTTTGTCAGTGCCACCAGGAGATTGGTAGTACGCATATCGCGTTCGCCCTGATTGGGTGGTGGTGCTAAATGCAATACCGCGTGAGCTATACCTGCGAGTCTATTAAGGCTCTTAGGGTTGTCGAGATCCCCGAACACAGGAGTAATTCCGCGTAAACGAAGCTGGTCATAGTTTTCCGGACGACGACATAGGCCTAATAGCCGGTAGTGTACACGTAGCAAAGGAGCTGCTCGCAAAGCAATATCGCCGCATCCGACAAGTAAAAGTATTTGTTTCATAGTGACTTAAATGGTTTTCCGCCAGTTATTTTTGTTGACTTGCTAATAATCCGATGTCGTATCGAATCACTATTAACACCAGTGACCACGTTTTCAATGCAGAGACTGGAGAAACCGTTCTTCAAGCTGCTTTACGAGAAGGTTTCCCGCTTCCATATGGTTGTCGTAATGGTTCCTGTGGTACTTGCAAAGGCAAAATCATACAGGGAAAGGTAGATTTTGGCAGGCATAACGGAGATACGCTCACAGAAGTGGAGAAACAGGCAGGTATGGCACTGTTTTGTTGCGCCTTGCCGTTGTCTGAACTAGTGATTGAATGCCGTGAAATCGGAGCGATTAAGGATATTAAAGTTAGGAAGTTACCTTGTCGTGTACAAAAGATGGAACGGGTAGCATCCGATGTCATGATCATTTTTCTAAGGCTTCCTACCAACAAACGACTGCAATTTCTTGCTGGACAATATATCGATATTCTGATGAAAGATGGTGAACATCGAAGTTTTTCCTTGGCAAATGCTCCACATGATGATGAACTGTTGCAGCTACATGTACGTAACTATCCAGGCGGCGTGTTTGCTGAGCAGACATTCTCAGGGATGAAAGAAAGGGATATCCTGCGCTTCGAGGGACCGCTTGGCACTTTCTTCCTACGCGAGGATTCAGACAAACCGATTATCTTTGTTGCCAGTGGTACTGGTTTCGCGCCGATAAAAAGTATTCTTGAACATATTTTCCATGTTGCCGAAATACGTGGTAACGATCGACAAATGGTTCTTTATTGGGGTGTTCGCACTAAAGCTGATCTCTATCTGGCTGAACTGGCAGGAAGCTGGCAGCAAGAACACGACAATTTCTCTTTTATTCCGGTGTTATCAGAAGCGTTACCGACAGACGCTTGGCAAGGAAGAACCGGGTTGGTGCATCAGTCCGTGTTGCAGGATTTCGATAGTCTTTCCGGATATCAAGTGTATGCCTGTGGAGTGCCAGTAATGGTGGAGGCGGCCCGCAAAGATTATATCAGTCTACGCGGCCTACCAGAAGATGAATTTTTTTCCGACGCATTTACTGCTTCGTTGAGTGAATCAAAATTATAGGTGTCGATGTCTTTTTCCCATTCGGTTTTCCTTCGCATGTAAAGTGCGTGGGTAAACTGAAATACTTCCAAGCGCATTGGAGTGAGCTTGGATGCGGTACAGTCGGGGATGTGACGATAACCCCTAGTTTTATCACTCAACACATTTTGTGCGAGTAACACTTTGCATCAAAGCGCAACTAATCCTTGTTGATCAAGATATTCGGGATGTAGTGTCCAGGGTCTCATCACTTAAATTTCCTAATCCTGGGCGTTGTAATGCTAGTTCTAGTCCTTTTCTATAGTGATCCCTTGCTAGCTCGGGTTTGCCAATTTTCTCGTTTAGCTGTGCCAACAGGAGATGGGCTTCGTGATTAGGTTCCGCCGAAATACTAGCTTCCAAATAGTTTTGTGCTTTGCCCCATAGCTCGCATTGGACACAAAGTTTTCCAAGAGTTAACAATAGATAAGTGTCGTTCGGATGGAATTTGAGCCACCATGTTTCAGCATGTTCTATTTGCCTAATTACATTGCCATCCAAGCAATCCGCATAGATTCTGACCAATTCGGAATCCCATTGTTTATCCAAACTTTTTTCAATGATCTGGTGGGCTGTCACACAATCGCCAAGTGCAATGTGTGCTTGTACGGCAGAAGAAGCTAGCTTACTGTTTTCCTTTTCTACTGAGGGCATAATCTTCCAGTATTCATGAAGCGATTGTGCACTCCATGCTTTGTTTTTAAAGTTTTCCAAGTGAGCGTGACACCGCAATTCCTCGGCCAGCGTTTTGTCAAAGGCGCTACGTTTTGTCAGTTGGTCAACGAGGTCTAATACTTTGTCCCAATTATTAGATTGCTGCTGTGCTTTTAATTCTAACTGCAATGCTGCTGTATGCTGATGTTTCTCCGTGGTATGTAAGGTGTGTAAAACCTTTAGTGCTTCTTCATAATGGTTTTCATCCAGTAAAAACTCAGCTTTTGTTATGACGTGCAGCGTCATTTCTTCGGGAGCATTATTTTTTAGCATATCAATAAATTCATCACGCTGAGAATATTTAGTCAATTTGTGAGCGGAACGGGCCGCGATGACTGCATTAATTGCGGTAGATGTGGAAGATTCTTTAAATTTCAGTGCTGTGACTGCAGTTTTCTCGGCCTTGGTATAACGTTCTTCTAAGAATGCCTTTATCCCATTAAGCATGGCTTCTTGCGCTTCCTCGTGACGTCGTCGTGTTCGGAATTTGCGTACCTCCGTTGGTAATCGTAGGGTAATACTTACTAGCCTTACAACAAAATAACCAATAAAAAATAGTGCAACTAGCAATACCACTAGCATATTGAGTGAAAGCTCAATACGGTAAGGTTGCGCAACCAGCAGCACGTATCCACTATTATGTTTAGCCGCAAGTGCCACCACAGCCGCGGATGCAAACAACGCCAGTAGCCAGATGGTCAGTTTCATCTATTTCTCCTGGATGCGTGCAAGACGGTATTTACGCACCGCATCATAGCTTGCAGAGATATTGGGTAAATCGATGCCAATTTCGTTATCGTGCAATTGACGTAATATTTCGAGCATGCTGGTAGCAGGCGTCGATTTGTTGTCGTAATACTGGTTGATCCAATCTATAGAAATTTTGAGATTGGTTTTGAAACTTACCGCATCGCGAGCAAGTAAAGAATGTTGTGCTGACAATAGACGCAATTTGAGATTCTCGCGCAGAAAATATGACTGTGATGGAGATAATAGCGGTATATCCCGCTCGCCCATATTCTCAATATGTACCAATTGCTTTATGTCATTCCAAACTTCTAGCAAGAATTTTGACCACACTCCTTCTGGTACCCAAGTTACAGGTGGAACAGCATTAGTTTTTGACGGACGGATTTCCATTGCTAATGGTAATTTATCTACTGTTTCAGCAAGACTTTCAAGGCGTAGGCTAATTTCCATAGTATCTACATTTGGCAAGGTTTTCAGCAGATTCAAATCTCTTGCTAGGGCCTTACGTAGAGGGGATAGTTGTGGGTGATTAATGCGTTGCAATCGAACATCGGCCTCTTGCATTGCAATTAGAGCAGATTTCACGTTGTTTGCCAGTTGTAGTTGCTGGTTTGCAATAAGCAATAACTGCTCCACCTCTTCCATTGTTACTTCATCGCGATCAGGAGCAAGATCTTGGTAGAGTCTTTCTAGTGCTACTTGTCGACTTATAGATTCAGCTAGATTAGTTTCAAGCAGCTTAAACCTGGTTTCTGTCTCTTCACGTTTTTCTCGTACTTTGGTAGAAATATTGCGTAACTCCTTATAGGAGGCATCTATTTCTACCAAGCGCCTTACAAATTCTTGTTCTAAGTTTTCTATTTGGCTGCGAGCTTCATACCACTGCCACGCAGCAATGACAGCAGCGACCATAGCAGCAAATAACAGTGGGTTAATGAGGCTACGAAGACCTTGTGGCTTGTCAGTAACTTGCGGCTTATCAGTAACCTCAGGTTGAATTTCTGTGCTCATAGTTTCTTTAAAGGGTAACTTCTAGTCCCGTTGCTATCGCAAAATAATCTACATGCATTGTAAAACTTTCATTTTCAGCAGCCCAAATATCATTGGGTTACTGTTATTTGTACAAATCCCTGTAGCAATATAGTTTCCTTGGTGCACCCACATGAATGTCATTCTTGTGGAGCTAATTGATTGGGACAATCACCCGTTTAGCCGTTTGTAAATTCCAGCGCCGCCAGAATTTCGTCTGCACCTTGTGCTTTCAAATTTTGTGCCATGTGTACGCCCATAATTTCGCCTGTTTCTGGTTTGCCACTCAATTGATTACTTACCATACGCGAACCGTCAGGGCTGGCGACGAATCCGCGCAGAAGCAATTTTTTTCCTTTGATTTCAGCAAAGCCACCAAGAGGTAACTGACAACTCCCCCCCAACTCGCGGCTCATAGCACGTTCTGCTTCTACACACTGAGCAGTTTCAAGGTGATGTAGTGGTTGCAGGAGTTTTACTAAATCAGGTTTATCGGAAAGACATTCTATTCCTAGTGCTCCCTGCCCCACCGCTGGCAGGCTTAGTTCAGGACTCAGCACTGTGGTAATACGGTTGGCTAGTCCCAGACGCTTCAGTCCTGCTACTGCCAGAATAATCGCTGCATATTGTCCTTCATCCAGCTTGCGCAACCGCGTCTGTACATTACCGCGTAGCGGTTGTACTTGTAGATGAGGAAAACGTGCGCCCAATTGGCTTTCGCGTCTCAGGCTAGAAGTGCCTACCACGCTCCCAGCGGGGAGTACGTCAAGGCTGGCGTACTGGTTGGAGATAAAAGCGTCCCGTGGATCTTCACGTTCCGTAATGGCAGCCAGCACATATTCTGAAGGTATATTCATAGTTACGTCCTTCATGGAATGTACAGCAATATCAGCCCGACCATCTGCCATTGATTGCTCTAATTCTTTTATAAACAATCCCTTGCCTCCAACTTTTGAGAGTGAGGTATCGAGAATTTGGTCCCCACGAGTGGTCATACCGAGTATGCTGATTTCGCATTGTGGGTATAATTCTACTAGCCCATGCCTGATAAAATTTGCTTGCCAGAGGGCGAGGGCACTTTCGCGTGTAGCAATAACGATTTTTGTGGGTATGGACGGATTTGGCATTTATATGATAATGAAAGAATTACGAAATTTGTTATTACTGTTTATTTTAACATGAGCAACTCCAGCCTGGATTGAGTGGTACATGGACTTCGTTTGTATTAGTACTGTGTGAAGCATTGCATAATGAGTTTAATGACATCAGGAAACGGCAGTTTTGAAAAGAATCACTTCGATGTTTTAACATTTACTACGACGAATCAGGCCTAGATATGAATCAAGCCATGATGCGCTACGCTTATACTATAAATGTCACTTGCTTCAGTTAACATTTAAGGCTAAACCAGATTTAGATCGTAGAGAGCTGGTACAATTTCCACTTCTATTTTTTTCTAAGTACTCATATGATGATTTGGGAAACAGAAACTAATTTACAATGAAAAGAAAGTTGTTTCTGCCAATTGTGGTTATTGCTATGGCGGTTGTGCTTGCCAGCAATGTTCATGCTCAATTATCTCGGTTGTTCCCTTTGCCTCCATCGGATAGCAAGCTGGGCGAACTCACAACGATGGATTATCCCCAAATCGAGATAAACGGTGACATTTTGCAACTGGGTGCAGGCGGGCAAATTCGTGGAACGAATAATCTTATTATTCTGCCAGCGATGTTTACCGAATTTGGTCCAATCTTATACTGGGTTGGACCCACGGGTGACGTACAACGTATTTGGCTGCTTACTCCCGAAGAGGCTGCTCAGGCGGAAGAAGAAGGAAAGTACGAAACTGAGTAGAAACAAATACTAATATTCAGAAATAGTCTAATTGTAGCGCTTTATTTATGGTCAAAAAACTCTACATTAAAACCTTTGGTTGCCAGATGAACGAGTATGACTCCGCAAAAATTGCGGATTTGCTCTATGCTGCTCAGGGTATGGAGCAGACTGATAATCCCAATGATGCTGACATGATTCTTTTCAACACCTGTTCGGTACGCGAAAAAGCTCAGGAAAAGGTGTTTCATGATTTGGGGCGCGTTAGGTCTTTGAAAAGAGCTAATCCTAATTTACTCATTGGTGTGGGTGGTTGTGTTGCCAGTCAAGAAGGAGCAACCATTATTAAGCGCGCACCTTATGTAGATGTGGTGTTCGGACCACAAACCCTACATCGGCTACCACAATTGATAGAAGCACGTAAAATTACCGGCCAGTCACAGGTGGATATTACCTTCCCTGAAATTGAAAAATTCGATCATTTGCCAGAATCGCTGGTTCACCGTGAGGGGCGCACGGGGCGTGTAAGCGCTTTTGTTTCCATTATGGAAGGTTGTAGTAAGTATTGCAGTTTCTGTGTGGTGCCCTATACTCGCGGTGAAGAGGTCTCGCGTCCATTGAGTGACGTGCTGGTAGAAGTCATGAGGTTAGCAGATCAGGGCATCAAAGAAGTTACTTTGTTGGGGCAGAATGTCAACGCCTATCGTGGAATAATGGAAGGTGGGGCAGAGTGTGACGTTGCAGATTTAGCACTGTTACTTGAATATATCAATGAGATTCCCGGTATTGAACGCATCCGATATACAACTTCTCATCCTAGAGAATTCACAGTGCGCCTTATTGAAACCTATGAAAAATTACCTAAACTGGTAGGGCATGTACACTTACCAGTGCAATCTGGTTCTGATCGGATTTTGGCAGCAATGAAACGTGGGTACACTACGCTGGAATATAAATCCATTGTCCGGAAACTTCGTGCTGTTCGCCCCGATATTTCTCTTACCTCTGATTTCATCGTCGGTTTTCCCGGCGAAACTGAAGCCGATTTCGAAGCTACAATGAGACTGATTGAGGAGGTAAGTTTTGATGACTCTTTCAGCTTTATTTATAGTCCGCGCCCTGGCACACCAGCTGCTGAATTGTCTGACAATACCCCACACGAAATAAAACAGGAGCGGCTACAACGTATTCAGGAAAAGATTCTGTGCCAGTCACAAGCTGTTAGTCAACACATGGTAGGAACGACACAGTGTATCTTGGTAGAAGGGATATCAAAAAAGAGTCCTAGCGAACTTTGTGGACGTACCGATAATAACCGCATGGTAAATTTTGCTGGCGATGCGGACGTAACTGGCCATTTCGTAGATGTTGAAATAACTGCAGCTCTATCACACTCATTACGCGGTGAAATTGTGTGGGGCAAACATAAAGATTCATCTCCTGCAAAGCGCGATTGTCACCAAAAAAATTAAGATTTTTTAACTGCTTTTAAACCCCTTTGAGACCCAAACCAGTAGAAATTTCTTTTCCTCCAGATGATAACCAGCGTCTTGCTAACTTATGCGGGGTGCTGGACGAAAACCTCATGCAAATTGAATCCGCTCTTGATGTTTCCATTACACGGCATGGTGAGCATTTCAACATACGAGGCAAAGTTGCTCAAGCTAGGCTTGCAGCGTGGGTAATACAAAATTTTTACAGTCAGGCGAAGCATAATCTGAGCATCGAGCAAGTTCAATTAGGTTTAATCGAGGTGATAAATCCGAATCACCCGGCAAAACAAACTGCTTCTGTTTCTGTTGAACAAGGAGTGTCGACACCGGCACTCATTACCCGCCGTAGCGATTTACACGGCCGGACACCGCGTCAGGTACGATACTTAAAGCAGATTCAGGAGCACGATATTACTTTCTCTATTGGCCCAGCGGGTACAGGTAAGACTTACCTTGCAGTAGCCAGTGCGGTTGACGCGCTGGAACGGGATGCGGTAGAGCGTATTGTACTAGTACGTCCAGCGGTAGAAGCTGGCGAGCGACTCGGGTTTCTTCCTGGCGACATGGCACAAAAAGTAGATCCCTATTTGAGGCCGCTTTATGATGCACTATATGATTTGATGGGGTTCGACAAAACTAGCAAGCAGTTTGAGCGCAGCGCAATTGAGGTTGCTCCGCTTGCTTTTATGCGTGGACGTACATTGAATAAATCGTTCATTATTCTCGATGAAGCACAGAATACTACACCAGAGCAGATTAAAATGTTTCTTACCCGTATCGGATTTGGTTCCAAGGCGGTTGTGACAGGTGACGTTACACAGATTGATTTAGCTAAGAACCAAAAAAGTGGTTTGGTGGAAGCCAAACAGGTGTTAGAAAAAGTACGCGGTGTTGCTTTCACCAATTTTGAGGCTGAGGATGTAGTGCGGCATCCTCTGGTACAGAGAATTGTTAACGCCTACGAAAAGTATGAAAAATAGGGGCGAAGTTCCTAAGTTTGTCACAGGATTCGTCCGTACAAAAATAAAACTAAAACTGACAGTACAGTATGCAACTGACATTACATCTCATTTCAAGGGGATTCCTACGCGGTTACAATTTCGTAAATGGTTTAAAGCTGGGCTGACACAGGATGCGAAAATCGTATTGCGTATCGTTGGTGAGATGGAGGGCCGTAGATACAACCGAGATTTCCGTGGCAGAGACTACGCTACTAACGTATTGACTTTTATTTATGGAGTTACCTTGCCTTTATCCGGTGATATTGTGCTATGTGCTGCAGTGGTTGAGAAGGAAGCAAATCAGCAGCATAAAGACCTGATGGCACATTATGCTCATCTTGCGGTACATAGTGTTCTTCACTTACAGGGATACGAGCACGAAAGTCACAAAAATGCGGTGACAATGGAGCAGTTGGAAACAAAAATTATTACGAGGCTAGGGTTCGATGATCCCTACCAAGAATCCTAGAATTGTAGTGACATAAATGCTAAATATTACCTGGCAAATTACTAGGAATTCTAACAAAATTCTATGTAGAAAAGTTTTTAAACACGATTGTCTATATCCCATTCCCTTACATACAGGCTAATGTTTTAAAATGAACAGTCCCTTACCTAAATACAGCTGGCTTGAGCGCTTGAGTACGCTACTCTCACGTGAGCCGGAAGACCGTGAACAACTGATTGAGTTGTTACATTCTGCGTTTGAGCGCAATCTGCTTGATTCCGATGCGCTGAGTATGATTGAGGGCGTGATGCAGGTGTCCGAAATGCAAGCAAGCGATATCATGGTGCCACGTTCACAAATGGATGTAATCGACATCAGCGAAACACCGGATAAATTCGTTCCACTAATGATCGAAACAGCGCACTCACGTTTTCCAGTAACTGAGAACAATAAGGACAACGTGGTCGGCATTTTATTGGCGAAGGACTTATTACGTTATTACGCTGGGGGAGAGGAGTTTAACGCGCGTGAAATATTGCGTCCAGTAGTATTCATCCCTGAATCCAAACGACTCAATGTGCTGCTGAAAGATTTTCGTAGCAACCGGAACCATATTGCAATTGTGGTAGATGAATACGGTGGTGTTGCAGGATTAGTGACCATCGAAGATGTGTTGGAACAAATTGTTGGGGATATTGAAGATGAGTATGATTATGATGAGTCTGAAGACAACATCATTCAGGAACTCAGTGGTCATTACCGAGTTAAGGCTATCACCGAAATAGCCGATTTTAATGAGGTACTTGGAGTAGAATTTAGTAATGAGGATTACGACACCGTTGGTGGTCTAGTACTGAACAAATTTGGTAGGTTACCTAAGCGTGGTGAGTCAGTTGTCATAGGTTCCTTAAAGTTCACGGTGCTGCGTACTGATAGCCGTAGGTTGCATACGGTGGTGGTTGAGGAAAGTAAGTGCGAGGATTGAGTAGCGAAAGCTCAAGGATCGAGATTCGAGATTCGAAACATAATGTCAGCCTTTATTTGATTACTACCTTCTTGCTCGGCGTCCTTACCGTTCTAGGATTTGCGCCATTCTACCTTTTCACTGTTCCAGTCATCACAATTGCACTACTACTTCATTTCTGGCGCAAGAGCGAAACACCGCTACAAGCAGCTTTGCTTGGTTTTTGTTTTGGTATGGGCATGTTTGGCGCAGGCGTTACCTGGATATATGTAAGCTTGCACGAGTTCGGCGCAATGCCAATTTCAATTGCGGTACTTTTCCTGATCATTCTTTGTGCCTACCTTTCTTTATTCGTGACATTAACAGGCTGGGTGCTGAGGAAGTTACATATTGAGACGCCATTAGTGTGGTCATTATTAGCTGCTACGCTGTGGGTGTTATTTGAATGGTTACGCGGTGTGTTATTTACTGGTTTTCCCTGGCTGACAGTAGGTTATTCGCAGGTTCCCTCTAGTCCCCTTGCGAGTTTTTCTGCGGTGGTAGGGGTTTATGGTGTCTCACTGATACTTGTTTTCAGTGCTGCACTCATAAGTTTATTTTTTGAAAAAAAATTGCGCACCTGGCGCAATGCGATATTTCTATCCGTGATCTGGATTATCGGTTTCGGTTTACAGCATATAAGCTGGATCGAGCCACAAGGTGAGCTGGTAACGGTAAGTTTACTGCAAGGAAATATTTCTCAGGAAATGAAATGGAAGCCAGAGCATGCTATTCAAACGATGGATACATATGCAAAACTTGCGCATAAAAGTAACAGTCGGCTTATCATTGCACCAGAAATTTCGTTGCCACTGGCTAGTTACGAGGTGCCTTTCAATTACCTGGCGCAGCTTTCTACTCATGCGAAGCGGAATAATGGCGATATCCTTGTTGGCATGGTTGAAACATCCAAACGATCTGGTGAGTACTATAACTCCATGTTCAGTTTTGGCATTTCTTCTGAACAGATATACCGCAAGCATCATTTGGTACCGTTTGGTGAGTTCATTCCGTTTAAACCAGCGTTTGGTTGGATTATAAATGTACTGAAAATTCCGCTATCGGATTTTTCCCGTGGCAGAGCTGATCAGCGTCCTATGAGTCTGGCCGGACAAAGCGTTGCAGTAAATATTTGTTACGAAGATGTGTTTGGTGAAGAGCTAATCAATCAGTTGCCACAAGCAACACTGCTTGCTAACGTCAGTAATGACGCCTGGTTTGGACGTTCCATCGGTCCACATCAGCACTTGCAGATTTCGCAAATGCGTGCGCTTGAGACGGGTCGCTATATGTTGCGTGCTACCAATACTGGCGTTAGCGCCATCATAAATGAGCGTGGTGTAGTGTTGCAGAAAGCAGAAGTGTTTACTACAACTGCACTGAATGGTCTGGCGCAGGGATTTACTGGTGCAACTCCCTATGTTCGTTTTGGAAATAGTTTGGTATTGGGATTTGTCGGGTTGTCTTTACTCATAGGTTTGTTACCGATCTTTCGCAGTACAAGAAAAACCCTGTAAAATCTTAATTGTTTAGATTATTGTGATTTCATTCAGGCGTTTTCATGTTTACATTCCAGGAAATTATCCTCACTCTGCAACGCTACTGGAACAATCAGGGTTGTGTGTTGCCACAGCCATATGACATGGAAGTGGGAGCGGGCACGTTCCATACGGCAACTTTTTTGCGTGCTCTAGGGCCAGAGCCCTGGAAAGCTGCTTATGTGCAGCCATCTCGTCGTCCCAAAGACGGGCGCTACGGAAATAATCCAAATCGTTTGCAGCACTACTATCAGTACCAGGTGGTATTAAAGCCTTCACCCAATAATATTCAGGATCTGTATCTTGATTCGTTGCGAGAATTGGGAATTGATCTTGAGGTGAATGATATTCGATTTGTTGAGGACGATTGGGAATCGCCTACGCTTGGAGCTTGGGGTTTAGGCTGGGAAGTATGGCTTAACGGTATGGAAGTTACACAATTTACTTACTTCCAGCAGGTTGGTGGTTTTGACTGTAAGCCGGTGCTAGGAGAAATCACCTATGGTCTGGAGCGTCTTGCGATGAACCTGCAGGGTGTCGATAACGTGTTCGACTTGACTTGGACAGAAGGAATCACTTATGGCGATGTTTATCACCAGAATGAGGTGGAGCAATCCAAATACAATTTTGAGTACAGCAACGTGAACCTTCTTTTGGAACAGTTCAGTAAGTATGAATCTGAGGCAAAACGACTTATTGAATTGAGTCTCCCTCTACCAAGTTACGAACAAATAATGAAGTGTTCTCACGCCTTCAATTTGCTAGATGCGCGTGGTGCGATTTCGGTGACGGAACGTGCAACTTATATCGGTCGAGTTAGGGCGTTGGCGCGACTAGTTGCAAAGGCGTATTACGAATCGCGCGAGGAACTGGGTTTTCCAATGCTTCCAAAATAGAACTGATAGGTTTAAATGCAAGAGACATTACTTATAGAAATTCTGACTGAAGAAATGCCACCTAAGTTATTGCAGGCCTTGAGCGATAATTTTTCTCAAGGTGTATTCAATGGCCTGGATCAGAATTGCTTACTAACCACTGAAAGTAAAGTGACGGCTTATGCGACTCCGCGTCGCTTGGCTGTTTCCATAACTGCAGTTTTGGATGCTCAGTCTGAGAGACAAATCGAGCGTAAGGGGCCAGCGGTGGACGCAGCACATGATGATTCTGGTAGGGCAACTCTAGCGCTACAAGGTTTTGCACGCTCATGTGGAGTTGCCATAGATGATTTACAACAGGCCCCCGATAGTAAGGGCATGCTTTGTTATACCTATATGCATAAGCAGCTTAGCCAAAGCCTCGGAAGCGTACTCATTAAAGTTTTACAAGATCTATTGCCAAAGATGCCGGTTCCCAAGGTGATGCGTTGGGGCATAGGTAGCACACACTTTGTACGTCCTGTACATAATTTTTTTATGATACATGGCAAAAACGTACTACGTGAGCCAGAAGCAATACTCGGATTACGCAGTACCAAAGCAGAAACTCTGGGGCACCGTTTTCTAAGCAATACCCGAATTGTTATTTCTCATGCTAGTGAATATGAAAACGTGCTGTGTAAGAAAGGATATGTCATTGCGAGTTTCGAGAAACGTAAACAGTTGATATGGGAAAAATTACTCGAATCCAGTAAGAAAGGACATGGAGAAATACTGCGGAATGAGGCGCTGTTGGATGAAGTCACTGCGTTGGTCGAGTATCCGGAAGTGTATGTAGGGGAGTTCAGTCAGGCATTCCTCAAAGTGCCGCAGGAGTGCCTGATACTTTCAATGAAGCAGCACCAAAAATATTTTCCATTGCTGGATAGTGAGGGCAGTCTGTTGCCACGTTTTTTGATCGTTAGTAATATTAAAACCGACAACTCCTCCAACATCATCCATGGTAACGAGCGCGTTCTACAAGCACGCCTAGCAGATGCAAAATTCTTCTTTGATCAGGATCGGAAGAAGACGTTGGCTTCTCGTGTGGAAGGTTTAAGTAGAGTTGTATATCACAACAAGCTTGGAATGCAGAGCGATCGAGTGAATCGTGTGCGTGCTATTGCACAAGAGATTGGTTTGCAATTAGGTGGTAAGGCACTTGAAAAACAAGCAGACGAAGTTGCAAAACTGGCTAAGGCCGATTTGCTCACCGACATGGTAGGAGAATTTCCAGAGTTGCAAGGGGTTATGGGACGCTATTACGCGAAACATGATGGGATGAGTGATGACATCGCTTTCGCAATTGAAGACCATTACAAGCCGCGATTTGCGGATGATGATTTGCCTCGTAATATGATCGGTATTTGTGTCGCGCTTGCAGATAAGTTGGAAGTTCTAGTTGGGATGTTTGGTGTCGGGCAAATTCCTACGGGTGACAAGGATCCATTTGCATTACGCCGTCATGCGTTCGGAGTTGTTAGGATGTTGATTCAAAAACATCTTAATATTACTTTGTATGCATTGGTTTCTCTTGCGCGAAAGCATATGCCGCAAGATATTGAGCATAGTCCTAGATGTGATCCAGTTCTAATTACCGATTTTTTATTGGATAGGGCACGAAGGTATTTTATTGACCAGGAAAATAATTATCATGCGATAGAATCGATTATTATTCAATATGGAAGCGCATCTCCCTTAGGTGTACTCGCAGATTTTATTCCCAGGGCAACGAAGTTTCTCTCAACAGAGGATGGCCGCATTCTAGCTAATGCGAACAAACGTATAACAAATATTCTAAAAAAATCAGGCCAACAAGTAACCCCTGCTGGTCATTCCTTGGATGGGCTAAGCAGACCAGATCCAAGTCTATTTGAAAGCGATGTTGAAGTGAATCTATGGGACGCTCTACAAAAGATAGGTAAGAAATCGGAGGCTCTTAAGTCTGAGAAACATTTCGCAGAGGCTTTAGAGGTTTTAGTTTCACTTGCGCCTCCGGTAAAAGAATTTTTTGATCAGGTTCTGGTAAATGCTGAAGATCTAAGAGTTCGGAACAATAGATTTCTGCTATTACAATGTGGACGTGTTTATATGAATCAAGTAGCCGATTTAAGCTTAATGGTTTCCTGAATCTTATGAAGCTGATTATTCTCGATCATGATGGTGTTATTAATTACGACAGCAACATCATTACCAAGACTCCTAGCGAATGGAGACCTATTCCTGGAAGCCTAGAGGCTATTGCACATCTTAACCAGGTAGGATACCGGGTGGTGGTTGCCAGCAACCAGTCCTGTGATCGTAAAGTATTGGATATGCCTGTGTTTAATGCCATTAATGATAAGATGTACAAAGCAGTGAACCAGACTGGTGGGCGTATCGATGCGGTATTTTTCAATCCGTATACCAACATTGAAAAGCATGATTGCCGCAATTCTGTGATCATGATGTTCGAAGAAATTGCACAACGTTTTAGTACTGATTTAAAGGATGTGCCCACGGTCGGTGATGCGTTGCGCTATTTGAAGGCTGCGGCATCGGTGGGTGCGGTTCCAACCCTGGTTCTTACTGGAAAAGGTAAAATAACAAGAACTGCGAGCGGCCTACCCAATAGTACGAGAATCTTTACCGACCTGGCAGCTGTGGTTGACACCCTGACAAAATGAATTCGGCTATGGCAGCACTACGCTCGACATTCTATACTTTATTACAGATCATCATTACCCCGCTTTATACGTTAATTGTCCTTGCCTCGTTCCCGCTGACCCCTCTTAATCGCTGTCGTATAACTTCAGGATGGGCGCATATAATGTTGTATTTGACTCGCGTCATATGTGGCGTCCATTATCGAGTATTGGGCATAGAGAATATTCCCAAAACACCAAGTATTGTGTTGTCGAAGCACCAATCAGCATGGGAGACACTCGCGTTTCAGCAGATCTTTCCAGCCCAGGTGTGGGTACTTAAAAAAGAGTTGCTGTACATTCCATTTTTTGGCTGGGGATTGGCGATGACCAGTCCCATCGCAATAAATCGCAGTTCAGGGAGGGCAGCACTGAAACAGATCGTCCAGCAAGGGAAAGACAGGCTAAAGCAAGGACTTTGGATAGTGATTTTTCCGGAAGGAACGCGTATCGTGCCCGGGAAAAAAGGTAAATATAGAATTGGTGGCGCATGGCTCGCTATGCATACTGGTGTGTCGGTAGTTCCGGTTGCACACAATGCAGGAGAGCTTTGGGGCAAAAATTCTTTCATTAAGCGGCCTGGCACCATTACGGTTAGTATAGGTGCGCCGATAGATCCTGCAGGAATGAAGGCGAGCGAACTAAACGCTAGGGTGGAAGAGTGGATTGAGTTAGAAGTCGTGCGTATTGGTGATAAGGATATATAGAGGTCAAATGACACAGGATTCATTTCAGTCCTCATATGTAGACAGAAAAGCACATAAGAGAGAAATGCGCTGTGTTACTTTGAATGGTAAAGAGGTGTCATATACTCTAAAGCGCCGCAGATGCAGGGCAATAGGTATGAAAATAGATTGTGATGGCTTGACAGTTAGTGTCCCGCTGAGAGAGTCATTGGGTTGGGTCGAGTCAGTGTTACAAGACAGAGCCAACTGGGTTCTAAAGAAGCTAGACGAATGGGAAAACGAAGAATCAGTCAGACTAGTGTGGGAGGAGTCGGCAATTTTCCCATTGCTTGGAGAACCATGGCAGTTAGCAACGACAGTATCTGGAGAGATGCAAATGACTAAAGTGAAAGTAAAAACAAGAACGGAAAGAAGACAATTAGCTTTGCCATTACCATCTATGCTTGCTACTCAAGAAGTAGAAAAAATCGTGATGAAGTGGTATCACAAACAGGCGCTGGTTTGTTTCAGCAAACGCATCGTATTCTTCGCGAACAAGCTAGGTGTACCACACCCACAATTGCGGTTGTCGCGTGCCAAAACCCAGTGGGGTAGTTGTGATGTGCGTGGCATCGTTCATCTAAACTGGCGACTGATTCAACAGTCACTTAGTTTAGTGGACTACGTTGTTGCACACGAATTGTCACATCTCATCGAGATGAATCACTCCCCAGCATTTTGGAAAACGGTGGGAAGCGTTTACCCAGACTATCTGGCAGTTCGGAAGGAATTGAGAAGTCTCAGATAAAGGTGGTGTCTTTGATACATTATTACCAAGTGTACTCATGCTCATTTATTGATTTGTATTTATGTTAGTATTTTGCATCTATTATTTTGGCAATTGATCCATGCGTACACTATACACTGCTGTTTTGTTGATCTTGATGCTAGGAGCCTGTGGGTTGAAAGGGCCTCTTTATCTTCCACAAGATCCGCCATCAGAGATACAGAAATCGCAGGTGGAAGGACAAAAGAATTGAGCGGGTTTCCTTCTTTTGAGTATCACGATGCTAGGCTTTGTGTTGAATCAGTTCCTCTAGATCATATTTCCAGAGAATTTGATACACCTTGTTATGTTTATTCACGTTCAGCGCTGACTACTGCTTATCGGGAATTCGATACTGCCTTTGCTGAACGCGATCACTTGGTGTGCTATGCAGTAAAGGCTAATCCTAGTCTTGCTATTCTCAATTTATTTGCCAAACTTGGTTGTGGTTTTGATATTGTTTCTGGTGGCGAGCTACAGCGAGTTCTCAAAGCAGGTGGCGATCCACAAAAAATAGTGTTTTCTGGTGTGGGAAAACGCTCTGATGAAATGCGAGCTGCGCTTGCTGCAAATATACTCTGCTTCAACGTAGAATCAGAAGCGGAGTTAGGGATACTGAATCAGGTGGCGAGTGGAATGGATAAGATCGCTCCAGTGAGTCTGAGAGTTAACCCAGATGTAAATGCAAGAACTCATACTTATATTTCTACCGGTCTCAAAGAGAATAAATTCGGTATTCCTTTTACCGAAGCAGAAAAACTCTATACTTCTGGTAAAAAATTTGCCAATGTTCGTATTATTGGACTGGATTGCCACATAGGTTCACAGTTAACTGAACTTGCTCCGTTTTCCGAAGCCTGCAGGAAGATGCTTAGTTTGTTGGATCGCTTGGAAGCGAGAAAACTGCAAATAGAGCATTTGGATTTAGGCGGTGGACTTGGAATTCGTTATTTTAGAGAAAACCCACCATCGGCTCAGAATTACGTCGCGGCATTGTGTGCTGACATTGGTCATCGTACCCAGCGTATCTTGATTGAGCCTGGACGTTCATTGGTGGGGAATGCTGGTTTGCTGCTCACCCGTGTCGAATACATCAAACATACATCTCATCGAGATTTCGCCATTGTAGATGCAGCCATGAATGACTTGATACGCCCGGCTTTGTACGATGCTTACCATGAAATTTTGCCAGTTATTATAAACGGCAATAGTATTAAAACTTACCAAATAGTAGGTCCTGTTTGTGAAACTGGAGACTTCCTTGGACATGACCGTAAGCTTGCCCTGGCTAAAGGGGATCTGCTTGCTGTTATGTCTGCTGGCGCTTACGGTATGAGTATGAGTTCCAATTACAATAGCCGTCCCCGCGCCGCCGAGGTTATGGTAGATGGTGACCACATTCATCTTATCCGGGAGCGCGAGTCAGTGGAGCAATTAATTGCTCACGAAAGAATTTTGCCATAGTTGGTACATGAGAGAAGACAGAAAGAATACTCAAATAGTGTCAGGATAACGATTGTTATTTTTAAGTCTTATTATTTTTTGGATTTTGATGCCGTATCAAAATCTTCCTTTTACAGCAAAAGAATCGTGGCAAGTCCCAGGAAAATAAAAAATCCACCACTGTCGGTTACAGCAGTTATCATTACGCTGGAGCCTGTAGCTGGGTCACGCCCGAGTTTATGAAGTGTTAGTGGTATCAGTACCCCCAATAATGCAGCTAGCAGAAAAGTTAATGCCATCGCCATAGTCATTACTAAACTAAGGGGGATGCTGTGGTAAATTAAGAAGGCAAACAATCCGACTACACTGCCACAAACTAAACCATTAACAGCGCTTACGCCTATTTCCTTAGCAAATAGGTTACGTGAATTACTACGATTAAGTTGCCCTAAAGCAAGGGCACGTACGATCATGGTTATGGTTTGGTTACCAGAGTTTCCACCGATACTAGCAATAATTGGCATTAGTGCTGCTAGCGCCACCAGTTTTTCGATAGAGCCCTCAAATACACCAATTACACGGGAAGCAATGAATGCTGTCACTAAATTTATAGCTAGCCAAATCCAACGGTTCTTTACACTCTTCCATATTGGCGCAAATAAATCTTCTTCTTCGCGCAAGCCGGCTAGATTCAATGCTTCATTTTCCGATTCTTCACGAATGAAGTCCATAACTGCGTTGACGGTAACACGTCCCAACAATTTACCGTTCATATCTACCGCTGGGGCAGAAACAAGATTATAACGTTCGAATGCATGCGTTGCCTGCTGGGCTTTGTCATCCGGGTGAAGTTTCACCATTTTTGTCGACATCACCGCTGAAACTTCAGCATCAGTATCACTTACCAGTAAACGATTTAAAGGTAGCACGCCCTTGAGTTTCTCATCCCGATCTACTACGAAGAGCTGATCAGTATGGTTGGGTAGCCCCTCTAAGCGGCGCAAGTAGCGCAAAACGACTTCTAGCGACACATCTTCACGGATAGTTACCATATCGAAATCCATCAGTGCTCCCACCGCATCTTCCGGATAGGACATAGCCGAGCGTAAATGTTCGCGTTCCTCCATCGGCAGTGTCTGAAACAGATCATCAAGAACATATCGTGGCAGATCGGGAGCTAGATCAGCTATCTCGTCGGCATCGAGTTGCCCTGTTGCAGCTACTAGTTCCCCGCTATCCATAGTGGCAATAAGTGTTTCGCGTACTGCATCTGAGGTTTCTAACAGAATTTCACCGTCTCGCTCTGCCTTAACTAAATCCCAGATCATGAGACGGTCTTCCAGGGGTAGGGTTTCCAGAATATAGGCGATGTCAGCGGGATGGAGCTCGTCAAGCAGGCTTTGCAGTTCTGCCAAATTTTGTTTATGCACCAGAGATTCGTCTAATTCCTGCTGTGGAATCTCCTGCATTTGTACGAAACCTTTTACCAGCTTATGCTTGCTAAGTAGATAAATCACTCGCTGCAAGTATTGTTGCAGGTTTTCAGTTTCGTGGTCGTTGTGATTGTTTGTTCTGGTCATGGCAAGTCGTCCCAGTGACGAGACAAAATTGTGGAATTTTAAGGAAAATCAAGAAATACGTCGAATATTTATTCTAAGAAAAACAGCTAATAGAGAGTATGCACCATGCCAACGAGAAAACCAGTAATAAATTTTCAAGGAATTCGCATAGAGGTCATTCTATTGAGAATGATATCTGTCTTCTTCAGCAGCCATGGGGTATTGCGATTGCGGTCGTAGAATCGCGGGTTAGGAATCATGGCAGCAAGGTGGGCAGATTGCTTTGCAGAAAGAGCTGAGGTAGAAATATTATAATAGTATCGAGCGGCAGCCTCCGCTCCGAACACGTCGTTACCCCATTCAATTACATTTAAATAAATTTCTAGGATCCGACGTTTTGACATTACACTTTCTAGCATCAAAGTGATAATAGCTTCTTCCATCTTACGCCAAGGCGTTTTTTGTTTGGAGAGAAACAGATTTTTTGCAAGTTGTTGGCTGATAGTGGAGCCACCTGCAATAAATTTGCCCTTTTCCATGTTTTTTTTATAGGCTTTCTGTATCGCATCAAAATCAAAACCTTTATGTTTCATAAACTTGGCGTCCTCAGCTGCGATAACAGCGCGCTTTAGATTTGGAGAAATGAGTTCGTAAGATATCCACTTATTGCGTAACTTTATTCCGGGATTAGGATTCTTCTTTTGTAATACATCTAGCCGGTGCTGCATGAAAGCGCTGTTAGAAGGGTTGTAGAAATTCCAATAAACAATATGGCAGAGAATCCATATTTGATAGAAAAAAACTAGAAAGAAAAGAAAAAGCAGAATTCTCCAGAACCAATATCCGCTTGGCTTTATCACGTATTTCTCATATCATTCTATATGTTTAATTATTTTGACTTAGCATCTCAATTAGTAGCTTGGTTTCAGGTCTTACTCCACGCCATATGAAGAACGATTCTGCAGCCTGTTCCACTAGCATACCGACACCATCAGACAGATGTGTTGCACCTTCTTGTCGAGCGAATTGCAAAAAGGGAGTATGCCTATTGCCGTACATTATGTCATATGCTAGAGATTCAGTGGCAAACGTGCCCAGCGGCAATGATAGTGGTTTACCGATCAGGCTAGCGGAGGTAGCATTGATTATAAGGTCAAATTCCTTCCCAGCAATATCTGCGTAATTACCAGATATAACGTTTTTGTACGAAGAGAATTGTTGTCGTAATTTGTGTGCTTTTTGTACGGTACGATTTGAGATTGCTAGCATGCGTGGTTCTTGTTTCAGCAATGGCAGCACTATGCCGCGAGCAGCACCACCTGCACCACATAGTAGTACCCGCTTGGTCGTAATAGTGAAGCCTAGATTGACCACAATATCGCGTATTAGTCCAGTGCCATCAGTGTTGTCGCCGTATATTTCATCGCCATCAAACACTAATGTGTTAACTGCTTGTGCAGCTGTGGCTTGTTCAGTCAGCTGGGTTGAAATTTTGTAAGCATCAACCTTAAATGGAACAGTTACGTTCATACCCTTTCCGCCGCTCTGTTGAAAGACTTCTATTACTGCTGCGAAGCCATTAAGTGGTGCAAGTATGGTTTCATAACATATGTCCTGCCTAGTCTGTTTCGAGAACTCGGTATGGATTAGCGGTGATTTGCTGTGAGCGATGGGGTTGCCAATGACGGCGTAAGTATCAGGCATAAGAGTAGTGATCAGAGGTAAATATGGCCTTGTTAATTAAAGGTTATGAACTTACTTTAATTACTTACTCATCAGCTCATCCGAGCGGGTAAACACCCAGGTACGTGTAATGTGTAATATGTCGGTGTCTCGTCTAATATCAGGCGGGAAAGGAGCAAATCCATTTTGCCCAGCAAGTTTAACGATACGTATAGCTGCCGCATCCAGAATTTTCTGTCCTGACGAACGATTAATTTCAACCAATTCTAGATTGCCGTCTGCCATGATGCCAACGGTGAGTTGTAAGTTTCCATAGAGTCTATCCCGTTTGGCAGCTTCAGGATAATTTAGGTTCCCAATACGTTCCACCTTAACACGCCAGTCTTCGACATAGCGTGCAAAACGGTACTCCTTCGTACGAGCGCCAATGAACTTACGCTTTGGACGCTTCTGATAAGCTTCATAATCTTTGGCAATCTGCGCTTCTAAGCGAATGATTTCACGGCTGCGCTGAAGTAAGTCGGAGACATTCGGGATTTTCTTTCCTTGTTTTGACTTCTCCAAGCGAGAATTGGATTGATAAATGTTTTGCTTACTATTGACCGCGGTCATTAGCCTTTTTGCTTCCTGTTCAAGTTGTTTTGTTTTTTGGTTGGCTTTGGTTACATCAATTGATTGCCTATGCTTAGGAGGTAGCGGAAAAGGAGTCTTGGCGCGACGGTTGTCGTCGGTATTGCCACCGCCGTCCAAATTGGCTTGTGCCAGTGCATTTGCTTTGTGTGGTTTTGATGTGGATTTACTATTGACCAGAACTACTTCTAGTGGTGTAACCGCGTTGTCAAACTTTGGAGTTGGAAGTTTGAAGGTAATACCAAATAGCACAACTGCATGAAAAATAATTGATACAAGTATTGCCACGTCCAAGCGTGATGATGGATCAAATATCCAGCTGCGGAATGCGGCAAGATTGAAATACGGCATATTTGCTGTGGCAGTCAATGTACTAAGGAGTTTGGGAAATTTAACCTGGAAATATGCTAAGTCATACTTATTGTAAGCAACAATGGCTCGCTTGTCACATTGTGGTAGTCTATTTCATGCTTCCAGTTTTCTGATGAATTTTGTGTCAACAGCGAGATCCAATAAATCAACCTGTGATATTTCCAATTCGACATGGGTTTCTTGAAACATTTCGGGTAACGAGGGTACTCGTGTCACCAGAGGTAGGCGATCTAGCTTTACAAGATTTTCTTTGATTACTAGTGCACCAATAGTACTTATTTTTTCCTGTAACAGCCAACGCAAACACCAATAGCGTTCCATGCTGCGTTGGAATTCACTGTAGGCTTCATAAGTTTCCTCGAATTCCCTCATTGATGTCAGTAAATTACTACACGCTTTGGGATAAGGTGGCGCCTCGCTTCGCAGTAATGCGACTAATTGTCTCTGATTAATAAGATCGACATAGCGGCGCATTGGAGAACTGAACCAAGCATACTGTGAGACACCCAGACCCTGGTGCGGAGCGGGAGAAGTGCTAATTCTTACTTTTCCGCCACTTTGGTTACGATAAATCCCGGTAACACCTCCGTTAGCTAACTGTTTTCCCCATTCAGCGTTGACAAATATCATCAGTTCTGACACCAACTTGTCTATTGGCGAATCACGTCGTCGCTCTTTAATGGTGACATTACCTTCCTTAATACTGAATCCATAGTCGATTTTTTCGTTGTTACTATCATTAGCCTTGCCGCGAGAAGCTTCCATTTTACGGGCAAAATTCCACAGTGTTTTTAACTCTTGTCCAAAGACACAATTGAGGCTGCTTCTCTCTAAGGTATATTCATTAAAATGCTCCCTCAACGTGTCATGCCGCAGATTAGCAGCAATTCTTACTTGTTCAATACAGCTGTGTGTGGTGGTTACGGTAAAATCGTCAGCCACGTCAAGATACATTGAAAGTGCGGGACAAAGTCGTCCTTCTCTCAGGGTGTAGTGATGTATCACAGTTTCTGGAAGCATGGTAATTTTGTTGCCTGGTACATAGACGGTAGAAAGGCGTTGTGCAGCTACAATATCCAGGGATGATCCTGGCATAATTCCCAGAGTAGGTGCAGCGATGTGTATACCGATGCGAAAGCTACCGAGAGGTAGAGGAGTGACAGAAAAAGCGTCATCAATTTCTGTGGTATCGGCATCGTCTATGCTAAAAGCGACTACGTCCGCTATAGGTAAGTCAGATGGATCACTTAGTTCTGCACTAGTATCTAATACGCCAAAACCCACGCCTTTCGGAAAATGCTCCAGCAAGAATCGGTTGAGATGATAATCGTACGAAGATGGTATGGCGCCACATTTATCTAGCAGATTTGGCAAACTTAGCTTGGATGTGGCACAAGCTGAATCTAGTGCTTTCCATTCAATCGTACTCTTGTCAGGTTTGTATAAAAGATATGGTAACAATGGTTTGCATTCTTCTGGCAGAACGAACGCCCCTAGAAGACGAGCATAGCGCGTTTGTCGTTCTGCCTGGCGGCGTTTCTTTTCCTGACTCGCAAGAGCCGACTTTAGAGCAGTGGGCGGCGCGGCTTTATAGCAGCCCCTACCTTTTTTGTAAAAATACATTGGTGCGCTATGAAGTTTAATTAGAACTGCTGCAGATTCCACCGGATTGGGCGTATAACCAAAATACTCTGTAGCCAAGGTATCGCTAATAAACTCCGCATCGCAAACGCTACATTCCCAAAGAAAATTTAGATCTAAATTGTCCGCCACTTTTTTTGCACAATCCATGAATTCAGACAAAAGTGGCTTGTCAAATCGCAGCAGTACCGAAGCAATTTTAATTTTCGAGCACTTGCCATGGGGTGCCTCCACTTGCAGCGAAGTCATGTTGCTGGAAAGGATTGCACCTACTTTAAAAGTGCCTCTCTCTTCATAAAATACATTCATAGGTTCATTCTTGTTGGTGCGATTATAGAGTGTGACTGGAATCGACGAAGCGAGGATTAATTGTTTCGTCGTAAGTAAGATTATAACTCTAAAAGTAAATTTACTTACTATCTTGAGTTCAGTTGGCACTGATTGGGCGACGGACTATGTGGTGGGTCGGTACATGTGGTCTAGTAATTCGAAAAAACTGGTGGCAGGTAGTCGAGGTTAGTTTATATTTGTTTTCAATTATAAAGTTGTCTCTATGTAATTGACGATTTCTTGTATGGTCCGATCTTGGAGCAATGATGCAGATGGTGAGCTAGTTTTTTTAATTGAAGCCCCCAGAAGTATTTTATATGCAAGATATCTTACGATTTTATATATTGTTCATAGATGCCTACATTCCAACTTGCTTTGGGTAATCATGCATGCAATCTTTGTAATACAATGGCAGTTCTTCTAGTGACTGTATTTGAAGGTTGGTGAGCTTTCACTTATTTTGTTCGCGTTTGATTTAACGCAGCGTTATCTATGCGGTTATGATTAACATTCCGCTTGATCAGTCAGTATAATTAATAAGCAATTAAATTTAAAAAATAAATTATTAAAATATCTCAATGACATCTGAACTAATAACACTCATGTTGTCTACTATTGCTATTAGTTTTCTACATACAGCAACAGGTCCTGATCATTATTTGCCGTTTATTGTATTGTCGCGGTCACAGAAATGGTCGATTACAAAAACAATTATTATCACAACCGCTTGTGGTTTTGGACATATTCTCAGTTCAGTAAGCGTTGGATTGATTGGGGTTGTATTGGGGTGGCAGCTCTCTAAGCTATCCTGGTTTGAAGGACATCGTGGAAATATCGCAGCGTGGTGTTTACTTGGTTTTGGAGTTGCTTATTTATTATATGGGTTGTGGAAGGCAAACAAAAACAAGCCACATAAGCACTTTGATGTAATGAATGAAAATGTATATGTTTATGAACATTGTCATGGTGATATTGTCGCGTCTAAAAGCCGGGTAAAAGTCACACCATTAGTGTTATTCGCCATTTTCGTAATGGGCCCAACTGAGCCTTTACTTCCGCTATTATTCTACTCGGGTACACAGCGCTCTTACCTGGAAGTCATAGTATTAATTACCGTTTTTGCACTATGCACTGTATTAACAATGCTGACTATGGTGTTATTAGGAATATATGGCTATTCATTTTATGATACAGAAAAACTAGAAAGGTACGTTCACGCAATTGGAGGTTTGGTTATAACTATATGTGGTACTGGAATGCTCTTTTTGGATTGGTAAATACAAGAGCTTACTTGCATCCTATAGATTGAGTTTTTAAAGTTAGTGCGGCCTATTTTAAATAGATATGGAAACGAAAGGGTGTCGATTTAGCGTTGAGCAGCAGATAGATTCCATAAGAAACTGAGTTTCGGCAAGAGAAATGAACAGTACATCTTATTGCGTAACAATTCGGTTTGATGAGTAAACATCTGTGGGAAAACTGACGGGGAGTTGAAGATAGAATGCTAAGGGTCAAGTTTGGAACTAGACTATTTGGGTAGAACTGCTGGAAGGATCTATTGCTCAGTGGAGGGTGAGATCTCCGGGTGTGGCCGTTGCCTATAACTTTCAAGTTTTAGCTTATCATCTTGTCTTGCTCAATTAGTGCATAGGCTGAATGATTATGGATAGATTCAAAATTCTCTGATTCCACCATGTAGGCATCAATTCGTGCATCTTTGTTTAGTTCTACGGCTACATCGCGTACCAAGTCTTCAACGAACTTAGGATTATCATAAGCTTTTTCAGTGACATATTTCTCGTCGGGTCGCTTAAGCAATCCATAGAGCTCACATGATGCCTTGTCTTCTGCTATTCGTACCACATCTTCGATCCAAACAAAGCTATTGGTACGTACGGAAATCGACATATGGGAGCGCTGATTGTGCGCACCGTAGTCAGCAATTTTCTTGGAACATGGACACAAGCTAGCTACCGGTACAACCACCTTCATGGTGAATTCGTAGCCGCTATTCTTTATTTCTCCAATGAAAGTTACTTCATAATCCAGGAGACTTTTAACTCCGGAAACTGGAGCAGATTTGTTGATGAAATAGGGAAACGTCATCTCGATATGGCCGGAGTTTGCCCCCAGTTTTTTTACCATGGCACGCAGAATGCTCTCGAATGATTCCACAGAAATTTCACGTTCTTGGCTATTGAGTATTTCCACGAAACGTGACATGTGGGTACCCTTGAAGTTATGTGTCAGATTCACATACATGTTGAATACTGCAATGGTGTGTTGTACGCCACCACTCTTGTCAGCCACTTTCACCGGGTGGCGGATAGCTTTAATACCTACCCTATCGATTGCAATAAGCCTAGTGTCCTGTGTACTTTGTACATCGGCGATGGGGAAATCGACTTGTTTATTCATAATGTCTATATTCTAAAGGGTAGAGCCAACTAATGGTGATCATAACTCTGAAAAATGGTTGAGTAAACTACTCGGATAATTTTTTCTTGATGGCTTTCACGATTCCATCCTTATCCCGTCCGCAGTCCACTAACATCTGCGTAGGGTCACCCTGATCTATGAAAACATCCGGCAAGCCTAGTTGTAGCACTGGAACGGTGAGATTCTTGTTTTCGAGGGATTCCAGCACGGCGCTACCTGCCCCACCCATGATAGTATTTTCTTCAACTGTAACTAGCAAACTGTAGTTCGCTGCCAAGGATACGACAAGATTGTCATCCAACGGTTTTACAAAGCGCATATTAGCAACGGTAGCGTTCAGTTCTTCCGCCGCTTCTAGACAAGGTTTGAGCATGCTTCCGAATGCCAGCAGGGCAATTTTCTCTCCTTCGCGGCAGATCTCGCCAAGTCCTATTTGTAATGCCTTCATTTCCTTTATTGGTACCACTCCAGTTCCTGCGCCCCTTGGATAGCGTACCGCCGCTGGTGTGTTCATTTGGAATGCAGTGTAGAGCATCCGACGACATTCATTTTCATCCGCAGGAGTCATCACTGTGATATTGGGTATGCAGCGTAAATAAGTCAAATCAAAACTGCCGGCATGGGTAGGGCCGTCTGCCCCTACCAGCCCCGCCCTGTCAATGGCAAATACCACCGGTAGATTCTGGATGGCCACGTCATGAATCAACTGGTCATATGCCCGTTGCAAAAAGGTTGAATAAATTGCTACTACAGGTTTCATGCCATCGCAGGCTAAGCCTGCAGCAAAAGTGATCGCATGCTGCTCGGCAATACCGACATCGAAGTAACGATCGGGATATTCTTGGGAAAACCTTACTAATCCTGAACCCTCACTCATGGCCGGAGTAATGCCGACCAGGCGGTGATCCAGAGCTGCCATATCACATAGCCAGTCGCCAAAAATCTGCGTATAGGAAGGTTTGCCTGGAGCTTTAGGAACGATCCCTGCGTCTGGATTAAACTTGGTTACACCATGATAAAGAATAGGATCGTCTTCTGCCGCCTTATAACCCTCGCCTTTGCGTGTCACCACATGCAGGAACTGAGGGCCGCTGAGACGCTTGAGATTTGTAAGTGTGGTCACTAGCTTGTCAAGATCATGACCATTAATGGGGCCGATATAGTTGAAACCGAATTCTTCGAACATAGTGCTGGGTGAGAGCATACCTTTTACATGTTCCTGGGTACGATTGGCCAGCTCTAGTATTGAAGGAACTACGCCAAGCACTTTCTCACCAGCGCGCCGTGCCGTGGCGTAGGCTTTTCCAGTTAAGAGGCTGGTAAGATAATTGTTAAGTGCCCCCACTGGAGGTGAAATAGACATATCGTTGTCGTTCAAGATCACTAGTAAATTGGTGTCCATGGCGCCGGCATTGTTCAACGCCTCGTATGCCATACCCGCACTCATGGCTCCATCGCCGATTATGGCTGCTACGTGTCGGTTTGCCTTCTCTAGTTGTGATGCCACTGCCATGCCTAACGCAGCACTGATAGATGTGCTGGAATGTGCCGTACCGAAGGTGTCATATTCGCTGTCCTCACGGCGAGGAAACCCAGCCATACCACCGTGCATGCGTAATTTATTCATACCTTCGCGTCGACCGGTCAGGATTTTATGAGCGTATGTTTGGTGACCGACATCCCATACCAGCCGATCATGCGGCGTGTTGAATACGTAGTGCAGAGCAATGGTTAACTCAACCGTACCGAGATTAGAAGATAAGTGGCCACCAGTTGTAGACACTGATTCAACCAGAAACTTGCGCAACTCGTCAGCAAGCTGAGGTAGCGCCTTGCGTTCCAACTCACGTAGCTGAGAGGGATAATTGATGGTATCAAGCAGTGGATACATTTAAATCCAAAAAAATTAAAAAATCTTCCTTCACTAAGGGGAAAGAGACACTAGCCTCAAAACTCTCGCCGAATTATAAAGTCAGTTACTTGTCGTAACCGTACCGCTGTTGTACCAAAAACATCAAGCGCCTGATATGCATCGTGCCGCAACTCCTCGGCCAGTTCACGAGCTTGGTTGACCCCCAGAATACTTACATAAGTCGGTTTGTTATTTTCGGCATCTTTACCAGCAGTTTTACCCAAGGTAGCCGTAGTAGCTTCGGTATCAAGTACATCGTCTACCACTTGGAATGCAAGGCCAATATTTTTTGCAAAATGAGCAAGATTTTTCAGCTGTGAATCATTCAAGCTATTCCCACAACAAGCACCTATCATAACAGCAGCGCGGATTAGTGCTCCGGTCTTGTGTATATGCATAAACTCGAGTTCTGGTAGACTCAATGTTTTACCAATGCTAGCAAGATCGACCGCTTGTCCACCTGCCATGCCGCGCGAGCCTGTTGCTTGCGCCAAGCGCTTGATCATTTCCAATTGCACTTGTGGAGTGTCGGCCAAGTGGTACTCGCCTAGCAATTGAAAGGCTAAGCTCTGTAAACTATCCCCTACTAGCAAAGCAATCGCTTCATTATATTCTACATGGCAAGTAGGTTTACCTCGCCGCAATACATCATCATCCATGCACGGCAAATCATCATGTACTAGCGAATATGCATGAATCAATTCTACCGCAACGGCAGCGATGGTTACGCGCTCTTCATCTGCCTTACTTAGCTCTCCAGAAGCAAAGGCAAGCAGTGGACGTATTCGCTTACCACCTCCTAGAACGGCGTAACGCATAGCGTCATGCAGACGTTCTGGTGAGAACTTTGCAGAGGGAAGAAAGGTTTCCAGGGAGTTTTCTATGCGTACCTGACGACTTCTCGCCCAACTCTGAAAATCAGCGATCATCGATACCAGGTGGCGAGAAATTTTTGAGTGTCTTGGCCTCAAGAAGGCGTACTTGTTGCTGTGCGTTCTGTAGTATAGCCTGGCAATATTGAAGCAATTCTGCACCGCGTTTGTGTGCTAAGAGCGAAACTTCCAGGGACATCTGTCCTGCTTCCATCGAAGCCACAATATTTTCTAATTCGGTCAATCCCGCTTCAAAATTTTCTGGTTGGGGCGATTTGACGCGTTTGGAGAATTTTGTCATGATAAGTCTAGTGTGTGGATGGTGTGTGAGTGATTCCTTTGAAAGAGGTAAAAGTAACGCAATTGACTAGGTCAGGTCAATTAAATACGTGAAATTCTCTTTCCAAATTTCGACCTTTTGCGATAGATTATGGACATCTCACGAATGGACAGTCCCTCCCTGTTTACCGACTTGATCTGTTTAGCATACAAAATTTTATGTACGGCGAATTTTTAATCTTCAAGGTCAAGGAGATGTAAAGCGCCAATATATCCAGCCTTGTTGACGTTACGCAACTGACACAGACATCGGTACAACTGCCGGTTAGCTGTTATCTTGACTCCCATATACTTGAATTAGAAAAACATTTCTTGTTTGATCAGGGACCAGGCTATGTCGGTCATGAAATTATGTTGCCGAATATAGGTGACTATTATGTACTGGAATGGATGGGTAATGCCAAAGTACTAGTTAACAACAAAAATGGCATTCAGTTGCTTTCCAATATTTGTCGCCATCGACAGTCTCTCCTGCTCAAAGGTAATGGCAATACTAGAAACATTGTTTGTCCCGTGCACCGTTGGACTTACGATATAGATGGCAAGCTTTTGGGTGCGCCCCACTTTCCCGATAATCCTTGTCTTGATCTTGGGGAAACTCCACTGCAAAATTGGAACGGTCTGTTATTTGCGGGTAAGCGCAATGTTTCGTGTGACATAGCCAATCTAAGCGTACTGGTTGATTTCGATTTTTCCGGTTATATGCTGGAACGAGTACAGATAAAGGAATACTCCTGTAACTGGAAAACTTTTATTGAGGTATTCCTGGAAGATTACCATGTTGAGTCATACCATCCAGGCCTGAGCAATTTTGTTAATACCAGCCAACTAAAATGGGAATTTGATGACTGGTATAATGTGCAGACTGTTGGCGTGAGCCATGCTCTTACCCGCCCCGGCACGCCGATTTACGCTAGATGGCACGAGCAGGTGTTACGCCAGACCTCGGGCAAGGCATCACCTCACGGGGCTATCTGGATGCTTTATTATCCTAACATTATGCTGGAATGGTATCCCCATGTACTCATCATTAGTACTTTGTTGCCGAGATGAACCGAGAGCTGTCCCAACGTGGTCGAATTCTACTATCCCGAAGATATTGCTTTGTTTGAGCGCGAATTTGTCAAAGCCCAACAGGCGGCATACAACGAAACAGCAGAGGAGGACGATACAATTTGTAAGCTGATGACTGCCGGGCGTCGCGCACTGAATACTCAAGGTGTCAATGAAATTGGCCCTTATCAGCCTCCAATGGAAGATGGCATGATGCACTTTCATGAATTTCTACGGCGGAAAATTGAACCACATATTTTTAAGTTTTAAATATAGAATGTTAAATTTGAGTGCGACGAATCGTGCTCTTGTACATTCATTTTTCGTTTCATATACCCCTTCATATCCCTGAATTATTAATGCGCTCTCTTTGGATGCTTGTCTCTGGCTTCCTTTTCGGTTGCATGGGAGTATTGGTGAAACTTAGTGCGGCGCATTTCTCAAGCATTGAACTGGTGTTCTATCGCTCAATAATCGGTTTTCTGATTATCTGCGCGATAGTTAGCGTCAGACGCCTTCCCCTCTCCACATTATGCTGGAAGAATCATTGTTGGCGGGGACTTTCAGGGCTTGGTTCGGTATTGATGTTTTTCTACTGCATTACACAGTTGCCACTAGCTACAGCTGTAACTCTTAACTACACATCGCCGCTTTTTCTCACGTTACTTACCACCATAATTCTGAAAGATCATTTCCATTGGTTGCTTGCAGTGGCAGTGGTGCTCGGATTTGTCGGTGTGGTTATACTGCTGCGTCCGTTCTTACAAGAAGACCAGTGGAGTGGCGGATTAATTGGCCTGGCTTCGGGTTTTTTTGCCGCCATCGCCTATCTAAATATAAAGCAACTTAGCAATCTGGGAGAGCCTGACTGGCGAGTGGTATTTTATTTCACACTAATCAGCACTATCATCACCTTTATTTGGATGTTGTTCGATACATTTCACCCCGTTACACTAGTTAATTTCCTGTTGCTGCTTGGTATTGGCATCACCGCGACACTAGCGCAACTAGCTTTGACACGAGCGTATCGTACTGGAAAAATACTGGTAGTAGGTGCCCTAGCTTACAGTACAGTAATATTTGCGAGTCTTTGGGGTATCCTGATTTGGGGTGAAGTACTATCATTGTCTTCATGGCTTGGTATAGGGCTCATCGTTGCTGGCGGACTACTAAGTCTTAGAACTTCTACAAAACCAATCCGTGAATAATAATAACCAAAAATTGCACTACTCTAGATTATTACCTATGATGAACTGGTATCTTGATGTTGAAATCTTCTTGAGACAAATTCATGATTACAATTCAGAAAACCGGCACTTGGTTAGTGTTGCTATTTTTGGCGAATTTACCCTGGCCGACTACAAAGAATTTGAAGAACAAGTGCTTTTCAAATATCACTTTGATGGCAAGGGAAATCTCCTGTTTGATTGGCGTGAAATGTTGAGTTATACAATTGATGTGGCATGGGAGGAAATCAAATTTATCCGTGAACATAGGAGTGAATTTAACAGGGTTGCGGTAGTCACCGATAACCAGTGGCAAGTTTGGAGCGCCTGGGTGTCTAATCTTTTCATTGACGCCGATATCAAGGTATTTGGCGATTTAAGAGAAGCTAATACATGGGTGGTGACCTGAAACAAAACTTCCAAAGCCCACGCACTTGGATGTAGAAAATTAACTGAGCGGCTTTACATCTAGAGCGACTCAGTTTGTTTTTTTAAGATAATGTGAACGAGTGTTTGGTTTTGTTAAATAAAATCGATTTTGCTGAGTATTATTTTGTCTAGAGATGATAGGGTAAGCTAGCATGATTTTAAAAGAGGATGAAGAGGGTAGCTAAAAGGTTAGTTACTACACTTTGAGAACATTAAAATTGCGTGTCAATATGCTACAACTGCGTTTGAGGTTAACCTAGATAAGTTCAAAGTGTTTGGGCTTGATGGCAAGGTGTATTAGATCGTGATATTGAGAAATATGGTGATTTCTGGTGCCTAGTGATGTTTCTACGCAAAGGGAAAAATATCATGTAAATCATCATAGGTTATCAGTGTCTTGGTACTTAGATATGATTACTGCACTGAAGCTTTTCAGTACTGTATTTGCTACATTGCATTCGTGTCTAGACAGTGATATAGAATGTACTGTTGTAAAAAAACAACATATTTCTCTTAAATTCCCCGAAATTTCTTTCTATTAGGGCAAAACTCGTTCAAAATACGCGCACTGGGTTTCTTGCGAGTTATGTGGCGTGTTTACAACTCGTATTTAAAAACATTCCGCACATTAATCGTTAGAAATTAATTAGCGGTGTGCACTAAATGAAAAGTGTTAAGTGTAGTAAATAATTTAGAAGCTAAAAACATTAAATATTAGTGTACTAGACAAGAATAATAATTCTTTACGTTATCCTACAAGAAAAATGACAAACGCAATTAATTTGGAGATGAAGCCCTTGAGTTCAACAATTGCAAATTTAAAAGTTTCACTAACGCAAGCGTTGGATTCCAAATCATCTAACGAGCCGACAATAGCAGTAGACCCAACACCAACATACAACTCACAGCCTCAGCGGGTAGCAGACTTTGATACTCTGACCGCGGCTTTGGAATATGCCGCGAGTGGAACGACGGGGTACAATTTTTACGATGCAAAAGGAAATTTACGTTCAACCCTTCCTTACAGGGTATTAAGACAAAATGCTCGTGTTTCAGCACGGCGCCTATTGGGTCTTGGCCTAGCCAGCGGTGATCGTATAGCGATCGTTGCTGATACAACCCCAGAGTTTGTTGAATTGTTCTTTGCGTGTCGTTACGCCGGATTAATTCCTTTTGCGATGCCAGTTCCAGTTAACCTTGGCAGTCACGCGGTGTATGTTCAACAACTTCATGGCATTCTTGAAGGCAGTCAAGCAAGTGCTGCTCTGGCTAATGCAGACTACATTAATTTCCTTGGAGAGGCTGCAGAGGGCTTGCAGAGATTGCGATGGGTTGGTACGCCGGAGCAATTAGAGAAACTTCCCGCCCCGGATAAAACACTACAGTCAAACAATCCTGATGAAACCGCCTATTTGCAATATACCTCAGGCAGCACTCGTACTCCGCGCGGGGTCATCATTACAGAGCGTGCACTAATGAGTAATCTTCAGGGCATTCTTCGTAATGGTTTGGAAGTACGTTCTGATGATCGTATAGCGTCTTGGTTACCTTTTTATCATGATATGGGTTTGGTAGGTATGTTACTGGCACCAATGGTTGCACAAGTTTCAGTTGACTATTTGGCTACTAGAGATTTTGCAATACGACCATTGCAGTGGCTACGGTTGATAAGCCGCAATCGTTGTACTGTAGCTTTCAGTCAACCATTTGGTTTAAAGCTCTGTACCCTACGGGTTCGTGACTCTGATTTAGAGGATCTTGACCTCAGCTGTTGGCGCGCAGCGGGTGTAGGTGCAGAGATGATACGGCCTGATACTTTAAGAAATTTCGCAGAAAAATATGCGCCAGCAGGTTTTAATATGAATGCTTTTCTACCATGTTATGGTTTGGCAGAATCAACCCTGGCTGTAACTTTTGCCCACACTGGTCATGGTTTTCAAAGCCTTCGAGTTGATGCAGGGACCTTGATAGACAAGAAGATTGCGGTACGGTTGCAAGCAGATGGCAGGAAATACAACGAGTTTGTAAACTGCGGTCGCCCATTGCCTGGTCTTACGGTCAAGGTTGTCGATGATTCTGGCCAGAAACTTTCAGATTTGAGAGTAGGTAGTGTACTGGTGCAAGGCACCAGTATCATGACTGGTTATTTTAATAGTCCAGAAGATACCAAAAATACGCTACAACCAGATAATTGGCTAGATACCGGTGATCTTGGATTTCTTTTTGAAGGTAACCTGTATATTACAGGTCGTCGTACAGATGTAATTATTGTTAATGGCCGCAACATCCGTGCTCATGATGTGGAGGAACTTGCGGAACAGCAACCAGAGATAGGAGCTCGCGAGGCATCTGCCTTCAGCATAACTGATGCTAATGACATCACGACAATTGTGTTAGTCATAGAATGTCGCTTGACTTCAGTAACAGATCGACAATCTCTTATTAGTCGCTTGCAGAGATTGGTGTATATGGCATTTGGTGTCAACTGTTTAGTTGAGCTAGTTTCTCCACACACCCTACCGCGCACTTCTTCTGGCAAATTATCGCGCTTTGCTGCGCGCAAAGGTTTTATAGAACGAACGGACCTGGCAGACCAGCTATCAGTCGAGTCTAGAGACAGATAGCTTACATATGTCAGGATCATCGGTAGCGGTGACTGGTGCTACTGGCTTCATCGGTCATGTGCTCGTGCAGTCCCTTATCAAAGGTGGGTGGAAAGTTCGAGCATTGACACGAACCCCGCGTGTTAATGATGAATCTACACAATGGATCCCAGGAGATCTGGATGATCCGATTGCGTTGCAAAGTCTTGTAAAAGGTGTATCCGCCGTCGTGCATTGTGCCGGTCTGGTGCGGGGTAGCTCTCTAAAGGAGTTTACTCATACCAACGTAGAGGGTACTTCCAACCTTGTGCGTATCTCAGTGCAGCAGAATCCACCACCACGATTTCTTCTTATTTCTTCACTGGCTGCTAGAGAGCCAAATCTTTCCTGGTATGCAAACAGTAAGTACATGGCTGAACAGCTTGTGTCTGATAGTTCAGGTGTTATGCCATGGACAGTTTTCCGCCCGACTGCGGTCTATGGTCTCGGTGATAAAGAGCTCAGTCCGCTTTTCAGAGCAACCCGGTATGGCATATTACCTATGATTGGAAGTCAAACTTCACGTTATAGTCTTCTACATGTCAGTGATTTGGTATCGGCTATTCTGTGTTGGCTTTCCACAAATGTGCATGCACAGGGTGTCTATGAGCTTGATGACGGGATGCCAGGAGGATATGACTGTAAATCCTTGACCTCTATTGCACAAGACGTCTGGGGACGACCTGTACGCTGCTTTTTTTTGCCAACGCCACTTGTTTTACTACTTGCAAATATTAATCTATGGTTGGCTCGAGTGTTGCGATATCCGCCAATGTTAACGCCTGGAAAAGTGCGTGAGATAAGACATCCGGACTGGGTATGTGACATCTCACCTTTAACTCAGGCACTGCCATGTTGGCATCCTTGCGTACGCTTACGTGACGCCTTACCCCAAGCTACCTAATCTTCATACACGTCAATTATTATTTATCAGAGTTAAACCATGGCACATGACTACAATCATACCCTGCAGAAACTTTGCGATCATCTTGAACACTTTGCTAGTTCTGGTGTAGAGATCGTACCAGAGACAGACCTCATTGATCAGCTAGCGATTGATTCCGTCAAGTTATTAAATTTAATTATGGAAATCGAAGATGAGTTTGATATTTCTGTACCAATAAATGCCCTTGCAGATGTTCGTACGGTTCGTGATCTAGCGGACTTAATCCACAAAATTAGATAAGCATCATAATGAGCCTGTTAGATAAACTAGATACTGGTGCTGCTGCTAGAAAGGCTTTGTTGCCAGAAGGGATTGATGTATTCGGTATGCCTATAGAAGAGGTTTATTCATCAACTGAGGCAAGAGTTAGTGGTCGTCGCATTTTATTTTTTGGTACGAACAACTATCTAGGGCTTACCTTCGCTCCGGAGTGTCTGCAAGCAGCACATAAGGCGATAGATAGTGAAGGCACTGGCACAACTGGATCACGCATGGCAAATGGCAGCTATAGCGGACATCGTGCCCTTGAGCGAGAATTTTCAGATTTCTATCATTGCCGATCAAGTATAGTTTTTACAACTGGGTATCAGGCAAATCTAGCGATGATTTCTGGCTTAGCTGGTGCAAATGATGTGATTCTCATTGATGGAGATTCTCATGCGAGTATCTATGATGGATGTCGTTTGAGCGGTGCCGAGATAATTAGATTCCGACACAATGATATGGCAGATATGGAAAAGCGTCTTCGGCGGTTAGGCGAAAGGACGAGATCCACTTTGATTATCGTTGAGGGTATCTACAGCATGTTAGGTGATCAGGCGCCTCTTGCAGATATTGTTAAAATAAAGAATTCTTACGGCAGCACTCTTCTTCTTGACGAGGCACATTCACTTGGGGTATTGGGTGAGACTGGTCAAGGTCTTGTGGAAGAGACAGGGCTTATCGATGGAGTTGACTTTATCACTGGTACTTTTAGCAAAAGTCTTGGCAGTATAGGCGGCTACTGCGTTAGCAACCATTTGCAGCTTGATCAGCTGCGATATGTAAGTCGCCCTTATATATTTACAGCATCACCTTCTCCAGCCACAATTGCATCAACAAGAGCTGCGCTCAAGTTACTGCGAGACGGTACTGAGTTACGTACTAAACTCTGGAGGAACGCACGGAAACTTTACTCATGTTTAGATCGGCTAGATTATCGGCTTGGCCCAGAGCCCGGACCAGTTATTGCGACCATACTTGATAGTCCTCAGCAGGCGATGATGCTGTGGAAAGGCCTGTTCGATTATGGCATCTATGTCAATTTGATATTGCCACCAGCTGCACCCGAAGGTAAGTCACTAGTACGGTGTAGCGTTAGTGCGGCTCATACCGGGGAACAGGTGGATTATGTTGGAAACTCATTTGCTAAGTTGCGCAAAAATATTTTCAGATAAAGTCTTGATTAGCTCCAGGGTAGTTTTTCCTTTTCACAACCTAAAACGACGCGTTCCAGTTCTAAAACTATAATAATTGATTTGGTGTCGTGCTGTATCTTGATTAAGATTTAACAGAAATTATCTAAAAAATCTGCAAACTAGGCTATGCGTATTCTAATAACTTACTTCATGATCTTCTATCGATGCAGCATACTTATACTGGTTATGCTATTGGCAGCGGATATATTTGTGAAACGCTACAGAGTTTGGCGCAGAATCTCACCATTATCGTAGTATCTTACCAACCTGCTATGATCGATACTGCAGACTGTGTGTTTTTCTCTTCAAAGGTAAAGCCTATAAAATACATAGTATTTAATCGGACGGAAATGATGGATGTGGGGTATTCTGACAACACCAAATATTTTCGTCTACTAGAGATGTGTATTGACGAGAGTTTTTTAAGCCATGTTAGTTATTGCACATCGCGGATATCACGCCAAAATTTTTGAAAATACTCCAGCTGCCTTCGAAGCAGCAGTGGCGCTGGGAGTTGATGGTATTGAAACTGATGTGCGCATTAGCCGTGACGGTTCCATGGTACTATTACATGATCGTGTTGTATCAGGAAAAGCTGTAGTTGATCTTACCCACAGCGAACTTGAGCAGGAGATTGGGTATAAGGTCCCAACTCTGGATGAAATGCTTGAACGTTTTCCTGGAATCATGTGGAATGTAGAGATTAAGACCACGGAAGCATTAGAATTGGTAATTGGGGTACTGGAGAAGCATCAAACTGACTGCCGTATTCTTGTAACTTCATTTCGTCATGATGTGGTAGCAGTTTGCGCATCAATTCTCAAGGTAGATTGTGGCTTGTTGGTAGCACATCGGCCCCAGACGCTTAATTCCTTGTTGGTCGACTGTAGCGATAATTCTAGAATCAATCATATCGTATGGGATTACAACATCCTAGATGATGTTCTGCTGAAGCAAGCTGCAACGGATGGCTATTACAATTATGTTTATGGTCTGGTAACAAAGACTGAGTATGATTATTGTAAGGGAATTGATGTAGACGGTGTGATTACCGATGACCCTTTTTTGTTGTTAGAGAATAGATAGTTTGCTCTCTAGAAACTAGTTTTTTAGATATGTAAGAGGGTGAATTTATAATACTTACGAGGGGGAAGATGACTAACATTGCAGTGATACTGGGCGATGAAGCCGACAAGCTTCTAAACTACAAATGTAAAGGTGTGTCAAAGAATGAGCTACATCTACCGGGGTCGGACTTTGTCGATCGAGTAATGGCAACAAGTGATCGAAAACCAAGTGTATTGCGTAATTTACAGGCACTATACAATCACGGACGCTTGGCAGGTAGTGGCTATTTGTCTATGTTACCGGTGGATCAGGGCGTAGAGCATTCAGCCGGAGCATCGTTTGCACCCAATCCAATATTTTTTGACCCCGAGAACATCATAAGACTCGCTATCGAAGGGGGCTGCAATGCAGTGGCGTCCACTTTAGGGGTACTGGGAATAGTGGCACGGCGCTATGCTCACAAAATTCCTTTCATTCTTAAAATCAATCATAATGAATTGCTGACTTTCCCAAACAAGTACGACCAGACCTTGTTTGCTAGCGTGGATCAAGCTTTTGAGATGGGTGCCTGTGCGGTTGGGGCAACAGTATTTTTTGGCTCCGAGGAATCGCGCCGGCAAATACAGGAAGTTTCTGAGGCTTTTTCACATGCACATGAACTTGGAATGGTGACGATTCTGTGGGCTTATACCCGAAACTCAGCATTCAAGACTCTTGATAAGGATTACCATGTTAGTGCTGATTTGACCGGTCAGGCTAACCACCTTGCTGTAACTATCGGAGCTGATATTGTTAAACAGAAAATGGCTGAAAACAATGGTGGTTATAATGCAATCAAGTTTGGTAAAATTAATCCTAAAGTCTACAGCGAGCTTACCACTGATAATCCGATTGACCTGGTTCGCTACCAGGTAGCGAACTGCTATATGGGCCGAGTAGGTATGATTAATTCGGGTGGCGAATCGGGCAAGGACGATTTGCGCCAAGCAGTTCGCACCGCAGTGATCAACAAGCGTGCAGGTGGGATGGGGTTAATTTCTGGGCGTAAGGCTTTTCAGAAGCCGTTTACTGAAGGAGTAAAATTGCTAAATGCGATCCAAGATGTGTATCTGTCGAATGATGTCACCGTTGCCTGAAATTGCCCTGGAAAATAGTTGTTTATCTATAGCTTATCCATTCGTGTCCATGGTTAGTTTGCAAGTATGCTAACTTAGGCCCTCGAATTGATAGAAGTCCTCTTTATTTCATTATCTTGAGGACTGAGCTGGATATTGGTTCGTCTCTAGAATCTATAATATAGATCGTTAAGTAGGCATATGAAGATTTTGCATACTTTCCTGAAAGCAACTGCTTGGCCAGTTCGGAGTAGCTCAGATTCTCTGTAGTGACAGTTTTAACTGGTAAGCACTATTTTATAAATTTTCGCTTAGCTTTGGTAAATCCCTAAAAGCTGTTAATTGAATTGGTGTTTGATGAAGGTTGAACTCGTCGAACGAGGTACCCCTCCCAGCAGCAAGAACGCCTTGATATCATGGTAATTCAAGCTGCTTGTTTTCAAAGAATAAAAAAGGCAGCTCTAGGCTACCTTTTAAAAAGTATAACACGTACCCCTAAGATACTACCTGTTTACCTGTTTTTCTGCTTTGCTACCGTATTGCTTTGCTACCGTATTTTTTCCTAAATTTCTCAACTCGGCCGGCTGTGTCAACAATTTTCTGTTTTCCAGTATAAAATGGATGGCAGACGGAACACACCTCAATATTCAGAGGTTTTCCCATGGTAGAACGGGTCTGGAACGTATTACCACAACTGCACGTCACAGTGATCTCCTGGTAGCTTGGATGAATTTCAGCTTTCATTATTCGTGTCCTTAATCTGTGCCACTACTCTGTGTGACGAGAAATGGAAAGGCGCATATTATCCTTTAATATGGGATGGGTTGCAACTATGGGGGAGTTGTTTGTCGCCATTACCTTGGAGATCTACAAACTAGTTAGGCTTTGTTGGAATCTATACATAATATCGGAGAGAAAAGCACACTGCATCAAATCGAGAGGGCTAACACCATTTTTTAATGTTAATTTTATTTAGCAGTGATCTTACACTCTTCGCATTGAATCGAAGAAATCATTATTGTTTTTTGTAGCTTTTATTTTGTCTAGCAGGAACTCCATTGCTTCTACATCATCCATTGGGTAGAGCAATTTGCGCAGTACCCAAATTTTTTGTAGTACATCTGGTTTGATAAGTAATTCCTCTTTGCGTGTGCCCGAGCGGTTGACATTGATAGCAGGGTAGGTACGCTTCTCTGCCATGCGTCGGTCAAGATGGATTTCCATGTTACCAGTACCTTTGAATTCTTCGTATATCACATCATCCATGCGTGAACCAGTATCTACTAGTGCAGTTGCAATGATGGTTAAGGAGCCACCTTCCTCTATATTGCGTGCAGCGCCAAAGAATCGCTTGGGACGTTGTAGAGCATTAGCATCGACCCCACCAGTGAGCACCTTGCCAGAGGCGGGAATTACAGTATTGTACGCGCGTGCTAAGCGCGTGATTGAGTCCAATAGTATCACCACATCCTTTTTGTGCTCTACTAGGCGCTTAGCTTTCTCAATAACCATTTCAGCTACTTGTACATGGCGTACTGCCGGTTCATCAAATGTGGATGAAACAACTTCTCCTCTAACCGAGCGGATCATCTCGGTTACTTCTTCGGGGCGTTCATCAATTAGTAGAACCATAAGGATAACTTCAGGATAATTAGAAGCGATCGCATGCGCAATGTGTTGCAGCATCACGGTTTTCCCGGACTTGGGGCTTGATACGAGCAGACCCCGCTGCCCCATCCCAATGGGTGCAATAAGGTCAATGATGCGGCTAGTGACGTTTTCCTCGGCCTTGATGTCACGTTCAAGGAGAAGTCGTTGTGTAGGGAATAGTGGGGTAAGATTTTCAAACAGGATCTTGTGCTTGGAGTTTTCCGGTGGTTCACTGTTGACCTTATCCACCTTTACTAGCGCAAAGTAGCGTTCGCCATCCTTCGGGGTGCGGATCTCACCGTCTATCGAATCTCCAGTGTGTAGGTTGAAGCGTCTGATTTGGCTGGGAGAAACATAAATATCATCGGGTCCAGCCAAATAGGATGTGTCAGGTGATCGCAGAAAACCGAAACCGTCCTGCAACACCTCTAGAGTACCCTCGCCAAAAATGCTTTCTCCTTTGCGTGCTTGGTTCTTCAGCATGGCAAAAATCAAATCCTGTTTTCGCAGTCGGTTGGCGCCATCGATCTGATTGGTGATAGCCATATCTATCAGTTCAGTGACATGGAGGTTCTTAAGGTCGGATAAATGCATTCGCGGTACTCGAAGGTATAGAAAACGTAGGGTGTAAAGCGTTAGTTGGGCATGTAATGCATTAGGGAGTATTAGATGGCGATGGGGTATAGGTAGTGCAAGAATTAGAAGCGGCTTAGCTAGTTGAATCCCGCTTCAGAGAGATACTTAGTCCTAAGGCTAGCGGATTTAGATGTGGCTGTCAATAAATGCAGTCAATTGGGCCTTGGATAACACGCCGACTTTGGTTGCCTCAATATTACCGTTCTTGAATAGCATTAGTGTGGGGATACCCCGAATGCCGTATTTAGGTGGTGTGGACTGGTTCTCATCAACATTAAGCTTAGTCACTTTGAGTCGTCCGTCATATTCTACAGCGACCTCATTCAGAATGGGTGTGATCATCTTGCATGGACCGCACCAGTCTGCCCAGTAATCCACCAGTACAGGTACGGTTGACTGTAATACTTCTGCCTCAAACGTGTCATCGGAGACGTGATGAATTTGTTGACTCATGGGAATTTTTTAGGTATTAAATTTAATTGCTAACAATGTGCAGGGCGCTGGCACGTTATTATGGTATATAAGATTCTGTTAAGTTTTCTTTTTAAGAAGCATAATCAAGTATGACCAATGCCATTTAGTCAATATAGTATCGAAAAAAAGGGAGAAAGGGAAGTACTACGTTTTACGAATGCTGGAACTCTATTTCCGACTTATCATTACTTCGCCTGTCAATTGAATAGACCCGAATAAATTTTGTATTACAACTTCTGGAAGTTTAATTTGTCTACAGTGTTAACGTATAACATGCTGGAATAGCACGAGCATGTGGTTTACCAGATTGGTTTTACTAGTATTAATAATTTTTATATACCTAGGATATAGGCTTTTGTCTCGTGGTTCTAAGTATGGTAATTACATTTTAGTAGTGGTGGATATAATACAATCTACACTTTTTGTGAGGTGGACTAGAATATATTTTAACCCATTTACCTAAATTCAGGAACATGTTGGTATGTACATGGGGGTAATTAACAGAATAGCTGGTTGCGACATCTGCTCCCGATTTATTAGACGCTACACTTTTTATAATTGGTATTCCAGCTAATTGTACGACTGGATGAATCAAGAAATATTTTATTGTTAAAAGCAGAGCACATAGAGTCATTAAGATCCTTTTGCAATGAGTACAATGGCTAATTTATATATTAAGGCAGGTTTTAAAGAGGGTAAATCTTACTTGATGGATAGCTATGTTAGTGTACCTTTTCGCATTACTAATGTTGGGCAAATTAAAGATGATGATTGTCTATACATGATGCTTGGGAGTTCCTCTCCTGGTTTATTAGATACTGATAATCACAAGATAAGTATCAATATGGAGGAAAACAGCCGATTTCAGTTACAGACACAATCTTACCAACGATTATTTAACATGAAGAAAGGTTCGTCACAGATAACGAAAGTAAAACTCGCGCCTAACAGCGCTTTTTGTTACGTGCCTCGTCCAATAGTTCCACAGGAGAATTCTATATTCAGAAATCAAACTATCATTCATCTAGAAGAGAATTGTGAATTAATTCACAGTGAAATCATAACTTGTGGTAGAAAAAATTCTGAATTTATTTCCCCTGGCAGAGAAATCTTTGGCGAAATATTCTGGTTCACTTATTTTCAAAATGTGACAGAAATTTATTTTAATGATCTTTTAATTCTAAAAGACAAGATAATATTAGAGCCTAAGGCAGTTCCTGTAAATACTGTTATTCAGTTAGAAGAGTATACGCACCAAGCTACTTTTATATACTTAAATACAGGGAGTAGCAGGGTTGCTCACGAATTTATAGCAGAGATTCTAAAAATCATGGAATATGAGGAGAATATTTCTTTTGGGATTTCGGAAACGGCTGCAAATGGTTTTGTACTGCGGGTATTAGGAAACGGTGGGGAGCAGTTGTTTAATTGTTTTCAACAAGTACAGAACTTCTTATGGGACAGGGAAGAAGCGCCGATTGCTAGTATTAAAGAAAAATCTTTCACTAACTAAATTTGAGTATCTATAAGAAGGAGCGATTAAAGCGTAACAATTATAAAAATCCGGCCGTACCTTAAGGTGCCAGCAAATAGTCTTTTACCAATATGATCTGGTCATCGCTCATAAGCATGGGTGCATGGCCTATATTGGGCAATTCTATTATCTGTGCCATAGCTCCGCGTACTTGCATTTTTTCCACAGTATCTGGGTGTAGTACGTCAGATTTTACGTCATGTAATATTAACGTGGGGATGTTTAATGCATCCCATTGTGTCCACATATTGATATCATGGGACATATGATTTTTGAGACTTACAGCTATTCCAGGATCAAAGGTGTAGCCATATGTTCCATTGTCAAATTTACGAGCGCTATGTACCGCAAGATGGTGCCACTGGGCATCGGTTAGATGACCGTATGAGGACGATGTTTCTTTTATATGAGCTTTAAACTCGTTGAAACTGTTGAAACGTGGATCTTTGCTGACGTGATCAAATATTTTTGCTAATGCTATGGCTGGAATTAATGGACCGATGTCACTCATAACAAGTCTACGTATAAGATATGGTGATTCTGGCTGAATTGCCATCATCATGCCGATAAGTCCGCCCATAGATATACCTACCCAGTCCAGTTGAACGGTGTTGTTTTCCAATGCGCCTACATGTGCGAGCAATGCTACCGCATCTGACAGATAAAGCGGGTGATGATCATAATCTTCTATGTTGGTCAGCCAGTCGCTTTGTCCTCGTCCTACTACATCTACACAAATCACGCGACAGTTAGTTTCCAGTGCTTTTGCAAGGAAATCGAAGTCGCGGCAATTGCGCGTCAAACCATGGACACAAACAACGATGTGAGGATTATCTGGATCTCCCCATTCGGTATATGTAATATACCGTGCTTTTGTATCAAAATTATTATCTGAATTGGTATGAACAGGAAATCGGTTGAGCTGCATAGTTTGAACTTTATGTTAAATAACTAGTACGTTAGTATAATTTAATGCATTGGTACCCCTATTTATGTGACAGGACTAAACATAGCTAGTACTTAGTAACTTAAGTCTTCCTTTGAGCGGGATCAAGAAGCTTTTCAGGAAAATGAGGATAAAAAAATGATCTCAGATTTAATTAGTGTTTCTAATCTTTGTAAGCTTCAATTTCTATTGTGAGTTTAAGATTATCACCCACACCTGGCAGCGCGTAATTCATGCCGAAATTTGAACGTTTCATATTCGCCGTGGCGTCAATTCCGCACATGGCTTTTTGATTCATGGGATTTTTGCCGCATTTAAACGCTGTGATGGCAAGGATTACTGGCTTCGTGACACCAAGTAATGTGAGGTTTCCTTCGACCGTGGTGGGGGTGTTTCCATTGAATTTCACCATAGTAGATTTGTAGGTTGCTTTCGGGAATTCAGCCGTATTAAAGAAATCCGGGGAACGTAGGTGGGCATCTCGTTTTTTCAGGCCGGTATTTAACGAAGCTGTCTCAATAATTACGTCGACCGACCCAACCTTCGCGACGTGGTCGATAGTAAGTTTCCCGCTCGTTTTGTCAAATCGACCACGCATAGTAGAAAATCCCAAGTGGCTGACGGCAAAGTGAGTATAGGTATGTGATGGGTCAATAGTATAAGTTTTCGTTGCAGCAGATACACTAGCACTGAAGAAGAAGAATGAAACAAGCAATGTGGTCGTTGTATGAAACATGGCATTTCCTTTTTATGTGGATAGAGAATAATTAGTTAATATAACCGAGAAATGGTTCTTTAATCATTCTAGACATACTTGTTATATTGGAATCACACCAGCTTTGTTCCATGCAAGTAAAATAGAAGCGGCACCAATGATTAGTGTGAGTACTGACAACACAATGATCTGTTCGCGTAGTGCCCAATTTCTTGGTAAAGGAACGTGTGCAACTAACGGAATAGCAGCTAGCACAGGGAGGCAATACCAGGGCATCTGAGCGAGCATCATCGTAGCTGGTGAAATTAATCCACACAGTAGCGACAGTGGCAAAGTGAACGTTCTTCCGCAAAAGAAAGGCTTTCCACTCATTAACTGAGTTAGAATATAAGCACTACAGGCCATACCGATAGCAAGCCCAAGTTGTCCCAACAGCGCTGATGCACTTAACGATGCGGATATACCGATACCTATACCTAGGCCCATTCCTGCTGAGCCAGCGCGTGCTGGTTTGGTAGCAAGACGATCCATGAAAATTATCACGCACGTTACGTAGGTAACTATACCAATACCATATATCGTTACCTCTTGTATTTCTTTTTGCTGCAATACTGGCCACAACATCCATAACACCACATTACTGCAAGCGATTGCAATTAAGTAACGCATAAACCGCCAGGTATTTGATGTTAAATCAAGCAATACTCCTATGATGGCAGCAATCAGCCCAGACAGAATAATTTTTTTGATGGCAGAGAGTGGTTCAAAATTGAAATCTGCAACAAGATAAACAGTTGTACAGAATCCTGTAATTACAGCAAGTCCTGATAGTCGCAGACGATTGAGTAATACAGAAGCAATCAGGGCAGCGATAAAAGGGGCGATAATGCTTTGTGCGATAGGGTGACTTATCCACTCATTCAAAGTTAGTCTCCGAATTCAAATAAAATTTGTGGTGATTATGCTGTATTTTATTGTGGTTGTTTACAATCTTTATTTAGAGATATAGAAATGATTCTGAGGTAAGAGAGAAGACAAATGGAATCCATCAGGAAGCTAGCCAGAGAATAGCCAGCATTAAATGCTTTATTCTAGTTATGGTGCTTAGTTTAAGAAGTGATTTATCTCAAAGATTCTATAGTTTCATACATAAGAAAACCCCGACCTTGACGTGTCGGGGTTTTCTTATTGTAAGGTGCCTGGCGGTGACCTACTTTCACATGCGTAGTGCACACTATCATCGGCGCAACTTCGTTTCACGGTCCTGTTCGGGATGGGAAGGGGTGGATCCAAAGCGCTATGGCCGCCAAGCGTAACTATAATCAGGAAGTGAGAGGTAAAAGATTATCAGATTCCTGATTTTTCAAACAACATGCCTCAGTCTGGAAGAAATAAATTGGTAATTGGGTAAAATTGTATTAGAACACAAACAACCTACTTGACGCTTCGGGTGAGATTAAGAACTAATTAATATCCTTTTAAGCATCACACTCCACGCTATGCTCAAGGTTATAGGATCAAGCCGCACGGTCAATTAGTATCGGTTAGCTCAACGCATTACTGCGCTTACACATCCGACCTATCAACGTCGTGGTCTTCGACGAACCTTTAGGGGGGTTTAACCCCCGGGAAGTCTCATCTTGAGGTAAGCTTCCCGCTTAGATGCTTTCAGCGGTTATCTCATCCGCACTTAGCTACCCGGCAATACGACTGGCGTCATAACCGGCACACCAGAGGTGCGTCCACTCCGGTCCTCTCGTACTAGGAGCAGGTCCTCTCAAACTTCCAGCGCCCACGGCAGATAGGGACCAAACTGTCTCACGACGTTTTAAACCCAGCTCACGTACCACTTTAAATGGCGAACAGCCATACCCTTGGGACCGGCTACAGCCCCAGGATGTGATGAGCCGACATCGAGGTGCCAAACTCCCCCGTCGATATGAACTCTTGGGAGGAATTAGCCTGTTATCCCCGGCGTACCTTTTATCCGTTGAGCGATGGCCCTTCCATACAGAACCACCGGATCACTATGACCTGCTTTCGCATCTGCTCGACTTGTCAGTCTCGCAGTCAAGCACGCTTTTGCCATTGCACTATCAGCACGATTTCCGACCGTACCTAGCGTACCTTCGTACTCCTCCGTTACACTTTGGGAGGAGACCGCCCCAGTCAAACTGCCTACCATACACGGTCCCCGATCCAGATAATGGACCTAGGTTAGAACCTCAACAACATCAGGGTGGTATTTCAATGTTGGCTCCATGAACTCTAGCGAGTTCACTTCAATACCTCCCACCTATCCTACACAGATATTCTCAAAGCCCAATGTAAAGCTACAGTAAAGGTGCACGGGGTCTTTCCGTCTAGCCGCGGGGAGATTGCATCTTCACAACCATTTCAACTTCGCTGAGTCCCAGGAGGAGACAGTGTGGCCATCGTTACGCCATTCGTGCAGGTCGGAACTTACCCGACAAGGAATTTCGCTACCTTAGGACCGTTATAGTTACGGCCGCCGTTTACCGGGGCTTCAATCAAGAGCTTGCACCCCATCATTTAACCTTCCGGCACCGGGCAGGCGTCACACTCTATACGTCCACTTGCGTGTTTGCAGAGTGCTGTGTTTTTATTAAACAGTCGCAGCCACCATTTCTTTGCAACCCCCATCCGCTTCACGCGCGAGGCGCTACACGTACCGGGGGTACACCTTATCCCGAAGTTACGGTGTTAATTTGCCGAGTTCCTTCTCCTGAGTTCTCTCAAGCGCCTTAGAATTTTCATCCCGCCCACCTGTGTCGGTTTGCGGTACGGTCTTTATTCAACTGAAGCTTAGTGGCTTTTCCTGGAAGCAGGGTATCACTCACTTGGCGCCCCGAGGGGCGTTGCGTTATCACGTCTCAACTAAGCCACCCGGATTTGCCTAGGCGGCATGTCTACACGCTTGAACCGGGACATCCAACACCCGGCCGAGTTAACCTTCTCCGTCCCCACATCGCATTGAACAAAGGTACTGGAATTTTAACCAGTTTCCCATCAGCTACGCATTTCTGCCTCACCTTAGGGGCCGACTCACCCTGCGCCGATGAACGTTGCACAGGAAACCTTGGGCTTACGGCGAGGGAGCCTTTCACTCCCTTTATCGCTACTCATGTCAGCATTCGCACTTCCGATACCTCCAGCAGCCTTCACAAGCCACCTTCGCAGGCCTACGGAACGCTCTCCTACCATCTACACTTGCGTGTAAATCCCTAGCTTCGGTGTACAGTTTGAGCCCCGTTACATCTTCCGCGCAGGACGACTAGATCAGTGAGCTATTACGCTTTCTTTAAAAGATGGCTGCTTCTAAGCCAACTTCCTGACTGTTTTTGCCTTCCCACCTCGTTTACCACTTAACTGTACTTTGGGACCTTAGCTGAGGGTCTGGGTTGTTTCCCTTTTGACACCGGACGTTAGCACCCGATGTCTGTCTCCCACGCTTGCACTCTTCGGTATTCGGAGTTTGCCATGGGTTGGTAAGCCTAAGTGGCCCCCTAGCCATAACAGTGCTCTACCCCCAAAGGTGATACGTGAGGCACTACCTAAATAGTTTTCGGAGAGAACCAGCTATTTCCAGATTTGTTTAGCCTTTCACCCCTACCCACAGCTCATCCCCTAATTTTTCAACATTAGTGGGTTCGGACCTCCACGAGGTGTTACCCCCGCTTCATCCTGGCCATGAGTAGATCATCTGGTTTCGGGTCTACACCCAGCAACTAAACGCCCTATTAAGACTCGCTTTCACTACGCTTCCCCTATTCAGTTAAGCTTGCTACTGAATGTAAGTCGCTGACCCATTATACAAAAGGTACGCGGTCACCCCTGCTTAAAGAACCCTTGGGGTTCTTTGCTTGGCTAAAGATCCTTTCACCTTTTAGAATTTTTGATTTACTTTACTTACCAATAAAACAAAGGTTCTTTAAGCAGGGGCTCCCACTGTTTGTATGCATGCGGTTTCAGGATCTATTTCACTCCCCTTCCGGGGTTCTTTTCGCCTTTCCCTCACGGTACTGGTTCACTATCGGTCGATTACGAGTATTTAGCCTTGGAGGATGGTACCCCCATATTCAAACAGGATTTCTCGTGTCCCGCCCTACTTGTTCCAACCTTAGTTCCACACTCAAACTTTCACCTACGGGGCTATCACCCACTATGGCCCGACTTTCCAGACGGCTTGGCTAGTTTAAATGCTAAAAGCTGGAGGCTCCTCCCATTTCGCTCGCCGCTACTCTGGGAATCTCGGTTGATTTCTGTTCCTCTGGCTACTTAGATGTTTCAGTTCGCCAGGTTTGCCACGCTTGACCTATGTATTCAGCCAAGGTTGACCCTTGCGGGCCGGGTTTCCCCATTCGGACATCTCCGGATCAAAGCTTGTTTGCCAGCTCCCCGGAGCTTTTCGCAGGCTTCCACGCCCTTCATCGCCTGTAATCGCCAAGGCATCCACCACATGCACTTATTCGCTTGATCCTATAACCTTAAGGGCTTTTAGAGTCTGGAGACCGAAGCCAAATAAAACCTAACGACCCCAAAGAAATCAACCCCATCATCCAAAACCATTTGGTTACAGGTTGTTTGTTCGCATCGCATCCGACTAAAAATACAATGCGTAGATACAATCTAACCCATTATTTCGCATTTCTATTAACATGAAGCCTTAATCATACAGATCACGGAATCATACAGAATGCGAAATACTTTACTTCTTCCAAATTTTTAAAGAACATCAGGAAACAGGAATCAAGAACCAAAGGCCAGAAACACGACCATTAATTATTCCCACTGCTATTTCCTTAAAGTACAGCCGCTGGTTAAAAACCAGAAGTAAGCGTCTTCGTTTACTTCTACTCTTTAAAGTTACCAAACTTCACTAACTGAATTGGTGGAGGTGAACGGGATCGAACCGATGGCCCCCTGCTTGCAAAGCAGGTGCTCTCCCATCTGAGCTACACCCCCGAGATGTTGGTAGGTCTGGGTGGATTTGAACCACCGACCCCACGCTTATCAAGCGTGTGCTCTAACCAACTGAGCTACAGACCCTGAATTTAAGGGTCCATGACAAAAGCTGAGTGTTATTTTCTCAAGTCCTCAACCTAGCCCCCTAGCCCCTGCTTCTTGAACAACCGATAGGTTGTGGACACTTAAACTGGGATCTTTCTCTTGAAAGGAGGTGATCCAGCCGCAGGTTCCCCTACGGCTACCTTGTTACGACTTCACCCCAGTCATGAATCTCACCGTGGCAAGCGCCCTCCTTGCGGTTAGACTACCTGCTTCTGGTGGAACCCACTCCCATGGTGTGACGGGCGGTGTGTACAAGACCCGGGAACGTATTCACCGCGACATGCTGATCCGCGATTACTAGCGATTCCGACTTCACGGAGTCGAGTTGCAGACTCCGATCCGGACTACGACACGCTTTCTGAGATTGGCTCCCCCTCGCGGGTTGGCAACCCTCTGTACGCGCCATTGTATTACGTGTGAAGCCCTACCCATAAGGGCCATGAGGACTTGACGTCATCCCCACCTTCCTCCGGTTTGTCACCGGCAGTCTCATTAAAGTGCCCAACTAAATGCTGGCAATTAATGACAAGGGTTGCGCTCGTTGCGGGACTTAACCCAACATCTCACGACACGAGCTGACGACAGCCATGCAGCACCTGTGTTATCGTTCCCTTTCGGGCACACCCACATCTCTGCGGGCTTCAATACATGTCAAGGGTAGGTAAGGTTTTTCGCGTTGCATCGAATTAATCCACATAATCCACCGCTTGTGCGGGTCCCCGTCAATTCCTTTGAGTTTTAATCTTGCGATCGTACTCCCCAGGCGGTCAACTTCACGCGTTAGCTACGTTACCAAGCCCGTTAAGACCCGACAACTAGTTGACATCGTTTAGGGCATGGACTACCAGGGTATCTAATCCTGTTTGCTCCCCATGCTTTCGTGCCTGAGCGTCAGTGCTGACCCAGGGGGCTGCCTTCGCCATCGGTGTTCCTCCACATCTCTACGCATTTCACTGCTACACGCGGAATTCCACTCCCCTCTGCCACACTCTAGCCTTGCAGTTTCAAACGCAGTTCCCAGGTTAAGCCCGGGGATTTCACATCTGACTTACAAAACCACCTGCGCACGCTTTACGCCCAGTAATTCCGATTAACGCTCGCACCCTACGTATTACCGCGGCTGCTGGCACGTAGTTAGCCGGTGCTTCTTCTTCCGGTACCGTCAGTAGTCACGGGTATTAACCGTAACCGTTTCGTTCCGGCTGAAAGAGCTTTACAACCCGAAGGCCTTCTTCACTCACGCGGCATGGCTGGATCAGGGTTGCCCCCATTGTCCAAAATTCCCCACTGCTGCCTCCCGTAGGAGTCTGGGCCGTGTCTCAGTCCCAGTGTGGCTGGTCGTCCTCTCAGACCAGCTACTGATCGAAGCCTTGGTGAGCTTTTACCTCACCAACAAGCTAATCAGGCATCGGCCGCTCCAAAAGCGCAAGGTCTTGCGATCCCCTGCTTTTCTCCTCAGAGATTATGCGGTATTAGCACACCTTTCGATGCGTTATCCCCCACTTGAAGATACGTTCCGATGCATTCCTCACCCGTTCGCCACTCGCCACCAGGGTTACCCCCGTGCTGCCGTTCGACTTGCATGTGTAAAGCATGCCGCCAGCGTTCAATCTGAGCCAGGATCAAACTCTTCAGTTCAATACTGTTACAACTCTCGCTTGACGTGTTACTTTGCGATTCCAGTTTTTGCCCCTAAGCTTTCTAGGCACATACCAGAATCTATCTTACATCGTGCGAGCACTTCAACTCTTAAATTGCCCGAATACTCTATCTCGAAAGATAGAACACCCGAGCGCCCAGTCAAGCGCCCACACCTATCGGCTGCAAAATTTTAAAGAACAAGACTGCCCACGAACCTTTTGTAGACAGAGAACCGTAGAATTATACAGATACCGAATACAGGTATCAAGCTGTTTCTGGTATTTCTATATATATTTTGAATGTCAGAGGATTTTTACCTTAGAGAATTTCCGCTTACCTACCTGTACTACTACAGTCTCGCCACGATTTACTTTTAAGTTCTTGTCGCTTATTTTCTCCCCGTTTAATTTTACACCTCCCTGTTCAACCATGCGTAGCGCTTCTGTTGTACTTGCAGTGAGTCCAGTTTGCTTTAGAATTTTTGCTATAGGTAATCCGTCACCTTCAGCATGCAGATTTTTCTCCGGCATATCTTCTGGTAGCGCACCATGTTTGAAACGTGCCTCAAATTTGGTCAGTGCTGTTTCTGCATCCCGTTCGCTGTGAAAACGGGACACGACTTCCTTAGCAAACTTTACTTTTATATCGCGTGGATTACGACCTTGTTCCACTTCCTGCTTCCATAGGTCGATAGTATCTAACGATTCAAATGATAGTAATTCTATATAACGCCACATTAACTCATCAGAAACCGACATTAGCTTACCAAATATTTCTTCAGCACTCTCAGCTATACCAATATAGTTACCCATAGATTTAGACATTTTGTTGACTCCATCAAGTCCTTCTAAGAGTGGCATGGTGAGAATACATTGAGGCGGTTGGTCAAAATGCTTTTGCAATTCACGTCCCATTAGCAAATTGAACTTCTGGTCAGTGCCACCTAGCTCAATATCTGCTTTAAGCATGACCGAATCGTAGGCTTGGATCAGTGGATACAATAACTCGTGAATAGCAATAGGCTGATTGCTTTGATATCTTTTGCCGAAATCATCCCGCTCTAACATACGAGCAACGGTATGAGTTGATGCTAGTTTGATCAGGTCAGTTGCATTCAGCTTATTCATCCATTTGGAGTTAAACACCACTTCGGTTTGATCGGACCTCAGTATCTTGAATACCTGATTTGTATAGGATATTGCGTTCTCCGCCACCTGTTCGCGGGTTAACGGGGGACGGGTGGCATTCTTGCCACTAGGGTCGCCTATCATGCCAGTGAAATCACCGATCAGAAACAGAACATGGTGGCCTAAATCCTGCAACTGGCGCATTTTGTTGAGCAGGACTGTATGACCCAAATGTAAATCCGGGGCAGTGGGATCAAACCCAGCCTTGATTCTTAGCGGAAGACCTGTAGAAAGCCTTTGTTTGAGTTCTTCTTCTACCAGAAGCTCGTCACAGCCACGCTTGATAATCTCTAGCTGTTCTTGTATGTCTTTGGTCACAGTGGTGTTAAGAAAATACTATCCAAGATTATCTTCAGCAAAGCCCCAATTGATTAGTTTTTCAATAACTTCGTTAACATAATCCACTCGGCGGTTTTGATAATCAAGATAGTAAGCATGTTCCCACACGTCAATAACCAGAAGCGGCTTTGCTCCTTTGGTTAAAGGTGATTCCGCATTGGCTGTCTTGGTAACTTCGAGCTTATCGCCACTCATTATTAGCCACGCCCAACCACTTCCGAATTGAGTCATTGCTGCAGTAGCCAGCTCCTTTTTGCATGAGTCCAAGTCGCCGAAAGAGTTCTCAATTTTCTGTTTCAAAACTAGGGGAGGTTCCCCGCCACCTTTTGAAGATAGACTGTTCCAGTAAAAAGTGTGGTTCCAGACTTGAGCGGCATTATTGAAAATACCCACTTTATCAACTTGACCAGCTGTTGCAGAGATAATCTCTTGCAATGTCAAACCTGTAAGCTCTGTATCAGTTATCAGTTTATTCAGGTTATCAACATACGTTTTATGATGTTTGCCATAGTGGATACCCAACGTGCGTGCTGAGATCACAGGATCTAGTGCATTTTCTGCGTAGGGCAGGGGCGGTAATATATGTGGCGCTCCTGCGGGAGAATTTCTAGTTTTATCGTTGATCATTATTTTGACTCCTATGTTATGACAAAGTAACTTACCTTATCTTTTTCTCTATTAGAAAACACAATCGAATTCCTCAGAAAAATATGATGCATTGACGATTGATAAGATCCCAATAAACAGAATTTTAAGTTTAAGTTTATTAAACGGGATGCAAATAAATTTCTCAGATAGAGAAAATAAACACACCCCTTGTTTCTTAGGGCTAAGTATATATGAAATATTTGTGTTTCATGAACTGACTCCTAGTTAGTTGAGCCAGGCAGATCTGCTAACCACAAGTATTAAACATAGCGATGCTTTGTTCATTGCTAAGAAATGAGGGCTTGGAATTTACATGGAACAGCAATTACGCATGGTTCCAAATTTGAGTCCGTATTTTATTAGATATTGTGAGGAAAGCCGTGACAATAGGCATCGTGTATTGTTCAAAGACGCTGATCAAAAGCTGAGCAAATTATATTTCCCGCAGTGCCAATAGTGGTTTATCAGGATAGTGTTGCATTTGGTATCCTGCCCACAATCTGCATGCTATTCGATAAGCAAGCGTGTTTGCGTGCAGTTGCAGAGTTGGGTTCCCAAGTTCCCGAGTAGTTTGCTTAAAGAGTTGCAGCCATCGCTCAAATAACTCAGGACGAAGATTTGGTATAGCTAAATGTTTGGGCATGGGAGCACCATGAAAACGACTAGTGCCTAGCAAATTACCTGACCAGAAATCAGTCATTTGTACAAAATGGGCTTCCCAATCAGTAACATGTGCTTCGAAGATCGGACCCAATGATGAATCTTTTCTAGCTTTTGCATAAAAAGAATGAACCAATTGGCAAATTTCTTCTTCTGTATATGTGCGGGCGGTTGGTGTAGAAATTTTTAATTGTGACATAGTCTAGTTGATTTAATACTTGATAAGAAATTGTCCCTTCTGTTCATTCATGCCGCTGTTCTCGTCAACTGAAAGAAGCCAGTTTGCACAGCGCCGTGCCTGTAAATGACGTAATTTGCAGACTTTTTACAGATTGGCCAATTAAAAGTTTAAGGTAAATAATTGGCCACAGAGTATCTGTGGCCAAGGTTTAATGCTCATTTATCATTCTACTTAACAGTATCATGTTCTTCACATTGCCGTCTTACATTATCATACGGTACGCTATTTTTAGCGCTACCAAGTTGATTATGTTGCAACCTAACGCGAGTGATATCAAGTTTCTTTGTTAACTGGCTTGCGATAGAGTGTTATTGGTAAATTAATGGATTGTTTACCCAGACGTCTCTGGCAGATGTTTGAGTGGATCCACTGGCTTCCCATTCTTTCGGATTTCAAAGTGAAGCCTTACCAGTTTGCTGTCGGTATTTCCCATCTCTGCTATTTTTTGTCCTTGAAATACTGTTTGTCCTTCCTTCACCAGGAGTTTGCTGTTATGAGCATAAGCGCTAAGGTAGGTGCTGTTATGCTTTATGATAATAAGTTGACCATAGCCACGCAATCCAGTGCCGCTGTAAACTACTTTACCCGTGGCGGAAGCCAGAACTGGTTGCCCTGTCTTACCTGAAATATCCATACCTTTAGTACTTTCTGAAAAATGGCTTGATATCCTTCCTTCGGTAGGCCAGATCCATTCAATACCGCTATTTTCATGAATAGTTTCCGTGGAAGGAAGTATAGGATCGCTTGATATCTCAGTATGTTTCTCGGTTGCTGTGTTTGCCATAACTACTGGAAGTGCATTTTCAGATTCTTTCAATTGTGAAACTGCTTGCTCCGAGTATGCTAATTTCAGAGCCTTAGGCTCAGTTTTTAATGTAACAACAGTAGGGGTGATATCTTGTTTTAATGTTGGGTCGGCCTCAGGAGTGGATTTGACTGTTGATATAGGCTCCGACTCAGGAAGAGCAAATATAGATGGCTTCGCTAGTTGAGTAGGTGAGGATAAACTAAGTTGTTGACCGACATTTATGGCACCAGGGTTTTCTATACTATTCCACTCTGCTAAATCCCTGTAATCAATACCATGGCTTTGCGCGATGCTGTAAAGTGTATCGCCTTTTTGTACAGTATAAGTAGCTTCTATAGACCTACTTGCTGTGGGAGGAGCACTTTTGATTATCGGAGGGTGTCGTTTAGTGGAAGCGCAACCGAAGAGCAAAAGACAGAGAATGAATTGCAGTAATAAAAAGGTGTAACAAGATCTACTATTGCAATGTGTATGTTCGAAGTGTTCAACAACTGTGGTGGGAAGACCGTTGTTGTCCAAGCTCTTGTGCTTCAATTCGCTATCTTTCATTTTCCATCTCTCATTCTGCATAGCTTAATCTTTTACAATGCCCGACAGTATTGGCACGAATCTCACTTCATCCAGAATAGTTTCGGTATAACTTTGCGAGTTGCGTTCAATCACGCACAGATACTGTTCCTGGCTTCCTTTCGGAATTACCATTCTACCACCGATCGCCAATTGCGCCAGTAATGTAGAAGGAACATGCGTAGTTGCACCTGTCATAATAATACCATCGAATGGCGCAACTTCAGGTAGTCCAAGGAGGCCATCTGCATGCTTCAAGCGAACATTATTAAGACGGAGCTCTCGCAGACGGGTGCGAGTGCGGGTGAGTAACGGTCCGATGCGTTCGATCGAATAAACCTCGTTTGCAAGTTGTGCCAATATAGCTGTCTGATAGCCACAGCCTGTACCAATTTCAAGAATTCTATCAAGATTTGAACCTGCACGCAGCAATTCACTCATACGTGCCACAATATATGGACTTGAAATGGTCTGTCCAAAATTAATGGGTAGTGCGACATCATCGTAGGCACGACTTGCCAGAACCTCCTCGACAAAGATATGACGGGGTACAGAGTTCATAGCCGTCAACACCACTTCATCTACGATATTTTGTCTGCGTAAACGATCGATCATACGCACGCGGGTACGCTGAGAAGTCATACCGATGCCAGTATGGTAGATGTTCAAACTCAATATCCCTTGAAATGTTGGATTTTCAACATGCAAAATACTCTGAATATATGCCCATTATTCTAGCCATTGCTTCACTGTATCTAGCTGTGCGTATTGAGTCAGGTCAATTTGTAGTGGTGTGACCGATACTCGATTTAGCTGGATTGCGTGAAAATCCGTGTCCTTACTAGCATCCTGAACTGCACCTGCTGCACCCACCCAGTATACTGTTTCGCCACGTGGACTTTGTGTTTTGACTACCGCTTCAGCTTTGTGGCGTCGACCAAGTCGTGTTACTTCAATGCCCTGCAGATGCTCATACGGAATATCAGGTACATTGATGTTAAGTAGTATCGGCTCATGGAATTTGCTTTTTTTAAACCGTTGCACAATATCAGACGCAACACGTGCAGCAGTGGAGAAATTTTCATCGGAAACATTTGCGAGTGACACGGCAAGCGAAGGTATGCCTAATAAGAAACCCTCAGTGGCAGCAGCAACTGTACCAGAGTAAACAGTGTCGTCACCCATATTAGCGCCATCGTTGATACCGGATATCACCATGTCCGGTAGTGTTTCAAGCATGCCAGTAACTGCTAGGTGCACACAGTCTGTGGGCGTGCCGTTTACATAGTAGAAACCATTGTGAGATTTGTGCAAACTAAGAGGGCGATCTAGCGTAAGCGAATTACTAGCACCGCTACGGTCACGCTCTGGTGCAACTACTACTATGTCTGCAAAAGAGGAAAGTGCTTCGACAAGCGAGGTTAGGCCTGGCGCGAAATACCCGTCGTCGTTACTGAGTAATATGCGCATTCGGAAAGAGCCCAGTTGTTTTTAGATTATTCGGGAAATGAAGCAAGCAATTCAACTGATATTAGACCTAAATTATGCGTAACAATTGATTAACCTACCTATTTAACTGGTCGGGGCGAGAGGATTCGAACCTCCGACCACTTGCACCCCATGCAAGTACGCTACCAGGCTGCGCCACGCCCCGAAGGTGCGGATTATAGCAACAAGCCCTAACGTTAGGAATCGCTTTTAGTGTCTCGTGCTGTACAGAATGAGGAAAAACGGGTAAAACAAATCATGATCGAAGTAAAGACACAACGTTTTTAATCTCACCTTGTAACCTTGCCAAATTGACAGGTGTGAGGAGTTCGCCAACCGAAGAAGTACTTGTTGTATTAGATATCGGTTCAGGCATGTCCTGTTCTAGACGACCACGAGCGCCATTGATTGTAAATCCCTGCCCGTATAGCAGTTCTCGAATACGGCGGATTAGCAATACTTCATGGTGCTGATAGTAGCGGCGGTTGCCGCGACGTTTAACCGGCTTCAAATGCGAGAATTCTTGTTCCCAGTAGCGCAGCACATGTGGTTTGACGCAACATAGCTCGCTAACTTCGCCTATAGTGAAATAACGCTTTGCCGGAATGGGCGGCAAAGCACTGCTAGGTGAGATGCTTCCCATTATGGGTTTTTTCCACCATTGCCTTCAGTTTTTGACTGGCGTGGAAAGTTACCACGCGTCGGGCAGTGATCTGGACTTCTTCTCCGGTCTTGGGGTTACGGCCAGGACGTTGTGGTTTGTCGCGTAACTGGAAATTGCCGAAGCCTGATAGTTTGACCCCATCGCCATTTTCCAGTGCAATACGAACCTCTTCGTAAAAAGAGTCCACCATATCTTTGGCCTCTCGCTTGTTTAGGCCAACTTTTTCAAATAATAAATCCGCTAATTCAGCCTTTGTTAAGGTCATGCTTTTCCTCTCCTTACTTGTTTATTGATTTTTTGGACTTACACCAAGTTTGTCTATTTATATTTAATTGCGGAGTTTTGCCCCAAATGTTTATTGATTTTTTGGATTTACACTAAGTTTGTCTATTTATATTTAATTACGGAGTTTTGCCTCAAATTCATTTTCTAGAATCTTTACCAATTTCGTGATTACTAAATCTGCTTCTGTATCGGTTAACGTTTTTTTAGTATCTTGTAATAACACACGGAATGCAAGACTTTTTTTACCGCTCACCATTCCCTTGCCACGATAAACATCAAACAGGGCAATTTCTGAAATGATAGGTGAATTCAAGGCCTGCATACACTTCAGCAGTGATTGGGCGTTGATACTATCTGCCACTATCACAGCAATATCGCGTCGTACAGACGGATATTTTGGAATTTCTTCTGCCGTTGGTAAAGTTCGCCCCATCAAGACATCTAGGTCAAGTTCAAATAGCACAACGGATTTTGGTAAATCTGCTTTCTGTATGCAACGGGGATGAAGTTCTCCTAACCACCCGACGATTTCTTCACCTAGACGGATCTGTGCTGATTTGCCAGGATGTAGAGCAGGATGGGATGTTGCTTCAAAACTTATGATTTCTGGCCAGAATAATGCTTCAATATCAGCCTTGGCATCATAAAAATCCACTTTGCGTTCAGGTACATCCCATTGCTCAGCCACGACATCACCATAGCACAGTCCAGCTAGTTTTTCTGATTGCGTGTAAGCCCCATCTTCTCTCATGAAACAGGACCCAATCTCAAACAATCGTACTCTGGTTTGCTTGCGGTTGAGATTAAATTGCAAGTTTGAAATAAGTCCTCCAGCTAAGCTACTACGCATTGCATCCATTTGACTAGAAATGGGATTTTTCAACATCACTGGTGTTGTATTATTCGCAAGATTTTCCTCCCACTCGGCGTCTACAAATGCGTAATTTATTACTTCCTGGTAATCACGTGCTACAAAGATTCTTCGTAGTTGCGCTGTTGTGCGCACTGTCTCTGGTTCAGGCAGTATATTCAAGCTTACACGTGGTAAGTTTGCTGGAATATGGTTATATCCATAAATGCGCGCAATCTCTTCGATTAAATCTTCTTCAATAACTAAATCAAAACGATATGTTGGTGGTATCACATGAAATATTTCGTTTTTAATAGAAAAATCGAATTGCAAGCGCTGCAACAATTCAGTCATCTTGTTTTTATTAAGATTAATACCCAGTATTCGTTGTACTCGCTTCTCTCGCAGGAGAATAGGGTTACGTTGAGGTAATTTTCCTTTTACTTCAGTAATTGGCCCTGCGTGGCCACCACAGATATCTAGTATCAAACTTGTGGCTCGTTCCATTACACTGCGTGTGGTTGCAAAATCTACACCACGTTCGAAGCGGTGAGCAGAATCTGAATTGATTCCGAGTTGAAGAGACTTCCCAGATATTACTCTCGGACTGAAAAATGCACTTTCAAGGAACAGGTCGGTAGCGCCCTGTTCCACCCTGCTTTCGCTTCCACCCATGATACCTGCCAATGCCAGGGGATTAACTTCATCAGCAATCACTAACATATCATATTGCAGCGCAAGGTTCTCGCCATTTAGCAATTGTAGTTTTTCGCCTGAATTAGCGTAGCGTACATGAATAATTCCCGAACTCCCACCGGTAATTTTTGCAAGATTGAAAGCGTGCATTGGCTGGCCAGTTTCTAGCATCACGTAATTAGTCACGTCCACCACCGTGTTGATTGCGCGTATTCCACTTCGTTCTAGACGTCGAGTCATCCATGTTGGTGTGGGCACGTCGAGATGTATGTTACGGATTACCCTGCCACAATAAAGCGGACATGCATCCGGCTCATCTACGTGCACAGTCAAGGCATCGCCGATATCATTTTTGACCAGAATAATTTCAAGCGGATTTAGTTTTGCAGAAGAAATTGCTGCTACTTCTCGCGCTACGCCTGACAGTCCCAAGCAATCAGCACGGTTAGGGGTTAATTTTAGCGTAAAGAGATTGTCATCAAGCTCATAGTAATCGCGAAAATCCGTTCCCGTTGGCGCATCACTGGGAAGCAATAACAGGCCCTCTGCTGCTTCGCCTATACCTAGTTCCTTGGTTGAACATAACATGCCAAATGATTCCACTCCACGTATTCTAGCCTGTTTAATGTTCATAAGCGGCAGTTGTGCACCGATCAACGCACATGGCACTTTCACCCCGACACAAACGTTAGCAGCTCCACTAACAATTTGTAGGGGCTCATTATTTATAGTTTCACCTACATTTACCAGGCATACATGAAGGAGATCTGCATTCGGGTGTGTTTTTACTGACAGTACTTCAGCTACAACCACCCTATTAAAGTCTGGTGCTGCAGACTCAATGGATTCCACCTCCAGACCAGCCATGGTCAGTGAATGAGCTAACTCGCTACTTGAAAGCGGTGGGTTAACTAAAGTGCGAAGCCAGCTCTCAGGAAATTTCATAGTGATCTACTATTATTGCAAAAGGCGCAATTGATAATTTCAATTAAACTGTTTCAAGAACCGTAAATCATTTTCAAAAAACATTCGTATATCGTTTACCCCATACTTCAGCATCGCTAATCGTTCTACACCCATCCCGAAGGCAAAACCGATGTATTTTTCACTATCTATGTTGACATGTTTCAGGACTTTGGGGTGTACCATGCCGCAACCCAGTATTTCCAGCCAGCCGGTGTAACCACACACTCTGCAACCTTTGCTGTTGCACATAACACAGCTAATATCCATTTCGGCCGAGGGCTCAGTAAATGGAAAGAACGAAGGGCGGAAGCGTGTCGATAATTCCTCATCTTCTGAAAATTGTTTCATAAAATCCACCAATACGCCTTTTAGAGCTGAAAAATTGGCATTTTCATCTATCCATAAACCCTCTACTTGATGGAACATAGGTGTATGGGATACGTCAGAATCGCATCGGTATACCCGCCCTGGTGCAATCACTTTGATTGGTGGACGTTTACTTTGCATGTAACGGATTTGAACTGGTGATGTATGGGTGCGCAGCAAATGCTCATTTTCTTCATCAGCGACATAGAACGTGTCGTGCATCGCTCGAGCTGGGTGATTTTCTGGGATATTAAGCGCAGTAAAATTGTAGAAGTCAGTTTCGATCTCGGGGCCTGAGGCCACGGTAAAGCCAATTGAACGGAATAACGATTCGATGCGTTCCAGCGTTCGTGTCACTGGGTGCAAGCCACCCATTCCCAAGCCACGTCCCGATAGGGTTACGTCAAGCGCTTCTCCAGTCAACTGTGCTTCCATTTCTTTGGATAGAATCGTCTCACGACGGTAATTAATCGTTGCTTCTAGTGCCTCCTTCAACTTGTTGATGTGGCCGCCCATGGCAGGTCGTTCTTCCGGAGAAAGTTTTCCCAATCCCCTCAGCATCTCAGTTAGCACGCCGCTTTTGCCAAGATAATGCGCCTTTGCCTTTTCAAGCTCAGTAGTGTTATCTATGCTATCGAACAAGCTTTTGGCTTCTTTGAGAAGATTTTCTAGGTTGTTCATGGGAACACAATGTAGGACGGGCTATCTAAACTGTACAAGAAAAAAGGAGGCCAAGGCGCTTCTATACCCCAAGTCTCCTTACCGCTTCTTTCGCTATAGCCAGCTATGTAGCGAGGCTGGCTTTGGCTTGTTCAACTAATTTCACGAAGGTTGGCTTGTCAAAGATAGCGATATCAGCCAGCACTTTGCGATCCACTTCGATTGCAGCTTTCTTCAGCCCGTTCATGAAAACGCTGTAGGGTAGGCCACATTCGCGCGCAGCGGCGTTAATGCGAGCGATCCAAAGGGCACGAAATTGACGCTTCTTTTGACGACGGTCACGGTAAGCATACTCCCCTGCTTTCATTACCGCTTCCTTGGCGATTCGATAAACGTTTTTGCGGCGTCCGCGGTATCCTTTGGCTAGGTTCAACACCTTCTTGTGACGGGCATGAGCCGTTACACCACGTTTTACTCTAGGCATGACAGTTCTCCTTAGGCGTAGGGCAGCATAGCGTGCACAGACGCTACGTTACTATAATGAACCTCAGTAGTCCCCCTCAACTGGCGCTTACTCTTGGTAGTTTTTTTCGTGAGAATATGGCGCTTGAATGCATGTGAGCGCTTAACACTACCGCCAGCCCTTACTTTAAAGCGCTTAGCAGCACCACGCTTGGTCTTCATTTTGGGCATGACATAACTCCTGTTTTTAATATGACGCTAGGTGTCTCCTAACTGGAAAGCTTTTATAACCTAGACATCACTTGTTTTTTTTCGCTAATGTTTAAATATAGTCTTTATCAAACCTGCCGCTATCTATAACTATATATGTTCTGACAAACTAACTTTCAATGCCTAGCTACTTCAATTTTAAAGCTTCTCAGCCGTTGTCTTAGTTTCAATCGTAAAATTCGTTTCCAAATTCTTTGTATCCTGCGTTGTGTCGCTGTCTTCTCCAGTCGTATTAGGTCTAATTTCTCTCGGTTTGGTTTCTTTGGGCTTGGCCATCTTCACCTCCTTTTTCTTTGGTGATAGAACCATTACCATTTGTCGTCCTTCCATTCTCGGAAACTGCTCTACTGTCGCATAAGTTTCCAAGTCGTCTCTTACTCGCTCCAGTAGGCGTACACCGAATTCCTGATGTGCCATTTCACGTCCGCGGAAACGGAGCGTAACCTTAGCCTTATCTCCTTCCGCCAAGAAACTAATCAAGTTGCGCAGCTTGATATTGTAGTCACCGTCGTCTGTATTGGGACGGAATTTTACTTCCTTGATTTGGATTTGTTTTTGCTTGAGTTTAGCCTCGTGTTTTTTCTTACTTTCTTGATAACGGAATTTGCCATAATCCATTAAACGGCATACTGGAGGCTGTGCGGTGGGGGCGATTTCAACCAAATCTATCTCGGTCTCCTCCGCCAAAGATATAGCGATTTCCAGAGTGACGATACCTATCTGTTCTCCTTTCACACCGATTAACCGCACTTCCGGCGCATTAATCTCATAATTGACACGTGCCGCCTTTTCCTGAGCTATAGTAGTTCCCCAAGTTTGTTAAATAAATTAAGCTGCACCTATCTTTGTAGATATCTCTACTTTAAGACGTTCAATCAATACCTGAAGAGACATTTGACCGAGATCGGACCCAGATCGGGTACGCACAGCAACCGATTGAGTTGCTACTTCCTTGGAACCCACAATGATCTGGTAGGGCAGCTTTTGTATACTATGTTCGCGTATTTTATAGGGTATTTTTTCATTTCTCAAGTCCGCATGTGCTCGGATGCCATTGCGCTTGAGTTCTTCAGTTATTTTTTTTGCATAATCTGCTTGTCCTTCAGAGATGTTCAGTACCACTACCTGATTCGGTGAAAGCCACAAGGGAAGAGCTCCAGCATGGTTCTCGATGAGAATGCCAATGAAGCGCTCCAATGATCCTAAAATTGCACGGTGCAGCATTACTGGCACTTGGCGCGTGTTATCCTCAGCAACAAACTCTGCACCCAACCTCTCTGGCATGGAGAAATCAAGCTGGAGTGTGCCACATTGCCACACCCTGCCGATACTATCCTTGAGAGAAAAATCTATTTTTGGTCCGTAAAATGCACCTTCACCTGATTGTAATTCCCAGATGAGTCGCTTGTGTTTCAACGCTAATTCCAGAGCAGTTTCTGCCTTATCCCATTGCTCCTCCGAGCCAACGCGCATTTGTGGGCGGGTTGACAGTTTCACCAGAATTTCATTAAAACCGAAGTCGGTGTAAACTTTCTGCAACAGGTCAATAAAATGTACCACTTCATCCTGTACTTGGGCTTCAGTACAAAAAATGTGCGCATCGTCTTGGGTGAATGTCCGTACCCGCATGAGGCCGTGCAATGCACCAGAGGGCTCATTACGATGACACGAGCCAAATTCCGCTAGCCGCAATGGTAAATCACGATAGCTTTTTAATCCCTGGTTAAACACTTGGATATGGCCAGGGCAATTCATTGGCTTAATCGCAAAATTACGCTCTTCCGAATGTGTAGTGAACATATTCTCACGAAAATTTCCCCAATGTCCAGAGCGTTCCCATAAGGCCTTGTCAAGTACCTGAGGCGTCCGAATTTCTTGATAGGCGTTATCTTGGAGTACTTCCCGCATGTATTGTTCTACCTGCTGCCAGATAATCCAACCACTGGGATGCCAAAATACCATGCCCGGTGCTTCTTCCTGAATATGAAATAAATCCAATTGCTTGCCAAGCTTGCGGTGATCTCGCTTTTCGGCTTCTTCAAGACGGAGAAGGTAAGCATCCTGATCTTCCTTTCTAGTCCAGGCCGTGCCATAAATTCTCTGTAGCATTTCATTGTGCGAATCTCCTCGCCAATAAGCACCCGCTACTTTCATTAGCTTAAATACCTTAAGTCTGGAAGTGGCTGGGACATGCGGGCCACGGCACAGATCGGTAAAATTTCCCTGAGAATAAAGCGACACATCCTCTTCGCCTGGAATAGCCTCGATGATTTGTGCTTTATAGTGTTCACTCTGGCTCTTAAAAAATTTGATTGCCTCCGAACGTTCCCATATCTTGCGTTCTACCTTCAAATCACGCTTACTGATTTCAGTCATACGCTTTTCGATTGCGGCCAGATCTTCCAGTGTGAAGGCACGTTTGTAAGAAAAGTCGTAGTAAAACCCGTTCTCGACCACCGGGCCGATAGTAACCTGCGCTTCGGGAAATAGTTCCTTCACCGCATGTGCCAGCAAATGCGCGCTAGAATGACGAATAATTTCTAATCCTTCCGCATCTTTCTCAGTCACGATAGCAAGATCGCTATCGACTTCGATGCGGTCGGACGTATCTACCAGCTTACCGTTTACTTTGCCTGCTAACGCAGCACGTGCTAGCCCTGTACCAATCGACGCTGCGACTTCCATTACTGTCACTGGCTGATCAAATTCACGCTCCGAACCATCCGGTAAACGAATAATTGTCACAGTTTATTCCTTTGATAAAGAGATAGAGAAAATTATACCAGCGAACACAATTTATAATGTAGCTCTTGGAAAAGCTGAATAGCATCAAACTAAGAACCAGTATCTAGGATTGAAGCGTCTTATTTTCGAAGGAGAGTCCACGCCGCACAATCATAGACATATCCTTTAAGCCAAGCAGTTTTTATAGAGTTGCGGCACTCCGCAAAGCATTTGAAATATACTCAACCCAGTACTTGACCTTTTGTTTTGATTCACCCTCTACCATTACTCGCACCAGTGGTTCAGTACCCGATGCGCGTAGTAGTATTCGGCCTTGGTCGCCAAGATCACGTCTGGCCTTTGTCTGAGCAGCCTTGATTGATGCAATAGTATGAAAGTCGAACCCTTTTTGGACTTTCACGTTGATAAGTTGTTGTGGGTAAAGCGTAACTCCACGTGAGAGTTCTGCCAATGCCTTGCCAGAGTCCCGCATTGCGTGCAGTATCTGCAACGCAGAAATAATTCCGTCGCCTGTGGTGTGCTTGTCAACACAAATTATGTGGCCAGATCCTTCTCCTCCTAGCTCCCAACCTTTCTTTTGTAGCAGTTCCAGCACGTGACGGTCACCAACGTTGGCGCGGGCAAACGGGATATCTAACTTATTAAAACCGTTTTCTATCGCAAGATTAGTCATCAATGTACCTACCACTCCGCCCTTGAGTAGGTTTTTCTGCTGGCGGTGTTTGGCAATGATGTAGAGTAACTGGTCGCCATCGTAGAGGTTACCATTCTTATCAGACATGACCATACGATCACCGTCTCCATCAAGTGCAATACCAATATCAGCGTGGTGCTGCCTTACGGCTTTTTGTATTGTTGTACTATGCATCGCACCGTATTTTTGATTGATATTCAGACCATCAGGTTGCGCTCCTATGACAACCACATCCGCGCCCAGTTCATGTAGCACATGACCAGCGATGTGGTATGTTGCCCCATGGGCACAATCAACCACGATACGCATGCCGCGTAAATCAAGATGATATGGAAAGGTACTTTTGCAAAACTCTATATAGCGTCCAGATGCATCGTTAACTCGTCTCGCTCTGCCAAGTTGGGCAGAGGGCATGGATGTAATCGGTGCATCTAGTCCCATTTCTATATTATTTTCAGTTGCATCGGATAGTTTGTTGCCCGAAGCAGAAAAAAACTTGATACCGTTGTCTTCAAATGGATTGTGTGAAGCAGAAATCACAATGCCTGCTTGTAGCCGCAGCGCACAGGTGAGATAGGCAACAGCCGGAGTTGGCATGGGGCCAGTTAACAGTACATCTACCCCAGCTGCAGATAGGCCTGCTTGCAAGGCTGACTCTAACATATAGCCAGATATACGCGTATCCTTACCGATCAGCACTGCGGGACGTTCGTCCTTAGATAAGTATCTGTCAGCTGAGGCTAGCACTTTGCCTGCAGAATAACCAAGGTGCATGATGAAATCTGGTGTTATAGGAGTATTTCCCACCCGACCACGTATACCATCAGTGCCGAAATATTTTTTGGTCAATTAAACTACCCCATATTAATCAATACTAAAAAACTGTACGAACAGTACTTACACTGTCGTTTTTTATGTTTGGCTGGTCACTGCATTGTAAACTGCTAGTGCATCTTTTGTTGCTTTTACATCGTGTACTCGCAGGATTCTAGCCCCTTTAATCGCAGCCAACAACGCCGCCGAAACGCTGGAGTGAAGCCGGTTGTTTACTTTGTTACCAGTGATTTCTCCCAACATGGATTTACGCGATAATCCTACTAGAACAGCTACACCCATGTCCGTAAAGCGTTCTAGACAGCGCAGTAATTGGAGATTGTGCCCCAGCGTTTTACCGAACCCGAATCCTGGGTCTATCGTTAGTCGTTCTCGTGGGATTCCTGCGGCTTGTGCGACATCTATGCGTTGCCGTAAGAAATCTTTCACTTCTGCTACCACGTCACTGTATTGTGGGTTTACCTGCATACTGTGTGGTTTTCCTTGCATATGCGCTATGCATGCTGCTGCTCCTTCAGTTGCTACGACCTCGAGCGCTCCGGGTGCCTGTAGAGCATTAATGTCATTAATCATGATTGCGCCAGCTTTTATTGTTGCACACATCACTTCCGGTTTAGAGGTATCAACAGAAATCGGGATATTCATGTTAACTAAGGCTTGCACCACCGGAAGGACGCGATGTAATTCTTCTTCGACACATACCGGGGTGCTACCAGGGCGAGTAGATTCTCCGCCAATGTCCAGCATGTCAACACCCTCTTCAATCAATTGTGTAGCATGACGGACAGCGTTTTCAGTTGATGCGCACAGACCACTGTCAGAGAAAGAGTCTGGCGTTACGTTCACAATCCCCATTATGAGAGGGCTACAAGGGGGAAGGGGGTCGTGAATTTTCCGCAATGGAGGAACGGGACTCGGGAAAAGTAGTTAGCTTAGATGAGGAGTCTCACCTACCCGAGGTTTGTCTCCACAGTTGTAAATGATGGTGAGCACAGTTGTACAACAACTCTTGCATTTCCAAGTTTTCATCCACCCGCTTTATACTTCTTGCGCCGGGGGCGCAGTTGCAGGTGCACCTGGAGGCGTCAGATCGTCTTTCGGCGGAGTTGGTGCAGTTTGGGCTGGTTTGGGCGGACGCGGAGTACGACCTTCCATGATGTCTCCAATCTGATCGGAGTCTATGGTTTCCCACTCTAGTAGGGCCTTGGCCATAGCTTCGATCTTGTCACGGTTTTCTTCAACCAGCTTACGTGCCAGGGAGTACTGTTCATCAATTATGCGGCGAATTTCTATGTCTACATTCTGCATGGTGGCTTCACTTACATTTTTGTGAGTGGTAACGGAACGCCCAAGAAAAATTTCACCCTCATTTTCTCCATACACCATCGGACCAAGAGATTCGGACATACCCCATTGGGTGACCATGCGCCGAGCCATTTCGGTAGCCCGCTCAAAATCGTTAGATGCACCAGTGGTCATCTGTTTCATAAATACTTCCTCAGCGATACGTCCGCCAAACAGTACTGCGATACTCTGTAGAATTTCTTCACGATCCATGCTGAAACGATCTTCAACAGGTAATTGCATAGTTACACCCAGTGCACGTCCTCGTGGAATAATGGTGACTTTATGCACTGGATCGGTCTTAGGCAGAAGCCCGGCCACCACAGCGTGCCCAGATTCGTGATAAGCAGTATTGCGTCGTTCATGCTCTGGCATTACTACTGAGCGTCGTTCTGCGCCCATGAATATTTTGTCCTTGGCACGTTCAAAGTCATCCATATCTACGAGCCGTTTATTACTACGCGCTGCAAACAGAGCTGCTTCATTCACTAAATTGGCCAAATCAGCACCCGACATTCCAGGAGTACCGCGCGCGATAATGTTCGCTTTTACATCTGGAGAGATCGGTACCTTTCGCATATGGACGTGAAGAATCTGTTCGCGTCCGCGTATATCAGGCAGTGGCACCGTTACCTGTCGATCAAAACGGCCGGGACGCAGCAACGCTGGGTCAAGTATGTCAGGGCGGTTGGTGGCCGCGACTACAATCACACCAGCTGTGCCCTCAAAACCATCCATTTCAACCAGTAATTGGTTCAGGGTTTGTTCACGCTCATCGTTGCCACCACCTAACCCTGCACCACGCTGGCGACCAACTGCATCGATTTCATCGATGAAGATAATGCAAGGCGCATTCTTTTTGGCTTGCTCAAACATGTCTCGTACTCTCGCAGCACCCACACCAACGAACATCTCCACGAAATCGGATCCAGAAATAGTGAAGAACGGTACCTTAGCCTCGCCTGCGATAGCACGAGCTAGCAGAGTTTTACCTGTACCAGGATTGCCAATCATCAATATGCCACGGGGGATATGGCCACCTAATTTCTGGAACTTACTGGGTTCACGCAGGAATTCGACCAGCTCTAAAACTTCTTCTTTAGCTTCCTCGCAACCCGCCACATCGGCGAATGTCACCTCATTGGAGGACTCATCTAGCATGCGTGCCTTGCTCTTGCCAAATGAGAAAACGCCACCACCACGACCGCCGCCTTGCATTTGGCGCATGAAGAAAATCCATACACCAATTAGCAACAACATTGGGAACCACGAGACAAAAATATTCATCAATAGCGATGGTTCTTCTTCTGGCTTAACCTCGATGACAACACCTGCTTTGAGCAAGTCACTTACCATCCAGGGATCGGAAGGCGTGTATGTGGTAAAGCGTCTACCATCAGCCTTGGTGCCTTTTAGAGTAGCCCCTTTGATGGTTACCTTAGCTATTCTGCCCTGCTTCAGCTCATCGATGAACTGAGAATACTCCATCTGCGTCTGCGTTGTCTGGCGCGTACTGAACTGGTTAAACACCGTCGATAGCACCAGCGCAATCACTAGCCAAATGACCATGTTTTTAATGAGATTGTTCAAGATAGCTCCTTGGTTAATACCATCAGAATTCTTATTTACTTATTTTAAACCCATTTCTGAATTTATAACAGGGTGTCCCTGATCAGAGATTTATCCTATTTTGGTGACCAAGTTCCATATTAGGCTAGTAACTATTCTTACTTTGTTTAGATAATGGTAATGGCTACGGTACTCTCTCTTGTTTCTTTAGTCCCAGTAAATATATTTCGTTGCTGCGACCACGCGATGCTTCCGGTTTACGCGTCACCACCTGCTGGAAAGAAGTACGCATGGTGTACAGAAACTGTTCAATATCAGAACCTTGAAACACTTTGACGAGAAAATTGCCACCAGAGTTCAATTGCGCTACAGAAAATTTCAGAGCCAACTCAGCTAAATACATGCTACGTGCTTGGTCACATATCCCTATGCCGCTTATATTAGGCGACATATCCGAAATTACAAGGTCAACTGGCTTTTCTCCAAGTTTTTTTCTCAGTTCAATTAAAGTGGCCTCTTCTTCGAAATCACCCTGTATGAACGTAACGCCAGGTAGTGCCCCCATTTCCAGTATATCCAGCGAGAATACTTTTCCGCTCCAGCCCACCTTGCTTGCTGCTACCTGTGACCAACCACCAGGTGTCGCACCTAGGTCCACTACGGTTATTCCAGGCTTTAGCAAATGGTCGCGCCTAGAGATTTCTATTAGTTTGTATGCAGCACGTGAACGATAACCCTCTTTTTTTGCTTGCTTGACGAAGAAATCATTTACGTGCTCCTTAATCCAAGCTTTACTGGATTTGGCATTCTTCATTGAGTGGAATTAGATCTTTCGAAAAAATTCATGGTAACACCCCCATCTCTTTTCGTTATCGTGTATCAAGGACTTATTATCTACGCCATTAACTCAGCAAAGATTTTGGTAGTTTACTGTCCCAAATTGGATGAAGTATAAGAATCTACCACGATTAGTATTAAAAGATAACTACCCAGAACAATGCATAGTTTTTAGCCTTAATATGTTGCTATGTTCTATCGACGAGAAGATTGTCTAATACCTAAATATATTTCACATTGTGAATCGCGTACTCCCTCGTTCCACCTGGAGCCTGTACTTCTGCTACATCACCGGGATGCTTGCCAATCAAAGCACGGGATATAGGTGAGCTGATGGAAATTTTGCCCTGCTTGATATTTGCCTCATCGTCGCCAACAATCTGGTAAGTTACCATCGTACCATTAGCTACGTCTTCAAGATCAATGGTGGCACCAAAAACGCAAGCGCCATCGGCGTCGAGTAATGCCGGGTTGATGATCTGTGCCTTAGAAAGTTTGTTTTCCAGTTCGGAAATACGTCCCTCGATGAATCCTTGTCGCTCCTTTGCGGCATCATATTCGGCATTTTCTGTAAGATCTCCATGCGAGCGGGCCTCAGCAATGGCAACAATTACTGCAGGGCGTTGCACGGTCTTCATTTCGCGCAGTTCGGAACGCAGTTTTTCCGCACCAATCACTGTCAATGGAATCGTACTCATGGGGTCTACTCTCTTCTGTTATTTTGTTCGATTTTGAGTGCTGATTATCAGTTTGGTTTTCGACAAGTCTTGTTTTGGTAGGATTGAAGTCAACATATCATCGATCTACAATTCCTTGTACTTATACTTAGCGGTAAGCGCGTATGGTACCAACCAAGGCTTATCCAGTTGCATGCAATGTTTGCAAGTCGTAAGCTTGTAGCTCTCGTATATTTGCCATGCCAACACATGCAGCACGCGCACCTGACAACGTGGTGAAATACGTTACTCTTGCTTGCAGTACTGCATGGCGAATCGAATATGAATCCTGAATCGCGCTACGTTTGTCCTCTACTGTGTTGATGATTAAATTTATTTCTCCATTCTTAATCATATCAACAATGTGAGGATGTCCTTCTGTCACCTTATTTATCGGAATAACCGCTAGCCCCGCGCTGGTCAATTCAGCTGCGGTACCACGAGTAGCATAAAGGGTGAATCCTAGTTCTGCAAGTTTGCGGGCGATTTCGACCGCGCGAGGCTTGTCCGATTGGCGCACACTGATAAAAATTTTTCCGGCGGTGGGTAATTTGACTCCAGCAGACAGTTGAGATTTAACGAATGCTTCTGCAAAGGTATATCCTACTCCCATTACTTCACCAGTGGATTTCATTTCGGGTCCAAGTATGGTATCCACACCGGGAAATTTGATAAATGGGAACATGGCTTCTTTCACCGAATAATAGGAAGGAATCTTTTCACTAACTACATCCTGTTGGGCGAGCGTTACTCCTACCATGCAGCGTGCCGCAATTTTTGCCAACTGCAGCCCAGTAGCTTTGGATACAAAAGGCACAGTTCGCGATGCTCTTGGGTTTACTTCAAGTACATATACGGTATTGTCCTGAATGGCAAACTGCACGTTCATTAAACCCACTACCTGAAGTGCGAGAGCCATTGCTTCAGTCTGCCTGCTTAATTCATCTTTTATGGTAGGTGACAGGCTGAAAGGGGGCAGTGAGCAGGCCGAATCACCTGAGTGTACACCAGCCTGCTCAATGTGTTCCATGACGCCGCCTATCAGTACAGTCTTGCCGTCACAGATCGCATCCACATCTACTTCAATAGCATCGTTGAGAAAACGATCCAACAACACTGGTGAGTCGTGGGACACTTTTATCGCCTCACGCATATATCGTTCTAGTTCTCTTTGTTCATGGACAATTTCCATAGCGCGTCCACCCAGTACATAACTAGGACGTACTACCAATGGATAGCCAATTTCATTGGCAGCAGTCAGCGCAGCTGAAGGATTACGCGCGGTACGGTTAACTGGTTGCCTTAACCCAAGCCGATGCAGCATTTTTTGGAAACGTTCGCGGTCTTCCGCGCAATCAATCATGTCTGGGCTGGTACCAATGATGGGCACCCCGTTGGCTTCAAGATCGCAAGCGAGTTTTAGTGGTGTTTGCCCACCATACTGTACGATCACGCCAAAAGGCTTCTCTACTTTGACAATTTCGAGCACATCCTCCAAGGTTAACGGCTCAAAATATAGTCGATCAGAAGTGTCGTAGTCAGTCGAAACTGTCTCTGGATTGCAGTTCACCATAATCGTCTCGAAGCCATCTTCACGTAACGCTAGCGCAGCATGCACACAACAGTAATCGAATTCGATACCCTGGCCGATACGATTGGGCCCTCCGCCTAGCACGATGATTTTTTTGCTGTCGGTAGGAAGTGCCTCACATTCTTCTTCATAAGTGGAGTACATATAAGCGGTGTGAGTAGCAAACTCAGCTGCGCAAGTGTCCACACGTTTGTATACTGGATGCAAATTAAGTCGATATCGCTCAGCACGCACTGCGGCTTGCTCAGTATTCAGTAGCTTCGCCAGACGTTGGTCAGAAAAACCACTACGTTTCAGCTTGTACAACGTACTTAGATCAAGCGTATCGAGAGTCTTGCCGGTGAGTGATTGTTCATGTCTGACTAGATCTTCCACTTGTGCCAGGAACCATGGATCAATGCGTGTCAGAGTATGAATTTCATTGAAGTCCATGCCACAACGAAATGCATCAGCTATGTACCAGATACGTTCTGGGCCAGGGTCACCCAATTCGGTTTCGATGATCCCAATATCGGTTGTTTTTTCACCTAGACCGTCGGAACCGGTTTCCAGTCCACGAAGGGCTTTTTGGAGTGATTCCTGAAAAGTGCGTCCTATCGCCATAACCTCTCCTACCGATTTCATTTGTGTTGTGAGGCGGTCATTGGCCTGAGGGAATTTCTCGAAAGCAAAGCGCGGAATTTTGGTAACAACATAGTCAATAGTTGGTTCGAATGAAGCCGGTGTTGCTCTGTTGGTAATGTCGTTCCTAAGTTCATCTAGTGTATAGCCTATCGCAAGCTTAGATGCCACCTTGGCGATGGGGAAGCCAGTTGCTTTTGACGCTAAGGCGGAGGAACGTGATACTCGTGGATTCATTTCAATAACCAACATACGACCATCTTGCGGATTAATCGCAAATTGCACGTTAGAGCCACCAGTTTCCACTCCGATTTCACGCAACACTGCAATCGAAGCATTGCGCATGATCTGGAACTCCTTATCAGTCAGTGTTTGTGCTGGAGCAACTGTGATGGAGTCGCCGGTATGGATGCCCATCGGATCAAGATTTTCGATAGTGCAGACGATGATGCAGTTGTCTAGCTTGTCTCGTATTACTTCCATCTCAAATTCTTTCCAGCCAATAACTGATTCCTCGATCAGCAATTCCTTAGTGGGAGAAGCCTCCAGACCATGCTCACAAATAGCGAGAAATTCTTCGCGGTTGTAGGCGATGCCGCCCCCGCTACCACCCATGGTAAAAGAAGGACGGATGATAGTTGGGTAACCAACCATCGCTTGCACTTGTAACGCTTCCTCCAGACTATGGGCGATGGCAGAGCGCGCCGAACCTAAGTTAATTCTTGTCATGGCTTGTTTAAACTTCTCACGATCCTCAGCCTTATCGATGGCTTCACGCGATGCACCAATCAATTCCACGCCATACTTTTCTAGTACGCCATGCTTAGCCAGATCAAGGGCACAGTTCAGCGCAGTCTGTCCACCCATAGTTGGCAACAACGCATCGGGATTTTCAATAGCAATTATTTTTTCCACCATCCGCCATGTAATCGGTTCGATGTAAGTAGCATTTGCCATTTCTGGATCAGTCATGATTGTGGCTGGATTGGAATTCACCAGGATGACTCGATAGCCTTCCTCACGCAGTGCTTTACATGCTTGTGCACCGGAATAATCAAATTCACACGCCTGACCAATAATAATGGGCCCGGCTCCAATGATAAGGATAGACTTTATGTCAGTACGTTTAGGCATATTTTTCTAACTATACTACTCACGAAAATGCAAAGAATCTCAACAGGTGCTTCCCGCGCCTACTTTTCTTTTTTTGGTTTAACTCCGTTTTTATGGCTCTCAATCATTTTGACAAACCGGTCAAATAGATAGTCGACATCGTGTGGTCCAGGACTTGCTTCTGGGTGTCCTTGAAAGGAGAATGCCAAGTGGCCAATTAATTCGAATCCTTGTAGGCTATTGTCAAACAACGACACATGTGTAGCCCTTGCACTCTTTGGCAGCGTTTTGGCATCTATCATAAAACCGTGGTTTTGGCTGGAAATCATGACCCGCTTGCTGTCCAGATCCTGCACTGGATGGTTAGCACCATGATGGCCGAATTTCATCTTTATAGTTTTGGCGCCGCTCGCCAGTCCTAATAATTGATGTCCCAAGCAGATACCAAAAATCGGTATTTTTTTCACGAGCAATTTTCTGATTGTGGCAATTGCGTAATCACAAGGCTCAGGATCACCTGGCCCATTGGAGAGAAATATACCATCAGGTCGCAATGCAATAATCTCATCAGCTGATGTTTGAGCGGGAATAACTGTAACCTTGCAGCTTCTCTGTGCTAATTTCCTAAGAATATTGCGTTTGATGCCAAAATCTAATGCAGCAACATGGAAGCGAAGGTTTTCCTGTGCCTGATAGTTGTGTCCCAGCGTCCGTTCACCCTCATTCCATTCATAAGGCTGGTTGCAGCTCACTACTTTGGCAAGGTCCATTCCGGCCAGACCGGGGAATTTCCTGGCGCATTTTAATGCTTCAAATTCGTCAATGCGTCCTGCCATAAGACAGCCAGCTTGTGCGCCCTTTTCTCGTAGGATGCATGTGAGTTTACGTGTGTCAATCTCTGCAATTGCCACCACACCTTGTTCTTTGAGGTAATCAGGTAAAGTCTGAGTTTTCCGCCAATTACTGGAGTTTAATGATAGATTCCGAATTACCAATCCCGCGGCATGAACCTTATTTACTTTGCCGGATTCAACGTCGTCCAAATTGATGCCGGTATTGCCTATGTGTGGGTAAGTCTGCGTAATAATCTGCCGGCAGTAGGATGGATCAGTGAGGATTTCCTGATAACCAGTCATTGCGGTGTTGAAAACCGCCTCACCCGTACTAATACCCTCCGCTCCAATTGATATGCCGCGAAGAATGGTGCCGTCAGCGAGTGCGAGAACGGCATGCGAACGTTGTAACACTGGAAACTCCTTGAATACTAACCAGACGTGGAAAGCGGGACAAGCTATCACCCGTCCCGCTTCACTAAGCTTTTATAATTGTACGCGAAAAATGAATCTGTTTCAATGAAGATACAGTTATTACGTAGTAGGGTAGTAGCATCTTTTTTTGTTCAAGTAGTTGCAATTTTTTTAGATGTGTTTTCGACTGTACCGCAAGTCAAAATTGAGGGAGAAACTGCACATTGCTTTCTTTCTGAAGGCTTGCTGTATAGGAACCTGTCAAGCCTAAATTGATCGAATCAAGTGATTCACAATTGCTACAAACTGTGCCACAGATAAATTTTCTGCCCGTAATCCTGATTCAATTTTTAGTTTCTTGAAATCTTCTGGTCCGAGATAATCGTGTAGTGTATTGCGAAGGGTTTTTCGTCGCTGTGAAAATGAAGCGGCGACGACAGTTGCAAATAGCTTTTCTCTGCCCGCATCGATGATCGGTTGCTTAAGTGGAGCCATCCGTACAATGGCAGATTTAACTTTTGGTGCAGGGAGGAAAGCTTCAGGTGGGATGATAAAGAGTTGCTCCATTTCGAAGCGGCTTTGCATCATTATGGAAAGTCGCCCATAGTCTGAGGTAGAGGGCGTAGCAACCATACGTGCAACCACTTCTTTTTGCAGCATGAAATGCATGTCGCCGATATTTCTTGCGAACTTGCTCAAGTGAAACAAGATAGGCGTGGAAATGTTGTAGGGGAGATTCCCCACTACTCGCAGGTTTTTCCCAAGAGCAGAAAAATCGAACTCCAGTGCATTGGCTGAGTAAACAGTCAGATTTTCTTCAGGAAATTCCCGACGTAAGCGTCCGACTATATCACGGTCAATTTCTACTACATGCAAATGCTTTAGCGATCGCAGTAGTGGCTGAGTCAGTGCACCTAATCCTGGCCCGATTTCTACCAACAGATCTTCTTCGACCGGATGGATGGCATGCACAATATCAGATATGACTTGGGAATCAACTAGGAAATTCTGGCCAAAGCGCTTGCGAGGAGTGTGACGCATAATTCTAAAAAAGAGTAAAGAATCGCATGAAGCATGAATCTAATTTTTTTGTTAAGTTTTTTTATTTCCAATTAGTATTATTGCCATTTCGATTGCAGCCAGCAAACTTCCCGAATCGGTCTGTCCGGTTGCAGCTAAATCCAGAGCGGTGCCATGATCCACTGAAGTGCGGATTATGGGTAATCCTAGTGTGACGTTCACACCCTTGCCAAAGCTGGCATGTTTTAGCACTGGTAGCCCTTGGTCGTGATACATGGCAAAGATACAATCAAAATCCTTTAAACGTGATGGATTGAAAAGAGTATCAGCTGGTAGCGGACCGATTAAATTTATGCCCTCGATGCGTAATTTTTCTAGCACCGGAATGATGATTTCTATCTCTTCGCTGCCAAGATGACCAGACTCGCCTGCATGGGGGTTCAATCCTGCAACCACAATGCGTGGTGCGGCAATCGCAAAACGCGTGATCAAGTCGTGATGAATGATGCGCAGTTGCTGTTCTAGTTTTTTGTGCGTGATAGCCGCAGCGACATCCTTGAGTGGCAGATGAGTGGTGGCAAGTGTTACACGCATGTTGCACCCAACTAACATCATTACTACTTGACTGCTCGTGAGTTGGGATAGGTATTCGGTATGACCAGTAAAAGTGATGCCAGCGTCGTTGATGATACCTTTATGAATTGGCGCAGTTACCATGCCATCAAATTCTCCACTACTACAACCCTCAACTGCGCGCTCCAGAGTTTTTAGAACATATCTGGCATTAGCCGAATCAAGTTTTCCAGGAATAGAAGGCTTATTCAATGGCACATGCAATACCTGTAAGCTACCAGATTTATGTTTGCTCCCGATGGACGGAGCATAGTCCAGCAATTTCAGCGGATACCGCATTATTCCGGCACGATCCTGCAGCAGTTTGCGGTCCGCGATGGCAACTAATTTACATGGCAGATCTAGCTGAGCAATTTGTACACAGAGGTTGGGTCCAATTCCGGCGGGTTCGCCTGCAGTGAGGATGAGAGTTGGGTTAGTAAGGTTGATTGAGGACACGGTATATAACGAGTGAGCCCTAAACTTCCTCAGACCGATACTCAACGTAAGCTCGATCACGCAATTGTTGTAACCATTCTTGAAAAGCTGCTTCAGACTTGCGCGCACGTATTGTCTTGCTCGCTTCTCGACGTTGTCGCTCGTCACTTACATCCTTGGTACGGCGCTCGATTACTTGGATCAAATGCCAACCAAAGGTGGATTGTACCGGCTCACTAACTGTTCCTGGCTGGAGCCCGTTCATAGCCTGTTCAAATTCGGCCACAGTGTCACCGGGTGAAACCCAACCTAGATCACCACCTCCAGAAGCACTAGGATCTTCAGAATGCAGTTGAGCCAGTTCTTCGAAATCGGCGCCGTTATCTAAACGTTCCTTCAGACGAATTATACGCATTCGAGCATCAGTTTCAGATGTAAGTTCGTTAACTTTTATAAGAATATGACGAACATGGGACTGGTCTATCACCACGACGTTATCTCCTCTCCCTCCCCGTCGTTCGAGTAGCTTAAGAATATGGAAACCGCTTGGGCTTTGAATTATCGGTGTCAATTCACCTGGTTCCATCGGCTGTAACATTTCAGAAAATTTTGTTGGTAGTTGAGTAGCCGGGCGCCAGTCAAGCTTTCCACCCTGCAAAGCATCAGCAGCATCAGAAAACTCAGCGGCCACTTGAGCAAATTCATCGCCATTCTTCAATTTGGCAAGGGCAGCTTCTGCGCGCTGGCGTCTGCTTTCAATTGTTGACACACTTGCTTGTTCTGGAATCCTCACCATAATGTGAGAAAGATAGTATTCATCGGTGCTACCAGATGAGTTTTCCTGGGTATACAGGAAATTATCCACCTCTCCTTCAGACACTTTTATTTTTTTGATTACCTCACGAACTTTTAATCGCACTAAAAGCATTTCTTTTCGAATTTCTTCGCGGAACTTATCGTAATTAATTCCTTCCTGCTCAAGCACTGAGTAAAACTCCTCTTTGGTCAGTTCGTTTTTATCAGCAATTCGATTCAGCGCCTGTTCAAGCTCAATGTCGCCTACAGTCATACCGATCTCGCTCGCGAGTTGAAGTTGTACACGGGTCAGAATCTCGCGTTCCAATAGTTGACTTTCCAATACATCGTTTGGAGGTGCTTGTATTCCTTGTTTTTGCAATTGCTTTATGCTCACATTAAGTATCTCATCGAGTTCTCCACGTGTTATGCATTCCCCGTTCACAACTGCGACTATATGATCTATCTTAATATTTCCAGTGTTGTCAGATTGTTGATCTATAGCCTGAATAGCTCCAGTTTTGCCAAATTGTTGATCTATAAATTGTTGATCTATACCCTGAATAGCCCCAGTGTTGCCAAATTGTTGCGCAACTGCAAGGTTGGTTGTTATCACGACTAGAAAAATTAGCGAGTAAAGTAAATATTTTGTTCGCATCATTTAAGTCAAAGCTAGAAGAGCTAAAACAAATTGAAAGTCAAATATAGTCTGTATCATACTTTTGATATCATGAGTTTGGTTTAGCGTAATTCCTGCGGGTACTGTTCGTCTCGGCCACCACTCTTGGTGTATCCAGGGACTTGTTGCAAAAGTTTCACTGGATTTGAACCGATTTCTAACAGTCCTTTCAACTCTAGTTGCACGAAAACCGTTGTGTTTGTTGTTGTACTTGAGGTAACAAGATGCTGGAGTGCGATGCGTGCTGTCCAGCAGCAAGCATGATACTCAAGCCCCGCAAACCCCTCTATTATTTCGTTGCTTCTGAACGAGTAATTTAGACGCCCCACGCCATGCCATCTTTTTAATAGTGGCAGTGGCCAACTCGATGAGACAGTAGCTTGCTCCAACTGGCCACGAGTAAAGCGGTAGCCAAGATTTAGTGCCTTGCCAGTTTCTGGTCGATAACTCAAGCTCGAACGCACAATCTCAGTCTGCAACTTACTTTCATCAAACTGAAAAGTTGTATTGGCGCTGATAGTTGGCGTGATACGCCCCGAGAATGCAAAGAGAAGATCTGGATTCTTTTGAAGTTCTTCTGGTGAGAAAGCATCTACTCGTTGTTTTTGTAAATCAAATTGCTGCCCAATAGCTATGCGAAACCGTTCTTTGCCTGTATCCGATTCAATCAGTCGTGATGTGAGTGCCAGGGTAATCCTATTTGCGTCATTAATACGATCGTTGCCACTAAAACGGTTCTCGACAAACAACCGGGCAAAACTAAAATCCATATCGGCAGAATCAAAGTTAGGTAATAGGAGCTGATTTTCAAATGGCACATAAGTATAAAAAAATCGCGGTTCAATGGTTTGAGTGAATCGTTCTCCACCTAGTGTGGTATCTCGTTCAAACGTAGCGCCGCTATCTAGGCTTACTAATGGCAGGGTACGGCTTGGGTTCCTATCTGATGGTACGGCCAAGGGGACTAAAGGATTGAAACCGAGGTCATAGCCAGTGTGGTGCACACCAATCTTAGGTTTGATATAGCCAAACGAGTTGCGAAAGGGGTAACTCACAGTAGGATGGAGCGTGTAGCGCTTGCCATCCACCTTAAACGGATGGCTGAAATCTGTCCAGCTTCCGCTAAAACTGAGATCCGCCCCGAATACATTAAGTTGAGTCGCTTCTAGAGTAACTTCTGGCAGACGTTTGTAAGGTGGGTCAATCGGGTTAAAAGGCTGCTGGATAGTTTGATATTTTTCTGCATTTGCAATAATAGATAGGGTGCCATCTTGACCCAAGGAACGTTTATAGGCTAGCAGTGCCTGCTGCAACAGGTTGGTCCTGGAAGTTACATTAAGACCCTTACCAAGGTCACGAAAGTAATCGTCATCGGAGACTTTGTTGTAATTAAGGATGGTACTCAAACCGCTGTCTAGAAAATCTAGTTTCTGAGCATGTTCGAACTGCACTCGATACCGAGTCTTTTTATCTGTGAGTTCGGCTTTGAGATCGTCTGGCAATATATCAAATATCACATTGCCCCTTAATTTGCTTGTTAGATAGCGAATTTCGTTGTTTGCCATTATCCCGCGCTTGGTCATGCCCCGCGCCTTAATTGTCGCATCAAGGTTGGGCGCAATATTCAAATAAAATGGCACGGAGACATCGAAACCAGTATTGGCATTAGAACTATACGTGGGAGCGAGAAACCCGGACTTACGTTTTCCACTGTATGAGAAATTCGCCCAGGGCGTATAACCTATCGGTATACCCAAAAATTTTAGTTTAGCATGGTGAGCAATGCCAACCTTTTCGTTGTTATCGAGTTCCAACTCTTCAGCCTGAATTACCCAATCCTCATTTCCTTCTGGGCAGGTAGTATAGCGAGCTTGTAGAAGCCGATACCTTTCCTCTCCCTTCATTATCACTGTATCAGCACTGCCGCGGCTACTGCCATCTCTCAGACTGAAATATGGCTGATCCATCTGCCCAATTTTAGTTTCCAGGTTCATCTTAAGTCGTGAACCTTCCATTACATCTCCCCGTTCTTCAACACGGACATCTCCTTCGACCTCTATATCATCTGTGTCCTGGAAGTATTTCATACGATTTGCCGTGATAACTTGATCACCACTACGTAGCTCTGCATCGCCTATACCTTCAATCTCCAGTTCGCTATGACCCTGTATGAGATTAGCCTCAATGAATACAGGTCTTTTGTTATCTTCTGTTTTTGCGATTGGGGCTATTCGCTCGCGCCCAATTTTTAATTTCGGTGACAGTGGTTTGGCCAATGCAACTTGTTCACCGTCACGTAGCCCTGCTTCAGCTATAGCTTCGACTTCCTGCTCATACTGGTCTCGTATGCGGTTGGACTCAATGAGTGTAGATTCGTTCTTGTCGTTTTCTGTTTTTGTGGTATCTGAGGCTAGTTTTTGCCCAATATCTAATGCAGATGATGGTGTTCTGGCAAATGCGGTTTGCTTGCTACTGCGCAGCTCTTCTTCTCCCATGGCCTCGGCTTCTTGTTCATTTTGGCCTTGAATGCTCTTGGTTACGGTCAATATAGGACTGCTTTTATTGTTTCTTATATCAGTGGAGGATGGCGCCATTTCGCTGTCAATTTTCTGCGTCGATGAGCGTTCATCGGCAAGTGCGTTGAGCGAGATACAAAGCGAAAAAATAGACCAACAAATAAGGCGGTGAAATTGCAGTCTCATTTTTAAGATATTTGACCTGAAAAAAACATATGGCCACGAATGAATCACTGTTTTCAGGTATGCAAGTATCGGATTACCAGTATTGAAGTGCGACGGCATGTATTCGTTCGCGATCGACCTACAAAAAGGGAAAAGCATGACTGATCCAGTTATTCATCAGCTTGCTTGACCATGATTCATTCGATAAATGCGTAAGTGTAACAAAAAACGGAAGACAAGCTACATGCACGCCTTTATGATATAGATAGTAGTACGTGTTGTTCTACTCTAAAAAGATAGATTGATAGAGTTCGGCATTACGCCAGGTTGGTGAACAAGAAATACGGAGTTGTTCTGTACTGCAATCCGATGACAGGAAGGGTGTATCTAGCTTATTTTCAAGTGGGATTTTTAGGGACTCGGGGCAATTCTCCGTTGACGGTAACGGTGCTAGTGTGCAGGGGCACTACGATTTTGATTAAGGAGCTAGGCCATGCATATCCATATTCTCGGCATTTGTGGCACCTTCATGGGTGGCATTGCAGTTATTGCGCGCAAAGCTGGGCACAAGGTTACCGGTTGCGACGTTAGTGTTTATCCGCCCATGAGTACCCAGCTTAAATCTCAGGGTATTAAATTGATTGAAGGATTCAACCCTGAACAGACCAAACTGAACCCTGACGTGTTTGTGATTGGTAACGTTGTTTCGCGGGGCAACCCGCTGATGGAGGAAATTCTTAATCGCAATCTGCGCTATATTTCCGGTCCTCAATGGCTCTCAGAGAATGTGTTGCAGGACAAATGGGTGTTGGCAGTTGCGGGCACCCACGGCAAGACCACAGCCAGTTCAATGTTGGCATGGATACTTGAATTTGCAGGAATGAAACCGGGGTTTCTTATTGGCGGCGTTCCGGAGAATTTCGGTGTATCAGCCAGACTGGGCAGTGGTTCCTCTTTCTTTGTTATTGAGGCAGACGAGTACGATACTGCTTTTTTCGACAAGCGTTCCAAGTTTGTCCATTTACAGCCCAGAACTGCAATTTTCAATAACCTCGAGTTTGATCATGCAGACATCTTCTTCGATCTTGCAGCGATCATGCAGCAATTTCATCACTTTGTGCGTCTAATTCCTGGTAACGGCCTGATCGTTACCAATGGCCGGGAGGAGAGTTTGCAGCAAGTTCTTGCTAAAGGTTGCTGGACACCCGTTGAAAAAATAGGGGTGGACGAAGGCTGGCAAGCTGAGGTCATGACCAATGACAAAATTAACATTTCATTCAGGGGAAAAGCCCAAGGAACCCTGCAATGGGAATTGATAGGGGAGCACAACCGCATGAATGCGCTGGCTGCGTTAGCTGCTGCCCATCATGCTGGTGTAACAATCAAAACAGGGATTGCAGCACTAGCACAATTTAAAAACGTAAAGCGACGCATGGAGCTTTGCGGCGTGGTCAATGGGATTACGGTGTACGACGATTTCGCACATCACCCCACAGCAATCCAGACAACCCTGGAAGGTTTACGCAACAAGGTAAATGGTGCGCGTATTGTTGCTGTATTAGAGCCTCGTTCCAACACAATGAAAATGGGCACATGGAAAGATAGCCTGGCAGGGAGCCTCAAACTCGCCAATTTAATATTCTGTTACACAGCCAATCTGGGATGGGATGTACAAGAGGCGTTACAACCCCTGGATACAAAAGCCGTGAGCAGTGACAATCTGGAACAGTTAATTGGAGCAATCACCGTCGCTACTCGTCCCGGTGACTATGTTCTGATCATGAGCAACGGGGGTTTTGGTGGCATCCATGAAAAGCTACTCAAGTCGCTGGGTGAGGGGAGAGCCATCACAAATGAGTAGAGCTGACACCATGGTAAATGAGTTGGGATATGTATAGGAAAAATAATTAGAAACTGGGTTAAAGGAGTCAAAATTGATGCCGATACTTGATTGAATCGGCTTTTTTATTACAAACCCTCAGCCATGTTTTAATTTTTGTGATTTTTTAGACAAGAGTAAGGTGAACTATATCATTGATAGATAAGTAAAAAACGATATTCTGGGTTTAAGTAAATGAGCAAGAACCGGATCGGTTTTTAAGTATACGAAGGGATAAATATAAGGGGTGATCCTTAACACAGAATTTTACTCACCAATTTGATGAGTAGGAGATAAGAGTAACTGGGAGATTATTGAGGGCGTTGAGAGCGGACAAATCGATGCAGTCAAATATGAGTAGACTCCATGAACAATTTTTTCAAATCACTGTGGAACGAGACTTCTGGCACCTATGTGGCTGCGTCAGAAATAGCTACAGCTGGTGGTTGCAAGACCGCGTCCACTCGCGCGGCAAGAAAAATGCCTAGAAGGGGGGGCAATCAGCGTCTGGTGCTCGAGCCACGTATTGTATTTGATGGCGCGATGCCTGTTGCCGCTGCTGATGCGGTTGAGACCAAGACTGCTGACACTGCCCCTGCCTCAAAAGAAGCTTCTGCAGTCGCTCCGCCAACAACCAACACACCTTCAGAAAGCACGCTCCAGCCCGCACAAAGTGCCCAACAAGAAAGAGAGGTCATTGATGGAACTCTGGCCTTATCCGGCCAAACCAGCAATGAAATCATTTTTATTGATTCAGCGGTCGAGGGTCTTCAAGACTTCCTGCTGGATCACCAACAGGCTGATGTTGTTTTGCTGGACGAGGGCAGCGATGGAATGGAGCAGATTGCTGCTGCCTTGGAAGGTCGAACCGACATAGACGCCATCCATATCATAAGCCACGGCAGTTCTGGGGAGCTCAACTTGGGTAACGACACCTTTAATCTGGAAAGTATGAACGGTGAACACGCCGATGAGCTTGCCACAATTAAAAGTGCGCTATCAGCCAAAGCGGACATACTGATTTATGGTTGCGATGTGGGTGCGAACGAGAGTGGGCAGGCCTTTATTGCCGCCTTGACCAAGGCTACTGGTGCCGATATTGCAGCATCGACAGATCTTACCGGTTCGGCGGACCTCGGTGGCGACTGGGATTTGGAACATACGAGCGGAGACATTGAAAGCTCGGTTGTGTTAGACAGTGATCTGACAGACGGTTACTCCGGTCTTCTAGCGGTAGTTAATGTCAATCAGACGGCTGATATCCTGAACGGAGATACCTCCTCCATAGCGAACTTGATTGCCAGTGACGGCGGCGACGGCATTTCACTGCGAGAAGCCATTGAGGCCGCAAACAACACGGCTGGTGCGGACACTATTAACTTACAAGCAGATGTTTACACGCTTGCCCTCGGTACACTCACGATAAACAGCGATATCACGATTACAGGAACAGCGGTCGACCAGACGTTCATCGACGGCGCCTCGCTCAGTGGTGTCTTAAGCATTACCTCCGGCACTGTTAATATTTCGGATCTAACGATCCAAGATGGTGCTGCGGTAAATGGGGCTGGTATGTTAATCGGTGCCAGTGCGAATGTCACGCTGAATAACGTTGTACTCAACGGCAACACCGCCTCCAATGATGGCGGTGTCATCGAGAGCGCCGGCACATTGTTGTTGAATAACGTTGTATTCAGCGGCAACACCGCTGGCGATGATGGAGGTGCTATCGAGAACAACGGAATAATGTCGATGACTAACGTCACCCTTGACAACAACACCGCCGTCGATGATGGTGGCGCCATCAACAACACCGGAACGTTGACGATGACTGACGTCACTGTTAGCAACAATACCGCCGGCGATAATGGCGGTGGCATCAGTAACCGCGGAGTGTTGCAGATAAACGGTGGCACCTTCAGCAACAATACCACTGTAGATAATGGAGGCGCGATATTTGACAGCGGAACGAACTTTAGCGCCGTCAACGTGACAATCAGTGGCAATACGGCCGACCGTGGTGGTGGTCTGTACGAAAATAGTAGCAATCCTGCGACCCTGTCTAACGTCACTATCACGGATAATACGGGAACCTCGAGGAGTGGAGGCGTCGAAGTTAGAGGCGGCAGGCTCCTAAGTATGCATAATACAATCATCGCCGGCAATTTTGCGCCAACACCAGCTGAAGTAGATCTGAGGGGAACGATTACCAGTTTGGGTAATAATCTGATTGGTGTTTCCGCAGCCGGTAGTGGCTATATCGGCAGTGATATATTGGATGTGGCCCCAATATTTGGTGCATTAGCCTTCAACGGCGGTCCAACTCAAACACATGCCCTGCTGTTTGGTAGCCGAGGCATTGAAGAAGGCAGCAACACTGGCGCTCCTGCAGCTGACCAACGAGGCGTGTTGCGCAACGCAACGACCGATATCGGGGCATACGAGTTCGTACCAAACGTTTTAGATCCGATCGTTGATCTAAATTCGGATCCGACAGTTACAGTAACCGGCCCGGTCGTAACTTCATCGACGTCGACAACCGACCTTGTCACCAGCGGTGATTTCGGTACGACTGCCTCTGGCACTCCTCCGGCTCCGTGGGTGGAATCTGGCCAAACCGGGAGGGGCTCAACCGAATTAGATGGGGGTCGGTGCGCGCTACCACTGGCATTCTAGCGGGAGTGGGGCAACGATCAGCCAGGCACTGACGGTTCCGACGGATACCTCAAGCACCACGGTGGTAACGACAAGTACGGCTACAACCACGACGGATGTGTCAACGACGGTTGCAACCACCAACGAGATTAGTTCTATCTCGTTTGATATGGCTTGGCAGAATGCAGATACTGGTGGAGCCGATGATAATCAGCTTAGGATTTCATACAATGGTGTGCTCTACGCTACATTCGACACTGTAAGAGGTAATGGCGCTAGCCAGAATCAAGCAGGACTTGTAGGCAATTGGACCTATTTCAATGGTGCCCCGGGACCTGCTACCACTCTTTCGGTGACCAATGAGCATACAGGTACACTCACATCTATCACTATCAACCTTCCGACTGGAGTCACGGCATCCGCCTCGCTCGATTTCCTCTACGCGCCCGGATCCTCAGGAAGCGGCTCTGATGATCTTGCCATTGACAATGTTGTGGTTAACAACACCACTACAACCACGACTTCAGTTACAACAACTGTTACTACGGCTGATACGACCGACAACGACTGGACAGCCACCTATACGGAAAATGGTGCGGCGGTCTCGATTGCGGATATTGATAGTTCGATTTTTGATGGTGACAGCGTCTATATGGCGAGTGCGGCTATTACGCTCACTAACCAAACCACTGGAGACCGCTTATTAGTCAACGGATCTTCTGCTGCCAGTGGCACCCTGGCAAGTGGTATAGCTTGGACGCGTACAGATACATCCGTTACTTTATCGGGTGTATTTACCAAAGCGCAATATGCTGATGCGATCGAACTCGTCCAGTTCGAGAACACAACTGAGAATCCATCCACTACACCACGCATCATCAATGTTACGGTTAATGATAGCGCTTCTGATTCGAATGTAGCAGTTGCAACGATTAATGTGACCCCAGTCGACGATGCGCCGGTGAACACGGTTCCGGCTGCTGTGCAGAATATTCCAGAGGATGTGTTAACTGCCATTCCTGGTATTAGTGTGAATGATGTGGATGGTAATTTAGCTACGACCCAGTTAACGGTGCTCAACGGGATCGTAAATGTGAACTTAGCTGGTGGCGCGACGATTAGTGCTGGTGCCAACAGCAGTGCGACCTTAACGCTATCGGGCACGCAGGCACAGATTAATGCAGCGCTGGCCACGGTGAACTACCAGGGCAATCTGAACTATAACGGCGGCGATACCTTAACGGTTCTCTCTACTGACAGTAGTGGTGTACCACTAACGGATAGCGATGATGTCACGATTAATGTGACCCCAGTCGACGATGCGCCGGTGAACACGGTTCCGGCTGCTGTGCAGAATATTCCAGATGAACGTCGTTTCTTCGAACCAGAGATGTTCTTGAATACCAATTCAATTAATGAGGTTATATATAAATGGCAAATAGCTAACGATCCAATGTCACCTGTCTTGACCACTATTCGTGATCTTCAGAACGAGGCTGCCCTAAATTCACGGACAGGGGTATTCCAAGCGAATAGCGCTACTTCTGATATAAAAACTGGGTCTGGTTCAGACAGTGAAAATGCTATTCATAAGTTAAATGAGCGTAAGGATAATCCATTAGGTATCGGTATAAACCAGCCTGATTCCATTACCCCAACCTATGTGCAAAGTGCTGTAAGGCATTTAGATTTGAAGACATCTTCAGCATCTATACAGCAAGTGGTCAAGGCATCGCAACTAGAATCGATGGAGAGTGGGATACGTGTGGATTCTGCCGACAATACCGCGATTCCAGCAGTAACAAATATAATTAATCCATTCACACCATTAAACCCATTTGCATCTGATAAAGGATTGGCTGATTCTGAACAGCGAATAAGTGGGGAAAATACCCAAAATAGAGCCACTATAAAACCAGTTATTGCTGAAAAGCAGGTGAGTGGAATCGATGCTCAAAGTGAAAAGCCTTAGCCGACTACAGATGAGTCTCAGGCTAAGAAGAGTTATTCCTTAGATCCAAAACCAATCAGTAATTTGAATCAAGAAGATGACTCAAAAGATAATCTAGTTAAGAAAAAAGCCGCTAAAAGCTTTAGTAGCCAGTTGCGTAGCCAGTTGCAAAGTATGGTCAAAAATACGAGCACACCTTCAGATGATGCGCCAAGCGATGGTTAGATGGGCAAACGCTTGGCATCAGATTAATTAGAATTTTAAAGAGATTACTTAGTGAATGATTCGAGTACAAGGGAGGCTTCTAAGAAAGCGTTTGTTAGAATTGGCTTAGTGTTGCCGCTACTACTGTTTTCAGGGTGCGCTATTATACCTAAGCCATTTACACAAGAAGAGGTAAAGAACCGGGTTGCCGAAGATACCGCTGGTATGTATCTTAACCAGGAACCCATCAACGGGCCAGTTTCGATTGAGGAGGCCATAGCGCACACACTAAAGTACAACCTTGATTACCGATTGAAACAGATGGAGTCAGCGCTTGAATTAGGGCTCACGGGATACGCCAGCTATGACATGCTACCTAGACTGCTCACCTCAGCAGGTTACCGTACGCGCCAAAACGAACCGGGTGGTACGTCTATAGGTCTCATAGATAAACAGATTTCATTGCGACCATCAAGAGCAACACAACGAAATCATGCACAAGCGGCTGCCGAGTTTTCCTGGAACTTGCTCGACTTTGGAGTTTCCTATTATCGAGCACGTCAACAAGCAGATAAATTCCTAATTGCGGAAGAACGTCGTCGTAAAGTTGTTCAAAACATGGTTCAAGATGTGCGCACTTCCTTCTGGCGCGCATTGGGTGTGCAGCGGCTCGCTAAGGAAGCAAAGGAGATTCTTGACCAAGCTAATCTAGCTTTAGCCCGTTCACGTGAAGCTGAGGTACAGCGTCTTATCCCACCAGATCTTGCTTTAAACTATCAACGGGCTCTATTAGATGCGATCTCTTTGCTAAACCTGCGTCGACAAGACCTGGAGTTTGCCAAGCGAGAGCTGGCTGCTTTGATGAACGTTGAGCCAGGCGTAGATTTCATTCTAGAAGAATCGAGGGAATCTAAACTACCTGCACCGCCAACTGATATCCGTAAGCTGGAAGAGCTGGCATTGCTTCAGCGCCCAGAGTTACGTGAAGAGGACTCCAAGAAGCGCATTACCGCAGATGAGACACGCAAACAATTGCTTAGTATGTTGCCATCCGTAAGCTTAGACTATGGGTTTAATTTTGATTCCAATAATCTTCTTTATCACAATAGCTGGTTCCAGGGTGGCGTTCGAGTATCCTGGAATATAATGCGCCTTGCAGCCATACCTTCACTTCTTAAAACACAAGAAGGGCAAGTTGAAGTCGATCGTTCAAGAAGAATGGCTTTGTCGATGGCGATTATGACCCAATTGCGTGTAAGTGCGGAGCGATACCGATTAGCATTAATAGATTTTAAACTGGCAGACATCGGCTCTCAAGTTGATCAACGTTTAGCTGCCAATATGCGTGCCTCTGTTACAGCCAGACTAAATAGCGAACTAGAAGCAATCAGAACCAAGGCGCGAGCAGTATTGGGTGCCTACCAGCGGGCTAATGCTTACGCTAACGCACAGATTGCTTTTGGACGTCTCTACAATACATTGGGCTTTGATCCACTACCCGATAATTTTGAAGATGATACTCTAGAAAAATTAACTGGGCGTATTCGTGAGCACCTTCAAGCAACCGAAGAAGATACGCTTAGAATGACATCAAATTTATTCGGTTATTTCCCAACAGTTTCGATCGTGTTTGTAGGAGTTGAGGATCTGATTCTACAAGTTCGCATGAAAGCACAGGTGGCTGTATTATTGGCACGGCATCAGATTGAATTGGATGCAGAGAATGGCTTTCCCTTTGTACTCACAATGCAACGTATCCCGAATGACGAGATCGAGACGACTTCCTGGACACTAGTGCTAGAAGGTGATAACGGTATGAATAAAAAATCAGCAAAATTTGTAACCACAATACCAAGTAACTCACGTGACACGGCATATGAAAGTGCATTAATTGCGGCAGTAACTTCCACACTCCCTGAACTCCACTCATGGCTGGTAGAGTTAGCAAAGGAAGATAAATGATATATTGGCTTAGTGGTAGCTTGGTAATATTGGTTTTAGTGACCGTAATGCTTACGCCTGAATCTTCCCAGTCACCTGACGTGGATGTAGAAAAGGCCGCGAACATTGAAAGGGCTATAACTACAGGCGCTACTAATAATCCAGCTCAATCACTTAATGCATCTTCAGAAAAGATTCAGGCTGATGGAGGCCTTAAAACTACCGATTCGGATACTGAAAATGTGGGAATTTTAGTCGATTCTGAATCTTCTAGAGATGATTTTTACGGAAATCAAGCAAAAAAACGAGCGCTGATGGGACTGAAACAGTGCGAGTTCTACTTATATCTGACAAAGAAACAACTGTTTCTCGGTCAGGTTCTAGCCTGGCGGCTGCACGAATCAACAAATTGAATGTAACCCTGGGCAGCACGTTTAGTGCTGGTAAAACACTAATCACTTTTAATTGTAATGCGCCACGCGCACGACTGGCTATGGCTAAAGCTAAAGCAGAACTGTCAGGTGCTGTAGAGACACACACAGCTAAGCTGAGAATGCAGGGTTTGGAACAAGCGGGTGATGTCGAGGTAGCGCTGGCAGCAAGTGTTGTAGCTAAAGCTCGTGCAGAGGTTAGATTAGGAGAATTACAAATAAGCTATTGTTCAATCATAGCACCTTGGGATGGTCGTGTTGCAAAAGTTTACGTACGTAACCACATGACCGCTACACCTGGGCAACCGATGCTTGATTTGGTGAAGTCTGGCCCGTTAAGACTGAGAGTAAACGTTCCATCCAGGCTACTGAGCCAACTTAAGGTTGACTCACAGTTTGAAGTAACAATCGATGAGACAGGGAAAACATACCAAGCAAGTGTGGCAGCCATCAACAGTCGTGTTGATTCTGTAAGTCAGACGGTTGAGATTGAAGGTTTGATGACCCAAAGTTTTCCTGAACTACTCGCAGGAATGAGTGGTACAGCAATAATGCCTGAAATGTAGTACTTGATGGCTACCTCAATGCACTTCAAAGTGATCTGTATACTGCACGATGAGTAATATCGACGAAGCTACTAAGCAGCCTGCATTAGACGCACTTCTCAACTTAGATTTACGTGCTGTAAAAGCAATCAATCCAGCAGATCTGTCTTTTATCATAGTTAATGAAACAATAGCCTTGGTGCCGTATCGGCAAGCAGCATTCTTTACGGTATCAGCAGTTGGAGTACTTGAGCTTACCACTGCATCAGGTTTAGTGAGTGTGGCAGAGAAGATTCACCCTACGCTATATGGCTTAGTAGTTTCGTTAAAACTTTCCCAAGAATACTTCCAAAAGAAGCTGGTTGTCATAAGCTTGATTTTTCAGAAGCGCCAGAAGAATTTAAAGATGGTTGGGAGGAGTGGTTACCTGAGCATTTACTTATAGCACAGTTGTTTAACCAAACTGGCACTCGACTAGGGATGGTGATGTATGCCAGAGAAGAGCCATGGCTTCCCCACGAACTTGAGAAGTTGGAGCACATACATCAAATCTATGGGTCTTGTCTTGGTTTTTTAAGCGAAGTAAAGATTGATTTTATTACAAGACTACGTGGATGGATGAGTAAGGCAGTCAGTTACTGGGCAGTGATTGCTATTTTTGTGGGATTGTCTATCCCTATTCGTTTGTCTGTTTTAGCCCCAGGTGAGATTATCGCTTTAAATGCGTTTGCTGTTGCGCCCCCACAAGACGGTGTAATCAGAACAGTTCACGTGCAACCAAACACAGTAGTTAAAGTTGGAGATTTATTGTTCTCATTAGATAACACCACTGTAACTAGTAGGTTGGATGTAGCAGCAAAGTCATTATCAATTGCGCGCGTTGATGCTTTAAATGCGCAACAGCGCGCGTTTAATGATCTAAAAAGTAAGGGTGAGATAGCATCCGCGATAGGTCGTGTCCGTGAGAAAGAGGCTGAGCTAGCATCATTAAAAGCATTAATGGCGCGAGTAGAAGTGAGAGCTGAGCGTGATGGTATCGTGATCTACGGTGATCCAAATGATTGGATAGGAAGGCCTGTACAAACCGGTGAACGTGTGATGCAACTGGCAAATCCGCGTGATGCAGGTTTGCTGGTATGGCTACCAGTCCACGAGGCATTAAACTTAGATATTGGTGCGCCGATGCGCTTATTTTTGCATATTGATCCACTTAATCCATTGCCCGCATCATTATTGCAAACTAGTTTTCAACCTGTGATGAGTCCAGAAGGTGTATCTGCGTATTGAATAAAAGGGAAATTTGAGAAGGAAGTGGAGAGGCCACGTATCGGTTTGCGTGGCACTGTTCGCATCTCGGGTAAGTGGGCTACATTGGGGTATTATTTTTTTCGAAGACCTGTAACTGCAATACGTGAATGGACTGGCCTGTGAGCTCGTTAGTACAACCAGAGTCGAATAGACAGATTTTTCTTCCCCCACTGCGTGAGGAGCTTAAATTGCTTCCCGCAGCAGCAAATCATGATGGATCGTTAGCCTGAATGGTACAAGATCCCATTAATAATAGTTTTTTTCGTATTGGGTGGCTTGATTTTGAGATGTTATTGCGCTGGGCTTACGGTTCACCAGAGAAAATCGTAAATTCGGTTAATAACGAAACCACATTAGATATTGATGTTACAGATGTAAATGATTTAAAGCTTTTCTTGGAGCAAAATAGTTTGCTTCAAGCGAGCAGCCAGGAAGCCGTTGATCAACTTAGGGAGCGTGCTAAAGAACTGAATAAAGGTTTTCTCAATTGGATACTGCACCACTATCTTTTTTTTCGCATTCCTCTCTTTCGTCCACAAGTTTGGTTAGCAAGCCTAATGCCCTGGCTTGGTTGGATATTCACACGTACTACCGCCATTGTTGTTACCTTTCTTACCCTAGTCGGAATTTTTCTAGTTGCACGGCAATGGGAGGTGTTCTCTAGTACTTTTGTTGATCAGCTTACTTGGTCAGGTTTGCTAGGGTATACAGTGGCACTAGTTTTTGCGAAGATTTTGCATGAAATGGGGCATGCGCTAACCGCAACCCGCTATGGTGTGAGAGTTGCGCACATGGGTGGGCATTACTAGTAATGTTCCCTATGATGTATACCGATACCAGTGAAAGCTGGAAATTAAGTAGCTCAGACAACGTTTGGCAATTGCAAGCGCCGGTATTATCGCAGAGCTAGCTTTAGCAGGTTTAGCCACATTGGCGTGGAGTCTGTCACCAGATGGGTCTGTCAAAAGCGCATTATTTTTTCTGGCTACGACAAGTTGGTTGCTTACGTTATTAGTGAATGTAAGTCCATTTTTGCGCTTTGATGGCTACTTTATCCTGATGGACGCAATAGACTTCCCAAATTTGCACCAGAGATCTGGTGCATTTGCCCGTATTTGGCTTAGACGTGTTTTGCTTGGTTTTAATGATGCCTGGCCTGAATATATTCAGAGTAATGGCAGGACATTATTAATTGTATTTGCATTTATGACATGGCTGTATCGACTGATAGTATTTCTTGGCCTTGCAGTATTGGTTTATTACTTTTTCTTTAAGATCTTGGGTATTATTCTCATGGTGGTGGAGCTGGTTTGGTTTATTTGGCGACCTGTATGGTCCGAACTAAGTATGTGGCGCGAAAGAAAATCGGAAATTAAAACTAGTCGTGTGTGGATGGCCTATGTGCTACTTGGAATTATTCTGGTGGTGGTGCTAGTACCATGGCAAACGGGGATAAGGGGGCCGGGCTGGGTGCACCCAGAGCGTTTACATGTACTGTATTCGCCTTTACCCGGTCGCCTAGTTCGATTACCAGAAGGTGAAAATGTAACTAGTGGACAACTATTGTTTATCCTCGAATCTCCAGACTTACGGTTATCTGCAGAGCGAGCAAGGGGGCTTGCTCAAGCGCGTGCTAACGAATTGATTGGTTTAATGGGATTGCCAGACGGCGAGACGCGCAGAGAGCAAGTGCGAGCACAGCAAGAAAAGTATGTTGCTGAAGAGAAACTATTTCAGGAAGAACAAGCGCGATTAAAGATATCAGCGCCATTCTCTGGAACGATTGTAGATTTGGACTCTAATCTTGCACCAGGTGTGTGGATTCAACCCAGTCAACCTTTGGCTACTTTAGTAGACTATTCACAATGGGTGGTTGATGCATACGTTAACGAGGAGGATGTTCATCGAATAAGTCCAGGTGACAAAGCACAGGTATACAGGCCTTTGAGGCTTGGTGTGCTTCAAGGATATGTCATTGAAGTTGACGCTACTAGAACGACAGTACTCCCGCATTACAGTTTAAATGCCAAGTCAGGAGGTGATATTGTTACTTTGGATAATGAGAAGAATGTTCCTCGAGATGCAATATATCGCGTACGTGTGAAGTTAGACAGTCCTCCACCTGAGAGCCGCCAAATGAAAACTGGTAATGTAGTGATTAGTGGTGAGGCTAGAGCATGGCTACCAACTGTTCTTGAACGAATTGGTGCTGTGGCAGTTCGAGAGAGTGGTTTCTAGGTTGGTTATCACGATATCGTTGGGTTTTAGTTTTCAACATAACTAGCTCAGCATCTTACTATTTTTTCATGGGAGTATCACACAAAGGCAGTCATGATTCTGGTCAAACTGTGGTTGATTGACCCAACATACTGTCGAGCATAAAGTTAGTCATAAAGACGCGAAATTCCAACCTTGCCTTGTATTTTTTGTAGCTTCCAAAGGTTAAAATGTAAATTATCATGAAATCTTTAGTTACTGGTGCAAGCGGTTTTGTCGGTTCAGCGGTTACACGCTGTTTGCTGGCTGCTGGTCACGAAGTACGGTGTTTAATTAGACCGGAAAGTGACCAGCGTAACCTTGATGGGTTATCCGTTGAAATGTTAGAAGGTGATTTACGTGATATCGCATCATTGAAACGTGCAGTCACCAATTGTGAAAATTTGTTTCACGTTGCTGCAGATTACCGTCTTTGGGTACCAAATCCAGAAACCATGTATGACATTAATGTCAAGGGGACTCAGACACTAATACTTGCTGCAGCCGAAGCTGGCATTAAACGCATAATATATACCAGTAGTGTAGCTACTTTGGGATTAAATTCTGATGGTAGCCCGGCAAATGAAGAGACCCCTTCCAGCCTTGTCGAAATGACTGGGCACTATAAGCGTTCAAAATTCCTCGCAGAACAGGTAGTCCAGCATTTCACCAACAAACATAAGCTACCTTTAGTTATTGTCAATCCTACTACTCCAATAGGGCCACGTGATATAAGACCAACGCCTACAGGGCGAATAGTGGTTGATACGATTCGTGGTCGGATGCCGGCTTACATGAATACTGGCCTGAACGTTGCACATGTTGATGATATTGCACAGGGTCACCTACTGGCGTATATGCATGGGAGACCAGGAGAGCGTTATATTTTGGGAGGCGAGAACATAAACTTATTGCAAATTTTGCAGACAATAGATGAGATTGGTGGAAAAAAGATAAATCGAATAAATATTCCAGTGACGCTGATTTTCCCCATAGCCTGGATGATGGAGAAAATTGCAATTATTACGAATGTTGAACCCCGTGCATCAATAGACAGTATTCGTATGGCGAAGAAAAAGATGTTTTTCTCCAGTGAAAAGGCCGTACGTGAGCTAGGTTATCAATATCGACCTTCAACAGAGGCGATAAAAGATGCCATGATTTGGTTTCAGAATAATGGTTACTGCGACGGGTATGTAAATTCACCTACTAGAAAAAAATTCCTAGTGTAAATCTTACCCATCAAATCCCAAAATGCATATTTTATTGTTGGGTCCACGCAACAAGGATTCATTCTATGAGAGTGTCTGTACTCTACTACCGTGCAAATTTTCGTAACACTACCATTAGCTCATCAATTGCTGCATTACCTTTGCCAGACTTGATTGCGCCTTGCATGCAGCCGTGAGTATGATTTTCTAACAGTTGCATGGCAACGGCATCAAGCGCAGATTGCAGCGCAGATACTTGGTTTAGGACGTCAACGCAATAACGATCTTCCACTATCATTTTGGAGACACCGCGCACCTGTCCCTCAATACGGTTGAGCCGTTTTATCAGTGCATCTTTGTTTGGCTGCACCACAGTCTTAGGTGTGTTGCATAGTTTCTTTTTAGATGATGACTTCAAAACCTGCCCCCACGATGGCTTCGTTAAACTGATTTACATTGTTTTTTTGGTATCGTACTGGATTGTGACCTGTTTGTATTCTAGAGAAACATTTGCATTATTAACTCCGGAAATTTCTTCCAGCACGTTTTTTACACTCTTGACGCAACCCATGCATGTCATTCCTTTGATATTCACTATAGTCGTTTGCATTTTATATACTCCATGTAAAGATTTGCGTTTCAAGAGCCTGCCTGCCACCGTTTTAACAACAAAGAGTTGCCTACTACCGACACCGAGCTCATCGCCATTGCTGTGGCCGCGATCACAGGGTTGAGCAATCCCGTTGCCGCGAGCGGTATGCCTAATATATTGTAAATGAAGGCAAAAAATAGATTCTGGCGGACTTTACTAAGCGTTCTGTGGGAGAGAGAAACCGCATCAGCTACACTCATCAGGTCATCGCGTACCAGGGTGATGTCGGCGGCCTCAATCGCCACATCGGAGCCAGCACCTATGGCGAAACTCACGTTGGCTGTTGCCAGTGCTGGGGCATCATTAATGCCATCTCCCACCATGGCGGTAAACCTACCGCTAGCTTTCATTCTCTCTACTTCAGCAGCCTTATCTTGCGGTGGTACTTCAGCTCGGTAATTGGTGATTCCTACCCGCTCGGCAATAGCAGCGGCAGTAGCGGGGTTGTCACCTGTGAGCATCACCACTTCGATTCCCATGGATTGCAGACGCTTCACAGCCTGTTCGGAATTACTCCGCAGTTGGTCGGCGATTGCGAGATACCCAAGTACTTTAAGAGTGCCGCTGAACATTTTGGCAACACCAATGACGGTTTTACCTTCAGCTTGAAGAGCGGCTATACGATCGTTATCAATTACGGCACCATGATCAATTAAAAATTTTGCTGAACCGAGCATGCATTCAGCGTCATCGATGCGAGCAGTAATTCCGCTGCCAGTGACAGCGATAAAGTCATTGACTGTTTGCGATCTAATATTCATGCTTTCGGCACGTTCCATTACTGCTTTGGCAAGGGGATGTTCCGAGCCTTGTTCCAAGGTAGCGGAAACCTGCATTAAATCATGCTTGGTAATCGGTCCTGTGGGAACAATATTGGTCACCACTGGCTTACCTTCTGTGAGGGTGCCAGTCTTGTCCACAATGAGTGTCTGGATTTTTTCCGCCTGTTCCAGTGCGGCAGCATTTTTAACCAGTACCCCGACTTGCGCGCCACGTCCTGTTCCGACCATGATCGCTGTTGGTGTGGCTAGCCCCAGTGCACAGGGACAAGCAATTACCAGTACTGTTACGGCGTTGATAAGTGCCAGAACGAAATCATCAACAAGCCACCAAGTCAGTAACAGTGTCAGAGCGCTAATAGCTACCACTACGGGAACAAAGATGCCAGAAATTGTATCGGCCATTCTCTGGATTGGTGCTTTGGAACCCTGCGCTTCTTCCACTAAGTGGATGATGGCCGCAAGTTGGGTATGGGCGCCAACACTGGTAGCACTGCATTTGAGCAGACCTTGTTGGTTCATGGTTGCGGCATAGACTTTTGCACCCACCTGTTTGGAAACTGGTAGGCTCTCACCGGTTAGCATTGATTCGTTTACACTGGACGAACCCTCGATGACGATACCATCCACTGGCAGATTTTCGCCCGGACGTACGATAAAAATATCATTTATCCTAAGGGTGTTTGCATCTACCTCAATAATCTCACCATTACGCTCTATCCGTGCAGTTCTGGGTTGTAGTCCGATAAGCTTTTCAATGGCCGCCGAAGTTTTACTTTTGGCACGAGTCTCCATAAGCTTGCCTAGCAAAACTAGAGTGATAATGGCTGCGCCTGACTCAAAATAAACATGTTGATTCAGCGCCAACAACGTTACAATCGCACTAAAAAAATATGCCATGCTGGTGCCAAGTGCAACTAAAACATCCATGTTTGCGCTGCCTCCGCGAAGCGCATGCCATGCGCCTGTATAGAAGCGCATACCAATCCAGAATTGCACAGGGGTTGCCAGCAACCACTGCAGCCAGCGTGGTAGTAACTCGGCATTTATGCCTGAAAAAATAGCACCCATATTTAGCATTAACGGTAGGGTAAGGGCAGCAGAAATCCATAACATACGAAGTTCCGCCTGGTAGGCAGCCAGTCGTCGTGCTTTTACTTCAGCACGGTTGGCTTCGTTTATCTCAGTTGCGCTATAGCCTTCATTGACAATGGCAGCAATCAGGGCACTCACTGTTGTAGAGCCAGGGTTGAAGCTGGCGTTGACTCTTTCTGTGGCTAGATTGACGGTGGCGGTAACCCCAGGAAGATTGTCCAATGCTTTCTTAATACGCCCGCTGCATGCTGTACAGGTCATCCCCTCAATTTGTAGTTGTACCGACTGGGGAACAACATGAAATCCAGCTTTCTCAATAGAGTGAACCAGATTGTCAGGTATGGTCTGGGTATTATCAAATTTGATTCGTGCCTTCTCGTTGGCGAGATTGACTACTGCATGTACACCTGGCAGTTTATTTAGATTCTTTTCTATACGTGCCGCACAGGCCGCGCAAGTCATGCCCTCGATAGATAGTTCGATTTGTTTGAGATTGGGAGAGTTCAAAATTATTCCTAGGCATTAACGAAATCACCATATACCCCACATGGGTATAAGTCAATATAACTTAAAGCAGTACTGAAAAAAGGTTTTGGGAAAAATACGTTTGGTTAAATCTAGAACTACATTAACGTAATATGTTAATATTCCTGCCGCAATTGAGGGAACAGGATTACATCACGAATACTGGGACTATCGGTAAGCAACATAACTAATCGATCTATGCCGATACCTTCACCTGCAGTGGGGGGGAGGCCATGTTCTAGTGCACGAATATAATCGGCATCGTAGTGCATAGCCTCTGTATCGCCCGATTCCTTGGCAAGCGCTTGCTCAAAGAAGCGCACTTCCTGATCCTCTGGATCATTCAATTCAGAAAAGCCATTGGCGATTTCGCGTCCGGTAATGTAGAGCTCAAAGCGGTCAGTTATTTCTGGATTTCTGTCATTGCGGCGCGCTAGAGGAGAGACATCTGTCGGATAGTCAACAATAAAAATCGGATCGATTAGTAAGTGTTCAGTTGTTTCATCAAATAGGGAAAGCTGTAATCCACCAATCCCATCTTCCGGTTTGTAAATAATATTGAGTGACTGTAATTTGCTGATTAAAAATGTACGGTCGTTGAGCTGCTCATCAGTATATTCGGGATAAAATTTTTGGATCGCTTGAGTGATAGACAGTCGCGAGAACGGATGCGCAAGATCAATTTTATGCCCCTGATAAGAGATTTTGGTTGTGCCTAGAACTTTTACCGCTATATCGCGAAGCATGGTTTCAGTGAGATCCATCAGATATGTGTAATCTTGGTAGGCTTCGTAAAATTCTAGCATTGTGAACTCAGGATTGTGCCGGACGGAAATTCCTTCGTTCCTAAAACTGCGGTTTATTTCAAAAACCTTTTCCATTCCGCTTACCACCAAACGTTTTAAATACAGTTCTGGTGCAATGCGCAAATAAAGGTCCATGTCTAGCGCATTGTGATGTGTGACAAAAGGTCGTGCTGCCGCACCACCGGGGATAGGGTGCATCATCGGTGTTTCTACTTCCAGATATCCACGTGTGACAAAAAAATCACGAACAGACTGAATAATCTTAGAGCGTGTGACAAATACCTTACGTGTATCCTCATTAGTAATTAGGTCAAGATAACGCTGGCGATATTTCTGTTCCTGATCTGTCAGACCGTGAAACTTTTCAGGCAGGGGGCGTAATGATTTAGTCAATAGGTGTAGACTCGTTACACGCACTGAGAGTTCACCAGTTTTGGTTATGAACAGTGTTCCTTGTGCACCTAAAATATCACCCAAATCATAATGCTTAAATTTAGCATGAGTGGATTCACCAGCAATATCGTTAGTGATGTACAGTTGAATATGTCCACTCAAGTCTTGAATGGTAGCGAAGCTTGCCTTGCCCATCACACGTTTCAACATCATGCGCCCAGCTACTCGCACAGTTATTGGGTTTGCTTCTAGAATGTCGTTCGATTGTTCGTCATATTTTTTGTGGAGATCTGATGCCAGGTTATTACGGCGAAAATCGTTTGGAAAGACATTACCCTCCTGACGCAATGCAGCCAATTTGGCACGACGCTCCTTAATAATCTGATTGGTGTCTTGTTGCGATTTGTCTTCCTGTTCACCCATTTCCTGCCCTTAAAAAACATATAAATCCCTTGCTATCTATATGTGTTACCAATTATAGCGTTGCGCCACATTCAATGCCATCATCTTAGCGAATCAAGTACGCACCAAATTATTTCTTACATTCCATGTAATATTCGATTTATTTCGGTAGAGAGAATAAATGAGGAAGGTTACGAAGCTTATTTAGATACGTTTATAAATGCAGATTTGATCAAAGCGAGTGTAAGTGATTTGAAGGAATGAATCTAAACATTGTGTAGAATACCTTGGTACCCAGCCTCCAAAGTTGTCAATAACTAGGAGAAAAAACGGCGCAAAATTGTAGTGGTATCTTTTTCTAGCTGTGGATTAGGCACCCTGTTTCAAACTTGCCCGAATAAAATCATCCAAACCACCATCGAGTACTCCTTGAGTATTACCGATCTCTATACCTGTGCGTAGATCCTTGATACGAGACTGATCCAGTACATAAGAACGTATCTGGTGTCCCCAACCGATGTCAGTTTTGGAGTCTTCCATCGCTTGTTTTTCGTCACTACGTTTACGCAATTCCTCTTCGTATAGGCGCGACTTTAGCATTGCCATTGCTTCCGCACGATTACGGTGCTGTGATCGGTCATTCTGGCATCGCACCACAATACCTGAGGGATTGTGAGTTATGCGGATGGCCGAATCGGTTTTGTTGATGTGTTGGCCACCTGCACCGGAAGCACGGTAAGTATCGATGCGCAAATCTGCAGGATTAATTGCTATTTCGATAGTATCGTCCGCTTCTGGGTAGATAAATACGCTAGCAAATGAGGTATGACGGCGATTACCAGAGTCAAATGGGGATTTACGCACTAACCGGTGAATACCACTTTCGGTGCGTAGATAGCCGTAAGCGTAATCGCCAGATATTTTGAGAGAAGCGCTCTTGATACCCGCGACTTCACCGGAAGATTCCTCTAGCACTTCCACCTTATAACCACGTCGTTCGCAATAGCGCAGATACATACGTTCTAGCATCGCTGCCCAATCCTGCGCTTCTGTGCCGCCAGAACCAGATTGAATTTCTAAGAAGCAGTTATTAGGATCCATCGGATTGGAGAACATGCGGCAAAACTCCATGTCTGCCACAGTCATTTCCAGTTTCCCCACATCGCTGCAGATGCTTTCTAGCATTGTATTGTCATCTTCTTCTCTAGCCATTTGGAACAGATCACTAGTATCTTGCAATTGCTGTCCAATTGCTTCTAGAGTAAAGATAATATCTTCCAGAGTTTTCTTTTCGCGCCCCAATTCCTGAGCGCGTTTACTATCACCCCAGATTGCAGGATCCTCTGCTAGCCGGGAGAGTTCATTCAGACGCGTTTGCTTAGTGTCAAAGTCAAAGATACCTCCGTAACTCTGTTGCTCGGCTATTGAGATTGGCGAGTTGGTTGGCAATAGCGTTGATTTGTTCTGCTTCCATATGCGCTTTATCCAAAAATGCGAAAAAAATGAAATTATACAGTAAGCTGGATAGGCTGCATCTATCTCTATTACTTTGGATTCTAAGATATGAAAAAAAACTGTTCCAAAGACTTGTCAGGAAGAAAGTCTATTTTTTGGTTACAATTACATGATGTCAAAATTTTTTGCATTAATTCCAGCGGCAGGTTTCGGTTCGCGCATGGAAAACAATCTGCCCAAACAATATTTACCACTAGCTGGTAGGCCAATGATTTATCATGCTTTGCGTACACTATGTCGTTCTCCAGGGATTGCTAGCGTTTTTGTTGTTCTTGCGCCTGGCGATAGTGAGTGGTTAAGGCATGATTGGTCGGAATTTTCTGGTAAGCTAGTTGTACTTAATTGTGGTGGTGCAACTCGTGCCATGAGCATACTCAATGGTCTCAAAGCAGCATCGGATGCATCGTCCATCGGCGGTGATGATTGGGTGCTAGTGCATGATGCAGCGCGGCCTTGTTTGAGTGAAGCGCAACTTGGTAAGTTAATGAATGAACTCGCTGACGATGCAGTGGGCGGGTTGCTGGCGGTTCCCTTGACCGATACACTAAAACGAAGCGATGTTAGCAGTCGGGTTGAGTACACTGAATCCAGGAAAGGTTTGTGGCAGGCACAGACGCCACAAATGTTTCGTTATAAGCTGCTGGTGGATGCCTTAAGCAGGCCAGGCAGTTTGACTCTGACTGACGATGCTAGCGCAGTTGAGGCATTGGGTTTACATCCTAAATTGGTTCTTAGCGACGCACGTAATTTAAAAGTCACTTATCCACAGGATATGATTTTGGCGGAACTGATACTACGTGCGCAACAAGGGGGGTACGGTGAGTGTGGTTAGAATTGGGCAAGGTTCTGATGTGCACCAATTGGTCGAAGGACGTAAGCTTATCATTGGTGGCGTAACGATTCCTTATGAGAAGGGTTTGCTCGGGCATTCCGACTCCGATGTGTTGTTGCATGCAATTTGCGACGCATTATTAGGCGCGGCTGCGCTGGGAGATATTGGCAGGCATTTTTCAGATACTAATCCGAGCTACAAGAATATTGACAGTCGAGTTTTATTGCGGGAAGTCTGCCATTTATTGGGAGAGAATTACTACAAGCTGATCAACGTTGATGCGACGATTATTGCACAGGCACCTAAAATGTCACCACACATTCCAGCCATGATTACTAACATTGCACATGATCTTGTGGTGGAGGCTAAGGATATCAATATTAAAGCTAAGACCGCTGAGTATCTTGGTCCGATAGGTCGGGGTGAGGGTATCGAAGCTGAGGCAGTATGCCTGATTATCAGAACAGAGAATATGGACAGCTGAGACAAATACAGACACTGGGAAGGTCTATGCGTGTTTTCTTTGCAATATGGCCGAAAGATGCAGCGTGGCGACAGCTATGCGATCTGTCAGAGAAGCTGGAATTAGTCTGCGGTGGACTGAGAACAAGAGCAGAAAGCATTCATCTCACACTGATTTTTCTTGGAGAAATGGAAACTAGTCAGCTGGATGCCCTATGTTTAGCAGCTAATACTGTGAAGGGGCGGGCTTTTAATTTTATTGTTGAAGGAGTTCGCTACTGGAAGTTTAACCGCGTAGTTTACGCAGGAACAGGTGAGGTTCCACTGGAACTTTTTGATTTAGTAGATTCTTTACAGGATACCTTGTCAGCAAATGGATTTTCGTTTGATCACAGAGCTTTTACGCCACACATAACGCTGGTTAGAAAGGTTCAGCGCTATGTTTTACCTAAGTCATTGATAAGTTTGGTTGAGCCGATTGTCTGGCCTGTAAGTGAGTGGATACTGGTAAAATCGGAACAGGCCAGCGATAGATCGGTTTATACTCCTATCGGACGCTGGTCCTTGGTTTCTCAAAGATAAATACAGCTTTCTAAATGCCTTGTCAGTTGTTTTTTGGTAACCTTGGTGTAATCCTTTTCAAAGCTGTCGCTTACCAGAATCCGCACATGGCTGTCCAAATTGCCGTTAATGACTCCCATGAAGGGCGCAGAAGCAACGAGGATCAAACGCTGGTAACAATTAGCCGTGCGTCCATGATCAAGTTCTTTAGCAAGCTCCAGGGCAAAGTGCTGAGCTTCATTTTGTTTCGGATTAGTAGCGGGCATGAACGAGACGTGGCCGTTGCCATGGCCATTGTAGTGTCCAGGACGGTCTGAAACCAAGTCTAGAGCCTTTCCCCTACTAGCATTGTGCTCAAATTCCTTGAGTTTCTGAAGCCCTTTTTTTAGGAATTATATACATTAGTCACAAATAATTCTTGACGTACGGTAACAATTATGTTATTCTTTAGTCACAATTTAAGTGAAAGAGGATAACAAAATGGCTGGTAAATCATATCGTAAAGGGTTAACACTTTTTGATGTTATCGGGATGTTTCCTGATGAAACAGCAGCAAAGAAATGGCTGTCTGAGCAACGATGGGATGATGTCCCAACCTGTCCGTATTGCCATTCCGATAACGTCCAGTCCGACATTAACCACAGCAGTATGACGCATAGATGCCGTGATTGTGAAGACAGGCCCATGTTCTCAGTCAGAACGGGGACAATCATGGAAGGTTCTAACCTGAAATACAGGATATGGGCCGTAGGAATTTACCTGTTCACAACGAATATCAAAGGGATTTCGTCTCTTAAACTTCATCGGGAATTAGGAATTAGCCAGAAGGCAGCCTGGTTCATGCTTCACCGCTTGCGTAAGGCTTTTGAACTTGAGGTTGGGGTGTTTTCCGGCCCTGTTGAAACAGATGAAACCTACATAGGCGGTAAAGAAAAGAACAAACATGTAAGAAAAAGACGTAACGTAGGACGTGGTGGTGTTGGCAAAGAGATTGTGATAGGGGCTAAAGACCGCAAAACAAACAAGATAAGTGCTGGTAAGATCGCATGTACCGACCAGCGTACTCTGCATAATTTCGTACACAAGCATACTGAAAAGAACGCCGCCGTCTATACAGATGACCACAAGGGTTATTCGGGGCTATCCTGTCGCCATGAAACAGTCAGGCATAGTGTGAGTGAGTATGTGCGTAATCAGGCACATACCAACGGCATTGAGTCGTTTTGGGCATTACTGAAACGGGGCTATCACGGCATTCACCACCATATGAGCGAAAAGCATTTGAACCGATATGTGCAGGAGTTCGCAGGTCGCCATAACATCCGGGAGCAAGACACTGTCGAACAAATGGCAGTCCTCGCTAAAGGCATGACAGGCAAGAGACTTAAATACCATGACCTGATTGCATAGAGACAGCCATGGCAAACACAAAGAGAGCGAATGGCAGGTATTACACACAAGGGAACCCGTTTAATAATGCACCATTCAAAGAGTGGGCAGGACAGGCGGGGTTGCCCGACAATCGTATTTTAGAGCCATTCGCAGGGTCTGACAGCCTGATAAAACTATTGTCTGGTATGAACTTATGCCATAATTCCACATCTTACGACATTACCCCTTACGGTAAAGATGTAAGACGAAAGGACACCCTGTCTCACTTCCCGCGGGGATATGATATTTGTGTTACCAATCCACCATGGCTGGCAAAGAATAGTGCTACTGTAAGGGGTTTAGCTTATCCTGAATGCGACTATGACGATATTTATAAGTTAGCATTAGAAAGATGCCTCCAACGTTGTCAGTATATAGCAGCACTTGTGCCTGAATCATTTATCACTGCGGACATTTTTCAGGACAGGCTTAAGTCATTTGTATCACTTACGGCTCAAATGTTCGCTGAAACACAGCATCCCGTAGGCTTGGCGTTGTTCGTTCCTGACTCTGTGTATGATGTGGATATATGGTCAGGAGACCGGCACATTGGTCTGCTGTCTCTGTTGAAAAAATTAAAACCTGAACAACAACAATCAGGTATCAACGTCAGGTTTAATGACCCTGACGGGAATGTAGGACTGATTGCGCTGGATAATACAAAGGAAGGAATCAATCCGGTTTTGTGATGTGCAGGAGTTATCAGATTATCAGGTTAAATCCACCGGGCGACATATAACGAAGCTGATGGTTGACGGGCAAATAAGAATTGATGAATGGAACAGGATTATTAAAGAGTTCCGAAATAAAACTTACGATGTTCTGATGACTTGCTATAAAGGAGTCAGGCAAGACGGTAAATATCGCCGTAGGTGCGACTGGGCACTGGCACGAGGTATTATTCATCATGTCGGTTAAACACAGTCCGCCGCCTGATTATAAGTCTATAGAACGACTGGAATGGAAGAAAGCACATGAAGATGTCACACAGGAAGCAGAAAGCAGAACAGGACGTCTTATCAAGCGTGTACGGGGGTTTATGTGGAGATTTGGCTACAGAGAAAATGACGTATTACAGAAGATAAGAACGGATAGTATGTTTGCTGCATGGTTTGCAAAAGAGCCTCGCCGAACCGGATTGCATGAAGTAGCGGCGGCTGGGTGGATAGAGACTTTACCATGGGTAAGTGATTTTGAAGTGCTACAGAAGTCCGGCAAGAATGCCCTTAAAGTTTCCAGTGATGGAAACATCGAATCAGAAACGAACAGACGTAAACTGCCCGGAAAATCTCTCGACTTCAGATGGAGAACCGGGGGCAAGACATTTTACGCTATGCATAAATATACACAGGAAGGCGGGGGAAACCAGGACAGTCAGTACAAGGAAATGGCAGAGCTGATGAAACGCTTTTTGCAGTGTCAAAATCGTGATGTTGTTTTGTTGATTATAGTAGACGGAGCGTACTACGAAGAACGCGATCGTCAACGAATCACAGAGTTGAGAAAGAACCAGAGGGAAACACCGCCAAAGAGCTATGTTTTTCCCCTAGGTGAAATTCCTGAATTATTGGAACAGTACACAGGGGGCAGTCATGAATAAAAGAGAAATCAAAACGCCGGAGAGAGTCATAGATATGCCGCAACAGAATAAGTATCAACCATCCAAAGCTGAAAATGAACAGATAGTGAATATGCCCGGAGTAAGTAGAAAAACTGTTCGAAAGGCGATTTTCAGACCTATAAGAAGCATAGGATAGCTGGATTTTGTGACTAATGTATATAATTCCCCTTTTTTTGGTCCATAGTTTGCGTAGAGATGTGCTGCACTTGCGTTTGCGACAAGAATCCACGTAATACTCATAGTATGCCCTCCATGAAATTATTGTGCGGTGATATGGGTATAGAAAACACCCTTACTATCAGCATATTACTGCTACAATTAAGTGGACAGTAAATTCCTTACAAAAATACACTGAGAAATGGACATCATTGAATTTACTAAAATTTTCGAAATTCCTTAAACTTGTCAATTTGAAAATTCTTGCATTCGATACCTCCTCCGAATACTGTTCGATTGCGCTTTGGATAGATGGAGAAATTCTGAGCCGAAGGGTTTTTGCGGGACAGCGGCATTCCGAACTTCTTCTACCAATGTTGCAAGAATTACTAGCGCGGGCTGGATTGATGCTGGTGCAATTGGATGGTATCGCTTTCGGTGCTGGGCCCGGATCATTTACGGGATTGCGTATTGCTTGTGGGGTGGCACAGGGACTGGCTTTCGGTTCAAATCTACCAGTAATAGGTATCTCCACTCTGGAAGCATTGGCACAGCAAGCTAGTAAAAATAGAGTGATTACAGCGATCGATGCCCACATGGGCGAGATTTATCATGCTGCTTATGTTAAATCTGCGGACGATTGGCAACCGGTGAGCATACCAACTCTTTGCTTGCCACATCGTGCGCCGTTAGTACCAGGAGATAATTGGGTTGGTTGTGGCAGTGGCTTTGGTACATATGGCGAAGACTTGCGTAGTCATTACGGTAGTTGCATCACTCGTATCGAAAGTGGCCTTAAACCCCACGCTCGGGAGATGACACAATTGGCTAAACAAGGTTTTGCGAAGGGACTTGGAGTTGACCCGGTTGATGCTACTCTAATTTATATCCGAAACAAGGTGGCTTTAAAGGAAAGCGAAAGATGAGTGCCCAATTAAAGGAAATGCCAAGAATCAGGCAAATGCTCGTGACAGATTTAGATGAGGTTATAGTCATTGAACAGGAAGTTTTTCTTTTTCCTTGGACACGAGGCAATTTCGGAGATTCGATAAGTTCCGGCTACCATTGCTATGTATTAGAGTTAGCCAGCCATATTTTTGGTTACGGCGTGATGACAATTGGTCCAGATGAGGCTCATATACTTACGCTTAGCGTTGCAGCAGGATGGCAACGAGAAGGGTGGGGAGAGAAATTATTGCAGCACTTTATTTGTCTTGCCAAAGTACATCACGCACGATCTGTATTTCTAGAGGTACGTAAATCCAATTTTGGCGCTGCCAGGTTGTATGAGCGAATAGGTTTTAGACGGTGTGCAACTCGCACAGGCTATTATCCTGCGATGGGTGGGCGCGAGGATGCTATTGTTATGGAATTGACTCTATGAGTGCTAGACGCGAAGATATTCTCAAGGAATTGGGATTAATTCCGTTGTGGCGCACTAGAGAGAATTATCAGGTGAGCCATATGTCAAAGGCACCAAGCCCGCCTGTTGACGCAACGAATGACAGGCGTTTACAAATTCTACATTTGGATTGGGCTCAGCTCAAGGCAAGCGTGGCCAGATGTACCGCCTGTTCATTATGCCAGGCCCGCACCAAGACAGTGTTTGGCGTTGGTCAAGAGAATGCCGATTGGTTATGTGTAGGTGAGGCACCGGGTGTAGAAGAGGATGTTAAGGGCGAGCCTTTCGTTGGTCCGGCCGGAAAATTGTTGGACAACATGCTTGGGGCAATTAATCTGAAGCGTGATAAGAATATTTATATTACTAATATTGTCAAATGTCGTCCTCCTGGTAACAGAAATCCATGCCCTAGTGAAGCGCAACAATGTGAGCCCTATCTTACAAGGCAAATTGAATTGATTAAGCCAAAACTTATAATTGCACTGGGAAAAGTTGCGGCACAAAACCTTTTGAATACTGGCGCTACCATTGCCAGCTTGCGTGGTAAGTTGCATGAGTATTCGGGTATTCCTTTAATTGTCACATATCATCCAGCCTATCTGTTGCGTATACAGCCTGACAAAGCAAAGGTATGGGAAGATTTATGTTTTGCCAGAAATACCATGCAGGCAATGTTGTAGAATCATTCTTCTAGCAGACTAGTGATTTTATAGTGGCATCCTCAAGGCTTTTTATGTGCTCCTATTAGATGTAGAGAATCTTCCTTGCTTTGGTTGAGCAAGTGCCACCGGCGTATCAGAGTCATAGTTACTGCCACGAATAGACCGAACATTATTATGACGGAGTAAACGTGCACTTCAAAACTTACCAACAAAGCATACATCGTCAACATGACGAGAATGCTCAAGTTTTCATTAAAGTTTTGTACTGCGATAGAGTGGCCTGCACCCATCAGAATATGCCCACGATGTTGTAGCAGAGCGTTCATTGGTACCACGAAAAATCCAGCCAGTCCACCAATCAGCATAAGTAAAACGATTGCGATCCACAGGTCGTGTACTACTATCATAGCCATTACTACGACACCCATAGCGATACCAAGGGGGATCACTCTGACTGATTGTCTTAAGGATACGAACCGTGCAGCCATCACAGCACCTATCGCAATACCTACAGCGACTACGCCCTGTAGTTGAGCTGCTTTGTTTAGCGGATAGCCGAGGGCTATTTCGGCCCATTTCAGCACGATAAATTGCAGCGTTGCACCTGCTCCCCAGAACAATGTTGTTACGGCGAGCGAAATCTGTCCTAGCTTGTCAGTCCATAGCAACTTGATGCAATGTCCGAACTCATGTATCAGGAAAATCGGATTTTTATTGATAATGCGGTGATCAACCCCAGTGTTGGGAATGTATAGATTGAAGGTGGCAGCAATGCTATAGAATACGGCAATAAGGAGAATAGATGCTTCTGCAGTGGTATCCACTCCGGTATCAATGAAGGGAAAATCAAATCCCAGAAATATAGCGGAAACAGCTGGCGTAATTAACACGCCACCTAAAACCGTGCCAAGTATAATGGAGGTTACGGTCAGTCCCTCAATCCAACCATTGGCAACTACTAGTTTCTCCGGTGGCAGCAGCTCAGTGAGTATGCCGTATTTGGCTGGAGAGTATGCGGCAGCACCTAGCCCCACGAAAGCATATGCAGCGAGAGCGAGATGCTGATGCGAGGACAGAAAAAGCAAACCGCAACCCGTAATCTTGATGATATTACTGATAAACATCACTCTTCCCTTAGGCATGGAGTCAGCAAATGCACCGACAAAAGGAGCAAGAATCACATAGAACAATACAAAGACAAATTTGAGCATAGGGGTGAGATATGCAGGGGCATGGAGATCTATCAGTAGTGCGATAGCAATAACCAATAGCGCATTGTCTGCCAGCGACGAAAAGAATTGTGCCGCCATAATGGTATAGAAACCACGTTTCAAACTCTTCCCCCCCCCCGAATTGTTGTTAGGCACTGAAGAATGCTACAGTATGAATTTTACTTGTATGTTGAAAGGATAAGTGGTGAATTTTTCTCAACACTGAACAAATGTCGCGTCCCATCCATGCCCTGATTGATCTATCTGCGCTTGAACACAATCTTTCCGTAGTTCGTCGCCATACCCCCAGCTCACGAGTGATGGCGGTAATCAAAGCTGACGCCTACGGTCACGGATTGTTACATGCCGCCGAAGCGTTTAAGAGCGCAGATGGTTTTGCGATGCTGGAATTAGGCGCCGCAATTCGTCTACGAGAAGCCGGTTATCGCCAGACTATCTTGTTAATTGAGGGTTTTTTTGCCATAACGGAATTGGCGTTGTTCGAGCACTACCAATTTTGTGCTGTAATTCATCACAGTGAGCAGTTAGAGATGCTACCTGCTTATAAACGACTCGGAGGACTGGATGTGTTTCTGAAGCTCAACACTGGTATGAACCGTTTAGGGTTTACTCCTGAGCAATTTCCTGCTGCACTAGAGTCACTGAAGTCCAATCCCGCTGTTGGTCAAATTACATTGATGACACATTTTGCTTGCGCTGATGAGCCCAACGGGGGGAGGGGAGTAGCAGGGCAACTACAATGTTTTAACGCTGTTACCGCAGGAAGGAATTTGCCACGCTCATTAGCCAACTCTGCAGCAATTATACGTCACCCTGAAACACATGCCGACTGGGTGCGTCCTGGCATCATGCTCTATGGCGCATCACCATTTTCTGATACAGCTGCTAGCGAACTGGATTTATTTCCAGCCATGACAGTATCTAGCAGAATCATCGCGGTGCAGAATCTTCGTTCGGGAGATGGGATTGGATATGGACACATTTTTCGTGCAGATCGGCCCATGCGCGTGGGTATAGTCGCTGGTGGTTATGCAGACGGGTACCCGCGGCATGCGTCCATTGGTACACCAGTATTAGTAAACGGTAGGCGCACCCGTATTCTTGGGCATGTGTCTATGGATATGCTGCATGTGGATTTGAGTGGGATTGAGAGTGCAGGTGTGGGTAGTCCAGTAACACTTTGGGGGGAAGGAATGCCCGTAGACGAAGTAGCACAGTCAGCTGGTACGGTCAGTTATGAGTTATTATGTTCGCTGGCACCGCGAATACGGATAGAGACGTAAGTGGAATATGATTTGAAAGAAGGCGGTCAAATGACCGCCTTCTTTATCCTCAAAATTCCCGAATGTTGCTACTATTCGATCTTAGCTTTACCACGTAGTTCTTCGAGATAAGCTGCAAATTTACGCTGTAGTACACGCTGTAGAACCTTTCCTTTAACTTCCTCATAGGGTGGTATTTTGAGGGGACGTATGCCATCAAGTCGAATTACGTGCCAACCGAAAGAAGTTTTTACAGGTTGCTGGGTAATTTCACCTTTCTTCAATTTGACTAGGGCCTCAGCGAAGGGTTGTGCATAGCTCCTGGCAGAGGACCAGCCAAGTTCGCCACCTTTGTTTTTGGATCCATCGTCGGTAGATTTATCCTTAGCGAGTTGTTCAAATTTAGCGCCCTTCTTGATACTTGCAATAATGTCTTTTGCTTCTTCCTCGGTACTGACCAGAATGTGACGTGGGTTGTATTCCTGATCACCCATCGAAGCTGCAGTCACCGCCTCATATTCCTTACGTACTTCTTTTTCGGTTGGCTTATTGTGCGCTATAAAATCGGATTGAAGTGCTCTGATCAAGACAGACTGACGAGTAATCGTCATCTGGGTTGCAATATCTGGAGTTTTATCGAGTCCCTTTCTTATGGCTTCCTGAGAGAGCACTTCCTGCTTTATAAGGTCATCACGTACAGTCTTCCTTGTTTCCGGAGTATCTTTTTGACCCTGAGCAGAGAGTCCCTTCATTACTAACTCGAGACGCGAATTTGGAATGGCAACCCCATTTACCTTGGCCACAGGTGCTGCATGAGCCGTGGTAACAGCTACTAGGCCAGAAATACAGAGTACTATTAATTGCGAAAATTTCATTAAGTGCATTGGGATTTCCTTTCAGTGAATTGAATCAAACTAAATTTCTTCGGGAGTATACGCCTTTATACTTAGTGCGTGAATATCCTTGTTCATCATTTCTCCCAGAGCGGCATATATCATCCTATGTCGGACCATGGTTGATTTTTCGGAAAAATCGCACGATACGATGGTAAGAAAAAAATGACCACCACCGTTCTTAGCCCCCTCGTGACCTTCATGTTTGGCGCTTTCATCCAGAATTTCAATTTTCTCTGGATTAAGAGCGGCAAGTTTTTGCTTGATTAATTTGATTGTGCTCATATTGGCAAAACTTTCTTAAATGGCTTAATCGTGAGCTTCGCATACACGCCAGAAGTGTTATATGGATCAGCCCTAGCCCAAGTGCACGCTGCTTCCAGCGACGCAAATTCTGCTACGATCAGGCTGCCAGAGAATCCAGCTGGGCCAGGATCAAAACTATCAATCGCTGGGTATGGACCAGCCAGGATAAGGCGTCCTTCCTCCTGTAATACCTTGATGCGCTCAAGATGAGCAGAACGAGACGCCAAACGTTTTTCCAGGCTATCTGGAATATCTTCACCATTTATCACATAAAGCATCACGTGTTACTGTCCTCATTCTCCGTTATAAATTTTGCAAGCATAAGCCCCTGTAATACTAAAAATACCAACATTAGTCCCGTTGACCCAAATAGTTTGAAATTTACCCAGGTATCTGTAGAGTAGTTAAAAGCCACATAGAGATTAATTATGCCCATTAATGCAAAGAACGTTGCCCAACTAAGATTAAGATTGCTCCATATTCCTTCTGGCAGCGAGATATTCTTTTCTAGCATGGCCCGTATCAGATTTTTCTTAAACACAGTATGCGAAACGAGTAGTGCACTAGTGAACAACCAATATAATACTGTTGGTTTCCATTTGATGAAAGTCTCGTCTTGTAGTATCAGTGTTGCGCTACCGAAAATGACAATGATTGTGAGGCTAGCCCACTGCATGTTTCCAACCTTGCGGTGACGAAACCAAGTCCAGGCGATTTGAACAAAAGTAGCAGCAATAGCTACAGCAGTTGCAGCGAAAATGCCATAAAGCTTGAACGCGACAAAAAATAAGATGACTGGGAAAAGATCAAAAAGAAATTTCATAATTATAGAGTGGTAAAGTTTGCCATTAGTTGAACAAAGCGATTATGGTGGCTAAGCTTGGAAAAATCCATAGAACTTCTGGGTACATGTGGTTCAAACAGTTTAATGGGGTTGGGTAAATATGTAATCCCTAGTTAGATACTTTCGTGGCGTAACAAGCTCCTAATCTAATGTGGGTAAAATGGAATTGATGCAGTACGCAAATAAAATTGCTGCGGTGTAAGCTACGCTTCTCAATCATACTTAGATTTGCAAATCTATTTTGTTCATATATAGGCGATGCACGATCGAGAAATGATCCTTATTTTTGACAAGATCAGGTTTGTATCAGTGTAAATGTATCAGTATTTTTTCTCCTTCTTCAGGAAACTCAGCATGAACGACCTCGCCTTCTGGGTTTGGGAACAAGGGTGCGCCACACTCCTCGCAATACTCTAAGGGGAAACGATTTTCTAGAAGTGTTATGTGAGCTATGCTGCATTCCTGCAGCGTAGTTTCTATTTGCGTAACGGTGTCGCTGTTTTCGTCTTCCTCACCAACCAGTGCCCAGACAATACCGTAGAGCACATCATTACGATCTTTGAAGGTGAAACTTACACGATATTCTTCTAGCAATTGGTCGTGGAATGGTGCGATCACTGCGCGAAGGCCACTTGCCGGAATATTTAAAGTTGACTGCAAAAAAACAACAGTGGCATGCATGGAATAGGGGCGGACAAGGCGATCTGCCATACGCCATGCAGAAAATAATCCATCTGGCAACAACAGCTCTAACGCACAACCCTGAAATAGTGAGCGTAGTGCTTCGCCACACTGGGTTTTCCATGAAAGGAGTATCTCCTGCTTCGAAGATTTCACACCAGATACTCCATTACTTGCTTGGTTCGTTCCACTGGCTTCCTGCCAGCGAAACATAGACTTTCCCTGTGGTACTGCAATCGCACCGAGAAGATAACGGGTATCTGATAGAAAACGTCCTGTTTCAGCAAATTGATGCGGGTTCATGTGTAAGTCCTGTCCACCTGCAGCAGCAGCCCATAACTTACTGGCTAGTTCGTGTGTGAGACGATAACCACGCGGTAATTGGTCAGGACTGAAAAGGTAGTCTGCTAGCGAAAACTGAACGTCTTTTAACAACACGTGTGTCTGGAACTGCTCGCGAAGATTGTTTAAAATCGCAGTGGGTATCGGACCGGAAGCAATCGAAAAACGCGACCATGTTAGCACTGGTGCGGCAAACATTAGGACATCATAGGTACAGTCTTCATGTGTCAACGTACCACACTCAATTGCAGCCTCGATAGCATAGATGAACTCTCCGTAACCAGCTTGGTCAGTATCATAAAGTAACTCCAATGCTGCCTCTAGGTTTTGATCATCCCCCGTACGTAACTGTGCGTTTATTTTTATCCCAAGTTGATTCTCCCAAAAGGCATCCTCTATGCGACTACCAGAAGCTGCAAGTCCTGCAGCTAGACGGGTAAGTTCCTGTACAGCACATGGAGACTTAGTACGGCGGGGGAGGTGAGATTTTTTCATGGTGGGAGTTGCACAGTAATCAAGTATACATTTTATCCTAAATTTGGTAGCTGGTCTGGGTCAGGTCACTTTATGCAAGATCAAAATATGTTGTTTCTGGGGTGTAGAGAATAGGGAACTCTTTACGGGCAACCGCATTCAATGCTTGATTGCCTATAAATTCATGCTGCGTCCGCCATCTACTACTATGATCTGGCCAGTTATATAAGGCGCATCTGAAATCAAGAAAAGTACCGTTTTAGCGATGTCATCTGGCTCACCTATTCGTTTGAGGAGTGTCTTTCCAATGATGCGCTGGCGAGTTAATTCGTCCGACCATTCACCGTTTTCTGGCCACAGAATAGAACCAGGAGAAACACCATTTACCCGGATCTCTGGCGCAAGTTCTAGCGCCAGAGATCCGGTTAGTGTAGCCAGCCCACCTTTCGCAGAACTGTAAATCACGTAATTTTTTAACGGCCATTCAGCATGAATATCGACAATGTTAACAATACAGCCGCGCTGTTTCTTTAGATACGGCGCTGCTGCTTGAGATAAAAACAGTGGTGCCTTGAAATTACTGCCAATAAGTTCGTCCCATAATTTTTCTGTTATCTCTCCCATCGGAGTGGGTGAAAAACTGGAGGCATTATTTATAAGTGAATCCATTTTGCCAAAATGTTTTATAGTTTCGTTAACTAGATTTGGTAGCTGAGTGATATCGAGCAAGTCAGCCTGCACTAATGCCACTGAGCCAGGACGCACCTGATTGAGTTCAGTTTGCAACGTTCGTGCTTCGTTTTCTGAGGATCGATAATGCACCATCAGATTCATGCCCACATTGTGTAGTTTGCGGCAGATAGCTGCACCCAAGCGTTTGGTGCCACCAGTAACTAGTATAACTTTACTTTGCATCACAATCTCCTCTAAGGTATTTCCGGAAATCGAAATTGGCGATCAGAAATTGTGCGTATTAAACTACAACCCTGTTACGTCGCAATATTTAGTTATATACGCTTAGTCTTATTTTGAACCTTGAATTTTTAAAGGTACCTACTACAATTATCAATTTAGAGCCTCTAGGTTTCGATAATTTAACATAAAGATACTTTTGAGCCGATGTTGTCACTACCTACACCAACTGGATCCGCTTTCCGGCATAGTTGTGCTGTGCAGGAGATGATCTGTGCGGAGATTATTACTGCAGGGGGGTGGATTCCATTTACACGTTATATGGAGTTGGCAATATATGCACCTGATATGGGCTATTACTGTGGCGGTACAGCTAAATTTGGTGACGCCGGGGATTACACCACTGCGCCAGAAATTTCCCCGTTATTTGGTAGAACTATAGCGCGGCAAGCGTCACAGGTACTTGAATGTATGGGTGATGATAGCAGCAATATTTTAGAATTCGGGGCTGGCACCGGTAAACTGGCACTTGATTTGTTACTTGAGCTGGAAAAACTTGAAAGGTTGCCAAAGCATTATTTTATTCTTGAAGTCAGTGGAGAATTGCAAAAGCGGCAGAAAGAATTATTCGAAAAGTTTGCACCACACCTTTTATCTCGGGTTGACTGGTTAGGACATCTGCCTGCTAAATTCAAAGGCCTGATACTTGCAAATGAAGTGCTCGACGCTATGCCAGTTCATTTGGTTGTATGGCGTGGTACCAGTTTGTTCGAGCGTGGTGTGGCATGGAATGGTGAGGCGTTCGAGTGGAGCGACCAGTTACTGAATAACAGAGAACTTTTCAAGGTTGCACGTGAACTAAGTTCCCAGATCAATTCAGATGGCGACAATGTTGGCACCTATGTTAGTGAAATCGGTCTTTCAACACGTGGATTTATGCGAAGTCTCGCGGGCATTTTACAGCAGGGGGCAATAGTGTTGATCGATTACGGTTTCGGGTACAACGAGTACTACCACTCCCAGCGAAATCGTGGAACGCTGATGTGCCATTACCGTCATCATGCCCATGACGATCCGTTTTATTTTCCAGGCCTGCAGGACATCACCAGTCATGTAGATTTTAGTGCAATCGCTGAAGCGGCGACAGGGGCAGGCCTCGAGTTGTTGGGATATGCCTCCCAGGCACATTTCCTCATCAACTGTGGCATCACCGAAATTCTTGCACGAATATCGGCAGAAAATACAGGTGACTTTTTACCCATAGCTAATCAATTGCAGAAATTAGTGAGTCCCGCCGAAATGGGCGAACTGTTCAAAGTCATCGCTTTCGGTAAAGATATTCAGCAGCCTCTTGTTGGGTTTACCAGTGGTGATAAAAGCGGTCTATTAAAGAAAGAAGCATAATTTCTTGCTGGGGGCTAACTAACAGGCCGACAGTGTCCTAATGACAAAAGTAAGATTGCAACACCACAGCAAATAGCATGACTTCTAGTATTAAATGCCAAAGAAATAGTTTTTAATTAAAATGTAGTAGAGCTAGATTACTTCTTCGGCATATAAAGATCGGTTATTGCTCCCTCTGCTATTTCAGCGGCGAAGAAAATGGTTTCCGATAACGTTGGGTGCGGATGGATGGTGAGGCTGATGTCGTCCATATCTGTGCCCATTTCCAGTGCTAGAACAGTTTCAGAAATCAGTTCTCCTGCATTAACGCCAACCATACCTGCACCGAGTAAGCGATGGGTATTTCTATCGAGCAGTAATTTGGTCATACCCTCATCGCGTCCCATTGAAATCGCGCGACCACTGGCCGTCCAAGGGAAAACAGTCTTTTCATAATCAATGCCTTGTTTTTTTGCTTCGGTTTCGGTTAGCCCCATCCAGGCAATTTCTGGATCTGTGTAAGCTACAGAAGGAATAGTGCGGGCATCAAATGCAGCTTTTTGTCCTGCGATGATTTCTGCAGCAAGCTTGCCCTCATACGTAGCCTTGTGAGCAAGCATGGGTTCGCCCACAATATCGCCAATACCAAAAATATGTGGCACGTTGGTGCGTAGTTGTTTGTCCACCGGAATGAAGCCGTGCTTAGTAACATTGATGCCGGCATTTTCTGCGTCAATGTTGCATCCATTGGGACGGCGCCCAACTGCCATTAGAATACGGTCGTAAATTTGTGCCTCAGGAGAATTCTCTCCTTCAAAGGTGACTCTCAATCCGTTTTCTTGTGCCTTGATTTTAGTAACTTTAGTTTTGAGATAAATTGCTTCGTATCGTTTTTTCATACGTTTGTGCAGCGGTTTGATAAGGTCTGCATCAACGCCGGGAATCAATTGATCCTTCAGCTCTACTACGCTGATTTTACATCCAAGCGCATCATAAACCGTTGCCATTTCCAGACCAATGACACCACCACCAATAATCAGCATGCGTTTGGGAATATCCTCCAGTTTTAGCGCGCCTGTAGAATCCATAATGCGCGGATCATTTTGAAGAAGACCGGGAATATATGTCACACTCGATCCCGTGGCAACTATGCAGTATTCGAATGAAACAGTTTTTTCTCCATTGGAAGTTTTCACTAGAATCATGTTGGGCGTGGTGAACTTTCCCGTGCCTTGTACTACTTCTACTTTGCGTTGTCTTGCTAACCCCGTCAATCCCTTGGTGAGTTTTCCGATGATCGATTCTTTCCATCTTCGCAACTTGTTTATTTCGATCCTGGGTGCACCAAAAGTAACGCCCAGATGTTCGGTTTCTTCCGCCTCGGCGACGATCTTTGCTACATGCAGCAGTGCCTTGGAAGGAATGCAACCTACGTTGAGGCATACACCTCCAAGTACTGGATAGCGTTCGATTAATACTACGCTCTTACCGAGATCAGCAGCACGGAATGCGGCGGTGTAGCCACCCGGTCCTGCACCCAGTACCACCACATCAGCGTGAACGTCGCCGTGTTGAACAGCATCAGAGTGAATGTACGTCGAGATTAAATTGGCTGCAGCAGGTGGGGCATGCTTCGTTCCAAGGTCTTTTTCGGGAGAGGGTTGGGGAGTGGCCGACTCGGGCGCTGTTTCCAATGTGAGTATTTGCAATCCTTCTGAAACTTTGTCACCAATCTTGACCTTAATTTCCTTTATTACGCCGGCATCGGGTGATGGGATCTCCATTGTCGCTTTATCGGTTTCTAGAGTGATGAGCGGCGTTTCTTTGTCCACCGTATCACCTAGTTGTACCAGCAGCTCGATAACAGGTATGTCTTTGAAGTCGCCAACATCAGGGATTTTGATTTCGATAAGTTGAGTCATAGGCATCTCTTTAAAACAAAATTTTGTCGCATTATGTTGCTTACTAACATTACCTTACCTATCAGACCATACACCATGCCGGCATTCGTTGATTGTGCCAAGAGTTGTAAAATAAGCCTGCTTAGAGCTTTAATTTTCTGAGGCACCCCATATGAGAGGTTTTTCTTTCTGAATGACACCAGAGTGATTTATTGCCGAATATGGCCGTCGCCCAACACAATAAATTTTTGACTGGTCAACCCCTCTAGCCCCACTGGGCCACGAGCATGGATTTTGTCGGTAGAGATACCGATTTCAGCACCCAGCCCGTACTCGAAACCGTCGGCAAATCGGGTGGAAGTGTTTAGCATCACTGAGCTGGAATCTACTTCTCGTAGGAAACGGCGGGCGCGAGAGTAGTTCTCAGTAACGATAGAATCGGTATGTTGTGAGCCGTATATAGTGATGTGCTCAAGGGCTTGATCGAAATTATTTACCACTCGCACACTTAAAATTGGTGCCAGATACTCGGTTTGCCAATCTTCTTCAGTTGCTTCCTTCATTTTTTCTACAATAGCGCAGGAAGCCTTGTCTCCTCGCAATTCTACGCCTTTATCGAGATAGATTTTGCAAAGGGGTGGCAGTATTTCCCGTGCAATCTTCTCATGCACCAACAGGGTTTCCATGGTATTGCAGGTGCCGTAGCGTTGAGTTTTGGCGTTGTCAGCTATACGGATAGATTTATCAAGATTAGCTCCATCGTCTATGTATACATGGCATACACCGTGAAGATGTTTAATGACTGGGATACATGCTTCATCGGAGACACGCTTGATCAATTCCTTGCCCCCGCGTGGGATGATTACATCGACGAATTCTTTCATAGTGATAAGCTCGCCCACAGCTTTGCGGTCCGTGGTCTCGATCACTTGTACTACAGTTTCTGGCAGACAAGCGACCTTCAAGCCTTCTTTCACGCATGTAGCGATAGCCTGATTGCAGTGGTATGCTTCCGATCCACCGCGCAATATCGCTGCATTACCTGCCTTGATACACAGCCCGGCAGCGTCGGCTGTAACATTGGGACGTGCTTCGTAAATAATGCCAACTACTCCTAACGGTACCCGCATTTTTCCAACTTGGATCCCAGAAGGGCGGTAATTTAGATCGCTGATTTCCCCAATGGGGTCAGCAAGTGCGGCGATTTGCAACAAGCCCTCTACCATACTGGCAACACCTTTGGAGGTAAGTGTCAAGCGATCTATCAAGGCTGAATCGAATCCCTTGATCTTTGCTGCCACCAAATCAGTGTTATTAGCAGCCAATAATTTCTTTTCGTTTCGTCTGATGGCTGCAGCTATTGCAGTGAGTGCCTGGTTTTTGGAGGCGGTTTCGACTCTTGCCATCATACGAGATGCAGCACGAGCTTCACGACCAACTGCTTGCATGTAGGTTTTAATGTCTACAATATCCATATCACAGTTCCAAGTTTTCCAGTAAATTTGCAGATAGTTGTATTTTAACGCCGATATGCTGCTGTTGATACAGTTTGGCAAGTCAGGCTAACCCGCGTTATTGTTATAGTGTAGTAAGCTAGAGATAATGAACAAAGGATCTACATTAAAAAATAAGTAAAATATGATTAAAAACGACCAGATCGATATCATGCAACGTGCATGGGAAGCATACCTATTCATCTGCAACAACAAGCAATACAGAATGAAAACACACTAGTCATTTTATATGTTGAGGTATTTGTTGCGTTTGACTAACGCTTATTGAATGTAAAGCGTAATCCAAGTTGCAGAAATTCGTCCCAGGTATCCCCTTTTGCGACACCTTTACTGATCTTGTCAATTTTTGCGGCATGCAATAATGCATGTACTAGCAGTTTGAGACCGAGCCGTCTGGCGGCACTTTCCATTACCTTCTGACAGATCCCCCATACTTTAGCTTCGTTCATTAATTGTGTGAGCGAACTGCCTGAATCCAGCCCTTTGCGAAGAATGATCAATGAGCGAATCTGTGCTGCCAGTATCGTAAGAATAAATGGTGCGGTTGTGCCCTCGCATTGTAATCCTTTCAGTACGAGAGTGTAGCGGGTGGTGTCTCCTGAAACCATTGCATCCGACAATTTAAAAACATCATATCGTGCTACTTCCAGAACTGCGTCTTTTACCTGAGTAAATGACAATATTCCTGGTGGATAGAGTAGAGAGAGTTTCTTAATTTCTTGGTTAGCTGCGAGCAAGTTTCCTTCTACTTTTTCAGCAAAAAATTGCAAAGTATTAGGGTCGGTTCTCTGATCCTGCATACTTAGGCGCTGACCAATCCAATCTGGAAGTTGGTTACGTTCCACCAAAGAAACTGAGATCATAGGCCCGATATTTTCAAGTGCCTTGAACCACTTCGTCGCCTGCCCTTGTTTATCGATTCTGGGCAGGGTAACGAGTGTGACAGTATCTGGTGGCAGTGAACAGCAATATTCCTCGATAGCCGTACTACCTTCTTTTCCAAGCTTGCCAGAAGGAATGCGCAGATCAATCACTCGTCGCTCGCCAAACAGCGACAAACAGTTACTGCTCAGTCGAAGGTCCGATCTGCTGAATTGATTGTCTATTGTAAAAATTTCTCGCTCGACATAACCAGTCTGGCGTGCCTTAGTACGAATCAAATCAGCGGCCTCGATGGCAAGCAGTGATTCCTCCCCGAACACGGTATAAAGCGGTAAGAGTTGCTTTTGGAGATGCTGAGAAAGTTGGGTTAGATGGATGCGCATAGCTAGCTAGCATTTCCGCAAAGAATTTTTCCTATGCTATCTTAAAAGTACACAGAGAATCCAGATTTCGATTATTTTCTCTTAAACAAGATATTACTGACGTTGTACTTTTTCCAACTGTCGTATGATCTGCTGGATAGAATCGCTACGCATTTCCCTGACAAGTACCCTCTCCTCGGATTGTTTCGCTAGAACCAGCGCATCTGAAAAGGGGATAACGCGGGTTACAGCGATCTTACTGGTAGGTATAAGTTCTCGTCCCTTTGCGTCAGTGAGGCGAAATGAGGTCCGATAATGCAATTGAAACTCACGTACTCTTCCGCCTCCAGAAACTGACAAGAGATTCTTTGAATTCACTGCACTGAAGATTTCCAATGTAGCTTCAGCGTCCTGCGACGTATCCAAAACTTGTGTGTTGCCACCACTTTGGATGGCGCGTTTAATCTCTGCACCGATGGGATGCCCTTTCGGGGCAGAGATATATAGTGATTCAAAAGGGAGTGAAGCTGTCCCACGCAGATGAAAACCACAGGCCACGAGTAAAGAGCAGAGCACAACAAGCAATATTTTCTTCAAGGTTTATCCTTATGCCCAAATTCAGTTTTTTATATCACAATATTCACTAATCGTCCTGGAACCACCACCACTTTCTTCACTTCATGCCCAGCAACAAATTTTTGTACCTGATCGTTATCCAGGGCGATACGCTCGATAGTTGCACGTTCTGCATCTTTGACAACGTGTATCTTGCCGCGAAGTTTGCCATTGACCTGCACCACCATTTCAATTTCGTCTTGTACTAGCGCCGCGTCGTCTGCCTCTGGCCACGGTTGGTCGAGCAGCTCAGTTCCTGGTTTGAGTTCTTGCCACAATGCATGGCAGATGTGGGGAACAATGGGAGAGAGCAGCAGCACGATACCCTCCAGTGCCTCTTGTACTAGACTACGGGAGGTTGCGTCGGAATCGTGAACTTTTGCGAGAGTGTTCATTAATTCCATCACAGAAGCAATCGCGGTGTTAAAAGTGTGGCGTCTTCTAAGGTCGTCACCGACCTTTGCAACGGTATGATGCAATTGAAAGCGAAGGAACTTAAGCTCAGTAGAAAGGTCGTTGTTGATTCTAGGTTCAATTGTCCCTTGTTGCAGATGATTGTACACTTGTTTCCATAGCCGATTCAGAAAACGGAATGCACCATCTACTCCAGCATCTGCCCATTCCAGCGTTTGTTCAGGAGGACTAGCAAACATTATGAACAGCCGTGCAGTGTCAGCACCATATTTATCTACCAGTTTTTGTGGGTCAATACCATTATTTTTGGATTTCGACATAGTGCCAACGCCCCCGAATTCAACAGGCTGGTCATCCGTACGTAGAATTGCTCCACTACGTTTTCCTTGATCGTCTGTTTGAATATCTACGTCAACCGGATTAAAGTAAGTAATGCGCCCAGTTTCTGTTTTTCGAAAGAAAATTTCGTTCAATACCATACCCTGGGTAAGCAAATTTGCGAAAGGTTCGTCAAATCTTACCAGTTTAAGATTGTGCATGACCTTACTCCAAAAACGCGAATACAGCAGGTGTAGAATGGCGTGTTCAATGCCACCGATATATTGATCTACTGGCAGCCAATAATTTGCGCGTGCATCGGTTACGGTTTTGTCTTGGTCGGAACATGCATAGCGAATGTAATACCAAGATGAATCGACAAAAGTATCCATGGTGTCCGTCTCACGTCTTGCAAGTTTGCCGCACTGCGGGCAGTCACACACGTAAAATGACGGTGTTTTTGCCAGTGGATTGCCAGAACCATCTGGAACCAAATTCTCCGGCAACACTACTGGAAGTTGCTCATCCGGTACTGGTACGACTCCACAGGTATCGCAGTGAACAAGTGGAATCGGGCAACCCCAATAGCGTTGGCGAGAAATACCCCAGTCACGCAGACGGAACTGAGTTGTTTTATCTCCCAAACCCAAAGCAGATAAATCAGAAGCGATAGCATCAACTGCTGTTTGAAATTTCAGGCCATCGTATTTACCAGAATTGGTGCACACTCCTTCCTTGGAGCTGTACCAGTCTTTCCATTGCTCAATGCTAAATTCAAAATATGAGCCTAATTGGGAGTCAATTGGTGCTGAAATAACTTGTTTAATAGGTAGGCTGTATTTTTTCGCGAACTCAAAATCACGTTCGTCGTGTGCAGGCACCGCCATCACCGCGCCTTCGCCATAGCCCATCAGTACATAATTAGCAATCCATACAGGTAGTTTTGAACCAGTTAGTGGATGAACAACAAATAACCCTGTGGCCATGCCTTTCTTTTCCTGAGCAGCAAGTTCTGATTCCATAGTGGCATTGTGTTTGCACTCTACTATGAATGTAGCTAGATCTCGATTGTATTTTGCCGCGTGGAGTGCGATTGGGTGCTCTGCCGCCACCGCCACGTAAGTTGCACCCAGCAAGGTGTCAGCACGGGTGGTGAAGACTTGTAGAGCTTGTGGCGTGTTGGATGCAACATCGGCAGGAAAAGTAACATTTACACCAAAACTTTTACCAATCCAATTGGCTTGCATAGTTTTTACACGCTCTGGCCAACCGGGTAATTTATCGAGATCACTGAGTAGTTCTTCGGCATATTGGGTAATTCTGAGGTAGTAGCCTGGAATTTCACGTTTTTCAATCAATGCGCCAGTACGCCAACCACGTCCGTCTACCACCTGCTCGTTGGCCAAAACGGTCTGATCTACTGGATCCCAGTTCACTATTTGAGTTTTCTTGTAGGCAATGCCTTTTTCCAGCATTCGTAAAAACAGCCATTGATTCCAGCGGTAGTAATTCGGCTTGCAGGTAGCGAGTTCCCGATCCCAGTCTATGGCTAGTCCCAAACTCTGTAGCTGTTTGCGCATGTAGGCGATGTTGTCATAAGTCCACTGTGCGGGCGGTACTTTGTTTTGCATTGCCGCATTTTCTGCAGGCAGGCCGAAAGCATCCCAGCCCATGGGTTGCAGCACGTTGCAACCATTCATACGGTGATAACGTGACAGCAGGTCACCAATGGTGTAATTGCGCACATGTCCCATGTGCAGTTTTCCGGACGGGTAGGGGAACATCGAGAGGCAGTAATACTTTTGCTTACCGGGAATCTCAGCAGCTTTGAAAGCGGCGGTTTTATTCCAGTAACGCTGAGCATCTAGTTCAATTTTCTGTGGATTATATTTTTCTTGCATAAAATTAAACACCGTTGAGTGGATAATTATAACGTTAAGGATACTTGGTAAAGGATACTTGGTTATCGTCTTTACATGCATTTTTACCACCGTATATCATATGTGTAAAAATTACATTGGGTTTAGAAAGCGTTCAGTTCTTCTGAAATTTATTACAAATTATAAGGTTTCATATGTTATGTTTGATTTTCTTGCTTATCCAATAAAAGCCGTATCATAACAATAAAGAAATCTGACTATTTTGCCATTAGAAGTTCAGTTAGGGTCTGCGAGCTTGCGGGCAGCTTTTTGTCCGTACTATTTGTTACCACTGTTCCAGGAGAAATCTTGCATGTCACAAAAACACCCTGTTATTGCCATTACAGGATCGTCTGGCGCCGGTACCTCAACGGTCAAAAACAGTTTTGAGCATATATTTCGTCGCGAAAAAATTAATGTTGTTGTGATAGAAGGTGACAGCTTTCATCGCTACGACCGCAATGCGATGAAGAAAGCCATAGCTAAATCGGATAAAGAAAACGGTCATCCCATCAGCCATTTTGGTCCTGAGGCCAACGAATTCGAGAAACTTGAAGCGCTATTCAAGGAATACGGCAAGAGTGGCAGCGGTAAGACTCGTCTGTATTTACATAACGATGAAGAAGCTGCGCCTCACAAGCAGAAGGCAGGTACGTTCACTCCTTGGGCATCGATTGCTCATGGTTCTGATATGCTGTTTTATGAGGGTCTACATGGCGGGGTAAAGAGCGAATCTGCTGATGTCACTAAGTATGTTGATTTACTGGTAGGGGTTGTTCCTATAGTTAATCTGGAATGGATCCAGAAGATCCATCGCGATATGAATGCGCGCGGTTATTCGGTGGAGGCAGTAACTCACACTATCTTGCGACGTATGCACGATTACGTGTATTACATTGCCCCCCAGTTTTCGCGTACTCACATCAACTTTCAGAGGGTGCCGACTGTTGACACATCTAACCCATTCATCGCACGGGGAATTCCGGTTTTGGATGAGAGCTTCGTCGTGATTCGCTTCCGAGAACCTAGAAACGTGGACTTCCCTTATCTGCTTTCCATGATTCATGATTCCTTTATGTCGCGCCCGAACACTATTGTTGTTCCCGGTGGAAAAATGGGGCTAGCGATAGAGCTGATATTGGCGCCATTGATTCTTAATCTGGTGGCGAGGAGCAACAAGAAGTAAGTAGTCAGGTAAGTTTTCTTGATAAGGAATACTCTAGCAAACTTTGTTTCCTGCACGGATTGGTGAAGGCTGTATAATTTCTGTTTAGAATTTACCCCGGAAACGGCCTTCTTCCAATGTCTTTTCTACTTTCCGGTCTCAATGCTGAGCAACTCAAAGCGGTCACTCTGCCGCACCAGTCAGCCTTAGTACTGGCAGGTGCGGGTAGCGGCAAAACACGGGTACTTACTACCCGTATTGCGTATTTAATCCAGTCTAGGCAGGTTAGCCCTCACAGCATAATAGCTGTCACTTTTACCAATAAAGCGGCAAAGCAAATGCTCACGCGCATTTCCACCATGCTACCAATTAATACGCAGGGCATGTGGGTAGGTACTTTTCACGGTCTATGCAATCGTATGCTGCGCGCGCATTATCAGGACGCTGGATTACCACAAGCTTTCCAGATTCTTGATTCAGCTGATCAGTTAGCGGTTATAAAGCGCGTCCTGAAAAGTATCGGTGCAGATGACGAAAAATTTCCACCACGCCAGGTTCAATGGTTCATCAACAACGCAAAAGAAGAGGGACTGCGAGGATCCCAGGTCGAAGCTTACGATGACTTCACGCGTAAGATGGTTGAGTTCTATTTGGTTTACGAGCAGCAGTGCAACAAGGAAGGCATGGTAGATTTTGCTGAACTTTTACTGCGTAGCTACGAATTACTTACTCGCAATGAGATTTTGCGGAGTTATTATAGCGGGCGATTCAGTCATATTTTAGTAGATGAGTTTCAGGATACCAGCCAACTACAATACAAGTGGCTTAAGCTACTTGCTGGTGTGAGAGCCGCTGTATTTGTAGTGGGTGATGATGACCAAAGTATCTATGCATTTCGTGGTGCCAATATCGGTAATATGAGGGATTTTGAGCATGATTTTCGCATCTCAAAAATTATTAAACTGGAACAAAACTATCGCTCACATGGCAACATACTGGACGCGGCTAATACATTGATACGAAACAACAGTGGACGTTTGGACAAAAACCTGTGGACTTCAGAAGGCCACGGTGAACCATTGAGAGTGTATAACGCGCCGACTGACTTCGATGAGGCCGCGTTCATTGTATACGAGGTTAAATCATTGCATGCTGAGGGAGTAGGGTTATCTCAGATAGCGCTACTTTACCGATCTAACGCACAATCACGCGTGTTAGAACATGCCTTGTTTAACGCTTCGCTGGCTTACCGTGTATATGGTGGTATGCGCTTCTTTGAGCGCCAGGAAATCAAGCATGCTCTGGCATACTTGCGGATGATTGCTAATCCCGATGACAATAATGCATTGTTACGGATTATCAATTTTCCTGTGCGCGGAATCGGCGCACGTGGCTTGGAACAGTTACAGGATGATGCCAAGCAGCAGGATGGTAGCTTATGGCAGGCGGCACTAGAAAAATATAGGAGTGGAGCAATCCCCATTCAGGGCTCAGAAGACATGGCCTCGGTTTCGCATAGCAGGAATAAAAAAGTAGATAAACCAAAGAAGGGGGTCAACAGTTTTGTAGTATTGATTGAGGCGATACAGCAAGGTTGCGTAGAGTTGTCGTTGCCGGAAATCGTCGTTCATATGCTCGAGCATAGCGGACTTGTAGAACATTATCGTACCGAGCGCGAAGGGGCTAATCGGCTAGAGAATCTGAACGAGTTGATCAATGCAGCCACCAGCTACATTCAAGAAGCTGAGGATGATAGTCTCGCTGCGTTTCTTGCACATGCATCGCTGGAAGCGGGGGAACATCAGAGCGGTGACAATCAGGACGCACTTCAATTGATGACTGTACATTCAGCTAAGGGATTGGAGTTTCATAGCGTTTTTCTGAGTGGACTAGAGGAAGGTTTGTTTCCCCACGAGAACAGTCGAAACGAAGCTGGTGGATTAGAGGAAGAGCGTCGTTTAATGTATGTGGCTTTGACCCGTGCACGGCGGAGGTTATATCTAAGTTTTGCTCAAAACCGTATGCTACATGGTCAAACTCGCTACAATATTCCATCACGCTTTTTGCAGGAAATTCCGGATAGTTTGCTGAAGTGGTTACATCCTGTGCAAAAAGATGTAATCACGCAGCAAGTGCCAGGAATTATGGGGAGAGAGTCAGGAACTACAGATTGGGGGTCTGGTATGCTGACTCAGAAGTCTAGACTCAGGATGCAAGATTGCACATTAGGCATTCGGGACTCGGAGGCATCGCAATGGCGTGTAGGGCAGAACGTGACTCACGCTAAGTTCGGTACGGGCGTAATCGTCAATTGTGAAGGTGGTGGCGCAGACGCACGCGTTCAGGTCAAGTTCAATCACGCTGGAACAAAATGGCTGTCGCTGGAATATGCCAAACTGGTTTCCACCTGACTGAGAAAGTTTGGCAAAGAATTGACCGGATTATTCCGTCTCGGATGTATCAGTAAATATAGCCTTGTAGCTCGCGTAAATCGAGGCAAACAACGTTGGTATTAGTATGAAAAATCCCAATCCATAGGGTATCGAGGAAATTATTGCCAGAACAATAAGCGAGATTGCATAAATCTGAAGGGGTATGAAATTTGATATGCAGCCAAAGAAGCTCAGTCGCATGGCAGCAAATGGGGGCATGCGATCAAACATTATCAACAACGGCGCAAACCAAGTAGCCATCATTAGTGGGACAGACAATACTAGTACTATTAGGGTGGCGGATAACATATTACCTGAGACACGTTGCAACTCATTTTCGTTAACCCTCTTTCCCTCTAACCATAAATCCATCAATGTATCGCCTCCTACTAGCATGGCTAGGCTGATGATTAGTACCTGTCCCACTAGATAAATTCCTCCTAAAGTGATCAGCGGAATAGTGTTTGTCCGAAATCCTACAAATATATGACCAATTTCCAATTCTTCACCTTGTTCAAGAGCTTTGCATCCGGTCATCAAACCAGCCATAAACACCGGTGAAAGTAGTGTAAAAATAATTTGTCCTATTGTCTGGACGAATGAAAATGCGACGGCAATACTCAGCAAAGCACCACATAGTATGATCAAAATTAACGGACTCTTGCGGAATAGGTAGAAACCATTCACGATCCACTGTAATCCTTGTTTTGCTCCAACTTGTTTTGCTTTCATCTCTTGGCATCTCCTATATACCTAGAGTGGACATTCGTTGTCCAACCTTGATCTAGTAGTTTACTGCTCAAACCCAAATTTGTGCCAGCTTCGACTGAGATACCAAATGACTTTCCAGTATATGCCTGAAATAGGTAGGATTTTTGGAATAAGTAAGCTCTCCCGCACGTGGTAAATGGTAGTCATATAGTCTTGATATCCAGAAACGTAATGCCCCCGCGCGTAGCATCACCGGCCAGACATTACGTTCGACGGAGGTAAGCGGACGTGTGTAATGATAAGCTTGAAGTAGGGACAACATGTGGGCTTCGTTCAGTTTGCCGTTTTCAACCATACACCAGTCATTGGCAGCAATAGCAAGATCATACAACAGTACATCGTTGCAGGCGAAGTAAAAATCGATCACGCCACCAATGGTGTTGTTGGTGAATAGTACGTTATCGCGGAACAGGTCTGCATGGATTACACCGCGCGGGAGATTTCCAAATCGGTACCGGGATTGGAAACGCAGTTCTTCCTTAAGAATATCTGCCTCTACTACCGGTAGAAACGGTATGAGTGTGGGTGCTATGGTTTTCCACCACTTAGGTCCACGTGGATTGTTCATTCTATCAGGAAATGATAGGCCGGACAAATGCATGTTTGCTAGTAGTGTTCCAACTAGTGCGCATTGTGCAGAGGTAGGACATTCAAGCGGCCTTCCGGGTAAACAGGTAACGAGGCTTGCTGGCTTGCCATTTAGCTCGCCCAGAAATTTATTGTCAAGACTAGCTATCGGACTGGGACAGGGGATGCCATGGCACGAAAGATGTACCATCAGGTTGAGGTAATAGTGCAGCTCAGAGGCAAGGAGTTTCTCAAATAGCGTGAGAATGTATTTGCCGTGAGTGGTGGTGACGAAATAGTTTGTGTTTTCGATACCGGAAGATATGCCCTGCAAATTAATTAGCGTACCTAGGGAATAGTTTCTGAGCCAGGCAGAAAGTTGTTCTTGGGTAACGGTGGTAAAAACAGACATGAGTAAGAAGTGATAAAGGGGCAGAAACGCAGGCTGACGCGCTATTCTTCCTTGTCATTTATGGGAAATTTAAAACTGGTATATCACCCACATTGGTGGGCGTATGCCATCTTCGAGAGTGCCATCTCCCCGGTAGAATGCGCCATCGCCCGTATCGTCAATTAAATAATATGGAAAACCGATGCGAGGAGTAACCTTGATCATGTAAATGTCTCCATGCATGTGGTATTCCTCAATCCTATCTTCCCCGCTTTTCCTGATGATGACCTGTGGTTCTTCTAGTAAGGGATCTTCAGCGTTGGGTGACTCTAACGACAATTCTGGAAGCTCTGGAGGCGGCGGTGCTTCCTGCAAGTTACTGGGTTGGGTAGACTGCGCTGCCGCAGGCGCTGCCAGACTTAGTAACAATACAAAAAATATTAGATGCATAGTGGTCCCTGGATGGGTTAATTTATACATTCTATCGACATGTATTGTTTATAGATTAAGTTGAACTTCTAATTCTGCTGCAGAAGGTTCGAAACCACGGGTTTCGTAATACTGAAAAATTGCATTAACCACTTGACTAGGCTGATCTATTACTTGTATCAAGTCCATATCTTCCGAGGAGATCATATTCTCAGCTACCAGTGATTGTCGGAACCAGCTAAGTATGCCACTCCAGAAATCCGAACAGACCAGAATAACCGGCATTTTTCGGGTTTTTCCAGTTTGTACCAGCGTAAGTGCTTCCATCAGTTCGTCCAGTGTACCAAATCCACCTGGCATAACCACATAGGCGGTGGCAAATCTTACAAACATGTATTTGCGCGCAAAAAAATGGCGAAAAGACTGACTAATATCCTGGTAGGTATTGCTATGTTGCTCATGAGGTAGTTGGATATTTAGGCCGATGCTAGGTGATTTTCCGAAATAAGCACCCTTATTTGCTGCTTCCATAATGCCAGGCCCACCTCCAGAGATTACTGAGAAACCTGCATCAGACAATTGCAGCGCAATTTGCTCTGCTAGTTTATAGTGGGGATGGTCAGCATGAGTACGTGCACTGCCAAAAATACTAACTGCAGGTTTAATGGAATTAAGGCGCTCCGTTCCCTCGACAAATTCTGCCATAATTCCAAATACACGCCATGATTCCCGTGCTGACCAGCTTTTTTCTAGGTAGTCAACGGTCATGTTGCTGGCTGGCTTATCTTGCTGGCTCATGGATAACCTTTAGAAGAATTTTATGAAAACATTGTTGTTAGTCGATGGTTCATCATACCTGTATCGCGCTTTTCATGCGCTACCTGATTTACGAAATCGCCATAATGAACCGACTGGTGCGATCAAAGGCGTTATTAGCATGCTGCATCGTTTGCACAACGATTACCAAGCTGATTATAGCGCGTGTGTATTTGATGCAAAAGGCAAGACTTTTCGTGACTACTTGTATCCAGAGTACAAAGCACACCGCTCGCCCATGCCAGACAATCTGGTAGCACAGATCACACTTCTACATGAATGTATACATGCTTTGGGGTGGCCGATGCTGATAATTGGGGAAGTGGAAGCAGACGACGTGATCGGTACGTTGGCAAAACAAGCCGAGCATGAAAAGATGCGTTGCGTGATTTCCACTGGTGATAAAGATATCGCGCAATTAGTAAATAAACAGGTAACACTGGTAAACACTATGAACAACGAAATACTTGATGAAGCTGGTGTGCTTGCTAAGTTTGGTGTTGCACCTACAAGTATGCTTGACTATCTGACGTTAGTGGGAGACAAGGCAGACAACATCCCCGGTGTGGAGAAGGTCGGACCTAAGACAGCGATAAGATGGCTTGAACGCTATGGCACACTGGACAACCTCATCATTCATGCTAAAGATATCGACGGTGTGGTTGGGGAAAATCTGCGCAAGGCATTGGATTGGCTTGAAAAATCGCGCGAACTACTCACTATCAAGTGTGATGTGGTTCTGCCAGTGTGTCTGCACAATCTTGAATTGCAACCACAGGATACGACAAAACTCGTAGAACTTTATGAGAAGCTGGATTTCAGAATTTGGTTGCGAGAATTACAACAAGATACAAGTGTAGAGCAGAAAGGTTCCAGTTTATCGAGAATAAACTACACGCAATCCACTACTGAGTATCAGGAGACGGATATGGGTCGACAAACCCGTGTTGAAGTTGTTCCCTCTGACTACCAAACCATACTAACCGAATCCCAACTGGACGAATGGATTGAATGCATCAATAACGCACCCCTAGTTTCTGTTGATACTGAAACTACCGGACTATATCCTATGCGAGTGAAGCTTGTTGGCATATCATTTTCTGTCGAATCTCATCGTGCTGCTTATTTGCCGCTTGCTCATTGCTATACTGGTGTTCCACAACAACTGGCAATCAGCCTTGTGTTAGATAAATTCAGATCTTGGCTGGAAGACCCTAACAAGCTCAAGCTCGGGCAGAACCTAAAGTACGATAAACATATTTTTGCCAATCATGGAATTGCCTTAAATGGAATCATGCACGATACGCTATTGCAATCCTATGTACTGGAATCTCATCGTCCACATGACATGGATAATCTTGCGTTACGCCATCTTGACGTTAAAACCATCAGCTACGACGAGGTTACAGGTAAGGGTGCCAGCAGAATCGGTTTTGACCAGGTGGACATCAAGCATGCAACGAAGTATGCGGCGGAGGATGCCGACATCACGCTGCAATTGCATCAGCATCTGTATTCACGAATTATGAGCGATACTAAGTTTGAATATGTTTATCATACACTCGAGATACCGGTGTTAGAGGTACTTTTTGATATGGAATGCAATGGTGTATTGCTGGACATAAAGATGTTAGAAATCCAAAGTCGTGAGCTGGGTGAGAAAATGCTCTCACTAGAGGAAAAGGCATTTGTAATTGCTGGGCAACCATTTAATCTGAATTCACCTAAACAAATCCAGGAGATATTGTTTGGCCAGCTCAATCTGCCTAGCATTAAAAAAACACCAAGCGGCACTCCTTCCACAAATGAGGACGTGCTGCAACAGCTAGCACTGGATTATCCATTACCGAAAATCCTGCTTGATTATCGTAGTCTTGCCAAGCTCAAATCTACTTACACCGATAAACTGCCGCGCATGGTGAATGCTATCACTGGGCGGGTACATACTAATTATGCACAGGCAGTGGCAGTGACTGGGCGGCTTGCCAGTAACGAACCCAATTTGCAAAACATTCCAATACGCACCGCTGAAGGTCGCCGTATTCGTGAAGCATTCATTGCACCACCGGGGCATCACATTATTTCTGCTGATTATTCGCAGATTGAGTTACGCATTATGGCTCACATTTCAAAGGACAAAGGTTTGCTCAAAGCTTTTACTCTAGGCGAGGACATTCATCGTGCCACTGCTGCAGAAGTGTTTGGCGTGTCACTTGATGCGGTAGATAATGAGCAGCGCCGCTATGCCAAAATTATCAACTTCGGCCTGATCTACGGTATGTCTGAATTCGGTCTTGCTTTGCAGCTGGGTATTGAACGCACCGCCGCACGTGTTTACATGGATCGCTACTTTGCTCGTTACCCCGGTGTAGCGGACTACATGCAAAGTACTAGAGAAAATGCTAGAAAAACTGGCTACGTCGAAACTGTGTTTGGTCGCAGACTATGGCTACCGGAAATCAATAGTTCCAACGGTAATCGTAGACAAGCTGCTGAACGTGCCGCAATCAATGCACCCATGCAAGGCACCGCAGCAGATATTGTGAAATTAGCCATGATTGCGGTGCGTGATTGGCTGGTCCAAGAAAAGCTATGTAGCAAACTTATTATGCAGGTCCACGATGAATTGGTGCTAGAGGTACCTGATAACGAGGTAGAAATAGTAAAACAAGAATTGCCACAGCTCATGGGCGGCGCTGCCAAACTAGACGTCTCACTTCTAGTGAAACTAGGGGTGGGATCGAATTGGGAGCGTACACACTAATATACCGAGTATTGAAGCATACGGTAATTTTGTAGTGAAGATAAGAACAGCCCCAGAATACACCCTACTCTTTTTATAGGAATTATATACATTAGTCACAAATAATTCTTGACGTACGGTAACAATTATGTTATTCTTTAGTCACAATTTAAGTGAAAGAGGATAACAAAATGGCTGGTAAATCATATCGTAAAGGGTTAACACTTTTTGATGTTATCGGGATGTTTCCTGATGAAACAGCAGCAAAGAAATGGCTGTCTGAGCAACGATGGGATGATGTCCCAACCTGTCCGTATTGCCATTCCGATAACGTCCAGTCCGACATTAACCACAGCAGTATGACGCATAGATGCCGTGATTGTGAAGACAGGCCCATGTTCTCAGTCAGAACGGGGACAATCATGGAAGGTTCTAACCTGAAATACAGGATATGGGCCGTAGGAATTTACCTGTTCACAACGAATATCAAAGGGATTTCGTCTCTTAAACTTCATCGGGAATTAGGAATTAGCCAGAAGGCAGCCTGGTTCATGCTTCACCGCTTGCGTAAGGCTTTTGAACTTGAGGTTGGGGTGTTTTCCGGCCCTGTTGAAACAGATGAAACCTACATAGGCGGTAAAGAAAAGAACAAACATGTAAGAAAAAGACGTAACGTAGGACGTGGTGGTGTTGGCAAAGAGATTGTGATAGGGGCTAAAGACCGCAAAACAAACAAGATAAGTGCTGGTAAGATCGCATGTACCGACCAGCGTACTCTGCATAATTTCGTACACAAGCATACTGAAAAGAACGCCGCCGTCTATACAGATGACCACAAGGGTTATTCGGGGCTATCCTGTCGCCATGAAACAGTCAGGCATAGTGTGAGTGAGTATGTGCGTAATCAGGCACATACCAACGGCATTGAGTCGTTTTGGGCATTACTGAAACGGGGCTATCACGGCATTCACCACCATATGAGCGAAAAGCATTTGAACCGATATGTGCAGGAGTTCGCAGGTCGCCATAACATCCGGGAGCAAGACACTGTCGAACAAATGGCAGTCCTCGCTAAAGGCATGACAGGCAAGAGACTTAAATACCATGACCTGATTGCATAGAGACAGCCATGGCAAACACAAAGAGAGCGAATGGCAGGTATTACACACAAGGGAACCCGTTTAATAATGCACCATTCAAAGAGTGGGCAGGACAGGCGGGGTTGCCCGACAATCGTATTTTAGAGCCATTCGCAGGGTCTGACAGCCTGATAAAACTATTGTCTGGTATGAACTTATGCCATAATTCCACATCTTACGACATTACCCCTTACGGTAAAGATGTAAGACGAAAGGACACCCTGTCTCACTTCCCGCGGGGATATGATATTTGTGTTACCAATCCACCATGGCTGGCAAAGAATAGTGCTACTGTAAGGGGTTTAGCTTATCCTGAATGCGACTATGACGATATTTATAAGTTAGCATTAGAAAGATGCCTCCAACGTTGTCAGTATATAGCAGCACTTGTGCCTGAATCATTTATCACTGCGGACATTTTTCAGGACAGGCTTAAGTCATTTGTATCACTTACGGCTCAAATGTTCGCTGAAACACAGCATCCCGTAGGCTTGGCGTTGTTCGTTCCTGACTCTGTGTATGATGTGGATATATGGTCAGGAGACCGGCACATTGGTCTGCTGTCTCTGTTGAAAAAATTAAAACCTGAACAACAACAATCAGGTATCAACGTCAGGTTTAATGACCCTGACGGGAATGTAGGACTGATTGCGCTGGATAATACAAAGGAAGAATCAATCCGGTTTTGTGATGTGCAGGAGTTATCAGATTATCAGGTTAAATCCACCGGGCGACATATAACGAAGCTGATGGTTGACGGGCAAATAAGAATTGATGAATGGAACAGGATTATTAAAGAGTTCCGAAATAAAACTTACGATGTTCTGATGACTTGCTATAAAGGAGTCAGGCAAGACGGTAAATATCGCCGTAGGTGCGACTGGGCACTGGCACGAGGTATTATTCATCATGTCGGTTAAACACAGTCCGCCGCCTGATTATAAGTCTATAGAACGACTGGAATGGAAGAAAGCACATGAAGATGTCACACAGGAAGCAGAAAGCAGAACAGGACGTCTTATCAAGCGTGTACGGGGGTTTATGTGGAGATTTGGCTACAGAGAAAATGACGTATTACAGAAGATAAGAACGGATAGTATGTTTGCTGCATGGTTTGCAAAAGAGCCTCGCCGAACCGGATTGCATGAAGTAGCGGCGGCTGGGTGGATAGAGACTTTACCATGGGTAAGTGATTTTGAAGTGCTACAGAAGTCCGGCAAGAATGCCCTTAAAGTTTCCAGTGATGGAAACATCGAATCAGAAACGAACAGACGTAAACTGCCCGGAAAATCTCTCGACTTCAGATGGAGAACCGGGGGCAAGACATTTTACGCTATGCATAAATATACACAGGAAGGCGGGGGAAACCAGGACAGTCAGTACAAGGAAATGGCAGAGCTGATGAAACGCTTTTTGCAGTGTCAAAATCGTGATGTTGTTTTGTTGATTATAGTAGACGGAGCGTACTACGAAGAACGCGATCGTCAACGAATCACAGAGTTGAGAAAGAACCAGAGGGAAACACCGCCAAAGAGCTATGTTTTTCCCCTAGGTGAAATTCCTGAATTATTGGAACAGTACACAGGGGGCAGTCATGAATAAAAGAGAAATCAAAACGCCGGAGAGAGTCATAGATATGCCGCAACAGAATAAGTATCAACCATCCAAAGCTGAAAATGAACAGATAGTGAATATGCCCGGAGTAAGTAGAAAAACTGTTCGAAAGGCGATTTTCAGACCTATAAGAAGCATAGGATAGCTGGATTTTGTGACTAATGTATATAATTCCCCTTTTTATCCCCAACAAATGCTTTTTACTTGCTAAAACAATGAAAATTACCGTAAAATCACACATTTTCAGTTTAAGATTCTTATAGGCGGTTCAGACATGGTCATTATTCGACTAGCACGAGGCGGTGCCAAGAAGCGCCCATTTTTCAATATGGTAGTAGCGGATTCCCGCAATGCCCGCGATGGCAAGTTCATTGAGCGCATTGGTTTCTATAATCCTAAGGCGACCAAAGGTGAAGAAGAATTGCGTGTGCGACTTGATCGCATTACTTATTGGCAGTCACAGGGTGCACAGCTATCTGACACCGTAACAAGGCTTGTCAAGCAATTTGGCGCAAAGCAAAAAATCGCAGAAAGCAACTAAGGTAAGCGAAGCAACTGAACCCATGGTAGTGATGGGGCGGATTGTTGGCTCCTTTGGTGTACTTGGCTGGGTTAAAGTTTTTCCCTTCACTGAATTTGTGGATGGGTTGCTTGATTACCCTGTGTGGTGGGTAGGTAAGGGTGATGGGAAATGGCGTGAGGTGAAGGTTACCAAGTGTAATGTTCATGCCAAAATGTTAACTGCTGCGTTGGAGAAGTGTGCTGATCGTACTGCGGCGATGATGCTTAGAGGCATGCAGATTGCGATTCCTCGCAATCAATTACCAGTGTTATCAGATAGTGGTGAAGATGGTTATTACTGGTCAGATATGATTGACCTAAAAGTGGTCAATCTACAGGGTGAAGAACTTGGAAACGTAACCGGATTACTGGAATCCGGCTCCAGTGATATTCTGCAAGTTCAAAGCCTGAAAGAAGGTAAAAGTGAAATACTAATTCCATTCATCGATCAAGTAATCGTGAAAGTAGATTTAGAAGTTCACCAGATTATTGTAGATTGGGGATCGGACTACTAGAGTAACGGACAATGGCTTTTGAATTTGACGTCATTACGTTATTTCCAGAAATGTTCGATGCCATAACAAAATATGGCGTAACTGGTCGGGCAAAAGAAGACAAGTTGTATGAGCTACACACGTGGAATCCACGTGACTTTACTGAGAATGTTCATCGCACAGTGGATGACCGTCCCTACGGAGGAGGGCCGGGAATGGTAATGCTGGCTGATCCACTGGAAAAAGCCGTTACTGCTGCCAAAGTAAGGCAGACAGCATGTGGAGTCATTGGGATGAAAGTGATTTATCTTTCTCCCCAGGGTCGGATTTTTGACCATGAATTAGTGAAGGAATTGGGCCAGTTATCAGGGCTAGTACTAATTTCCGGTCGCTACGAAGGTGTGGATGATCGCCTGATAAAACGGCAGGTGGACGAGGAAGTTTCCATCGGTGATTACGTACTTTCTGGCGGCGAGCTGCCGGCAATGGTGTTGATAGACAGTGTAGTGCGACAGATTCCAGGTGTGTTAGGTGACCCGGAATCAGCGGACCAGGACTCATTCGCAAATGGTTTGTTGGACTTTCCTCACTACACGCGTCCTGAAGTTTATCAGGGGGACATCGTGCCGGAGACATTGATGTCCGGGGACCATGTTAGAATCAGTCGCTGGCGTTTGCAGCAGGCGTTGGGTAGGACATGGCTCAGACGCCCGGATTTGTTGGCGTTAAGAATTAAACGGGGCATGACCGCTGAAGAAAATAAACTACTGGAAGAGTTTAAGAGGGCTTATAAAGCTAATCAGAACAAAATGAATCAAAGCAAGGAGTAGAAATGAATCTGATTGAACAACTTGAAACAGAAGAAATTAAACGTTTAAATAAAACAATACCGGATTTTTCCCCCGGAGACACCGTGGTCGTTAACGTAAAAGTTGTTGAAGGCGATCGTAGTCGCATTCAAGCCTACGAAGGAGTGGTTATCGCTAAACGCAATCGCGGTTTCAACTCAGCTTTTACTGTGCGGAAAGTATCCAGCGGCGAAGGTGTAGAGCGTACTTTCCAAACTTATTCACCACTGATTACTAGTATAGAGATCAAACGTCGTGGAGACGTACGTCGCGCCAAGCTTTATTATCTTCGAGATCGTTCTGGTAAATCGGCGCGTATTCGGGAGAAGCTGCCTGCACGCTCGGTAGCAAAAAAAGAAGCACCAAAAAAAGAACAGTCCTAAGATTCTAGCTGTGAACATGCCCACTGTGATGTGTGGATTTAAAAAGAAGTGAGGGTGCTTGTAGTTTTTTTTCTTATCAAAGAAAATATAGTTGATCATAGTAAGTGTTGTAAACTAGTTGGCGTGGTTTCACCACACCAACCCAGATTGAATAAAGTCAGCTTATTGGCTTCCCAAATCTTCAGTCGTATCAGCACCAGATTCTATTGATGTTGCCTCTTTTGTTGTTGTTTTTGTCCAATTTCCTGATACCATATATTATATATTTCATCCGACCATATTGACGTAATCCAAACTATTACGTCATCGATTTCCTGGTTGGTTAATTTATTATCCCATGCAGGCATTCCTCCAATACCAGGCGGGCTACCTTCGTGGATCATTTTTTCCAACGTCTCGGTTGAGTGGTGCCAAGTGTGAGCGCTACCATTTAGAGGCGGTGGGGGATACTTACCATCTGCACCTGGATTACGCCAGTCGGGAGTAGATTCTCCGTTTGGCCCATGACAGGTAGCACAATTTGCGTGATAAATAATTTCACCGCGCCTAACTTTCTCTGGATCTAGCCTACGCATTACCATAGTCTGTGACTGTTGCTTCGGTTCGGCTACAGGTGGTGGCGTCGGCACGGTGTCAGGTAAGACAGATAAAGGGGTTGATGGAGCTAGTATGGTTTTAGGTGCAGGCGGGGATGGTTCGTTGCAGCCTAAAATGAATCCAGATGCTACACCTAGCAGCAGGAGGGGGCGACAATGAGAAAGAAATAATGATTTTACAATGTTCATTTCAATCTCATTACTGACTTGTTTTTATCAGATGGGAGGTGGCGACTATATACACTCACGTTTCCTTCTTTATTAATTAAAAGCACGTTATAGGGATTGCTACGTGAACTTTCCATACCAGGAGAACCCTTAGGCATTCCGGGGACAGCTAGGCCGATAGCACTAGGTCGTTCACTAAGAAATCGCTTAATGTCACGTGCTGGTACGTGGCCTTCAATAACGTAGCCGTCAACGAGGGAAGTATGGCACGACCCGAGTGAGGGGGAAATGCCCGCACGTTTCCGCGCTTCCTTGTTGCCTACGTTCTTAGTCTTTACAGTAAAACCATTGGCACGCATATGGTTGACCCATTTTGCACAGCATTTACAGTTTGGACTTTTATAGACTTCGATCTTGGTTGCAGCGGCGTATGACATTACTCCGCATAGGGACACGGCGAGGATGGATCTTGATAATAAAGTGCAAGTTAATGTTTTCATATGGTTGTTTTTTCCTTTCAGTTATCATGATTAGTCTCAGAAGAATAACTTGCCTAAATTAAGTCTATTGCTTAGGTAAATACAATATAAAAATTTTTCATGGCATTTTCCAATCAGTAGTAGTCGTTGGGTGCTTATATAGATTTAATTTTATAAGTAGACTTATTTACTCATTTATACCAATTCGTATGCATACTTGCCATTACGCTAGGATGTCGGGTACTAGTTGTTCTTTAAGTTTAGTAATCATATCTTTGAGTTGCAGCCTTCGTTTTTTTAGACGCTTAAGTTGTAATTGATCGGGGTAGGGATTCTCCGATAACTTAGTAATGACAACGTCTAAGTCGTGATGTTCGACTTGCATATCTATAATTCTGCATTTGATTGCTTCGATTTCGCGATCCATGATTACTCCCTGACATCAATATATCAAAAAAAGTCATAATCGCCCAATTTGGAATAGTGATGGTGCGAAACAATGTGAGGGCGGATATAGTTATTCATATGTGACGACAAGCAAGACTACACGGCAATAATCGCATATTTCTTAGTATTCGATATTGCTGACGAACTACAATAAGTCAGAACAGCTGGTAGATTTCCCGCTGCACCCCCGTCATAACCATCAGCAATAACTGAATGATTACTAGTACAAACAGTGGTGATAGATCGATGTTACCGATGGGTGGGATACGCTCACGGAAAATTCTTAGGAATGGTCTGGTGAAGCTGTCAAGCAAGGGCGCCATGGAACTATATGGGCTGAACCAAGAGAGTACGACCTGAACGATCACCGCTATCATAATAATGTGGAAAGTCATCTTGATGATTTCTACAAATGCTAGCAACACAAGTCCCGTAGTCGCTGTGCCTATGATAGAACTGAAATTATAACCCTGAAGCTTATGTATTCCTGCCAGCAGAATAAATTGAGTAAGCCACGCTAACAGAAGCGTGGAAAGATCGATACCCCGTAGACCGGGCATTACTTTGCGCGCAGGGCGGACGATGAAATCGGTAAGGGCGACGAGGAATCGTGATAGCGGATTATGGTACGGTGTACGCATCAGTTGCATATAAAAGCGCAGCAGTAGTGCAAGAGAGAATAAACCTAGTAATGTGTTGAGTATAAAGATAAGGATATGATTAAGCACGTATTTTCCTAGTGCATAAGAATCTGAATCTGAAGATTACTTGCTGCTGAACTCGTTACCAAGTTCGCGCGAGCGTTCATTTGACGCATGAATCGCACGTATGATTTTCCTATTAATTCCATCATTTTCCATGGTCTGTATCGCATGCTCGGTTGTACCATTCTTTGAAGTCACTCTGGCACGTAACGTGGTGACATCTTCGTTGCTCTGGCTTGCTAGCTTTGCTGCACCGAGAAAGGTTTCCAGACTTAACTGGCGGGACTGAGTTTCATCTAGACCAAGCTCCCGCCCGGCATGCTGCATCGCTTCGATGAAATAGAATACATAAGCCGGGCCGCTTCCAGACACGGCGGTGACTGCATCCAATAACTCTTCGCGTTTAAACCAAAGTACGGAGCCCACCGCTGATAGTATGGTCTCCGCATTCTGTTTTTCCTTTGTAGTTACTTCAGGCAGGGCAAAGAGTCCAGTTACCGCCGCGCGAATTAGCGCAGGTGTGTTTGGCATTGCTCGTATCACACGTGTATAACCGCCCAGCCAGCGGCAAATTTCCGTGGTTCGGATACCAGCAACAATAGAAATAACCAAATGCGTCTTGAGTAGTGATGCAAGTTCCTGTGCCACAGATGATAGCTGTTGTGGCTTTACAGCAAGCAGAATAACGTTGCAGTTAATCATTCCATCGGAAAGTTCTGCCATCACTTTTACGCTAAACTTTCGGTTTATTTTCTCACGGACTTCAGCATTTATTTCTACCACACGTATTTGTGCAGTTGAGTAACCTTGTTGTAACAGTCCATCGATCAAAGCGGCGGCCATGTTACCTCCACCGATGAAGGTTATATTCATATAAACCCTTTTATTGTGAAAGTTCGTAAACCCAAATGATATACCAAGCCAGGATACTTCATGGATTTGATCGTCGAGAGTATCTATGGGGCGTTTTCAGAATCTTTGGACTTTCGATAGTAGCTTGACTTATTTCTGACAGCTTGGGCAATAAAAACTTGAGCGTTGTCCCTGCTTGATTTGCCTGATAGCAACTCCACATTTTCTGCAGGGCTTCCCGGTACGTTTATACACCCAATACTGTTGTTGGAAGTAGCCAGGACTACTATCGCTATTGACAAAATTGCGTAGACTGCTACCACCTGCGTTGATGGCAAGTTTGAGCGTTTTCTTTACAACAGAAACCAGCTTATCATAGCGATTTATGCCAATTCTACCTGCAGCGATTCTGGGATTGATACCGGCGTGGAATAGAGCTTCACTGGCGTATATGTTGCCAACACCGACGACGATACGGCTGTTCATTAGAATTTCCTTAATGCTGGCGTTACGGCCACGAGTCTTTTCGTAAAACAAATTTCCGCTAAATGTTGCAGTAAGCGGCTCAGGCCCAAGATGAACCAGTAGTGGGTGGAGCATGACATCACTAGTTGCCCACAAAACCGCACCAAAACGTCGCGGGTCTCTTAACCGTAAAATCATACCACTATCCAAAATTAGGTCAAAATGATCGTGTTTTTGCGGAGGTGTCCTGGTAGCTAGTATTAGCAGGCTGCCTGACATTCCTAAGTGCAGAATCAACGTACCTTTACCACAATCAAGCAAGAGATATTTTCCACGTCGTGTTACTTTGCGGATCTTAAGCCCAGCTAATATCTTATTCAGATTGCTAGGGATCGGCCAGCGTAGACATGGATTTCGTATCATTACGCTAGTGATGCGTTGTCTTACGAGATAGGGTTCAATGCTTCGACAAACCACTTCAACTTCGGGTAATTCAGGCATCTTTATTCCTATAAATCAAAATTCATTACGATATGGTGTTGCCAAGCCAACATTTGGGATTTATGTAGTTGTTACCGGACTGCCATGTAACGGATGTAACGGGGTAATCTGTTTGGCTAACTCAAATGTTCGCTGTTTCAGCGTGGAAAGCAGGTTGTCATAGGCATCGGTATTGGCGAGGAGGCAGGCTGTGAGACCAGTCACCTCCCCGGACTCAATCTTGAGAGGGCCGTTGATAGATTAACTGCTCCAACACGGCGCAGTAGATTTTCCCTGCCTTATCGGTAAGGATTTCCTCAATGAGAGATTGCATTCCTTGAAAATCCGATCTCTGGTCAGCTCACAATATTTGGGCTCTTTCTCAAAACCAATGGCTTGCCGACCATGTCGGATCGCTTCTATCATAGTAGTGCCAGATCCGACAAACGGATCAAACACCGTGTCCCCGATAAACGAGAATATCTTGATGCAGCGTTTCGGCAGTTCTCTTGGAAATGGGGTCTCATGACCAATCCGTTTCCCGCTCTCTCCATTGAATGACCATGACCCCAACGACCATTCCTTAAATTCCTCGGCGCTAATATCGTTGTTTCCAGGGCGCTCACGTTTCCACGTATCTTTATAGAGCACAATAATGGTTTCCACAGGGGCAATGACATGAGGGGCGCTGGCTGACTTCCAACTCCCCCATGCCGTGCGACGGGAGATATTGCCTTCATTCCACAGAATAGTCGCATGATAGCACCACCCGGCCTCCATTGCTAATCGCGTGATGTCTGCTGAAAGCGGTTGCTTGCCATTCTTGTTTTTATCCAGCGAGACATTGACGCATAAGCGACCGGTCGATTTCGTCCAATGAAAACAATTCGTCAGCCACTGTTTAGAAAAGTTCAAATAGGCGTCGTAGGGCAATGAATCATCTTGTTGGGCACCAGAATATGCTTTGCCAACGTTATAGGGGGGAGAGGTCACAATTAAATCCACGCTTTCTCTCGTGATCGAAGCACGGAGTGTGGCGTCTCCCTGGATCAAGCGGTGAACGAGTGGGGAGTGAGCAAAAAGCACATCCACAGCCGAATCCAAGAGGCCGGTCCCTACGGCGCTCATTGGACAAGCCCCTGATACGTTAAGCGTTTGCCAATGGCCGCATCACAGACGCTTTCAATGCGGTGCATGGTCTCCCGGCCACAACGTCCTTCATTGAGCCTGAACGAAAATTCATGAATATAACGCGATAAATGCTTGACGGATACTTGATGGAATGTGCCGTTCAGTCCACGTTTTAAGACCGCCCAAACGCTCTCAATGCCAATGGTTTACGGCTTGGTGCTGATAGCCTTTACGCTCAATGCCTCGATAGGCGGCATGGTCATCCGTATAGAGCGTGCTGCCTATTTCTATCGCCTCTTGAATCTCCGTCCACAGCGTAAGCCGATCCGTCGCAGGCACTGGCAGGGCCACGGTCTTGCCACCACGCTCCCTCATGCCGAGGACGGGTTGTTTGCCAACTGTCCCGGCTTTCGGTTTATCCCCTTTCTTCCAGTGCTTGTTCCGTTCTTTCCCGCCCACATACGTTTCGTCGATTTCTACGATTCCTGAGAGACGGGTAAGATCGCCACGGCAAGCCTCTCGAATCCGATGCAACGCAAACCAGGCGGACTTATACGTGACCCCAATTTCTTTGCTTAATTGCATAGCGCTAATGCTCTTTCGAGAAGTCATGACGGTGTAAATGGCATAGAGCCATTTGTGAAGTCGAATGTGTGATTTTTCAAAAATGGAACCGGTCCGAACACTAAAATGCTTGCCGCATCCTCGACAGTCATACATCCCTTTTCGTTTTCCCGATCTTGTATAGACCGATAGGCTTTGACATGTCGGGCAAGACACACCATATTTCCAGCGACGATCCTCAAGGTACTGTCGTGCGGTTTCCTCGTCAGGAAACATTTCCATCAACTGGTAGACACTGATTGCAGTATTGATCTTATAAGGCATGGCATCCTCCTCTCATGATAAGAGAATTATACCACAATATTTTCCGGTGTAAAGTATATAGTTCCCAAAAAAAGGCCTCAGTTTTATTAGTTGTTTGTTATTTCTCGCAATGTCCATCGTCACCGGCAGTGTGTTTGCCGAAAACAAGCGTGATGATGCCACTTTCTATCGCACTGCAAACATCGAAGGTCTAGACATCTACTACCGTGAAGCGGGTAGCAGAGATAACCCTACCGTGATTCTGCTGCACGACTTCCCGACTTCATCACATATGTTTCGAACACTCATCCCTAAGTTGTCCGATGACTATCATGTGATTGCACCGAACTACCCAGGTTATGGTAATAGCCCAATGCCACTGGTGAGTGAGTTCGAATATACCTTTGATCACATGGCGGCAATTGTTGAGCAGCTAATATCTAAACTTGAACTTAAAAAATATTCGCTATACGTGATGGATTATGGTGCTCCGATCGGTTTCAGGATCGCGGCCAACCACCCAATGCGGGTTCAGTCTCTGATTATCCAGAACGGTAACGCTTATGATGAAGGGATCGACAACAATTTCTGGGAGCCAATCAAGGCCTATTGGCAAAATCGCCGGGCGGTTAACGTTGGGCTAGATAATCCATGGTGGATCAACGTGAAAAACGCCTACAAACAGCCTAATATGGCCAACGAAGATGCGCTACTTTCCTGCTCACCAAAGGTGCCACCACATGGCAATACACCAATGGTGTTCGTGACCCAGCTCGCATTGGCCATGACGCCATCAACATGGATCAACTGTTACTCGACCGCCCCGGTAATCAGGACATTCAGTTGCAGATGTTTTATGACTACGGTAGCAACCCACCACTCTACCCAGAGTGGCAAGCCTACTTCCGTAAACATCAGCCAGCAACACTGATTGTATGGGGAGACAAAGATGAAATCTTTCCAGCGAAAGGTGCCCACCCCTACAAGCGTGACCTTAACAATGTAGAGATGCACTTGTATGACACCGGGCACTTTGCGTTAGAAGAGGATGGTGCTGACATTGCACAGAAGATCCGCAAGTTTCTGAAGCGAAATGTTAAGTAAGGAGTAATGGCCAGTAACTGGAGGATTGATTATGTCACCAGTTCCTGAATTAGAACATGAAATATTTTTTAACTACAGTAAAATTTAACCCGACCTAGTGTCGGGTTTTTTGTATATATATGAATGACTGCTATTAACCTAAAATGGAAAAACGATTGAAACTTTAAAATGGGCGAAATATCTTATAATAATGACTCAAATCCTAGACGCTAGGGTCAAGAATGGTCTAAATCTATATGGGTTGAAAGCAGACGTTCAGGATACGGACATTCAGAGATTCAACGCTTGTACTTAGCTATGGTGTAGCTTTATCAAATAAGTCCAGGTCGAATATAAGGTTAGTAATTTAATCCAATGCCTTTTTAATGACTGGCAAAAATGAAGGGGGTATTGTGATCATGGTTAATACTGCCCGGCGGCCCTTCATCGTCATCTTTCGCAGAGATTTACTTACTATATTCATGAGCTTTGATTCATCAAAATTACTATGACTATGGATAAATTCCTCTAGATAATCTTCTAGAAATACCAGTACAACTACGTCTTCCAAAGTCTGTACTTCGCTGTCATATTGTAACCCTTCTTTCTTAACCAATGAGGAAACTCGATCTATTACACTTTTTTCATACCCTACTTCGTGAAGAATGGTTTTAGCAGTTTTAGCATGAAAGTCCCTAAGATTTTTGCGCCAGCGATAATATCCTGACTTCGTCATAGGATAACTTCCACGCTCAATTTTCCACCGCTGGATATGTTGGCATCTAGCAGCTAGCTGCAAGGTCTCCGATGGATTTAGCACATAGTTCTTAAGCATCGTGCTTATTCGTTCGGCATAAAGCAATTCTTTTGGGCGTTCTTTCCGGCCTAAAATTTCGCGATTAGGGTCTTTACTATTTAGCTCATCAAATAGCGCAATAGCACGATTGAATCGTTCTTGGTTGACTATCATCTTCTTCCTATAAACTTATACCAGACTTAGTGCAGAGAAAAATGAGTCAGCCTGGACTCGTTGAATATGCTTATCACTCTTACTCCAATAATTACATTGACCCATCATTCTGTTGGGAGTAAATTTAAAATTAAATGTATCCCGTCCACTAACAATGGAGGATCCCGCCATGTTTGATTACCACCCTCTTTCTGCGTGCTACCTGACAGGTACTGTTTTGGTTTCTCGCCCTCCTCAATTCAAGTCCGTAACGCTCGAATCATCAGCTCTCGATGTGATGACCGATCTGCGACATAGTGATGCCGCTGTAATCGAACCACATGTTTCCATGGAATTTGCTAACTCATACATGATACAGCGTGGTGTGCGCTCATTGCTCGTATTGAATCAAGATCATTCTCTTAGAGGTATCATTACTGCAACTGACATTCTAGGTGAAAAACCGCTTCGCTTTATTCAGGATCGTCGTGTGAAACATGATGAGATTCTAGTTTCAGACATCATGACCTCACTCGATCATTTGGAAGTTTTTCCCATCGAAGAGGTACAGAATGCCAAGGTCGGACACGTTGTTGCCAGTTTGCGTGATACTGGACGACAGCATATCTTGGTGTTGGAAAACAATACTGATAAAAAGCCCTCCGTGTGCGGTATTTTTTCGTTGACGCAAATCTAAAGACAACTCGGCGTTGCAATTTCTTCAACAAAAGTTGCCGCTAATTTTGCAGAAATTGAAGATATGTTAATCGCGCATTAGGGTAACTATCTCCTCGCGATTGGAGTATAAAAGGTTTCAGGTCGGGGGAGGTATTAAGCAGCGTGTTGTTCCATTGTAAGGGGACCGACCCGAAGTCCTGTATATCTTCTTCAATTTCAATACAAAAATGCAAAATTAGGGAAACGCTGGAATGGTCGGCTCCGTCCCTTCGATTTTACCTGCGGCAAATGTTGCTTTATGCCTGCTTCAATCTCATCGACTCGGCTCTTTGGTACATCAGCTAGCAGAAGGAGTTGCCCTGCCTCAATCGCATCTTCAAATTGCTTAATCTTGGTATTGCCAACACTCACGCCTATCATACCGCCCGCCCACGCACCAATGCCTGCGCCTGAAAGAGTAGCCATCAGCACGATTCCACCTGCAAGCATCGGTGCAGTGGCTGGGAGGGTAATTGCGACCAGCCCGGCCAGAATGCCAGTCGATCCGCCAAGCGCAAGCCCGCGTTCCACTGCAGGAATAAAATCACTCTTTTGAAAGAGATTAGCCTCGGGCAAATCTTCCATTGGTGTGCCACTCTTAGCAATTACATGAATGTGCCTCTCTTCTATCCGCGCTAGTAGTAGTTCGTCAACAATACGTTTGGTGGTAGTAACGTCGGGAACAAGAAAGTAGATTCGTCGCATCATAACCCCCTAATATAGTTAGTTAAGCGTCATCTAGGTAAAACTCCGCTTTTGCACATAGTTGAGAATACGAGCAATCTTTTTGGACAATCAATACGTTTTCGAGTTCGTCAACGTCTCCAAATAGGTAGGTATAGTACTTGACAAAGGTTCGAACAGTTGGCGAAAGATCATCAAAGTTTTCCATGAATACCGTTCATTTTAGGTGTATGTCCTTACGACAAATATTCGACAAGGCAACCACTGATGCTGGTCAATTTTGTTTGTCAGCATAATCGTCACCAGGACATTCAACATCCACTGCACGTAAGTGCGCTCGCAGTAACTTGATCTCATCCAGTAATTCTAATGCAAGCGCTGCTCCGACAAGGTCAATGCCAATATCCCGTTGAAGACGTAAAGCCACGCGGGCACGGTTCAGACTGATACCATCGAAGATCCAGCGCGCCGGTTCGCCGCCTATAGGCTCTATCACGCCCACATCTACCAACTCGATAATCTGTTCAGCAGGGACGGTACAGGCACGGCACAGATCGTCCAGTGTTAGTTGGGTTTGCTCTTCTAGTATGCATATATCAAGTTGTGGCAAAATATTTCCAGTTTTCATTCCTACACTCCCAGTTTGGTGCGTGGATTAAAATATAATTCCTGCTGCATTTTTCGGTAGAAGTCCTTGGCAGTTTCAGTAGCGGCTGGCGGCAAAGATATTGTTACTATCACATAGCAATCTCCGGGCGGATTGCCTGGCAAGCCTCGCCTCTTCAGCCTTAGCTTGCTCCCTGACAATGAGCCCCCTGGTATTTTGAGTTCTACAATTCCACCGAGCGTTGGTACTTTCACTGTTGCGCCTAATGCCGCCTCCCAAGGCGTTACCGGCAAGTTAAGATAGAGGTCCTTACCATCAACTTTGTAAAGTGGATGTGCCTGAAATTCGATCTGGAGATACAGATCTCCCGCTTTGTTTTTTCCGATACCGGCGCTGCCCTGTCCGCTAAGGCGAATGTGTTGGCCTTCACGGATACCTTTCGGGATGCTTACGTTAAGAACTCGTTCCCTAGTGGTGACATGACCTTGCGCGTTCACCATAGGAACCTGAAGGGTGATCGTCCGAGTTGTGCCCCGATAAGTATCCTCTACGGTAATGAGCACCTTGGCGTGATGGTCCTCACCTTTGGCATTGAAGGCCGTGTGTCTAACTTCGCTTGTTCGAAAACCCCGCCCAAACAGGGATTCGAAGAAATCGCTGTAATCCGCCGTATTGCTACCCATGGAACCAGCGCCTTTGAATTCGAAGCCAGTATTCCAGTCAGGCGGTGGACGAAACTCCTGCCCTCCCTTCCAGTTGGCTCCTAGCTGATCGTAAGCTGTTCGTTTCTCTGCATCCTTCAGCACCTCATTGGCCTCTCCTAACTCCTTGAAACGTGCCTCTGCATTAGTCTCTTTGCTGACATCCGGATGATATTTGCGAGCAAGCTTGCGGTATGAACGTTTAATCTCATCTTGGGTTGCGTCACGTGCGACCCCCATGATCTGATAATAGTCTTTGAATTGCATAGATTTGCTCTATCTAGGGACTTCTCTCTATATAACAGGTTGCTATTGATGAGGCCTGAAGGATTGGCTCGTTAGAGTCCATTCGTCTTACGGTTGTTTCAGAGTATAACGCATAGCAGGTTTTTTGATTCTGCCGACTTAAAGTTAAAAAAGCGTAAATGTTTTAACCAACTACAAATACGAGTGGACAATGGAGCGGACCCAATTTTAAAAAGATCAAGGTTCAACCATTACGATCAGAATGGGCTCCAAGGTCAGATGCATTAGGTTTTCAAGATCCTTTAGCCAGATGCAACCAAGTTTCCACCACCGTATCAGGATTAAGCGAAAGGCTCTCGATTCCTTCTTCCATCAGCCATTTCGCCAGATCGGGGTAATCTGATGGCCCTTGACCACAAATCCCGATATATTTACCATTTTTAAGACACGCCTGAATTGCAAGATGTAGTAAGGCTTTTACTGCAGGATCACGCTCATCGAATGATTTAGCAATGAGACTAGAATCACGGTCCAGCCCAAGAGTAAGTTGGGTGAGATCGTTTGATCCGATTGAAAAACCATCAAAGTATTCCAAAAATTGGTTCGCCAGCAGTGCATTGGACGGGATTTCACACATCATAATCAGCCTCAACCCATTCTCACCACGTTTCAAACTGTTCTCAGCCAGAAGTTCTACTACCCGTTTAGCCTCGGTTTGGGTTCGCACAAATGGAATCATGATTTCCACATTGGTAAGTCCCATTTCATCGCGCACTTTTTTTAATGCTCGACATTCAAGCTCGAAACAATCTCGGAACGATTCGGATACATAGCGTGAGGCTCCACGAAAACCCAACATCGGGTTTTCTTCTTTGGGTTCGTATCTTTTCCCTCCAATGAGACTAGAATATTCATTGGACTTAAAATCCGACATGCGTACGATCACTGGCTTGGGAAAAAACGCCGCGCCCAGCATAGCGATACCTTCAGTAAGTTTCTCCACATAAAAGCTCACCGGATCACGATAACCTGCGCAGTGGTTTTCAACATCTCGTTTCAAATCTACCGGAATATTGGGATAATCCAGCACTATCTTTGGATGTACTCCTATCATCCGAGCGATGATAAACTCGAGCCGCGCCAGTCCCACTCCATCATTTGGCAGACGCTGAAGGCCGAATGCTAGCTCTGGGTTGCCCACGTTCATGAAGATCTTGACCGGTGGCTTCGGCATGCTTCCCAATTCCAGGTCGATCACTTCAACTTCCAAAGCACCCCTGTATATATTGCCGGTGTCTCCCTCCGAGCAAGATACCGTAACTATTTGGTCTTCAGATAATAAGTCGGTGGCATTGCCACAGCCTACCACTGCTGGAATACCCAGCTCACGAGCAATAATAGCAGCATGGCAAGTGCGCCCACCACGATTGGTGACAATAGCAGAAGCGTGCTTCATTACCGGTTCCCAGTCAGGGTCAGTCATGTCGCTCACCAGCACGTCACCCTTTTGTACCCGAGACATTTCACTGGTGCTCAGAATCAGACGTACCGGCCCACTACCTATTTTCTGGCCAATAGCATTCCCCGATACTAATATTTCCGATTTAGTTTTTAGACGATAACGCCTTAGCATTTCAGTTGTAGCAAAGGATTGCACTGTTTCAGGCCGTGCCTGCAAAATGTAGAGTTTGCCGTCGACACCATCTTTGCCCCATTCAATATCCATGGGTTTTTGATAATGCCGCTCGATTACAAGCACATGACGGGCAAGCTCCTCCACATCCTCATCAGTGATAGAAAACCGTTTGCGTTCAGCCTCAGCAACATCCGATGTTTCTACCGGGTGATTGACAGTTTTAGTTGTACTAAACTGCATCTTGACAAGTTTAGAGCCAAGATTACGTCTCAGAATTGCGGGTTTTCCCTGTCTTAGTGTGGGTTTATAAACGTAAAATTCATCTGGATTTACCGCACCCTGTACTATCATTTCACCAAGGCCATACGAAGCGGTGATAAATACTACTTGGTCGAAACCAGACTCAGTGTCTAGCGTAAACATCACCCCAGAAGCACCAATGTCGCTGCGCACCATTCGTTGAACTCCAGCAGATAGCGCCACTTCAGAGTGAATAAATCCCTTGTGGACACGATAAGAAATGGCGCGATCGTTGTAAAGTGAGGCAAATACGCGCTTGACTGCGTCCAGAAGATTATCCAGCCCATGGATATTAAGAAAGGTTTCTTGCTGCCCAGCGAAAGAGGCATCTGCTAAGTCTTCGGCAGTGGCTGATGAGCGCACTGCAACCGAAATATCACTAGCTCCTACTTCCTTTAGCATCTTTTCGTAAGCAGTGGCAATTTCCTTATCTAGCCTTGGCGGTAATGGTGCTTCCATTATCCATTTACGGATTTGTGAACCTGTTCTAGCAAGTGCTGCAACATCTTCAATATCCAGCGTAGCCAGTATTTTTTCAATACACTCTGCCAGACTGCCCTGATCCATTTTTTGACTTAAAAAAGTACGATAGGCACTGGCAGTTGTAGCAAAACCGCTAGGAACCCTCACACCGACATGAGATAATTCGCTGATCATTTCCCCAAGTGAGGCATTTTTGCCGCCAACGCTAACTACGTCAGTCATGCACAGCTTGTCAAACCATATGACATATTTTGAATCATCCATTTCTTCTCCTGTTTGCACTCTTATAGTATAACTATCTGATTACGATTAAGTTAGTTCTATACTAAACTGCCACCCTTTGATCATAGGTAAACATTGTTGATGTAAATATACAAATGGCAATTACATTGAAGCCACTTAGACGCACCGCATTCTTCATTTCCGACCGCACTGGCATCACTGCCGAAATGCTAGGACACAGCCTACTCAAACAATTTGAGAACTTGTCTTTTACAGAAACCACTCTACCTTACTTGGATACCCTAGAAAAAGCGTCAGCTGCTGTAACACAAATTAACCAGAGTGCCATTATCGATGGTATCCGACCACTAGTATTTAGTACTCTGGTCAATTTGGAAATTCAATCCATACTCAAATCTGCCAACGCCTTACATTTGGATTGCTTCAACATTTTTATCAAGCCACTAGAAAGAGAACTCGGTATGCGCTCGTCGCTTACTGTTGGACTCTCACACCGAGCTGATGACATAATTAATTATCACCAACGTATTGAATCGGTGAATTACTCTCTTGCGCATGATGATGGGATATTGGTAAAAGATTCACAGCAAGCCGATATCATATTAGTGGGTGTTTCTCGGAGCGGCAAGACACCTACCTGTCTATATCTAGCGCTACAGTACGGCATTCGTGCTGCCAACTATCCCTTCATTCCAGAGGATTTCAGTAGCATGCTGTTACCGGCGCAACTCAAGAACTTAAACGAAAAATTATTTGGTCTTACCATTGATCCCGTGCGGTTGCATCAGATACGTAGTGAGCGCAGACTAGACAGCAAATATGCATCCCTAGAAAACTGTCAATATGAAACACATGAAGCCGAGGCTCTAATGCGTCAGGAAGGTATACCTTATCTCGATGTTACCAACAAATCCATTGAAGAACTGGCAACAACTCTACTGCAGCAGACTAAATTGGAACGGAGAATTTATTAATGTGTGAAATACAAACCGCGTGTCGTTCATCACATTACTGCAAGCGACTTATTATCATGTAATTTTTTTAGAGTGCTTGGTACGCATCAGCCATACCAAAATTTGGGAAAGGAAAAAGGGGTAGGTTCTATCTATTTCCCTTTAGGTCTTATAGTAAAGACAGCGCAAGGGGCGTGTCTACCAACGAGCTCTACAACACTTCCGATGGTAAATCGTTTCCATCCACTATAGCCATGTGTTCCGAGGACGATAAGATCAGCATTAAGTTCTTCTGCAACGCGAACGATCTCATGACCGGGGTCGCCTTCGGTGAAGATAGTCTCAACTTCTAGATCAAAAGATTTTGCTAGTTCTTTAAGGGCATCTTTTCCTCGTTGTCGGGCTTCTTCAATAAAGTAATAGGACGAAGGAACATTCCGCGCACTTGTATCAAATACGTGTAGAATTTTGAGTTCTGCTTGGTAGGTGTGAGCCAATAGTAGGGCATGGAAACTGGCATCTTTAGATATGTCTGAAAAGTCAGTAGCCAGGATAATTTTTTTGATGGCTATTTGCATTGGTACTTTCCTTATTAATATTACCCCACAACTATTTATTAATTGGGGTTACGTATGAGAATACAATAAGCAAATTATTTAGACGGTTCTGGATCGTTCGCTAGTTGAAAATATTTTTCGCGCCAAAATTAGAAAACTAATCTAGAGGTATGAGTACAGAGTACCTCTAACATAGGGGAAGGGGGTAACTGAATACTAGGTGTACCGCCCCTTGTTTCTAATTTCGAATCTATAAAGACTGTTTCCTCTCGTATTCGCCTACACAGTACGGATATATGTAAGGCTGGTGTTGCTACCCTAGCCCCAAATATCTTGCATATTACTATCCGTATGGGAATTATATACAATAGTGCCGAATCACACATCAAGAGGTCATTCAGTAAAGCGGCCTGGTTAAGATTTCGGAAAGGCCAGAATTGAATTGTTATTCTGGAACACGGCTTAATGACTGTCCTACCAGCCGTGCCGTACTAGGCAAGTTCATCTCAGCATCTCCTGATTTCTTAAAGGACCCGATCAGGGCAAATGTCACTATAATCGTGATGGACACAATCGGCGCAATGGCCAGAAAAACGATAACATCTTCCAAGCTCTGCCAAAGGGGAGGATTATACAGAATAAACGTTTCCAGAACACCTGCTGCGATTACGGCGAGGATTGCGACAATGACGGCAACCCATCGCAGTTTCATGTGGTGTTTGTCTAACTGATTCAGTTCCCCGATTGCATCCTTATCAAGGGCTTCGGCTCCAATGTCGGGATCATCAGTGAGAGGTATCGTCATTTCTTGATCTTTTCAGCTTGTCTTTGAAATGCTCTGCTATCAACTCATTCGGGATAATGATGCCTCGCTCTCCCTTCTTGTATTTGGTGTACCAGGGACCATCCTTAATGTGCGTTAAGGCCGATAATTGGCTCGCGGAGAGAGATCCATATATGTCGTAGACGGAGGATATCAGGTCATCAACATCTTGATCAAAAACACTCTCATGAACAAGCGGAATCGGATTGAGGTTATATACCCCATGCGGACGGAACGAATAGTAAATGCCTGGGATGACAGGTCCGTATTTCCACGCCTGAACATAATCGTTGACCAAAGGACGTTCTAAAACCGCTAAAGTCCAACCATGCGTCATGTACGTGAGCTTGAGCAACCGCATAATCGACATGGCGACACCACTCTGATTCGAAAGATTGATCAGACGATTAGCGACCTGCCGACTATCGTATGGAGAGACCATAGATCTGGATTAGATTTGATCAAGTTGACTCATATCATGTGGTTTTATTGGCTCCGATGTCAAACATAACCTCAAATGTCAGAAAGGCCAGAGTCCATCGCTCTGGCCTTTTTACGTTGAGGATTACAGTTAATTCGTAAAAACGCTTGGCAATTTCGGCACTATCCTATAAAATACAGTTATTGAAGACAGGAGATTGAAATGACCAACGCACCCGGAAAACACTATAGGAAAGGAATCATGCTTAAAGGGATATTCAAAATGTTCCCGGATGATGCGACAGCCGAAGCGTGGTTTGTTGCTCAACGATGGGCACATGGTGTAACTTGCCCACATTGCAATTCCAGCAATGTTCAGACTGGCGCAAAACACAAGACCATGCCCTACCGGTGCCGGGAAAGGGAATGCGCCAAGCGTTTCAGCGCAAAGACGGGTACGATTATGGAAGGTTCAAACATCGGATTCCAGGATTGGATGATTAGTATTTACCTGATGACAACCAGCCTGAAAAGCGTTTCATCCATGAAGCTCCATCGGGAGTTAGGCATCACACAAAAATCAGCATGGTTTATGGCGCATCGCTTGAGAAAGGCACTTGAGACCGAACAGTGGGAGTTTTCCGGTCCGGTTGAAGTGGATGAAAGCTACTTTGGCGGGCAAGAGAGAAACAAGCACAGTAACAAACGCCTAAATGCTGGCCGGGGTGTGGTTGGTAAAACTGCCGTTGTCGGGGTTAAAGACCGAGAAACCAATGAAATTGTAGCCCAGGTGGTACAACGCACCGACAAGGAAACCCTGCAAGGTTTTGTCCATGCGAGCACAGAACCTGGCGCGGTAGTCTATACGGATGAAGCTCGCGCTTATATCGGACTGGATGATACTTACCGACACGGAAAGGTGAATCATTCAGCCGGGGAATATGTCAAGGCTCAAGCCCATAACAATGGCATTGAATCTTTCTGGTCAACGCTCAAGCGAGCGCACAAGGGCACTTTCCACAAGTTAAGCCCGAAACATCTGCAACGCTATGTAAACGAGTTTTCAGAACGACACAATCTTCGCAATTTCGATACGCTGGATCAGATCAAGACAATATACCAACAGGCAGAAGGAAAGCGGATTCGATATGCAGACCTGATTCAGCCCAATGGATTGGATTCTACTGCGAGAATTCAATAATGCTGGATAAGACATCGCATGACCATCTGTGGGGCAAAGTATACTTTGGCGATTGTCTGGACATCATGAGAGATTTGCCAGATGATTCCATAGATTTGATTGTTACTTCACCCCCCTATGCTGATGCTCGTAAACACACTTATGGCGGAGTCCCGCCAGAAGAATATGTTAAGTGGTTCTCTGACCGTAGTGAACAGATGTTACGCATCCTTAAACCGACTGGCTCGTTCGTTTTGAACATTAAGGAGCGGGCAAAGGACAGCGAAAGACACACTTATGTTCTTGACTTGATTCTTGCCATCAAAAGAGATGTTGGGTTTCGGTGGGTAGAGGAATATATGTGGCACAAAACAACAGCGGCACCCGGAAAGTGGAAGTATAGATTCCGCGATTCATGGGAGCGTTTGTTACATTTTTCAAAGACGAAGGAACTGAAAATGAATCAGGACGCTGTAAAGGTTCCGATTGGAGATTGGACGGTAAAGCGCCTGAAAAACATGAATCAAAATGATTTGACTCGACAGGAATCTGCAACCAATTCAAAGGTGGGCCGATGTATAGCGAATTGGGATGGAAAATCCCTTGTGTATCCGACAAATGTGGTACATAAATCTCCTGTAGCTCATAATACCGGACATAGCGCGGCCTTTCCCGAATGGTTGCCAGAGTTTTTTATCAAGCTATTCACGGATGAAGGCGACATTGTTCTGGACCCCTTCCTGGGTTCTGGCACTACTTACAGGGTAGCAGCCCGCATGAACAGGAAACCGATTGGAATTGAAATGAACGAAACCGCTCCCTTGTGTCTGGATGAAGTGGATGCCGCTCTCTTGGATTAGTGCAGATTCTTTAGCACATCACATTGATGTTTTGCAGGAGGCCGCAAGCCGAGCATCTTCTGGCGCGGCGACAAGGCGCGTGAAAAACGTGGTAGACCCATTTTCATCGTTGTTGGTTGCATCGGCTTATGACGTGGAAAAAGCCGACAAACTGATCGAATTACAAAACGCAGAATCAGGATTGCGCGGAATGAGCAATGCGCTCGGACGATTTCACCAAAGCGTTTTGGCTTCCGTGTCTGGATGGGATGACCATGATGCAGGATATGATCTTGAATGCAAAAACCGATGTATTCTTGCCGAAGTAAAGAACAAGTGGAACACTATGAATGCAGGCAACCGGCGCGAAGTAGAAAGCGAATTAAAAACAGCCGTAAGGCAGAAGTCCGGGCAATGGCAGGGATACCTTGTCCTGGTCATCCCTAAACATCCTGAACGATATAAAATCCCGCTAGGCCATCGAGTCCATGAGATCGACGGGGCATCCTTTTATCACAAGGTAACAGACGACCCAAACGCCATACATACCTGTTCGATCACCTTTGTCGCGTGATGACACAATCAGCGGACATTGTGGGGCACTGTCGCGCCATTATGGAAAACACACTACCACCGAGGAAGTAAATGAAACCAACTGCCAAAAACAAACGACCAGTCGTTACCCTCAAGCATTATACGTATCAGCCGAGCAAAGCAGAATTAGAAGCGGATGTTCGGGTAAAAGCCACATTTGAAGAAGCGGTTAGCGCAATGGCCAAGACTGTAGAAGTTAGGCACGAACGGAAAAATTTAAAATAGAGATTCACATCAGAATCAATCACTTATCCGGGTTTCGGCACTATTGTATATAATTCCCTTTATTTATTGCTGAACCATCCAGTACGCGCCGGGCTCTATCATGGTAAGGTTGGATGGTTTCATTTGCCCCTCAACCTTGAACGGATGCGAGATGCTGCACAAATATTACTGGGTGAGCATGATTTCAGTGCTTTCCGGGCTTCAGAATGCCAAGCTAAATCCCCAGTGCGCAATGTGACCAAGCTGGAAATTACCCAGCAAGGCAATATCATTGCATTTGAGATTCGTGCTAACGCATTTTTATATCATATGGTGCGAAATATAATTGGATCTTTAATATATGTGGGAAAGGGGAAACACCCTCCTCTATGGATTCAAGAACTCTTGGAAAGCTGTAACAGGACTTATGCGGCACCGACTTTCTCCGCGACAGGATTATATTTAGCCGGGATAACTTATGACCCGAAATGGAAGTTACCGTGTTTTATCGAGCCGCCACTTGCAGTGGTCTTGCCCAGAATGTACAGGGCGCGTACAAGCTTATTTACTAATGATACAAACACACCCTGAAGGTGACTCCTTAGGGGAGTGCGAGTTGTTCACACATCAAAAGAAAATCTGTTCTACATTCGTACACCTATTCGTGTATCTTTATGTTTATAGTGAACTACGCTTATGCCTGTCAGAGTAAAAGTCTGCGGTATCACCCGTGTTGACGATGCATTAGCGGCAGCACAGCTAGGCGCGTACGCCATTGGTTTTGTATTCTGGACAAAGAGTGCCCGCTATATTTCCCCGCATGTAGCTCGTAAGATTATTACGGCATTACCACCGTTCATAAGCGTGGTAGGAGTTTATGTTGATCCGGATCCTGGATGGGTGGAAGAGACATGCTCCGTAGCTGGTCTAAGTTTATTGCAATTTCATGGTGATGAAGCACCGGAATTTTGCAGTCAATTCTCATTACCATACATAAAAGCTGTACGATTAAAAACTGGAGTAGATTTGCTACAATACGCAGCCCGTTATTCCAGAGCTAGTGCTTTGTTATTGGATACCTACATCGAAGGTATTCCGGGTGGTACCGGTCATACTTTTGACTGGAGCTTGATCCCGCAAAACTTGTCGTTGCCGTTGATACTTTCAGGCGGCCTTCATGCCGACAATGTCAGCGCGGCTATTGAACAAGCAAGGCCCTGGGCGGTAGATGTGTCGAGCGGAGTGGAAGTGGCCAAGGGTATCAAGGACGCGGATAAAATTGCCGCTTTCATGACAGGAGTTAGAAATGGCGAGAGTTTATGACTTTCCCGACATGCATGGCCACTTTGGTCCTTATGGAGGCGTGTTTGTTGCGGAGACACTGATTACAGCGTTAGAAGAATTACGTACCCAGTATGTGCATTATCGTAATGATGCTGATTTTCAGACGGAATATGCTTATGAATTAAAATCCTACGTAGGTCGGCCCAGCCCTATCTATCATGCAAAGAGATGGTCAGCATATCTCGGAGGAGCGCAGATTTTATTAAAGCGTGAAGATCTGAACCACACTGGCGCACATAAAATAAATAATACTATTGGTCAGGCTCTGTTAGCAAAAAGTATGGGTAAACCACGCATAATTGCAGAGACTGGTGCAGGCCAACATGGTGTAGCCAGCGCCACAGTGGCTGCACGGTACGGAATGGAGTGCGTAGTTTATATGGGTTCCGAGGATATGAAGCGTCAGGCAACTAATGTCTATCGGATGAAGCTTCTAGGCGCAACTGTGGTGTCGGTAGATTCAGGTTCTAGAACGCTGAAAGATGCGCTCAATGAAGCCATGCGTGATTGGGTCACTAATGTTGAAAAAACTTTTTACATCATTGGTACAGTGGCAGGTCCGCATCCTTACCCGATGATGGTACGCGATTTTCAGGCTATTATCGGGCGTGAAGCAAAGTTACAAATGCAAGAAGAATACGGACGCCAACCGGATACGCTGATTGCCTGTGTAGGTGGCGGATCAAATGCTATCGGCTTATTTTATCCCTACATAGAGGACAAGAATGTGAGCATGATAGGTGTAGAAGCGGCCGGACTCGGGATCGAAACCGGCAAGCACGCTGCCTCCCTGCTGACGGGAAAACCAGGAGTTCTGCACGGAAATCGTACTTATCTGATTCAAGATGCGGACGGACAGATTATTGAAACTCATTCCATTTCAGCTGGACTTGACTACCCTGGTGTTGGTCCCGAACATGCATGGCTCAGGGATACTAATCGTGCTCAATACGTTGGAATAACCGATGATGAAGCCCTGGCAGCGTTCCACATGATGTGTCGTTATGAGGGCATTATCCCGGCACTGGAATCTAGCCATGCACTGGCATACGCTGCAAAACTTGCACCTACACTTGACAAGGACAAGCTACTGTTGGTAAATCTTTCGGGACGAGGGGACAAGGATATAGATATCGTAGCACAGGCCACTAGCACTATTTTTTAATTAAGGTTGTGATTTTTATGTCCCGCATTGCAGCTACATTTCACAGGTTAAGCCAGAATAATAGAAAAGCGCTAATTCCGTTTATTACTGCTGGCGATCCTGAACCCACGATGACAGTTTTGTTGATGCATGAACTGGTGAATGTGGGTGCTGACATTATTGAGCTTGGTGTTCCTTTTTCAGACCCAATGGCGGATGGACCAACTATACAACGGTCTTATGAGCGGGCACTGAAGTATCATGTAGGCCTAAAGGATGTATTAGAGATGGTGGCAGAATTCAGAAGAAAGAACACTGTAACACCTGTGATACTGATGGGCTATGCAAATCCTGTGGAAGCAATGGGCTACCAGAAATTTGCGGTAAGAGCAAAAGAGTGTGGTGTGGATGGAGTGCTGACGGTAGATTGCCCACCAGAGGAATGTGAAGAGTGGCTAGAAAACCTCAAACAGGAGAAGATTGATGCTATCTTCCTCCTTTCACCTACCACGCCACAGACACGTATTCAGCAAGTAGTAAAAAGGGCGCAAGGATTTGTGTACTATGTTTCACTGAAAGGTGTAACCGGTGCGGCACACCTTGATCTGAGAGAGGTAGCCAACAAACTAGCTGATTTGCGTTCATATATTTCTATTCCAATTGGTGTTGGTTTTGGTATACATGATAGTGTAACAGCAAGGGCAGTTGCGGAATTGGCAGATGCAGTAGTGGTGGGTAGTCGTATTATTGAGGAAATAGAAAAATCAGCTAAAGAGGAAGTGCTGATGAATGTGTCTCATCTTGTAAAAAGCTTACGTAGTGCTATAGATAAAGTTAGTATAAAACACTGAACAGCAAGGATTAAACGGTAAACTTATGAGTTGGTTCCAAAAACTTTTCCCGCCGAAGATAAAACGCAAGGAAAGTGGCGAAAAAAGAGTTGTGCCAGAGGGACTATGGAGCAAATGTGCTTCCTGCGAGGCAGTACTATATTACTCGGATTTGGGAAATAATTTTAATGTTTGCCCTAAGTGCAATCATCATAACCGTATTTCTGCCAGAGTGCGCCTAGATTTGTTTTTAGATACAGAAGGTCGCAACGAGATTGGTGCAGAAGTGTTACCGATGGATCCACTTAAATTCATTGATAGTACGCATTACATTGATCTATTATTACGAGCGAAAACAGATACAGACGAGGACGATGCTCTAGTGGTAATGCAGGGTAGCGTCCAGACTGTGCCCTTGGTTGCAGCGGCTTTTGAATTCGGATTTATGGGAGGCTCGATGGGGTCGGTAGTGGGCGAACGTTTCTCGCGTGGAGTGCAAGTGTGTGTTGAGCAACGTTTGCCATTTGTGTGCTTTGCTGCCAGTGGAGGAGCACGCATGCAGGAAGGTTTATTATCGCTGATGCAGATGGCCAAAACTTCTGCGGTGCTTACCAAATTAAAACAGGAGAAACTTCCTTTTATCTCAGTGCTGACAGATCCTACGATGGGTGGTGTGTCAGCCAGCTTTGCCTTCATTGGCGATGTAGTAATCGCCGAGCCTAGGGCATTGATTGGGTTTGCTGGACCACGAGTGATCGAGCAGACAGTGCAGCAAACTTTGCCGGAAGGCTTTCAGCGTGCCGAGTTTTTACTTGAACACGGAGCGATAGACATGATTGTTGACCGCAGACAGATGCGCGATAAGCTTGTTAACCTGTGCACGTTGTTGATGCGAATTCCAGTCCATCCCATTTCTTTGTAACACTGCTGTATTTCTTGCCTTGATTTTCATTGTCAAGCTTACACGTGACGGCACATGATCGAGCGTAACTCTAAGCTTAGAACTCTTTCCGACTGGTTGGTCTATCTTGAATATCTTCATCCCAAGATTATCGAGATGGGGCTGGAACGCGTAAATCAGGTTAAGATTAATTTAGGTTTCTCCCCATCGTTCCCCATCATCACTGTCGGCGGTACTAATGGTAAGGGCTCGATCTGTTCAATGATGGAGGCCATTTTGAGTCGTGCTGGGTATCACGTCGGCTGTTATACCTCACCGCATCTTCTTCGTTATAACGAGCGGATACGTATAAGCCAGCAGGAAGTTAGTGATAATGAGTTATGTAAGGCTTTTAATATAGTGGAAGCTGCCAGAATTAACAGCGATATTTCCTTGACTTATTTTGAGTTTGGAACGTTAGCGGCTATGCAACTATTTATCCAAGCTAGGGTGGATATAGCGATTTTAGAGGTGGGACTTGGTGGGAGATTAGACGCGGTCAATATTTTTGACGCTGATTGCGCTGTGCTGGCTAGCATTGATTGCGATCATATGGATTATCTTGGGGACACGCGGGAGAAAATCGGATTTGAGAAAGCAGGGATCTTTAGAAGTGGTAAGACCGCAATCTGTTCGGATTCAAATGCTCCTACTTCCATAAGGCAACATGCAGATTCGATTGGTGCAAGGCTCATGCGCATTGGAGAACACTTTGGCTACTCGGTCAAGACAACTTTATGGAATTATTGGGGGGACAAAAGAAGGTGCTACTCGCTTCCCCATCCAGCCTTAGGAGGTACCCATCAACTGCGAAACGCTAGTGCCTGCCTAGCTGCGTTGGATACAGTTAGAGATATTTTGCCGATTACCATTAGTAACATTCGTCAGGGTTTGCAGGAGGTGGTGCTTCCAGGCCGACTTCAGGTATTACCTGGGAAGCCAATAAGAGTTCTAGATGTAGCCCATAATCCAAATGCTGTGCATGCCTTAAGTATTAGTCTTAGTGACATAGGTTTCCACCAGAAAACCTATGCGGTATTTGCAATACTCAAAGATAAGGACATAGAAGGTGTAGTACGAGCATTTATCTCCAAAGTCGACGTTTGGCTTGTAGCAGATATCAATTCTCCGCGCGGTGCTTCTGCCGATGAAGTGGTACAGGTGTTAGAAAATGCAGGTGTGAGTAAAGCAAATGGGGCAGTTCTTGCTTTCCCCAATCCTGTTGCAGCTTATGAATTCGCCTGTAAGCACTCGACCAAAAATGATAGAATCTGCGTATTCGGCTCGTTCTATGCTGTAGGTGAGGTGATGAAGTATCTGAATTTGGTGAACTATGGGTAGTGATTGGACAGATTTAAATGGCTAGAGTTGTAAGTGAACAAGATCTCTTACTGAGAAAACGTGCTAGAAGGCGACTGGTTGGAGCGATTGCGCTTGTGATTATGGCTATCGTGATTTTGCCAATGGTGCTTGACCGCGTACCAAAACCAGAGGGCGAAGAGATTGAAATTACTATTCCTTCAGAAAACTTGGAAGCTGAGTTTTCTCCCATCGTTGCCCCAGAAACTGGTGTGTCTACCATCGCTGGTCCTGATTCTAAAGAATCCGCACTTGCGGCGCAGCAGGTAGAAAAAACAGAGACCAATTTGCTAATACGGCAGGCAAAGGAAAAACAGGCAAGCAAGCTAGTTGGGAGTGAGAACGACTCCGAGTACAATCCTGATGTTAAAAAACCCACTACTACCACCAAAATATTTGTAGTTCAATTGGGCGCATTTTCTGATTCAGCTAAAGCAAAGCATCAGCAACGTAGCCTCACATCCAACGGAATAAAGAGATCTTATACGGAAACGCTAATGACTAATGATAAAGAAGTAACTCGAGTGCGTATCGGACCTTTCTCCTCCCGTAAAGCAGCAGAAGAAGAGCGCAAGAAACTAAGGAAGTTGGGACTTGATGGTGTGGTGATGAGTAAATAACTCCAATATAGGGTTTTGTAACCTAGATGCAACAGAATCCATGACTGCATAACTAATGATCTTGTTTTGTAATCTCAATACTGCCAGTAACCGTAAATGACTATCTTTGATTTTGTTGTTTTGATTATATTTGTTGTATCGATTTTGTTAAGTGTAGTGCGTGGCATAGTACGTGAATCATTGTCACTGGCTGGTTGGGTAATTGCGTTCATGGTGGCAAAAGCGTTCGCTAAAGACTTTGTGTCTGTGCTTCCACTTAGCATTACTGGAGATTCCTTGCGTGTACTTGTATCATTTTCTGCACTTTTCCTGTCAGTATTGCTAGTGATGAGTATGATCACCATGCTTGCATCGGCATTGATTAGAACTGTAGGTTTGGGGTCTGTCGACAGATTTTTTGGTGCATTATTTGGTCTTGCACGCGGACTGCTGGTAGTATTGCTACTTGTGTTGTCAGCGGGCCTGACTACACTCCCGCAAGAACCATTCTGGCGAAAGGCTTTGTTGAGTAAGCCTTTAGAAGCAGGGGTTATAATGATAATGCCTTGGTTGCCACAGGATTTATCTAGGCGAATTAATTATGGAAGTTAAGGTATGAACAATGGATGGTTATAGAGTAAAAACAATGCTGGAATGGCGTAGTCGTCGACCATGTGGCATGGAGCGCAGCAAGAAAAATTTCATTACACCTTTTTTATACAGAGTTAACTTAGTCTATCTTTTTAGTGTGCGACCATGTGCGGAATCCTAGGTGTAGTCGCAAAGTCTCCTGCCAACCAGTTGCTCTACGATGGGCTACTGGTACTTCAGCATCGGGGACAGGATGCAGCGGGCATCGTAACTGCTCAGGACAATACTTTTCACATGCATAAGGGTGGTGGCCTGGTGAGAGATGTTTTTCGTACACGCAATATGCGTTCTCTAGTGGGTAATATGGGCATAGCACATGTACGTTATCCTACTGCAGGCTCTCCTGAATCATCAGCTGAGGCGCAGCCATTTTATGTAAACTCACCATTTGGGATCGTGCTGGGACACAATGGTAACCTCACTAATGCGGCACAGCTCAATCAAGAGTTATTTCGTGCGGATTTACGCCATGTCAATACTAATTCCGATTCCGAGGTGCTGCTCAACGTACTGGCACATGAGCTGCAGGAAAGTGCAAAAAGACATCAGCTTGATCCTGCTGCCATCTTTAATGCAGTTTCTGATGTTCATCGACGCTGTCGTGGTGCCTACGCCGTGGTTGCGATGATCGCAGGTTATGGATTACTAGCTTTTCGTGACCCTTATGGTATTCGTCCGCTGGTATTTGGTTGTGTAGACACGGAGCATGGTGTTGAATACCTAGTGGCATCTGAGAGCGTAGCGCTTGATACGTTAGGATTTAAGCTGGTGCGCGATATTGCGCCTGGTGAGGCGATTTTTATTGATGAGGATGGTAATTTTTACAGTAAACAATGTACGGATTATTCCACCCTTAATCCTTGTATATTCGAGTATGTTTATCTGGCACGCCCCGACTCGGTAATGAATGGTATCTCGATATATGAAACACGCCTCAACATGGGTGAAAGCCTAGCCAACAAAATTACCAAAACTATGCGTCATCTTGACATTGACGTAGTAATTCCAATTCCTGACACTAGCCGTCCTAGTGCTTTGCAGCTTGCAAATCGACTGGGTCTCAATTTTCGCGAAGGTTTTGTCAAGAATCGCTACATTGGACGTACTTTCATTATGCAAGGACAGCAGCGTCGTAAATCGGTGCGCCAGAAACTAAATGCTATGAGTGTGGAATTTCGTGGAAAGAATGTGTTGCTGGTAGATGATTCTATTGTGCGAGGTACAACCAGCCGCGAAATCGTACAAATGGCACAAGAGGCTGGTGCGCGTAAGGTATATTTTGCTTCTGCTGCCCCGCCAGTACGGTTCCCCAACGTATATGGGATTGATATGCCAACTCGTCAAGAGTTGATTGCTACCGGACGTGATGATGATCATATTCGCCACGAAATCGGTGCAGACAATCTTATTTATCAGGATCTTGATTCGCTTAAAAAGGACGTTCGTCGAGTCAAGCCATCGGTTGAACACTTTGAAACGTCTTGTTTCGATGGTAACTATATTACCGGTGATGTTACACCGGAATATTTGGCGGTAATTGAGGCGCAGCGCAACACTGGTACAACATTGTCGCGAGCCGAGAGCAGCCAACTGGATTTGAGTTTAGTGGCATCAGATTGATGGGTATTTGACAAAGCTCATTACTAAGTGTAGTTTAAAAAGTGCGCCGATTTGATATTCAGCTTGCGGGCGCGGTATAAGTTCAGCTAAAGCGGGGAAAACCCGTTTTGGCAAATGCTGAACGGGTTTTTTATTTGGAGGAAAACTTCCATGTCCGACGATTTTGAATTGGAGACACATGCTTTGCATGCGGGTATTCACCGTAGTCAGTTTAATGAGCATTCAGAAGCCTTATACCTTACATCGAGCTTTGTATTTGATAATGCTGCCCAGGCAGCAGCACGCTTTTCCGGCGAGGAACCGGGCAATGTATATTCACGGTTTACTAATCCCACGGTAACTACTTTTGAAGAGCGACTTGCCGCATTAGAAGGAGCAGAGGTCTGTGTTGCTACAGCTTCCGGCATGTCAGCAATACTTGCCTGCGTGATGGGGCTACTTTCTGCAGGGGACCATATTATTGCCTCGCGTAGCTTATTTGGGTCCACACTGAATTTGTTTAACAATATTCTCAAACGCTTTGGTGTAGAAATTAGCTTTGTTTCTCCTACTGATGTAGCAGAATGGCAGGCAGCAGTAAAAGCAAACACGAAACTTTTTTTTATAGAAACACCATCAAATCCTCTCACTGAAATTTCCGATATCACAGCACTAGCTTCATTGGCAAAGAAAACTGGTGCATGGCTTGCGGTAGACAATTGTTTTTGTTCGCCGATACTACAAAGACCACTAGACTTAGGTGCTGATATAGTAATTCATTCTGCGACCAAGTACCTTGAGGGTCAGGGCAGGGTTCTGGGTGGAGCGGTACTGGGAAAGCGAGATTTAATAATGGAAAAAGGAGTGTTTGGTTTTCTTCGTACTGCGGGGCCGACTTTGAGTGCTTTCAACGCATGGGTGATCCTGAAGGGAATGGAAACTCTCAAAATTCGTATGGATACACATTCTGCAAACGCACTAGAAATGGCTCGCTGGCTTGAAATACAGCCCAATGTAACGAAAGTTTATTACCCTGGTTTGTCTTCGCATCCTCAACACAATCTTGCTAAACATCAGCAAAGAACTGGTGGTGGTATCGTTTCGTTTGAAGTGAAGGGCGGAAAAGAAGCGGCATGGCGGGTGATAGATACCACTCGCATGATTTCAATCACCGCTAATCTGGGGGATACTAAAAGTACACTCACGCACCCAACTAGCACGACTCACTCCCGCATTAGTCAGGAAGAACGGGATGCTGCAGGGATCACTGACGGACTTTTGCGCATTGCAGTTGGGTTGGAGTCAGTGAAGGACATCAAGGCAGATTTGGCAAGAGGGTTAAAAGTGCTATAGCCAACAGTCTAATGTTTCCTCGGCTATAAATAGACTATACGTCACGCCAGTTTTTTCATACCACAATACAAACATATCGTCGTGAATACACTTATTGTTCAGCATTTGTGATTCGTGGCTTTCTCCATTCAGAAGTGGAAATGGTAGTTTGAAGCAGTAGAAGTGGTCACTATAGCTTGTTAGATTACTTCCGCTTTTTGCAGGACAACGTCTTCCAATGGTACGTTCTGGTGACCGCTCTGGGTGGTTGTTTCTACTTTCTTAATCTTATCTACAACATCCTTGCTCTCTACCACTTTGCCAAATACACAGTAGCCAAATCCCTCAGAGGTGGGCGAAGTATAATTGAGAAAACCATTATCAGCGACATTGATAAAAAATTGTGCTGAAGCAGAATACACATCAGATGTGCGTGCCATTGCAACTGTATATGCGTAATTTTTGAGACCGTTGTCTGCTTCGTTATGAATTGGGGAGCGGGTTTTCTTTTGGTTCATTCCCGATTCAAACCCGCCTCCCTGAATCATAAAATCATTAATTACTCGATGAAATATTGTATTGTCGAAATGCCCACTGTTTACATAGTCAATAAAATTCTGAACTGTAATTGGAGCCTTCTCGCTGTCGAGGTCTATGGTGATCTCACCGTGATTGGTATGCAATTTAATCATATATATCCTTATTTCGCTGGTTGCATCTCTGTAGAGGTAGGTTTTATAGTTGAAATGTATTTGATTTCATTGATCACAATAATTTCCTTGGGTACATCCCTTGTGAAAGGTTTACTAGCGCTAGTAGGTGTCGCAGAGATCTTGTTTACTATATCCATACCCTTGATAACTCTCCCGAATACAGTATAGCCGTAGCCTAGAGGAGTGGGCGTAGTATAGTTAAGAAATGTGTTATTGCCCACATTTATAAAGAATTGCGCCGTAGCTGAGTGTGGATTTGAGGTACGTGCCATCGCTATCGTGCCAATCTCATTTTTAAGGCCATTATCTGCTTCGTTCTCAATGGGTTGTTTAGTTGGCTTCTGCTTCAGCAACTTATCAAATCCACCCCCCTGAATCATGAATCCTGGAATGACACGATGAAAAATTGTATCTTTATAGTGGTTCTCCTTCACATAAAACAAAAAATTCTTGACTGTCTTAGGTGCTTTATCAGGGTAAAGTTCTAGTAGGATGTTGCCGAAATTAGTTTTCATTTCAACATGCGGATTAGCCGCAAATGCTGTAGTGCAAAGTAGAAATGAGAAAATAAAGAGTGGCTTATAAATATGCATAAGGCTTCGTTGCGAAAATGAAAATTCGTGGGTAGACTTTTAATCAAATTAATTCACATAAATTATTCTAGTGCCTATGCGCAGGCGAAAATTCGGTGATTTCTCCGTGCTATACTTCTTCGGCTTTTTTCGTATGTAAGTAATTAAAGAATAATTAATATATTACCAATAAGCTAGCTAAGTTCAAAATTTTCTTAGATGTTGAAAATTCACAATTCGCTTACCAAGTGCAAACAGAACTTTGTCCCACTGACTCCGGGCAAGGTCAAGATATACGTATGTGGTATGACGGTATACGATTACTGCCACCTTGGTCATGCGCGTGTGATGGTTGTATTTGACATGGTAGTTCGTTGGTTTAAGGTCAGTGGGTTTGATGTTACTTATGTACGCAATATTACCGATATAGATGACAAAATTATCAAGCGTGCGCAGGAAAACAATGAACCTATTGAAATACTGACAGCTCGTTTTATCCAAGCGATGGGTGAAGATGTTGCTGCACTAGGGGTAATGCCTCCTTCGCACGAGCCACGTGCTACTCGATATGTGGCAAATATGATTATCATGATTCAAGCCCTGATAGATAAAGACGTTGCCTACGCTGCTTCTAATGGCGATGTGTATTACTCTGTAAGTAGATTTCCTGATTATGGGAAACTTTCTGGTAAGGTGTCTTCTGAATTATATGCTGGAGAGCGGGTTACCGTAGATCCGTATAAGAAAGATCCACTAGATTTTGTACTGTGGAAAGCAGCCAAACCTGACGAACCATTTTGGGTCTCGCCCTGGGGTAAGGGTCGTCCTGGCTGGCATATCGAGTGTTCGGCGATGAGTGAACATTATCTTGGTGAGCATTTCGACATACATGGTGGAGGGCAGGACTTGCAATTTCCTCATCATGAAAACGAGATTGCACAAAGCGAAGCCGTACACGATCTTCCCCATGTCAATTACTGGATGCACAATGGCTTCGTACGTGTAGATAATAAAAAAATGTCTAAGTCATTGGATAATTTTTTTACTGTTCGTGACGTATTAGCTCGTTATCAGCCGGAAGTGGTTCGTTTTTTCATCCTGCGTGCTCATTATCGTAGCCCTCTGAATTATTCCGACAGACATTTAGAAGACGCAAGACATGCGCTCGACCGATTTTACACTGCGCTAAAAGGAAGTGAAGCGCTTGCTACGGAGACATTAGATTGGAACGATCCCCGCGCCCAACGTTTCATGGAAGCGATGAACGATGACTTCAATACTCCCGAAGCTATTGCAGTGCTATTTGATCTCGCAAACGAAACTAACAAAACTGGAGTACTGCAGGGAGCAATCTTACTTAAAATGTTGGGTGGTTTATTAGGTTTGCTGCAACAGGACCCACAACAATATTTGCAAAACAAAGTGACCACCGGAGATCCCACGTTTACAGCGGGGCGTATAGAACAGATGATTCAACACCGCCTTGCTGCGCGTAAAGCTGGAAATTATACTGAAGCCGACCGTATCCGTAAGGAGCTTCTTGATGTCGACATTACTCTGGAAGACAACCCGCAAGGTACCACTTGGCGACGGGGATAACTCCACACTTTTAGAACCTGGATCCAGTTTTTAAGTGTCTGTCATGACCGGTCAGGCTAATCGATGATTACGCTGTATTTGCTCAAGCCAAGTATTCATCATCTTACATTTCTTAGCCTACTCCAGTCATTTCAACATGGAAGTACGTATTTCATCGACAATTGCTTCAGTGCGGCCAGGTTTTCTCATCCAATGTCAACTTCTTGGGCGGGTGATCCGTTGATTTCATTGTGGAAGCGCGCTGACAGGTTTTACTGTAAATTTCAATTGTGCGATCGGGCTTGATGTGGTCTCAGGTGCCAATGTGACAAAGCATTTAATGAGATAGGGTGTACGATTTAGATTAAAAATTGCTTTTTATAACCATCTTGAGATGGCGTTATAGAGATGATGCTTGTCTGGAAGCAATATTGCTATGGTAAAAAAGGAGATACGATGAAACATGCTTCAATAGGGTATAACAAGATAGCCCAATCATTGGCATTTGCAACTATACTTCTTTTTAGCGAAGCAGGAATCGCTGGTCGAGGCTACGGTTCTGGTGCCGGTGAAGGTCAGAATTACAACGCTCGTATACCAAAGGCGGAAGCCAGGTTCTTTGCTGTTTATGACGTTAATAGAGACGGTTTCCTTAGTTCAGAAGAAGTGGCAGCAATGAGAATGCCTGTTAGGACTTTCAAGCAAACGGACTCCAATAAGAACGGCAAATTGTGCAAGGATGAGTTTGCCAAAATGTGGGCAAGTCCTCCTAAATAGTTGCCAATAAAGTTACCTCAGCAGAGCAGATTTTAAATCTAGGTGGTCATGAGCTCCCTGAGTACGTAAGGTAGTATGCCGCCATGCATGTAGTAGTCTACCTCGACAGGGGTATCTATCCGACATAGTAGTTTAACCTCGCGGCGCAGGCCATTTTTGTCGTGGATTACCAGCGTTACATCTTGCTGCGGATGAATATTATTCAGACCCAGGATATCAAATTGTTCGGAGCCATTGATGTTTAGCGATTGTGTACTGTCATTGCTCTTGAATTGCAATGGTAATATGCCCATGCCAACCAGATTACTGCGATGTATGCGTTCGAAGCTTTTGGCAATTACCGCTTTGACGCCGAGTAGTTGGGGTCCTTTAGCCGCCCAGTCTCGGCTTGATCCTGTGCCGTACTCTTTTCCGCCGAAAACCACCGTGGGCACGCCATCTATCATGTACTTCATTGCAGCGTCAAAAATACTCATCTGTTTATTTTCAGTTCCTTTATTGCATTGATGTAGAGTGATGCCACCCTCACTGCCAGGTATCATTAGATTCTTGATGCGTACATTAGCAAAGGTTCCACGCACCATCACATCATGGTTGCCGCGACGTGAGCCATAACTGTTGAAATCAATCTTAGGTACGTTGTTTGCAAGTAGGTATTTTCCAGCGGGTGAAGTGTCCTTGATGGCACCGGCCGGGCTGATGTGATCGGTGGTTACTGAATCACCAAACATTCCTAGTGCGCGAGCGCCAAAAATTTCACCATGCCCACCTAATTGCGGAGGTTCAATGCAAAAATCTTGGAAAAATGGCGGTTCAGCGATGTAGGTAGACTCCGGCCAATTATAAACTTTACCAGCAACCGATGATATATTGTTCCACAGTAGATGATTTTTAGTGAGGTCACTGTAGAGCTTCCGAAAAGTTTCTGCGTTGGTGGCAAATTTCATCAGTGCATTAATTTCCTCATTGCTTGGCCAGATATCGCCAAGCCAGACCGGTTTTCCATCCTTGCCAATACCAAGCGGTTCAGTCATTAGATCCTTAAGCATGGTTCCAGCAATGGCATATGTAACTACTAATGGAGGTGAAGCAAGAAAGTTGGCACGGATGTTGGAATGAATGCGTGCCTCGAAATTGCGGTTACCTGAAAGTACAGCAGCACACACTAAATTGTTTTTCACAATGTTTTCTTCGATCGGCCCCGACAGGGGGCCAGAGTTACCGATGCAAGTGGTACAGCCGTAGCCGACGAGGTTAAAGCCAAGTTCTTCGAGGTAGGGCAACAGGCCGGTAACAGTAAGATACTCCGTAACCACTCGGGAGCCAGGTGCAAGGGATGTCTTGATGTGACGTTTTACTGTCAGCCCTTTTTCAACGGCTTTCTTTGCCAGTAACCCTGCAGTGATCAGTACGCTAGGGTTGGAAGTATTTGTGCAAGAAGTGATGGCTGCAATTAATACGTCACCGTGGCCTAAATCAATCAAACTGTTTGGTTTGTGTTTCAGAGCACTATCTTTCTCAACAGATGGGAGGCTATCAGTCATCTCCATGACATTCCTATCGTCATCAGATGGAGAGTGTTTTTCATGTTTGCTGTTATTAGTATCAACAGAAGTGTTAGTACCGTCATTAAAACAATCACGGATAGGGTAGCGCTGATTCAAAACTTCTGCTTTTCTGGCATATCCATTCTTTGCAACGGGTTTAGTAAAAAGATCAGAGAATTTAGCTTTGACATTGCCGATTTCTATGCGATCCTGTGGATGCTTAGGTCCGGCCAATGAAGGAGCAATCGAGCCTAAATCAAGATCCAATTCACAGCTGTAATCGATCTCGCCCTTACGTGGAATACCATATAATCTTTGTGCCTTAAAATAGGACTGGAATAAGGTGGTTTGCTCGTCACTACGTCCAGTATTTCTGAAGTATTCAATGGTAGTGTCGTCTACCGGAAAAAAGCCCATGGTTGCACCGTATTCAGGCGCCATGTTAGCAATGGTTGCTCGATCTGGAAGTGTTAGTGACTTAGTGCCATCACCAAAAAATTCGACAAACTTACCTACGACTCGTGCTTCTCGCAGTATTTCGGTAATGGTTAATACAAGATCAGTTGCAGTAACACCTCTGCGCAGCCGGCCTGTTAAATTTACGCCTACTACATCTGGGGTGAGAAAATAAACTGGTTGTCCCAACATACCGGCTTCTGCCTCAATGCCACCTACACCCCAACCAACGGTCCCAAGACTGTTGATCATGGTGGTGTGTGAATCGGTTCCAACCAGCGTATCTGGGTAAACCACACCATTTTTTTGATGGACTCCACGGGCAAGATGTTCTAGATTCACTTGGTGCACAATACCTATGCCGGGCGGTACCACCTTGAACGTTTCAAACGCTTGCATGCCCCATTTTATGAATTGATAGCGCTCATTGTTGCGGCTAAATTCAATTTGCATGTTGAGATCAAGTGCTTGCTTGTTGCCATAATGATCGACCTGAATTGAGTGATCAACTACTAAATCAACTGGCACCAGCGGCTCAATAAGTTCTGGGTTTTTACCAATTCTTTTTGCTACGCCACGCATTGCTGCCAGGTCTGCCAGTAATGGGACACCTGTAAAGTCTTGTAAAACTATACGCGACACGACAAAGGGAATTTCATCTGTTCGTGTAGCATTAGGTTTCCATCCAGCGAGCTGCCTTACATGCGCTTCAGTAATTTTCTTGTCATCGAAATTACGTACTACTGACTCCAGCACAATACGAATACAAACTGGTAGCCGTGAAATTTTACCAAGACCCATTTTTTCTATCGCAGGTAGAGAATAGAATTTTGTTTTCTCACCCTTGGGGAGTGGGAGCTCTTTTAGATTATTAAATTGATTGTGTGCCATGTAAATTATCTATTACACATCTCGTACAGATTTACTCATAAGTGTTTAAATAAATGTTGAATTGAAGTGATATGTGAGGGGCAATAAAAGAGAACAAAAGTAAATACTATTTGCCCAGCAAATGCTTTACTGCCTCTCGTTCTTCCACTAGCTCTTCATAGGTTGCATGCATCTTTTCCTTGCTAAAGCCGTTTATTTCTAATCCTTGAACAATTTTGTAAGCGCCATCTTGACAGATGACAGGATGGCTGTAAATTACACCCTCAGAAATACCATAACTACCATCCGAGGGTATGCTCATAGACGTCCAATCATTTTTTTTTGTCCCAAAAACCCAATCATGAACATGATCGATAGCGGCATTAGCAGCACTGGCAGCACTCGATACACCTCGTGCCTTAATAATTGACATTCCACGTTCCTGCACCGTGGGGATGAAATAGCTTTCTATCCACGCTGGATTGTCAATGAGGTCGCTGACTTTTCCACTGTCTACTTCTGCGTAACTTAGATCAGGATATTGAGTAGCAGAATGATTCCCCCACACTACCATTTTACTGATGCTAGAAAAAGGTCTGGCAAGTTTTATAGCTATCTGAGATAACGCACGATTATGATCCAGTCTCATCATTGCAGAAAAATTACCCGGTTTTAGTCCAGGTGCATTTTTCATAGTAATTAATGCATTGGTGTTGACAGGATTTCCCACCACGGTAACTTTTACGTTGCGACTAGCGACTTCATCTAATGCTTTTCCCTGAGTAGTAAATATTTCACCATTAGTTGTTAGTAAATCTTTACGTTCCATGCCCTTGCCGCGTGGCTGCGCACCTATAAGCAATGCAATGCTGGCATCGCGGAAAGCGATTTTAGGATCATCAGTAGCGACTACGTTAGCTAGTAGTGGAAATGCACAATCTTCCAGTTCCATCACTATGCCTTTGAGAGCGAACTGTGATTGGGGTATATCAAGTAATTGCAAAATGAGCGGCTGATCTTTGCCAAGCATGTCACCCGTGGCAATACGAAAAAGAAGGCTGTAGCCAATCTGGCCTGTAGCGCCGGTGACCCCAACGCGAATGGGGGGTTTCATTTTTTCTCTCCCAATAAAGGTAGCTAATACTAGGAATTGATGAATATTTGACCAGACTGTTCGATAAAGTTGTTGATGGACAAGTAAAGTCAGAACACTAATCGGATGATAGAAAATCAACTCGATTTCATAACTGCCACACGATACATAGATACCATGTAGGAATGAACTTATTCAAAAACTTCTTGCATATTATTGCATACGCAGCGCTCACGACTATAAAAACATTCCCTGCCACTGTCAATTTAAGTAGATTCAATAATTTATTCAAGGTTGATTTGAGCCTATCTGCTAAAATACTTGGGTTGTATCTACGAATGTAACGGGCTAAACTCGCCACTGATTTAAACCTAGTGGCATAGAAGCGAAAATTGCATAGAAACCGCCCCAAACATCTTAATCTTATGGAAATCAATCTGCCTTTGCCTGCAGTGATTTCGATTTTTCACCGTGTGAGCGGAGTGTTTCTATTTTTCCCCGGCATTCCTATTTTGCTTTACAGCTTACAGATGGTATTGGATTCGCCGCAAAGTTATGACGAATTCCAGATACTTCTGACTAGCTTGCCAGTCAAGAGTGCGCTGACACTTTTTTTGTGGTTTTTCATGCATCATTTCTTTGCAGGTATTCGCTATCTTGCACTAGATTTACATTATGGTATTGAGCTGGAGCAGGCGCGCATGAGCAGCAGGTTGGTATTTGTAGCAGGATTTGTTCTCACGCTATGGGTTGGGACAGCGATATGGTAAAGCGCGTAGTCACTGGTGCTCATTACGGGTTGCTAGATTGGTTGGCGCAACGTGTTACTGCTGTAGTGATGGTAATCTATATTCTTTCGTTGGTGGCGGCATTGCTGATTTCTCCATCACATGATTACGCCGCATGGAAAGCGATATTTGCCAACCAGTGGATGCGCATTGCTTCTTTTCTGTTTTTTGTAAGCCTTTGTTGGCATGCCTGGATTGGGATACGTAACATTCTGATGGATTATATTCACGAAACAGGTGTTCGCCTAACCATACAGGTACTGGTCATATTATCGCTACTTTTTTATTCCGTATGGGCTATCGATATTATGTGGAGTTAGTATGGCAATAACCAAGAGAAAGTTTGATGTAGTTATTGTTGGAGCAGGTGGTGCAGGGATGCGCGCTGCTTTGCAATTGTCGGAAGCGGGATTGAAGGTTGCGGTACTGTCTAAGGTATTCCCTACTCGCTCCCATACTGTGGCTGCACAGGGGGGCATTGCTGCATCGCTTGGTAATGTCACTGAGGACAATTGGCATTGGCATATGTATGACACGGTGAAAGGTTCTGATTATCTAGGTGATCAGGATGCCATTGAGTTCATGTGCCGCCAGGCCAGTGAAGTGGTATATGAACTGGAGCACTTTGGAATGCCGTTCGATCGTTTGGAGAATGGCAAAATTTACCAGCGGCCCTTTGGCGGCCAATCGCAGAATTTTGGTGGGGCACAGGCGACGCGTTCCTGTGCGGCCGCAGATCGAACCGGGCATGCTCTACTGCATACATTATATCAGCGTAACGTGCGTGCCAATACCCAGTTTTTCGCTGAATGGATGGGGTTGGATTTAATTCGCGATGAACAGGGCAATATACTTGGCGTTACGGCACTCGAAATGGAAACTGGAGAAGTTATGGCGTTACAAGCCAGGGCCGTGTTGTTAGCTACCGGTGGGGGTGGACGCGTTTTCCAAGCCAGTACTAATGCTTTTATCAATACTGGTGATGGTCTTGGTATGGCAGCGCGTAGCGGCATTCCTTTGGAGGATATGGAATTCTGGCAGTTTCATCCTACCGGTGTGTATGGGGCAGGGATACTTATCAGTGAAGCTGTACGCGGCGAAGGTGGATATTTGCTGAATAAGGATGGAGAGCGTTTTATGGAACGTTATGCACCCAACGCCAGGGATCTAGCCAGTCGTGACGTAGTTTCTCGTGCCATGACCATGGAGATTAAAGAGGGGCGCGGCTGTGGAAATAATGCTGCCCATTTACTGCTGAAGCTAAATCATCTTGATGCAAATGTAATAAATATGCGGTTACCAGGTATTCGTGAAATTGCTATCAAGTTCGCGCAGGTGGATCCTATCAATGAACCGATACCGGTTGTGCCTACTGCTCATTACATGATGGGCGGCATTCCCGCAAATTTTTATGGACAGGTTGTTGTTCCATACAAGACTGGGCCTGAAGAAGTAGTGCAGGGCTTGTATGCGGTGGGCGAATGCGCTTGTATCTCAGTGCATGGCGCGAATCGCCTAGGAACTAATTCTCTACTTGATATACTTGTATTCGGACGAGCTGCTGGTAGCCAGATTATCGAAGATTTGAGAAATAATCCTCATCACAAACCATTCCCTACAAGCGCCACGGATAAGTCGCTTGCACGACTTGCTCGTCTAGATAGCCAAAAGGACGGTGAGAGTGTGGATCAAGTCGGCGATGCGTTACGTAAGACCATGCAGGCACATTGCGGCGTGTTTCGTTTCGCCGATATGTTGAAAGAGGGTGTGACAAAAATTAGCAAGATTGCAGAACGAGCTGACCATACCGAAATTAGGGATAAAAGTAGAGTATTTAATACTGCACGAGTAGAAGCACTGGAACTTGCTAATATGGCGGAGGTTGCACTAGCTACCATGATATCGGCAGAAGCCCGTAATGAGAGTCGAGGCGCTCATGTGCGTGACGATTTTTCCATACGAGATGACAACAAATGGCTCAAGCATACTTTGTATTTCAGTGAGGGCCGACGGCTAGATTACAAGCCGGTGAGGCTAAAGCCGTTGACTGTAGTATCATTTCACCCACAAGCAAGAACTTACTAAAGTGAGTAATAAAAGATGAAACAAGAAAGATGTTGGTTTGTTTATTCTGTTTTACCGTTCCTAGTTTATTTTTTTACGATTTATTAATTGCGGAGCAAGTATGCGTTTTTCAATTTATCGCTACGATCCTGATAAGGACAAAAAACCGTATATGCAGGAATACGACATAGTGCTGGAACCAGCTGATAAAATGTTGCTTGATGCGTTGATACGTATCAAGGTTGTCGATGATAGCTTGAGCTTGCGCCGATCTTGTCGAGAGGGGGTGTGTGGGTCAGACGGAATGAATATAAATGGCCGCAATGGGTTAGCCTGTATTACACCGATTTCCGAATTAAAAGAACCGGTTGAATTGCGACCACTTCCAGGGCTGCCTGTAATACGAGATCTGATCGTGGACATGACCCAATTTTTTAGGCAGTACCACTCAATTAAGCCTTATCTCATCAATAACGATCCACCGCCAGAAACAGAACGATTGCAATCTCCTGAAGAAAGAGCGGAACTCGATGGCGTATATGAATGTGTCCTGTGCGCATGTTGCTCCACAGCATGTCCTTCGTTTTGGTGGAACCCTGACAAATTTGTCGGTCCTGCGGCATTGTTGCAGGCATATCGCTTTCTTGCCGATAGTCGTGATCAAGCCACTGCTGAGAGGTTGGACAATCTTGAGGATCCGTACCGTCTGTTCCGCTGTCATTCCATTATGAATTGTGTGGATACGTGCCCTAAGGAGTTAAATCCAACCAAAGCTATCAACAAGATTAAGGGCATGATGGTAAAAAGAACCGTATGAAAGAACTAGATCGTGTTCGCTGGCGCTGCCGACGGGGTATGCTAGAACTGGATATCGTATTGCAACGGTTTGTGGACAAGCACTATACGCAACTGAATGAGACCGAATTGCAGCAGTTTGACACATTACTGAGCCTTCCTGACAATGACTTGTGGGATATGATCACGACGAGAAAGAAACTAGGGGATACAAAACTTCAACCTATACTGCAACTTTTGCAAATAGATTAAATTAATAACTGTAGTTTTGCCACCAATTATGAAAATCATGGAGAAGAGTATGGAACAAAAAAGGGTAGCTAAACTTGATATGGGAAATGAAGAGCAGCCTGCAGAATTCCCAATTATGCCAGGGACTATGGGGCCGGATGTGATAGATATCCGTACTTTGCATGCTAAGTGTGGCATGTTTACTTATGATCCTGGCTTCCTTTCTACAGCTAGCAGCAGCTCTGAAATAACTTTTATTGATGGGGGTAAGGGCATCTTGCTTTATCGTGGCTACCCGATCGAACAGTTGGCCGAACACTGTGATTTTATGGAAGTGTGTTATCTGTTGATGAATAGCGAGCTGCCCACAGTTGACCAGAAAGCTTCGTTCGTAAGATCCATCAATGAGCATTCACTAGTGCATGAGCAACTGGTACGGTTTTATGCGGGATTTCGCCGTGACGCTCATCCGATGGCTGTGATGGTAGGGGTGGTTGGTGCATTGTCTGCTTTTTATCACGAGGCGATGGATATTTCAGATGCATCGCACCGCGAACTTTCAGCTTTCCATTTGATCGCGAAGTTACCAAACATTACCGCGATGGCCTATAAATATAATCGCGGTCAACCTTTCAATTATCCGCGTAACCGTCTCAACTATGCGGAAAATTTTATGTATATGATGTTTGCTGTTCCTGCCGAGGAATACGAGCCCAACCCGGTATTGGCGCGGGCTCTGGACCGTATTCTGGTTTTACATGCCGACCACGAACAAAATGCTTCTACTTCTACAGTCCGTTTGGCAGGTTCCAGTGGGGCAAATCCGTTTGCCTGTATCTCAGCAGGCATCGCCTGTTTGTGGGGGCCAGCGCATGGTGGGGCGAATGAAGCTTGCCTTAATATGTTGGAAGAAATCGGTGATGATTCACGTATCGGCAAGTATATTGATCGAGCCAAGGACCCAAAAGATGATTTTAGGCTAGTAGGCTTTGGTCACAGGGTATATAAGAATTTTGATCCTCGTGCGAAGCTGATGCGTGAAACCTGCCATGAGGTATTAAACGAATTAGGATTGCAGGATGATCGCCTATTCAAGCTGGCAATGAAACTGGAGAAAATTGCGCTGGAAGATGAATACTTCGTTTCCAAGAAACTCTATCCTAATGTTGATTTCTATTCAGGTATCGTTCAGCGTGCGCTCGGTATTCCACCCTCCATGTTCACTGCCATATTTGCTACTGCGCGTACGGTAGGATGGGTTGCTCATTGGAGTGAGATGATTTCTGATCCGGGATACAAAATAGGACGTCCACGTCAACTCTATACTGGCGTTACAACGCGTGATGTAGTGCCGATCGCATTACGTAAATAGTTTGGTCTATCAGGGATATCTTAATCAAGATTCGTGAACATGATAAAGCAATTGTTTAAGAATTCAATGTTATATGGTGCGAATGCGCCGTTTATTGAGGAACTTTATGAGGACTATTTGCAATGCTCGACCTCGGTGCCCCTGGAATGGCGCGGATACTTTGATGGATTACAACAAGGGCGGGGGGGAGCTACACCCGATATTCCACACAGACCTGTAATTGAATCATTCATTCGTGTAGAAAAAGAACGTCGTAGAAATGGTCACAGTACTTCTCAGGTCGTACACGATGCATCTGAGGAACGTAATCAGGTATCGGTACTGCAGATTATCAATGCTTTTCGTTTTCTTGGTGTACGCCAGGCTAATCTCGATCCGCTCACGCGTCGGAAGAAACCACATATTCCAGAGCTTTACCCATCATTCTATGGGCTGACTGAGGAGGATATGGGTACCGTATTCCATACGGGTTCGCTAGTTGGTCCGGATCTTGTACCACTACGGAAAATTTTGCAATTGCTTCAGCAAATCTACTGTGGGAGTGTCGGGGTAGAGTACATGTACATGACCGACACTGAGCAGAAACGCTGGATACAGAACCGCCTAGAAGGCACGCGCGCACAACCCACTTTCTCTACTGAGTATAAGCGCCATATTCTGGAGCGCCTTAGTGCAGCAGAGGGATTAGAAAAATACTTGCATACTCGCTATGTGGGACAGAAGCGCTTTTCCGGTGAGGGTGGCGAGAGTTTAATTCCATTATTGGATAACTTGCTACAGCGCGCCGGTGGAGTGGGCGTGCAAGAGGTAGTCATTGGCATGGCACATCGCGCGCGACTCAATGTGCTAGTAAACACCTTAGGTAAAATGCCATCTGACTTGTTCCAGGAATTTGAAGGCAAACATGCACAGGAGCTGACTGCAGGAGATGTCAAGTATCATCAAGGATTTTCCTCTTCCATATCAACACCTGGTGGAGTTATGCGGGCGACACTCGCATTTAATCCATCACATCTTGAAATTGTCAATCCTGTAATAGAAGGCTCAGTACGTGCCCGACAGCATCGCCTGTTAGACAAGCAGGGCAACATGGTGTTGCCAGTATTGCTGCACGGTGATGCTGCATATTCTGGTCAGGGTGTGGTGATGGAGTCGTTGAATCTGTCCCAGACTCGTGGTTATGGAACGGGCGGTACGATACATGTCATCATCAATAATCAGATTGGCTTTACTACATCTGACCCACGCGATTCACGTTCTACACTTTATTGCACTGAGGTGTCGAAAATGATTGAAGCACTAATATTTCATGTCAATGGTGATGATCCTGAGGCAGTAGCGATGGTGACCGAGATTGCGTTTGATTTTCGGATGCAGTTTCAGAAGGATGTAGTCATAGATATGGTTTGTTTTCGTCGTCTTGGTCACAATGAACAGGATGATCCAATGGTGACGCAACCATTGATGTACAACATTATTGGCCAACATCCCGGTACACGCAAACTCTACGCTGATAAGCTAGAAATTGAGGGTGCTATTAAGACTGGTGAAGCTGAAGAGATGCTTAAGAATTACCGCAATGACATGGATGCGGGTCGTAACCCTAACAAGACCATATGTTATGGCGATAAGTCGTCACGTGCGGTGGACTGGGCGCTTTTCTTGAAGCCAAGTAAGTGGAATCAGAAGGTGAAGACTGGTTTGTCGATTGCAAAATTGAAGCATCTGGCTGAACGCCTTACCGATATCCCTGATAATTTCAAGTTACATTCTCGAGTGCGAAAAATTATTGAGGATCGCCGTTTGATGGGTGAGGGCAAGTTGTTTTTGGATTGGGGTATGGCTGAGAATCTAGCATATGCCGCGCTCTTGAATGATGGGTTTCCAATACGGATTTCAGGACAAGATTCCGGGCGTGGGACTTTTTTCCATCGTCATGCAGTGTTGCACAATCAGAGTCGAGAACAATGGGATGAAAACGTCTATATCCCACTCCGTCACATCGCACCGAAGCAACCGGATTTTGCTATGATCGATTCGATGCTGTCAGAAGAAGCGGTTCTGGGTTTTGAATATGGTTATGCTACAGCTGCGCCTAATGAACTTGTAGTTTGGGAAGCACAATTTGGTGACTTTGCTAATGGTGCTCAGGTTGTGATTGATCAATTCATAGCATCTGGAGAAGCCAAGTGGGGACGGCTGTGTGGCCTGGTAATGATGCTTCCTCATGGTTACGAGGGGCAGGGGCCGGAGCACTCATCAGCGCGGCTTGAGCGCTATCTGCAATTATGTGCAGAATATAACATTCAGGTTTGTGTGCCGTCTAATCCAGCCCAGATGTTTCACTTGTTGCGACGTCAGATGATTCGTCCACTACGTAAGCCACTTATAATCATGAGTCCAAAAAGCTTGTTGCGTCGTAAAGAGTCAGTATCAAATCTGGAAGATTTGGCTAACGGAAACTTTCAGGCTGTAATTCCGGAAGTAGAAAACCTTAACCCAAAGAAAGTGCGGCGTATTATTGCCTGTTGTGGCAGAGTCTATTACGATTTGTTGGCTTACCGAAAAATACACGAAATTGTAGATATAGCGATTATCCGCATTGAGCAGCTATATCCTTTTCCTCATGATGATTTTCAAGTCGAGGTCGATCGTTATGATCAGGCCAATGATGTACTTTGGTGCCAGGAGGAGCCGGGAAACCAGGGTGCTTGGCACCGTATTCAGCATTATTTGCTGCGGCATTTGGGACTTAATAAGATTCTTGGTTATGCGTTGCGTCCATCTTCTGCTTCACCTGCCGTAGGATATTTGGCAAAACATAATTATCAGCAGAATGAATTGGTCGTAGCAGCATTTCGCAAGAGAATTTAATCTAAAGGAAGAGTCATGCTAGTCGAAGTTAAAGTTCCAGTATTATCCGAGACGGTAGCAGAGGCTACCCTGGTTTCCTGGCATAAGAAGCAAGGCGAATTTGTTGAGCGCGACGAAAATTTGATAGATATTGAGACTGATAAAGTGGTTATAGAGTTACCGGCACCGGTAGCTGGTATGCTGGCAGAGATTATCCAGGGCGACGGCGCTACTGTGGTCAGCAGCGAGCTTATCGCTACTATAGACACTAAGGTTACTGCCGTTGCTGCTTCTGTTAAAAAGATTGTACCGTCAGGTAAAAAATCTATAGCTGTAGAAAAACCAGCTATGTTACCCGCAGCGAAGAGGATGGCAGCGGAGAAAAACATCAAAACTGAGGAAATCAGCACAATCAGCGGCACAGGTCGTGGTGGGCGTATTACCAAGGAAGATGTTGTTGTGCACGCAGAATCTAAATCCACTCCAGAAACCACCACAGATTCAGCAGCCATAGCAGCAGGTAATCGACCAGAACAACGTGTGGCCATGTCCAGGTTACGTTTGCGTATAGCCGAGCGGATGGTGCAATCACAATCCACAGCGGCAATACTTACAACATTTAACGAAGTTGATATGCAGGCGATAATAGATTTTCGTGCTCGCTATAGGGATAAGTTTGAGAAAGAGTACGGAGTGAAGCTTGGCTTTATCTCATTCTTTGTTAAGGCAGTAGTAGCGGCACTGAAGAAATTTCCTATCGTCAACGCTTCGGTGGATGGTAATGATATTATTTATCACGGTTATTACGATATAGGTATTGCGGTAGGGAGTCCGCGTGGGTTGGTGGTACCAATTTTTCGCGATGCTGATCGTCTGTCACAGGCTGAAATCGAAAAACAAGTTGCTGATTTCAGCAAACGTGCTCGAGAAGGTAGACTTACAATCGAAGAATTAACAGGAGGCACCTTTTCTATTACCAATGGTGGCGTATTTGGCTCGATGCTCTCTACCCCCATTATCAATCCGCCACAAAGTGCGATTCTCGGAGTTCATGCCATTAAGGAGCGTCCGGTGGCCGAGAATGGCCAGGTACTCATTCGTCCAATTAATTACTTAGCGCTATCTTATGACCATCGCATTATAGATGGTCGAGAAGCAGTGCTTTCTCTAGTAGCTATGAAAGAGGCACTTGAATATCCGATGAGTCCATTACTGGAAGACTAAAGGAAAACAATTATAATAACATGTTATAGAATAATGACTTATGTACTATAATTTATGTGTTACATTATATTATTTATATGATAGAAAATGACTCAATTTTTTGATGTGGTAATAATTGGTGCTGGACCTGGAGGCTATGTAGCCGCAATCCGTTGCGCTCAATTGGGGCTTAATACAGCTTGCATAGACGAGTGGAAGAATCCACAGGGAAAAGCAAGCCTGGGTGGTACTTGTCTCAATGTAGGCTGTATTCCTTCCAAGGCATTATTGGAATCTTCCGAGAATTATGAGCGTGTTGCACATAAATACTCTGAGCATGGAATCAAGGTGGAAGGTCTGTCGGTAAATATTCCTGAAATGATTTCTCATAAGGATAAAATTGTCACGACATTCACCAGTGGAATTTCCATGTTGTTTAAGAAAAATAAAGTTACTTCAATACATGGGCGAGGAACTTTAGTTAAGTATAGAAATGACAAGAAGTCTTGGAAAGTTAAAATAAAGAACGGTGACAAAGAAGAAACTATTGAGGCAACATACATCATCATCGCCACAGGTTCGACACCACGCCCGTTATCGTTTGTGGCAGTAGATAATGAACGCATACTGGACAATGAGGGCGCACTAACATTGATCGAAGCGCCTAAGCGTTTGGGTATAATTGGTGCAGGAGTGATCGGTTTAGAAATGGCTAGCGTTTGGCGAAGGCTCGGATCAGAGGTAACAATTCTTGAAGCGTTGCCAGAGTTTCTCACGATTGTCGATGAACAAGTAGCGAAAGAAGCACAAAAAATTTTCACTAGGGAATTAGGGTTAGAGATACTAACCGGCATTAATCTTACCGAAATTAAAACTGGAAAGAAAACCCTAATGGTGAATTACCTTGACGCTCAAGCTAAAGCACAAAAGCTAGAGGTGGATAAGCTGATAGTATCGGTTGGCCGGATTCCAAATACCGCTGAATTGGGTGCAGAATACGTTGGACTAAGAATAGATGATGGTGGTCGTATAGAAGTAGATAGCCATTGTCGTACTAATTTGCCAAATGTGTATGCCGTTGGTGATGTTGTGCGCGGGCCAATGTTGGCACACAAGGCTTCAGAGGAGGGCATAGCGGTAGCAGAGTCAATAATCGCAAATGAGGCAGGACAAGTAAGAGAGCATATAAAGATAAATCTTGACACTATTCCTTGGGTGATTTACACATCACCAGAGATAGCTTGGGTGGGTAAGACTGAGCAAGAATTGAAAACTGCAGGAATCAGATATAAAGCGGGTCAGTTTCCTTTTATGGCTAATGGGCGTGCGCGGGCATTGGGTGAGACAAGCGGTTTTGTCAAAATCCTTGCGGATGCCAATACTGATCGTATCCTCGGTGTTCACATGATTGGCCCCTATGTTTCAGAGATGATCTCTGAAGCTGTGGTGGCAATGGAATTTGCCGCTAGCAGCGAAGACATTGCTCGTATTGTGCACGCCCACCCTTCTTTGTCCGAAGTATTACACGAAGCTGCGTTAGGGGTAGACAAGCGAGCACTGCATATCTGAAATTACAATAATGCGAAGAATCGCACCTTCTCTTTGGCGCTAATTAAAATTTAGTGCGATGTAAATTATCCTAAATCCATGATTCAACGTTTTTCTATTAACCATCTTTGCCGCGTTACACGTGCATCGCAAAAGGCTTTCTCCAGCGCTGATCCATCACCATTTTCTAGCATTTTGTGCATGCGTGTTAGATCGTTTTGGTAGGCATCAATTTGTAGAAGTAACAATTCGCGATTAGCGAGGCAAATGTCGCGCCACATTTCTGGAGAACTACCTGCAATACGGGTAAAGTCACGAAAACCACTGCCGGCAAAGCGCAATAAGTCATCTGAACTATCTTTTGTGCTTGAGGAAAAAGTATGGTTCAAAAGCGTGGATGCTAGTAAATGGGGCAGGTGACTTATCGCGGCGAGAATTTCATCGTGCTGATAGGCCTTCATTTGTGAGACTCGTGCACCACAACCAAGCCACAGCTCTTTTACACACTCTAGCGCGTTGGTATTGGTTTCGTCCAACGGTGTGAGTATCAGATTCTTATCTCGGAATAAATTTGCGTTAGCTGCGTTTGCCCCACTCTGCTCCGTTCCGGCGATAGGATGGCCAGGTACAAAATTCTTTAAATGTCCAGGTAAGAAAGAACGTGCCGCTGCAATTACATCCTGTTTTGTGCTTCCTGCGTCAGTGATAATTGTTTTAGATTCTAGGTGGGAGGCGATTTGAGCCAAAATTTTGGCAGTCTGCCCTACTGGTATGGCAAGGAATACAAGATCTGCATTCTTTAGTGCCAACGGAAAGTCGTCGGCGATTTCATCTAATATTCCTAGTTCTAGCGCGCGCTGTAGATTTTCCCTACTTCGCCCTAAACCAACAATATGTTTAACCAGTCCCGCCTTACGTAGTGCTAGTGCGAATGAACCACCAATCAAGCCGACGCCGATAATCACTAGTTTTTTGAGTATAGTATCTGTCATACTTTGAATGAATATTTAATTCAGCAAATACATCTGGTTTTTGAATTCTTATAGATTCAGTATTAGACGAACGTCACTTGATATTTCATGTGCTATCGGTCGTATCTTTATAATCAGACTATCGCTTCTAGTAGCAGTATACATGCCAGCACTGAAACATTGACTCCCCTCATTATAGTTTTAAATTATTTTTTAGTAACTTTATTGGTTGTTTTAATAACGAAATTAATTCTACTTAATCGCACTCTCAAGGGATTGCAAAAATTTATGATTCTCAGACTCGAGTCCGATAGTGACGCGTAGATGTTGTGGCATCTCATAAACACCAATTGGGCGTACGATAATTCCCTGCTTCAATAGGTGTTGATACACGATAATAGCTTTACCATCCCTCACACTAAAACTTAGAAAATTTCCGTAGGATGGAATGTATTCGATTCCAAGTCGATGCAGACCAGTGGTTATTTGGAGCATTCCTGCTTGGTTGAGTGCATAGGAACTTTTAACAAATTCTATGTCATTTATTGCTGCCAACGCACCCGAGAGTGCAATGCTGTTAACGTTGAATGGCTGACGCATTCGGTTCATTAACCCAGCCAAGTGAGTATGCGCAAGTCCAAATCCTACACGGATACCGGCCATACCATAAATTTTAGAGAAAGTACGGGTAATAAGTAGATTAGGAAAGCGACTCAACCACGCAATGCTGTCGGTTTTGGAAGTCTCCGGCAAATATTCGTTATAGGCTTCATCTAGCACTACCAGTACATCTGGAGAAACTTGTTTCAGAAAACGTAACAGATCGGCAGCAGCCAGAAACGTGCCGGTAGGATTATTAGGATTGGCAATAAATACCACACGAGTTTCACGTGTTACAGCATCTAGCATAGCATCGAGGTCATGGCCAAAATTTTTGGCAGGAACCGAGATGCCGTTTGCTCCGACTGCTTGGGTCACAAGTGGATAAACTGCAAAAGCATGTTGCGAGTAAACTGCTGATGCTCCAGGTTTCAGGAATACCCGGGCTGCCAACTCCAGCACATCATTGGAGCCATTACCTAGCACGATTTGGTCACTGTCTACAGTATATTTCTTCGACAGTGCGGTTTTCAACTCAAAGCCATGACCATCAGGGTATCGCATCACTTCTTTAAGTGCTTTTGCCATCGCTTCAAGCGCTAGAGGACTTGTCCCAAATGGATTCTCATTAGATGCAAGTTTAACGATGGAATGTTCATCCAAACCCATTTCTCTTGCCAGCTCAGAAATTGGCTTACCTGGTTGGTAGGGCGCAATAGAGTGGATATATTCCGGAGCAAGATCACAAAGACTCATAGAGCCAGCACCATAAAGAATAGAAAAATTAGGGACGCAGTAAAATTATAATAAAATGGAAACAACACTATTAAGTTTTACCCGAGTGCTCAAAACTGAATTATGCTGATGGATAAGATCCAAGTATCTTCAAGAACGTTGCTTTCTCACGTATTTCTTCTAGCGCTTTCGCAATTTTCTCATTTTTCTGATGGCCTTGGATGTCAACAAAGAAAACATATTCCCATAGACTATCGCGGGAGGGACGAGATTCTAGGCGGCTCATGCTTACACCATGTTGTGCCAGAGGCGACAACAGTTCATGTACTGCTCCAGGAATATTTCTGGCCGACATCACCAGCGATGTTTTGTCCTCACCAGAGGGAGCAACATCCTGAGTGCCAATTACCAAAAAGCGTGTAGTATTTCTTGGGTCATCCTCAATATTCTCAGCACAAATGGAAAGTTTATACACCTCAGCAGCTTTTCTACTGGCGATTGCAGCAACACTTTTATCTTCAGCAGCCATCATCGCTGCGTGAGCATTGCTTGCCGAAATAATCCGCTTCACCTTTGGGAGAGGAAAATTTGTGTTTAACCACTCATGGCATTGCGCTAGTGATTGTGGATGAGAATAAATCTTTTTGATGTGTTTAAGATCAGCATGTAAAGCAAGTAGACATTGATGTATTGATAACTGGATCTCACCGCAAACCTTTAGTGAGGTTTGTAATAGTAGATCTAATGTTTTACCAACTGCGCCCTCATTGGAGTTTTCTACTGGCACAACCCCATTATTTGCTACACCAGATTCTACTTTATGAAATACCTCGTCTATCGATTCGCATGGCAGGGTTGTTACAACGCTACCAAAGCGATTCAACACAGCTTCTTCTGAAAAAGTTCCTTGCGGGCCAAGATAGGCTACAGTCAATGGTTTTTCCATAGCACGGCATAATGACATGATCTCAGTGAACAGCTGTGCAACGTGCTGATGAGTCAGTGGCCCAGAATTTAGTTTTTGCAACCGTTCTAGTATTTGGGCTTCCCGATCAGGGCGATATATCATGCTTTTTTTAAATTGTCCGATCTGCTTGGCTAGGTTGGCACGCGTGTTTACAAGGTTGAGCAGCTCACTGTCAATCGCATCTATCTTGTCACGAAGTTGCCTAAGTTGATCGGTCATTGAGAATAAATTCCTTTTTAGTGAAAGTTATTCAGCCAACACTGGCAGATACCGCACCATCAGCACGCCAGGGATTGCCGCAATCTTATCAATTGTTTTTTGCGGCACCGGGCTATCCACATCTACCAAGGTGTAGGCTATTTCGCCGCGAGACTTGTTGCCCATATTGTGAATGTTAAGCCCGGCTTTGGCCATATTGGTAGAAATTTGTCCCAGCATATTAGGAACATTAGAATTGGCTACCGCTATTCGATAGGGAGATTCTCGCCCCATCGATAAGTTTGGAAAATTGACAGTATTGGCGATGTTTCCATTTTCTAAATAATTCATTATTTGCCTTATCACCATTATCGCGCAGTTTTCTTCTGCTTCCAGCGTGGAAGCACCCAAGTGTGGCAGTGTAATCACCGCCTTATGATGTTGAAGTTTGTGGCTGGGAAAGTCGCATACATAGTATTTTATTTTGCCAGATTCGGTCCCTGTTAGCACCGCATCTTCATCAACAATGCCTTCACGAGAGAAATTAAGTAAGATCGTGCCTCGCTTCATGCTTTTGACACGCTTATCATTAATCAGGAGACGTGTTGCATCAACTAAAGGTACGTGTAGAGTTATGAAATCACTGTGTTGTAGCAGATTTTCAATACTTGGAGCCTTCTTTACTTCAGAGGATAGATTCCAAGCCGCATCCACGGTTATTTCAGGATCATAACCCATCACTTTCATTCCGAGTCCAATGGACGCGTCTGCAACTAGCCGCCCTACCGCACCTAACCCAATAATTCCTAATGTGCGTCCCGGCAACTCCATTCCAGCAAACCGCTTCTTACCATCTTCTGCTAACTTGTGCAGGGTAGTATCATTGCCCTGCAGGCCTTCAGTGAAGTGAATTGCAGGAATCAGGTTGCGTGCTGCCGTCAACATACCTGCCAGTACAAGCTCTTTCACCGCATTTGCATTTGCACCAGGAGCATTAAACACGGGAACACCACGTAGATTCATGTTTTTCACCGGAACGTTATTGGTTCCTGCGCCAGCTCTTCCAATTGCCATTACACTTTTAGGAATATCCATCCTTAGCATATTGTGCGAACGTACCAGGATTGCATCCGGTGCAACCATCTTGTTCCCCACTACGTAACGATTGCTAGGAAAGAGATTCAAGCCAAGCGTAGAGATCTGATTGAGTGTGTGTATCTGGTAAGTTTTGTAAGCTCGGTTAGGCATGATTGCTTGCAAATTCTTTCATGAATTCTACCAAGGTGGCAACACCCTCAATCGGCATAGCGTTGTATATTGAAGCGCGCATTCCGCCTACTGAGCGATGGCCTTTCAATTGAAACATGCCACATGCCTGCGCTTGTTTCAGAAACTCTCCATCCAACGTCGTATTCTTTAGCATAAAAGGGACATTCATGCGTGAACGGTCAGAGTAGGCCACAGGACAGTGATAAAAATCAGTTTTATCAAACAAGCCATACAATAGATTGGCCTTAGCAATATTGATTTTCTCCATTTCTACCAATCCTCCCTTCTTTATCAGCCATTCGAATACTAGCCCGGTGACATACAGGGCATAAGTAGGTGGGGTGTTATACATGGAAGCATTATCAGCATGGATTTTGTAGTCAAACATGCTTGGCGTACCTGTTATGGTTGTACCTATCAAATCTTCGTGCACTATGACAATGGTCAAGCCTGCTGGGCCCATGTTTTTCTGAGCTCCAGCATAAACTAACCCAAACTGGGTAATATCCAGCGGGCGTGACAAAATACTGGACGACATGTCTGCCACCAACGGAATATTGTTGCCCAGATGGGTCAAGTCGGGCGTCCAGTTAAACTCTACGCCACCGATGGTCTCGTTAGGCGTGTAATGCACATAAGCTGCATTCTGGTCGAGTTTCCACTTGTCTTGCGTTGGTGCATATGTGAAATTTGCATCCTCCGACGAGGCTGCGATATTTACATTGCAATATCTTTGTGCTTCCTTTATGGCTTTTTTCGACCACGACCCAGTGTTAATATAATCAGCGCTCTTTTTTTCGCGCAGCAAATTCATCGGTACCATGGAGAACTGGCTGGAAGCCCCACCAGAGAGGAACAATACTTTGTAACTACTCGGAATACCTATTAATTCGCGAAAGTCGGTTTCAACTTTCTCGATAATAGACATAAATTCCTTTCCACGATGACTCATTTCCATCATAGACATGTTGCTATTATGCCAGTTGAGCATTTCATCACGCGCTCGTTGTAGTACTTCTGTCGGTAACACTGCTGGGCCCGCGCTAAAATTAAATATGTGTTCCACAGTTGCTATACGTTCCACAGTTTAAATCCTTATCCTAGCTTATACATTTCTGCAGCTTAATGGTTATTCCATATCGGTTTCAATTACTCTTTCTAGTCCAGCGAGCTTTTCACCTTCATCCAGGTTAATCAGTATCACTCCTTGGGTGGCACGATTCATTTCCCGAACTTCCTTAACTCGGGTACGAATCAGTACACCCCCAGTGGTAATAAGCATGATTTCATCATTTTGTTTCACCAGTCTGGCGGCTACTACTTTGCCATTTCGTTCGCTGGTCCTAATCGAGATCATGCCTTGGGTGCCTCTGCCGTGGCGCGCATATTCGCTTATCGGAGTACGTTTACCGTAGCCATTTTCGGTTGCTGTCAATACTGCTAACTCCTCGTTCTCAGCGACCAGCAGGGAAATTACTTTCTGGTCCTTACCTAGCTTCATACCACGAACACCTCGTGCGCTGCGTCCCATCGGACGCACATCATTTTCATCAAAACGCATTGCTTTGCCACCATCGGAAAATAGCATCACGTCATGCTTGCCTTCAGTAAGTGCGACACCGATCAGGTAATCACCATAATCTAACTCCAGTGCGATAATGCCGCCGGCACGAGGTCGAGAAAATTTAGATAGTGCTGTTTTCTTCACTGTGCCGAGAGAGGTTGCCATGAAAATAAAACGATTATCGTCAAACTCCCTTACCGGAAGGATAGCGTTAATTTTTTCTCCTTCTCCCAGTTGTAACAAATTAACAATCGGTTTACCATGTGAAGCCCGTCCGCCCTGTGGCACTGAATACACCTTAATCCAGTAGGCTCTCCCACGGCTCGAAAAACAAAGAATGTAATCGTGAGTGTTGACGATAAACAGATTGTCAATAACATCGTCTTCTTTGGTGCCCGTCGCCTGCTTACCACGTCCACCACGCTTCTGAGCATGATAATCTTGTAGCGGTTGTGACTTAATATAACCAGTGTGTGACAGTGTTACGACCACGTCTTCCGGTGCAATCAGGTCTTCCATACTTAGGTCTTGTGTGCTGACTACGATCTCACTACGACGTTTATCGCCAAACTGTTTCTTGATGGCGGCCAGTTCTTCGGCAATGATGTTTGTGATGCGATCCGCTTTTGCGAGAACGTCGAGTAGGTCGGCAATTTTGTTCATCACGTCCTTGTACTCACTCACAACCTTGTCTTGTTCTAATCCAGTCAGTCGTTGCAAACGTAATTCCAGAATTGCCTGGGCTTGTGAATCTGACAAGCGGTAGCCTTTTTTGGATAAGCCAAATTCTAAAGCGAGTCCATCCGGTCGGAATGCTTTGGCGTCTACTGAGCTACGAGAGAGCATTTCCTCCACCAGTTTAGACCGCCATACTTTTGTCATTAGCATTTGCTTCGCTACTGCGGGGGTCGGTGCTGATTTGATGAAAGCGATTACTTCATCTACATTAGATAGCGCAACGGCCAGACCTTCCAGCAAGTGTCCACGCTCGCGCGCCTTCTTCAATTCGAATGCGGTACGTCGCGTCACCACTTCACGACGATGATTCATAAATGCCTCTAGCATCTGTTTCAGGTTAAGCAGGCGTGGTTGTCCGTCTAGCAGGGCTACCATGTTCATGCCAAAGGTATCTTGTAGTTGCGTTTCTTTGTACAGGTTGTTCAGTATTACTTCAGGTATCTCGCTACGCTTTAATTCAATCACCATACGCATGCCAGATTTATCCGATTCATCACGCAAATCAGAGATACCCTCAATTTTTTTATCGCGCACCAACTCACTAATACGGATTAGTAGGTTCGCCTTATTTACCTGGTAGGGTAATTCATCAACAATAATGCTCTGGCGACCACCTTTCTCTATGTCCTCAAAATGAGTACGAGCACGCATCACCACGCGTCCCCGTCCTGTCTGATAGCCTTCCTTTACTCCAGCAATACCGTAAATGATGCCGGCAGTAGGGAAATCTGGTGCCGGCATGATTTCAATCAGTTTATCTATGCTGGTTTCGGGATTCTTTAGCAGAGCTAGGCAGGCCGCCACCACCTCATTCAGATTATGTGGTGGAATGTTGGTGGCCATACCAACTGCTATACCGGAAGAACCATTGATAAGTAGGTTTGGGATTTTCGCTGGTAGAACCACCGGCTCTTTTTCTGAGCCATCGTAATTAGGAACAAAGTCTACTGTTTCTTTTTCAAGGTCTGCCAACAGTTCATGGGCAATACGCGACATGCGAATTTCGGTATAGCGCATTGCTGCTGCATTATCACCATCTACTGAACCAAAGTTACCCTGACCATCTACTAAAACATAACGTAACGAAAAATTCTGTGCCATGCGTACGATAGTGTCATATGCTGCGGTATCGCCATGGGGGTGATATTTACCAATTATGTCGCCGACGATGCGCGCCGACTTCTTGTAGGGGCGGTTCCAATCGTTGGAAAGTTCATGCATAGCAAGTAGTGCGCGTCGGTGTACCGGCTTTAAGCCATCACGTGCATCTGGTAGTGCACGTCCCACGATTACGCTCATGGCGTAGTCGAGGTAGGAGCGGCGCATCTCTTCTTCTAGGCTAACGGGCAGGGTTTCTTTTGCGAATTGATCCATTGTTATATTTTTCTTTCAGAGACAATAAGTTAGGTTAATAATTCTGCTTTAAATATGACCACATAAAAACTTATAATTCTATCATGTCGCTCCCATTGAAGCCACTTGGTAATCTTGGGAACTATATACTTTACACCGGAAAATATTGTGGTATAATTCTCTTATCATGAGAGGAGGATGCCATGCCTTATAAGATCAATACTGCAATCAGTGTCTGCCAGTTGATGGAAATGTTTCCTGACGAGGAAACCGCACGACAGTACCTTGAGGATCGTCGCTGGAAATATGGCGTGTCTTGCCCGACATGTCAAAGCCTATCGGTCTATACAAGATCGGGAAAACGAAAAGGGATGTATGACTGTCGAGGATGCGGCAAGCATTTTAGTGTTCGGACCGGTTCCATTTTTGAAAAATCACACATTCGACTTCACAAATGGCTCTATGCCATTTACACCGTCATGACTTCTCGAAAGAGCATTAGCGCTATGCAATTAAGCAAAGAAATTGGGGTCACGTATAAGTCCGCCTGGTTTGCGTTGCATCGGATTCGAGAGGCTTGCCGTGGCGATCTTACCCGTCTCTCAGGAATCGTAGAAATCGACGAAACGTATGTGGGCGGGAAAGAACGGAACAAGCACTGGAAGAAAGGGGATAAACCGAAAGCCGGGACAGTTGGCAAACAACCCGTCCTCGGCATGAGGGAGCGTGGTGGCAAGACCGTGGCCCTGCCAGTGCCTGCGACGGATCGGCTTACGCTGTGGACGGAGATTCAAGAGGCGATAGAAATAGGCAGCACGCTCTATACGGATGACCATGCCGCCTATCGAGGCATTGAGCGTAAAGGCTATCAGCACCAAGCCGTAAACCATTCGGCGAATGAATATGTGAAGGGCATGGCGCACACAAATGGCATTGAGAGCGTTTGGGCGGTCTTAAAACGTGGACTGAACGGCACATTCCATCAAGTATCCGTCAAGCATTTATCGCGTTATATTCATGAATTTTCGTTCAGGCTCAATGAAGGACGTTGTGGCCGGGAGACCATGCACCGCATTGAAAGCGTCTGTGATGCGGCCATTGGCAAACGCTTAACGTATCAGGGGCTTGTCCAATGAGCGCCGTAGGGACCGGCCTCTTGGATTCGGCTGTGGATGTGCTTTTTGCTCACTCCCCACTCGTTCACCGCTTGATCCAGGGAGACGCCACACTCCGTGCTTCGATCACGAGAGAAAGCGTGGATTTAATTGTGACCTCTCCCCCCTATAACGTTGGCAAAGCATATTCTGGTGCCCAACAAGATGATTCATTGCCCTACGACGCCTATTTGAACTTTTCTAAACAGTGGCTGACGAATTGTTTTCATTGGACGAAATCGACCGGTCGCTTATGCGTCAATGTCTCGCTGGATAAAAACAAGAATGGCAAGCAACCGCTTTCAGCAGACATCACGCGATTAGCAATGGAGGCCGGGTGGTGCTATCATGCGACTATTCTGTGGAATGAAGGCAATATCTCCCGTCGCACGGCATGGGGGAGTTGGAAGTCAGCCAGCGCCCCTCATGTCATTGCCCCTGTGGAAACCATTATTGTGCTCTATAAAGATACGTGGAAACGTGAGCGCCCTGGAAACAACGATATTAGCGCCGAGGAATTTAAGGAATGGTCGTTGGGGTCATGGTCATTCAATGGAGAGAGCAGGAAACGGATTGGTCATGAGACCCCATTTCCAAGAGAACTGCCGAAACGCTGCATCAAGATATTCTCGTTTATCGGGGACACGGTGTTTGATCCGTTTGTCGGATCTGGCACTACTATGATAGAAGCGATCCGACATGGTCGGCAAGCCGTTGGTCTTGAGAAAGAGCCCAAATATTGTGAGCTGACCAGAGATCGTATTTTCAAGGAATGCAATCTCTCATTGAGGAAATCCTTACCGATAAGGCAGGGAAAATCTACTGCACCGTGTTGGAGCAGTTAATCTATCAACGGCCCTCTCAAGATTGAGTCCGGGGAGGTGACTGGTCTCACAACCTGCCTCCTCGCCAATACCGATGCCTATGACAACCTGCTTTCCACGCTGAAACAGCGAACATTTGAGTTAGCCAAACAGATTACCCCGTTACATGGCAGTCCGGTAACAACTACATAAATCCCTTGTTTTTCATGTAAAAGGCCAGCCACTCGTGTGCCACCACTTCAAAGCTATTCTCTGAACCTTCCAGTTTTGCTTTTTTTATTACCTTGCGATTCTCGCCAGGGTCTATGCCAGTAGCCAACAACTTACGGGCAGCCTCACGGCGCTCACGGGCTAAGAGTAGAGATACATCGGGATAAACACCTAGAGCTAGTAGCTTTTGCTTACCTTCGAACCGATAGAAGAGCCTCCAGTACTTTGAACCGTTAGGCTGTACCTGAAGAAACAATCCGCCACCATCTGCCATCTTGTAAGTTTTGGTTCTTGGCTTCGCCTTCCTTATACCTACATCAGATAGTTTCATAGCAACACCCCATTTGCTGGTATCAATTTTAATTTGCTGGTATAAAAGACCTAAATGTACCAGCAATTGCTAGTTTATTGCAATAGATGGGGATGAATGGGAAAGAACAAAAAACCCGCTAATCATTAGGATTAAAGCGGGTTTCGTGTACAGCTTTGAACGGCATCAAACACTTAATTGGTGGAGGCGGCGGGAATCGAACCCGCGTCCGCAAATCTTCTACAGTCAGTTCTACATACGTAGCCAAGATATTTGATTTAACCTAACATCCGTCAACTGGCTAACTGAAGTTAAGCGAGCTGCCTATTATTTAACACTCTGTAAAGCGGCCCTACAAAGCACGATCCTCGTTAATGGCTCCACTGTCTGTTACCAGACCCGGCGTTGAGGCCCACCGGTGTGGAGTCTAGCCGGATTTAAGCGGCTAGAGCGTAACTATCTTCGTTTGCAATTATTACTTTTCCAGATGTATTTACGAGGTGACTGGTCCTCGGTATGCCCTGCCCTGCTTTCAAACCCACGTCGAAGCCAGGTCGCCCCCGGATTCTATGTTACGGTTATAAGATTGCGTTGTTACAAAAAAGTTCAACCGTCAACTATTTGATTTTAACAGAATCTAGAGGTAGTTGAGTAAATCCTGAGGGTGCTCAATGAGATGCTTAGCGCCCCAGGATTCGGGGGGCTTTCCTCCGTTGCCGAGGTAACCATATTTTGCAATGATTGGCTCTATACCTGCCGCCAGGCTCGCTTCTACGTCCCATACATCATCGCCTAAGTAAATACATTCGTCAGGAGCAACAGCTAGTGCTCGGATGGCTGTCAAAAGAGGCTCAGGATGTGGTTTGTATTTAGCGGTATCCCCGCCACTAATCACGCATGCTGCGCGCGAGCTTAAACCGAGTTGTTGTAAAAGTGGATTGGTAAATCGCCCTGGTTTGTTGGTGACAATACCCCAAAGCAGGTTGCGCGCATCCAGCTCATCCAGTAGTTCAGCAATACCAGGAAACAAATGGGTATCATGACACAAACGTTCTTCGTAAAAGTTTAGAAATTCCTCACGCATGGCCTCATACCCTGAGTCGCCTAGCTTGATTTGAAATCCAAGGCTTAGTAAGCCACGTGCGCCAGTTGAGGCTTCCACGCGAATCAGATCTATCGGCAAGGGTGGTAGGTTCCGATCGATACGCTGTCGGTTAAGAGCGTGCCCTAAATCGGGTGCAGTATCGGCAAGAGTACCGTCTAAATCGAATAAAACGGCTTTAATCATGGACAAATAAGTGGCAGGTTGAGAAGCGCGCAAGTGGGAGAACAGCTTTTGTGATCACGCATCACGATTTTTATGCCCATCCGTAGAATTAGGCACGATATGCCATGATGTAGTTCACACTCGAATCCCGCACCAGTGAATAGATTTTGGTAAGTGGGTTATAGGTCATACCAGTAATCGCTTCCACATCAAGCCCGCCACCGCGAGCCATGCGCGCAAGCTCAGATGGCTTGATAAATTTTGCATAATCATGCGTCCCGCGCGGGAGCAGGTTTAATACATATTCTGCGCCAATCACAGCCAACAGATACGCTTTTGGATTACGGTTAAGCGTGGAGAAGAAAACCCAACCACCGGGTTTGGTCAGTAGCGCACAAGAGCACACGATACTTTCTGGGTCAGGTACGTGCTCTAACATTTCCATACAGGTGACAATGTCGTAATAATTCGGTTGCTCTTTTGCAAGATCTTCTGCTGCAATCTGCCGGTAGTCCACTTTGTTACCCGTTTCCAGCAGATGCAACTTTGCAACTTTCAGAGGCTTCTCCCCCAGGTCAATACCCGTTACCTCAGCACCTCGTTCTGCCATGCTCTCCGATAGAATGCCGCCACCGCAGCCCACGTCGAGCACAACTTTTCCAACCAGACCAGCCAGACGCTCAATATAATTGAGCCGTAACGGATTGATTTCATGTAGCGGCTTAAATTCACTGTTGGGATCCCACCAGTGATGCGCTAGCCGGTTGAATTTTTCCAGCTCCATCGGATCTACATTTATATTATTACCCAATGTATTATCCATTGTTCTTCCTCTTAATTTTCTCCTGCCAAAACTCCGCTCGCTGTAATAATTCCTGCTCATCTAGGGCAGTAAATTGCCCTTCATTAAGGAGCATCTTACCATCTACCCAGACGTGGCTCACGTGTTGACGCCCAGCAGAATAAACGAGATGTGAAACTGGATCATAGCAAGGCGAAAGTTCCAGGCTGGAAAAATCGACAGCAGTGATGTCAGCCATCTTGCCGGTTACTAGAGAACCCGTACATTCACCTAAGCCCAATGCTCTGGCGCCATTTAGTGTTGCCATTTGCAGAGCCTGGTAGGCTGGTAACGTCTCCGCCCTACCACTTTGCATTTTAGCAAGCAATGCAGCAAGCCGAATTTCCTCAAACATATCAAGACGATTATTGCTAGCTGCTCCATCTGTTCCTAAGCCGACATTGATACCTTGATTCAGCAAGGCAGGAATCGGTGCCAATCCGCTAGCAATCTTCAGATTCGAAGAGGGACAGTGTGCCACACTACAACCTTGGTTTCCTATTTGCTCAATTTCTTCACCAGTAAGATGTATCATGTGTACTGCAATCAAGTTAGGAGAAAGTAGGCCAAGCTGGTGCAGGCGCGCAATTGGACGCAGGCCGATAGTATCTAGACTTTTCCTAACTTCAACATCGGTTTCATGCAAATGAATATGTATGGGCAAGTCAAGCTGCTCGGCATAGGTCAGAATGTCGGTAAACGTCTTATCTCCTACGGTGTAGGGTGCGTGTGGGGCAAAACAAAAAGACAATAGAGGGTGTTGACGGTACTCATCTCGCATCGCTAAGCCTTTGGCTAGGTAATCATCTGCATCGCTTGCGTAGGTAGTGGGAAAATCAATTACGATCATGCCAATTGCTGCGCGCATCCCTACAGTTACTGCTGCTTGAGCAGATGCTTCCGGAAAAAAATACATGTCGTTAAAGCAGGTGGTGCCACCTTTTAGCATCTCGGCACAGGCTAGCTTTGTTCCATCTAGTACAAAATCTACATTCACGTGTTGGGTTTCAGTAGGCCAAATATGATTGTTGAGCCACTCCATCAAGGGTAGATCGTCTGCTAGCCCACGCATCAATGACATGGCTGCATGGGTATGGAGATTGACCAGACCAGGGATGAGCACGTGTTTATCCAATACAATTCGCTCCCTTGGGGCAAACTGTAAGCGTGCTTCCGCGTTTGGCAAGATTGATTGGATTACACCTTCATCAATAGCAATCGCGTGATCATGTAACACGGTACCAACAGGCTCCACTGGAATAATCCAGAGAGCTTCTAACAATGTATCAATTTTATTGCTGTGGGTCATTTGTTAAGAGAATTTAATTTTAATCCAGATTATCCTTTGGCCGCTAAAGATGAACATTTTCACCTTTCGGCGACACATTATTGCACAACTGAATTTAGCGTTCTGAATAACTATTTATTTGTTAACTCTTGTTAAATTAGATCCCATGCACACAGCATATGCATAAGATTACGGGATTTATGTAGTTGTTACCGGACTGCCATGTAACGGGGTAATCTGTTTGGCTAACTCAAATGTTCGCTGTTTCAGCGTGGAAAGCAGGTTGTCATAGGCATCGGTATTGGCGAAGAGGCAGGCTGTGAGACCAGTCACCTCCCCGGACTCAATCTTGAGAGGGCCGTTGATAGATTAACTGCTCCAACACGGTGCAGTAGATTTTCCCTGCCTTATCGGTAAGGATTTCCTCAATGAGAGATTGCATTCCTTGAAAATACGATCTCTGGTCAGCTCACAATATTTGGGCTCTTTCTCAAGACCAACGGCTTGCCGACCATGTCGGATCGCTTCTATCATAGTAGTGCCAGATCCGACAAACGGATCAAACACCGTGTCCCCGATAAACGAGAATATCTTGATGCAGCGTTTCGGCAGTTCTCTTGGAAATGGGGTCTCATGACCAATCCGTTTCCTGCTCTCTCCATTGAATGACCATGACCCCAACGACCATTCCTTAAATTCCTCGGCGCTAATATCGTTGTTTCCAGGGCGCTCACGTTTCCACGTATCTTTATAGAGCACAATAATGGTTTCCACAGGGGCAATGACATGAGGGGCGCTGGCTGACTTCCAACTCCCCCATGCCGTGCGACGGGAGATATTGCCTTCATTCCACAGAATAGTCGCATGATAGCACCACCCGGCCTCCATTGCTAATCGCGTGATGTCTGCTGAAAGCGGTTGCTTGCCATTCTTGTTTTTATCCAGCGAGACATTGACGCATAAGCGACCGGTCGATTTCGTCCAATGAAAACAATTCGTCAGCCACTGTTTAGAAAAGTTCAAATAGGCGTCGTAGGGCAATGAATCATCTTGTTGGGCACCAGAATATGCTTTGCCAACGTTATAGGGGGGAGAGGTCACAATTAAATCCACGCTTTCTCTCGTGATCGAAGCACGGAGTGTGGCGTCTCCCTGGATCAAGCGGTGAACGAGTGGGGAGTGAGCAAAAAGCACATCCACAGCCGAATCCAAGAGGCCGGTCCCTACGGCGCTCATTGGACAAGCCCCTGATACGTTAAGCGTTTGCCAATGGCCGCATCACAGACGCTTTCAATGCGGTGCATGGTCTCCCGGCCACAACGTCCTTCATTGAGCCTGAACGAAAATTCATGAATATAACGCGATAAATGCTTGACGGATACTTGATGGAATGTGCCGTTCAGTCCACGTTTTAAGACCGCCCAAACGCTCTCAATGCCAATGGTTTACGGCTTGGTGCTGATAGCCTTTACGCTCAATGCCTCGATAGGCGGCATGGTCATCCGTATAGAGCGTGCTGCCTATTTCTATCGCCTCTTGAATCTCCGTCCACAGCGTAAGCCGATCCGTCGCAGGCACTGGCAGGGCCACGGTCTTGCCACCACGCTCCCTCATGCCGAGGACGGGTTGTTTGCCAACTGTCCCGGCTTTCGGTTTATCCCCTTTCTTCCAGTGCTTGTTCCGTTCTTTCCCGCCCACATACGTTTCGTCGATTTCTACGATTCCTGAGAGACGGGTAAGATCGCCACGGCAAGCCTCTCGAATCCGATGCAACGCAAACCAGGCGGACTTATACGTGACCCCAATTTCTTTGCTTAATTGCATAGCGCTAATGCTCTTTCGAGAAGTCATGACGGTGTAAATGGCATAGAGCCATTTGTGAAGTCGAATGTGTGATTTTTCAAAAATGGAACCGGTCCGAACACTAAAATGCTTGCCGCATCCTCGACAGTCATACATCCCTTTTCGTTTTCCCGATCTTGTATAGACCGATAGGCTTTGACATGTCGGGCAAGACACACCATATTTCCAGCGACGATCCTCAAGGTACTGTCGTGCGGTTTCCTCGTCAGGAAACATTTCCATCAACTGGTAGACACTGATTGCAGTATTGATCTTATAAGGCATGGCATCCTCCTCTCATGATAAGAGAATTATACCACAATATTTTCCGGTGTCAAGTATATAGTTCCCATTTTTTACATCAGACGGGATTAGATAAACTGAGTAGTTTAGTTAGTGTCTGCTTTGTGCCAAAAGCGGATATTCATTAAATTCTGGAAAATAGCACAACTTCAATATTACGCTTCAGCAAATTCTTCATAATCTTCTACCACCTTATCAGATAGATGTGCAAGATGCTTAAATTCCCCAATATCTTTAATGCTTTCATAAGATAAATACGAACAAATTTCTGATAGTGGACGATCTTCAAGCAGAGAAAATATAGGCCGCTGCATTTCTTGCATTACTTTTTCTTTCCTAGTCGATGGAGCAACAATATGTAGATTTATTTTTATGTTCGGTTGTAGAGCCACAAGATCAGCCATTCTTAATAAGCCAGAATAAATGGAAGTTGTATGCTCAACTTCAAATGCTCTCATAATTCTACGCCTCTTAACCCAAAGGACATCTATTTGTTCTACAGTTTTCATGGTAGTTGTATCAAATCCTACTGGTAGTACATCCAATAGTTCACCTGGTTCTGGTTTCCAAACATTCAATACACGCCCACGATCTGCCTTTGGTAGCCAAATTGAAAAACCCATACTTGTTCCAATTTTTGCAATCATTGCTTGAATCTGCATTGACTTCCTAATTGAGTCTTTGTCTGCTTCATTAACCTCCTCGGAATCAGTTGCCGTAGGTATCGATACACTAACGCTATTATCTGTCAGCAAAATGGTACTGTCTCCCTTCCACAGTGCCAACACTGAAGGAAAATAACAGAATCTTGACACAGTTCGCGCAGATCCCTCTAGGCCGTTTAATTTAAGGCCATCTATAATAATCTGATTGGTAGTAACAATTTTTGTCCCCATCGAAGCGGTATTCCAGTCAAATGGAACACTCAACTCCAGAAACTCAATCAAAGCGAGGCGATGATTAAGTGAAACAACGGAAAGATTATTTTTCGGGTCATAGATTGCCAGATAGGCGCAAATTGTATTTCCACTTGGCCCCGTGAGATTATTCCGACGTCCATAATTAATCTTATACAGTTCATCAATGAGTTCTTTCTTTCTTTGTGATGGGAATTATATACTTAACGATCCCACAATATAGATGTATAATAATCTTAGGATAAGGAAATGGAGGTATTATACATGGATAGTTTGCTTCAATTTACACAAAAGTTCTCTACGCCTGAAATTTGCATCAAGCATCTAACAAAAATACGCTGGGCAAATGGTGAGTATTGTCCTCATTGTGGAAGTTACGATAAGATATACCATTACAGCGATGATCTGCGGCACAAGTGTAGCGTATGCCGTAAAGTATTTAGAATCATTGCGGGCACTATTTTTTCAGATAGCCAGATTAAGATGTTGCCGCAGTGGTTTGCAGCAACCTGGATTGACACTTGCCACAGCAAAGGTATCTCCAGTTTGCAACTATCCAAGGACATTGGAGTAACACAAAAGACTGCGTGGCACATGTTGCAACGCATTCGTAAGGCAGCAGGTAACAACAGAGGTTCAATGTTAGGAGGAAGTATTGAGGTAGATGAAACTTACCTTGGCGGCAAAGAAAAGAACAAGCATCTGTCCAAGAGGACAAAAGGAAACCAGGGACGCAGTACAAAGACCAAGACCGTAGCTTTCGGAATAAAGGAACGCGAAGGCAAAACCAGGGTGTTCCATGTTAAAAGTGCAAATGCAGCCAATATTCTGCCACACATTATCAAAAATGTTGCTCTTGGTTCCACCGTACATGCTGACGATAATCGTGCGTATTCCTCACTTGACAACTTCTATGATGTAAACCGGGTTAATCATAGCGCAAAGGAATACGTAAGGGGTGCTGTACATACAAACGGGATTGAATCTTTCTGGGCTTTGGTCAAAAGATCATACATTGGTATTCATCACCATTGGAGCAGCAAGCATACGCAGAAATATCTTGATGGATGTGTTTTTCGATTGAATACAAAGAAGCTGGCTCACCATGAACGAGTATCCATTTTGCTGCATCAAGGTATGACAACCAGACTTTCCTACAAGGAATTAATCGCATGAGCAATATACTTAATTTTGAAAAGGTATTGCTACATACTGCACATCCTTATGCAGAGAAGGCGCCTGCAACACCATTCATTAAATGGGCCGGTGGAAAGCGGTCTTTGATTCCTTCACTGATAAAGTATTTTCCCGAACATACTGGTACTTACTGGGAGCCGTTTGTTGGTGGTGGAGCGATGTTTTTTACTATGGCAAATCGTATTGACAGGGCAATATTATCCGATACTAACGAGGAACTGATTATTACCTATCAGGAAGTGAAAAATAACGTCAGCGAATTGATTGAAGTCCTGCGGATGCATGAAGTACATCATAAGAATGAGAGCTATTATCTACATATGCGGGCACAACAACCGGAAATAGCAATAGAGATCGCCGCACGATTTATCTACTTGAACAAGACTTGTTACAATGGCTTGTATCGGGTAAATAAGGCAGGGAAATTCAACGTTCCTAAGGGACGTTACAAAAATCCAGCAATTTGCAACGAAAGCAGTTTGCATGCAGCCAGTGCCGTATTACAGAAGGCCATTATCAAACTTGGTAGTTTTAAACGGGTCGTAAAGCCCGGTGCTGATGACTTTATATATTGTGATCCGCCTTACCATAATTGCTTCACGGAATATCAGGCGGGGGGGTTTAGCGAAGATGATCAGGAATGTTTGCACAATACTGTTAATGACTGGATAGAATCAGGTGCAATGGTAATGCTAAGTAATTCTGACACACCCTTTATTCGTCGTCTCTATCGGGGGGAGGGGGGGCGCACTACAGAACGCATAGCATAGAGGCCACGCGCCTTATTAATTCAAAAGCTTCTGGTCGCGGTGCCAGTGCCGAAGTCATCATCACCTCTTATGACTAGAGGTAGCAGGGCAAATACACGCGGAAAGACACTGGAGAACGCCATTTTTGATTTACTCAGTGAGGAATATGAGGCGGTCTCATCATTACGGTTTTTTGCACTGCGTGATCTGAAACAACCCATATTTGCCGAACAATGCACGATAGGTCACGATATATACGGAAAGCAAAGACGAATTGATTTCATTTTATATCATCCGCAGCGTTGGCCGAGTTGTCTGGTTATTCAATGCAAGTGGCAGTCCTCTGTTGGAAGTGTTGATGAAAAATATCCGTTTGAGGTGCTTTCAATTCAACTCAATGAGTTTCCGACCATTATCGTTTTAGATGGTGGTGGATATGGGAAAGGGGCTGAAATGTGGGTTAAGGGACAAGCGGGTAAAAACAAGCTCTTACATGTCTTAAGCCTCGGAGGGATAAGTAAGTTTTGTAGTCAAGGGAGAATTTAGGGATCGTCAAGTATATAATTCCCTTGGGAATTGCTTTCTGAGAGCAGTCTCCAAACTAGCGCACCCAAATTTTATCTTTCTCAACAGCGTTGTATGAGGATATGAATTCTGCAATTGGTGTAATTAGCTTTTGTCCTATCATTCCAGATTCCCCTTATATATATGGGCATTTTACCCTAAAACTTAGTTAACTCTTACCAGCAATTATCGTTTCTGGCAGCGTATGGCTGCTTTGTGCCAAAAACGTACATTTGCGTCTATAGCAGTCCAATAGCATCCAATAAATCTGCTGGTACATTTGCTGATACATTGAAAATAGAAAAAACCTAGATCAGCCTGTGGCAAGGGTTACAGGCTACAATTCGATTCCCGCCGCCAATTAGTGTCTACTTTTGGCGCAAAGTAGACATTAACAGTTTTTCTTTCTGAAAAATATTTTTTACTTAAACTGGGAAAAGGAAAAAGGGTGCGGGTGCTACGCTAATAGGAAGTAGGTAAACTTAAACTATCATCGGAGAGTATAATGCAGCGTGGCTACTGCACAGCGTTGAGAAATTGGTTTTCCCGCTCTATGGTGAGGAATTATATGTCCTCGATTAATGAGGATTCCATCACAAGGATAGCTTAACGGAATTCCACCAATTGGATTCCAACCTACCCCCTTATAGTAACTATTTAGTTGATTCTGGTTCTGACCTTCTAGATCTGGATGGAGATGGAGCGGGCCAACTTCTCCCAATACAGAAGTTAAAACTGAAATATCACTCTCTTCAGGATCAACGTGAAGCCCAATTTCATCCGTTTTTTCATAGTAAATATACCAAGAGTCTGAAGGGACGAGCAGATAGCCCGTCAGAGTTCGTAGTAAGGGAAGTAGTGCGGCCTGGTATTGCAGAAGTACATTTGTAGACCGAGACCGCTTTGCGGATTGATAGGCTGTTGTCTCTGGTGCGTGTTTTTCCAAGTTTGTCATCCAATTATCATGACTTACCTTGTTTTGTGCAGCCGAGGCAATTGCATCCTGTTCTAGCGCAGAAGACAAACTAGCCTTTATAAGGCTACGAATCGCAACAAAGCCTATTTTACGAAACTGTGCACTTTTTTTTAAAGCGATATGTGTCGGAATAGCTTTTAATCCGTTTGTCATAACCTATTTTTATTGTTTATCGTATGATAAATTTCAAGGCCGGAGCCTTTAGCTACAAATTAATCCTGATGGGTTATCGCGTTGCCCATTTTCATGCGAACGCAGCCTATGTGCGCCTGAAAATTAGTGCATTTATGGTTCAATCAAACTTTGTGACAGAACCTAAATCACTCTTATAACCCTGGTGGTGTACCTTCACCGTTAGAAACAACGGCATCAATTTGTACCAAAGCATCCATAGGGATAGCTGAAACGCCAACTGTTGTTCTTGCAGGAAGATCGCTTTGGAAGAATGTTGTGTAAACTTCGTTTACAGCATCAATATCTGCGATATTTTTAAGTTGGATATTTATTTTAACTACATCGTCCATAACGTGGTCGACACTTTCCACAATTGCCTTGATATTTTTTAGGCATTGTCCAGCCTGCTCTTTTACACCACCAGCTATCATTTCACTAGTTTTTGGGTCTAAAGGTAATTGAGCTGCAATATGATTGTAATGAGAAAAAGCTACAGTTTGTGTATATAGAGAACTTTTTGGTGCATTTTCCGTATTGTTTGCTCTTATGATGAGTCCATGCCTGTCTTCAACAGCTTGTGGGGGTGTACCATCTCCGTGTGACACAACTGCATCAATTTGTACCAAAGCATCCATAGGTAAAGCTGAAGCTGCAACTGTTGTCCTTGCAGGAACATAGCCTGCGGTCCTAGCGATAGCCGAGTCTGGGAAAAATGTTGTATAAACTTCGTTTACGGATTCAATATCCGAGAGGTTTTTAAGGAAGATATTTATTTTAACAATATCGTCAAAAGAAACGTCGATACTTTCTAAAATTGCCTTGATATTTTTTAGGCACTGTCCAGTCTGCTCTTTTATACCACCAGCTACCATGTTACCAGATTTAGGATCGATAGGTAATTGAGCTGAAATATTGTTGTAATGAGAAAAAGCTACAGTTTGTGTAGATACAGAACTTTTTGGCGCATTTTCCGTGATTTTTACAACTTTTCCAGGATAAGGCTTCGGGTTTCTTGCAAATTTTCCAGGCGCATTTTCCGTGTTTCTTGCAACTTTTCCAGGCTGTTTACAACTCGAATGATCGAAAAAGATTTGACCACCAAATCTCATCTGATCACGCATAAAATTACGTGCCTGATAGTGGAATGCCATCTCATGCATAAAATTCTGTACCTGATAGTCGCTGCCATACATGAGATCGCAAGGCTCTTGTGAAGGTGTACCTTCACCGGAAGGTGTACCTTCACCGTTTGAAATAACTGCATCAATTTGTACCAAAGCATCATCCATAGGTAAAGCTGCAACTGCGACTGTCGTCCGTGTAGGAAGATAGCTTTGGAAGAATGTTGCATAAACTGCGTCTACAGCGTCAATATCTGAGATATTCTTAAGGAATATGTTGATTTTAACAACATCGTCCATAACATGGTCGATACTTTCTACAATTGCTTTAATATTTACTAAGCACTGCATTGCCTGCTCTTTTATATCACCAGCTACAATTTCACCAGTTTTAGGGTCTACAGGTAATTGAGCTGAAATATTATTGTAATGAGAAAAAGCTACAGTTTGTGTAGATACAGAACTTTTTGGTGCATTTTCCGTGTTTCTTGAAAATTTTATGATATTGCCACTCATATCGATATTTCTCCTTTTTCACTCACATTTCAGTCAGGCCAGATACGTACCAAATATTTTTTTTTCCAGAAAAGTTCCAGATCAACAGGGTTCAGTAAATCATTCTGATATGCCAATTCAGTTAATGATGTGGATTTTGGTATAGCTTTTGAAATTATCTTCTCAGCTGTACGCATACTGGCAGCTGATTTTGTAGTTATATTCTTAGCTTTACGTGTACTGGCAGCTAATTTTGCAGCAAACATCTTTTTATTCATTGGGCTAGCTCATCAATAATATTATCAATCTCTTCAGATGCGACCTGTCCACGATAACCAAGATCATAAACACTACATCCTTCTAAAGCTGCCGTCCGGTAACTTGCACGGCGGCTCAGTCGATGACGCAATACAGGAGTATCAATTTCCTGTAATGCATCATCCATCCCTCGGGACATTGCACTTCTGGGTTCAATTTGATTGAGTACAACAAATGCTGATATTGTTGGATTTACGTGCTGTACCCGTTTTATTAATTCCTCAATACGGGTACTCGACCACAAGTCCATTGGTGATGGCAATAAAGGTATAAGCAGTACCTGAGAAATCTCTATCGCACTGATAGTAGAATCTGATTTAATCTCGGGCGGACAATCGATTACGATATAATCAAATTCGGTCTGTAATTGTATTATCTGTTTTTTTATTTCATCTTCTGCCGGTACTACTTTAGCCGGAAATTCCCTCAGTGAATCAGAAAGCTCTATCCACATAGTAGCTGATCTTTGCGGGTCTGCATCAACTACAATGCAGCTTCCCCGGCGCGTCAAACCAGCAGCCATGTTCATAGCCAAGGTTGTCTTACCGACTCCTCCTTTTTGGTTTGCAACTGCGATTACTCCTATATCCATATGTATGTAGCCTAAATGGGATCAATTAGCTCATCTACACGTTGTGCAAATGCTTTATCCTTTTCACTTAGTACTTTGTCATTACTAGCGTATACGGTAACATTTGCATAGTCTGTCCCAAAACTAATATCCGGGTAATATTCTGTTTCCTTAGATAAGTCAGCCAGACGATCAAGAAAGATACGAAGATTGTCATAACTATCAAATTGGAGTCGTCTGAATAGACTGGGCGGGTGGTCTTTGCAAACCCAGAGCTGTTCTGTGTCTTTATCCACGACTGTCTCCTGATACATTAAAAATACAGTAAATATAATATGACACGAAACTTGAATGGAACCGGACAACTGGAATAATGCTGTAAAACTGAACCGATTATACTTTTTCGACTACAAATACATATTAGTTATCGATTCGAGTAGCCTGTATGAGACTTATAGCTGTTATTGAAATTATAGTTTAATAACTAACTACAGAAATACAAACTTTTTCAGTAGTATTTAGCATTAGCAGTGTCCGACCATATTAGCTTTGATTAGGTTATATCACTAACCAATTACATCCGCTCAGGACGTGATACATCCGATGATTTAACCGGTAGTATCTGTTCTACTTCAGTATGCGGACGCGCAATAATATGTGCGGCAGCCAAACCGTCACCCACACGTTCACAAGCATCAGCACCGGCACGAACTGCTGCATTGACAGCACCCGTCTCTCCGCGAACTAAAACCGTGACATAACCACCGCCAACAAACTGCCGGCCAATGAGATGAACCTCTGAAGCCTTGGTCATAGCATCAGCTGCCTCAACCGCCGGAACCAGACCACGTGTTTCTATCATCCCTAATGCTATTCCCATTTTTTCGCTTGCCATATTTTAACTCCTGATAAAAATCTAAGCGTACCAATGCAAATGAATCTTACGGTAGTATCTGTTCTACTTCAGTATGCGGACGCGCAATAATATGTGCGGCAGCCAAACCGTCACCCACACGTTCACAAGCATCAGCACCGGCACGAACTGCTGCATTGACAGCACCCGTCTCTCCGCGAACTAAAACCGTGACATAACCACCGCCAACAAACTGCCGGCCAATGAGACGAACCTCTGAAGCCTTGGTCATAGCATCAGCTGCCTCAACCGCCGGAACCAGACCACGTGTTTCTATCATCCCTAATGCTATTCCCATTTTTTCGCTTGCCATTTCTATCCTCCTACTTTCAAAGTTAAAATCGTTAAATCAATTAATGTTTATCATAAATCTCGGCATAAATACCGGAATGCTTGTTTCTTGCTGAATTTACCAATCTTCTTCGCTCCAATGATCAATGATTCCGCCAATAGTAAGGTCAGTGGTGATCTTTGGATTATCAAGAGCCAGCCTTGCAGCTGTTGTTCCGATAGTGATGACGAAATCTCCCGGCTTGCAGCCGATAGGATCCACTGCAACTTCCAACTTGCCTGAAGCATTTTCAACAACACGTAATGATTTGGAAGCTAACCAAAAATTACGTTTTGTTGTAACCAGATCTCGCACTACACGTTGTATATCCATTTATATTATTTCTTTCTTCCGCTTTTCGATTCATCTTCCCAATAATCAATAATACCAACTATCGTAAAATCACTTGGATATTCGTTGCTACCTGCCGCAGTCCGGGCAGCTGAGCTGCCTACAATTATGACCCAGTCACCTTCCTTGCATCCGACTGGATCAACTGCCACCTGCTTGCTGGCACTCTCTCTTTCTCTAACCACCAGCAAACGACGGGTACCAAGCTGGCCAATACGTGCAGTAGCTACTAATGTTTTTTCTACTTGGCAGATTTTCATTGTATTGATAATGACTTAATCATCTTATTAGCTATAAAAATTTATTAACCCTGTCCCCCGCCAGACACAGTAATGGGAACAGAAGCTTGGGGTGACCAACCGACCATTCCTGTAACATGATGCGTAGGCTCAGGATGAGTACCTTTATCTTTAAACTTTCTTGCACCAGCCCAGGCATGCGAATCACCTTTACGCTGGCTGGGATTACGTTCAGCAGCAATATGTCCCTCAGTACCGGTAACATTATCTTTTGATATCCAGGCACTGCCTGTGATAGTTTTACCCTCAACGCGGCCTTCACCCGTTACACGCGACTTGTCTGCAATGGTTTCAACTTTTGGTCTCGGATTAAAACGAAATTCCTGATTGCCGGTAATCTTACCTTCACCAGCAGAAAATGTACCTGTAATCCGGCTTTCTGCAGTCGGGGCATTGACGGCGTCTGTACCAACACGTTCCTGACTTTCACGTTGAGGGGAATGCACACTGAAACTATTGTTTATTTTTTTAACACGTTCCATTACATCCATCTTTTCATCCCCTTCAGGAACGGCCTTATAGTACGGTGTGCCTGTTATGTTATGTTCACTGCCACGCTGTGTACCTGTTACATGATCGGCACTGGATAAGACATCACCGCTAATAAAATTAGCTGATGCTAATTTTGATGAAATTCGTCGTTCCGTTTTTTCCTCATCCTCAGCAGAACAAGAGGTTTGAAACTGATATGGTCCTACATAAGGTGTGCCGGTAATTACATCACATAAGCCCTGCTCATCTCCGGTTACACGCGAATTGTGTTCAACATCCACACCCGTTACATGCTGACCACCCCACGTTGTGGCATCAACCGTCTCTCTGCCACCAGTTGCGGGAGGGGCTACCCCGCAATGAGTTGTATATTGCTCTGCACCAAAATTTTCTGTTCCGGAAATGTTCTGGCAGAGACCATCATTCACAGTACCGGTAATATTTCCATGTTGGCGTACCCTCTGACCTGTCTGCGTTCCGGTTGTACGGGTTCCATGCAGAGTATGGCTGACACCAACTTTTGGAGCATTCTGTTTATTTGTTTCGCACAACGGCTGTTTTTCTGCCGGCATCAGATATTGGTTACCTGTAATATTGTGACAGGCACCACTTTCATCGCCGGTTGCTAATTCACTTCGGCCAACTGCAGTACCTGTAATGGCATGGCCGCCCACCGTTTCCTCTTTTTTATATTCAGTATCACGATTACGGGATCCAACTGATTTGATAGAACGACCAAGATTAGCACCGAACACAGTATGTCCATGCGGATTGTTCTGACGCTGGAACTGCATCTGTGAATAACTTCCCTGTTCTCTGCGCTGTGAAAGATCATCTACAAGTTCCTGATCAGATTCTCCCGTAATATGTAAAGCAGGATTAGACTCATCACCTGTAATGTTTATCTTACTGCGTACTTGTGATCCCGTGATAACTTGTCCTGCTGGTGTCTTACTCGCACCTACTTTAATGCCCCCCTCACGCGGATTGAAACCGGATTCTCTTCCAATATACTGGTTGCCGGTTACCTGCAAAGCTGCTCCACGCTCATTACCTGTAACATTTTCTTTCTGACCGATTCTAACCCCGGTTACTTTGTGCCCAGCATAACTTTTACTTTCAGCCACCTTAGGTGGGTACTGAACCGGATCGGCATTACGACGCAAACGTCCGCATGGTCTCGTTTTTGTTACGTCTTTGGTTTGCCCTCTGCTTCCACGCATGTTTCTGAGAGCCTGTGCTGCCAGCCGGCCCTCGCTAGCCATGACCGGTATTGCTGGAATATCTAAAGAGACAGGGCTTGTTGTGGATACAGATGTTTTAGGCTTAAGTATTCCTTCTTTACCCTGAATTAATCCTTCACGGCGAGCACGTGATGCATCACGGCCTGTTACTACTTGCTGATTAGATTTCTCTTCTGTTGTGGCAACACTTAATTTCGATTCAGAGACGGCTAAAGAAGCAGTTTCTGATGGCAATGCGTCAGCAGATTGCACAGTCGTTTTTCTACCGTTTGACTGCCGACCCACACGTACAGGCTCCTTCGCAGGTGGCATTCCTGCTTTTCCACTCACTAATTGAGTACGTCGCATGCGCGATGCATTTCGTCCGGTTTGAACGTTCAATGAATTACTGTATCCTGACATAACATTACTCATTTATTGCCAAAAATTTAAAAATTATTTTAGTATCGTATAGCTTGATTGATAATTAACGCCCAGCCCGATGAACAATAAATGCTGTACCCCGGCTTTGTGTATAATTATCAAATCCAGTTAAACGTACAATATGCCCCGAGTTAGCCCGGTGGCAGGCTTCTATTTCCGCCATTATTTTCTCAACTGATTGTTCACCAAAAAAAGGTAACTTCCAAAGATACCAAAAATTCAAGAATGCTTTTTCTGGCTCAGTATGTTCAATAGCCGGGTTCCAACCCTGAGCAATCAGATAAGCAATCTGCTTACGAATTTTTTCTGGCGTGAGTGGTGGCAAATATGAAAATGTCTCGCCTTTTCGTTCTGTTGCTTTATATGGTTTGATTTCATCCATAGTTATAACCTCTTATTTTCTGTTTTTAATTGCGTAAAAGTATCTATTACCGACTCACATCAAGCTTATCTACAGTATCAAATTCAAATTTGATCTCTTTCCAGGTCTCCATAGCAATTTTTAGCTCAGGTGAGTGTTGAGCAGCTTCAGTTAACACTTCTTTCCCTTCACGTTCTACCTGACGTCCTTGATTACGGGCATCGGTACAGGCCTCTAGGGCCACACGATTTGCAGTGGCACCCGCTGCATTACCCCATGGATGGCCAAGTGTGCCGCCTCCAAACTGAAAACAGGAGTCATCACCAAATATATTAACGAGTGCAGGCATGTGCCATACATGGATACCACCTGAGGCAACTGGTATTACCCCCGGCATAGAACCCCAGTCCTGATCAAAGAAAAGACCACGTTCACGATCCTCAGGAATGAATGCTTCACGCATGGTATCAATCCAACCAAGAGTTGCAGCCCTGTCTCCTTCCAGCTTACCGACCACAGTGCCAGAGTGCAGGTGATCACCACCTGACAACCTTAGACATTTAGCCAATACTCTGAAGTGGATTCCATGATAGGGATTACGATCTAGCACAGCGTGCATTGCACGGTGAATGTGTAATAACATACCGTTATCACGGCACCAGTTCGCCAAACCCGTATTGGCACAGAACCCGCCAGTTAAATAATCGTGCATAATGACTGGTGAGCCCAATTCTTTTGCAAATTCAGCTCTCTTATACATCTCTTCTGGTGTTGGTGCAGTCACATTCAGGAAGTGCCCTTTTCGTTCGCCGGTTTCAGCCTGGGCCTTTAAAGCTGCTTCCATTACAAATTCAAAGCGATGATGCCAGCGCATGAATGGCTGACTATTAATATTTTCATCATCCTTAGTAAAGTCAAGACCACCACGCAGACACTCATAAACAGCCATGCCATAATTCTTTGCCGATAAACCAAGCTTAGGTTTTAAGGTACAACCCAAAAAAGCACGACCATATTTATTCATACGGTCACGTTCCATCTGTATACCATTTGGCGGTCCGCCACAGGTTTTAACATAGGCGATCGGAAAACGAAGATCTTCCAGTCGCAAACTACGTAAAGCTTTAAAACCAAACACATTACCAACCAATGAGGTTAATACATTAACTACTGAACCCTCTTCAAACAAATCAATAGGGTAAGCAACAAATGCGTAGAACGCCGTGTTATCACCTGGAACCGGCTCAATCCGGTAAGCACGACCCTTATAGTAATCCAGGTCGGTAAGCAAATCAGTCCACACTGTTGTCCAGGTTCCTGTTGAAGATTCTGCAGCAACTGCGGCAGCGATTTCTTCACGCGGAACTCCTTCTTGGGGCACAATCTTAAAGCAGGCCAACAAGTCTGTATCAAGTGGAATATAATCTGGTGTCCAATAACTACTACGATAGTCTTTGACACCGGCTTGATATGTTTTTTTTGCCATATTGATTCTCTCCTGCGATTAAAATCTACCTTGATAAGTATCTGTCAATAAAATACAGCTACTTCTAGTTAAATCGTTTATTATCCCATCCTTATCGGGCTTAATTTCGGACTTAATTATTATCCAGTTCAATCTATCGTCACTACTATATCTAACTACCGCATATCTTTTTAGCTAAATAAAAATTCACGGCTTTAAAACTAAATTCTATTATTGTGATGTAAATATAAAGGAAGATGGGTACTATAAGAAATAGATATTTCTGATGTATTACATAGATAAATATCTATGGGAATAGCGGGGACTTTAAAATCTGCTGATCTAAGATGTAATTAACTAATAAGACGAGTTATATGAATTTTAAACTTTAGGTACCGATTTGTATCCACCGGTACTTATTCAGTAGCAGATGCCATGAAAAATACACGAGTGCTGTTTTTTTGACACGTACTAATTTAGTAGGCGAACTTGCCAGACATATAATAGTAGGCGAACTTGCCAGACATATAACTTTGCGTCAGCTGCAGGTTTTTGAAGCAGTGGCCCGCCTTGGTAGCTTTACCCGTGCGGCAGAAGAATTATATCTGGCACAACCCACCGTATCCATGCAGCTGAAAAAGCTTACTGATACTATTAGTTTACCTTTATTTGAGCAGGTAGGAATTCGTATCCACCTAACCGAGACTGGTCGTGAACTGTATACCGTATGTCAAGAGGTATTTGATAATCTTACTAATTTAGAAACAAAAATAGCGGATATAAAAGGAGTCAAGAGTGGACTTCTAAAACTCGCTGTTATCACGTCCTCCAAGTACCTAGTTCCACATCTGCTTGGTCAGTTTGGACGATTGCATCCAGGGATCGATTTTTCTTTAAATGTAGAGAATCGGGAACACATACTGGAGCGTATTTCAAGATATGAAGATGATCTTTGTATCCTTGGTGAACCGCCACCGGAAAGCGAGGTTGAAGCTCACCGTTTTGTCCCGAACCCATTAGTGGCAATGGCAAGTTGTAACCATCCACTAGTGGGGGTACCAAATATTCCACTCAAGCAACTTCTTGATGAACCTTTCATTATGCGAGAGCCCGGATCAGGCACACGTGATGCCATTAACCGCTTATTAACTAGCAAAGGGCTGCGTATCCCTGTTGCCCGTATGGAATTTGCCAGTAATGAGGCGATTAAGCAGGCGGTTGTTGCAGGACTGGGTATATCGATACTTTCGTTGCATTCACTCACGTTGGAAGGCACATCAGGGCCTATTGCAATTCTAGATGTTCAAGGACTCCCGATTCATAGATACTGGTATCTAGTTCATCCAAAGAAAAAAAAACTTTCACCTGTAACACTGGCATTCCTGGAGTTTGCAAAGATGGAAGGACAGAATATAGCCAGCAAGACTAAACAAAAACTGGAAAAAATAAGAAAATCCCGCGCGTACAAAAATAGAAAACAATTAAATAAATAGTTAATAACTTAAAATAATTAAGTTACTCACGGATACAATAAAAATATTTTTTACGACTGTATTTCCCAAACCAATGGTGGTTTCGGATAATAAGTGAAATTGGTAAACTAGAACAACACATCGCAAGGAGCTTGGGCATAATCTGAGATTCATTTCAAACGCGGTCAAACTGAAATCCACTTAAAAAAATTATATCAAATTTACTCAATGGTCAGGGAATGTCATTGATGTGTAGCAAAATCAATAACTATGCAAGATACAATAGTAGAACAACAAAATTTGCCATTGATAAATGTGGCTGTCGCTGTAATACAAAGGGAAGATGGACACGTACTTATGGCAGAGCGTCCTTATGGAAAGGAATCTGCAGGTTTCTGGGAATTCCCGGGAGGTGAATTTGAGTCAGGAGAGAGTGCCGAGCAAGCAATCACACGGGAACTATATGAAGAATTGGGCATTAAATTAAATGTAGCCTACCCATGGATACGCTACAAGCATATTTATCCGGACAAAATTGTTAAGTTACATGTCTACCGTGTTTTCGCCTGGGAAGGGTCACCATTTGGTAGGGAAGGTCAGCACATATCCTGGGAGAATCCAAGTTCAGTTACTGTTATGCCCTTATTACCAGCGAATGACAAAATTTTACAAGCAATTGCATTGCCCTTGATATATGCCATTATAAATGCTGGCCCTGGTATCAGGGTAAAACTTATGACGCGCCTTACATATTTGTTGGAACAAGGTGTACGTTTGATGCAGGTACATATACGCTACATGAGTCCTGAACAACATATACAGATTATGCGTCCCATCGTCAATTTGGCACATAGCTATGGTGCAAAAGTCTTAGTGAATGGAAACGAGTCGATTGCACTTAAATCTAGCGCTGACGGCATCCATCTGCCAGCCAATCAACTAATGAACACGCATAACCGACCTTGCGCACAATTATTGTCGGTCTCATGCCATAATGCTAGTGAGCTTGCACATGCTGCTACCTTACGTGCAGATTTTGTATCATTATCACCAGTATAGTCTACGCCAACACATCCAAATGTTTCCGGCATGGGCTGGAAAAAATTTGCTGACTTAACGAATAGGCAGTCTATGCCAGTGTATGCGCTTGGAGGGCTGGATTCCAATTACCTTGAAACTGCTATGCGCCACGGTGCTCATGGGATCGCTTTGTCAAGCAATATTTGACAACATAACCATACTAGGCTTTGTATGAGTTGAAGATTCTAGTTGTAATACAAACCACACTGGTGTAGTAGCTTCCTAGTTCACAAGTTCTAATCTACTTTCAAGAAAACTTTTAACTGCTGATTCTTTGCTGGGTCTAGCATGTAATTTCACAAATAGACCAACTTTAACTACACTGGCAAATTTGTTCTAATAGTATTGATGTGTAAATGTCTGCTTTGTGCCAAAAGAAAAGTGGACAGTTGAGTCTAAAGCAGTCCACTAGCATCCAACAAACTAGATGGTATATTTGTTGGTATCGTAAAATTGGAAAAAATGTAGAATAGCCTGTAGTAACGGATACAGGCTACAATTCGATTCCCGCCGCCTAGCCTATTTCATCCCAATGTTCGGAGTTTCCGAATGCCTTTGACAAACTTATTTCATAGGTATACGCTTTATTTGCCGTCTTAAATCAGACGGTCAGATCGTGACTGATGCGAACCGGTCAGGAACGGTGCAAAAAGGAAGTTAATAGAGTTAGTGAAACGCCATACTGTCTAATTTTTTAGAGGCAATCCTTTTAATAGGGGGGTTCTATAGACGGAAATCACTATATCACTACATCACTACAGTTTCATCCAAACGCTGCGGTGCTAATGCACTGGCATACGTCGCAGTAACGCGACGAAGTGAGGCCACATTAATGTGGCGATCCTGCAAAGCCCTACGATCATCGTGGGCCTTTGCGATTGTGTGGACAGCATAGAAATAATGTTGCTATCTAGTGATTAGCACTATCTAGTGATTAGCAATCACTTACACAGGCTCTGTTCCGAGAAGTATTTTTGTTGTTACCTGAATGTCTGCTTTGGTTCGAAAGCAGACATTCAGCAACGCCTGCTTTATCAAAAAACAGATTAGTGCATTTAGCTTCCAATACAGTCCTATAACAGCCAATCATTAAGGGGGTATTATTGGGGGTATCTTAAGGAAATTGGAGCAGCTATTCTGTAGACAATGCTATGATTAGTAAGTAATTAATAGACATTGGTTAGATTCCCGCCGCCCATTTATAAAAGATTGAGCATCTGCTTTGTGCCAAAAGAAGATATTTAAGATTGAAGGATTCTTATGACTATCCGTTCTAGCATGTGATTTTAGAGAATTCTTTCTTTTGCATTTTTAAGAATAAATTATTTGAAGTCTAATAAGATCTGGTTCATTGCTTTTATTTTATATGGGTAAATAGTAGGCTTAGTAGCTTAGATCTCTTATGGAAGATTTATGAAAATTTTATTATTTGTAATGTTTCTTGTTGTGCTATCCAGTGCGTTTGCTCAGGAATATAGGGATGAGCCGCAACAGTAACAGCCGCAACAGCCGCAACAGCCGCAACAGCCGCAACAGCAGCAACAGCAACAGCAGTTTCAGCAATATCAGATGATGCAAAAATACCAAGAGTTTTACCAGAAACAGCAGCAATTAAAGCATGATCAACAGCAATAGTAACAACAGCAGCAACTCCAATAAAATTGGTGGGTTATCAGTTGCGGAATATACTTGCTTTAATCCTGCATGGACTCAATTTATTGCTCTGCACCAGGACATGTGCCATAGAAACTATGCTTAAGTCATAAATGACAAATAGTTTAATCTTATGTAGTGCACTCTCCATTAACTTGGTACTAAATTGATAGCATGTCCAAGATTGAGTGTCTGCTTTGTGTCAAAAGTGGACGTTTGCGTCCATCACAGTCCAATATCATCTAATAAATCTGCTGGTACATTTGTTGGTATATTGAAAATAGAAAAAACCTAGATCAGCCTGCAGTAAGGGTTACAGGCTACAATTCGATTCCCGCCGTCACAGCCCGGATTGTGAAACTGGTAGGCACAAGGGATTTTAATCCGTTGGTCTGGAGTTCGATCCTCCCACGGCCTACCAATAAATCAAGCACTTAGTAAGAATAGGTTGACCATTTGTCATTATGGGGTAACACAGGGGTAACTTTATACTAAGGATTTAGCTAAGAAATACACATGCAATCTAAGTCGAAGTATTGTGTATTTATCGGAATAGGGGGATACACCTAGTCTAGAACTTCCCACTCCCCATCAATGTAGTACCAGCCCTCTTTCCTTTCTCCAATTTCGGCGAAAAAATTTTTCCAGAAATAAAATCTGCAAGCGCCTAAATGATGGCTGGTTATTATAGGATTGTTTTGGAACAGATATTCTTTTTCTATTGTAATGTGACATAGTGTAACTATGTGTAATTCATCAAGTAATACAAATTAATCTCTAACTTCCTATAAAGAAAAAATATGAATACAAAAGACGAATTTGTGCGCAAAATGCATTCGGAGCTAGATCAGTGGAAGAATGAAATAGATGCTCTAGTTGCCAAAGTAGATCAAACTGAGTTACGCCCACATATTGAAGCACTGCACAGCAAACGGAATGAAGCCCACAAAAAGCTGCATGAGGTCGAGCAAGCAAGCGAAAGTGCTTGGGGGGGATATGAAAATGGGTATTGAGACGGCTGTGGGCAACATAGGTGAAGCAATAAATTTAGCTAAATCTCGCTTCAAATAAAGTATTCGACCTTTATAGACTTCCTTGGACGACTTTGAAGCGGCGGGAATCGTATAACAAGCTGGAAAGCATATAATACATACTTTTTACTATTCAATATCTAGGTGTTACCACTAAAAATGCCTCAGTGGTGCCCCAGAAGAGGACTCATGCGGTAAATATCCATGCGATTTACAGCCTATTTGCCGAAAAATTGCCGAATGATTATTCCTGCCTAAATCACAAACTAGCTGGACATTGCACCTACAACAATCTTTAAGATGGTCTGCATATAGATAAAAACAAAGGGGGGGTAATGGAGAGTAGGGATCCAGTGGGCGGTTTTCTTGGTGATATATATTCCACACTGAAAGAGAGAATATCTAGTCCTTTCATTTCTAGTTTTGCAATAGCCTGGCCAGTAATTAATTATAAAATTTTTGTTCTTCTTTTTTCTGATAAAGAATATGAAGCCAAAATAAAACTCATTGATGAGATGTTTGATTCTCCTGATGAGATTGGTTTATTTATTATCATGTTCCCGCTAATCGTTGCTGGTTTTTATGTTTATGCGTGGCCTCTCTTATCAATAAAAATCAATTGGTACGTCCTAGACTAACAGCTTAAACAAATCAAAATGAGTGATGATTTGAGAGGTAACGCGGCAATTACGGAAGAAAGGGCTGTGAGGATACTTGGCGAGATTAGAGAAAAGGACAAATCTCTCTTGGCAGCAAATTTGAAAATTAGCGATCAAGAGACAGAAATAGAGACGCTTCGTAAGAACCTTGAAGCAGCTCAAGAGAAGATTAAAGCAGCTCAAGAAGTTACTAAGCATGGGATAGTTCCCAATGAACTGACCGAATCAACTTTAGAAACCGTAAGCAAACTGTCACAGCCAATAGTAATTAAGCCAGAATTTGAATCTAATAGTCTCAAAATAAAGTTAGATGGTCTTAGCTGGCGGGTGCTAGAGTTTTTAGAAACAAGCGAAAAAACGGGAGAATTAGTTACTGAGAAAATTCTTCAACATGTTTTAGGAAAAATGGGTACAGAAGAAAAAAAGAAATTGAGCGATTCTCTAAACCGGCTTTTAGAACAACAATTCGTAAGTAAAATAAGGCCAGAAAATCAAGCTAAATTTATTTATTCAATTACTCATTTTGGCAAAAGTGCGCTCAAGAATAAATCTTTTTATGATCATCGTAATCAAGAGGCCTCAACACTAGAAACAAAGGAGGTTCAACCGAGCAAAGATTCTATCGAGTTGAACAATCTAGCGCGAGTAGTGCTCAATAAATCTGTCAGCAAGGAGGAAATGACAGGAGGTCATCAGACAGTTCGAGAGGTCAAGAACAGGCATGGAGAAGCACCATTATTTGATAAGGCTTTATCGCAGCTTGAAACACAAGGACTGTGGGAAGTTGTTGGACAAGATAATTCAGATGATGATTATTACAAAGCCACAGATAAGGGCAAGAGAGCAATAGGAAGGGGAAACAATCCCCTAACTTAACCGGACTTCCTCGGTCTGCCCACCGGCCTCTTTTCTTCGGTTCTGCATTTATCCACCCAGGCGATCACATCTGACTCAAGCCATAACAACTTTGGACTGCCTGGAATAATTAATCGAGGAGGAAGACACTTACGTTTATGTCTATATAACGGATACCTGTATGGACATATTGAGGCTGTAATGAATTTTGCGTGTCCTCTTTTGGCACAAAGCAGACACTCGGCTGAATAGAATAATATGCGTTCTTTTCCAACTAGGAGAAATAGGTGGGGCACACTTAGTCTTGGATTAACCTACCCCCTCATCAATGTAGAACCTACCACTCTTTCCTTTTTGTAATTTTGGCGAAAAAATTTTCTAGAATGAAAATCTGTGAACATCCGCTCTAGGTCAAAAGCGGATGATTCAGAAAATCAACGTTTAAAATAAGTGCAGGTGCGAGATATTCAAGTTATTTGCAGACGACTCCTTAGTCTGTAGTTATCATAGTTGTACAGCGCTCCTTAACGATCTGTGATGTATTTTCATTGTCTACTCCATTAACTATCATAGCAATAACACGCTCGTCAGTTTTATAGCCATTGTGTGCTTCAAGCGGACTGGCTATTTCTATGCCAAATATATCGACAACTCTGGCAACGTTGATATTGATATTGGTTGTTTTAGCACATAGTCTTGAATCTATATAACGGTCAGAAAATCCATGGGGTATTGTATAACTAAGCATGTCATTAGGATCACTGAAAGCAATGATGTCAGTTTCACTTAGAATACGTGAATCATAATGCTCGCCATCTGCACGGCAATAAGCGTCCCGTTGACCTGTAATTTTAGGTAAATTCTGGCCAAGCTGAAACAACGGCAGTTGATTAGCAAGCATAAAAATAGGAATATGTTTTTCTTTAAATGCTTGAACAAATTTGTCAGCAAGACCCCACGTTTTCCTTAGTTCATTTTGCTTGCCCCCCCAACAATCTAGCCATACGCTGTAAACCATCAATGGCTATCCATCCCTGCTTGGCGCGATAGAGATAGAGTGTCTTGTCACTGTCGTAATCGATTGCCATCAGGTGTATCCACTCGTTATCGCAGAGTTGTTTGAGAATGGGTTGTCTCTCGATGATGTCGAGGATGCGTTGCCGCGGCGCTTCAACGGCAACAAATAACCGTAAAGGCTCATGATAGGTCAGATCGCCGCTTGCTACTGATTGCCAGGCAAGGCCTGTCCGCAAATCGCTCTCGGGACCAGACATAATACCGACAAGATCTACCACGTTGTGGTATATCTTGTTACCGCTTCCGTAAATGTCAGGATCGGTTGCCGAGAAATAATGCTCGGCATTGATCCACTGGCCAACCATCATCGGGCCCATCAGAATACCCTCAAGCAAGGCACCTGTCGGATCAAGCCGATAATCGTGGGAGTTGAGAAAAGTTCTGCCTCCAAGGTTAAGATCGCGGGTCAGCGTTCGCTTGCCAATGATGAAAGACGCGTTGCCTGAAAGCCCCCACTCCGGACAAGTTTCGCTCCAATCACCAGCCCTTCGGCAGATCTCCTGTACTGCGCGGGTTGGCGACAGATCTTTACCAGCCCCTGGCAGTTGAATGCATCGCTCGCGGTTGTTTTGAACAGCCGCTTTTTGCAGGTCTGCCTTCAAGCGCTCAACATCCTGGCGATGGGTGTCTGGTAGATCTTCGAAATCAAACAAGTCCACGGCATCGGTTGTCGTGGTGTGAACTGCACCTATAAAATGGGTATCTTCAGGAATCACAATACCATTATTTGCAAGGTGCTTACGCACTTGCGGCTTGTTGGCGATAGCTGCGAATAGACGTGCGTTCGGCTCGCCCGAATTGCCTCCGCATGCCCCACAGTCTAGCGCTGCCTCGTATGGATTGTTGTCCGACAAGCTCGTGTGTCCCGACACGACGACAAGACGTGCGAAATTCTCTGTCAGTCCCATCGTTCGGAGAGCCGTCTCAATACTGGCACTCTGTTCTTCTGCGGTCAAGCCGCGATTGGTGTCATCCTTATTGGTCGTCATTTTCGTGGCTACCGGCGGCACAACCGCGCTTTGAAACCGTTCTTGCCATCTGCGATAAATACCAGGAAAGAATGTTCGTTCCACCAAGTGCCAACTGAAGAGCCACCCGAGTGCTTCTACCATGAAATAGGGGGTAAGCACGTGATTCTTCAAGTCGTGAAGAATTTCGTGGAGCATGTGTACAAATTTCTGTCGCGCATCATGTGTGGATTGCAACGCGTTCTGCCCTTCTCTGACTACCTCATGGACTAAGTACTTAGGTTCAATAATAGCGGGGCATTGATCAGTTTCGTGATGTTGGTCGAGTACACGACAGCGTATAGGGATACCAAAGAACCCAGCAAAGCCTATCGTTTCATAGTTTCCGACTGCCTCCAGGTATCGCCGGAACGGCTCTGACCGAACATCGATGCAAAACATGAGCTGAGCTAGAGGCCGGGTTGTTTGGGTGGCGCCACCTTCTGTTTTGGAAAGGGTTGTTTGAAGCTTGTCAATGAGATTGTCCCGGTAACCAGCCTCGTAGGCATCGAGCCATACAGGCCCGTGTGCAGACTCCGGAAAATCATCGAGCCAATCTAACAATTGCTGCAGTTGATCGACAGATGCCGCTTCAAGATTTTTCTGTGAAATTTGAAGTGCGTCGGCCAATCTGGTCAATCGCCAGGCTGCAGCAAGCCGGACATTCTCCGCATTAGAGGTTGTACCCTGTTTGCTTCGTACATGCGACACGATGGCGTTTAGATTACCTTCAATGCCAAGCTCGGTTCGACAAGTTTGAGCGACGAGTTCTCGTTCGTAAAACAAACGTACAGCAAGGTACTGAACTAAATCGATAGGATGCGCTACTTGCCAATTGTAGTTGCTATTTTCTGACCGCCAATTAATAAAGCTTGCCCAGCCGCATAAAGCTGTGAGTTGAAGAGAAAGATAATCCTGTCTGAGTTCCTGTGGAATAGTAAGCGCATCAAGATGCTCAAGCAAAGCTTCTTCTGGCGATGCTGGCAGAGCTCTAATCTTCTTGCTGCTGTCTGAAATTCCGCAGGGTGACCATTCCTGAGCCGCTAACGATTTCCAAGCGGCATAGAACCCTTTCTTCCTGCCGGGCATCGGCCAAGAGGCATGCCCCTCATCCATAAAGGCTTCACACCATTTAATGAGTTCGCGATCGATCTGCCAAACAAGCTGCGTATTAACCGCCTGGTCGCACCACTTGGCCAGGGTAATATCTCGGGCAATAGCCCAGCTCTCGTCGTGCAACTCAGCCTTAATATTTAGTCGCTCCGCTAAAGAGCGCACCACAGCACTGTTTGGGATACGATTGACGAGCGCCGGGATTGTCTCATCGGATGGGGCAGTTATTCCTTCTAGCAGATGGGCACGAACTACCTCAAAGTGGCTGACCATTTGTCCGGCAAGCTCCACTTCCCTATCTTGGGCGAAGGATCGAACTGCTGCATCCAGATGTTGAGCTCCAATTCGTCCAGACTTTACAAGCTGTCTATACATTTCATTTGTCAGATAGCCGCGACCTCCAATGAAGCGACGCGCAACTCGAATTGCCTCATGGAAGGGTAGCGTCTCCAAGCTGCGTATTGGATTATGGTGGACGAACGTCGTCATCGGCCAGTAGTGGGCGATAACCATACTGGCTCGGTGTACCAGCTCTTGAAGTTCTTTCACTTTCACTGAATCCATGACTCTCCCTCAGTATTCCAAGTCACATTGGTGAGAGCTGCACTCAGCAAATCTTGCGGGATGCAGCCGGAAATGAGGAGCATGGAAATCACAAGTACGAATGCGGCAACTTCAACAGGACGAAGATCTTCGTAGCGAAGATCCTTCCGATGAGGCCCAAAGAGAAGCTGCTGCATGAGCTTGAACAGGTACCAGCTCGAAGCAAACCATGTCGCAATGATTGCTGCCAAACCAAATGAAATGCCTGTTGATGGGCTTATCAAGATTCCCAGATAACCAAAGAAAAGACCAAATGGCGGCAGTCCAACTGCTGCCATGACCAACAGGCCCATGCACACAGCAAAACGCGGCATCGGTTGGAAGAGCCCACCGATTCGGTTTAAATCCAAATCGCCATAGCGGGCACGCACCCGATCCCACGCCAGAAATAATCCGCCACAGACCAGCGTTACTGTCCACGCATATAACATAGCATCTGGCGTGATCTTGCCGGACTGTGCGAAATGCCACCAAAGTATGGAATACAGCGAGAGCCCACTATAGGATAGTAGATGAGAAACACGAATTTGCAAGAGCGCCTTGATTGATCCCCAGAGAGCACCGATGGCAGCCAGCACACTAATAGCTGGCAGAAGCCCCTTCGGGATTTCCGTAAGAAACCAGGTCATCGCACACATTCCCATCACTGGAAGCAATACGCACAGCGCTGTATCCAATGCTCTCGGCGCTCGCGTCAGCGCAGCTACATACACGCCATGAAGTGGAAATAGGGGGACGAGCAAAGCCGAAAGCAACAACAAAGCAACAGTTTTCGGAGACACTGCAGATAGCCCCGCCGTTTGTCCGAACGCGATGGCTAGACCGAGCCCTGCTACAACAATGAGGGCGACCGGCGAGCAATCAACCATTCTTCCGATTCTTTTGAGGGTGCCGAATAGTCTCAGGGCAATGCCGTCCAGATAGAGGCGGTTCATAAAGAACAGATATGCGTTAAGTTTCAACCCTCCAGAGCAAGGTGTGCCTTCACCCTTTTGCTGACCGTATACCGAAAAGAGCCAAGCCGAAGCGATTGACAAGACAAGCAGTGCTGTCAGTACCAGGAATGAATTATGCGGCAACTCCGCAGCTTGGAAGTATGCCTCTACAACCAAGGGATCTGGATTGAGAAAGTACATAAACTGCTCAGCCGCAAAGAAATAAGCCGTCGATACCAATGCAATCCCAACCAACATACCGACTTTTGTGACTAACGTTTTCTTAAGACGAAAGAGCGTGAGCATTGCTTGTGATGTGGTCACCCAGCTAAAGAGCAACAGAATCCAAAATCCTTGCGAGTCTAAAAACAAAGTTCCGAGCACATCGTGTACTCCGACCGTAATGGCCAGAGGTACTAGAAAAGACAGAACGAAGGCCGCGACCCACCCGATCATGCTGAGGGTTGATTGGGAAGAAGGTTGCGGTGGTTTTACAGGATGCAAGCGAGCTTCATGAATGCCTTTGCCGCAATTGAGAAAGATGTCGGCCTTGAATAGACCGTGAGCGATGAGGTGAAACACTGCCAGCGAGAATGCGCCAAGTCCGCATGTCATGATCATGTAGCCCATCTGCCCAATAGTCGAGTAGCCGAGAGTTTTTTTGATGTCGTTTTGCACCAACATCATGCACGTGCCCAAGATTGCAGTGACCAGTCCAATCACCAGAACGACGTGAAGCGTCGTGGGGCTAAGGGCATACAACGGGGCCAACCGATTCAAGAGAAAGCCGCCTGCATTGATGATACCGGCGTGGAGCAGCGCATGGATAGGCGTCGGGGCGTACAGTGAATCTGGCAACCACATGTGCAGTGGGAACTGGGCTGATTTGCTCATCGCACCGATGAAGATTAACAGCGTGACTGCAGTCGCGCCCGTTACCTCCAAGCCGGTTCCAAACAATGCGAATCGCGTCTGATCAACAGCAGCAAGCTCGAACAGCTGCGCGAATTGGAGGGTTCCATACAGGTGATAGGCAAGCGCGATGCCAGCCAGAAATACCAAGTCTCCGGCCCGCAACATGATGAAGGTTCGAAAAGAACTCTGCGCCGTAGGGACATGTGCATAGTTGTGAGAGAGCAAGCAGAGAAACCAGCTTAAAACTTGCCAAGAAATAAAGAGCATCACAAGATCGGCACTCGATACCATGAATAGCAGGGACGAAACCGAGAGCGCCAATAACGTTTGATACCGGCCGCGTCCGCCGTCTTGCTGCAGGTAACGTGTGGAATAGCGATAGATCAGCGTGCCAAATCCGGAAATCACCACCATCATTACTGCAGACAGTCGGTCAATGGACAACTCCACCACCGGCAAGATTTTCCAGGGTGCAGCAAAGAGAACGAGACGGGTTGGCTCCGGGCTCTGAGTCGCTTGCCAAAGCAGCAGCAGCGAGGTTGCGAAGCCAACGAATATTATCCACCAACCGATCTTGTAGTTCCTGTCGCTCAAGTAGCGATGAGGAAGCGACGTGAGAAGCGCTGCGATTAGCGGCGCCAGTGGAACAAGCAATGGGAGAAGACTAAACATTACTTAGTCACCGCGATGAATACTTTTGTTTTGGATCAAAGATTTCTATCTGTCTTATCTCTGAGTTGTAAAACCAGCCATGCATCTGTAGTCTTCCGTTTGCGACTAGTGGCGCAGTAACCGGATCTGCGAGCATTTTTTTAGTTCGTTGAGGACTTTGTATTGACCAGCTATTTTCCAGTCTGCTTCACTGTCAGACTCAACAGCAGTTGCATACAAACGACGCTGATCTTCGTCTTTAGAGCTCAGGCCTTCTTCTGATTCTGCAAGGAACTTCGTATATTCACAATCTGAATGTCCATACACCAAAAGTTAAATATAAATCTCCTACAAACCAACCTGCTCATTGAAAATATTGTAGGGGTCACTTATAATAAATAACAGTAAATATATTTTATTATTTACATAGATGATTATCTATACATTAGGAATGATTCATGCGCCATAGCACCATTCGTCAACTTGAAGTTTTTGCAACTGCTGCCCGTATGGGAAGCTTTACCCGCACTGCAGAAGAGCTATTCTTGACTCAACCTACGGTGTCAATGCAAATTAAGAAATTAACCGACGCAGTTGGTTTGCCGCTTTTTGAGCAAGTTGGCAAGAAAATGTATCTTACTGATACCGGGCGTGAGTTGTATCGAACCTGCTGTAGTATTTTTGAGCGCATATCACAGTTTGAAATGATTGCTGCAGATATGAAGGGGATGAAAATAGGAAAACTACGGCTTGCAGTAGTAACTACCGCAAAATATTTTATACCGCGTCTGCTTGGAAAATTTTGTCAGCAATATCCTGGTATCGATGTCTCACTAATAGTTTCCAACCGTGAAAATGTTTTAGCACGTTTAGTAGACAACATGGACGATCTCTATATTTTGGGTCAGCCAACAGAGGATGTGGTGTCACAAGCGTTCCTGGGAAATCTACTCGTAGTACTCGCGCCAATCAACCACCCACTTGCCAAAAAGAAAAAAATTACGCTTAAGCGAATATCTGAGGAACCATATTTATCACGCGAGGTTGGTTCTGGCACACGCCTGGCAACGGAACGTATTTTTTCTGAGCATGGTTTAAAATTAAAAGTACGAATGGAATTAGGCAGTAACGAGGCAATCAAGCAGGCTATTATTGGCGGCTTAGGGATTTCAGTCTTGTCACGACACACTTTTGCACTAGATGTGTCTATGGGACAACTAGCTGTACTTGATGTACAGGGTTTTCCAATTAAAGGGAAGTGGTATTGCGCCTACCCATCAGGAAAACAGTTGTCTATTGTGGCGCAGACATTTTTAAATTACTTACAGAAAGCACCACAGATTCTGCTTGAGGGATCTCGCCAACATACGAATACTGGGAGTTAGCCAATTCTATCTAGAAATAAAGAAAACACTTCGTTGTGGTTTCACACTGTATATATCTTAAGTATATATGCGTTGTTCCAACGTCTTCTTTTGGCACAAAGCAGACGTTCAATCCTTTTTAAAATGAGAGGCGTGAGCCGCATTTCAGCCTGTAACCCTTACCACATACTGGATCTAGATTTTATCCATATTCAACATACCAACAAATATACCATCAAATTCATTGGATTTGATTGGATGCTATAAACGCAACTTTCCGTTTTTGGCACAAAGCAGACATTCGTATTTACTCATATGTTTTTGCTGCATATAAAATCTCAGCAAATGTCTTCCATGGTTGGTCTTTAGAAAAAGGTTTCTCATAGTTTTCATAACGCTTGTCCTTTTGTTGTATGCAGGATGCCATGGCACCTAAAAAAGGATACATAGCATGATTGTTCCACTGATCTGGATTCTCTTCATTATCCTCTCGTAGAGCTACTACAAAACAGGACAAATCATCCCAAGACGCTACCTCCTCCATCTGACTCACTAATTCATTAGCCATCATAGACCTCCACTTTGGATATAAACTGATTTACTACCTGAAATATGGTAATTACTAGTATAAGTAGTACTAAATAAATGGATCTTTAAAGCATGTGACGCTAGTGATGTATTCATTAATTACTCCTTCATTAGTTTATTAGATATTGACTCCAACACTTTCCAAATATTCCCTCTGTTTTTTCAGTAAGCCTGAAACTTCTCGTAAAGCACTACGTAATCCTCCCTTGTAAGCATTCCTTGATACCTTGACTTTCCCTACCTGTGACCTTGGTCCCGTCGACTTTTCCCACGGCCTCCATTTTTGGATCAGCTTTGCTCGTAGGCTTCGATGTTCTAGAGTCCGGTAATAGCTCATTAATATCTCCTGATAGTTTGTTTAGCTTATTTTTATTTATTTTCCCGTGTGCGAGGGTGCCTCATTGTTCACTACTTGTTGTTGTCCGCTAGCGACGATGTTGGCCTGCTTTGTATAGACAATAGGAGGATTTTTAATGATTGATAAGGTTTCCAACGTTGCCCGGCATTGTGTTTGGCTCTTTAGTGCTAGGCGCATAAAGCTTTCAAGTCGATTTATATTTTCCTGATTAAAGGCTCGCCTTGCTAATCCGTTGAACATCTCATTTAGTGTATGGGCTTGGGTAAACAGCATCGCCTCAGGACGCTTCATGTCGCCACGATTGACAGCTTCAATCTGCTCGCGTAACTCTGCAACTAAATCAAGCATGTCGCTCTTAAATTTTCCAACAGCTCGTATAGTATGACCTGCTTGAACACAAGGATTTAATAGCGCCCTTGTATCGGTTCGACTATCTGTTTCACCCGGCACCTTGCCTTCCCATAATATTTCTGAATTTGTAGTTACAGGTGCCAATTTCGTGTTTTTCTTAGTGGACATTTTGTACTCCTAATTGCTCAGTCAATGCTAGTAATTGCCATGGATCATATTTTGATTTGTCTATCAACATTTCGCAGATTGCTGCATGCCGTACTGCGATGGTCAGAATGACATTGCTCGGATCACTGGCAGTGTCGGTGTAGATTGCACGTTGCGTGTCTGGATTCTCTTTCAGCATAGTTAGGACTTTATGTCGCCGTATTTTTTGCTGGATGTTGCTGGCAGATTCTACGGTTTCATGAGTTTGTGGACTTGCTACTGCTACAGTTGCTATTTTTGCTATTTTTCCCTTCTTATTCCCTTGTTGAGTAGCAGGAATAGCAGGAATAACAGTAGCAACCTCTCTAGGTTTGCGTTTTCGGATCAGGTCTGCAAGCAGGGTCATGCCACGCCTCCATTACACAATAACGCTGGATTAACCTTGATGGTCATGCACTTTTGATCTTTTACTAACTGAATGCGATCAAGGTCGGAAAGTTCACGGAGTGCATTGTCTAACGCAGCGCCACTCCGTAGCGGCCCATGTTGACGCGTATGATTCTTTCCCACAAAGCAGGTTTGTTTCCGTTTGCAATACTTAATTAGCCAACTATCCAGACGTGCCGCATCTGCTAACTCAACGGGTAAGGCAAGCTCACCAAAGAAGCGTCTTGCTTCGTTTAGGTGCCGTGCTGCTACCCTGCTTGCAGAATCAAAAGCATTTATTCCAATCGCGCTACTAGCACCTTCAAATAACTGGAATAGCGCTGCTAGGCGTACTGCGTTATCGGCTGTTTTACTTGCTACGTCTCGAATGTCGTGCAGTTCTCCACCATCACAGGGCTGTGCCTCGATAGCATCATGAAAGGTAACCCAAGCAGACTTTGCTTCTGTTGTAAGCACCAATATAGGCGGAGTAAGAATTCCATTCTCGTTAATGGGTACAGGCTGATTAAGAAGCTCTGTTATGCGCTGGTTAAATTTAGATAGTGCGGGGCTTCCTTCAATAGGCGGCGTATAAAACCGTGATCCCATCGTGCTATCGGGCCAGGAAATTATAAATCTGGCGAGAAAGCCACTGCCACGTGCTAATCCTTTTGATTGGTCAAAGAATGTTCGTAGGGTCACTTCTTGAATCATTAAGCCCATTGTCAGTCTTGCCCCTCGAACATCGCGGCTTCTCTCTTCGTCGCCTCGGTCAGACTGATACCGCCCACCATCCCAAAGCTTGTTAAGTAAGGCAAGATTACGCATAACGCTTTCCTTACTCATGCCATGTGCGCCGAATACAATCCCGGCTTCATTTGACACCACACCAGCAGAGGGCCAATCCTTTTGTAGCTTTTTAGCTAATCCCTCAGGAGTAGCATCCTCACGAATTAGCTTTGGTATTCTTGGTGGTTCTGGTCTTTCTTTCTCAAGTTCACGGAATCTTTCTTCTAAGTCTGCTGTTGATTTATTACGCTTAGTAAACTGACGGATCGCATCTTTGATGCCGCCACATTTAGCTTCCCATGCTTCTAAATTTGCTTTGTATGTTGCCCAAAGAATTTTTCCTGCCTCGGTTTGTTCGTCCTGATAGTCCTGTATAGCCTTGGCAAACATTTTGTCCGCTTGCGTTTTTCTCTCTCCACTATCTGTAATGCCCAGCAGGAATAAGCTAGTTGGCCCGAAAAGTATTTCGTCGCGTTGTACATCTACAAGAGCTTGGCTTGCTATAGATATAGCCGTGAATGCTGAGGAAGCTACCAGAGGCAAGGGTGCTTGCACAAAAGTTGCTACTTCTGCTACTGCTTCCCTGATAGTGTTGGGCAAGGCGTCTACCGGATAAGGTTCTGGCTTTATCTTGACGGTTAGTGGTTGTGGACTAGACCAACTCTCAGAATAATCCTTTGCTGCGTTAACTTTTGCCAGTATGGACAATGCCTCTATATCAGCAGCAGAAGCCTTAGGATGGACCGCGAGCCATTCCATGACATCATCACCAGTGTCTAGGCCTAGTTTATCCACATCAATATACGAAACGGTACAACCCATACCGAGTAAGATACTTGCAACGGTCTCGGCGTATACTTTTCCAGCGTCGTCGTTGTCAGGAAATATCCTTACAGAACGCCCTCTTAAAGGCTCCCAGGCCGTAGTATCGGCACTTGTTGCACCGCCACTTGTAGTAGCCACTAATCCAAGCTTATTTAGTGCATCGGCTTTCTGTTCACCCTCTACAATATAGATAATGGTATCTAGATTACTGACAACTTGGTGCAAAGCATAGAGGGGCTTGCCACCCGTAAATTTCGGCTCACCAAACTCAAAGCCATTGTCGTTCTGGTGGAATGGTCGAATCCACTTCTCTTTAGTGTCTGGATGTTTACAACGGATTCGCCAATAAACAGGAGTTCCGCCGGCATCGGTGTAGGTATGCAACGCTGCTGCCTTAAATCCCTTATTCAGCATCGGACCTGCTAAGCGCTTTGCAGCTTCCTTTACTGTTTCAATCATGGAAACATCCCCCAACATCGTACACGGCATCAAGAAAGCTAAATCCGGTGACTAGCCGGTGCAGGGCGATAATATCGCCACCGCGCACACCACAGGCCATACAACGGAAATGTCCATCAATCAAGTTAACACGTAAGCTAGGATTCTTTTCCGCTCCACCTTTATGAGCAGGGCAGTAGATTGAAACCCATTCGCCGTAGGTCTTAGTTTTTATCAAACTGCGCCCAGTCAAGTATTGAATCGGGGAGGGTAGCGAGTGACGATCCAGTTGCTTTCGCCCCGTATGGCTGAAAATCTGTTGGTAATATTGCAAGCTATTCACCTTATGCGTCCTTTAGTTGTAACAAAGCGATAAGTTGTTTAGTGTCCGCGCCTGTGATCAGGCCAGCATTAGCCATCGACATGATCGCGCTTTTCAGTAATGAGCGGGCAAGATCAGGCAAAATAGGAAGGGTGAGCTTTTTCTTATTCATATCCGCCTCCCTTAGACTAATCCACGCCTAGATTCAAGCCAGCGCTCAATATCTGACCTACGATATGCGACGCGACGACCTAGCTTAATCGTTATGTCACGCCACCCGTAACGATTGGTACACCGCTAAACTGCCTGAGTGGGTACACGAATTTTGAATTCGATTTCTACTTCGGGTGGGAAGATAAGATCGCTTTTGCCAGCGATGATTGGTGAGATTGCTGATTGAACTTTCATACACTCCCTCATGTTTGACTGGGAATGCCCAGCACACGTGGGAATATTAGATTAAAGTAGCCGGCAATAAAAAGGACAATTTCTTATTAATTTTATGGAAAATTGTCCCCGGGAAGTAACTACAAAACGCGCAGCATCAATCTCGCTGACGGTTTACAAGTTTTTTAACATGATCAGCATCAATATCTTGTTTATCGAAGATGACCACTGTTGTTACTGCAACAACATCATGTAGAGGTTTTTTATATTCTCTTTTAAGGTATTGAGAAAGTGAGCGGATAAAATGATGGATAGCTGCATTTTCTGATTTAGGGTATGGTACTAGAGGGTGTTCTGTTGAGAATTGAATTGCTTTGGCAGCAATATCATCAAGTACCGCGTGAATTGAAGGAGTTGCTCCATCAAGATATAGTTTGGCACCTTCTAGCTTGTCTTCGTCTATGTCTTCATACTTATATTCAGGTTTATCAGGATAATTTGTTAGGGAACTAAACAAGCGTTTAATAGTATCAGCATCAATTAATTCGCTAGTTGAATAATTATGAAATGCTGCCGTTTCATTCATCATGATGGATAATTCTAATGCGTGTTTATGAATTTTCATGAAAAAGTCTTTTTGTTGCTTCTTGCTTAGTTTTTGTGAACTCCACCATCCAAGAATCCCTTTCTCACAAGCATTCCAGAAGTTAATAAATTCACCATTACTCTTTACTAGTGTATCTAGGATTGACTAAACATACTTCATTCTTTCGTCTGTTATTAACTTGCCTAATATCTCGTTTCCTTTTTTCTCAGGAAGACCAAAAGCTGAATAATATAGGCTTCTGCGATAGCCTTCTAATTGCTTATTAGTAGACATATGTTTGAATTTTTCATCAGACTTTACAAGCTGAGGAATATGCTGTTCTGGATCAGATGGTTTTAATGGCTTCTTTGAGTTTGTACTTTTACTCTGGCGCCCGATCTGGATTTTTCATAATGCTCCTTCACATTCCCTTTTAATAAGATGACAAGCTGATCGGAAAATGTATGCAGAATTTACTCTATAAAAATAGAGTCAAAAAATTGATTACACTTTCCTGCGACTTATTTTCACTATCTTTGCATTACTCTTCAATCCAGCTGCTACCATCATTGCACTAGTCGCGGTATTCACGCTCTCTCGTACTGGATCAAGATCAAGTCGCGCATAGATAGCAGTAGTATTCTGGTTCTTATGGTTAAGGCTCTTAGCAATAGTTACTAAGGACGCACCAGTTTTAGCTTGCCAACTGCCGAGGGTGCGTCGTAGATCGTGAATGCGTAGATCATCAATACCAGCTCGTTCTAGGATACGTTTCCACCCCTTTTTAGGCTCTATAAGATGTCCACTACTCCCGTCGCCGGGAAAAACAAATGTCATGGATTCTGATGGCTTTATGTTGAGTATTCTGTTGCGTAACACAGTCAGTGCCTCTGGAGATAATGTAACGGTTTGTGGAGTACCGCTCTTCGTTTCCTTGATACGCCACTCCCCACGCTTTAGGTTCACATCTTTCCATTGCATGGACAGTACGTTGGCACGTCGCGCACCTGTTAACAGGGATAGCAAAAAGTAATCCCTCATGGTGTCGTTTTGTTCATCAGCCAAGGCTTGAAAGAATTTTGGAAGTTCGTCACCCTGAATAAATCTATCGCGGGAATGCTCCCTATTCAGCCTAATGCCAAGGGCAGGGTTAGTTTTCCAGAGTCCTGCTGAGACGCCCCAGCCAAATATACTCGAGACTAAGGCTTTCACTCGGTTTGCAGTGACTGGATGCTCGGCTCTGGTAACCTTGCTGTGTATGGTTGCGATACTGGACCGATCAATTGTAGACAGCTTCTTATTGCCTAATGGCTTTGCCAGATAAGTATCGTATTTAGATTTATCCTCCGCCCATGTTTTCTTATTGGGCTTTGAGTGGCGTTCAAGATATTCAGCGAAGAGGGCAGAAAAGGTTAATTCAGCCTTTCGTCCTCTTTTTACTTCGCCGGGGTTTAAATCATTGGCAATGTCCGAGTTAATCGTAGCAGCCTTACGCCTTGCCTGCTCAATGGTTAAATCTGGGTAACGTCCCAAGGTGATACGTTCAAGAATGCCTTTGATACGCCGTAGGACAGAAAGAGTTTTTGTGCCATTGGAAGTAACACGAAGTTGTAATCCAGTTGTTTTTATGTCTTGGTAGTCATCGCGCTTGCCAGCTTTGGGGATAGGCAGGGCTTCAATAGCTGCCTTGGTGAAATTAAACTTAATTGCCATGATCTTCCTTTGGGGTAACTCTGGGGTAACTTAATAGGTATAAATCCAGCCTATTTCGTATAACTCTATTAATGTAACTATAGGCTAGAACAGCCTATATATCAATGTATGTTAAGATTTATTAATCTGTGCATATGATAGGACTTTAGGACTTTTAATCCGTTGGTCTGGAGTTCGATCCTCCCACGGACTACCAATATTCAAGCGCGTTTCATAAGATTAGCGCTTTCTATTCTTTTATAAATGGCACACTTATGGCACAGTGCAGAGTTTCCTGAACGTCTGCTTTGTGCCAAAAGCGGACATTTGGCACCGGTTTGGTGGAGATATTTGATTTGGTAAAATTGTATAGATATTTTATGCCCATATGATAAAGCTATACTTTAATTCGCATACGTTTGCAACTCTGTCAGCTGAACGAGGATGAATCGTCAATGATCTTGGCCCAAGAAGCACTCAAAATCCTACACGAGGGGAACCATCGATTTGTGTCTGGTGTTTCCAACTCGAACACACTAACGAATCATGCTCGACGCCGTGAGTGCTCGACGCCGTGAGTTAGAGGTAGTTCAGGAACCATTTGCTATCATTCTTAGATGTTCAGATTCGAGAGCACCAGCGGAAATTATTTTTGATCAAGGTCTCGGTGACCTATTTGTTATTCGGGTTGACGGAAACATTGCTGCCCCCTCACAAATCGGCAGCGTCGAGTTTGCCGCTGAGAAGTTCGGTACACGACTTGTCGTGGTAATGGGTCACTCAAAGTGCGGGGCTATTTTGGCCATTTTAGAAGAACTTGGGCGCCCGTCGGAAGAACGGTCACAAAACCTTCGTTCGATCGTTGACCGCATCCGTCCATCCGTGGAGACGTTACCAAGGGTAGAACTTGGAGATCATTCGGGCTCTCTTGTGCAGCAAGCCGTGCGTGCAAACATCTGTGCTTCGGTAAACCATCTGCGATATGGATCAGAAGTTCTCGAGCAGCTAATTCAGAAAGATGGACTCCTTATCGTCGGAGCGGAGTATTCATTAGAGACTGGAATCGTAGATTTTTTCGACAATGTGCCTTAGGCCAGCTAACAACAGACTGCAGTAAACATTGTTCCATTGTGCAACACTTCGTAATACGATTGAACCAAACTGTTGATTTTCTGAATGTCCGCTTTGTTCCAAAAGCAGACTTTTAAAGATTTTTATTCTGGAAAAATTTTTTCGCCAAAATTGAAGAAAGGATAGAGGGGTAGGTACTATATCGATAGGGAACGGATTAGTTCAAGACTAAGTGTAACCCCTCTAATATGACTTTATCATGGAACATTTTCAGATAAATAACTAGAATAACGCTGTGAATATGAATTATGATTCCTTCGTATTGAGCACCCTAATTGCATGGTTCAGTGCATCGATTCGCGTGGTATGGATATGTGACTCGGGAACAATTTCCAGTGCTCGCATCTGAATGAGTTCACGCACGGTGTCACCACCAAAACCGGAGATGAAGACTTGTTGCATGTTCTCGTTCGCGCGGCGCAGGATTCTGTCAATTGCCATACCAACACTGGTGTCGATTATCTTGACTGAAGAAAAGTCAATTACTACCACCTGAAAGGTGTCATCAAGGATCGACAATCGATTGATTATTAAGTTCGCAGAAGCGAAACTGAATGTGCCACCTAAGTCAAGTAGCAGCAACTTTCCGTCTGCCTGTCGCAAGATCGATTATTCTTCAACAGAGAGCGTTTCTTCGTTCGTATCACTTGAAATCAGGCTAATATTTGCTAGCTGATGCTCACTGAGCCGGCTGGCGGAAACGAGGCTGGCCATGATGATGCCGACCGCTACGGCTGTCATCAGATCGACTAGAACAGTCAGGAAAAGCACTGTTAACATGATGCTCATGCCGGCCTGACGCGCCCCGCGAAAGCGGCGCAAAAAGTCCCAGTCGACAATACTCCAGCCCACATGCAGCAAGATTCCGGCCAGCACCGCGAGCGGGATAGATTCGGCCAAGGGTGCGAGTCCAAGGACCAGTGCGAGAAGGACTAGCCCGTGCGTTACGCCTGATAGCGGAGTTCGACCACCAGCACGGACATTGACGAAGGTGCGCATGGTCGCCCCCGCTCCAGCGATGCCCCCTACCAGTCCCGCCGCGATATTTCCAATCCCCTGACCGATCAATTCCTGGTTTGAATCATGTTGCGACTGTGTTAGCCGATCAGCAATTACAGACGTCAATAGACTATCGATGGAGCCAAGTACAGCGAGAAGAAGCGCTGCTTGGACCATCTTTGTGAAGGCAGTCAACTCGATCACGGGGAGATAGAATTCAGGAAAACCGCTCTGGATAATGCCGATAGTCGGAATTTGCGGAAATATGAGAATTGTCACCAGAGTGCCAACGAGAAGTGCGACCAGATAAGGTGGCACCCATTTGCGCCACTGTTGGGGCAGGAAGACCACGATGAACAAAGTAAGTAGGCCAACGCTAAGCGCATCTATCGATGGAGCGGAAAAAACGTTAGGTAAATTTTCCAGCGCTGGAAAAACACCCTCTTGGGAAACTGGATGACCGAAGAACGGTGCCAACTCGAGGATGATAATAATGCAACCGATCCCGCTCATAAACCCCGAAATTACAGGGTATGAAATAAAGGTGACATAGCGTCCCAGCTTTAACATTCCAAATACTATCTGCAATGCTCCCGCCATCATTACCACAGTGAAAGCTAACGCCAGGTTGTGTGCGAACTGGGTAATTACAGTTACCATGACGATTGTCATTGGACCCGTTGGACCGGACACCTGCGCAGGAGTCCCGCCAAACAACGCCGCGAAAAAACCGACCGCGATGGCTCCGTAAAGTCCCGCTATCGCGCCTGCACCTGAAGCGATGCCAAAAGCTAGCGCCAATGGCAGTGCCACGACAGCCGTGGTGAGGCCACCTAAAACATCGCCCCTGAAGTTCTTGAGTGATAATCTGTCTAAAGCCATCGGATACGCCACCTGTTATTTAGCACAGCCTATTATGTTCATATCAGAAAGAAAACCATTAAATATTCTGGAATTTACCGTCCATTTTGTGCCAAAAGCGGACATTCATTTAGTAATCTCGAATAATAAAACTTAAGTGCTTAAATAATTTAATATTTTTTCTAGGAAGAAAAAAAGCATCTCTTCCATGAACTTTCTATTACTAACGCACCCCAAAATTATTAGCAGATGTAATGTGGAGGTAGGCAGGTGTATCGGGTAAGGACTTGCTCTAATGAACCTGAGTACCAACACGAATGGCGGTTTTGCCCAGGGCGTTACTGCTCCCCCTTGAGCAGTATTCGTGACATAGTGGCAGTCTATGTATGCCGGAAGGTACTGTCAACCGCCACCCGTGTTAGTAGTCAGCAAAGTGCTGATCCGCAAAAGTGAAACGCTCAAACCAAGAAACCTTCACGTATCCCTCGTAAGCAACCACTCTTCAAAAGCTTGGTTACATAGAACTGCTGGTGACCTTTTGGCTCTTAGTAGGGCAATAGCATCCACTGCCTTCATACCATCTTCAATTAAAGCCAGTGCAGAGATTAGTCCAGACCTGTTTAAACCCGCCTGACAATGCACCAAAGTAACGCCTCGATGTCTATACGCATTTACACATGCTGCCAATGAGTACAACTGCTCTTCTTTTGGCATATCCGAAGAATCAAATAACTGAGCTTTCGTAACCACCTGATGACTTTGTATATCGTAGGGTTCCCAAGGATACAGATTCACTATGTACTCAAACTCCTCTGGAGCCTCTCCGACAGGACAACCCCCACTCCATAAATTACCCACAATATGTGAGAATAATGGAACCTTGAAAGGAACATCTCCATGTATGGCGATCCCTTCTATATGGTGTGTGGTTAAATCAGCGAGTTTCATATATAGCGTTCAAGCTGGTCGATGACGAATTCCCGGTCGGAGGTGGTGTCCTTGACCAAGTCACCAATAGAAATAATGCCGATTAACTGATCGTTATCCATCACCGGCAAATGGCGTATCCGCATCTTGGTAACCAACTTCATGCAATCCTCGGTCGTGTTGTCGGGACCTACATATGCTACCTTACTGGTCATGATTTCTTCTACCTGAACATCTCGCAGGGGTTTATCTAGTAATCTTATATGGTGGAAAAAATCTCTTTCAGTGATGATGCCAATTAATTTTCCAGTTTCCAGCACCAGCAGCGCACCAATGTTCCTGGCGGCCATTAATTGCATGGCATTATAAACAGACTTATTTGGCTAGATGCTCGAAACCTCATGGCCCTAGTCTTGCAGTAGTTGTCTTATGGTATTCATGACATAACCTCCAACCATTAGCTTTGAACTTTCCAGTACTCGTTTATCATTCAATGAAATCATACCACGGCAGCGTAAGAAGCTTGGTTGGTTGTTACTGCCCATTGGTGGAATGTCCCAATAAAAAATATCCAGAGGAGCATAAATTGATTTTCAGAATGTCCGCTTTGTGCCAAAAGCGGACATTGAAGCTATATTATGAATATGTCGTGGCACACTTCTAAATAAAAGAACTGTTCCATTTCACCATTTTGGTGTTTGCTAACAAACGCAGAATTCCTTGGTTTTTACCCAAAATTTCGTACCTGATGTGCCGTAATTGTGCTAATTACATATTAGTTACTAAATATATCTGCAATACCAATAAGATAGAAATATTAATCTACGGATTTAAAATCCCTTGGTTGTTGGCTTAGATCTGACTAAATTCACCAAATATAAATAAACGTTAATTTTTTGAACGTCTATTTTGTGCCATAAGCAGCCAGTTGCGTCTATAGCAGTCCAATAGCATCCAATAAATCTGCTGGTACATTTGTTGGTATATTGAAAATAGAAAAAACCTAGATCAGCCTGTGACAAGGATTACAGGCTACAATTCGATTCCTGCCGCCCTGAAATGACGTCTCGGTGATTTTTCAGGTCCTGATATGCCTGCAAATTCCTATCATTATTTTTGATTCTGGAAATTTTGTTGATAATTTTGCACCACGATATCTTTTAAGTGATGTAGATATTGCTCAACAAACTTGATGAGAGTTCTATAGGCATTGTCAACAGGATGTTTGCCAGGATTCCACAAATCCCATCCAAAGTCTACATAGTAGGCATGCTTACCATCTGTTCTCATATCGTTGATAAAATTGAAGGTCGGGAAACCTCGCATGTCCAGTACAGTTGCAGCATAGGTAATATCGTCAAGTACTTGCAATGTAATATGGCCATTCAAGACGGCATCATTATTTATAGCAAATGGAATGAATTGTTCACAGATACAGGCATTGATTGCTGAATAAAGTTCGGGAACAAGAATATTAAAAGATGCGAGCATTGTCCGCCGTTCGAGCATCTGTTTCATACTTTCATTACTAGCGATAATCGCTTTAGAAACGAATGGTCGAACCTCTATCTTACCTTTCTTTTCAGCAATCAGCTGAGCGGCAGCGACATAAACTTCAGCTCCGCCTCTGGTAAAGTTATACCATTCTTCATAGGAGAGCGGTTGTTCATCTGGTTTAACAATGCCCATCGTGATCAAGGCGCTTGATAGTTTCTGTGCAAATGTTTCATCCGGATCGTTAGTCTGATGCACTTTTTCAGCAAGATATTCTGTGAATTCACTGGATTTAATGATTTCCACGGATCTCTCACCAATTTTCTGCCCGATCTTCATTTGCGAGGTATTTAGCAACAACAGATTCAAGAGATACTGATGACGGAATACCTTTGCTCAGTTGTTGTAATGTTTCTATATCAGACTTCCAGACAATATCTCCAGAGGCAAGAATGCATATACAATCTGGTTCATACGTTTTAAAGAGTCTGTTCTCTTTCAAGTAGTAGAAGTCCTCACTAAACTCCGAAGGATAAGCATGCATTAACGGCGGTATATCATTCGGTTTGAACCAGAGCTTGATTTCTTGTTCTGCATCATCATCTGTTGCAGAAGCGTGAATAAGGTTGTCCATACGCTCACCGATTACATTGTCTTCAGCGTCTTTGAGAGGAACCACTGTTCCCAGGGCACGGATACATCCTGGCTTTTTCATCCTGGCTTCGAGGGGATTCGTCGGACCTACAATAGCTCGCATCTTTCTTATCGCATCCGGGCCTTGATAAACAATTGCAATCACTCTTTGCTTCCATGGTTTATCAGCATAGTGGATACGTCCCATGATATATTCCAAAAGTGCGGGAAAAAAATTCTTTTCCCGATGTTCAGTATAATGTTCTTCGGCGATCATTTTACTAACATGTACAACCTTGGCCCCGCATAAATGCAATCCCGTGTGAAATTCTGAAAGCGTAGAAAGGATATAGCCTGTTAAAGAATTCATAAGTGCGTCCGGTTTAATGAGCACGAGCGTCTGTTCGAGTTTGCTTTCGTCCATAAGATTTCTCCTTAATTATATAAAAGCCTTCCTCTACAATATTCATCTGTGGTTTGCCAAAATTGCATCTGGAGCCGGAGCCGGAATCGAACCGGCATGGACTATTAAGTCTGAGGGATTTTAAGCCACTTTCGCGAGCTTTCCAATGCCTTCCTTGGCTACCAAACCACTCAAAAACACCAAAATTGAAGTAACCATTTTTTAGTAAACATGGTTACAAGGTGGTTACATCTTACAGATAGGGGAGAGCACAAACAGGAGAGAAAACTATGTAATGCCTATGTATATTGGCTCCCCGAGTAGGGCTCGAACCTACGACAAACGGATTAACAGTCCTCTGACCTATTAGTTGCTAGCAAACCAAAGTGTACAGGATAGTCCTACATCATCTTATATTGTCCTATTAAATCCGGCATTTCATAGGGCAACTTTGGGGGGCAACATCGAAACATTGAAAAGTGTAGAGTATGTGTTAATAAGCAATTCCAGCTTGTTATTCGATTCCCGCCGCCATTGGAAAAAGAAGCATGTCTGCTTTGTGCCAAAAGCGGACACTCAAATATAAAAAAACCGACTCTAGGCCGGGTTAAGTTTACTAGTTGTAGAAAATGTTTTGCGATAGGGAGCAACCAACACGTCACATCGTGCATGTATAAGTACTTGTCTTGTGTTGCTGCCTAGTATAAATTCCTCTACCACTCCGATTCGATTCCAAGCCCGAGACCGTGCTTTCCGAGTATGATCAGATGAATTACACGCGTCTGCAATGAACAAGGTGCGACGGTGATCACAATACTGGAACGAGCATGATTCGAATCTGGATACTGTTCCTCGCGGTCAGCTGCAGCACCTGCGCGGCACCGATCAGAGAAACACTCGCGCCGAGTGAAAGCGAGCCGCGCAAAACGATCTATCTGGTGAACCACGGCTGGCACGCTGGGATCGTGCTGCGGCGCGCCGATATCCCTGACAACATTTGGCCTAAGCTTGGGAATTTTCCCGATATGGAATACCTGGAGGTGGGATGGGGAGATATGGATTACTACCAGATACCGGATTCCCACTTGGGATTCATCCTGAAGGTGGCCCTGTTGCCTACCGCCAGCGTCCTGCACATTGTCGGTTTCAACGGCCACGTGCCTGCTTATTTCCCCTTCAGCGAGATCATCAGGATCGAGTTGTCCTCTGCCGGTTTTGAACTTCTCTCACGCACGATTGCGTCAAGTTTCGCCCTGGACAAGGCCGGTAACACCACGTCACCGATTCCCGGCCTCTACGGAAACAGCCGCTTCTACCTGTCCAGAGAGACCTGCCATCTGTTCAACACTTGTAATGTATGGACAGCCTGGGCGCTGCGTACCGCCGGTCTTCCCACTACCCCGGCTACCGCCACCAGTGTGGGAAACCTCATGTCCCAGGCACGTAAGCTTGGCGTAGTGGTGCAATCAGAGCCGGAACCTTCGGAGTGAAGCGTCAGTCGGGATGATGGTAAGAGCCAAGTTGGGGAAAGGGAAGAGGGGTAGGTACTACATTGATAGGGGAATTGATCAGTTCCAGACTAGGTGTACCCCCTATCTTAAATAAATCTAAAGAAGTATGCAGGATTCAGCTGAGCGCAGATTCATCCACCTAGTCCAATATGGTTTCATGCCATCCTATTGAATCCGGAATATCATAGGGCAACTTTGGGGGTAACATCGAAACATTGAAAAGCACGGAGTGTTTGTTAATAAGTCTTTCAGCTTACTATTCGATTCCCGCCGCCAACATGCCGTAGACTCGGCGAATGGTTTCAGCAGAATGCCCAATTAGCGCAAGCTTATCGATTGTGCCCAACTACACGGATGGTGCCAGGTCGTAGATGTCTTCATCGCAAATCAGGAATGGCAGCGGCGTCCAAATACCTTCATTACTGGCGCATTTTATGCTGGTACAAACATGCGCTAGGGTTCCGCCTCGCTTAGGAAAAAGGCGAATCGCTGTAATGTTATCGCAAAAAGGACAGCGGGGAATTTTGTTCCAGGCTCGCGCAGCAGCAGCGTACTTTAGGTCGTTTTCCCTCAGTTTCAATTCGGAGGCCGTATCTGTTGCAACGTCGTCTATAGCTTTGATGCTTGAAACGCCTTTATCTTTGAGTCGATTGGGTGACCCACCGCTACCTATCCAGAAGCCAATAGCAAAGGGATCTCCTCCATAGCTGTGTGTTCGACGCACCAATTCCGCTTGTGCTAACACACGGGCGCAACGCTGAGCTTGCTGAATCGTGAGTAAACGGAGCGGGTACCTCAACATTGCTGTGATACCGGTTTTCTTGCCGCGCAATCGGTCCAGAAAAAGGTTGAATACCAACAAACCAAAGAAAGCTTCGGATTTTCCGCCGCCGGTTGCAAAATACAGCAAGGTTACCGAATCATCACGTGCCGCATTGTAGCGATACATGAGTTCAGGCATTCGAGAAGCAAGGGTCGGAATATTTGCAACAATAAAAGCAAGCTGGAATAGGCGCCATTCACCATCATCATTACCGAATCAAGCTCTCATGAAATTGGCCATAGCTTCGTTCATGGCAAGCCAAGCCTCAAATATGCGAGCCAATGGATTTGATTGGGATCCACGTCCAGACCAAACAGATTTGGATTCTTGCAGAATGGCTAGCCCCGCTTCGATGGAGGCTGATTCGTTACCCCACTTCTGCAGGTCTTCCTTGAATTTGCTTGTTTCGTGTTCGATACCAGTAACATCTGACGGGTCTAGCCCATTTGCTAGATTAACCTTTTTTGGCTGTTCATCCAGCCATAGTTTCATTTCTTCAGCCAGCGGCAAGATTCCCTCTAGCCCTTCTGGCGTACTGAGCTTGCGTACAATGCGTAAAATTGCTGCGCTACCACTAGGCACTATTCGCGGTTGAACGAACCGCGGAATCCATGTAGTCTTCAGCGAAATTTTTGTCGGAGTATGGTTCACAAGCTCAATGCCACCATTGTGTCCCATAGCGGGGTATTGGAGGTAACGGTTATAGCGATAGGACGGTTGAACTCGCTCTAGCTTCAAGAAGCGGTGCAGTTTTGGATTGAATTTGGCCGTGACGCTCACTAAAAAAATAGCTGGGTCGGTTTCATCCTTGTACCGATGAGGCTCCTTGCTCTTGTTCTCGAGGGCAACTAGCATATTGGCTTTCTTGGGGTTGAGCCAATCGGGCGCAAGTTCCAAATTCCATTCCAGCTTGATATTTGGCAAGGCAATAGAGTTGGAAGATTTACGCGCATATTCTAAGAATTCGGGCCATTTCTTGTACTGACTAGGGCGAATCTTGAGTTGGCTTCTATATCCCCAAAGGTTCCCGCCTTGGTCAGGGTCCGAGCTATTTGCCCAGGCAGTTAGAAATTCAGTAATCGTCTTGTTCATCGATGCAGCATGTTCTAACGCTGCTTGTTGAATCGCTAGGCTATCCTTGCTTGGGTCGACACGAAGTTCCGGCAATGGAATATCTAGTCGCAACCACTTATGGGGAACCGCTAATAGTTCAAAGTGTTCATCCTTGATAGTCAGGTCAGGTGCGTCTGTCTTGACCGCTAGCCCTTCTTGTATCTCTTTTATTTCTTCATTCCTCACTAACGCATCTCGTGGTTCCTCACTATTTAGCATTACAAGATCTTTGGGTATTCCTTTGGCCTTGTATATTTTCTCTCTAATCTCTTCACGGATTCGGCGCCATTCAGGATGCTTGAACCGTGAGGCGTACGAACCTTTTATTTTTTCCCATTCTTGATTCTCACGCTCCTTGCGCATTTCCTTTAATTCGTCAGCAACATCTCTCTTTAATCTGAAAATTGGTTTACAGTTGGGCCGATTAAGGTACTCTTCCTTAGGGAGAACACGAACGTAAATCGATAACTGTGGTTGAATTACAATTTCGGATGCCAGTCCTAAAGCAATCTGAACCTGCAGACCATGCGAAGAAATCCAGATAGGTGAGGTTACTTCGTCACCACCCTCCGTTATTCTTTCCGGCAATAGTAATGCAGAGTTCAGTAGAGTTCTGGGACGTGCCCCATAAAGGTACATTCCGAACTCGCCAGCCCCACTAACGTAGGCATGCGTTATGTTAATGATTGCGTCGACAACTGCTTCTTTAACCGTAGTCGGGATTTGTAACGGATTAGAACGAAGAACTGGACTAGGCATCAGTACTGTTCTCCAATGGAGGTAATACATTCTCGATAACGACAATACTCTCACGAGCTTTTTGAAATAATACTCTCAAGGTTTGCTGGGAGATTTTAAAACGAAGCATTGCAGCTTCAGGTTCCAGAAGCATATCGGCGTACAAGCCAGAGACATGTTGTCCATCCGATCGTCTTGCACTCCGTATGGCCGAGATAACCCGCTGCCAGTAGTACGCCGTCTGGAGATTGTTGAAACCAAGAATCTCAGCGAAAGCGGCAAAATGCGCTTCACGTCTCGGCGCCCTAGTTCTAAGCTGCTCAAAATGGGTATTGGATGAATCACCAAGGCTGACCCAGTATCGGTCAGAATCCTCAGCTGGAAAATCGTCCACCAGCTTTTCATTGTGTTTCAGGATTGCCGTCCGCAGCTGGCGAACTTGTTCTATGAGGTTTTTGCCGTGGAAAAGACTATTCAGACTCTTGGTCACGTTTTCATGGTAGTCACGCAACGCGCTTTCAAAGGTCTTGTCATGTTCAATTGAAACACCTGCCTCTTTGAGTACCGACTCAACTAGTTCTCACAGATCACTAGACATCACAAACAATTTATCGCCTGGTTGGAGTGATGCTACTTCACAGGTACGAAAACCGTGATCTGTTGCATTACTACTTGCGGGGTCATACACGTAGACTTTGTGGGCTGGCTTCCAATAAAGTGTGGTGTCCTCCAAGACAACGCTCCACGCATCTGGATCTCCTGAACTGTTAACAGCACTAATCTCCGAGGAGAGTTCTGTACGAAAGGTAGGCAGGACGAAGTCGTCAACGAACATTGTTTTGCTGTCTGGTAATCTGCTGAGCTGGCGTAAAAAGGATTCCATTCGAGGCTTAAGTATTTTAAATTCAGAAAAGTTTTCTTTCAAAATTTGGAGTGTGGTACGCAAATATTGGCCAGCTCTCTGCGTCATGAGTACATCCGTATGCTTTAGTATTCGATTGTCCGTCATGGTTAACCGCAGCCCTTCTTCATCAAGCCCGACAAAGACGAGTTGGGCGCCGTCAAGTTGTGTTAGGCGTTCCTCGAGTTGTGAAGAAGTAGTGAAGATGACCTTGTCCGAGAAATGCTCAAACCTGACCCCATCTAGGTAATCATGCTGAGTAAGAAAGCGTTCTGCAAGGCGGCGGTATGTTGCATTTGTAAAGACTAATACAGTGCAATGCTTGCAAGATTGGGCAGATTGTTTGGTCAGTTTAGCAAGTCGCAATGCAAATGGCGTTGCTGCATTGTAGTTTTCATAAAGTTTTGTTCCAGCTGCAAGGCAGTTCTGAATGTTATAGCGCTCAGCACCCGCATCCTCGCTACGTTCAAATTCGCTCAATGCAGAATGATACGTTGCCCAACTATATAGACGCCGGGCCCGGTCAGAAACCGTAGATTGCGTCAGCCACTCCACCAAGGTAGAAACGCCGCACGGTAACGCAGCTAAACGGGATATATAGCTCGCAGCATCAAGCAACGGCCGGCCAGTATCTTGGTTATTTGGTAATCGGCGAGTTATCTGATATAACTGGTTGATCACACAGGCGGCTTCGGTATCGACAATCTCGAGATTGAATTCTCTGGGAGCAGGAGCCTCCAACTCAGTTACTCCGGGAGGAAGTAGCCCGTCATCCTTGTTACCATTATAGACTCCCGTTATTGAATAGTTCTGCTCAGGTTTTCTCTTTTGCTTATTTTTTTGTTTCTTATTCAGTTCATTGATTTCGTGTTGAAGCTTAATGACGGCGTGTGGCTCATCTGTAACAATGAGAACACCGGGAGATTCTGGTTCAAATACTTGCTCAATTTCTTCACAAATCCGATTAGTCAATTTAGCCCAGCTATTAGTGCCTTGGCGAACATGCCTTGTTACATCAACGAGAATGACTTCTGGAACACCTTTTTCCTTCAGAGCAAGTAGTGCTGTATGACGCTCCTGTTTTGACATGCGTGCGTCAATTCCAAAGAGTGCATCTGGGGCAGTCTTTGGGTTACCTATGATTTCACGGTTCACACTCAAGGCTTTCTTGTATGCTCGCCTAGCTAGTTTTGCACTTATATGTTCAAGCAAGTGACTTGAGCACGATTCCCATTCCTTAAAACCTTGTCCAGCAAAGAAATGGGGGATAAGCTCGCTCATCGTTGGGTTAAAGAATTCGTTATTTTCCGACTTGATACCGGCAATCGAAAAAATAAAGCTGTCTTTATCAGGCATTCTTCGAGTAACAAATTTGTTGTTTTCACGAGGCTGCTCGAGAAGTTTTTGGGCATGGGCAATCAATGCATTGCGGTCGAGATGAAGATGGTTAAGTGGGTAAAATGCATTCGTCTTGACTGGAAAAGTTATCCCGCGTATACCTTGCTTATCACCCATTGCCCAACGCTCAAGAGTAGCCAATACGTGGACTATTACCAGTGTGCGGGGGGCTGCCGGCCATACTAAAGCTATATATCGCGCCTTAGTTCGTGCGGCATTTAGGTACAGATTTACCAGTTTCAGCAGGCCTTGTGAAGCCATACTTGGCGCTAATTCGTCATCCCGATAGATTAATACTTTAGCTTGGCTAAAATACTTCTTGGTAGAGTCTGATGAGGGTGTGTGCGTAGATGACTGAGGGGGGGGTAGTTACTAGCGGCGCGACAGGTGTATTCTCTCGGTTTTCAGAGGGGGTTGATATAACCATGATTTTTTCAACAAGGTTTAGTTTCTGTATGGTGACATAGTTGTTAATTTGAGCCCAGTTAAATATATTCTTGTGTTTCTATGTAATAGATTTGTTAAGGTGTATTGTAAGAACCAAGAAACCGGATGCCATTAAAGTGAATAAGATGTGTAGGGTCACTCGCACACCAAACTCCAGTTTCCCATGCAACAACAGAAAGAAATCTTCTGTATACTGTGCCACGATTAGGGAAAGCGGTCACATAGACAAGGCCAGCTTTTGAATTCTTGAATAGTTTGGCAAGTTCCGCATGGCGACCTCCATCAACTGGACCGCTGCTAGCAACCGCCTCAACCAAAATCAGCCAATTCTTCTTTCGGTAGTAAACAACGACATCGGGCATTTTTCCGTGGCGACCGACACTAACTTCCCCGGTATCGCCAACGTACACAAGTTGTCCGCCCGGTGCGAAGACCGCTCCAAAATCCTTAATGATGGAGCATATGAGATTGGAATGATCTCCAGCACTGAGCGTGATTGTTTTCGTAGCAGTTACCTGTAATTGAACGCGATGAAGTTTACGTACTCGTGCATAATTTTTGGCGAGCGTCCCTCGGCTCGCAAGGTATTTTTTTAGTGAACTATTCCAGGTGTTTGAGCCAAATTGTCTTAGAAGTGCAAGGGCATGCCGATCAATTTGGTAGCAGGTTTTAGAACTGTTGACCGCTCTTTTAGGATCATCTGGGTTGTGCAGTACCATACCTGATTCAACAAGTTGTTTAATACTATACTTACGCACGCTTTCCCGCGTATTTTCAGCGTAGGCTATATTTAGTTTTGTCCGCGCAAAGTCAATAATTGCACGGATACCAAGCATCGGATTTTTTGCTCCGCTCCAATTTTGCTTGGGCGGAAGATCAAGAAGGGCCAATAGACAAATTGCCGTCCGGTCGTTAAGTTGTTCATTTGGCATTCCGAGGGTTTTAAGTATGCCTAACGCTTCATTTATACGTTCTTTTTTTGTTGTCATGCTTTGAGCAAATCCCTAATTAAATAGTCGATTGACTGTTGATCACCTGGAAGACCTTTTGCTTTTATACCTAAAGCTATAAGTCTTTCACGGCTTGGATACTTCATTAGTTTGAGGTCAGTTGCATTAACCTGAGTAAGCCCATTGAAACGACGAAAACATTTATCCACGGCAGTTGAATTGAGGAACACTACTAAGCCACGTACTAGAGCTTCTGGTAAGCTATTCTTACATTTGTGAAATACATTTAGATGATTTTCGAAGCCAAGCACTTCCGCATTGGGAAAGGTGTTTGGCTGCACTACACTTGCCATGATGCGTCGTTTTTCTTCCTTAGATGAGAAACGACGAACCACACAATAGAAACCGGTAGGGAAGAACCACCTTTCTGTATCCAGATTGCGAAGAATCTCGTTAGGTTTTTTAAAATTTGTTTTCGGCCATTCAGTATCCTGTCCATTAAAGTGTCCTGGGTATAGCAAGGGAATCGTTCCCGGCTCTGGCATGTTACGCAGGTGGTCTTTCAGGCGAAAATCTACTACCGGGCCAGTAGATACTTGGATGCCTAGTTCTTCTAACGAATATTGGACTGCAGAGGACAACTCGATTGCGTTTTGCATAGATAGAACTTGCTGAGCCATTAGATCTTGAAAAAGAATTAAAAGAAAAAGAAATAACAAGCAAAAAAGTAAAAGCAAAAGAAGTAAATGTTAAAGGAGAATTAAAGTTTAAACATAAAGGCAATTTTGGCCGGAAACTTGATGCTCCAGGAGAAGTCCTTAATGAATTAACTTCAGCATTAGATACAGCAATTATTGCCACTCCAAAAGTTAGTCGGACTGGTGGTTATTTCCTTAGGTCATTAATTGAACCAGGTCATATTGAATTAGATTATCAAGCAATGAATATCGAAATTGAAAGTTTAATAGATTTAGTGCAGGTAAATGTTGAAGATAGTTACGCTAAAGCTGCATAAATGAGAAAAATTTTTCCAAAGAATATTAAATATATTTTGGCCGATTTAATTAGGGAAGAAATTCGTAATAAATTAACAATTGTCGGCATGTATAGCAGCGATCTGCTTTTACTTCTTAAAGATTTAACTCCTGGACAAATAACAGCATTACCTGGAATTTATATACTTGCGCAGCTAGAAGATGGACAAGGTAAGTTTGACGGAAAATTTATTATTAGAGATCCGAAAGGCACAGCATTAAAAACGGGGGCCGTGGTGATCAACAAACCCAATAAAAAAAGATCTTTCGGGGTAATTTTGCCAATAACACCTTTTTTGGTATCGATGATTGGGCGTTATCATCTTGAATTAACTTTGGATAAAAAGCATAAATACGATTATTTTTTTGAAATTGATGTTCAAAAATCAAAAAAATAACATTTCTGTTTCCTAAATGGTTTCCCAAATAGGTAGGCTGTTGTGAGTATCTGCATTGATACGGTAGTAATCATGTGAGTGCCTGCTTTGTGCCAAAAGCGGGCATTCAAATGCTTTCGAGAATTCATATAGTCTGGTGATTTAACTTCTTCATCCGCTTTCTTCCTAACTAAAATAAAGGGAATTATATACTTAACGATCCCACAATATAGATGTATAATAATCTTAGGATAAGGAAATGGAGGTATTATACATGGATAGTTTGCTTCAATTTACACAAAAGTTCTCTACGCCTGAAATTTGCATCAAGCATCTAACAAAAATACGCTGGGCAAATGGTGAGTATTGTCCTCATTGCGGAAGTTACGATAAGATATACCATTACAGCGATGATCTGCGGCACAAGTGTAGCGTATGCCGTAAAGTATTTAGAATCATTGCGGGCACTATTTTTTCAGATAGCCAGATTAAGATGTTGCCGCAGTGGTTTGCAGCAACCTGGATTGACACTTGCCACAGCAAAGGTATCTCCAGTTTGCAACTATCCAAGGACATTGGAGTAACACAAAAGACTGCGTGGCACATGTTGCAACGCATTCGTAAGGCAGCAGGTAACAACAGAGGTTCAATGTTAGGAGGAAGTATTGAGGTAGATGAAACTTACCTTGGCGGCAAAGAAAAGAACAAGCATCTGTCCAAGAGGACAAAAGGAAACCAGGGACGCAGTACAAAGACCAAGACCGTAGCTTTCGGAATAAAGGAACGCGAAGGCAAAACCAGGGTGTTCCATGTTAAAAGTGCAAATGCAGCCAATATTCTGCCACACATTATCAAAAATGTTGCTCTTGGTTCCACCGTACATGCTGACGATAATCGTGCGTATTCCTCACTTGACAACTTCTATGATGTAAACCGGGTTAATCATAGCGCAAAGGAATACGTAAGGGGTGCTGTACATACAAACGGGATTGAATCTTTCTGGGCTTTGGTCAAAAGATCATACATTGGTATTCATCACCATTGGAGCAGCAAGCATACGCAGAAATATCTTGATGGATGTGTTTTTCGATTGAATACAAAGAAGCTGGCTCACCATGAACGAGTATCCATTTTGCTGCATCAAGGTATGACAACCAGACTTTCCTACAAGGAATTAATCGCATGAGCAATATACTTAATTTTGAAAAGGTATTGCTACATACTGCACATCCTTATGCAGAGAAGGCGCCTGCAACACCATTCATTAAATGGGCCGGTGGAAAGCGGTCTTTGATTCCTTCACTGATAAAGTATTTTCCCGAACATACTGGTACTTACTGGGAGCCGTTTGTTGGTGGTGGAGCGATGTTTTTTACTATGGCAAATCGTATTGACAGGGCAATATTATCCGATACTAACGAGGAACTGATTATTACCTATCAGGAAGTGAAAAATAACGTCAGCGAATTGATTGAAGTCCTGCGGATGCATGAAGTACATCATAAGAATGAGAGCTATTATCTACATATGCGGGCACAACAACCGGAAATAGCAATAGAGATCGCCGCACGATTTATCTACTTGAACAAGACTTGTTACAATGGCTTGTATCGGGTAAATAAGGCAGGGAAATTCAACGTTCCTAAGGGACGTTACAAAAATCCAGCAATTTGCAACGAAAGCAGTTTGCATGCAGCCAGTGCCGTATTACAGAAGGCCATTATCAAACTTGGTAGTTTTAAACGGGTCGTAAAGCCCGGTGCTGATGACTTTATATATTGTGATCCGCCTTACCATAATTGCTTCACGGAATATCAGGCGGGGGGGTTTAGCGAAGATGATCAGGAATGTTTGCACAATACTGTTAATGACTGGATAGAATCAGGTGCAATGGTAATGCTAAGTAATTCTGACACACCCTTTATTCGTCGTCTCTATCGGGGGGGGGCGCACTACAGAACGCATAGCATAGAGGCCACGCGCTTTATTAATTCAAAAGCTTCTGGTCGCGGTGCCAGTGCCAAAGTCATCATCACCTCTTATGACTAGAGGTAGCAGGGCAAATACACGCGGAAAGACACTGGAGAACGCCATTTTTGATTTACTCAGTGAGGAATATGAGGCGGTCTCATCATTACGGTTTTTTGCACTGCGTGATCTGAAACAACCCATATTTGCCGAACAATGCACGATAGGTCACGATATATACGGAAAGCAAAGACGAATTGATTTCATTTTACGCTATTATCCCTTTGACATACGGTATATAATCTGCCATACTTCTATTAACACTAGGAGACACACAGATGAAAGCTATTACCTTACGTCAGTTCTTTAAACAGTTCTCAAGCGATGAAGCCTGCTTGGAACACCTATTCAATGTTCGCTTCGGTCAAGGTCACACTTGCCCCAAATGTGAGCGTAAAGCTAAGTGGTATCCCATCAAGATGGAGCGTGCCTATTCTTGCCAATGGTGCGGTCATCATTTACACCCCACCGTAGGAACCTTATTTAAAGGCTCAAGGACACCATTACAACTCTGGTTCTACGCTATCTACCTGTTCACTACTACCCGTCACGGCGTATCTGGCAAAGAGCTACAACGTCAACTCGGTGTTACATACAAGTGCGCTTATCGTATGGGTCATGGAATACGCAAGCACATGGCTATGATTGACGGTGAATCTATGTTGTCAGGCAACATCGAAGTTGATGAGACCTACATCGGCGGCAAACGTGCTGGTAAACGTGGGCGCGGAGCATCAGGCAAAACCGTCCTTTTCGGCATGATGCAACGTGACGGTGACGTTATGACTAGGGTTGTACCAAACGCTAAGACTAAAAGTATTCAACCACACATTCTTGAAAATGTTACCACTGATAGCACGATCTACAGCGACGAATGGCACGCATACAAGAAACTTGGCAAAAAAGGCTACACACACAAAACTGTTAATCACGGCATGGGCGAATACGTCAATGGTGATATTCACGTTAACAGCATTGAGGGCTATTGGTCTCACCTTAAAAAGAGCATTCATAGCACACATATCCATGTGTCAAAAGAGAAACTAGAGTTATATGCCAAAGAGTTTGAATATCGTTTCAATTCTCGGAAGAATCCTGATCAGATGTTTCCTGAGTTGATTTCGACTTTTCAGGATAAGTAATTGAGTCTAGAGCTTTATCGAATTGTTTAGCATCCCCTTTTGGGTCTTTGCTGTGCTTTTTGATAAATTCCTTAAGTTTGCCTTGTTTTCTGGCTTCTTTAAGATTCATCTTTTCTAAATAGTTCATTTTGAGACCCTAACTTAGCCGGATGAAATTCGACAACCTCCTTTATCTTATACCTATTTTTAAAGTTTCCAACTGAGGTTTTTGTTTGCGTTATTTCTAGCTTTACTTTGTAAGTATCATTAACTAATGCACCGCCTCTTTCAAGCGCATTCTCCGCAATGTCTGTCTCGCTGATGTCTATAGTTTCGTGTTTATCACTATATTCAAATCTCCAAGTTTTTGCTTCTTTGTCATAAACAGGTAAATATACCCTGATCCATGCTGTAATTATTTGTGGTTCTTCATCATTGGTTAAATCTAATGGATCATTAATATCTATATCTAATATCTCCTTTGCGTCATTTTTAGTGATTACTTCTTTATTATCACCAGATTGAAACTCTAATTTCTCGTATCCTTCCTTTGTTAATGGGCTTACAACTTTTTGTACGTTTTTAGTTATACGACTATCGCCAAGCATTTCATTCGTTTGAGGATGAACATGAACATGATTATTATCGCCCTCAATCTTTATTTGAACTATATCTCTGCCATCCCTAGTAATCAGTTCTCTACTTTCTATTTTTGGGAACTATATACTTTACACCGGAAAATATTGTGGTATAATTCTCTTATCATGAGAGGAGGATGCCATGCCTTATAAGATCAATACTGCAATCAGTGTCTACCAGTTGATGGAAATGTTTCCTGACGAGGAAACCGCACGACAGTACCTTGAGGATCGTCGCTGGAAATATGGTGTGTCTTGCCCGACATGTCAAAGCCTATCGGTCTATACAAGATCGGGAAAACGAAAAGGGATGTATGACTGTCGAGGATGCGGCAAGCATTTTAGTGTTCGGACCGGTTCCATTTTTGAAAAATCACACATTCGACTTCACAAATGGCTCTATGCCATTTACACCGTCATGACTTCTCGAAAGAGCATTAGCGCTATGCAATTAAGCAAAGAAATTGGGGTCACGTATAAGTCCGCCTGGTTTGCGTTGCATCGGATTCGAGAGGCTTGCCGTGGCGATCTTACCCGTCTCTCAGGAATCGTAGAAATCGACGAAACGTATGTGGGCGGGAAAGAACGGAACAAGCACTGGAAGAAAGGGGATAAACCGAAAGCCGGGACAGTTGGCAAACAACCCGTCCTCGGCATGAGGGAGCGTGGTGGCAAGACCGTGGCCCTGCCAGTGCCTGCGACGGATCGGCTTACGCTGTGGACGGAGATTCAAGAGGCGATAGAAATAGGCAGCACGCTCTATACGGATGACCATGCCGCCTATCGAGGCATTGAGCGTAAAGGCTATCAGCACCAAGCCGTAAACCATTGGCATTGAGAGCGTTTGGGCGGTCTTAAAACGTGGACTGAACGGCACATTCCATCAAGTATCCGTCAAGCATTTATCGCGTTATATTCATGAATTTTCGTTCAGGCTCAATGAAGGACGTTGTGGCCGGGAGACCATGCACCGCATTGAAAGCGTCTGTGATGCGGCCATTGGCAAACGCTTAACGTATCAGGGGCTTGTCCAATGAGCGCCGTAGGGACCGGCCTCTTGGATTCGGCTGTGGATGTGCTTTTTGCTCACTCCCCACTCGTTCACCGCTTGATCCAGGGAGACGCCACACTCCGTGCTTCGATCACGAGAGAAAGCGTGGATTTAATTGTGACCTCTCCCCCCTATAACGTTGGCAAAGCATATTCTGGTGCCCAACAAGATGATTCATTGCCCTACGACGCCTATTTGAACTTTTCTAAACAGTGGCTGACGAATTGTTTTCATTGGACGAAATCGACCGGTCGCTTATGCGTCAATGTCTCGCTGGATAAAAACAAGAATGGCAAGCAACCGCTTTCAGCAGACATCACGCGATTAGCAATGGAGGCCGGGTGGTGCTATCATGCGACTATTCTGTGGAATGAAGGCAATATATCCCGTCGCACGGCATGGGGGAGTTGGAAGTCAGCCAGCGCCCCTCATGTCATTGCCCCTGTGGAAACCATTATTGTGCTCTATAAAGATACGTGGAAACGTGAGCGCCCTGGAAACAACGATATTAGCGCCGAGGAATTTAAGGAATGGTCGTTGGGGTCATGGTCATTCAATGGAGAGAGCAGGAAACGGATTGGTCATGAGGCCCCATTTCCAAGAGAACTGCCGAAACGCTGCATCAAGATATTCTCGTTTATCGGGGACACGGTGTTTGATCCGTTTGTCGGATCGGGCACTACTATGATAGAAGCGATCCGACATGGTCGGCAAGCCATTGGTCTTGAGAAAGAGCCCAAATATTGTGAGCTGACCAGAGATCGGATTTTCAAGGAATGCAATCTCTCATTGAGGAAATCCTTACCGATAAGGCAGGGAAAATCTACTGCGCCGTGTTGGAGCAGTTAATCTATCAACGGCCCTCTCAAGATTGAGTCCGGGGAGGTGACTGGTCTCACAGCCTGCCTCCTCGCCAATACCGATGCCTATGACAACCTGCTTTCCACGCTGAAACAGCGAACATTTGAGTTAGCCAAACAGATTACCCCGTTACATGGCAGTCCGGTAACAACTACATAAATCCCGAATTTTAAGTACTGCAAATAATCCAAGTGGTCCAGCAGCAATTATTCCTAACCATTCAAGTATTTCTTTGGCGCTGGCTATATCATCATCTTTAATTATTGATTTTGCTTGCTCAGTTAAAGTTTGAAGTAACTCAAGGTATAATTCAAAACAGTTTTGTTCAAGATCAGCATTAACGACAACTTTTACTGATGTACGGTCACCGTTAAATTTTTTATTGGTCAACTTACATAGATCCCCTAGAGCTAATAATGCAGGGGCTAAATCATCTACATCGATGGAATGATTGGCTAGTGCAGGACCATCGTATCGGAGGCGGATTTGATCACTAGACATAACGTGATTACACATTGGTATGGTCAACGTATGTCAAAGGGATAAACACGTCATTTTATATCATCCGCAGCGTTGGCCGAGTTGTCTGGTTATTCAATGCAAGTGGCAGTCCTCTGTTGGAAGTGTTGATGAAAAATATCCGTTTGAGGTGCTTTCAATTCAACTCAATGAGTTTCCGACCATTATCGTTTTAGATGGTGGTGGATATGGGAAAGGGGCTGAAATGTGGGTTAAGGGACAAGCGGGTAAAAACAAGCTCTTACATGTCCTAAGCCTCGGAGGGATAAGTAAGTTTTGTAGTCAAGGGAGAATTTAGGGATCGTCAAGTATATAATTCCCATTATTTTTTATTTTCCAACGTTTTCATAAAGAGCGTTCTGGATCCTTTATCGTCACATTTTTTTCATTTATCATTTTTAGTTTCGCCGCAGTACTGTGGAACTTAGTATAGGAATCGTTATCATATTAGAATGAGAATACGCTATATAATATTTATTCTGCTGTTATCGCTTGCTAAAAATATTTTTGCTAACGAGTTACCTGATCTGGGTGATGCTTCTCAGGCCACTATTTCGCCGCGTGAAGAAAGACAGATCGGCCTGCATATAATGTCTCAGATTCGTGCTGATCCCAGCTACCTTGATGATGCCGAAATAGACGGATATCTCACCAGCCTAGGTTATAAATTAATTTCTGGATCGAATGAGTCCCAACCAGATCAGGCGTTTGAGTTCTTTGCCTTGCGAGACCCATCGATCAATGCATTCGCGTTGCCAGGAGGTTTCATGGGCTTTAATAGTGGGCTTATTCTTACAGCACAGAGTGAGTCGGAGTTGGCTGGTGTGATGGCACATGAAATTTCACACGTCACGCAAAAGCATCTTGCCCGTATGATTTTAGGGCAGAAATACAGTGTGTTGACCACTTTGGCATCCCTGGCACTAGCGATTCTAGCCTCCCGTGCAAGCTCACAAGCAGGGCAGGCTGTTTTGGCTACTACCCAAGCCGCTGCAATTCAATCACAATTGAATTTCACTCGTGAACATGAAAAAGAAGCCGACCGTATTGGATTGGGTGTGCTGGTTAGAGCTGGATTTGATCCTAGTGGCATGGCGACTTTTTTCGGGCACCTACAAAGAGCTGGAAGATTTCAGGAAAATGGTGCACCTTCTTATCTGCGTACTCACCCACTTACTTATGAACGTATAGCTGACATCGAGAATCGTACTCAAAGTTTGTCTTACAGGCAGGTTCCCGACAGTATTGAATTTCAGCTGGTTCGTGCCAAGCTACGTGCGTCCGAGGGGAAAACGAGAGATGCAGTAATACATTTTGATTCCAATTTGCAAGAGAAGCGTTACAGCAATGAGACAGTAGAACGCTATGGATTAATCAGTGCTTTGTTACGAGAAGGAAATAATGCGCGTGCGAATAAGGAGCTGACGCTACTTTATGAATCCCCTCATTTTGGCACTATGAGTAAAATGAAAGGTAATCATCGTCTTGGGGAGATTATCCGAATTAAACGTAAAGCATTACACGCTAGTGCTATGATTGAGACACTTGCAGCTCGTGTCAAACTCTCTATCGGACAATATGATGAAGCGCTTGGCATTTATAAGACTGCGTTACGAACTTATCCGAATCATCGGGCGCTAATCTACGATTACGCCACCGCACTGTTGCACAATGGCTACAAAGATGAGGCGCTTAAATTTACAAGCCAGCAGTTGCTATTTACACCAAACGACATACGCCTTTACAAATTGCAAGCACAAAGTTATGAGGCAATTGGAAACAATATGTTACAACATCGTGCACAGGCAGAAGCTTATATCCGTCAGGGAAATCTCCTTGCAGCCATTGGTCAATTGAAAACCGCATTAAAAAGTAAAGACGGTGATTTCTACGAGACATCCGGTGTTGAGGCACGCCTTAAAGAGCTTCAATATTGGTTGTCACTAGTTGAAAATTAAGTCTGATAACTTATGTATCATTACCTAAGTTGGTTAAGGAAGATGCGGTAGCAAATAGCTCGTATAGAGTAGTTTCTCGCGCAGTAGCAAGATTTTATATTCAGGTACCATTGTTCTCGCCGATGCTGTGGGCTTATTGCTCCAGTATTGCTGCTAGTCTGTGCTATTGGTTATCCACAACATCTAGGTAGTAAGTCAAGAGCTAAATATGGGGATTTATGTAGTTGTTACCGGACTGCCATGTAACGGGGTAATCTGTTTGGCTAACTCAAATGTTCGCTGTTTCAGCGTGGAAAGCAGGTTGTCATAGGCATCGGTATTGGCGAGGAGGCAGGCTGTGAGACCAGTCACCTCCCCGGACTCAATCTTGAGAGGGCCGTTGATAGATTAACTGCTCCAACACGGTGCAGTAGATTTTCCCTGCCTTATCGGTAAGGATTTCCTCAATGAGAGATTGCATTCCTTGAAAATCCGATCTCTGGTCAGCTCACAATATTTGGGCTCTTTCTCAAGACCAATGGCTTGCCGACCATGTCGGATCGCTTCTATCATAGTAGTGCCCGATCCGACAAACGGATCAAACACCGTGTCCCCGATAAACGAGAATATCTTGATGCAGCGTTTCGGCAGTTCTCTTGGAAATGGGGTCTCATGACCAATCCGTTTCCTGCTCTCTCCATTGAATGACCATGACCCCAACGACCATTCCTTAAATTCCTCGGCGCTAATATCGTTGTTTCCAGGGCGCTCACGTTTCCACGTATCTTTATAGAGCACAATAATGGTTTCCACAGGGGCAATGACATGAGGGGCGCTGGCTGACTTCCAACTCCCCCATGCCGTGCGACGGGAGATATTGCCTTCATTCCACAGAATAGTCGCATGATAGCACCACCCGGCCTCCATTGCTAATCGCGTGATGTCTGCTGAAAGCGGTTGCTTGCCATTCTTGTTTTTATCCAGCGAGACATTGACGCATAAGCGACCGGTCGATTTCGTCCAATGAAAACAATTCGTCAGCCACTGTTTAGAAAAGTTCAAATAGGCGTCGTAGGGCAATGAATCATCTTGTTGGGCACCAGAATATGCTTTGCCAACGTTATAGGGGGGAGAGGTCACAATTAAATCCACGCTTTCTCTCGTGATCGAAGCACGGAGTGTGGCGTCTCCCTGGATCAAGCGGTGAACGAGTGGGGAGTGAGCAAAAAGCACATCCACAGCCGAATCCAAGAGGCCGGTCCCTACGGCGCTCATTGGACAAGCCCCTGATACGTTAAGCGTTTGCCAATGGCCGCATCACAGACGCTTTCAATGCGGTGCATGGTCTCCCGGCCACAACGTCCTTCATTGAGCCTGAACGAAAATTCATGAATATAACGCGATAAATGCTTGACGGATACTTGATGGAATGTGCCGTTCAGTCCACGTTTTAAGACCGCCCAAACGCTCTCAATGCCAATGGTTTACGGCTTGGTGCTGATAGCCTTTACGCTCAATGCCTCGATAGGCGGCATGGTCATCCGTATAGAGCGTGCTGCCTATTTCTATCGCCTCTTGAATCTCCGTCCACAGCGTAAGCCGATCCGTCGCAGGCACTGGCAGGGCCACGGTCTTGCCACCACGCTCCCTCATGCCGAGGACGGGTTGTTTGCCAACTGTCCCGGCTTTCGGTTTATCCCCTTTCTTCCAGTGCTTGTTCCGTTCTTTCCCGCCCACATACGTTTCGTCGATTTCTACGATTCCTGAGAGACGGGTAAGATCGCCACGGCAAGCCTCTCGAATCCGATGCAACGCAAACCAGGCGGACTTATACGTGACTCCAATTTCTTTGCTTAATTGCATAGCGCTAATGCTCTTTCGAGAAGTCATGACGGTGTAAATGGCATAGAGCCATTTGTGAAGTCGAATGTGTGATTTTTCAAAAATGGAACCGGTCCGAACACTAAAATGCTTGCCGCATCCTCGACAGTCATACATCCCTTTTCGTTTTCCCGATCTTGTATAGACCGATAGGCTTTGACATGTCGGGCAAGACACACCATATTTCCAGCAACGATCCTCAAGGTACTGTCGTGCGGTTTCCTCGTCAGGAAACATTTCCATCAACTGGTAGACACTGATTGCAGTATTGATCTTATAAGGCATGGCATCCTCCTCTCATGATAAGAGAATTATACCACAATATTTTCCGGTGTAAAGTATATAGTTCCCAGATTCAATTGGCTAAAGATCTCCCAGTGATGCGTAAAGGGGCTGTTGAATAATCCTAAAAACCGCTGTCAAGCTACGGCACCGTAGCTTAGTTTTAACTTATCCATCTCACGCGATGGCGGTTCTATAAAACTCAATGATGCGAATTTTGAAAAATCTGACATTTGAACCGATGAAGTCCCTAACTACATGAGGAAGGGGTCGATGAAGTCGGTGTATTATTTCTTGCTGTTTTTGACTGCTCTCATGTCAAGCTGCGTGTCCATAAATTCAAAGTTTGATTCAAAGCTTGATCAGAGTAAAGCGGTTTCCCTGACACACATCCATATCGTTCCGATTGAGGCACCACCATTATCCGGACCGGATTTATTGCTAATGCTACTGATGGATTTACCAAGAGCGAATAAGCAAAGTACTACGCTGTCACAAATAGCCGAGGATTTATTGAACAAAAACGAAATCTGGGAATCAACTGTAGAAATTGCAAAGGAAACGATGCGTCAACTCGAAACTGTAAGCAATTATTCCGTCAGCGCTGACCCTGAAATCAAGCCAGTACCTGGTGTCAAGCGGAGGGAAATAACGAACTTAAAGGAAGATTGGCTGACTCCATTAAGAAAATTTTACAACATGGATACATCGCAATTCAGCTATCCTGAGCAGCCTAGCACTGGTGCCGTTCTGGAAGTTGGACTCCTAAATTACAATATTTATTACGGGGATCAATTTCTCGTTTTTGTCATGATGAAGCTGGTTGATCCAGCATCCGGATCGATAATGGCCAATGCTCAATGTTCTTTATGGTACTACTCAATTAATCCAATTCACAATGACAGTTCATTTTTTGCTAGCGATAACGGTTTCAAAAAGAATTTTCGTGAAACTATGGCAGCGATAGTGCCTAATTGTATTAAATATTTGGGATTTTCCAAAAAATAATCCGTCGGTTCAAATTTGAATGTCCGCTTTTGGCACAAATTTGTAACAGTCTTGTTCTTTTCTGTTGGCATCGTTTTGTATTTGTACCTCTCTAGAATCCAGAACCAGGATTTTTCAAGAACTCGATTTCATCTGTTGTTGATACCCTGCCTAGTATCTTGTTTCTGTGAGGGTACCGGCCAAATTTCTGGATAATGTCTCTGTGCTTGATTTCGAAATTCAAGTGGCCTTGGTTACTGTCCTTTCCAAACAGCTCCATCGCAACTTCGTGTATTTTTAAAGACTCGCTGTGCATAAAAGGCATGTGAAGAAAGTATCGCTGGGACGAGTTAAGTTCGCGATCTGCTCCTACGGAAATCGCTTCTTGTGAGAGCGCCAAAGCCAATGGATCATAAGCGAACGACAACGCTAAATCTCTGAACATGTTTCTTGAGAACTGATCTAAGATGATGACCTCAGCAAGCCGGCCATCTGCTGTTTGTCTCCATTCAAATAGCTCGCATCGAATTGCTTTAGAGTGAACATCTGCAAATCGATCAACTATGAGCCTATCAAACTGTGCATCTTTTGCCCACCATTGAGAGGGATCGATTTCTTCAAACCAAAACTTCAATATTTCTGCATGTTTCATTATGCAAATTATCCACCATAATTTATATGGTTAATAGATACACTTTTACCGCATTGGCGAGAAATTGATCAAAAAGCATAAGCATTATTTGATAGCTTCATCCCTCCTGTTAACACTCCTATTTACGGAACCTGAACGTCTGCTTTCGACCTAAGGCAGACATTCGCTTCAATACGATACAAATACTGTTAAAATCTGTGCGACAACATTACTTTTTCTATTCCACCTCTCAACCTTCTAAAGAATGTGATGTGACTCTCAAGTGGTTAAATTGTTTTCGATGTTTTCGTAATTAATATAGGAAACATAAATAACTCGAATGATGGAGCTAGCCAAAACCACCGGATTGTTTGCCCTCACCGCTGTGGTTGAGATCATTGGCTGTTACCTTCCGTGGCTTGTACTAAAGCAGGGAAAATCAGCATGGCTTCTAGTGCCAGCCGTTGTAGCACTGGCTTTATTTGTTTGACTACTTACTCTGCATCCCTTCGCGGCTGGGCGCACCTACGCCGCGTATGGCGGCATGTATATCACCGTTGCGCTGATATGGTTATGGGCAGTCGATGGCATTACTCTCTCACGCTGGGATCTGATCGGTGCAACCGTGGCTTTACTTGGCATGGCCATCATTGCGTCACAGCCTTAACGTGATGGATGACCAAAAGGCAGGGAATGGCAGAACGGGGATTGGTCAAGAAACTGTCGCCGAAAGCAACTGCGACAACTTTTCCTACTATAATCTATTCCCATCACGTCTGACCAAGAACGGTTCGGTCACGGTCTCGCCGCAATCCAAGTACACTAAAAAATCGAGTCTAATGACCTTTCAATGAATGTCCGCTTTCGACCCAAAGCGGTCAGACGGTTTGCTTGTTTCCGCTTGAGCTGCAAACGTATCTAAACAGGCTTGTCCACGACCAGGACAGCTGCTCCACGTACCTGGCCTCTACGGACACATTGCATGGCTTCATTAGCAGCTTCCAGGCGAAAGATTTCCACCTCAGTTTTGACTCCAGCTCTCGGTGCAATAGTGAGAAATTCCTCACAATCATGGCGGGTAAGGTTAGCGATAGAGCGCACACTACGCTCTCCCCATAGCAGGGAATATGTGAATGCTGGAATTGTGCTCATATGTATGCCGGCGCAAATCACCGTCCCACCTTTAGTAGTGTATCTTAGCGCCTGCGGTATCAGTGCACCCACTGGAGCGAACAGTATGGCAGCATCCATTTTCTGGGGTGGGGTTTCGCTAGAGTCTCCCGCCCAAGAAGCCCCTAGTTCGCGAGCAAAACACTGTCCATCTGCATCACCTGGCTTGGTGAATGCAAATATTTCCCGTCCTTGCCAGCGAGCCACTTGCGTTATGATATGGGCAGCTGCGCCGAAACCATAGATGCCAATCCTTTTCGCATCACCGGCCGCGACCAATGCACAGTAACCAATTAGTCCGGCGCAAAGCAATGGTGCGGCTTCTGTATTGGAATATTTATCCGGTAAACAAAAGCAATAGCGTTGATCGGCTAGCGCGAATTCAGCATAACCGCCGTCCAAGGTATAGCCTGTGAACTCGGCTGCGCCACAAAGGTTTTCGCTATCGCTCATACAGTAGTGGCAATGGCCACAGGTGCGACCGAGCCAAGTCACTCCCACGCGCTGCCCTAGAGCAAAATTCTCTACACGCTCACCTTTTTCTACTACTATGCTGACGATTTCATGACCCAAAATAAGAGGTAGTTTTGGTTGCTGTAAATCCCCGTCCATCACGTGCAGATCGGTGCGGCACACACCGCAGGCATGTACTGCGACCAGGATTTCATCAGCTCCGGGTGATGGTCTGGGTAATTCGGCCAGTCGCAAAGGCCGTTCCTGCGCATCTAGGACCATGGCTCTCATGTGCATCCTATATAGTCAAGTTCACAAATTACTGATATAACAGCTCCCCTAACCTGGGCCAAGCAAAATGATGAAGCATGATGATTCACAATGAACCTTTGATTCATCAATGACTCCACAAATTCGTCTGTAAACATATAACGTAATAATACAGGTAGATGAGATTTTCTTCTTTTTTGATCTAGCTAGCGACTCTGAACTGAACCTTGAGTGTCTGCTTTTGGCACAAAGCAGACACTCATATATTTCATAGACTGAGTGATTTGCGTCTTTGGATTCTGCAACATAGGTATAACTGAACAAGTTATGAGATTTCATAACTATTTGTGAATTAGTCTGCCGGTACCTGTCATATAGGTATGTACAATATGATAAGGAGAGTACTGTGCAAGCCCCCTTTAAAAAAATCATCCTAGCCACCGACTTTACAGACGCCTCTAAAGATGCCAGCTACCATGCCATGTTGCTGGCTTAAACCTACAAAGCAGAACTCAAGGCCTTGTACGTGTTTAAACCAAGAGCGTTAGGCATTTCAGATGAGAACTATCTGCCTCCAGAACGTTTTATATCGAATGAAGACCCTAAAAAGACCCGGCAGCGAGGAGAGGATACCCTCAAAGAACTAGCAGAATCTTTTGACCTAGAAGTTGAGACTATCTTTGTAGAAGGCCACGCTGGCCATGAAATAATCCTTGTTACCAGAGAACTTAATACAGACCTGATCATCATTGGGGCAAATAGCTATGATGGATGGAACCGATATGTTGCTGTCATTGGAACTGTTGCAGAATATGTTGTTAAATATGCCCCTTGCCCTGTCTTTATTATCAGGCCTAAAGAAAGACAGATAGAACCTATGCATCGAGGTGCTGACATGTAATTTTGGCGAAAAAATTCTAAAAGGAAACTCTGCGAATGTCTGAGTCCCACCATAATGATAAGCAAATCAAACGTTAATGAGGAGACGGCGATGAAAAGTTATGAGATCACTTTTTTCACTCATGAAGATCGCTTTCACGAGTTGACGCAAATGTCCGAGTGGCTCATGCTCACCGCCCTCGATTTGGGGTTGCGTGGCGCAAGCGTAATGACCGGCAGCGAAGGCTACGGACATAACCGCCACATCCACTCCGCGCGCTTATTCGCGCCAGCCGATAACCCGCAGGAAATTGTGATGATCGTCAGCGAGGAAGAGGCGAATCACTTGTTTGATTATTTGCTAAAAGAAGATGTGCGGCTTTTCTACGTCAAGACGCCAGTCGAATTTGGCATGCTGGGTAAGCCAGACCAATGACCAACAACTTTGCTCGACTTCACCGATGTGACCAAAATACTTTAAAATCCTACTTACACTAGTTAAAAACGGTAACGACCTGAAGGGGTGTTGAACGTCCGCTTTTGGCACAAAGCGGACATTCTAATTCAATGGATAACAATAGCTTCCTTTCACCTGTCAGCACTATTCTGCCGAGAACTCTTACGCTCTAACAATGTTGAACAAAGGGTATAATGGTAATTTAATAAGATAGAAGCCTGGCTCCCATAACACCGTAATACTATTATTGCATTGACCAATAACTCTGTTCAGTGTATATTCCTGCGCCGGGATAATCTGAAATTTTCATCCTTTCAATTAAGTATATTTTTTATCTATCAAAGATGGAGAACGCCTCAATGCTTGACTACCAACCTCTTTCTGCGTGGCGCCTGACAGGTGCTGTTACTGTTGCTCGTCCGGTTCCCCCCAAATCTGTAACTCTTGAGTCATCGGCCTTCGATGTGATGACCGACTTACGACATACTCATGCTGCTGTAATTGAGCCGCATGTGTCCATGGAATTTGCTAACTCCTATATGATACGGCGTGGTGTGCGCTCTTTGCTTGTATTGAATAAGGACAAGACTCTTGGAGGTATCATTACCGCAGCTGATATTCTAGGTGAAAAACCAATGCGCTTTGTTCAGGAACGAAGTGTGAAACATAATGAGATCCTAGTCTCGGACATCATGACACCACTCGATCGCTTGGAAATTATTTCCATTGAAGAATTACAACATGCCAGAGTAGGACACATTATTGCCAGTTTTCATGACACCGGACGGCAGCATATCCTGGTGATAGAAAATAACGCTGAGACCAACCATTCGGTGTGCGGTATTTTTTCGTTTACGCAAATCGAGAGGCAACTCGGCACCACAATCCCTTCAACGAAAGTTGCCGGGAATTTTGCAGAAATCAAAAAAACGCTGGTCACACATTAATGAACGAGTGGTTAGTACGCTCAGCATGCAAACGGCATCAAACCAGGGGCCTTGAGTAGTGAGTTCTCTATCAAAGAGGAAATTCGGCTAGAAGATGTACACATTAGCTGCGATTCCCGGATAGAACCCTAAATCAAGGAAACGCCAGGATTTTTTGTACTTAATAAAAGATGCGCTTAGACTATTACGAATGCCCGCTTTTGACCCAAAGCGGACATTCAGATAGCACAAAAACACCCCAGGGAAGCGAGGTCTGTGTAAGTGTTTACAATCGCTAGACGGCAACATTATTTTCTATACTGTCCACACAAACGCAAAGCCCCACTATTAGCAGGGCTTCACTGGATCGCCACATATCACTGTGGCCTCATCTTGTCGCGTTACCGCAACTTATTATGCCAGCGCATTAGCGCCGACGTTTGGATAAAACTGTTGTGATGTAATGATTTTCGTCTATAGAACCCCTCCTCATAAAAAGATTGTGTCTAAAAAAATTGACGGTATGGCGTTCCACTAGTTCCATTTCGGGTCTACGTCAGTGTGGCTCATGGATCACACGTGCAACTCAAAACCACTCGTCTATTTCTAATGAGTTGTTATAGCCTCACCTAGATACATTATCTTAGGACCTCTAACACCAGACCACAAATATGATTTTTCTCCTAAAGCAAAGAAAACAATCTGTTCAGAACCTGGATTAACAGTCACCCTTATTTCGTCGAGATCCCAGTAGTCATATCGAGACCCCGGTTCGAAACGAATGTAGAGTGGACACTTGGGCAGGTTTTCCGTAACTATCTGATATGGGGAGCACGAATCATTGTCATCTAGAGATGTCTCGATATTTGTTTTCTCACCAGATACAATTGCTTGGGCTAATCCCGATAATACGATCGTTTGAGCGAGTCCTGGTTGAAAGTCTTTGTCCCTAAACTCGGTAAGATAGAATTCTTTACACCCAATACCCAAATAAGCATCGCCATGAGTTCCAGCTGCCATTCCTTGCGCACCTGTTTTAATTAGAACAGATATTTGATTAACGTTAGCCATTTTAATCTCCTCCCTTGAAGTGATTAAATGTTCATTAACTACTACCAACATTACCTAATTGCAGGAAGACTGGTAGTCAGAATCCTCCTGGTAGCGGAACACCATCTATTTCCACTTCTGCTTCCAGCCAATCTTGTACTTCATAACCCCCCTCAAAACCACGCCGTGCAGCACGATAATAAGCAGCAATAGCGATCAGTTGTTGACGATCTAGTCTATTTGCTACACTTTGTGCTTGCTTGGTTGGGACACTTCTGAGGTTTGCTACTGATTTGCTGACAATAGTTCCGGCTGGTCCAACAGGGTCAGGTTTACTTGCTGTGATTGGTTTCCTTGACATTATTCCCTCCTAATATTTAGGTAAAACAGGAACTTGGCAACACACACGACCATGGTTTCATTGATGTAGTACACCACCAATTATATAGAGTATGTTCGTCATAGAAAATTCATCGGAAAACTACTTTTTTTCTTCCTAGAAAAATCATCAAATTATTTAAGCACTTAAAGTTAGATGATTCGAGGCCGCTAAATGAATGTCTGTTTTTGGCACTTTACGGAACAATTCGAGATTTGTTAAATCTAAAGTCATACATACTATAACGACTATAAGGACTTAGCTGGAGTTAGTTGGTGTATATGAGAAGGACAATCCAACGCCTTGTCCTCAAAGCGTTTATAGCCCTGTGCCGTTGTTGGCACCTTCATATAAGGAGGTAATTATGGACTTAATGACAATTATCATAGCAGTCGCACTAGTCATCGGTCTTTGGTATGTTCTAAGCAAAAGGATTGACGATATTGAAACCGATCTTGAAACCTTGAGTAAAGCTACTGGCAAGGAGGATCTCCTAACTAAAATACATAGAACTCAAAACCAATGACTCAATTAGCCGATGTTCTTGCGACTCATGTGTTTGTCCGGTGCATCGGCTTCTTTTAGTTGTGGCGTAATACGCTTTTGTTCGATTAGTGAACGCCACGAACGCACTACCTATAGGAGGACATCATGGCAACGTACATTAGCCTTATGAGCTTTACTGACCAAGGAATCCGGAAAGTTAAAGACTCGCCTGTTCGTTTCAAGGCATTTCGATCGATGGCTGAAAAAGTAGGTGTAACGATCAAGAGCGTCTACTGGACAGTAGGGAATTACGACATCGTGATGATTTTGGAAGGACCTGAAGAAGCCGTTACTTCTGCTCTTCTAAAGGGTGGCTCGCTCGGGAATGTCCGCTCGCAAACACTGCGCGCTTTCAATGTGGACGAAATGAAGCGAATGCTCTCGAAAATACCTTGATGTATTTTAGGGGATAAGAAGCCGACCAAATGACACGATAGTGCTGAACGAGATTGGCCTGTTCGGTTTTGTTGCAATGATGATATTTCTTAGTATTCTCATCATTGGTTTCATTTACGAATGGATGAAGGGAGCATTGGAGTGGGACTAATGGTATGAGTATTGAAGGTGTACTTGAAAAAGGTTTTGTTACCACCAGTCTGGATAAGATCATTAATTGGGGGCGGACTGGTTCTATGTGGCCGATGTCTTTTGGACTTGCTTGCTGCGCAGTAGAAATGATGCAAGCTGCTGCATCGCGCTATGACCTAGACCGTTTTGGCGTTGTGTTTCGTCCCAGCCCACGTCAATCAGATGTAATGATAGTTTCTGGTACCTTGTGTAACAAAATGGCTCCCGCATTGCGCAAGGTTTATGATCAGATGGCCGAACCGCGATGGGTAATTTCCATGGGATCTTGCGCCAACGGGGGTGGTCCTTATCACTATTCCTACTCGGTGGTACGTGGTTGTTGTGACCGTATCGTACCGGTGGACATCTATGTACCCGGTTGCCCGCCGACAGCAGAAGCCCTGCTCTACGGGATTATTCAGCTGCAGAATAAAATCAAGCGCACCAACACCATCGCCTGCTGAGGCAATAATTATGTCGTTCTCTCGCTTGGAAACGCTCTGTCTTTACAGAACCCAAATTTTTCACCATTATTTTTTTAGTTCGGAGCAAGTAATCATTTTGCCGTCGGTTTGATCCTTGACTTGTTCGCCTGGCTTTTTGTTCTTGCAGGCCATCTCATTCAGAATTTTCTGAGCAAGCTTAGCCTTTATCGCCATTTCTGCTGTAGATTCACCTGAACTACCGGAAATGGCGGTTGAATTAATCATAAATAATGCAACAGCAGTAGTGACGAGTAATAATTTGTTCATTTTAGTTTCTCCTTTTCTATTTTATTTAGATTGGTTCTAGAGAGATTAGTTTCTATTTCATTGAACGAGTTTAGGTATGTGGTCACTGCTGAATGTCCGCGCTGGACAAAGGAAACACTTAGCCGAGTAGATGAATATGCTTATGTCATATTTTTGCTATCACCATATTTCTACATGCCCACACAAGAGCAATGACCGCCAACAGCTTATTCTGGAAGATGCAAAGGAACGTCTCCTAAAAAATCATACCATGGAGGAAATAGCTCAATTCCACGAAATATCCAAGCGCACGTTAAACATTCGGTTAATGGCGTTAGGTGAGGAATACCAAGAGTTACGGAGAGTTTGGATCGATAACATGCTGACAGAATCATTAGAAGAAATAGATAACGCAACAGATCACTTTCCCCTTCGCGCGCGCGAATTCAAAGTGGAAAGCTGTGAGTTTGATCGCTGAAAGAAGAAATCAACAACGATATGACGGTCATCGGGTAGACTAGGAGGCATAGCGTGTCTACCGAAGAAGCGCTTGGCGAGGAGGCTAGGGATTTATTAGCGCATCTTGTGAAAGGATACTTTACAATATCTAAGCACTACGCTCCCCCGCCAAATTATGGAATAGTATTGCTGTCATTGTTGGATTAATTATCCTGGCTTCGAATAATTAAAGCTGTTAGTCCTTAGAAATAGGCTTTAGAACCCCGCTCCCGCTACTATCTCTGATATATACAGGCTTACTGTAATCTGGTGAGTCGGTACCTAGATGAGTTAGATAAGCTTTGTTTCCTTTCCACACAATACCAGGCTTTGAACGATCAATATTGTTAGTCCCTAAATGGATAGGCCTTAGAATCCCGTTACTATCTTTAACATATGCAGGCTTAGTGTAATCTCTAGTCTTAGTTCCCGGATGAGTTTGATAAGCTTTGTCTCCGTCGATCACAATGCCAGGCTTTAAACGATCAGTACTGTTAGTCCCCTGACGCATCGGGGGAGGTTCTGACATGGGGGAAAGTTTTGATTGAGCAGATACGTTAAACGAAGTAAGAAGTAAAGCGGCAAAAAATAAGTTTTTCATGTCTTGTTCCCCATTCGTCCATCACTTCCCACAGGCGAATTTCCAAAGCAGCTCACTAGTAGTACGCGGCGATACGGGCAGCCAGGGTCTGTTACCTATAATACCAACGTATTTACCCACACCCATATTCTTAGAGTGGAGAGTTTTAATAGTTGCCCGACTTTGTTTTCCCTTGCAGTCGTATTTTCTTACCCCTAATTTGGACATATACGGCTTACTAGCATTCGTCTGAATCGTCTTATAGTCAGTCAGAACCCACATACGCACTATGTTGCCTGTTTTTTGAATAGTGGCAGGGTCAGCGTAGAAGGTATCCGTTTCATTACTTTCAATCTCAACCCATTCTGCCATCACATTGCTACTTGCAGTAATCAGCATTAAAGTTAACAGTAGTTTTTTCATGTAGCATTCTCCCCCCTACACCTAAAAAGGTTGGGATAATTTGAGTGAATGCGCCTGATCATGTTAACGTGATAGCCAAGAGCCAAAGAATATCTGCAACATCGAGCGCATCTAGTAAAATCAACATGAGGAATAATAATACTATGAGCAATCCAATCAAAACCACTAACAAAACAGTTCTGACTATGTTTTTTGCTGCTGTATCGTTGTTGATTCTCGCGAGTTGTTCTTCGATGCGCACAGGCTCCAACGAATTAAAGGCCAAGGTGGTCAAACCATTACCAGATACTGCCTTTATAGAGCATCCAGAACGCCAGAGCAAACGTGCCGACCTGCCATTCCAGAAAGTCTGGATCGCGCCCGGTTTCGTGAAAAGCGCTTACCGAGAACTACTCGTCGCGCCGGTGAATACTCAATACATGTTTGATATGGATTGGCTGCATCAAATAAGCTCGGCAAATTGGCTCGGTAATGTAAAAAAAGGGAACTATATACTTTACACCGGAAAATATTGTGGTATAATTCTCTTATCATGAGAGGAGGATGCCATGCCTTATAAGATCAATACTGCAATCAGTGTCTACCAGTTGATGGAAATGTTTCCTGACGAGGAAACCGCACGACAGTACCTTGAGGATCGTTGCTGGAAATATGGTGTGTCTTGCCCGACATGTCAAAGCCTATCGGTCTATACAAGATTGGGAAAACGAAAAGGGATGTATGACTGTCGAGGATGCGGCAAGCATTTTAGTGTTCGGACCGGTTCCATTTTTGAAAAATCACACATTCGACTTCACAAATGGCTCTATGCCATTTACACCGTCATGACTTCTCGAAAGAGCATTAGCGCTATGCAATTAAGCAAAGAAATTGGGGTCACGTATAAGTCCGCCTGGTTTGCGTTGCATCGGATTCGAGAGGCTTGCCGTGGCGATCTTACCCGTCTCTCAGGAATCGTAGAAATCGACGAAACGTATGTGGGCGGGAAAGAACGGAACAAGCACTGGAAGAAAGGGGATAAACCGAAAGCCGGGACAGTTGGCAAACAACCCGTCCTCGGCATGAGGGAGCGTGGTGGCAAGACCGTGGCCCTGCCAGTGCCTGCGACGGATCGGCTTACGCTGTGGACGGAGATTCAAGAGGCGATAGAAATAGGCAGCACGCTCTATACGGATGACCATGCCGCCTATCGAGGCATTGAGCGTAAAGGCTATCAGCACCAAGCCGTAAACCATTGGCATTGAGAGCGTTTGGGCGGTCTTAAAACGTGGACTGAACGGCACATTCCATCAAGTATCCGTCAAGCATTTATCGCGTTATATTCATGAATTTTCGTTCAGGCTCAATGAAGGACGTTGTGGCCGGGAGACCATGCACCGCATTGAAAGCGTCTGTGATGCGGCCATTGGCAAACGCTTAACGTATCAGGGGCTTGTCCAATGAGCGCCGTAGGGACCGGCCTCTTGGATTCGGCTGTGGATGTGCTTTTTGCTCACTCCCCACTCGTTCACCGCTTGATCCAGGGAGACGCCACACTCCGTGCTTCGATCACGAGAGAAAGCGTGGATTTAATTGTGACCTCTCCCCCCTATAACGTTGGCAAAGCATATTCTGGTGCCCAACAAGATGATTCATTGCCCTACGACGCCTATTTGAACTTTTCTAAACAGTGGCTGACGAATTGTTTTCATTGGACGAAATCGACCGGTCGCTTATGCGTCAATGTCTCGCTGGATAAAAACAAGAATGGCAAGCAACCGCTTTCAGCAGACATCACGCGATTAGCAATGGAGGCCGGGTGGTGCTATCATGCGACTATTCTGTGGAATGAAGGCAATATCTCCCGTCGCACGGCATGGGGGAGTTGGAAGTCAGCCAGCGCCCCTCATGTCATTGCCCCTGTGGAAACCATTATTGTGCTCTATAAAGATACGTGGAAACGTGAGCGCCCTGGAAACAACGATATTAGCGCCGAGGAATTTAAGGAATGGTCGTTGGGGTCATGGTCATTCAATGGAGAGAGCAGGAAACGGATTGGTCATGAGGCCCCATTTCCAAGAGAACTGCCGAAACGCTGCATCAAGATATTCTCGTTTATCGGGGACACGGTGTTTGATCCGTTTGTCGGATCGGGCACTACTATGATAGAAGCGATCCGACATGGTCGGCAAGCCATTGGTCTTGAGAAAGAGCCCAAATATTGTGAGCTGACCAGAGATCGGATTTTCAAGGAATGCAATCTCTCATTGAGGAAATCCTTACCGATAAGGCAGGGAAAATCTACTGCGCCGTGTTGGAGCAGTTAATCTATCAACGGCCCTCTCAAGATTGAGTCCGGGGAGGTGACTGGTCTCACAGCCTGCCTCCTCGCCAATACCGATGCCTATGACAACCTGCTTTCCACGCTGAAACAGCGAACATTTGAGTTAGCCAAACAGATTACCCCGTTACATCCGTTACATGGCAGTCCGGTAACAACTACATAAATCCCTAAAAAGATATCAAAGAACTTGGCATGTACTTTCATGATCGGGTGGTACAGGAATTCAGGCAGGATCTCAAGCATCGCTTTAAAGTCATCGAGCGTCCTGAGCAGTCACGACAACGAGCTCTACGCTTAGAACTAGCTCTGCTTGAGATCGACCCATCAACACCGGTGTTGCATGCACTTAGCTGGGCGTCTCCTGTTCCGGGAACCGGTACAGCGCTCGGTATGGCCCAGAAGCGTACGGTCGCCTTCGAGGGACGACTGCGTGACCTTAAAACCGGTAAAGTAGTTGCCACCTTCGCTGACCACGATATGGCGGATGCTGGACCGCTTGATTTGACCCGGTTGACTTGGTATGGTCCCGCCAAAGGCGTCATGGATCGCTGGGCGGAGCAATTCGTGGAGATTGCTAACAGCAAGGACGGCGCGGCAGTGACCGACCCGGTTGCTTTCACGCTGATGCCTTTCGAACCACCCACGGTAACAGAGATACAAATGAAGGTAGAAGACGCTTTTTAGGCACCCATTTGTTTCTGGTTGGAGAAAGTAATTCGCTTGATGTATGCTTTTTCGATCCAAAGCAGACATTCAATGACTCTTCTCTAGGCAACTAATTCGACTATTGTCTCATTTTTTAAACCCTATTTTTCACGTAAAGCCAGCTTCTCCTGGCCAGTAAGAACCATCACTTACATTTATCTATAATTTTCGCTTGACATTACAGAACGGTCGTTATAATATGCCTCTAAAGTTACAAACAGAATATGAGCAGACCCAGACAATATGATCGTGAAGAGGTGCTAGAGAAAACCACAGATCTATTTTGGGAGAGGGGTTTTGAAGCCACTTCCATGAATGAAGTGATAGCCCAGAACAGGGCTAAACAAGCATAGCTTATATAATGAATTTGGCGATAAAGAGGAATTATTTCTCTTATCTATCGATCAATATGTTAATAAATCTATCAAAGTATTGAACGAAATACTCACCAAAAAACCATTAGGACTAGGTAATATTGAAACATTTTTTGGCAATCGAGTGAACTATGCTACTTCTGAAAATTGCAAAGGATGCCTTTTAGTTAATTCTATTACCGGAATAAAGGTGCTAAGCGAAGAGATTAATCGAAAGGTTAAATCACTACTCTCATACTTTAATGTGTCTTTTTATAATTGCTTAAAAGCGGCACAGGATAATAATGAGATTAGTAAAGATAAGGATTGTAAAGCTTTGTCAGGTTATCTAGCTTGTTTTACCTTCGGATTATCGAATGTGGGAAGGAATGAAACAAAAAGGAGAAAATTACGGAAGATTCTAGATGTTGCATTATCGGCAATTAAAAATTAGATATTTTTTTGCACAGTTACAGAACGTTCATTGTTAAATATTTCATTTTTACTACGCAATAGATACATAATTCTTAAACAACCTTAAAGGAGACAATTATGAGCAATTCAAAAAAATATAATGTGGCAATTTTTAGAAATGTTAACGCTGTAAATAGATTAGCAACCATTAAATTGGTTCACCTCCTTTTTTTTAGTTCTTTAGTTGGATTATTTTTATTGTCAGCCAATGCAGCCGAGCTAACGGGTACAGCTTCTAAAATTGATTCTGGTTTCTACGACGGTAGCTACGGTAGAGGGGCATATTGGGTAACAAGGGGACTCTATAGCTCAATATTCAGTGTTGATGTCAAAAGTGTAATTGGTTCGGATGCGGCAAACGCTAATACAAATAAATCACCGAGCTCGATTCGTGAAGGTGCTGACAATCCAGTGAAATACTTTATTTACAGTTATTACTACTTGGATCATACCAGTGATTCTTCCAAAATTGAAGCAATGTGATTCGAGCAGAACATGAACTTAGAGCCCAGGAGTTGCAACTATGCAGAAAAGCTCTGGTAGAAGTTTCTAGAGTTGCGCAATTAAAAAGCATCATCCAGGCGTAGGCTAACAACATTTTCAAACAACTTTTAGGAGAAATAAGATGGTTACTTTATCAATTTTTAGTGCATTGCTTGTTCTGAGCTTTTCCGTGTTCGTTTTTGTCGCTACGTGGTACGTAACTCCTATGGTGCAGGTGATAGATATATCGAATTCACCATTAGCACGACCAGTGTTAAAGCCTTTTACTTGGGAACCTGGGTTAATCCGTTATCCGGAGAATAACTACGCTATACGCGGTGTATTTGAGTGAAAGTGATGGGAATTTACTCAGATTTAAGGTTTTTGACAAAATTAGACTTAAAATTGGCTTTTTACTTGCGTTAAAATTTTATTGATTGTGAATGTTCGCTTTGGGTCGAACGTAAATGGTCGAGCTTCGGCTCTAGGGCTTTTGTTGATAATCCAACTAGAGCACATTCTAAACTTGATTTTTCAGTATATGCTTGACATTTAATCATATTAAGTCTATTATTAGAAAATCAACTAACTGATTATATATCGATATATTATTCTTGCAATGGTAATTGATGACAAATAATCAATAATATCAGCATGGCATTAGCGATAGTTGCTACTTTACTACACCCATGTAATTGAAATAGAGGGTGTCAGCGGTAATACTAGATACGCCGCATCAGGTAGAACGGCGGAAGGTTGTTTGGGAAGTATTGTAATTAAGCTAATGGAGACCCAATCACATGATTTTATTTATTACCGTATTAGCAAAACGTTAATAATTAAAGTCTACAATCTTCAAATACAAAAGAGAGAAATTTGAATCAGGAAACAAAATTTAATACTTGCCATAAATGTAGCTCTACGCAGGTAAAGACATATACCTTACCGTATCATGTAGAAAATCTCCTTGGCATGCGTATTAGGGTCAATGATTGTGCAATTAAAACGGCTTGCTACATATGTAAAGAAGAAGTGATTACCATTCCAGATGTTAAAGGACTGATTACTGCTGTCGCAGTTGCTCGAATTATGCTTCCTACCAAATTGAGCGGATTAGAAATTAAGTTTCTTCGCAAAGTAATTGAGTTATCTTCAAAGGGCTTTGCCAAAATCATGGGTATTAGGCCTGAAACGGTTTCTCGTTGGGAGAGTAATGGTGAACAAAAAATTGGCTATTCTGAGGAAAAGATATTTAGAATTTTAGTTGGAAATAAGTTAAAAAAAGAACCGCAGGACGGTGATAAAGCCCCAGCGGTAGATTATGATCATATGGCTATCGTAGAAATGGCCATCAATCCGATCAGACCATCTGGAAATGCCCCACTCTTAAAATTTGCACGAGTAAGAATGAAATTAAAAAACAAAAAAGCTCAAGATCTTTGGGATGAATTAGAATCCAAAGCGGCGTAAGATATTTGTAATGAACCTGGGCGCTGCTCGTGAGGTATTTCTTACCGCAAGAAAAGAGCATGCTGACGCTAAAGCGTGAGGCCATTGTAACCTCTTACTTTGCAGCCCTCGCTCGTTCACGTTCAGCTCCCAGGTTGGAAACCTCCCTTTCCAATTTCTCAAGACGGCGTTTTTCTGAAATATCTAGTCTTGTTCTGTCAGTAATGCTACGGATATTGTGTTTGATCTGAGTATTAGTCTCTTGCTTTGCAGCCCGCGCTCGTTCACGTTCAGCCCCCAGGTTGGAAACCTCCCTTTCCAATTTCTCGAGACGGCGTTTTTCTGAAATGTCTAGTCCGTCGACCTCATCTTGGGCGTGTGCTTGGAAAACGACTGAGATCAGTATGGCAAGGATAAAGGTTTTCAAGGTGCCATCCTCTAAAAACTACCATTAAACATCTATTTTAATGATACGTAATCAGTAGGCTAGAGGTTAGACTCCTCAACAGTATCAGTAGAAACAAATGGTTAGATAGAAATTCCTGGCTATTTTTATTTCTCAAACAACTAGCTTTGCTAACCCCTCAGGAAGGCTTGCTCCCATTACAATTCTTTGTTCATATACTGCGACACCTACACCGAATCCTATAACCTTATTCCCAGAAAGTATGTTGTTTCCTATTCGAATACCACTACCCTGGATTTCGCATTCAGGAAGTTTTTGTGAAAGTCCCTTAATGATGCGCCTCTCCTGGTCAAAACTATAGAGCTCCTGTCCATTAAGAATTACTTTAAAGCCATCCTCTATAAGTTCATATTGTATGTTTGGAGCGGGTTCATTTCCCAAAACTTCCAAAACTGCTTTGGTACCATCAAGTAAAATAATTGAAATGCGACCCGTTTTGTCTTCTAGGATTGCTCGCTTGCCCCATAATAGTGGTATTCTAACGTCCTCAAATCTTTGACTTCCCATGTTCAAATTCATGACTCAACTCCTCATTGATTCTTCGTTTGTCCCTGCACTCGATTCAGACGCATAAAGCAATGATAAGAAAAATGTGTGTAGCATGAATACTACAATTGAGCTTTTCATTATTCTTCCCTTCTTTTAAAGGCAGATTATTCGCCTAACTTAGATCTATTGATCAGACAGTGATTACAACGACAAAAATTCAACAATCTAAAGCATTGCAATAAGGTAAAAACTGGATGGGCACATTGTAGAGGAGCTTGGGGCTTGGGATATTCGCAATGAACCTGGACGCTTTGGTTAATATCTGAAGTCGGCTTTTAATCCAATTGCAGATTAGAACAAAACCTGTTTTCATTGGCCTAGTGACTTCACAAGACAAACCTACATACCTTGCTGCTGACGTAAGCCGACGAGAAGTCTGGTCGTGGGCAATGTTCGATTTTGCAAACTCCGGCTACACTACTGTTGTCATTACAACAATATTCAATGCTTATTTCGTTGCCGCGGTGGTTGGCAATCAGAACTGGGGAACATTCGCATGGACGGCGACGCTTGCAGTTTCATATGTACTCATTATTCTAACTGCGCCTGTTCTAGGCGCGTATGCCGATGCCTACGCTGCAAAAAAACGTCTTCTATTTCTAACTGCCATAGGTTGTATTATCTTCACCGCACTGCTTTTCTTTGTCGGCCCAGGAGATTTTTGGTTAGCGGTGGTGCTTATAATTTTTGCGAATTTCTTCTTTGGTAGCGGTGAGAATCTGATTGCCGCATTTCTACCTGAGCTGGCACAAAGCAAGGCACTTGGAAAGGTATCAGGCTGGGGCTGGAGTCTTGGTTATCTTGGTGGCATGGTAAGCTTAGGATGCTCACTCGCGTATGTGACTTGGGCGCAGGAGCAGGGACAACAGGCTGAACAATTCGTGCCAGTAACCCTGCTAATAACCGCTTTTTTGTTCGCCGTGTCCTGTGTTCCGACATTTCTCTACCTGAGAGAACGGGCACAACCGCAACCACATCTACACAAACGCAGCATAGTAGGTGAAGCCTTCGCACGACTAGGCGACACAATTAAACATGTGCGTGACTATCGTGACTTGGTACGCTTTCTTGTTTGCCTCATAGCCTATCAGGCAGGCATTCAAACGGTGGTAGTGACAGCTGCGATATATGCGCAACAGGTAATGAACTTTGATACTGGCGACACTATGTTACTAGTAGTATTGGTTAACATCACCGCTGCGCTGGGCGCATTCGTATTTGGCAATATACAAGATAAAATTGGTCATATTCTAACCATCGCGCTGACCCTTATTGGTTGGATCGTCATGGTGTTACTTGCTTGGGGAGCGGAAGAACGTGCCACGTTCTGGTTAGCAGCCAACATTGCCGGCTTGTGTTTGGGCGCATCCCAGTCAGCAGGACGTGCTCTGGTTGGATACTTTACACCCGCACTTCGACGAGCTGAATTTTTTGGGCTGTGGGGGCTGGCAGTAAAATTGTCATCGATACTCGGTCCGGTAACATATGGGTTGGTAAGCTGGATATCGAATGGCGATCATCGTCTTGCGATGCTAATTACTGGCAGCTATTTTATTATCGGCCTAGTGATATTAATGGGTGTAAATGTGCGAAGGGGTCGACAAGCTGCGCTACGCAATAAAGCAATTCTTTAATACAGTGTAGAAATCCACGGAGATATAAAATCTATGCGCTAGCACCGTTTTGGTTAAAGCATTTATTACTGCTTTATCCCTATTAATCTGCCTTCTTGGCCTAAGCTCAGATTTTCCGCAATCCGTAAATTTAATGATGCATTTTGTGGTGATCGCTGTGATCCTCGCCGTGCTGATCGTGAAAATCAGCATGCTTATCTGTTTTTTCTTGAGACTGTTTGCTTTCGTTACTCGACTCAGCAGGTTTAAGTGGAGTGAAACTAGCCGCCTGCGCATCTTGCTCTGGTAGCTTGATAAACACAACAATCTCTGTTTCCGGCGTAACTAAGAAGTCCCCGGCGCCCTTAAACGTATTATCGCAAGCGGGCTCCAGCTTAACTGAGGTTTTGGTCTTACCGGTTTTAAAAATTGCATCGCTTATGCCGCCATTAACGTTAATCTTACGGTCCGCATGATCCGTTACATAAAGCACGATTTCTTTATTCTTGGCGACAACCTCCAGATGATAGGGTCCTGCCATACGCACTTGCCCACCATGGGGCGCATTGACTGAGTCAAAATACTCGTCAGTGTGCGACCAAGCAGGCAGTGATAAGATTAACCCTACAACTGCCAGAAAAGTAGCCATTAATTTATTCATTTCTTTTTTCCTCTAAACAATAATTGATTTGGGTCGCTAGATCTGCTCTTCGACCCAGCACCATTGTTTCTACACGACTTACTCAGTGCACATGGTCATCTGGTGGCGGTAGGATTTCTTTCTCTCGCTTGAGTTGCGCAACCTGCTTCATCAATAAATCTATGTTTGTCCAGCCTTCCCCGTCGGCTTCAGGAATCCAGCGCGCCCGTAAATACCCGAAACGGTCTACTAGAAATTCCAGGTGCTTAGGGAATGCTCCCTCGCCGAGAAGATCAGGCCGCCCAAGAGTTCTGCGATACAAGATATAACTTTGAGTGATTTCTTTTGCGCCCTGTGTTACAACTGGGAAGGGAATGCTTGCTGTGATTTCTGCCATATTTTGTGAGTCAAGGTCATTCATGGGCACCGCTAACACTTCCGTATTGCTTTCACTTAGCGCTTCATAGACCGTTCGTAGCTGATCAAGCCGCGCTCGTGATTCTGGCCACGAAAATAAAACTAATAACACAGCTTTCTGGTACCAAAAATCCTGCAAGATGCCGCTTGATCCATCGTGTGCAGAATAGGAAAAATTAGGGGGGCCTTGAGAAGGTTTATTAGGAATGACTTTAGGATTCATAAGACGTGCCTGGTAGCCACGAGACATGGCATGGATATAATTTACTACATCCCAACGGCCTTCCTCATCAAGCCTGTCGACAAAGCCTGGCATACCGGTATCAGGAATACCTTTGGTCAGCCAGTTAAAGAAATCCCCTGCCGTATGCCTCTCAGTATGTGGTTCTGTGAGCAAGTCCGCTGGCAATTTGGAAAAACTCTTCGCCAAAACTCCATTTCCTTTGCCTTGGGGTCCGTGACAGGCTACACAATTTTCACTGAAGAAATGTGAGCCTTTAGCGATAGAAATAGAGTCAAATGGGACGGGTGTATTACGATAGGTTTCTGGATAAGCCTGAACGGCAAGGGGAGGTAATACCACAACCAGTGCAAATACTATAAGCACCGCCGGGATACCGAAGCGGCGTTTCGCCATCCATTTTTTTGCTCTACCAACCACGATTATCCCACCCGCAAGGAAAAGCAAGGCAAGTCCCCACCACACACGCATTCGCACGGCTGGATCTTCCCATGTAGCGTCGAGGGAAAAACGGAATGGATAGGGCCATTCCTCGATGATGGCATGTTTTGCTGGAATGGTATTCGCTAATATAGTCGCTAGTAGCACTATCAGTAATGCAAGTACGAATTCGATGCGAACCCACTTTCGCAACATTTGACTACCAATCGCTATCGAATCCCGCCCCTGAGCAAGGGATGGCAGCCAAGAAGAACGTGCTCGCGAAGCAATAATGAGGATCACCACAAGTAGCGCAATCTTTGTACTGAGAAGCCAGCCATATTCAGTTGCAACCAATGCGCCGTAGATCGTGTCCACCGTTCGATCTGCAACAATTACTCCCGTTACAATGACGCCGAACATTACAGGCATCGCCACAACCGAAAAACGCTTTATGGTTTGAACACTAGATTGATCGACTTCTTTATGTGATTGCTGCCCCGTGTTGTTGGTAAATAATATTAGGAGAAAAGCGGGCAGCGCTCCAAACCAAACACCTGCCAGAACAATGTGTAGTGTATACGGAAGGATTGAAGTCACGGAGAGTTCTTCTGCTGCAGAATGGCTCGCAAGTGACCCCACAGCTAGAGTGAGCATAGCCAGTGTTGCACATAGTGCATACCGCCATTGAACCCGAGGAGCGCTCCGAACGTAGAGGACCGCACCCAACACAGTAAGCGCAAAACCCTCACGCCACATCCAAATGAGCCCCGTACGGGTTTTTTGCAAGAATTCGAGCCAAGCTCCTGGCCGCCAAGCATGTTCAGTTATACCGGTGGCCAACGCGGCAGAGGTGGAGAGCACCGCTAGCAGGCCTAATAAAAGGATGATCGCTAACCATGGCAGAGCTCGTTCTAGTCGAGCAACCCAGGGACTTGAAAGCACAGCTCTATCGTACGCAGCAATAGCAAGAAAAACACTGCCGCCTATCAAGATCATGTTGGCTACTAACTGAAGCCAACGGGCTAATGCCGCGATGATCTCGATCATTTGTCTTGTACTTTGCTCTTGCTCTTCACTGTGTAGTCAAACGACGAATCAACAATGTGACCGTCTACTGATAGTACCCTGAACTTCACTGAGTATTTTCCAGGCTCTAAATCAGGTAATACCAGTACAACGGATTTCGGGTCATCTGAAACAACGCGGGGCTTGGCATCAGTTACCGGTTTTTTGTAAGCGTTAAGAACAGAAAGTGAGGTATACGCGCCCTCAATTTCTTCGTTAAACCAGAGACGCACTTGTGTCGGCGCTTTGTCCAATACTGCCCGGCGCGCCGGCTCTGCTTTAATCAACTGTGCATGTGCCAGCACTGGCGTAGTATGCCCCACCATTGACAGAACTATTGCAATACTTACTATGACCCGCATGTGCGCGGAAACTATTATTGATTCCATCTCGCCCTCTTTCAAGATTGTTGCGCCCAAGCATAACAAATGTTTATTAACTATTCATTCGACAGCGTTTTTTTAGTGTGGTTCGAATAAGTTGTCAAGCAATTTTTTACGAAACAGGAGCATCAGGTTTGCGACGACCTACCTTAAACAAAAAGAAAGCTCCTGCACCAATAGCTGCCATCATAGCAAAGGCCAAGCCAGAAGGCATGTTGCTTGAACCTTGTCCTACCGAGAATGGAAAGCGTGATACATATTCCTGCTCCCCGCTTACGGTCACCAGACCAACAAAGTTACCTGGTTGGCTAAAGTTATGTTCAAAGTTAATTGATCCATTTGGATAGACTTTAGACGGTATGTGAAGAATCGTGATGCCATCAAGATCCTCTTCCGAACCAGTGTCCCTAATTACCCGAACCTCGGTAGGGAAAGGACGAAGTGCTTCCTCGATATAATCAAACGCCACTACTGTACGCCCAGTCACTGGAATATCTTCACAGAATTCTTTCTCTTGCGTGCTGTCAGGTTGATAGCCCGTAAAATGCATGGTGTAGGGACCAATCGTGAGCTTGCACATATCTTCAGCCATTGATAGTCCCCCGTGTGCTTGTATTTGCGTGGAGAATGAAAACCCAATCGATAGTATTAAGTACACCAATGCAGGCTTCATAAATTGTAAAAGCATGATAAAAACCCTTATAAAATTGCAGACCCTAAACCCTTTTACTTTCCGTGTTGCAGTCTAGTTCCGTTACTTCTTAATGGAACGACGGGTAGCCAGCCAACTCTGCACTCGTTTCGTTTTTATAAATTGGTACCCAATAAAGGTAAGCAGCAATAATGCTATCGCTGGCCCTAACGAACCACGAAAAACTTTTGCATAGTTGATCATCTGTACCCGCAATGGATACTGGTACCGAACAGGCGGCACCCCTTCGCCTGTAATGAATACAGTATATCGCCCTTGATCTAAGTTAGCCCTTCCCCCGATTACCCCATCTGGGTGATAGCTCGGCTTCACGATCGTCACTGTCTCATCTTCTGTTTCGCTAGTTCCTTTTACTACCCGCATCCCGACTGGCATGTCGCGTAGTGCTTGGTCTATAAGATCCACCACTACAAACGTTTCACCTCCCTGGGGAATTTCCGTGCAATATTGCGCACTCGGCTCATATTGTGGCTGATAAGTGCTTAGATGTACCATGCTTTCACCGACTCGACGCATGCAACTGTCTTCTTCTATTGATACTTTTCCATGCGCACCAACCACACCTGTGTGGAGCGCCATAACAAGAATGAAAGCCGTAGCGCCTGCCCGCGCTGCTTGCTTAACCACGGACAAACCCTCCTGTTTTGGTATTACAATGACTTGTTATTTAATTTATCCCGATAGTGCCTCTGATGTGATCTATTGTTAGACACCCCGGTAATTATTTCGTTGTCCTCAAAAAAACCGATCCACCTTCCCGTCATATGACGGGGGGGGCGGATCGGTGTCATGCCTGTCTTGCCTTAGAGCTTGGTAAAGACTGGAATAACAGGACCGGCTATGCTGTTGATGTTGCGATCACCCGAATCGGTCCAGGTTATCACCAACCCACCAAAACGGCTTTCCGGATCGCCCATCAAGGCCATTAGTCGCTGCACTTCCCACAGCGCATCCTTCGCTTCCATTTTTACCTCACGGGTCTCACCGGGCTCAATTGGCGTAGGGTCCGCCAATGATAAACCAGTTGCCACGAGCTCCCTTGGATAGAACCGATCGAGATACTTCAGCCCCACTTTGTTGATGAACCGAACACCTGCTGTGGTGAATTCCCCGAGTCTAACGGCTTCATCTCCACTGTTGGTGATCAACATGGTTACGCGCAGAGCACGCCCCGGTACGTCGTAGTTCGCATTCGTCACCTTAATCGCGATAGGGTTAGGTTTCACCGGAAGCGGCTTGATCTTTGTCTCACCGGCCTGGAGAGGAACGGTATAGGGATACTTGGTCTCCGTATAACGGTAGCCTCCCCACACGAGAGCAGAAACCAGGATCAGGTAGATCCATGCCAGTCTTGTGTCCGCCGGGTCAATCATCGGCTCATCCCCGTATGCCAAGAGAACCCGGCTACGTGGCAGAAACATCGGCCGAGCAACATACCAACCAATCCAGAAGAGCCCAAGACCCATCCATATAAGATGCCACGTGACAGCATTGGCATGGTTGAAGGTTTCTGAATCGATGGTTTGCCCTGTCAACAGCTTTACCGGGTTTTCAAAGTCATCCCAGCTACCTGAGATACTCATCCAGGACCCCGGTCCAGCAATCGGCCCCGCATCCTTTATGTTTACCATCGCGTGTATGTGGTGACGACCTGGTATCCGCGCCTTCAGCCTAGCCACGAACTCGTAGTCCCGACCAATAACCATTGGTCCTGCAATGAACGCTGGCTCACCATTTAGTTTTACGCTCAAGCGCACAAACACCGGACTTGGGCTACCTATGTTGAAGAACGCACGATGAGGTTTGCCAACTGTAGCTGGCCAGTCTTCAGCCAAATGGAATTTGCCTTTCATGATCGCTACATCGTTGACTTTGGTCGCCTTTCCTCCCTTTGATTCCTCTCCCCACTCCACGTCGTACCATTGGATGGTACGCATCCGTAGGAACGGTTCTTGGGCGCGTTCGCCATGGGCGGCAACGGGAGAAACATCAACTACCAGAGCAAGGGTAAGTATAGCCATTCCGTATAGGCCAAGGACACACCCTTTAAATATTTTTTTTATGTTCATTATTTTATCCCCTCTGGAAAGCCTTCTTCGCCAAAAGCGGTAACATCCATCTTCTCTGTTACCCGCCCTCTAGGACCCTTGACGTAATAGAACGCGGTGCAGAAGAACGCTCCTAAGTACCACCAGAGAACGAACACCAGCATAGACATAAAAGCTGAGAAGAACGCGGCAATTACCGTGGTATGACCACCGAAGGTACGTAGCGAGCCTTGTTCAATTAACCGCACATACTCAGGTGTGCCAGTACGAACATAGAGGAATCCGGTGTAGTCAGCTAGCGAGAGCAATGTTCCTTCTACCACCAATGGGAGGTGAGTCGGTCCAAAGATTGGCCAGTTACCCGGATAAAACAGTAGCCCAAAAGCGCCACCACCAACCAGTGCTGTGATCATCCAGTTACGGGTCAACAATAGCACCGTGTCCATGATCAATGCCCCAGGAATCATCGTAGAGGGCACGACAAAGTTGATTGGATAATGAGACCACCAGTAGAAACCCCAATAACGCGTTAGCCACTCACCAGTAAGCAAACAACAAACACATAGTGTTGCGCCAAATGGTTGCCGGTAATTTACCCAAAGATAGTACATGATGGTGGAACAATAGGTAATTCCTACAATGGGAGTTATCACTGGCCACCATTGACGGTCTTTCCAGTCAAGCCAGAAATCCCAGTCCCCTGCAAGTAACATGAAGTGCATGTGGTAGGTGCCGACCAAAAGTATGCATAGAATCGGAAAATAGACCAGATCTATGTACCTAGACATGCTTACCGCTTCTGGCGGCATCTTTGCCAGCTTTATAATTTCGTCTGTTTTAAAAATTGCCATTGTTTCCCCCTTCAGGTATGTCGTACGATCTTAAACATGAAAAAATCTGTGTGCAAACCTGCCGCTCTTCTCTCTTCTATTACGGTAACTCTCGGCGGATATTACAACTGCTCCCTACTGGTTCACCTAACCCTGCTCACTGAATAAACAGGGAGCAGGGGGGACGTAGGAGGGCATTTACGATTAAAGCCGATTGTTTAGAATGACCTTGCTTTGGTTGTTCCAGATCACATCTGTCAGGTTGGAGTAGCGAGTGATGATCTGCGCTGCAACCCCACCAGCAAACAGACCAGACCAACCCAGAATCACGAAGCCCCAATGTAGCGGTGCACTGAAGAGTTCTTCCATGAACCAGAAGGCATGACCCCATTCGTTAAGACCAACGTTTGGCAGAATCATCAGCGGCCCAGCAATCGCGAAAACCAAAGGAAACGATACGCCCCTGCTGTACTGTGGTAAACGGGTTATAGCATACAGATAACTGGCTACCCCACAGCAGATGTACATCGGGAAGGAACCATAAAATACGACAACATGACTAGGTGTAAAACTAGTATCGCGTATGATCACTTGGTGCCAGGAGGCATCTTGTTCGGTGAAGAAGCTGCCACCCCAGTAAACTCCAAAGAGGTAAACCCCCAGCCACATCATCCAGTAGAAATAACGTTTGACTTCCTTCTTCGGATCTAGGTTATCCAGTTGTTCTTTGGTGTCCCGCGTCTTCCACAGCCAGCCCCAGGTAACCAATGCAAATGTCGGCCATACAACCATATGTACGCGCCACAGACCCATCCAGACTCTTTCAAATTCTGGTTCCATCGAGTCCATTCCGTGCGAGTAAGCATAGGTGCGCTGAAACCAAATCCAGAATATTGCTACCCCTAACATGGTAAGCAAGCCAACCCAATACAACTTCGAGTCATACCACTGTGACCGGTCCCAGCCACCCGACGTTGTGGCTGCCGTCCCAGTCGTTCCATATGTTGTTGCCATTTTCGTTCCCTCCTATCCCATTAAATATGAACAACGACTTTCAAAACCTTCGCGTCGACAATAACTCCTGGTGATCTAGTGCCTTAACTTTTTTCGCCGACTATCAACCCGCTCAGGTTAGCTGACAAAAGTGCTTCAAGTCAAGCAATTTGTCAGTCAATGTGGAGACCAAAACCACTGGTTAAAAATTACAACATTTTGCCTAATATCAGTATAAATTAGGGGCCATGACTAGCACAGTAGGTGTAATGTTATGTTAACTCTCTGTTATGGCATTAGAATAATGGCACTATAGCTGCTCAAAAATTACTAATGCTCAATTCGGGAATTGAGAAAATTGAATTGCTATTTTTTAGATGCTTTCTTACTCATACTTCCTAAATCTTTCAACCTAATGGCTTAAACCGTAATAGCGGTAACAGTCCACTTGTATTGATGCGTTAACACATCGAAAATATTTTGTGATTTGCAAGCACATCAGTCTAGCAAAATTTTAGTGAATAAATCCTATTTCAATGCTCACTGGATTAAGGGCAATGGTTTTGACTTGAATGCGTACTGTAAGACCATAGTATTTGGCCGCACTGAATACCAATCTGGACCATCCCTATTATGACGGATATATAGATTCTATTTACTTTCGAGGTTCATCCAATATCGAAAATGCTTCACTGACGTCATAATCAGAAGCTGAGCATGGCAATCAATGGTACACAAACGTAGGAGTGGTCAGCACCATTCGCATTATTTTAGTATCGATTTATTTTAAACACTGAGCTACCATGATGGCAGTTTTGCCAATTTCTTTCATGCCTAATCTCGAATTTTATTTTGCAGCTGACGGTGCACTTGCCCAGTTCGTACCTGGTTACCGTGTGCGCGTACAGCAAATGGAAATGGCTAAGATAATAGCTGAAACTATAGCTAGAAATCACATTCTGATTGCAGAAGCAGGAACTGGTACTGGCAAAACTTTTGCTTATTTAGTCCCTGCACTTCTAGCTGGTGGCAAAGTAATTCTTTCTACTGGGACAAAAACTCAGCAAGACCAGCTTTTCAATCGTGATATTCTAACTGTGCGCGCAGCCCTTAAAGTGCCTGTAAAAGTAGCCTTATTAAAAGGTCGCGCCAATTACGTGTGTCATCATCATCTGAGGCGTACTTTACAAGAAGAGCGTACTAGTCTTGATGATAGGAAATACTTGAAGTTGATTGAGCGCTACTCGGGTTCCAGCAAAAGTGGCGACAAGAGTGGTTTGAGCGAAGTACCTGAGAACGCAACGATTTGGCAGCAAGTGACTTCGACACGAGAGAATTGTCTTGGTTCAGAATGCTCCAGCTACAAGGAGTGTTTCGTTATGGAGGCACGAAAACAAGCGATTTCGGCAGATGTAGTCGTGGTCAATCATCATTTGTTTTTTGCCGATGTCATACTACGCGATGAAGGGTTATCAGAACTACTTCCTGCCTGCAATACGGTGATATTTGATGAAGCCCACCAGTTGCCAGAAACCGCGAGCTTGTTCTTTGGTGAGTCAGTAAGTACTGGCCAGTTACTGGAACTCGCGCACGACATCGAAATTGAAGGACTACTGAGCGCCAAGGATTTCGTTGCATTGCCTGAAGCTGCATTAGCAATGGAAAAAGCAACACGTGATTTGCGCCTTACTATCGAAGGCGAGAATACTCGCTTACCGTTGGCTACAGTAATACAAAACCTTGAATTTAGAGAAGCACTGGATGAGTTGCTGGAAAAGCTCAACGTGTTGACCTCGATGCTGGAGGGTCAAGCAGAACGCTCAGAAGGATTGGAGAACTGCTGGCAACGAGCGCGTAAAATCGTCTCCGACATAACCCGCTGGGGTGGCCAGACAGAGGTAGAAGGTTTCGTGCGCTGGATAGAGACATTCAGTTATGTGCTGCAACTCAACGCAACGCCCCTATCCATTGCAGAAGTATTTAAAAAACAGCTAAGCGCTTCTCCGCGCGCGTGGATATTTACTTCCGCAACGTTGTCAGTTAGTGGTGATTTCTCACATTACAGTAGTGAAATGGGTTTAAATCCAGATTTAAGTACTGTACGGTCGGTCTGTTGGGAAAGCCCATTTGATTTTGCTAATCAAGCTCTACTTTATGTCCCAACTGGTTTGCCCGAGCCTGCTGACCATGAGTACACAGAAAACGTAGTGAAAGCTGTGCTCCCAGTATTAAAGGCTAGTCGTGGTCGTGCATTCTTTTTGTGTACCAGTCTACGGGCGATGCAGCAAGTTCATACTATATTATTGGAGTTGTTTGAACGTGAACAACTTGATTACCCTTTGTTGCTACAAGGCCAAGGATCACGCTCTGACATGTTAGTGCGTTTTCGCAATATGGGTAATGCCGTACTGATTGGCAGTCAATCTTTTTGGGAAGGGGTGGACGTGCGCGGCGAAGCTTTGTCACTGGTAGTTATAGACAAGCTACCCTTTGCGTCACCTGACGATCCTGTGCTTTCAGCACGTATAGAGAAAATCAACAAAGAGGGGCGCAATGCTTTCATGGAGTATCAGCTGCCGCGTGCTGTCATCAATCTGAAGCAAGGTGTCGGACGGTTAATCCGAGACGAAGTTGATCGTGGCGTGTTGATGATCTGTGATCCGCGCCTTATCACTAAATCCTACGGCAAACGAATCTGGCAAAGTCTTCCACCAATGAAGCGTACACGCGATCTAGATGAAGTGCAGCAGTTCTTTTTGTTGAATAATGAAATAGTGGAAGCGGGATAATATTAAGTGAAATATTTAGTGTCTGAAATAATTGACCTCTTTCTCTATGCATACAAAATACGAATTGAGTAAGCTTATTTAGAATATAGCTAACCGGATGTCATTTGGTTATGTGGTGCCTTAGTACTTAAGCAAATAAGGCAGTGGCATGATCTCGAGCATAGGGCCATTTAGAGTCTTCCAATAAATTTTCCCGGCTTTGACACTTTCTATTTGGATCACTGCTAGCACGTCATATCCACCATCAGGTGAGGGTGCTGCATTGACTATCATGCCACTTGATTGTTCTTCCATGGCATCGCTGTACAGCTCGTCCCCAGCCACAATAGGCTCTGTTGTGTGTATATTTGCAAGATACATACGGCGTTTTAACTTGCCCAAATATTGGGTGCGTGAAACGATTTCCTGTCCTGGATAGCAACCTTTCTGAAAACTTATCCCGCCAATGGATTCCAGGTTCGCCATTTGGGGTACAAATTGTTCCTGAGTAGCGGGTGTGATAATAGGAATGCCGGCTTTTATTTCCAGCCATTCCCAGCAGGATTTGCCCACTGGCACAGCATGTTTTCTCAAATGCTTCCATAGCTTGGGAGCATGCCCTAGCGTAGCGATAATTTCAAAACGGTTCTGAGAAAGACAGAGAATACTTTCATACTCACCGTGAATGACACCAAGATGAGGACAGGGTGCTGCGCCAAAAGTTTCTTCTACCGTAGCTGCTGCACGATTTCCAGCGATGCCGATGCGTACTAGTGAGTTGCTATCATCAGTCAGCTTTACCTTGGAGCGTAGCACAAACATAGACAAACGTTTCTCGATGATCGCGTGTAGTGTCGCTGGTATTTGTATGAAGTATCCGCCACCATTGTGCCATATCAGAAAGCTTGCTAGCATTCGGCCTTTCGGGGTGCAGCAGCTACCATATTGAGCTGTATGGAGATCGATTTTACTAACGTCACAACTCAACTGACCCTGTAAGAATGTTGAAGCATCTTCTCCAGAGAAACGAATCAATCCAAAATGTGAAAGGTCAGCCAATATCGTCTTGGAGTCGGTACTTTCGAGCTCGGTAGAGGCATCACCATAGTGAGCAACGCAGCCATCTTCAATGACCGCATTGTGACTTTGTAAGTACGTTTGCCAAGTTAGGTTCATGCAGGAAAAGTTTTACTGATGAAGAGTACTAATTATATAGGGCTAATTATATGGCTAATTGTTAAGAGTGAGATAATTTGTGGTAGCTGCTCCCTCCTTATCATTCATGTTTAAGCTTCTGCAAGGTATACAGCGATGCTAATTTTACCCATTTAGCTGGCATAGAACTCTTGCATATGGAATATACGCTGAAGGAGTTCAGCTGGTAGCGAATAAGGCCGCGGTGGAGATGGGAAAGCTAGGCGGAAGCGCTATCTTTTCAATACAGTGTCTTTCGCATGTTGCAGAATATCCGGATAATCTAAGCTAAAATGTAGCCCACGGCTTTCATGACGCAGCATAGCACTTTGCACGATTAGGTCGGCAGTGCTTACCAGATTGCGCAGTTCTAGCAGATCGCTAGTCACGCGGAAATTGGCATAATATTCACTGATTTCCTCATGCAGTAACTTAATACGGTGTTGAGCACGCTGCAGACGTTTATTGGTTCGAACGATACCAACGTAACTCCACATAAAACGGCGTAATTCATCCCAGTTATGCGAGATAATGATTTCTTCGTCGGCGTCAGTAACTCGACTTTCGTCCCATAGCGGTAATTTCATAGCAGGTAAAGGTGTTTGATTCAGTATATCCTCGGCAGCTGCTTGTCCGAATACGAGACACTCCAGCAGTGAGTTACTTGCAAGCCGATTGGCGCCGTGAAGTCCGGTGTGTGCGGTTTCGCCTATTGCATATAGATTGCCCAGGTCGGTTTTACCGTTTAAGTTAGTGACGATGCCGCCACAGGTGTAGTGAGCGGCAGGTACAACCGGGATAGGGTGTAGAGTAATGTCTATGCCTAGTTCCAAGCAACGGGAGTAAATATTTGGAAAGTGTTCTTTCAGGAAAAGTGCCGGTTTGTGAGAAATGTCGAGATAAACACAATCAAGACCACGTTTTTTCATTTCAAAGTCAATGGCGCGGGCGACGATGTCGCGTGGTGCGAGCTCAGCGCGTTCATCGTGCAACGGCATGAAGCGCTTGCCATCTGGAAGCTTCAGTAGGCCGCCTTCCCCACGTACTGCTTCGGTGATCAGGAATGATTTGGCGTGGGGATGGTAAAGGCAAGTAGGATGAAATTGAATGAATTCCATGTTGGCAACGCGGCAACCCGCGCGCCAGCCCATGGCAATGCCATCTCCAGTAGCTGTATCAGGATTGGTGGTATAGAGGTAAACCTTGCCAGCTCCACCAGTTGCCAACACTGTATTCTGTGCGGAGATGGTACTGACTTGGCCTGACAGATTATCCAACGCATAAGCGCCATAGCAGTTGATATCATCATTATCTGAGTGGCCCAGTTTTGTGCTGGTGATGAGATCGATGGCGATATAGTGCTCAAGCACGGTGATATTCGTATGAGTACGAGCTTTCTCACCCAGTGTTCGTTGTACTGCTTGCCCAGTAGCGTCCGCCACGTGAATCACTCGACGCACACTATGGCCGCCTTCCCTTGTAAGGTGATAGCCAGTTTTATTACCTTGGTCGCGGGTAAATGGTACTCCTTGTGCGATCAGCCACTGAATGGCTTGTGGGCCATTTTCCAATACGCTGCGGGTAATTTTTTCGTTGCACAACCCAACGCCTGCACTTAGAGTGTCGCGGATATGGACTTCAGGCGAGTCTTTCTCAGATAGCGCTGCAGCTATGCCGCCTTGAGCCCAGCCACTGGCGCCGTCAAGTAATGCTTGTTTAGTAATAAGGCCAACCTTTTTGCTTTTTGCCAGGTTGAGTGCAAGAGTGAGGCCGGCGAGACCGCTGCCGATAATGAGCGTGTCAAAATAGGTATGAGGCATGAGTCTAAGTTGGTTTCACAAACCGTTACTCGAAAATCATAACAGACTTGAGACTTGACTTGGCATTTACAATATCCTAGTTTTCTTGGAATAAGTTCATTTTAATGTGAACTAATATAGAATGCATGTTGTCTCTTAGCACAGGTCATACATAGTATGTAAGAAATAGTATGTAAGTGGCGAATCTCGGTGTTCGAATGAAACCCTGAACGAGTATACTTGACTTGCCGTGTCATGATGCAGCAGTGATCACAAGTATAAATTATAAAACTCAGGGAACGTGTAGCATATGGGTGACCGAGAAATTGATCAGCAATTGGTAGAACGTGCGCAGCGTGGAGATAAGCAAGCATTCGATTTGTTGGTGATCAAATATCAACGGAAGCTGGCTCGATTGTTGTCACAATTCATTCGTGATGCTGCTGAGGTTGAGGACGTTACGCAGGAGACCTTTATCAAAGCTTATAGGTCATTATCATCGTTTCGCGGTGAGAGTGCTTTTTATACTTGGCTGTATCGCATAGGCATTAATGCAGCAAAGAATTTTCTGGTAGCCCAAAAGCGGAGAGCATCGAACACCACCAACGGATTTGATATTGATGACGCTGAAAATTTTGAGGAAGGAAGTCAATTGCGAGAGTTGAATACTCCTGAAAGTGAGTTAATGAGTAGGCAGATTGCTCAAACGGTACATCAGACTTTGCAGGCGTTACCTGAGGAATTGCGAACAGCAATTACTCTGAGAGAAATCGAGGGGTTGAGTTATGAAGAAATTGCAAACATCATGAATTGCCCTACGGGCACAGTACGATCACGAATATTCCGTGCTCGTGAAGCGATAGCAGATAAATTACAATCCGTGATGGAAATCGGCAAAGACAAAAGGTGGTAGCATGAAAAATAAAATATCGGCATTGATGGACGGTGAATTGGACAACGTTGATATTACTGACACCATCGCTCAAATTAAGAAAACAGAAGATCTACGCAACGAATGGGCGACTTATCATTTAATTGGTGACACTTTGCGTCAGTCAGTAGCGGCGCCCATTGACATTGCATCGCAGGTTAGCAAGAGATTAGCCGTAGAACCGACCGTGCTGGCGCCACACGTTCCTACAGAACACAAGGGTAAAGTTTTTGCGTTTTCGGTCGCGGCTTCGATGGTGACAGCAGTGGCCGCAGTGGTGTGGATGAGTGTGCAAACTGTGGATAGACCACTGAAGTCCATTACTGACAATTCAGTTCATCAAGCCGCTGTAAAGGCAGAACCCACCGTTATTTCTGCCCCTATTCCTGCACCAGCTCACATTAATGACTACTACTTATTAGTACATGGGGAATTTTCACCCCGCATGGTGATGCATGGCGTGGCGCCATATATACGCACGGTTACTGATTCGGACGAGCGATCTACCAAATGACAAGAAGAGTAGCGATAGCTCCCTTGTTGCTGCTATCTGGTCTAGTATTGCCCTCATTTGCACAGGAGGACCCTTCTAGTGTGTCAGCAGAAGCGCAGGGCTGGTTACAAAGAGTTGTTACTGCTCCCCGCCAGCACAATTACATCGGCACTTTTGTTTATTCTTCTGGTGGACATATGGAGACGTCGCGAGTTGTACACATGGTTAATAGCGAGGGGGAACGTGAGAGAATCGAGGTACTCGACGGTTCGCCGCGTGAGGTCATTCGTAACAATGGTGAAGTGAGATGTTATTTTCCGGAAAGGAATATCGTGGTAACCGAAAAACGGGGATTGCGTAAATATTTTTCTGCACTGCTGCCAGAACCGTTGAGTAATATTAACAACAACTATATTGTGAAAAAAGGTGGGAAGGAGCGGATTAGCGATTACGAGTGTCAAGTAATTGTACTGGAATCTAGGGATAACATGCGCTATAGCCAAAAGCTGTGGGTGGATATCTCTAGTGGTTTGTTGCTTAAAGCAGCAGTGATGGATAGGGGTCAGGTGGTAGAACAGTTTGTTTTTACCCAACTGGAAATTGATGGTGAGATAGACGAAGAACTATTGAAGCCCAAGTACCTTACAAAAGCTGCTAAGTTGCATATTACTAATCTAGTGGCTTTCAAGATGGGGAAAGGCGAGCTCGGTTGGCAGGTAAAAAATCTACCTCCGGGCTTCATGAAAATCACCGAGGTGAAGCGTAGTTTTTCTGGAAAATCTACACCTGTTGGCCATATTGGGCTTTCGGATGGCCTTGCCACTGTTTCAGTGTTTATCGAGCCAGCTGAAGAAAGTGATTCTCAGCCCGTTCAGAAATCCTTTCCTCGCCAGGGCGCCATTAATATTTATACCCGAACAGTGGGGGGAAATAGAGTGACGACGATAGGAGAAGTGCCACCAGTAACAGTGATGCAGATTGGTAACTCTGTGGTAAATTACAAAGTTAAATGAGCAGAATAAAGAGTAATCACAAAAATAAAATTATGGCTGCTGTGATGGAGAAAGAACAGAACTAGCAAAAGAATTACACCAGGTATTTTCTCCACTTTGTTTAGACTGTTTAGCATCAAGCCGAGATAATTCCAGATATAAAATTTAGCCAGATTCCGGGTTGAGGATCTCAACTGTGTATTATTTATTTTTTCAAAAACAGGAAAATGATGCATAAATTTATTCTAGTAGTGTTGTTCGGACTTTCTTTCTCCGTTTTCGCGCAGACTATGGAGTTGCCTGACTTTACTGATCTCATTGAGACGCAAGGGGCGACCGTGGTGAATATCAGCACCATCCAGACACATAATACATCTAGAAATCAGGCAATTCCCGGAATGCCAAATATTCCGGAGGACAGTCCATTTTTCGAATTTTTTCGTCGTCACACACCTCATGGTGTTATTCCTAGGGAGTTGTTTCCTCATGGTGCTCCTAGGGAGTTTGAATCTAAATCACTAGGCTCAGGTTTTATCATCAGTGCAGACGGGTATATTTTGACCAATGCTCATGTGGTCGATTCTGCTGATGAAATTACTGTCAAACTGAACGATAAGCGAGAATTTCGAGCAGAAATAATCGGTGCTGACCGCAAGACTGATATAGCTCTTCTGAAGATAGAGGCCAGCAATTTACCTCAAGTGACCCAAGGAGACCCCAACAAACTCAGAGTGGGTGAATGGGTTGTGGCGATTGGATCGCCATTTGGCTTCGAGAGCAGTGTGACCGCTGGTATCGTCAGCGCTAAGGGACGCTCATTAGCACAGGAAAACTATGTTCCTTTTATTCAGACTGACGTAGCCATAAATCCTGGAAATTCTGGGGGGCCACTATTTAATATGCAGGGTGAAGTGGTCGGCATTAACTCACAGATATACAGTCGTACCGGTGGCTACATGGGATTGTCGTTTGCCATTCCTATTGACGTTGCTACAGACATTTCTAACCAATTGAAAGATACAGGAAAGGTAAGTCGCGGTAGAATTGGCGTGATGATTCAGAAAGTGACCAAAGAACTAGCCGAATCATTTGGCCTAGCTAAACCTGGCGGTGCACTGGTGACTTTGGTACAAAAAGGTGGTCCTGCAGAGAAAGCTGGGATCAAGACAAAAGATGTGATCATGAAATTTGATGGTAAAGCTGTAAGTACCTCTAGCGATTTGCCACGCATTGTGGGAACTACTAAACCAGGATCAAAGGTTTCGGTTCAGGTGTGGCGGAATGGTTCTATAAAGAAAATGATGGTGTTGGTGGACGAATTTCCAACAGATGAGAAAATTGCTAGTCGTGAAAGCAAACGTGGCAAGACACCCGATACATCTAACCGCATCGGGCTTGCTTTGCGCGAACTTACGAACAATGAGAAAAAACAACATGAAGTGAATAATGGTTTGCTGGTAGAAGATATGCGGCCAGGCATCGCTAGTCGCGCCGGAATGCGGCCTGGTGATATGATTCTTGGAATCAACAATCAAGATGTGAATACTGTCGAGCAGTTCAATCAATTGCTCAACAAAAGCAAGGAAGGCCGTAATATCGCGCTACTGGTAAAGCGTGGCAACACAACCTCTTTTATTACCATGAAGCTCAATGGAGGCGAGAGTAAGTAGTTTAGTCATGCCAGATTCAGTTAGGCTGATTGTTTATGGCCGAAAGGATTGCCATCTTTGCTTTGACATGATTGCCGCTCTAAATGAATTACAGACGCGGTTTTATTTTCGTGTTGAATTGGTAGATGTGGACAGCAATGTCGAGCTATTAACACAGTTCGGCGAGCGTGTTCCTGTGCTAATAGCGGGGGGAGAGGAAATCTGTCATTTTCATCTTGACCCTATCGCGTTAGATGCTTATTTTGCCAAAATTCGCTAGAATGTGCACTTCTTGAATAAACACAGAGCGGCCAACGTGGAAAATATTTTCAGAATCAAGCTATAAGCTTTCATGAGGGCACAATATGTGCCCTTTTTTAGTTGTTCCAGTGCTGAACCTTGGCCATTGTTTCCCTGATTATCGGACCTCAACCTCTAATGCAGCACATCCGCAATTTTTCTATCATTGCACACATTGACCATGGTAAATCTACCTTGGCTGACCGTATCATTCATTTGTGTGGCGGTTTATCAGACCGTGAAATGGAGGAACAGGTACTGGATTCAATGGACTTGGAGCGTGAACGTGGAATTACCATAAAGGCACAGACTGTTGCACTTGAATATAGATCATGTGAAGGTAAATCTTATCTTCTGAATCTGATTGATACTCCGGGCCATGTGGATTTTTCTTACGAAGTGTCACGGTCCCTTGCTGCTTGCGAAGGTGCGTTGCTAGTTGTGGATGCGTCACAAGGCGTTGAAGCTCAGACTGTAGCAAATTGTTATGCCGCCATTGAGCAGGGCATTGAAGTGGTACCGATATTAAATAAAATTGACTTACCTGCAGCTGAACCTGAGCGCGTTATTGAGGAAATTGGGGACATTATCGGTATAGATGCCCAAGACGCCCTGCGCGTCAGTGCTAAAACGGGTGAGGGTGTAAAGGATATTTTGGAAGCAGTGATTACACGTATTCCAGTGCCGAATGGGGATCATGCTGCACCGCTGAAAGCTCTTATTATTGATTCATGGTTCGATAATTATGTTGGAGTCGTGATACTGGTGCGAGTGGTGGATGGGGTTCTCAAACCCAAAGATAGGATTTTGCTCATGGCGAGTAAAGCTTCCTACTTATGTGAAGAGGTCGGTGTATTTACACCTAAATCGAAAAGCCGAGCATCTTTAAGCGCAGGAGAAGTCGGATTTATCATTTCTGGCATTAAGGAGTTAAGTTCTGCCAGGGTGGGCGACACTGTTACTCTGGTAGAACGTCCCGCCTCTCGGCCATTACTTGGTTTTAAAGAGATCAAGCCACAAGTATTCGCTGGACTTTATCCGATTGAATCAAATCAGTATGGTCTTCTACGTGACGCATTGGAGAAATTAAAACTCAATGATTCTTCCCTGCAGTACGAGCCTGAAACATCGCAAGCCTTGGGTTATGGTTTTCGTTGTGGATTTCTTGGCCTATTGCATTTGGATATAGTGCAGGCGCGTTTGGAGCGCGAATACAATATGGATCTCATAACTACTGCACCGACGGTGGTTTGTCAGATAGTAATGCGTGACGGCACGGTAACAGAAATTGAGAATCCATATAAAATGCCTGATCCCTCCAAGATAGAGGAAATACGCGAACCAATTATTACTGCCACCATACTAGTTCCTCAAGAATATGTTGGCTCTGTCATTACGCTCTGTATTAGCAAGCGTGGGGTGCAGAAAAACATGCAATACATGGGTAGGCAGGTGATGCTTACTTATGAAATTCCACTAAACGAAGTAGTAATGGATTTCTTTGACAAACTCAAATCTACAAGCCGTGGGTATGCTTCACTAGACTACGAGTTTAAGGAATTTCGTGCTTCCGATCTAGTCAAGCTAGATATACTCATCAATGGGAATAAAGTAGATGCACTATCGTTTATAGTGCACCGTACGAATAGCAATCTTCGGGGGCGCGAGTTGGTGCAAAAAATGCGTGGTTTGATTCCGCGTCAAATGTTTGATATTGCAGTGCAGGCCGCGATTGGTGCGCACATCATTGCTAGAGAGAGCATCAAAGCGTTGCGCAAGAACGTGCTCGCTAAATGTTACGGAGGTGACATTAGTCGAAAACGCAAGTTGTTAGAAAAACAGAAGGCAGGGAAGAAACGTATGAAACGTGTGGGCAATGTAGAAATTCCACAAGAAGCGTTTCTAGCAATACTACAAGTGGGTGACAAATAGTAGAAGAAAATGTTGGGCAGTCAGACACACACATATATGATCAACTGGGTATCCATGTTTCGTTGGACAGCAGATATTATTTAATAGGACACAGAATGAATTTTCCTTTTATCATGTTGATCCTGCTGGTGATTACTGGCGGTATTTGGCTGCTTGACCACTTCGTATTACAGCATAATCGCGCACCAGAGGCTAATGAGCCGTGGTGGGTGGAATATCCAAAAAGTTTTTTTCCGATAATCCTGATTGTGTTCTGTTTGCGCTCATTTTTGGTGGAGCCTTTTAAGATTCCATCAGGCTCAATGATTCCAACTTTACTGGTGGGAGATTTTATTCTGGTTAATAAATATACCTATGGTATCCGGTTACCAGTTATTAATCTCAAGGTGCTTGATACAAACGAGCCTAAGCGCGGTGAAGTGTTGGTGTTTCGTTATCCTGAAGATCCATCGATGGATTATATCAAGCGCATAGTAGGCCTACCTGGAGACTTAATTACTTATCACAATAAGCAACTAAGCGTGAATGATGTTCCAGTGAAAATGGAGCCAACAGGCGAGTATACTTATGTCGAATCTGGTTTAAATTATGTGTACAGTCTGGGCTATGTAGAGTCATTAGATGGACACAGCCACACCATAATTCTTAATCCGGCAATGCCTAGCATACAGATTTCTGGGGTACGTCAGTTCCCATCTCATGAGAATTGTAACTACAATAACTCTGGATTTACCTGCAAGGTGCCTGCTGGAAATTATTTTACAATGGGAGATAACCGGGATAGTAGCAGTGATAGCCGTTACTGGGGGTTTGTTCCTGAGCGTAATATAGTTGGTAAGGCCTTTATGGTCTGGTGGAATTTTAGCGATCTCAACCGAGTTGGACTGTCTATTAAGTAGCTGGAGTAGAGCTTAAATTTTGGGAGAATAATATGCGTCACGACGTAATGTATAAACAAAAGGGCTTAAGTTTATCAGGTTTATTATTGTGGTCAATTGTATTGTTTTTTGTTGCTATTTTAGGGATGAAACTAGTTCCGGTGTACAGGGAATACGCAGTAGTAAAATCAGCTTTAATAGCGATAGTCAAAGACCCCGCCTTGCAGAATGGCACGAAAGCAGAAATAAGGACGTCATTTAATAAGCGAGCACAAATAGATGATATAAGCGTCGTGGACGAAGGTGACATCGAATTCAACAAAGAAAATGGGCAAGTAGTTCTGAGCATTATCTACTCTGTTAAGACACCACTATTCGCAAATATTTCTTTGTACCTTGATTTCAATGTTCGTAGTGACGAGTAGGGTCATAGCAATTAAATATATATTACATACAAGCCTATCAGGAGATGGACAGCGAAGCACTTTGCCGGAAAACCGGTTATAGTTTCAGCCAGCCTGAGTTATTGCGCCAAGCGCTGACTCACCGCAGCCACAGTCATCCACACAACGAGCGCCTTGAATTTCTCGGAGACAGTGTTCTCAACTGTGCAGTTGCAGGGTTGGTATTCAGGCATTTCTCCAGTCTTCCAGAAGGTGATTTGTCGCGACTTCGGGCCAACCTCGTCAATCAGCAGGCGCTGTTTAAATTGGCGCAAACACTTGACCTAGGGAAACAGATTAAACTTGGTGAGGGGGAACTCAAAAGTGGTGGATGTAGCCGCCCTTCGATTCTTGCAGATGCATTGGAGGCTTTTCTAGGTGCGGTTTATCTTGATGGAGGTTTCACAAAAGCTGAAGAAGTTGTCATTACTCTTTTTACACCTCTGCTTCATCGATTTGACCCACAAAATTTGGGTAAAGATCCTAAGACTCTTTTACAGGAATATCTGCAAAGTCGTAAACTGATGTTGCCGCAATATTCCGTAATCATTACCAGTGGCGAAGCCCATCAGCAACAATTCCATGTAGAGTGTGTTATCCCAAAACTCAACATTCGTACCATGGGAGAAGGTGCCAGCCGTCGTAGCGCGGAGCAGGAAGCAGCAAAGCGAGCCTATGAACAACTGCACTCGCATTGCTAAAATTTGCAGATGAGTCGAAATTTTGTTGATTCTCCTCAGATAAGTTCTTTATTTTCCGCTGAGTGTATTTCAAGATGATAGCTACTCTAAAATATCATACCGGATACATTGCCATCATTGGACGACCTAATGTTGGCAAATCCACGCTACTTAACCATTTGGTTGGACAGAACGTCAGCATTACCTCGAAAAAGGCGCAGACTACGCGACATCGTATTAATGGCATCCTAACTGATGAGCAATCACAGTTCATTTTCGTCGATACGCCCGGTTTTCAGACACGGCACATGAATCGGTTAAATAGTGTGATGAACCGTGTCGTTACGCAAAGTATGCATGATGTAGACGTGGTGTTGTTTGTGATTAAAGCAATATGTTTTGATGAGAGAGACGCACGAGTTTTGAAACTCCTACCTGTCGACAAGCCGGTGATTCTCGTCATCAATAAAGTGGATCGTCTAGCAGATAAATCAAGGCTTCTTCCGTTCCTTGAAAAACTTTCTAAAGAGTTTTCCTTCGCGGCAATGGTTCCAATAAGTGCTAAGCTAGGAACACAGCTCCCAGACTTGATACGTGCAATTCGTCCATATTTACCGGAGAATCCGCCATTATTTAGCGAAGATGAAGTTACAGATCGTAGTGAGCGATTTATCGCAGCCGAGTTGCTGCGTGAGAAGCTATTTCGTTTGATGTGGGATGAAATACCTTATTCCGCTAGTGTTGCCATAGATCAATTCACAATTGAAAGTGGACTACGTAGAATTCATGCTTCTATTATTGTAGACAGGGCCAATCAGAAGGCCATGATCATAGGTAAGAATGGTGAGGAGCTCAAGGCAGTTACTACCCAGGCGCGTAGAGACATGGAGAAACTTTTCGGTAACAAGGTGTATCTTAAAGTCTGGGTGAAAGTGAAAAGCGGATGGGCCGATGATTTGCGGGCATTAAAAACTCTGGGTTATGAGTAGTCTCATGAAGATAATGAACATAGGTTAATCGTAGAAACGACACTAATGACTGTAGATAAATTTCGGCAGGATACTCAGCCTGCTTTTGTGCTGCACACTTATCCCTATTTGGAAACCAGTCTCTTAGTAGAGACCTTTACACGAAATTCTGGACGGGTGCCGTTGGTAGCAAAAGGTGCCAAGCGTCCTAAATCTGCGCTCAGGGGATTATTATTGGCCTTCCAGCCGTTACAGCTTTCATGGACCGGAAAATCAGAATTACGCACTTTGCACAAGGCGGAATGGCAGGGTGGTCAGCAACCTTTGCAGGGAATGGCATTGATTTGTGGTTTTTATTTGAATGAATTGTTAGTGCGGTTACTGCGTCGCGATGATCCCCACGAACAATTATTCGAGTACTATCAAGAAACGCTATCAGCATTGAATACTCAGAAAGATTATGTTCCTATTCTGCGACATTTCGAACGGCGTATGTTGAAAGAGCTAGGTTATGCTTTGACACTCAACAACGACGCTGTATCAGGTAAGCCACTGAACCCGGATGAAGAATACTACTACGAAATCGAACGGGGCCCAGTGGCGCTGAATGGAAGTGATAATAACTGTGGTCCACAACTACGCGGGAAAACCCTATTAGATATGGAAAAAGATGATTATTCTGATGTCACTACCCGACAACAAAGTAAGATACTGATGCGTTACATACTCAACCACTATCTTGGTGAGCAACCGTTGTATACTCGGCAATTATTAAGGGATCTACAGAAGTTATGATTGAACTGGGAGTCAATATTGACCATGTTGCAACTTTACGGCAAGCGCGTGGAACAACCTACCCCAGTCCAGTGGAAGCAGCATTGATCGCAGAGTTTGCTGGAGCAGATGTGATTACTTTGCACTTGAGGGAAGACCGTCGCCACATTCAAGATAGAGATGTAAAGACTTTGCGTAATTTGCTTAAAACCCGCATGAATCTGGAAAGCGCAGTGACCGATGAAATGATAAATTTTGCGTTAAGTATAAAACCGGAGGATGTTTGCTTGGTGCCTGAACGGCGAGAAGAGTTGACAACTGAGGGCGGATTAGACGTGGTACGACATTTCACACAGGTAAAACGTGCATGCAACAAACTGGCTGAAGCAGGTATTCGAGTTTCACTATTTGTCAACGCAGACCGTGCACAGATTGATGCAGCGGTGAAGACAAGTGCACCAGTGATTGAAATTCATACTGGCCGCTATTCTGACGCACTGACTGCAAGAGAACAACAGGAGGAACTTGAGCAGATCCGCTCTGCTGTAACACATGGGGTCAATCAAGGTTTGAAAGTCAATGCAGGACATGGATTACATTATAATAACGTACAGTCCATCGTAGCGATTTCTGATATATCTGAGTTAAATATTGGTCATTCTATTGTAGCCCGGGCCTTGTTTCTAGGCTTTGAGCAGGCAGTACGGGAAATGAAAAAATTAATGTTGGAAGATCACAAATGATCTATGGAATAGGGACTGATCTTGTGGAACTCTCGCGCATTGTGCGTTTGCTAGAGAGATATGGTAAGCGTTTTGCTAAAAGACTACTAACAAATGACGAGTGGCCTGAGTTTGTGAATAGCGGCAAGCCAGCAATGTTTCTAGCTAAGCATTTTGCTGCTAAAGAGGCGTTTTCCAAGGCCATGGGAACGGGTTTTCGTCACCCTGTGAGTTTAAGCCACATTGGGATTACCCACGACAGTCTGGGAAAACCGTGTTATGACTTTCATCCAGAACTAAACATATTGATTAGAAATGAGGGAATCACTAGTTACCATCTTTCTATGAGTGATGAGATGGGCCTTGCTTGTGCTTTTGTGATCTTGGAGAAATAATGTCGCTTGGTCCCATCATGCTCGACATCGAAGGTACGCAACTTACGGTAGACGATAAAAGAAGACTTCAGCATCCTCTGACCGGTGGTGTAATTTTATTTGCCCGTAACTATTCATCACTCAGGCAATTAACCGAATTAACCGCCGAAATTCATGCTCTACGAATTCCGTCTTTGCTGATTGCAGTGGATCATGAGGGTGGCAGAATACAGCGATTCCGAAAAGATTTTACACGATTGCCCGCCATGCGAGAACTGGGGAGAATTTGGGACGATCACCCTGTCCGAGCACGTCATCTGGCACAACTAACGGGCTATGTGCTAGCGTCTGAATTGCGTGCTTGTGGTATAGATCTAAGCTTTACTCCAGTACTTGACGTAGATCATGGACAGAGTTGCATCATTGGAAACCGTGCTTTTCATCGCAAACCACAGGCCATAGGAGATCTAGCCCACAGTCTTATGCTGGGCCTAAAGCTAGGTGGTATGGCGGCAATTGGCAAGCACTTCCCTGGTCACGGCTATATCCAAGCAGACTCTCACATTGAAATACCAGTGGATAAGCGCACCTACGCCGACATCGAAATGGACGATCTGATTCCGTTTCGACAAATGATTGATTTTGGCCTTAACAGTATTATGCCGTCACATATCATATACCCCAAGGTAGATTCACAACCCGCTGGGTTTTCGAAAGTATGGTTGCAAGAAATCTTACGTACCGAGCTTGGTTTTGATGGTTGCATTTTTAGTGATGACCTAAGCATGGAAGGTGCTGCTGTTGTCGGTGACTTAGTGCAACGCGCTGAAGTTGCATTCAATGCAGGCTGCGATATGGTGCTGGTATGCAATAATCCACATGCGGCAGATAAATTATTAGCGGAACTGCAATGGGATATCCCAGCTATTAGTCTTGTCCGTCTAGCCCGCATGCGCGGACGATCCCATCCAGATTCAGTATCTAAATTGCATGAGAATGCTCATTTCATTAAATCAATGAAGGAAGTTGGGAACATTGGAGTCAGCAATGGGGAGTTACCGCTAGCATAACCCAATGATTCTTAATAGTTGAATTACTTGTTTGAGCTTAGTACGTTATTTATTACTCTAGACAAAGCTTTTGTTCAATCACAGCTCTATGTTTTCCCATCTGCTGCATAGAGTTACGCAGCTTCCCTTACTCAGGCTTATCATTATTGCTGAAGAGTTGTGTAAGTATCATACGGGAGCACGTCCTTCCTTAATGCACATTATTGACGAAACAATAGGTTAATACCAATTTGGTAGTGGTTTTGAGAATTCACCGAGAAAGACACTTTAGAAGCAGTTGTGGTTTCAGAAAACATATTGGTGAACCTACCCGCAAATTTTTAATAACTCTTCATTGCATATTTATAATTAGTTATTTTATGGGTTAGAGGTTGTAAATGAATAAGGAGTAGCATGTACTAAAAATCTTATTTTTTCTTTATGTAGAATGTGAACTCTTCATTTATCTCTGACAGCGATAGTAGAATATTGCCTGTCTGGTCAGAAAAGACCTGGAAATCAATGACTGCCCCAGGGTCGGTAGCGATTATTCTAAGCACTTGTCCGGAAGTCATGTCCGCCAGAGATTTCTTTGATCGCAGAATAGGCAGTGGGCAGTTTAGGCCACGTACATCAAGTTCTTTGTCGAAATTCATGCTTCTTTTTCTCAAGAGAGCGATATTAATAATCAAAAGATTATAAAACCATTGCCCACAAAGAATCTAGTAGATATGGGTAGAGTATCAAAGATGAGTTAGGATAGAGTAGTTGATAACACAGGTTCTTAGATTTGATGATTATGCCAGCTAATTTTTCGCCCACACTACTCGGACAACTATCACCAATAAAGGGTGTATCTCTCGGTATTGCCGAAGCGGGAATTAAGAAACCCAATTGTAAAGATTTGCTATTGATCACGTTGGATGAAGATGCAAAAATTGATGGAGTATTTACACAGAACCGTTTTTGTGCTGCGCCAGTGATAGTGGCTAAGGAACATCTTTTCGAATCTAATCCTATATTTTCAATCCGAGCGTTAATTATAAATACTGGAAACGCTAATGCTGGCACCGGTGAAGAAGGTATCACGCATGCCCGTTCAATTTGTGCAGAACTGGCTAGATTGTTGGGTTGTGATGAGAAGCAGGTATTGCCATTCTCTACTGGTGTCATTATGGAGCCGTTACCACTGGAGAGAATTATTTCAGGCTTACCAACAGCAGTAGCCAATCTTAAACCGGACAATTGGTTTGCTGCGGCTCAGGCGATTATGACTACAGATATTGTACCCAAAGTGATGTCTAAGCAGATTTTACTTGGTGGTACAACTGTGACTGTTACTGGGATTGCTAAAGGCTCTGGTATGATTCGCCCCAACATGGCGACCATGCTGGGTTACTTGGCAACTGATGCAGCTTTGAGTCAGCCACTGTTGCAGCAAATGGTACGTAACGCAGCAGATAATTCATTCAATCGGATTACAGTGGATGGCGATACTTCGACCAACGATGCATTCGTCCTAATTGCGACAGGCCGTGCTGGCAATGTAGAAATCGTGGATAAACAGAGTTCAGAATTCAGTGCGTTGCAAGAAGCGGTGACAGAGGTAGCGGTGCTGCTTGCAAAAGCTATTGTACGAGACGGTGAAGGCGCAACCAAATTTATTACGGTGAAAGTTGAAGGCGGGAGAACCTTAGATGAATGTGTCAAGATTGCATATGCTATTGCTCATTCGCCGCTGGTAAAAACTGCTTTTTTTGCATCTGATCCAAATCTGGGACGGATACTTGCCGCTGTTGGTTACGCGGGAATAGACGATCTTGATGTAAGATCCTTGCAACTCTATCTTGATGATGTACTAGTTGCAGAGAATGGTGGAAGGGCGCGTAGTTATAGTGAACAAGAAGGCAAGCGAGTAATGAAGCAGTCTGAAATAACTGTGCGAGTTGTGCTTAATCGAGGGAAAGCTTCCACCACGGTATGGACTTGTGATTTTTCTTACGATTATGTAAAAATCAATTCAGATTATCGAAGCTGATTCTTTAGCCCATTCATCTACCTCAGTATGTCTCATCTCCCTGTTATTGAAGTGGCCGTGGCAGTAATAACCCGTTCTGACGGCAGTTTTCTTTTGGCCCGTAGACCTGAAGGTAAGCCCTATGCAGGTTACTGGGAGTTTCCTGGTGGAAAAGTGGAACCTGGTGAATCCAGCCTGCATGCGCTCAATCGTGAATTGATGGAAGAACTGGGCATACATATTGAACTTGCTTATCCGTGGATAACTCGTGATTTTACCTATGCTCATGCCACTGTGCGGCTTTATTTTTATAAGCTAGTGAAGTGGCATGGCGAGCTGTACGCATACGAAAATCAGGAATTGTTCTGGCAATCTGCGGGCGAAGTTGGAGTTGCGCCGATGTTACCGTCCAATATACCCGTATTACGGGCGCTTAATTTGCCCCCAGTCTATATAATTACTAATGCAGCTGAACTGGGTGTGCAAGTTTCATTAATGCAGATTGAAAGTTCCTTTCAGCAGGGCTCACGGTTGGTACAGGTACGTGAGCAAGTAATGATAAAAGATGAGCTGCGGGCATTTGCACATCAAGTAGTTGAGCTTGCTCATCGTTACGGCGCGCAAGTTTTGGTAAATGACGATGTCGAGTTATCTAGAGAAATTGGTGTGGACGGTGTGCATTTTTCTTCTGTACAACTGATGGGCCTTTCCAGTCGTCCGAACACCAATTGGTGTGGGGCATCATGCCACAATTCTGAGGAGCTTTTTCATGCTGAGCAACTAGGTATGGATTTTGTAGTGTTGGGACCAGTGTTACCAACGTTAAGTCATCCAGGGTCTGCCCCGCTGGGCTGGAGAAAATTTGCTGCACTGATCCATGATTTTTCACTTCCAGTCTATGCTTTGGGTGGCTTGCGCTTGGAAGATTTAACCACGGCCTGGGAACATGGCGGCCATGGTATTGCCATGATGCGGGGATGGGCACAGGGAGTTTCATTGGCGGGTAGACTCAAACGATAAATATTTAAAACGCAATTCTTGGAAGCAAACTCGTTAATTTTTAATTTCTATTTCCTCAGTTTCTAGTTCTTCCGTTTTTGGGATTCGGTAGGACCCAGTAGCCCATTTCCCTAGATCGATTATCTTACACAACTTAGAACAAAACGGACGGAAATCGTTTGTAGTATTCCATACGATGGTTTTACTACATTGTGGACAGTTAATGACAGGCTCTTTCATCAGGAGTTAGACAAGTTAACTAAATAATTGTGGGGACAAGGTGTCTTGTTGATTACAAAGTACAGAAAGTTAGTTCAAACTCTACATCATTTTCATATACCTTGGTTTTTTGTCCTGGCCCCGAGTTGACAAACCGAATGGTGAGGGCGTATTTATTGGCGCTAATTTCTGGGACGCAGGGTAAGCTCTCACTTACCTTCAGACACAGCATATGAGCAGCGCACCCTTGTCCCATTTGCTGGAACATTCCACGGTGGGCGATGTGTTGAAAGGTTTTTCCACTGTTTCGTAATAGGCGCAGGATGATTCTAAAGCCATCACGGATTGGCAGCAATGGGCTGATCCATTCTTTAAGGTTCTTGCGGCATAGTGCAGGGTCTAGATGTAACCAATAGTGGTAGGAAGGTAAATCAAATTCGCAAGCGCCACCAGGGATTCCTATGCGCTGTTTGATACCCATCAGCCACTCATTTCCACGTAAGTGTTCACCTACTTTTCCAGCCATGCCCAACATTCCGTGAGAAGCAACCTGAATGTCATTTAACACCTGATCCAGCGCTTCTTCAGAAACACCTAGATTTTTGCGTAAGGATTGCAGTGCTTGTCTTTGCCGCTCTAGCTCTTGTAGTAGATTCGATTTCATGTCGGCGCGGCTTGCAACATCGAGAATTTCAAATAAGGTGACAAGCGCTGAATGGTGCTCAGCCGCCTCTTCCTTGTCTGCAAAGAAAGCCACTTTGTCAAACAAGTCTTCTAGTCGCAACAATGTGCGAATACGTTCATTGAGGGGGTGTTCGTAACAAATCACTATGAGATAGCCCAGATAGCACAATGGAACATGTTAATTTTGCTCTATAAAACATAATTTTACAAATGTATTTTAATCTCAAATCAGTAGTGCTACACTTAGCTAGTTTAATATTCATTCAATAAGCTAAGATATTTCCGGTGTAGTATTTCTACCTGTTTCTGCAAGTGGAGTATGTCCATATCGTTAACGATTATGTCATCCGCTTGCTTCAGGCGTTTCTGGCGTGAGATTTGTGTCGTCATGATGGCATGTACTTCTTGTTCGTTCAGTCCACTACGTATAATAGCGCGAGCAGCCTGGATTTCCTCATTGCAATCTACTACCAGGATGCGCTGGACTTTTTCACGATAGCCGCCAGTTTCAAGCAGCAGCGGCACGACTATCACTATGTAAGGAGAAGAAGCGAGTGTCGTAAGACGGGCCGCCTCTTTTCGGATAAGTGGATGGAGAATCGCTTCAAGTTGTCGCCGGGAAGTGCCATCGGAAAATACAAGAGCGCGCATTTTTTTTCTATCCAGCTCTCCATTTGCAGTAATAAAATTTTTACCGAAGGATTTTTGTATACTAGAAATGGCAAAACCCTGTGGCTGCGTAAGTTCGTGCGCGATCTTATCTGTATCGATAACATCCGCGCCCAGGGTGGTAAAGAATTTTGCAGCGCTGGTTTTTCCGCTACCGATTCCTCCAGTCAATCCGATTACCAAAGGCATACGCTAAAGCAGACCAAGATATGTACGGTTAAGTTGGTTTCCCCAAAATAACGCAATAAGACCACCACCAACTAGATAAGGTCCAAACGGAATAGGGACATCGCGTCCATGCTTAGTTACGATTATCAGCCCAATGCCAACTAGAGCGCCCACCAAGGAAGAAAGAAGGATTACTAGAGGTAGCATTTTCCATCCGAACCATGCACCAATCACGGCGAGTAGTTTGAAATCACCGTAACCCATACCCTCCTTGTCGGTAGCGAGTTTGAAGCACCAGTAAACCGACCACAGAGCAAGAAAACCAGAGACTGCACCGATGATTGCTGAACGGATGTCGGTAAAGCCATCACCTAGATTGACCAATAGTCCAACCCACAGTAGCGGAAGTGTGATGTTATCAGGAAGTAGTTGAGTATCCAGGTCGATGAATGCCAGTGCAATCATTGCCCAGACGAAAATCAAAGCGGCAAGGGCAAGAAATCCATATCCAAAATGCCAGGCAACAAAACCGCTGATTATCCCGGTCAATGCCTCAATGATAGGATAGCGCGGAGAAATAGAGGCATTGCACTGTGAGCAACGCCCCCTTAAAACCAGATAACTTATTATTGGAATATTTTCTAGTGCGGTTATTTTATGCTCACAATGGGGACATGTAGAACGGGGCTTAGCTATACTGAGCGGTGGTAAAGTTTCTGTGGTTTCACCACGCAACTCTGCACATTGTTGGTGCCATTCTCTTTCCATCATTTTCGGAAGTCGGAAAATGACCACGTTCAGAAAACTACCCACCATCAGACCAATGGTAGCACACAGAGAAATGAAGAAAACAGGAGCGGTCTGCAGCAGCGTAATGAATGACATAGGGGCTTCTGGGTTTCAGTAATACTACAAGATTTCAGGAAGATGCAGAGTATCCCCCTGATTCCTGGATTTAGCCGACAGCCTGACCCATTTTAAAGATAGGCAGATACATTGCAACTACCATACTACCAATAAGAGTACCTAGCACCACCATAATAACCGGTTCCATCAGGCTAGAAATCGCGGCGACAGCATCATCTACTTCTCCCTCGAAGAAGTCAGCCACCTTGCTGAGCATGGAGTCTAGCGCACCGGATTCTTCACCGATGGCAACCATCTGAATCACCATACTAGGAAAAACATTCGTGTTTTCCATCGAATTGGCCAAGGCGTTTCCAGTGGTGACTTCCAGCTGAATTTTTTTGGTAGCCTCAAAATAGACATAGTTACCCGACGCACCCGCGACCGAATCAAGCGCTTCCACCAGTGGAACACCTGCGGCAAACATAGTCGAAAGAGTTCGGCTCCAACGCGCAATGGTTGCCTTACGGATGACTTCACCAAAAATTGGCATCTTTAGCAGCAGTCGATCCATAACCCGCTGCATTGGAACGGAACGTTTCCATGCGTAGAAAAAACCGTAGAAACTGCCCCCTACTGTACCAAAAATTGCCCACCAGTAATCCACAAAAAAGTCAGAAATTTCCATAACTATAAGTGTGGGTGTAGGAAGAGTTGCGCCAAATCCCGAAAACAATTCTTTAAATGCAGGGATTACAAAAATCATGATCACCGCGGTAATTCCGAACGCTACCACAATAATCGAAATAGGGTAAAAGAGAGCAGATTTTATCTTTCCTTTGATAGCCTGAATTTTTTCCTTGTAGGTTGCCAAGCAATCTAGCAGGTCGTCTAGAATACCAGCAGCTTCGCCTGCACCTACCAGGTTGCAGAATAGCGCATCGAAATATAAGGGATATTTCCGGAAGGCACTAGCCAGGCTGCTACCGGTCTCAACTTCGTTTTTGATATCCATTAGCAGTTTGCCAACTGCGCGATTACTGTGACCTTTGCCTACTATATCAAAAGCTTGAAGCAGCGGAACGCCCGATTTCATCATGGTTGCAAGCTGACGGGTGAATAAAGTTATGTCTTTCTCAGTGATAGTACCACTTGATCGGACTCTCTTTATTTTTGTGACATTGATGCCCTGACGACGCAGCATGGAACTAACGACTACCGTGCCAACGGCACGCATTTCACCCTTTATTATTTTTCCAGACTTGTCTTTACCTTCTCAGGAATAGCTTACTTCCTTGGCTTTTTTGTTTGCAGTTGCAGTCGCAGCTACCATAAGGACTCCTTGGGGTAATTCATTCTATGCATCAATGTTGAATGCGATATGGCATCCCGCAATTTCTCTTTCTTTATCCTTCTCTTAGCACTTATGTATGATCCGCTGAGGGTGCTTAATGAGAATTCAATCGCAATAATGGTATAAACGGCATTATTACGGAAAAGATTTAGAATAAATTTCACAATATAGAGTATGCCGTTACCCTATGTGTCTGAAGTTGTGCCCCTACTCAATCACGGTCGAAACAGAATGAATCTGAACTACCTTCACCACTCGATTCTGAGTCTGGATGATTTCCATTGGATATCCGGCAATCTTTAGGCCTGTACCGGCCTCGGGTATATCCTGAAAATGCTTTAAAATCAATCCATTGAGAGTTTTTGGTCCGTCTAGTGGGAGTTTTAGTCCCAGTTTTCGATTAAGATCACGCAACAGGCTGCTACCTTCAACTATTATGCTGCCATCTTTCTGTTTCAGGAATGTACCCACTTGTAATGGCGAGTGGGTGGTGAAATCGCCGATAATCTCCTCAATAATGTCCTCCAGAGTTACAAGTCCCATCCACTCACCATATTCGTCTACTACTAAGCCAATCCGTTCGTGGTTTTCTTGGAACAGTTGTATCTGCGAAAAGAGGGGTGTACCAGATGGAATGAAGTATGGTTTGCGCATGATCTTTCCAAGCCCTAAGGCGGTAATCTCACCGCTACTCATCTGGTTTAACACTTTGCGGGCAGAAATTATCCCGGTCACATCATCCAAGGTTCCCCGATACAGTGGTAGGCGGGTATGATGGCAAGTAAGCAATTGATTTTGGATTGTTTCATCACTGGCTTCTAAGTCTATGGCTTCGATCTGTCCGCGTGGCACCATAACGTCGTCAACGGTAATAGATTCAAGGTCAAACAGATTAAGTAACATGCTCTGGTGTTTTTTTCGGATGAAATACCCTTCATCCAACACCAGGGTTTTGAGTTCTTCTAGGCTCAGTTTGTGTACAGTATTATCTTTTTTAGGTTTAATGTGCAGGATAAAAAGTAGTGCCTGCACAAATAGGTTGACGAACCATACTACCGGGTGGAAAAGCCTCAATAACGGTATTAACACGTAGCTTAAAGCTAGTGCGATGGGTTCTGGATAGGTGGCAGCGATTACCTTTGGTGTAATCTCGCTAAATACTAGAATGGCGAACGTTACACATATCGTACCGATGAATAGGGCAAGATCATTGTGACCAAAGATAGTGGAAATAATTACCGCTACTAATGTTGCAGCGGCAGCATTTAGAAAATTATTCCCAAGGAGAATAACTCCTAGCAGCCGATCAGTATCTGCTAACAACTGGGTGGTCAGGCGGGCGCCACGATGTCCCTGTTTGGCAAGAAACTTCAACCGGTATCGGCTGATCGCCATCATACTAGTTTCAGAGAGGGAAAAAAATGCAGCTAGGACCAACAAAAAAACTAACGCAATCAGCAGCACATATAACGGCATATCTTCCAAGAAGTGCCTTTATTCAAATGAGGAGAATTCAGTATCGAAGGGAGAGAGAGTTTTGTCAAGGATTCAACAAGGGGAGGGGTGTACAAACATTTTGCTCAAGTTGACTCTATTTTTTTTACGCAGTCTTGGGTATTAACGTTGCAATATCACCTCCAATACAAACTTGCTACCAAGATAGGCCAGTATCAAGATGAAAAATCCAATCAGCGTCCAGCGAATAGCAATGCGTCCACGCCAGCCGTACAATTGCCTACCTGTGAGCAGGGCTGCGAATACACCCCAAGAAATGAAACCGAATAATGTTTTGTGGGTAAATTTGAGTGGTTGACCAAATACCTCTTCGGAAAATGCCACGCCACTGATGAGGGTTAATGTGAGCAGTATGAATCCAACCCAGATGATGCGGAACAATAGTTTCTCCATAGTCAGAAGAGGTGGCAGATTTGCCAAAACCGAAGGCATGGTAGGGTGGTGCAGGCGTTTCTCCACGACCGCCATCAGCAAGGCGTGTAGAGCAGCAATGGTGAGAAGACTGTATGCCATCATCGCGACTAGAATGTGTGCCTTGAATGCGGGGAACTCAGTATTGGCCAAGGGGCGCAGTGAAGGAAACACGAGCGGTAACAGCACTGCCACTGCCGCTACTGGTGCAACAAGGGTTTGTAAAACATCTAGGCGGTAGAAGAAGCTAGATAGCCAATAGATCAGGGCGGTGAGCCACACTATGGAGGAAACTGCATTACCAACGCCAAAGCTCAGTCCAGCACCAGCGAATATGGATAGGTAAAGCGTATAGGCGTGTAATACAAGTGGTAAGAGAATTGCGAAACTTTCCCAACCAGTAGCTAGAATAGTGCCGTCCATGGTTTGTGTTGACGCCTTCCACTTGGTGCGCCAGAAATGCCAACCGATCAGTCCGTAAAGCAGGAAGGCGGTGAGATAAGCTAAAATACCAGACATTAATATAACAGACTAAAACGGGAATGACCGGTAAGTCTACACCAATTTTTCTTTAGAGGTATTTAGCATGTTAGACAATCTTACTAATCGACTTTCTGGTGTCATGAAATCCTTGCGAGGTGAGGCGCGGCTGACTGAGGCTAATATCCAGGAAGTGTTGCGTGAAGTACGAATGGCACTACTGGAGGCTGATGTCGCTTTGCCAGTGGTCAAAGATTTCATCTTGCGCGTCAAAGAAAAAGCTATCGGTCAAGAAGTAATAGGCAGTCTTTCACCTGGACAAGCTCTGGTGGGCGTAGTGCATCAGGAGCTTACTATCATTATGGGGGGAGAGAATACCGAGATTAATCTTGCTACCGTACCCCCTGCAGTAATCCTTATGGCAGGGTTGCAGGGTGCTGGCAAAACCACCAGCAGCGGTAAACTGGCGAAATGGTTGATAGAGCAGAGAAGGAAAAAAGTATTGCTGGTTTCCTGTGATATATATCGTCCAGCTGCGACTCATCAGCTGGAGTTGCTAGCTAATCAAGTTAAGGCAGATTTTTTCCCAATACGAGTAGGGCAGCAGCCGCGAGAAATTGCTATTGATTCGTTAGAATTTGCCCGTAAGCATCACCATGATGTAATGATCATGGACACTGCTGGACGCTTGGCTATAGACGAAGTCATGATGCGCGAGATCAGTGAATTGGAGGTTGTGCTCAAACCCATCGAAACCTTATTCGTAGTGGATGCAATGCAAGGGCAAGATGCGGTTAACATTGCCAAGACATTTGCCGAAGCATTGCCCTTGACTGGAGTTATTCTCACTAAGCTAGACGGTGATTCTCGTGGGGGGGCGGCACTGTCAGTACGATACATCACTGGTAAGCCGATCAAATTTTCTGGTGTGGCCGAGAAGTTAACAGGGCTGGAAGCGTTTCACCCAGACCGTATGGCTTCACGTATCCTTGGCATGGGTGACGTACTGGGACTGATTGAGGAAGCTCAGCGCGGCGTGGATCAGGACGAGGCAGAGAAGTTAGCAAAAAAAATAAAGTCAGGCAAAAAATTTGATCTGGATGATTTCAAAATGCAATTCCAGCAAATGAGAAATATGGGTGGTATGAGTGCTTTGGTGGACAAACTACCTGCGCAATTAGGTCAGGCTGCACAAAATATAAAAATGGACGACAAGGTCATTAGCCGGACTGAAGGCATCATTAATTCTATGACACTACAGGAACGGGCTAAGCCAGATATTCTCAAAGCATCACGCAAGCGCCGCATTGCTTCTGGGGCAGGTGTTTCAGTACAGGAGGTAAACCGCTTACTGACTCAATTTGAGCAGACTCAGAAAATGATGAAGAGGATGAATAAGGGTGGGATGGCTAAAATGATGCGCGGACTAAAAGGGATGCTTACAGGAATGTGATTAAACCAACTAGGATAGCTGACTAAACACTAGTTATTTTGCAATAGGCGTTCTCTCCAGCCCCGTGATTTGTTGCCCTGTTTTAATTTTTCTTACCTTGAACCAACCGAGATTCATTTCAAGTGCATACTTTGCTGCACTAGCTGCACTATGTTTTGTTTTGGTACGAGGTGACATCAACTATGTTGAGTATTGTGCCACTTTCATCAAGAAAGGCAATACTCAGCGGAATATTGGTGTTAATCATCCACATGCTATGACGACCAGTTTCAGGAAACACGAACAGCATACCGCTATTTTTATCCATTGATTTTCGATACATTAGTCCTTGAGTGCGATGCTTCTGAGTGTAAGCAACTTCAGCAGAAAGAGTATGACCGGAAATCTTGAGGTGGACTGTTGGCATTTCTGCTTTGACTGATGCCGACAGAAGAAAAAGCAGAATAACCGGAAGAAAGCGCATGGTACGTTAGTGCTTGCCGGTACTACCAAATCCTTTGTCACCCCGGGTACTTTTCTCGAAATCGTCCACTATGCTGAAATTCACCCGCACAACTGGTACTACTACAAGTTGTGCAATGCGTTCTAGAGGATTTAGTAGGAAAGGGATTTGGCCACGGTTCCAGCAGGAGACGAGTATTTGTCCCTGATAATCTGAATCGATCAGTCCTACCAGGTTGCCCAGCACAATTCCATGTTTGTGACCTAGTCCGGAACGCGGCAGAACCATCGCTGCGAGGCCTGGGTCAGCGAGGTGGATAGCGACCCCAGTCGGGACAAGGTTGACCTCTCCTGGTTGTATAGTTATTGGATTTTCAGTGCAAGCACGTAGGTCTAGTCCAGCTGAGCCAGAAGTGGCATAGGCCGGGTGCTGATCTTGCAAGCGCGAATCAAGAATTTTTATATCAATTCTTACCATAATATTAGTATGTTCATTTTTTATATAGTAGTGAAATATGCTTAATTAAACGTCGCGCCTGCACTATTTTTGGTGCCTTAGGTAGGGGGTGTTTACCCTTGTCATCAAACAGGATCAGTGCGCTTTCGTCAGAACCGATAGCATCCTGTGCCATATTAGCAGCAAGTAGCGGTATTTTTTTCTTACGCCGCTTAGCCTCAGCGTTTTTTTCTAGATTTTCTGTTTCTGCTGCAAAACCTACGCAGAAAGGAGATTTAGGTAGCCCTGCTGCATACTCAAGAATATCAGGATTAGGAGCGAGTGTTAGTGATATGCTCCCGCCAACTTTCTTAATTTTCTGTTTATTAATTTTGATAGGAAGAAAGTCTGCCACCGCTGCAACGCTTATAAAAATATCAGTATTGGAGATCTCTTTTTTCACAGCTACCAACATATCCTGAGCACTTATTATGTTGACCAGAGTGACCCCAAAAGGGGCTTCCAGACATACTGGACCAGAGATGAGAGTAACTTTTGCACCTGCTTCCAGTGCGGCGCGGGCCACTGTATAACCCATTTTACCGGAACTTAAATTGGTGATGCCGCGAACTGCGTCGATGGCCTCGTAGGTTGGTCCAGCAGTGATGAGAACACGCTTATCTTGCAGTTGCTTTGGCTGGAAAAAAGTTAGCATTGCTTTCACCAGTTCCTGAGCTTCCAACATGCGCCCCATACCAGTTTCTCCGCATGCCTGAGTGCCATAGACGGGGCCAAATATTGTCACACCATCACGTTGCAGGGTGGCCAAATTACGTTGAGTGGCAGAGTTTTCCCACATTTGCCGGTTCATGGCAGGGGCAATAAATAAAGGGCAATCGCGTGCGAGACATAGTGTCGAGAGGAGGTCATTTGCAAATCCATTAGCAAGTTTAGCTATAAAATCTGCGCTGGCAGGAGCAATCAGGATAGCATCTACATCACGTGAGATATTTATATGCGCCATATTATTGGCAATGCGGTTGTCCCATAGATCGGTGAAGACCGTTTTGCCGGTCAATGCTTGCAATGTGGCTGGACCAACAAAACGGCAAGCCGATTCGGTCATTACCGGTTGTATATCCACATTTTCCTGCATCAACAGGCGTGCAATCTCTGCCGCTTTGTACGCTGCCACTCCGCCAGTCAGCCCTAAAAGAAGACGCCTAGTGTGTAGTAAGGAGATTTTAGCCATAGATACTTTATTTGATTCATTTGGCGCGGGAACAGAAGTTTATCCTAAAAACGGCCTTATGTTACAGAAAGAAATCAGCCCCTTTGGTTCAATCCTGTTTTCAGAATTACGATTTAAGTTTTATTATTTACTGTTCATGGTACAAATTAAATCGTAGGTATGTGTCCCTTTGCGACAAGTGATGACTCATGGATAATAATACCAACTTTGGCAAAGAATCAGTATATAATGCGCCTTTTTAAGAATTCTGGAGTACATTGTCATGTCGCGAGTATGTGAAGTTACTGGCAAGAAACCCATGTCTGGCCACCATGTTTCCCATGCCAACAACAAAACCAAGCGGCGCTTTCTTCCCAATTTACAACATCGTAAATTCTGGGTTGAGAGTGAGAAACGTTGGGTTACCTTGCGCTTATCCAACGCGGGGCTACGAACCATAGACAAGAATGGTATTGACGCAGTTCTAGCAAGAATGCGTGCCCGCGGAATAGCATCTAAGAAACCGATAAAAAACTTTAAGCCTTAAAAATTTAGGGATTACATCATGCGTGAGAAAATAAAACTTGAATCTTCGGCCGGAACCGGACACTTCTATACTACTACCAAGAATAAACGAATTACTCCGGAAAAAATAGAAATTCTGAAATTCGATCCGGTAGCGCGTAAGCATGTTAAATATAAGGAAACCAAACTCAAGTAGCGCTTTTTCTGAAAAGCAAAAATTATAAAGTGCAAATAAAAACCCGCTTATAGCGGGTTATTTATATCAAAATAGTATCTCTATTTATTTAACCTATCACCTATCAAGTGGTCATTATGCGTAGCAGCGTAGCCTACGAGAAAAATTCTCTAGTACTTCGATACCACTCTCCTCTGCACGGTGACACCAGTCTTCCAACTGCTTGACTAGCTCATCTTTGGATGCGGTTGCGGTGGAGCGCTGCCACACCGACACGAGCTCTTCACGCATGGTATAGACCTTGTCAAGTGTTCTAGTCTTGCTCAGCACCAAGCTCAACTTGGTGCGTTCGTGTTCTTGCAATGATTTAGAGTCAGCTAGAATCCAACGTTTAAGGGTAGGGTGGTCCACGCCATAATGCGTTGCTATTTTTCTCACGTGATCCATTTCCTTGGCAAACGTGTGCTTAAGGGAATGAGCATATTTTGCTAGTACTTCGTAGCGATGAGAAATCACTGCGTGCAGCGTGTCAAGATCACACTTAGTTTTGGCCATATTAAAGCGTAATTTAGGTGCTGTTTTCCTCACTTGAGCGAGCCCCAACGACTTCAGAATACATATGTACATCCAGCCTATGTCGAATTCATACCACTTGTTAGATAAGCGCGCAGAAGTAGCATAAGCATGATGATTGTTATGCAATTCCTCACCACCAATAAGAATACCCCATGGGATAATGTTGCGACTCGCATCCTCAGCTTGGAAGTTGCGATACCCCCAGTAGTGACCCACACCATTAATGATCCCAGCGGCCATGAATGGTGACCAAGCCATTTGTACTGCCCATATAGTGAGTCCAATCGGGCCGAACAGAACGAGATTAATGACCAGCATCAATGAGACGCCCATAACGCTGTGTTTACTGTAAATTTTTCGTTCCATCCAATCGTCGGGTGTACCATGACCATATCTTTCTAGGGTTTCCAAGTTTTTAGCTTCTTGGCGGTAGAGTTCCGCGCCTTCCCGTACCACTTTTCCTATGCTAAGAATTTGGGGACTATGGGGATCGTCAGTGGTTTCGCATTTGGCATGATGCTTGCGGTGAATCGCTGTCCATTCTTTGGTGACCATACCAGTGGTAAGCCACAGCCAGAAACGAAAGAAATGACTAGGTAGCGCATGTAATTCCAGTGCCCGATGGGCCTGATGGCGATGGAGATAAATGGTGATGCTAGCAATCGTGATATGGGTGAGAACCAAGGTAGATACAACATAACCCCACCAAGGTAAATCAATAAGGCCCGATATCATATAGGTATAGTCCATTAGCAGTAATAGCAGTAATTTTCAGAAAGTAGAGTGGTTGCAATCTAAAGCGAAATGGGTGTTAAGTCAAGAAATTATACGGCATATTTGTGCTGAATATACGACATATCTGTGCTGAACTTTAGAGTAAAAGCACTGCAGGTGACGTTTTGGCTGGTAGTGTTGCCTAATTTCTATCTTCTTATTAGGCTGTTTTCCAGTGACGTAAAGGTATCATGTTGACTACAAATCTGAAGGGAAATTCCCTGAAATGCCAGGCTTTCCAGCATTCCAGAAGCTAGGGAGAGTAGTTTTATCATTAATTATCAAGTAGTTAAAATTTATACGGCGTGATTAGCTTCTTAGGATATCTCTTTTTTATTATTAGTAATAAATGTTACATCATATCCCATCATCAGAATTCTAGATTTATTATTTAATTTTTGCTTAAAGTTGCAAGACTAATAATAGAAACTAATTAATAGAGATAAAAACTTATGGATGAGGTGTTACAACATCATGATTTCACAATGAGAAAAAATCAGCGTATCTAAAAATTTCCATTTTATTCAGAGATCATTGCAGTGATCTGGAATTAATTCAGTATTGTTATGTATAAATTCCTCTGGTTTCTTTCAGCTTGCTTGTTTGCTTCTATCCTTATGCTGACTGCTATTTTGTTTACAGTTTTTGAAGATAAGCCTCGCATCAACCGCCAAGTAATCCTTGTTCCCGAGCATGTAAAACGTGCGAGACAAATTATTGACATGCATCGTTACCGTGTACGCCCAGGAATGACTGCGGTAGCTAGGGTGCAATCCGAGGGCGCTGACCTTGCCGCCAATTATCTGGTGAACCGCTTTGTGAAGGGAAGTGCGCAGGTAACCCTTGCAAACCACAGTGCTCATGTTCTTCTGAGTATCCCTACACCAGGGAATCCGCTAGGTGGTTATCTGAATCTAGAGGCAACTCTGATCGAGACAGAGAGAATTCCTCAGCCCCGGTCTGTACATGTTGGAAAACTAGTACTACCGGATCTAATTACAGATATGTTCATGTCTCAACTCATACGCTGGTTGCGACAGAGTCCGAAGTATCGCCTTGGCCTAGATGCACTTCAGAATATTAGAATCTCGCGAAGCGAGTTGAAAGTTGTCTATCACTGGAAGGGCGGGTTTTCTAAAGAGATGCGAGCATCGATCGTCAGTGAACAGGAGCGCGAGCAGTTATTTTTCTATCATTCTATGCTAACCGAAAATAGTCGTCGACGCGAGGTAGCAGCAACGGTGTCACTTTCTGAAGTTTTGCCACCATTATTACGTCTTGCAGCTGAGCGTTCAGTAAAAGGTAATGCTTTAGCGGAAAACCGTGCAGCGATTTTAGTTGTAACATTTTATACACTAGGCAAATCTCTAAAATCGCTCACTCCAGAGGCGGCTACTTGGCCAAGCCCTGTTAGAAGGACGGTTACAGTTAGTGGTCGTGATGACTTCGCAAAGCATTTCATGGTTTCGGCCATGATCGCTGCCTATGCTGATACGGCGTTATCTGATGTGGTTGGTTTGTACAAGGAGATCGAGGATTCCCGTACAGGGAGTGGCTTCTCATTCAACGATATTGCTGCAGACCGTGCGGGCACTAGATTTGGTGAAAAAGCAGTTGCCAGTATAGATTTAGCACAACAACTTCAACAGCGTGCAGCATCCGGATTAAGAGATTCTGATTTGATGCCGTTTTGGTCAGACTTGCCGGAGTTTATGCCCGAGGTTGAGTTCAAGCGGCAGTTCGGCGGTATTGGTGCACCAGCCTACCAACAAATGATGCAGAAGATCGATCAGCGAGTTTCTATTCTGGGTGTTCTACACTGAAAATTATTAGCAGATGCCTATTTTTCAGGGTGTAACACAGCATCATAATAACTGGAAACATTCATATTCGATTAATTTTCATTTGATCATAGAATTCCACGCACCTTAGTTAGATTTAATCATTTTATGTAAAACTTTCCAAACATTTTTTAGAATTATTTCTTGCGCACTTTCGTTCGGATGTATGCTGTCTGCCTGAAAATATTCAAGTTTATCGCCGAAACCTTCAAACAGAAATGGCACCAACTTGAGCTTGTGACGTTCCGCTATTTGCGGATAAATGTCTCGAAATTTTTGTGTGTATCCTGCCCCATAATTTAGGGGTAGGCGCATACCTACTAGTAATATAGCTGCTTTGTTCCGTTGGCAGGATTCTACAATAGCTTCAAGGTTATCTTGGATGGATTTAATAGGTAGACCACGCAACCCGTCATTGACTCCAAGTTCGACAATAACAATGTTAGGGTGGTGGGTCTTAAGTGTTTGCCCGATACGATTGCGACCACCTAGTGTTGTTTCGCCGCTGATACTAACATTGATCACCTGGTAAACTGAAGATTGCGTTTGCAGTCTTTTTTTTAGCAGATTTGCCCATCCAGCTTTCTGTGGCAAGCCATAGCCGGCTGACAAGCTATCTCCATATATCATGACGGTGGCTAAAACCGTAGATGGAGTGTCGGCATCTATACTACTGTATGTGATACCAGAAGAAGCACTTAATAGAATACTTAGCGCAATTAGAAAGTTTTTCATGACAGATAATTTCATTATACGGCCTATTGTACAAGCAATTTCTCTGACTAAGCATGTCAGAAATAGTAATGCTCAGCTTACTATCTTGCAAGATATTAACTTGGACGTGAATGCTGGGGAGGCCATCTCCGTTGTGGGTGCCTCTGGATCAGGAAAATCCACATTACTGGGGTTACTGGCAGGATTGGATACACCATCCAGCGGCAAGGTATATCTTAATGGTGAGGATATTTTCCTATTGGACGAAGATGAACGAGCTGCGTTACGAGGACGTATGCTAGGTTTTGTATTCCAATCATTTCAGTTGCTTCCAGTGTTGACTGCGGTTGAGAATGTAATGCTACCGCTAGAACTCTCAGGAGCGGACAATGCGCGTACTGTAGCACTAGAGTTACTTGGACGAGTAGGGTTGGGTGCGCGCCTTAAGCATTATCCTAAACAACTTTCTGGTGGTGAACAGCAGCGCGTTGCTATTGCACGTGCGTATGTTACGCGTCCACAACTATTGCTAGTTGACGAACCTACCGGTAATTTAGATTCGGCCACCGGTGCTCAAATTATAGACCTCATGTTTGAGCTGAATCGCGAGCAAGGTACCACGTTGATTCTGGTAACCCATGACGAGGCTATTTCCAGCCGTTGCACACGGCAGGTTCAGCTGGTTGGAGGGAAAATTGAAAGCTAACTGGGTACGTCCATTAAATTCTTTATGCTGAAATAGGTTTTTATGAATCTTGTTAAACTTTCATTGCGTATGCTCCGTCGTGATTTGCGTGCGGGTGAGCTACATGTGCTGATATTTGCTCTGGTAGTCGCAGTGGGCGGCATGACTACTGTAGGATTTTTCACTGACCGGGTACAGTTGGCGCTTTCTCGACAGGGCGACCAGTTGCTTGGTGCGGATCTAATTATTGTTTCCGACCGTCCGCTACCTCAGTATTACGCTGATAATGCAATACGGCTTGGACTGAATACTTCTACTGCGCTTAAATTCCCCAGTATGGTAGTTAAAGGGGATAACAGCATGTTGGTCGGGATAAAAGCAGTAACCACTGGGTATCCATTGCGTGGAGAGTTGCAAATTACAGATAACATTGACGGAGCATTGCCATTCCAAAAGGATCGCATTGCTAACGCAATTCCGTCACCCGGTTCGGTGTGGGTGGGAGAGAAACTTGCAGCTCGTCTTGCCTTAAAAAAAGGTGACACGATTGAAGTTGGTGCGGCACATCTAATCGTAGCTTCACTGATTACTCGGGAACCGGATTATTCCATCAGTTTTATCAATCTAGGGCCGCGTGTGTTGATCAATGCGATTGATTTGCCTGATACTGGCTTGATACAGCAAGGTAGCCGCATTTCATACCGCTTGCTGGTTGGGGGTGATGCTGGATCGGTAAAGACTTTCCGGAATTGGATACAATCGCACCTGGCACTTGGAGAGAGAATTGAAGGTATTCGTGATGCACGTCCTGAAATTAAAGCAGCACTTGAGCGTGCAGAAAAATTTCTAAGTCTTGCCGCTATGGCAAGCGTAGTGTTAGCAGCAGCAGCTGTAGCACTCGCTGCTCGACGCTTCATCCTGCATCATCTGGATGGTTGCGCAGTAATGCGTTGTCTGGGCGCAAAACAGACAGAGATACTATATCTATACCTGTATCACTTCATCATACTTGGCATGGTTGCGAGCATGATAGGGTGTTTACTAGGACTTGTTGCTCAAGAGGCTCTGGTTTATTGGCTTTCTACAATGATAGCAGTCGAATTACCTTGGCCCAGTTTATTGCCTGTTGTGCACGGAACACTAGTTGGTATGGTGTTATTGCTAGGTTTTGCTTTGCCTCCGTTGCTCAATTTAAAAAGTGTGCCTGCACTGCGTGTATTGCGCCGGGATATGGGCGTATCGAATACCTATAGTCTGGCAGGCTATGCATTGGGACTGACTGTATTGTCGGTATTATTCTTGTGGAAGGCTGGTGATGTGTATCTAGGTTTTTCTGTTATGACTGGGTTCATCGTTGCAATAGCAATTTTTGGTTTGTTTGGACTTCTTTTGGTAAAAGCCTTGTCAAATGCACGTAGTAAAACAGGAGGACCATGGAACTATGGGCTAGCTAGTATTTGGCGACGTGGTAACACCACCGTGGTACAAGCCGTAGCGCTAGGGTTGGGATTGATGGCTCTGCTGACATTGACGCTGATTCGCGGCGATTTGTTACAAAACTGGCATACCAGCCTGCCACCTGATACGCCCAACCGTTTCTTGGTGAATATTCAGGAAGATCAACTGCAACCTCTGAAAGCTTTTTTTAATCTGCATAACATCGTACAGCCGACTGTACACCCAATGGTGCGGGCTCGACTGACTTCTATTAACGGCAGGATGGTATCACCGGATGATTATTCTAATACACGGGCAAAAAGACTAGTAAAACGGGAGTTTAATCTATCATGGGCGAGTGAAATACGTAGTGATAATCAGATCATCGATGGTCATTGGTGGCAAAGCGGAGACAAAGGGAAAGCAGTGTTGTCGATGGAGGCGGGTGTTGCAAAAACAATAGGTGTTCACTTGGGCGATACGTTGACTTACGATGTTGCGGGGAGCACATTCTCTGCCGTAGTGACCAGCTTACGTAAAGTGGATTGGGATTCATTCCGTGTTAATTTTTTTGCGGTAACACCGCCGGGTGTTCTGGAGCAATATCCAACAAGCTACATTACTAGTTTTTATTTGCCACAGCATCGGGTGGATAAGATGAATCAACTGGTCGCAGCTTTCCCAAATTTTCTAGTTATAGACGTAGCGGCCATTATTACACAGGTGCAAAAAGTAATAGAGCAAGTGACTAAGGCTGTTGAATTTATTTTCCTGTTTACACTTTTGGCAGGATTAGTAGTGCTGTATGCGGCGATTATCTCTACCCAAGATGAACGCATTTACGAGGCTGCAATATTTCGTACTTTGGGCGCAAAACGCAAACAATTAATTAGTGCCTGGGCAGTCGAATTTGCGATACTTGGCGGTTTAGCTGGTCTATTAGCTGCAATGGGAGCAAGTGCATTGGGCTATGTTATTGGAGAATATACGTTGAATCTGCCTTACACATTTAATTTATGGATATGGTTGATAGGTCTATTTGCTGGGATTATAGTTGTGATGGCAGCTGGTTTGATGGGAACTCATAGTGCGCTTGCAAAGCCGCCCATACTGACACTTAGGGAAATAGGCTAAAGAATAAAGAAGTTTATCTTGTCGTATCCTTGAAAGTTGTAAAGAACAAGATGCTGTTTATTTATTTTGAAAAGAATGAAAGGCCGCACATAGCTGCAATATTTGTTATGTGTTGCAGTGATAATTTGTCGTACGGTAATTAAATGGGTAAGGTTTAATAATTTCTAATCAAGACGTTAAAACGGTATATCGTCATCCATATCTCCAAACCCGCTACTACTCTTGACGGTAGGTTCATCTTTAGATGTTGGCGTGTTGTCATTCTTGCTTTCTACTTCAAAGCTACTGCTACCGGGCTTGCTGCCGAGCATTTTCATGTCATTTGCAATTACCTCAGTCGTGTATCGGTCAGTGCCTGCCTTATCTGTCCACTTTCGGGTCTCCAACCTACCCTCAACATACACCGATCGACCTTTCTTCAAGTATTCACCAGCAATTTCAGCTAGCTTTCTATAAAACGTGATGCGATGCCATTCAGTTTTCTCTTGCTTCTCACCCGTTTTATCTTTCCAGGTTTCTGTCGTTGCTAATGTGATGTTGGTTACTGCGTCGCCATTAGGCATGTAACGTGTCTCAGGGTCTTTACCGAGGTTTCCGATGAGTATGACCTTGTTTATTGATGCCATTTATACTTCTCCCCCTAGTAATTGAACAACTCGTGTTTCATCAAAACCCTTCATATCCACTTTTAGGTATGCGACCCCTTCGCTTGTCAGTACCATGGCTTCATGTACGCCTGGCAGAGATGCCAATTCACGCGATAATCCATTGGCTTTATCCGTTTCCATTTTCTTCACATGGTACATCTTTGTGCGTACAGCAGCAGGTGCTTTCATGGTGATAGCAAGCACTAGCCATAATGCCAGTAGAACGCCACAAAATGCAAACAATGACGGGCCGCCATGATGCCCATATAGATAGCCTCCCGCAGTTGCTCCGGTAAAGGCACCGAGGAACTGTATGCTACTGTATACGCCAATGGCAGTGCCCTTTGCGTCTACTGGTGCAATCTTTGAGATAAGCGATGGTAGACTGGCTTCCAGAAGATTAAATGCAGTAAAGAATACCAGCAATGCTGTCGCCATGCCCCATATAGAACCGAGCATAAGCGCCAATAATCCCTGACTTGCCAATAGTACAGACACAGCTACTACAAATACTGGTTTAAGTTTGACCTTTTTTTCTGCGTAGATGATAGCTGGAACGATAAGCGCCATGGAAATGAGTAATACTGGTAAATATATCTGCCAGTGATGATCTACTGCCAACCCAGCATCACGCAGTGATAGCGGTACTACAAGCCATAATGCCATAAGTGTCGCATGGAGCGTAAACACACCGAAATTCAAGCGCAACAATTCAGGGTTATGCAACACGTTGCTGAAGCGTCCAGCAGATGCTTCAGTGTCCGAATGGAAGCGGCAAACTAGCGGATTGGGAATGATCTTGTAAACTACTATCATAGCCAGTAATGCAAGTATTCCAGTCATGGCAAAGATCCCTGGTACACCTATCAGACGATTTAGTCCAGGAGCAATGATAAGTGAGAGTGCAAAGACTGTACCGATAGTCATACCAATCGCGGCCATTGCCTTGGTGCGATGCTCTTCACGGGTAAGATCAGCAGTGAGTGCCATTACCGCAGCAGAAATTGCTCCCGCACCTTGGATAATACGGCCAAAGATTACCCAGTAAATATCATCGGCAGACGCGGCAATGAAACTCCCCATGGCAAATAGAATTAAACCAATATAGATAACCGGCTTACGTCCGATACGGTCAGACAACCAGCCAAAAGGAATTTGTAATATTGCCTGGGTAAGTCCATAAGCACCAAGTGCAACACCAACAAGCGTGTAATTGTTCCCACCGGGCAAATGTTCTGCATAAAACGCGAATACTGGAAGAATGATGAACATTCCAAACATGCGCAATCCATAGATACTTGCTAAGCCAGCAGTGGCACGCAATTCAATCGGGGACATCTTTTCAGAGGATGATGAGACGGACATCAATCAGATTAGGAAAATGCTAAAAAGTTGAGTATATTAGCAGGTTGACCAGCACTTAGGTAGTCGATGGAGTTCATCAAAATTCGTGGTGCACGCACCCACAATCTAAAAAATATCAGCATCGATCTGTCACGCAACAAGCTGATCGTGATTACCGGCTTATCGGGATCAGGCAAGTCTTCGCTCGCGTTTGACACACTTTATGCGGAAGGTCAGCGGCGTTATGTGGAATCACTCTCAGCATACGCGCGGCAATTCTTACAATTGATGGAGAAACCGGACGTAGACCTGATCGAGGGGCTTTCTCCTGCAATTGCCATAGAACAGAAAGCAGCTTCTCATAATCCCCGCTCTACAGTTGGTACCGTCACAGAAATTCATGATTATATGCGCTTGTTGTTTGCACGCGTGGGCGACCCACAATGTCCGGATCACCGGATCACACTGACAGCTCAGAGCGTCTCACAAATGGTAGATCATGTACTACAACTGCCACTAGACACTCGATTGATGATTCTTTCGCCACTGGTGATAGGGCGCAAGGGAGAACAGACAGACTTGTTTGATGAGTTATGTGCACAGGGTTTTGTGCGTTTTCGGATAGACAGAAAAGTTTATGAGATCGATGAACTGCCAAAATTACAAAAGACTAAAAAACATACTGTAGAAATAGTGGTGGATAGACTAAAGATTTCGCCTGATAGCAAGCAGCGACTAGCGGAGTCGTTTGAAACAGCGCTACGTCATGCGGACGGGCGTGCGCTAGCGGTAGAAATGGATTCTGGTCACGAACATCTTTTTTCTGCCAAGTTCAGTTGTCCAGTATGTAGTTATTCTTTATCGGAATTGGAGCCAAGATTATTCTCTTTCAACAACCCAATGGGTGCATGCCCCGAGTGCGATGGTCTCGGACAGATCACATTTTTTGATCCTAAGCGCGTAGTTGCCTTTCCGCATCTGTCGTTGGCATCTGGCGCAATTAAGGGTTGGGATCGGCGTAATCAATTCTATTTTCAGATATTGGAGGGCCTTGCTAAGCACTACGATTTTGATTTGGAGGTTCCATTTGAACAACTTTCTTCGAATATTCAAGATATCATTCTGAGCGGATCAGGGAAAGAGAAAATTCTATTTTCATATTTGGATGGAAGCGGCTCCAAAAACCGGCGAGAACATTCCTTTGAAGGAGTTATTCCTAGCCTGAAGCGTCGTTATAAGGAAACTGATTCGTTAACGGTTCGCGAAGAATTGGCGAAATACCTTAACTCCCAGATTTGTCCCAATTGTAAAGGCGCGCGCCTTTGCCGAGAAGCACGTCACGTGAAGGTAGGAGGGCAAGCTATTTACGAAGTAAACGCAATGCCCCTGAAGCAAGCCAGAATTTTCTTCGACCAAATGAAATTGACAGGGTACAAATACGCCATTGCTGAAAGAATCATCAAGGAAATTTCTAGCCGTTTGCAGTTTCTCAACAATGTCGGGTTAGATTATTTGTCGCTGGATCGATCCGCTGATACATTATCTGGTGGAGAATCACAGCGGATTCGACTAGCTAGTCAGATTGGCTCAGGGCTGACCGGTGTAATGTATGTTCTAGATGAACCTTCCATCGGTTTACACCAACGCGACAATGGGCGTCTCCTGGATACTCTCAAGAATTTGCGCGATCTCGGTAACAGTGTGATCGTAGTAGAGCACGATCGAGATGCCATTCTCGCTGCTGATTATGTGGTAGACCTGGGTCCTGGTGCGGGTGACCATGGTGGATTTATCGTTGCCCATGGAACACCACAAACTATCTACAAAAGCGTAGATTCACTTACCGGAAAATATATTTCCGGAAAACTAGTCATCACACTACCGAAAAAACGTATTAAGCCGAAAAATGATCGTTGGCTATCAATCAAAGGAGCTTCTGGCAACAATCTAAAGAACGTAAACTTTAACCTGCCGATAGGAGTATTCGTGTGTGTCACAGGTGTATCTGGTTCAGGTAAGTCTACCCTTATCAACAATACTCTCTACTATGCCATGGCACGACATCTTTACGGTAGCAGTACAGAGCCGGCATCCTATCAATCCCTCGAAGGAACAGCTTTTTTCGATAAAGTCATCAACATGGACCAAAGCCCCATTGGACGTACTCCGCGCTCTAATCCTGCGACCTATACCGGGTTATTCACACCGATACGTGAATTATTTGCGGGTGTACCTCAAGCGCGAGAACGTGGTTATGGCCCCGGGCGATTCTCGTTTAACGTTAAAGGTGGTCGCTGCGAAGCTTGCAAGGGGGATGGCGTGATCAAAGTGGAAATGCATTTCCTGCCAGATATATACGTGTCGTGTGATGTTTGCCATAGTATGCGTTATAACCGAGAGACACTTGAGATCCAATACAAGGGTAAGAACATCATTGAAATTCTGCAAATGACGGTTGAACAGGCGCATGAATTTTTCGGTCAGGTGCCAGTGGTGGCCCGGAAACTGAGAACTTTGTTGGATGTGGGACTAGGCTACATTACTTTAGGACAGTCCGCGACAACGCTTTCTGGTGGTGAGGCTCAGCGTGTAAAGTTGTCGCTGGAGCTTTCAAAACGTGACACCGGACGTACTCTGTACATACTTGATGAACCCACTATCGGATTACATTTCCAGGATATCGACTTGTTGCTGAAAGTATTGCACCGACTACGTGATCACGGCAATACTGTGGTGGTGATCGAGCATAATCTTGATGTGATCAAAACTGCAGATTGGATCATCGACCTTGGTCCTGAAGGGGGCGACGGTGGTGGCCAGATAATAATCGAAGGCACACCAGAGGAAGTTGCAGAAAATAAGATGAGCTTTACCGGTCATTACCTCAGGACAGTACTCAGTTTGCAATCCGTGAGAGAAGCAAAATGAATCCTCGTAAGCTTTTGCTTGATAGCTTCAATGTTGCCGTTACCGCCGCTGATCCATTACATATCGTACCCCAGCATTTACCCAAACCACCTAAGGGCCGCACTCTTGTTGTGGGCGCTGGTAAAGCTGCCGCTGCAATGGCCTTAGCGGTGGAAAGGCATTGGCCAAAAAAAGCAGAACTGGATGGCATAGTGATTACTCGCTACGATCATGGTCTTTTAACAAATAGGATTGCAGTATATGAAGCTGGACATCCAGTACCTGATAAGCAAAGTGAGCAAGTAGTGCGTGAAATTCTTGTAAAAGTCAAACAACTTAGCACTGAAGACTTGCTGTTGTGCTTAGTGAGTGGTGGTGGCTCTAGCTTGTTATCTTTGCCAGTAGACGGCATTTCGATGAATGATCTCAAAAACGTAACCAGGGAGTTGCTTCGCTGCGGCGCAGTGATTCAGGAGATCAACACAGTTCGTAAACATCTTTCCACTATTCAAGGCGGTAGACTTGCAGCTTCAAGTCGTGCGCCGATACTGGCACTGATAATCTCTGACGTGACCAATGACGAACCGACTAATATTGCTTCTGGTCCGTGTGCGCCGGATCCAACGACCTACCAAGATGCACTTGCGATACTTGAACGCTACCAGATAAGTAAGCCTATACCCGTAATAAAAATATTGACTTCTGGTACTAAGAGCAGGTTGGGTGAGACACCAAAACCAGGCAACATCATTTTCCGAAATGTAGAGAATCGTGTGATTGCAAATTCTCATAATTCACTGGTGGCAGCAGGAGATTTTTTTCGAAGTAAAGGTATCCCTACTGTGATACTTGGTGACACAGTTACTGGCGAAGCACGCCATGTTGCCAAAGTTTATGCTGCACTAGTGCATGAAATCCGTCAATACGGACACCCATGGAGGTCTCCGATAGTGTTGATTTCGGGTGGAGAGACAACGGTTACCGTAAATGGAAAAGGACGTGGAGGTCGCAATACAGAATTTTTGTTATCACTTGTCATTGAACTGGCCGGCGCAAGGAAAATTTACGCTCTTGCTTGTGATACAGATGGAATAGATGGCTTGGAAAACAATGCGGGTGCTATTGTTGCACCAGATTCATTGTGCCGAGCAGAACAGTTAGGTATTAACCCAGCCGCCTTGCTTGCCGACAATGACACCTATACTTTTTTTAATCAGATGGGTGATTTGGTTGTCACCAATCCCACACGCACTAACGTTAATGATTATCGAGCAATTATGGTCTTATAAGATATCGGTCTCAAAACCAAGATGGTGATTACGGTAAATTACACAGAGTATTTTACAAAAAATATTTTTCATTTATTCTATTAAAAAAATCAGGTTAGATTTATTAGCTTGTAAGGAAATCGAAATAATGTTTTTATACTATTACAGTATTAAAATTGAAGATCTGAATTATTAAAGGAAGGTGACAATGGCAGCAACAATACTGGTGGTAGAAGATGAACCAGCAATTCAAGAATTGATTTCGTATGGCCTGCGGCAGGCTGGGCATGTTACTTTTTGTGCAGGAGATGCAGAACAGGCCATGGCGATAGTGAATGATGTTCTACCGGATTTGGTGTTGCTCGACTGGATGTTACCTGGAATGAGTGGTATTGAGTTCGCCCGGTTGTTGCGGCGCGTTGCTCGCACTAAGAACATTCCTATCATTATGCTTACTGCACGTGCTGAAGAGAGTGACAAGGTGTCAGGGTTGGAGGTTGGTGCAGATGATTACATCACCAAGCCGTTTTCACCACGTGAGCTGATTGCCAGAATTAAAGCAGTTCTGAGGCGGCGTTTGCCAGAGGCCGCTGACGACGTTGTTGAGATCAGTGGGCTAAGGCTTGACCCCGCCACTCATCGCGTGACCGTAAGCAACAATGAAGTGATATTGGCCCCTACTGAGTTTCGACTGTTGTACTTCCTGATGACTCACCCAGAACGGGTACATTCACGTTCACAATTACTCGATGGAGTGTGGGGTGATCATGTTTTTGTTGAGGATCGTACCGTTGACGTGCATATAAGGAGATTGCGCAAGATATTGGAAGCTGTGGGTAAAGATGGATTGGTACAAACAGTAAGAGGATCTGGTTACCGACTGTCTGTCGGGAGGGCATCGGGTATGGGATAATATGAAGATGATGACCCAGCTTTATTCTTTGGAATAACTTACGTGTCCGGTTTCCCAGGGGGCTTAGTTGTTGTCATTCTACTTACTGTTGTAGCAGGCGGTCTATGGGTGATTTTTGATATTGTTATGGCGTTATTATTCTATAGCATAGCACTGTTGCTGCTAGTCATTTATCACCTGCGTTATCTAACAGCTCTGGACAGATGGTTGCAAATCCCTGTGCCTACAACTACTACGTTGCCTGATGGTTCCGGTGCATGGGGGGATGTATTTGCACGCTTAGCGCGTCTTATGCGTAATCAGAGCCAAAGCCACCAGCAATTAAGTTTAGCTCTAGAGCGTCTTAGGCGTGCTACTTCGGCGATGCCAGAAGGCGTGGTGATTCTAGATGAGGCAGATCGCATCGAATGGTGTAACCTAATGGCTGAACAGCATTTTGGTATAGATTTCAATCGAGATGCTGGTCAGCAAATTACCTTCCTAATGCGTCAATCTCAGTTCGCTGAGTACCTTGCGACTCATAATTACAGTGAACCACTGATAGTAAAGCAAACGCGACACCAAGAATTGATTCTTTCTCTACAGTTAGTACCGTACGGAGATAAGCAGAAACTACTAATCAGCCGTGATATTACCCGTCTTGAGGGAGTCGAAACCATGCGGCGGGATTTTGTTGCCAATGTTTCGCATGAACTACGCACACCACTTACGGTAATTGGTGGGTTTTTTGAAACCTTGTCGGAGGAAAAGTGGGTATCTTCTGAAATGGGCAAACGGGCTCTTGTTCTTATGACTGATCAGACCAAGCGTATGCAACGCCTAGTAGAAGATTTGTTGACCCTATCACAGCTGGAGGATGCACAAAACCAGGTGCGAGAGGAAAACGTCGATGTGTCTGAAGTGTTGCGCGAGTTATATCAAGAGGCGCGATCCTTAAGTGCTGGGCATCATCATATCAACCTTAATCTTGATACTGATGTGAAGTTAATTGGAAGCCGAGACGAGTTACGAAGTGCTTTTAGTAATCTTGTCAGCAATGCCATACGGTATACCACCGATGGTGGAGAAGTTATTCTGAGTTGGAAAAAACAAAATGGGCGGGGTGTATTTACTGTACAGGATAGTGGCATAGGTATTGATCAGGAGCATATTCCACGTCTAGCTGAACGTTTTTACCGAGTAGATCTTAGTCGTTCACGAGGAACTGGCGGCACTGGTTTGGGGCTTGCAATCGTCAAACATGTATTGAACCGCCACCAGGCACATCTGGAAATTGTTAGTGAACCAGGTAAGGGTAGTTGTTTCAGTGCATGGTTCCCGGAAAAACGGTCAATAATTCAGCAGAATGAATAGATCACAGTTTGTTTGCTAACTCAGAGGCTATAAAAAAGTACTGTATCCATGTTCAAGACCATTGAAGACTTTGTCGGTAACACACCTTTGGTAAGGCTCAAGCGTCTACCTGGGAAAACTAGTAATGTTATTCTTGCTAAGCTGGAAGGAAATAACCCTGCAGGATCTGTAAAAGATCGTCCTGCGTTATCAATGGTTTTATGTGCACAGAAGCGTGGGGATATTAAACCAGGGGATACCCTAATAGAAGCTACTAGTGGAAACACTGGTATAGCTTTAGCGATGGCAGCTTCGATGAGGGGCTATCGCATGGTATTGGTGATGCCGGAGCATCTTAGCTTAGAACGGCGCCAATCTATGAGTGCATATGGCGCGGAGATCGTGTTGACCTCGAAGGAGGGTGGAATGGAGGAGGCACGGGATGTAGCAGAGCATATGTGTAATGTGGGACGTGGAACCATCCTTAATCAATTCGCCAATTCTGACAATCCATTAGCGCATTACAAAGGTACTGCACCTGAAATCTGGAGTGATACCGAGGGGAAGATTACTCATTTTGTAAGTAGTATGGGTACTACAGGCACCATCATGGGTTGCACGAAGTATTTTAAGGAAAAGAATCCGACAATCCAGATCATTGGAGTGCAGCCGCAGGAGGGTGCTCAGATTCCTGGTATCAGGAAATGGCCAGAAGCATATCTTCCTAAAATCTATGATGCTAAGCGAGTAGATCGCATAATGCTGGTTTCTCAGGATGAGGCCGAGGATTTGACGCGACGTTTGGCTCGTGAAGAAGGAATTTTTGCAGGAATTTCATCTGGTGGTGCATTGGCAACGGCACTTGAGATTTCCTCCGAAATAAAAAATGCGGTAATTGTTTTCATAGTGTGTGATCGCGGTGACCGTTATCTATCAACTGGAGTCTTCTCTGCCTAAAGACAGTAGAATAAATACGACAGGAGAGCATAGTATTTTCTCAACTTGCAAAGAATATTTACGCATCCTTGGTCATTGAGAAGAGGCAGAATCTAATCTACTATATGAAGTATAGAAACTGTAGAGGTTTGATAAGAACATGGGAAGGCTAAGGTAAAACTATTCCCTACGAATTTGTTTCACAGCCGCAATAAATAAAACCACAAGCACATTTAGCGAGGATATAGGTTTGACTCCGGTTCTTGTTTTTGACATTGAAACCGTACCCGATATTGAGGGGCTTCGTAAGCTTTACAAACTTAGCCCTGATCTTGCTCCTGCCGATGTTGCCGAGATGGCATTTCAGTCACGTCGCCAGACTATCGGTGATGACTTCTTGCCACTGCACGTGCATAAAGTCATTGCGATTTCGTGCGCACTACGCGACAAAAATGATTTTTGTGTATGGTCATTGGGTAGTACGGAAGATACTGAGGTAGAACTTATCCGACGATTCTTTGAAGGTATCGATAAATATACCCCCCAATTGGTTTCGTGGAATGGTAACGGTTTTGATTTGCCGGTACTGCACTATCGAAGCATGATTAATGGTATCCAAGCACGTCGCTATTGGGAGTCGGGTGAGAATGATCGGGAATTTAAATGGAACAACTATCTAAGCCGCTATCATATCCGTCATTTAGATTTGATGGATTTGCTGGCGTTGTATCAGCCACGCGCTAATGTGCCGCTTAACGATCTAGCCAAGCTGATAGGTTTTCCAGGAAAGCTTGGAATGGATGGTTCACAGGTATGGAGTGCATTCCAGAGAGGTGAGATTATAGCGATTCGAAACTACTGCGAAACGGATGTAGTAAATACCTATCTTATGTTTCTGCGCTTCCAGTTCCTACGTGGTATTTTAGACGATGAACAATATCTTTATGAGAGTGAACTGGTACGTGCTACCTTGAAAAAATCTACCGAACCCTACTGGAAGGAGTTTCTGAGTCAGTGGGAAACTAAATAGGAATATAACGCATCATGTTTGTTATGGTGCGCGCATCAGAAACAGTAAAAACGCTTCCACACGCCTCACATGTGTAGTCTATCGCACCGTTTGCATAGGTATAGCACAAGAAATATAGAATAGAAGATTAAAAGGGTGACTTTTACCGCCACCCTATTAGAGAGATCTTCTGGGTTCCTAGTCTCTCTCTCCCGAGAATGCCAACAACAAATGTAGCAAGCTTATGAACAGATTGTAAATACTAAGATAGATACCAAGTGTTGCCATCACATAGTTAGCTTCACCACCGTTAACAATGCGGCTTACATCATACAGAATAAAGCCGGAGAACAACAATACTGCGACAGCTGAGATGGTTAGAGATGCGGCGGGCATGGCAAAGAACAGGTTGGCAATAGATGCGAGTATCAGTAGTACCAGTCCTACAAACAGGAAATTTCCCAAGAAACCGAAATCCTTGCGAGTTACGGTAGCAATTCCAGCCAAGGTGAAGAAGATAACACCAGTTCCTCCAGCAGCAATGCCTACTAATTGCACACCGTTCTTGAAATGTAGTGCATATTGCAGCATTGGTCCCAGCCACCAGCCAGCAACGAAAGTGAATCCAAACAGTAATACAATTCCCCAGATGCTGTTACGGGTAGCACTGACTGCAAACAACAATCCCAACATCACAGCCAGCATAACTAGTGGGCCCATTATCGAGGATTGAGCGAGGAAAGTGAAATTCGTACTCATTCCGATCATTGCTCCGACCACTGTCGGAATCATGGTCAGACCGAGCATCCAGAAGGTATTACGCAGAACCTTGTTACGGACAACTGTTAATTCTTTCGTCTGCGTTGTTTGGGTTGAATATCGTAGTTCAGGTTGCATATGCTCTCCTTGGTTAACAGGCTAGATTAAACGTAAAATTGTAAGACTACTAATAATCATGAAAAGTTGCAATATTTTGTCAAAAACATAATTCTGGCGATGCCCTTATTCCTTACAAAACTGGTATTTGTTATTTCATCGTATCAAGGTTAGCTTGCGCATCGGCATTCCCCTGTGCGGCAGCCTTTGTATACCATTCCACAGCTTTGGCATTATTTTTGGGTACGCCTTCACCTAGGTGATACATAGCGCCAAGGTTATTTTGTGCATCAGCATTTCCCTGGATGGCTGCTTTCCGAAAAAACTCAACAGCCTTAACGGTATCTTTGGTTAAACCACCTTCACCATTGGCATACATCAAGCCAAGATTAAATTGTGCTTCGGCATAACCTTGTAGGGCAGATCTATGAAACCATGCCGCAGCTGTAGAAGCATCGTTACTCAAGATTTTTCCAGAAGCATCCTTAGATATAACTTCACCTGTAAAATACATCACCCCGAGAATATTTTGTGCTTTAACATCTCCCGCATCAGCATCTTTTCTCAATTTCAGGAATTTCTCTTCTGGCGTTGGGTCATCAGGTGAGGCATTTGGCAGTATCTCTTCGGTAAGCTTAGATTTTTCTTCTGGAGTTAATCCCTCTGTCAGTAAAGATGGTAGTTCTCCTTCAAACGTTATTTCGCTTCCCAAAGCAACTGGTGCTTTCTTGTCAGGTACTTTCTTATCGCAACCAGCAATGGTTAATATAAACACCGTAATTACAGAAGCAATAAAAACATTCATCAAATATTTTATCAACGAAACTTTATAGGGGAAAATGAAGGGCATGAGTCCTAACCTTTTTGTAACTTTTGCAGTTTACTATCAAGATGTAGTAGTTTGCCACAAGCTGCCATGTTGATTTCGACATTGTTATGTAATTTATAGGTAAAAATCTGGCTGCTAGGTTTTCTGCAGAAGTGTATCCTATTATTCCTATTTTTAGGCATGAATAAGGGAGAAGCTACAATCTACTTGTAGATTTAATTGTAGTGTTTGTAAGGCGAAGAGTGATGATTTACATTTGCGGTTTTTTGGGAATGTTGTGATATACCGAGTTATAGTCGGATATGGTGCTTTGAGACTATATCTGTGCCATATTTTTAATTCTGTTTTAAAGGAAAATATGAAAGAAAGTACGAAAGCCAAGCCACGTGGAGCACTGCATAAAATACGCGAGTTCCTGAGGACGAGAAAAATATTCTCTTACTCTGATGAACCGAGCCTATTTCACCCGGAAAGCTTGCTAGGTGCTAATGCAGCTGTTGCAACAGGTATAGCAAATCGGTCGGTTGAGGACAATGAACTTATCAAAAGAATAATCACGGCTTACCAAAGAGCGAACCAGGCTGATCTAGGCAAGTCAATGTGGACACTTTTCTTTACCAAATATCACCAACCCATCCATCAAGCACTAATCAATGGGGACGAGAAAACAGTAACTGAAATTCTCAGAAACCCTGAAATTAGTGATTTATTCTATGGATTTGACATATTAACTAAATCTTTTAACAGTGTTTTTCGTAAGAGAAGGGTACGGAATGTCTATGCGAAAGCTTGCCTTGATGGCCTAGTAAGATTTACCGAATCAGTCGGGGCGGTTTCTATGGATTATCCAGCGAGTGAATTTAAAAAAAGGATTTTTTGGAAGACTGACGATATATTAGCCAAATTAGATAAGGTATGCATGCCATTTTCTATGCCTAATCCATTTGCAAATGAACATGGACTAGGTTCTTCCCGAGGAGTAATTTCTTATCGGGTACCACAAGCACTTTATCAAGCATGGCGCATAAAACAGCTGCTGGATGGAATTCAGAATCCGCGTGTACTTGAAATTGGAGCGGGGCTGGGCCGCACAGCCTTTTATGCAAATGAGTTGGGAATAAAAGATTATACGATTGTAGATCTTCCAATTACTACGGTTGCACAAGCGTATTTTTTGGGGAGAACACTTGGCGAGGAGAATATCTGTTTAGATGGCGAGCAGTCCGATGACGATCAAAATAGAGTCAAGATAGTTTTACCGGAAACTTTCTTAGCTGAAACTAAAACATACGATCTAGTCTTGAATGTTGACGGTTTGACAGAGATGGATTTTAGTGTCGCCCAGGCTTATTGGGATAAGATTAAAATATCTACTAATACCTTTTTGTCAATAAATCATGAAGTACATAAATTCCGTGTAAGAGATTTACTTGTTGAGGATTTACATAGTTTGATTGTGTACAGGGGATTATATTGGATGCGAGAAAGCTATGCTGAAGAATTGATCCGGATACCTAGCGCTTAGCTGATATACTTTTTATCTGGAAGATGGATGAGTAAATTAATGATCAAACTGATGAATTATTTCGAGGAAAAAATATAGTTATTATTTTGTTGGGCTGAATATTTATTTCAGCTCAGTATTTTCAGAGCAGGTGAAGGCAGCTCTTATTGCATAAATTTCAGGACAGCAGTGTGAAAATTTTCTATACTTTAGAAAAGTACAGAAAATAAACAGATTACAATAACTATATTTCTGTACGTCTTTCACATAAGTTTTGCAGTAAGTATCCAGAATGTGTAAAAAATTACAAGCTGTAGTACATATCAAACTCAATTGGATGGGTTGTCATACGTATGCGTGTGATTTCTTCCATTTTTAGGTCAATGTAGGCATTAAGCATATCGTTGGAGAATACATCTCCACGGATAAGGAAATCACGATCTCTATCAAGATTGTCAAGCGCTTCATCCAGCGAGGCGCAGGAGTTTGGAACCTTGGCCGCTTCTTCGGGAGGCAGATCATAGAGATTTTTGTCCATGGGGTCACCTGGATGAATCTTGTTCTGGATACCATCTAATCCAGCCATCATTAACGCAGTGAACGCCAGATAGGGATTGGCAGCGGGATCAGGAAAGCGTGCCTCGATACGTCGTTCTTTGGGGTTATTGGTTTGGGGGATACGTACTGCAGCAGAACGGTTGCTTACCGAGTAAGCAAGGTTGCTAGGGGCTTCAAAACCAGGAACCAGGCGCCTGTAGGAATTTGTGCTGGGATTGGTAATAGCGTTCAAAGCCTTGGCGTGTTTGATGATGCCACCAATGTAAAACAGAGCTATTTCAGACAAGCCGGCGTAACTGTTCCCAGAAAACAGATTCTTACCATTCTTCCAGATCGACTGGTGTACATGCATCCCGGAACCGTTGTCACCAACAATGGGCTTGGGCATGAAAGTTGCAGTTTTGCCATAAGAATGAGCGACGTTATGTACCACATACTTGAACACCTGAGTCCAGTCAGCTCGTTTTACCAGACTGCTGAATTTTGTACCTATTTCGCATTGACCGGCAGTAGCGACTTCGTGGTGGTGGACTTCCACTTCCAGGCCCATTTCTTCGAGTGTGGTGCACATAGCTGAACGTATATCCTGTAAAGAGTCAACAGGAGGGACCGGAAAATAACCGCTTTTTACCATGGGACGGTGGCCGATATTACCACCCTCATACTTTTCTAGAGAGCTCCAGGCTGCTTCCCCGGATTCAATTTTTACCGAGCAACCTGACATGTCAGCATGCCAGGTTACAGAGTCAAAAATAAAGAACTCGGGTTCAGGACCAAAATAGGCAGTATCGCCAATACCAGTTGACTTGAGATAGGCTTCACCACGATGCGCCAACGAGCGCGGATCTCGGTCATAACCTTGACCGTCTGAAGGCTCAACCACATCACAGGTGAGAAGCAAAGTAGCTTCATCCATGAACGGGTCCATATTGGCGGTGTCAGGGTCAGGCATCAACAGCATATCGGAGGCCTGAATACCTTTCCAGCCAGCAATTGAAGAACCATCAAATGCGTGACCGTCTTCAATCTTGTCAACATTGAAAGCGTGTGCTGGAACAGTCACGTGATGTTCCTTGCCACGGGTATCGGTAAAACGTAGATCAACGAACTTTACATCGTTGTCTTGTATCATTTTCAAAACATCTGTTGCTGCCATTTTTTTCTCCAGACTAGATTTACAATCATACATAGCATAAGAAAAGAGCGAAACACCACATAGGGAATTATATCAGGACGAAAGATGTTATCACTCGAAACAAATTAAAAAATATGGCGCAAGATATTGCTTTCAAATTCCTATAATTAAGCAGTTATTTATTATGTGAGTTATCTATTGCCGTGTAGAATTGTGCTTTTATCAGGGATATTAAGCACTGATACTAAAAATAGAATAACATTATATGTTTTAATCCTTAACTATCAGTACATATATGGAAACAATTATCGACATACTTAAAAGAGCACAACTACGAGCCAAGGAAATGAATTTGCCATACGAAGGCGCACTTCTTCCCGCGGAGGCGCTCACATATTTGCAGGAAACCCAAGGTGTCAAATTGGTAGATGTACGCTCAAAAGCAGAGTGGGATTGGGTGGGACGAATTCCAGGGGCAATCGAGATTGAGTGGCAATCTTATCCAGGCATGCAGGTTAATCCCGACTTTCTCGATCATCTTTCACGCCAGGTGTCCAAAGAATCGCCCGTGATGTTTATATGTCGCAGTGGTGGTCGTTCGAACCAAGCTGCCGTAGCTGCTTCTGAATCAGGTTATCCAAATTGCTATAACATTCTCGAAGGTTTTGAAGGGGATAAAGATACGAGCGGTCACCGCAGTGTCAAGGGGGGATGGAAAGCGGCGGGGTTGCCATGGGTACAAAGCTAAACTTATACCCGAGATTTTGCTACGCTTACGTAGTTGACCATTTTACAAGTCCGGAATAAGCTGTAACTAGAACAATTATTCCGAACATAATGCGATACCAAGCGAACACCGTGAAATCATGATTGCTGATAAAGCGCAACAATCCTCGTACTGCCAGTAATGCACTAATGAAGGAGGCAACGAAGCCAATACCGAACATGCCGATATCGTTGAAATGAAGAAATTCGCGATGTTTGTAAACATCGTAGAATGTAGCGGCAAACATGATAGGGATCGCTAGGAAGAAAGAAAACTCGGTAGCGGCCTTGCGTGACAAACCAAAAAATAATCCGCCGATGATGGTGGCGCCAGAGCGGGAGGTACCTGGGATCAATGCAAGGCATTGCACTAATCCTATCTTCAGGGCATGTTTCCAGTCCATATCTTCTACGCGTTCTACATCTACCACATGTTTTCTACGTTCGGCCCATAGAATTATCACTCCACCGACGATCAAAGCAATCGCAACAGGTGTCGGGTGAAATAGATATTGTTTGATGGTCTTGATGAACAGCAAGCCCAGAATTGCAGCAGGTAAAAATGCAATAAATAGATTCAACATAAAGCGATTGGAATCCTCATGTGAGCCAATACCAGCCACCACCATGCCTATCTTGATACGATATTCCCAGCATACAGCCAGTATGGCGCCTAGTTGAATTACGATCGCAAAAACCTTGCCCTTCTCATCATTAAAATCGAGTAAATCACCCACCAATATAAGATGGCCAGTGGAGGAAATTGGTAGAAACTCGGTTAGACCCTCAACGATTCCAAGGATCAATGCCTTGGCGAGCAGAAGCAAGTCCATGTACGATTATCTTGGGAAAAGTATTTGGCTGCGGATAAACATGAATGAATCCAAATAGGTCGAAATCTTATTGGGCAAACACAACTCACCTCAGTTTGCGGGTACTATTGCAAATTAATTAGTTTCTTTTTTATAAACAGATATGTTAATCCACACTAAATTATTAGTTTTGGATGAATAAAAAGATGTCAAGATGCGGTACCAGAATGGCTAGGCCTTGTTATAGATCTCAGCCCCTTTATTTACAAACTCAATAGATTTTTCTTCCATACCCTTTTTTAATGCCTCAGTCCCACTAACGCCTATACTATCTGCATAGTTACGAACATCCTGGGTAATTTTCATCGAACAAAAATGTGGTCCACACATAGAGCAGAAATGGGCAAGTTTGGCGCCATCCTGCGGCAGGGTTTCATCATGAAATTGCTTCGCCTTATCAGGATCGAGACTGAGGTTAAATTGGTCGTCCCAACGAAATTCAAAACGGGCTTTGGAAAGTGCATTATCACGAGTTTGCGCACCGGGGTGACCCTTTGCCAGATCAGACGCATGAGCGGCAATTTTATAAGTAATGATGCCATCTTTCACATCATCCTTATCAGGCAGACCAAGGTGCTCCTTGGGCGTGACATAACACAACATTGCTGTACCATACCAGCCAATCATGGCAGCACCGATAGCGGAAGTAATGTGGTCATAGCCGGGCGCGATGTCAGTGGTGAGTGGGCCTAGCGTGTAGAAGGGTGCTTCGTCGCAATATTTTAACTGCAAATCCATGTTCTCCTTAATGAGATGCATGGGAACATGCCCAGGACCTTCTATCATTACTTGCACGTCATGTTTCCACGCGACCTGAGTCAATTCACCAAGGGTTCTTAGTTCCGCAAATTGTGCTTCGTCATTTGCGTCATAAATGGAACCAGGGCGCAAACCATCGCCCAAAGAAAAACTCACATCGTAAGCTTTCATTATTTCGCAGATTTCCTCGAAGCGGGTATAAAGAAAGCTTTCTCGGTGATGCGCAAGGCACCATTTGGCCATAATTGAGCCACCTCGTGAAACGATTCCAGTCATACGTTTGGCTGTCATCGGAACATAGGCGAGTCGTACTCCTGCATGGATAGTGAAGTAGTCAACTCCTTGCTCTGCTTGTTCAATCAAGGTGTCACGAAAAATTTCCCAAGTTAGGTCTTCAGCCTTGCCATCTACTCTCTCCAGTGCTTGATAAATTGGTACGGTGCCAATAGGAACAGGACTGTTACGAATGATCCATTCACGAGTTTCGTGAATATTTTTTCCGGTAGAAAGGTCCATTACTGTGTCTCCGCCCCAACGAATAGCCCATGTCATTTTCTCAATTTCTTCCTGAATGCTAGAGCCAAGTGTTGAGTTGCCGATGTTGGCGTTAATTTTCACAAGAAAGTTACGTCCAATAATCATCGGCTCAGATTCAGGGTGGTTGATGTTGACGGGAATGATGGCACGACCTCGTGCTACTTCATTGCGTACGAATTCCGGTTTGATGTGCTGAGGAGAAGATACACCAAAACTATTTCCGGGATGCTGGTGATTAAACAAATTGTGGTGCTGTGCAGCAAGTTCTTCGCAACGTTGATTTTCCCGTATAGCAATGTACTCCATTTCTGGTGTAATAATGCCAAGACGGGCATAGTGCATTTGTGTCACGTTTGCTCCTGTCTTTCCGCATCGAGGGTGGTGTTTTAAGTCAAAACGCATTTCTGCGAGTTTGGGGTCAGCTAGGTGTTTTCTAGCATAAACGGAAGCAGGGTTGGAAAGGATTTCGCTGTCACCGCGCTCATCTATCCATTTCTCGCGTAGGATGGGTAAACCAGAACGGATATCGATTTTAGCTGCAGGATCGGTATAAGGACCGGAAGTGTCATAAACGTAAATTCGCGGGTTTTTCTCTGTACCCATGCTGGCAGGCGTATCAGACTGACTAATTTCTCGCATTGGTACTTGAATATCAGGGCGAGAGCCCTGCACATATATTTTTCGGGAATTAGGTAAAGGTTTAATTGCTGCGTCATCTACTTGAGCAGTCCGATTTGAAAATTTGGTGGGTTTCACAACTACTGAATTCATAGTACGCTCCTTTGAGGTGCCTTAAGGAGCAGGAGAGCTAACTCCAGCTTCCCTACGGCGGCATTACCCGTGTCAGGTGTTAAGGGACTCTCTCACCAATCTTCCATGTACTTTTAGAAGTGGACCCCTAGCTTATGCTGTGAAGCTAAAGGAAATATGGAATAATTGCAAGTATACGAGAAGGATTAATCTGGAAATAAGTATGAATTTAGAACAAACTCGATTCAATATGGTGGAACAGCAAATCCGTCCATGGGATGTGCTAGATACGGAAGTCCTCAAACTGCTTTTGGAGCTACGGCGCGAGGAATTTGTTCCTACAGCTTATCGCTCCCTAGCGTTTGTAGATATGGAAATTCCGCTGGGACACGGCGAAGTGATGCTTGCTCCCAAGATGGAAGCGCGTATTTTACAGGAATTGCAGATTAGAAAGAGCGATAGGATTTTGGAAGTGGGTAGCGGTAGCGGTTACTTGACTGCATTGTTGGCCAAGAAAGGTGGACATGTTTACAGCATCGAGATCGTATCAGAGCTAAAAATGATCGCAGAAAAGAATCTCCAAGCCCATGGCATCGTCAATGTAACTCTAGAAGAGGGTGATGCTTCCCATGGTTGGCCTGGACACGGGCCTTACGACGTTATCGTGTTAACCGGCTCCACACCTGTTTTACCTGAAGTGTTTCAGAGAAGTCTTATAGTTGGCGGGCGCCTATTTGCGGTGGTAGGTGACGCACCAGTGATGAAGGCCGTACTTATCACTTGTGTGGAAGAAGGTACGTACAGCACAGTTGGTCTGTTTGAGACCTGCATTCCTTCGCTTAGGAACGCGCAGCAAGCAAAACAGTTTGTTTTTTGATTTCCCAATTCCTTCGAGTTACCAGTTTGACAGATCTATCGTCTAAACTACCCTTAATCGGGTAATGATTCCATTTTTTTCCAAAAGAAAGAGTTAATCTAGAGTTACGGTGAATATTTCGCAATACGTTTATGCACTATTAATTATTGGGGTGATTTTACATGCCCCGCTAAATGCTGCTGACCTGATGGATGTTTACCGTGATGCGCTGGAGCACGATGCAGAATATGCTGCTGCCCGAGCCGCGCACATGGCATCCCAGGAGAAATTGCCTCAGGGTAGAGCAGGGCTTCTTCCTACTCTCACGCTCGCAGGAGTACGTCGGAGACAACTTATAGACACAAACCGGGGATCTGAAGTTACGATTGATAATACCAGCCTGGTTATCACAGCGACCCAGCCGCTTTTCCGCATGGAAAATTTCGTCGCCTACGAACAATCGAAAATCCAGGTCATGCAGGCAGATTCACAATTCATCATAGCAGCCCAGGATCTGATCTTGCGTGTGGTGCAGGCGTATTTTGACGTGTTGATCGCTCAGTTCGATGTGAGTGTGGAGGAAGACCAGAAGAAAGCCATTGGCCAGCAACTGAAACAGGCCAAAGGCAGCTTCGAGGCGGGCACTTCTACTATAGTTGATACCTACGAAGCTCAGGCTCGTTTTGATTTAACAGTATCGCGGTTGATCGTTGCTAGGAATGCGCTTGAGGTTAATAAACGCAAACTGCTGAAGATTACCGGTCGCTTTCCCGATAACCTTGCGCGCTTGTACGAAAGAGATCTCGATTTGTTAGCTCTAAAGTATGCCAGTATGGAAGATTGGCTCGCAGTAGCCGAACAGAATAGCCTTACAATTCGAGTTCAACAGGCAGTATACGAAATCGCGAAAAAGGAGGTAGAAAGAGCTAAGGCAGGGCACTGACCCTTGATTTGGTTGCGCTCTACAGTGATCAGGAAGGTGTGGGTGGGGCAATTACTGGGCAAGGAATAGATCTTACTTCAAAGGAAATAGGGATTCAGCTTAATGTTCCGATATTCAGTGGATTTGCGGTACAGTCGCGTGTGCGTGAGGCGCTAGCTAATCAGGACAGAGTGCGTCAAGATACGAAAAATACTCGTCGCAACACTGCACTTCAAGTAAGCCAGCAGTATCTCAACTCCACCAACGGCACTGCCCTGGTGAGGGCGCTGAGACAAGCTGTGATATCGAGCCAAAGTCAATTTGAATCAACTAAACTTGGCCAGGAAGTAGGTATAAGGACTGAGGTCGATGTGTTGAATGCACAGGGACTGTATTCTATTGCTCGGCGAGATCTCGCCCGGGCATATTATAATTTCTTTATGTCAAGATTGAGACTCAAAGCAGAGGCGGGTGAGCTTGAAGAGGAAGATGTGAGACAGATAAATGAGGCGTTGCAGTAGCAGGATTCATTGTCCTTATCTCGAAAGAGCAGGTTTTAAGAGTTTTACGATACTATATAATCCGTAATATAGACAGGACCAGCTGGCTGATCATAATTAGCGCGAGTGCCAGGCATATTTCAGATTTTATAAGCGTTAAAAATGGAGTTAGAAGCAATGCAAAAAGAAAAAATTGCTTTGATTACGGGTATCACTGGGCAAGATGGCGCATACCTTGCCGAGTTTTGCTGGATAAGGGTTATGAAGTACATGGCATAAAGCGTCGGACCTCGTTGTTTAATACCGACCGGATTGAACATTTATACCAAGATCCACACGAACAGAACCGAAATTTATTTCTACATCACGGTGACATGACTGATTCCAGTAGTTTGGTACGCATTATCCAGCAGGTGCAGCCGAATGAAATTTACAATCTTGCGGCGCAAAGTCATGTCGCAGTATCATTTGAAGAGCCAGAATATACAGCCAACTCCGATGCCCTCGGTGCCTTGCGTATACTTGAAGCAATTCGTATCCTCGGTTTGGAAAAGAAAGTTCGTTTCTAGCAGGCATCTACTTCTGAATTATATGGGTTAGTACAGGAAACGCCACAAAAAGAAACCACACCGTTCTATCCCCGATCCCCTTATGTGGTCGCCAAGCTCTATGCTCACTGGATCACAGTTAATTACCGTGAGGCTTATGGTATGTATGCCTGTAATGGCATCATGTTCAATCACGAGAGCCCAGTGCGTGGGGAAACATTTGTAACGCGTAAGATTACCCGTGCTCTGGCACGTATCAAGCTCGGTTTACAGGACTGTCTTTACATCGGTAACCTTAATGCAAAGCGCGACTGGGGTCATGCCAAGGATTGTGTTGAAATGCAGTGGTTGATGCTGCAACAACAACAAGCAGAAGATTTTGTTATCGCTACTGGTGTGCAATATAGCGTTCGTGATTTTGTAAATGTTGCTGCTGAACAACTTGGCATAATTATTCGCTGGGAAGGTAGTGGGAAAAACGAATCAGGCTACCTAGTTTCTGGTTCTTTGAAGATGGAGCCACGTATTATTGTGCGCGTAGATCCACACTATTTCCGATTGACTGAGGTTGAAACACTATTGGGAGATTCTTCCAAAGCTAGAAAGAAACTTGGTTGGAGCCCCAAAATTAGCTTCAAACAACTAGTCGCAGAAATGGTTAGGGAAGACCCGAAATCTGCTGAACGCGACGAATTGGTAAAAAAACACGGTTTTGTAGCTTATGGTCATAACGAATAGGACCACGAACAAATCTGCCAGCCTCGTGTTTGAAATGATTACCTATCTCGCAATCCCACAAGAAAGAGATACGTACTATATTGTGTTTATACCATCGGATTAAAAAAATCATAACCAAGTGAACCTTAACACAAAAATTTATGTAGCCGGACACAGTGGTTTAGTTGGTTCCGCTTTATTGAGGAGGCTGCAAGCTAAAGGCTATACAAATATAGCTACCCCTACTCATGCAAAACTTGATCTTACTGATCAAGTTGCGACCGAAGTTTTTTTGCAACGGAAAAGCCGGAATTTGTCTTTCTTGCTGCTGCTAAGGTTGGTGGTATTCTGGCTAATAATATTTATCCAGCTGATTTTATTTCTATTAATCTTGCTATCCAGAATAACGTTATTCAAGCGGCATATCGACACAGTGTCAAGCGTCTATTGTTCCTTGGCTCGTCTTGTATCTATCCACGTGATTGTCCCCAACCCATTAAGGAAGAATATTTCCTTTCCGGTTTGCTCGAGCCGACAAACCGCTCATATGCCATCGCCAAGATAGCTGGCATTGAACAATGCTGGAGTTATAATCGGCAAAACGGCACACAATTTCTTTCTGTCATGCCTACTAACGTTTATGGTCGTGGCGATAGCTATGATCTTGTTAAGGCACATGTTATTCCAGCATTAATCCGAAAATTTCACGAGGCTAAAACACGAGGTGACAATGAAGCAGTGGTATGGGGGACAGGTGCACCTAGAAGGGAGTTTCTTTACTGCGATGATCTAGCAGATGCTTGTGTCTTCTTAATGTGCCTGCCAAACGAAACATTTAACTCAATTCTTAATTCACAGTCCTTGGTTCCACCTATAATCAACATTGGCTGCGGTAAAGATATCACTATCCGTGAGTTGGCTGAGATAGTTAAACGGGTCGCCAGCTTCGAAGGTAAGATTATTTTTGATCCTAGCAAACCTGATGGTACACCGCGCAAATTACTTGATAGTGGAAACATTAATAAGCTCGGCTGGGTGCCAAAGATCGAGTTACTTGAAGGTATTTCGAAAAGTTATGAGGACCTTGTCCAACAATTCCTTTCCCTCTCACAAGATATGGTATCTACTCATGAATGCTGAGCAACATAGTATGGTGGTGCTATCGGTACTGGCATATTACAGATTTAAAAAAATCATAACACATGAGAGTCCTATCATCGTCATCAACAGTTGAATGCCTTATAACGGATGCTATATATAATTTGTACATAAGTTTGATTTGTGTTTACAGCTAAACAAATAAGGGAATAAAGATATGAAAGCAGTTATACTTGCCGGCGGATTAGGCACTCGTATTTCAGAGGAAACCTATCTAAAGCCCAAGCCCATGATAGAGATCGGTGGCAAACCAATCCTCTGGCATATTATGAAGATCTACTCGTCTCATGGTATCAATGACTTCGTAATCTGCTGTGGTTACAAGGGGTATGTAATTAAGGAGTATTTCGCAAATTATTTCCTCCATATGTCAGATGTTACTTTTGACATGGCCTCTAACAAAATGGACGTGCATCATAGGAATGCTGAGCCTTGGCGGGTAACTCTCATCGATACTGGTGATGAAACCCTGACAGGTGGTCGACTAAAGCGAGTAGAAAACTTTGTTAAAGATGATGAAGCGTTTTGTTTTACCTATGGCGACGGAGTTTCGGATATCGACATTACTGCACTTATTAATTTCCATCAACAACACGGTAAGCAGGCCACTGTTACTGCCGTACAACCACCTGGGCGTTACGGTGCGTTGAATATGGATGGTAAGAAAGTGTTTGGCTTCATTGAAAAACCAAAAGGTGATGGAGGTAAGATTAACGGGGGATTTTTTGTCTTGTCACCGAAGTGCTTGGGCTACATTGATGGAGACACCACTTCTTGGGAAGCCGGCCCACTAGTTAGGCTAGCTACCGACGGTGAGTTGGTAGCATTTGAGCATGAAGGTTTCTGGCAGCCAATGGACACATTACGCGATAAGAATTATCTTGAAGAACTTTGGCTTGGGAGCAGAGCACCGTGGAAGTCATGGAAATAAACTGTGAATTTTGGCGAGGCAAACGAGTTTTTCTTACTGGGCATACTGGATTTAAAGGAGGTTGGCTATCACTTTGGTTGCAGGCTATGGGTGCAGAAGTTCATGGCTATTCACTAGACCCACCTACTGAGCCAAATTTTTTTACGGCAGTTGAAGTATGCAAGGGTATGGCGAGCAGCACTATTGCCGATACCCGTGATGCATCTGCACTGGTAAAGGCAATGCAGATTGCACGACCGGATATCGTATTTCATCTTGCTGCACAATCTTTGGTTCGCTATTCCTATGCTGAGCCGAAGGAGACCTACGCTATTAACGTAATGGGTACGGTTAATTTATTCGAGGCAGTTCGCAATTCAGCTACTGTGCGGGTAGTAGTCAATGTTACAACTGATAAATGCTATGAAAATCGTGAATGGGCACGGCCTTATCGTGAGAATGAACCAATGGGTGGGCACGACCCATATTCCAACAGCAAAGCCTGTTCCGAATTAATTACTTCCGCATATAGAAGATCATTTCTTCAAAAGTCAGGTGTCGCGGTTGCAAGCGCAAGGGCAGGAAATGTCATAGGTGGTGGTGACTGGGCACCAGATCGGCTAATTCCTGATTTCTTGCGCGCAATTGATGCAGGACGAATACTTGTTATTCGATCACCAAATGCTATCCGTCCTTGGCAACATGTATTAGAGCCGCTGTCAGGTTATCTTATGTTGGCTGAGAAACTATTTAGTGATGGATCACGTTTTTCTGAAGCGTGGAATTTTGGTTCGGCAGATGAGGATGCGCGTACTGTTGAGTGGATCGTAGAATACCTGATAGCTTCCATACCTGGAGCTTCGTGGCAACGAGATACAAACGTTCAACTTCACGAGGCTAATCTACTGAAGCTGGATAGCAGTAAGGCACAAACTCAGCTTGGTTGGAAAGCGCGCTGGAAACTACAGACTGCGTTGGAAAAAACCCTGGAATGGCATACTTGTTGGCGCCAAGGAGAAAATATGTATCAGCGCACACTTGAGCAGATTACAACATATCAGACAACAAAACTAGCAGCTTGACTATGCCGTGCCTAGATTTTTTAAATACACCCCTTACAGGACTCATGGTCATTCAGCGTAAGCCTATTGAGGACACACGCGGTTTTCTAAGCCGGCTCTATAGTGCAGAGGAATTCACATGTGTGGGAATCGATAAGCCTATTAGTCAGATCAATCATACACTCACCTTTCTGAAGGGCACTGTGCGTGGTTTGCATTACCAGAAACCACCATATTCAGAGACTAAAATAGTGAATTGTCTTAAGGGAGAAATATTTGATGTTGCGGTGGATCTACGCCGAGATTCATCTACCTTCTTGCATTGGTACGGCGAGAAACTAAGTGCACAAAATAACCGTGGCCTGTTGATACCAGAGGGGTTTGCACATGGATTCCAGGCATTGTCCGAGAACTGCGAACTAATTTATTTCCATACGGCTCCATATGTACATGAGGCAGAAGCTGGACTGAATGTTGTAGACACTGTGCTAGGAATTAACTGGCCCCTTCCCATCACAGAGCTTTCTGATAGAGATCGTTCGCATCCAATGGTTCATCCTAATTTTGAAGGAGTCTTTCTTTGAAATGCCGCCATTGTAGTGCAGAGCTAGAGTTGACATTAATTGATCTTGGCAACGCGCCGCCATCAAATGCCTATCTGACTGAATCAACCCCTCGTGTTCCAGAAAAATGGTTCCCGCTGAGAGTGCTAGTTTGTACTGAATGCTGGCTTGTTCAAACGGAGGACTATGCGGGAATAGAAGAGCTTTTTGATGCCGAGTATGCCTATTTCAGTTCATTTGCCATTACTTGGCTACGACATGCTGAGCGTTATGTAACTGAAATGATCGAGCGGTTTGAGTTAAACGCAAGCTCAAATGTAATCGAAGTTGCCGCGAATGATGGATATCTATTGCAGTATGTAAAGGCTAAAGGTATCCCATGCATTGGCATAGAGCCTACCGCAAGTACTGCGGCAGCGGCGTGTAAAAAGGGGATCACTATCATTGGGGAATTCTTCGGGCCCCAGCTTGCTAGAAAGTTGGTTACCCAGGGTAAGCAGGCAGATTTAGTGGTTGCTAACAATGTACTGGCTCATGTGCCGGATATTAACGGTTTCGTACAGGGCTTCACCCAATTACTTAAACCACAAGGAGTTGCCACGTTTGAGTTTCCGCATCTTATGCGTCTCGTGGAACAAACACAATTTGATACGATTTATCACGAGCATTTCTCTTATTTAGCACTGATTGCAGTAAAACGCATATTCGATTTCAATGGATTACAGATTTTTGATGTTCAAGAGATTCCTACGCATGGGGGCAGTCTGCGAGTATTCGCTCAGCGTAAAGATGTTGGTGAGCATAATACTACTGATAAGGTTGATATGTTGATTACGCGCGAAGTTGCTGTAGGTATGAAAACCGAACAGTACTACACTGACTTTCAGAAGCGCGCCAATGATATCAAGAATGACCTAATTAAGTTTCTAATGGAATCAAAGCGCCAAGGTAAGAATGTTGTGGCATATGGCGCAGCGGCTAAAGGCAATACTTTGCTTAACTATGCTGGTGTTAATTCTGATTTACTTTCATTCGTAGTTGACCGTAATCCTGCAAAACAGGGTAAATTTCTGCCGGGCACTCATATCCCAATCGTTGACGAAGCACGCTTGCTCAAAGAACACCCTAATTATGTGGTGATACTACCCTGGAACTTGAAGACTGAAATAACCGAACAGTTATCCTATATCCGTAAATGGGATGGAAAATTCGTAACGTTTGTTCCAGCGCTAAGTGTAGATTGATGTTCATATGAAGATTGCGATGACAGGTGCTAGTGGTTTTATTGGGCAGCATGTTTTAACAGAATTGCTGGAGCACGGAGTTGAGATTGTTGCTGTAATCCGTGGCGATACTCTCACTGCTGAGTTGAGTAGGGTTGTACAAACAGTAGAGATGGATATTTCCCAACCTGTACCAAACTGTTTTGAGAAAATAGGTTGCCCTGATATTTTGATACATCTTGCATGGGATGGTTTGCCTAATTATAAATCATTGCACCACTTTGAGACGGAGTTACCGAGGCAATACCATTTTCTTAAGACAATGGTCGAGTCAGGATTATCCTCACTTCTTGTAACTGGAACATGTTTCGAATATGGAATGCAGTCTGGTTCCCTTTCGGAAGAAATGCTAGCCAAACCAAATAATCCTTATGGTTATGCTAAAAACGCGTTACGACAGCAGTTAGAATTCTTGAAATTGGTTAATCCGTTTAATTTAACCTGGGCAAGACTTTTTTACATGTATGGTCAAGGTCAATCCAGTACGTCACTTTTTACGAAGTTAAAGGAAGCCGTAGTGCGTGGGGACAAAGTATTCAATATGTCTGGCGGTAAACAATTACGCGATTATTTGCCTGTAGGAGAAATTGCTCGCCAGATAGTTAGATTAGCCATGATGGAATACGATATTGGGGTTATCAATATCTGTTCTGGTGAGCCGATTTCAGTTCGCAAATTAGTTGAACGATGGTTGCATGAGAACAACTGGAAAATAGGACTTAATCTTGGTTATTACCCTTATCCTGATTATGAGCCAATGGAGTTCTGGGGTGATTCATCTCGAATTGATAACATCAAACGCGCCAGAATGGCCAATTGATGTTTAGTGGAGATTTATAGCGTGCCAGACATCTGTGTGGTTCACTTGGTTAGAAGAAAGAACGGTATCGAGCCATTTCGTAGTTTTCTAGAGTCATACCTAGGAAATTCTGCAGGAATTGACCACGAACTATTGATTTTATATAAAGGTTTCTCCTGGAAAGCTGATATTGATCCGTATGAAGAATTACTCAGAGATGTAGCTCACTCATCCTTAAGGGTTGCAGACTTCGGTTTTGATCTTCAATCCTATTTCATTGCAGCAGAAAAATGTAGCAGCAAATACTGCTGTTTTCTAAATTCGTTCAGTATCATTTTAGATAAAGATTGGTTGCTGAAACTTTATCAGCATATTAGTCAACCGGGCGTGGGTTTGGTAGGGGCGACCGGATCGTGGGGAAGTATTGGTAAAACTCCTATAAAACTTGACAAAGAAGGCTTTTCTTACTTGCGCCAGTTAGCAAGATATCTATACAAGTATTTTACAAAGGTGATTATCAATAGATTTTTTTTAAAATTCCCAGACTATCATATAAGAACAAACGGTTTTATTATTGAGCGGGATATCATGTTAAAAATTTCACGAGGGATGGTCATTATAAAAATACAGGCATATTTTATTGAGAGTGGAAGATACAGCTTTACCAAACAAATAGAGTTGATGGGTCTCAGACCAATGGTTGTAGGAAAAGATGGAAAGGGATATGAGAAGCATGAGTGGGATATCAGCAATACGTTCTGGCGTAGAGTACAAGAGAATCTACTAATTTCAGACAATCAGACGAGACTGTACGATAAGGAAGATTCGGATAAGAAGAAAAAACGGGAATTCTTTGCCTGGGGAAGCAACATAAAGGAATTTCTAGACCAATAGGTTTGTGGCGTATGAAATCAACCCCGTCAGTACGTCACAACATTTTTGCCCACTTTGCCGGCAAGGTATGGAGTGGTATTTTCAGCCTGGCCTTCGTTCCGGTCTATATCAAGCTTATGGGGGTAGAAGTATATGGGCTCATTGGCATCTTCCTGTCTTTAAGCGCCATGCTTGCTCTATTGGACATGGGGCTTAGTGCAACTTTGAATCGTGAACTGTCGAGATTATCCGTGGCAGAAAATTCTGCACAGGAATCACGTAATCTGGTTCGGACATTTTAGGTGGTGTACTGGGGAATTGGTATCGTGATTGGGCTTTTCGTGATGATTCTGGCGCCTTTACTCACCAAATATTGGATTAATTCAACTAGTATTAGTAGTGAAACGATTGAACAAGCATTACTTATCATGGGGATATTGCTGGCATCTCAATGGCCAGGTTCAATTTATTCCGGTGGATTAAGAGGGCTTCAGCGACAGGTTGGACTTAACGTAATAAAATCCGTATCGATATAGGTGTTAATCACTATGAGGCAGCCATAACAATTTAACTTATGAAAAAAGTCTGTCCATGTTGTCACACAGAGTCTCCGTTCTATTTTTGTAGCAAAGACTATAATCGGAACATCACTCAAGAAATTTTCAATCACTATAGCTGTCATCAATGCGGGCTGATTTTTATTGCACCAGTCCCCGTCAACCTTTCCGACTATTATCCAGAGGCATACCATTTTGTACCAGAGTCTTCAGAGTATTTGGAAGAAGGTTCCAAACCTGAGAAATACAAAATAGAAATTGTTCAGCGCTTCTCTGAGAAAGGGAGGCTATTAGAAATTGGCCCATCGTACGGTAGCTTTACCTACCTTGCTAAAAAGGCTGGTTTCGAAGTTGAAGCCATAGAGATGAATGCACAGTGCTGCCAATTTCTAAACGAGGTTATCGGTGTGAATGCCATTAACAGTGACGATCCCATCGTGACACTAGGACAAATGAAGCCTTATGACGTGATTGCCCTTTGGCATGTGGTTGAACATTTACCTGACCCGTGGCCGACAATAGATGCTATTTGTATGAGCCTCAAGCCAGGAGGAATTGTGGTGCTAGCTACTCCCAACCCAAGCTCTTTTCAATTTAACATTATGGGTTCTCGATGGCCTCATGTTGATGCCCCACGACATGTGATGCTTATCCCTATGAAGCTTCTTGCAGAGAAATTAGAATCCTTGGGAATGGAGGCGGAGTTAATTACAACGACTGATCAGGGCAGTATTGGCTGGAATGCTTTCGGATGGGAGTTTTTCTTTTCTAATTTATGTTCACAGTTTTACTTTAAAAAAGTATTACGACGAATCGGACGGTTACTAAGCTTACTATTTGGACCGATCGAGAAAATCGAGGGGAAAGGTAGTGCTTACACTATGGTTTTTCGAAAGAATTTGAGATGAAGTTTTCTGTACTACTGCCAACACGAAATCGGCTTGATTTACTTTCCTATGCTATTGAGACGGTTCGAAGGCAGGATTATTCTGATTGGGAAATCATTGTCTCCGATAATTTCTCTGAAGAGGATATTGCAGGTTATGTGAGATCGCTAGACGATTTACGAATTAAATATTACCGCACTGACCAATTTGTTCCTGTTACTGATAATTGGAATAACGCGCTTGCTAAAAGTGATGGTGATTATGTCATTATGCTAGGAGATGATGATTGTCTAATGAAGGGCTACTTCTCAACACTAAAAAAAATGATTGAAGAATACAATGCCCCAGATTTAATCTACACAAGTGGTTTTCTCTATGCCTATCCTAGTGTTATATCGAATTTTCCTAATGGATTATTACGTTCATACGATCGTAGTACTATTTTCAGGTCCTCGCACAAGTCGTTTTGGTTGGAAAAATCAGAGTCCATGGCATTGGTCAATCATTCTCTTAATTTTCGGATATCTTTTAATTACAACATGCAGTTTTCTTTGGTTAGCAGGAAACTTATTAACAAAATGGCTAAATACGGTTCATTTTACCAGTCTCCGTATCCGGACTTTTATGCCTCAAATGCGATGATGTTAAAGGCAGAGCGTATTCTAGTCGTCCCACAACCACTTGTGACCATAGGAATAAACCCCAAATCATTTGGTTTTTATTATTTTAATGATTTAGAAAGCAAGGGAAACGAATTCCTAAAGAATATTCCTGATCCTAATATCGCACTTAGTCTACAGAAGGTGATACTTCCAGGTACAGATATGAATACATCATGGTTATTGTCCATGGAAACACTGGCACAAAATTTTGGTAAGGATGGAAATCTAAGCGTAAATTATGAGCGTTATCGGCTTCTCCAGATTTGTGCTGTTTATGTGGAGCTTATGGTGGGCAAATACGGTGCTAAGTCAGCTGTCTCTAACCTAAGGAACAAAATGACTTTGCGTGAGAAGGTTCTTTATGGAGTGCCGCTGTCTATTCTAGTGGCTGTAACTTTGATTGTACCTAAACACCACCAACATGCATCTATAGGGAGGAGAATAATTCGTGCCACGGGTTCTCATACGAGATGCGGTACTTCAAGGGAGGAAGTCTCCACGATTAAATTTAATACGATTCTCGATGTTTTTGAGAAGATTGAGCCAGTGTCATATTCTGTTGATCAAGCAAAGGATATTTGATGTCTAGAACTAATGTACCAAAGATAAGTGTTTGCATCCCTACATTCAACAATGCAAATTATCTGCGTCAGGCTGTAGAGTCAGTGCTTAGACAGAATGATCAGGATTTTGAAATTGTAATTGTAGATAATTGTTCTACAGATCATACGGGCATATTAGTTGAAGACTTGCAGAAGAAAAACGATGGACGTATCCGCTTTTATAAAAATGATCGCAATATTGGGCTTGCTGGAAATTTTAATAAATGCCTTAAATACGCCCAGGGAGCATATATCAAATTCTTGTGTTCAGATGATGTATTGTTGCCCGAGTGTCTTGAGAAGATGGTGGCAGCACTTGATGCACACCAATCAGTAACACTAGTTTGCAGTGGTAGACTGACCTTTAATGAAATCGGTGAAAAACTAGGATTTAAGAAATATCCATCTAAGGACATTATTATTCGAGGTAGCACTGCTACTACGAAGTGCTTGTTTGGTAAGAACTATATTGGCGAACCTACGGTTGTTATGTTTCGTAAGAAAGATCTGACTGGTAATTTTCGTAACGATTTGCCACAGTTAATGGACATGGAAATGTGGTTCCAGTTATTAGAGCAGGGTGACCTGCTAAGTATAGGAGTCCCATTGTGTGCCATACGTTTACACTCGGGGCAGGTGACCCATACAAATAAAAAATCGGGAAAATTAATCGATGATAATGTAAAACTTTTCGATGAATATTCACAGAAGCCATACCTGGAGATTACACCTCTATTGGTAATGAAACGTAAAATGTTAATGACCTACAGAGTCTGGGTATCCAGGAAATTTATTTCGGAAAGCAAAAAGAGAATGATCTTAGAACAATATGCAAGTAAATTAGCATACATTTTAATGCCGTTAATCGAGTATGCAGTTAATTTAGAAAAGCGGATCATACGTAGAATGAGAAATTTTTATCTGTAACAATAAATTATTGTCAGGTAAGTATAGAAACGGCTGGCGCCATGAAGATTTCTATCATAACTGTTTGCTATAACTCCGCAGATACTTTGGCTGAAACGCTTGATTCTGTTGCTTCTCAGAACTATTCAGACATAGAGCATATCATTGTAGATGGTGGCTCAGATGATGGCACAGAAGGGGTCGTGAACGAAAAGGGTTGGCGAGTAGCTGTCTGGTGCTCCGAGTCCGATCAAGGAGTTTACGATGGAATGAATAAAGGGCTGTTACTTGCATCTGGTGAGGTAATCGGTTTTCTCAATGCAGATGATGTCTACATGCATTCAGATGTGCTGACCAAGGTAGCTGCTACAATGGCCGACTCTGCTATTGATGCCTGTTATGCCAATCTAGTTTACGTGGATCGTAAACAGACCAGTCGTGTGATACGTCACTGGACGTCACAAAATTATGAGCCTGGTTTGTTCGAGAAAGGTTGGATGCCCGCTCATCCAACTTTTTTTGTGCGTAAATCTGTTTATGAGAGACTCGGTGGATTTAATCTACGTTATCGGTTGCAGTCCGATTTCGATCTTGCGCTCAGGTTTATCGGTATTCATGATATTAGGACTAGCTACATACCGGAAGTATGGGTGCGCATGAGAATGGGTGGAATGAGCAACAACAGTATTCGCAATGTGATACGAGGCAATATTGAGGCTTATTTATCTTGTCGTGCTAATGGTCTAAGGGTACCCCCTGGTTCATTCTGGGTAAGGTATTTTCACGATTGCCACAATTTGTTAAGGCGCATCGGGTGAAACTGGATTGAGTACTACTCCTGAAACTCAAATAGTATTAGTTACTGGTGCATCAGGCTTCGTTGGCAGTGCCCTATGTCGCCACTTAGTGGCGCATGGTATTGATGTTATTGGTACAGTGCGAAGTTTACCTGCCACGCTTGTGCCTGGAGTAGATTACCGAATTGTGGGTGAATTAGGCACAAATACAGCGTGGAGTGACAAAGTCTTCATAGGGGTAAAAGTTATTGTTCACTGCGCTGCACGTGTGCATGTGATGAATGATTATGCAAAAGATCCTTTGATGGAGTTTCGACGCATCAATACGCTAGGCACTGAAAATTTGGCAGAGGTAGCAGCTCATACTGGAGTCAAGCGTTTAATTTTCTTGAGTTCTGTCAAGGTCAATGGTGAGAATTCTCTATCGGATTCACCAATTGATGAAACCTCTCCTACCAACCCCCAAGACCATTATGGAATTTCAAAATTGGAGGCTGAAAAAGCGCTTTTTCGCATTGCTGCTGAGACTGGGCTGGAAGTTGTGATACTTCGTCCTCCACTGGTTTATGGCCCTAGTGTAAAAGGGAATTTTCTGAGACTTTTGAAGATAGTAGATAGTGGCATTCCGTTACCATTCTCTTTGGTAAATAATCAACGCAGCCTTATTTATCTTAATATCACTGGTGCCATCACTGCTTGCCTGACAGACCCTGCCGCCGCTGGGGAAACTTATATGGTAAGTGATGGTGAAAATATTTCTACAGCACAATTGATTACGCAGATTGCGTATGCGCTAGAAAAACCCGTACGATTATGGCCCTGCCTATTACGTTTGCTAGAGTTAGCTGGCATGTTGGCAAGAAAATCAGACGAAATTTCAAAATTACTCGGATCATTGTATATCAATAGCAACAAAATTCGTAGCGAATTGGGCTGGGTTCCATCCCATACGCTAACCCAAGGATTGTCGGCAATCGCTTCATGGCATCATCGACAGGTATAATCCTGCGATGATGATATCTGTTTCCGCTTTTTCACTTGTTGCGGCACCTTTAATTTCGTTCGTTGTAACGTTTGTTTTTATTCTGTGGTTTATTAAGTACAGTGCCATAAAGATATTGGATCATCCTAATTATCGTTCTCTTCATACCAAATCTATTCACAGAGTCGGCGGTTTTGGTTTGATGTTAGGAGTGTTAGCAGCCTGGGGCTGCTTCCCGTAGTACTACCTTTGTCGGTATGGGTAGGTGTTTGTCTGTTAGTTTTGATATCTTTTGCAGATGATATTTTCGGTTTATCTGTCTGGTTCAGGCTACTGATACACTGTGTAGCAGCAGTTTTTTAGCCGCGGTACTTCTATTTGATACCCATGGTTGGTTGATTACAGCCATAGCAGCAATCTCGATTATCTGGATGACTAATCTGTACAACTTCATGGATGGTTCGGATGGACTAGCAGGGGGTATGACGCTGATCGGTTTTAGTTTCTACGGTTTGGCTGCTTTGCTTGACGAGAACGAGATGTTTGCGATGATAAACTTTTCCATTGCTTCTGCTGCTATGGCTTTTTTATTCTTCAATTTTTATCCGGCACGTGTTTTTATGGGAGATGCAGGTGCGATCCCGTTGGGATTTCTAGCAGCTGTGTTGGGTATATTAGGTTGGGTAGACAGTCTATGGCCGGTATGGATGCCACTACTAGTGTTTTCACCTTTCATAGTGGATGCTTCAGTTACGTTGGCAAAACGCAGCCTGCGTGGTGAAAAAATATGGCAAGCGCATCGCGATCACTACTATCAATGCCTTGTGAAAAATGGTTTTGGGCATCGCAATACGGCATTACTTGAGTACATTTTAATGTTGGTGGTGGGTGCCAGTGCGGTGTGGGCAGTACAGCAGGAAGTTATGGCCCAATTTGGAGTAGGCGTAGTACGTAGTATGGAGTGTGGTTTATTTGATTTTGATAGTTGTTTCTGGTCAATATTGGAGGGGCGACAGAAGTGGCAGATAGAATGCTCACACTTAACTTATAGCATGCGCACATTAGCACATTAATAAAATTTATTAACGACATTGTGGCAGCTTTTCTGGGATTTATGTAGTTGTTACCGGACTGCCATGTAACGGGGTAATCTGTTTGGCTAACTCAAATGTTCGCTGTTTCAGCGTGGAAAGCAGGTTGTCATAGGCATCGGTATTGGCGAGGAGGCAGGCTGTGAGACCAGTCACCTCCCCGGACTCAATCTTTTGCTGCACCAATCCCCATTCTTCACTCAATGTAAGGAGATACGATTCGGCCCCTCGATAAACCTGCCGTAAGGCCAACCCTTCTAAATCAGCCTGCTTGTACCGCTCACGGAGTGACGTTTTCACAGAGAGGGCGACAGGTCGTCGAGGATGATATAACACCACATCAAAATCCGCATTCGGCACATGTGCAAATCGGGCTTGGTAGTAGAAGGGGAGGACTCCCTCTTGTTTCAGGGTTTCACAGGTCAGAAATTCGAGCATCCGGCCGTTGATCGAAGGGTTGGACGGGAACTGCTTATGATAGCGAGCACACCCGTCCTTAATGATTGAGAGGGCCGTTGATAGATTAACTGCTCCAACACGGCGCAGTAGATTTTCCCTGCCTTATCGGTAAGGATTTCCTCAATGAGAGATTGCATTCCTTGAAAATCCGATCTCTGGTCAGCTCACAATATTTGGGCTCTTTCTCAAGACCAATGGCTTGCCGACCATGTCGGATCGCTTCTATCATAGTAGTGCCCATAGTAGTGCCCGATCCGACAAACGGATCAAACACCGTGTCCCCGATAAACGAGAATATCTTGATGCAGCGTTTCGGCAGTTCTCTTGGAAATGGGGTCTCATGACCAATCCGTTTCCTGCTCTCTCCATTGAATGACCATGACCCCAACGACCATTCCTTAAATTCCTCGGCGCTAATATCGTTGTTTCCAGGGCGCTCACGTTTCCACGTATCTTTATAGAGCACAATAATGGTTTCCACAGGGGCAATGACATGAGGGGCGCTGGCTGACTTCCAACTCCCCCATGCCGTGCGACGGGAGATATTGCCTTCATTCCACAGAATAGTCGCATGATAGCACCACCCGGCCTCCATTGCTAATCGCGTGATGTCTGCTGAAAGCGGTTGCTTGCCATTCTTGTTTTTATCCAGCGAGACATTGACGCATAAGCGACCGGTCGATTTCGTCCAATGAAAACAATTCGTCAGCCACTGTTTAGAAAAGTTCAAATAGGCGTCGTAGGGCAATGAATCATCTTGTTGGGCACCAGAATATGCTTTGCCAACGTTATAGGGGGGAGAGGTCACAATTAAATCCACGCTTTCTCTCGTGATCGAAGCACGGAGTGTGGCGTCTCCCTGGATCAAGCGGTGAACGAGTGGGGAGTGAGCAAAAAGCACATCCACAGCCGAATCCAAGAGGCCGGTCCCTACGGCGCTCATTGGACAAGCCCCTGATACGTTAAGCGTTTGCCAATGGCCGCATCACAGACGCTTTCAATGCGGTGCATGGTCTCCCGGCCACAACGTCCTTCATTGAGCCTGAACGAAAATTCATGAATATAACGCGATAAATGCTTGACGGATACTTGATGGAATGTGCCGTTCAGTCCACGTTTTAAGACCGCCCAAACGCTCTCAATGCCAATGGTTTACGGCTTGGTGCTGATAGCCTTTACGCTCAATGCCTCGATAGGCGGCATGGTCATCCGTATAGAGCGTGCTGCCTATTTCTATCGCCTCTTGAATCTCCGTCCACAGCGTAAGCCGATCCGTCGCAGGCACTGGCAGGGCCACGGTCTTGCCACCACGCTCCCTCATGCCGAGGACGGGTTGTTTGCCAACTGTCCCGGCTTTCGGTTTATCCCCTTTCTTCCAGTGCTTGTTCCGTTCTTTCCCGCCCACATACGTTTCGTCGATTTCTACGATTCCTGAGAGACGGGTAAGATCGCCACGGCAAGCCTCTCGAATCCGATGCAACGCAAACCAGGCGGACTTATACGTGACCCCAATTTCTTTGCTTAATTGCATAGCGCTAATGCTCTTTCGAGAAGTCATGACGGTGTAAATGGCATAGAGCCATTTGTGAAGTCGAATGTGTGATTTTTCAAAAATGGAACCGGTCCGAACACTAAAATGCTTGCCGCATCCTCGACAGTCATACATCCCTTTTCGTTTTCCCGATCTTGTATAGACCGATAGGCTTTGACATGTCGGGCAAGACACACCATATTTCCAGCGACGATCCTCAAGGTACTGTCGTGCGGTTTCCTCGTCAGGAAACATTTCCATCAACTGGCAGACACTGATTGCAGTATTGATCTTATAAGGCATGGCATCCTCCTCTCATGATAAGAGAATTATACCACAATATTTTCCGGTGTAAAGTATATAGTTCCCGCTTTTCTGGCATGGTGGTTTGCTTATTTGTTTCGTTTTAATTTTGAAATTCCTCCATTGTATCTTGTATCACTGGAAGAAACTCTGCCATGGGTGATCCCAATTCAAGCAGCATCATTTCTTTGGTTTGGTCTTTATCGTGAAGTCTGGCGATATGTCAGTTTGCACGATTTACGGAGCATTCTTTATGCGGTTCTTACGGCAGCAACGGCGGTGCCACTGGCGTTATTCATGATGCAGATACTTGTAGGAGTACCACGTTCAGTATTGTTACTGGATCCTATTTTGCTCCTATTCATGATGGGTGGAAGCCGTATTACCTACCGTTTGTGGAAGGAGAAGCGATTTTTTGGAAAGCATACTCTTCGGGGAAACCCTGTTCTCGTATTGGGTGCAGGTGGCGCGCAGTTAGGTTGTTGAAAGAACGTTCTCACAGTGTGGAATGGCGAATAGTGGGGTTACTTGATGATGACCAGACAAAGCGTAGTAAGATTTTGGATGGTGTTCAAGTACTGGGACAGATTGCAGATTTACCTGTTTTGGTTGAGAAGTTGGGTGTTTCCCATGCCATTATAGCAATGCCATCTGCTACTCATCGCGAACGCCGTAGGGCTTTAGATGCATGCTCTGCGGCCGGAGTGAAAGCGCTGACAGTGCCTTACTATGACGATCTAATTAGTGGCAAGATTACCGTATCGCAAATCCGTAACGTTGAGCTTGATGATTTATTGGGACGTAATCCGGTAGCGCTGGATAACGAGGGATTATACGGCTTACTCGAAGGTAAAACTGTTCTTGTTTCCGGAGCAGGTGGTTCTATTGGATCTGAATTATGTAGCCAGATCACGAAATTCAAACCAGCTCACCTAGTTTTTTTCGAATTGAACGAATTTGCGCTCTACAATATTGAGCAAGAATTTCGTTCTAAGTTTCCGAAAATGAAGATGGCATTCATTATAGGGGATGTTAAAGACCAAGCTCGTCTTACTCAGACCTTTGCTTAATTTCGGCCAGCGGCAGTATTTCATGCAGCTGCTTACAAGCACGTACCGTTGATGGAGCAAGAGAATGCCTGGCAAGCGGTGCTAAACAATGTACTAGGAACCTGGGCAATCGCACAAACTTCGGTCAAATATGAAGTAGAAAAATTTGTGCTGATCTCAACCGACAAGGCGATCAATCCTATTAATGTCATGGGTGCTAGTAAGCGACTTGCTGAGATGGTGTGTCAAGCCCTACAGTATCCATTCTTTTCTGGACTAGCCATGGGCCAAGGTTCAGCAAAGGAAGCAAGAATGAATACGCATTTTGTGATGGTCCGTTTTGGTAATGTACTGGGCAGCGCTGGCAGTGTCATACCAAAATTTCGTGAGCAGATTGCAATGGGAGGACCGATTACTGTCACACATCCAGAAATTACACGCTATTTCATGTCCATTCCCGAAGCTGCACAACTGGTGTTGCAAGCGGGGTTAATGGGAGGTGAAAAAGGCGACAGGGAGATTTTGTGTTAGATATGGGAGAGCCAGTTAAGATTGCTGACCTTGCAAGAGACCTAATTCGCCTGTCCGGCTTGAGCGAAGAAGATATCAAGATCATCTACAGTGGCTTACGTTCCGGTGAGAAACTCTACGAGGAACTACTGTCCGCTGATGAAAGCACCTTACCTACTCCTCATGATAAATTACGTATTGCCCAGGCTTGCCAGGTGGATGAGCAATGGTTAGCAGAACTGCTGACATGGTTGAATGAACACCCAGTACTAAGTGATGAGGAAGTTAAAAAAGGGTTGGCAAATTTTGTACCAGAATACTCAACTGTGGACTTAAGCTGATAATTTTCTTATTTTATTATATCTCTTCCGATAAAGTTTTTTCTCTTCTCACCATAGTGGTTAGATTTGCTGAGGTACCCTTAAAGTTCATTTGTTTTCGCAGATTAAAACTGAAATCGATATAGCTTGGCGTAAGCTCCTTCTTTTGAAAGTAGTTCTCGGTGGTTGCCGATTTCAGTAATATGGTTTTGTTCCAGTACAATAATACGGTCAGCTTTTTCCACAGTTGTACGACGACGTGCAATGGTTATGGTGGTACGGTTTTGTATCAAGGTTTCCAGTGCTGCTTGTGTATAATGCTCAGATTCTGAATCCAGCGTTGAGACTGATTCGTCCAGAATAAGAATGGGAGGATTTTTCAGCAGTGCGCGGGCGATGGCAATACGCTGACGCTGTCCCCTAGAAAGCTTTATTCCACGCATGCCCACCTGTGTTTGCATTCCTTGTGGCATCTCCCGAATAAATTCTATTGCATGAGCGGCTTGTGCTGCAGCAATTATTTCTGCTTCTGTGGCACATCCCATTTCGCCGAATGCAATGTTGGCCGCAATGGAGTCATTGAACAGTGTTGTTTCCTGTGACACCAAGCCGATATTGGAGCGTAGACTGGCTAATTTGAGAGTTGTCAATTCATGGCCGTCGAGCAAGATTTTGCCATAGGTTGGTTGGAAGAAGCGTGGTATTAGATTAACAAAAACATTCTTACTGTCATCTGAAGATCCAACCAGAGCCACTGTTTCTCCCGGCTTTATGGTAAGCGTAATGTCATTCAACGCAGCACATACTTTTGGGTCATAGTAAAAGCTGACCTTCTCGAATTGAAGTTCTCCCCGGGCGCGATTAATGATAATTGTTCCCGTGTCCGACTCAGCTTCCAGATCAAGTATAGACAAAATACTTCCAGCAGCAGTTAGACTACGTTGCAGGAACTTGTTTACGCTGGTGAGTCGTTTTAATGATATGGCACAAATTAGTATCGAAACAATAAAAGAAACAAAACTACCTACCGTGGTTTCATCAGTGTGAGTTTGCTGAATGGCAAGATAAAAGATAGTTGCTAACGCAATGGCAATAACTATTTGTGCTAGTGGCATTTTAAAGGCGTTAATGTTAATACGTTTCATGTTGACATGGCATACCTGATTGGCCTCGTTTTGGAAACGATGGGCTTCATACTGCTGGCCACCGTCAAGTGCGACTACTTTGTAATTCTCAGTTGATTCTTGTATTACTTGAGTAAAGCTTTCCATGGTCTGGTGTGTTTCCCAATCAGTTTCCTGTGACTGCCTACAGATCAATTGCACGCTTAGCACAACCACTGGTGCTATCATTAACGCTAATAATGATAACTCCCAATTAAGATAGATCACCCATGCTAGTAGTCCGATAATGGTAAGCGTGTCTTTCACTAAAATTGTCACCACATGGGCGGCGTCTTGAGTGACCTGGGTTACCTCAGAAGTGAGTTTTGAAATAAGGCTTTCGCTTGTCTGGCCGACGTAATAGCGAGGGGACAGTGTTAATAGCTTGTCAAATATGGTCGTTCGTAAATCTACTATCAATGTATTGCTTACCCAATTGATTGCATAGCTACCGATATAGCTTGCTACACCGCGTACCACAAACAACGTAATGATGGTTAGTGTAATTAACTGCATGAATTCTTGATTCTTATTAACAATAGCACCGTCCAGCATCGGCTTTATAAGTGCTGGTATCATCGAATCAGTTATTGCCATAAAAACCATGCCTAACAACCCTAGGCTGAAAACTAGCCAATAAGGTGCAACATAGTTCATTAAGCGCAGGTATAACTGGCGGCTCGTCATAGTTTGCATGTTTGACATGGGCGCACAATATCAGAAATGGGAGAAATTGAGAAAATGTCGCTCCGTGGTTCAGGTGGGGACAAATCGAAATTTATTACCCTATCATTCGATATACTAGAAACTGATTTGCAGGGAAAGCTGCTAAAAGGCTTCAATTGAGTTGATATTTAATTGTGAACCAGAAGTTACGTTCGCGTGCGGGCAGTGCAGAAAATGATGTTCCCGCACCGTTGCGGATACCATATGAATAATACTTCTCATCAAATAAGTTATTTACTGCAAGACTTAGCAGCCAATTTGCCATCTGGTGAGCAAATTTAAGATCCACAGTGACATAATCTGGCATACGCTGGGAAAAGCTATTGGCCTGATCATTATCATATATTTGTTTTCCTACGTAATTAATTCTCGCTGAAAGACGTGTTTTGGATGTAATACGAAGTGTACTGGCTGCTGAAGCACTATGTCTCGGTACTAGTAGAATGGTATTGCCGGAAACATCAACACCACCAAAGGTTCCCTTACGAAAACGTGCGTCACTGAAGGTATAACTGCCGAATAAATCAAGCTTATCGATTGGTGACCAGGAGCCCTCAAATTCGACCCCTTGGCGTCGGGTTGGAGGAAGGTTTAAATTGGCAAAGAACACAAACGGATTGATGATAATAAAACCAATTTCGTTGTTAAGGTTGGTACGATAAACCGAAGCACGTGCTCGTATCGTACCCTGCCGATATTCCAATCCAAGTTCTCCAGTATGGGCAGTTTGAGGTTCAAGTAAGTTGATTATGGAATCAAACGCTGGCCCCCCAAATTGATTATAAATTTCGTCTACTGTAGCTATACGGAAGCTGCGACCATATTTTCCGTAGAGTGATAGGGCAGAACCTAAGGGTTGGCGTACTCCCACATCATAGGCATACACGGTACGGTGTTGTTGATCACGGGCATAAGCTGCAGGGTTGAAACGATCGTTTGCTTTGTCGTCTACCCATTGTACTCGTCCTCCCAATGTAACTACCGTTTTCAGGGGAAGGGTCGCAGCGTATTGTAGGTAGACTGCTTTGTTTTGCTGTTCTGCTACTACATCAGCTTGTAGGATATTGGCGGATGCTGCACCTGGTATAGCTTCCGGTCCTGTGAAGCGTTTCGAATGGTAGTCCCACCATTCGAAATTAGCACCTAGTACTAGTTCATGACTTATTCCGATGGTCTGGAACGGCAATTTAATTCGAGGATTAAATAACCATACGTCAGTATTTGTATTTACAAACACTTTAGAATCGAAAAAATCACCGATAAAATAATCATCGAACAAGGCTGTACGGTGATTGTCGCGAAAAGAAAGATCTGCGGCAAAATTTGCGGATCCAATGTTGTATTTGCCCCGTAGCGTGACATATGCACCCTCTCGTGTGCTGAAGTCTCGCGGTGTTGAAGTTCCCCTTCGATCAATTTGTAGTTGTAACTCTGTGCGATTAGCAGGTAGTTCGAGTTCCTGGTCATCCAAGCCAAATTTTAACATCGCACTACCATTACGGAATTGGTAACGGAGGTCTCCCTGCAGATTTTTTTGGTTCAGTTCATTGTTAGCTCGATAGTTGTCGGTTTTCAACGCGTTAGCGGTAAGCGCTAAACCAAAGTTTTTCCTGGCTGCATTTAGTGCACCCTTGAATTCCATGCCATCATAGCTACCATATGAAAATCCAGCGTTACCTGATATGCGATCAGGTTCAGCAACACGTGTCACGATATTAATTACACCACCTGTAGCGCCACTGCCATAGGTAACTGCACCACTGCTACGTAGTATCTCGATACGTTCGATCGAATCAAGAGGAATTGTCGACCAGCGGATACCGACTAGCTCATTTTCATTCATTCGCTGACCATCAAGCAGTACCAACGTGTTTTGATTCCCGGTTATTCCAAACCCACGTAAATCTATTTGCTGATCAGGGCCGCCATCCAAGTTACGGGTATGTACGCCGGCAAATTGCTGTAATAGCTCTGGTAAAGTTAATGCAGCACTATTTTTAATTTGTTCAGCACTAATAACAGAAACTCCAATTGGTAGTTCCTCCGGATTCTGTTCGAAGCGTGTTGCGGTAACAATAACTTCTTTAAGTGATTTCTTTGGGGGGTCATCTGCCCATGAGCAAGCAGGAGCAGCTAAAATTAACCAGATAATTCTAGAAAACAGATGCACGAGATTTCCTTATATTAAGTGGACCCGCCGTCCACTGTTTTAATAAGTAAGGAAATATCGCCGAGAGAGTTTCTTGAACGCAAAAGGCCAGTCAGGATATCGCCCCACGCGATATTTCCGTACGCGTTCAAGGCCGATATCCGGGCTCGCAAGATTTGACGTATCGCCTTCCCATGAGCTGTAGGCTTCACAGTGGCATAAATGGATTCGTCCGCGCTTACTTACCGTTGCGGGGGCAGCCCAGGCATTCACCTGGTTCCCGTTTAACTTGACTGAGAAAATCAGTCTTAGCACCTTAAACGTGGCTGGATACTACCATAATCAGTGAACCTAGCCTGAAACTTTGGATGGTCGGCTCGTTATGATGATCAGAGTTACTGGATTAATTGTGGAAATAACATTTGGAACATTCTGTTACCAGTTGACTTGGCAGGGATTTTCAAATTATAGTGCAATGATGGAAGCGGAACTCAAATCTCTGGAAGAAAAAATTAACCAATTTGTACAATTGTGCCACCGCCAGCGTTCGGAGAATATTCAGCTGCGCCAGCAATTAGCTGGTGCTACCAGTGAAAATAAACACCTGTCAGAAAAAATAAACACTGCTACGGTTCGTTTGGAGTCCCTCCTAACCCAACTCCCTGGTAACAAATAATGAGTGCCAGCAAAGCTGTGGACGTTGCTATTATGGGGCGTGAATTTCGCGTTACTTGCCCTGATGAAGAGCGTGAAGAGCTGCTCCAAGCAGTGACGTACCTTGATAAGAAGATGTGTGAGATCAGGGATCATGGGAAGGTGGTCGGTTCTGAGCGTATTGCTATTATGGCTGGTCTCAATATAGCCCATGAGCTTCTTGCTACGCGAATTAGGGGAGGTTTTGACATGGGGGAATTTAAGCGTAGAATCGATCACATGCAGACGACGCTTGATACAGCGACGCCGGAACAGGACAAGTTGTTCTAGCTGGAGTTGTTACGAAATATGTAGTTTGACATCGATAAGTTCCAAACTTGTACTTGAGCAGGGTTATATACTCCGGCTTGAATGTGAAACGAATAAGAGTTGTCCCCTGTGATGTTTGTTTAGGCACATATTCTTTGAACCAATTTTTTGAGAACGGTTGTGAACTAATGTGATGCTGTTGTGCACGCCCTACGCGGAAGTGCCTGATGCATCCGGAAAACGACCACTTTGAACCATATGGTTCAAGATAATGGCCTGACGGCATTTGCGGGGGGGCATTATTATAAGGGCATAAAAAAGCGGCATAGCCGCTTTTTTAACACGCCAAGTTTGGTATGGCTGACCATTATTTTCTGAATTATGCGTTACTGGTTGATGAAATCTGAGCCCTCCGACGTAAGCATTGACGATCTTGCGAAGAGAGCCAATAAGACTATAGCGTGGTATGGCGTACGTAACTATCAGGCACGGAATTTTATGCGAGATCAGATGCGTATTGGCGATCAAGTTTTTTTCTATCATTCGAATTGCAAACAACCAGGTATTGTCGGAATTGCGGAGGTTTGCAAGCTCGCATATCCTGATGCAACCCAATTTGATTCCGACAGCAAATATTTTGATCCGAAAGCTACTTCAGAGAGTCCGCGTTGGTTTAATGTAGACGTAAAGTTCGTCAGCAAAACTCGGTTGATTGATATTAAGGAGCTGAGAAGCTATCCTGATCTGATGAGTATGCGTATTTTGCAGAAAGGCAATCGCTTATCCATCACACCTATAGATCCAGCAGAGTGGAGGAGCATCATTGGGGTCATGTAATGGCCAATTTCATGGCCGAGTCTTTATAAACTAATCAGATTAGAAGAATGCTGAAACTGAATATCAACCATAGTAAAACATAACGTGGAATGGTGGTTGGGTTATCTGTGCTTGGGTGCAGTTGTCGGTTTCTTCGCCGGACTACTTGGTATTGGCGGTGGACTAATTATGGTACCGGTGCTAAGTTTTATTTTCAGCGCACAAAATTTTCCTCCTGATCGTATTTTGCATCTTGCTCTTGGTACCTCCATGGCGGCGATAATTTTTACCTCTATTTCTAGTTTGCGCATCCATCATATGCAAAGCGCGGTGAACTGGAATATAGTGAAATATATTACACCGGGTATCATTGTGGGCACATTAAGTGGTGCGACGCTAGTAAGTAGCCTTTCCAGTCGATTCTTGAGTATTACCCTTATCGTATTCATTTATTACGCTGCTACCCAGATACTGCTAAATAACACTCCTAAGCCTAGTCGTCAGCTTCCAGGCAAGGTAGGGATGTTTACAGCGGGCAGCATTATCGGCTGGGTTTCCAGCTTTGTAGCTATTGGTGGAGGGTTGCTAACTGTACCATTTCTTTCAACGCGCAATGTCAGATTGCAACATGCTATCGGTACTGCATCCGCAGTTGGTTTTCCTATCGCCATCACAGGAACGATTGGCTACATAGCTAATGGCATCGTTCAATCCCAGACACTCCCAGAATATAGCTTGGGCTACGTTTACTTACCGGCACTTGGGGGGGTGGTTCTAGTCAGCACGTTAACCGCGTCTATAGGTGCAAGAGCTACTCATATTGTGCGGACTACAACACTTAAGAAGGTCTTTGTGGTGTTACTTTATTTGCTGGGAACTAAAATGTTGATAGGACTTTTTTAAACAAGAGCTTATTCCTCTGTCAACAACCTTAATACTTCCTGATATTTTTCTGAAGTTTTGGCAAGGATATTTGCCGGTAATGTAGGGGTGGGTGCTTTCTTGTTCCAGTCCTGCGTTTCCAACCAGTCGCGTACAAATTGCTTGTCGTAGCTGGGTGGACTCTTCCCTGGTGCATATTGATCAGCTGGCCAGAATCGCGACGAATCAGGGGTGAGTGCTTCATCGATGAGATAAAGTTTGCCAGTATCATCCAGACCAAATTCGAATTTGGTGTCGGCAATAATAATACCTTTTTTTGCAGCATAATTTGCTGCTTCAGTGTAAAGAGCGATTGCTTTGTCGCGCACTTGTACTGCTAACGCATTGCCCAATAGTTTTTCTGCTTCAGGAAATGATATGTTCTCGTCATGTGCACCCAAGTCCGCTTTAGTTGAAGGCGTGAAAATCGCGCCATCAGGTAGCTTAGAAGCCTCCTGTAATCCGGTAGGAAGCGTGATTCCACATATTGCACCAGTTTTTTGATAATCCTTCCAGCCAGAGCCCACTACATATCCACGTACGATGGCTTCTATTGGTAGTGGTTTTAGTCGTTTTACCACAAACGCACGATCCAATACTTGCCCCAGCTCTTCAGTTGATACAATAGATTCAGGCGAAAATTCGGTCAGATGATTGGGAATAATGTGGCCAAGTTTCCTAAACCAGAAATTAGACATAGCTGTAAGTACTTTGCCTTTACCTAGCACCGGTGTCTGCAGAACCACGTCAAAAGCAGATAGTCGGTCTGTTTGGATGATTAATAATTTGTCTTTATCAACGGCATAGATGTCGCGTACCTTTCCACGATGGAGAAATTTGAGGCTAGTGAGATTGGTCTCGAATATGGTTTTCTCAGATGAAGTCATAATAAGTTTATTCAAGTTCAGAAAGGGTCATTGCCTTAATCTTTTCCGCCTGTTCCTTACGAAAGGATTCTAGTCGAGCAGCTGTCGCTGGATCGGAAAGTGCTAGTAGGGAAACAGCAAATAAACCAGCGTTGGCGGCACCAGCTTCACCAATGGCAAAAGTAGCAACTGGAATGCCCTTAGGCATCTGCACAGTTGAAAGTAATGAGTCCATTCCTTGAAGATGTTTGGAAGGAACTGGTACACCCAGAATCGGCAAAGTAGTTTTTGCCGCCATTGCTCCAGCAAGATGGGCGGCACCACCTGCACCTGCAATGATGCAACGCAACCCTCGTTCGATAGCTGTTTGCGCATATTCAAACGCAATATCGGGGGTGCGGTGGGCAGAGATCACATGTGTTTCATAGGGAACGCCAAAATTACGTAATTGGGCTGCTGCCTGCTGCATGATACCCCAGTCGCTAGTGCTGCCCATAATGATACCTACTAAAGATTTCTTCATTTAATGTCTCATTGGTTCTAGTATCAACAATCGTGCAAAAAAATGGGGAATCGAACTAATTTTTTGCTAGATATTAAGCCTACTCAGCATGTTTACATCTACCCATCTACTTCTATGAGTATCTCCTGCCAAAACAGTAAATGGTTTTGACGGTTCACCTAAATCAGATAACACTACCGCAGCCCCATTAAAATTTTGCAACTTCGTATAATTACTCACTGTAACGACTGTGTCAAGATCTGCAGCAAGAGCAGCTCTCAACCCGCATTCCGAATCTTCCACCGCGACACATTGTTGTGCTAGCACTCCAAGCTGCTCAAGCACCCATAGGTAAATATCTGGAGCGGGTTTTTTCGCAGGAACGATATCACCTGCAGCAATGACGTCAAACCAAGCTGGAGAACCTTCACCTAATGTAGATTCTAATAGTGTAGTTACGTTTTCGGGTGTGGTGGTAGTCACGATAGCAATTTTTATTTTAGCAGCGCGTAAATCTTGGATTAGGCGTGCGACGCCAGGGCGCAATGGAATTTGCCCACGCTTTAGTAGGGCTACAAAATGGTTTGTTTTGGCTTTGTGCAAATTAGAAATCCAGTTTTCCAATCCACACATTTTTAGTTTATCGGAAACATATTTTTCCAGGTAGTAACGGATGCGTTCTTTTCCTCCGGTAATTTCCAGCAATTTTCCATAAAGTTCTACATCCCAGTTCCAGGTAAGCCCAAATTCTGCAAATGCAGCGTTGAACGCAAGACGATGGCCGTCACGCTCAGTATCAGCCAGTGTGCCGTCAACATCAAACAACACCGCAGAAATTTTGCTGTCTCTAACTGTTTCCATTGGGAAGATACCTATTGGTGGTTTTCCCTATATTAGTGATTATCAGGTTAAGCCTTGATGAAAGGTACACAACTCGCGCGCTGTAAACGATCAGCGATTGCTAGCCAAGCAGGATTATTAGGAGGTGCTTCTAATAAAAGGCGATCATATTGCCCATTATCGAATCGGCGCAAAGTTGCATAGAGCTGACTACCGTAGGCGGTAGGTTCTTCTGGCATGGAGAAATACAGAAAGTCCTTATTTTTCTCCCAGCTCAGAAATGCTGCTGACCACCCTAACAATATTGTACGTAATCCTTGTGCTTTCAATTCTACAGCACGCTGCCGTAATGATTTAGTTGGCCAAATCTCGAGGGGCGTCAATGGAGCGTAATGGGATTCTAGAGAGCCTGGCACACGTACCCTAGGTTTTTTACACTTTGGAAAAATGACCTTCTCATCTAGCACTTCTGCCAATTCTGTCAGTGGAATACCACCTGGCCGTAGTATGATGACAGTTTTATCACTGAAACCAACGATCGTGCTTTCTAGGCCGATTTTACATGAACCACCATCTAGAATCATGTCTACTGTATGGCCCAATTCATCGAATACATGCGCTGCTGTTGTAGGGCTAATCCGCCCAAAACGGTTAGCAGAAGGAGCAGCTAGCGCCTTTTTAGGACCCATTGCATTCAGCAGAGCAAGTGCAATGGGGTGATCTGGTAACCTAAGCCCCACCGTGTTTTGGTTGCCAGTTACATTTAATGACACGTGTTGGGTGCGCGGTAGAATCAGCGTTAGTGGTCCCGGCCAGAAGCGTTCGGCCAGTTTCCAGGCTGAATTTGGTATTTCCTGTGCCCAGTGTTCAAGTTGGGACATTTCAGAAAAATGAACAATTAGAGGGTGATTTGCAGGCCTTCCTTTGATTTCAAATACACGGTTTATTGCAGATGGAATAGAGATGTCCGCCCCCAAGCCATAGACGGTTTCTGTCGGGAAGGCTACTATTCTGCCTGCCCTTAACAGAGAAACGGCAGAGGCAATCTGACTAGATATTTCCGGCATCACAATAGTATTTATATAACAGAAAAAGGACTCCCATAAATCTTGACTCTGAGAGCATTCATTTTGCTACCTGTTTTTCTACTTACGCTAAGTTGATAAGCTAATCTACTTTACAGCATGGTGAATGAAGTTGGCTTGAACTAGATCGTACCAGTATCACATTAATTCTTTATCGGGCAAACTCAATAATTGTAGGGATGGTTAAATTAGCGCCAAAAGCTGAGAGGTGATCAGCATCAGTGTAATAGGGTTGTTTTAGGGTACCAAAAATACATCTGGCATTATCGCAAAAAATTGAGTCCAGATTGATTAGTTTTATATCACCTTTGCTAACGTAGCTATCAAATAACTGTCTTGTATAAGATTGAAGAGCTGCATGTTTATACATTGGAACGGAATATTTACGAATAAATTCAGATTCTTGAATATCAGCAAAGTTGGTATCGTACATTGAATAGTAAATTTCCTTTGTACTACGTAACTGTTGTGGTACCTGAGCTACGATGTAAACCTCAGCACCAAGATCTTTGTATGCCTTAATTGTATTATTTAATCCTTGTTCAAATGATTTCCTCGAAGTATTCTTATCCAACGAATCATCCCTATTCAATGCTAGATGGAAAAATTTTTTACCTTCATAATTTCCATCCGTATATGTAGTCCAACGAGAAACAAGAAACACTTTTGTAATTTTATGATCTCTTACATAAGCTAGTTGGCGTTCGGCTAGCTTGTTACAAACACCAGTATCAAAATTCCCCTTAAGTACCCATACATTAAGCAAAGACGGGCATCCGCCGAGTCCAATATGGGCAATACTCTTTCCAATTCTTTTACCAATCCGATCGAAAGTGGATAGTAAGGCTATTGCGTGGCTATCACCAAAAACAGCAATCTCTGAATCCTTACCTTTAGGGTCGCCAAGAAAACAAAAATCTATTGTTGAATCTTTTTTGTTCTTAAAATTCTTGAAGCAGTTCATGACGCTTTGATTATTATTTATTCCGGTGAGCTCATCAGAAATAAACTGAGGAACATCAAAACGTTGACTAAACCCTTTGTTAACATTGCCTGTTATCCCAATTCCTATAAAGAACAGGCTGCCTATTAAAGAATAAATAAAAATGTGTTTTTGACTAAATCTATTTTTATCTCTAAAAGGTTTTTCTACGTATTTCCAGCTTAAATAAGCGAGCAAGATTGCCAAGAGTGACAACGAAAGTAGTAAGCCAGTTGTTGGTACACTCAAACTTCTAATTCTTGCAAATGCGAATAAAGGTTGATGCCACAAATACGCGCTATAACTTATTAAGCCCAACCCAACAAATAATTTATTTCCGAGCCACTTTCCTACCAATTCATTTTGGCCGGCAAATAAAATAATAAGGGCTGTTCCGATTGTTGGAATTAACGCATAAAAACTTGGGAAAGGGGTTCCCTCATCAAAAGTAAAGATTGAAATTACAATAAGTAATAACCCAACGATGCCTAAAACAGAGCTAATTTTTCTTTCAGAAAGTAAATTTTGCTCATGATTAAATAAATAAAGAGCAACCAAAGCTCCGATAAACAACTCCCAAATACGGGTAGGCAGCAGATAGAAAGTTGCTGCCGGGTAATGGTAGGCGCCCCAGTTAGAAAACATTAGACTAATTAGCGCCACAACAAAAATAATTCTAGATGCCCATGGCCAAGATTTGCGCCAAAGAAAGGAAATGAATATTGGAAATAGTAAGTAGTATTGCTCCTCTACTGCCAAACTCCAAGTATGTATAAGTGGTTTTAATTCAATAGCAGTATCAAAATAACCACTTTGATTAAAAAACAGAAAATTTGATGAAAAAATGGGGACAACAATTAGATTCTTTGAAAAATCATTCAAATTACTAGGTAATAACCATAGCCATGCAAACGGCAAACAAGCCAACATTACAAAAAATAATGCTGGCAAGATTCGCCGTGCTCTTCGCTCGTAAAAATTTATAAGGGTAAATTTACCGCTTGCTTTCTCTGTAAGGATGATTGAAGTAATAAGATAGCCGCTAATAACAAAGAAAACATCTACCCCAACAAAGCCACCACTAAATGCTTGAAAGCCTGCGTGAAAAAAGATAATTGGTAGAACTGCAAGAGCCCTAAGACCATCAATTTCTCTTCGATAATTCATTTATTGAAATATTTTTATTATTTGAATTTCATCTATTACAATTAGAAAATACATAATAGAAAATCATATACTAAATTAATTATTTAACTAATTGCGAATGTGGGTGGATTTATTCGCCGAACATGGCAACCATACTAGCCAAGAAAAGACTATGTCTATGAACTGTACGTCATAGTTGGCTGACCCTAAGCTATAAGGAACTCTTAAGAGAATCATAAATCTTCGCTCTTAATGAGTCTTATAGTTTTCCATATTCAGGATTGTTATTTTTCCGGTTATGACCCACCATACCGCGCAAGACACGTACTATATAATAGCTTATCCAACTCATTGTACGACTAATCCATGATTGGTCTTTCCATTTTTCTTGCAACACCCGTGTCGATTCTTCTGTCATAGCTTTTTCCAAGCAAAGTCGTAGTTGAGCCGCGAACAATTCATCGTCTACTACCACATTGGCTTCCCGAGCCAGTAACAAACTGAAGGGATCAATATTGGAAGAACCCACAGTAGTCCAATGCTGGTCAATCACAGCTACTTTTGCGTGCAAATAACTCTTTTGATACTCGTAAATTTCAATACCAGCATCTAGCAAGCTTCCATAGAGCGCTTGCGTAGCATAATGTTGCAAGCGGTATTCTATTCTGCCTTGCAAAAGCAACACTACTCGCAAACCGCGTCGAGCAGCATCGCTAAGGGCATGACGGAGATTGATACCAGGTAGGAAGTACGCGTTGGCAATGATAATTTCGCTGTATGCATTAGTGATAGCGCGGAGGTAAACTTCTTCTATATCATGTCTGTGACGAAAATTATCGCGTATCACGAGTGCCCCACGCTGGTTACCACTGAGTTGGATGGGTGAACATGGTATTTTATTGTGCCCCACCCAGCGTTTTTTAAGGCGCGCAAATGCTACTACCATCCATAAATGCCTGGCAGCCAAAATAATCTTGCTTTGCAGCGGGCCCTCGATTGAAATTGCAAAATCGAAACGTGGAGGCAGTGGTTCGGGATGGTTGAGATCGTCGATCACGTTAATTCCACCGACAAAAGCGATGCTTGCATCTACCACCGCCAGTTTTCGATGCATCCGACGTAACCGGTTGCGTCGTAGCCTAAAGGGTGAAATTTCTTTCCTGAAAATGAGTACTTGCACGCCGGCATTAAGCATGTTCTGTATTACTTCTTGCGGTAAATCTTGAGAACCGAATCCGTCCAGTAGAAGACGGACTGTCACATTACGCCTTGCAGCTCTTTTCAATGCTTCAGAAATGCGAATACCAGTGGCGTCATACACAAAAATATAGGTTTCAAGATGCACCTCATGCTGTGCTCTATCGATAGCGGATTCTAGCGCCGGAAAATATTCTGAGCCGTTACGTAGCAGGGTTATACGATTGCCTTCGACAAAGTTAGGCGCCTTCATTTATGGACCATTCTTGCAGAGAGCACGGCATGATCAGAAATCTTCGACCAAGGACGACCCTGGTGTACATGAGTTTTTTCCACGTAAAAGCCACGTACATAGATTCGATCAAGGTGGAATAGTGGTAACCATGAAGGATAGCTACGCGCCACTCTGCCACCAGTCAGTTCGAAAACTTCGATTAGACCTAGTCGTTCAACCAGGGTGTGGTTTGCCGTTTCCTGCCAGTCGTTGAAATCTCCGGCGATAATCAGCGGTGCTTGCGGTGGCACTAGCTGCTCGATACGTCGATTTAGAGCTAGCAATTGTTTCCACCTTCCGCGTGTAAACAATCCTAAATGGATACAAACGCAATGCAGATTATTCTGCCAGCCGGGGACACTAATTTCACAGTGGAGCATGCCGCGGTTCTCATACCGGTGTGTTGAAACGTCTTCATTGTCCCAAAGCACTATCGGATAGCGGCTAAGAATTGCGTTGCCGTGATGTCCTTTGTCGTACACCGCATTCTTTCCATAGGCAAAATCAGGCCATACCGAATCGGCTAGGAATTCATGCTGCGAACTGTTTGGCCAGTTTTCATAGCGGGTAGAGTGACCCTTATGGTGACCAACTACTTCTTGCAAAAAAATTACATCAGCATTGAGAGCCCGCAAGAGGTCGCGCAGTTCGTGTATCATCATGCGCCGGTTGAAATGCGAAAATCCCTTATGGATATTGTAAGTGGCTATATGTAGCTTATCGAGCATGTGATGAATGATAGGATTGGTGTGGTTTATAGGATGTAGGTATGGGTGCTCGTAGAATCTTTAAGCGTACAATTTTCTTTCCTTCTATGTTTTTATCATGTGACGCAGCTTGCGTATCGCTTTCGCATTGCTCCATGAAAAAACTTTTTCTACAGCTTCTTGCTGGGGAAGCCAAGCATAACGCAGATGTTCTCGTGCTGACACTGTGACCGGAATGGGTTCTGGTAAGAGCAAGCCAAAGGCATGTTCAGTATTGTGTGTCACCTCTGGAGCATAACGCCATCTCCATTCCTGAAAAATTTCGTATTTACTCAGAAGATTCCAGTCGGTTAACAAAAAACTAGCTGCATCCAGTCCTGTTTCTTCAGCGATTTCTCGTGCTGCTGTTTGTGATAGCGTTTCGCCCTGGTGTTGGCTACCAGTCACTGACTGCCAATAACTAGGGTGGTCGGCTCGCTCCAGCAACAAAACCTGTAGATCAAGAGTATGGATTACTACCAGAACAGAAATAGGGATTTTATATGTTTCCATGACATCGGGTTAGAGATACCGAGTGGAACCGTAGAATGTCCTTAAATCAAGTAGTATCAATGCTTCAAATCTTCGGCGTCTCAGTATGTTTTAGCCGTATATGTAGTTCTCGTAACTGTTTTTCGTCCACCACGCTTGGTGCTTGGGTCAGCAAGCACTGAGCACGCTGGGTTTTGGGAAAGGCAATAACATCACGTATCGATTCTGCACCCGCCATCATAGTGACGACACGATCAAGGCCAAATGCAATTCCACCATGCGGTGGTGCTCCATACTGTAAGGCATCTAGCAAAAAGCCAAATTTCTCTTGAGCTTCATTAACTCCGATATTCAGAGCATGGAACACTTTTAGCTGTATTTCCTGACGATGAATACGTACCGAGCCTCCTCCAATTTCTGAGCCATTCAGCACCATATCGAACGCTTTTGATAGCGCTTTGCCGGGATCGGTCTCCAACAAATTTTCGTGACCATCTGCGGGGGAAGTAAATGGATGATGCAGTGCCTGCCAGCGATTTTCTTCCTCGACTCGTTCAAACATTGGAAAATCTATAACCCATAAAGGTTTCCAACCAGGTTCAGCAAGGCCTCGATCGTGTCCAATTTTTGCACGTAATGCACCCAATGCCTCATTAACTATTTTGGCTTTATCGGCACCAAAAAATATAAGATCACCATTTTTAACGCCAGTGCGCTCAAGAATAATTTTTACTACTGCTTCAGGTAAGAATTTCAATATCGGTGACTGTAGTCCATCAAGCCCGTTCTCCAGAATATTAACCTTGATGTAGGCAAGCCCTTTGACGCCATAAATTCCAACGAAACTAGTGTAGTCATCTATTTCCTTACGTGATAGCTCGCTTCCTTGAGGCACACATAGTGCCGCTACACGCCCTCCAAGTTTCTGCGCAGCTTCACGGAACACCTTGAACTCCACTTCCTTCATCACATCGGTAAGTTCGGTTAGTACCAACGGTATGCGTAAATCAGGCTTATCAGAACCATATTTCGACATAACTTCTGAAAATGTCAGGCGTGGGAAGGGAGGTTGTAAATTAATTTGTATTACACAACTGAACAAATTACAAATCATCTCTTCCATTAGCGTCATAATCTCGGTTTCGGTGAGGAAAGATGTCTCGATGTCAATCTGTGTAAATTCTGGCTGACGGTCGGCACGCAGGTCTTCATCGCGAAAGCATTTGGTAATCTGGTAATATCGATCGAATCCAGAGACCATCAGCAATTGCTTGAACAATTGTGGCGATTGTGGGAGCGCAAAAAAATGTCCAGCGTTGATGCGTGATGGTACCAGATAGTCACGTGCTCCCTCCGGTGTAGATTTAGTTAACATCGGCGTTTCCACATCGATGAAGCCATGTTGGTCGAGAAACTTACGAACCGCCATTGTAACTTTGTGGCGTAACCGCAAATTTGTCTGCATCTGTGTGCGTCTAAGATCAAGATAACGATGCTCTAGACGTACGGTTTCACTCAGGTTCTCGTCACCCATCATAAATGGTGGCGTTAGCGAGGCATTAAGTATTTCAATAGACTGTGCTAGTACTTCAATTTCACCGCTGATGAGAGTTGAATTGACAGTTCCTTCTGGGCGATGTCGAACTATGCCGATGACTTTGAGTACGAACTCGTTTCGGATTTTTTCCGCACTTTGGAACGTAACTGCATTGTCTGGATTACACACAACTTGCACTAGACCTTCGCGATCGCGCATGTCGATGAAAATTACTCCGCCATGGTCGCGGCGGCGATGTACCCAACCGAAGAGGGTGATGGTCTGGTTAAGATATTGAGTGTCAATAAGGCCACAGTAATTGGTTCGCATGGTATGTTGGGAATTAGGGGTCAGTAAGGATTCATAACTTCGTAAGAAGCCGGCGTTATTTCTTTGTACTACTTATTTATTGATCAGTTGTCCTTGTTACCATGGTTCGGTGAGACAACACCCATAGATATAATGTACTTCAGTGCTGCATCTACGCTCATATCAAGTTCAATTACATCACTTTTCGGCAGCATCAGGAAGAATCCAGAAGTGGGGTTAGGCGTGGTCGGCACATAGACGCTTATGTATTCACCCTTAAGGTGATTGATCACATCGCCCCCCGGCTGTCCAGTCATGAATGCAATTGTCCACAAACCTTCGCGTGGATATTGAACCAGTAGTGCCTTACGGAAGGCCTCCCCTTGACTTGAGAATAACGTGTCACTTACTTGTTTAATGCTCCAGTAAATTGATTTAACCACTGGGATGCGCCACAACACTCCTTCCCAGAACGATACCAGTTTTTGGCCGATGATATTGGCAGTCAGCAAGCCAGTGAGGAATACCACAAGCAGTGTAAGAACCGTACCTATGCCAGGAATATTCATGCCCAACAGTTGTTCAGGTTGTAGACTGTCAGGTAGCAGGAGTAGCGACTGATCCATGGTGTCAATCAAGAACTTCAGAACCCAGGCAGTCATGCCCAATGGTACCCAGATAAGGAGTCCGGTAATGAAATAGCGTTTCATATTGAACAATATCCGTGCCAAATATTCATTTAGTAGTGCAAGGGGGTACTGCGCCAGTATTGGCCGCTGGCACAGGATCAGGCGCAGTTTTAGGTGTGGTCTCAGGCGTAGGCGAATTAGCCTTGTTCTTTACTTCCGTTTCCACTTTCGGTTTTGTTTGTGCACCATTCTTGAAATCGGTGGCGTACCAACCACTACCTTTCAACTGAAATCCAGCAGCAGAAACAAGCTTAGTGTAAGCATTGCTGCCACATGTAGGGCAGACTACGATAGGTGTTTCGCTTAGTTTTTGCAGATGTTCTTTTTTAGAGCCACAAGACCTGCATTGGTATTCATAAATAGGCATGTAACCTCCGGCAATACAGAATTCAGAATAAGGGGGATTATACCTCAACCGCTTGGTTTCACAGTGAAGACATAGGATGGTTGTGACATTTTAAGAAACAAAAGACAGCAGAGATAGCTAGGGATATTGATGCGGGGGTTTGATTTATCTGCACTACAGGGCCGATTCAAGGTGTCTTTTACAAAGCATTTTTAATCTGCAACTCTTCCTCTCAAGGTTTTAATCTGCCCTCGCCGAGTCTTGTTATCAAGGCGTTTCTTTTCAGAGCTGCGAGTTGGTTTGGTTGGCTTACGTTTTCTAGGGGAATAAGCTGCGCTTTCAATGAGCTCATACAATCTTCTTAAAGCTTCTTCCCGATTTTTTTCCTTACTACGGTATTGCTGTGCCTTGATAATTATGACGCCTTCTGCAGTGATGCGCTGATTACTCAGTCTCAGTAAACGTTCTTTGTAAAGATCAGGTAGCGATGATGAACCAATATCAAAACGTAAATGAATTGCGCTGGAGACCTTATTTACATTCTGCCCACCAGCTCCCTGTGCCCGGATTGCACTAATTTTTATCTCTCTGTTGGCAATCGTAATCTTATTAGAAGTAGGGGGCATTTGTCTCAGCCATTCTTAGTGTGAGTATTCGTTGCCATTTTAAACCAGGGTAACACACGATACGGAACAAAGAGCTTAATAAACCTAGGCTTGGATATAATATAGTAGATTAAGATCTTTTCCGATTTATTCTCTCTAAACTCACCCAAAATAAGATTTTCTTTAGGCCTTGCATTCCATTCAAAAGTGTTTATAATTACGAATCGTTATCATTAGCAATTGCATAGGCATACCAAATTAGGTGCAATAGTGAATTCAATAATGAATAAGCCACACTTGGTTCCAGAAGCTATCGTTGATAAGGATAAGGGCCAATTGGTCATATCCGATCGAAGCGATCTTATCTATAGTGATACGTTATTTTCGCATGGAGACGAAGTTTTTATCCAGCATGGGGGTGAACAATACCGCTTGCGTCGTACACGCAATGGTAAGTTAATTTTGACTAAATAGTAGATTTAAAACGCTCATCATGTATATTTGTATCTGCAAAGGTGTAACTGATACCGCAATCCGTGAGGCTGTCTGCCAGGGTGCTGACCGGATGAGAGATTTGAAGGTTTGTCTCGGTGTGAGTGAGCAATGTGGAATATGTGCTGCTGACGTACAAGAAGTATTGGAGCAAGCGCTGATGCAGAAAACCCTACCGCAACATTTTTGTACCTAAACCCACTCGTTCATACGAGACACCCGCCTGAGGAGGCAAACATGAAGGGCAATACAGACATTATCCGGTTGCTAAACCGCCAGCTACAAAACGAATTGACTGCCACTAACCAGTATTTTTTACATGCACGTATGTACAAGAACTGGGGATTTAACAGCCTGGGCAAGCACGAGTACGATGAGTCTATCGAAGAAATGAAACATGCTGATAGCTTGATCGAACGTATTTTGTTTCTGGAGGGTCTACCCAACCTGCAAGAGCTAGGCAAGCTCCTAGTTGGTGAAAAAGCGGAAGAGTGTGTTACTTGTGATCTCAAGTTGGAATTAATCTCACGTAAAAACCTAACAGGTGCCATTACTGCTTGTGAAACTGTTAAGGATTATGTTTCAAGGGAATTGTTTGAGCATATTTTGGAAGATACTGAAGAACATATCGACTGGTTAGAGACTCAGTTGGAAGTAATGCGTAAAGTTGGTACACAGAACTGGCTTCAAAGTCAGATGTAAATTTTCCCGTCGCTGCTGGCTTGTGCCTCATACGCCAGCAGCATTTTTGCCAGCCAGCCCATCTCTGGGCAAGCCAGCCTTTTTTTGGCTGCTTTTCTAGGGAGTAAGGGCCGTGAAACATCTGAAAAAAAATTCCTTAAGTACTATTGCTTCATTTTTGATTCCAAATGCAGCTCGCACTGAAGAGTTGCTGTTTTCATGTTTATATGATGTTGAAGTCGTGTCTAACTACTTGCGGCATGATGTAGCCACAAGAGAAGGTACTCGCCGTAACTTATTTTCTATCCGTATACAACAGAAATTACTGGAAAAGAAATTTGATAACATCATCGAGCACTTCACCAAGGCTAATGAGGAGATTTTTTATCTCTGGAAAGAAGTATTAACTAAGAAGGCGTGCTTGATGGAGGCTGAGTTTCACTCAGCTGAGCTGAGGGCCTCCAGCAAACAACAGGTGCTACTGGCTGACATTGATTTGTTGGAACATAGACTCGCTGCCACAGTAGTTTCTATCTCATGTGGTTCAGATTGGATGCCTTTAGTTAAAGCCACTGCCAAACATGCTGCAGCATCCTCTTCAAAACATATGGCAGATAATGAGACCTGTGATGAGGAGCGAGCTAGCTGTTCTGCCAATTTTGGTCTTGCAGGAAGGCGCGTTCTATGTGTGGGCGGGCGCGCCAGGTTGTACCCTGAATACTGTCGGCTGGTAGAAGCTTCTGGGGGTAATTTGACTATTTTTCGTGGCGATCAGAAAGATAATATGGATCGCCTGCACCCACTGCTTATCAGCGCAGATATGGTGGTTTGTCCAGTTGACTGCGTAAACCATGAAACTTATTTTGCTGTGAAACGCTACTGTAAGAGCACAGGCAAGCCCTGCGCATTGCTAGACCGCTCTAATCTGTCTACTTTCCGCATGGGAGTTGAGATGCTGGTGGGTACTCCTGTTCACTCGACGGTTTCTTCACTTATATGACGGGAAATTAGATTTCCTACTAATAAATTTTTCGTAATTCCAATGCATAGAAGCAAAACACTTACTGCCAGCTAGCATAGGTGTGCAAGCCAGCACTTGTTACTAACTAGAACAATTAACCTTACCATTAGGCAATTGTGAACACACTTATTCGTACTTTTTTTCTCGATTTAATACGAAAACGTACCGGAATCAGAACCCAATGCAATAATTATCAAACTCCATTTAGAGCAGAATTGCTCAGCATAATGATTTGCTTTGGAGCGGCCACTATGGCTTCTTCTTACGATACCTTTGCAGAGTCAAATATCGTTGCTGGTAATACGGAACAAATATACAACATTTCTGCAGGTTCGTTGAAAAATGCTCTTGATTATTTTATAAAACAGACAGGGATTAGCCTTTCCTATGATTCTGCAAAAATAGAAGGTATTACGACAAAAGGGCTAAAGGGCAAGTTTTCTATTCAGAAGGGGTTAGATCGCTTATTGGCCGAAAGTGGTTTGCAAGCGGTGCCGCAGGCTGAGGGGTACATCGTGAAGAAAGCTCAAACACCTCAACCTGAAACAGAGCCTACAAAGAAACCAACTATACTACCAGTGGTACAAGTCTCCGCAGACAAAGACAGCGGTTATGCCACTCCAAGAAGCACCACTGCAATGAAGACAGATACCCTGCTGCGTGATACCCCTCAATCTGTAACGGTAATCACACAGAAACAGCTACAGGATCAAGCACCCCTTAGTATGACTGAGGCTATGCGTTATGTGCCAGGTATAGGCGTGTCATCAGGGGAGGGTAATCGTGATGCGCTGGTTTTTCGTGGTAATCGTTCAACTGGGGACTTCTATATTGATGGTATGCGAGATGACGTTCAGTATTTTCGAGATTTTTACAATATCGACCGGATTGAAGTATTAAAAGGCCCTAATGGAATGATTTTTGGACGCGGCGGCTCGGGTGGCGTGATCAACCGAGTCCGTAAGAAGGCGAACTGGGCCCCGATACATGAGATTAAATTCTCAGCTGGCACATACGACCATAAGCGATTTTCCCTGGACGTGGGACATGTTATCAATGACATGGTTGCCATTCGCCTCAATGGTTTGTTTGAAGATTCAGAGAATTTTCGTGACGGTTTTGAGCTTCAGCGTTATGGTGTGACTCCTACGATCACAATTAAGCCCACTAACCGTACCAAGGTTGTTATTCACGCGGAACTGTTTGATGATGAGCGCATTGCCGATCGAGGGATTTCATCATTTATGGGGAGTCCCTTTAATACGAAGCGTTCGACATTCTTTGGTGGCCCTGCTGCCCGTAGCCCAACAGATACGACTGCTATGTCTATTGGCATGCTTATTGATCATAAATTTAATAATAATGTGACTATTAGAAACCGTACGCACTATGCTAATTTCGATAAATTCTACCAGAACGTATTTGCAGGTAGTTCGGTCAACACGGCAGGAATGGTAACGCTGGGTGCATATAACGATACGACTGAGCGGGAAAACTTTTTCAATCAAACCGATCTTTTACTTTCATTCGACACGTGGCGATTTAATCATAAGATGGTAACAGGGGTCGAAGTAGGGCGGCAGGTTACGGACCAGGTGCGACTAAGGGGTCATTTCAATGGGGTCTCTACAACAGAGGTTGTATCAGCCAGTTTCCCAAACACGGCAACTCCCATAACATTTTTTAACAGAGGGCTTCAAGACTCAAACAACCATGTCTCAAACAGTTTAGTTAGTGTTTTTATACAAGACCAGATTGAGATTTTGCCACAGCTACATGCGGTCCTAGGTGTTCGCTACAATAGATTCGAGGTAGACTTTAAGAGGAAAGATTTCCTCCAACCGGAACTAAAATCTAGGGATGATTTAATTGACCCAAGGTTTGGATTGATATTCAAGCCAATTGAGCAAGTGTCCATATATGGAAGCTACAGTTTGTCACATCAGCCACGAGCGGGAGATCAACTTAAGTCGATAACCGTAACGAATGCGGCACTAGCTCCAGAAAAATTCACCAATATTGAAGGGGGTATCAAATGGGATATTCTTCCTAATTTAGCCGCGACCACTGCGTTCTATCAGCTAGATCGTACCAATGTGATTCTTCCTACAGGTATTGCAGGCGTAAGCTTTCTGGGCAAAGGGACGCGTGTTAGGGGCGTAGAAGCAGGAATAAGTGGCCGGATTACATATGCATGGAGCATTATTGGGGCGTATGCCTATCAGGAAGGTACACTTGACACTACAAAGGCGACCTTGGGTGAATTACCTAAGCATACGTACTCAATATGGAACCGTTATGATTTTACGCCATGGTTTGGTGCTGCATTTGGTGTGATCGGGCGTAGTAATATGTTTACTACAACTACTAATGCAGTTACCCTGCCAGCCTTTACGCGAGTGGACGCAGCGTTATACGGAAGAATCAACAAATATTTGCGTGCTCAGGTGAACATTGAAAACCTATTTGATGTGAACTACATTGCAGCCGCCCATAATGACAATAATATTGCCCCTGGTTCACCTATTACGGCACGTGCAACGATCATAGCTAGTTTCTAGATTTAATTAATTTGTCTAGTGTGCAAAAATATACTTGATCACTCCCACTCAATTGTTGCAGGCGGTTTACCAGAGATATCATAGACTACTCGGTTAATTCCGCGCACTTCGTTGATGATACGACTGGAAACCTTACTTAATAACGTATGAGGAAGCTCTGCCCAGTCTGCAGTCATAAAATCCTGGGTTTTAACAGCCCTTAACGCTACAACATAATCATAGGTACGTTTGTCTCCCATTACACCCACTGATTTCACTGGCAAGAATACAGCGAAGGCTTGTGAGGTTTTTTCATACCAGCCTGCAGAACGCAATTCTTCGATAAAGATCGCGTCAGCATGCCGTAATAGTTCAGCATACTCGTGTGTTACTTCTCCAAGGATCCGCACACCCAAACCGGGTCCAGGAAAAGGATGCCGGAATACCACGTCATGTGCTAATCCTAGTGCCAATCCAAGTTCGCGCACTTCATCCTTGAACAGTTCACGTAGTGGTTCAATCAATTTTAAATGTAAGGTATCAGGTAGACCGCCCACATTGTGGTGGGATTTGATTGTATGAGCTTTCTTGGTTTTGTTACTTGCAGATTCGATCACGTCTGGGTAAATCGTTCCTTGTGCAAGCCATTTAGCATTGTTTATTTTTGACGCCTCGTGTTGAAATACTTCCACAAACTCGCGTCCAATAATACGGCGTTTCTTCTCCGGGTCGGTGATACCTCTTAGATGTTTAAGGAACTCCTTACTTGCATCCACATGTATAACTTTTACACCAAGATTGCTGGAGAAGGTGCTCATTACTTGTTCAGCTTCATTCAGTCGCAACAAGCCGTTGTCTACAAACACACAGGTTAGTTGCTTGCCGATAGCATGATGAATCAGGGCTGCTGCCACTGACGAGTCCACGCCACCCGATAGACCCAGAATGACCTCATCACTTCCTACTTCAGAGCGGATCTTACTAGTCGCTTCTTCCACGTAATCAGACATATTCCAATCGTAGCCAATACTGCAAATCTCATGGACGAAACGTTCGATAATGTTTTTTCCTTGAGGAGTGTGAGTAACTTCTGGATGAAATTGCACGCCGTAGAATTTGCGTGTTTCATCAGCCATAGCAGCAATTGGCGCAACGGCATTGCTGGCCATTACCTTAAAACCAGGAGGCAATGTAGTTACCTTGTCGCCATGGCTCATCCACACATCTAGAAATTCGTGCCCTTCTGTATTGGAGTGATCATGAATGTGTTTCAGTAGAGCAGTGTGTCCTCTCACACGTACTTCAGCGTAGCCAAATTCGCGTATGCTTGATGTTTCAACTGCGCCGCCGAGTTGTTCTGACATGGTTTGCATGCCGTAGCAGATGCCTAATACCGGGATACCTAACTCGAATACTATTTGCGGAGCTCGTGGTGTTTTTTCTTTAGTAACGGAAGCGGGACCGCCTGATAGAATGATACCCCTGGGAGAAAATTCGTGGATGAATTTAGTCGTTACGTCACAGGGGTGAATCTCACAGTAGACATTGGTTTCTCGCACCCGGCGGGCAATTAGCTGGGAATATTGGGCGCCAAAATCTAGTACAAGGATTTTTTGGTGCATTGAGGGGCTAACCCCTATTCCACATGGTAATTTGGAGCTTCCTTGGTAATCTGCACGTTATGGACGTGAGATTCACGAATGCCGGCTGAGGTGATCTCGACAAATTCAGCTTTCGTATGCATTGCATCAATGGTTTCGCAACCCAGATAGCCCATGCCTGAACGAACGCCACCCATTAGCTGATGGATTACTGAAATCACGCTACCTTTGAATGGAACGCGGCCTTCAACACCTTCGGGAACCAATTTATCGGCATTTTGCTCAGTGTCTTGAAAGTAGCGGTCACTGGAACCTTGCTGCATAGCAGAGAGTGCTCCCATACCCCGGTAAGTTTTGTAGGAGCGTCCTTGGAACAGCTCAATTTCCCCAGGTGATTCTTCAGTGCCTGCAAATAAACCACCTAGCATTACTGAGTTGGCACCTGCCGCGATTGCCTTGGCGACATCACCTGAATAGCGAATCCCCCCGTCAGCAATCATTGGGATACCAGTTCCATTTAGCGCAGAAGACACATTCTGTATCGCAGTAATTTGCGGTACACCAACACCAGCAACGATACGCGTGGTGCAAATAGAGCCAGGGCCGATTCCAACTTTTACACCATCAGCACCATGATCAACTAATGCCTTAGCGGCAGTTGCGGTAGCAATATTGCCCCCAATAACCTGGATATGTGGAAGGCGTTTCTTAATCCACAGTACCCGGTCAAGTACACCTTGAGTATGACCATGCGCTGTGTCTATCACGATCACATCCACACCCGCTTCGGCTAATGCTTCTGCGCGTTCGTCACCACCTTCACCCACACCGATTGCTGCTCCCACGCGTAACCGCCCTAGGTCATCCTTACAGGCATATGGATGTTCGGACGTCTTGGTAATATCTTTGACAGTGATTAACCCACGCAACTCAAAATTAGTATTCACCACTAGTACTCTTTCTATCCGATATTTGTGCAATAATGCCATTGCTTCCTCTCGGGTGGTGCCTTCCTTTACTGTTACTAGCCGATCTTTTGGCACCATGATATTTTTTATGGACTGGTCCAGATTGGTTTCGAAACGCAAGTCTCGATTTGTGACAATACCTACTACCGTAGAACCTTCTACAACCGGCAAACCGGATATCTTATATTGGCGGGTAAGGTTGAGTACTTCCCGTACCGTCATGTGTGGAGGAATAGTGATCGGGTCTTTCACTATGCCACTTTCAAACCGTTTAACCTTATTGACATGAACAGCTTGAGATTCGGCTGACATATTCTTGTGAATAATGCCAATGCCACCTTCTTGAGCAAGGGCAATAGCAAGCCCGGCCTCGGTAACCGTATCCATCGCGGCAGACACTAACGGAATATTAAGAGAGATAGTACGGGTAAGTTGGGTTGAGAGATTAACGTTGCGTGGTAAAACTACAGAATGAGCAGGCAGTAGCAAAACATCATCAAAGGTTAGTGCCTTCTGAGCCAGTCGCATGATTATGATCCTTTACAAAGAGGCATTATAGCTAAACCATGAGGCTGAGGGCAAATTGGCTTATTAAATATAGCCGGAATTAGTGCCCTTTATTTCATTGACCAGAGTAAGGAAAACCGTTATTTTCAGAATAACTGGAGATGTTTTTTTTAAACTTATACTAAGATTATCTTCTAAGACAGGCTGATGAGTATTCTTTGCCTACATATCAGCGGTTAGTGCTTTGCACTAACAACAGGAGAAAGCCATGCTACGCATCGTATTTACAGTTTTATTATTTGCTTTCAGCATAGTTGCTCATGGAGAATTGTACAAATGGGTGGACAATAACGGTAATACCCAATATACCGATCAGCCACCACCACCAGGAGCCGCTAAGACTGAAAAGAAACTGAAAATCAAATCAGCACCTGCACAATCTACTGGTGATGAGATTAATGCGCCCAAGAGCTTGGCTGAAAAAGAGTATGACTTCAAGAAACGCCTTCATGCTGAGGAACAAGCCGAAGCGAAACAACAGGCTGAAACAAAAGAAAACAAGGAGAAATGTATCCAGGCCAGAAGCAAGCTGAAAATTTATCAAGAAGCCCCGAAGTTAATCGTATCTGACGGTGCGGGGGGCGTTATTCGTGCGGATGATGTAGCCCGTCAGAAAGGTATCGACGAAGCGCAAAAGGAAATTGAATCTTACTGCAAGTAATTATTTATTAATTCTTTTTATTACCACGACTGCTTCCGCACGTTTTCTACGTTTTTCCTTGGGGTCAACAGTTAGAGGCCGGTTGATTTCTACGCGATCGTGATCGCGTAAAATTGTCTCGGGTTTGACCAGCTTGCCGAATATACCCAAGCTATTGTGCAATAGGTCAATCTCTGGAAATACTTTACAAATCCCAGAAAACTGTACGGCTTGTTCTGCTGAGGTCCCAAAAGGTACTTTTAAATGCCGCAGGACCTGGTTCCATGGCAACGCATAAGCAACTTCGATATCAATTAACTTGCTCACGAATGTTCGTAAACCTCTTCTGCACGTTTAACGAATGATTCTACAAAACTGTTGGCGATAATGAAAAATACAGGTCCTACCAGATGCTCCAACAATTTGTGAGAGAATGTATAATGCAATCGGAATTCTATCTTGCAAGCATTATCTTCCATAGGAACGAAACGCCAGTGACCATCTAGGTGCTGAAAAGGGCCATCGAGCAATGTCATTTCAATCAATTCAGGTGGTTGCCGTGTGTTTTCAGTGGTAAAACTGTGCCTGACGTGAAGATAATTAATCTTAATAGTCGCATGTGTGACATCCCCACTTTGCGCCGTAACGGATGATCCTCCACACCAAGGTAGGAATTTGGGATAATCTTCAACTGCGTCTACCAGAGCAAACATTCGGCTTGCGGAGTGATTAACTAGAACTGATTTTTCGATTTCAGCCATGGGAGAAGCTGTTCGGAGCCGATGAGATAGTGTAGAACTCTGTTAACATACACCAAACCCACGCGAAGTTCACTCGTTTTTGTTTCCCACATGAGTATTGTTCAGAATAAAAAGGCCTTTCACGATTATTTCATCGAGGAAAAATATGAAACAGGTGTGGTTTTCGAAGGTTGGGAAGTCAAAGCAATTCGAGCTGGGCGAGTTCAGGTAAAAGAAGCCTACGTTATTGTCCGTAAAAGCGAGTTGTATCTCATAGGTTGCCATATCAGTCCCCTATCAACTGCGTCCACCCATATTAATCCAGATCCGATACGCACCCGCAAGTTGTTATTGCATGCTGAGGAAATCAAACGACTTATTGGTAAAGCGGAGCGTTCTGGTTACACCTTGGTGCCTTTAGATATGCACTATAAGGCTGGCAAGATCAAGCTTGAAATTGGCTTGGCTAAAGGCAAGAAACAGCACGATAAGCGCGAATCCGAGAAGCAGAAAGAATGGGTGCGCGACCGACAACGTCTGTTGCGGACGAAATAGCCCATGAAATCGCAATGCAAAAGCCCATCGCTATTTGGTTGTTAGTTTGCTGTGCTCTGGTATTTGCCATGGTGGTGGTAGGCGGCGTCACGCGGCTTACTGATTCCGGACTTTCCATAGTCGAATGGAAGCCCATTGTGGGCACTATTCCTCCCCTTAGTGAGAGTGATTGGGAGGAAATTTTCGAGAAATACCATAATACGCCCCAGTATAAAAAAGTTAATCAGGGTATGAGCCCAGATGAGTTCAAAGACATATTCTGGTGGGAATATTTTCACCGGCTACTAGGACGCGTTATTGGATTGGTATTTTTTATCCCTTTCCTATATTTTATTGTGCGTAAGAGAATTGACCAGCCATTGGGTTTAAAGCTGGCTGGGATTTTTCTACTGGGTGGACTACAAGGGTTGATGGGTTGGTATATGGTGAAAAGTGGGTTGGTGGATAATCCCCATGTTAGTCAGTATCGTTTGACCGCACATTTGATCCTGGCATTTGTTATTTATGCCGCAATGTTTCATGTGGCACTTGGACTGCTCTTCCCTACTGGCACATTGCATAAAGATAACAGGCTTCACAATTTGCACCGTTTCTCTCAGGTGCTTATCGGGTTAATTTTTCTCATGGTGTTATCAGGAGGCTTTGTTGCTGGCATTCGTGCTGGGCTGGCATACAACACTTTCCCCCTAATGAATGGTCACTTCATACCACCGGAGATATTCATGATGGAACCATGGTATCGAAATTTCTTTGACAACATAGCGACAGTGCAATTTGATCATCGTATGATCGCTTGGATTTTAGCGATTCTGGTTCCGATTTTTTGGTTTAAATCTCGACAACTCATGTTACCTAGACCAACTCATCTTGCTTGTAATTTACTTCTATTCATGTTGATAGTGCAGATCAGTCTGGGAGTCGCTACTCTACTGATGGTTGTTCCCTTGCCACTAGCTGCATCTCATCAGGCTGGTGCAATGTTATTGTTTACAGCTGCCCTTTGGGTAAATCACAAATTGCGATAAACGCATAATCAAACATAAATTGAGTTCGCCCGGGTTTAAAATAGACATCATGCCTAATACACTTGATCAAATCATCCGTCCAGAAATTCTTGATCTCTCCGCTTATCACGTGCCGTCCTCAATCGGCATGGTAAAACTAGACGCGATGGAGAATCCTTATTCTTTACCTAAGAACATACGTGATGAAATTGCACGACATGCAGCAAATGTTTCAACCAATCGTTATCCCGATACGGATGCTGCCTCACTTAAGGCTGCATTGCGGGAAGCGATGGGGGTTCCCGTCGGGATGGATATCATGCTGGGTAACGGTTCGGATGAGATCATTCAGATTATCGCCCTAGCCGTAGCTAGACCAGGTGCAGTGTTGATGAGTGTTGAACCAGCATTTGCAATGTTCCGCATGATCGCCACTTTTACCAGGATGGGGTATAGTGGTATTCCGCTCAAAGCTGACTTTTCGCTTGATCTAGATGCGATGCTCACTGCCATCACCAAGTGCCAACCAGCAGTGATTTTTATCGCCTATCCTAATAATCCCACAGGTAATTTGTTTGATGCCGAAGCTGTCTCGCGTATTATTGAAGCTGCCCCTGGTGTAGTGGTGGTGGATGAGGCCTACCACGCTTTCGCCGATGCAAGTTTTATGAGCAGACTCATGCAACATCCAAATTTGCTATTGATGCGTACGCTCTCTAAATTGGGGCTTGCAGGATTAAGGTTGGGGTTGTTGGTAGGCAGGCCAGAATGGTTAGCACAGTTGGAAAAACTTCGTTTGCCGTATAATGTAGGTGTAATGACCCAGTTAGTTGTTGAAAAGGTATTACAGCATCCTGATATTTTGCAGCAACAGGCGACTGCAATTAAGGCTGAACGAGTAGTGATGAGTGAATGTTTGAAGGCGCTTGATGGGGTTGAGGTTTTCCCAACGGACGCTAATTTTATTTTATTCCGCGTGAATGAAGCGGGCCAGGTGTTTTTGGAACTTAAAAAACGCGGTGTATTAATTAAAAACCTTGATGGTTCAAATCCTTTGCTGAGGAACTGCTTGCGCGTGACGATAGGAACACCTGATGAGAATGAACAGTTTTTAGAGGCGTTGCAAGCATTGCTCAAGAAACCAATTAACTAATTTTTTCACCTTTATCCATTAAATTTTCTCATGCGACAGTCTCAGATTATCCGCAATACGTTGGAAACCAAGATCAGTGTCGATCTTAATCTGGATGGAACCGGCAAGGCTGTGCTGGATACCGGTGTACCATTTTTAGATCATATGCTAGATCAGGTGGCACGCCATGGCATGATAGATCTGAAGATTACCGCCGAGGGAGACTTGCACATTGATGCCCATCATACGGTGGAGGATATCGGTATTACTTTGGGCCAGGCGTTCACGCAAGCTATTGGTGATAAGAAGGGCTTACGTCGTTATGGTCACGCGTACGTACCTTTGGATGAGGCGTTGTCACGGGTGGTGGTGGACTTTTCAGGGCGTCCTGGTATGGAATTTAACATCACATTCGTGCGCGCACGCATTGGCGAATTCGACGTGGATTTGGTGAACGAGTTTTTCCAGGGCTTTGTTAATCACGCTATGGTCACCTTGCACATTGATAACTTGTCTGGTGATAATGCTCATCACCAGGCGGAAACTGCATTTAAAGCATTTGGCCGAGCATTACGTATGGCGATGGAACTTGATCCCCGTGCAATTGGCGTAATCCCATCTACCAAAGGTTCTTTGTAGACATCCTTACTTCTTTCCGCAGCATGACTGACATTGCAATCGTTGATTATGGCATGGGCAACTTACACTCGGTGTCTAAAGCTTTGGAGCATGTGGCTCCTGCTGCCTCCATTGTTGTTACCAGCAATCCGGCGGAGGTACGGAAAGCTGCGCGCGTGGTATTTCCCGGCCAAGGTGCAATGCCTAACTGTATGAAAGAAATGGATGTGCGTGGATTACGTGGCGCAGTGTTGGAGGCTGCTGCCAGTAAACCATTTCTCGGAATTTGTATTGGTTTGCAGATGTTGTTTGAGGCGAGCGAAGAGGGTAACGTAAAAGGTTTGGGAATTTTACCAGGCAAGGTAATACGATTTCCTAATCCATCTATGGTGGATACTAGTGGGCAAAAGCTCAAAGTTCCGCACATGGGGTGGAATCAGGTACACCAATCAACCGAACATCCAATGTGGAAAGGTATTGCCAAGAATGCACGCTTTTATTTCGTACACAGTTATTTTGTTGAAACTGCTAATCCGGAGCCAGTGGCAGGTTACAGTTTTTATCCTTTTGCATTTACTTGTGCGGTGGCAAGGGATAATATTTTTGCTGTTCAGTTCCATCCGGAAAAAAGTGCTATGGCAGGATTGACGCTACTGAACAATTTTGTGCAATGGGAACCACCATTTAGTTGTTAGGATAATTAAGCTTAGGCTTAATTATCTACCTAAGTCTTAGATCTAAAATTTTAACTATTACTCCTGAATCAAAATGCTGATCATTCCTGCGATAGACCTGAAGGACGGGCAGTGTGTAAGGCTTCAACAAGGTGAGATGAAAAGCGCCACGGTATTTTCACAAAATCCCGATGCTATGGCCGAACATTGGTTGGATCAGGGTGCGCGGCGTCTGCATCTGGTGGATCTTAACGGCGCATTTGTTGGTAAGCCAAAGAATGAACCAGCAATTCGTGCCATCGTCGAGGCCATTGATGGCAAGATTCCAATTCAATTAGGTGGCGGCATCCGCGATCTTGAAACCATAGAGCGCTACCTTGACGATGGTATCTCTTATATCATTATTGGAACCGCAGCTGTGAAGACTCCAGGGTTTTTGCACGAGGCTTGCTACGCGTTTCCTGGTCATATCATGGTGGGACTAGATGCAAAAGACGGCAAGATTGCGGTGGATGGTTGGTCAAAAGTTACTGGCCACGATGTGGTCGATTTAGCAAAAAAATTTGAGGATTATGGTGTTGAAGCAATTATTTACACCGATATTAGTTGCGACGGTATGCTAAGCGGTGTCAATATCAAAGCTACGATGGAACTCGCTAAAGCACTCACCATTCCGATTATTGCAAGTGGAGGAGTTGCCAATCTTGACGATGTCCAAACACTGTGCGGAATAGAAACTGAGGGAATCATGGGGGTCATTACGGGACGCGCAATTTACGAGGGTTCACTGGATTTCAAAAAGGCGCAAATATTAGCAGATAAGCTTAGTATGAAGGCATGAGATCTAGATACGTCAATTTTCTGACGAATTTTTCGTTGATTCATCGTGGAAGTTGTCGTAAGCGTAGGAAGATGATTTTGTTTTCCAATTTTTTGGTGTTTCCATGTAGTTGTTTATCTTTTTGCTAAAAGGTTTTTAGCCCTATGGGCCTCGCCAAACGTATTATTCCCTGCCTCGATGTGGCAAACGGAAGAGTAGTCAAGGGCGTTAACTTTATTGCGCTCCAGGACGCAGGCGATCCCGTTGAAATATCGCGTTGTTATGACGAGCAGGGGGCAGATGAGCTAACTTTTCTAGACATTACAGCTAGTTCTGACAACCGTAGTCTGATTTTGCATATCATTGAGGAAGTCGCTGCTCAAGTATTCATTCCGTTGACCGTAGGAGGTGGTGTTCGCCATGTCGATGATGTACGCAGGTTGTTAAATGCTGGCGCCGACAAAGTGAGTATTAATACCTCGGCGGTGCTGAATCCCCAACTGGTTGCTGATGCCGCGGACTGTTACGGTGCCCAGTGCATCGTGGTAGCTATAGATGCCAAACAGGTATGTGGTACAGGCACAGAGCCCATGAAGTGGGAAGTATTTACCCACGGTGGACGTAAAGCTACCGGCCTGGATGCCGTTGAATGGGCAAAAGAAATGCAGTTACTTGGCGCAGGTGAAATCCTACTTACCAGTATGGACAGAGATGGCACTCGAAACGGTTTCAATCTGGCGCTTACTCGTGCAGTATCGGACGCGGTAGACATACCAGTAATTGCCAGCGGTGGTGTGGGTAATCTGGATCATCTGGTGGACGGCATTCTTCAGGGACACGCCGACGCAGTGCTGGCGGCAAGTATTTTTCACTACGGCGAATATACTGTGTGCCAAGCCAAGGAGTATATGGCACAACATAGTATCGAAGTTCGGTTGTAGTGGTAGAATGAAATCAGGAGAAACTGATGCTGAATCATGAATCTATGCCTGATAATTGGCTAAATAAAGTAAATTGGTCCAATGACGGGCTGGTTCCCGTCGTGACTCAAGAGGCCTCTAGCAACTCAGTGCTGATGGTTGCTTGGATGGATCGTGATGCATTGAAGCTCACTGTAGAAACTGGTAAAGCAGTTTACTGGTCTCGTTCTCGGAAGAGACTCTGGCGCAAAGGCGAAGAGTCAGGTCATATTCAGAAAGTAAAGGAAATTTATCTGGATTGTGACAAGGATGTGTTGCTACTAACGGTGGAACAAGTCGGTGGCATTGCCTGTCACACAGGCAGGCATAATTGCTTCTTCAATAAGTTGGAGAACGAACAGTGGGTGGTGATTGCTTCGGATATTAAAGATCCCCAAGAAATCTACAGAAAATGAGAGACTTGACTATTATTCGCCGTCTGGCGGAAACTATCGAAACACGCAAGAGTTTTGACTCTGACAGTTCTTATGTGGCAAAGCTACTGTGCGGTGGACGTGACGAGATACTTAAGAAAATATCTGAAGAGGCGGCGGAAGTTCTGTTGGCCTCAAAAGATGGTGATAAGCAGCATATCACGCGCGAGACAGCAGATCTGTGGTTCCATTGCTTGATACTGCTAGCGCACCATGGTCTGGGACCAGACGATGTTTTGGATGAACTGGAACGGCGCGAAGGGATTTCAGGGATAGATGAGAAGGCATCACGAAAAACAGGATAAAAATGGAAAACTGCATTTTTTGTAAAATTGTAAAAGGTGAAATTCTTAGCAAAAAAGTTTATGAGGATACTGACGTCTTTGCGTTTCACGATATTCATCCTGCAGCGCCAGTGCACTTCATGTTGGTACCCAAGTTGCATATTGCCTCACTAAGCGAGGTTGAAGAAAAGCACCGCGATTTGCTTGGCAAGATTATGCTGCTGGTTCCCAGTTTGGCGAAGGAACAGGGTTGCACGGACGGCTTTCGAACTATTTTCAATACCGGGCGTGTAGGGGGGCAAGAAGTTTATCATCTTCATGCTCACGTCATCGGCGGCGGTACGAAACGCTTGCCCGTTATGATACCAAACCCGAGTTAAAGGAGTATATGATGGGTTCATTCAGTATTTGGCATTGGTTGGTTGTCCTGGTGATTGTAGTTCTGGTGTTTGGCACCAAGAAGCTTCGTAATCTCGGCGGCGATATAGGTGGCGCGGTAAAAGGTTTCAAAGAAGGCATGAAAGGTGCAGATGAAGAAAAGTCCTCCTCCTTATCACAGAAAGTCGGTGGCCAAACCATCGAAGGCGAGATCAAGGACAAGACACAAACTAAATTATGATAGATAACCGGCGGGGCTGGTAAATAGGTAAAGTCGATGACTGGATTGGAATACAATCGCTGTTTGATTTTCTTCTCCTGCTAACTTCATAAGCCATGTTCGATATCAGTTTCACAGAAATCATGGTGATTACAGTCGTGGCGCTAATAGTGGTTGGCCCGGAGCAACTACCCAAAGTAGCACGAACTCTGGGTCATCTATTGGGGCGCGTGCGTCGCTACGTTGGTGATGTTAAAAACGACATTCAGCGTGAAATGGAGGTGGAAGAACTGAATGAATTGCATACTTCGGTACAAGAGGCTGCTCATTCTATTGAAAACTCGGTACGGGAAGAGGTAAGTGAGCTGCAAGCGGCCGCGGACATTAGAACAACAACTACATCAACAGTTACATCCCAGTCTGAAGTCGCTAGAGATAAAACATCCTTGATAAAATCTTCTCCACCTCAGCCAAGTAGCCGCTCTACCAAATAGTAGCTCTATATAGATTAGAATTGAAACGGGATGATGTAGTGAGGAAATAAAAATACAGTGTTGTGTAGAGGGGCATAATGAACATTCTCACCACCAGCATGCTTCAATTTAATTGTGTCGGCTCAATGGATTTACTTCAATTCACAGCATGAGCATCAAAAACACATTCATTTCACATTTGACGGAACTTCGCATTAGGTTAATGCGCATATTTGGTGTGTTGATGCTTGGTTTTATGCCTTGTGCTTTTTACGCGAGGGAATTATATACATTGTTGGCGCAACCCCTGCTAGATAAGCTTCCTGAAGGTGGGCAGATGATTGCTACAGAAGTTGCTACACCGTTCTTTGTGCCGATGAAGGTTGCCATGATGGCGGCTTTTCTCATCACACTACCATATACTCTTTATCAAATATGGGCATTTGTTGCCCCGGGATTGTATTCTAACGAGAGACGTTTAGTGTTTCCCCTAGTATTTGTCAGCAGCATCTTGTTCTTTTGTGGTATGGCATTTTCTTTTTTTGGTGCGCTGCCACTGGTGTTCGAATTCATTACGCACTTTGCACCGGAGGGTGTAGCGGTAATGACAGATATTGGTAGATATCTTGACTTTGTTTTGACTATGTTCATTGCCTTCGGAATTTCATTCGAGGCACCAGTATTTGTGGTGGTTCTTGTAAAAGTTGGCGTAGTCTCAGTCGAAAAACTGAAAAAAATACGCAGCTACGTTCTTGTCAGTGCATTTGTAATAAGTGCAGTAATAACGCCGCCCGATGTGGTCTCACAATTTATGTTAGCGGTTCCGCTCTATCTTCTCTTTGAGTTAGGAATACTGGCAGCAGGCTTTCTGAGCAAACCCGCGTTGGTCTCAAGTCATCAACAATCCGCGAGTAATAATAAAATGGAACAGGAATTGGGCAAAGCCGAGCCTGAAGAGAGGTAAGGTAGTTGAATCTAGCGTTAGCAATACAAATACAGGGACTGGGGAAGAGCAGTTAGTCGTGGCAAATTGCTTTGTTTAAGTTTATTGCAATGTATCTGATTTCTACTTGTGCTACTGATCACTATTCACTAGTTTTGGACGTGTGCCTATACTGATTTCAACGGATTTCTCTGCTTGGTTTCGCATTACCGTGAACGTGGCAGTTTGCCCTGGTGGTAATGCCGCGATCAGATTGAGCATGTCAGATGAATTAGTGACAGTCTTGCCTTCCACCGCTATCATTAAATCTCCTAGTTTTATTCCGGCGCGGCCGGCAGGACCATTTTCTTTCACACCTGCTATTAATGCACCATTTACATTGTTGAGTTTAAATGACTCTGCCAGTTCTGGCGTTAAATCTTGCACTGCTACACCGATCCAGCCCCGAGTTACGCTACCAGTCTGAATAATTTGTTCCATTATATGCTTGGCAACGATGGCTGGAATGGCGAAGCCGATGCCAAGTGATCCACCAGTTCGCGAATATATCGCTGTATTAATCCCGATCAGATTTCCGGTTGCGTCTGCCAGAGCACCGCCAGAATTTCCCGGATTGATGGCAGCATCTGTTTGTATAAAATCTTCATAAGTATTAATACCCAGCTGTTTTCTTCCTAGTGCACTAATAATACCCATAGTCACTGTTTGGCCCACACCGAAGGGGTTGCCAATGGCTAGTACTATGTCTCCCACCTTGGCTTGATCCGAGTGCCCAAATGTTACTGACGGCAATCCTTTCATGTTGATCTTTATGACAGCAAGATCGGTTTCCGGATCTGAACCGATAATGTTTGCTTTTGCTTTTCTTCCATCGGCCAATTCAACTCCTATTTCATCTGCAGCTGCTACTACATGATGATTAGTAAGGATATAACCTTCAGGACTTACAATTACGCCAGAGCCAAGTCCAGATTTACGCTGGGTTTGCTCTTCGAAGCGGTCACCAAAGAAGCGACGAAACATGGGATCGTTTAGCAGAGGATGAGAAGGTACCTTGACTTCCTTTGTGGTGAAAACACTAACTACTGATGGCATAACCTTTTTGGCAATGTTACTAAAGCTGTTGAAGTTCGATGAACTGCTGATGCTGGCTTCTTTATGGGATGCAGCTTCTTTCAGTGTCACGGTACTAGTCGCGGCATTACTATGAATCTTCCACGGTAATAATTCAGGGCGCAAAGTGGAGATGACAAACAACGCAGCAAGGCATATTGTTGCTGTTTGTGCGAAAATTAGCCAGAGCTTATGCATATTAGGATATAGACACAGATATTAAAATAATTGCCATAAAGTATTAAGTATTAGTGGAGGGAGAATAGCGATGCGGTTGAAAAAACTTGAATCTTACTTGGATTTGCTACTAAATGTCTCCCATTTTCGTGATTATTGCCCAAACGGGCTGCAAGTGGAAGGCCGTAGCGAGATTGGGACAATAGTTAGCGGTGTAACTGCTTCTTTCGGGCTCCTACAAGCAGCCATAGATGAAAAAGCAGACGCGGTACTAGTTCATCATGGGTACTTTTGGCGTGGCGAGAACGAATGTTTAATCGGCATGAAACGTCGCCGTATAGCACTACTGATAGCGCATGACATTAGTTTATTTGCCTACCATTTGCCTCTAGATGCACTTCCAGAGATGGGAAACAATAGCCAACTAGGGAATAGGCTAGGTTTTGTTGAAACTGGTCGCTTTGGTGAGCAGAACATTGCAGTACATGGCAGCCCGTCACAAGCGATGACGCTTAGAGAGTTAGGAGTAAGTCTAGAGCGCATTTTGTCACGTAGACCATTAATAATTTGGCGATGAAGCTAAGCCGATACGACGTATCGCTTGGTGCACTGGTGCAGCTCAGGATTATTTCGATGAGGCTATCCATTTGGGCGTGGATGTGTTTATTACTGGTGAAATCTCAGAAAAGACCGTGCATGCTGCACGCGAGTCCGGCGTGGCTTTTATCTCGGCGGGGCATCATGCTACCGAGCGTTACGGTGTACAGGCTTTGGGTGAGCACGTAGCACAGAAATTCGACATTACTCACCAGTTTATTGATGTAGATAACCCGGTATAAAAATGGAGACATGGACAGATCTGCTATTAATTACAATTCACCATAATTTATTAATTAGTATGTAAACATTGGGAATTATATACTTAAATCCGCAGAAATATATTGACATTCAGGCCTTTTCTCAAACCTGAACACATCCCTTAATTGCTTGTTTGTAGGATGTTCACTGCAGTTTCTTAAGGGCTTGTCTGACTTTCTGACAAGAATACTTTTCGCAATTTCCTTTACTTCCTTCTCGGTTGGTCTGTGCTTCATAATTTACTCCCGTTCACATACTGAACCAAGTTGGCCCAGTTAATTTGATTGTCTAAAGAAATCCGGTTTTCTCTAAGGAACGATCTAATTACTGCCCTGGCGGCTGTCTTTGCTTCTGTGAGCCCATTTTGGGCATGCGTTGAAAATATACATAATATAGCAAGATAGGTGTCTTCCCATCCGCTAATCTCTTTCCAAAAATCAGATCCTACATAGGTATAGTAGTTTCCCTTGTTTATTGTGCCGGCATGTCCATAGCATACGCCTTCAATGCACTTTATCGGTATAACCGCGCCCTGAGTTACAATACGTTTAGCTCTGGTGAAGTAGTCTTCCATTTTCTTACGTTGGGACGAATTCCCCCAGTATCTGCCAGACTTTACCTGAATGATGGTTCTTATCCGACCTTCAACATACTCAATATCAATGCCCTCTGCCGTGGACTTCATGCCACCTTTACCAAATCGGCATATCACTACCGCGCACTGCTCTGCTAACGTACCAAACATGGTTTCTTCGCTAGACGACAAGTAGGCCTCAAGGATAGCTGTTGAAAAGCTCTCCTCATCATTAATCGCTCTCAAACAAAAAAGGTATGGATTCTTTCTTGTAACTAAGTCTTTAGGATTCAGGTTATCTAACTTTCCTTTAATCTTATCTGCAAAATCAGCGACATGTAAACTTATCTCTGCTTCAGCCTGGCACCACCATTCAGGGTTGTTCACAACTCTTTCAGTCTTTTACGCATCAACGCACAATAATCTTTGGAAAGGTCAATCCCTACCGAGTTTCGGTTTAGCTTGTGTGCAGCAATAATAGTTGTCCCCGACCCCGCGAACGGGTCCAGCACAGTGTCTCTTTCGTCCGTGAATAACCGTATAAACCAATTAGGTAGTGCCTCGGGGAACGATGCCGGGTGGCCTGAATTGCCGCACTCAGTAGCCATGTGTAGTACGTTTGTAGGATAAGCCATCTCCCTGCCTTCCCAATTAGCCACACGCTTCCCAAACCCGTTTCCATGAGCGCTATCGTCACGTCTTTTATCTGTATCAGACAGACTTCTTAAACGGGAGTCCTTCCAGTCTCCCATAGGCACACGTACTGCTCCTTGATTCATTTTGAATTTTTTATGCCTGGTAAAATGCAGCAAGCGTTCCCATGAGTCGCGAAAGCGATTCGGCCATTTACCCGGGTAGCTGTTTTTTTTGTGCCAGCAATACTCCTCTACCCAAAGCCAGCCCTGAGACCTAAGCCCCTGGATCAACTCAATCACGTAAGGATGCCGTTCTCCGTTAATGGCGCGTTCTTTGATATTCAAGACAAACGACCCTGAGGGTTTTAAGCATTTCTTTAATTGCTCCGTTCTGGGGAGCATCCAATCAACATATTCATTTGCACACACCCCCCCGTAATTGTCTTTTCGCTGATCCGCATAAGGGGGTGAGGTGATTATCAGATCTATAGTGTCATCAGGTATTTTCTCGGGAATAAGGGTTAGGCAATCCCCTTTATAAATCGAGGCTGTTTGCACCGCCTGTCCTAATACCACACTCATTTTACCAACTCAGCATAAGGAAGTCTCTTGCCAGTCATGCTCTTGCACAAGCTCTTCATTCTGTCCTGCGTATCCCTGCTCACATTCCCCTCATTCAGCCTGAAGGTAACTTCATTTACATAGCGACCCAGGTGCTTTTTACTGAAGCTATGGTACACCCCATTGTAACCACGTTTCAACAACGCCCATACGCTCTCTATACCATTAGTGTGCACCATTCCGTTCACATACTCTCTTGCTGAATGGTTTACACTTTGATAGTAAAACCCTTGTAAACCAATATAGCCCCTGTGATTATCTGTGTAAACAGTTGAGCCCGCCTTAACGTGTCTAACAATCTTACCTTGCAAGGTAGCCTTGTCTGCTTTGGAAATTGGCATAGCTTGTACCCGCCCGCCCCGCTCACGCATACCCATTACCGCAGTCTTGCCTACCGCACCACGACCAGCCTTTAGTTTCTTGTCATTGTGTTTGTTTGTTTCTTTGCCGCCGATGTAGGTTTCGTCTGCCTCAACGATACCAGAAACCAAAGAGCCGTCTTGTGAGCAAGCCTCACGGATGCGGTGCCCAAGGTGCCATGCCGTCTTTTGTGTCATACTCAATTCTTTAGATAATTGCAAACTTGAGATCCCTTTTCTTGCGGTCAATACATAATATATTGCTACCGCCCATTTCCTCAGGCTCAATTTTGATGATTGCATAATCGTCCCGTTTCTGACAGTAAAATGTTTCCGGCAATCCCCGCACCAATACGTATGATTCTTAGCCTTAGCCCGGCTGATTCTATCAGCGCAACTACAATGCATACAAACTCGCTTATGGTTCCAAAGAACTTCTTCAAACCAATGTACTGCCTTTTCTTCGGTATCAAATCTTTCTAACAATTCCATGATGCTTATGGTTTTGGCTACGTGCTTTTTCATATCGACTCCGTTGTGCTTAGTATATGCGGATTATAATATGAAAAGGCCTGAATGTCAATATATTTTTGCGGATTTAAGTATATAATTCCCTAAACATTAGAGTGAGTCAATGGTTTTTTTCTATGTTAAGCCGCAATTTTCTTGACAAGTAGAGTGATGTGGAGGTAGTCTGTCAGACAGGTATGGTCAACACGATTCTAGTTAGTTAGCGGGTCTAAATAACCACGAAATAAAACAACAAGTACGGAACAATAAGGGGAGATATCATGTTTATCAAGCTTTGGTTGAGAATTGTTTTGTTTGCTTGCGGTGCACTACTTGCGGCAACGGCATATGCGACTTTCCCCAGTGTTCCCAGTGAGACCTACAAAGCGCTTAACATTGACAGATCGGCCTCGCCTAAGGAGCTATATGAGGCGTTGACAAAACGCTATCTTGACCCGGCGCAAGGTGCCGGGAAAGGGTCCCACGCTCAATATTGGGAACCGATCCCGATGAGCATGTATCTTGACCCTACCACCTTCTACGAACCAACGACCTCACCAGATGAAATTGCATCGCGTAAAGAGTGCGTCGAATGCCACGCTGACGAATCACCTGTCTGGGTTTATGCCTGGAAGAAGAGTACCCATGCTAATCTGGACAAGGTTCGCAAGCTCTCGCGTAAAGATCCAAAATACTACAAAAAAGCGAAGCTTGAAGCTATAGAGAAGAATTTGCGCTCAATGGGTAAGCTTGGTGCGAAGGAAAAATTGAAAGAAGTTAGCTGTATCGACTGTCACGTTGACATCAATACCAAAAAGAAAGCCGACCACCGTGCTGACATGCGGATGCCTACCGCCGAAGTATGTGGCACTTGTCACTTACAAGAATATGCTGAGCGTGAATCCGAGCGGGATACCCTGGATTGGCCGAAAGGTGTTGGGTGGCCTCAAGGACGGCCTTCTCATGCGCTGGACTACAAGGCCAACAATGAGGTAAAGGTCTATGCCGGGATGCCGCAACGTGAAATTGCTGATGGTTGCACCATGTGTCACATTAACCAGAACACATGTGATCACTGTCATACCCGGCACCAATTCTCGGCGGCCGAATCACGCAAGCCTGAAGCCTGTGCTACTTGTCACAGTGGTATTGACCACAACGACTGGGAATCCTATTCCATGTCCAAGCACGGCAAGATGGTTGCGATGTTCCAAGACGAATGGAACTGGGACTACGAACTCAAGGACGCATACAGCAAAGGCGGACAGACTGCGCCCACCTGTGCGGGTTGCCACATGGAGTATGACGGTAAATACAGTCACAACGTAGTGCGTAAAGTACGTTGGGCGAATTACCCTGTAGTTCCTGGCATTGCAGAAAACATCACTAGTGAATGGTCTGAGGATCGCAAGGAGTCCTGGGTAAAGACTTGTACCAACTGCCACAGCGAGCGCTTTGCTCGCTCTTTCCTGGAGTATATAGACAAGGGTACGCTCCACATGCTTGCCAAATACCAGGAGGCGAACAGAATAGTGAAGGGTCTTTACGACGATAACCTACTGACCGGACAGACGAACAATCGTCCGGATCCACCGCCGCCGATGAAAGCAGGATATTCTCAATTCTTCCAATTGTTCTGGTCGAAGGATAACAATCCGTCATCGCTTGAGCTCAAAGTCCTGGAGATGGGCGAGAACGATCTACCGAAGGGACACAAGGGATTATCGCATGTTAACCCGGGTGGCTGGACTTACACGGAAGGTTGGGGACCGCTGAACCGGGCCTATGTCGAGATTCAGGATGAAAACACGAAGTTGCGCCATGAAATGGACTTGCAAGCTCGGATAGCCAAACTTGAGAAAAGGAAGCCGCGTTCCGGTGGTTGGTTTAGTAGTCTGTTGGACGCTGACAGCACGGAAGACAAGATCTCGTTAGGTGGCTTGGGTGGCGGCATGTTGCTGGCTGGCACCATTGCACTCGCTGGTTGGCGTAGACGCGAAAAAAGAGAACATTGATTTCCCCTTCATTCCGGAGCACCACACCGTTGGCGCAACCAGGAACTAAACTCCTCCCGTTACTGGGTATCTTCTTGGTAACGGGAGGTTTTCTTTTACTCGGCTGGCTTGCTTACGTGTCACTTAGTCCGGGGTCGGCACCCTATCACTATAAGCTGGTTGAAGAAGGTGGGGTTGGCAAGTTCGATAAACTCGGACTAGCAACCTGGCCGGACCTTGCCATAAGCAAGTATGAGGTATATGTGCAAGGAGTAGACAAGCCTATTGCGGTAGCACATCTTGTAAAGCGTGGTGAGACGCCACCCATATTGCTCAACTGGGAGAGCCGTACCAGTGAGTCGCTCACTTCCGTCGATAGTAAATCATCCGAACTGATCACGTTAGTAACAGCAATTACTAAGTATGCGCCAGAAGACGCAATCATACTTGCCTGGTGGGACACCTCGCGCCAAGTGCAGCTGCTCGCCGGGCGTGATACGTTGTTCCCATCCCATCATGGGGAACCGATGATTATTCCTTCACACTGGCGTGAGCGCAGCGACACTATCAAAAAGTATGAGCAAGAATTCTGGGGTGCTCCGGCTCCAGCTGAAGAGCGCCGGAAGTTCCAACGCTTTGCCGATGCACTGGCTGCAGATGTCAATGAAGGGGCTGCAATACTGCGTGAACTAGCCGGCCCGCGTGAAGCCTATGTGGTAGTTCACGTTACTGACCTCTACAAGCTAGGATTGATGCGTCCGGATCGGTTTGACCTAGCCTACAAGACTTTCCCGATGAGCGGTAGTAACATGCATGGGCTGGTCAATACGGTGAAGAGATGGAAACATGAGAACAATTATGAGACTTATACGTTACAGTCGCTCTCTGATACGTCGGTACGTGGTTATTTTCTACGTGATGGCAAGAACACACTACTCGCGCAGATGTTACCCTTTATCGACGCCCGGCCTCTTGAACTAGAAGCGGTGCAGCTTATTTACCAGCATGGGGGTTATTGGGTCTACAAAATTTCGTCTGGAGAGTCGCATGATAGTTGATTTATTTGGTAATTCTGGTGATACTCGCGGTACTAGAAAGGATGGTGGCGCCGGTTCTATTAGTTTACGTAAACTGGCGATAGAGTTATAGCGTTAAGTAGAGTACGATCATCAGGATTTGTCCCGCCCTATTAATTACGAATATTTTTTCTTGAAGGGAGAACTATGAAACATCCCCTGACCTATGCAATTGCTGCTGTTGCACTATTTGCATTTCTTTCTGGAAATGTTGCTGCTGCTGACCCAAAGTTCGAGGGCCGAAAGAAGTGTAGTTCGTGTCACAAAAGTCAGGCTAAGTCATGGAAGAAGACTGCGCACGCGAAGGCGATGAATTCGCTCAAGCCGAATAAGAAGGTCAAGGCCAAAAAGAGAGCAAAAATTGATCCTACCAAGGATTACACCAAGGACAAGGATTGTGTTGGTTGTCACGTAGACGGGTTCGGTGAAAAAGGAGGTTACACTGTTGAGGATCCACGTAAATGGACCAAAGGCGTAGGCTGCGAATCCTGTCACGGAGCAGGTTCCAAATATCGCGGGATTCACCGCAAGGCGGGTGCAGCTTTTGAGAAAAAGAAAAAGACCACATCGCGCCAGAAACTTGCGGATGCTGGAGAAGACTTTGATTTCGTCGAGCGTTGCAGTGCTTGTCACTTGAACTACGAAGGTTCAGGGTGGAAGGGCACGAAAGAACCGTACACCCCCTTTACTCCCGAGGTACATAAGAAATACACATTCAAATTTGATGAATACGTAGCCGATGCCAAAGCAATGCATGAGCACTACAAGCTTGATGGTGCATTCACGGGTGATCCTATCTTCAAGATGCATGACGAATTTCAGTCCAAAGCCAAAGAAGGCATAAAGAGTAAGGCGAAATGATGGGAAGGCAAGGGGCAGGTATAGCTTTAGGTAGTCTGCTTATTGGTACAGTACTTGGTATTGTCATGGTTACCGTGGTATTAGCTGGCGAAGCCGCTCTTTCCACTACTGCATTTTGTACCAGTTGTCATTCCATGTCTTATCCGGCAAAGGAACTAAAAGAATCTACCCATTATGGTGCGTTGGGTTCTAATCCGGAGTGCAAACACTGTCACATTCCCCAGGGGCTTGAGAACCTCCATCTGGCGATAACAACACACATCGTCGATGGTGCGAGGGAACTATATATGGAATTCACGGAAGACTACACTACTCTTGAGAAATTCAATGAACGTCGGCTGATAATGGCGCATGATGCGCGTATGAATCTGAAGAAATGGGACAGCATTACTTGTCGGGAATGCCATAGGAATCCGCAGCCGCCAGGTGATGATGCCAAAGCTGCGCACAAAAAGATGGAAACGGAAGGTGCGACCTGTATTGATTGCCATCAGAACTTGGTGCATAAGGAAGTCGACGAGACCGATCTCAATGCCAGCCTAATACAGGCTAAAATGGTCATAAGGGAAGAGGAAGAAGACGAAGAAGATGAAGAAGATGAAGAAGATGAAGAAGATGAAGAAGAAGATGAGGAGTGACAAAGCATATTTCCTTGATCCCTACTATGCCCGCTCAGACTGGCTATTTGCTTATGTCCGTTCTCCTTTTACTAGACGAGTATAAAAAAGTATTAAGTATGCCCAATAATCACTGCCGAGGAGAATACCGGATATTTTTCCAAGGGAACAAGTGTCAAAAAATGAGCTGCTTAAATCTGGCTCAGTTGTATCAATTTGCGAACGAATAGCTTAATTCCCCGTGCACGAAACGGTTCGAAATCCCCACCCCCATTGAAACTCCTACTTATAGACTCGACAAGATAGAGATGCTGCGCTATTTCCCAGAAATTAATATTACCTATGCTCACAGGAAGCGGGATTATTTAATAGCTGTATTTACTTTTGTGTGTGTAGCAATCAGTTTAAACATTGATGCAAGCGGAAGCATAGAAAAACAAAATCTTATGGGGATTATCGCTTGGGTCTTTTTGATAGGCCTACTGTTTGGTGAAAATAAAAATGTACGAATGCAGGTAGCAATAGCGGTCGTTTTTGCAACAGTCGGCGAACATTTTGCTTCTATTTACATGGGTGGATACATCTATCGGTTTGAAAACGTACCTGCTTATGTGCCACCTGGCCATGGCATGGTTTATTTAACCGCTATTGCACTCGCTCGTTCTGGTTTCTTTCTAAAATATGCAAGAAAGATCGCAACATTTGTGGTGTTCGTTTGTGGCACATGGTCAATTTGGGGAATCAGTGGCTACCCTGAACAAGGCGATGCGGTAGGTGCATTGCTGTTCTGTGTTTTCTTAGTTTATCTATTTAAAGGCCGTTCGCCAATGGTTTATCTCGCTGCTTTCTTTATAACTACATGGCTAGAATTAATTGGTACATCAGTTGGAACGTGGAAATGGGTAACGATAGAACCTATCCTTGGGTTATCACAAGGAAATCCCCCTAGTGGTGTCGCTGCTTGGTATTGCTTGGTTGATGCAGTAGCAATCAGCGGGGCTGCACCATTATTAAACTGGCTCAAGAAGAGTGATGAGTGGCTTACGAAGAAATCACGAAGGGGAATCCCTCAGGAAACGACGGGAAACGAATAGGTGTATCAATATAACAATTCAGATAAAGATGCTATCTTGATTAGATCAGTCCCAGCAAGCTTTGGTAGTTTGTTGAGTAGTAATGCGAATGTCATTTGATCAACTTGGCTTATCTGCAGAAATTCTTCGCGCGATCCATGATCAAGGCTATACAGAACCTACACCCATTCAGGCTCAAGCGATTCCGCCGATACTTGATGGCAAGGACATCATGGGTGGGGCACAAACCGGGACTGGAAAGACTGCCGGCTTCACGCTACCAATGCTGCACCGGTTACAACCCTATGCAAACACAAGCGTATCGCCTGCCAGACACCCGATTCGTGCACTGATTCTGGTTCCCACGCGCGAACTAGCAGCTCAGGTATTTGAAAGTGTCAAAACTTACGGAAAATACCTGCCACTCAAATGCACTGTGGTTTACGGTGGTGTCAATATGGACCCTCAGATCAAAGATCTACGCGCCGGAGTAGAAATCTTGGTAGCCACTCCAGGGCGCATGCTAGATCACGTCCAGCAAAAAACAATGCGTCTTTCTAAAGTGGAAATTTTGGTATTAGATGAAGCTGACAGGATGTTGGATATGGGCTTCCTGCCTGACATCAAACGTATCCTTGCACTGATGCCGCAACAACGACAAAGCTTAATGTTCTCCGCCACCTTTTCCGAGGAGATCAAAAAACTTGCAGATAAGATACTAAAACAACCTATATTGGTTGAAGTAGCAAAGTGCAACTCCATGACTAACTTAGTAACGCATGTCGTGCATCCGATCAAGCGAAATCGCAAGCGTGAATTGTTAGCTCATCTTATTAAGTCACAGGATCTTAGACAGGTGCTAGTATTCGTTCGAACTAAGTATGGTGCCAGTCATCTGGCCCGACAATTGGAACGGGATGACATCTCTACCACCGCAATTCATGGAGATAAGAGCCAGCCTCAGCGCACCCAAGCTCTGGCGGAATTCAAACAGGGAGAAGTACGTGTTCTAGTGGCAACTGACGTTGCCGCGCGTGGACTCGACATTGAGGATTTACCGCATGTGGTCAATTTCGAATTACCAAACACACCGGAAGATTACATCCATCGTATAGGGCGAACTGGCCGTGCTGGCACAAGGGGATGTGCAATTTCACTGGTGTGTGATGACGAAAACGATTTGCTCGAAGGTATCGAGAAGCTTTTGAAAATTAAACTTCCGAAAAAGGTAATCACTGGGTTTGAATCAGCAATATTAGATGGTCTGGCCGAAACTAAACATGTCCTTCATGAACGCGAGCGCCATGATCGCACCAAAGAAAAGCAAAAGAAAGACTCTGCTCTTCATGCAAAACGTCAGGATAAAGCAGGCTCAAAACCTGATTCTAAGCAATATGCGCACGGACAAGAGAAACAACTGAAAGTATCACAGGATCCGCTATTCAGTCAGCCTTATGTACCTGTAACTTGTCCCACCGAAAATGAATCTACGCGCCCTACCAGCACGGTGGCATCACGATCTGTGATGAAAGGACGACCTACCCACCCTCGACATGGACAACACAAAAAACCACTACCTGCATTGTTTAGGCACCCTCTTCCGAATAAACCCAGGCAGGATAAGTAGAATGAATGTGTAAGCCAATGCGCTATCATAACCCAATCATCTACCGCACGACATGGCCAATCGACTGACGAGAATCTATACGCGAACCGGTGATGATGGAACCACTAGTTTGGGGGATGGTTCACGTTCTACCAAGGAAAGCACACGTATTGAAGCCATCGGTACCGTAGACGAACTCAATAGTTGCATCGGAGTATTACTTACAGAGAATCTTGAGCCAGAAATACGCAATAATCTAGAAAATATTCAGCATGACTTGTTTGATCTAGGTGGAGACCTTAGCATCCCTGACCATGTTAGCATGAGTATAGCACAGGTCACAAACTTGGAGGATAAGCTTGACCAATACAACTCCACTGTACCTGCTCTGAAGGAGTTCATACTTCCTAGCGGAACCCGTGCAGCGGCCCTTTGTCATATTTCCCGTACCGTGTGCCGTCGCGCGGAAAGATGCGTTATCAGATTGTCACGCACCGAAACAGTAGCGCCATTCATTATTCAATACCTCAATCGTCTGTCAGACTTTTTATTTGTACTATGTAGGATACTGAATCACCAGCAAGGTGTTGGAGATGTGCTTTGGCAACCAGGAAAAAATCGTTAGGCAGCTATTCGTTACTTTTTTTATGTCGAAAACTTTCGAATATCAGAAGTAATGCTCCTACAAATATCAATGAATCGGCTACATTGAACGCAGGCCAATGGTAACCACTATAATGAAAATCTAGAAAATCAACCACATAACCAAGAGTTATGCGATCCCATAAATTCCCGAGCGCACCACCTAATATAAAGCTCAGTGCGACACAAAATAATTTTTCTGAAGTATGCTTGCGCAGAAGATAAATAATCAAAACTGAGGCACATATGGCAATTCCACTAAAAAGCCAACGCTGCCATCCGGACTCGTTGCTCAAAAAACTGAATGCCGCTCCTGCGTTATACGTCAACACCAAATTAAGGAAACTTGTCAGTAGAATCTGCTGATCATAAACTAGCTCCAATTCCACCCAACGTTTAGTGGCAAAATCTATCACCAATACCACTAATGCCAATACTAAACTAACGTGAAATTTCATCGTACCCTGTGTTTTCTTGTATACAACGAATACCCAACCTAACTTCCATCAAATCCAAAATAAAACGGTTAGAAAATCGTTCCAAAAACTGAACAGATGATACTGCAGAAAACAAGCAAAGAAACAAACAACGTACCAAAAATGATACAAAATTGGGGTCAGGCATATTTACGTACCTCACCCGACCCAAAAAGATTGGATATACATCGAGCACATATAGTGGGATGGTCATCCTTACAACCCACATCTTTACGATAATGCCAGCAGCGTTCGCATTTAGGATGAACACTGGGAGCTACAAAAATACCCTTCTCCTGGCAACTCTCAACCTGTGCCACGTGCACTTCTGAAGCGACGACTACCAACCGTAAATCGTCTCCTAGAGTATTAAGAAGAACGAAATCGTCTCCGCTAGCGCGAATTTCCACAACGGCGGAAAGTGACGAACCAATTTTTCCCTGAGCACGTGATTCTTCTAGTTGCTTTTGCACTTCCGAGCGTAACTCGCGGAGCCTGGTCCAACGCTGCATCAATAATTTCGTATCCGGTTGCGATGGAAATTTATACCAAGTGTGTAGTAGCACGCTGCCATCAGCATTACGCGTAAGATGCTCCCATACCTCTTCTGCGGTGAAACTTAGAATAGGTGCAAACAAGCGTACTAGGCTATGCGCAATGTGAAACAGTGCACTTTGCGCTGAGCGACGCGGAACACCTTTTGTTGTGGCGGTATAAAGTCGATCTTTAAGAACATCAAGATAGAATCCACCCAAATCTTCAGAACAAAAGTAGTGCAATTTGTACACTACCAAATGGAATTCGTTGCGCTTATAATTCTGTGTCAGCTCATCCTGAAGTATGCTAGTAAAAGCTAACATGTAGCGATCAATATCCAGCCATTGTTCTTCTTCCACAAAATCAGTTTCCGAATCAAAATCGGCCAGATTAGCTAACAAAAAACGTAATGTGTTGCGAATACGGCGATAGCTCTCTACCACTCGTTTCAAAATTTCATCTGAAATTGAAAGCTCACCAGAATAATCTGTGGAAGCCGCCCATAATCGTAGAATATCGGCTCCTGAAGTATCCATCACTTTTTGTGGAGCAATGACATTACCTTTAGATTTGCTCATTTTGTGGCCACCACCATCTACTACAAAACCATGAGTGAGCAATGCATCATACGGAGCGCAGCCATTAATTGCGCAGCTGGTCAGGAGCGAAGACTGAAACCAACCACGGTGCTGATCAGAACCTTCTAGATAAAGATCTGCAGGATACTTAAGCTGTTCAGATGATTTTAAAACGGTATCATGTGTCGTACCAGAATCAAACCAGACGTCTAGGGTATCAGTCAATTTCTTGTAATCCTTTGCCTCCTCTCCTAAAAACTCTGTTATATCCAAACTGAACCATGCCTCAATTCCTTGCTGCTCAACCCTTTGTGCTATCTTCTCAAGTAATACCTCGGTATTAGGATGTACTTCATGAGTTTCCTTATGTACAAAAAATGCCATTGGTACACCCCAGTTACGTTGGCGTGACACACACCAATCGAAACGGTTCTTGATCATCAATTCCAAACGAGCACGACCCCAAACTGGAAAAAATTCAGTGCCAGCTACTGCAGAATTAGCTCGATTCCGAAGGGTATCTTTACCATCCAATATAGTTATAGTTGGAACAAAACGCGTATTTTGCGATGCGTCCTTGTGTATCGGCCTGTCCATACCTATGAACCACTGCCTAGTAGCACGAAAGATAATCGGTGTCTTATGCCGCCAGCAGTGAGGATAACTATGTTGCAATTTATCTGACTTGAGTAACAAACCATTTTTTTTCAATTCAAGGATTACTATTTCGGTAGCTTTCCAAACCGACAAACCTCCTACAAGCGGTATGCGCTCGTAAAATTTTCCATTATCATCAACTGGATTGTCTACTGGCAAATCATATTTCTGACCTATAGCATAGTCATCAACGCCGTGTGCTGGAGCAATATGCACCAGTCCTGTGCCCGCATCAGTTGTAACATGCTCGCTACAGACAATTAGTATAGCACGATCATCAAATGGATGTCTCAACTCGAGAAGGTTAAGTTCTGACCCCTTACAAGTACCAAGTACTCCTAAGTTTTCTAAACCATAATTAGTCAGACAATATTCAACGAGAGATAAGTTTCTTAGAACTGGCTGTTTTGATTTTTCGTCAACTGGAGACAATCTTATAGACTTTACCCCTGTATAGAGTTCGCTCGATAAAATTAATAGCCCCTTGACGGTACGCACCAAGTGGTAATCATATTCTGGATGCACACATACTGCCTGATTGGCAGGTAAGGTCCATGGTGTAGTAGTCCAGATCACTGCAAAAGTAGGCTCACTGATGACCGACACGCCCAGCGCTTTGGCAAGAACGGCGTTATTCTTAACTGGAAACGCAACATCAATTGCTGCCGAAGTTTTGTCCTCATATTCGACTTCCGCTTCCGCCAGTGCAGAACTACAGTCAATGCACCAATTGACCGGCTTCTGTCCCTGATAAAGATGCCCCCCTTTGTGAACCTTTCCGAGCGCACGGATAATACCAGCCTCGATCTTATAGTCCATGGTGAGATAATAATTATCCCAATCTCCCAACACTCCGAGCCGAATAAAATCAGCTTTTTGTCGTTCTACCTGCTCCTGTGCAAAATCTCGACACAATTTTCGCACCTTGTCCGCAGGCAAGTTTTTGCCATACCTCTTTTCTATCTGGTGTTCAATAGGTAGCCCATGGCAATCCCAACCAGGTATATAAGGTGCATCAAAACCTGCCAGTGTTTTACTTTTAATAATAATGTCTTTAAGAATTTTATTGATTGCATGACCAATGTGAATATCACCGTTCGCATACGGCGGGCCATCGTGCAGAACAAACTTAGGTCGCCCTTTACAAACTTTACGGATTTTCTGATAAAGATTTTTTTTATTCCAGGCCTTGAGCATCACAGGCTCACGCCTAGCGAGATCACCGCGCATGGGAAAAAGCGTGTCAGGCAGGTTAAGGGTTTTTTTATAGTCATCCATGGAATATCATATTAATTTACTGATGCGCATGATCTTAAGAAATAGTTCTTTGCATTTTCCACATCACGCCCAATTTGCCTAGTAAGTGCCCCTAAGTCTGGGTATTTCTCTTCGTCTCGAAGCTTGTGTATGAAATCTACCCGCAAATGACAGCGATATATCTCTTTTTCAAAATCAAACAAATGTACTTCAAGAACTGGTTTACCGTCCTCATGCACTGTAGGACGTACACCCAAACTGGCTACACCATATACTGCTGTTCGTGGGGATAACTCGTCGGTACCATACACCTTGACCACAAAGATTCCAGATAGTGGTGGCCGATTGTGTCTCAATTGAATGTTGGCGGTGGGATAACCGATTTTCTTACCCAGTTTATCGCCTTCGATCACACGCCCGCTAATGCTATAAGGCCGCCCCAGAAGACGTCTGGTAAGCTCTAGGTCACCTGTCACCAATGCTTCCCGCACCGCCGTACTCGAAACCCGTTGATTACCTAAGGTGTAACTTGGCATTTCCGCAACTTCAAAACCATGTTGTGTAAAAGATCTTTTCAACATGGCACAATCACCAGTGCGAAGCGCACCGAAACGAAAATCTTCACCCACTATAATCCAGCGGACAGCAAGCCCCTGTATCAAGATACGCGCGATAAAATCTTCCGCGCTAATCGATGCAAAATTAAAATCGAAGTGACAAACCTGCACCCGCTCTACGCGTAATTCTGCTAATAATTCTAGTTTTTCCCGAAGACTAGTAAGCCGTGTGGGTGCCTGATCCGGCGTAAAAAATTCGCGTGGGTACGGCTCGAAAATCATGACACAGGAAACAAGGCCTAGCCGGGTAGCTGCTTCTTTCAGGCGAGTAAGCATAGCCTGGTGACCTAGATGCACTCCATCGAAATTACCTATAGTGAGCGCAGTGGGATCCTGAGCTTGAACGGGAGTTCCGCGAAAAACACGCATGATACAAAGCTTCTTAAAAGCCCGAATTGTAGCCTGTTCAGGACAAGCAAGTCTAGGTTTTAGCAACTAAATTTCTAGGGAGAAGTGATGGGAACTCTTCTCTGCTCTGAATTAGCCCTTCATGATAAAATATCAACCTTTGGGGGGAGAAAGCATTTAGTCACATTTCGATTCCTCGCAACCTGTGGTTGCGTTGATACATTAATCTGTTGAGCATAGATTCGATGAGAAGAAAGGATTAAAATTCTTACCCTTATACGGTTTGGCAATCACTGCCTACTTTATTCGTATACCCCTTGTTTTCTAAACGATCTCGTTATCTTTTTCTGACAACATCATTTTTGTCGTATACAGTATGGATTGGAATGAGAAAGTAATCTAGAAAAAAGGCTTCTAGTACCGTATATGAATAAAGACACGGTCATTTACCTAAATGACATGCCTTTCCTAAATCTACTTACCGTAGAATAATCACATAGTGGCTGGTAATACTCTATAATAATCTTGATTATTTATGTGCAAACGATTTAAAGAATATTAATGCGAATCAAAGCGGCTACACCTTCCGCACTCTCTCCATTCTCAAGGAACAACGTGCTCTGGGTTGGAAAACCTTTCATCTGACAAGCCAGAAGCAGGGATACTGCAAGATTTCTGAAGAGGATATCGATGACTGGCATTTCTACCGTACCCCAAGCACATCAGGAGCTGTAACAAAATTACCCATCCTGAATCAAGCTTCCGTAATTAATAGTCTGACTCGCCGTTTGAGTGAAGTGATCAAAATTGTCAGGCCGGATATTCTGCACGCTCATTCTCCCACACTCAATGTCTTACCCGCTTTACGGGTTGCACATAACCTAAACATACCCGTCGTCTATGAAATCAGAGCATTCTGGGAAGATGCGGCGGTAGTTCATGGTACCAACACAGAATGGGGGATTCGCTATCGTATTACGCGTGCGTTAGAAAGTTACGCTCTGAAACGTGTCGATGCGGTGACCACGATCTGTGAAGGACTGCGAAACGACATTCTAGGGCGGGGTATCTTGCCCAATAAAGTCACTGTCATCCCAAATGCCGTTAACATTGAAAATTTTAGTGTAGGCGAAAAACCGGATCTGCAACTTGCAATGAATCTTGGTCTCAATGGAAAATTACTGCTTGGTTTTATCGGCTCTTTTTATGCATACGAAGGTTTAAATATTCTGTTGCGGGCCCTACCGAAGATACTGTCCCAAAATCCAGATATTCAAATTCTGTTAGTCGGTGGAGGTCCACAAGAGAATGAGCTGAAGAATCTAGCAGTACAGCTGGGTATAGAGAGTAAGGTAGTTTTTGCCGGTCGCGTTCCTCATGATCAGGTTCAGCGCTACTACAATCTGATTGATGTTCTGGTCTACCCAAGACTACGTATGCGACTAACCGATCTAGTGACACCACTTAAACCACTTGAAGCAATGGCGCAAGGTAAGCTGCTTATGGCTTCAGATGTAGGCGGTCATTTGGAGCTTATCCAAGACAGAGAAACCGGCATTATTTTCAAGTCTGGCAACCCAGATGCCTTAGCAACCAAAGTATTAGATCTCCTTTCAAGATGCGATAGTTGGCCTGCTCTGCGTGCCGCAGCACGAAACTATGTGGAAACAGAGCGTAACTGGCCAGTTAGCGTAGCTCGCTACAAAGATGTGTATGGCTCGCTTGTCAACAAGGAAATACTAAGATGAAAACATCCGGCTTGCACATTGGATTGGTTGGACCCTTACCCCCTCCTTCTGGAGGAATGGCAAATCAGACGCAGCAATTGGCAAAATTGCTGCGTGACGAGGGCGTCATAGTGGAACTAATTCAGGTAAACCGCTCCTATCGTCCACGTTGGGTAGAGGGGATAAAAGGAATAAGAGCAGTGTCTCGACTGCTTTCCTATCTGACCCATCTTTGGCAATGTGCAAACAAAGTCCAGTTATTTCATGTTATGGCCAATTCAGGCTGGTCGTGGCACCTCTTCGCTGCTCCGTCTATCTGGATAGCTAGCATCAGGAAAAAACCAGTTATTATCAACTACCGTGGAGGGGAGGCAGATGCCTTCTTTGACAGAGATTTCTTCTGGGTTAAACTTAGTTTGCGTCAAGCAAACGCTATCATTGTTCCTTCTGGCTTCCTCGAAGCGGTGTTTACAAAACGTGGTTTTTCAACCAGTACCGTGCCCAATATTATAGATTTAAGCCGTTTTTCGGTTGACACTAGCGCTAGAGTTATATCAAAAACAGATTCCCCACACATCTTGGTTGCACGCAACTTGGAGCTGATTTACGACAACGCAACAGCACTGCGTGCTTTTAGGTATAGTTATAAAGCTGTTGCCGACATCCAGACTCACTATTACCGGTTCTGGGCCTGAGCGACAAGCCTTGGAAAATCTTGTGGCTGAATTGGGACTACAAGACGCCGTCATTTTTACGGGACGAGTAAATAACGAAGACATGGCGGCACTTTACCAAAGTTCAAATGTCATGGTGAATCCCAGCTTGGCGGACAACATGCCCATTTCCGTGCTGGAGGCATTAGCCAGTGGGGTGCCAGTAGTAAGTACTAACGTCGGGGGGTGGTGCCCTATCTGGTAACACACGATAACACAGCATTGCTGGTTCCCTTACAAGACCCAGTAGCCATGGCAGATGCTATTCTTATGCTGTTAAACGATCCAACTAAAGCCCAGCAAATTAGGTCGGCTGGGCTTAATGCCGTGCAGTGTTATACGTGGCAAGAGGTGCGAAACAGATTGTTAAGCGTATATGAAAATGTGCTAAACGAAGCCAGATAACTTTAAGACGGAACACTAGCAAAAGTCGATTCGTAAACAAAAAAATGGGCTTATACACTTCACTTATATCTAGCGCACTCTTTCCTTTGCATGAACGCTTCAAGAAACATGACAGCGTTGAAGTGCGCAAGGAGATGGAATCCTCACAGTGGTGGGATGAGAAACATCTGAAGGAACTCCAGCTTTCCAAGCTATGCCAGCTTCTCACACACGCCCAGACACACGTACCCTATTACCGCGAACTATTTGAAGAAATTGGATTTAAGGCGGAAAATATGCGCTCCATTACCGACCTCACACGAATATCCTTCCTCGACAAATCAAAAATCCGTGCCAATACCGAAGCATTGAAATCCGAAATTTCTCAAGATCTCGCCAGCTTTAACACCGGTGGCTCCAGTGGTGAGCCACTAATTTTTTACATTGGAAAGAAGCGTGTCAGTCACGATGTCGCTGCAAAATGGCGCGCCACACGCTGGTGGGGAGTGGATATTGGCGATCCGGAAATTGTTGTTTGGGGATCCACCATCGAACTTGACGTACAAGATAACATCCGCATTTTTCGTGATTGGTTGTTTAGGACCAAGTTGCTACCCGCTTTTGAAATGACCGAACAAAAGCTTGATAGCTTCCTTGAACAAATCCGCACCAGGCGCCCTAAAATGCTTTTTGGCTACCCCTCTGCGCTATCTCATGTTGCCCGATATGCTGAAACACAGCACCTACGCGTGGACGATCTGGGTATCCAGGTTGCATTTGTAACTTCGGAACGACTCTACGACGAACAACGTCAGCAAATTAGCAAAACCTTTGGCTGCCGGGTAGCTAATGGCTATGGTGGTCGCGACGCTGGTTTTATTGCCCACGAATGCCCTAAGGGCGGTATGCACATTACCGCAGAGGACATTATTGTCGAAATTGTGGATACACAGGGCAAATCCCTGCCTCGTGGTATGGCAGGTGAAATTGTTATTACCCATCTCGCCACCAAAGACTTTCCTTTCATTCGTTATCGTACTGGCGACATCGGGGTGCTCGACCCTAGTGTTTGCAGCTGCGGTCGCGGGCTTCCATTGCTCAAGGAAATCCAAGGTCGGAGTACCGATTTCTTGGTTGCCCAAGATGGAACAATTATGCATGGTTTAGCCCTAATCTATATCTTGCGCGATCTGCCGCAAGTACGCGCCTTCAAAATAATTCAGGAAAGTCTGCAACTTACACGTGTAAGGGTGGTATCCGAGACCGGCCTCGGTCAGGAACTCATTGAAAAGATTGAAAATGGTTTCAAGGCCAGACTGGGCCAGGGGGTACAGGTAATCATCGAGAAAGTGGCAGAAATCGCTGCGGAAAAATCGGGAAAATTCCGCTATGTAATAAGTAAGGTCGCGTCAGGTTAATAATGAAAAAAACGATCCATATTTCGAATGAAATCTTGTTATATATGAAATGACTAACGCTAGCCCATTATTTCTCACGGAGGTAATTTTTGTAAAATGAACTTTGGATATTTAAACTTGTTAAGCTAAGAAGATATGCATAGATAAAGCCTCACATGACACTATTCAGACATGATACAGACGGTTTAACGCTAGAGAAGTGAGGGCGATAGGCGTTGTAGCGTCTAATCAAAAACAATAATAATTGTTCGCGCCAGATATTTTCAATTGCTGATAACATTGCGCTGCACTTTTTACGCCTGGCACCTTGAACTGTGTCGTCTATTTTTTTTTGCTACATCATAAATAAATTCTTTTTGCTTTCTACTATCGAATTTTAGAGAAAATGGAAATAAATGAGTAGTACCCCGAAGCCAAGAAAGATAAACCAAGCCTTCATGTAAAGAAGGATCTATATCAAAGTATTGGGATTTATGTAGTTGTTACCGGACTGCCATGTAACGGATGTAACGGGGTAATCTGTTTGGCTAACTCAAATGTTCGCTGTTTCAGCGTGGAAAGCAGGTTGTCATAGGCATCGGTATTGGCGAGGAGGCAGGCTGTGAGACCAGTCACCTCCCCGGACTCAATCTTGAGAGGGCCGTTGATAGATTAACTGCTCCAACACGGTGCAGTAGATTTTCCCTGCCTTATCGGTAAGGATTTCCTCAATGAGAGATTGCATTCCTTGAAAATCCGATCTCTGGTCAGCTCACAATATTTGGGCTCTTTCTCAAGACCAATGGCTTGCCGACCATGTCGAATCGCTTCTATCATAGTAGTGCCCGATCCGACAAACGGATCAAACACCGTGTCCCCGATAAACGAGAATATCTTGATGCAGCGTTTCGGCAGTTCTCTTGGAAATGGGGTCTCATGACCAATCCGTTTCCTGCTCTCTCCATTGAATGACCATGACCCCAACGACCATTCCTTAAATTCCTCGGCGCTAATATCGTTGTTTCCAGGGCGCTCACGTTTCCACGTATCTTTATAGAGCACAATAATGGTTTCCACAGGGGCAATGACATGAGGGGCGCTGGCTGACTTCCAACTCCCCCATGCCGTGCGACGGGAGATATTGCCTTCATTCCACAGAATAGTCGCATGATAGCACCACCCGGCCTCCATTGCTAATCGCGTGATGTCTGCTGAAAGCGGTTGCTTGCCATTCTTGTTTTTATCCAGCGAGACATTGACGCATAAGCGACCGGTCGATTTCGTCCAATGAAAACAATTCGTCAGCCACTGTTTAGAAAAGTTCAAATAGGCGTCGTAGGGCAATGAATCATCTTGTTGGGCACCAGAATATGCTTTGCCAACGTTATAGGGGGGAGAGGTCACAATTAAATCCACGCTTTCTCTCGTGATCGAAGCACGGAGTGTGGCGTCTCCCTGGATCAAGCGGTGAACGAGTGGGGAGTGAGCAAAAAGCACATCCACAGCCGAATCCAAGAGGCCGGTCCCTACGGCGCTCATTGGACAAGCCCCTGATACGTTAAGCGTTTGCCAATGGCCGCATCACAGACGCTTTCAATGCGGTGCATGGTCTCCCGGCCACAACGTCCTTCATTGAGCCTGAACGAAAATTCATGAATATAACGCGATAAATGCTTGACGGATACTTGATGGAATGTGCCGTTCAGTCCACGTTTTAAGACCGCCCAAACGCTCTCAATGCCAATGGTTTACGGCTTGGTGCTGATAGCCTTTACGCTCAATGCCTCGATAGGCGGCATGGTCATCCGTATAGAGCGTGCTGCCTATTTCTATCGCCTCTTGAATCTCCGTCCACAGCGTAAGCCGATCCGTCGCAGGCACTGGCAGGGCCACGGTCTTGCCACCACGCTCCCTCATGCCGAGGACGGGTTGTTTGCCAACTGTCCCGGCTTTCGGTTTATCCCCTTTCTTCCAGTGCTTGTTCCGTTCTTTCCCGCCCACATACGTTTCGTCGATTTCTACGATTCCTGAGAGACGGGTAAGATCGCCACGGCAAGCCTCTCGAATCCGATGCAACGCAAACCAGGCGGACTTATACGTGACCCCAATTTCTTTGCTTAATTGCATAGCGCTAATGCTCTTTCGAGAAGTCATGACGGTGTAAATGGCATAGAGCCATTTGTGAAGTCGAATGTGTGATTTTTCAAAAATGGAACCGGTCCGAACACTAAAATGCTTGCCGCATCCTCGACAGTCATACATCCCTTTTCGTTTTCCCGATCTTGTATAGACCGATAGGCTTTGACATGTCGGGCAAGACACACCATATTTCCAGCGACGATCCTCAAGGTACTGTCGTGCGGTTTCCTCGTCAGGAAACATTTCCATCAACTGGTAGACACTGATTGCAGTATTGATCTTATAAGGCATGGCATCCTCCTCTCATGATAAGAGAATTATACCACAATATTTTCCGGTGTAAAGTATATAGTTCCCCTAAATACTAAAAGGAGAACGATTGGGAAAACTATTCTTAAACCATCGAACTCTTGTGAGCAGTTGCGTGAAAGCTGAGTTAACTTATCGGAGACTTTTGAATGTTGAAGATAAAAGCGATCGTAGTAAGGCAGTTACTTGGACTTGCCACATTCTTGATGTGCGCCTTCCTTGTCCTTATCGGTCTTAGTCTAGCTGGATTTGGAACTACACGTCGTAGAAAAGCATCAATTAAATAATACAGATTCGGATCAAACGAAAAAGTATATATAAAGGGAGAAGTAATGGCGAAAAGCCTCGACTAGATCGGGGGTTTTTTGTGCTTAAAAAAATGTAAATGGGCAATTATGAATGTTCTCTTGTCAGTGGTAAATTGTGAATGGGTGTGGACGTCCCGGTCGCATTCATCATGCGAAGGCCTTCAATGCAATCTGTTTTGCTAGGCTAAAATCATTCTTGCCACTTCCTAGTTTCGGAATCGCCTCTACATTGATTAATTCTGCAGGCCTTATTAACGGGTTGAGTCCCGATTGTTCTATAAGTCCCTTCATTTCATCATGATCGATGTCACCGGCAATCAGGAGAATCACTTTTTCTCCCTTCTTGCCATCGGGGATTGCTGTGGTGAGTACCTCGATATTTTCCGGCAGCAATTTACCAATTGCGCTCTCGATAGCACCGAGGCTGATCATCTCGCCACCGATTTTCGCAAAACGTGAGTAACGATCGACAATGGTGAGGAAGCCGTCCTGGTCGAGATGGCCCTTGTCACCGGTTTTGTACCAGCGCTTGTCATCCAATTGGACGATCACATTATCTGTTTTCTCAGGGGCATTGAGGTAGCCCAGCATGACCTGTGGGCCACTGAACAGGACCAGACCATCCTCTCCGGTGGGCAGTCTCTTAAGCGTGTCGGGGTCAACAATACGGAAACTGCCACCGGGCAGGGGCATACCAACGGTTCCTGGCTTGTTCCCTTGCTGGACCTTCCAGTCCCTTTGATCGATCCGGTCTGGGATGTTGCAGATGGCAACCGGTGTGGTTTCCGTGGTGCCGTAGCCTTCGTAGATCTCTTTGTTGAACTTGAGCTTGAAGGCATCCCGTACCTCGGGGTTCAGTCTTTCGGCACCAGCCACCACAACACGCAGTGAATCCAGCATCAATGGGTGGATACGCCGGTTCTGGTTAAACAACCGCAGAAAGGTGTAAGTAGAAAAATACACGGTGGCCTGGTGTTTGGCGATGGCCTTTGCAATCGTCAAGGCTTCTGTTGGGTCTGGATGGAAGATCACCGGGATACCCTCAACCATGGGAATGAGTCCCGTTATTGTGAGACCGAAGGCATGGAACAGGGGCAGGGTCGCCATGATGGCATCTTCCTCGCACACGTCGCTAACATCCGTGATCTGGCGGATATTGGCCATGATGTTGCGGTGACTGAGGAGGACTCCCTTGGGTTCCCCTTCGCTGCCGCTTGAGAAGAGGATGGCGGCGGGATGATCGATGCCGGCACGCCGGCCGAACAATACATAGAGTACCCTTGCAGGCAACACTTTCGTCAAGATCAGAAGAGAAAGCTTGGTGAACGTGCCAATTTCCTCTTTCATGTCTTCAAGATAATGTACCTGAACCCGAGTCAGGAGTTCAATCAAGTTGATGCCACGCTCCTCCAGTTTCTTGATAAAGCGTCTGGATGTATAGAGGCTGCTAACCTCTGCATTTTCTACGGCGGCAATCAGTGCTTGCAGTTTGGCCGTGTAGTTTAGGTTGACCACTGTCTTGTTTAACAGCAATGCCGCCATATTGGTGATGATGCCTGGACTGCTGGTTGGTAGGAGCAGGCCGATATTCTGCTCCTGACTGCGTCTGCGGATCAGGCGGGAGAATGCGATGACGGCGATTAAGGTTTTATAGCCGGAGAGCGTAGTCGTTGCACTGGCATCTGCTAGGCAGGGCTTATTGCCGTATCGTTTTGCACTCCGTAACCACGCTAAAGGAATGGGATCGAGGGTTTGCGTATAGTGTTCCCAAGTATCGATCGATAGTTCGAGCACTTGTCTTTTCAGTTCGTCGGCTGGCGTATCCATAGGCAGGGGGTTGCCGAAGGCTACGATAATGTCTCCGCGCAGGCGGGTGTTGCGGATCTCCTGTAGTTTTTCACTTGAGCGTGAGAAGCGACTGCCCCAGAGGCCGCGTAAATAGAACGGCAGGATAATGCCATCCACCCCTTCGACGGTGCGCTCATAGCCGTGTTTGAATTCACCCAGTTGCCACTGCGGCTGATTGCCCCTTCCGGAAACAGGCAAACGACTTCACCTGAACGTAGCAATTCGTTGATCTGTTGCAGTGCTTCTTTACTCTGGTCGGCAGCAATCGGGATAACCTTGAAGAAATCCATGAACCCTTTCAGATACCAGCGTAGAAAGATTGCCCGATGCATCACAAACCGTACTGGCCGGGGGCAGGCGATCTGAATCATTGCCCAGTCGAGCCAGCTGACGTGATTGCCCAGCATCAGGACACCACCAGTGCCGGGCAGGTTTTTAAATCCCAGTACCTTGATGTGATAGGTACTGGAAAACATCCGCGCAATGACATAACGCACCAGTGACTGTGGTAGTTGGTAGACCGTATAGAGGGCGCCTGCCAGTGCCGTGACCGTCAACAGATTAAACAGGCCAATACTACTGAAACCGAAGATGGCAAATAAAACAGTCAAGCCCAGGAATCCCAGCATGACCACGTTTTGCACCCAGTTGTTGCCCGCCAGCACAGTGCCCAGTTGATGGTCCCGGGCATGGAACTGGATCAGTGCGTTGAGTGGCACGATGAACAGCCCGCCACTGGCACCCAGCAACAGAAAATCGAGGACCAGTAGGACCGGCGAGTTTAGTTGTGGCAAGAAAAAAATCGCGGTAACGATACCCAGTGCACCCAGCGGCACGAGGCCCGTTTCAATGTGATGCTTCGAGGACTGTCCGGCCAGCAGGGAGCCGATAATGATGCCAAACCCGGAACAGGCCAGTATCCCCTGAATGACAACGGTGTTGTTCACTCCCAGCGTTTCCTTGGCGAAGGCAGGAAAGGTGGCCAATGCGACCTGGGAGATTCCCCAGAACGCGGACAAACCAACGATCGAAAGCCAGATGGTTCTGTTTGCCAGGATCTTGTTTAGGTTGTCCCGCAGGTAGAGTCCCTTACTGTACTTTTTCAAGTCAAAGTGCTGTTCGGCCGCTGTTGCCTCGCGGGCTGGCAGTCGCATGGCAAATATCAATTCCAGTGATGCACAAATCACCAAAATCCAGCCAAGGGGGGCAATAGCCTGCAACAATTGCGACTCGTTTTCATAGCTCACTCCGGCTAGTAGCCGTTCAAAAAATACCGAGAAGGCGAAGACGCCAAACAGGATGGCTACAATGGTGACGGCCTGTACGACTGCATTGGCGGCGGCAAGTTGTTCCTTGCCTGTCAGTTCCTTGATGTACCCGTACTTTGCTGGCGAGAAGAAGGCGCTTTGTACTGCCAGCAGAAAGGTCATGGCGAAGGAAAAGTGGAACCAGCCGAGGTAGTACGAGAGAGCGATCAACAGTGTCAGACCGACGGCAACAGCAGCACTTACTTTCATGATTAGGGGTTTCTGATGTTTGTCGGAAAGATAGCCGGCTGGGGAGAAGAGTAGTATGAACGGCAGCAAAATTAGGCCGTTAACGATAGCCGTTAGGATGATCTGGGTTTGGCCATCATAGATCTTGAAGACTGTATTCTGGATAAGGATCTTGTGTCCTAGATCGACAAAGGCATTCAGGAAAATAACCAGGATGAATGGGATGAAGCCTATTAGTTTGAATAATTTGTCCATGGATGGTGGTGGCCTGTGTTGTTCTCGTTGAGGTAGATGGTGCTACCTGTTCACGGTTTCCCGTAAGGCATCACTGCACAGATAGGTTGTCAGTAAGTGCCAGGATACAGATCCCATGCACACCACACACCACAGTGCCCGTGTTGCTTGTGTTATCTCATCGCGTGTTTGCTGGTTTGATTGCTACAGCGCAGTATGAAAGAAGTGGTTTACCATCTTTTTCTATTATATGTGAGTCTGAAAACCCTAAATAGGGGAATTATCACTTTAACGTAGTACGAAAAATGTATAGCTGGTTTACTTACCAGCTATTTCTTTGTCTTCTTCGTGGCCTTACTAGCTATGCGCGGCTTTGGACCACTTTTAGCAGCAGCATGAACAGCGTCTTTGAGACGTGCCCATCCATCCGTACGAAGTTCAATTTTTTCTACTGCCTTCTTAGAAACCTTGGTCATTCAGAAAATAATTCTTGCGTATTTGGGTCATTGGGCAGGCGTGGTCGAAGTCTCGGAGTACATATTGTTAGTGGTACGCTGTCTGCGCGCATTATTTTGCCATCACGCCTTAATAAATCAGATTTATCAAAGGTGTGCATTTCATCTACACTTAGCGCCAAAGCTGTTGCAAGATGAATACCATCGGCTGGCTTTTTGCATTCTTTATAACCACGCATTAGCTGCCTTGCCGCAAAACTAATCTTTTCATCCACAACAACGGGTCGTATCCATTTTTGCTGAAGTAATTGCTCTATTTTTTTATCGTATTCATCAGTCAATGGTTCCGCTTTTCCTTCGCACTTCACTTTAAATACCTCAGCAAAACCAAAAAAAGAAGTGAAAATCAGCGTTTCTCCCTTTTCAGCTTCTTTCCATACTGCTGTGCAATCATTTGACCTCACCGATTCTTGATTTAACAAGCCGAGAAACGTGCAAGCATCCCAATAAACGCGCCTACTACGCAAGATCACCTTCATGGAATTTACGTAGATACTCTACTGGGTCTAGCCCAGAAGTGAAATTTGGGTCTAGAACAGAATTTAAATCAATTGGCAAGACAGATTCTAACTCTCGAATGTCGTTAGCCTCAATTCTGGAAAGATTTCCCCCGCTGACATAAATAAGTTTTCCTTGTATTCCGAGTGTTTTTCCACTCCATACATCTTTCACCTTGTGTTCACTGCCGAATTTTTCAATAATGGCGTTCGGTAGCTGACACCATACATACGCATACAAGTCAGTTCGTATCTGTATCGCTGGACGATTGCGATAACGACCAGCAGCGACTATTACACCTTCTATTTCTCCCCATGCTTCTCTATCAGAGATGTCGGTATCAACGCTAATAGCACTTATCGCAGCAATCGCTTTGACTCCTGCATCAGCTTGTGCGCGATCAATCAAGAAAGTTTCGTCTTCTGTGATCTTAATCTCAGTTCTGCCTATGCCATTTTGGCCTCTAGTGAACACCGAACGAGCCAAATTGATTGCATCTGGCCCCATCCACCACGGTGGCCGCCTGTTTTGGATTAATTCGCGCATGCCGGAAGAAAATTCAGCTTTAACTTTTTGTACTTGAGAAGATACGTCAACTTCTGGGTGGGTCGATTCTGCAACAGCTACTACAGTAAACGGCGAATTAGCAGAAGCGCTTTCTAGTCGCCATTCAAAAGATTCCTCTGGCGATACAATAGCGTTTTCGGCTTCTTTAATTAATTTGATATAGTCAATGATATGCTGCATAGCATCAGAAACACGTAGCAGCTCATCATCAGGTTGCGTCGGACGAATCGTAATTATGAGGTGTTCCATATTGTACCTCAACGAAGCCCGACGCTTGATGAGTCCCGATAAGTCAAGCGTTTTCCAACAATCCCTTTAATAGATTTGGTCATACGCTCACCATCCTTAACTCCAAGTGCGGAACGTTCATTATAACGAAAATCAAATTCAGCAAGGTATCTTTTGAGGTGCTGTTGCGACACATGATGATACGTTCCATTGATACCGCGCTTCATAATAGAAAAATACCCCTCGATTGTATTCGTGTGAATGTCACCACGCACATATTCACCGATACTATGATTAACGGTTTTATTCAGCCCAAATTTACTTGCCGCTTTTTTCATTGGTCTACTTTCATCAGTTATGACTAAAGTTTCATTATTAAGTTGCGCTTTCAAAATTGGAAACAACATTTTAGCGGCAATAGCAGTAGACATATGATGCGAACGGACGCGTCCACCACGCTCAACAAGAGCCACTACCGCCTCCTTATTAGCTCCGCCAGTACCGGTATGTTTACGTTTACTACGATGTTTGTTCTTTTCAAGGCCACCAACGAAAGATTCATCAACTTCAACGGTCTTACCTTTTCCACCTAACATATCCGGATTGGTTTCCCGAAGCGATTCACGTATACGATGGCAAAGAAACCATGCGGTTTTCTTGCTTACTCCAAGCATACGTCCTATTTGAAGGGCACTCATTCCTTTCTTGCTAGCCATCATGAGATACGTAGCAGCAAGCCACGTATGTAACTTAATCTTGCAGCGCTCATAAAGTGTACCAACCGTAACCGTAAACGGTTCACGGCAAGCATTGCATTGATAGAGACCAGCGCGGGTAGATTTTCCTCGCATTAGCGTAGCCTGATCAATCGTGCCACAATGTGGGCAAATTGGGCCACTAGGCCATAATTCTTTTTCAAGCCATTCGCGGGCTTTGGTCTCGTCGTGGAAAATAGGGTTGGATAGATCACTCATGGCAAGTTCCTCTCACTAATTAATGAGATAATACTACGCCAAGTAGTCTACTATGTCAAGGTGATAATTCCCCTAAATAGGATAATAGGGAGACAACCTCATCTAATGAATAGGCATTAAAGATGTCCTCAATGAGATTTAGGCGGCTTATTTGATTGTCATCTCGAAATCCAATTACAATCTTTTCCCATTCTTTAGCACTCGTAACATTTCTCTGAAGTATTTGTCTGGTTTTTTCCAAAAATATAAAGTATTTGTAGAACATAACTTATCAAATGATTCTTTTTCATACGGAAGGCTACTACATTCGCCTTTTTGGGGCCTTACTTTGCCGTTTAAAATATAATGCTTATTAACTTTGCTTGCTTCAGCATTGCCTCTGAAAAATCAATCCATTCAATAATACCTAAGAGCTTTTTGATACACTGATGCACAGCAGATTCGATAATAGAAATGGGGGCTTTATGTTTCATAAAAAATGTTTAGTACTTATTGTGTTATCACTAAGCGTATTGCTAGGCGCTTGTGCGCATAATGCAATTTATCATAGCGAATTAAGTAATTGTATTTCTGACTCGTTAGGTAATTGTGAGGCCCATGCAATCACACATTATTTTCCAAACACAGGTAAGGAATTTCATTTAGGTTTTATTGAGTTTAATGACCAAGGGCAGCTACGTGATCGCGAGCAAATGAACGTAGTCCTTGATACATATTTCCAAATTTCTGGTTCTGATAATGTCATTGTCACCGTCTTTGTTCATGGTTGGCAACATAATGCTGCACCTGATGATTCCAATTTGGAGTTATTTAAGCAACTTCTTGCTGAAATTTCGCATACCGAGACCGTAGCCAGCCAACAAGATAGGCGCGCAAAACGTAAGGTTTTAGGTGTGTATATTGGTTGGCGTGGGGATTCATTAGTCGTGCCCATACTTAAATACATAACTTTTTGGGAGCGTAAAAACACTGCTCATAAAGTAGGATTACTGGGTGTTACCGAAGTTTTATTAAAACTTGAAGAAATTGTGCATGTAAAAGCCACAATTGAAACCTCTAATCCTAAATCTGTCAAAAGTAGAATAGCGATAATGGGGCATAGTTTTGGTGCTGCAGTGGTTTACACTGCATTGAATCAAGTGATGGTAGAGAGATTTATTGGTAGGCATCAAAAAAACGCTGAAAGCTTCGGCGATCTTGTCGTATTAGTGAACCCAGCTTTTGAGGCATTGCGCTTCTCTACTTTATTTGACATGTCACAAGAAAACTGTAGCCGCTATTGGAAAGAAATACCACGTTTTGTTATGCTTACATCAGAGGCAGATACTGTAACACGTTATGTGTTCCCCTATCTTGGAAGAACCTTTTCAGTCTTATTTGAGAGTCATGAAAATTTAAATCGTCAAATATGCACGAAAGACGGTAAAGCTAAATTAACAATTAATGAAGGGGAAGCTGTTCGCGTCGCTATTGGACATTTTGAACCCTATCGAACCCATACGTTAACTCCATTACAAGATAAAAACATTCGTAAATCAGATTTTAATTTTCGTAGTCTCAAAAAAGCATGGTTAGGCCAAGGTTTTGGTAGTCAGCTAGACTTTGAAGGTGTGTCGTTAACTCATTTAGGGCGCACTCATCCGCTTAATCCCTATTTAAATATTTATGTTGATGGCAGCCTGATGAAGAATCATGGTGACATTTGGGGAAAAGAAGTAATAGGTTTTCTTCGCGATCTAATTACTATGGTCGCTACCCCTATTTCGGTAACTTCTGAATAATAAAATTGGCAATAAGTCACAATTCAAATACTTCAAGCGCGAAAAACCTGTTGGTACATTTGCTGGTACATCGAAAATAGAAAAAAGTTAAAACGTTTTGTGGTAGGGGTTACAGGCCACTATTCGATTCCCGCTGCTCCAACTTAACTTTTCCATAGTTGAATGGAAAATAAAATAAAATGAACACGTAATGAAAAATTTAAATGACAACAGGAGCATCGAGCTTTTAATTCGCATCGGCTTCCTCATATTGCTTATAGCAGCTAGTTTAATGATTCTCGCCCCGTTTATGATTATACTTATTTGGGGGGTTATTATAGCCATAGCCCAGTTTCCGTTGTTTAAGAAGTCTGTAAACGCACTGGGTAATAAAAAAACACTAACGGCCGTGTTATTCACACTTGCAGGGTTAATAGTCATCATCATACCTTCGTTAATGCTGGCTGAATCATCTGCATCCGGTTATCAGAATTTTCTAAGGGCATTTGAAGAAGGCAGGCTCACGATTCCACCCCCAACAGAAAATGTAAATAAATGGCCATTGATAGGCGAGAATCTTTACAATATCTGGGGCCAGGCCTCAAATAATTTGCTGGAATTGTTGTCGGAATATAATGGACAGCACAGTGAACAGGTTAAAGAATTTATAGGCTGGTTGCTTAAAACATTGACAGGTATTGGTTTAACATTTCTACAATTTATTGTTTCCATTATCATAGCTGGTGTACTACTTGCTAAAGCTGACATGGGCGCAGAAACAGCAAAAGAATTTGCGAAAAGACTGGTTGGAGATAACGCAGAGGACTTTATCAACCTGACCATCGGAACCATCCGATCTGTGGTTCAGGGCATCTTGGGCGTTGCCCTGATTCAAGCCCTTGCGTCAGTCATATTGTTAATTATTTTCAATGTTCCTCTGCCTGGACTGTGGGCGTTGTTTGTGTTGATCCTGGCCACTGTGCAGTTGTCACCTTTATTCATTCTGGGCCCAATAAGTATTTATGTATTCAGTGTACTAGATACTGTTCCGGCCACGGTTTTTACAGTTCTCGCTGTACTGATAAGCATAAGCGATGGCTTTTTAAAACCATTATTATTGGGACGGGGTGTAGATATCCCAATGCTTGTTGTTTTATTGGGTGCTATTGGCGGCATGCTTGCTTTTGGTATTCTGGGATTGTTCGTCGGTGCGGTGATTCTGGCCGTGAGTTATAAACTTATGATGGCGTGGCTTCATGCAGACAATTCGACATTTTAAAGAAGCTTTTAAAGATAAGGAAACGGCTTAATCGCAGGAAGGAAAAATCTTTTTTCGCCAAAATTGGGAAAAGAAAAGGGGGATAAAGCACTGACAAAGAAATCAAAATTGGTATGTGACCTTCCTTTGTTCAGGACTACCTTTGCACTACTGGTAGCTTACGTGTGACGAGCCTTAAAATTATCCTCAAAAAACGTATCCAGACCGTCTTCACCATAGAGAATATCATTACCGCTATCACAGAGGATTTGGGTCAAAGTCCGCAAAGTGCTCCTTGAGCTTCTTCGTGTCGGCTGCGCTCCAATTCCTTGGCTCTGTCACCTCAATCCAGGCATCGGTGTAGTGGTTGGGCGCGAAGTTGTGTCCGTACCCGAGGGAATGTCGGTCACCACAATCATGTCGAACGCCACCTGGAGGAAGGTGACAAGCGGATAAAACTCTAGATCGGGTGAGACATCGGGACCGCGGTTGGGGCCGAGCCAGTCCGGTTCCACATATGCCAGGTTTAGGGAGAAGAACGTCATCGGATCGCTGGCGTACTGCAGGTACACCACCCGAAACGGACCCCAATTGGCGTCTCCGAGGTCGGAGAAGCCGTCCTGGTTCATGAAGCGGATCACGGAGCTGTCGCGGAAGACTGGTCGCCACTGCGGTGAATCAGAATGGCGGCCGTCGGTTACCGTGTTCCAGAATTCACTGGGAAACGGAGGCCCGCTCCACAACGCGCCGTCGATGGGGTCCGAAAGAATCGTTAGAAAGTCGACCGTGTCCGCGGAACCGAATGCGCCGAGGCTCAGGCCATGGAGATAGAGTCGGGGACGCTCGTCTGGAGCCAAACTGCTCCAGTGTCCGTACACCGCATCGAACAACGCCTTCGCTGCCCGACTCGACGCTTGCGGCTCGACCATCAAGGTGAGCCAGCTCGGAAGGTAGGAGTACTGTAGCCCCACAATAGCGGTATCACCAGCGTGCAGGTACTCCACCGTATCCACTGCGGCTGGGTCGAGCCAACCCGTGCCTGTGGGTACCGCGATAATGAGCAGGGAGTGCTCGAAACCACCGACCCGTTTCAACTCGTCCAGCGCGATCTGGGCGCGCTTCTTCAGGCTGTCGCCCGTGTTGTACCCGGCGTAGATCCGGATGGGACGCTTCGCGCCCGAGGAGCGTCGTGATATCCGCTAGTCTCGGTCCATAGAGAACGAAGCGCTTCCCGTTGCTTCCGATATCATCCCATTTGATGAGTGACCGCGTGCTGCCGGATGCAAGATCGTCTTCAGGGGGCTCGTACTGGTCATCCAGCACCCGGTCCAGTGCGGCAAAAGTGTTGTCCAATCCATGCAAGGCGGATTTTAGGAGTACGCCAGTGGTGAGGGATACGAGTGCGTACCCAACGACTATGAGGCTCAGGACGATAGCCACGCGGTGTGGCAGGAGGCGGTTAATGGCACCCACGACCTTGGCTGTGATGTATAAGATCAGGCGGAACGTTAAGACGATGACCAGCCCTGTCACAATCGCAATGCTCACCACAGTGACGGGATACGCGCTGTCGATCTCGTCCATCTGCATCAGCAAGTGAATTGAGTTTTGCCAGGTAGTCATCTTGCCCAGTGTGTAGATGACCATCAGGATCTGCGCGCACGCGAAGAACCAGGTCACAAATCGCGCGGTCTTCCCTGTGAGGCCTTTGAAACCCATGTACTTCCAGATCTCGTGCAGCGTCGTGCCGGTCCCGTAGCCCAAGGCGAAGACAAGGCCGGTCAGGACGCCCTGTACGAGTACCGCCCGCGGCAGCATCGAGGGCGTCAGCGAGATGCAGGCGAGTCCCAATCCCACTATCAGTCCGACGGCGGAGAACGAGGAGGCGAAATGGCGTAGGTTAATTCGCTAGGGCGTACCGGTTGACTATAGAAGATCGTCAAGGCCTCGATTTCATCGCGATTGGCTTCCAGATACTCCTGGAATTCACTAGATTTCTCGCGACCGTTGAGCTACGAATACTTATGATGCACGTAGTCTTTGTCGTAAAATCACTATATTACCATTAGGAAATTATTAGATCGTGTGTTAGTAGGGTCGAATGAACCGTTTCTTAATAAACCCGCACAATTGATTGAACGCCCGCTTTGGGTCAAAAGCGTACATCCACCGATTTTACTTCTGGAAATTTTTTTCGCCAAAATTGGGGGAAGGAAAGAGGGGTGGGTATTACATTGCACTTAGTTGCCAAAAGCGGACGTTCAAATACGCACAAAAAAACCCGCACTAGGCCGGGTTAGGTTTACTAGTTGTAGAAGACGTTTTGCAATAGGGAGCAACCAATACGTCACATCGTGCATGTATAAGTACTTGTCTTGTGTTGCTGCCTACTAAAAATTCCTCTGCCACTCCGATTCCAAGCCCGAGACCGTGCTTTCCGAGTATGATCAGATCGGCACCTTGTTCTTCCTCCTGTTCTCGTATGCGATCTATGGCGTACCATGTATAACCACGGGGCACCAATCTTCAGTAGCAATTCCTGCATCAATCGCGGTTTGATGGAGGCGGGCATCTACTTCCTGGCGAACTTTGTCTCGGTAGCGCTGAATCGTTTCTTCCTCCTCACGCGCGAAGCGCATTTTGCCTTCGAAAGGCACCTTGTAAGCACGCAGTAGAATAAGTTTGGCCTTTGGGGCAACCTCCAGTGCCAGACTGATAGCACTCAGCGACCAAGGGGAGAAATCTATCGGTACGAGTACGCTCTGGTATGTCTTTCGAGGAGGTTGTTTCACAGTAAGAACAGGACATTGGGTTATACGTTGCAAACGCTCAGCGGTTGCTCCCAAAAGTTGATCACGCATGAAACCTGTTCCACGTGCGCCAACGATCAGGAGATCTGCGTTAAGGGAATCTAGCCGCGCAGCGATGCTTTCAAGTACCTTTCCTTCCACCAAATGGCATCCAACATTTATACCGAGCGGCTCACTTATATTGTCAGCAAACTGTAAGAGTGATTCTCGTGCCTGTGACCGGATGCGCTCCTGCCACGCCTCGCCATTCCCACTAAACAATTGTAGCAGCTCGTTTAGCTCATTTTTGTCTAACACATGCACAAGTTCAAGCTTTGCCCCAATTTGTTGGGCCAGTATCGCAGCACGCAGCGCAGTATGGCGCGATGGTGCAGAAATGTCGGTGGCGGCAAGCAGACTGTGCATTCTCATTGAGCATCCCCCGGCAAGTTGAGTATGGTAGTAAATCTAGGCGGCGGTCAGCACCAAATGTATATTTTGATCATTCCTGACCCTAGCATCCAGGATTTGTTTCGATATTATAAGATACTTCTCCCATTTCATAGTTTCAATCTTTTTCTCAATTTTGGGTCGATAGCGGACATTCACTAATTCTTACTGGAAAAATATTTTCACCAAAATTGGGGAAGGGAAAGAGGGTAGGTACTACATTGATACGGGAGTGAGTTAGTTTTCAGACTAGGTGTACCTCCCCAATACCATTGAAGTGCTATTAATAAAACCAAAGCAGCCCTGCTGACAGAAATGAAACTGATGTCCTCGGGATCAAGAGCACATTGGTAGCCCTGCCTGGCACTTTGGGCAGCGCATTGCAGATTTCTTTTACAGCTTGCTCCCGATTAAAGAGCAGTTGTGAGTTTCGAGAATTCTGGGGACAGTATTCTTAATTCAATGAGTAGTTATATTATTTCTTATAAATTGAATTAAGTATACTGTCCCTGTAATCCCCAAATCATGAGTTAATCTTATGTCTGACAATTCACGTCTTTATTTCGCGCCCTGGGAACGCTCCTTTCAGCAGATTGCCACGCCTTTCGAGGAATTCCTGCACCGGCAAACCACCACCGGCGTGCTGCTAATCTTCTGTGCCATTATCGCGCTGATCATTGCCAACTCACCCTTACTGGATGCCTACGACCGACTGCTGCATATGCAAATCGGCCTCACGATCGGCGACTGGTCCATACTGCACAGCGTACATCACTGGATCAACGATGGCCTGATGGCCATTTTCTTTTTTGTCGTTGGCATGGAAATCAAGCGCGAGGTGCTCGCCGGCGAGTTATCCAGTCTCAAGAGTGCTTCGCTGCCTGTCATCGCGGCTATCGGTGGCATCATAGTCCCCCCGCGGTCCTTTACTGGCTGGTCAACCAGGACGGTGAAGGCGCGCGTGGCTGGGGCATTCTCATGGCAACCGACATCGCCTTCGCGGTGGGTGTCATTGCGCTGTTGGGAAGCCGGGTGCCCAAGTCCCTGGTCACCTTCCTGGTTGCAGTGGCGATTGTGGATGATCTGTGCGCGGTATCGGTCATCGCCCTCTTCTATACCGATACTATTCATACCGGCTATCTGCTGGCCGCAGCTGGTGTCACGATTCTGCTGATCATACTGAACCTGCTCGGTATTCGCCGGATACTCCCTTATTTCGTACTCGCCGTCTTTTTGTGGATTGCCATGGAAGGATCCGGTGTGCACGCAACCATTGCCGGTATTATCGGTGCCTGGACCGTACCCGCCTATGCCCGGTACGGCCGGCAAAAATGGGCAAGGTGATCCGCGAGATTGTTGACAAATATGATCAGGGCCACCAGCCGGACACGGCCATCATCAACAATCAACAGCAATCGGCGCAGGCATGGAAAATCAGTCACGCCATGGAACTGGGCATATCGCCCTTGCAGCACCTCGAAAGCGCCTTCCATATACCCTCGACTTACCTGGTCATACCGTTGTTTGCGCTGGCCAACGCCGCTATCCCGCTGGATGGTGCTTCCATCGCACAGGCAATGAACCATCCCATTGCCATCGGCATCGCCGTCGGACTGGTGTTCGGAAAAATCATTGGTATCGCCGGCAGTGCGCTGCTCGCTCGGGCCATCGGTTTGGTGAACTCCCAACAGGCACCACACCTATGCACATCATCGACGCCGGCATGCTCGGCGGCATCGGGTTCACCATGTCGATTTTCATCGCCGAACTGGCATTCACCTGGGACGGCAGCCTAGTTGTCATCGCAAAAATGGGGGTGCTGTTTGCTTCGCTGATTGCCGGCGTTGGTGGCTACCTGTGGCTGCGATGGTTCAGTAACCAGCATTAACAGCGAGTCATCCAAGGGAATGGGTGCCACGCTGGTCGCGTTTCAGGACTATCCATTTTCTACACGGTATTCCAGGTTGCGTACAATTAACCAATAACGTGGACTTTAGGAAGAAGTGCGTTTAGCCTTACTGTCATATGGAATTCGATAACGGTACTCTACAGATCGATGTTTTTATCTCGGTGACTCTGGGCATCGTTGTACTATTTGTCGGTAAGCGCATCAATGATGCCGTCAGTTTTCTCAGGGAATTCAGCATTTCGGAGCCGGTCACCGGCGGGTTGATATTCACCCTGCTGATCGCGCTGTTGTATTTTCATGGGGCAATTTTGGGGGCAACACCTAAACATGTAAAAGCACAGAGTATTTGTTAATAAGCCTTCCAGCTTGTTATTCGATTCCCGCCGCCACAAAGGATTGAGCGCCTTCTTTGGACCAAAAGCAGACACTCAAGAATTCTATATTAATAATTCCCAACCAAAAACACCTTTCGGTCAAGACAGGTCATTTACGAACTCAAATATGCATTTCTCATCTAACATGTTGTCATATTCTTAAAGTGATAGAAATGAAGAACTATTTGGTTTGTGTAATTACACTATTCGCTTTGCTTGTTGGGTGTACATTAAAGACCTTGCATAAAGATGGCGCTAGTTAGGGAGACTACAAAAGAGATAAGTTGGCATGTGAAAAAGAAGCTAATCAGGCTGGATATGGACATGATGTTTTCAATATATGTATGAATTCCAAAGGCTATAGCTTTAAGAAAAAACAAGCCGTTCAACAATAAATGTAATTGTAGAAATGGCGAGGCTCAAGGAAACTGCCAATGTGTTATTACTACAAAGACAAACTGGTAAAAAATTATGACGTCTAAAGATAAAGATAAAGATAAAGATGAAATCCGTGAGCAGTTAACTAGCCTAGTAAATTTTCTCAACATGCAATCATTATTTGCAGGTGATAACCCCTCTTGGGCAGCTGATTGCATTCAATCATTTTTGGATGGGGATGAGAAAACTCTAGATCATGCCTTTGGTCTTCATAGTAGCAAAAGAGGACTAAAGCCAATGGAGTCAGGTGAGCATGATGATTGGGTTGTTGCTGCATGGCAAAAAGTTCTTTCAGCAACACCTGAGGGCAAAATGTGGCCCGACACCAAAACGCTGGCTAAAATTGGGCGTTATTTTGAGTTGGGTGAAAAAGATAATGAAAATACAGAAGACGATCTCATAGCATCCGAGTTAAAGCGCACAATCATACGATACGGTCCGATTATTGTTAAACAGCTAAGCGAAGAAATAATCATTAGACTGGGTGAAACAGAGGAATAGACACTAATTACTGTATATAGATTGATAGACAAGAAAGCGGATACTCGCGGATGTCTGAACAGTAGTTTGTTAAAATTTCCGCAGATTATTTTTAAGTTTCATTTTTGATAAAAATGGAGGCTTCTTATTGAGAAGATTGAGAATTATTCTTTTTACCGTAATGTACAGTTTTGTATGCCATTATTTTATCTTTCAGTCGGCAGTTTATGCTCAGGAAAATCTTGAAGCGTCCATTGACTGTACGGATGTACGGGTAGATTATGCAGACGATCCAATTCTGACTCGGGAAGAACGTATTCGCCTTATGGATCAGGCTTATTACCAGTCTCTGAACAAATTTGAACTGTGTCAATCGGCCAAGAAAATGGCGGAAACTTGTGAGGGTGGCGCAACGGCTGCGTGTACTAATGGTGCTAACGGCAGCTCCGGTGATTCTGGTGACTCATCTGGCAAAATAGAAGGTGCATCTGCAGGTGGGTCTGTTGCCAGTTCAACGATGTCTGGAACCGAGTTACCCAAAGTGGGTTCTGCCGCAGAGGATAGTATTAAGGTTGAAAAATCTGATGTCAGCTCGGCGTCGCTAAGTGCGAATACTGAAAATAGTATGAACAAGGGCAACATTTCGGTCGCAAATGGTAAGCTTCCTGATGATATTCCGTTAGCTGATAATGACAGTGCGCTTGCGGCACAAATACGACACGCTGCTGAAAACGAGACTGATCCCGTTAAAAAAGCGCAGTTATGGAATGAGTATAGAAAATACAAGGGATTGCCCCAAAAATAATATGAGAGAGATCATGTTTCCCAAGAAAATTGCCATCAGCCTTATTGGGACTATCTGTATTCTTCACGCACTTCTACTTTCTGGGTGTGCAACCAATAATCGAAGATCGTCGACAGTGGTTGGTCCTTCACTGTCATCTTCTTATTCAGAGCCAGAAAAACTCGATTCAGTTGAAGCGCTTCCAAAGCTTGATGTCATTATTCCCGTCTTTGATCCAGGTCTACCTGAAGATCAAGATGACTATGAAGATGAAAACATCTGGCCGGAGTTACGTAGGGCGGAAGCCAATCGCTTTGCTTATAAACTCAAAGAAAAATTAGAAACAACGGAGCGATTTGGTTCAATCCGGGTAACCCCTGATAAGACAGCCACTGGAGATTTGTATGTACTTGGTCGAATTATAGAATCAAATGGCGAAGAAGTTGAAATAACGGTAGAAGTCATTGATATCAGTGGTCGGACATGGTTGGATGAATCTTTTGAGCATGAGGTCTCTGATGCTTTCCACAAAAGTCTCAGAAATAAAGGTAAGGATTCTTACGATCCCTTATTTGAAGAAGCAGCAGCAGAAATTGCTGAGGCACTCAACGATCAAAATCCAGAAAGACTAGAAGACCTTCGCTATCTATCAGATCTTCGGTTCGGCGCCAATTTCTCAGATAGTACATTTATGCAATATATCGAAGTCGATGGAGATCAATTCAACTTGGTGAGCAAGCCCAGTGATCATGATCCAATGTGGCATCGTGTGAAAGCCGTTAGAGTACGAGACCAGCTTTTTATCGACGGGTTACAAAATAACTATGCTGCTTTTTCTACAAAGATGAATGACAGTTATTTGATGTGGCAGAAACAAAGTCTGCTAGAAATTAAGGCGAAACGTGCAGCAGATTGGAAAACCTTTGGCCAAGCGGTAGGTGGCGCAGCACTTATAGCACTCGGTGTTCTCGCAGGAGTCGCAGGTGGAAGATCCAGCTCAGGTTTTGCTCAATCCGCCGGTACTACGGGAGCAATTCTTGGCGGGATAGGGGGTGTCTACTTAATTTCACAAAGTTTTAGTACTAGCGCTGAAGCAAAAGTACATCGTGATTCGCTGAATGAACTGGGTAAATCTGTAGATCTGGAACTAGCACCAAGGGTCATTGCCTTTGAAAAAGAAAGTGTTGAATTGACTGGTAATGCCAAGGAGCAATTTATGCAGTGGCGTACTTTTTTGCAAAAAATATATTCTGTAGAAAAGACTCCTGATGTTCAAATCTAACTGTATAGAATAGAATAACGTGCTTGAAAAAAGACTTGAAGAGGCGCGTCTGCGCAGCACCAAACTCAGAAAGCAAATAACAATTGGTTTTCTTATAACCATTGCTGTTTGTAGTTTTATATTGGTTAGTCTGTCCTCTTTTAATTTCTCCACACCAAAGGATGTGTCTGTTACGGTTTCTATAAAAATGAAGCCAGCTGAAGCAGACATAGAAATAGTTCGAGACGAATTTAAAGAAATACTTCAACAATATAAAAACGAGCTGGAACCCCGTCTTCAAGCAGCTAATATCGAACGCTGGAATCTAAATGCTTTGTTCGAGATCAATGAGCAGGAGAAGGAAGCGATGCTCAATTTTAGCAACGGTGATTACCCAAATGCACTGAAAAATATTCAGGCATTAAAAGCTAAAACATTAGCAATTCTGGAAAAATCAGAACAGATTTTTAAAGAAAACATGGAGAAAGCCACCTTATTTTTGGCAGATGATCACTATGATGAGGCAAAATTACATGTTGAAAAAGCCTTAGTAGTTGCGCCACAGTCTCCAGAAGCTCTGGCGCTTCAACAAGATATTGAGAAACTCCAGCATATCCTCCCTCTCTTAAATGAAGCAAAGGCCGCCCGTGCCGAACGTGATCTGCAAAAGGAATATAATTTGTTACAGCAGATTTTGCAGCTTAGTTCAGAGCGTACAGAAGCAACTAAACGATTGAATTTGCTGGGACAACTGATCAAAAATAAAAAGTTTGATGCGCATATTTCGTCGGGCTTTGCTGAAATAAAAAACAAGCAAATAAAAAAAGCCAGATACCATTACCAGGAAGCAGAGAAGGTTGATCCCAAACGTAAAGAACTTGAGATGCTTTTAGGTCAGGTATTGGCACAAGAGAAAGCGCTCCGAATTCAGCAAGCTGTAAAGCAAGCAGAGCAAGCAATCCACCAAGATAATTGGCAACAAGCCAAGGCTAACTTTGCCAAAGTTATAAAAGACATGCCAGAAAATGAGACAGCAATCGAAGGACTAAAGCGTGCCAATGAGATTCTTGGACTTCAGTCAAGTCTTAGCCAATATATTAAAAATCCTTATCGTCTCACACATAGCGGTGTTCTGAGTGAGGCGGAAAAGATATTGACGCAGGCACAGCATGCTTCAAGCTATAGTTTTGGGATAAAAAGACAAACGGAACAATTGCGTAAGCTGATTGTAACGTTCAATCGGTTGATTCCCGTTACGATCATGTCTGATAACAAGACTTATGTGCTCGTTCGTGGTATAGGCAAGGTGGGCGTCATTTCTCAAAAAACAATAAAGTTAAAACCAGGCAACTATACCTTTGAAGGAACACGTAACGGTTTTAAGTCAAAGTTTTTGCAGGTGCTAATTCCATATGATCAGAACAACTATAGTGTCCGCATAATTTGTGATGAGCCAATTTAATGAAAAATTAGATCAGGCAAAAAACCGGCAAAAACGAATATATCTTTTCTCTGGCTTAACGGTGATGAGTATTCTTTTGCTTGTGGTAGTACTGTTTGTTTTTTCGCGTGGCACTCGCGTGGAAATCATGCCTATGGAAGCAAACGAGTTGGCAACGATCAGCGTGATAGAGGGTTTTAGCTTTAGTATCGGAGATGTGGTGTACTCGCTTGCTGGAAATCCCGTCATTAGCGCATCTGCTCCAGGCTTTAAGGTTGCCACGAAAACTATTGATTCGGTGTATCTAGGTAAAGTTTTTCCACTTGAATTATTTGAATTGCCGGGACGTCTGGTCATCAAGATATCAGGAAATGAAAGAAATCTGTCAAAGACTGCCTGGCAAATCAATGGTCGTGACACTGATCTCTCAGATAAACTTGATCTCGAACTAGAAGCTGGATCCTACACCGTTACGATTAATAATCCTTTTTTTCAGGCTAAAGTGTTGACAGTTGAGATTAAACGGCGCAAGCAGACAAAGTTGCAGGTGGATTTGCAACCTGTCGATGGCATGCTGAATATTTCTTCAAAGCCTGATGGCGCTAAAGTTTTCCTTAATGAAAAGGTAATTGGGCAAACGCCTTTAGAGTATAGCCAAAATGGTGGACTATATACTTTCCGTGTTACAGCTGAAAACTATGCTGACACGATTGAGCAGTTCGAAATTACTCGGTCTAAACCGGAAGTGAACCGCAATTATCAGCTTGAGTATAAAAAGACAAAGGTTGCCCTTAAACTGACACCAGAAGGCGGAACACTTCTTGTAAATGGCATTCAGGCAAAGGAACCACTTTTCCTCAATACGCTAGCAGAACATCGTTTGACTTATATGAAAGCGGGTTATTACACAGAAACTAAATCAGTGCAGCTTTCAGCAGATCAAGCAAAAGAAATCTCCTTTCAACTAAAACCAGAAATTGGTCAGGTCAAGATTTCTTCTTCGCCACCTGCATCGATATGGATTAATAATAAAGACTACGGTATCAGCCCCGTCAATGTTAGCCTTCCAGCAGTGACTCATCAGATCATCTTAAAAAAACCGGGGTATCGCTCCGTGTCAAGAACTGTAAAGCCCACGGGAAAATCTGTTCAAAAGATATCAGCCACATTGCTAACCGAATACCAGGCTCGATTGCAGGAAGCACCTCGTGAATTGACTAACCAAGCCGGGATCAAATTAAAGTTATTTGTGATGCGAGACCACCTGACTATGGGCGCACCACGTTCTGAAAAAGGCCAGCGCGCCAATGAATTTCAGAGAAATATCAGCCTAACAAAGCCATTCTATGCCAGTATTTTTGAAATAACGAATAGCCAATTTGCAAAATTTAACTCGAAAAAAGGTCAGGGAGCTGCCAATGTTCCTATTACTTCAATTAGTTGGCAAGAAGCGGCATCCTACTGTAATTGGTTAAGTAAAAAAGAAAAACTTCAACTCTTCTATGAAATCACGAAAGGTAAAGTGAACGATTTTAATGCAAATGCTGATGGCTATCGTTTACTTAGTGAAGCAGAATGGGAATGGCTGGTGCGCAAGTCAGGAAAAACTAAACAAACCATTTTTTCCTGGGGAAATGATACGATCATTCCACCTAACACTGCGAATATCGCAGATGAAACGGTTAAAGGCCAGGTGACATTTTATGTGCCTAATTATAATGATGGTTATGTTAACGCTGCGCCTGTCGGCAGCTTCAATAGAGAATTATCTGGTCTTTACGATATGGCTGGAAATGTTAGTGAATGGGTTCATGATGTCTACTTAGTCATGCCGCCAATGACGAATACAACCGTGCGTAATCCAATGGGTGAACAACGTGGACAGTCACATGTAATCAAGGGGGCCAATTTCCGCTCTGGCTCAATTACCACGCTCCGGCCCGCATTCAGGGAAGGATTGACTGCTGGACGTGACGATGTAGGATTCCGAATTGGACGTTATCTTTATGGAGGAAAAAATGAGTAAGCTGAAACAGGCATCAAAAAAAAGAATTGTACCGTGGCTTGTGATGCTGGCTGCTCTTTTTGTTACAGCGGCAACCGTGTATGCGGTGATACCGGCCATTAGTCTAAATTCTCCAACATCTTTTCCTGTGGATATTTGATATGGCTGATATCGTTAAAAAGTTTTTCATGCGGATATTTGATATGTCTGATATCGCAAAAAGTTTTGTTGTCCTGATTGTTTCTGTCATTCTTGTCCATCTTGCTTATATCGGCTATGTCCGTCCAGAAGCTGACCAAATACTTGAGGCAGCAAAACAGGTAGGTCAATCGACGCCTCGCAACTTGGTAATTGTCCTCAAAGATTATGAACAGGAGATCTGCATTATTCTGATGCTCTGGGGAAGTTTCCTCATTCTAAGCAAATGCCGCACAATTTTGCGCAGCAAATACCTTTACACGGTTGATATAATTGAAGAAATAAAGGTAGAAGATTTTGAGCCAGAACAGGTTATTAAACGACTTGATGCGGAACTTTCTGCTGATCACAGTTCAGCACCCCTTATTCAGACACTGCGCACCACCTTGTGGCGGTATGCCGGAACCAAGAATGTACAAAATCTGTCAGATGCCATAGAAAGTTGTGTGGAAGCAATTGCTGTTCGCCAAGAAGCGGAAAATTCGATGATTCGTTATCTGATCTGGGCTGTTCCTTCCATCGGTTTTATTGGTACGGTGCGTGGCATCGGCGAAGCGCTGTCTTTTGCCGATAAAGCGCTTGCAGGAGATATTGCTAGCATGACTAATAGTCTCGGCGTGGCTTTTAACTCAACGCTTGTGGCTCTGTTGATTAGCATATTTCTCATGTTTCTCTTTCATCAACTGCAACGCCTGCAAGATGGCCAAATTGTTGATATCCAATCCTATTGTGATCAGTATCTACTTGCCCGTATCAAGTAACGAGTCAATCTGTGAGAAGGCACCGTCGATCAGAAGGTTTTAACCTTGCATTCCTGGACGTTATGTCATGTGGGCTTGGCGCTATTTTACTGGTATTTATGCTAGTCAAGTACAATGTGAGTGATTCTAATGCTGAAGCTAATCTTCTGGTTGGAGAGGCACAATATCTCGAATTACAGCAGAAGGAACTGCAACAGACACTTGAACAACTACGTAATACATCTTTGTCTGAAGCTGAGAAAATTGCTAATCTCAAAGCAAAGCTTGCACAGCTTAAACAAGCACTTTTTAAAAAAGAATCTAGTCTTGTCAACAAAAAGGACCAACTGGCGGCTCTGCAGCATTATATTGCTACAAGACCTATGGCCCACAAAGAAGATCTTGTAGAAGATGATCGAGGTGGTGAAGAAAATTACCTGATGGGTCTAAAAGTTGAGGGCCGTCGTATTGCTGTACTGATCGACAGCAGTGCTTCAATGACGGATGAAACGTTGCTCAATATTATTAAAAGAAAAAATGGCTCTGTTCAAGGTAAGAAACAAGGCCCTAAATGGCTCCGAACGAAAAAGACAGTACGTTGGCTGCTTGCCCGTGTTCCTAAGGTGAGCCAATTGAGCGTGATCTCTTTTAATGATTCCACGCAATCACTGGGTCAAGCAAAGTGGGCGACTGCAAACAATCCTGCTACGATTAAGTCGCTCTATCAAGGGTTGGATACCATTGTCCCTACAGGTGCGACGAATCTGCAAAAAGGATTACAAGCCGTATCCAAGCTTAACGCCACTGATCTTTATGTCATTACTGATGGCTTGCCTACTGCTGGCGAATCGGATTACGCGCGGCTTAATCCTTTTTCTGGATGCAGTTCTCTACTTGGAAATTCCAGAACAATTTCAGGTGAATGTCGGGTAAAGCTATTCCGGCAGACTATTCGCGACAGTAATCTTCGTGGTGTGAAGGTCAATGTTATGTTACTACCTATTGAAGGAGATCCTGATGCGGCCAATGAATACTGGGTCTGGGCAGGTAGTACAGGTGGATTAGTCATTAGTCCTGCGGTGAATTGGCCATGAAAATCAAGAAAAAAGATTTTGACATATTTAATATTTCTTTCCTGGACGTCATCTCCTGTAGTTTTGGCGCTGTAGTCTTGTTGGTGTTGATTTCTAATCCTGATAGAGATACACCACAATCAAGTGCAGACCAGGTCGAGAGTCAACTCGAGCAAGTCATGACGCTAAAAAGTCAAGTAGATAACCTAGCACAAAAAATTGTTCAACAAAAGAAAATGAATGATATCCAGCTAGTGGAAAAAAGAAACTTAGGTCGGACAGCTCAAACCTTTTCAGTAGATCTGAGTAAAAAAGAACGTGAAGAAAAAGAACTGGCAGGTGATCTCGATGGACTCTCACTGGTTCAATCAACCCTGGAGACAGCGTCTATTGCACCATCGACTAGCAATACCGTTCGTGATGAGGAAGTAGGGGGCATTCCAGTGGACAGCGATTATGTCATTTTTGTGGTTGATACATCAGGCAGTATGCAGTCTATCTGGAACCGTGTCTCACAAGAGATCATTAATGTTTTGACGATTCATCCTCAAGTAAAAGGTTTTCAGATATTAGATGACCAAGGTAAGGCCATTATTTCAGGCTATAGTGGTCGCTGGATTCCCGATGCGCCTTTTCGACGCAAAAGTGTGATGAAGTTATTTAATCAATGGCGGAGTGCGTCCAACAGCAGTCCTGTAGAAGGAATAATGACCGTGCTGAAACAATATAAAAAACCAGGTCAGTCGATTGCTATTTATGTTTTTGGTGACGATTATACCGGCGCTTCTTATGATAATGACATCGCTAACATCACAAAAATGAACACGAACCAAAAAAATGGACAACGCTTAGCTAAGATTCACGCCGTTGGTTTTCTCTCACAAGCCACAACGGGCCGATTTGCTATTCTGATGCGAGAACTTACAAAGCGAAATGGCGGAACTTTTCTTGCTTTACCCTTCAAGTAAAAATGATATGCCCATAAAAAATTGAGCATTCTTTGGGCGAGCGTCATAAAAAATGAATCAAGAGTTGGATTTTTTCGATCAGCCTATGGTAAGGGTTACAGGCTGCAATGTGATTCCCGGCGCCTCCACCTATTAAGTGTTTGATGCCGTTCAAAGAAGTGTAGAGAACCAGCCTAAGTGCGGATTTTTTATCTTACGCTAGTTGTGGTTTATACCTGTTTTTATATCCAGAGAAGGCTAATGTAGCTCCCACTGCATATAAGATGGCAGTGGGAAATATTGCGATAGTTAGATACCACAAGCCGATTTTGGCTTTTTCAAGAGTTACATTTTGCTTGGTAAGTTCTTTTTGAAGTACCATTAAATTAGCCGCCCTCTCTCTAATCAGCTTTTCACCTTCTTCTATTAATGTAGGTCCTGAGGGATTATTCTCTATAAGCTTACTCAAACGTTCTTGGTGTCCCATATCTACCTGTAAGGTTGTTGTGATTAATTCCACTTTTTCAAACATGTCAGTTGTGTAGAGAGTCAAGATTGTTACTGCGGTCGCTGGACCAATCATAATTATTAGTCCGAACGTTGAACAGAATTTGTAAAAGTTGCCAGAAGTAGGTAAGGTCCAAGTCATGGTTATCAGCCTATAGCATAAATGTTTTCACTCTAACTTCTCTTAAAAACTAATCAGATAGATTCATATCTGTATAACGGATAACCGAGGAGAAGCTTGAGGGTAGAACTCGCTTCTGAATGTCCACTTTGGGTCGAAAGCAGACGTTCGCCAATTTTCCTTCTAGAAAAATCTTTTCGCCAAAATTGGGGAAAGAAATGAGGGTGAATACTGCTGCTTGATATACCTATAGGATCGCTCTCTACATACCTGTTTATGAATCGATCATAATCCCTGAAACTGTTGTAATGGGGAATGTTAACTCTTTAACAAGTCGTACAACTTATCCCTGTATTCATCTAGCTTCTGATTGTCAGCCTGTAGATTATCTGTAATATCGCCATTGAGCTTGGAAATACATAGATCATTAAGAGATCCTATCCCTTCCTGCAGTTGTCTCTGTACACCTTCCGATTTTAGTATAAGAAGTTTCTCAGAATCAGTTTGTACAGTAGCGAACTTATCAAGAAGCCTAGAAATAGCAATGTAGTTAACCTTGCGACTATTCAGAAATTCTTGCAATTCCTCTAGAAGCACAATTTTATTGTTAATATCCATTTTTACTATAACGGATATTTGGACTGAAATACTAAGGTTAAGGATAACCGTGAACGCTTGCTTTGTGCTAAAAGCAGTCATTAACGACCGGTTTGTGCCCAAAAAGCGGTCATTTGTGACAGGCTATATTTCCTAAAACAAATAATCGTATTTAGCTTCCAAAGTGGTCCAATAACAACCAATCACACTGGGGATATTATTGGGGGTATTTCAAAGAAATCGGGCCAGTTATTTCTTGGCTAATATTATGATTGGTAAGGTATTAGTAGGCTCTGATTCGATTTCCGCCGCCCTATGCTAAGTCACCCTGTTGCAGGGTAAACAACTGATAGCTGCTAGAAGATGCTTCACGCATCATGGCAAAGTCTGGGCCCTTATAAGTCTTGATCGAGTCCAGCTGGTTACAGGGAACGAATTTGGATGCCCATGAGTACCTGCAATTCATCGAGCAGCAGTTTTGACCTTGGAATCAGGTATGTTTTGAGAATGATCTTGCGAATGAACTTTGCTGGTCGCTGCATCTTTAGAAAAATAGTTGCTTAGGTATTTATCGAAAGAGATCTCACTTGTTGTGTTTAACCGTTTGTGTTCCTCAAGCGATGCTTTGACCTGTAAATCAAAATCTCTCTTTATCGAAGCATCCAGTGTGGCATGCTGAAAATGATGAGTGTATTCTTGGGACTTCTGTAATACTAACTCAGTAATCGACAGCTTTTGGTCTCGCATTACCGACAGCATTCGTGCCGAAGAAGTTAATTCGGGATGACGAATAACTTCGATCTGTTTGCGTAATGCCATGGTATATGGTTTATCGCTATTGCCATTATCCAGCACCTCACAGATCTCTTGCATTTCCTGGCATAGCATCAACGCCCAGTTCTGCAGGAGAATTTTCCGCCCATCATTTAATAATTTCAGCGATGGATCTCTTCCTTTGGTGGCCACGGACAACGCATTTTTTTGAATCTCTCCATATTGCTTCAAGTCATTATCGGGACTTTGCCGGAACAGACAGAGAAGGTTAAACGCTTCAAGAAACCGTACGGTTTCAATCGAAATTCCCGCTGGTTCAAAAATATCGACATCTAGAGATCGTATTTCAAGATATCGGATACCCCTGTATCTCAACGCCTGAAGCGGTCTCTCGTTAGGTTTCGTGGGTTGTTTCGGCCGTACTGAAGTGTAATATTCGTTCTCGATTTGCAGGAAATTGGTATTAAGTTGCCGGTATTGATCACCCGTCTTTGTGCCGACCGTTTCATAATCCAGATAAGGTGTCGATGTCGCTCTGCTCAAGTCTCCTATGTAATCATCAAGGCTATTAAAGGAAATATGAAACATTGCCTGAACGGGGTTTACATAGCCGATCTCGCTCATCCTTAACGAAGTCGCATAAGGCTTGTAATAGGATGTTTCATCAAATTTCTCCAATGTATCGGAATAAGTAGAGTTGCGGCTATTGATGAAGCTTTTGCTGACTGCCGGGGACGAGCCGAATAAATAAAGAATGAGCCAGCCATACCGTTGCAAGTTTCTGATCATTTCCATATAGGCATTAGTCGTAAATGATTGCAGATCGCCGGTATGTTTCTTGAGATGCTGGTATTGCAACCAAAATGGTTCAGAAAGCGAGTAATTAAAATGGATTCCCGCAATGACTTGCATGCAACGGCCGTAACGGTAGCTTAAGCCCCGCCGATATATGTGCTTCATTTTCCCTACATTGGAGGAACCATACTTGGCAATAGGAATTGCCAAGTTTCGCAAATCGCCCACAGGCATACTTGCGGCCAGCATCAATTCGCCACCGATGTTGGCACAGACGTATTTATGTAAGTCAGTCAGAAAGCCTATCATTTCGCTTTCATCTGATACTGCTGGCGTGATTAACTCCAATAACGCTTCCGAATAATCGGTGACTATATTCGGATGCGTCAACGCAGCACCTAATAGAATCGGATGAGGCGACAACGATATGGTTCCTTCCCGGGTAATTCTAAGGCCTTCCTTTTCGATACCTTTTAAGCCATGAATTAATAAAGGCTGGAGAGTTTTGTCGATAGATGGGGTGCGACGGGCATGAGCAACAGTGTTAGACATTTTTTCCTCGTTGTCGGGATTCTTCAAAGCCTTCAACAAACCCGTCAAATCCTCTTGGCCCTACAGGCGCTAAGTAATAGTGGGGTGGAACATTCCACGCGCTTGTATTAAATACGTGCAGAGCTTTGAGTCCTACTTTGTAGGTTTGGGCCAACTGTAGAGCATAGTAACCGGCTTCTTTAGAAATGTCTGAAAAGTCGGTAGCCAGGAGGATTTTTTTGAAGAGTGTTTGCACGGTGTTTTCCTTACTGTATTACACATACATGTATGACAAATACTGACAAATTAATTCACAAATAGTTATGAAATCTCACAACGCTTTCAGGTATGCTAGTATTACAAAATTTTAAGATGCAACTCACTCAGTTTATGCAATATATGAATGATCATTTTGGGTCGAAATCGGACATTTGGCAAAGTCTGCTTTGTCCAATAACAGCCGATCATTCTGGGGCATTTTTGGGAATATTTCAAAGAAATTGGAGCAGTCATTTCTTTGGTTTTTTGTTGTCTGGTCGGTAGTTGTCTACATTGTTGTTTGTCACTTCAAAATTTTTCATTGTCAGGCACATCAAGATTGTTGATTTTCGTTTTCCCGAGCATCTTAAGTAAAAGGTTGCGGAATAATCGTAAAACTGGATAGAGCCATGAGGATACTGACTTAGATTTAAAGATCCAATAGTTAATACGATTGAGCAGACCTGAACGACTACTAATTAAGGCAAGCGCGTGCATTGCATCGGAGCCATAGTAAAGCTGGCCCTCCATTTTCAACACCATCCCTTGATCTATATCTAGTCCTCGTGCAGTAATCTCGTCCAAGACCTCACTCTTCTCACGCGCATCGATAATCTTCAAATCACCAACAGTCTCACGAATTCTAATGATCTGGCAGTATGCATTGCAGGCTGGGCACTCCTTATCGTACACCAACAATATTTCTGGTCTGCTCATTGCATAACTCTTTAGCTTAGTATTTGTCTATAGGGAGATTCAGACTTTGTTGCTCAGTGAGGCCATTGAAAATGTTCAACTAACTCTGCAGTTTTCCCGACCAAAGCCATCGAAAGATTTTTTGGTGAATGGTATTGATCCCAGTCTCGTGCTCCGGAAAATTAACGTAGTCTGTCGTGTAGTGAAATCAGTTCATTATTCAAACCTAATCCTTTTCATTATTATTGAAAAAAGCGTAAAGTTTACCAAAATGTCGTATAGGTTACTTACATAGTAGAACTTTATATTTAATAAGATTAAACGTCCACCTATTATTTGTTTGCGACGGACTCGTTATAATGAAGAACGTATTATTTGCTTTGCAAATAACAGTTTTATTAGTCGGGTGTGCCACAGGCCATCTGGTTCAGGTAAGTGACACCCAAACACTAAGGCCAAAAATTATAGCTCTTGATGCTCCTAGGGCACCGTGGGTGATCGAAATTAAGAACCATCTTAAGACTAAGGGATTCAAAGTTCTCCGTTGGAGTACAAGAACTCGTGTAACAGAACAAACAGCAAGTAACCACGTTGAGCAGTTTAATGAGGCTGAAGCGAGATATGTTCTAGTAATAGAAGGTTTCGCACCTTATGATTGGGCAAAGAGGTGGGCAGGGAAGTGTATTGAGGGTTGCTACAATTTCGGCCATATCAGTGCAGACTTAGTAGATACCGTAACAAACGAAACTATTCTCAACGTAACTGATTCTGGTTATTCTGAGAAATGTTACCCCATGAGTGGAACAATATTTTCTGATATTGCAAATGCGGTTAATGATGCTTGGGACTGACTGCATTTAACTTTAACAAGTCGTTCAAGATCAACGTCGCCCTTGGGTTGAACGGTAGGTTTTCCTAGGAGGCGCAATGAATACATCAGAATGCTACACATTTTTCCCGCTCAGCAACGGTCTTAATATAGTCGCCCATGGTCTTGATCACAGCTGCGGAAATGAGGTCGCCTTCCTCAATCTTTCTTGCTGTGGCACAAGCACCGCACACCCATATAGGAATGACGGTAGACACGATGGCCGTTATTATTTCCCTTAACGGCGTTAAATTTACACCTATTACATAATCGCCGATTCCAGAACGAGCCAGTGTTACTGCCTCATTCCAAAGGAAAAGAACTACATCGTGGCCTTGCTCCTGTGCGGTTTTTGCGGCCATAAAAGGGAGCGTTGCCATGGTTGGGTTGTCTGTTCCATAGCTTCCAGAGATAATGAATTTCATGGCAAGTATCCTTATGTGGGTAGTTGGCAAAATGGTAATTGTTAAACGCGACACATCTGATACGAAGATCTAGCAAAGATTGTCCCATAACTATGAGGTGATTGCATGCCACGGGGCAAATTTGGGTGCAACACTGAAACTTTAGAATGAGTAGGGCGGCTATTAATAACCTTTCAACTGATTATTCTATTCCTGCCGCCAAGGAGATGATCGTTTTACCTTCTTCTATTCTTGGCCGTTGCTTTGCTTGGAGCGACGGAAATCTGTAGAAAAAGAAACGAATACCAATCATTGAGGGGACAAAATTATGACTCAGAGAGTTGCATTGGTTACCGGGGCATCCAGCGGTATCGGAAAAGCTACGGCTGAACTTCTTGCCAAGAACAACTATTATGTGTTTGCTATGGCACGACGCATGGATAGGCTTGAACAGATGCGTTCCGATCACATTGAACCAATATATCTGGATGTTACCGATGCAGGAGCCATACGGGCTTCAGTGGACCACGTCATATCAACCAAGGGCCGGATTGACGTGCTAGTGAACAACGCAGGTTTCGGTCAGTTGGGTGCGATTGAATGTGTTTCAATGGAAGCCGCTCATCAGCAGTTCGAAGTCAACGTGTTTGGTTATGCGCGCTTCATGCAAGCAGTATTACCGCATATGCGGGAGCAGAAATCAGGGAGCATTGTCAATATTGCCTCGACCATGGGGAGGATAACAATTCCGGGTTTCGGGTGGTATGCTGCTTCCAAGCATGCCGTAGAGGCGCTGTCCGAAGCCCTGCGTGGTGAAGTACTGGAGTTTGGAATCAACGTTGTGGTTATTGCACCTGGCCTGATCAAGACTGAATTTACCGCAAAGGAGTTTGAATTACTCAATACTGTTGCACATCCGCCCATTTATAAGAAACTTCTTGATGGTCTTCACCATCTTCTAGCTGGCGAGCCTAAAGCACCAAGCCCGGAAATTATCGCAAAAGCGGCACTCCATGCAGTTAGAACATCAATGCCTCCCATACGGCATGCGCTACCTGCAGATTCCAAAATGGCCGTTATAGTCAGATGGTTGCTAGGCGAACGTATCTTTGCGTGGGCAATTCGGCGTAAAATGAAAATTTAAGGATTCCAGCAGGCTCCGCGGCAATACTAGCTAATCATTCTTCATCATAAGTACTTGCCATTCACGAAAATCTACTTTGTGCCAGAAGAGAACATTCATATTTGCCCATGACCTTGGTAAGGATTTAGGTTCAATACGGTCGATTTTCTGGTGTTCACGGGCGATCTATTTCATTTGTAATCTTCTAATTGCTCGCTTGACTATTTAGCGCGGTTTTAAGGACTTTGGCCAAATCACTTACAGAGCCAGTGCCCCAATAATGCTAGAAAACGATCTTGTGTGATTCTCCGGTCATGTGGTGATGAATCGCGGTGATGAAAATGCCCTTACTACGTAAGGCTTTTAATACGTCTTGTAATTCTGACTCAAGCATGGCGAAGTCGCCATCCACGACGGCATTTTTATTACTGCCTGCAAATGCCGCCCACGTATTAATGCCCATTGTCTTACCGGCATCATGCTTAGCCATCACGGTCGTACGACCTATGACCACTTTGTAAACTTCACCGGCCTTCTCGACTGGAATGCCAATGATCGTTTCGATCGCTTGCGGATCAAGTGAAGTCTTGCTGGCGACGAATGGCGTATGGAGCACAAGAGTCTTGTCGCCGCTGGTGTTTTTTATTTCCAGAAAGATTTTACTCACGCCCATCGCAAGCTTTTCCAGATTGCCCATACCGCCTATGTGCATGAACATCACCTTCGGCGTGTCCCAAAGGAAATGGTTGTGCAAGGCGGTGACTTCGATGCCGTTGTTCAGCGCTATACTCAACACCGTATTAACCTGCTGTTCCTGCAACACCATGTCGCCCATAACCATAACCTGATCACCTGCCGATTTGAAGGCCGCCCACGAAGTAAGTCCCATCGGGGGAATCATTTTGACGCCGGCTACGGTCACGGCAAGATCGGTTCGTGGAACGCTGATCTTAAAAACGTTCTCGGCGGTATCCAATTTGCCTTTAACGCCAGTCAAATTCTCTATCTTAATCGTATCCAGCGAGTTCAGATGGCTTTGCTCCTGCTGAGCAAAACAATGGTTGGTGACTAGAGCACACAACAGCATGGAAGCCTGATACCAACGAATCGTGTTCATAAGAAAACTCCTACTTGTTCGAGCCATGGTTTGATGAAAGTGAATAAAAAACCCGCTGTACAGCAGACAGCGATCACCGGGATTATACCGACTTTGAAGCACAACAAAGCCAGCAACGTAGAGGCATTAACAAAAGTTTCTTCACGTTTTCCCCGTCACTTTACAGGCTGGGCAAGATGTAGATTTCCGAAGTGTATTTTGTTTAATTTTCCAGTGACATTGTGTCGAATCTCCGCTTTGGGTCGTTAGCAGTCATTCACAAAAGTCTGCCTTGTCCAAAAACAGACGATCGCATTTAGCTTCCAAAGCAATCCGATAATAGCCAATCATTCTGGGGGTATTATTGGGGGTACGTCAAAGAAATCGCGCCAGCTATTTATTGTCTAGTACTATGATTGGTAAAGTATTAATAGCTATGGGTTCGATTCCCGTCGCCACTTGGTTTCTGATTTGTGCCAAAAGCGGACATTCATTCATCTCTTGCAAAGTCCTGATAGCAATCGAGACCACCGTTGCCTTTCAGGCGCTGACGGTTTCGATCCTCAGATCGCCTTCAAGGGTTCGGTGAACAGGGCAGCGGTTGGCAATCTCTATCAGCCGCTCACGTTGGCCCTCATCGAGCGGTCCTGACAACTTGATTGCCCGTGTAATCACTTCAACTTTGCTGTTGGCATCCTCGCAATTCTCACAGTCAGCACCGTGCTGGCGTGTGTGCTCGAGCTCGACATGGACATCTTCGAGTGGCCAGCCCTTGCGGTTCGCATACATGCGTATGGTCATCGATGTGCAAGTGCCCAGGGCGGCGAGCAGATGTTCATAAGGATCAGGGCCCAGATCATCGCCACCCACTCGCTTCGGTTCATCGGCCAGCCATTGATGGTTGTCACTTGAAACATCGCGCAGAAACTTGTGGTTTCCTTCGCTTACTCTAATCTCACCTTTTTCAACACTTGGCTGTGTTGCAGTTTCTTGAACGATATAGCGAGATGCCCAGGCTGAAATGGTATTGGCAACGTACTGAGCATCTCCTACCTTGCTCAAGAGATGGTCGGCACCGTCTAGCGTGATAAAGCTCTTGGGATGTTTGGCCGCGGTGAATATCAGCCCGGCCTGCTCGATCGACACAGTATCGTCAAGCGGTGAATGGAAGACAAGCAACGCCTTACGAAGCCTACTAAGACGGTTCTCAGTTGACTGCGCCTTCAAGTCGGCAACGAACTGTCTTTTGATGTGAAAGCGCCGCCCCGCGAGGTCCACCTCAGCACCACCTTCGGCTTCGATTTTCTCAACGTCTTGGGCAAACAGCTTCATGACATGATCCGCTGTCGCCGGCGATCCTATGGATACGACCGCCTTGCATTCCGGGATGTCACCGGCCGCGTTGAGTACGGCAGTGCCACCCAAGCTGTGACCGACCAAAAGTTGCGGAGCGGTGTAATTATCTCTAAGGAACTGCGCCGCCGATAATAAATCTTCGATATTGCTGCTGAAATTCGTGTTGGCAAAATCGCCGTCCGAACTGCCAAGGCCGGTAAAGTCGAAACGCAGTACACCAATATTGTTAGTGGCTAAGGTGCGCGCAATTCGCGATGCAGCCGCAACGTCTTTGCCGCAAGTGAAGCAATGGGCAAATAGGGCGAAGGTATTTGTAGGTCGATCAGGCAGCTCAAGCGCTGCGGCTAATTTAATACCTGACTTGTTCTCAAAGATGATGCGCTCTTTTGTTGGCATAGCTATTTTCCGTCTTCGATTAAGGGGCGGTTTGTTGTCAGACAGGATAGAAAGGTATTGATCTTTTCTATGCTCTGCTGGTCCAACAAATTTTAATTGTAGTACGTTTTTCTAGAATAGGGGATTAATACGAAGGGTAATATTTCCTGACAGAGAAATAGGATCACAGTTGATTTACTGAATATCCGTTATGGGTAGAAACTCGCTCTTCGCTAATAGCTACTTTGCGCTAATAGCTGTTACTCAAATAAATCATCATTGCAGGTTCGGCTTACTATATTTAGCAGTGTAATATAGCTAAACTCTATTCGTCGGTATTATGTATACACTGACAGATGGAGTATGAGGACATAAATGGACTTGGGCGTTGCACCTTGAAATTAATTCTTACCAAATAAAACAACTGGCAGGGAGCCATGGCAATAGGACAAGAACGTACGCTGGCCCTCATTGAGTACACCCAACAAACCGCCTTAATGCGAGATAAGCCAACGTCCAATGTTATGGCTCACATGTTTCATCGGCACGAGAACAGCATTGCAGGACTTCCAGGAGTACACCTAAATGTTTCTCTTGAAGACAGAGAAGACGAAGTTTGGCTCGTAGTAAACAGACTGCATGAAACCAAACCACCAGAACCTACAAGCAATTTCCTTAAGGCTTGGATAAAACTAGCTAATACACCTTTTGAGGAACCCGAACTTAAGCCCCATATTGAGATCCAGGAACTAATCGACCTCGGCTTAGAGGTGCTTCCTGATCTAGATAGTGATATTCAGGATTCAGCGTCTTTCGATCCAAAACAGCTAGTTTTTTTAGATACTTTTGAAAATCTAGATGAGGTTAAAACTCAGCTAAATATTTACGTTAATAATCTCTGGTCTCCATGGGCTATTAATGAAAAAAGTCGACGAGAGTCCATTAGCCTCTACGCAACATTGTTTACCCTCAAACAACAACTTGAGGGCTCAATCGTAGAATCTCAACTTGAACTGGTATGGGAAATCGGTATCGCTGTATGGAAAATGGGAGATGTTTCCGTAAGCTATCCGTTGGTATCCAGGCTAATTGAGCTTTCTTTCAACGAACTTACGATGGACATTGTGGTAAGGCCTCGTAATATTGGGGAATTATATACTTAAATCCGCAGAAATATATTGACATTCAGGCCTTTTCTCAAACCTGAACACATCCCTTAATTGCTTGTTTATAGGATGTTCACTGCAGTTTCTTAAGGGCTTGTCTGACTTTCTGACAAGAATACTTTTCGCAATTTCCTTTACTTCCTTCTCGGTTGGTCTGTGCTTCATAATTTACTCCCGTTCACATACTGAACCAAGTTGGCCCAGTTAATTTGATTGTCTAAAGAAATCCGGTTTTCTCTAAGGAACGATCTAATTACTGCCCTGGCGGCTGTCTTTGCTTCTGTGAGCCCATTTTGGGCATGCGTTGAAAATATACATAATATAGCAAGATAGGTGTCTTCCCATCCGCTAATCTCTTTCCAAAAATCAGATCCTACATAGGTATAGTAGTTTCCCTTGTTTATTGTGCCGGCATGTCCATAGCATACGCCTTCAATGCACTTTATCGGTATAACCGCGCCCTGAGTTACAATACGTTTAGCTCTGGTGAAGTAGTCTTCCATTTTCTTACGTTGGGACGAATTCCCCCAGTATCTGCCAGACTTTACCTGAATGATGGTTCTTATCCGACCTTCAACATACTCAATATCAATGCCCTCTGCCGTGGACTTCATGCCACCTTTACCAAATCGGCATATCACTACCGCGCACTGCTCTGCTAACGTACCAAACATGGTTTCTTCGCTAGACGACAAGTAGGCCTCAAGGATAGCTGTTGAAAAGCTCTCCTCATCATTAATCGCTCTCAAACAAAAAAGGTATGGATTCTTTCTTGTAACTAAGTCTTTAGGATTCAGGTTATCTAACTTTCCTTTAATCTTATCTGCAAAATCAGCGACATGTAAACTTATCTCTGCTTCAGCCTGGCACCACCATTCAGGGTTGTTCACAACTCTTTCAGTCTTTTACGCATCAACGCACAATAATCTTTGGAAAGGTCAATCCCTACCGAGTTTCGGTTTAGCTTGTGTGCAGCAATAATAGTTGTCCCCGACCCCGCGAACGGGTCCAGCACAGTGTCTCTTTCGTCCGTGAATAACCGTATAAACCAATTAGGTAGTGCCTCGGGGAACGATGCCGGGTGGCCTGAATTGCCGCACTCAGTAGCCATGTGTAGTACGTTTGTAGGATAAGCCATCTCCCTGCCTTCCCAATTAGCCACACGCTTCCCAAACCCGTTTCCATGAGCACTATCGTCACGTCTTTTATCTGTATCAGACAGACTTCTTAAACGGGAGTCCTTCCAGTCTCCCATAGGCACACGTACTGCTCCTTGATTCATTTTGAATTTTTTATGCCTGGTAAAATGCAGCAAGCGTTCCCATGAGTCGCGAAAGCGATTCGGCCATTTACCCGGGTAGCTGTTTTTTTTGTGCCAGCAATACTCCTCTACCCAAAGCCAGCCCTGAGACCTAAGCCCCTGGATCAACTCAATCACGTAAGGATGCCGTTCTCCGTTAATGGCGCGTTCTTTGATATTCAAGACAAACGACCCTGAGGGTTTTAAGCATTTCTTTAATTGCTCCGTTCTGGGGAGCATCCAATCAACATATTCATTTGCACACACCCCCCCGTAATTGTCTTTTCGCTGATCCGCATAAGGGGGTGAGGTGATTATCAGATCTATAGTGTCATCAGGTATTTTCTCGGGAATAAGGGTTAGGCAATCCCCTTTATAAATCGAGGCTGTTTGCACCGCCTGTCCTAATACCACACTCATTTTACCAACTCAGCATAAGGAAGTCTCTTGCCAGTCATGCTCTTGCACAAGCTCTTCATTCTGTCCTGCGTATCCCTGCTCACATTCCCCTCATTCAGCCTGAAGGTAACTTCATTTACATAGCGACCCAGGTGCTTTTTACTGAAGCTATGGTACACCCCATTGTAACCACGTTTCAACAACGCCCATACGCTCTCTATACCATTAGTGTGCACCATTCCGTTCACATACTCTCTTGCTGAATGGTTTACACTTTGATAGTAAAACCCTTGTAAACCAATATAGCCCCTGTGATTATCTGTGTAAACAGTTGAGCCCGCCTTAACGTGTCTAACAATCTTACCTTGCAAGGTAGCCTTGTCTGCTTTGGAAATTGGCATAGCTTGTACCCGCCCGCCCCGCTCACGCATACCCATTACCGCAGTCTTGCCTACCGCACCACGACCAGCCTTTAGTTTCTTGTCATTGTGTTTGTTTGTTTCTTTGCCGCCGATGTAGGTTTCGTCTGCCTCAACGATACCAGAAACCAAAGAGCCGTCTTGTGAGCAAGCCTCACGGATGCGGTGCCCAAGGTGCCATGCCGTCTTTTGTGTCATACTCAATTCTTTAGATAATTGCAAACTTGAGATCCCTTTTCTTGCGGTCAATACATAATATATTGCTACCGCCCATTTCCTCAGGCTCAATTTTGATGATTGCATAATCGTCCCGTTTCTGACAGTAAAATGTTTCCGGCAATCCCCGCACCAATACGTATGATTCTTAGCCTTAGCCCGGCTGATTCTATCAGCGCAACTACAATGCATACAAACTCGCTTATGGTTCCAAAGAACTTCTTCAAACCAATGTACTGCCTTTTCTTCGGTATCAAATCTTTCTAACAATTCCATGATGCTTATGGTTTTGGCTACGTGCTTTTTCATATCGACTCCGTTGTGCTTAGTATATGCGGATTATAATATGAAAAGGCCTGAATGTCAATATATTTCTGCGGATTTAAGTATATAATTCCCTAATATTGATTCCCGGATGGAACTTGAAATATACACCGCTGAGTATAACCAAGCCGTTACAGATCTAGAGCATATATCTAAAGATTCTTTCTTACGCACCCAAAATACCTTTTCACCATTTGACAGGGCATCATTTGAGTCGTTATTAAGAGTAGCTGTAACACATCTCGATTCACGAGGAGTATTTTGGCCAACTCAAACTACCCCTGATGATCGAGCTTTACCTGAAGCAGATAACGCGCTCAAAGTAACCGATACTTGGGTACTTTTTGCAAGACCACGTAGCAACAGCTTTTTTATCCAAGACCTAGATAGACTCAAGAAACAGGTTGAAGAATCCTTAGAATTACCAGCTGCACTCACCGCTATCGTGACCGATTCCACATCTAAGCATACTGAGAGAGAATTACCCAATTTTCGTGGTCTGTCTAATGTGCAGAGATCTACTGGAAAAAGTTCTAATCCAACCAAAGCTTCAGATCTTTTCTTCCTAAAACCATACAACAAGGAGCAGGCACGCATCATCCAGATGCTTGAACACTCGCCTGGAGTAGTAGCGCAGGGGCCTCCTGGTACTGGAAAAACACACACCATTGCAAATATCATTTGTCACAGCTTGGCACAAGGTCACAGGGTGCTAGTCACATCAATGCGTGTTCCAGCACTTGCTGTTCTGCATGAACACCTGCCTAAAGCGATTCAACCACTAGCCATAAGCTTTCTGAGTAGTGAGAAGGAAGGCATGAAGCAGTTTGAATACGCAGTTGAAAAAATCGCTGCTGAAGTACAGGGCATTGACCGGACTTCACTTGGCCGGGAAATATCGTTGCTAGAATCTCATATTGATAGTCTTCATGGTTGGCTTGTCAAGATTAATCACTCAATATCTAAATGGGCATTGTGCAATCTTAGCAAGCTCGACATCGACGGTGAATTGATTGATCCCCAGGAAGCTGCTAAAGAACTTGTTCAGGAGAAAGGCAGCTTTGAATGGATAGATAATGAGCTAACCATCAGGCTAGAGCATGCTCCTAAGTTTACTGACAAGCATATTATCGAATTGCGTGCAGTCCGGCGTCTATTGGGTAAGGACCTGGATTACTTAGGCAAGAAACTTCCGCAGATATCCAAATTTCCTGATTCTAGGCATCTGCTCAAGGTGCATCAGGATCTCTCACAGTTAAGTAAACTGAAAGAGGAGCTTGAGCAGGGTGAGGTTTCCATAATGGCAAATTCATCCAAGGAGATTTACCAGCTAGCCGCCTCATTAGTAAAACTTATATCGTATCTTAAAAATCTAAAAAGTGAACTCGGGCAGTCTGAGCATAATTGGCATCGAACACTCCGGATAAAGCTGAAAATTGGGCATTCACAAGACATGTTCCAGATGTTTGAAGAATTGGCTAATGAGCTGAATTCCACGGTGGCCGATAATAAACGATTCCTGGAAAAACCCGTAGAGACACCTAACGATATAGACCTTGAGGACGAGCTTGTGCTGGGGTTACGAAATCTTGCAGCAGGTAAAAGTGCTTTTGGAATGGCTAGCCTTATTATCAAGGAAGACTTGAAAAAGAAACTCCAGAAAATCAAGCTGCTTGGGGCCAAACCCAATGGGAATGAAGAATAGGCTCACGTTCTTGAATATGTAGAGCACCTCAAGAAACTTCGTACATTGGTTACGCGCTGGAATGCTTTGGCTTCGGAAGTCTCTGTTGCTCAAATACCTGCTGATCCGAAGCATATTCATCTAGCTGTAGAGGCTTTGGCTATATACAGAAAAACAAAAATTATGATTGCTGTTGAACAAGAAATCGATGATAAAGCTAATGTCGTATTACCATCATGGAACCATGGGTCTGATACAACAAATAGCGATGAATTGCTGAAACAATTTGAGGGGATTGTAACTAACCACCTCACTCAGAACAGACTGGCAGAGACTTGGGTGCTGAAGGAACGATTCAAAGAGGTTACGGCTACTTGTAGCGGTAGGATAGTGGACAATATAATTCTGTACTTTGCCGAGACCTTAGGCAACAAGGATATTCCTGATACATATCTGCAGGCAACATGGACTACCCTAATGGACGAATTGCGGCGAGTACAGAGCTTAGCACCGCACCTTGCTACAGCTAAGAAAGTCTGTGACAGCATAAAAGAGTCTGGCGCACCTAAATGGGCCGAAAAGCTTTCATCTCTACCAACAACCGGGACTATCGATAATCTTATCCCCAGCGACTGGAGACAAGCCTGGCGACTTAAGCGTCTTTCAAATTTTTTAGACAGTATTGATGCAAGAGAAGAATTAAAAAGGCTGACTAGGGAATACGGAGAAGCTGAGATGGATTTTGCGCGCACTTATCAGGACATTGTTTCCAAGCGTACCATGCACAAGCTTGCAAGCAATGCTACCCCTGATTTTCGTCAAGCCCTTGCCGCCTTTAAAGCTATTCCGAAGAAAGGTAAAAGAACTGGAAAACGCGCAATACGATACCGACGGGATGCCCGTGCAGCTGTTTTCAGAGCAAATTCCGCCATTATTCCTTGTTGGATCATGCCGCACTACCGCGTGTCAGAATCGTTACCTGCAGAGCTTGGGGCCTTTGACCTTGTTATCATCGATGAAGCCTCACAATCTGACTTTTCAGTCTTGCCAACTTTGTTACGTGCGCAGAAAGTATTAATCTTCGGCGATGATAAACAGGTTTCACCCGAAGGGGTAGGTCTAGAGGAAGATAAGATTCGCAACCTGATGGCTCGTTTCTTAGGAAGCCAAGTGGAAACATTTCGGGCACAGATGACGCCAGAACGATCTATCTATGACTTGTGTAAAGTAGTTTTCGCTGAATATACCGTAATGCTAAAGGAACACTTCCGCTGCGTTGGCCCGATCATCGAGTACTCTAAACGTGAGTTCTATAACCATGAATTGAAGCCATTACGATTACCAAGAGCTTCAGAGCGGATAGACCCACCTCTGATAGATGTATTTGTCGAAGATGGTTTTATTTGCAAGACTGATAACACGAACACTCCTGAAGCAAGGTTTATCGTGGATGAAATTCTGGTAATTTGCGCAGACCAAGCTATGATTCACCGCACGATAGGTGTGGTTTCACTTTTGGGGGGTAATCAGGCTTTAAAAGTATGGAAGATGCTTGAACAGGAACTCGGGCCTGAAAAAATTGCAAAATTTAAGATTGCTTGTGGAGATGCCAGAACTTATCAAGGTAAAGAACGGAACATTATGTTTCTATCCATGGTAATCGCCCCTAACGAGACAATTACACCCATTTTACGTGACACCTCTGCGCAGTGTTTCAATGTTGCAGCATCGCGTGCTCAGGATCGCATGTATCTGGTACGAAGCGTGGAGCTAGATGCACCCAGAGAAACTGACGAATTGAGGCGTGGGCTTGTTTCTCACTTTGCGTATCCATTCTCGCAAGAAGAGAAACAAGTGGACGACTTGCGTGAGCTTTGTGAGTCTCCTTTTGAGCGGGAGATGTACGATGAGCTTACCGGCAGAGGGTATCGTGTAAAACCTCAGGTTAAGGCTGGAGACTTCCGGATTGACATGGTAGTTGAAGGGGATAATGACGCAAGACTTGCAGTAGAGTGTGATGGAGGTCGATATCACGGACCAAAGAAGTGGGATGAAGACATGTTCCAGCAAAGGATTCTGGAACGGGCTGGCTGGCGATTCTGGCGCTGTTTTGCATCAATTTTTGTAATGAATCGTGAAGAAGTGCTGTAAGATCTCGTTCAGATTCTGACCGATCATGGTGTCCACCCTATTGGAGCCGATAGAGCAAGGCGAAGCGTTTATATTGAATACAGGACTTATTCAGCGAGTAAAGCTAAAGGTAAACAGCAAGGCTTCGAAGACGAGGAGATACAGGCAAAAGCAAATGCTCCTGATACGGGTTCTGTCCTTATCATTGAGACGCCTACCGATAAGTTTCAAATCATTGATGAAATAGCTCCCTTACCGCCGCTTGATCAGAAGGATGATGAAACTGATTCTGAAGATTTTATAAAGGATGATGCAGTAGCTCCCTTACCGCCGCTTGATGAGAAGGAGGATGAAACTGATTCTCTAAGGGTACAGTTCGGTGATTTTATAGACTATATTGATCTCTCAATTCCTAACCATCGATACCATATATGGATTGCTTTAGGGAAAGATGACCAAGATGCGGGCGAAATCAATGAGGCAGCACTGAACGCGCAATCAATGCTCAAAATGAAGGAAGGTGACAATATCGAGTTTAATGTGCCCGGAAGACCTCCACGAAGATTAAAGATTATCAAGATCAGCAGGCCTACGGACGACGTTTGGTATTAATCATGTTTAAATTTTGATTCACGAAACACTACTTCCAAAAAATCAATCAAATGAGATTTTATAATTCACTCTTTTTTTAATTAACCGGTAACTATGGCTCGATAGTAGTCATCTGTGACTGTATGCTTTGTGCCAAAACGGACGGCCGCTCCAAGTATCTATAGCAATCCAATAGCATCCAATCAAATCCAATGAATATATTGGTATATTTGTCAGTAGATTGAAAGCTCATAATATTCAGAGTGGCCTGTAGTATGGGTTGTAGCCTGTAGTGTGGTTCCCGCCGCCCAGTTGTCAGGGTTTGGTGAAAAAAATTCAGAGAGAAGAAAACTGACATGTGTGGCAGATTTACGCTGAATATAACACCAAGTAAGCTTACAGAATATTTTGATCTTACTGACGATCTAGATTTCTCGCCTTCGTGGAACATCGCCCCATCGTCGCAAATCAATTCCATTGTTGCTGATGAGAGCGGGAGCAAACATCTGCAAACGATGCGTTGGGGTTTGATTCCATCTTGGGCAAAAGATGAAACAATTGGTAATAAGCTTATCAATGCACGTAGCGAAACGGTCGCTGAGAAACCGTCGTTCAGAAGTGCCTTCAAGCGTCGACGCTGTCTCATTCCTGCTTCCGGCTTCTACGAATGGAAGACTGAGAATGGGATAAAGCAGCCGTGGTATATCAGTCTCATGTCAGGTGAGCCAATGGCATTTGCTGGACTATGGGAGACTTGGAATCCTAAGGAGGGGGAGAGTATAGAAAGTTGTTGCATTATCACCACCGCAGCGAATTCATTCATGGAACCAATCCACGAACGCATGCCAGTAATTTTGTATCCAGAGCAATGGTCTTTTTGGTTATCCCAGCAAGAACACTTGCCCGATAGGTTGCTTTCCCTAATTTGTTCACAAGAGTCCAAGTCTATGCAGGCATGGTCTGTTACCCGTGAACTTAATCGAGCCGGATTCCGAAATGACTCAGGACTAATTGCGCCATTACTTGACACAGCCTAATCCACTACTTTGTGCCAAAAGCGGACATTCATCTATTCGCAACGAGCCTAGTTTTTTCATGTTATCACCTCCAAAGGAGTAGACCACACGTTCGATTCGTACCTAGGACTCCATAAAACAACTAGTTAGACTGGTAACTAATCTCATCGTTCTTATTAGGATAACGCAGGGATAACTTTGCAGTGAAATTAATATTAAGCGATGGGAGGCATTCCACCAGGTAAGCCGCGATCTAAATATCTGTAATTTTTATAGATTTACTTGGAACTTCTCAAAAAATCTTATTGTATTTATTGCGAATTTTCGTGCCTGACATAAATTGCACTTGGACAAATTAAAGCATCGTACTATTACTATGTCTAAGATCAACTTGATTCGCCAGTGTTGAAAAGCAGATCTGTATCAATATAAAATATTTGGGCAATGTTCAAAAACTATGTTCTGAGTTTGATAAGAAAAACTTTTATTTTATGATATGACATTTACTGTTGTTGGTCTTAGAATTTTCTATGTCGCCACCGAAAAGCGCAGGGTGACCATAAATCGCCGGATCAGTCTATTCATATTTTGATGAGATTATTATATGTGTGATATGTTTGTAGCTTTATCCGATGCTACCCTTGGCAGGGAAGTAATATTTGGTAAAAATAGTAACCGCCCCAAGGGTGAGATTCAGGATATTGTGGTATTCCCGGCTCAAAACTACTCCGCAAGAGCAGTAGTGCAGTGCTCTTACCTTCAAATCCCCCAAGCCAAACAAACCTTTGCGGTCGTTCTTTCCAAACCGCGATGGATGTGGGGTGCGGAAATGGGGGCAAATGAACAGGGAGTCGTGATTGGCAATGAAGCAGTGTGGACAACTCAGCCATATAGCGATACGGGATTACTCGGAATGGATCTGGTGAGGCTTTAGGAGCCATTGTGGAACTATTAGAAAAGTATGGGCAAGGTGGGAATTGTGCCAAACATTTTGTCTTTAACTATCATAACTCATTCCTTATTGCGGATAAAAAGGAAGCGTGGGTTTTGGAAACCGCTGGTCACTATTGGGTTGCAGAAAGAATTACTAGCGGAACCCGCTCTATATCGAATAACCTCAGTATCAATGGAGAAGGAGATTTTCACCATGCAGAATTAAATTGCATAATTTTAGAAGAAGGACACAGATCAAACAGATCAGGTTTTAATTTTGCTCAGCATTTTTCAGTTGGAACGAATGAAGACCCTCTTTCCCCTGACTGCAGAGAAGGACGAGTTAGACAACTATGTCAGCTAAATGAAAATAAATTTACCCTGGAAACCGCAAAATCTATTCTTCGGGACCACCAAGGTAATATATGTTGGCATGATGAATTCGAGACTAGAGGAAGCCAGGTTTCTGCCCTATCCCATGAGAATTGCAAACATTGGTTTATAGAGGGCCCGTTTCCCTGCCAGCAATAATATCTACTTAAGACATTTTCTATGTGACCTTCATTAGGCGATGAATTCGATTCCCGCCAACTTTTCAGTTAACCGTGTAAATTCAATATTACTTCTCAAACGACCTAGGATTCTGGTCAGCTCATCACTTATTACTCATTCCTCTGGATTCTCTAATTTCTTTATTTCCTATGTTCTATGGAGTTCGAATCTTCTCTACCTTTATCTTCATCTATTTTCCGCTCACTACGAGGATCGCTAGAGGATATGGCTTTATTGGATGGGATCTCTCTAAACAGAGGTAGAGCGAAATGGCTGAAAAGGATGATGGGCCAGATTATAGCCACGACGAAGGCAACAAAGTATTCGAACTTCTGCCCCTGTTTTGAAATGTCAAAAGTCTTGACTAGGTATATACAGGTACCGAAGTATCCGAATAGGTATAATCCTAGCCCGTACCAACAAAGTGAAAAATTGGCCATAGTTGCCGATACCTTCCCATTCTTTTTCTGGGTTAACGGATGAGCAAAAAATTAATTCATACAAACGTTACCGATGCTCACCGCCTTTTAGAAAAATTTGAATGTCTGATTAGTGCCAAAAGTGGGTACTCATGCTCGTATAAGTACTTTATTGAATTATCTGGCTAAAGAATAATTGCACATTTGTTATTATTATTCGCAGTGCTTATATTTTTTCTTTTCGCAGTTTCGCGCTATTCTTTGTGCATCAGCAATTTGAGAAGCAGTCATCTTTCTAACTACATGAACTAGATTCTCTTTTGCATCTTTGTTCCCGTTACTAGCAGCAAGACTGAACCACATGTGTGCGCGAACATAGTTTTGGGTTGAGCCTTCACCATTACTATACATCAAACCTAGATTATATTGCGCGTTCACGGATCCTTGCCCCGCGGCAAGGCGATACCATTTCGCTGCTTCCTGATAATCCTTTGTGACACCTTCACCATTGTCATACATCAAACCTAGTGCATATTGCGCGTTCATGGATCCTTGCTTGGCAGCAAGGCGATACCATTTCGCTGCTTCCTGATAATCCTTTGTGACACCTTCACCATTGTCATACATCAAACCTAGTGCATATTGCGCGTTCATGGATCCTTGCTTGGCAGCAAGGCGATACCATTTTGCTGCTTCCTGATAATCCTTTGTGACACCTTCACCATTGTCATATATCAAACCTAGTGCATATTGCGCGTTTACAGATCCTTGCTCCGCAGCAAGGCGATACCATTTCGCTGCTTCCTGATAATCCTTTGTGACACCTTCACCATTGTCATACATCAAACCTAGTGCATATTGCGCGTTCATGGATCCTTGCTTGGCAGCAAGGCGATACCATTTTGCTGCTTCCTGATAATCCTTTGTGACACCTTCACCATTGTCATATATCAAACCTAGTGCATATTGCGCGTTTACAGATCCTTGCTCCGCAGCAAGGCGATACCATTTCGCTGCTTCCTGATAATCCTTTGTGACACCTTCACCATTGTCATACATCAAACCTAGTGCATATTGCGCGTTCATGGATCCTTGCTTGGCAGCAAGGCGATACCATTTCGCTGCTTCCTGATAATCCTTTGTGACACCTTCACCATTGTTATACATCAAACCTAGTGCATATTGCGCGTTTACATATCCTTGCTCCGCAGCAAGGCGATACCATTTCGCTGCTTCCTGATAATCCTTTGTGACACCTTCACCATTGTCATACATCAAACCTAGTGCATATTGCGCGTTCATGGATCCTTGCTTGGCAGCAAGGCGATACCATTTCGCTGCTTCCTGATAATCCTTTGTGACACCTTCACCATTGTTATACATCAAACCTAGTGCATATTGCGCGTTTACATATCCTTGCTCCGCAGCAAGGCGATACCATTTCGCTGCTTCCTGATAATCCTTTGTGACACCTTCACCATTGTTATACATCAAACCTAGTGCATATTGCGCAACTGCATTCCCTTGGGTGGCTAACGGAAGGAGTAATTCTAGGGCTTGGGCAAAATTATTTTTCTTATATGCCTCTACTCCATCTCCAAGAGCATCCGCTCTGGTAACACTACTGTATAGCAACAATATAGTGCCTATAATTAAAATCCATTTACTCATTGCTTACACCTCTCACACCAGTATATACACTAATACAAAATGCGAATGCCCGCTTTGGGTCGAAAGCGATCATTCACGAAAGTCTGCTTTTTGCCAAAACGGATGATCGCATTTAGCTTCGAAAGCAATTTGATAACAGCCAATCACATTGGGGGAACTATTGGAGGTTTTTCAAAGAAATTGGAGTAGCTGTTTCTTTGCCTCGTCTTACCCAAAAAAATAGGTGGCATCTAGTTAGCGAACGTCTACTTTCGATCCATAGCAGACATTCACTTGTACAACATAAAATATGATAAAGAATTAAAATTGCTCTGATATCAGACCGTGGGGTATTTTATGGTAACAACAAACATATTTAGCTTGTATAGTGTGATATCTGAGCATAATTGCCATGTATTAAGATGATATACGACAAGGGACGTTCTAACGCTATTCGGAGTTCAATGTTAACTAAAGACAATAATTGGATAGAGGACTCAGATATTTTGTCCATTTTTCCGACGTTTGTCTGGACGATTCAGTCAACGCCAGAATTCTATAAGAAGGTAAATACGAAGATACTCAAAGCTCTAAATCAAATGAACCCGGACCTGGCTGATATTTCGCCTGGTGACTCGTGGCAGTCTAATCAGCAACTGCACAAACGCGAAGAATTCATTGATCTAGTGCCACGCATTCTTGCCACAGCGAAAACAGTGTTGCGATTTCTTAAGGTCGGCTATGATGCAGTCGAGGTCACCGGATGCTGGGCCAATATCAATTCAACTGGTGTGTCTCACGCAATTCATAGTCATCCGAATAACTTTTTGAGCGGGGTGTACTACGTTCAAACACAGGCAGGCGCTGATACGATTAATTTTCACGATCCTAAACCACAAACCGGCATCATCAGGCCTCCAGTTACCGAACTCACAGCCTTGAATACAGATCAGGTCGTGGTGAACGTGAGCAAGGGGACACTCTTGATGTTTCCAGCCTATTTAGGGCACTCGGTTTCACGAAACGAGAGTGATAATCTTAGGATAAACATAAGTTTCAACATCATGTTCTCTTTATTCGCGGAGAACCTAAGTAAACCTCTATGGTGACCTTAAGCATCGCCTAACAAGTCGTTTGAGCGGATGTGGTTAAGCTGTGGTTGCTTGCCTTAGCGGTCCGTCTGCGCCGTTCAACTTGTTCGTTAAATGTCCGCTCTGGGTAGATAGCAGTCATTCACTAAAGTCTGTTCTGTGCCAAATGCAAACAGTCTTACCAAGTGTCTATAGCAATCCAATAGCATCCAATCAAATCGTATGAATCTGTTGATGTATTTGTTGGTATCTTGAAAATGAATAAAATTTTGATCAGTCTGTGGTAAGGGTTACAGCCTAGAAGGTGATTCGCACTGCCCATTTTGAAAAGTTTTCGTGTTTGTTTTGTACCAAAAGCAGACATTAAATAAGCTGCAAAATGTGCTGAGGAAAAGTTTAATTACCATAGATAGTTAATATTTAATACTAAGAATAATAAGTAGCTTAGCTTTCAATATAACAAATCAGCCAACGATCAGTGCTGTCCAATTTCCTCTAGTTGATCATCACCAAAATTGTAATGGCCTTCGCTGAGTTTCATTTGTGCTTTTTTGAAAAACCGGTCGGGTGGGGTAAGGCTGCCTGCGCGAGCAGCATCCATGTCGTTCATGAGTGCAGCAAATTCCGATTGGAATTCATCGAAGCTACCGAGCGCAGTAACACTCCACGCCTGGCGGAACCGATCCTGCAAAGTTTTGAACTGTTGAGCATGTTTCCACAATACATCTAAGCTTACGTCAAAATCGAGCCCCTTGTAAACCGCAGGAGCCATTCCCACAAGAAAGGCGCATATACCCGCGAACCACTCCATGTTAGGCTGTTTCGAAAATAACAGCCAGGCAGCTAGGCTGCCAAAAATAATTGGAAAAATAACAAAAGCAGCACGCCACGATCGCAACGATTTCACCCATTCAATAATTGTGGTAACCATGTAGAGGCACGATTCTTCCAGGCGCCTACACTCGGCGATCAGATTTTTCGTGCGCCCGTCCATCACGCTATCTGAGGGCTGCAAGGATCGAAACCCTTCTGCCACCTCGGCGATTAGTTTTTCTTGCGCTTGTCCATCACGCTATCAGGGAATGTCGGGACCGAAAACCTTCTGTTAAAAGACACAATAAGCTACTTATTTTATCATAGACTTATTACTTTAATTTGTTGCTGAATGTCTGCTTAGTGCCAAAAGTGGACATCCATCAATACGTTTGCATCTATAGTTAGAATTTGTCTTTAGCTAAGATCGCAACCTGGTGGTAGCCTCCAAGACCTTGTTGCTGGTACGACTTTTTCATCTTTATCAATGATCTGGAAATATTCTCCAGTATCCTTTTCTATACGAACTATTGAAACTAGATAGTCATCTAATTTTGAACGTGTCGCATCTGATGTATTAGGGGCAATCCAAGCTATATGTAATGAAGGGTAATAAGTCACACTTTTCATGGCTTCAAGCGTACTGAATCTGTTGGTACATTGAAAACAAATAATATTTAGAGCAGCTTAGAGTGCAGGTTGTGGCCTGTAGTATGATTCCCACCGTCCCGAGACAGTCAACTTTTACGCCAAAATCAACTTCCCGTAACTTAGTGATTCCACCTTCTTGCGATACCCATGACTTTTTATGGATGTGGCCACTAGCTTTATTCATTCTCCAATTTGCCGTTATTATGTGATATAAATTACAGAATTAATTTGTTGGTTTATATAATATGCTAAATACTAAAAGGAGAACGATTGGGAAAACTATTCTTAAACCATCGAACTCTTGTGAGCAGTTGCGTGAAAGCTGAGTTAACTTATCGGAGACTTTTGAATGTTGAAGATAAAAGCGATCGTAGTAAGGCAGTTACTTGGACTTGCCACATTCTTGATGTGCGCCTTCCTTGTCCTTATCGGTCTTAGTCTAGCTGGATTTGGAACTACACGTCGTAGAAAAGCATCAATTAAATAATACAGATTCGGATCAAACGAAAAAGTATATATAAAGGGAGAAGTAATGGCGAAAAGCCTCGACTAGATCGGGGGTTTTTTGTGCTTAAAAAAATGTAAATGGGCAATTATGAACGTCCGCTTTGGGTCGATAGCAGTCATTCGCCAATTTTCTTTCTGAAAAAACTTTCCTCCGAAATTTGGTAGTGCTCTAATTTGATTGAGACCCATCTACATATTCGAAGAGAATGTCTGTAGCTAGACCAGAGCTGCGATCCTTCACAGTTTTTCGAGTGATATTTGGACTATCAGAACTGGCTCGGAATACCTCTTCCTCAGTCATTCCCAGCTCTGCTATCAAGTGCAGAGTCGTATGAGGATTATGATTCGGATTGTAAAGCTTTTCGCCTTGAAGAAATTTTTCGAGGCGCTTTCGTTTCGAGATTCGGTCACCAAAATAGTAAACAATCGCTATAACGACAAAGATTGCCGTTAGAATAGAGGCTATGTTCGCTAATGACGCTAGATTATCCATCGCTGTTATTACACGTATCCAACTAATCCTAGTAATCTATCACAATTGGTAGCGTTCTAATTTGCCTTCAATGGCTTATTCTTTTTCTTTATCTTGATGAAATACCTAAGTTCATCACATTCTACGCTCTCTCGAGCCCGACATCTTAACGTTTGATTAAACGGTGGTTGCTGCGGGAATTATATACATTCCTAGACAGCCTGGTTTATCATAACTCCTTCAAACGTTGATCCCGTTTCGCGTCCGCCACTCGGAAAACTGTTTTGACAATCGCTTCGGGCAGCGCGTCAATCTTCTCGATGATCCGTATGACGGGACGGCCTCTAGGACGCTTGAGTGTGGGGGGCTTTTTAGAGGGTTTCGGTTTCATGTTTTACCTACTCGCTGCTTCCGCTTGATCCATCCCTTATCGGTCAGCAACACAAGCAATTCATCATGGGATTTCGTGCCTTTCAACGAATTACAGGCTCCACACAACAGTTGAAGGTTACTGATATGATCCGTGCCCCCTTTTGCCCGTGGGACAATATGGTCGATGTGAAGATGCCGAAGTTCAAAATGACTCTCGCACCCGTTACAATACCCGCCTTGCTCACCATACAAATACTTCTTGTTCTCCACTGAACCATAGGCCTTGATCTTCCCCAATCCGTGCGTTGCGGCATATCCGTCCGATGGGTGCCATGGTAGAACAACCCTAATTCGTCATGCATCCGTGACTTGATCAAGTCAGCGGCTTTTGAGGAGATATCGATCCAGATCCATTGGCGTTGCTTCTGTTCAGCGGCCACGCAGGTCGTCGCACACCCACAAAATGGGTCTAACACCACGTCCCCAGGTTTACTGCTGGCTTCAAGAATTCGACGTATGAGTGCAAGGGGTTTTTGTGTAGGATATTTGGTTCGTTCTTTTGTGTCTCTTTCAGGAATCCAACGGACATCCTCGTCGATCCCGTCTTGTGTCCTGTAGAGACAGCCTTTTGTATGCGGCTGGTAAGCCCAAATATCCTGCAAAAGTTGGCCTGGACTGCTGGCTAAGTACTGTCGATAGGTTGGAAGACCCTGTCCTGAACCTTTTGGTAAATCTATCATTCCTAACGCATACAAAGAGTCTAACTTCTCATGTTGAGGTAGTTCTGGATCAATGCCGAACTCAAGAACTAACTTTGAGGGAATAGCCCAGTGCCGCCCAACGGCTGTTGGATCATACCCACGCCACGGCTTACCGCTTTCTCCGTACCGAATCCCTAAACCATGGATTGAATTGGTCCAATACTGGCCCCGTTCATCTGTCTTCTTGAAGTACGTCTCCACATGACCCTTGAGGTATGGCGTAAACACGGGCTTATGTTTGTACTCAGATGATCGCGCATAGAAGAAGATCACGTCATGAATAGGACCAAACCGATCTGCATAATTGTGTGACCCCGTTCGCCGCCAGACAATCTCATTGCGGAAAAGGTCTTTGCCAAAAATCGAATCCATAAGCAATTTCAGATAATGGCCCGCCGTAGGATCACAATGCAGATAGATTGCACTGGTTGGCTTGAGAAGACGACGCATTTCTAGAATCCGAACCGACATGTAGATGAGGTAACTCATCATCGAGTCACCATGAATCAGACGTGTCGCGTTCAGCAGATCATACAGACCCGGATGCTCATGTTTGATCTGACCATGCCATGCCAAATTTACGTCTTCTAGGCCCCATGTATCTTTGAACGCCGCCCCAGCCGCTTTGCTTCCTATCGGTGCGGCATAGTCGTGTTTTGAATTGAACGGAGGATCAAGGTAGATCAGATCCACGGACTCGCTGTTCATCCCTCGCATAATATCGAGGTTGTCACCAGTCCAAATCGTCTGATTCTGCCAGTTGGGTTTGCCCATCTGATTACCTCACCAATTCTTTATAGGGCAATCGTTTTCCCACCACACCTTGAGCCAAGAACGTCATTTGCTCAATCGTGTCTGATTCCCGAATCGTCTGCCGTACGGCAAACTCGTTCACGTACCGGTGCAAATGCTTCCCGCTCATCTTGTGAAACATTCCGTGGTAGCCACGTTTCAGCATGGCCCAAAACGATTCAATGCCGTTCGTATGGGCTTGCCCATTCACGTATTCCTTCACGGAATGATTGACTTGCTCCAAGGTGTAGCCCTGTCTCTGTAAGCCGAGATACCCTGGGTTTTGGTCACTGTAGACCGTCGTCCCATGATCCGTATGCTTCGTGACAAACCGTTGTAACATGACGGAACTGACTGGTGAAATGACTTGGGCGGTGACGGCCTTCGTGGTACGGGACTTCATACCGACCACGGCATGCTTGCCAGCAGGCCACCGGCCCCTGATGCCCTTTTTCGAGGCGTGCCGATTGCCTTCTTTTCCGCCGATGTACGTCTCATCGACTTCGACCGGACCAACCATGGACGCCTTGTCCATATCCCACGCTTGCCGAATCTTCTGCGCCATCATCCACGCCGTCTTTTGTGTCACCTTCAAATCCCGATGGAGTTTCATGCTGGACACACCTTTGAGATTCGTAGACATCAGATAGAACCCGATCACCCACTTCCTCAAGGGAAGGTTACTGGATTGCATTACCGTTCCCATTTTCACGCTGAAATACTTCCGGCACGTCGTACAATGATACGGCATGGGATTATCGTTCGGGACGGGCTTGGTGTGTTCGGAAGCACAGTAAGGACACGTCCGGCCTTTGGCCCATCGGATAGATTCAAACCATGCTCGTGCTGAGGCTTCATCAGGGAATCGGTCAATGAGTTCGACAAGGCTAATTCCGTTTCGGTAATGTTTTCCTAGGGCTTTCTTCGACATGTTCTCCACTCCTTCTTTGGTCGTCATCTGTTGTCTAGTAATGTACCAAAAATAGGAGTTGGTGTCAAGGGTTTGTTTCGGATAGGCATCTGACATCAGGAGTATTGTTCTTCTAGAGTCTTTTCAAGGTCCGTCCAGTCTTGCCTATCATCAGGCGTCATATCTTCAAACACCTTTCGAGCACGACTCAGATCGTTCTGTTTGGCACGTGTTCCCACAATGATCAGGAAGTTTCTCCACAACAGCCTTGACGTGAAGTTGCGTTCGAGAAGAGGGGGGCAGGGAATCTGATACCTGTCCAGTTCCAACCGAAGACGTTCGACTTCAAATATCACGTCGCGTGTCCCCACACGATCAACCGTGTTTGTCGCCGATATTCTCTTTGCCACTGTCACACACCGATCAGCATACGCCCGTCCCCATCGCACACCAGGAAGCCAAGAATAGATCACAAACACGCCATAGACAGCAGAGGCCGTGACACAAAAGGCAACAATGGGAATCGAGAGAGCCTTGAAAAGTGGGAGGGCCTCTAGCATTTGGTGAATCCTTCCCATCCAAAGCACAGCTGACAGGCTAGCACCAATACAGCCAGAGAATACAGATGTATGAACAAGGCGGAGTGTGTCCGTCGTCCACATACCGACCATCCTACGTGGTTGTTGCCGCCCTGTCTAGGATTGTATATAATTCCCGTTGCTGCCACCCACCAATGTTTGCTTTTTGCCAAAAGAGGACATTTGATTAGCTCGTGCTCACTACTAAATTAAAATGGGTGGTTCACTAACCCTCCATAATATTTGCTTCGATAATATTCTCTGCAAAGTTTTGATAGGCCCCTTCGATTTGCATGGCCATCGTGTCTGGGAATACATGGAAATTCCCACTATGAAGTGCAGCTACAATACCATTTGCTACTACGCTTGGCGGTTCTGCTATTTCCATCATTCCTGAAGCAACGAGCATATCCGTCGCAATAGGACCAGGGTGAACACTTATTACTACAGTGCCTTGTTCACTTAATAGATCTCGCAATGCTTGAGTGATCGAATACGCTGCGGCTTTTGATGCAGAGTAGGTAGCTATTGGAACGAAATTTTTAATCGATGCCACAGAATTAAGCTGAATGAATGCACCACCACTATTGGTTTTCAAAACTGGTGCAAAGGCTTGTGCCATCCGAATAAGGCCACAAACATTTATGTCCATTTCAAAATTTAACGAATTTAGGGCATCTTTATCCAGAGGTGTAGAATGTTTATTCACTCCAGCATTGTTTACCACCACCTCAACATCTTTGGCATGTTGAACCGCAGCTGTAATGGTTTCCGGCTTTGTTAAATCTATATAAATAGCTTCCACTCGTTCACCATATTGTTCAACTAGTGGTGCAGCTGAATCCAGATTTCTCACTGCGGCATACACTTTCTTTGCTCCTTTTTCTAAAAAAGTTTCTACGATCACTTTTCCAATGCCTCGGTTAGCGCCTGTTACAAGTGCTGTTTTATCTTTAATGTCATATTTAATAATCATGTGTTTTTCCTTTAGGCTAACTGGTGGGATCAATTGCCAGTCAACAGTTGTGATAAGTAGTCAGGTTTTATGAACTTCGGAGGCGAATGTATTCATAGCTTGAGAGGCTTTGTATATCCGGTCATTTCAAAATAACCGCGGCCAGCGGGTTTGCCATCGCGGGTGATCGTGACCGCGCCTTCCCAATAAACTGCACCAACCGATAGACGCGAGTCCAGTTCCTGATCGTCCTGTAAAGGTGTGAGTAGCCATTCAGTCGAACCGGTTTGAATTCGCATCGACACTGGGTAAGTAGCATCCGTGCGCGGCGAGCGCCAAGTGCGTTTTGGACCAAATTGTACATGTTCCGGCGTAAACAGCGTAATGTGGCCGGATGCGTCTCGTAGTGCGGCATACGCCCACACCTCATCACCATTTTTACCGCGAATTCGAAATGCCATCAGGGTGGAGCCATCGTCGAGATTTGCACCGACCCAATCCCATCCGTCAGCGCCCGAGTCGAGATATGATGTAGACCATTCGTGGTCAAGCCAAGCAGTACCGATGACGGTTATTGGCTTGCCATGATGTATGACTGTTCCTGTGACTTGTAAATGCGGTTCGCTATAGTAATAGCTGGCTTGCTCCAGTCGTGGTCCCTTGCGTGAAAAGCCATTATTACCCTGCAGCATCAGTGGTTGTGAGGGGGTCAGTGACAAGCGAAACGTAAAGTTGTGCGCTTTTATTATGGTCTGATAGCGGCCGTTTTCTTCGCGTATCATGTGCCAATCATTCAGCTTTACATCGGTATTGCCTTCTTTGGTATAAGCTAGACTGAAGCCTTCGCGTGCACTCTTTTGGTCATGTAACAACTTTCCCACGGCTGGATCGGACAGCGCCGCGTGCGCAATTATAAGTTGCTTGGGTGCAAAGCGGCTTGGATTGGCCCGGTCGATCGCTGTTGCGGCGCGAAAAAAAGTGATCTGGAAACCGAGCGGCTTTTTATCGGGAGTCTCCAGCCAACCTGTTACGTACCACCACTCGGTGCGGAAACCTGGATGGGCACCGAAATCGTGGGGGAAGCTAAGCGCCACATCAGGGGTGACTGGGGAAAACTGATGGGGCAATCGAGGGGATTCAGCGAAAGCGCAGGCAGCAACCAGATGCGACAAGAAAAATATCATTCTTGCGAATAGTATAACCCGGTGTTTATCTTCGCGAGGCCAACCAATTCGGACGAGATTGCGTTTTAAAAAATGCATTACCAATCTTCCCTTATCGCACGTATTGCGTTGCCCGAGACTGCATGACGTCCTGATACCAGTGCAGTCAAGGCAGCCAACACCAGCAATACTAGGGCAACTGCTATCAGTCCTTTCCATGGCAGGCTTAGTTGCATAGTCCAATGGAACGACTGCGGATTCACGATGAAGACGAGAATCAGGCTGATGCACCAACCGAGTACAAATCCGAGTGCAATGCCGAGCCCAGTTAGCAGGCCGCCTTCGGCCGCCAGAATACCGAGAATCTGGCGGCGCGTTACGCCGATATGGCGCAATATGCCAAACTCTTTAGTACGTGCCAAAGTTTGTGCCGAGAAACTCGCTGCCACACCTAGCAGTCCTATAACAATCGCGACCGCTTCTAGCAAATAAGTTACTGCAAAACTGCGGTCGAAAATATTCAAGCTTAACGCACGAATCTGGCCGGGTTCCGAAAATTTCAAGGCGCTGCCGAATGGCAAGCGTTTCAATGACGCAATCACCTGAGCGGGTGCAACATCAGTTTGCAGCCAAATTACGGCATCATTTACTTTCTGATCGCCCGACAGTGCTTGATAGTCAGTTAGCCGCATCTGTATTGCACCGAATTGCCGCCTATAGTCGCGCCACACACCGGCGACAACAAAGCTGGGCGCAGAAACTCCTATTGGCAACATTACCCGCTTGCCAAGCGTATAACCATATAGATCAACCATCGCTTCTGATACCCAGATGGGTATTGCATCCTTCGGGAGCAGAGCGGGCACGATTACTTCACCTGTCATCGGCAAGGTGTTGCCGGGATCAATCATATCAATGGGCCGGGCAATCAGCACAATGCTGGGCCGGGTTGGATCGAGCATTAGTTGTGATGATCGGAAAAAGTCCACATGGGAGATGCCGGATGTAGCGGAAAGCACTTTTACTTCATCCGGTGTAAAGCCACGCGTATCGCCGCTTGCTGCAGTTTGTACGTATAAATCGGCAGGTAGAATATGCTTCAGCCAATCATCAACTGATACCCGAAAACTGGTGACCATGATTGCCATCGCAACCACTAGGGTAAAGCTTGCCAGCACTCCCCCCAAAGCGATAGCAGCCTGATTGGGTGCATTGGCCAGCCGTGTCAACGCCAGTGTCGGTACGGATTCGGACGTGCGCCGGGTTACCACAAAAAATACAGCAGAGAAAATTAATGCCGAAAGGCGCGGCATGAGTACAATACCACCGATCAGCAACAGCGCCACTGCAAGATAGCCAAAGATCGGCAAATCAAAAATCGGTGGCAATTGTGTGAGCAAACCCCCTAATGCTAAACAAGCGAGGGCCGGCCAGGGTGTAGCCAACTTCGAGAGCGCTGCCTCTTCACCCCCAGATTTGAGTGCCGACGCGGGATGGGCATTTGCTGCTTCCCAAGCGGGGGCGGTGCAACCCAACAAGGTGACGCCCAATCCTAGAATGAAAAAGATTGTGGCCGTAAAGGAGTCAAAATGCACACTCGGTTGTACCCCCGGGAAAAATCCTCCTCCCAACTCTCCCCCAAAAACGCTCAATACCGCAGCGGCCATCGCGTAGCCTAGGGCAAGACCGAGCAGCGAGCCAATGGTACCAAGGACTGCTCCCTCCAATAAAATTTGGCCCAGCAATTGCCTGCGCGTTAGTCCAAGCACCCTCAGCAACGTAAACTGGTAGCGCCGCCGAACAACCGACAGCACCTGTGTGGAGAATACTAGGAACGCGCCGGTAAATAGTGCCACTAAGGCCAGCATGTTCAGATTGACGCGATAGGCACGTGACATATTGGCAATACGTGCCTCCTGATCCGCGGTTTCAGTGACAAGGTATTGTCCGCCCAATTCCTGCGTCAGCACCGTTTTAAACGTTTCGTGATCGATACCTTGCATCAATTTCAATTCGATGCGCGACAACTCGCCTATACGTTGGAAGCGCCACTGCGCTGCGCCTATATCCATGACTCCAATACGTTGTCCTGCACGGGTTCGTACCAGGCCACCCGCGACACGCAGCATAACAGTTTGTGTTCCTACACGCAGTTGCAGAGGATCGTCCCGCTTTACCCTTAGCCATTCCATTGCAGAAGGGGAAAGAAAAATAGCATCGTCCGCCAGAGTATCAAATTGCCTGTCTTCGGCTGGCATGCCGATCAAGTCCGGCGTGATGCTTGCAGCACGGAAAACATCAAGTCCGAGAATTTTTAATGTGGCGTTTTTTCGCTCGCCTGTGGTTCCGGGGACGGCGACATCAAGTTCCAATACCGGGTTGGCAAGTTCGACATCGTTATGCTGTGCTAGAGCCGGATAAAGTAGCTCGGAAAAGGTTGCTTGTGTACCACGTACTTGCAGATCAGATTGGCCGGAAAGACTCTTGGCGGCGGCTGAAAATTCGTTGAAGGCGGCCGTATTGATCAGATGAACTGCAAATCCTAGCGCTACCCCGAGTGCTATTGCAGTGATGGCGACGGTAGCTTGCGCCAGATGAACCTTCCATTCGCCCAATAACAACCAGCGGGACAGCGTGCCGTTCTTCATCACATTTGATGCGAATCTTCCGAACGTGCTGACTCAACCGGGCCAAGTCCATTTTTTGTTAGCACTAGCACTTGGTCTGCTGTTGCGGCGGCTGCGTGCGAATGGGTGACGATGATCCCAGATGCGCCATTCACCTTGATTTCCGTGCGCATTAGCATGAGAATTTCGTGCGCGGTGTCTGGGTCAAGATTGCCAGTCGGTTCATCGGCTAGTACCAATTTGGGGCGATGTATCAATGCCCGGGCGATGGCGACCCGTTGCAATTCTCCTCCGGATAGTTGGTGCGGGAAATGTTGTCCTCTGCCGCGCAAGCCAATCTCCCCTAGCATTTGCGTAGTGCGTTCTTCAGTAAACTTTCCAGGGGCGCCATTCAACAACAAGGGCAGAGCTATGTTCTGACTCAAAGTCAGATGCGGCAGGATATGAAATGCCTGAAAGACGAAGCCAAACTGTTTGCGTCGCAGACGGGTCGCCGCATTGTCATCCAGTGACGTCATGGTGATGCCGTCGATCAATATCTCGCCCGAGTCAGGGGTATCTAAACCGGCAATCAGATTCAGCAGTGTTGATTTGCCAACCCCGGATTCACCCATTATAGATACATACTTCTCGGCACCGAGGGTGTAGGATAAATCGGTCAGCACCCGCTGACCGTCTGCATAAGCTTTGCCAATATGGCGCAGTTCCAGCATGACTAATTTCAGCTATCGGGTTGACGTTGGACAAAGTACAAAATCGTATTCCTCAAAGAGAGCTTCCTCCGAACGAGGCAGTCGAGAGCAACATCCGGCAACAGAGAATTGCACTAACCTGAATTATTCACAAAAAATGGAAAAACAGTTTAACTATATGATTCTTAGTGAGTAACCTTAGCACAAGTTGAATATCGATTATTTTTAAAAACTGTTTTCATTTCTGTATATAAGCTGGCTAAAAGCTGCAAGGCACTTATGATACATGTAGTCTTTGTCGCAAGATCACTATATTACCACCACTAGGAAATTATTAGATCGTGCACTCGGAGGGTCAAATGAACCATTTCTTAATAAATCCGCACGATTTATTGTATGTCCGCTTTTGGCACAAAGCAGACATTCGCCGATTTTTCTTCTAGAGCATTCTCGAATAAAATTATGAATTCGGGTACCATAGATGACTACATGTCCTCTGATCCTAGCTAGTATAATGCGTGGCGTCATTTAAGGGGATAAGGAAAATATGCAACAATCGTCTTCGGAGGGGCCTTAGTATGAAAATACTCATGATCCTAATAGCAATGAGCTTTGTCATAACAACGGGTTTTGCCCAGAACTTACCCTCTAGCACTACCGTGATGGCTACTGATCTTGTCCAGCATGTTACATTCACCGTGGGGGGATATTTAACCACAATCAAGACAACTATTGATAAGGACAAAAACCAGGCGAGCCTGTCCATCCGTTCCGGCCAAGGAACATTTAGCGTGATTATGGGGGACAGGAAGGTGCGGTATAAACGCTCACGAGGGGAGCTAATAGTTGTCCTTGACCGTCCTGGGGATGATTCCAACGCAGCCCTGCACCAACAGATGCTCAGCTGTGCTGAAAAAGCTACCAGCGCGTTTATCGGAAAAGTTCAAAGTTACGGTCATCATGAGGGACAACCACCCACGGAACACATTGCCATTGCAACCTTTGATGTCGAGGCAAAGATTGGAAAAACATTTCGCCCCCACGCCACGGATAGTATACTTTCAGCCCCCTATAAGATAACAGTAAGCTTATCTGATCCAACCTTTGCTAAGTTGAGTTGCTCTGTTAAGCATCAGCCGTAGCCCACAAAACTTTTTCGCCAAAATTGTGAGGCATGCGCTTTATCCATTGCACTCTATGCCTGATAGTAAGAACAGCGCAAGGGGCGTGTCTGACAACGAACTCTGCAACACTTCCGAGTGCAAATCGCTTCCATCCCGTATAGCCATGCGTTCCAAGAACTAACAGATCAGCATTGAGTTCCTCAGCAAAGCGAACAATCTCTTCACCAGCGCTTCCTTCGATGAAGATAGTCTCAATTTCTAGGTCAAAAGATTTTGCTAGTTCTTTAAGGGCATCTTTAACTCGTTGTGAGATTTTTTTAGTGCCTTCAACTACCCTGTCAAGTCTTGGCTTTGTAGGTTCTAAGTCCATGTAATAGTGCGGCGAAACATTCCACGCACTTGTATCAAATACGTGCAGAGCTTTGAGTCCTATTTTGTAGGTTTGGGCCAACTGTATAGCATAGTAACTAGCTTCTTTAGAAGTGTCCGAAAAGTCGGTGGCTAGAATGATTTTTTTGTAGAGTACATGCATGGTGTTTTCCTTACCGTATTACGCATACATGTATGACAAATACTGACTAATTAATTCACAAATATTTATGAAATCTCACAACGCTTTCAGGTATGCTAATATTACAAAATTTTAAGATGTAACTCGCTCAGTTTATGCAATATATGAATGTCCATTTTGAGTCGAGAGGGGTATTCATTGATGGCTACTTTGTGCCAAAATCGCACTGTTGTGTCTATAGCAGCCCAATAGCACCCAATGAATTTGTTGGTGTATTTGTTGGTATATTGAAAATAGAAAAAACCTAGATCAGCCTGTGGCAAGGATTACAGGCTACAATTCGATTCCCGCCGCCATTTACAACTTTCGCTTGACATACCAGAACGATCGTTATAGTATGCTTACCAATGTGCTAACAAAATATGAATAGACCAAGACAATACGATCGTGAAGAGGTGTTAAAGAAAACCACAAATTTATTCTGGGAGAAGGGTTTTGAAGCAACTTCCATGAATGAAGTGGTGGCTCGCACAGGTCTTAATAAACATAGCTTGTATAATGAATTTGGCGATAAGGAGAAGTTATTTATCGACTGTATAGATTACTATAATAGTAACTCCAGTAGATTTTTAAGGGACATACTCGCAAGAAAACCTTTGGGACTGAGTAATATTGAAGCTTTTTTTGAGAATAGAGTGAGCTATGCTGCTTCTGATGATTGTAAAGGATGTCTTATTTTTAATTCTGTTACAGAGAAGGAGACACTAAGTGAAGAAATTAATCTAATAATCAAATCACGTGTCTCAAAAATCAAGGCCCTTTTTTATAATTGCTTAAAAGCAGCACAAGAAAGAAAGGAGATTAGTGGTGATAAGGATTGCAAGGCTTTAGCTGATTATCTTACCTGTTTTACTTGCGGATTAGTGAATTTTGGAAAGAACGAAACAAGAATGAGCGAATTAAGAAAAATGGTAGGTGTAGCATTATCATCAATTAGAAACTAGATATTTTTTTACACAATAACAGAACGAACGTTATAGTACTAATATTTTAACAATTTTTAGGAGAAATAATATGATTACTTTATCAATTTTTAGTTTGTTGCTTACTCTGAGCTTTTCCGTATTCGTTTTTGTCGCAACATGGTACGTAACTCCTGGCTTGCTATGTAACCAATAAGCCAAGTATTAACCATAATAATAAATTATCAGAATACAACAATATTATTTAACAACATTAAGGAGAAGACTGTGAGTAAAGCCATCCATCATGTCAATGACAATACGTTCGAGAAAGAAGTACTACAGGAAACCTATCCTGTCTTAGTTGATTACTGGGCAGACTGGTGTGGTCCATGCCGCATGATTGCGCCAGCTTTGGTGCAAATTGCTCAGGACTATGCTGGCCGTATTAAGGTAGCCAAGCTGAATGTGGATGAAAATACACAAACAACGATGAAATATGGAATTCGTAGCATTCCTACTTTGATGCTGTTTAGAAACGGGGAAATTATCGCTACACAGGTTGGTATGTTATCCAAAGGGCAATTGACGTCGTTTATTGAGGTCAACGTTTTGCACTAATTTCTACTTAATCCTAGGAGAAAAAGACCATGAAAGCAATTGTTATACATCAATTCGGCGAAGCCAACGTAATGAAATACGAAGAAATCTCTACTCCAGATCCTAAACCATTGCACATCTTGGTCAAAGTACTGGTCACTGGTGTCAATCGATTAGATCACTACTTGCGTGAGGGTTCGGTTGTACCGGAGCTGCCATTTCCACATATCCTGGGTGCGGATGCCGCCGGTGAAGTGTCTGGTCTCGGTGAGGGCGTGACCGGTTTTAAAATCGGAGAACGTGTGGTAGTCGTACCCGGATTTCCCCTTAACGAGGCGGATTACAATATTTATCCAGCAAGCCAGGCACCGAGTTTTGCCCTACCCGGTCTGCACATCCCAGGAACATATGCGCAATACATTGAAGTTCCTGCACGCTACCTATTGAAAGACGATACCGGCCTAAAACCAGAGGAAGTGGCAACCTTACCCGTCGTGCTCGCAACGGCGATACGTGCGGTGAAAGAGGTCGGCGGCGTCAAAGCGGGTGACAAAGTCTTGGTTCAGGCCGGTGCTTCCGGTTCAGGCAGCATGCAGATCCAAGTCGCCAAGGCATTGGGGGCGGAAGTCGCTACCTCGGTGCGTGATGATGTCAAGGGTGAATACGCAAAGGAAGTGGGTGCGGATTTGGTAATCAACACCCGTAAAGAATATCTCGTTGAACGTATTAAGGAATGGACAGATGGTCGTGGTGTAGATGTCGTCATTGACAATCTAGGCGGCGACGTGCTGGCAAAGAGCATCCAAGCTGCTAAAGCCACTGGGATCATCGTTGCATACGGATTTGTGGCTGACCCAAAAGTTACATTCGATATTCGCAGTCTCTTCTTTGAACAAAAGCAGTTGAAAGGGTCGATGGCCAGTGATAAAAGTGATTTAGAATTTGGTCTGAAGCTCGTAAAAGAAGGCAAGATCAATCCGCTACTGGACCAAACCTTGCCATTAAGTAACGCTGCTGATGCACATCGGTTAATTTCTAACAATAAAGTGAAAGGCAACATTGTTTTGTTACCATGGGCCGCTTAACGGACGATGTGCATTGATAGACCATAGGAGAATCGAAATGCCAAAGATCATTCGCTTTCATAAAACAGGAGGGGCTGAAGTACTAAAGATTGAGGAATTACCCTTGTCAGAACCTAGTGAGGACGAAATTCGCCTGAAGGTAGAGGCCATCGCGGCCTCAACCGTGCCGAAGTCATGTTCCGAGGGGGACAGTACCTGGAAGATCCCGTATTGCCGTCACGACTTGGCTATGAAGCTGCCGGGACTGTTGATGCCGTGGGATCAAGCATCAGTGGCATCAAGATTGGTGATCGTGTAAGCACCATACCCTCCTTTTCGATTGGTCGATATGGAGTCTACGGCGAGAGCGCCATCGTTCCAGGCTACGCTGTGGCTCATTACCCCGATAATTTGTCAGTAATTGAGGGAGCTGCAATCTGGATGCAATACTTGACCACCTTTGGTGCCCTTATCGAAATCGGACAATTAAAAAAAGATAATACTGTATTGATCACCGCGGCCAGCAGTAGTGTGGGGCTGGCCGCAATTCAGATCACAAAGGCGACCGGGGCTTTGGCGATTGCCGCTACCCGCGGAGTCGACAAAAAGCAGTTTCTCTTCGGCGCAGGTGCGGATCACGTCATCGTCACGGATGAAGAAGATCTGGCAGAGTCAGTCATGGCCGTTACGTCTGGCAAAGGAGCTAGCCTCATTTTTGATCCCATCGGTGGGACACGTACTGGAAAAACTTGCTGATGCTGCAGCTTTCAGAGCGACTATCTTTGAGTATGGTGTGTTGTCTCGAGAGCCAACAATCTTCCCATTGTTCTTATCACTTAAGAAGGGCTTAACAGTACGAGGTTATACCCTGTTTGAAATTGTAAAAAATGCCGAGCAGCTTGCTCGCGGCAAACGGTATATCTATGACGGGCTCCAATCCGTCACACTGAAACCCATCATTGATCGCACTTTTCCGTTGGAAGCCATAGTAAGTGCTCACCAGTATTTGGAATCCAACCAACAAAAGGGCAAGATTGTGGTGACAGTCTGAATGGATTGAAGGAAACAGGAAATGCATCGAGCATGTAAGTTATGAGGGTACAAAAGAATTTTTATTAGAATGATTACCAATAGCAATGATAGGCGAACATCAGCTTTGGGTCGAAAGCGAGCATTCCTATACGCACAAAAAACCCGGCACTAGACCGGGTTAAGTTTACTAGTTGTAGAAAACGTTTTGCCAGGTGAAGTATTTATGGATCGATTTTGGTGACTTTCGTGCCCTGAATACCTGCTCCGCCAAACGCCCCCATCTGATCAAAGACAAAGGCATAGATACCTTTTCGGAGTGTAGTCGATGACACAACCTTGCCAAAACCAGCGGTTACAACGACGAGACTTGGGCCCACACCCAGCTCAAACCCTTCACTCTTGTCGAGATAAGATAGTGATTCATTATCCATAAAGAATAACGCATACCCAAACCCCTAGATACCAGCCTGAAAACCATAGGACGCTGCGAAGGTATTATAATAACCCATCGTTTTCTCATTTTGATCTATAAGTGTCCCATCTCCAATGTGGGTACCAAACCCGAACCCAGCTTTTAAAATATTAGGAAACACCATGATTGCTCTAGCGTTTTTCTTGAGGTTCCTGGCATCTTTGTTCGACGCTAGAAGTTTATGCAAAGAAGCCCTCGAATCCTTGTCTATTCGGTAGGCAACAGATCCTTTGTAGGAAGTGGATGCTGATTGGCAAGCTGATAGGGCAACAAAGATAGCAAGAATACTGCACGTCATTCCAAATTTTCTTATTTGCATTTGTCTTCTCCTGAACAAAATTTCTATTGCATTGATACATAAATACCGTACAAACCCTTATTCCATTTAGCGATACTTGTTCATGTTGCCAGTGCGATTGTGGCTAATTATAAAATGTAGAGTAAGTATATTATCCATTATGCTTAACTTGCTGTGAAGTGATACTTACCAAGATCTTAAGTAAACATCCATGTTTGCAACATCAAAAAGAATAGTTACCTTGCGAAGGTGACAGGAAGGGGTATAGAAAAATTATTTCTGAGTAAGTAATTTAGATAACTATTTTTGTTTACGTGGCAAGAATTTCTCATACTCAGAAGCTGATACTCGTTGCTTCACTGCTTTGATCATCATGGGTACAACTTTAATGATAGCTTTGTTGATCATCCAAGTCGGCAACCAGCCTCCAGGGTCAGCTAGGTGGTAGTAGTTTACAGACGTGTAAGCGCCATTATTGATGGGCCGCAATTCCCATGACCCAACGTTTACATGGATTGATATTCCCCGTCCTTCTCTGACAAAAGATTTTTCGTTTTCCACACGCCAACCAATTCAGTAAGACCCTACTCCGAATCGATCAGGTACTGTGACTATTCGAATGGGAATTATATACTTAAATCCGCAGAAATATATTGACATTCAGGCCTTTTCTCAAACCTGAACACATCCCTTAATTGCTTGTTTGTAGGATGTTCACTGCAGTTTCTTAAGGGCTTGTCTGACTTTCTGACAAGAATACTTTTCGCAATTTCCTTTACTTCCTTCTCGGTTGGTCTGTGCTTCATAATTTACTCCCGTTCACATACTGAACCAAGTTGGCCCAGTTAATTTGATTGTCTAAAGAAATCCGGTTTTCTCTAAGGAACGATCTAATTACTGCCCTGGCGGCTGTCTTTGCTTCTGTGAGCCCATTTTGGGCATGCGTTGAAAATATACATAATATAGCAAGATAGGTGTCTTCCCATCCGCTAATCTCTTTCCAAAAATCAGATCCTACATAGGTATAGTAGTTTCCCTTGTTTATTGTGCCGGCATGTCCATAGCATACGCCTTCAATGCACTTTATCGGTATAACCGCGCCCTGAGTTACAATACGTTTAGCTCTGGTGAAGTAGTCTTCCATTTTCTTACGTTGGGACGAATTCCCCCAGTATCTGCCAGACTTTACCTGAATGATGGTTCTTATCCGACCTTCAACATACTCAATATCAATGCCCTCTGCCGTGGACTTCATGCCACCTTTACCAAATCGGCATATCACTACCGCGCACTGCTCTGCTAACGTACCAAACATGGTTTCTTCGCTAGACGACAAGTAGGCCTCAAGGATAGCTGTTGAAAAGCTCTCCTCATCATTAATCGCTCTCAAACAAAAAAGGTATGGATTCTTTCTTGTAACTAAGTCTTTAGGATTCAGGTTATCTAACTTTCCTTTAATCTTATCTGCAAAATCAGCGACATGTAAACTTATCTCTGCTTCAGCCTGGCACCACCATTCAGGGTTGTTCACAACTCTTTCAGTCTTTTACGCATCAACGCACAATAATCTTTGGAAAGGTCAATCCCTACCGAGTTTCGGTTTAGCTTGTGTGCAGCAATAATAGTTGTCCCCGACCCCGCGAACGGGTCCAGCACAGTGTCTCTTTCGTCCATGAATAACCGTATAAACCAATTAGGTAGTGCCTCGGGGAACGATGCCGGGTGGCCTGAATTGCCGCACTCAGTAGCCATGTGTAGTACGTTTGTAGGATAAGCCATCTCCCTGCCTTCCCAATTAGCCACACGCTTCCCAAACCCGTTTCCATGAGCGCTATCGTCACGTCTTTTATCTGTATCAGACAGACTTCTTAAACGGGAGTCCTTCCAGTCTCCCATAGGCACACGTACTGCTCCTTGATTCATTTTGAATTTTTTATGCCTGGTAAAATGCAGCAAGCGTTCCCATGAGTCGCGAAAGCGATTCGGCCATTTACCCGGGTAGCTGTTTTTTTTGTGCCAGCAATACTCCTCTACCCAAAGCCAGCCCTGAGACCTAAGCCCCTGGATCAACTCAATCACGTAAGGATGCCGTTCTCCGTTAATGGCGCGTTCTTTGATATTCAAGACAAACGACCCTGAGGGTTTTAAGCATTTCTTTAATTGCTCCGTTCTGGGGAGCATCCAATCAACATATTCATTTGCACCCCCCCCCCTGTAATTGTCTTTTCTCTGATCCGCATAAGGGGGTGAGGTGATTATCAGATCTATAGTGTCATCAGGTATTTTCTCGGGAATAAGGGTTAGGCAATCCCCTTTATAAATCGAGGCTGTTTGCACCGCCTGTCCTAATACCACACTCATTTTACCAACTCAGCATAAGGAAGTCTCTTGCCAGTCATGCTCTTGCACAAGCTCTTCATTCTGTCCTGCGTATCCCTGCTCACATTCCCCTCATTCAGCCTGAAGGTAACTTCATTTACATAGCGACCCAGGTGCTTTTTACTGAAGCTATGGTACACCCCATTGTAACCACGTTTCAACAACGCCCATACGCTCTCTATACCATTAGTGTGCACCATTCCGTTCACATACTCTCTTGCTGAATGGTTTACACTTTGATAGTAAAACCCTTGTAAACCAATATAGCCCCTGTGATTATCTGTGTAAACAGTTGAGCCCGCCTTAACGTGTCTAACAATCTTACCTTGCAAGGTAGCCTTGTCTGCTTTGGAAATTGGCATAGCTTGTACCCGCCCGCCCCGCTCACGCATACCCATTACCGCAGTCTTGCCTACCGCACCACGACCAGCCTTTAGTTTCTTGTCATTGTGTTTGTTTGTTTCTTTGCCGCCGATGTAGGTTTCGTCTGCCTCAACGATACCAGAAACCAAAGAGCCGTCTTGTGAGCAAGCCTCACGGATGCGGTGCCCAAGGTGCCATGCCGTCTTTTGTGTCATACTCAATTCTTTAGATAATTGCAAACTTGAGATCCCTTTTCTTGCGGTCAATACATAATATATTGCTACCGCCCATTTCCTCAGGCTCAATTTTGATGATTGCATAATCGTCCCGTTTCTGACAGTAAAATGTTTCCGGCAATCCCCGCACCAATACGTATGATTCTTAGCCTTAGCCCGGCTGATTCTATCAGCGCAACTACAATGCATACAAACTCGCTTATGGTTCCAAAGAACTTCTTCAAACCAATGTACTGCCTTTTCTTCGGTATCAAATCTTTCTAACAATTCCATGATGCTTATGGTTTTGGCTACGTGCTTTTTCATATCGACTCCGTTGTGCTTAGTATATGCGGATTATAATATGAAAAGGCCTGAATGTCAATATATTTCTGCGGATTTAAGTATATAATTCCCGTTTAAATCATATAAGCAACATTTTTTCTGCTCTAGTACCGATATGGCAAATAATATCCTTCCCGGATAACGGGATAACCATCATATCCATAGCAGGAATGAAGGCCACATCCACCAAACCCAGTATAACGACCCCCATAGCCACCATAATCATAATAGTCTTTATGATAATATTCCGACCATAGGTGAGTATCCGTGGATAACAGCAACGGCACCTGAATGACTTTATTTTCTACAGTGCGTGCAATGCCCCCATTTAGTGTTCCCACAACAGTAATTTTTTTACCTTGTATATAGACTATAGGATCGAGAAACTTAGTACTTTTAATGACAAAGAGTCCTCCGTGTGGTCCATTTAGTTTAGGGCGAGCAAAATAATTCAGAGGATAGAACAATACTTGCACAAGACTAAAATTTTCTTGGTTTTCTACGTTAATAATAACGCCACCCCAACGTACAGGGACATTCTTGTGACTATCTATGTTTTGGGTAACCTGGGCATAGGGAATATCCACCACGCGTGCATCCTTCATCGCCTGTGGCAGGCTAGTGCAAGCACCTAATAGGAAACAAGATAGGTATAAATATGGCTTCATTCTTTCCCTAAGAATACGCTATGTACCAACTATATACGGATACCGAAATGACAAAGTTACAAAAATCTATGGGTTGAAAGCAGACATTCGTGAAAGTCTATTTTGTACAAAAAAACAATCTCATTTAGCTTCCAAAGTAATCCGATAACAACTAATCACACTGGGGGTATTATTGGGGGTATCTCAAGGAAAGAGGGACAACTATTTTTCGTCTAATAGTATGATTAGTAGGATATTAATAGGCGCTGGTTCGATTCCCGCCGCCCCCACCAATTAAGTGTTTGATGCCGTTCAAAGCTGTACACGAAACCCGCTTTAATCCTAATGATTAGCGGGTTTTTTGTTCTTTCCCATTCATCCCCATCTATTGCAATATACAGTCATCACGTAATATTTAATATTGCTATAACCCATAAATCTGACCTCAATACATATAACGCAAAAACAGAAAAAAGGAAGCAAGAAAACTTTTCATACTTTTCAGCATTACTCCATAAATAATACTTGTACCATTAATGAAACTTCCACTTCAACAAAGAATTATCGCTACTAAAAGGTTAATTCAACAAGGTATTCTTTAAATTTTCTTAGATTCTTGATATTCTTTGTTTTTATAGTTTAAAAGTTTTGTATGGAAGCTAAGATAAAACACTTGGAGCTGATTCAAGGTGTTATTAATCGAATGGCTAGTAATTCTTTTCTCCTTAAAGGCTGGAGTGTTACTCTTATATCAGCTTTGTTTGCTCTGGCCGCTACAGATTCTAATTCTTTTTTTATTTATCTGGCGTATTTTCCTTCTTTATCTTTCTGGCTTTTAGATGCGTATTATCTAAGACAAGAACGTTTGTATAGAGAATTATATTATTCTGTTTCTAAAAAGATTGAGACAGAGATTGATTTTTCAATGCATGTAGGTGTTTTTTCTTCGAATGTTAAATCATGGTTTTGTACATGTTTGTCATCTACGCTATTAATTTTACATGGTATAACTCTTGGGGTCATTACTTTAATTATGTTTATTTTTAATTATTGGGAGAAATTAAATGTCTAGGCGTACATTTTTTAGTTTCAGATATAAAAATGATAACTGGCGCGCTGCTATTGTTCGTAATAGTTGGGTAACCCAAGATAGGATAGCTGCAGGTTTTTTTGATTCAGTTATATGGGAATCAATGAAAAAGGAAACTGATACAGCTATTGAATCATGGATTGATAAACAGCTTAATGGAACGTCAGTTACTGTTGTATTAATTGGTAGTAATACTTATGGTAGAAAATGGATTAACTATGAGATGGTCAGTAGTAATAGAAGAAAAAATGGGATGCTTGGAATCTATATTAATAAGTTAGAAGATAGTCAGGGAAATACTTCATCAAAAGGTAAAAATCCTTTTGATTATTATAAATTTCCAAGAAATGGTCAAACTGTAACTTACCCTGTTTATGATTAGGTTTTAGATGAAGGTTATAATAATTTGGGAAGTTGGATTGAAAAAGCTGCAAAAGCTGCAGGGAAATAATTGTTTATCTGATAGTTAGTATATTAATTTAACTTCAACTAATTAGAAATTTCCTTCTTTTTTTGCTTGTTTGATTTTCTCGATTACATTCCATTGCCTGACATATTATGAGTTTCCACCAGTTGTAAATTGGTTCGATTTGTAATTTTTGTTCCTCAAGCATTATCATGTTATGTTTTTCTTTCGTATTTTAAAAAGGTAAAGATTATGAATATTGAAGTAGGTGATTACGTAAAAGCAGATATACGTGATGGCGAATTTAGACTATTACAAGTCAAATCTATTAATGGAGATAAAGCTGTTTGTGTTGATTATTTAAATGAGGAACAGGTATTCAATTTTTCTATTTCAAAATTAATAAATGCTAATGATCCTACTGATACTTAGTTTTTAAAATTTCCCTTTTATTTTTGCTTTCCGTATTTTTTCGATCACGTCCCATTGTCTAGCATATTCTAGGTCATGTCTTTATTCAAAGATTACATCCTTTATGAGCGCATTATTTTTTATAGCGCATGGGAGAAAACAAGAGAGTTTTCTAGAAAACACTTTTTCATTGCGATATTTGTAAGTCTTTTTTCCGCGATAGCTGTGTTTTTAATGAATCCGTTAGATCAATTTGGACAGTTACTAAGTTCACTCCTTGCTTTGGTAACAGCTTTCTTCTTGATGTTCATTTTAGTCTTATTTTGGTACCTTTTTATTGCCCCACTTAGATTATGGAAAAAACAAACGTTAGATATTATCGACTTACAATTCAAAATTCAGAATAATCAAGACAAGCAACGTGTTTTATCAGCGTTTCATGCAATTGCTGATAATGGTAATGCACTTTGGGTAAAACGAATTAGTGAAGACGAGTTTGAAATTTGGAAGCAGGAGGTGCAGGATTTTCGTTTGCTTGCTATAAGATTAATTGGTGGTGCTGTTTCACGTACTGCGGCAATTGGTTTTAATGTTACTCAAACTGATATAAATCGGGATTATGTATATAAGGTGAATGAAGAACATAACCGTCAACTTATAATACTTGGTGTTCAAATGGATAAATTGTTAAGAATTATCGAAACCTCTATGAGGCCAGAACTTAATGCCTTCTGACCCAATTTTAATTTTTGAAAATAGAAAAAACCTAGATCAGCCTGTGGCAATGGTTACAGGCTACAATTCGATTCCCGCTGCCACCAATTAAATGAACTAGGTAGTTCAAAGAAGCGCAAAATACCTACATGGATAAAGGGATGTAGGTATTTTTGTCGAAAAGAAGGAAGAAGAAAAGTGGTGAGATTTCGAAGCGGACGACGACGATACAGTAGGAGGGGCACAACTGATGATTATCTACGATTAGATATACGGCATATACAACGTGAGGGTTTATTGAAGACCGGACACGGCACCTTCAGTTGGCAGTGGAAACTCCGTGGTGTAACCGTGTCTTCTATTTCAGTACACACGAAAGCGGACAAGTTAATACTAAGTTACCGACATAAAATCGGAGAGGATGATTGGAAGGAAGAGTGTTATCCAGTTGGGTTAGATTGGACGCCATATAATTTTGGAGGGCACAGGGCATTGCTTCTTTGTCCAGCACAAGGATGTAATCGGCGTGTTGCGATACTCTATTATAGTAAAGCAGTCTTTGCCTGCCGGTACTGTTGTAGGCTAGATTATCCTTGTCAGCGAGAGAGTGTCAGTGATTTAGTGATCCGACGGGCGAATAAGATTCGAAAACGGTTGGGTTGGGAGGAGGGGATTCTTAACCAGCCAGGCGAAAAGCCAAAAGGAATGCACTGGCAGACCTTCTGGAAATTAGAGCGTCAGCATAATGTGTTTCTCAAAAAATCGCTGGATAGAATGTAAAGTGGACTGAAACTAAAAATAATTAAAGGGTAATTTGCTCAACTATTCCCCTTATTTCTTTACTTTCAGTATTTTGATCATCGGCAAGATAAGTGATTAAATTTTCATAATTTTTTGATTAATGTTAGTAATTCGTCCTTCTTAACATATGAATTATAATACTTGCTTAAATAATAAATTAAGAGAATAATGTTCTTACGCGCTGATTTGTTTCGATTGCGGGCGCGATATAAATACAGCTAAACCGGAGAGCACTAAACCCGTTCTCTTGTACAAGCTAGAACGGGTTTTTTGTTTCCTGTGATGCTTATAATCCAAAATCGAAACGACCGTAGGAAAGATTGGACGTCGTTATTTAGCCCCACTTGCCATGACGTAAAAGAAGGGACTAAACGGGGAATCTTTCAAGGAGATTATCATGTCATATCTAAAGCCCGGCACACTCTGTGTCATAGTGGGTGGATGCCCTAAAAATATTGGTCTCATCGTCGAAGTTCTTGCCCACATTGCGCCATATCCGTTCAGTTCTGACAAGTACAGTATAAGAACAGTCAGTGGCCGACCTTTTCCTCAACTCTGGAATGAAAAAGGCCTCCTTATAAGCGGCAACTCAAATAAGTGCTTCACAGACCGGCACAAACTTCGCCCTTTGGTGGATCCAAAAGATGAATCCAGGGTACGTGAGGCAGGTGTTAAAGGTGTGAAGAACCGAAAGCGCGAACTCGCAGATTGCCCTTCGTAGTCCAGGCTCGCGCCATGCGCTATTAATTATTTGTTTTACCAATACGGTCTGATCCACCGCCCTTAACAGGAAAAGGATTGGGTGGATTTGATCCGGATTGCGACGCCCGCCATATCGGCAAAGTCGCTAAACAGGAGAACATCATGTCTAACTACGTTGTTTCATCACCATTTACAACTATTCCATCAGAACCGATTGACGAAGTCGGCAAGTATCCATACCTGGTTATCAGGTTAATGGCGACCGTTTACCAACGCCACCAGATTACTGTTTATCGTGGGGAAGCTTCAGTCGAAATTGGTCACGACAAGAATTTTGTTCGGCACCCGGAACCAATAACTGATGACGGAGCGATCACCCCTGATTGCCGCACACTCATATTGAATGCTGTTTTAGAAGCGGTAAAAAGAACGAAATTTAGAATGGCAGTCATCTGGGGCGAGGAGGAGGTAAGTTATGTCGAGCCGGATGGTTCAATCGATGAATCAACCGAGCCACCATCGGGTGGAGTTCCTTTACCAAACAAGATTGCATTTGATCAACGGGAAATAATTGACCTCTCAAAAAAGTAGGCTTATTAAAAAGGAGATAATAAAATGAGTACGGATTTTAAAAGCAAGAATCCTAAGGGCCTTAGCTTTACAGGGGTGTATTTCGACGGGGCAAGTAAAATGAATACAGACTTTAAAATCAAGAATCCTAATGCCAATAACGTTCTGGGGATGTATGTCGATGTGCCAATAGGCATGGGCCATCCCTTTGCCAAGATCAAATTTCAGAGTGAGGTGGATGCTACACTAAGTTATCAGGGCTCGAGATCACTCAAAGAGGCGATCGAATCAACCCTGAAACACATGCGCTATCTTTTTGGGGATGATATTCCTGAAGATCTTGTGAGAACTGCAGTATCGTTAACGTATGCTGAGCATGTTGCATTGAAGACAAAAAAATGGAGGAAAAGGTAAGCACAAGCTATGTGAACTTGGCCGCTCAGCTTGAAATATAATATAGAGAGGCTAGCGGCCAGTTTGCAAGCTTTTGTAGGTAACAAAGAAAGAACTATGTGCACATTTTCAAAATCTAAGCTCCTATCCTTGCGTCAGTGCCCCAAACGTTTGTGGTTGGAAGTTCATCGTCCTAACTTGCGCATAGATTCAGCTACGACCAAGGCAAACTTTCAAGTTGGGTCCCAGGTAGGTGAGGTTGCTCGACAAATCTATGATCCAGAGGGGTGTGGTGCATCAATCGACATGAAAAGCGAGGGGGTGAAGCGTGCGTGTGAGCATAGTGCAGAATTACTTCACTCTACGAAACCTATCTTTGAAGCTGGGTTTTCAGCCAACGGGGCATTAGCCTTTGCTGACGTCATGCTACCTAAAAAAAAGGATGGGAGATGGGTGTGGCATATGGTGGAAGTCAAATCCTCTACCCGTGTTAAGGACTATCATCATGATGATGTGGCCGTACAAACTTTTGTGGCTCTATCTTCCGGAGTTTCATTAGAGTCCATAGCCTTAGCACACATCGATAGTTCGTGGGTCTATCAAGGTGATGAAGACTACCAAGGGTTATTAATAGAAAAAGATCTTACAGCAGAAGCTTTTGCTCGAACCGAAGAAGTCAAAGACTGGATTGACCAGGCACAAAGTATTACTGCTGAGTCTTCTGAGCCTACCATTGAAACAGGCAGCCATTGCAGAATACCCTGAGTGCGGTTTCTTTGATTACTGTAGCCGCAACGATGTAAAGCCTGAATACCCAATCAATCTGTTACCTAATCTTTCCTCTGGCAAGGCACAAGAACTTGCTTTTAAGGGTGTGAACGATCTTAGAAACGTGCCCGATAACATGCTCAACGGTAGACAACGGAGAGTCAAAGAGCATACATTAGCCAATACAGTATTCTTTGATGCAGCAGGTGCTGCAACCGATCTAGCTGCCTATAGTTTGCCAGCCTATTTTCTTGATTTTGAGACAATCCAATTTGCCGTTCCTATCTGGAAGGGTACTCGTCCCTATCAGCAAATTAGCTTTCAGTTCAGCCTGCATAGACTCGCTGAATCCGGCCAGCTTGAGGAAAGGTCTTTCCTTGATCTTTCAGGTAATAATCCATCTGTATCTTTAGCTCAAGCTTTGATCTCTGCTTGTGGTGAGCAAGGGCCTGTTTTTGTGTACAACGCCCAATTTGAATCGGCGTGCATCAGAGGACTAGCCAAGTGTTACCCACATTTGAGTGAGTCACGGTTTGCTATCAACGCACGTTTAGTAGATCTACTGCCTATTACTCGTGAACGATACTATCACCCCAGCCAGCAGGGCAGCTGGAGTCTCAAAAAGGTATTACCTTCCTTGGTACCTGAACTATCTCACGACGCCCTCGATGGCGTACAAGATGGCGAAATGGCAATGGCCGCTTTCCTTGAAGGTATTCATCCGAGCACAAGTGCAGAGAGAAAAAATCAAATCGAACATCAGCTACTAGCATACTGCAGGCTCGATACCTACGCTATGGTCCGCTTGTGGCAGATTTTGTCTGGCAACTCTAGCGCTGCAATCCACCGCAACGGGATGTAATATAGCGAATATTATGACAACCACGATGCCATCAACTAGCACGATGAGTGCAAACTGTACGGGTAAATTTGTTCAGTCTTCTCGCTATTTGCATATAGAGGCAATTAATTTATTGAGTGAATCAGAATTAGAGTTAGTTAGCTGTGCTGAGAATCTAGCAGAAGTCACTAGAGGTACAGACTACAATGTTATTCGAATTTCTGTAGATTTAGCATCGGTTTCCTTCCTTTATTACCCAGGCTTCTTTGAGAAGCCTTTTCCAGAACTTGTTACAAGCTGGCGTATTGAATTGAACGCTTCGAATCAGGTTCGTAAGCGATCATATACAGATTCACTTAATCCCCACATCCTACATCGTAAAGAGTTACTCTTGCCAGCTGGGCATGAGGCTATTCCAAAATTCCAATCATTAACTAAGAGTGCTGAGGAATTAGGTCTTTTTGATGATCCTACCCGGATTGGTTTTCGCAAACATTGGAAATGTTTAATTGCTGAGAAAAGCTATCGCCTCATTGACCACGAGTTTATTCCTCTCGGAAATGATTTAGATTCTGAAAAAGTCAGTGATCTTACATCTTCTGGTGATGATGTGCGGCGGCACCTGACAGCATTGACTAGATATGGTCTCTCTGCTCCTATTCAAATGCTTGCGCGGTTTGGTTTTTTGGATGGATCACTTAGTGTATTTGATTATGGGTGTGGTCGAGGTGACGACCTTCGTGGGCTACAGGAAAATGGCATTCAGGCGTTAGGCTGGGACCCACACTATGCTACTGATAACCCAAAGCAAGCAGCAAATATTGTAAATCTTGGTTTTGTAATTAATGTTATTGAAGATATTGATGAGCGAATTGAAGCACTGCAGGGCGCATACTCATTAGCTCAGGAACTGCTAGTTGTATCAGTAATGTTAGCTAATCAATACGTTAATGAAGGAAAATCCTTTCGTGATGGTATGTTGACATCTCGTAGTACATTTCAGAAGTACTACACTCCAAGCGAATTAAAAGTTTTCATTGAGCAACATCTACATGAAGACGCAATTCCTGTAGCTCCAGGTGTGTTTTTTGTTTTCAAGGATAAAGATGCAGAACAGCGATTTTTAGTTGGACGTAGTCGCTCGCGTTCCAATCTACTTCGAGCTGCAAGCCAAGCACAGCGTTCTCAGAGACCTAGCAAAATGGAAAGAGACCTGGCGCGTTATGCAGAGCATCAGGACCTTCTAGATTCGATATGGCAGCAATGGTTGGAAGCAGGTCGAGAGCCAGACAAAAGTGAAGTCAAAAATATGCCACAAATACTCGAAGCTTTCGGGAGCCTACCTAAAGCCCTTCGATTCTTACGTGGCCAGAAGGATGAGGAAATAATCGAGGCTGTCCAACAGTTAAGGCGCGAGGATCTTTTAGTTTATTTTACACTTGGAATGTTTGAGAAACGTAAACCATATAGGCATCTTGAAGCACACCTGCAACGTGATATTAAAAGTTTTTTTGCAGATTACAAAACTGCACAACTAGAAGCAAAAGAGCTCCTTTTTCAGATATCACAACCTGAATTATTAAATGCAACCTGTCGCAAGGCAGCATCCGAGGGTCTAGGTTGGTATATAGAAGGAAAATCATTACAGCTCCATTCAAGCCTAGTAGAACGTCTCCCACCAATTCTTCGGGTTTATGTGGGTTGTGGGACAGCTCTCTATGGAGATATTACATCAGCAGACCTTGTAAAAATTCATATACGATCAGGAAAGCTTACTCTTTTGCAGTTTGATGATTTTTCTAATAAGCCTATTCCAAAGCTAATACAAAGGGTGAAAATATTATTTCGTCAACAAGATTTTGAGCTCTTCGAGTATGGACCTGAATTTGAACCAACAAACCTTTATCTGAAATCAAGGTATATGAATGAAGAAAGTGAGGGTTATGCAGATCAGGTTGCTTTTGATTCTCAGCTAGAGAATTTAAATATTGATGTGCGAGCGCTAATAGGAGAGGTGGCTGGGTGGGGCAGGGCTGCTACAAACGGTCGACGGGGCTACTATTTAGAAGGAAGCACAGGAAGGAGCGCAATATCTGATGGCCTTTACTGAATTACATACAAAATTTGATCGAAACGGTCTGCTCAAGACCGTACTTGATCAATTTCGAATAAGCCACACAGGAGTTCATGGGGCCAATCACTGGGCCAGGGTTAAACACCATGCCCTGGCAATTGGAAATACAAGATGTGCGGACCTCTTAGTTGTTGAGTTATTCGCGTTATTACACGATAGTCAGCGTGAAAATGAGAGTATTGATCCTGGACATGGAGACCGTGCAGCTGATTTTGCTGCTGCACTTAATCTAGAATTTTATGATTTGAAGCCATCTCAGTTGGACCAGCTTTGCACGGCCATCCGGTTTCATAGCGATGGAGAAATTCATTCTGATCCAACGATTCAGACCTGTTGGGATGCCGATAGGCTAGACCTAGGAAGGATTGGAATTAAGCCTAGTACGAAATATCTGTCTGCCGAGGGTTCAACTTACATTGAAAGTGCATATGAGTGGAGCATTGAACAAAACGTGGCAGGTAATGTGTGATGACTGAATTTAGGAGTTATTAATTATGAAACTCACTAAATCTGATGCACTACGGGCATACGCCACAATGATGAATACGCTTGACGCGTCGCATATCGAGCCACTTCTTGCCGAGGATTTTCACTACTCATCGCAAATGGTATTTGCGGAACTAGAATCTAAGCAAGCCTTTCTCACCTACATCAGAGGTAAATTGAAAACCATAAAGAAACAGGAGAATTTGCGTATGCTGAAATGGCGGAATGCCCGGTCGGGGCATATATAGATTCTATTGGTCCATGCGTTTTAGTGGCGCAGGGCAGTAAAGAGAATCTGCGCGGTACAGTGTTCGTGAAAGTTAAGGATGGTTACATCAAGCGTCTTGACATGTGCATAATCCCCCACCCATCTGTTGCGATAAGAAGCGGGGAGTATCCGCCAAGACAAACTAAACCATGAAAAAACTACTGTTAACTTTGATGCTGGCTGTTGTAAGTAGTAGTGCAATGGCGGAGTGGGTTGAAGTTAGCAGTAGCGACGATCTTGGAATTACCGTCTATGCTGATCCCTCCAGCATTCGCAAGGCGGACAATAAGTTGGAAATGTGGTTTCTGAGTAACTATAAAAAGGTTAGAGGTCTTAGAAGTGCACGGTATATGTCAGTGGTGTCGCAAATTGAATGCGACTGTATGGAAGAACAAGTTAGACCAGGTTATGGAACTTTCTACGAAGGAAATATGGCCCGAGGCAGACCAGTTTCGACTGGCCTTAGTTCTCTCAATTGGAGGCCAGTCTCACCTGGGAGCATACATGAACACCTTTTGATATTTGCCTGTGGAACGTGATGAGAGATGGGGAGGCTCAAGACTCAGTATATATCTATAACTTATTGTTATCATTTGATTTAATAAGTCTTAAAATTCCCCAGGCCTAATCATACATGTTGGTTCGATTCCTGTTCTAGATGGTATATAATAATTTATTATCAAATAGTTAGTATATGCATCCTTCTAGTGGTGGTACTTCTGTAATACTTCTCCTGAAATTATCAGCAAGAAATAGGGCTAAGTCACATTTTTGAAAGCTTCAAAGGTGATTAGTATGGTAATAAATCACAATTTAGAAGATCTAAGCGTGATAAATCTGTTGGTACATTTGTTGGTATATTGAAAATAGAAAAAACCTAGACTGCTTTTGCTCATTGAAGCTGCTCAGATCTACTTTAGTGGCCATACCCCGGAAATCACTGACCCTCTGCTCGTTCTACTGCTTACACTCGGGATGGTAGAACTTGATCGCTTGGCACCTGTCTCGCGCAAAAGGTAAAACTAACCTTGAGGAGCGAAGAAATTTTTCTGAATATTCGCTTTGGGTTGAAAGCAGTCATTCATCGATTTTCTTTTAGAAAATTTTTCGCTAAATAGTGTTCTCCTATTCATGTTGAGTCGTAGTATCAAAAAGAACTTCACTAAAATCTAATTACTTAAACTTTCGATAGTACTGTCAATGATACCTAGCCATTCATCTTTAGTTAGCTCAACAAAAGTTGATTCTCCGCCGCCGGATGCACTCCATATAACAACATCAGGACTAAGCTTCCGATATACGAATAGGCTATCTATTAATGCTTCGGTACTTCCGCCGGCTCCAGAAAAAACAATTGTTTTCCAGTCCCCATTTGTTTGGAACAAAGTATCACCCGTAAAAAGGTAAGTACGCCCAAGTGGTAAACGGTATAAAAATGAGATGCTACCAACAGTGTGTCCTGGTGTATGTATTATTTCAATTCCTGAAAAATGGGAGATATTCTCAGAAAAAATAATATCTACTGGACATGACTGAGCAATGGAAGGTTCATCTTTAAGATGGCAACATAATTTTGAGCCAAATTGTTTCTTGATACTTTGTAGGGACGCTCCAGCTTCATCACGATGGCTCAAATATTGATATTTAAGGGAATTATATACTTAAATCCGCAGAAATATATTGACATTCAGGCCTTTTCATATTATAATCCGCATATACTAAGCACAACGGAGTCGATATGAAAAAGCACGTAGCCAAAACCATAAGCATCATGGAATTGTTAGAAAGATTTGATACCGAAGAAAAGGCAGTACATTGGTTTGAAGAAGTTCTTTGGAACCATAAGCGAGTTTGTATGCATTGTAGTTGCGCTGATAGAATCAGCCGGGCTAAGGCTAAGAATCATACGTATTGGTGCGGGGATTGCCGGAAACATTTTACTGTCAGAAACGGGACGATTATGCAATCATCAAAATTGAGCCTGAGGAAATGGGCGGTAGCAATATATTATGTATTGACCGCAAGAAAAGGGATCTCAAGTTTGCAATTATCTAAAGAATTGAGTATGACACAAAAGACGGCATGGCACCTTGGGCACCGCATCCGTGAGGCTTGCTCACAAGACGGCTCTTTGGTTTCTGGTATCGTTGAGGCAGACGAAACCTACATCGGCGGCAAAGAAACAAACAAACACAATGACAAGAAACTAAAGGCTGGTCGTGGTGCGGTAGGCAAGACTGCGGTAATGGGTATGCGTGAGCGGGGCGGGCGGGTACAAGCTATGCCAATTTCCAAAGCAGACAAGGCTACCTTGCAAGGTAAGATTGTTAGACACGTTAAGGCGGGCTCAACTGTTTACACAGATAATCACAGGGGCTATATTGGTTTACAAGGGTTTTACTATCAAAGTGTAAACCATTCAGCAAGAGAGTATGTGAACGGAATGGTGCACACTAATGGTATAGAGAGCGTATGGGCGTTGTTGAAACGTGGTTACAATGGGGTGTACCATAGCTTCAGTAAAAAGCACCTGGGTCGCTATGTAAATGAAGTTACCTTCAGGCTGAATGAGGGGAATGTGAGCAGGGATACGCAGGACAGAATGAAGAGCTTGTGCAAGAGTATGACTGGCAAGAGACTTCCTTATGCTGAGTTGGTAAAATGAGTGTGGTATTAGGACAGGCGGTGCAAACAGCCTCGATTTATAAAGGGGATTGCCTAACCCTTATTCCCGAGAAAATACCTGATGACACTATAGATCTGATAATCACCTCACCCCCTTATGCGGATCAGCGAAAAGACAATTACAGGGGGGGTGTGCAAATGAATATGTTGATTGGATGCTCCCCAGAACGGAGCAATTAAAGAAATGCTTAAAACCCTCAGGGTCGTTTGTCTTGAATATCAAAGAACGCGCCATTAACGGAGAACGGCATCCTTACGTGATTGAGTTGATCCAGGGGCTTAGGTCTCAGGGCTGGCTTTGGGTAGAGGAGTATTGCTGGCACAAAAAAACAGCTACCCGGGTAAATGGCCGAATCGCTTTCGCGACTCATGGGAACGCTTGCTGCATTTTACCAGGCATAAAAAATTCAAAATGAATCAAGGAGCAGTACGTGTGCCTATGGGAGACTGGAAGGACTCCCGTTTAAGAAGTCTGTCTGATACAGATAAAAGACGTGACGATAGCGCTCATGGAAACGGGTTTGGGAAGCGTGTGGCTAATTGGGAAGGCAGGGAGATGGCTTATCCTACAAACGTACTACACATGGCTACTGAGTGCGGCAATTCAGGCCACCCGGCATCGTTCCCCGAGGCACTACCTAATTGGTTTATACGGTTATTCACGGACGAAAGAGACACTGTGCTGGACCCGTTCGCGGGGTCGGGGACAACTATTATTGCTGCACACAAGCTAAACCGAAACTCGGTAGGGATTGACCTTTCCAAAGATTATTGTGCGTTGATGCGTAAAAGACTGAAAGAGTTGTGAACAACCCTGAATGGTGGTGCCAGGCTGAAGCAGAGATAAGTTTACATGTCGCTGATTTTGCAGATAAGATTAAAGGAAAGTTAGATAACCTGAATCCTAAAGACTTAGTTACAAGAAAGAATCCATACCTTTTTTGTTTGAGAGCGATTAATGATGAGGAGAGCTTTTCAACAGCTATCCTTGAGGCCTACTTGTCGTCTAGCGAAGAAACCATGTTTGGTACGTTAGCAGAGCAGTGCGCGGTAGTGATATGCCGATTTGGTAAAGGTGGCATGAAGTCCACGGCAGAGGGCATTGATATTGAGTATGTTGAAGGTCGGATAAGAACCATCATTCAGGTAAAGTCTGGCAGATACTGGGGGAATTCGTCCCAACGTAAGAAAATGGAAGACTACTTCACCAGAGCTAAACGTATTGTAACTCAGGGCGCGGTTATACCGATAAAGTGCATTGAAGGCGTATGCTATGGACATGCCGGCACAATAAACAAGGGAAACTACTATACCTATGTAGGATCTGATTTTTGGAAAGAGATTAGCGGATGGGAAGACACCTATCTTGCTATATTATGTATATTTTCAACGCATGCCCAAAATGGGCTCACAGAAGCAAAGACAGCCGCCAGGGCAGTAATTAGATCGTTCCTTAGAGAAAACCGGATTTCTTTAGACAATCAAATTAACTGGGCCAACTTGGTTCAGTATGTGAACGGGAGTAAATTATGAAGCACAGACCAACCGAGAAGGAAGTAAAGGAAATTGCGAAAAGTATTCTTGTCAGAAAGTCAGACAAGCCCTTAAGAAACTGCAGTGAACATCCTACAAACAAGCAATTAAGGGATGTGTTCAGGTTTGAGAAAAGGCCTGAATGTCAATATATTTCTGCGGATTTAAGTATATAATTCCCATATTTAATACCACCAAGTGCTGCAATGTGTTGAATTTCTTCTTGATGACTGGTGTTATAGATTAGAGCGTTTCTCTCCTCACACTGCAAAAGGTAAGCATGTGCATGAACATTTCCAAAAGGTATTTCGAGCTTGGTTTGCCACAAATCGTCATATAGCTGTTTCATATCAATAAGACCTCAATAAGAGTAACTCTATTACAATAGACCAAACTCTAGTTTCTCATAGCGCTTGAGTAAAAATTGTAATTCTATGAATGTTCGCTTTGTGTCGAAAGTAGACGTCCTATTTCTTCCATTCAAATCATTCTTCCTGTAATTCTGCAATAAGTATCCTCTAAATCTTTCAGTATGTAGTATATTTGGCAATAAAGTCTTTACGTACTACAACAGTAGAAGAACTAGCAAAGAAACTGGGATGATAGGAAGAATCCAGGATGAGTGAATACAAGTTCAAGGTAGGGCAGAAGGTCAGAGTCCTTTCTGCAATTACGCCAAGCTTACAAGGACGAATAAGCAGAGAACCACAATATATACAAAAAGAGGGAGAGTTCGAGTACCTTATCAGTACAGAAAAGCATACGACACTTGGAAACTTGGGAGAAATGAGTTTTTTTGAATCTGAACTGGCTGAAATTGAGGACAAAACTACTTAGACTGTTTTGTGCCAAAAGCGGATATTCGTATACATATAAAAAGTCCGACACTAGGCCGGACTTAAATTTTGTCGTAGTTAGAAATTGTTTACGCTTTTTTCAGCTTTACGTCGACTAAATTCAAGTTCGGCTAAGCCGAGCCCAACCAAACCTCCTGTAATTATCGATCTGGCTTGCTCCGATATTTATTAATGTATCTATAAGAGTTTTTTTATTGACCAAGATAAGCTATCGACCAGCGATTTATCAATCTTTTCAAACAAAAAATCCCAACTAGCGCTTATAGAATTATTTCCCTTCGCAATAACTTTAATGACAATGCAACCCTGAATATATCCGTATAGATAGTCACAGTGATAAGGTAATTTTTTTAGTACTATTTGAAAATAGTTATTTCCATCGTTGCAAGAATCCTTTTTCCTAGGATCTAGCGTTGATTCTTTGATGATTTTTAGTATTTCTTGTTTGTCATTTTCTTGGAACGAATGCAAGAAATCATTAGCCCTTGTAATGTTATACTTAGGCGAATCCAATGTATCTAAGAATGCACCGATTCGCTCATCGTAAATATTCTCGTCGGCGTATGACAATCCCGTTGCCAGTGCTGCAAACAACCCAGATACGCCGAATAGCACAGATTGCATTATAATGAACATTAAATAACCCTCATTACTGTCAGTCGCGCTGCTAAACAATGAAGTATTGCTGAACAATGTAGTTGCTATGGTTTGTAAGTAAATAATAATAACTATTGTAGGTAGGGTCGTAGCTGCTACTGCAATCTTCGTATTTCGACATTGGGAATAACGACCCAGAAATTTCGATCCAACGTATGAGGCAAATATATGTGCAATAAGGATTGCACCAATAAGATAAAACGTCGTTCCTACTGCAGAACCATAATCAACACCCCGAAACGTACCCTTGCCTTCTACATATTTCTGAATAAAACCAATGTAGAAATCTAGCACTGGGACAAACAATGTCCCGATCATCAGCATCCCGGCTATGTAGAGTAAAAGTCGATTCGAGTTGAATCTACCAGATGGTCTATACGGGCTAACTTTCAAAGGCATTATGGTTTTTAGATCTTCAATTAGCTCTTTTGCTCGGCGTTTCTTTATCTTACTGCTGGTTAGCAACTCAATTAGAACGCGTTCATAGTCACGATGAGGCTCAACCATGCTCCTGCTCCTTCGATAATTTGGACAGTTGTCAGATAGTCTACATTGTTTCAGAGTGAGCTACGGCTATGACACTTCAAAATACCTTAGATTTACAGCCCATCAGAGTGTCAATTTACTGCTGCGTTGAGTGATTTGTAGTGAGGTTGTTGATATAGGTTTATTACAACGCCTCAGTTGTGGAAAAAAGTTTTCAGAACACATAATGCAGATGAAATATATGTCCTTTAATGGCCACTTTGGATCGATAGTAGTCATTCACAAAAGTCTATTTTGTGCCAAAACGGACAATTGCACTAAGCTTCCAAAGTGATCCGATAACATCCAATCATTCTGGGGGTATGATTGGGGGGCATTTCTAAGAAATTGGACCAACTATTTCCTGGCTAATATTATGATTGGTAAGACATTAGCAGGCATGGATTTGATTCCTACCGTCCCTTTACAAAAGATTCAGCGTCTGCTTTGTGCCATAAGCGGACATTCAGATACACAATTTATATCGGTGGCAAAGTTATAGTATCGATCTAGATAGCATCTAGTTTCCTCCAATTAGTAGAATTCCACATTAAGCGCCTCTGCCGAGGCCTCGGTAACTTGTTAAATAAAATCAATAGCACAGCGTTAAAGGACGACATTGATATTCATTGAAACTGATTTCTTAACGAAATAGCCATACCAATAATTAGAAAAAATAATATAAACCCCAAAATAGGGTTAAAAACTACCATTATTTCACACATTAGTATTGGCCAACGCAGTTAGATAATGACAGGGCAGTGCGGAGGTGTTCTGTGCTCAATATGGAAGATGCGACGCAATCTAATCAACGTACATTTGTGCTAGAAGGGAGGTCACACCATGAATCTATACGAAGCAACTCTTGGTGAAAGAAACCGTATCTACTACCTTACGAAATTTGAGCGATATGACCAGAAAGGCTCAGGGCTAAAGGCAAGCTGGAATTGGCCTGCTTTCTTTTTTAGCTATATTTGGGTGCTCTATCGAAAGATGTATGGGTGGTTTTTCGCTTACTTGGGAATTTTTCTCTTGGCAATGTTCCTCGAGATTGCTGGCTTTGCATGGTGGCCATCCATTACTATTACTCTAGTTTGGATTGCATTCACTATTTACGCCAATTCGTTATATCACAACAATATAAAAAATAAAATTACGGCCGCACAAGAGAACGTGAAAGATGATCCGAAACTACTGGAGCATCTTCGGCATAGGGGTGGTGTTCATGGGTGGGTTATATGGACATCTGTTGCATTGACAGTACTTTATATTCTTGGCGCCATTATTAGTGGCATTTTTATGGCCAGGTATAGCGCGTCAATAATCTAACATTTCTTGGGAATTTTTAAGTAGAAAAGAATGTCTTTATAGGTGTACGATTACACAATCGATTTAGAGGATAACACCATGAAAACCTTTATCCTTACAATACTGGCCTTCATTACTTTTCAAGTGTATGCAGGGGAACTAATAATTTTAGATCGCTACTATCTGGAAAAATCAGAAAGTGGGGGCTCCAATTTGGGGGCTGAGCGCGAACAAGAACAAGAAAGGGGAAAGAGAGTTGTGAGAGGAGAGGAAACTGACACTCAGGTTGAGAGCCGTGACCGCAACATGGATAATTACACAATAAGACAAATTAAACGCGAGATTGATGATACAAATAACGACGGCACGCTCTTCAAATATCAATTCTAGAGACAGCAGAGTGATTAAGATGGCAACATGAAACCATTATTTGTGATTTTGATACTAATCACACTTAACTCGCTATACCCTAAGAAGGCTTACTCCAATTGAGGAGTAAGCTTTTTTATCCCCATCCGACAGGATTAAGCCAGATACTGTAGTGAATGACTGCTTTGTGGCGAAACGGACTGTGTCACAGAACCAACAGTTACTAAAAATACGCCCATTTGAATTAGGACTACCTCACTCTAATGTGCAGGAATTAAGTGTTTTTACTTACAGGTTGCAGGACGGAGTTTAGCAAGGCGGTGCCAACTTGCTACTTGATGCCGCTCCATCTCCAATCAGGCTGCTACAGTTGCTGCTGCCTCTTTTTTCATCCCGCGATATGTTCCATCACCGCTGGCATCCACGCCGCCATCGATTGGCAAGATTACGCCTGTTGCCCAATTAGCGTTTGCCAGATAAAGGACTGCATCTGCTATATCTTTTGGCGTTCCGTAGTGACCAAGTGGTTGCATACCGTTAAGGGCGTCAAGTTGCTCGTCGGAAAGTTTACCCAATATAGGAGTAAGAACTATACCAGGCGCCACTGCATTGATGCGAATGTTGTCTGGCTCCAGTTCGACTGACAGATTCTTTGTCAGTGCCATGATGCCACCCTTGGCCGTGATCGAATTGTGCCGATATTAACGATAGATCCACCATGGCCTTGTTTTTGCATTTGTCCTACTGCCGTTTGCGTAAGAATAAAGGTTCCACGTAAATAGCTAAGAAAAGTATCAAGTTCTTCGATCGTATATGCCGTAAACGGTTTGGAGTGAAAGATGCCTGCGTTATTTACCAGAATGTCGACTTGACCAAAACGTTCCACTGCTACATTGACAATTTGCTCGGCCGTTTCAGGCAGGGTAACGTCAGCCGCAACAATTGTAAGCTGATCTGGCTGACTGATTTGCGATGCTGCTCGAGCAAGTTTATCTTCAGAGCGCCCATTAAGAACAACATTGGCGCCCTTCCGTACAAATGCTTCGGCTACAGCCAAGCCGATACCACTGCTTGCTCCGGTGACAATTACGGTTTTTGGGTGTGCGCTCATGGTTTATCCTTTTTTTGTTGACTGTATCGAGGTTATTTAGGTAGTAGATGCGGCTTATAATTTAATATCTAATTTTTTCCGATGCAATGGCCCTTTATTTCTCTTTAGGCTTGATAGTAAAGACAGCGCAAGGGGCTGATCTTTGCTCCCATGGTCTTGACCAACAATAGGGCCTGGTAACCGGCATTTTTAGAAGCGTCTGAAAAAGCAGTTTTATATTACCCTAACTATTCGTCAGTTGGGAGTTAGGCACGAGAAAACAATAAGCAAATTGCTTATTGTATTTCTTGTTATACACCCCACTGTATAAATATGACTAGCTAAGTAATAATGAGACTGCATTTGTTCGTATGTTGCCTATATTTTTATATTAACTAAATGTGACAATACTTTTTACGCAAGAGAACAGATCATGTGGCGCCTGAGCCTGCTACTTTTTCTAACCTTGTTTCATCTTACGCCGGCGCAAGCGTCGAGCGTTCAAGTGTTAACCATGCAGGGTGTCATCGGTCCGGCCAGCGCGGACTATCTGGTACGCGGGATTGACCGGGCGGCAGAAGAGCGAGCGCGGCTAGTTGTGATCGAAATGGACACGCCAGGGGGCCTGGATAATTCGATGCGCGACATCATCAAAGCGATCCTAGCCTCCCCCGTACCGGTTGTTACTTACGTCTCGCCTCAAGGAGCACGTGCCGCTAGCGCTGGTACATACATCCTCTACGCTAGCCACGTAGCCGCGATGGCGCCAGCGACTAACCTAGGTGCTGCTACGCCGGTGGAACTAGCTCCAAGCGGCGCTTCGCCGCTGGAAAAACCCACCACACCTGCAGAGCCGGATAGCAAGGAAAAATCGATCGTAGCACCGCCACAGAATGCCAAGGCAAGGAAGGCGGTCAACGATGCTGCAGCCTACATCCGCAGCCTGGCAGAATTGCGCGGGCGCAATGCGGAATGGGCGGTACGGGCGGTACGCGAGGCGGTGAGCCTGTCTGCCGATGAGGCGCTGAAAGCGAAAGTAGTCGATGTGGTGGCAACGGATCTCGCCGACTTGCTTAAACAGATACAGGGCCGCAAGGTGAATTTGGCAATGGGCGAAATCATACTGGACACAGCAGGACTTACCATTACGCACGTCGAGCCGGACTGGCGTAGCGAGCTGCTTGCCGTCATCGGCAACCCGGGCATAGCGTACATTTTGTTGCTCTTGGGCATCTACGGAATAATCTATGAGTTTTCTAACCCTGGCATGGGATTTCCCGGTGTGATTGGTGGGATCTGCCTGTTGCTCGCACTGTTTGCGCTGCAACTCATGCCCGTCAGCTACGTTGGACTTGGACTTATCCTGCTCGGTGTTACCCTTATGGTGGCCGAGGCATTTCTTCCGAGCTTCGGAGCGCTTGGACTGGGTGGCGTTGTCGCCTTCGTCTTTGGCTCAGTGATGTTGATCGACACAGATCTTCCTGGTTACGGCGTTTCCTGGGCGCTTATTGTACCGATCGCGATAGTAACTGCGTTTTTTTCCTTCATTGTCATCGGCATGGCCATACGTGCACGCTCGCGGCCGATTGTTACAGGAGATGAGGAGTTGGTGGGTGCTGAAGGCGAAACTCTTGAGGACATTGAAAATGTAGGCTGGGCACGCGTGCATAGCGAACGGTGGAAAGTACGAAGCCGTGCACCGATCGCACGTGGCAATAAAGTACGAGTAACGGCGCGGCACGACCTGATTCTCGAAGTGGAACCGATTAACTCAACAAAGGAGAACAAGCATGTTTGAATTAGGCGTTTCAACGGCTCTTCTATTGGCAATAATACTACTGGCTTCGAGTCTGCGCATCCTGCGCGAATACCAGCGTGGTGTGGTGTTCATGCTAGGGAGATTCTGGAAGGTGAAGGGGCCAGGACTCATCATCATTATTCCCGGCATCCAGCAGATGGTGCGTGTGGACCTACGCACCGTAGTGTTCGACGTGCCCAGCCAGGACGTGATCTCGCGCGACAACGTTTCGGTGAAGGTGAATGCGGTGGTGTATTTTCGCGTGGTGGATCCGAACAAGGCCATTCTGCAGGTCGAAGATTTTCTGAACGCTACCAACCAGCTCGCACAAACTACTTTGCGCGCGGTGCTTGGAAAGCACGAGCTGGACGAGATGCTGGCAGAACGTGAGACCCTCAACCTGGACATCCAAAAAGCTCTGGACGCACAGACTGACACTTGGGGGATCAAGGTCTCCAACGTCGAAATCAAGCACGTGGACATCGACGAATCCATGGTGCGTGCCATAGCAAAGCAAGCAGAAGCCGAGCGTGAACGGCGCGCCAAAATCATTCACGCCGAGGGCGAACTGCAGGCCTCGGAGAAATTACTTGCAGCTGCAGAAATACTCTCACGTAAACCTCAGGCCATGCAGTTACGTTACTTGCAAACGTTGGGCAGCATTGCCAGTGACAAGACCAACACTATTGTTTTCCCATTGCCTGGAGATTTTATGGATTTGCTGATGCGCAGCCAAAAGGCACTCGAAAAAGTATAAGCTGAAAAGGGAAACACTAAACGCACCATCCCCTATTTTTTTGCTGTCACAGACTATTATTTTTCTGCTGAGCCATAAGCGGCCCACCTCGAATTGCGAGGACTGAACTATCAACTTGGATATAACGGCAAGTAGGATCTGAAGTCTTATTTATATAAATGAAAATATATTTAGGGACATAGATTGCATTTTTAATCCCCTGGTAATTTTGCATTTGTGTTTTTAGGCACACTTTTAATGTCGAGTATGCCCATCGGGGAACCTATTTTTATACCTTCTATCTCTGCAAGTTGGAGTATCTCAAGAAAAATCTCTTCGCGTTGCACCAATTCAGTTGGCCAGTCAGGGACTTCAAGGAACAGGTATATTACTATATTCAAATTACGTTCATCAAATTCATTCAGTGATACTTGAAAAAAATCCTTACGAGTATGTTCATTTTCCAGAATAATTTTCTTGATACCTACAATGAATTTCTTAATTTTCTTTGTAGGAGTGTCATAGTCGATTCTTATTTTTAATTTAGTACGACGATATTGGCATAATTCCATGTTATCAATAGATGAACTGATAACTTCGCGGCTAGGAATTGATACAAGAGAATTGTAAAACGTACGAATCTGGACACTCCGAAAACCAATACTTTCCACTTTTCCTTCCACGTCAGCGAAGCGTATAGAATGTCCGACACGAAAAGGTTTTTCAACCATGATAACCAATGATCCCAATATATTAGCCACGTTTTCCTGTGCCGCCAGTGCAATAGCAAGACCGCCTACGCCCAGACCAGCAATAATTGAGTAAGCTGGAAACCCCAATTGCTGAGCACCGAAAACTAGAATTATTACGATAAAGATTATTGAAACTAATTTCATGCTTATTCGAATAAATTGACTGTCGATTCCACCCGAAAATAAACTCCTTGTTTCAGTTATATAGTTCGAGATTAGATCCGTTGATACCCACACCATCCAAGCCAGCAGCAGATAAAAACCTGTACCGGCAAGAACTGAAAACACTTCCCGAAACTCTCCTGATAACCTTACATAATTAATTAAAAAAATGTCACCGATGGCAATACGATGAGTAACGCGAGTAACCAGGAGAATTTTTGCAAATTAGAATAATATTTTGAAAACGAAAACCGCGTTGATAAAAAATAAATTATATTTTTTATCATAATAAACAAGACTACAGACACAAAGAGTACAATGATAAGTCCTATCCAGCGCCAGACAGGTTGGTCCATTACTTCCTGCATGACCCATGAAGGCATCCTCGATGTCCACCGGTACGGGACAATTGCAGCAAGTCCCAAAGTACCGTTGCGGTATGCTTCATACCATCCTGGTGCCCCACCAGTTAGGTACTGAATTCCTTTCATACTGTCATGGAATTCAGGCAACCGTTCCACTGTATCCGCGGTAAACAAGTATTCACCCGCGCGAGGGCCTTCTTTAATGAGCTGGATAGTAATCGAGGTATCGGGAATCGTCCACCGCTTGAAAGTCAGTGGCTCCATCATTTCAGCATCTGGAATACTGTCTAGTGGGGGCAACTCCAGACGATCCAATATGCTTTTTAGTTGCAGAGTACGTCGGTCGGCTAACTAACCTGTAGCGACTATCCCAAATTGTGACGTGCTTAAATCAAGGGCACGTGAAGCCACTCCGATTTGCTTTTCTATCCAACCAAGTTGCTCGTTTTCGCCTTCAGAAAAATAAAGACGATCTGAATTTAGATAGGAAGTTTTTAATTTCCCTAATTCCACATAGGCCGCATCCACAATTGCAAGGAAACTGGAAAGTGTAGAACGGGGGTTAGACGTATCGACTGGCTGTAACGGGTGGATTTCTTCAGCTTTGACAGAAATGGGATTCATCAATCCCAGACATAGCAATAAAAGGAAGGTGACGCGAGGGAAACTCAATTGTTTATCTATTCCCATTTCATTATTTGCAATAGATGATCTTTGCCACATTATAAACATCTGGCCGTTTGCTTTCAGTGTTAAGCTGACATTTAAATAGATTATTTTATACGTCAACTTTCAAGATTGGGTACTTAACTATGTACAAAGGAAAATTAGTATGTCATATCTATGGGAAAGTTGAAATATTTAAAGATTGACTGTTCGCTGCGGGTCGAAAGCGGACATTCATTGACGACTACTTTGTGCCAAAATCGCACGGTTGTGTCTATAGCAGTCCAATAGCATCCAATGAATTGGATGGTGTATCTGTTGGTATCTTGAAAATGAATAAAATTTAGATCAGCCCGTGGTAGGTGTTGCAGGCCGTAATGCGGTTTCTGCCGCCCATAATAATCTTATGTAGTTGCTAATAGTTGCTAAAATATAAATAAGAGAATAATATCTTTATGCGCCGATTTATTTCGATTGCGGGTGCGTTATAAGTTCAGCTAAACCGGAGAACAAGTGCCCCGTTCTCACGCGCAAGCTAGAACGGGTTTTTGCATTTCTATGTCGCCGATTTACTGATACTTGCGGGCGATTCATAAATATCGCTAAACGTCGCCAAAGTTCTTCCCCCTAGGGCTCGGTGATTGCCGGGAAAACATAGGGAAGGAGAAATCACATGAGTACTAATTATAAAATTAAGAATCCAAATGCAGATAGTGTTCTCAGAATGTATGTCGATGAGCCGATAGGCATGGATCATCCATTGGCTATGATCAAATTTCAGAGTGGAGTGGATGCCACACTACATTATCAAAATAAAATGTCACTCAAGGAGTCAATTGAATCAACCCTGAAACACATCCGCTATTTGTTTGGTGATGATATTCCTGATGAGCTTGTAAAGACTACAGTATCGTTAGTGTATGCTGAAAATGATGCGTTGAAGACAAAGTAACTAAAAGAGAGCTTAATAAAGCTAGCCAAAAAGTATTAACTGATATCAGGAACTTTAGCAATTTATACCTAAATTTCAAACGTTATGGGTGTAGAAAAGGTTTTCAAAAATATAACGTGTCAACAATGCGTAAATACTCGTGAACACTCCTTTGTTGAAGTTTCGCGGTGTATCTACGAAATAATAAAGCAAACTACTTTACCAAAGCTTTCAAAACAACCACTAACGCTGCGCAGCCGGGATCAAGTTTGCCCTTTGTGCGCTCACCAACCCAACTGGCCCGACCAATTTTGCTGCGTAAGGGTGTTACACGATCACGACCTGCTTCCGCTGCCATAACGGCTTTGTTGCCGGCTTCACTTAAGGTATCGTCCTTCGCTACAGCCTCCGCGAACGCTTCGCTGGCTGGATGAATAGCGTCAACAATGGTTTTGTCGCCCAACTGGGCCTTGCCGCGCTGTTGAATTTCTTCCACCGCCGCCTTGAACATCAGTGCCAATTCCTCGGCCGTAATCTCTGATTTACCTTTTACCAGCTTACCGGCTCGCATTAAGGCGGTGGCAGTTAATGTACCTAGGGTCGATGGTGCGGCCTTATTTGTGGCCATACCAGCGCTCATTAGAAATTTACCCACATCTTCTATTGGGTTATTTTTAATGTAATCCAGTAAGGCATCGGCTACTTTATTTAGGGTGATGCCAGTATCACCATCGCCCATAGACTGATCCAGCGAGTTGATATAGTCACTCTCATTTTTAAGCACGTTACTAACACGTTGTATGGCCGCGACAATTACCTGGCCCTGTATTGTTTCACTCATCCTAACACTCTATTACATTTGCCTAAAGAAGAGGGTATGGGCCGGATGATCGAGTAATTCGATCAATTCGTCATCTAGGCGGAAAAATGTGAGCGAAGCGCCGGCCATTTCCATTGAGGTAGCGTATTCACCCACATAGGCCCGGTGAACGGTTATATCTTTATCGGTGAGCATTTGATGAACTTTGCGGTACATCACGTAAAGTTCTTCAGGAGGTGTGGCGCCCAGGCTGTTAACCATTACGGCTAATTTATCGCCGGCCTGGTATTTTAAATCTTCAAGAATAGCATTGGTCATTCGCTCGGTAATTTCATCGGCGCTTTGCATTTTCTCGCGTTTCATCCCTGGCTCGCCGTGGATGCCCATACCAATTTCCATTTCGTCATCGGTCAAGGTAAACGTGGGTTTGCCGGCCAGCGGCACAATACAGGGCGATAGGGCCACGCCCATTGTGCGGGTATTAGCTAGTGTGCGTTCCGTGAGTTCAACCACTTCATCCAGCGAACCGCCTTTATCGGCCTTAGCGCCGGCTATTTTGAAGGCGAACACCATTCCGGCCACACCCCGGCGACGGTCCGCTTTTTCGGGTGGAGCCGAGGCGACATCATCTTTCACCAGCACTGTGCGAACGGGGATATCGTCCATACCGGCCATTTCGGAGGCCATATCAAAGTTCATAATATCGCCGCCGTAGTTGCCGTAAATATACACTACTCCTTTACCTCCATTAATGCGCTGGGTTACCGATAGCATCTGGTCGGCGTTGGGCGAGGCAAACACATCGCCAACTGCGCAGCCGTCTAGCATACCTTTGCCTACATAGCCTAGGAAAATCGGCAGGTGGCCAGAGCCACCTCCTGAAGCCAGAGCGACTTTTCCTTCTACCGGCGCGTCGGCTCGTACAATTGAGTGAATATTATCTTGATAGGCTAGTTGGTCCGGGTGGGCCTTAATTAAGCCATCAAGCATTTCGGGAACAAAATCTGCCGCTTCATTGATAATTTTTTTCATAGGTATTTCCTATGTGCTATTTAGGGTCGAAATCAAAACTTTATTTGTGTATGGTTATTCAAATATTTTCATAACATTTTAGGGAGCAAAGCGTCCCATATATTCCTCTCGTTTTCAATAGCTTTGTAGTATACGTTTTGATAGGCCAGTTCTGGGCTACAGTAATAAATGTGGCATTTTGCGACCTTCGAGTTAGAATTCCAATAAATACACTTGTACTTTAAGTGTCTGCTTTATTCCAAAAGCGGACATTGGCAGATGGACGCAGGGGCGGCTAAATAACATTTCTTGGGAATTTTTAAGTAGAAAAGAATGTCTTTATAGGTGTACGATTACACAATCGATTTAGAGGATAACACCATGAAAACCTTTATCCTTACAATACTGGCCTTCATTACTTTTCAAGTGTATGCAGGGGAACTAATAATTTTAGATCGCTACTATCTGGAAAAATCAGAAAGTGGGGGCTCCAATTTGGGGGCTGAGCGCGAACAAGAACAAGAAAGGGGAAAGAGAGTTGTGAGAGGAGAGGAAACTGACACTCAGGTTGAGAGCCGTGACCGCAACATGGATAATTACACAATAAGACAAATTAAACGCGAGATTGATGATACAAATAACGACGGCACGCTCTTCAAATATCAATTCTAGAGACAGCAGAGTGATTAAGATGGCAACATGAAACCATTATTTGTGATTTTGATACTAATCACACTTAACTCGCTATACCCTAAGAAGGCTTACTCCAATTGAGGAGTAAGCTTTTTTATCCCCATCCGACAGGATTAAGCCAGATACTGTAGTGAATGACTGCTTTGTGGCGAAACGGACGGTCGCACTATGATTCCAAAGCAATCCAATAACATCCAATCACTTTGGGGATATTTTTGGGGGGTATTTTAAAGAAATTGGACCAGCTCTTTTTTGGCTGATATCATGATTAATAAGGTATTAGTAGACGCGGGTTCGATTCCCGCCACCACTTTCATTTATAATATGTTGAATAATATGAGAGTAGTCACTATTCTCTTAGTTCTGTTCCTATCTGGCTGTATGTCAATGCAGAACTTAAGGAAGTCATGGGAAGGGGAGCCTATAGATAATGTTATCGCTTCATGGGGTGCACCCGATTCAATAGTACCCAACCACTCTAATGGTGGAGCCACCTATACTTGGACCACATTTACTCCCAGTAAGTATGGTATCCGGCAGTGTAGAAGAACGCTTGTCTCCAACTCATCAGGAAAGATAGTCAAGGGGGCCTATAGTGGTGGCTGTCCTTATTTTTATTTTGTCAGTGACGACTAAATAGTTTTGGGGCAAATTGGTTTTTGAGTAGAAAGGAAAGAGTGGTAGGCACTATATTGAGGGGCGAGTCGGGTGGTGAGTGTGCAAACAGTAATACAAATTATCGGCATAGTGATTATTCTCATGTTCGTATGGCTGGTGTTTTATCCTACCAGTCCCGAGTTGCGCACCAAGCACAAGGAAACGCTGCTAAAGAAGAGAATTGAGAAAGGCGTAGAAGAGATTAAGGAAATAGGTAAAGAGACGCAAAGACTAAAGGAGAAAGTTGACTACTAACCTTAGTCATCATCTAGGAACCTAGATGATACGACTACAAGGAAGAGCAGAATCGATTACTTTTTCTATCTGCCTACTATGGAAAGGGGATACCACCGACCGTAGGGCTAACTTTTACTCTTATCTGTACCCACTATGTTGCCAGTACTGTTACGAACTTCAATTCAGGGGATAAAACTTTGAGCAACGGCTACACACTCGTTACTGGTGGAGATGGATTCATCGGCTCGCATCTTGTAACACAATTGATGGAGCAAGGTGAAACAGTCAGAGTATTGGAGTTGACGGACGTCCATCTTTCGTCTGAGGTTGAGACGGTACGCGGTTCAATATGCGATGCAAGTACGGTGCGCAAAGCACTGAATGGTGTGCAACGCTTGTACCATTTGGCGGCAAATCCCAATTTATGGGCCCATGACAAGTGTGAATTTCAGCGTGTAAACTTTGAGGGTACTAACACAATTCTTATGGAAGCAGCAAAACATGACTTGGAGAAAATAGTGTACACCTCGACTGAGTCCATTCTCACAGGTAGTGCTAATAAAAACGTGTCAGTGGATGCAGAAGCACAACGTATGGTAAACGAGATGCTTGGACCCTATTGCCGCTCAAAATTCCTAGCAGAGCAAGCAGCCTTTAAAGCTGCCCATGATGGCCTGCCGGTAGTAATCGTTGCTCCCACGCTGCCAGTTGGCCCAGGAGACAATCGACTCACTCCACCCGCGCGCATGATCCTTGACTTCATAAATGGCAAAACCCATGCCTACCTTAATTGTGGCCTAAATATGGTGGATGTGCGCGATGTGGCACGTGGTCATATCCTTGCTGCCAAACACGGGCGTCCTGGCGAACGCTACATTCTTGGCCATGAAAATCTGTTCCTATCTGAGCTGTTGCATCGAATTGAGGAGATCACAGGGCTCTCTATGCCCAAGTTTCGTGTTCCTTATTTGGTTGCCTTGGCCGCAGGTGCTGTTTGCGAGTTTACCGCTGATTACATAACACATCGTCCACCCACGGCACCTATGAACGGTGTAAGGCTAACTCGTCGTCCCATGTTCTTCAACAGTGATAAAGCAATACAAGAATTGGGTTTTTACAAACCCCAATAAGATATGCATTGGCAGATGAAATCAAGTGGTTTATCGAAAAAGGGCTCGTTACACGTAAACTATCAGTGTAAAAACAATCCTGAGCGGAGGAAAGTCATTTGCCAATTTTGGTTTTCTTGTCTGCACTTTTCAGCTCAACTCTTTTTTGTAATTTTAGAGAATAAATTTCTATAAAAATGCTTGCGAATGGTTGCTTTGTACCAAAAGCAGCCATTCAAGGTTGGGCTCAAAAGCGTCGACTTATTATCCCAATAACCAAAAAGAAAAGCCGGTGTGGTGGACCAATACACGAGTCGCAAGCGCATCGACTAATTGAGCCATTAGTTCTGAGTTCTATATGTTGTAGTTAGAAGATCCTCACTTTTTATTATCTTATTTGTTATTAGTTGGTTACATTATATTGTAACAATCAAGGATTTTGTGAGGCAGGAGCAATATGAGCGCCGTAAAACTGCTTCTATATTTGGTAACCACAGTTATTGTTGTGGCGTTCCTTTATGTGGGTGTTGTATACGCGATTGTCAATCAGACATTGCAACAAGAAACATTTGATAATTGCATGAAAGTTTTTGGAATGAATAGTTTTACTTACTTTGATTTATGCTTGAAACAGCGCGCTGGGATTACGCTACCAATCTGGTTATATCTAATTCCCTACCTTCCAGCCGGACTGCTTTGGTGGCTAAGCTGGTCACTAAACATAAACTTACATTTGTCCATTAATATCTACCCTAAACGTATTGTCGTAGTGCTGGTTTGGTTGGGTTTAATTGCTGCTGCATATGCAATTATTTTAACGTTTTGGATTGCGATATACCTAATCGACAAACCATCGTCCATAATTTTTTTGCCGACGATTGTTTTATGCGGATGGCTGATCGCACCACTACTATTTCAGCATCTACTTGCACCAGTAGAAGCAGTACGTCACATGAGTGCCCTTAAAATTGGGTTAGTATTAATGTTTATCACACCAGTAATAGCTGTTAGTTTCTCTTTCATCAACGCTACCATTGAAGCGCTATTAACAAAATCATCGTTAATGAGTTGAGTGTCTGCTTTGTGCCAAAAGCGGACGTCCACACAAAATCAACAGTTACTAAAAAGACGCCTATTTGAATTAGGACTAGATCACTCTAATGTGCAGAAAACAGGTGTTGTTACTTACAGGCTTCAAGACGGTATTTAGAAAGTGTGGTGCCTACAGTGCCGCCTATTACTTTGATTGAAGAATCATCACATACCCATTCCTGACCATTTTCTGTTGCTAGCACCATGGTTGAGCTAGCTAGTCCTGTACTAACCCCGGTGTTCTTAAACGTTGTAGTTACCTGAAAACCGGAGGCAAGGGTTGTCGGAACAATGGTGGCAAAATATTTTCCAGTTTGGGTAGTTATAAGAGAAGTAAATTCGGCCGCTGTCGGCCATGTTCCATTATCGGCATAAAATTTGGCAACTGGGGCTTTAACTTTACTCAAAAGATTGAATGCTTCAGTGACTTGTGCCCGGGCGATGTAATCCTGATAAGTCGAGAGTACTATTTCTGCCAGAATACCTATAATTGCAACCACAACCATTATTTTGAGTAAGGTAAGGCCGCGTTGTACCTGCTTTAGTCCTATTTGTTTCACTAGTATTAGATACTTTTCACCTAAAGAACTTCTATCCCCGCCACTTTTTTTGAATATAGATTCTAGTTAACAGATCGGGTGTTTTCATTTATCTTTCGCAAGAAGCCATTCTTCAAAAGCTCTGTTACATAGAACTGCAGGCGATCTCTTGGCTCTAAGTAGCGCAATAGCGTTTACTGCTTTCATCCCACTCTCAATCAACGCAAGTGCAGTAACTAATCCAGACCTATTTAAACCTGCCTGACAATGCACTAAAGTAGTGCCATGTCTTTTGTATACGTTTATGCACCTAGCTAATACATACAGGCGTTCTACATTAGGGATTTCTAATTCATCTTTGAGGTGTACCCGAGTGTGTACCTGAAATTTAGCTATTACGTAAGGCTCCCACCAAGGGTACAAGCTCACTAAGTTCACTATGTATTGGAATGTGTCTGGTACCACTTTAACAGGGCATCCACCCATCCATAAATTACCCTCAATATGCGAAAACAATGGAATATTGAACGGAGTATCCACGTGTAGGGAAATCCCCTCAATATGGTGTGATGTTAGATCAGCTAGTTTCATTTCTTTTCTTCATTATTGTTGCATTGTTGTTTGACAAAGGTACTACATTCAGGCGGTATTTATCTACTGTTTTAAATCAAACGGACAGGTTTGAGATCCTTGATAAAGGCGAACAATCGCCAAAAACAGGTTTTTTACATGTCCACAGTATGACCTCCCAATTGCGTGGGTGGTGAGGGGGATCGATAACAGTCATTCACGAGAGCCTACTTGATGCTAAAAAGGACGACCGTGCCTAGTGTCTAGCAGTCCAATAGCATCCAATGAATTTGTTGGTACATTGAAAGCAGATAATATCTAGAACAACCTGTGGTATGGGCTATAGCCTGTACCACCACCTTATTTTAGAGGGACGATTCCTTCCAGTGTAGCAAAACATGTGTTCTTTATAGTTGTCAGAAAATCTCGCAAATAAGGGCGCGACGCTGTTTCCCTGAGAGTCGATGCGAATAGGTTACTCCATAAGCCACCGATACCGATGCGACGAGCGATTACGTAATCGTGATCAATGTAGTTTTTTATTCCCCAGCTAGGTAGCGCCGCGACACCACGGCGGCTAGCTACTAGCTGCAAAATTGCGACAGTCAGTTCTGCTGTACGTTTTTGCGGATGAATGCCTGCAGGCTTCAACACTTTTAGGATCAGATCAATGCGATCTTCCGGAACTGGATAAGTTATGAAAGTTTCGTTGGCAAAATCTACTGCCTCTAATACCCTTTTTCTACGTAACGCATGTTCCGGCGCAAGCACTGCAAGAATCTCAAATCGAAATAATGGATGGTGAATAATACCGCGTCTTCGTTTATGCTCCGATCCAATCACTACATCTGCGCTACCATCTTCTAGCAGCTTGATAGGATCGCTATGAAATCCAGAAACTAGATCTAATTCTACCTCTGGCCAATGCTGACGAAATACATCCATAATTGGCATTAACCAATCAAAACAAGTGTGGCATTCCAACACAATGCGTAAACTTCCTGTCACTCGCTGCGAAATTCTCGCGAGCTCCCGTTCGGTTTCCTGAATATCCTCTTGTACTTTCCCGGCAAGCAATATCAGGAGGTTTCCGGCATCTGTAAGTTCGATGGTTTGTCCTCGACGCTGTATTACCGGAAGCCCATAATGAGTTTGTAACGCTTTGATTTGATGAGACAGCGCGGACTGGGTAAGGTGTATGCGCTTGGCGGCACGTGACACACTGCCGGTTTCGTGCACTGCCATTAATGTGCGGAGGTGACGCAATTCAAGCATAGTTATGAATTATATTCATAGATCAAGTATAAACTTTCATTTGATTCATGGATTAGTTTGCCACACAATCCATCTTTCCTGCAACTAAATGATAACTGAGAGCGATTATGGCATTAACACATAATTTGGGTTTCCCGCGTGTCGGCGCGCGGCGGGAGTTGAAACAGGCACTTGAGGCTTATTGGCGTGGTGACATTAATGCTGAGCAGCTGCAAACAACAGCAGCACAATTACGGAAGCAGCATTGGATTCTGCAACGGGATATAGGAATTGATCTAATTCCCGTTGGTGATTTCGCACTCTACGATCAAATGCTAAACATGACCACGCTACTTGGCGCAGCACCTGCTCGGTTCAATGCGGGTAAGGACGAAATCGGATTGGATTTGTATTTCGCGATGGCGTGCGGAACTACGAATCAGCCAGCGATGGAGATGACTAAGTGGTTTGATACCAACTATCATTACATCGTCCCTGAATTCGATGTGCGCACCAGATTCTGTATCGCTTCGTCGCAGCTCTTTAAGGAGGTGGCCGAAGCCAAAATGCTTGGCATCTTACCGAAAGTGGTGCTGATCGGTCCGTTGACTTATTTATATCTTGGCAAGGAGACTGAACCTGGCTTCAATCGACTGGACTTGTTGCCAAACCTGTTGCCTGTTTATCGCGATATCCTAGCACGGCTTACCTCCCTTGGTGTGGAATGGGTGCAGATTGACGAGCCAGTACTGGCACTTGATTTGGATGACGAATGGCTCTGCGGTCTGAATCAGGCATATGCCGCCTTGCGTGATTCTGGAACGAAACTGCTGCTTACAACTTATTTCGAAGCGGTGGATGGCCATGCCGATCTCCTAAAAAAACTACCAGTGAACGGTCTGCATATTGATTTGTGTCGCGCACCCCAACAACTCGATGCCTTTCTTGCTGATTATCCTACTGACAAAGTACTGTCATTGGGTACCATTGATGGGCGTAATGTATGGCGCTCTGATCTAGAGCAGGTGCTGGCGACCCTGTCGCGGGCGCATTCGTTCTTGGGCGAACGAATCTGGATTGCTCCTAGTTGTTCACTTTTGCATTGCCCGGTTGATCTCGAACTGGAAACCAGACTGGATAACGATATCAAAAAATGGCTGGCGTTCTCCGTGCAAAAACTGGAGGAAGTATCAATTCTTGGATGTGGGCTGAAGCAGGGAGCGCATATAATAAAAGAGGCATTGGAAACTTCCACCCAAGCTAGGCAAGAGCGCAGTCTGTCACCACATATTCATAATCCTGTGGTACAAGAGCGCCTGCGAAGCCTAACTCAAAACGACAGTCGACGTACCAGTTCGTTTGCGGAGCGGAAGATAGTTCAGCGTCAGCGTTTTCAGCTTCCTCTGCTGCCTACTACTACTATTGGTTCATTTCCACAGACACCTGAGATTCGTCAGGCACGTTTTGCTTTCAAAAAAGGCAAACTTGCTAATTTGGAATACCTGGAAGCAATGCGAAATGAAATTCAGCTGGTAATAAAAAAACAGGAGGAAATTGGGCTAGACGTACTTGTGCACGGAGAAGCCGAGCGCAATGATATGGTTGAATATTTTGGCGAGCAATTTTGGGGCTATGCTTTTACTGAGTATGGGTGGGTGCAAAGCTACGGTTCACGCTGCGTGAAGCCGCCGATTCTCTATGGTGATGTTTATCGTCCAGAAGCTATAACAGTAGACTGGATTCGTTATGCCCAAAGCCTGACTCAAAAGCCAGTTAAGGGTATGCTGACAGGTCCGATCACCATGTTGATGTGGTCGTTTGTGCGTGATGATCAACCACGTTCGATAACTGCGCTACAACTTGCACTCGTTATCCGTGAGGAAGTTGCTGATCTGGAACGGGCCGGTATCAGAATCATTCAGATCGACGAACCAGCTTTCCGTGAAGGATTACCGCTCAAACAATCAGACTGGAACGAATATTTGCAATGGGCGACGGAAGCATTCCGCGTATCCAGCTCAGGTGTGAAGGATGAAACGCAGATTCACACACATATGTGTTACTCAGAATTTAACGATATTTTGCCAGCCATCGCTAACATGGATGCGGATGTAATCACCATCGAAACCTCACGCTCACGTATGGAACTACTAGAGGGGTTCGGTCAGTTCAAGTATTCTAACGAGATTGGTCCCGGTGTATATGACATTCATTCGCCGCGAGTTCCCGATTCAGAAGAAATGCTGGAATTACTGGAGAAAGCCTGCCTAGTCATCAATCCGCAGCAACTATGGGTCAACCCAGATTGCGGCTTGAAGACTCGTGGCTGGCCAGAGACTGTTGCAGCACTTGAGAAGATGGTCGGAGCTGCACGACTCCTACGGGCCAAGCTAGAACCAGCGCATTTGTAAGGAGCGTAGCGACTAAAAAATGCGTCAGTGATCCGATACTTATGCAGACGTTCAATAGTGATGAACTTGTTAATAACGTTTGGGTTGCTTAAATCGCATTATTGCGAGTTTGCTTCATTTATTGCCTCGGATATTCTTTTCCTAATCTTTTTAATGTCATTCTTTGCAATATCGACATATCCCCGTATGCAATTCGTGTACGTCCGTATCTGGGAATTATAATTATCTACTTTGACATTATACTGATCTGCCTTTCTCTGTTCACTGAACGAGCCAGGTTCAATTGGTTTTGTTGGTGCGGAACAAGTATGTGAGGGATACTCTGATATACCCGTGTATGATTCGCCAGTCTCTGTTGCAATTGCAGCAGATGATACAAAAAAGAAAACCAGCACAAATGCTAAGCTAATTAATGGAAATTTCATTTCTCCTCCCAACCATGAGCAGAGGAATTATATCGAAAGGCGGTCATTCGCGTAAATCTTAAGGTTAAAACAAATGCTGAAAACATAGATACACTCAAGTCTTTGAGCAAACTATCACCGGTGTTTGACGTAATTTCTAGTGGAACAAACGTAGAAGTTAATATCGAAAGAATAGAAAAATAATCCTAACTAGCTGCCTCAAGCAAGCTATCAAAAGTTCAGTGGTTTGGTAGTCTACGATCAAAGGTTGAAAGACCGCTTTGGGTCGATAGTGGTCATTCAAGAAAATTATCAGAGACTTATTATTATTGACAAACCCATTCTATACAGATAAGAATTGGTAATGGGACTGAATGGTATGGGCTAATATATAACTGGTATATGACTAAGCAAATAAGGAGAGCGCAATGCGCAATGCTATTTTGATGGCTATACTTGCTATGATAAGTACTAGTGCGATAGGTGAGTGGATTAAAGTGGATCGGAATAAAAATGCTGGCATAACTTGATATGTCGACATTACCACGGTTCATAAGATGGGAAACAATGTCAAGATGTTGGATTTGATTGACTATATAACCGTGCGAGAAGCTATGGAAGACAAGTTTTTATCTATAAAAGTACTGCAGGAGTACGACTGCAATGAAGTGAAGAAGAGAATACTTGCTTTCAATACTTATAGCGGGAACATGGGTTATGGGGGCGTTCTTTATACGAACAGCAAGCCTAATAAATGGGAAATAATATCTTCGCCAAGAAGTGTTAGCCTAACTCTTTGGGAAATAGCTTGCAGTAGGTGAAAGGTAATTGTGGTCTTATCTGCTAGGAGTAGCACCTCAATGGTGAAAGGATTTACACCCCTTACCTTAACCAGGGCTAGATTATTATGGTAATAAATCTTCCCACCATATAGTGATGTCTGCTTTGTGCCAAAATAGGACAGAGTCAATTTGGTTTGGCAACATTCAAGACGACATATGTCCCATCTTCCCACTCTGATAATCTGCAATTGCTTGACGAATTTCCCTGGCATGGTTCATCACGAAAGGGCCGCGACCAACGATCGGTTCTTTAATTGGTTCACCACAGAGCAGCAATACTGTTGCATTTTGGGAATTATCAATACGGATGTGGTTACCAACCGTGTCAAACAGGCCAACTTCCGCGGTATTAATAGTTTCTGAACTATTAATGTGCACTGAACCTTTGAGCACTGCTAGTAATGTAGTGAAGCCATCGGACGCTACAAGATTAAACGGTTGCTTGTTTGCTAGACGTAGATCCCATACATGAATTGGTGTAAATGTCAGAGCTGGTCCTGCAAGACCACCGTACGCACCTGCAATGACACGTACGCTTCCCTGGTCATTAGGAAGGTTCGCATTAGGAATTTGGCTATTTAAAATATTTTGATAACGTGGCGGCGACATTTTGTCCTTGGCGGGCAGATTAACCCACAACTGCACCATTTCAAACATACCACCACGTCGTGCAAAATTCTGACTATGAAATTCTTCGTGAACCAGGCCAGATGCTGCGGTCATCCACTGTACATCACCAGGACCGATTTTGCCGCCACCACCGAAACTGTCCCGATGTTCTACCTCGCCACTATAGACAATGGTTACCGTCTCAAAGCCGCGATGCGGATGTTCACCGACCCCGAGGCGTTTTCTTGTCGGCTGGAATTCCATAGGGCCAGCGTAATCAAATAGCAGGAAAGGACTGATTGTCGAACCTAGACTCGAATAGTCGAAAAGTGTTCGTACGGGAAAACCATCACCAACCCAGTGGCTATCAGTATTACGTTGTATACGTAGAAGTTTCTTGACGGATGTTTCAGCTTTCATTGCTAACATTAGCTATTTCTTCCTTCTATACTATAGTCTATTAGGAAAGAGTACTCTTCCCCGGATTAATCCGGAACTAGTCTTTCTTCAAAATTGGTGTTTTGGAAAATGGACCAATGCAACATCGACTTGATTATATTTTGGCTTTTCTGCAATTGATGGAAACTGGCATAAACCAATACCTACGATACAGTATTTACCTAATGAAAGTTATAAAAAGAACAGGAATTTTAAAGGAGTAAATCATGATTAAAAAGGCGAATACAAACTATCCTATTCATGAACTCATCGAAAATCGATGGAGTCCTTACAAGTTTTCAGATCGCTCAGTTCCAAGAAAAGAGTTGCTCTCACTACTTGAAGCTGCTCGTTGGGCACCTTCTTCTTATAATGAGCAACCCTGGCGTTTCATCATTGCATCCAGAGAACAAACACAAGAGTTTAAAAAGCTGTTGTCGTGTCTTGTACAAGCTAATCAAGAATGGGCAAAAAACGCCAGCATCCTAGTGCTTGGGGTCACGCATCTTACATTTGATCGGAACGGCAAAGAAAATAAAGCTGCAATGCATGATTTGGGCGCCGCCGTTTCACACTTGTCTTTTGAGGCAACCACAAGAGGAATATCTGTTCACCAAATGATTGGCATCGAACCACAAAAAGCGAGGCAAATCTTTACCATCCCAGAGGATTATGAAGTACTTATTGCTTTCGCTATAGGCTATCCGGATTTGAGTGAAACTGCTACAGATGTCCTAACAATAAGAGACCGGACACCAAGAGTAAGAAAAACTATTTCAGAGTTTGTGTTTTACAAGGAGTGGGAATCTGCCTTTATATAATTTTATTATTAATGTATTAATCTCATTGTTACCTATTAGTCTAATAAAGCTATAGAAGAAAAGTTTATCATTTTTACGACGACACCTTCGTGATTCGTTGAAAATAGAGCCGGCTTGAAAAACTTACTTGTGGCTCACGAATGTGCCTAAAACTTGGAGATAAGATGAAAATCTATAAAGGAGCCTTAGTCTTTTGCATTTTGTTCGCTTTTACAGCATGCAGTCTTTTTTCTAAATCAATTATACAAGGTGAAGTTCTGGGAAATACCAGTGGCTTGAAAAGAGACGAAGAGAGTAGGAATGCTCTTATTTATGTTCGACCGGGTTATAACATAGGAGAATATAGAAAATTTAGAATAGATCCGGTTCTCACAAAATCAATAGGCAAAGATATGTCGGGGGCTTTCTGCTAACGACAAGAAAACACTTGCAGAATATCTTCGAAAGGCAGTCAGAAAAGAATTGACCGATGGAGGGTACCAGGTAGTCAATCTCGCAGGCCCTGATATTGTAGGAATTCGTTTTACCCTCACAGATGTAAATTCTGGGAATCCTTATTTAAATGTGCTTCAATTTACTCCATATGGATTTGCTATGGATATAGGAGGCGTTACTATTGAATCAGAATTTTATGATACATCTAACAATCAAGTAAATACTATTGAGGTTGTAGGTGCTGAAGGAGCTCGAAAGTTTAATGCTTCCTCGATAAGGGAAGAATGGGGGGCGGTAAAAAGGATATTTGACGATTGGGCTAGGGGTTTTCGGAATAGATTAGATGAAACACATGTTTCACCAGATGAATCCTACTAAGGGTATATTAGTATTTCGGAAGTTGTTTGAAGGTATTTGCAGTCTAAAATTGTAGTATGGATTGTAGCCTGTAGTGTGATTCCTGCCGCCTCTACGCTACAAGATTTAACCGGGTGTTTTAGTACATGTCCGTTCAGTGTCAAAAACAGTCATTCATATTTGTTAAGTACTTTATTGGGTTACCTGGCAAAAGAGTAAACCGATTGTCAACTGAGCTACTGCTTTTCAATTTCCACCTGATGTTGTTCGATCTGTCACAAGCGTATACTGCTAGAGTAATAGATTGCCTTACCTATCACGCTGGAAAATAGAAGAAGATGAAAGGAGGGTTCCATGAACGATCACTCAGGGTCAGGGAAACTAATCCACAATAGTTTTTATCCGCAAAGCAGATTCCTCATGAAACAAAAGAAGAGCAAGCTACTTTCGTTCGCATGGGTGATACTGGTTTTGAGTTTAATGATCTTTACGAGCACTTCTCACTCAAGTGACGGTGATGACTTGGTGGAAACTGCTCGTACTGGAAATCTTTCTAAAGTTCGTACCCTGCTTAAGAAAGGGATCGATGTCGACGCTAAAGATAGCGTTGGTGCAACAGCCCTGATGCTAGCGTCTCAGGATGGGCATGAGGTAATCGTGCAGGCCCTTGCTGGATAAGGGTGCGAAGATCTACTACCAAAGCAATCAAGGCGCGACAGCCCTGATGCTAGCATCTCAAAACGGGCACGAGAACATCGTGCAGGCTATGCTGGACAAGGGCGCGAAGATCGACCACCAAATCAAAAATGGTAAAACAGCCCTGATGCTAGCATCTCAGGAGGGACATGAGGTAATTGTGCAGGCCCTGCTGGACAAGGGCGCGAAGATCGACGCTAAAGATAGCGTTGGTGCAACAGCCCTGATAATAGCGTCTGAGTTCGGGCACGAGAACATCGTGCAGGCCCTGCTGGACAAGGGCGCACAAGTCAATCACCAAACCAAAAATGGTAAAACAGCCCTGATGCTAGCATCTCAGGAAGGACATGAGGTAATCGTGCAGGCCCTGCTGGACAAGGGCGCACAAGTCAATCACCAAAGAAAAGATGGTGTAACAGCCCTGATGCTAGCATCTCAAAACGGGCACGAGAACATCGTGCAGGCCCTGCTGGACAAGGGCGCACAAGTCAATCACCAAAGAAAAGATGGTGTAACAGCCCTGATGCTAGCATCTCAAAACGGGCACGAGAACATCGTGCAGGCTCTGCTGGACAAGGGCGCACAAGTCAATCACCAAAGAAAAGATGGTGTAACAGCCCTGATAATAGCGTCTCAGGAGGGACATGAGGTAATCGTGCAGGCTCTGCTGGACAAGGGTGCGAAGATCGACGCTAAAGATAGCGTTGGTGCAACAGCCCTGATGATAGTGTCTCAACAGGGATATGAGGTAATTGTGCAGGCTCTGCTGGACAAGGGCGCTAAAGTTAACCTTCGAGAAAACGATGGTAAACCAGCTTTAAATTATGCCAAAACGCAGCAAATCCAAAAACTGCTAAAAGCGGCCGGCGCAACGGAATAGATCTCGATCAACCTCCTCTTTCGCGTCTTCAGGAATAAGTTGTTTACGGGTTATGGGAATTAGAGTCATTACTTAAATGTGATCCAACTGCTCTGTGGCTAGACGATACCATTTAGCCGCTTGCTGATAGTCTTGGGTTAGGCCCATACCATAAAAATAAGCAGAACCAAGGTTATATTGCGAATACGCATCCCCCTGCTCTGCAGCCAGACGTAACCATTTCACTGCTTCCTGATAGTCCTGGGTTACGCTGTTGCCGTAATGATACGACATACCAAGGACAGTTTGCGCAAGTGCTTCTCCTTGTTCTGCAGCCAGACGTAACCATTTCACTGCTTGCTGATAGTCTTGGGTTACGCCTTCTTCCCTAAGGTACATATGGCCAAGTAAACCTTGTGCTATTGCATTTCCTTCTTCGGCTATTGGGCGGAGTAATTCTAGGGCTTGGGCGTAGTTGCCCTTATGATGTGCCTCTATTCCATCTTCAAGAACATCTGCTTTGGTAACACTACTGCACAGCAACAATATGGTGGCTATAAATAAGATCCATTTTTTCATTGTTTATACCCCTCCCACACTAGTTCACCTAGTTTTCGCACTACTGCTCACAACAGCCAGTAGCATCATCAAAATAGCGTTATGCATTGCAACCCTTCTTAAACGCTTTCCTTGACTACATATGCTTAGCACATTGCTCAAACCAACAAATTAATTCTGTAATAAAAATCACATAAAAGATTTCTTTGTAATTGAGTTGAGTAGATTTGAATGAATCTGGAGTAATGAATGACTAAGGGGGGAGTAACACACAGAAAAGTCTCGACATGAATCGGAGGTTTTAAATGCACATAGACAAAGATGAATGCCCGCTTTGGTTCAATAGCAGTTATTCGCGAAAGTCGGCTTTGTGCCAAAAGAGGACATTGAGATTGGAAAAAACAGTTGACTCTGAGATTTTTCATTTTATTATTATAGGTAGCGGAGGTTTTCGCACTAATGAAACGTAAGGCAGTGAATGGACAGTGATATGAAAATGATACTTGCAATAGCACTTTTAATTTTAATTGCATTTAAAATTTTCTTTTATGAATTTGCTATTTAAATAATTAGTCCATCCAAGCGCACAAAATTATTCTTGTGGCTGCTTGCATCGCTATAAGTGACGCCGTCTACTACGTGCTTGTCTGTGATCAACGACGACATACTTGCTCTTGGCATACCTGCGCAAATACCTAACAACAAACTATATTTAGAACAGCCTGTAGTAAGAGTTACTGCCTGTAGTTCGATTCTCACCGCCCCAAGGTAATCCAATAAAGTCCATTAAGCCCTAACGTATAAACGTATGTGGGCTTTTTCTTGTCCATTTCCGTTCTATAATGTAGATATGAGGAATTACTTTGCATTAGGCGCATTCCTTTATTTCTGTTGCACGTTCCCTGCTCAAGGTGGGGAATATGACTCATTGCGCCATAAAATGGTGGAGGAGGTATCGGCTGACGTTGCTGCCGAGGTCTCATACAGTGGGGGTTCCACCCTCAGCCCTAGTGTCGTGGCAGCGATGCAAAAAGTGGAACGCCATCTTTTCGTACCTGCTTCGCAGATTGGGCATGCCTATCTTAATCGCCCCCTTCCCATCGGTTATGGACAGACAATTTCACAACCGCTCATCGTAGCGATGATGACTGACCTGATGCAGGTCAAGGATGGGGATAAGATACTTGAAATTGGTACCGGTTCAGGCTACCAGGCGGCTATTTTGGCAGAAATAACCAAATCGGTTTATAGCATAGAGATTATCCGCCCACTGGGAAAAGAGGCAGCCGAACGCTTGAGATCACTTGGCTACGACAATGTGGAACTAAGAATAGGTGATGGATACTACGGCTGGCCGGAAGCGTCGCCATTTGATGCCATCATTGTTACGGCTGCCGCAAGCCATGTTCCTCCACCTTTGCTTAAACAGCTAAAACCGGGCGGCCGCATGTTGATCCCACTCGGTACGCATTTCATGACCCAGTATTTGATGCTTGTAGAAAAGCAGATGGACGGTTCAGTAACCAGCCGCCAGATTTTACCAGTTCGTTTCGTTCCGTTTACCAGAGAACATTAGCCATGGCAGCGTTGCGTCCGCCATTTGTTGCCATTGGGCTGCTCTCTGCTTGCGTACTATCGTATGAGGTGTTACTGACACGCTTGTTCAGTATTGTGTTGTGGCATCACTTTGCTTACATGATCATCAGTGCGGCGATGTTAGGTTATGGGGCGAGTGGTACGGTACTAACTTTGCTGAAGGACAAAATAGCTTCGCATTTCAGACTTGTGTATGTCATGGCTGCAATAGGGGTAGTTTTTTTGATGCCTTTGTCATTTCTACTGGCGCAACAGGTTCCTTTCAATCCACTCGAACTACTATGGGACAAAACCCAGTTAGCAAAACTACTGGCAATTTATCTGCTCATGATGATGCCTTTTTTTTGCGGTGGGTTTAGCATCGGTCTAATTTTTTTCCGCTTTGGTAGGGAAGCAGGGCGTATCTATGCTACTGACGTCTTGGGTGCGGGGATTGGCAGCATAGGTGTTATCGGCCTACTTTTTTTACTGCCGCCCGGCAAGGTGCTGATCGCACTCACTGCATTGGCCCTACTTGCTACAGCTATCGCTATTGTCGAATTAGAGATGCGAGCGAAATGGTTGATTGGAGTACTACTTGGCCTCGCCTTGATAATGACCGTTGTGTTGCCTGACTCTTGGTTGCAAGTACACCCTTCCGCGTACAAGGATTTGAATCAGACGCTGAACATTACTGGGACGCAGGTAATAGAGGAACGTTCGAGCCCACTGGGACAGATCAAGGTAGTGAAAAGTAGCTCTATTCCATTTCGTCATGCACCGGGGATGAGCCTTAACGCCACAGACGAACCGCCCGCCCAGTTAGGGATCTTCCTGGACGGGGACGGACCGTCTGTACTGACACGGTTTGATGGTACGATTGCAACGCTAGCCTATCTTGACCAGCTTACCTCGGCTTTACCCTATCATGTGCTAGAACGACCAAGCGTCTTGGTGCTGGGTGCAGGAGCCGGCAGTGATGTACTACAGGCACTTTATCACGGTGCCGTCACGGTTGATGCGGTGGAGCTAAATCACAACGTCATTGATTTGGTCCAGCAACGTTTTCGTGATTTTACCGGAAACCTTTATAACCAACACGGAGTACGTATGCATAAAGCTGAGGCGCGTGGCTTCGTCAATGCTACCCATGATCGTCGCCATGACTTGATCCAAGTGGCGCTGCTAGATTCTTTTAGCGTCGCTTCAGCTGGGCTATACAGTCTGAGTGAAAGCTATCTCTACACTGTTGAAGCGCTCCAGACCTATCTAAGCCGCCTTACTTCGGGTGGTATGCTGGCAGTGACTCGTTGGCTGACTTTGCCGCCGCGTGATTCACTAAAACTTTTTGCTACGGCGGTATCCGCTTTAGAACGAAATGGTGTTTCTAATCCTGCAGCGCGGCTGGTGATGATACGGGGCTGGAAAACTGTCACATTGCTTGTAAAGAACAGCGACTTCACAACTAAAGAAATAACAGCTATCAAGGAGTTTAGCCGTACGCGTTCTTTCGACTTAGCTTATTACCCGGAGATGCGCGCTGACGAGGCAAACCGTTACAACCTGCTGGAGCAGTCTTACTACTTTGAGGGAGCTGTTGCATTACTAAGTTCCCAGCGCCAGGCCTTCCTCGATCGGTACAAGTTCTACATCGAACCAGCGACTGATGATCGGCCTTATTTTTTCCATTTCTTCAAATGGAATGCAGCAGGGGAGTTGTTTGCCTTGCGTGAACAAGGTGGAATGCCGCTCATCGATTGGAGCTATCCTTTGCTCGTGACGACATTGGTACAGGCATTTGTGGTAAGCGTTCTTTTGATCCTGACGCCGCTAGCAGTGTCACGTTTCCGGCGTAAGTTGCCCACTGTGTGGGTGGCCTTGTACTTTCTATCTATTGGACTGGCATTTATGTTCATGGAAATCGCCTTCATTCAGAAGTTTATACTTTTTCTAGCCCACCCTCTTTACGCCGTTGCAGTCGTTTTATGTTCATTTTTGGTGTTCGCAGCCATGGGTAGCTGGCTTGCAGGGCGATGGCAAGAAAAAACGACGAGTAGATGGCATGTTCCACTAGCAGTAATGTTAATGGGCGTCTTATCACTACTCTATCTCGTTATCCTGCCAGACTTGTTTCAGGCATTCATACATTTTTCCGATTTGGCAAAAATAGTTATTTCCTTGGTGCTGATCGCACCACTAGCGTTGTGTATGGGTGTGCCTTTTCCTACTGGTATTATGCGATTAGCAAACTCGGCCCAGGAAGCCATTCCGTGGGCATGGGCGATCAACGGGTGCGCTTCGGTTGTGGGGGCAGTTCTAGCTACCTTGCTAGCTATTCACTTAGGATTTGCCATGGTGATCCTGATGGGTACCCTGATCTATGCTCTGTCCTGTGTCTTTTTGAGAAAGTTAGTTTAAACAGGATTATTTATCATTGGAGCATCTTTTTTACTTCTTTAAAATTTTAATTCACAATCGCTTCGGAAAGAATCGGTCTGTTTTCGTTTTATTGTGTGATAGGTAGGAGTAGATAAGTTCATAAATAGTATTTCTTAAAATATTAGTGTACGCTATTAGATAAAAAGGGCTATTACTATGGGATTGGGAGCAGGAATCTTACTTGCGGCAATGATCATTGGGCTGGTACTTCTCTATGGCCAGACAAGAGACAGTTGGCGCTGGAAAAAAGTTTTTCTAACCACCCTAGTGGTTACAGTCATTGTAGCTTGTGTCGCATGGGCTTATAGTGAATACGAAAACCGAATAGCGGCACAGACAAAATTTCTCTCTATTGCACTTGGCAGCAAGGTTCCTGATGTTAGATTCATCAAAGGAAATCCAGTCATGGCGTCGGCGGATGGAGATGTCTGGATATTCAATGGCTCGAGAAAAAAACCTGAACTTCTAGTTCTTTTTAAAGACGCAGTGGTCAAATCAGTTCTGTACATCGGAGAATGTTTTTATTGCAATCAAATGTTTGGTCTTGGGATCGGAGCAAGTTATGAAAAAGTAAAGGAAAAGTTAGGTGAACCTACGTCTGTTTCTATTTCTTCCGACCAACTAAAACGTCTTGCTTCATTTAAAAAATGGAACATTGTCTTCACTTTAAAGGAAAATAAAGTCATCAATTTTGGAATCTATGATCCAAAACTAGGCCCAGTAGTTTTTTCAGAGCGAGCATGGGGACCAGGATCTAACCCAGGACTACAAATTTAGACGTGCAAAGGGTCTATAGCAATCCGATAACATCCAATCATACAGAGGGTATTATTTGGGGGTATTTCTAAGAAACTGGACCAGCTCTTTCTTGATAATAGTATGATTGCTAAAGAATAACAGCGATAGGTTCGATCCCCGCCGCTTTAATAGACCTATTAATAGAGTCATCACTGAAATAAAGGATGGAAAGACACCATGGGCTTACGCGTCAGCTCAGACTAAATAATCTTTTGCGCCAGTATTAGGAAAAATACAATGAAAAAAATTGACAATAGGCAAAAAAACAAGCTCAACGAGCATGCGGGCGTCCTCATTCAACAACTACACGTTCGACCTATAAGCGTAACAAACAACCTGCAGACACACGCGCAAAATCCAGGGGCAGGGCAGTGTGGGCAGCGTTAGGCTTACAGAAAAACACTGTAAGTGGCTATCAATTTGTAGCTCAGCAATCATTATCTAAGGATTTCTAATCCCTTGGTCATCATTATGAGCATTGCATTTATTTCGCACCCAGACTGTATGTTGCACGAGATGGAGGCTGGCCATCCTGAGAGCTCGGAACGTTTACAGGCCATTGAAGATCTGCTCTTATCGAGTGGCCTTGATATTGCGCTTCAGCGTTATGAAGCCCCTCTGGCTACACGCGAGCAATTGTGCCGGGTTCATGACTCGAAGTACGTTGAACAAATCTTCAGCAGGGCACCGCAAGAGGGGATAGTCAGGTTGGATCAAGATACCACGATGAATCCCCATTCGCTCGCAGCCGCGCTACGAGCTGCTGGCGCGGTTGTACTCGGAGTCGACTTGGTTATGTCAGATCGGAGCAAGTTAGTATTTTGCAACGTAAGACCGCCAGGCCACCATGCCGAGCGGAAGCGGGCGATGGGGTTCTGTATTTTTAACAATATTACCGTTGGTGCTGCCCATGCTTTGTATGAGTATCATCTTGAAAGGGTCGCCATCATGGATTTCGATGTCCATCATGGGAACGGTACCGAAGACATTTTTCAGGACATCCCAAGTGTTTTGTACTGTTCAACTTTTCAGCATCCCTTCTACCCATATAGTGGTGCTGATGTCGAATCTGAACATATAATTAATGTTGTTTTGCCGATGGGTGCCGAGGGCTCAGAGTTTCGTGCGGCTGTAACCTCCCATTGGTTACCAAAACTTGAAGCATTTAAGCCCGAGCTAATATTTATTTCCGCAGGCTTTGACGCGCATATTGAAGACAACATGGCTGGCTTGGGGCTACTTGAAACGGATTTCGCGTGGGTAACGACTAAGATCAGGGAGATTGCGGAACAACATACGTCAGGCAGAATCGTGTCCGTTTTGGAAGGAGGCTATGCACTGTCTGCACTGGGACGCAGTGTTGTAACGCATATAGACGCCTTGTTGGGGTAAAGTTGCTTATGATGTCTCTACATCAAGTCCTATAACATCCAGCAATTCTGGTGACGGGGTGAGGATTTAGCAACATCCACGCTTTACCGTCTGATCAAATGCCACTTATATTGTAAGTAGGTCTTCAAGCAACTGAGGCTTGAATAAAGTTTGAAAGGGGTTGTCTTGAGCCATTGCTCAATCCAAGCTAATGCTACACTTCAACATTTTTCTCTACAACGATGCGCCCCTCATCAAACGCCCTTCCGAATTCAGAAACACGATAAATTGCCACAACAATGGCGTATCCAGTGACTAAGTAGAAGGCAGAAGCCAGAAGTGAGCTAAACGTAAAGCTGTTAATTAGACGTACGAACCCCCATAATCCTTCGTAAAACACCAAGTAGCAACCGAAAACATAAGGTATAGAGACGCCGGCTGCAAGAAGCATTGGTCCTATACCTGTTGGCCTGCGTTCGTCTGCGTAGGCTTTAAGAATCATCAACGAGATATAACCAAAAAGAGCAAAGGGTGAGATGAGCGCGCCACTTAACAGAAGTGTAGTGCGCGTAGAGATTCCGTCTTGGAAGATAAGTATGACACCCAAGATTGCAACTAGAATCGAGGCAACGTATCCTTTTATGCTAAGGTCAGCAAAATAAAGATCAAGCTCCCTCCCAAAATGGATGACAAAGGGCGCAGTATTAGATAGATTCATAATTTATATTTGAAAAAATTTTGTAATACTAACTAAACCTGCGGTAATTCAGAATTCTTTCGAGATGCAGAAAAGGCAGTTGCCTTGAATATCCAGTTATCTGGCTCCCATGGTGCATAAATGACAATCTTTCCACCTTCTGCTATTGGTTCATCGCTTTTACGGTTTAGGTCAATGTCATAGACAGTAGAAATTTTTATAAAGTAATTTTGTTATTCATTAAAATCCGAGCGCAATACGATTCGATAACGTGCTTTTCCCGCTTTTAAATGTTCAAACGCATCATTTATGTCGGTCATCGAGAATTCTTCCGTTACTGGTAGAATGGAATGGCGGGCAGAAAAATCCAGCATTTGATTTATTATGGCAGGACTACCAAGGGGACTACCTGATATAGATTTTTGACCGGAAATAATTGAAAAAGCTGGTATAGATATGGGGTCAGGAATTACGCCTACTGTGTGAAACCGCCCCCTTGGTGCAAGTGCATCTAAGTAAGCATCCCAACTCAAGTTGGCATTCGTAGTGTTAAGAATAAAATTAAAGGTTCCTGCTAATTTTTCTATTTCAGAATTATCTCGAGAATTAACAATATGATGGGCACCAAGTTGTTCTGCTTCTTCAGTTTTATCAGGGGAAGATGTAAATACAGTAACCTCGCAGCCCCATTTACTTAAAAACTGTATTGCAAGATGTCCAAGACCGCCCATTCCAATTATTCCTACTCGACTCGTAGGTTGAACGTTAGCTTGCACGATTGGATTAAAAACGGTAATTCCACCACAGAACATCGGTCCTAGTTTTGAAACTTCCAGTTCGCTAGGCAATAGTGATGCCCAGACCCAATGACATCTCACGAACTCGCCGAAGCCCCCATATCGGTTTACGAGAGTTTGTTCTCTTTGAGAACATAAATTGTGATTTCCAGACAGGCACTGATAACAATACATGCAGCTCTCTGAGAACCATCCTAGTCCCACCGCATCGCCAATTTTAAGTCCTTTAACATGGGCGCCCTTTTCTACAATTGTGCCAACTATCTCATGCCCAGGGACAATCGGATAATTCGTTATTCCCCAATCATTATTAATCATACTTAAATCAGAGTGACATATCCCACAGTATGTAACTTTAATATCTACTTGTTCTGAGCCAATATCTGGCAAAGAATATTCGAACAGTTTAAGTGGTTCTCTTTCAGAATTCGCCGCAAAAGCTTTGACTACACGCATTTTTGCCTCATGGAATCGTACTCAGTAATTTGTATAGAAAATATAACGGAATACCCTCATAGGGTCGAGAGTTAATTGTCGTAACCGGTTGCAATATTCAAGAACCACACGGCCGCGCGCAGTATCTATAGCAATCCGATAACATTCAATCTTACTGGGGATATTATTGGGGTATTTCCAAGAAATCGGATCAGCTATATTAGGATAATACTATGATTTGTAAGTTATTAGTAGACATAGGTTCGATTCCTGCCGTCTGCGTATAGCTAGTTCCATTGAACACATTCTTTTCATCTTTCGCTTGGTGCGATACGTGTCAGCTTATGGGCATTGGACTGGTACATTCTTATTCCGCAATGTTCAAAAAGTACGTATTTTGCACATCTATTTACTATATTAGTGCAGGAGAAACTGACCGAAGTCTCATCCTCAGTATCCCTTTAGGAACTTGGTAGCGTGGCAGCTTGGGCAGGGCGGAACCTTGGAGGTATGTTTAAAATGCACCTTCTTGCCGCATCCCGAGCAGCTTAACGTCCCAGCTGAAGTAATTTCCCCTGTATGGTAGTGCAGGGCGTCCTCTGTCTTTTGTGAGAGTGACTGTAGTGCCAAACCAGTCACCTTAAGCAACTGCGCCATTGACGACAAGGCACCGGCGCCCAATCGCGCCGGATGTAGGTGTTCCGCAGCCTCTTGTTTCAGCACCCTCATGTATCGCGCTATCTCCTCCATGTCACGGCGCATGAACTTTTTGAACGCCTCGCCCTGCTCTGCGGAAAATTCTCCGGCCTCGGATAGTTGCTGACGTGCTGTCTCCATAGCCTTTTCTATAGCCTCTTTGCTCTTTTCCTGGCTGACATCAAAGAGTTTACGCGCGCGCTCGACGAAGCGGTCGTAGAGTGCTTCATGACGACCCTGCGATTTTTTTTCTGCGCTCTCACTTGATATATTCGGATTATTTGGCATCATTATCTCCAAAATATTAGAGTAAACAAACAGTTTAATGGTGCGTTATCTATTTCTGATTCGGCTTCCAACCAATTTTATATTGCATTAGTAATGTATAAAATACTAGCTTCATTTCACCATCCTGTAGCTGGGCATACTTTCCAAATGGGGCGTAAGATGAAAAAAACAACTTAAAAATTAAAAACTAAACAAAACAATGTGTTGATAAGCATCAAGTTCTAAATCTCCGCTTTGTACCAAAAGCAAACCTTCAAATGCGCAGGGTGTCTTCGAAACCCTTGGTTGAGGATGCGGTAATTTTAGTAACTCTTACAACCGACATATATATTCTCCTTTGTATACTGTCTGATTAAAGACACCTGTACTTTTAGAGGGAATTATATACATTCCTAGACAGCCTGGTTTATCATAACTCCTTCAAACGTTGATCCCGTTTCGCGTCCGCCACTCGGAAAACTGTTTTGACAATCGCTTCGGGCAGCGCGTCAATCTTCTCGATGATCCGTATGGACGGGACGGCCTCTAGGACGCTTGAGTGTGGGGGGCTTTTTAGAGGGTTTCGGTTTCATGTTTTACCTACTCGCTGCTTCCGCTTGATCCATCCCTTATCGGTCAGCAACACAAGCAATTCATCATGGGATTTCGTGCCTTTCAACGAATTACAGGCTCCACACAACAGTTGAAGGTTACTGATATGATCCGTGCCCCCTTTTGCCCGTGGGACAATATGGTCGATGTGAAGATGCCGAAGTTCAAAATGACTCTCGCACCCGTTACAATACCCGCCTTGCTCACCATACAAATACTTCTTGTTCTCCACTGAACCATAGGCCTTGATCTTCCCCAATCCGTGCGTTGCGGCATATCCGTCCGATGGGTGCCATGGTAGAACAACCCTAATTCGTCATGCATCCGTGACTTGATCAAGTCAGCGGCTTTTGAGGAGATATCGATCCAGATCCATTGGCGTTGCTTCTGTTCAGCGGCCACGCAGGTCGTCGCACACCCACAAAATGGGTCTAACACCACGTCCCCAGGTTTACTGCTGGCTTCAAGAATTCGACGTATGAGTGCAAGGGGTTTTTGTGTAGGATATTTGGTTCGTTCTTTTGTGTCTCTTTCAGGAATCCAACGGACATCCTCGTCGATCCCGTCTTGTGTCCTGTAGAGACAGCCTTTTGTATGCGGCTGGTAAGCCCAAATATCCTGCAAAAGTTGGCCTGGACTGCTGGCTAAGTACTGTCGATAGGTTGGAAGACCCTGTCCTGAACCTTTTGGTAAATCTATCATTCCTAACGCATACAAAGAGTCTAACTTCTCATGTTGAGGTAGTTCTGGATCAATGCCGAACTCAAGAACTAACTTTGAGGGAATAGCCCAGTGCCGCCCAACGGCTGTTGGATCATACCCACGCCACGGCTTACCGCTTTCTCCGTACCGAATCCCTAAACCATGGATTGAATTGGTCCAATACTGGCCCCGTTCATCTGTCTTCTTGAAGTACGTCTCCACATGACCCTTGAGGTATGGCGTAAACACGGGCTTATGTTTGTACTCAGATGATCGCGCATAGAAGAAGATCACGTCATGAATAGGACCAAACCGATCTGCATAATTGTGTGACCCCGTTCGCCGCCAGACAATCTCATTGCGGAAAAGGTCTTTGCCAAAAATCGAATCCATAAGCAATTTCAGATAATGGCCCGCCGTAGGATCACAATGCAGATAGATTGCACTGGTTGGCTTGAGAAGACGACGCATTTCTAGAATCCGAACCGACATGTAGATGAGGTAACTCATCATCGAGTCACCATGAATCAGACGTGTCGCGTTCAGCAGATCATACAGACCCGGATGCTCATGTTTGATCTGACCATGCCATGCCAAATTTACGTCTTCTAGGCCCCATGTATCTTTGAACGCCGCCCCAGCCGCTTTGCTTCCTATCGGTGCGGCATAGTCGTGTTTTGAATTGAACGGAGGATCAAGGTAGATCAGATCCACGGACTCGCTGTTCATCCCTCGCATAATATCGAGGTTGTCACCAGTCCAAATCGTCTGATTCTGCCAGTTGGGTTTGCCCATCTGATTACCTCACCAATTCTTTATAGGGCAATCGTTTTCCCACCACACCTTGAGCCAAGAACGTCATTTGCTCAATCGTGTCTGATTCCCGAATCGTCTGCCGTACGGCAAACTCGTTCACGTACCGGTGCAAATGCTTCCCGCTCATCTTGTGAAACATTCCGTGGTAGCCACGTTTCAGCATGGCCCAAAACGATTCAATGCCGTTCGTATGGGCTTGCCCATTCACGTATTCCTTCACGGAATGATTGACTTGCTCCAAGGTGTAGCCCTGTCTCTGTAAGCCGAGATACCCTGGGTTTTGGTCACTGTAGACCGTCGTCCCATGATCCGTATGCTTCGTGACAAACCGTTGTAACATGACGGAACTGACTGGTGAAATGACTTGGGCGGTGACGGCCTTCGTGGTACGGGACTTCATACCGACCACGGCATGCTTGCCAGCAGGCCACCGGCCCCTGATGCCCTTTTTCGAGGCGTGCCGATTGCCTTCTTTTCCGCCGATGTACGTCTCATCGACTTCGACCGGACCAACCATGGACGCCTTGTCCATATCCCACGCTTGCCGAATCTTCTGCGCCATCATCCACGCCGTCTTTTGTGTCACCTTCAAATCCCGATGGAGTTTCATGCTGGACACACCTTTGAGATTCGTAGACATCAGATAGAACCCGATCACCCACTTCCTCAAGGGAAGGTTACTGGATTGCATTACCGTTCCCATTTTCACGCTGAAATACTTCCGGCACGTCGTACAATGATACGGCATGGGATTATCGTTCGGGACGGGCTTGGTGTGTTCGGAAGCACAGTAAGGACACGTCCGGCCTTTGGCCCATCGGATAGATTCAAACCATGCTCGTGCTGAGGCTTCATCAGGGAATCGGTCAATGAGTTCGACAAGGCTAATTCCGTTTCGGTAATGTTTTCCTAGGGCTTTCTTCGACATGTTCTCCACTCCTTCTTTGGTCGTCATCTGTTGTCTAGTAATGTACCAAAAATAGGAGTTGGTGTCAAGGGTTTGTTTCGGATAGGCATCTGACATCAGGAGTATTGTTCTTCTAGAGTCTTTTCAAGGTCCGTCCAGTCTTGCCTATCATCAGGCGTCATATCTTCAAACACCTTTCGAGCACGACTCAGATCGTTCTGTTTGGCACGTGTTCCCACAATGATCAGGAAGTTTCTCCACAACAGCCTTGACGTGAAGTTGCGTTCGAGAAGAGGGGGGCAGGGAATCTGATACCTGTCCAGTTCCAACCGAAGACGTTCGACTTCAAATATCACGTCGCGTGTCCCCACACGATCAACCGTGTTTGTCGCCGATATTCTCTTTGCCACTGTCACACACCGATCAGCATACGCCCGTCCCCATCGCACACCAGGAAGCCAAGAATAGATCACAAACACGCCATAGACAGCAGAGGCCGTGACACAAAAGGCAACAATGGGAATCGAGAGAGCCTTGAAAAGTGGGAGGGCCTCTAGCATTTGGTGAATCCTTCCCATCCAAAGCACAGCTGACAGGCTAGCACCAATACAGCCAGAGAATACAGATGTATGAACAAGGCGGAGTGTGTCCGTCGTCCACATACCGACCATCCTACGTGGTTGTTGCCGCCCTGTCTAGGATTGTATATAATTCCCCTTTTAGAACCCAACCACCTGTCAAGGTTTGAGTAAATCGAAAATGTTAATTCAACAATTCAAGCAAAGCAAGGATGAAATACTTTTCGCCTTGTACCTGGAAAAAGAATTAAGGCAACTGGTTCTCCTAGTGAGTAGATACAACAAGTTTTCTCAGGAGGCTACGAGGAACTGATTTGGGTAGCACTGATAGTGTAAAATGAAATCCTTTAGCTAATTTAACAGTTGAAAAAAGAGACAAGTATGGATATCACATTAATAGTTATTCTGGTTGTTGTTTCACTGATTGTATTTTATGTGATCGGGATATTTAATAAACTGGTTGCGTTAAAAAATCGGTATAAAAATGCTTTTGCTCAGATCGAGGTGCAATTAAAGCGGCGTTATGACCTGATACCAAATCTTATCGAGACTGCGAAGGGTTATATTAAGCATGAACGTGAAACCCTGGAGGCAGTGGTTGAGGCACGAAACACAGCTCAAAATATGCTGTCAACAGCCACAGCCGATCCGGGCAATGCCGAGGCGATAAAGGGCCTGAGTGGTGCCGAAGGCAAATTAGCTGGCGCCCTGATGAAATTTAATATGGTGATGGAGGCCTATCCTGATCTCAAGGCCAATCAGAACATGATGCAGTTAAGTGAAGAACTTATCTCTACCGAGAATAAAGTCTCATTCTCGCGGCAGGCCTTTAACGATCAGGTGATGGCCTATAATACGTATAAACAGACGTTTCCTCCTGTTTTTTTTGCGGTACGATTTGGCCATGCACAGGATGCGACATTGCTGGAATTTGAAGATACTGCTGCCATACAAGCCGCACCAAAAGTATCATTCTAGTCACTGCTTCATATTAAAACGATTGAAATGAATTTCTTCGAATCACAAGATCGTGTTCGTAAAAACACATTCCAGCTTGTCTTCCTGTTTGCATTAGCTGTGGTTACCTTAATTATCATGACCAATCTCCTGTTCATGGTGGTGTTTGGTTTTATCAATAGCGAACAAATGCAAGACGGCGGGGGTTTTTTCCAGAAAATGGATTGGCAGACATTTGCAGTTGTCAGCGTAGGTGTCAGCGTTGTGGTGCTGGTGGGTAGTCTCTATAAGATCAGAGCTTTATCGGCCGGTGGCAAGACTGTTGCAGAGGCACTAGGTGGGCAATTGATTCCACAAAATACAAGCGACCTAAAGCAACGTAAATTATTGAATGTGGTGGAAGAAATGGCGATTGCCTCCGGCACGCCGGCACCGCCTGTTTATTTGCTCGCGGATGAACCAGGAATTAATGCCTTTGCAGCTGGTTTTACCCCACGCGATGCTGTTATTGGGATTACCCAAGGGGGAATCGATCATTTAAGTCGTGATCAACTACAAGGCGTTATTGCTCACGAGTTCAGTCATATTTTCAATGGCGATATGCGGCTCAACATTCGCTTAATGGGCGTGCTATATGGCATCGTGATTATCGGCATGGCTGGCTACTATTTGTTGTATTCCGCTTCTTTTTCGAGACGGAGGATGAGTAACAACAAAGGTGCGGGCGGGATACTGGCGCTGGCAATTGGGCTAATGGTTATAGGTTTTTCTGGTACCTTTTTCGGCGAACTGATCAAGGCCGCTGTGAGTCGGCAACGCGAATATCTAGCGGATGCCTCAGCAGTTCAGTTTACACGAAACCCGGACGGGATTGCGGGTGCATTGAAGAGAATCGGCGGGCTTAAATTTGGTTCAAAAGTGAAAAACCCTGACGCAAGCGAAGTCAGTCATGCTTTTTTTGCCCAGGGCGTTTCAGGCTTTATGCAAGTGTTGTCCACCACGCATCCACCATTAGCCAAGCGTATCCTTCGCATTGATCCTCATTGGAATGGAGAATTTGATTCTTCCGACAAAACTGATTTACCTAAAAATGAGGAAGATGACGGTAAAAAGGAAACCATGATGCGCGAAGAGTTTGCCAATAAGGGCGCTATCATTGCTGGCGGCGTCGTAATGGCAGATGTCGCGAATGTGATTGATCAAATTGGTAACCCAAAACCAGAAACAATCAATCACGCTCACTCGCTGATTGCGGGATTGTCGACAGCTATTAAAGAAGCTGCCCATGAGTCCTATGGCGCTCGTGCCGTTATTTATTGCTTGGCGCTTGATCCAGAGCAGGATGTGCGTGACAGGCAATTGGAGCATTTAAAGAAGTATGCCGATCCAGATGTCTTCATGTTAATGCATGAACTACTGCCGGAGATGGGAAGGCTAGATATTAAATACCGTTTGCCGGTAATTGATATTGCCATACCGGCACTAAAACAGTTATCACTGAATCAGTATCAAGCCTTCAGAGGTAACGTTGTCGCACTAATTGAAATAAGTCCTAGAGTGAGACTGATGGAATGGTCGTTACAGAAAATTCTATTTAACCATCTGGATGGGCAGTTCTTCAAGCTGATACACACAAAAAAGCGCTATTCTCATACTTGGCAGCTCAAGAAAGAAATTGAACTGATTCTCTCGGTAATGGCCTATGCAGGTCATCAGGATCAAAATGAAATTGAAGCAGCGTTTATTGCGGCAACAAAAAATCTAGGATTAAGCGGACTTAAATTAATAGTAAAAAGTGAAATCAGCCTTTCAGATCTGGATCGCTCTCTGAAAAAACTAGAAAATCTTAAACCTCTCGTCAAGCCACAACTACTGTTGGCTTGTGCTGCCAGTGTTGCGCATGACCAAAAAATATCTTCTGCTGAATTCGAATTATTACGCGCCTTTTCTGATGTTTTCGGTTGTCCCATGCCGCCAATAATCTCGTAACTGATGAATACTATGAGGTGTGCGTACCACTCACATCAAGTCGCCATCTTTCCAGTACTTAGTTCCTCTAACCGAAGCCCTAAGTGCTAGTCCGCTCTCCGTTAACTGATAAATTGTTATACCATCGAGTACGACCTCACCTCCTATAGCTATACCTTTATCGCCAGCTTTAGCTGCAGCATCGGCATTTGCTCCAAATTCCCAGCCCTCATTGATAAATTTATTCATGGTTGCTTTGTCATGAAAGATAAAAATAGCACGAAAGTCCGGAACGGCCAATCCAAACCCAACACCAAGCTCTCCCATTTTCATAAAAACTGGCATAGCTCCCTTTGGATTTACAACCCCGTAACCAGCACCACCACTAACAAAAAATAGCGCAATATCAAAGTTACTGAAAACAGCATACCCAGGCGCAGCTGCAATCTTGGCTTTCGCCCCAGGACGTTCATTATAAAGATCCGAAAGTGCAGTATTTCTCATATCAATAACAGCTTGACGCTTCGATGCTGGGGTATTTCCCGCCGTAGTAGCACAACCACTAAAAATGAGAGCAATTATCAAGCTACACAATCCAACTTTTATGCGTTCCATATTTCTATTCTCCATGTCATTCGTTTCGGTATATTCGTTACTTATGTTTTATTGCCATCAGCTAAATCTCGCAGTATGGAAGGGGAACTGAATACTTCCTGACTTGCACTTAAGAGCGCCACCCCAATCTCCAGGTTTTAAACGCTCGCATTCTAAAAACCTTTTACTATCGTTGCTTCTGTGCGTCCTAAATTCAAAGTGCTGCATATTGTTTAGATCGTAGACTGCGTCAACAACTAAACCTGTTCCAACTGCAATCAATAGAATGTCCTGAGCAACGCGTACATAGCGGTGTCCAGTCGGAGGCATTCCCAATTCTATAACCATTCTGGGGGACAAATCATGAAAAATCACACCGCTTGCCAATGGATAACCTCTTCTCAATTTCTTCGCCTGCCCCGGAGGCATACAGCCATTATGCTTCTTGGCCAAGCCAGGAGGACAATGGCTTTTATAATGCTTTTTAGCATGATGACCCCCGTAGATGTGTCCGCCCGGGGTCCACGGCGGTGTGGCTATGCAAGCACTTAACAAAAAACAAGATAAGAGTAAAGGGATTTATGTAGTTGTTACCGGACTGCCATGTAACGGATGTAACGGGGTAATCTGTTTGGCTAACTCAAATGTTCGCTGTTTCAGCGTGGAAAGCAGGTTGTCATAGGCATCGGTATTGGCGAGGAGGCAGGCTGTGAGACCAGTCACCTCCCCGGACTCAATCTTGAGAGGGCCGTTGATAGATTAACTGCTCCAACACGGCGCAGTAGATTTTCCCTGCCTTATCGGTAAGGATTTCCTCAATGAGAGATTGCATTCCTTGAAAATCCGATCTCTGGTCAGCTCACAATATTTGGGCTCTTTCTCAAGACCAATGGCTTGCCGACCATGTCGGATCGCTTCTATCATAGTAGTGCCCATAGTAGTGCCCGATCCGACAAACGGATCAAACACCGTGTCCCCGATAAACGAGAATATCTTGATGCAGCGTTTCGGCAGTTCTCTTGGAAATGGGGTCTCATGACCAATCCGTTTCCTGCTCTCTCCATTGAATGACCATGACCCCAACGACCATTCCTTAAATTCCTCGGCGCTAATATCGTTGTTTCCAGGGCGCTCACGTTTCCACGTATCTTTATAGAGCACAATAATGGTTTCCACAGGGGCAATGACATGAGGGGCGCTGGCTGACTTCCAACTCCCCCATGCCGTGCGACGGGATATATTGCCTTCATTCCACAGAATAGTCGCATGATAGCACCACCCGGCCTCCATTGCTAATCGCGTGATGTCTGCTGAAAGCGGTTGCTTGCCATTCTTGTTTTTATCCAGCGAGACATTGACGCATAAGCGACCGGTCGATTTCGTCCAATGAAAACAATTCGTCAGCCACTGTTTAGAAAAGTTCAAATAGGCGTCGTAGGGCAATGAATCATCTTGTTGGGCACCAGAATATGCTTTGCCAACGTTATAGGGGGGAGAGGTCACAATTAAATCCACGCTTTCTCTCGTGATCGAAGCACGGAGTGTGGCGTCTCCCTGGATCAAGCGGTGAACGAGTGGGGAGTGAGCAAAAAGCACATCCACAGCCGAATCCAAGAGGCCGGTCCCTACGGCGCTCATTGGACAAGCCCCTGATACGTTAAGCGTTTGCCAATGGCCGCATCACAGACGCTTTCAATGCGGTGCATGGTCTCCCGGCCACAACGTCCTTCATTGAGCCTGAACGAAAATTCATGAATATAACGCGATAAATGCTTGACGGATACTTGATGGAATGTGCCGTTCAGTCCACGTTTTAAGACCGCCCAAACGCTCTCAATGCCAATGGTTTACGGCTTGGTGCTGATAGCCTTTACGCTCAATGCCTCGATAGGCGGCATGGTCATCCGTATAGAGCGTGCTGCCTATTTCTATCGCCTCTTGAATCTCCGTCCACAGCGTAAGCCGATCCGTCGCAGGCACTGGCAGGGCCACGGTCTTGCCACCACGCTCCCTCATGCCGAGGACGGGTTGTTTGCCAACTGTCCCGGCTTTCGGTTTATCCCCTTTCTTCCAGTGCTTGTTCCGTTCTTTCCCGCCCACATACGTTTCGTCGATTTCTACGATTCCTGAGAGACGGGTAAGATCGCCACGGCAAGCCTCTCGAATCCGATGCAACGCAAACCAGGCGGACTTATACGTGACCCCAATTTCTTTGCTTAATTGCATAGCGCTAATGCTCTTTCGAGAAGTCATGACGGTGTAAATGGCATAGAGCCATTTGTGAAGTCGAATGTGTGATTTTTCAAAAATGGAACCGGTCCGAACACTAAAATGCTTGCCGCATCCTCGACAGTCATACATCCCTTTTCGTTTTCCCGATCTTGTATAGACCGATAGGCTTTGACATGTCGGGCAAGACACACCATATTTCCAGCGACGATCCTCAAGGTACTGTCGTGCGGTTTCCTCGTCAGGAAACATTTCCATCAACTGGTAGACACTGATTGCAGTATTGATCTTATAAGGCATGGCATCCTCCTCTCATGATAAGAGAATTATACCACAATATTTTCCGGTGTCAAGTATATAGTTCCCATATAAATGCTCTTCAAGCAAACGTTGCATTGCCAAGGACAGTGCCAGCTCTGTTTTATTTAGGCCTTCATCCAGATCATTATTATTCGTTTTCAGATGCTGGATAATAAATTGCGAATCTCCTAATTTAGTGTCGCCATCTTCTAAATAGGGTAGCTTCCCCTTTGGTGCAGTTAACGGAAGCGTCGGCTTAATTTCATACTCAATGCCGGCCATTCGCAAATATGTTTCTATCTTGCAACAGAAATGGCTTAAGTTAGGGATGCCCCATGTGCGTTCGAATTGGTAGAGCTTCAACATAACTAACTAAAGCCTCCATCAATAGTATGACCAAAGCTTAAAAATCGTAAAGGGTCAGGACTACTTCACCCGAAAGGGTACCCCTACTGTCTAGATTAGAGGTATCATAGCAAACCACCAACAATTTTTAATGAATGGCGCGCCCAACACGATTCGAACGTGTGACCCCCGCCTTCGGAGGGCGGTACTCTATCCAGCTGAGCTATGGGCGCTACGAGATTGTGTAGCAGATATCAATATGGCAACAATAGCACATTTTAATGTACTTCCCGTCCAACGTAGTTATATGTGATTTTTTGTAGCGAATAAATAGTGTGAAGAACTATAACTTAGCGCATCATAATAGATTATATCGAAAGGTTTGTTGTGAGCGATACGGAAGAAAATTCCTCGAGCATTGAGACACCAAAACGGTTGATTATGGTTCTTCTGGCTGCTTTCGTGTTTCCGATCACGATCATCGTACTGCTGGCCCATGCCGCATCTGGGGGTATTTCGCCGGATAAAAATAGTCCTGCTTTGTCGGGAGAAGCGATAGCTAAGCGCCTAAAGCCGGTAGGTTCGTTGGTGCTTACTAGTACCTTGCCACAGGCTAGCGAGAAACTAAAGAAAGAAGCTAGCCAGGCATCGACCAAAGTATCTTTAGTTGTGGTTTCTGGTGACACAGACAAGGTCAAGGTTGTATATACAGCAAGCTGCGCTGCTTGCCACGCAAGTGGAGCTGCAGGTGCACCTAAGCTAGGGGATAAGCAAGCGTGGGCACCGCGCATCAAGAGTGGGAACGAGGCGCTTTACAACAGTGCAATCAAAGGTATGAAGGCGATGCCTGCCAAAGGTGGTAACGTCAGTTTGTCCGATGTCGAAGTCATGGGGGTGGTAGATTACATGGTAAGTCAGGCAAAGTAAGTCCTGAGGAAATTAAATACATATAAGGGGAAGGGGCGGCTTCGGACTGCCCCTTATTTTTGGTAGGGTATATTATTCATGGCTACTTATGCAATCGGCGATTTACAAGGCCGTTACAAAGAGTTTAGACAGCTTCTTGATCTGATCAGTTTTAATCCAAAAGACAAATTGTGGTTGGTAGGGGATATTGTCAATCGCGGTCCAAATTCACTGTTTCTATTGCGTTTTCTTAGAACAATAAGTGATGCAATAGTAGTAGTACTTGGAAATCATGATTTGCACCTGCTCATGGTTGCGGAAGGTTGTGCTAGGGCGCGTCCTGGCGACACTTTGCAGGACATTCTAAATGCATCTGATCGAGACGAACTGCTCCATTGGTTACGGTATCAGCGATTGTTGTATGTGGACGGTGAATATGTCATGGTACATGCTGGCTTATTACCTTCATGGAGTGTAGCACTAGCCGTACAGCTTTCGCAGGAAGTCGAATCTGTTTTACATGATGAGAACCGAAAGAATTTCCGTAAATTTTGTTCTCATATATACGGCAACCAGCCCGATCAATGGAACAGCAATCTCAAAGGTTACGATCGTATGCGGTTGATCATCAATGCTATGACACGTATGCGTGTGTGCACTCCTGATGGAAAGATGGATTTTGCTTACAAGGGTCGGGTGCAGGATATTCCAGCCGGTTACTTGCCTTGGTTCGAGGTGCCAAATCGCGCGAGCAACGAAGTAACTATCATTTGTGGTCACTGGTCGGCACTGGCTCTGCAAGTGAGGCACAATCTGATTACCTTGGATACAGGCTGTACGTGGGGCGGAAACCTTACAGCTATACGTTTGGAGGATAGAAAGATTTTCCAGGTACCTTGTGCGGTATTGGAAGGGACAGCGCATCAGCAATAGCCTGCTCAGTAGAACGTGCAAGTTCTCGCCGGTTTTTTCCACTGCTGTTGATAGGATCAGAAAAGATCAATTCAACATCAATCCACGGCTGCTGAAGTATTCTTCGCAATGATCCAAGTAATGAAATACTAACGTATGCAGCTGCTTTGCTGACCTCTCCTGACACACCATAGTAACGAATCGCTACTGGGTATAGCAAAGCCTCGACTGCTACTGCAGATTGTAATAGCGATGCATGGAAATGCTGAAGTGTGGTGCCGTCACCGGTCGTACCCTCCGGAAATACCGCTACCCGGTCTCCAAGAGTGAGTGCATTACCAATATCCTGATTAATGCGAGCAGTATCTCTGCGTTTTGCACGCTCGATGAACAAAGTTCCTACATTTCGGCTCAACCAGCCTAATAATGGCCACTCGCGAATTTCTGCTTTTGCGACGAAACGGGCAGGACACACTGTTATGAGAGAGTATACATCTAACCAAGAAACGTGATTGGCTACTAGCATTATTGGCTGATCTTTCGCTTCAGGTGGAGCACCGCTGAAGCGTAATCTGATACAGAGAATTGCAAGCAGGCCCACTGACCATTTTTGCGCCATACGTTTTTGAGCGGATTGACTGAGATGCGGATAAAATGCGGATTGCGCCCACCCAGAAATGATGTGAAGGAACAGGCGAGTAACACGAAAAATTTGTGTCAGTTTGTTAGTAATGGTGTTACTCATACCCCTATTATCATATCAATAATTGTGAAAAGTTTTGAGATGGACTAGCAATATATTTGTAATACATTGCTAGTGAAAAACCCGCAGCAACTATAATTCTCCTTTAGAATCATCATTAGCTTACCCAATATGGACTCGAATATGTCTATCAACAGACTCAACAAAATATTCGCTTCTTTCGTGCAGTGACTGTTATAGAATGCGGCTACCGAAGGCCTCAAAATAGCGCTGACCAATTTCATCACTACTAAAGCTGTGATTTTGTCCCCCGCGCTGTGCTATTTTCAGCGCTCCCATGAGTGAGCCAAGCTGTCCGGTAGTTTGCCAATCCATTTCATTAGCAATGCCATAAAGTAGTCCAGCGCGGTAGGCGTCTCCGCACCCAGTTGGGTCAACCTGCATATCTGACTTAACACATGGAATTTCAATTTGTTTGCCATTGGAGTAAATAACAGATCCTTGTGATCCCTTTGTGATCACCAATCCTTTGACGAGTTTTGCTAGTCCTTCCAGTGCGTATCCAGTACGTTCCTGCAGTAACTGGCCTTCATAGTCGTTAACCGTGATGTAATCAGCCTTTTTGATAAAATCAAGTAACTCCTCACCACTAAACATTGGTAATCCTTGACCAGGGTCGAACAAGAAAGGAATTCCGGATTCATAGAATTCGCGCGCGTGCTGTACCATGCCGTCACGTCCATCTGGAGCAACGATGCCAAGCTCAACATCTTTTGCGTCGGCCACATGATTTTGATGTGAAAAATTCATCGCGCCAGGGTGAAATGCGGTAATTTGATTATCTGCCAGATCAGTAGTGATGAATGCTTGCGCGGTAAATGTGTCTTCCACATGGCGGACATGAGTCTGCACCAGGTTTAAATTTTTCAACCGACGAGAATACGGTTGATAGTCATCACCCACTGCAGCCATGATGAGTGGGGCCCCACCTATCATTTGTAGGTTATAGGCGATGTTGCCCGCGCAACCGCCGAATTCCCGTCGCATGTCTGGAACTAGAAAAGAGACATTCAGAATATGGATCTTTTCTGGCAAGATATGATTTTTGAAATGATCGTGAAACACCATGATAGTGTCGTAAGCAATGGATCCGCAAATGAGTGTATGCATAGTTATTTAACGCGATATCAGAAAGCCAAATAGTAGTAGTGGTATAGTTTTACTAACTCCGGGGGAGAGGGTTGGTTTAATGGAACCGAGGATACAATGATTAGTCGTCATTCCACCAGACGTTTACTGTTTCCAGACTAAATCCAATTCGCGTGCGGCTTTGACATCATCTAATCTGCGCACTCTGGTAGTGTGGGGCGCACCCTTTACTATTTCTGGTTGTGTGTGAGCTTCTACCAAAATTTCCTTCATGGACACAACAAAGGCATCAAGGGTTTCCTTGGATTCGGTTTCAGCCGGCTCTATTAGTAAGCATTCCGGAACCAGCAGTGGAAAATAAGTGGTAGGGGCATGAAAGCCTTTATCTAACAATCGTTTGGCCACATTCATTGCGGTTACACCGGTTTTTGCTTTAAGATCTTTTAGCGTGACAATAAATTCATGGCTAGCTCGGCGAGTGGGATAAGCAATTTCAAATCCCGCTTTGCTTAATTCTGTCATTAAATAATTGGCGTTTAGTGTGGCGAACTCAGCTACCCGATGCATGCCTTCTGCTCCTAGCAATCGGGCATAGATATATGCTCGTAACAATACACCGGAATTGCCCATATGCGCTGAAAATCTACCGATGGACTGTGGTATTTCTTTTTCTGTCAGCCAGCGATATGTTCCTTTTTCAAATGCTACTACTGGAACGGGTATGAACGGCAGCAGCCGTTTTGCTACTCCCACTGGTGCAGAACCTGGACCACCTCCACCATGAGGAGTAGAAAATGTTTTGTGAAGGTTTATGTGAATTACGTCAAAGCCCATATCGCCAGGCTTTACCTTACCTAGTATGGCATTCAGATTTGCGCCATCATAATATAACAACCCACCTGCCTGGTGAACAATTCTACTCATTTCTACAATGTTTTTCTCAAATACACCAAGCGTAGAAGGGTTGGTTAGCATCAGCCCCGCTGTTTGCGGACCTACGGCTGCTTTCAAGGCGTCCATGTCGACATCACCTTCCTTGTCAGTGGAAATTTCTACTACTTTGTAGCCGCACATCACCGCCGTTGCAGGGTTAGTGCCATGAGCAGCATCAGGCACGATAATTTCAGTACGAGCATGATCACCGCGTGACTCATGATACGAACGTATCATCGCCACACCAATAAGTTCACCTTGTGCACCAGCCATTGGCGTAAGGCTTACACTCGTCATGCCGGTCACATCCTTCAGTATTTCCTGCAATTCATACATGCACGCAAGATAACCTTGACCAGTATCTTCTGGTGCAAGTGGGTGTCGTGCCAGAAATTGTGGCAGCATGGCCAATGAATTACATGCACGTGGATTGTATTTCATCGTGCAGGAACCAAGCGGATAGAACTCTGTATCTATCGAAAAGTTTTTTTGCGACAGTCGAGTGTAATGACGCACGGCATCCATTTCAGAGACCTCTGGTAGCAGTGGTGGTATTTTGCGCACCAGGTTCTGCGGAATATTTTTGATTTTTGTTTTAGTCGCTGGAGATTGTGAATAATTGCGTCTTCCAGGGCGTGAGTGTTCAAATATCAGCATGGTAAAGTTTCTAGCCTCATCAGTAGATGTCATTTCAAAGCAGCCAAAGCTGCTTCATAGTTCGGTTCGTCTTTTATTTCTGACACTAGTTCAGCATGAATCACATTGTCAGTTTCATCCAACACTATAACAGCACGTGCTGTGATGCCAGCTAAGGGACCATCAGTAATGGCAACTCCATAATTCTTCATAAAATCTGCACCACGCATGGTAGACAATACCACTACTTTATCTAGGCCTTCAGTACTGCAAAAGCGGCTCATTGCAAAAGGTAGGTCGGCAGAAATTATTAGCACCACAGTATTGCTCAAATTGCTAGCTTTTTCGTTAAACTTGCGGGTAGAAATGGCGCAGACCGGTGTATCCAGACTAGGCACGATGTTAAGTACTTTTTTCTTATTAGCAAAATTTGCTAGTGAAACATCGTTTAAGTCTTTATCCACAAGTGAAAAGGCTGGTACTTTAGTGCCATTTTTTGGAAAGGTGCCTTCTACTCTGATGGGGTTGCTTGCAAAGGTGACCATATTTTTCTCCTTAATTGAGAGTGATTAAAAATCAGTCAAGACTACGTTGGGTTAAACACTGACGTATCTTGTTCGGCTAATGCTCGGTCCAGACTCTCCGTGTACTTTCTTAAATCAGATGGTATCTTGGTTTCAGTGGCACACACTAGTACTGCATTACCAAGTTTCGGATAATATTCCTTCATATCCAGTCCAGCTAGTATCCCTTGAATCTTAAGTGCTTGCAACACGTTGTTCGCTGGCGTTGGCAGTGTCACCACTGCCTCATGAAACAATGGTCCACTGAAAGCTCTTTTTACTCCCTTCAAAGTTTCTAGTTGTTCTACTAGAGCCAAGGTATTAGCATGGGATTGCTCGGCTATCCGCCGTAACCCTTCTGGCCCTAGCAAGGCCATATAAATGGTGGCAGCGGTGACCATCAATCCTTGATTGGTGCAGATGTTGGAAGTAGCTTTGGAGCGGCGAATATGTTGTTCACGTGCCTGAAGCGTTAGGACAAAGCCGGGTTTTCCATTCAGATCCGTCGTGCGACCGATGATACGTCCTGGCATTTGTCGCACCAATGCCTGCTTGCAGGCCATAAAGCCAAAATACGGTCCACCACTAGAGAGCGGAATACCTAATGGCTGGCCTTCACCCACTGCCACATCCGCGCCATTGCTACCCCATTCACCAGGTGGGGTAAGCATTGCTAGTGCTAAGGGGTTGACTACGCCAACAGCTAGTGCGTTATTGTTGTGCGCCCAATCAGTGAGTGCATCAACCTGTTCGAGCACACCAAAGAAATTTGGCTGAGGAATCACCAGTGCTGCAATGTCTTGGCCTGTATAGGGTGCAAGGTTTTCCATGAGCATGTGCCCACAATCTACGCAGTAGGGAACTTCTATGATTTCAATGCTCTGGTTCTTTACGATGGTGTTTACTACTTTGCGGTAAACCGGATGAAGGGTAGATGGCATCAGCACTCGACGCGAGCTCTTATGTGAGCGCACCGCCATCAATACTGCTTCAGCTAGTGCAGAAGCACCATCGTACATGCTTGCGTTAGACACATCCATGCCGGTGAGTGATGCCATCATGGTTTGGTATTCGTAAAGTAGTTGCAGTGTGCCTTGGCTTGCTTCCGCCTGATATGGGGTATAAGAGGAATAAAATTCACCTCGAGTGGTAATCTGCCATACTGCGGCAGGAATGTGATGTTCGTATGCACCTGCACCAATAAAATTGAGATAGCGCCCATCCGTTTCAGCTCGTTCCAACATCAGTCTGGAGGTTTCCATTTCATTTAAGCCTGGTGGTACCTGTTTTAAGGTGCCACTTTTTAAAGCGGGAGGAATTTCATCAAACAAGTCTTCAATGGTGTTTGTACCGATGCTTGCAAGCATCGCAGTTACATCTTCTTCAGTATGTGGAATAAACGGCATAGTTTGTTTCCGTGAATCGTGTGTAATGGGGCATGTAATATGAAAATTGAAAGATAAAGTATGAAGATACTACCTACACTTTATTTTTCTCCTGTCACAACTTTATCAATGTATCTCGCTTTCCAGTACTTTCTGGTATTCCGTTGAGTCGAGTAGTTCACTTAGGTCGGCTATGTTGGAGGGTTTTAATTTATACAGCCATGCTGAGTAGGCATCCTGATTGATTTTTTCTGGCGCAGATTCAATCTCAGGATTAGTTGTGATCACTTCCCCAGTGAAGGGCGCGTACACGTCGGCGGCTGCTTTAACCGATTCAACAACAGCACATTCTTCTCCCCGTTTAAGATGACGTCCGACTTGCGGAATTTCCACAAATACCATGTCGCCTAGCAACTTTTGAGCATGGTGCGTAATTCCGATCGTAGCCGTACCGTCTTCTTCAAGCCTTACCCATTCGTGAGATTTGGTGTATTTAAGATGGGTTGGAATATTCATGTTTGTGCTCCGAAATTAAATAATGTCGCTTTATAATTCAATTCAAATTAAACTCTTTCCATTCCGGACGAATGGATGCTTCACTACTCTTGCCCGAAGCGTCTTATCTCGCACCAGTACCTGTACTTCATCACCCGCAGATATTTGTATTGGCAAGCGCGCAAGTGCAATAGATGCATTTAGTGTAGGCGAAAAGCCGCCACTGGTAATTTTGCCTTCGCTCCCTTCTTTGCTAGATTGCGTAGAAACTTTCTGGTGACTTCGTAATACGCCGCGATCTATCAGTAACAGACCAAATAATTGATATTTCACATGTGTTTCTAGAAGTGCTTTTTTGCCAATGAAATTACGTTCACTTTTTAAATCAACCGTCCAGGTCAGTCCTGATTCCAGTGGGCTGGTAGTTTCGTCCATATCCTGGCCGTAAAGATTCATGCCAGCTTCGAGTCGTAACGTGTCACGTGCACCAAGTCCTGCAGGTGCCACTCCTGCGGCATGGAGTGAATTCCATAAATCTGCAGCATCACTGTCGGGCAGTATGATTTCAAAGCCATCCTCACCAGTGTATCCGGTACGGGCAATAAAATATTTGTCAAACGTGGTTGCCTGAAAAAGTTTTAGATTTTCTGTTGCTGCTTGAGCTCCAGAAATAACTTGCCATACTTTAGCGCGGGCATTTGGACCCTGAACTGCTATCATAGCAAGATCCCGGCGCGGGGTAATCTCCAGTCCAGGAACAAGCTCATCGCGCCGAGCCTGTACCCACGACATATCTTTGTCGGCAGTGCCTGCATTTACAACCATGCGGAACCACGATTCAGATAGGAAATATATGATGAGATCGTCGATTACCCCACCTCTAGGATTGAGCATACAGGTATAAAGCGCTTTACCTGGTTGCGTCAGCTTGTCTACGTTGTTGGCGACTAGTTGCCGCAAAAGAACACGTACACCCTCACCCTTGATATCCACCGTAAGCATGTGTGATACGTCGAACATGCCTGCGTTACTACGTACTTTATGGTGTTCGTCAAGCTGAGAACCATAGTGTAAGGGCATGTCCCAGCCACCAAAGTCAACCATTTTTGCGTTCATGTTACGGTGAGTTTGATTAAGCGATGTCGTTTTCATTACAAATAGTTTTTACAAAATAAAAAAGGTGGAGCCATATCATATGGCTCCACCCCTCTGTCCTTTTTACCTGAGAGATTATGGAACTTTTGTCCCGTGTGCCCCTTCGGTGGCCGATTTATATCGGCACTCTCCAGAATAGCCTGTAGCAAGCGGTCTTCAGAGATCAAGGCTGGCCTGATCTATGCCTGAGCGATTCCGGGGGGGTTGCGCCTTCGGCGGCGCTGATGAAGCTCGCGCACTCTTCCGTTTAGATACAAATGGCTAAACACAAATTATACTCTAGCGTTGGTGGTTAAGACAAGGCATGCATACTTTACTCAGAATCGTTTTTGGTTCGTCAGCTTGTAAATTAGCTAACTCACAAATCTCAAAAATTACAAAATTAAGCAACGCTGATACACTTTAACTGTAGACTTAGAATAGACGATGCAAATTTTCATTTTACATACGATTTATGTAGTCCATAATAGATGGTATGTATGCTCTGATAAATGAGTGAGGCGATATTGCGCCGACGTGATCCCTTAAGAATGGCGCCGTAGCCTACTAAACCTCCACTTTTACTGGTTGACGACGACGTTCTTATTACTGAAACACTGAGTTTTATACTGAACCAGGATTTTGAGGTGTTCGTAGTTAAATCACGCCCTCAAGCCATCGAACTGGTGAGACAACTGGCGGTGCCCCCACAGTTAGCATTAGTTGACTTGGGACTGCCCCCTCCCTCACAGACCAGAAGAAGGTTTTCAGCTCATTACAGAACTTCTTGCACATTCTCCGGAAATGAAAATTCTGGTGCTGTCCGGTCAGAATGAAGAATCCCATGCACGCCATGCACGATCGCTAGGAGCGGTAGACTTTATAGCCAAACCATGTGATCCCCAAGATCTGAAAGCGCATCTGTTTAATGCTCTGAAAACCCATAAGGCTGAGGTTGATGCAAAGACTAGGGGCGGACCAGGTGATCTAGGAATGGTCGGAAATAGCGCGCCAATCGAAAAAATGCGCAACCAGATCATCAGCTATGCTACTGCGCTTTACCCAGTATTGATCGAGGGTGAATCGGGTAGCGGAAAGGAACTTGTAGCAGCTCAGCTACATCGCCTGAGTAAGAAATCTAGCGCACCTTTTCTCGCGCTCAATTGTGCTGCCATTTCTCCTACGTTGGTTGAGCCGACACTGTTTGGTTACAGCAAGGGCGCATTTACAGGTGCTGTCAGCGCCAAAGCCGGTTATTTCGAGGATGCTGGAGAAGGAGCGTTATTTTTGGACGAAATAGGCGAATTGCCATTGGACTTGCAGGCAAAGCTATTAAGAGTATTGGAAAATGGTGAATATCAACGAGTGGGTGAAACCCAGACACGTAAAAGCAATGCGCGCGTGATTGCTGCGACAAATCGTGATCTTCGCCAGGAAACACACGCCAAGCGTTTTCGCTCTGATCTCTATCATCGTCTCAGTGTGTTTACCATAAATGTGCCGTCGCTTCGGGAATTGGGTGATGACCGATTGCTATTATTGGAATTTTTTCGGGACTTTTACTCTACACGAGGGAGTAGTGAACCATTTGATCTCAGTGTTGATGCAGTAGTGCGGTGGCAGAGCTATCATTTCCCAGGCAACGTGAGAGAATTGCGCAACATTGTGATTCGCCTTTCTACTAAATATGCTGGCCAAACAGTGGGTTTGGAACAATTGGAAGGTGAGCTGGATACCGGGGAGGGCAAGGAGGATTTGACTGAGTCTCTCGTACCAGGGGATACCGAAACACAACAGGAGTTAGCAAGAAAGCATTTACAATACCAACAAAATTTCAGTCTGGATCATACGCTCAAGCAATGGGAACAAAGCTATGTTGAAGCGGCACTTAAGTTAACTCACGGTAACGTTAGCCAAGCAGCAAAACTTTTGGGAATAAACCGGACCACGCTATATAGCCGAATGGAGGCTGCAGAGAAAGTACAAGATTGAGTCTTGTCCAACTAACCTTGTATTACTAGGATGAGTAAATTTGTCAGTCGAGATATACCTTATTGGTGCATTTACAGGTATTAACTTAAATTCGCTACCAGGTTTCTGAAGTACAAGGGGCAGAAGAATGTACCTTAGCCATTTTGGGCTTGCTGAGCAGCCTTTTACTATTACCCCAGTCACCGATTTTTTTTATGGTGGAGCCAACCGTGGCGAGACACTAGAGGCACTGATCTACGCGATCATGCATGGTGAGGGCATAATCAAGGTAACAGGCGAAGTTGACAGTGGTAAAACCATGCTATGTCGCGTACTGATGGAGTGGTTGCCGGAAAATGTGGAAACCATTTATCTTGCTAACCCAAGCCTATCGCGAGAGGAAATTCTTTATTCTATTGCCGATGACTTAAATCTTGATCTGGCTGGAAGTCGTGCTAACGAAGCGTTGCGCGTGCTACAAAATGTGCTAATCGAAAAGTATGCGGCAGGCAAGCAGGTGGTGGTGTTAATAGATGAAGCCCACGCCATGCCGGTGGAAACGCTGGAGGAATTACGACTGCTCTACAATCTTGAATCGACCCGTCACAAGTTACTTAAAATTGTTTTGTTTGGTCAAACTGAACTGGACGATATGCTATCTTTACCAAAAATGCGTCAACTCAAAGATCGCATCACCCATCATTTCACTACACAACCATTTAGCGTAGAAGCAGTAAATGAGTACTTGATGTTCCGTATGCGCGCAGCAGGCTATCACGGCCCAGACAATTTTGCTTCCGAAGCGGTAGGTTTGATAGCCAGAGCTTCGGGTGGGCTTACTAGGCGAGTGAACATTTATGCTGACAAGTCGTTGCTAGCAGCGTTCATTGGCAACACCCATGGTATAATCGTAGATCACGTTAAGGCAGCGATTGGGGACTCAGAACTCAAGCACAATCGAAGATGGCTTGACAGACTTACAGAGCACAGAAGGCCCAATAGTTCCAACTGGTCAAACCCCTGGGTGGTAGGGGGTCTTGCCTTGATAGTTGGCGCAATATTGGGTGGACTCGTTTGGTAAGTATTCTGCTCCGAGACGGGAGCTATTACTAGCAATGTTGCTCCACAGCCAGTTGCGGTAACAACTCCAGTTTCTACCCACTTTTCAATAGTTGAAACAGCAGCCTACAGTTTTTCCCCTTTTGTGCCGATATCATCATCTAACCCTTCTAAAGTTGATGAGGATGAGGCTGCACGATTGCCAAAAGTTAGGTGATGATGCAAGGATTCTGGATTGTAGTTTGTGAGGTTGGCCTTAGAAGATTTAGATTTGTAGGGTTTCTTTCAGTGGCTTGGGTAAAAGTGCGATACTTTCATAGATAGCTGTTAATAAATAAGATGTTATGTATAATATTTCATTAAAAATCGCTTGCTTATGTCTACTGCTTGGTTCTTGTGCTACGAATCCACCTGAGATCTCAAAAGGGCACATTAGCGTTGAATCCGCCAAACCCCCACGCACGGGTGTTATTCCCCAGCCAGTAAAACAGGCAATCCTTCTACCATCACCCAAACCCGTCACCAAACCCGTCACCAAACCCGACAAATATAGCGTGGTAGTGACTAGTGTTTCCGTTCCAGAGATTCTTTTCGCGCTAGCACGCGACGCTAGCCTTAATCTGGATATCCATCCTGGTATTAGAGGGGTGGTTACGATGAACGCCATTAATCAGACCCTGCCACAAATTCTTAAACGTATTGCCAGACACGTGGACATACTGTATGAAATGGATGGACCGAATTTAGCGGTTATGCCTGACACCCCATTCCTACGCAAGTACAAGATTGACTACCTGAATATGACGCGAGATACGACCGGTACCATAGGAATCGCCACTCAGATTTCTACCCCCGGTACTATGGGTTCAGGGGGGCTAGAGGGGGGGGGCAGCTGAGAGCTGGGGTAATGTTTCGCTTACTTCAGTTGCAAATGTATCCAAAAATCGTTTTTGGGAAACTCTAGAGAAGAATTTGCGTGACCTGTTACGGGAAACGGACAAAATCCTGCCTGCCGGTTCACCTTCCCCAGAAGAAGAAAAGGCAGAAGCGGAGTTGAATGAGGCAGAAAGACGCAGCGAGGAGCGCAAGGACAAGGCTAAAGCAGAGGATCAATCCCCCGATTTTCAGACAGTCCAGATAGTTAAACCAGATATACAGAGTGAGGATGATGCTGCGGTCAGAGCAGCAAAGCGGGCATTATCCAGAGCAAAAAATTTACCGACCTTCCGCGAGGCTGCTTCTGTTATTTCTAATACAGAGGCGGGAATAATCATGGTTCGTGCTACCGGTCGCCAGCATGAAAAAGTGCAGGGGTTTCTTGATCACGTCATGACAAATGTGCGCCGTCAGGTACTCATAGAAGCTACTATCGTTGAGGTAAACCTTAACCGAAACTTCCAAAAGGGTATTGACTGGCAATACCTTCAGGATAATAACCCTCAGTTGGCGATTAGCCAGGGTTCGGTGGGTCAAACCATAGATGCTGTGACGGGCGCATTGCTACCGGTTGTGGGCCCAGCGGTGGTTGCTGGCCAGTTTTTCACCGCAGCTTTCCGTGAAGGTGGTTTTACCTCGGCTATTGAGCTGCTTGAAGCCTTCGGCACCACAAAAGTTATTTCAAGCCCAAAATTATCCGTGCTCAACAATCAGACAGCAGTCTTGAAAGTAGTAGATAACCGAGTTTACTTCACGGTTCGGGCAAATGTCTCACAGAGTCAGTTTAATGTGGTGAACACTTTTACTTCCACTCCCCACACTGTATCAGTAGGATTCGTGATGAGTGTTACTCCACAGATTGGAGACGACAACTCGGTTTTACTGAATTTGCGACCCACTATTTCCCGCATCATTGGTCCTGGAGTACGGGATCCCAATCCGCAGCTTACCGAGGTGGTCAGCATTATCCCTGAGATTCAAACGCGCGAGATGGAATCACTGATAAGGGTAAATAACGGGGACATCGCCGTGATGGGTGGGCTAATGCAGGACTCTGTGGACAACAGGAACGCTACTGTTCCTGGCTTAGCTAGTCTCCCACTGCTCGGATATTTGTTTCAGAACCGTAACGAAACTTCGGACAAGACCGAGCTGGTAATCTTCGTACGGCCAGTTGTGATCAAGCAAGCCAGTTTGAGTGGCGACTACGAGCACTTACGTGGATCGCTTCCCAATGACAAATTTCTTGTCAAGCCCCGTCCTGTGGTGGGTGAACTTGGAGACAGATAGCCATGAGCCTGTTGCTGGAGGCTTTGAAAAAAGCTGAGCGGAACAAACTGGGGGAGAAAGAGCAAACTGCGCTGGTTCAAAACAACGCGATAGTTGAAAATACTACCGCTACATCTGTTTCGGGTTACCCCTCTGGTGAAAAGCTGGAACTTGTTCCAGAGAAAACCTCCTCTTCATATGATGTACCGAAAGAACAAACCAATCACGCGTCAACTCAAGATCGTATAGTTGCGCAAAATTTATTTTCGGTAAAGCAAAATAAGATAGGTGGCATCAGAATAGGACACACTACTAAATGGGTAATCTTTTCGGGAGTTGTGTTGATTGCAATGATGAGCGGAGCCTATTACGTGTGGCAGGAGACAACGTATACTTCCGGAATCGCTCCCCAGTCAAATGAGCTCAAGCTTGCTCCTGCTCGTCAATGGAGCGGGGGACTTCAGGTTCCACCACAAGCCAAAACAAGTGTTTTACCTGGATCAAACCTTGCTATGGCACCCATGGCTCAGACACCGATATCAAGGGATTCTGAGGAGAGAGCGAAGGGATCTGTACCACTTTCCGGGAATGATGATGCTTCAGGCACCGATATCATAGTAGATACACCCCCACCTTTACCTCCTGTCAACCTGGAGCAATCTTCCGTGTTGTCTGCGAGTGGGTGGGAGAGTATACAAGACAGAGCTGGTATAAATTCATCCTATTCTGAGCATCCTATCAGTATTCAGTACAACCCAAGTACGAATATAGTTTCCCCGCAATTAACGGCCGCCTACCAGGCCTACATTGCAGGTGATTTGGATGTTGCCAAGCAGCACTATCTGAAACAGTTAGAGAGTAACTCGAGTAATAAGGATGTGCTACTGGGGCTTGCTGCCATTGCTACGCGCATGGGGCAAGATAATGAGGCACAAACGTATTACCTACGCATATTGGAATTGGATCCACGCGATCCTTCAGCGATTGCTGGTATGGCTGGACTTGTACAGGTCGCTGATCCCAATCAGACCGAGAGTCGGCTAAAAATCCTTTTGACGCAGCAACCTGGTGCCTCAGCACTACATTTTACGCTGGGCAACAATTATGTCACTCAGTTACGCTGGGCTGAGGCACAACAATCTTTCTTCCGTGCCCTCAGTATTGATTCTACCAATGCCGATTACGCTTTTAATCTTGCAGTCAGCCTCGATCATCTGAATAAGATCAAGCTGGCGGCTAAATACTACAGTAGGGCGCTGGTGCTAGCTGGTAACTCCCCAGTTGGGTTTAAAAAGGCACAAGCATCAGAGCGACTCAAAGAATTAGCGCAGTAGTAGATTTTGCACAGCTAACCCTCTAAAAATATATGTCAACCTCAATATCAGAAGAACGATCAGAAGAATTTCCAGAAAATCCATCAGGAAAACCGCTGGGGCAATTACTGGTCGAGAAGGGCGTCATCAGCGAGGATCAGTTACGCATTACTTTGCTAGAGCAAAGTAAGCGCCACTTGCCACTCGGACGGCTGATGGTAGGTCTCGGCTTTTTATCCGAAGCGACCATCCGTGACGTAATGGCTGAGAGCGTGGGGCAGGAGAGCGTTGATCTTTCTAATAGCATCGTTGATGCAGCAGCCATCAAGCTGATTCCGAAGGAAATGGCGCGACGTTTTTTGTTGCTGCCTCTAGCGTTGGATAAGAACGAGCGTACGCTAACGCTAGCGATTGCCGATCCCGACAATATCATTGCTCTAGATCAAGTGCGTGCACTGATCAAGGATGAATACCGTCTCATTATCCAGATTGCTCGTGAATCCGAAATTATCCGTTCGATAGACCAGTATTACGGTTTTGAGCTTTCGATTGACGGTATTTTGCATGAGATCGAACCCGGCGAGATGGATTACCAGTCTCTGCAAACGGGGGTTGATGAGTTTAGTCAGCCGGTAGTACGCTTGATTGATGCGCTACTATCAGACGCAGTACAGCGCGGTGCATCTGACATACACTTCGAACCAGAATCCAGTTTTCTGCGTATCCGGTATCGTGTTGATGGCGTACTGCGCCAAGTGCGTAGTTTGCACAAGAGCTTCTGGCCATCAATGGTAGTGCGACTAAAAGTAATGAGTAATATGAATATTGCTGAGACTCGCGCACCCCAAGATGGTCGCATTTCGTTACGCCTATCAGGGCGGCCCATAGATTTTCGTGTAGCTTCACAGCCCACTACTCATGGTGAGAACCTGGTTTTGCGAATCCTGGACCGGCAGAAAGGTATCGTACCGATAGAATACTTGGGTTTGCCGGAAGAAACGTCAGCTAACCTCAGGATCATGATCGCCCGACCAGAAGGAATCATCCTGGTAACCGGGCCGACTGGCAGTGGCAAGACTACCACACTATATTCTGTGCTCAGTCACATCAATACCGAAGCCGTTAATATCATGACCCTGGAAGATCCCGTTGAGTACCCAATGGTAATGATCCGTCAAACCTCAGTGAATGAAGCAGCTAAGCTTGATTTTGCTAGTGGTGTGCGCTCTATGCTGCGCCAGGATCCAGATATCATACTTGTGGGTGTTGTGGGAGAAATTCGCGATCATCCTACCGCCGAGATGGCCTTTCGCGCTGCTATGACCGGGCATCAGGTATATTCCACACTACATAGCAACTCCTCTATCGGTGCGATTCCGCGCCTACTTGACATCGGTATGCTGCCGGACATCATGGCAGGTAACATTATTGGGATTGTCGCACAACGGTTGATACGTGTGCTCTGTAGACATTGCAAAGAACCCTATGCACCAAATGCTGCCGAGATAAAGCTGCTTGGGATTTTGCCAGATCAACCAGAACAGACCATTTACCGTCCAGTTGGCTGCGATTTGTGTGAGCGTAATGGTTATAACGGTCGAGTAGCGATCATGGAACTGCTGAAAATGGATCAGGACATCGATGAACTGATTGCACGCCGTGCCACTGCGTGCGAGCTCAAGACATTAGCGTTGGAGAAAGGGTTTCGTCCGCTTGTAGAGGATGCGATTCAGCGCGTTATGGACGGAGTTACTTCGCTAAGTGAAGTGTCTAGGGTGGTTGATCTTACTCACCGGATAGTTTGATTAGGGAATTATATACATTAGTCACAAAATCCAGCTATCCTATGCTTCTTATAGGTCTGAAAATCGCCTTTCGAACAGTTTTTCTACTTACTCCGGGCATATTCACTATCTGTTCATTTTCAGCTTTGGATGGTTGATACTTATTCTGTTGCGGCATATCTATGACTCTCTCCGGCGTTTTGATTTCTCTTTTATTCATGACTGCCCCCTGTGTACTGTTCCAATAATTCAGGAATTTCACCTAGGGGAAAAACATAGCTCTTTGGCGGTGTTTCCCTCTGGTTCTTTCTCAACTCTGTGATTCGTTGACGATCGCGTTCTTCGTAGTACGCTCCGTCTACTATAATCAACAAAACAACATCACGATTTTGACACTGCAAAAAGCGTTTCATCAGCTCTGCCATTTCCTTGTACTGACTGTCCTGGTTTCCCCCGCCTTCCTGTGTATATTTATGCATAGCGTAAAATGTCTTGCCCCCGGTTCTCCATCTGAAGTCGAGAGATTTTCCGGGCAGTTTACGTCTGTTCGTTTCTGATTCGATGTTTCCATCACTGGAAACTTTAAGGGCATTCTTGCCGGACTTCTGTAGCACTTCAAAATCACTTACCCATGGTAAAGTCTCTATCCACCCAGCCGCCGCTACTTCATGCAATCCGGTTCGGCGAGGCTCTTTTGCAAACCATGCAGCAAACATACTATCCGTTCTTATCTTCTGTAATACGTCATTTTCTCTGTAGCCAAATCTCCACATAAACCCCCGTACACGCTTGATAAGACGTCCTGTTCTGCTTTCTGCTTCCTGTGTGACATCTTCATGTGCTTTCTTCCATTCCAGTCGTTCTATAGACTTATAATCAGGCGGCGGACTGTGTTTAACCGACATGATGAATAATACCTCGTGCCAGTGCCCAGTCGCACCTACGGCGATATTTACCGTCTTGCCTGACTCCTTTATAGCAAGTCATCAGAACATCGTAAGTTTTATTTCGGAACTCTTTAATAATCCTGTTCCATTCATCAATTCTTATTTGCCCGTCAACCATCAGCTTCGTTATATGTCGCCCGGTGGATTTAACCTGATAATCTGATAACTCCTGCACATCACAAAACCGGATTGATTCTTCCTTTGTATTATCCAGCGCAATCAGTCCTACATTCCCGTCAGGGTCATTAAACCTGACGTTGATACCTGATTGTTGTTGTTCAGGTTTTAATTTTTTCAACAGAGACAGCAGACCAATGTGCCGGTCTCCTGACCATATATCCACATCATACACAGAGTCAGGAACGAACAACGCCAAGCCTACGGGATGCTGTGTTTCAGCGAACATTTGAGCCGTAAGTGATACAAATGACTTAAGCCTGTCCTGAAAAATGTCCGCAGTGATAAATGATTCAGGCACAAGTGCTGCTATATACTGACAACGTTGGAGGCATCTTTCTAATGCTAACTTATAAATATCGTCATAGTCGCATTCAGGATAAGCTAAACCCCTTACAGTAGCACTATTCTTTGCCAGCCATGGTGGATTGGTAACACAAATATCATATCCCCGCGGGAAGTGAGACAGGGTGTCCTTTCGTCTTACATCTTTACCGTAAGGGGTAATGTCGTAAGATGTGGAATTATGGCATAAGTTCATACCAGACAATAGTTTTATCAGGCTGTCAGACCCTGCGAATGGCTCTAAAATACGATTGTCGGGCAACCCCGCCTGTCCTGCCCACTCTTTGAATGGTGCATTATTAAACGGGTTCCCTTGTGTGTAATACCTGCCATTCGCTCTCTTTGTGTTTGCCATGGCTGTCTCTATGCAATCAGGTCATGGTATTTAAGTCTCTTGCCTGTCATGCCTTTAGCGAGGACTGCCATTTGTTCGACAGTGTCTTGCTCCCGGATGTTATGGCGACCTGCGAACTCCTGCACATATCGGTTCAAATGCTTTTCGCTCATATGGTGGTGAATGCCGTGATAGCCCCGTTTCAGTAATGCCCAAAACGACTCAATGCCGTTGGTATGTGCCTGATTACGCACATACTCACTCACACTATGCCTGACTGTTTCATGGCGACAGGATAGCCCCGAATAACCCTTGTGGTCATCTGTATAGACGGCGGCGTTCTTTTCAGTATGCTTGTGTACGAAATTATGCAGAGTACGCTGGTCGGTACATGCGATCTTACCAGCACTTATCTTGTTTGTTTTGCGGTCTTTAGCCCCTATCACAATCTCTTTGCCAACACCACCACGTCCTACGTTACGTCTTTTTCTTACATGTTTGTTCTTTTCTTTACCGCCTATGTAGGTTTCATCTGTTTCAACAGGGCCGGAAAACACCCCAACCTCAAGTTCAAAAGCCTTACGCAAGCGGTGAAGCATGAACCAGGCTGCCTTCTGGCTAATTCCTAATTCCCGATGAAGTTTAAGAGACGAAATCCCTTTGATATTCGTTGTGAACAGGTAAATTCCTACGGCCCATATCCTGTATTTCAGGTTAGAACCTTCCATGATTGTCCCCGTTCTGACTGAGAACATGGGCCTGTCTTCACAATCACGGCATCTATGCGTCATACTGCTGTGGTTAATGTCGGACTGGACGTTATCGGAATGGCAATACGGACAGGTTGGGACATCATCCCATCGTTGCTCAGACAGCCATTTCTTTGCTGCTGTTTCATCAGGAAACATCCCGATAACATCAAAAAGTGTTAACCCTTTACGATATGATTTACCAGCCATTTTGTTACCCTCTTTCACTTAAATTGTGACTAAAGAATAACATAATTGTTACCGTACGTCAAGAATTATTTGTGACTAATGTATATAATTCCTTTTGATTATGGCAATGTATGCGTACAAGGCGATCAATAAGTCAAGCCAGAGGCGTACTGGCTTGCAGGATGCGTCTAATCTGGTGGATCTGGAGATGCGCTTAAAGCGTACCGGGCTTGATCTCATCAATGGCAAGATTGCGAAGAAAAACCGGTTTGCTACAGGTGCGACCGTTACCCGCCGAGAGCTGATCACTTTCTTTTTCAACATGGAGCAGCTTACCAACGCTGGCGTACCTTTGCTAGAAAGCCTAGCAGATATGCGTGACACATTGTCCAATCCACTTTTACGCGAAGTTGTTGCAGATCTGATCGAAAATATAGAAGGAGGCATGCGTTTATCTCAAGCAATGGCTGAGCACCCGCGCGTGTTCGAGAAAGTGTTTGTTAGCTTGGTGAATGCAGGTGAGAAAAGTGGCAAGTTGCAGGAAGTGTTTCTGCATCTCACCAATACTCTCAAATGGGAAGATGAAATGGCGTCCCAAACCAAGCAGGTGTTGATTTATCCAGCGTTTGTAATGGTAGTAGTAATTGGTGTGGCTTTTTTCTTGATGATATATCTAGTGCCGCAGTTAACTGGGTTCATCAAAAATATGGGGCAGACATTGCCATTTCATACCAAGGCCCTGCTGTTCGTGTCATCCATATTCGTACAATACTGGTATGTAATGTTGATGGTGCCGTTAATTGCGTTTGCTATTATCAAGTTCATGGTAGCGTACAATCCGCGGGGCCGCTACCGCCTAGATGACCTAAAACTGAGGCTGTGGCCAATCGGTCCTATTCTTAAGAAAATCATCCTAGCGCGTTTTGCTAATTTTTTTGGCATGCTTTATGCCTCAGGAATAAGTATTCTGGAATGTATCGCTATTTGCCGTGACATCGCTGGCAACGTAGTAATTGAGGAAAGCTTGATCCAAGCGGGACGGGAAATTGAAGAGGGTAAGAATCTGACCCAAAGTTTCCAAAGCACCAATATATTCCCACCACTGGTTCTACGCATGCTACGGGTGGGTGAAGCTACCGGAGCGCTAGACAAGGCATTACTTAATGTCGGTTATTTTTATGATCGAGATGTGAAGGAAGCGATTACGAGCGCACAGGCCATGATAGGTCCCGCTATGACTGTGTTGCTGGGTTTGATGCTAGGTTGGATCATGTTTTCCGTTCTCACGCCGATTTATGACGTCATTAGTACGGTGAAAATATAATGGCAGACAAGCTACTTTTATTTCTTGGTGCTGAATGGCTCAGTGTTTATTCTTGGAGCCGGGGTCAGCTGCAGGGCGGACAACCGTTTTCAAACGACGAATCAGGGCACACAGCCCTTGCTACTTTACCACAGAAAAACCCGAAAGCTATTTGTTATTTACTTGCCGATCTGGTGGAAGAAGACTTCCATTCCGAATCCATACCTCATGTCAGCGGCAGGGATCGCAAGGACATAGTACAAAGAAAATTCGAACAATTTTATCGTAATACTCCGTTCCGTCATGCTCAAACGCTATATCGTGAGCAGGATGGACGTCGTGATGACATGACATTGTTTTCGGCACTAACCAATCCTGAACTGCTTTCTCCTTGGTTGGATATCATGCTGGAACACGAAGCTTCTATAGCTGGAATTTATTCGGTTACCCTCACTAGTCATCAATTTGTTAGTCACATTTCTTCTTCCCATCTGTTACTGGTTACCTGGCAAAAATACTCAGGGTTGCGCGAAATATTCTACCGAAATGGCAATATCAGTTTTTCACGGTTAACCCCACTAGTACGTACTGACGTACGTACTGACGACATCACAAAGCCATTGCAAACTGAGCTAAACCGTACCTATAAATACCTTAGTAGTCTTAGCCTGCTACCTATTGATCAGGCACTTGATGTTTACATTATTTGCAGCAAAGACCACAAGATAAAACTGCAAGAAACGTTGCAAGATTCAGACAACGTGCGTTACCTGATTGAGGATATTGACGTAGTAGCTGGGCGCATCGGACTTGGGGAAATGCCGATCGATTCGGACGCGACCTCGTTACTACTACATATGCTTGGACGTAAGCCACCAGCTAACCAGTATGCAGTTGCCGAAAACATGCATTTTCACGATTTATGGAAAGTTCAGAGCTTACTTAAAATTACTGCAGCCACTGTTGCATTCATTTGTGTGGTGTGGTCAGGCATCAGCCTATGGGAGGCATCCGACTTGCATCAGGAGACAGAAGCAGTTAGCGCCATGAAATCTTCCATTGTGGCTCAAGAACGCCAGATTGAGGCAGACTATCCGTGCTTTCCAGTTTCTGTTGACCGCATGAAGGCTGGGGTATCGGCGATTCAGAAACTTTCGGCTTCCGCAAGACCGCATCAACATTTTTTGACAAAGATCAGTCAGAAGTTGGAGGATTTTCCCATGATTCAGGTAAATAGCCTGTCATGGCGAGTCACCTCTGGCTCAGATGCTGTACAAGGGAACGGTCACCTGAAGATGACTAATGCTTCGTTATCCACTACATATCAGGAAATTTTTCTTGGTGGGGAGGTCACATCTTCGCTCAACCTAAGAGGCACTATCGATTCAATTCATCAGTTTCGTCATTCATTGGAAAGGGCAGGATTTTCAGCTACGCCTGTCACAATGCCAATCAATCTTGATTCTAGTGCCAGTATCGCCGGAGCTCTTGACAGTGAAAAAAAGCTTCGTGGTAGTGCTTTTGTCATGAAGGTGGTGGTGAATAGGCAAGCACAAACCGAGAGTTATTAGATTGATGCAAGATAGAATTCGAAAAATTAGGACAAAATTCGGATGAAATTTTCTACTAAAGACTTACCGCATATTCGTGGCTTGCTCATTATGTTGGCTCTAGCGTTGATATTAGGAGCCGTTCTTATTTACGTAAGTGATGGAGTGTTGACCAAAGCACAGCAGTCTAAGATTATAGCGGATCGTGAATGGTCAGAGGCTCTCCGCAAGTTAGAACGTACCAAGAACGAACAGGAAGATTTGCAGGGTTACTACCATCAATACCAGAATTTAGTAGAACAGAATGTAATCGGTATAGAACGGCGTTTGGACTGGATTGAAACGATAGAAAAAATCCGCAATCAGCTAAATATTTTTAGTGTGAAATACAAGCTGGAGCCACAGGAAACATTAAATTTGGAGAATAACTCAACTAGCAATAGCTTTGACCTCCATCGGAGCAATATGACATTAGATTTTAGTTTGCTGCATGAGGGGCAGTTACTGAATTTTTTTGATGCTTTGAGTGAGGAAGCAAAAGGCATGTACCTGTTGGAGAATTGTACCCTTACCCGTAACGATTTAGTAAGGCAACTTAGGTTTATCCCAAACTTACAGGCAGAATGTACTCTGGGTTGGATAACACTGAACGAAAAAAATGCAGAAGGTAAATAAATGAATCAGAAGAAAAAAATACTTTGCTATCTGTTGCTTGTACTGACTGCTTTGCCATGTGTTGCGGTTGCGGAAGAAACATTAGGTAGGTTGTTCTTTACACCAGAGCAACGTATCCGGCTTGAACAGTTAAAGAGCAAACCGGAGGGAGAAACTGAAGTCATTATTAGTGACAAAGTTCTGGTAAATGGAATCGTACAGCGGAACGGTGGAAGTCGGGTGGTCTGGATAAATGGTGTTCCGCAAAGTCAAAATAGTGCCAACGGGATATTAGCAGAGCGTGATATTACGCCTGACTCGGTACCAGTTAAAATACCGGGTACAGGCAACTTAGTACGCCTTAAGGTTGGGCAGAGTATAGACCTAGACAGCAGTGTAGTGAGGAATACAAATTCCGCGCGAGAGCTTAAATCAGCGCAACAATCTGCACAAAAAACTGGAAAAAAATCCATTCCGCCAAACGAAAAAAGGGATTAAGTAGAAATGCTGCCTACTGTTCGCATATCCAGACAGCAATACTCCTTTAGTTGTGTAGTGTTGCCTATTGAACAGAAAGGGGCAGTGTTGATAATGCTTCTCACGATCCTCGTTCTTGGCACGCTAACGACACTAGTGATTTCGCTAGCTGGTGGTAGCAATGTTGCAGAACAAGACATGAAAACAGCTAAGGCGCTAGCGCATGCAAAAGAAGCGCTTATAGCCCACGCTGTCAGTGTCCTACTACCTACTGTCCCTAGTGCCGTAACCACAGCACGCCCTGGAGATTTACCCTGTCCGGCTTTGGATAGTGGTGGGATTGCTGCTACAAGTTGTGGTAATGCTGCTGGCACTACGGGCCAGTCGGTCCGATTAGGAAGGCTGCCATGGATGACATTGGGCTTGCCCGATTTGCGGGATGGTCATGGTGAACAATTGTGGTACGCCGTATCCAATAACTTCAAGGAAAACGTCCGAACTATCTGTACAAACCCAGATCAGCCGGGCTGCTTGAATAGTGATTCACGTGGCACTATTACCGTGCGTAAATCTTCTGGGTTGGTGATTAATAATGGCGCTAACCCTGATGTTTTTGTGCCTAGTGGGGTTGTAGCAGTCGTAATTGCACCAGGAGGGGTGATACAGCGTGAGGGGGCGGCTGCACTACAGGATCGCAGCGCAGCGGGAGCGTCCAATTCGCAAAATTACCTAGATATCGGTAATGGTGAAGATAATGCTGCTTTTATTTATGGTAGCGCCACAGATGGTTTCATCAACGGCCCTGTTCTAGATATCAACGGAAACCTTATTGTGAATGACAAATTAATCAGTATTACTTACCAGGATTTGTTGCCAAAACTAGAGGAAAGAGTAGCAGGGGAGGTGCTGAAATGTATGACGGATTACGCCTTAGTGAACAGCGGTCGTTATCCCTGGGCGGCAGCTACTGTCGCCTCAGGTAGCGGCAACTACTCCGATGTTATTAATAATCGATTTGGGCGGATTCCTGATACTCCCTTTGTCCAGACTGCCATAAGCAGTCTTGGGGGAATGTCTTTCCTCTGGCCAACGAGTTGCAATATTTTTTCCCTATCCGATTGGTGGCTAAATTGGAAAAAACTGGTTTTTTATGGTCTAGCAGATGCCTATAAGCCCATCAATCCACCCACACTACCTGTTACCAACGCATGTGCCACAGCCGGTGCCTGTAGGGTGGTGGATCCACCTTCAACTTCAGCGGATAAACAGGTAATAGTGATTGTTGCGGGCAAGAGGTTATCCGGAGTTGCAGGTGGACAGCCTCGGGTAACGACGGGGGATATAGCAGACTCTGCAAACTATCTGGAAGATGCCAACCAATTGGGCGTTACTTTCTCGAAAAGTCTACTGACATCAACCTTCAACGACGTATTGGTTTACCAATGAGCAAGGATTCTAGGCACACTTGGCATCGCAGTATCCTTGCTTGGCAGAGAGCGATTCCAAGACCAGCGCAGTATGGATTCAGCTTGATAGAGATGGCTGTAGTAATGGTTATACTTGCAATGTTAATCGGAGGTTTAGTTGCGCCATTGACTGCACAGATAGACCAGCGAAACATGAACGAGACACAGAAATCTCTTTCTGATATAAAAGAAGCACTGATCGGTTTTGCCGTTACCTCTGTGCGATTACCCTGTCCCGCCGTCTCGGCTGCCAATGGTGACGAGAAGGTAACCTGTGTCGCTTTAGCAGATAGGCATGGATATATTCCCTGGGCTAAGTTGGGTGTGCCTAAGCTGGATGCTTGGGGTCATATGTTCCGCTATAGTGTAACTCCAGCTTATGCGGGTCCATCAGGAACACTGGTTCTGTCTCCGCCAACAATTCGAGATATTACCATCCAGACTAGGGATGTGGCTGGTACGCTAGTTAACTTATCTACTCCCAGTAATATTCCGGCTGTTGTTTTATCCCATGGTAAGAATGGCTACGGTTCGACTGATGACCAAGGTGTAGTTGCGGCTGTACCAATTCCGAACATAGATGAAAGTACCAATACAACTAACTCTACAACTTTTGTCACTCAAGTTCCCACAGTAGCGGGTACTCCAGGAGGAGAGTATGACGACATCGTTACCTGGATCTCGCCTAATATTTTATTTAGTAACATGGTAGCAGCTGGACGATTGCCATAACATTTTCCATGTATGCTTGCGTCATACTAATAGTCCATAAGTAGCGCATCAGCTAGATATGATGGGGAGTCACACTAGTTTTTCCCTTCTCTAATTTAAAACATACTGCACCTTTTTCGTTGCTTTTCAGACTTAGCACGTATCCGTGCTGTTCTGCCCAGCGATAAGCTTGATATAAGCCAGTGCCGAGGCCAGTTTCAGAGTCAACAGTATCATGAAAAAGTTTGGAAGCAATCGTTTTAGGAATTGAGTCGCCACTGTTACATACTGTTAGCGTTACCGAATCGACAACGCTAAGATGTACCGCAACATTTATGTTTGTTTCTGTCATACGTTTCTTGCGTGCATTGTCTAGCAAATTATCAGCAACATTTTCAAACACTGCCGATGGAATTAGTTGTGTCGAAGTCGAAGCAATGGCAATATCAAATTTGATATTACGACTATGGTAACGATTTTTAAGTAATTTCCACCAATCTGTAGCAGCTACGTATTCTCCGCTGGGTTCCTTTTGTGGCGCACTCAGTTTGCTCAAGGTTCGTTCCAGGCGATGAGTTAACGTGGGCAGCTGGCGGTTAAGCATTTTTTGGAAATTCTCAGTTTTTCCTGTCTGCGTTGCTTGTTGTCCTGCCGATATCAGCGTATAAAGCGATTGAAGCAGGTTTTTGACATCATGTGTGAGACGTGACCCAGTTTCATAAATTGTTTGTAATCGTGTCATACGCTGCAGGATATTTTCTCTGTATTTGGTCTCGTAAAATTGGCCAATAATCTGTACTAACAACCGTGTGTGTAACAGCACTGCTGTTTTTACTTTATATTTGGCGGCAATCTTGATTCGTAGTTGTCCCACTTCTAATTTTATTGGATAGTCGCTATCTTCTCCCAATTTACCGTCGTTGCTTGGCGATTGCCATGTGACACCCTTAATCCACGGTAGGTCTGATAATTGTCGCATCGCCGCCTCTAGAAATCCTGCAGCTTCTTGCTCTAGCTCAGATGCTTGGGCAAGGTTCGAGAGCCATTCATCAAGTGGTGTTCCCACATTTAACAAGTAACGGGAAAATAGATGCTGCAGTCCCGCAAATCCAAATCGTGGATTCCACAACCACCCAAGTGTCAGTAGAAGCACAGCTAGAGAAAACAACGCGAACGACAATGCTTCCAGATAGTTTTCTTTACCTAGAACCATGTAAGTGAAGCTGCCTGGTACCAGTACTACTACTAACAGGAACAGCAAGACGCTATAGAAAAAATCTATTGCATGGCTGGATACGATGGGTTCGTTTTCTACTGGCATGACTGCCATACCGATCAACACTAGTAGTAATCCATACTGAGTCAGATAACGAAGCATTTCCGTGAACATGCCTGAAGCAAACAGGTGCGGTGTTACCCACAGTAACAACAACGCCAACAGGTAAAGCATCGCTGCTAAGTAAAACAGCTGTAACCATTTGGTACGAAATGAAAATACTCTACCGCCTACTAACGCAAACAAAACTCCCAGCCAAAACGCGACAAGCCACCAATTAAGCCATAGTAATACGCTTGCACAGGCAATACCTATGAGCGTGAGGACACCCGTAGTCACTTTATGTTCTCCACCCCACATTGGTTGCCACAGAAGAAAAATGCCTAAATGAGAAACCAGTAACGCAGGCATCCAAGGATCGTCGATTTTTAGTAATGTGGCAGCGTGTAACAGCAAGAGCATGGCAAGCATCAGCCAGTGTCTACGCAGCACAAGAGTTGATATGATTGATTGGCTAAATGGGAGCGGCATATTTTTACTGTAATCCAAAACTTAAGCGATGTCAGACAGGCTAATTATAGCTGGGGCATAGGTAAACTTGAAAAAAGCATTTTGCTACTGGCAAATAAATACAAATCAAGCTTTTAACTGTTGAGAAATCGTGCACTATGTCAAATATTCAACACATTGACCTGGCATCTCGATAGAATTTGGGCACGTTATTGTCTTGAGTCAGCATAAATTACTTCATTTATAGCTAGTTATAAACTTGGCATGGGTTTTGCTCACTATAAGCTATCGTCAGACAATGAAAGGAGGAACAACTCATGAAAGCTATATCGCGAAACCGACAATCGGGCTTTACTCTAATTGAAATTGCGATCGTACTGGTTATCATTGGTCTATTGCTAGGTGGTGTACTTAAGGGCCAAGAGATGATTAATAGTGCTAAAGTCAAGAATATAGCCAACGACTTCCGGCAGATTCCCGTTTATATTTACGGATATCAAGACAGGTTTAGAGCGATACCAGGTGATGACGCTAGAGTCGTTGCTAATATTTCCGGTACACTTGCTACCTCTCCTGCAGGTGTTCAAGGCAACAGCGTGATCAATGGACTCTGGAATTCTTCTACAAATACGGATGAGTCTTTTCTATTCTGGCAACATGTACGCTTGGCCGGACTTTCAGCAGGACCAACCAACACTGCAGATGCTACCTATATCCCACGTAACGCTGATGGCGGCATCATGGGTATACAGAGTAATGTGGGTTTTGCTACCATTACTCTACCTACTGCCATGACTGGTACGTATATTATTTGTTCAGATGGCATTCTTGGGAAGTTTGTCAAACAGTTGGATGTCACGCTCGATGATGGCGAGCAGTACTGGATCCGTAAGGGCAGTCCTTCAGTCCGCTCCTGGTACTGCTGTGCTTAGTTCAGCAATAGTAGATGCTAACTCCTATACAGTGTACATGGGCGTCTGAACCTTGTAACAATTACTGTTCAGAAAGAGCTCGTTCACTGATAAACGAACGGGCTCTTATGCTAAAGTACGGTAGCGTAGTTTGTGTATTTCGGTTTATTAAGTGAGTAGGTCGTTTCTCATTTAATAATGCTATCCCTGCAATAGTTTGATTTCAGCTGCTGCCAAATTTTCTTGCGCTCCACGCAATACCAGTACATCGCCTGCTTCCAGTCGAGTTTCGTCATTTGGCAGTAGTTCCCGTACGTTTCGTCTGCGCACTGCAGGGACCTCTACCAAGAAACTCGCTAAATTTAATTCCCCTAAAGTCTTGCCGACTGCTGCCGATCCAGGCGCAATCATTACGTTGAGCAATCGCGGTTGCATTCTTTCTCCAGATTCTTTTTCTTCATCGGAGATCCCGCGATAAAAACCACGGAACAAACTGTAACGCTGTTCTCGAGTTTCGCGCATGCGATTTAGTACTCGGTTAAGCGGCACCCCCAAGTGCATAAGTGCATGGGATGCGAGCATAATGCTACCTTCCATAATTTCTGCCACCACTTCTGCCGCACCAGCTTCTTTCAATAGATCGATATCTGTATCGTCTAAGGTACGTACTACAACTGGTAGTTCCGGGCGCAGCGCCTGGACATGTCTGAGAATCTTTAGGGCCGAAATGGTGTCCGTATAGCTTACAACTAGCAACTTAGCACGCATCAGCCCGGCAGCAATCAACACTTCATACCTAGCCGCATCGCCATACACCACTGATTCACCCGCTGCTGCCGCATCTCGAATGCGTTGTGGGTCAAGATCAAGGGCAATAAACGGGACTGATTCCTTTTCAAGTAGGCGAGATGTATTCTGCCCGCTATGTCCATAGCCACAAAGAATGACATGTTGTTCTTCAGCTATAGTATGTGCAGCAATAGTAGTGAGTTGCATGGCGCGATTCATCCATTCAGCTGCAGAGAAACGCCGAGCCATGTTTTCGCTGTGTTCAATGATAAAGGGGGCTGCCAACATGGATAACACTATTGCCGCCAATACTGGTTGCATGGTGGGGTTATCTACTATACCTAGGGTATTAGCCTGGGCCAGCAAAACAAATCCGAACTCTCCTCCCTGGGCAAGGCCCAGACCAGTGCGTACTGCAACACTTGAATCAGCCTTGAACAAGTGTGATAGACCTGCTATCAGTGAGGCTTTTATTGCTATTAGTGCTAGGAGCAGTAGTATTACCCACATAAAATTTTGTATAACGACTTGTATATCCAGTAGCATACCTATAGTTACGAAAAAAAGACCTAGCAATATGTCGCGGAATGGCTTGATATCATCTTCAACTTGATGACGATATTCAGTTTCAGAAATTAACATTCCTGCAAGAAATGCACCCAACGCCAGCGACAAACCAGCGATTCCAGTAAGCCACGCAAGTCCCAAAGTGATGAGCAACACATTCAGCACGAATAATTCAGAAGATTTCTGCCGGGCTACCAGGTGAAACCAAGGGCGCATCAATCGTTGTCCAAAAAACAGGATAAGTGCAAGTACCATTCCAGCCTTCAGCAGAGCCAAAATAATTGTCACGCCAAGGTCCGCACCACTGCTGTCAACTGCATGTGCCAGGGCTGGGATTACAATCAAAAGCGGCACGACTGCTAAGTCCTGAAACAACAAAACACCTATAATTTGTCTCCCATGGAAAGAGTTAAGTTCTAGCCGTTCCGTCAGCATCTTACTGACAATAGCGGTAGAAGACATAGCCAGAACTCCGCCCAAGGCAAGCCCCACTCGCCAGTCAAGCCCTATCGTCCATGTTACAACCATGACGATTAGAATGGTCGCACAGACTTGCGTTGTGCCAAAGCCAAACACAATGTGTTTCATGGTGACGAGCTTGGGTAGGCTAAACTCGAGACCGATACTGAACATTAGAAACACGACGCCAAATTCAGCCAGCTGATGAGTCACTGTCGCATCAGGTATCCAGCCCAACGCATGCGGGCCAATGACAATCCCAGAAAGCAAGTAACCTAGCATAGGGGGCAGACGCAGAAGACGAAACACCACTACGGCCAGTACAGCAGTGGCAAGTAGGATAAGAACAAATTGCAACGTGTTGTACATAAGGAATTTTAGGGAAAAGAGATATTATGTTGAGTTTGCACGATCAATTTCATCTAGCAACTGAATAGTCTCGATTGTCGCACATTCACGGTATCCAACATACGTGGTGTTAAAATACTAATTTTTACTATGCATCACCCCCATCTTCATGTCAGCCCGCACCTTACCACTGCCCTAAGCGGCGCGATTCTTGACCTTGAGAAACGTATACTCGACGCTATGTCTGCCATCGAGTACTGGTTGCGAGGTCAATTGCAGGATCACACTGTGCCATTCTACTGTTCGGTCGATTTGCGCAACAGTGGCTTCAAGTTGGGACCGGTAGATACTAATTTATTTCCTGGGGGATTCAACAATCTCAATCCAGATTTCATGCCATTATGTGTACAGTCGATGATGGCAGCAGTGGAAAAGATCTGTCCCGATACTCACAGCTTACTGCTGATCCCAGAGAACCACACACGCAATATTTTTTATTTACAAAATGTGGACGTGTTGCAAACTATTTTGCGGCATACGGGAATGAACGTTCGCATCGGTACTTTATTGCCGGAAATTTCTGAGGCTACAAAGATAAATCTTCCTAGCGGTAGAAATCTCATGTTGGAACCGGTTCAGCGTAAGGGAAATCGCTTAGGCTTAGAAGACTTTGACCCGTGTGCAGTACTGCTCAATAACGATCTTTCTACTGGTGTTCCTGTCATTCTGCAGAATCTGGAACAGACTATCATTCCACCTCTTCATGCTGGCTGGGCGACACGGCGAAAATCACAGTATTTCGCAGCATATGACAGTGTTGCACAAGAATTCTCTAGCCTGATCGGCATTAACCCATGGCTCATCAATCCATATTTTGCATTTTGTGGAAAAATTAATTTTAGCGAGAAAAAAGGAGAGGACTGTGTAGCAAGAAATGTGGATCAGATCTTGTTTGAAATTCGGGAAAAATATAAGCAATATGGCGTTAAGGAGGTTCCTTTTGTTATTGTTAAGGCCGATGCAGGTACCTATGGAATGGGTGTCATGACAGTGAAGGATGGCGAAGAAGTACGTAGACTTAACCGCAAGCAGCGCAACAAGATGTCAGTAGTAAAAGAGGGTAAGCTGGTGACCAAAGTACTAGTGCAAGAAGGGGTGTACACTTTTGAAAGCGTTAATGAAGCAGTGGCAGAGCCGGTGATTTACATGATTGACCGTTATGTTGTAGGAGGCTTCTATCGGGTGCACACTGGGCGTGGTAAGGATGAGAATCTCAACGCTCCAGGTATGCATTTTGTACCCCTATCTTTTGAACCAACATGTCTGTTGCCTGATCATAAATCTAGTTTAGGCTGCACCCCCAATCGCTTTTATGCTTACAGTGTGATAGCTCGATTAGCACTGTTGACAGCAGCGATAGAGTTAGAGCGGGGTGCGGATGTTACAGGGCCTGTATTCATGACTAGCGAGAAAGTGAAATTAGCGCAGAAAAATTAGCAATGAAACTCGCCTTCATTCTTGACCAGTTAGATTCAATTAAGACCTATAAGGATTCGAGCTTTGCCATGATGCACGAAGTAGTCTCACGTGGCCATCAGTTGTTCGTAATGCAACAGGGAGATTTGGCATGGAAGAATGGTGAGACGGTTGGGTTTTCGTGTGCGCTGGAATTGACCGGGCAGACTGATATTGGGAGTAATTGGTATAAGAAAGGAGATCTGGAGGAAGTGCCACTACAAGAATTTGATGCTGTGTTAATGCGTAAAGACCCGCCTTTCAACATGGAGTATATTTACAGCACTTACTTGCTGGAATCGGCGGAAAGCCAAGGTGTGCGTGTTATTAATAGTCCACGAGGGATACGTGATCATAACGAGAAATTCTCTATAGCAAAATTTTCACGATTTATCACACCTACTCTTGTAACAAGGCAAGAACACCTGATTCGCAATTTTCTAAATGAATATAATGACATCGTATTGAAACCGCTTGACGGTATGGGTGGTGCAAGCGTATTTCGCGTTCACGGCGCTGACCACAACATCAGTGTGATTATTGAGACCCTTACACATTATGGTACTCGTACGATCATGGCTCAGCGCCATATACCCGAAATTACGCAAGGTGACAAACGTATCCTACTGATAGCTGGTGAGCCTGTACCTTACGTACTGGCACGTATCCCCAAACCGGGTGAGTCGCGAGGGAATTTAACAGCAGGTGGCTTTGGTGTGGTGAAACCACTAACTGGGCACGACCGTGAAATAGCTGAATCCCTAGGCCCATCTTTGTATGATCAGGGCCTAATGCTGGTAGGGTTAGACGTGATTGGCGACTATCTGACGGAGATTAACGTCACCAGTCCTACGTGCATGCGAGAGATTACCGATCAGACTGGTTTTAATGTGGCAGGAATGATGATAGATGCAATTGAAAAAACGGGATAGAGTTTGGGTAGAAATAGAGAAAGCTTTCAGAAGTGACTTTAGAAAGCGCAGTATGTTCCAGGTTGTCGCATAAATTCGGTGGAAAACTAAGCTAGACCTGTTGAGAAGAAATAAAAAGTGGCCGTTGAAACTACTATTCAATAGTAAGATAATCCGACAAATCAAACTCCTTGTTAACGCTGATGAATAAAAACCAAACCTACTAGGCTCAGCCTAGTAAATTCAAAGAGCATGGTCACGGAAGCTTACATGATTTGCAGCGGAATCTACACTATCAAGATAACTCTCGAAGTTTATCGGTAGATCCTTGTTAACATTTGTGCTAACGATTTCCGTTAACACACTGGTCGACTTTCCATCGGCACTGCTTCTATCGTAGTCCTAATATTTCGTTGGATAGGTCTTGCAACACTAAGGTACTAGCGTATTAGCTGAGTTTTTTTGTGGAGTTTAATACCTGCTGTACTGGAAATCATAATATACATCTGACCAATCACCAGATACTGGCAATGCTAAAATACGTTTTATTAACTTTTGATATTCATTAGTGGGATAAAAGATGATAGGAATTTTAATTATTTCTCATGATGGCCTTGGTGACAGTTTGATCCATTGTGTCAATCACGTCATGGGAAAAAGGCCGAAATATCTAATGCATCTTGGCGTCACTATCCAGGATGACCCCGATGTTACAGTTCCCAAAGCACTAGAATTATTAAGGCAGCTTGATCGTGGTGACGGTGTGTTGATATTGAGTGATATCTGTGGCGCTACACCATGCAATATTGCCAGCCGATTAGTAAGTCTCGGTAGTGTGGAATGTCTCGCTGGGGTCAATCTATCCATGTTAGTACGTGCGCTTACTTATCGTAATGAACCCCTAGAGGTAGTAGTGGAAAAAGCACTAACTGGTGGTAAGGAAGGGGTGATGCGTATTTATACGAGACCTAGTGATGCAACACAGGGAGGTTGAAATTATTAATAAACTGGGACTTCATGCGCGCGCAGCCGCAAAGATCACGCAGTTAGCTGGCAAATTCCAGAGTGAGGTGTGGCTGTCCCGCAATGACCGTAAGGTTAACGCGAAAAGCATCATGGGGGTGATGATGCTGGCCGCGAACAAAGGCTCTACCATAAATATTGAAACCATTGGTTCGGATGAAACCGAGGCGATGCTCGAGCTGGTAAATCTGATTGGTGATTATTTCGGGGAAGATAAATGAGCTTTGTACTACACGGTATTGGTGTTTCGGAAGGCATTGCGATAGGGCATGCACATCTTGCATCTCATGCCGCTTTAGTGGTTGCGCATCACATATTGCCACGAAATAAGGTTAGCAACGAAATATCTCGACTTGGTGCCGCTTTCACAACAGTACGTGAGGAGCTTGAAACGTTACATACCTCTGTTATCAGTGGCCCTGCATCAGCAGAATTCGGAGCTTTTCTTGATTTGCATCGCATGATTCTTGATGATCCCACGCTCTCCTCTGCAGCTAAAACCTACATTTCTCAGAACCAGTGCAATGCCGAGTGGGCCATTACCCAACAGAGAGATGTATTACTTGCACAGTTTGAAGAAATTGAGGATGCTTATTTGCGGGAACGGAAAACTGATGTGATCCAGGTAGTGGAACGAGTATTGAAGGCATTGCTAGGACATCCAGGTTACATTCCGCCCCCTGTAAAGCGTGCTGGCGATAGTATTCTGGTTGCCCACGATTTAAGTCCAGCTGATGTGCTCCAGTACAAGCAGCACCGGTTTACTGCATTTCTTACCGACTTGGGCGGATCAACTTCTCACACCGCCATTGTTGCACGTAGCCTAAACATCCCATCTATTGTGGCGTTACATCACGCGCGTCAATTGATTCACGACAATGATCTTTTGATTGTGGATGGTAATCAGGGCGTAGTAATTGTCAACCCAGACAAACATGTGTTTTCTGAATACCGGTTACGTCAGAATCAGCTGGAACTTGAAAAACAGAAGCTAAAACGTATTAAAACCAAAGTTGCTACAACGCTCGATGGAACAACCGTAGAATTGCACGCTAATATTGAATTGCCTCAGGATATAGAGCAGGTGAAAGAGAACGGTGCCACCGGAATCGGCCTGTTTCGCAGTGAGTTTCTTTTTCTCAATCGTGACAATCTGCCTGACGAAGACGAGCAATTTGAAGCTTATCGTACTGTAGTGCAAAAAATGCGTGGATTGCCAGTGACGATACGCACATTCGATCTAGGTGCCGACAAAAATCTTGATAGCGATAAGCGCGTTGCAGCTAACCCAGCGTTGGGACTACGTGCTATCCGCCTGAGCTTAGCCGAACCACAAATGTTTTATACGCAACTTCGTGCAATTCTACGAACTTCGCATTATGGTCAGGTTCGTATTTTAGTACCGATGCTTTCCAGTGTTTCTGAAATTAGTCAAACGCTGCGCCTGATTGAACGCGCAAAAGAAAGTTTGCAGGATGAGAGAGTTCCATTTGACGCTGGCATTCAAATTGGTGGCATGATAGAAATTCCTGCAGCGGCACTATGTCTTGATATTTTTATGCATAAACTTGATTTTTTATCTATTGGAACCAACGATTTAATTCAGTACACGCTTGCTATAGACCGCACAGATGATACTGTGGCGCACCTGTATGATCCACTGCATCCAGCTGTGTTGCGGTTGGTAGCACACATTATTCGCAGCGCAAATCACGCTCAAGTTCCAATTGTGGTCTGTGGTGAGATGGCGGGGGACACGTTGTTTACTCGACTATTACTGGGTTTCGGGCTACGCCAGTTTTCCATGTTTCCGACACAACTGTTGACTGTGAAACGCCAAGTGCTAAGGAGTCATCTGCCGGATATTATCCATTTTACGCAAAAAATACTTAAATCTGATCATCCGGAAAACATTCATACATTATTGACGAAACTGAATAACTAATTCATTTGGTTATATAATCTCTACTCATGATAAAAATAATGGAAATACGGTTTCTGTATGACCCATAAATAGTAAGGATACGGGGAACCGAAACCAACATCGGCTTTATTGGTATTTCCGTAGATCAGCTTTTATTTTTCATGTGTGGTTTATCCATAGTTAATTTTTTGAACTTTAATTACTTTAATGCGAGATTTAACATCAGTTGATATTGTTGCTTCGAAGAGTGTTCACTTTGACGCACCGCTACATTTAAAGAGTGGTTCCGTTCTCGACAGCTACGAGTTAGTGTATGAAACTTATGGGGAGCTTAACGCGGCTAAATCTAACTCCATACTGATTTGTCATGCGCTCTCTAGCAATCATCATGTAGCGGGTTCTTACGCTGACAATCCCAAGGATATTGGTTGGTGGAACAATATGATTGGTCCTGGAAAACCAATTGATACACGCAAATTTTTTGTTGTGGGGGTTAATAATCTTGGTGGCTGCCACGGTTCAACTGGTCCTGCCAGCATCAATGCGAAGACTGGTAGACTTTATGGAGCGGATTTTCCGATGGTAACAGTACAAGATTGGGTTGCGACCCAGGTACAGCTGGCAGACCATCTCGGTATCAAACAGTTTGCGGCGATAGCTGGAGGTAGTTTGGGTGGGATGCAGGCTTTGCAATGGACGCTTGATTTTCCAGATAGAGTACGACATGCACTGGTCATTGCTGCTGCTGCCAAGCTAACTGCACAGAACATTGCGTTCAACGATGTTGCGCGCCAGGCGATAATTACAGATCCTGATTTTTATGGTGGGGATTACTGCTCGCATGATGTAGTACCACGTCGAGGTCTGCGGCTTGCACGCATGTTGGGACACATTACATATTTATCCGACGATTCGATGGCCAAAAAGTTTGGGCGAGAGTTGCGTAATGGGGCGCTTGGTTTTGGTTTCGACGTGGAATTCGAAATCGAATCATACTTGCGCTATCAAGGAGATAAATTTGCTGATCAATTTGATGCCAATACCTACTTGCTAATGACTAAGGCTCTAGATTATTTTGACCCAGCGCACGATTACAATGGTGATCTGAGAGAGGCGTTCAGTGCTGCTCAAGCAGATTTCCTAGTGCTATCTTTTACCACGGATTGGCGTTTCTCGCCTGAGCGTTCACGTGCGATCGTCAAAGCATTGCTGGATAACGAGCTAAATGTTAGTTATGCAGAAATCAAGTCCAGCCATGGACATGACTCCTTCTTAATGGACGACCGCTATTATCATGAGTTGGTGCGAGCTTATATGAATAATATTATTATTTAGAACAGAAGTTCCAGTTATTGGTATTTTTTGAGTAATGTGTGCAAACGACCTGCCAGAAGCTACGTGCCTGACGATACGGTATGCTACGTCAGCTTGACGAAGAAGTTTAATGGTTACACCCATTTGGCTCCATTACACTCTATATGTCGAATCATAACAGTGCAAGGGGCAGAATAAAGTGTCATGTTTAGACATGGTCCCAACTTGTAAGTCGCATCTGTTATGCCTAACTGGATGAGACACTAAACTTATATAATTAACATAATAGGACAGCTCGCGTAAGTATGAACGGGATAAAGAGATCAGGTTATTGTTAATAATCTTCAATTAGAACCGTGTGAAATTCTACTCTACGAATACTGATGACAATGACTGATATTACTACTTCATTCACGACATCTAGACCTGATTTTGCTGCCATTGCTACATTGGTGAAGTCAGGAGCGAAAGTGCTCGATCTTGGCTGTGGTGATGGCTCACTATTACGTTATTTGCGCAGTGTGCGTGATGTCCATGGTTACGGTGTAGAAATTGACGACGAAAATATTCAGGAATGCTTCAACAATGGGATAAATGTGATTCAGAGCGATCTAGAATCAGGACTATCTAGTTTTGAATCAGGATCTTTCGACTATGTGATTTTGTCGCAAACATTGCAGGCGATGAAACATACTGAGGGCATCATAAAGGAAATGATGCGAGTAAGTAAGGAGGGTATTGTATCGTTTCCCAACTTTGGATATTGGAAGAACCGTTTGCAGGTAATATTTGGTCATATGCCTGTTTCGGAGGCGTTACCGTATCAGTGGTTTGATACACCAAATATTCATCTGTGTACGCTTGGTGATTTTGAGAGATTCTGCCGTCAGCATGGTGCACGTATTCTTGAACGCAGGATCATGAGCGGAGACCATCAAATCTCATTTGTTCCTAATCTATTCGGAATGCTGGCGTTTTACCGATTCGAACGGCAAAAGTGATAGTTGCCTGCTTCACTTGGAATTCGAAGGTATGTCCGGAACCTTAAATTTTTCTTGTCCAGCTAGCCATACCAACACCAGTACTGGCAAACCGAGTAACGCAGTAGCAGTAAAAAAACTAGCGTAGCCATAAGTATCGACAAAGTTGCCACTGAATCCGGCGATAAATTTTGGCAGTAACAGCATCACTGAACTGAACAGTGCATACTGTGTGGCAGAATATGCTGAATTAGTCAATCCAGAAAGATAGGCGATAAAGGCACTAGTAGCAATGCCGGCCGACAGGTTATCTGCAGAGATAGTGAATACCAATCCTGTTACGTCATGTCCACGTCCAGCTAGCCAGACGAACAGTAAGTTGGTTGCTGCAGACAACACCGCTCCCAGGAATAACGTTCGCATGATACCGATTTTTGCTGTGAGCACCCCTCCTATGGCTGCACCCACGATCGTCATGATAACTCCATAGACTTTGGATACAGTGGCTACCTCGTTCTTGGTGTAACCCATATCCACATAAAAAGGGTTACTCATCACCCCCATTACCACATCGGAGATACGGTAAACAGCTATTAGCGCAAGGATCAGCAATGCACGCTGGTGATGGCGCACGATAAAATCTCGGAACGGTGCAACTATCGCACCATACAGCCAAGCTAATATTTGCGTTAGTTGTTCATTCAGATTCCAGTGTGCAATAGCTCTCCTAGCGTGATCTTCATTCTCAGAAATAAGACGGGTAACAGGAACTTCTGGTTCGCGGATGATTAGAGTAGTGATAATACCTACAGCCATACTTGCAGCCATTACCAAATAGGCAGTGCGCCAGGGTGAGTAGTCATAAGTAGTCTCTGATGGATCCACCGCCGCTGCTATCCATAGCACTCCTGCAGAAGCTAGTATCATAGCTAGGCGATAGCCAGCCTGATAAGTTGCTGCCATGGCCCCTTGTAGTCTCAGTGCTACAGCTTCGATTCGATAGGCATCCAGTGCGATATCTTGCGTAGCCGATGCAAAAGCTACTGCTAGGGCAAAAAACACCATATGAGTCAAGTTCTCAATAGGATCCGTGCTTGCCATTCCGACTAGTGCGATAGTGATGATTACTTGCGATAGTAGTATCCATGCACGCCGTCGTCCTAATAATTGAGTCAGTAGTGGCAACCTCAAACGATCTACTAGCGGTGACCACATCCATTTAAAACCATAAGCTAGCCCAATCCAGCTAAAGTAACCGATAGTCGAGCGGTCTATGCCTGCTTCTCTTAGCCAGAATGACAGAGTGCCTAATATCAGAAGCAGCGGAAGTCCAGCTGAAAAACCTAGTGTAAGCATTCCCAACACTCGTGGATGGGTGTAAATACGGAAAGCATGTAGCCAGCCAGATAGGGCTGCAGGCATCATAGGTTGTAGTCGTAGTCAATGATAAGCGGTGAGTGGTCGGAGAAACGTTCCGCTTTGTAAATCGAAACTTCAGTGGCTTTGCTAGCAATCTTCGGCGAAGCGATCTGATAATCTATGCGCCAGCCTACGTTCTTTGCCCAGGCTTGCCCTCGGTTGGACCACCATGTGTACTGATTTGGTTCTTGGTTGATTTGCCGGAATACATCTACAAACCTGAGTTTATCGAGAATTTTGGTAAGCCAGGCACGCTCTTCTGGCAAAAAACCAGAATTCTTTTGATTGGATCGCCAGTTTTTTAGGTCGATTTCCTTATGGGCAATATTCCAGTCACCACATAAAATAACTTCTCTGCCACTTGCTATGAGTTTCTTGAGTAAGGGAAAAAAGTGTTTCAAGAAGAAGAATTTGGCTGTTTGACGGTGTTCACCGCTGGAACCAGAAGGAAGATAGACTGAAATTATGCTCAAATGATCAAAGTCAGCACGCAGATAGCGTCCCTCAGCATCAATCTTGGTAATGCCAACACCTTCAATAATTTTGTTGGGCTTGCGTCGGCAGAAAATGCCTACCCCACTATATCCTTTTCTTTCAGCACAATGAAAATAGCCGTGGTAGTTATTAGGTGTAAGCATATCACTGGTAAAATCAGTAGTTTGGGCTTTCAGTTCTTGCACACACAATGTCTGCTCTTTGTTTTGGTAGCCAGCGGAAAAAACCTTTATTAGAGGCGGAGCGTACACCATTTAGGTTAAGCGTTATAATTCGCATGTTTGCTTTTTCTGGTTTGTCTTAGTTATGTCTGATTTCCGGCAAGAATTTATCGAGTTTGCCATCAGCCACAATGTGCTACGTTTTGGTGAATTTAAAACCAAAGCAGGGCGGTTGTCGCCGTATTTTTTTAATGCCGGGCTGTTCAATGATGGCGATTCTTTGCGTAAGATTGGACAATTTTACGCGAAAGCTATTCTCGCCGCCCAGCTTCCCTTTGACATGTTGTTTGGTCCGGCATACAAGGGTATTCCATTGGTTAGTGCCGTTTCCATCTCTCTGTCTGAGATAGGGAGCAATTATCCCTTTTGCTTCAATCGAAAGGAAGCAAAAGATCATGGTGAAGGCGGTAGTATAGTCGGTTTGCCACTTTCTGGACGGGTGCTGATCGTTGACGACGTCATTTCTGCCGGCGTATCAGTACGTGAAACTGTCGATCTTATTCGTGCCTCTGATGCTATGCCCTGTGGTGTAATCATTGCCCTTGACAGAATGGAACGGGGGAGTGAGGGTCTGTCAGCAGCACAAGAAGTTCGACAGATATATGGGATTCCAGTAGTTAGTATCATTAATCTGGACAACTTAATGAACTATTTGCAGGATAGGGATGATCTAGTGCTCAATCTACGTGCGGTAGAAAGTTACCGCGCACAATATGGTGTTGTCTGATTAAGAAATTTAACGGGAGTAATCCATGCGTTGGTTTACCATAATTTCGTTTGTCTTTGTATTTGTCTTCATTCAACCAGTGTCTGCCGCTCTTAAGAAGTGCGTGGATGATAAGGGCAGGACCCAATACTACGACAACATTCCTCCACCAGAGTGTATTGGTAAGGCGACTATTGAGATGAGCGACCACGGTGTGGTTATCAAGAAAACAAAAGAGGAAGTGGAAGTGAAGGAAGCGAAAGAACAAGCCAAACGCGAAGCGGCAGAGAAGAAGAGAGCCAAGGACAAGAAAAGGCTTGATACTGCGCTACTTGCCACCTATACCGATAAAAAAGAGATTGATCTTGCTCGTGATCGTAACATTCAGCCGGCAGAGCTGGCTATCAAAGGAATCGAGCCGCGGCTTAAAGTTTCCCAAGACCGGCTTGAAGTGTTGAGGTTACAATTTGTAGAGGCTCAGAAAACCAAGAGTCCAGTGCTTGCCTCAATCAAGAAAGAGATGAATTCTGCAGAGAAAGAAGTAGGGTGTTTGAAGGACGAATTAGTGAAGAAGGAGGAAATAGAAAATATCAAGGCTAGATTCAGTTCCGATAGAAAGCGTTTTATAGAGTTGAAGCAGGGTAAACCTTGAAGGATAGCAAAGGGTGAGAAATCACTTATCTACAACTTCTAGAAAATATTCAGTTTAAAATTAAGGAATAAATTTTAATTCTATTACATGTTCACAAAGGGATGCGGGCATTTTGGTATGGCTGTTTAGGTCAGATGAGAATTACCGTGCTACCCCACGATACCTGTAAGCAGTGATTACCAGTGCCTCTTGGTACAATTCCAGCGGTATAGGAGATGAGCGAAGAGGTTGTACATCAAGCGCGAAAGTTGCTTGAAAACGGGTACCCATTACAGTTTAGCGAGCCAGCGCTGTCCGTTCGTTTGTGACCATAGGATGAATGTGTCCGCACCAACATTAAGTTGACCATTAAGGTCTTTGACGTACAGCCTCTCCCGAACGTGGTTCAACGAAGCACCAATTTCAGATACTGCCCCTGGATTAGTGTGTACATCAACCCACTCAATATCTTTAATGCCACATGCTTCCGTGCTTGCGCTGATTCTTGATGCCTGTATTACAAACAGGGCATGCGCTGTTGTAGTAGATCTTGTTGTGAATAACTTGATCAGTATTTGTGATATTAAATGTATGAGTTGAGCGTACCACTGGTACATATGTTAACGTGAGAGGAGGAGGGAACTTTACTATTGTTTGGATAATTCGGGTTTAATAAAACACAAAATCAGTCAAATGGATGTCGTAGTACGATAGTTTCTTCTCTACTTGGTCCGGTTGAGATCATGTCCACCGGAACTTCGCACACCGACTCCATTCGTTTCAGATAATTCTGTGCCGCCTTAGGCAATTGCTCAAAATTTTTAATTCCTACGGTATTATCCATCCATCCTGGCATTTCCTCATAGATAGGTTTGCAGTGGGCCAGTTCATCTGCGCCTATTGGCAGGATACTACCTAATTCTTCTTCTTTTTCATCTTTACTCAATTTGTAGCCTACACCTATCCGTAGAGTTTCGACACCATCCAGCACATCAAGTTTGGTAACACACAGCCCCGATATGCCGTTGGTCTGGATCGAGCGTTTCATAGCTATCGCGTCGAACCAGCCGCAACGACGTGGGCGGCCCGTGGTTGCACCAAATTCGTTTCCGCGTTTAGCCAGATGCTTGCCAATGTCATCATCTAATTCTGTGGGAAAGGGCCCCGCGCCAACCCGTGTAGTGTAAGCTTTAGTGATGCCCAACACATAATGCAACATTTGTGGACCGACACCGCTGCCTGTTGTCGCTGCACCTGCAACACAATTACTAGAGGTAACATACGGATAGGTGCCGTGATCAATGTCAAGCATCATCCCTTGTGCGCCCTCAAACAACAGGTTGTTACCTACTTTGTTGGCTTCAATTAAAAGTCGTGAGACATCCGCTACCATTGGTTTAATGCGTTCAGCCAGGGATAAGATGTCATCCATGGTTTTCTGAAAATCTACAATTGGCGCACGGAAATAGTTTTTCAGTACGAAGTTGTGATAAGCAAGAATTTTACTGAGTTTGGCAGCAAAGTAGTCACGGTGGAATAAATCCTGTATGCGCACTGCCCGCCGTGCGACCTTATCCTCATAGGCGGGGCCAATGCCTCGTCCAGTGGTACCAATCTTGTCTGCACCCATGGCTGTTTCTCGAGCAATATCAAGCGCGCTGTGGCTGGGCAAAATAAGCGGGCAGGCTTTGCTGATATGTAGTCGTCCTTGCACGTCAACTCCAGCCTGCTCCAACACGTCGATTTCTTCAATTAGCGCTTGCGGGGATATCACCACGCCGTTGCCAATATAACAAGCTACGTTGTTGTGCAAAATTCCAGAAGGTATCAAATGCAAAACGGTTTTTTTGTTACCAATAACTAGTGTGTGCCCTGCGTTATGTCCACCCTGGAAGCGTACCACTCCCTGGGCGTGGTCTGTCAGCCAGTCTACAATCTTGCCTTTTCCTTCGTCACCCCACTGGGCGCCAACGACAACTACGTTTTTAATCATGTTGCTTAAGCATTCAGAAATATTTCATCAAAAATTCTAGATCTTGCAGAGAAAAAATATTGTACTGGTAAATAATTCTGGTGTTGCGTGTTTATGCGGATAAAATTAGATGTTAACAACTTTCCAGACTTTATTTTGTAATACTAGTTTTCTGTCGCAGTTAAATGTATCTCTGCTACCCCCATGTCTTGGCAATTCCACTACTACTATTTGGTTCTTAATGCGAAGCTGCTCAATTTTTTTCTCAAGAACTTTGTCGTTCTTTCTATATGGCGCTAGGATTCCCTTGGGACAGGGATCGGGGGTTTTTATCAGTCTCGATAACTCACGTAAATCCATGCTAAATCCAGTTGCTGGACGAGCTCTTCCAAATACTTTGCCGATTTCATCATAACGTCCGCCTAGTGCAACTGCGTTGGGGTAGCCATCGGCGTAAGCTGCAAATACTATACCACTGTGGTAATGGTAGCCACGTAAGTCAGCCAGATCGAATGCAAGAGTATCCACCACCAACATCAATTCCGCTGCTACTATTTCTAATTCATCCAGTGCTTTCTTGATTTCTGGGTAATCAGGTAGAAATTTGCGTGCTTGTACCAATACCTTTTTGTCGCCGTATAGTTTCGGCAACATCATCAAAGCTTGTCGTGCATTTTTGTCTATACCCTTACCGAGCGTCGCGCAGAGTTCCTTTAATGCGGAGATATCCTTAGCTTGTAGTGCACTAAACAATTCTGCTTCGAAACCAATTGGAATTCCAGCACCTTTAACAATGCCACGAAATACGGCAACATGGCCAAGGTCAAGATGGACTTTATCTATTCCGGACATTGCTAGAACTTGTAACATGAGCCGCTGGATTTCTAGATCACTTTCCAGTCCGGCATGGCCATAAAGTTCTGCACCAATCTGGAGTGGTTCGCGAGTGCTAGTTAATCCTGACGGTACGGTGTGTAGCACGCTGCCTGCGTAGCATAAACGGGTAATACCGTCGCAATTTAGCAAGTGTGCATCAATACGCGCAGTCTGAGGTGTTATGTCTGCACGTAACCCCATCATTCTGCTGCTTAATTGATCAACTACCTTGAACATGCGTAAATTCATATCACCACCGCTACCTGAGATCAGTGATTCTACAAACTCCAGCATGGGAGGTCCAACCAATTGATAACCATGCACTAATAGCCAGTCCAAAATGCGCCGTCGCATCGCCTCTATGCGCAGTGCTTCTGCGGGTAGAATATCTTCAATGTATTCGGGAAGGACCCAATTACGCATTTTTATTGATCGGACAACACTGATTAGAAGTGTGACGACGTAGATTTATTTCACAAGATATAGCAACATCAACCCTAGCAGCATCGATGTCAAGCCGATGAAACGTACTTGATTATCACCAATTTCGGTCAGTTTCTTAAAGGCCTCGCGCCAAATACCAGGTAGTAAGAACGGCAGAATCCCTTCCAGTACTAACATCAATGCGAATGCAATTAGCAAAGTGTCCCACATACTTTAATAACTCCAATAGGACGTCTTAATAAACCGGAGCTCTAAACAGGCTTTTTTGCTAACCGATAGTAATAAAACTTGTATATAGTGGCCATAACCTACATAAAAATGGCACTAACAAATTTGCAAGCTTGGATTTACGGCGGTTCTAGGCTTATCTTCTTTTTTTGCCTGAATCCTTCAAGTACTTGAAAAATTCTGAGTTTGGCTCGAGTACCATCATGTCACCTTTATTCCGGAAGCTCTTTTTATACGCTTCCAAACTGCGGTAGAAAGAATAGAACTCTGGATTCCTCTGAAATGCTTCGGCGTAGATTTCTGCGGCCTTAGCATCACCTTCACCCTTGATCTTTTGGGCGTCTCGATAAGCTTCTGCCAGAATTACCTCGCGTTGTCGGTCGGCATCGGCACGAATTTTTTCAGATTCTGCTGCACCGGTCGAGCGCAGTTCATTAGCTACACGTGTTCTTTCTGCTTCCATTCGGCGGTAGACCGATTCACTTACTTCTGCTGGCAAGTCAACGCGCTTTAGACGCACGTCCACTACCTCTACTCCAATCTTACGGGCATCGGCGTCAGCCTTCCGACGCATTACATCCATAATCTGGTCGCGTTGGCCAGAAATCACCTCATGTACGGTGCGAGTACCAAATTCGTCGCGTAAGCTAGCGTTTACCGTTTGTACCAGACGGACCTTAGCCATTTCTTCGTCGCCTCGCACACTGATGTAATATTGCTTAACGTCGATGATGCGCCACTTGACGAACAGGTCCACTAACACATTCTTTTTTTCTGAGGTGATATACCGGTCTGGTTCTTCTGCATCCATGGTCAATATACGCGAATCAAAAAGGCGCACATTCTGTACCATAGGGATCTTTAAATATAATCCTGGATCAGTCCTTACGCTGACTACTTCACCTAGCTGGAACACGATGGCGTTCTGTCGCTGATCTACAATATATAGTGATGAGCTCGCCAGAAGGAACAGAGCCATAATGATGCCTAATAGGATGCCCTTGTTTCTCATTTATCTTGTCTCCCGTTCGCGTAGGCGGAATGCTTCACGTGTACGCTGCGTTCGAGCGGCATTGTTGACGACGGGTTCCGGCACGATCGCTCGAGGTCGAGGTGTTTCGGGTACCGGAGCAGGTGATGGTGTGGGGGAGCCCTTTTCTATCAGTTTATCCAGCGGCAAATATAGCAAGTTGTTGCTGTTTTTTTGATCAACCAATATCTTGTTTGTGCTCGATAAGACATCCTGCATCATATCTAGGTAAAGACGATCACGGGTTACAACAGGAGCCTTACTATATTCGACCAAGACTTGTTTGAAACGGCTAGCATCGCCAGTGGAGTTTTGGATCACTCGCTGCTTGTATCCCTCAGATTCTTGTATTAGGCGAGCAGCATTACCTGCGGCTACGGGGACAACCTGATTAGCGTAGGCTTCCCCTTCATTTTTCTGCCGTTCCTTATCCTGTCCCGCTTTTACTGCATCGTCAAATGCCGCCTGGACTTGTTGCGGCGGTTGCGCGTTCTGCATGGTAACTTTGCTGATAGCGATCCCTATTTTGTAATTATCGAGAAGTGCCTGCATCAACACGGTCGATTTCGCTGCTACATCTTCGCGTCCTTCGTAGAGTACGTAATCCATGCTGCTTTTTCCAATAACTTCACGAATCGAGGATTCTGCCACCTGTAGCACTGCTTCGTCCGGGTTGCGGTTATTAAACAGGTATTCCTCAGGATTACTGAGGATGTATTGCACGGCAAACTGAATGTCAATAATATTTTCATCATCAGTTATCATCAGTGCTTCCTTCAGCACCTTGTTTGTCACGTTTGTACGGTAGCCGATTTCAACTGTTCGTACCTGACTTACGTTAACGGTTTCTGCGGTTTCAGCCGGATAGGGTAAGTGCCAACGTAACCCTGCCTGAGTGGTTTCAATGTACTGACCAAAACGCAGAACCACCCCCCGATAACCTTCATTGACGATGTAAAAGCCGCTGGCTATCCATAGTAACAGGAGCAACCCTAAAACTGCGCCAACACTCAAACCACCAGCAAAACGCTTTAAATTTCCGCTGCCAGACCCATCTCCACCACCAGACCCATTACTACTACGGCGCTTACGTCCAAAAAGGTCATTGAGCTTTTTGTTAACGTTGCGTAACATTTCGTCTAGATCAGGTGGACCCGAGCCGCCTTTTTTCCGTCCCCACTGTGGGTCGTTTAATCCCATGATGATTTTTATCTTTTCCGTTTATTAATTAAATTCGACCATTCGATAGTCTAGTAAGAACCTTTGAGTTTTAGCCCTGATAAGCCCTGATAAGAATACTAATCGTACTATTCAATTTGTCAACTCAATAATTGATCATAGGTTGCTTGTTAGTTACATCTCCGATTGCTGGCAACATTTTACACCATTGCGAAGCACGCTGTTCAATTATTTCAGCTAGCGCCATCCTAATAAATTCAATCCCCTCACCGTTTTTTGCACTTAACCGAATATGCGATATTCTACCATACTCATTGCGTCGACACCCTGACGTTCCTGATGATAAATTGATTAAATCTATTTTGTTTAGTACCAGAATCTGTGGAATTGCATCAGCACCAATTTCCTTTAGCACCTTATTGACTTCTTCAATTTGCTCTTCTCGATTAGGACTACCCGCATCAACCACATGTAGTAGCATGTCAGACTGCACAGTTTCCTCTAACGTAGCCCGGAATGCGGCGACTAGCGTGTGTGGCAACTCGCGGATGAAGCCCACGGTGTCAGAAATCACTAGAGGGCCATGCCCTTGGATAAACAATTTACGTGTAGTTGCGTCCAGTGTGGCGAAAAATTGGTTGGCAGTGTAGGCACGTGCGCGGGTGAGACGATTGAACAAGGTGGACTTGCCCGCGTTGGTATACCCAATAATAGAAACTGACATGACATGGGCACGTTGTCTGGTGCGTCGCTGTACATTTTGTCGGCACTGGAATTTAGCAAGCTTCTCCTTAAGTAGCTTAACCCGTTTTCCAAGCAATCGTCGGTCCGTTTCCAGTTGGGTTTCACCAGGACCTCGTAGACCTATGCCACCCTTTTGTCGCTCTAAGTGAGTCCAACCACGTACCAGGCGAGTAGCAAGATACTCAAGTTGAGCCAGTTCCACCTGTAGTTTTCCTTCGTGACTTTTAGCGCGTTGTGCGAATATATCTAAAATTAGACTGGTGCGGTCTATCACGCGGCACTGAAGATATTGCTCTAGATTACGTTGTTGAGCAGGAGAAAGATTGTGATTAAAGATCACCAGCGTAGCGCCAGTTTGTTTCAGTATTAGGGCAATTTCATTTACCTTGCCACTAGCTGCGTAGGTGGCAGGGTTGGGCCGAGAACATTTACCCTTAATCACTGCAAGAATTGTAAGTTCATCGCTTGTGGCTAGTTGCCGTAATTCTTCTAGATTTTCTAAGTAACCACTGTTGCCAAAGTCTAAGCTAACTAGTACAGCAGCATTAACGTTACTAATAGGGTTGCTAGCGGAATGATCAAGCATCTGGTGTGACTGGCGCCTCGAATGGAGTAGAGAAAGTTTTGGTGGGGACAACGGTAGAGATCGCGTGCTTATATACCATTTGTGTAACCGTATTCTTAAGAAGCACTACATATTGATCGAATGAGTCAATGTGACCTTGCAGTTTTATGCCATTTACCAGATAAATTGATACTGGAATATGTTCTTTCCGTAGAGTGTTTAAAAACGGATCTTGTAACAATTGTCCTTTAGCAGTCATGGTTGACTCCATGTTTTATTTATTCGAGAGCTAACTTTACTTGATTTCTAAGAGTAAATCTATATTCCTAAACTTAATAGAGAACAGAAGTGGTGCTATAAACTCATCCAAACTGACAGGAAGTTTTTTTTTATGCAATATTGATGATGTGGAACATGAACTTAATATAAAAAGGAAACGAGGAATATAGGGAGTTATTCGTAGTTCTCGTTATAGCTGGCTCATTCTATGGACTGTCAATCATGAATCATGCGCTCATAATTTTGTTGCTTATTTATAAAGTGTAGCATCGTATTTCCTGAGACTAGTTTTTTTAGGTTTCGAGGCATACGTGAATATATCCACACTATAATGTTTTACAACAAAATTTTATAGCGTACAGATTTGCAGGATTGAAGTGGTTGTTAGACATGTCTGGAGTGGAAGCCTGGATACGGTAGACCATATGTGATTGAAATAGTTGATTTGCAAATTAAGAGAGTGTTAGCCTGCAAGAATCCGGTTTCCAGATGAAATTATTTAGCCTGTTTAGTAGATATGGTCGCAGCTAAACCCCGCTCTTTGTTATAGCTACAGTCATACTTGCCATAATTACTAATTTCTTGGGATTCACGATTGAGTAAGCGTGCTAACTCAGTAAGAGCTTGATAGTAGACTTGACGTTTAAACTCGACCACAGACTCCAATTCTACCCAGTACTGATTCCAGCGCCAGGCATCAAATTCGGGGCGAACGCTCGTGTGCAGCGACACATCAGAATCACGTCCTATCAAGCGTAACAAATACCAAATCTGTTTTTGTCCCCTGTAATTTCCACGCCACTCACGTCTTATCCAATGATCCGGCACTTCATAGCGTAACCAGTCACGTGTGCGTCCAACGATTTCTACATGGTAAGGATACAGGCCTATTTCCTCTGTTAACTCTCTATACATGGCCTGTTTTGGGCTCTCACCCGGATTGATGCCACCTTGGGGAAATTGCCAGGAATTTTGTTTAATGCACTTGCCCCAGAAGACCTCATTCTTCTTATTCAGAAGAATAATACCAACATTGGAGCGATATCCATTACGATCGAGCATGTGATTTACCCATGTGATCCGTCACAATAATATTGATACGGATTTTTTCATATTTTATACTAGAATGAAAGCAATCATTATATTAATAAAACCCATTGCTCAATTTACCACGTTAATTCTATATCACTTAGTACGTGTGCTAGCCTAGTACCAGCTTAAAGTTCGCAGTACAGCTTATCAAGTACATACTTTTTTCTATTGCCATTGGCTTAATCATGACAGACGACTCCCATCAAGAGGAATTTATCAGAGACATTATGTGTAAAGAGTGATAATGCGCTCCATTGCCAAAGATCATTGTCATGAACGTTGTGGGCAAATAATACGTACGGCAGTCTTTCGAGGTAGAATTACTTCCATTCAATTGTTGCAACGGAACTAGGCGATGCGTGTATCGCAATTTTTTATATCCACTCTCAAGGAAGCTCCTACTGAAGCAGAATTAGTCAGTCACAGGCTGATGTTGCGTGCAGGCCTTATTAAGCGTCTTGGAAGTGGGCTATATACCTGGATGCCACTGGGTTTGAAAGTGTTGCGCAAGGTCGAACACATAGTTCGGGAGGAAATGGATAAAAGTGGTGCAGTAGAGCTTCTGATGCCTGTAGTACAACCAGCTGAGTTGTGGCAAGAGACCGGGCGTTGGGACAAATTTGGACCACTGATGCTGAGAATCAAAGATAGGTATCGACGTGATTTCTGCTTTGGTCCTACGCATGAAGAAGTTATTTCTGACATTGTACGGCGGGAAATAAAAAGTTACCGTCAATTACCACTTACTCTCTATCAGATTCAAACCAAATTTCGTGACGAGATCCGTCCTCGCTTTGGTGTGATGCGAGCGCGTGAATTTGTAATGAAGGATGCTTATTCATTCCATGTTGATGTTGCGAGCCTGGAGCAAACATATCAGGTTATGTATGACACCTATAGCCAAATATTTACGCGCTTGGGATTGAGTTTTCGTGCGGTAGTAGCGGATACAGGGGCAATAGGTGGTAGCGGTTCGCATGAGTTCCACGTATTGGCAGATTCGGGTGAGGATGGCATCGCTTTTTGTCCAAGTTCAACCTATGCAGCCAACATTGAATTTGCTGAGGCGCTGTCACCAGAGAAATTACGTAAGGGAGCTAATAGTCCCATACAAAAAATTGCAACACCAGACAAAAAAACTTGTGATGAAGTAGCGGAGTTTCTGAAAGTACCAATTCAAAAAACCGTAAAAACATTAGCGGTGATGGTGAATGATGAAATGGTTTTGTTGTTATTGCGCGGTGATCACCGATTAAACGAAATAAAAGCTGGGAAAATTCCATTTCTTAATAATTTTCGGTTGGCAAGCGAGGAGGAAGTTCTGAGAAGAACCGGTTGCTGTACAGGATATACTGGGCCAGTCGGTCTGGAACTACCCATTGTTTCCGACAAGACTGTCGTGGAAATGAGTGATTTTATTTGTGGTGCAAATGAAGCAGGCCATCATTTTACCGGCGTTAATTTTGGCCGTGATGTGAACGAACCTGACCATGTATTCGATATTCGTAATGTTATTCAAGGTGACCCATCCCCTGATGGAAAAGGTAAACTGGAAATCTGTAGAGGCATCGAGGTTGGGCATATTTTCCAGTTACGCACGGAATATTCAGAAACGATGAAAGTTAGTTATCTTGATGAATCTGGCCAGTCTCGACCCATAGAAATGGGTTGCTACGGTATCGGTGTATCGCGCATCATAGCGGCCGCTATTGAGCAGAACCACGATGAGCACGGTATTATTTTTCCGCCTGTAATGGCACCATTTCAAGTTGCTATCGTGCCCATTGGCATGAATAAAAGTGAAGCGATAAGAACTGAAGCAGAAAGGCTATATATGGGACTCTCTGCTGCTGGTATTGAGGTATTACTGGATGATCGCGAGGAGCGTCCGGGTGTGATGTTTGCTGACATGGAGTTGATTGGAATCCCCCATCGCATTGTCATTGGCGAGCGTGGTTTAAAGGAAGGAAATGTCGAATATCAAGGTCGGTGCGATGATAAATATCAGGTTATTCCTCTGCGAAACGTTATTAATTTTGTAGAATCAATAATATGTGGAAGTTAGCTGGGATATTTCTATTATTCTTTTCTGTTTTTGCTCAGGCTGGGGCCCAAAAAATGGAAGGGGCAGTCTGCAATAGCGCTAGCGCAGGCCTGTATGTTGCTGATGTACCTGATAAGCCTGTTACACTGCAACAGTTTGTATCTGTGTTTACATCTGAGAAAAAAGCCATGGCATGGCTAGCTGCCATGTCTAAAAGACTTGAAAAGCGTATACCTGATTCGAAAACGCACAATGATTTCTTAATTACTGTTTGTTACGAAGCTTTACGTCTTGCCTTGGATCCACAATTGATCCTAGGCATCATTCAGGTTGAAAGTGATTTCAAGAAGTATGCTGTGTCAACAGCCGGTGCACGTGGCTACATGCAAGTTATGCCATTCTGGACAAAACTATGCGGTTATCCTGACCACAATCTTTTTCACTTACGTCGTAATCTACGCTACGGCTGTAGCATCTTGCTGGGTTACCTGAAAATGGAGAAAGGGAACTACTTTCGCGCGCTTGGACGGTACAACGGAAGTCTAGGACAAGCAACTTATCCTAATTTGGTATTACGTGCGTGGCGTGGCCCCTGGACTTACTCGTCATAAACAGCAATTGGTGTATATTTAGAAAAAGATAGTTGGCATCCCCTAGGAAGCATGTTGCAAAGAGGTATGTAATTACTATCCCTGAGGATTCGTTCTTTCCAGCTTACTGTGCAGCTTATTGAGTGCACTGAGGAAAGCTTTGGCAGAGGCTACGACAATATCAGTATCTGCTCCGTGACCGTTGACGATACGCCCTGATTTTTGCAGCCGCACGGTTACTTCTCCCTGAGAATCAGAACCGCTAGTGATGTTATTAACCGAATACAATTGTAAATCAGCGCCACTGGAAAGAATCTTTTCAATTGCTCGGAAAGTGGCATCCACCGGCCCACTACCGTCTGATTCTGCACGTATCTCCTTGCCTTCTTCAGCGATAACTACATTGGCGTACGGAGTTTCACCAGTTTCACTATGTGCGGTCAAGGATAGAAGCTTGTAGTGTTCCTGTAACGTCATGGTTTCGTCTGAAACTAGCGCATGCAAATCCTCATCGAAGATATCGTGCTTTTTGTCGGCCAGTTCTTTGAAACGCATGAACGTGGTATTAAGTACTTCTTCTGATCCCAGTTCGATACCAAGTTCAGTCAAACGGTTGCGAAAGGCGCTGCGTCCAGAGTGTTTTCCCAACGTTAATTTGTTTGCGCCCCAGCCGACATCTTCGGCACGCATAATTTCGTACGTTTCACGGTGTTTGAGTACGCCATCTTGGTGTATGCCAGCTTCATGTGCAAAAGCATTCGCACCGACGATGGCTTTATTAGGTTGTACTGGAAAGCCGGTAATGCCCGAAACAAGTTTGCTGGCTGGAACGATGTGAGTAGCATTTATACGCGTGTCACAAGGAAATAAATCCTGGCGAGTGCGCACTGCCATCACTATTTCCTCAAGAGAGGCATTGCCTGCGCGCTCGCCCAGACCATTAATGGTGCACTCAACCTGTCGTGCTCCGTTCATTACCGCTGATAAAGAATTAGCGACTGCTAGGCCCAGATCGTTGTGGCAATGTGTTGAGAATGTTGCCTTGTCAGAATTGGGTATGCGTTCACGTAGGGTGCGTATGAGCTTACCGAATTGTTCCGGCATAGTGTAACCTACAGTGTCAGGAATATTGAGGGTGGTTGCTCCAGTCTTGATAACCGCCTCTAGTACACGACAAAGAAAATCAATGTCTGAGCGACCCGCGTCCTCAGGAGAAAATTCCACGTTGTCAGTATATTGGCTCGCCCATTTCACAGCTTTTACGGCTTGCTCCAACACTTGGTCAGGAGACATGCGTAGTTTCCTCTCCATGTGAATTGGTGAGGTAGCAATAAAAGTATGTATACGTGCTGAATTTGCACCCTTTAAAGCTTCACCGGCACGGTTGATATCTTCCTTAGTGGCACGAGCTAATCCACACACGGTGCTATCTTTAATAGCATCAGCCACCGCTTTCACCGCTTTGAAATCACCGTTCGAAGCAGCCGGGAATCCCGCCTCAATAATGTCGACCAGCATACGTTCTAGTTGTCGTGCAATACGAACCTTTTCTTCCTTGGTCATAGACGCGCCGGGACTTTGCTCACCATCACGCAAAGTCGTATCAAAAATAATCAAATGATCTTTCATTCTTTCTCCATCATAGATCTATTATATATAGAAAAAATACTTGAGTTGAAATACAGAATCTGCAAAGCAGATTCTGCTGGACAACACTTTGGAAGAAGTTGTAGTAGTCAGCGCACGGGGCGCAGTAGCATCCCTGCTAGGAGTAGCAAGCTATGTGGAGGATAAAACCAAGAATGGTCATTAATTCGCTTCATGGGATTAAATATAAATGGTTTTTTCTGTTTACGCAACAGAGAATGGGTCAGGTCTTCTGTGTTTTGGTAAGTTTCATCTTCTTATATTTCCGCCACAACCACATGACGTAGCCAGATAATGCGTAAAGCATGAACAAACAGAACAGTACAGCTGGTGGGTCGCTTGGAATCAGCACAAAAAAGAACAGAGCTAGCAACAACACGGTTATGAATGGTACGCTTTTGTGTAAATTTATTTCCTTACCACTGTAAAAGGGAAGGTTGCTAACCATAGTAAAACCTGCAAACACCGTGATGCTCCATGCTAGCCACCTGATGTCTGGTCCCTCTATTTTAAAATCTAGCATTACCCAAACCAGCCCTGCAACCAGAGCAGCAGCAGCGGGACTAGGTAAACCTTGGAAAAATCGTTTGTCTACTGCCCCTGTTTTTGAGTTAAAACGCGCAAGACGTAACGCGGCACAGGCGCAATAAATAAAAGCTGCAATCCAACCCCACTTTCCCATGCCCTTCAAAGCCCATTCATATATGACCAGTGCAGGGGCGGCACCGAATGAAATCATGTCGGATAAGCTGTCGTATTCAGCTCCAAATTCGCTCTGGGTATGAGTGAGTCGTGCTACTCGTCCATCCAGTCCGTCCAGCACCATAGCGATGAAAATAGCTACTGCGGAATGCTCAAAACGCCCATTCATTGCTTGCACGATGGCATAGAACCCAGCAAATAACGCTGCGGTAGTAAACAGATTGGGGAGCAAATAAATGCCCCGTCGCCGCAGATTGGATTTAAACATTGTGCGAGGTTGGTTAGGGTCGTACATTAACTTTGTGTATTACTCTTAAGAGATACCGATGCATGGTAAACCGTTACGATAGGATGGTAAACAGGAGATAGCGATCAGAGAAGGGCGAATGATAGGGTCACTGCCGGTATTATTGGGCAAATTCTGCTAGTATAGTAAGTGTTGCATAAACTTTGTCTCCTATAGTTACTTTGATTTCAGTGTTAAGTGGGAGATAAACGTCTACTCTTGAGCCGAAACGGATAAAACCGAAACGCTGGCCGCGTGTAAGATAGTCGCCAGTTTTCACATGGCATAGAATACGTTTTGCAATCAATCCAGCGACTTGAACACACGTTATATCAAGGCCGTTATCAGTTTTTATCCATAGAGCATTACGTTCATTTTCCAGAGAGGCCTTAGGTAGTTTAGCGTTGATATACTTGCCAGGGAAATACCATTCGTTACGCACTTCCCCATCCACTGGGCTGCGGTTGGAATGAACATTGAAAACATTCATAAATACGCTTACCTTTATGGCATCACGTTTGAGATAAGGATCTTGTACACTTTCCACTGCAACTATTCTGCCATCAGCTGGCGATAGTACAGCATTAGTTTTTTGCGGCACAACACGTGGTGGGTCACGAAAAAATTGTAAAACGAAGAATGCAATTAGCCAAAATGGTATTGCCCAAATCCAGCCAGCAAGAATATTAACTAGTGCTGCAATAACAACTGTTCCTATGATAAAGGGCCAGCCTTCACGGGCAAAAAAGGGATGAGGGTAATTCATCAGGATATGAATAGTGATTGGTGGTATTCTGTATTGCAGCGGGTTCTACATTCTATATTTCATGTTCCACACATTATCTGTTACTTCACACTAATTCTTTTTTTGGTCAACCAGCTTGTTCTTTTTGATCCATGGCATCATGCTGCGCAGTTGCGCTCCGATTACTTCGATCTGATGTTCAGAGGCTAGACGGCGGCTGGCTTTAAGCATAGGCGCGCCAGCTTGGTTTTCCAATATAAATTCGCGAGCATATTCGCCAGTCTGAATTTCACGTAGAATCTTACGCATTTCAGCACGAGTCTCGTTATTAACAATGCGTGGACCACGTGAAATATCGCCATATTCAGCATTATTAGAAATGGAATAACGCATGTTGGCAATACCCCCTTCATAGATTAAATCCACTATCAACTTCACTTCGTGCAGGCATTCGAAATAGGCCATTTCCGGTGCGTATCCCGCCTCTACTAGAGTCTCAAAACCTGTTTGAATCAGGGAGGTAAGCCCCCCACATAGCACTACCTGTTCGCCGAACAAATCAGTTTCAGTTTCCTCGCGGAAGTTAGTTTCGATCACTCCTCCACGTGTACCGCCGTTGGCTGCAGCATAGGACAGTGCCAAGTTACGAGCTTTGCCGGATTTGTTTTGATGCACAGCGATGAGTGAAGGCACGCCACCACCCTGTATATAGGTTGAGCGTACAAGATGACCGGGCCCCTTAGGTGCAATCATAATCACATCGAGGTCATCGCGTGGCGACACCTGGCCGTAGTGGATATTAAAGCCATGGGCGAATGCAAGTGTTGCTGCCTTCTTGAGATTGGGCTCAATCTCTGACTTGTAAACAGCAGCGATCTTCTCGTCGGGTAACAGAAGCATTACAATGTCCGCACCCTTAACGGCTTCAGCGATTCCCTTAACAGTGAGACCAGCCTTCTTTGCCTTGCTCCAGGATGCGCCGTCCTTACGTAGGCCAACGGTGACTTTTACTCCAGAGTCATTAAGGTTATTAGCGTGAGCATGTCCCTGTGAGCCATAACCCACAATGGTGACTTTTTTTCTTTTGATGAGTGACAAATCAGCGTCTTTATCGTAATAAACCTTCATAAATTTCCTTTCCGATTTAATTGGGAGTAAGTACTGGCGGCTAGTTGATCAGGGGCAGAAAAGTCTTATCCCATACTCATGTTGGGTCTAACTATACTTTCAATATTCGTTCACCACGACCAATTCCAGAAGCACCAGTACGAACTGTTTCCAGAATCGTATTGCGTTTCATGCTGTCGAGAAATGCGTCGAGTTTTGAACCAATACCAGTCAATTCTATAGTATATGATTTGTCTGTAACATCAACAATGCGGCCGTGAAAAATATCAGTTGTACCTTTTATCTCCTTGCGGTCCTTACCTATGGCGCGTACTTTCACTAGCATCAACTCGCACTCAATATGATCTCCATCGCTTAAATCTATTATTTTTACTACATCGATCAATTTATTCAACTGCTTGGTGATTTGTTCGACTACATCATCTGAACCAATAGTAACTAGAGTCATACGTGACAGAGTGGGATCCTCGGTAGGTGCAACAGAGAGCGATTCAATATTATAGCCTCGTGCCGAGAACAGGCCAGCCACACGTGATAAAGCACCGGCTTCGTTTTCCATCAACAAGGAAATAATATGTCGCATCTTTATACCAAAATCATTTCAGAGAGGCCTTTTCCTCCAGGTACCATAGGAAATACGTTTTCGGTTTGATCGGTAATGAAGTCCATGAATACTAGCCTGTTTTTGAGCTTGAATGCTTCCTTAAATGCGTCTTCTATGTCGTTTGGCTGTTCAATTTCCATTCCTACATGACCATAGCTTTCAGCCAGTTTGACAAAGTTTGGAAGCGCATCCACATATGATTCAGCGTAGCGATTGCCGTGGAAAAATTCTTGCCATTGACGTACCATGCCCATATAGCGATTATTGAGGTTAACAATCTTTAGTGGCAGGTTATATTGCTTGCAGGTTGATAATTCCTGAATACACATCTGTATACTGGCTTCGCCTGTGATACAGGCCACTGTACTTTTGGGGTTAGCAAACTGCACACCCATGGCTGCTGGCAGACCAAATCCCATAGTTCCCAACCCGCCAGAATTAATCCAACGCCGAGGCTTGTCGAATTTGTAGAACTGTGCTGCCCACATCTGATGTTGACCTACGTCTGAGGTGATGAAAGCATTGCCCTTGGTTACCTTGTAAAGTTTCTCAACTACCATTTGTGGCTTGATTATGGGGCTTTTTCGGTCATACTTAAGGCAATCTCGTGAACGCCACTCATCAATTTGTGCCCACCATGATTTGAGTGCCACCCGCTTGGTTTTCTCTTTACTGGTCTTTAGCAGCTTAATAAGCACGTCGAGCACTTCAGAAACACTGCCAACAATGGGCACATCCACCTTGACGCGTTTGGAAATAGATGAAGGGTCAATGTCAATGTGTATGATTTTTCTTTCTTTGTTGAAAAAATGTTTAGGGTTACCAATCACACGGTCATCAAAGCGTGCGCCAATTGCTATCAGTACGTCACAATGCTGCATTGCCATATTTGCTTCATAAGTACCGTGCATTCCCAACATACCGACAAATTGTTTGTCAGTCGCAGGATAGCCGCCTAGTCCCATCAATGTATTCGTACAAGGAAAATTTAGCATCTGCACAAGATTCGTAAGTTGCGTGGTTGCGTTGCTCAGTATCACCCCACCACCGGTATAGACCATCGGTCGTTTTGAGCTCAATATTAGTTGCATTGCTTTTTTGAGCTGTCCTGGATGTCCCTTACTGGTAGGATTATAGGAGCGCATAGTCACACTGCTAGGATAGGAAAATTTCGTTTTTTCCTGACTCACGTCCTTAGGTATATCTACCAATACTGGCCCGGGACGCCCAGTTGAGCAGATATAGAATGCTTTCTTGATGGTAGTAGCTAGCTCTGTAATATCTTTTACCAGGAAATTATGCTTGACACAGGGGCGTGTGATACCCACTGTATCAACTTCCTGAAACGCGTCTAGACCAATTGCAGGGGTTGGCACTTGTCCACTAATAATGACCATTGGAATTGAATCCATGTGGGCGGTAGCAATACCGGTAACGGCGTTGGTTACGCCGGGGCCAGATGTTACCAATGCAACTCCTACTTTGTTGCTGGAGCGTGCATACCCATCTGCCGCGTGTATCGCCGCTTGCTCATGACGTACTAGTATGTGTTTGACCTTGTTCTGCTTGAACAATTCGTCATATATGAACAGTACCGCGCCGCCAGGATAGCCAAAGATAAAATCTACTTTTTCTTCCTGTAAACAGCGTATCGTGATTTCAGCACCCGTTAATTCTTCTGTACCCATTCTTTGTTGTTTCCCTACGTTGAGTACCACAAATAATAAATAGAACGCTGAACAGTAGCGGTTACCTGACTTTTGGTCAAGCCCTTGTTAGCTGTTGCCTTCTATACTGTCTCTAGTTTCATTCGCGTTCTTTTGGTAGTCACCATCGTGATTGTCTTAGATTGTCTTGTATGGGTTTGTCAGTAGATGAGGTTTATTGCCTCAGTATTTGAGGGGCGGGCATGAAATAGGGGAGCAAATGTTTCCATTAACACCTGAAATGATCACGTGAGTTAGAGTTACTTGCGCGTGCCGATACCGTTTGTTTTGGACTGATGTCGTTTTTTAGGATTTTAAACTCAGAACGCTCAGAACGGATAAGTGGTTCATCTATTTTCTATTTAAATACTAAAGCCAAAAAAATTGGCACATTACTTGAGAATTCACCCTGTTAAAGAGTAAAATAGCGCGTTTTCGTATTAAGCATTTAAATTGGAGAGCACGCATGCCCGTCACAACCGATAAAAAAGCGCAGGTAGTGCGCGACTATCAAAGAGCCGCTGGAGATACTGGTTCCCCGGAAGTACAGGTGGCTTTATTGACTACCCGTATCAACGATTTGACTGGTCATTTCAAGGTTCACGTTAAGGACCATCATTCTCGTCGTGGTTTATTACGCATGGTGAATCGCCGCCGCAAGTTGCTCGATTATCTGAAGCGCAGCAGCGATGATGCCTATCGTAAGCTGATCGAGCGACTTGGTCTTCGTAAATAGATTTTACCTCCTCTGGCTGACTAGACCAGCTGTAAATATTTTAATAATTGATAGTCTTTCAGTGGACGATAGTAATAAACGTTTATGGACTAGTCGGAGACGGATCCGAATAAAGATAATCTCATCAGAAAGGACAGTAAATTGAAACCGATCAAGAAAAGTATTGCCTACGGACGCCATCAATTGACGCTGGAAACCGGGGAGATTGCAAGACAGGCACATGGAGCAGTAATCGTCACAATGGATGACACCGTGGTGTTAGTCACGGTTGTTGGTGAGAAAAATGCCAA